>NC_014391.1:2550000-5532500 GCF_000145235.1 Micromonospora aurantiaca ATCC 27029 | reverse complement strand
CGGAGGTAGAGCACTGGATGGTCTAGGGGGCCCACAAGCTTACCGAAATCAGCCAAACTCCGAATGCCGGTAAGTGAGAGCGCGGCAGTGAGACTGCGGGGGATAAGCTTCGTAGTCGAGAGGGAAACAGCCCAGATCACCAGCTAAGGCCCCTAAGCGTGTGCTAAGTGGAAAAGGATGTGGGGTCGCATAGACAACCAGGAGGTTGGCTTAGAAGCAGCCACCCTTTAAAGAGTGCGTAATAGCTCACTGGTCAAGTGGTTCCGCGCCGACAATGTAGCGGGGCTCAAGCACACCGCCGAAGCTGTGGCATTCACATTTTAACTTCGTGCCTCCTTGATGGGGTATGCAGGTGTGTGGATGGGTAGGGGAGCGTCGTGCCGGGGGTGAAGCAGCGGGGTGACCCAGTTGTGGACGCGGCACGAGTGAGAATGCAGGCATGAGTAGCGAAAGAAGGGTGAGAAACCCTTCCGCCGGATGACCAAGGGTTCCAGGGCCAGGCTAATCCGCCCTGGGTGAGTCGGGACCTAAGGCGAGGCCGAGAGGCGTAGTCGATGGACAACGGGTTGATATTCCCGTACCCGCGAAAGAGCGACCCTGACGAACCTCGTTGTGCTAACCACCCGAACTGCCGGCGGTCTTCGGACCAATGGTGGGGAGCGTGGGAACCTGGCGGGTAGTAGTCAAGCGATGGGGTGACGCAGGAAGGTAGCTGAGCCCGGCCGGTGGTTGTGCCGGGGTAAGCGTGTAGGCCGTGCCGTAGGCAAATCCGCGGCGCATATAGGCTGAGACGTGATGCCGAGCCGATTCAGGTGAAGTCAGTGATCCTATGCTGCCGAGAAAAGCCTCTAGCGAGTTCTTAGCGGCCCGTACCCCAAACCGACACAGGTGGTCAGGTAGAGAATACCGAGGCGATCGGGCGAACTGTGGTTAAGGAACTCGGCAAATTGCCCCCGTAACTTAGGGAGAAGGGGGGCCGGAGACGTGAAGCCCCGCGCGGGTGGAGCGTTGTATGGCCGCAGAGAGCAGGGGGAAGCGACTGTTTACTAAAAACACAGGTCCATGCGAAGAAGTAATTCGATGTATATGGACTGACGCCTGCCCGGTGCTGGAACGTTAAGGGGACCTGTTAGCTCTCACGAGCGAAGCGGAGAACTTAAGCGCCAGTAAACGGCGGTGGTAACTATAACCATCCTAAGGTAGCGAAATTCCTTGTCGGGTAAGTTCCGACCTGCACGAATGGCGTAACGACTTCCCCACTGTCTCAACCACAGGCCCGGCGAAATTGCATTACGAGTAAAGATGCTCGTTACGCGCGGCAGGACGGAAAGACCCCGGGACCTTTACTATAGCTTGACATTGGTATCTGAATTAGCTTGTGTAGGATAGGTGGGAGCCGGTGAAGTCCATACGCCAGTATGGGTGGAGGCAATCTTGAAATACCACTCTGGTTGATTTGGGTATCTAACTTCGGACCGTTATCCGGTTCAGGGACAGTGTCTGGTGGGTAGTTTAACTGGGGCGGTTGCCTCCTAAAGGGTAACGGAGGCGCCCAAAGGTTCCCTCAGCCTGGTTGGCAATCAGGTGTTGAGTGCAAGTGCACAAGGGAGCTTGACTGTGAGACTGACAGGTCGAGCAGGGACGAAAGTCGGGACTAGTGATCCGGCACTGGCATGTGGAAGCGGTGTCGCTCAACGGATAAAAGGTACCCCGGGGATAACAGGCTGATCTTCCCCAAGAGTCCATATCGACGGGATGGTTTGGCACCTCGATGTCGGCTCGTCGCATCCTGGGGCTGTAGCAGGTCCCAAGGGTTGGGCTGTTCGCCCATTAAAGCGGTACGCGAGCTGGGTTTAGAACGTCGTGAGACAGTTCGGTCCCTATCCGCCGTGCGCGTAGGATACTTGAGAAGGGCTGTCCCTAGTACGAGAGGACCGGGACGGACGAACCTCTGGTGTGCCAGTTGTCCCGCCAGGGGCACGGCTGGTTAGCTACGTTCGGAAGGGATAACCGCTGAAAGCATCTAAGCGGGAAGCTCGCTTCAAGATGAGGTATCCCACCCACATTTGTGGGGTAAGGCCCCCAGCTAGACGACTGGGTTGATAGGCCGGAAATGTAAGCCCGGTAACGGGTTCAGTTGACCGGTACTAATAGGCCGAGGACTTGACTACTAAGCTGCTACGCGTCCACTGTGCAACTCTGAACAAACCACCACCCATGTTGTTGGGTTGGTTGACATGTTCATAGAGTTACGGCGGTCATGGCGGAGGGGAAACGCCCGGTCACATTCCGAACCCGGAAGCTAAGCCCTCCAGCGCCGATGGTACTGCACTCGGGAGGGTGTGGGAGAGTAGGACACCGCCGGACAATCTTCCAATTCAGGGCCACCCCCAACCGGGGTGGCCCTGAATTGCGTTGCCCCCGGAAAACACCACCAGACCGGCCGCAAAGCCGGCCCCGGACGCGCGTGAGCGATGGACTGCCCACCCCATTGCCGGCACTGCACCGGCTAGCCGTACCGCCCGCTACTTTCCGGAAACGCCGAACCAGGCCGCCACTTCCCCGAAGTAGCGGTGGCGAGGTGCCCCGGATCCAGCCACTTCCCCGAGCTGGCGAACCGGCCCGCCACTTCCCCGAAGTGGCGGCGACGGACGGCCCGGCATCCGGCTACCTCGCCGAGATGGCGAACCAGCAGCAGGTTCCCCCAGGTGGCGTTAACGGAGTACCCCGGACCTAGCCACTTCGCCGAACTGGTGTGCCGGTCAGCACTACGCCGAAGTGGCGGCAACGGAACGCCCGGATCCAGCCACTACCCCGAGCTGGCGAACCGGCCCACCACTTCCCCGAAGTGGCGACAACGGACTGCCCGGCATCAGGTCATCCCCGGGGACAGGGAGGGCTGGGGGCCATTACCCCGGAACTGGTGGCATGGGAGGGACGGGGGTCGCCGACACCGCGACGTGGCGGGGACGGGGCAAGGCGTGTGTGGGCACCTCGCCGTACCGGCGTGGACGAGTGAGCGCCGAGGTCGCGGGTCAGCGGCTCTGGACGGACTCGCGGATGTCGCGGAACAGGGCCGCGGCGTCGTCGACCCGGCGGCCCGGGAACATGCCCATCACGACGCTGCCGTGGTCGGCCCACCCGCACACCGCGAAGTCGCCACCGTCGCCGCTCGTCGTACCGCACTTCATCACGCCGCCCAGGCGGCCCGCGTCCACCTCGCGCAGCCCTGCCACCCGGCCTGTCTCGTCGGCCATCAGGCCGAACAGGGTGTCCAGGTCACGCTCGGGCTGCCAGAGCAGCGTGGTGCCGCCGAACAGCAGCACCGAACGCTTGGCGTCCCCGCCGTCGGAGTAGACGGCGCCGTAGCCGCGGTCCAGCTCGATGTCGGCGGCCAGTCCGTCGCGCAGGTAGTCGGCGGTGCTGCGAGCCCGCTCGCTGTCGTCGCGTACCAGCCCGGCCACCTCGGCCGGCTGGCCGAGAGTCGTGTCCTTCTGCTGGAGCACCCGCCAGCCGCCCAGCCCGAGCGCGCCCGCGCCGGCGAGCCCGGCCGCGAGGAGAGCGGCCATGACGATCTTCCGGCGTCGGGAGACGGGACGGCGTTCGGGCTCCTGCGCGGGATCGCGGCGGCTCAGCTCGATCGGCTCTTCGGTCAGCTCGAACGGATCGGAACCCCCGTCGACCGGGCGCTCGGTGAGATGCGCGTCGGACATGACCGCCACCGTACGCGAATCACAGGTGGTGCACGCCGGGTCCCCGAAAGCGCTCCGTAGACTTTCAGGGTGACCGAGAGACTGGATGCCCGACGCCCCGACGCCCCGACCCTCGCCGGCCAGTACCAGCCCGGCGAGGTAGAGCAGCGACGGTACGAGCAGTGGGTAGCCGGCGGGCACTTCCGGGCGTCGGCGGACAGCGAGAAGCCGCCGTTCACCATCGTCATCCCGCCGCCGAACGTCACCGGCTCGCTGCACATGGGTCACGCGTTCGAGCACACGCTCATGGACGCGCTCACCCGGCGCAAGAAGATGCAGGGCTACGAGGCGCTCTGGCTCCCGGGCATGGACCACGCCGGCATCGCCACCCAGAACCTGGTCGAGCGGCAGCTCGCCGGTGAGGGGCTGTCCCGGCACGACCTCGGGCGGGAGAAGTTCGTCGAGCGGGTCTGGCAGTGGAAGGCCGAGTCCGGCGGCGCGATCCTCGGCCAGATGCGCCGGCTGGGCGACGCGGTCGACTGGGACCGCGAGCGGTTCACCATGGACGAGGGCCTGTCCCGGGCCGTGCAGACCATGTTCAAGAAGCTCTTCGACGACGGGCTGATCTACCGGGCCAACCGGATCATCAACTGGTGCCCGCGCTGCCTCACCGCGCTGTCCGACATCGAGGTGGAGCACACCGACGACGAGGGCGAGCTGGTCTCGATCCGCTACGGCGACGAGGTCGTGGTGGCGACCACCCGGGCGGAGACCATGCTCGGCGACACCGCGGTGGCGGTGCACCCGGACGACGAGCGCTACCGGCACCTGATCGGCACCGAGGTGGAGCTGCCGCTCACCGACCGGCGGATCCCGATCGTCGCCGACGAGCACGTCGACCCGAGCTTCGGCACCGGCATGGTCAAGGTGACCCCGGCGCACGACCCGAACGACTTCGAGATCGGCCAGCGGCACGACCTGCCGTCGCTGACGATCATGGACGAGCGCGGCGTCATCACCGCGCCCGGCCCGTTCCAGGGCCTGGACCGGTACGAGGCCCGCCCGGCGATCGTCGCGGCGCTGCGCGAGCAGGGCCGGATCGTGGCCGAGAAGCGGCCGTACCTGCACGCGGTGGGGCACTGCTCGCGGTGCAAGACGACTGTCGAGCCGCGGCTGTCGTTGCAGTGGTTCGTCAACACCGCCCCGCTCGCGAAGGCCGCCGGTGACGCGGTGCGCGACGGCCGGGTGAAGATCGAGCCGGCCGAGCTGGCCAAGCGTTACTTCGCCTGGGTCGACAACATGCACGACTGGTGCATCTCCCGCCAGCTGTGGTGGGGCCACCGCATCCCCGTCTGGTACGGCCCGGACGGCGAGATCGTCTGCGTCGGCCCGGACGAGGAGCCGCCGTCCGGCGAGGGCTGGCGGCAGGACGAGGACGTGCTGGACACCTGGTTCTCCAGCGGCCTGTGGCCGTTCTCCACGCTCGGCTGGCCCGAGCGCACCCCGGACCTGGCGAAGTTCTACCCGACCAGCGTGCTGGTCACTGGCTACGACATCCTGTTCTTCTGGGTCGCCCGGATGATGATGTTCGGCCTGTACGCGATGGACGGAGAGCAGCCGTTCGACGTGGTGGCGCTGCACGGCATGGTCCGCGACGAGCACGGCAAGAAGATGTCGAAGTCGTTCGGCAACGTGGTCGACCCGCTGGACTGGATCGACCGGTTCGGCGCCGACGCCACCCGGTTCACGCTGGCCCGGGGCGCCAACCCCGGCCAGGACGTGCCGGTCAGCGAGGAGTGGTGCCAGGGCTCCCGCAACTTCTGCAACAAGCTCTGGAACGCCACCCGGTTCGCGCTGCTCAACGGCGCGCACACCGACGGACCGCTGCCGGCCGCCGGTGACCTCTCCACCGTCGACAGGTGGATCCTGTCCCGGCTGGCGCACGTCACCGCCGAGGTCGACGAGCAGTTCGAGGCGTACGAGTTCGCGAAGGTCTGCGACCTGCTCTACCACTTCGCGTGGGACGACGTCTGCGACTGGTACGTGGAGCTGAGCAAGCCGGTGCTGGCCGAGGGTGGCCCCGCCGCCGACGCCACCCGCCGCGTGCTGGGCCACGTGCTGGACCAGCTCCTGCGGCTGCTCCACCCGGTCATCCCGTTCGTCACCGACGAGCTGTGGGCCGCGCTGAGCGGCGGCGAGACCGTACTGACGGCGTCCTGGCCGGTCGCCGACCGTACCCTGATCGACGACGCCGCGGAGGGCGAAGTCGGCACCCTTCAGCGGGTGGTGACCGAGGTCCGGCGGTTCCGGTCGGACCAGGGGCTGCGGCCGACCCAGCGGGTCGCCGCGCGCCTCGACGGCCTGGCCGGCGCGGGCATCGCGGCGCACGAGCCGCTGGTGCGCTCGCTGGCCCGGCTCGACGCGCCCGGCGACGACTTCCAGGCAGGCGCCACGCTGGCCATGCCCGGCGCGGTGAGTGTCGCGCTCGACACCCGCGGCTCGATCGACGTGGCCGCCGAGCGCGCCCGGCTCACCAAGGACCGGGCGGCGGCCGAGAAGGAGGCCACCCAGGCGCGGGCGAAGCTGGACAACCCGGCGTTCGTCGGCAAGGCGCCCGAGCCGGTGGTGGCGAAGATCCGCGAACGGCTGGCGGTGGCCGAGGCGGACCTGGTCCGGATCGACGCCGCCCTGGAGGCGTTGCCCTCGTGAGCGCGAGGAGTGAGCCGGGGTTGCGAGCCCCGCAGTCGCGAACGAAAGATGGCTCCGCATGACCGACCGCACCGAGTTCGCCGAGGTGGAAGCCGCGCTCAACGCGCGCGGCTTCACCCGGATGCACTTCGAGCTGGAGAAGATCGAGACCCTGCTCGACCTGCTGGGCAGCCCGCAGCGGGCGTACCCGTCGATCCACCTGACCGGCACCAACGGCAAGACCTCGACGGCCCGGATGATCGACTCGCTGCTGCGGGCGTTCGGGCTGCACACCGGCCGCTACACCAGCCCGCACCTGGAGACCGTCCGGGAGCGGATCAGCCTGGACGGCGAGCCGGTGGGCGAGGACCGGTTCGTGTCCACGTACCGTGAGATCGCGCCGCTGGCCGAGCTGGTCGACCAGCGGTTCGCCGAGCCGCTGACGTACTTCGACATGACCACGGCGCTGGCGTTCGCCACGTTCGCCGACGCCCCGGTCGACGTGGCGGTGGTGGAGGTCGGGCTCGGCGGCGCGGAGGACGCGACGAACGTCATCCAGGCCGGCGTCGCCGTGATCACCCCGATCGGGCTGGACCACACCGAGTGGCTCGGCGACACGATCGAGGACATCGCGCTGCACAAGGCGGGCATCATCCACCCCGGTGCCACGGTGATCGCGGCGGCGCAGGAGGAGGAGGCGGCCCGACCGATCCTGGAACGCTGCGCCGAGGTCAACGCCACCGTCGCGCGCGAGGGCGCCGAGTTCGGCGTGCTGCGCCGCGCGGTCGCGGTCGGCGGCCAGGTGCTGACCATCCAGGGCCTGGGCGGGGTGTACGAGGAGATCTTCATCCCGCTGCACGGCGCGCACCAGGCGCAGAACGCGGCGGTGGCGCTTGCGGCGGTGGAGGCGTTCCTCGGTGCCGGCGCCCGGCGGCAGCTCGACATCGAGGCGGTCCGTGAGGGCTTCGCCGCGACCAGTTCGCCGGGCCGGCTGGAGCGGGTGCGTAGCGCCCCGACGGTGCTGCTCGACGGCGCGCACAACCCGCACGGGATGGCCGCCACGGTCGCCGCCGTGCAGGAGGAGTTCGCGTTCAGCAAGCTCGTCGGCGTGCTGGCGGTGCTCGGCGACAAGGACGCGGCGAGCCTGCTGGAACTGCTCGAACCGGTGCTCGACTCGATCGTGGTGGCGGAGAACAGCTCGGCCCGGGCGCTGCCGGTGGACGAGCTGGCCGCGCTGGCGCGGGAGATCTTCGGGCCGGAGCGGGTGCAGGTGGCCCGGGACATGCCGGACGCCATCGAGGCGGCAGTGGCGGAGACCGAGTCGGACGTGCCGGGCGAACTGTCCGGGGTGGGCGTGCTGATCACCGGATCGGTGGTGACAGTGGCCGACGCCCGCCGGCTGCTCAAGCGATGACCGGCCCGCAGCAGCGCCCGACCGGCGCTGAGCCGCCGACCGGCGCTGAGCGGCCGACCGGCGCTGAGCGGCCGACCGGCGCTGAGCGGCCGACCGGCGCTGAGCGCCCGACCGGCCCGGAGCAGCCGACCGGCACTGAGCAGCCGACCGGCGCTGAGCAGCCGACGGGGCCGGAGCAGGCGGGCGGCGTTGAGCGGCTGGTCGGTCCGGAACAGGCGGCCGGTTCGGAGCAGGCAGGCGGCTCGGAGCCGGTGGGCGGCGTGCGACGGTCCGGGCTGCGGAACCCGGACAAGGCAGTGCGCGGACTCGGCGCCGGCACGATGTCGCTGGAGGCGCTGGTGCTGCTGCTGGCCATCCAGCCGATCCGGGTGGTCGGCGGTGACCTGAGCGGCGCGGCGATCGGCGCGATCGTGGCGCTGGCGGTCGCCTGTGTGGTGCTCGCCGGCATGATGCGCCGCCCGTGGGCGTGGTACGCCGGCACCGTGATCCAGGGACTGCTGCTGCTCTCCGGGCTGCTGCACTGGTCGCTGTTCGCGCTGGGTGTGATGTTCGCGCTGGTGTGGGCGTACGCGCTGCACGTGCGGCGGGTCATCCTCGGCTGAGCGCCGTCGCGCGGTTGCGCGTGTTAAGAGGGGCCCCTTCCTCTACCTGAGGCGTTAAGAAGGGGCCCTTCCTTACACCTGGGCGAGCGTGCGCCACTGCGTCAGCGCGACGCCGTGGCCGTCGGGGTCGCGGAAGGCCGCCGCCCACACCTCCAGCTTGGTGCCCCGGTTGACGACGCGCGGGGCGTACGTGAACCGGACGCCGGAGTCGCGCAACCGCTCGTACGCCCCCTGGATGTCGTCCACCTCCAGGTTCACATGCACCAGGCGACGGCTGATCGGGGCGGCGCCGGTCACCCGGCGCAGCACCAGCCGGGTCGGCCCGGAGGAGAGCACGGCGTTGCCCTCGCCCCGGTCCAGCTCGTCGAAGCCGAGTTCCCGGTAGAAGTCGAGGGACCGGTCCAGGTCGGTGACGAGCAGCGTGATGCCGACGCCGCTGATCGGGCTGGCCAGCTCGTCCGGCTCGGCCGCGCCGGACGGGCCGAAGATCGCCTCGTCCAGCTCCTCGGCGGTCGGCGGCGCGTCGGAGCGCCGCGGCGCGTCCGAGGGGTCGTCCAGCGGCACGTCGATCGGGTCGGGCACGGTGTCGGACCGTCCGGAGTCGGCCGGTTCGGAGTCGACGAACACGGTCTCGACCGGCACGGTGTCGACCGGCTCCTCGGCCGGCGAGCGGGGGGCCGGGGCGCGGCGGGGGAGCGGGCCGGAGCCGGCCGCGCGCTCGGCCCGCTCAACGAGCTGCCCCTCCAGCACCACCGGGCCGCCGGGGCTCTGGTGCAGCACCACCGGCTCGCGTTCCTCGGCCCGGGGCGGGACGTCGTCCAGGTACGGGTCCGGCGCGGGCGGGTAGTCGTCGCGGAAGTCGTCCTCCGGCGCGCGCCCGGCCCACGGCGGCGCCTCCTGCGCGATCAGCGGCTCGTCCAGCGGGTCCGGCTCGGCGGCGTACTCGGGCGGCAGGTCGGCCACCGCGGCGGCGCTCTCCGCGTGCGTGGGCACCTCGTCCCAGAGCACGCGTACGTGCCGCTGGTCGTCCAGCGCCACCCGGACCGGCAGCGCCTGGCCCAGCGAGGGCCACTTGGCGACCGGCACCCGAGGCTCGATGATCTTCTTGGAGCGGGGCGGCAGCCCCGGCGCGTCGATGACCAGTTGCAGCTCGCACCGGCCGAACGCGTACTGGGTAGGCGGCTCGGAGGCGCTGTGCACGTGCCCGAGGCCGATCACCCAGGTGCGGCCGCCGCCGCGTACCGTGGCCAGGGCGATCGCCAGCACCAGCAGCGCGACGCCGAGGGCCACGATGGCCCAGCTGGTCATGCCGAGCCCGAACACGGTCACGAAGGTGGCGACGGTGCCCAGCACCGCGCCGATCAGTTTGCGTACCGGCGCGATCGTGCGGTTCCCGCCATTCGCCACAGTGGACCTCCCAGGGGTTCCAGGGCCAGGCTAGGCCGCCGCGGCGGGCCAGGGAAGACGCAGCCGCCGCGCCGGCGCCGGGACCGGGTCGCTACGCTGACCGTACCCAGCCGAACCCCGTTTGAGTGCGCAGGAGGAACCCAGCGTGTCCAGCAGCAGCCCGGACGAGCGGTCGCTCGTACTGATCAAGCCCGACGCGGTGCGCCGCGGTCTGGTGGGCGAGATCCTGTCCCGTTTCGAGCGCAAGGGCCTGCGGATCGACGCGATGGTGAGCCGGACCATGGACGGCGACTTCGCCGACCAGCACTACGCCGAGCACGTCGACAAGCCGTTCTACCCGCCGCTGAAGACGTTCATGACCAGCGGCCCGCTGGTGGCGCTGGTGCTCTCCGGCGACCAGGTGGTCGAGGTCGTGCGTGCAATGATCGGCAGCACCGACGGCCGCAAGGCCGCCGCCGGCACCATCCGCGGCGACCTGTCGCTGTCGAACCGGGAGAACCTGGTGCACGCCTCCGACTCGGCGGACAGCGCCAAGCGCGAGATCGCGCTCTGGTTCCCCGAGCTGGCCTGACCCACGCGCCGACGGCCCCGGCCCGCATCTTCGCGGGACCGGGGCCGTCGTGTGTCAGCGATCAGACCTGCGCCGGCGGCTGCGTCCGGCAGGTCACCGCGACCCGGTTCCACACGTTGATGGTGGCGATCGCCATCACCAGATCCGCCAGCTCCTTCTCCGACCACACCTTCGCCGCGGCGTCCCAGACGTCGTCCGGCACGCCGTGCTCGCCGAGCCGGGTCACCGCGTCGGTGAGGGCCAGCGCGGCCCGCTCCCGCTCGTCGAAGAACGGCGCCTCGCGCCACGCCGCGACGGCGAACAGCCGGCGGCTGTCCTCCCCGGCCGCCAGCGCCTCGCGGCTGTGCATGTCGACGCAGAACGCGCAGCCGTTGCGCATCGACGCCCGCAGCTTCACCAGCTCCAGCACGGTGTGGTCCACGTTCGCCCGGACGTACTTCTCCAGGCCCAGCACGGCCTGGTACGCCTCGGGCGCCACCGCCGCCATGTCCATCCGGCTCATCGCCGCCTCCTTGAGGGTTCGGGTACGCGCACAGGACGGGGCACGGCGGGCGCGGTGTGACGGCCCGGCGGTGTGACGGTGGTCATGCCGGGGCGCTGGACAGCAGTCGTTGACGTGCCGGTCACCTCGACCGGAGTTCCCGGCCACCTGCGGCCGGTAGACCGGCTGGCGACACTGCCGAGACCGGGAGAACCCATGACGCACTTCGATCGACGTACCCTGCTCCGCGCCGGCCTGGTCGCCGGTGCCGGAGTCGCCGGCGGCGCGCTGCTCGGCGCGCCCGGCGCGCCCGCCGCACCCGGCCTGCGGCGCAGCGGCCGGCCGCTGCTCACCCACGGCGTGCAGAGCGGCGACGTGACTGCCGACTCGGCGCTGGTCTGGACCCGCGCGGACCGGCCCGGCCGGATGCTGGTCGAGGTCAGCCGCCGGCCGGACCTGCGCGGCGCCCGCCTGGTGCGCGGCCCGGTGGTCGACCCCACCGGCGACCTCACCGGCAAGGTCCGCCTGCGCGGCCTGCCCGCGGGGGAGCGGCTGCACTACCGGGTACGGGTGGAGAGCCTGGACCGGCACGGCCTGTGCAGCGAGCCGCTGACCGGTTCGTTCGCCACCGCCCCCGGGCGGCACCAGCGGCGTGACGTGCGGTTCGTGTGGACCGGCGACATCGTCGGGCAGGGCTGGGGGATCAGCACCGACTTCGACGGCCTGGCGATCTTCCGGGCCATGCGGGAGCGCCGCCCGGACTTCTTCCTGTGCAGCGGCGACACCGTGTACGCCGACGGGCCGCTGGCCGAGAGCGTGGTCCTGCCCGACGGCCGCACCTGGCGCAACCTGGTGACGCCGGAGAAGAGCAAGGTGGCCGAGACGCTCGCCGAGTACCGGGGGCAGTTCGCGTACAACCTGCTCGACGAGCACCTGCGGGCGTTCGCCGCCCAGGTGCCGCAGATCAACCAGTGGGACGACCACGAGGTGGTGAACAACTGGTACCCGGGGGAGATCCTGACCGACGAGCGGTACGGCGAGAAGCGCGTGGACGTGCTCGCCGCCCGGGCCCGGCAGGCGTTCCACGAGTGGCTGCCGGTGCCGTCGGGCGGGCCGATGTACCGCAAGCTGTCGTACGGGCCGCTGCTGGACGTGTTCGTGCTGGACATGCGCACCTACAAGGACCCCAACGACGGCAACACGTACGCCGACCGCAACCGGGGCCTGCTCGGCAAGGCGCAGCGGGAGTGGCTGATCCGCGAGCTGCGCGCCTCCCGGGCCACCTGGAAGGTGATCGCCAACGACCTGCCGATCGGCCTGGTGGTGCCGGACGGGGCAGGCTCCCAGGAGGGCGTCGCGCAGGGCGACCACGGCGCGCCGGCCGGCCGGGAGCTGGAGTTCGCCGAGGTGCTGCGCGCCTCGCACCGGGCCGGGGTGACCGGGCTGGTGTTCCTCACCGCCGACGTGCACTACACCGCCGCCCACCACTACGACCCGGCGCGCGCCGCGGTGCGGGACTTCAGCCCGTTCTGGGAGTTCGTCTCCGGCCCGGCGCACGCCGGCGCGTTCGGGCCGAACGCGCTGGACGGCACGTTCGGCCCGAAGGCGGTCTTCGTGCACGCCCCGCCGCGCGCGAACACCTCCCCGGCCGAGGGCTTCCAGCACTTCGGCGAGGTGACCATCGACGGCCCGTCGGCGGCCCTCACGGTCCACCTCCGCGACCGCACCGGCGCCTCCCTCTGGACCACCACCCTCCCCGCCCCCACCTCCCGCTGACCCCACCCCGCCCTGGATGCGTTGATCATGAAGTTGGCGGCGATGTGGATCTCGGATCTGGCCGTCAACTTCATGATCGACGGGGCAGGGGCGGGGCGGGGAGAGGCGGGGCGGGTGATACTCGGCGGCGCGGTGGGTGGGGGGTCGAGTACGCTTGATGGACACAGGCGACGACCCGGCCATCACCGGCGAGCCTCCGGAAGAACGGCCGGGTCACCGGCTCAGTAGAACCGGACGGGACCGGCCCGTCACAGCCGGCCAACGAGCGGGCGGTCGCACCTCGGCCGCCAAGCGGGGTGGTACCGCGGGCCACACCCGGGCGCCGGTCACGGCGTACCGGATTCGGCTCGTCCTCGCAGACCACGGACGAGTGAGCTGCTGAGGGAGAGCGACAGGCGATGGCCTATCCGTTGCACGACCCGACCGGCGCCGGTGTACCGGCGAGCCCGGACCTGCCCGCGGTCGAGCGCCGGGTGCTGGAGCACTGGACGGCCGACAAGACCTTCGAGGCGTCAGTCGAGGCCCGCGACGCCGGCCGGGACGGCGAGAACGAGTACGTCTTCTACGACGGCCCGCCGTTCGCCAACGGCCTGCCGCACTACGGCCACCTGTTCACCGGCTACGTCAAGGACGTGGTGCCGCGCTACCAGACCATGCGTGGCAGGCACGTCGAGCGCCGGTTCGGCTGGGACTGCCACGGCCTGCCCGCCGAGGTGGTGGCCGAGAAGCAGCTCGGCATCACCACGAAGGCGGAGATCCTCGACCTCGGCGTGGCCCGGTTCAACGACGCCTGCCGCACGTCGGTGCTGGAGTTCACCCACGACTGGGAGCGGTACGTCACCCGGCAGGCCCGCTGGGTCGACTTCGCCAACGACTACAAGACGCTCGACCTGGACTACATGGAAAGCGTCATGTGGGCCTTCAAGACCCTGCACGACAAGGGTCTGGTCTACGAGGGCTTCCGGGTGCTCGCGTACTGCTGGCGGTGCGAGACGCCGCTGTCGAACACCGAGACCCGGATGGACGACGTCTACCGGGACCGGCACGACCCGACGCTCACCGTCTGGTTCGAGCTGACCGCCGACGAGAACGCGCCGGAGCCGCTGCGCGGGCCGGTCAAGCTGGGCGTCTGGACGACCACGCCGTGGACGCTGCCGTCGAACCTGGCGCTCGCCGTCGGCCCCGACATCGAGTACGCGCTGCTGGAACGCGACGGTGAGCGCTACGTCGTCGGTGCCGCGCGCCTCGGCGCGTACGCCAAGGAACTGGAGGGGTACGAGCAGGTCGGCACCGTGTACGGCCGCGACCTGGTCGGACGCCGCTACACGCCGCTGTACGACTTCCTCGTCGAGCCGGCCGGCCCGAACGCGTACCAGGTGCTCGGCGCGGACTTCGTGACCACCGAGGACGGCACCGGGATCGTCCACCTGGCGCCCGCCTTCGGTGAGGACGACCAGAACACCTGCAACGCCGCCGGCATCCCCACCGTCGTGACGGTGGACGACCACACCCGGTTCACCGCGCTGGTCCCGCCGTACCAGGGCGAGCAGGTCTTCGACGTGAACAAGCCGGTGATCCGGGAGCTGAAGGAGCGGGGGGTGGTGCTGCGGCAGGACACCTACACCCACTCCTACCCGCACTGCTGGCGCTGCGACACCCCGCTGGTCTACAAGGCGGTGTCGTCGTGGTTCGTCGCCGTGTCGACGTTCAAGGACCGGATGGTCGAGCTGAACCAGCAGATCAACTGGACCCCCGGGCACATCAAGGACGGCTCGTTCGGCAAGTGGCTGGCGAACGCCCGGGACTGGTCGATCAGCCGGAACCGGTTCTGGGGCTCGCCGATCCCGGTGTGGAAGTCCGACGACCCGAACCACCCGCGGGTGGACGTGTACGGCTCGCTGGAGCAGATCGAGCGGGACTTCGGCGTACGCCTGACCGACCTGCACCGGCCGGCGGTGGACGACCTGGTCCGCCCCAACCCGGACGACCCGACGGGCAAGTCGATGATGCGCCGGGTGCCGGAGGTGCTGGACTGCTGGTTCGAGTCCGGCTCGATGCCGTTCGCCCAGGTGCACTACCCGTTCGAGAACCGCGAGTGGTTCGAGCACCACTACCCGGGTGACTTCATCGTCGAGTACATCGGGCAGACCCGCGGCTGGTTCTACACCATGCACGTGCTGGCCACCGCGCTGTTCGACAGGCCGGCGTTCCGCAACTGCCTGAGCCACGGCATCCTGCTCGGCTCGGACGGGCGCAAGATGTCCAAGAGCCTGCGCAACTACCCGGACGTCTACCACGTGTTCGACTCGTACGGGTCGGACGCGATGCGGTGGATGCTGATGTCCTCGCCGGTGCTGCGCGGCGGCGACATGGCGGTCACCGAGTCGGGCATCCGGGACGCGGTGCGCCAGGTGCTGCTGCCGCTGTGGAACGTCTGGTACTTCTTCTCGCTGTACGCCAACGCCGACGGCCACACCGCGCGTCGTCGTACCGACTCCACGAACGTGCTCGACCGGTACGTGCTGGCGAAGACGAACGAGCTGGTCGCGACCGTCGGCGCGCAGATGGACGCGTACGACATCTCCGGCGCGTGCGCCACCGTGCGGTCCTACCTGGACGCGCTGACGAACTGGTACGTGCGCCGGTCCCGGGACCGGTTCTGGGCCGGCGACGCGGACGCGTTCGACACGCTGTGGACCGTGCTGGAGACGCTGTGCCGGGTGGTGGCGCCGCTGGCGCCGCTGACCGCCGAGGAGATCTGGCGCGGGCTGACCGGCGAGCGGTCGGTGCACCTGACCGACTGGCCGCAGGCGGAGGAGTTCCCGGCCGACCACGAGCTGGTCTCCGCGATGGACAACGTCCGGGCGGTCGCCTCGGCGGCGCTGTCGCTGCGCAAGGCCAAGGGCCTGCGGGTACGGCTGCCGCTGGCGAAGCTCACAGTGGCGTCGCCCGTCGCCGCCCAGCTGCGGCCCTTCGCCGATCTGGTCGCCGACGAGGTGAACGTCAAGGAGGTCGTGCTCACCGACGAGGTGTCCGCGTACTGCCAGCAGGTGCTCACCGTGGTGCCGCGGGCGCTCGGCCCGCGCGTCGGCAAGGCCGTCCAGCAGGTCATCAAGGCGGTCAAGGCGGGGGAGTGGGAGCTGCGCGACGGCGCCCCGGTCGCCGCCGGGGTCACGCTCGCCGAGGGCGAGTACGAGCTGCGCCTGGTCGCCGCCGACGCCGAGCACTCCGCGCCGCTGCCCGGCGGTGAGGGAGTGGTCGTGCTGGACACCGAGGTCACACCGGAACTCGCAGCCGAAGGGCTGGCCCGGGACGTGGTCCGGGTCGTGCAGCAGGCCCGCCGGGAGGCCGACCTCGACGTGTCCGACCGGATCACGGTGGCCGTCTCCGCCTCGGAGGAGGTGCGCGCGGCCGTCGCCGCGTACACCGGGTTCGTGGCCCGGGAGGTGCTCGCCGACAGCATCGACTTCGCCGAGGGCCTCGACGGCTTCGACGGCGAGGCCGGCGAGGGCGAGCGCGTAACGGTGACGGTCCGCAAGGTGTGATGTAAGGCGGGGGCCCTTCTTAACGCCTCAGGTAGAGGAGGGGCCCCTGCTTAACACCCGCACCCAGCGAGTGGACTGCGGACCACCCGCTCGGTGGCGGACGGCCGCGTCGGCTACCGTGACAGCGCCTGTTTCACGTACGACCGCCGGAGGACCCGTGCCCCTGCTCTACACCATCGGCAAGCTCACCGTGGCGCCCGCGCTCCGGTTGGCCTTCCGTCCGCACGTGGAGGGTTTGGAGCACATCCCGGCGACCGGCGGCGCGATCTTCGCCAGCAACCACCTCTCCGTCGCCGACGAACTGCTCCTCGGCACCGTGGTGCCCCGCCACCTGGCGTTCTGGGCCAAGTCGGAGTACTTCAAGGGCACCGGGCTCAAGGGCGGCTTCTCCAAGTTCGTGCTCACCGGGCTGGGCGCGATCCCGGTCGAGCGGGCCGGCGGCCGGGCCGCGCTGACCGCGTTCGACGCGGCGATCCCGGTGCTCAAGGCCGGTGACCTGGTCGCCGTCTACCCGGAGGGCACCCGCTCCCCGGACGGGCGTCTCTACCGCGGGCGCACCGGCACCGTCCGGCTGGCGATCGCCGCCGGCGTGCCGATCATCCCGGTCGGCGTGACCGGCACCGACAAGGCCCAGCCGATCGGTACGCGGATCCCGCGACCGGGCCGCGCCAAGATCACCATCAAGTTCGGCAAGCCACTGGACTTCACCGGCCGCCCCGACGACCGCACCTCGCTGCGCGCGATGACCGACGAGATGATGGCCGAGATCCAGAAGCTCAGCGGCCAGGAGTACGTCCCGCGCTACGCCCCGAAGCGCGCCGACCAGACCGCAGGCGACCAGGCCGGCGGCGAGCAGACCGCCTGAGCGGTCAGGACTTCGGCACCACCACGCGCTGGCGCAGGTCGTTCAGCAGCCGCCCGCTGTCGTCCACAGACAGCCGGGTGAACACGCCCGTGGTGAGGCTGCCGTGGTCGGCCGAGACACAGACCACCACCGAGTCGCCGTCCGCCCGGCCCACGGCGCAGCGCTCGTGGCGCCCCCGTACGCCGGTGTCCACGGCCACCGACTCCTTCAGGGCGTAGTCCCCGGCGAGGCGGTCGAGTTCCGCCTTGGCGTCCGACTCCGGGCTGAACCGCAGCCCGGTGCTGCCGAACAACGTCACCCGCTTGCCGTCGCTCGTGCTGTAGATGCCGGCGAACGTGTCCTCGGCGAGCAGGTTCGCCTCGCGTACCTGGGATTTCAGCTCCTCGGCGGCGGTTCGGCTGCTCTCGTCCTGGCGCAGCCGCATCGAGTCGATCTGGTCCGGGAGGGTGGCGCTGGCCGGGTACTGGCTGGAGATCGGCTGGAACCACCAGAGCGGGAGGCCGCAGCAGCAGGCGACGGAGAGCAGCAGCACCCAGGGCCAGCGACGCCGGCGGCGGGTCCGCTTGGGCGGCTGCTGCCAGCCCGGCGGCGGTGCGACAGGCGGCCCGGCCTTGCCCCGGCGCTGCTTCGGCGGCCGTCCGGGCTTCGCCGGCGGAGCGACGGGCGCCGCGGGCGGCAGCGGCCGGGCGGCGGGCGGACCGGGGTGGTGCGGCGGCGAGACCGGCCGGGCCGGTCCGGGGTACGGCGGGCTGTGCGGCGGTGGTGAGACCGGCCGGGCTGCGGGCGGCGCGGGACGGGCCGGTGGCGCCGGTTGCGGGGCGGGGTGGGCCGCCGGTGGCGCCGGATGGGCCGGGTGGGGGTTGTCCGGCGCGGCCCAGGGCGCGGTGTAGGGCAGCGTCGGCGTCGGCGGCGGCAGTTCGGGGGCGTGCAGCTCCCAGCCGGTGGTGTCCACCCCGGCCCACGGGTCGACCGGCGTGGCGTGCTCCGGCGATGCCAGCGGCGGCACCGGCGTGGGCTCGGCGGACTCGCCCCAGGCGGGCCGTCGCGGCGGCGGTGGCGGGACGGCGGCGGAACCGCTCCAGCGGGGCGCGGGCGCGTCGACCCGGGTCGGATCGGGGGTGTTCTCCACGCGGGTCGGGTCCGGCGTGTTCGCCGACGGCATGCGGTCTTGGGCGTTCTCGACCTTGGTGGGGTCAGGCGTGGCCGCGGCCCGGGGCGGCTGCGGCGCGACGTCGATCCGGGTCGGATCCGGCTGCCGCCCGGTCCGGGGAGTGGGTACGGGCGTGGTGCGGCCCGGAACCGCCGCGGATCCCCGAGCCCGGGTGACCGGTACGGGCGGAGTGCCGCCCGGCGTTCCGGCGTCGGCAGTCGGAGCCTCGTCGCCGGTAGGCGCGTCGGCCGGCATTCCGGCGTTGCCGGAGAAGGCGTCGGCGGTCGTCGCGCTCGCCTGGGGGCCGGCCCTGCCGGTGGGGGCGGCGGCGTCGTCGGCCGGTGGGTGCGGGCTCGCGCTGTCGAGCGGGGCGGTGCTGGCCGGGTCCGCCGGTTCGGCTGCTTGGTCCCGCCGTGCCGGTTCAGCCTGCTCGGACGGTTCCGGGCGGTCGTCCCGCAGCGCCTGCTCGGCCGGCTCGTCCAGCCGCGCGGGTCCGGCCTGCTCCGACTGCTCGCTGGGCTCGCTGTCGGCGGCGCCGGACGGCTGGTCGGCCGCCGTCGCGCCGGGGGTCCGGTCGTCGGCGGCCTCCGGTGTGCCGGACGGGGACGCCGGAGCCGAGGCGCCGGTGGCGTCCTCGGTGTCGGCGGCGGTCGCCGGCTCGGTGACGGACGGCATCTCGGCCCCGTCGGCCGGCCGGTCCGCCCCCGGCTGCGGCTGCGGCATCGCGGCAATCTCCTCTCGGCCCGTTGCGAGGTTAGTACCGCCCCGCCACCCGGGACGAATTCCGCCCCGGTCCCCGGCCCCACTCCGGTGATCAAGGAGTTCGTGCCCGTGGAAGCGCCGGACAGCACACAAACTCCTTGATCAACGCGGCGGACACGGGCGCGGGCGCGGGAGAAGGCGGGGGCACCGCGTACGCTTGGGCATCATGAGTGCCCCGTCCACGACCCCGCGTCCCGCCGCCGCCAACTCGGTCTGGCCCCGGCTGGAGCCGTTGCTGCCGCAGGTGACCAAGCCCATCCAGTACGTGGGTGGAGAGCTGGGAGCGGTGGTCAAGGACTGGGACGCCGCGACCGTCCGGTGGGCGCTGATGTACCCGGACGCGTACGAGGTGGGCCTGCCCAACCAGGGCGTGCAGATCCTGTACGAGGTGCTCAACGAGCTGCCCGACGTGCTGGCCGAGCGGACGTACGCGGTCTGGCCCGACCTGGAGAAGCTGATGCGCGCCCACGGCGTGCCGCAGTTCACCGTCGACGCCCACCGCCCGGTGCGTGACTTCGACGTGTTCGGCGTCTCGTTCTCCACCGAGCTGGGCTACACCAACCTGCTCACCGCGATCGACCTGGCCGGCATCCCGCTGCTCGCCGCCGACCGCACCGACGCCGACCCGGTGATCGTGGCCGGCGGGCACGCCGCGTTCAACCCGGAGCCGATCGCCGACTTCGTCGACGCCGCGGTGCTCGGCGACGGCGAGGAGGCGGTGCTGGAGATCACCGCCATCGTCCGGGAGTGGAAGACGGAGGGCTCCCCGGGCGGCCGCGACGAGCTGCTGCTGCGGCTGGCCCGCACCGAGAGCGTGTACGTGCCGCGCTTCTACGACGTCGACTACCTGCCCGACGGCCGGATCCAGCGGGTCGTGCCGAACCGGCCGGACGTGCCGTTCCGGGTGCACAAACGCACCACCATGGACCTGGACGCCTGGCCGTACCCGAAGAAGCCCCTGGTGCCGCTCGCCGAGACGGTGCACGAGCGGTACGCGGTGGAGATCTTCCGGGGCTGCACCCGTGGCTGCCGGTTCTGCCAGGCCGGCATGATCACCCGCCCGGTGCGGGAGCGGTCGATCACCACCGTCGGCCAGATGGTCAAGGAAGGGCTGGAGTTCTCCGGTTTCCACGAGGTCGGCCTGCTGTCGCTGTCGTCGGCCGACCACTCCGAGATCGGCGACATGTGCTCCGGCCTGGCCGAGCAGTACGCGGGCACGAACGTCTCGCTGTCGCTGCCGTCGACCCGGGTGGACGCGTTCAACATCGACCTGGCCCAGGAGCTGTCCCGCAACGGGCGGCGGACCGGTCTGACCTTCGCGCCCGAGGGCGGGTCGGAGCGGATCCGCAAGGTGATCAACAAGATGGTGTCGAAGGAAGACCTCATCCGTACGGTGGTCACCGCGTACTCCAACGGCTGGCGGCAGGTGAAGCTCTACTTCATGTGCGGCCTGCCCACCGAGACCGACGAGGACGTCCTCGAGATCGCCGACATGGCGCACGAGGTGATCCGGGCCGGCCGCGCGGCCACCGGGTCGAAGGACATCCGCTGCACGGTCTCCATCGGCGGGTTCGTGCCGAAGCCGCACACCCCGTTCCAGTGGGCCTCGATGGAGCGGCCGGAGGTCATCGACGGCCGGCTCAAGCTGCTCAAGCAGGCGATCAACAGCGACCGGTCGCTGGGCCGGGCGATCGGCTTCCGCTACCACGACGGCGAGCCGTCGCTGATCGAGGGCCTGCTCTCCCGGGGCGACCGCCGGGTCGGCGCGGTGATCCGCAAGGTCTGGGAGAACGGCGGCCGGTTCGACGGCTGGAGCGAGCACTTCTCCTACCAGCGGTGGGTGGACGCCGCCACCGAGGTGCTGCCGGCATACGGCGTGGACCTCGACTGGTACACCACCCGGCAGCGCGAGGAGCTGGAGGTCCTGCCCTGGGACCACCTCGACTCCGGCCTGGACAAGGACTGGCTCTGGCAGGACTGGCAGGACTCGCTGTCGGAGTACGAGCAGGACGACTGCCGCTGGACGCCCTGCTTCGACTGCGGCGTCTGCCCGTCCATGGACACCGAGATCCAGATCGGCCCGACCGGCCGCAAGCTGCTGCCGCTCACCCCGGTCAACGGGCTGAAGCTGCCCGCAGCCGCCCAGGGCTGACGCCGCCCGCACTCACCGGAGCGCGGGAACCCGACCGGGTTCCCGCGCTCCGTCGTCCTTCCCGGGTGACCGTCGCGGTACGCGGGGTGGGGGTGCCCCGACTGGTCCTTCCTCGATACGCTGCGTCCGTAATGGACCGGCCGGGGCCGGCAGCGGGGAGGACAGGCAGCATGGGCATCAATCCGCCGGACACCGGCGATCTGCACGTCAGCGTCGAGGACCTGGATGCGGCGGCCGAGTACATCGAGCGCCTCAAGCAGTACGTCGAGGACACCATCTCCTGGGAGATGGAGCGCATCAAGGAGCGGATGAAGGGCGACAGCGGCAACGCGCAGACGGTGCCCAACGGCACCCCGTTCGGCGCGTACGAGGACGCCCGGATGCAGTGGCAGGCGCTGACCACGTCCACCGCCAGCATGGAGGCCCATCTCAAGGCCATCTCCATGAAGCTGGCCGGCCTGAAGCAGGGCACACAGGACATCGCCAAGGCGTTCCGCGACGCCGAGGCCCGCAACGCGGCCAACGGCAAGGACATCGAGCGTCTGCTGGAGTCCGCGGCCCCGCCGCCGGACGCCGGGCAGCAGCCCACCTACCCGTACACGGCCTGAGGGGGAGACGGTCATGGCAGGAGGCACCTGGGAGCGTTGCGTCCGTGAGGTGACGCTCTCGGCGGACCCGGAAACCGTCGGATCGGTCGGCGCGGGCTGGAAGAACCTCTCCACGGCGCTCGGCCACCTACGCGACTCGCTGGTGGGCCGTTCGTTCGTCGGCCCGATCGCGGCCGGCCAGGAGCGCCCGCACACCGGCGGCCTGCCCGGGATGCTCGCCGGCTGGAAGGGCAGCGGCGGCGACGCGTACCGCGAGCACCTGTCCGAGATCGGCAAGGACATCGAGGAACTCATCACGCACGCCAGCAACGTCAGCGGCGCGCTGTCGCGGATCGAGGGCGACATCCGTACGGCGGTGGCGAGCATCCCGATCCCGCTGATGGACAACTTCGGCTGGAACGAGTGGAGCCTGCCCGGCGGCACCGAGCTGGACGACGCGCGCGACGGTGAGAGCCAGTCCGGCTTCCTGGCCGCGCTGCGCAGCGACTACCAGGGCAACCAGGCGTTGTACGCCGACGGCGCGTTCCGCGACAAGGCCGACGACCTCGAAGCCACCATGAAGATCGACGGCAACGCCAGCGACCAGAAGCGGGGCGGCTGGTGGGACACCAAGTCGCACCTCGACAACTGGTACCGCGACAACCAGCAGGCGGCCAACAAGGCGATGTCGCCGCTGCCGGCAGCGGTCGAGGCCGAGCGCCCCAAGCTGGCCGTACCCCGTCCCACGGACAGCGAACTGGGCGACGGCTACCGCGGCGACCCGCGCGTTCCCCCGACGGGTGTGCCCGGCGGCGGCCTGCCGGGTGGCGGTGCGCCCGGCGGCGGCATGCCCGGCGGTGGCGGCCCCATGCCGTCCATCGGCAGCACCGGCATCGGTGGTGGCACGCCCGGCGGCGGTTCGTTCACGCCGCCCCCGGGTGGGCCCGGCAGCGGCATCCCCGGCGGCGGCTCCTACACCCCGCCGACCACCGGGGGGATCCCCGAGCTCGGTGGCGCCCCCGGCTCGGGCACCCCGGAGTACGGCAGTGGTCTGGCCGGCGCGGGCGGGCCCGGCACGATCACCGCAGGCGGGCCGGGCACGCTCGGTCTGGGCGGCGGTGGCGCGGGTGGACTGAGCGCCGGTGGCGGCGGCTTCGGTGGTGGTGGCGCCGGCCTGGGCTCGGCCGGCGGGATCGGCGGCGGTGGGATCGGCGCGGCCGGCGGCATGGCCATGGGCGGTCTGCCCGGCATGGTCGGCGGTGGCAACGGCAAGGTTCCGCCACTGACCAGCGCGGCCAGCGCGTTGAAGGCCGCGGCCGCGGCGGGACCGGGCGGCGCGGGCGGCGCGCGTGGCGGGATGGCCGGCGCCGGGATGATGGGCGGCGGAATGATGGGCGGTCACGGCGGCGCCGGTCACGGCGGCGACGCGGCGGGGCACTCGTCATGGTTGACTGAGGACGACGATCCGTGGGGTGCCGGTGACGGTGCGTCCCCGGGCATCCTGCGATGAGGACGGACGGATGAAGGTGCACGTCGGCGCGCTCCGGCCGGTGACGGCCGGTCTGCTTGCCGGACTGATGCTGCTGGGTGCTGCCCAGCCGGCGGTGGCCGCGCCGCGCCGCGCCGAGCAGTGGTATCTGGACGAGCTGCGGATCGACCGGGCGCATCAGATCTCCACCGGGCGGGGCGTCGTCGTCGGCGTGCTGGACACCGGTGTGGACGCCGGGCACCCCGACATGCGGGGCCGGGTCCTGGCCGGGGGCAGCACCCGTGACTCCGGCGACGGCCGGCGCGACCCGGACGGCCACGGCACCCACATGGCCGGGATCATCGCGGCCAACGGGACCGGGGTGGTCGGCATCGCGCCCGACGCCCGGATCCTGCCCATCCGGAAGCCCGTCGGCGCGGCGGCCACCAAGGACGACTCCGCGACCGGCATCCGGATGGCCGTCGACGGCGGTGCGAAGGTGCTCAACCTGTCGTACGGCGGCGCCGGGCCCGTGGAGGAGGTCGAGGAGGCCGCGATCCGGTACGCGCTGGAGCGCGACGTGGTCGTGGTGGCCGCCGCCGGCAACGTCCGGCAGGCCGGCCCGGACGTCGTCTCACCCGCCAAGATCCCCGGCGTGATCGCGGTGACCGGCACGGTCCGGGGCGGGGGTTTCTGGTCCGGATCGGCCCAGGGCCCGGAAGCGGTGATCGCCGCGCCCGGCGACGAGGTCTACAACATCGGCCCGGACCGGGGCTATGGCTGGGGGGACGGCACATCCGACGCCGCCGCCGTCGTCTCCGGCGTCGCGGCACTGATCCGGTCGAAGCACCCGAAGCTCTCCGCGCCCGACGTGATCAACCGGATGATCCGTACCGCCCGGGACGCCGGGCCGCCCGGCCGCGACCCGCGGTTCGGCTTCGGCCGGATCGACCCGGTGGCGGCGCTCACCGCAGATGTGCCGTCGGTGTCGGCGAACCCGCTGCTCGGGGCCGCCGCGCCGAGCGCGTCCGCGCCACCGGCCGCCGCCGAGGACGACAACTTCGACGTGACGAAGTACGGCGACCGGGGCGGCCCCACCGACCAGCAGGTGATGGTGATCGGCATCGGCATCGCCGTGGCGCTCGTGGTGCTGCTGGCGCTCGTGGTGTTCCTGATCTGGAACCGCCGCCGTCACCGGCGTGAGCTGGCGAAGGTCGGCTCCATCCCGGACGAGGCACTGGACCGGATGGACGCCGGTGGGCAGGGCCCGCCGGTGCCCGCCGGTCACGCCGCCCCGCCGCCCGGCTACGGCCCACCCGGCGGCTACCCGCCACCCGGCGCGCACCCCCAGCCGGGCGGATACCCCCAGCCGGGCGGATACCCCCAGCAGGGCGGCTACCCGCAGCCGGGTGGGTACCCCCAGCCCGGCGCGGGCGCCTACCCGCCCCAGGGCCAGGCCCACACCCCACCCGGCCAGAGCCCGTACGCCCCACCCGGCGACCCCCGCCCCTGACCGACCCCGCACCCGACCCGCCCCACAAGCCCCCCCCGCCCGCCCCACCCCCACCCCCGCACCGCCCAACCCGACGATCATGAAGTTGACGCCGAAGTTGATCTCCGATTTCGCCGTTAACCTCATGATCGACCGGGCGGAGATGGGGTGGGGTGGGGGCGGGGGTCGGGGTTTGTGGGGGTTTGGGGTGGGTGGGGTGGCCCCGGGTGTGGGGCGCGGTGGGCGCTGCGTCAGGATGAGACCGATACGCAGGCACAGCCGAGGAGCTCACGATCGCCAGAAAGCCTCAACCCGAGGGCGGCCAGGCCCCCGTCGTCCAGCGGGTCCGTATCCGGTACGCCAAGCGTGGGCCGCTGCGGTTCACCTCGCACCGGGACTTCGCCCGGGCCTTCGAGCGCGCGCTGCGCCGGGCCGGCGTGCCGATCGCCTTCTCTCAGGGGTTCACCCCGCACCCGAAGATCTCGTACGCCTCGGCCGCCCCGACGGGCGTGGCGAGCGAGGCCGAGTACCTGGAGATCGGGCTCCGTGAGCCGGTCGACCCGGCACGGCTGCGTGAGGCGCTCGACGCCGCTCTCTCGCCCGGGCTCGACGTGATCGACGCGGTGGAGGCCGTCGGCGGCAGCCTGGCGGACCGGATCGAGGCGTCGTACTGGCGGATCGAGCTGCCCGAGGTCGACCCGAAGGTGCTCGCGGAGGCCGTGGCGGCCTTCACGGCTGCCGAGGAGATCCAGGTCGAGCGGATGACCAAGCAGGGGCGGCGTACCTTCGACGCCCGTGCGGCAGTGGTGTCGATCGATGCCATGGCTCCGGCTGAGACGCCTTCCGGGGCGGCGGCCGTACCGTGTGCGATACTCGAACTGGTCGTGCGGCAGGTCACCCCGTCCGTTCGGCCCGATGACGTCCTGTCCGGCCTCCGTGCGGTGGCCGCCCTGGAGCCGCCGGTCACCCCGAAGGTGATCCGGCTGGCGCAGGGCACGCTGACCGCGCAGGGCGAGATCGTCGATCCGTTGGAAGCGGATCGCGACGGGGCAACCATCGGAGAGCGCTGACCGTCGGTCAACGCTCTGGCAGGCAGACTTCGGCGGTCGCGCGTTTGCGCGCCCGGCGGAAACACCTTTGCGGCAACCCTGCGTGGCAGCGCTCACCCGCGCCCGGGGCGGCCAGAACTGGAGAACGTCCATGCTCGAGAACGAGCCCGAGGGCGGCGAACGGACCGGCGCAGAGCCGGCCGGGACGACCGCCGACAGCGCCACCACCGCCTCCGGCAGCGCCGCGAGCGCGACCTCTGCCGGCGCCGGGGGAGCCACCACGGAAGGCACCGTGGAGGGCGTCGCGGAGACCAAGCCGCCCGCCCGTAAGCGGGCCAGCCGCCGCAAGGCCGCTCCGCTGAACCAGCCGGAGCAGACCGACGCGCCGGTCGAGGCGTCCACAACGGTGACCGGCAGCGGCGAGTCGCCGCAGGCCGAGGTGCTCGCGCCGGTGGCCGGTGAGTTGGACACCGCGCCGAAGACCACCCGGCGGCGTCGTAAGGCGACGCCGGCGAAGGCGGTCGAGGAGCCGGTGGCCGCGGCCGGTGTGGAGGCCGCCTCGGAGGAGGTCGTGCCGCCGGTCAAGGTGACCCGGACCCGCCGTCGCAAGGCCACGCCGGCTGCCGAGACCGTCGCGCCGGACGAGACCACCGCCGCGGGGCAGGCGCCCGCGGACGGCGTGATCGACGGACCGGTCTCCGCGCCCGGTGGCGACCTGATCGCCGAGGGACGCGCCGACATCGACGGCGGCGAGACCGCCGCACCGGGCGAGGCCGTCACCGCGGGTACCGCCGCCGAGACTGCACCGCAGGCCCCCACCGGCCGGCGCAGGGCCACCACCAGCAGGACCAAGGCCGCCGGCGCAGGCAAGGCGAGCACCGGCGGCATCGGTGAGACCACCGGCGAGGACGTCGAGGACGCCGAGGACGCCGAGGCCGAGGCCATGGCAGACGCGAGCGCCGCGGCTGCGCGTACCGAAGAGGTGAACCTGGCCCGCAGCGGCGGCCCGGCCGATGCGACGGGCGTCGTGTCGACGGGTGCCGCCGTGCCGCGCGCGGCCGAGGAGCCGGCCGAGACGCCGCCGGCCACCAGCCGCCGGCGTCGTGCCGCGCTCTCCGCGCCAACCGTCCTGTTCATGGCGCCGCAGCCCGACGAGGCGCCGGCCGTCCAGGTGACGTACCCGGCCGCCGAGGAGCCGATCGAGGAAGCGGTCGAGACCGGCCGGCGCCGCCGTCGCGGCCGCCGTGAGGTCGAGCCGGTCGAGGCCGAGGTCGAGCCGGAGGTCGCCGAGGAGGAGCTCGCCGCCGAGGCCGAGGAGACCGCCGAGGGGGACGAGGACGACGAGACGGCCGCGGGCCGGCGTCGCCGCCGCCGGGGCCGCCGGGGTCGTGGCCGGGGCAAGGGCGGCGCGGACGAGGTCGACGACGAGGACGTCGAGGAGCCCGCCGCGGCCGAGGCCGAGGGTGAGGCCGAGGAGCCGGCGGAGGACGAGGAGGCCGAGGGCGAGGGGATGACCCGTCGCCGTCGCCGTCGTCGCCGCCGGGGCGCCGGCGAGGCGGACACCGCCGCCGAGGACGGCGTGCCGACCGTCGTCAAGATCCGTGAGCCGCGCAAGCCGGTCGACGAGGTGCAGGGTGTCTCCGGCTCGACCCGGCTGGAGGCCAAGCGGCAACGCCGGCGGGACGGCCGCGAGCAGCGGCGTACGCGGCCGCCGATCCTGAGCGAGTCGGAGTTCCTGGCCCGCCGCGAGGCGGTGGACCGGGTGATGGTGGTCCGCCAGCGCGGCGACCGCACCCAGATCGCGGTGCTCGAGGACGGCGTGCTCGTGGAGCACTACGTCACGCGGAACTCGTCCGGCACGATGGCCGGAAACGTCTACCTGGGCAAGGTCCAGAACGTCCTGCCGAGCATGGAGGCGGCCTTCGTCGACATCGGGCGCGGGCGCAACGCGGTCCTGTACGCCGGTGAGGTCAACTGGGACGCCACCGGCCTGGAGGGCCGGGCCCGCTCGATCGAGCAGGCGCTGCGCTCCGGCGACTCGGTGCTGGTGCAGGTGACCAAGGACCCGATCGGGCACAAGGGCGCGCGGCTGACCAGCCACATCGCGCTCTCCGGCCGGCACCTGGTCTACGTGCCCAACGGCAACGCCTCCGGGATCAGCCGCAAGCTGCCCGACACCGAGCGCAAGCGGCTGCGGGACGTGCTGAAGAAGCTGGTGCCGGACGGCGCCGGGGTGATCGTCCGGACCGCGGCCGAGGGTGCCAGCGAGGACGAGCTGGCGCGCGACGTCAAGCGGCTCCAGGCGCAGTGGGAGGACATCCAGGCCAAGGCGACCGAGGGCGGCGCTCCGGTGCTGCTCTACGAGGAGCCGGACCTGGTCATCCGCGTGGTCCGGGACCTCTTCAACGAGGACTTCCGCGAGCTGGTCATCGAGGGCGAGCCCGCGTACGACCTGGTCGAGTCGTACCTGTCGCACGTGTCGCCGGACCTGGTGGCGCGGCTGCGCCGGCACGCCGGGGTGGCGGACGTGTTCGCCGAGTACCGGATCGACGAGCAGATCCTCAAGGGGCTGGACCGCAAGGTCTTCCTCCCCTCGGGCGGCTCGCTGGTGATCGACCGCACCGAGGCGATGACTGTCGTCGACGTCAACACCGGCAAGTACACCGGCTCCGGTGGCAACCTGGAGGAGACGGTCACCCGCAACAACCTGGAGGCGGCCGAGGAGATCGTGCGTCAGCTGCGGCTGCGCGACCTCGGCGGCATCGTGGTGATCGACTTCATCGACATGGTGCTGGAGTCGAACCGGGAGCTGGTGCTGCGCCGGCTCACCGAGTGCCTCGGCCGGGACCGTACGAAGCACCAGGTCACCGAGATCACCTCGCTCGGCCTGGTGCAGATGACCCGTAAGCGCATCGGCGCGGGCCTGCTGGAGGCGTTCAGCGAGACCTGCGAGTGCTGCAAGGGCCGGGGCGTGATCATCCACACCGAGCCGGTGCCGGAGAAGCCGCGCGGCGGGGCGGGGGAGAAGGTCAAGGCGGTCGCCTCGGCGGTCGCCGCGCCGGCCGAGGAGAAGGGCCGCCGCCGGGGCCGCAAGGCCGCCGCGGAGAAGCCCGCGGTGGAGGCCGCGCCGGAGCAGCCCTCCGCGCAGCCGCAGGCAGTCACCGAGGCGACGGCCGCCCCGGAGCGGACCGTCGCCGAGGTGGTCGAGACCGACGACGACTACTACGACACCCAGGGCTACGACCTGTCCCGGTTCGAGACGGACACGCCCGCCGCCCCGGCGATCGCGGACAGCCAGGAGGGCGACTCGGCCCGGCTGGCCGCCGCCGACGACCCGGACGCGATCGGTGACGGAGACAACGACGACGACAGCGGCGCCCCGCGCCGGCGGGCGCGCCGTGGTGGTGCCCGGCGGCGTACGCGGCCGTGAGGCTTTAGCGCGCTGACCTGCGCGAACAGGGCCCCCGATCCGCCGGGAAGAGGCGGGGCGGGGGCCCTGTCGTGTCCGTCGAGCAGGGCGGAGAGGCACCGACCGGCAGCCCGGTTTGGGGGGCGGGCCGGGTATGGCGTACGCTTGCCTGCGGCGCACTTTGGTGTGCCGAGTTCCCGCGTGCCCGCGCCGCCGGTGTCACGGCTCCCGGCGAGACGCCGTGGGAACGACCGTCGACGGTGTGACAGCCGGCAACGGTGCAATAGACGCCAGCAGCCTCAACGACAGGGAGTCCGCCTCCGATGTACGCGATCGTCAAGACCGGCGGCAAGCAGTACAAGGTCGCCGAGGGCGACGTGATCGAGGTCGAGAAGCTCGCCGGTGCCCCCGGCGACGCGGTGAAGCTCACCGCGGTGCTCCTCGTCGACGGTGACGACCTGGTGACCGAAGCGGCGAAGCTCGCCAAGGTCGCGGTGTCCGGCGAGATCGCCGCGCACACCAAGGGCCCGAAGATCCGGATCCACAAGTTCAAGAACAAGACCGGCTACCACAAGCGCCAGGGTCACCGCCAGCCGCTGACCCAGGTCAAGGTGACCGGCATCTCCAGCGGGAAGTAGGTCGTCCTCCAATGGCTCACAAAAAGGGTGCGTCCAGCTCGCGTAACGGCCGTGACTCCGCGGCCCAGCGGCTCGGCGTGAAGCGCTTCGGTGGTCAGGTCGTCAGCGCGGGTGAGATCCTCATCCGTCAGCGTGGCACCAAGTTCCACCCCGGTGACCTGGTCGGCCGTGGCGGCGACGACACGCTGTTCGCGCTGGCCGCCGGCTCGGTGCAGTTCGGCACCAAGCGCGGTCGCAAGACCGTCAGCATCGTGCCTCAGCAGTAGTTCTGTAAGCGTTGCGGGCCGCGGACCTCGAGTCCCGGCCCGCTTCGCTTTTCCCCGTGCGGGGCGGACCCCGCTGGAAGGATTGGCGTCGTGACGACGTTCGTTGACCGGGTCGTCCTGCACATGCAGGCCGGCGACGGCGGGCACGGCTGTGTCTCGATCCACCGGGAGAAGTTCAAGCCGTTCGGCGGGCCGGACGGCGGCAACGGCGGCCACGGCGGCAGCGTGTCGCTGGTGGTCGACCCGCAGGTCACCACGCTGCTCGACTTCCACTTCCGGCCGCACCTGAAGGCCGAGAACGGCAAGGGCGGCGCCGGCTCGAACCGGGACGGCGCCAACGGCCGTGACCTGGTCATCAAGGTGCCGAACGGCACCGTCGTGCAGAGCCTCGACGGCGAGGTGCTGGCCGACCTGGTCGGCGTCGGCACCACGTTCGAGGCGGCCCGGGGCGGCCGGGGCGGGCGCGGCAACGCCTCGCTGGCGAACGCCCGCCGCAAGGCGCCGGGCTTCGCCGAGCTGGGTGAGCCCGGCGACCGGCTGGACGTCGTGCTGGAGCTCAAGAGCGTCGCCGACGTGGGCCTGGTCGGCTTCCCGTCGGCGGGCAAGTCGTCGCTGATCTCGGTGATCTCCGCGGCCAAGCCGAAGATCGCCGACTACCCCTTCACCACGCTGGTGCCCAACCTGGGCGTGGTGCGGGTGGACAACCACACCTTCACCGTCGCCGACGTGCCGGGCCTGATCCCGGGCGCGGCCAGCGGCAAGGGCCTGGGCCTGGAGTTCCTCCGCCACGTCGAGCGCTGCGCCGTGCTGGTGCACGTGATCGACACCGCGACGCTGGAGCCCGGCCGCGACCCGCTCGCCGACATCGACGCCATCGAGTCGGAGCTGTCCCAGTACGGCGGCCTGGCCGACCGGCCCCGGCTGGTCGCGCTCAACAAGGTCGACGTGCCGGACGGCAAGGACCTCGCCGACATCGTCCGCCCCGACCTGGAGGCGCGCGGCCTGCGCGTGTTCGACGTCTCGGCCGCCACCCGGGAGGGCCTGCGGGAGCTGACGTACGCGATGGCGGAGCTGGTCGACCAGGGCCGCCGGGCCGCCCCACCGGCCGAGCCGACCCGGATCGTGATCCGCCCGAAGGCGGTCGACGACGCCGGCTTCACCATCGAGGCCGAGCCGGACGGCTCGTACACGGTGCGCGGCAGCCGGCCGGAGCGCTGGGTGAAGCAGACCAACTTCGACAACGACGAGGCAGTGGGTTACCTGGCCGACCGGCTGGCCCGCCTCGGCGTCGAGGAGAAGCTCGCGAAGGCCGGCGCGCAGGCCGGTGACCTGGTGCGCATCGGCGACCGGGAGTTCGACTGGCAGCCGACGCTCTACGCCGGTGTCGACTTCGTGCCCGGTAACCGGGGCACCGACGTACGGCTGGAGGAGAAGTCGAACCGTCCGTCGGCGTCCGACCGGCTGGCGGCCCGCAAGGCCCGCCGGGTCCGGCCGGAGGACGAGGTCGAGGCCGCGCCCGCGGCGGAAGCGGACGCCGAGTAGCCGTTTGCGGGTCGGTGGCGGGAAACCTGCGCGAAATCCGGCCGATCTAGCGTACGGGCATGTTGATCGAGTCCCGTCCCTCCACCGATCCGGAGATCGCCGCGCTCGTCGTCGCCCAGCAGCGTGAGCTGCGCGACGCGGACGGCGGGCTGGACGGGCAGGTCACAGTCGTGCACACCGACATCCACTACCTGGCCGCCGTGGTGGGCGGCCGGGCGGTCGGCTGCGGCGGCCTCCAGGCGCTCGACGCCGACACCGGCGAGCTGAAGCGGATGTACGTACGGCCGGCGTACCGGGGGCGGGGCATCGCCCGGCAGTTGCTCGTGGCGCTGGAGGAGCTGGCGTTCCAGCAGGGGCACCGCACTGTGTGCCTGGAGACGGGCACCTACCTGCCGGCCGCGATCGGGCTCTACCGGTCCAGCGGTTACGAGCCGATCCCGGTCTACGGCGAGTACGTGGACAACCCGTACAGCGTCTGCTTCGCCAAGCGGCTGCCGGTGGCGGCCTGACGCTCAGGCGCTCGTCTGCGCGTGCGGCGCGGTGACCGGCTTCGACTCGGGGCTGGCGTGCTGGCGCAGCACGATGCTGAGCAGGATCAGCACGCCCACGGCGAGGAACTCGCTCTGCCAGTTCTGCATCGACTGGAACCAGAAGTCGCTGGTGCCGAGGAACTGCCACGCGCTGATCGGGGCGGCGCCGCTCTCCAGCGCCTGCTCCTGGTTGTAGGCGGCCACGCCGCCGAACAGGTGCCCCAGGAACGCGCCCCCGAAGATCATCAGAAGCGCGACGGCGAGGCTGTTGCGGTAGACCACGAGCGGCAGCCCGCCGGCGCGTACCGGCCACGGTGAATCGGGGCGGGCGTGGTCGCGGTCGTCCTCCGGGCGGTCCGTCTGGTCCTCCGGCTTCGACTCGGCCGAGCCCTTCTGCACCAGGTACGCGGTGAGCAGCACGTAGCCGCCCATCTGGAGGAACTCCGACTCCCAGTTCTCGAACACCGCCTCGGCGAAGTGCCCGGTGCCGAGATAGGCCCACCAGCTCAGCGGCTCGGCGCCGTACCGGCTCAGCTCCTCGTTGTGCACCTGCCAGCCGAACACGCTCTGGAGCAGCAGGAAGACCAGGAACGCGCCGAGCATGGCGACCGAGAGCATGTTGTCGCGCAACCACCGTGGCATCGCCGGACCTCCTCGACCCGCTCGCGGTTGCCCTCCTGCCCGGCGTCGGGCCGGGGCAAACGCCGCACCGGCGTGTCGCGCCTGGTCAGGGGCGGTCGAAGGGGGCCTCCACCCGGGTGCCGGTGCCGAGGTTGTTGTTCAGCAGCAGGCCGGCGGCGAGCATGCCGAAACCGAGGGCCAGGTGCAGCCAGTTGTCGGCGTCGTTCACCGGTACGAAGTTGACCGACGTGTCCCGGTCGATGGCGAAGCCGTACAGCCACAGCACCAGGTAGAGCGCGCCGCCGACGGCCAGGAACACCCGTGCCCCGGCCAGCCGCCGGGCCATCACCAGACCGACCAGCCCGAACAGCAGGTGCACCAGGTTGTGCAGCACCGAGACCTGGAACACCCCGAGAAGCTTCGCCTCGGAGTGGTGCCCGGCGAACGTCATCTCGCCGTAGTGCGTGGTGATGCCGGGCACGAAGCCGAGCACGCCGATCAGCGCGAAGAGAGCCGCCGCCGCGAGGGCTACCTTCTGCACCGCAGGCCGGGCGGGCGCGTGTTCGCGCAGGTCACGTGCCATCCCTGTCACCCCCGTGGAACTCGCCGCCGCCCGGGCGGGCGGGCACCCCATTGTCTGACCGGGGCGGGCCGGTCCCGCAGAGAATTCACGAATCAGGCATGGAGCCGCCGACCTGGGGTAGGGCACTTGTCACGCGGAAACAAATCCGCGTACCCCCCGAAGACACCCGCTGGGAAGTACGAGCGGAAGGGACACCATGACTCAGGATCTTTCCCCCAGTTCGGCCACGTACCAGTCGACGAACGGTGGTGGCGGTGTGCGTGACCAGGCCCGCCAGGTCGGCTCCGACGCCGCGAACGCGGGCGGCGCCGTCGCGCAGACCGCCAAGGAGCAGGGCCGGGAGGTGGTGGGCGAGGCCAAGCGGCAGGCCCGCGACCTCTACGGCGAGACCCGCAGCCAGGTCACCGCGCAGGCCGGTCAGCAGCAGCAGCGCGCCGCCAGCGGACTGCGGTCGCTCGCCGACGAGATGCGCACCATGGCGCAGCAGGGTGGCGGCTCCGGGCCGGTCACCGAGCTGGCCCACCAGGCGGCCGAGCGCGTGCACGGCGTGGCCGGCTGGCTGGAGCAGCGCGAGCCGGGCGACCTGCTCAACGAGGTGAAGACCTACGCCCGCCGCAACCCCGGCACGTTCCTCGTCGGGGCGGCGCTGCTCGGCGTGGTCGCCGGGCGGCTCACCCGCAACATCGCCGCGATCGGCGACGACAGCACGGCGCGGCCGGCGTACGACCCGGACCGCACCGCCGTCATCCCGACCGCCCGTGAGGTGCCGGACCAGGTCCCGCCGGGCGGCTACCTCGACCCGACGCCGGGCAGCTACGCCGAGCCGGACCCGGGCTACTCCGCGCCGGGCGCGACCTACCCGGCCGGCGGCGCCCCGAACACCTGGGCCGACCCGGCGGGTGGCACCGGTCAGCCGCTGCCGCCGCCGGAGCGCACCGACCCGCTGCCGGGTGTCCCGTCGACCGGCGCTCCCCGCCCGTGACCGGCCGCACCGGCAGAAGGGAGGCGACGGCATGACCGTACCCACGCAGGACCCCGGCTATCAGGCGGCGGGTGCCCCGCCCCACGCCGACGAGGTGCGCGGCAGCTCGCTCGGCGACCTGATGCGCCAGGTCACCACCGACCTGTCCACGCTGATGCGCCAGGAGGTCGAGCTGGCCAAGGCGGAGATCCGCCAGGAGGGCAAGAAGGCGGGCAAGGCCGCCGGACTGTTCGGCGGCGCCGGCTTCGGCGGCTACATGGTGGCGCTCTTCGTCTCGATCGCGATCTGGCAGTTCCTCGACAACGTCATGGACTCCGGGCTGGCCGCGCTGATCGTGGCCGTCATCTGGGCCGCTGTCGCGGCGGTCCTGTACTCGATGGGCAAGAAGAACGCCGAGCGGATCCGCGGCCTGAAGCAGACCAACGACAGCGTGCAGCGCATCCCCGACGCGCTCAAGCCGCACCCGGAGGGAGTCATCCGATGAGCACCGATCCCGAGCAGATCCGCCGCGAGATCGAAGCCACCCGCAACAACCTCAGCTCGGACGTGGACGCCCTGGCGTACAAGGTCAGCCCGAGCCGCATCGTCGACGACCGCAAGCAGCGTGTGCGCAGCGCGCTGACGAACGTGAAGGACAAGGTGATGGGAACCGCTTCGGACCTCGGCCACAGCACCGGCCACGCCGCCCACTCGGTGGGCGACCACGCCTCCTCGATGGCCTCCTCCGTGGGCGACAAGGCGCAGTCCGCCGCCGCCACGGTGAGCGACGCCGCCCACCGGGCGCCGCAGGTGGTGCGGCGCAAGTCCGAGGGCAACCCGATCGCCGCCGGCGTGATCGCCTTCGGCGTCGGCATGCTGGTCTCCTCGCTGATCCCGGCCACCCGCCGTGAGCAGCAGGTCGCCGCGCAGGTCAAGGAGAAGGCCGCCGAGCACGGCGGGGTGGTGAAGGAGAAGCTGGGCGAGGTCGCCGGTGAGCTGAAGGAGGAGCTGCGCGAGCCGGCGCAGCACGCCGCCGAGTCGGTGAAGGCCACCGCGCAGGACGCCGCGCACACCGTCAAGGACGACGGCCGCGCCGCCGCCCACGACGTCCGGCACAGCGCCGAGCAGGTGCGGTCCTGAAGGTCCGCGTTCTCGGTTGGGAAGGGCCCCTTCTTATCGCCCAGGCGATAAGAAGGGGCCCTTCCTTACACCTCGGCGCGCAACGGTGGGGGCAGCGCCCCGGTCTCCACCCAGAGCACCAGATCGTCGGGGCGGCGCCGCGTCATCCGCCGGCGCAGGACACCTGTGGGGTGGGCCGCCGTCCGCAGCCGGGCGCCCGCGTAGGGCACCCCGCCGCGCAGCCGCCGGCCCACCGCCAGCCAGGCGCACAGGCCGCGTTCCAGCACCCAGGCGGGAGCCGCCAGGCTGGTGTGCGCCGGGAAGACCCGGGCGCCGCCGGCCCGTCGCCGGCCCAGCTCCGCCACTGCCACGGTCGCCAGTCCGGCGCGCAGCAGCAGCCCGGGCCGGCGGGTGGCGAGCGCGACAGCCGTCGCCGGCAGCACCGCCAGCGCGGCGAGCAGCCACACCGGCCGGGCCGTCTCGTCGTACGCCTGGCGGACGCGCTGCCCGAGGAAGTGCGCGGCGGCGGGCGGTAGCCGCCGCACGTACAGCCACGCCGGGGTGGCGGTGCTGCCGCCGTACGCGCGCACGGTGCGGACCAGCTCCAGGTTCTCGAAGAGCACGTCGGGGTCGTAGCCGCCCATCGCCAGGAACGTGCTCCGCCGCACCCCGAGCGTGCCCGGCCAGTCCCCGCCGAACACGCGGGCCAGCAGCGTCCGGCCGGTGTCCCACCAGGCGTGCCAGGGCAGCGGGTCGAAGTGGTTCTGCGGCCGGACCAGGTCCACCCCGTCCAGCAGCTGGTGCACCGCGCACAGGGCCGCCCGGTCGTACCGGACGTCGTCGTCGGCGATCACCACGTGCTCGTGCCGGGCCAGCGCGACGCCGGTGAGCACGCCGAGCACCTTGCCGTTGCGCCCGCGCAGCGCCGGGTCCGGCGGCACGTGCCGGACCAGCCCGCGCCAGGCTTCGGCGTGCCGGGCGAACAGCTCCGGCGCCGATCCGTCGACCACCACCACGTCGACCCACCGGCTCAGCTCGCGCAGGTACCCGGTCAGCTCGTCCAGGCCGCCGTCGTCGTGGGCGCGCAGCGGCAGGACGTACGCCATCGGCAGCCGGACCGGCGCGGACGCGGCGCCCTCGTCGCGTGGCTGCGCGGCGGTCGGTCGGGTCATGTCGTCTCCCCTCGTGCCGGGTGACGCGACTTGCCCGGAATGCGGCTGCTGAAACCGTTTCGGCCGGGCTGTGTCGGGTATCGCGGCCGGCGAGATCGACCCCGGCTTGGCCCGGTTCAGCGCGGCGGGCGTACCCCACCGGCCGGGCGTGCGCCGTCGGCCGGGCGCACCCCGTCGAGCACCAGCCCGGCGGGCGGCAACGCCGGCATGGAGCCGAGGTCGAGCGCCAGGTCCTGCGGCGGTACGCGGTAGCTCATCGCGCCGGTCAGGTTCGTCACCGCCCGCTTCATCAGCTCGATCGTGATCCACTCACCGGCGCAGCGATGGCCGGTGTAGTGGTCGCCGCCGCCCTGCGGGACCAGGCCGAACGGGTCGTCGCGCCAGCCGGCGAAACGCTCCGGGCGGAACCGTTCCGGCTCGGGCCACACGCCGGGGTGGTGGTTGGTGCCGTACAGGTCGAGCAGCACCCGCCGGCCCTGCGGGAACGCGTACCCCCGCCACTGGAACGAGCGGCGGACCCGGGCCGCGGCGACCGGGAAGAACGGGTAGTAGCGGCGTACCTCCTGCACGAACTGCTCGGTCGCGGCGTCGTCGCCTGGTAGCCGGTCCCGCCAGTGCGGGTGGTCGTGCAGCGCCAGCGCGGCGAAGACCACGTACCGGTCGACCGCGACGGTGGGGCGCAGCACGTTCAGCAGTTCCACGGCGGCGATCCGGCGGGGCAGCGGCAGCCCTCGTTCGTCCCGGTGCCCGGCCACGACCGCCAGCGCGCTGCCCTCCGGTGCGGGCACCGCGCCCGCGCGTACCCGCTCGATCAGGTCGCCGGCCCAGCGTTGCGCGTGCCGGCGGCCGAGCCGTCCGCGCCAGTGCCGGGGGCCCAGCGCGGCCGGCGCCTCGATCATCGCGTGCATCTCGGCGGTACGGCGCGGCACGTCGGCCTCGGCCAGCAGTACCCCGGCCCAGGCCCAGACCGTACGGGTCAGGATCTTTCCCACCTCGTCGTAGAGCGCCACCGGGCCGTCCTGTGCCCAGACCGGGATCCGGGCCCGCCACTGCTCGTCGAAGATCTCCCCGAGGCGGCGGATCGCGGCCGGCGTCATGATCGACATGAACATCGCCTTGCGGACCAGGTGGGCCTGCCCGTCGAGGCCCTGCACGCCGCCGACGCCGGTGAGCGTGCGCTGCCCGCGCATCGGCATGGCGCCGCGCCGGACGAACCGCTCCTCGTCGTAGAACAGCTCGGCGGCCTCCCGGCCGCGCAGGCAGATCGTCGGCTCCAGCAGCAGCCGGGTCTGGAAGACGTCGGTGCCGAGGCGGTCGCAGCGGTCGCCGACGAAGCGGTAGCCCTCCCGGAGGAACGCCAGCGTGCTGTCCGGGCTCCGGTCGCTCGGCATGGTACTCATCTCGGCTGCTCCTGACGCGGTTCGGCGGCGCTGCCTACCTACCCGGGTCGGCGCGGCCGAACCCTCCATTCCAGCAGCTCCGGCCCCGTGGGGGAGGGGCCGGCCACGCGAGCCGGTGCTGGCCCCTCCCCGGGCACGGAAAAGCTGGTTGGCTCGGGTTCGCGGACCGGCGGCGACCGGCCCGCCGCCCGCCGCCGCGACGTACGGCGGGCGTCACCGACCACGGGGGAGGGCACCGATGCGTGACGACAGGGCGGCACGACGGCACCGCGAGGCACCGGCCCGGCTGCGCGGCGACGGCCGCGACGGGCCGCTGATCGGCACGCCCCGGCGCGCCGCCGGCCGCCCGCCGCGTTACTTCACCGTGCACCTGGGCTTCGCCGCCACCGATCCCGCCGTCGCGCGGGAGCACGCCGTGGCGTACGCCGAAGCACTCGGCCTGCTCCGCCCGGAGCTGGCGCTCGGCGCGGCGGCGCTGTCCCCGGCGGACGCCTGGCACCGCGCCGAGCGGCTGTTCTGCGACGCCGCCGGGCCCGACGGCGAGCGCTGCGCCGACGTGGCCGGTCACCCCGGCTTCCACCACGCGCCCGGTCCGGGCGGCCTCGGCTGGGGCGACGGTGACTGAGGCGCGCTCAGTCCAGGTCGAACTCGCCGTCCTGGGCGCCCGCGACGAACGCGTCCCACTCGGCCTGCGTGAAGACCAGCACCGGCCCGTCCGGCTCGGCGGAGTTGCGCATACCGATCAGGTCGTCGACGAAGGCCACTTCGACCGCTCCCTCGGAGGTGTCGCCCTCAGCCCGCTGCCAAACCGCCCGGGAGAGGTCGAAATCGCCCTTGGGGTGCTGACCCATCGCTGTTCCTCCATCGCCATGCGTAACGAGACGGCCCGAGCGGACCTCATCGGGCAGGATAAGCGGATGCCGAGCCTCACCCGTGCAGAGGCGACCGCGCGCCGCGCGTCGATCACCGTCGAGTCCTACGATGTGGACCTCGATCTGACCGGCGACGCCGAGCGGTTCCGCTCCGCCGTCACCATCCGGTTCCGGGCCACCCCCGGAGCCGAGACCTTCGTCGACGTCAAGCCGCGCCGACTCCTCGCCGCCCGCCTCAACGGCCGCGCCATCGACCCGGCCCTGCTGGCCGGCGACCGGCTGCCGCTGACCGGCCTGGCCGCGACGAACACGCTCACCGTCGAGGCCGAGATGGCCTACTCCAACACCGGCGAAGGGCTGCACCGTTTCGTCGACCCGGCCGACGGCGAGACCTACCTCTACGCGATGTCCTTCCTGGACGACGGGCCGCGCATCTTCGCCGCGTTCGACCAGCCCGACCTGAAGGCGCCGGTGACGCTGACGGTCACCGCGCCGCCGGAGTGGACTGTCGCCGCCAACGGGCCGCTCGCCGACCGCCCCGCGCCCGGGCGCTGGGAGTTCGCCACCACCGAGCCGCTGGCCACCTACTTCGTCTCGCTGATCGCCGGGCCCTGGCACGTGCTGCGCGCGGAGCACGACGGCATCCCGCTCGGCCTCTACTGCCGGCGTTCGCTCGCGGCCCACCTGGACGCCGACGCCGAGGAGATCTTCACCGTCACCCGGCAGTGCTTCGACCGCTTCCACGAGCTGTTCGCCGAGCGCTACCCGTTCGGCAAGTACGACCAGGCGTTCGTGCCCGAGTTCAACGCCGGCGCGATGGAGAACCCGGGCCTGGTCACGATCCGCGACGACTACGTCTTCCGCTCCGCCGTCACGGACACCCAGCGGGAGCTGCGCGCCACCACCATCGCCCACGAGATGGCGCACATGTGGTTCGGCGACCTGGTCACCATGAGCTGGTGGGACGACCTCTGGCTCAACGAGTCCTTCGCCGAATACCTGGGCACCCGGGTGACCGCCGAGGCGACCCGGTTCGACCGGGCGTGGACCACGTTCGCGAGCCGCCGCAAGGCGTGGGGCTACACCGCCGACCAGCGTCCCTCCACCCACCCGGTGGCACCGGAGGAGGTGGCCGACGCCGCCCAGGCGCTGCTCAACTTCGACGGCATCTCGTACGCCAAGGGCGCCAGCGTGCTGCGCCAGCTCGTCGCCTGGCTCGGTGACGAGGCGTTCCTGGCCGGGCTGAACGCACACTTCGCGGCGCACCGGTTCGGCAACGCCACGCTCGCCGACCTGCTGGCCGCCCTGGGTACGGCGAGCGGCCGTGACCTGGACGGCTGGGCGGAACGCTGGCTGCGCCGCGCGCAGGTGAACACGCTGCGGGTCGACACCGCTGTGGACGCCGACGGGCGGTGGACCGAGGTGGCGATCGTGCAGACCGCCCCGGCGAGCCACCCGGTGCAGCGGCCGCACCGCATCGGGGTGGCCCACCACACCGCCGACGGCCCGGCGTACCGGTTCGAGGTCGACCTCGACCCCGACGCCGACGGCGGTCGCACGCCGCTGCCGGAGCTGGTCGGGCGGCCCGCCACCGGGCTCGTGCTGCCGAACGCCGGTGACCTGACGTTCGCCAAGATCCGCCTCGACCCGGCCTCGGCGGACGCGGTGCCGCTGCTGCTGCCGGGGCTCGACGACCCGCTGGCCCGGGCGCTGCTCTGGGCCGAGACGCTGGACGCGGTCACCGACGGGGAACGGCCGGCCGGCGCGCTCGCCGGGCTGATCGCGGCGGCGCTGCCCGCCGAGACCGAGGTGACGATCGTCGAGGACGTGCTGCTGCTCAGCCGCCGGCTGATCGACCGCTACCTCGGCCCGCTCGCCCGGGACGCGGCGCTGCTGCGGGTGGCGACCGCCTGCGGGGCGCTGCTCGACTCGGCGCCCGCTGGCGGCTCCCTGCAACTGGCGGCGGTGCGGGGTCTGATCGGCGCCACCACCGACACGGCCATGCTGACCGGCTGGCTCGCCGGCAAGGACGTGCCGCCGGGGCTCGCGGTCGACGCCGACCTGCGCTGGGCGGTGCTGCGCCGGCTCGTGGTGCTCGGCGCCGCCGGTGCGCCGGAGATCGACGCCGAGGCGGACGGCGACCGCAGCGCCACCGGCGCCGAGCAGGCCGCCGCGTGCCGGGCCGCGCTGCCCGACGCCGACGCGAAACGTGCCGCCTGGGAGATCGTCACCCGCAGCACCGAGCTGTCCAACCGGCTCGTCGAGGCGACCGCCGAGGGCTTCTGGCAGCCCGAGCAGGCCGAGCTGACCGCCGGGTACGTGGAGCGCTACTTCACCGACATGCCGGGGGCGGCGCGTCTGCGTACCGCGTGGGTGGCCGACGCGGTCACGGTGGCCGCGTACCCCCGCTACGCCGTGTCGCAACCCACCCGGGAGATGGCCGCGGCGCTGCTGGCCCGCGACGACCTCACGCCCGGCCTGCGGCGATGGGTGACCGACCTGGACGACGACATGCGCCGGGCGCTCGTGGCCCGGACGGCTGTGGCCGCCGCGTCGGCCTGACCGGGGCACGCCGGGCGGGCTGATCCGCCCGGCGTGGCCGACCCCGCCCGGGCCCGTCCGGCGCGCGGCCTACGATCGCTGGGTGGAGGAAGACATCCGGCGGGTCGGCATCATGGGCGGCACGTTCGACCCGATCCACCACGGGCACCTGGTGGCGGCGAGCGAGGTGGCCGACCGGTTCGGCCTGGACGAGGTCGTCTTCGTGCCGACCGGGCAACCGTGGCAGAAGGCGGAGGAAGCGGTCACCCCGGCCGAGGACCGCTACCTCATGACAGTGATCGCCACCGCCTCCAACCCGCGTTTCCAGGTGAGCCGGGTCGACATCGACCGGGGCGGTCCCACCTACACCGTCGACACGCTGCGCGACCTGCACGCCGAGTACGGCCCGAAGGCGCAGCTGTTCTTCATCACCGGCGCGGACGCCCTGGAGCGCATCCTCTCCTGGAAGGACCTGGACGAGGCGCTCGAACTGGCCCACTTCATCGGCGTGACCCGGCCCGGCTTCGAACTCACCGACAAGCACCTCCCCGCCGACTCGGTGAGCCTGGTGCAGGTGCCCGCGATGGCCATCTCCTCGACCGACTGCCGCGCGCGCGTCGCCCGCGGGGAGCCGGTGTGGTACCTGGTGCCCGACGGTGTGGTGCAGTACATCGCGAAACGGCGCCTCTACCAGCGATGATTCGCCCCCTTACATCCCGGTTCATGCCTGAAATCGACCAGAACTGACAAGTCGCCGCACCGCCGGGTGTGAGAGGCTTGGAGGGTCGCACGGTTGATCGAAGGAGAACGGTGACAGTTTCCGAACGCGCGCACGAGCTGGCGATGGCCGCCGCCCAGGCCGCGGCCGACAAGAAGGCACAGGACATCGTCATCATCGACGTGGGCGACCAGCTCGCGATCACCGACGCGTTCCTGCTGGCCGCCGCTCCGAACGAGCGTCAGGTGCTCGCCATCGTCGACGCCATCGAGGAGCGCCTGCTGGAGCTGCCGGAGAAGGCCAAGCCGGTGCGCCGCGAGGGCGAGCGGGGTGGCCGCTGGGTGCTGCTCGACTACGTCGACATCGTGGTCCACGTCCAGCACACCGAGGAGCGCGAGTTCTACGCGCTCGACCGGCTCTGGAAGGACTGCCCGCAGATCCCGTTCACCGATCGCGACCTGGCCGACTCGGCCGCCGGCACCGCCACCGCGGAATGACCCGCCTGATCATCTGGCGGCACGGCAACACCGACTGGAACGCCGCGAGCCGGGTCCAGGGTCAGACCGACGTGCCGCTCAACGACCTCGGCCGGGAGCAGGCCCGCGCCGCGGCGCCGGTGCTGGCCGCGCTGCGCCCGGACGCGATCGTCGCCAGCGACCTGCGCCGGGCCGCCGACACCGCCGCCGCGCTCGCGGCGCTGACCGGGCTGCCGGTCCGCTCCGACGCCCGGCTGCGCGAACGGCACTTCGGCCAGTGGCAGGGCCTCACCCTGACCGAGGTGGCCGAGCGGTTCCCCGACGAGTACGCCCGCTGGCGGGCCGGCGACCCCGACCCCGGCGCCGGCATCGAGCCCCTGGGCGACCTGGGCGCCCGACTCGGCGCCGGGTTCCAGGACGCGGCCGACCTCGCCACCGGCGGCACCGTCGTGGTGACCACCCACGGCGGCGGCGCCCGGCAGGGCGTCGGGCACCTGCTCGGCTGGGACCACACGGTGCTGCGCAGCCTCGGCTCGCTGGCGAACTGCCACTGGACCGAGCTGCGCCACAACGACGGCGTGGAGCGGCGCACCCGCCCGGGCTGGCACCTGCGCGCACACAACGTCGGCCTGATCACCCAGCCGGCGCTCACCGACGCGGTCTGACACCTCCGGCCCCGGCACGTCACAGCGCCATCGGCTAGCGTGCCGGTCATGCCCGTCGCGGTCGTCACCGACTCCACCGCCTACCTGCCCCCCGACCTGGTCCGCGCACGCGGGCTCACAGTCGTCCCGCTCACAGTCGTCCTCAACGGCGCAGAAGGGCTGGAGGGCGTCGAGACCTCCCCGGCCGACGCCACCCGCGCGCTGAGCGGCCGGCGGGTCTCGGTGAGCACGTCCCGGCCCGCGCCCGAACAGTTCGCGCAGGTCTACCGCGCGCTGCTCGCCGAGGGCGCCGACGGCGTGGTGTCGGTGCACCTGTCCGCCGAACTGTCCGGCACCGTCGAAGCCGCCCGGCTGGCCGCCGCCGAGGTCGGCGACGACCGCGTCACAGTCGTGGACAGCCGATCCACAGGCATGGGCCTCGGCTTCCCGGCGCTCGCCGCCGCCGCGGCCGCCGCGCGGGGCGCCGACCTGACCGGGGTACGCGACGCGGCGCTCGACGCGGTCGCCCGGACCACCATCTACTTCTACGTCGACACCCTGGAGTTCCTGCGCCGGGGCGGCCGGATCAACGCGGCCGAGGCGCTGCTCGGCACCGCCCTCTCGGTCAAGCCGATCATGCACATGCCGGACGGCGCGATCGTGGTCAAGGACAAGGTCCGTACCGCCAGCCGGGGCGTGGCACGCCTGGTCGACCTCGCAGTCGAGGCGGCAGGGGACGCCCCTGTGGACATCGCGGTGCACCACCTCGCCGCGCCGCAGCGGGCCGAGCAGTTGCTGGCGGCGCTGACCGAGCGGCTGGGCGACCGCCTGCGCGACACGTACGTCACCGAGGCCGGAGCCGTCGTCGCCGCCCACGCCGGACCTGGGCTGGCCTGCGTGGTGGTTCACCGCCGCACGCCCTAGGGTGGCCGGATGAGCCTGCTGTCGTACGTCGTCACCGGCGGCGGGCGCGGCGTCGGGCGGGCCGTCGTCGAACGGCTGGCCGCCGACGGTGGCACAGTGGTCGTGGTCGAGCGGGACACCGGCGCGCTGGACTGGCTGGCCCGGCATCCGCTCGCCGACCGGCTGCACGCCGTCACCGGGGACGCCGGCGACGAGACGGTCACCGGCCGGGCCGCCGACCGCGCCGAGGCGTACGCGCCGCTGGCCGGCTGGGTCAACAACGCCGCCGTCTTCCGCAACGCCGACCTGCACCGTGCGCCCGCGGGCGAGGTCGTCGACCTGATCGCGCTCAACCTGCGCCCCGCCGTGGCCGGGGCCGCCACCGCCGTACGCCGGTTCCTTGCGGCTGGGACCGGCGGCGCGATCGTCAACGTCTCCTCCCACCAGGCCCGCCGGGCGGTGCCGGGCGCCCTGCCGTACGCCACCGCGAAGGCCGCGCTGGAGGGGCTGACCCGGGCGCTCGCCGTCGACTACGCTCCCCGCGGAATCCGCGCCAACGCGGTCGCGCTCGGCTCCATCCACACCGAACGGCACGCCGCCTACCTCGCCGGACTCGACCCGGAGGAGGCGGCGCACGTCGACGCGGAGGTGGCCCGGCTGCACCCGGCCGGCCGGATCGGGCGTACCGACGAGGTGGCCGAGGTGGTCGCGTTCCTGCTCTCCGACCGCGCCTCGTTCGTCAACGGCGCGACGGTGCCGGTCGACGGAGGACGGGCGGTGCTCGGGCTGGACCCGGAGGCACGTTGACATGACCACGCCCGCCGCCGGCGATCCGTCACCCGGGCACACCTAGCAGAGCCGGGGCTTGATCGGGTGCCTGTCCACAGTGCCCGTGCTGTCCACAGGCGAGGACTCACCGGCCGATGCGGGGCGAGCCGTCGCCGTAGCGTCCCGAGCCGTGCCAGACGACGAGGAGACGACGGTACGGCGGCGGCTCGCCCGGCTGTTCGGGTTCACGGATGCCGCTGCTGTTCCGCCGATCCCCGCTGACCGCTTGGGCGAGTCGGGCAGGGCGGAGCGGTCCTCGCGGCGGCCGGGGCCGTCCCTGTCCGGGCCCGGCACCGTGTCCGGGTCCGGCAGCGTGTCCGGTCTCGGCCGCGTCTCCGGGCCCGGTCGCGTGTCCGGTCTCGGGGAAGCCGGGCCGGTCTTCGGGGCCGGTGCCGGTGCCGGGCCCGCCCTCGGCGTCCCCTGGCCCGATCTCCGAGCTCGGCCCGGGCCTGCTACGGACGAGATCGAGCCGGTTCCCGGCCTGCGCCCCGGCTTTCCAGAGCACGACAGCGGGCGGGAGCATTCGTTCGGGTCGGAGCCAGCCTCCGCCGATCCGGACGCCGACGGCATAGGCGACGCTCCGGCGACCGAGCGTGGGCTCGCGTCGCGGCTGCCCGGCCCCGGGGCGTTCGATCCCGGCCGCCGGGGCGTACGCGCGCTCGCGGCGGTGGCCGCAGTGGTGGTCGTGGTGGCTGCCGTCTGGGCGTGGCGCGCGCGTCCCAGCGCCGAGCCCGTCCAGCCGGTCGCGGCGTCCTCCGAGGCGCCGGTGAGTGCCACGACCGGCGCGGTGCCCGGAGCGCCGATGTCGGCGGGCTCACCCGGTCAGGTGGTCGTCGCGCTCGCCGGCAAGGTCCGGCGTCCCGGCCTCGTCCGCCTCCCGGCCGGCGCGCGGGTGGCCGACGCGATCGAGGCGGCGGGCGGCGCGCTGCCCGGCGTCGACGTGGCGCTGCTCAATCCCGCCCGCAAGGTCACGGACGGGGAGCTGATCCTGGTCGGCGTCACCGCCCCACCCGGGCAGGCCGCACCCGGCCCGGCGGCGGGCGGCGGTGCGCCGGGCGGCTCGGCGGCACCCGCCGGCCCGGTCAACCTCAACACCGCGACGCTGGCCCAGCTCGACGCGCTACCGGGCGTCGGCCCGGTGCTCGCCCAGCGGATCCTCGACCACCGGGACCGCAACGGCGGGTTCCGGTCCGTGTCCGACCTGCGGCAGGTCGACGGCATCGGCGACGCCCGGTACGAGCAGCTCAAGGAACTGGTGACGGTGTGACCGCCCGTCGCGGACCGCGCCGGGCACCGGATCGCCCCGGCCTCGCCGGTGAGAGCGTCCCGAATCGAGTGGGTGCTGCGGCGATCGGCGCGGAGCGGGTGTTGCCCGGCGCTGCGGCGGGTGGTGAGCGTGGCCCGGGCGCTTCCGCAGCCTCCGGCACCACCGACGGTAAGGCGCCGGACCGCGACGTGCCCGACCTGCGGCTGGCCGGACTGGCGGTGGCTGCGTGGCTCGCCGCGTTGGCCGGGCTGCACCTGAGTGTCCGGTCGACCGTGTGGGTGGCCGCTGTCGCCACCGCGCTGGCTCTGCTCACGGGCCTGCACCTGGGCGGCGTGCTGGGGCGGCCGAGCGCGACTGCCCGCCGCTACGGCTGGATCGCGGTCGCCGTACTGCTCGGTGTGCTCTGCGGCGCGGCAGCCACCGGCGCGCGGGTCGCGGTCCGCGACGCCGCCCCGATCCGCGCGCTCGTCACCGACCGTGCCCCGGTCACCGCCGAGCTGGTGCTGCGCGACGATCCCCGCCCGGTACGCGGCGCGCCCGGCCGCCCGCCGATGCTGCTGGTCCGCGTGGATCTGATCCGGCTCACCGGACCCGACGGCGTCCGGGTCACCGGCCCCGTACGCGCGCTGGTGCTCGCCACCGACCCGGCCTGGCGTCCACTGCTCCCCGGGCAGCGGGTCACCAGCCGGGGGAGGCTGGCCGCCCCGCGCGGCGGCGACCTGACCGCCGCCGTGCTCTCCACCGCCGACCCGCCCACGCTGCGCGGCGACGCATCGTGGCCGCAACGAGCGGCAGGGGTGCTGCGGGCCGGGCTGCAACGGGCCTGCGAGCCGCTGCCCGACGCGCCGGGCGGGCTGCTGCCGGGTCTGGTGGTAGGGGACACCAGCCGGCTGCTGCCGGAGGTGGAGGAGGACTTCCGGGCCACCGGGATGACGCATCTCAACGCGGTGTCCGGCTCCAACGTGGCGATCGTCGTCGGAGCGGTGCTGCTGCTGGCCCGCTGGGCGCGCGCCGGCCCGCGTACCGCCGCCGTGCTCTGCGTCCTCGCGCTCGTCGGGTTCGTCATCCTGGTGCGGCCCTCACCGAGCGTGGTACGTGCCGCCGCGATGGGCGCGATCGGGCTCGCCGCGCTCGCCGCCGGGCGGTCCCGGTCGACGCTGCCTGCGCTCGCCACCGCTGTCACCGGGCTGGTCCTGTACGACCCCGACCTCGCGGGCGACCCGGGTTTCGCGTTGTCGGTCTGCGCCACCGGGGGACTGCTGCTGTTCGCGCCGGGATGGCGGGACGCGTTGCGGCGCCGGGGCGTACCGGCCGGGCTCGCCGAGGCGCTCGCGGTGCCTGCCGCCGCGCAACTGGCCTGCGGCCCGGTGATCGCTGGACTGTCCGCGACGGTGAGCCTGGTGGCGGTACCGGCGAACCTGCTCGCGGTGCCGGCCGTCGCGCCGGCCACCGTACTCGGCGTGCTGGCGGCGGTGCTGTCGCCGCTGTGGCCGGGCGGCGCGGAGTTCCTCGCCTGGCTGGCGAGCTGGCCGGCGCGCTGGCTGGTGGCGGTGGCCGCGTACGGCGCGGACCTGCCGGCCGGGAACCTACCGTGGGCGGGTGGGGTGGCAGGGGCCCTGCTGCTGGCGGCGGTGAGCGTGGCGCTGCTGCTCGCCTTCCGGCGACGCCGGGCGCGGCGGCTGATCGCTGTCGTCGTGGTGGCGGTGGTGCTTGGCGCGGTACCGGTGCGGCTGCTCGCCTCCGGCTGGCCGCCGCGCGGCTGGGTGGTGGTGGCGTGCGCGGTGGGGCAGGGGGACGCGGTGGTGCTGCCGGTCGCCGCCGGCCGGGCCGTGGTGGTGGACGCCGGCCCGGAGCCGTCCGGCGTGGACGCCTGCCTGCGCCGCCTGCGCGTACGCGAGGTGCCGTTGCTGGTGGTCAGCCACTTCCACGTCGACCACGTCGGCGGCGTGGCCGGGGTGTTCCGGGGCCGGCGGGTGGGCGCGGTGGTGGGTCCGTCCTGGTCCGAGCCACCCTACGGCGCTGCCCAGGTACGCGAGGCGGCCCGCCGGGCCGGTGCGTCGCTCGCTGCGGTGCAGGCGGGCTGGCGGTGGCGGGCGGGCGCGGTGGACCTGGTCGCGGTCGGGCCGCCGTACCCGCTGCGGGGCAGCCGGTCGGATCCGAACAACAACTCGCTGGTTCTGGCCGCCACCGTGGGCGGGGTACGGATCCTGCTCACCGGTGACGCCGAGACGGAGGAGCAGCGGGCGATGCTGGAGACCACACCGGCCGCCGCGATCCGGGCCGACGTGCTGAAGGTCGCCCACCACGGGTCGGCGTACCAGGCGCCGGAGTTCCTGGCCGCGGTACGCCCGGCGGTGGCTCTCGTGTGCGTGGGCGTCGACAACGACTACGGGCACCCTAACGCCGGGCTGCTGGACCGGCTGACCCGGGGCGGTGCGCGGGTGCTGCGTACCGACACCGACGGGGACGTCGCGGCGGTCCAGGCGGGTGGCGGTCTCGCGGTGGTGAGGCGCGGCGCCGAGTCGGGAGCGCCACGCTGAACCGGGGGGATCTTGTTGCGGTAGATGGGGAATCAAGTCAAATGTCTGGATTTGCGCTGTGTGCGGGCTGCGCCGTCACAGTCCCCGATGAGCAGGCCCGGCCGGGTTGGAGGGCGTGCGAGTATGGGCGACGTGACCCCCGCCGACCTGCCTCCTATTGTGCTCGTCCTCGGCGACGAGGAGCTGCTCGCCACGCGAGCGGTCACCGAAGCCGTCGCCCGGGCCCGCGAGGTCGACCCCGACGTGGACGTGCGGGAATACCAGGCCGGGACGCTCACCGTCGGCGAGATCGCCGAGATGCTCAGCCCGTCGCTGTTCGGCGGTCGCCGGGTGCTCGTGCTCCGCTCCGGCCAGGACGCCCGCAAGGACCTGTCCACCGCGCTGCTGGCGTACGCGAAGAATCCCGACCCGGACGTCCAGCTCGTGGTGCTGCACCTGGGCGGGGCCAAGGGCAAGGCGTTCGCCGACGGTCTGCGGGCGGCGGGCGCCACTGTGGTGCCGGCGGTGAAGCTCAAGGGTGACCGCGAGCGGGCCGCCTTCGTGCGGGACGAGATCCGCCGCATCGGCGGCAAGTGCACGCCCGACGCGGCCGACGCCCTGGTCGCGGCCGTCGGGAACGACATGCGTGAGCTGGCCGCCGCCTGCTCGCAGCTGGTCGCCGACACCGACGGGCGGATCGGCGCTGACACTGTCGCCCGCTACTACCGGGGACGGGCCGAGGTGACAGGCTTCACCGTCGCCGACGCGACGATGGTCGGTGACGTGCCGGGCGCGCTGGAGGCGCTGCGGTGGGCGCTGCACGTCGGCGTGGACCCGGTGCCGATCGCCGATGCGCTGGCCGACGGCGTACGGACCGTCGCCCGGGTCGCCGCCGCCGGCCGGGGCAGCGCGTTCCAGCTGGCCAAGACGCTCGGCATGCCGGCCTGGAAGATCGAGAAGGCCCAGGTACGCGCCCGGGGCTGGACGCCGGAGGGCCTGGTCGAGGCGATGCGGGTGGCAGCCGAGTGCAACGCGGCGGTCAAGGGTGGCGCCGACGACCGGGCGTACGCGCTGGAGCGGGCCGTGTTCTCGGTGGCCGCGGCCCGGCAGGGCGGCGCCCGGTGACCCGAGCGTGGTCGACGGTGGCCACGGACGAGGAGCGGTACCGTCCGCTCTACGCCCGGGTGCTGGGACTGCGCTTCGTCAACCCGGGTGGGGTGCTCTGCTTCCTCTTCTTCGAGGGCGCGGTGGCGCTGGCCGTGCTGCTCGCGCTCGCCGAACTGGTGAGCTGGTGGGCGGTGCTGGTGCTGCCGATCGCGGTGGCGGCGATGGTCAAGCTCAACGACGTGGTGGCCGAGATGGTCGTCCGCACCGCCGCGCAGGTGCCCGAGCAGGAACGAGACCGCTTCCGCCGCCAGATGGAGCCGGTGATCGGGCGAGCCCGGGTGCCCACGAGCGCCCGCGCACTCCCGGGCGGCGCGGCGAGCGTCGGGTCGCTGCCGCGCGGCGCGGTGCCGCCGAGCGCCCGCGCGTGGCCGGGCGGCGCGACCACAGACTCCCGGGGCGTCCGCTACCACCACCCGCAACGCGCGACATTCGACCACCCGAACGAGCAGTAGCGGCCCCGCGCTGCGCGCTCCCGACGCCCCGCGTTGCGCCCTCCGGAGGACGCCCGGCGCTGCGCCTCCCGACACCGCGCCTCCCGACACCGCGCCTCCCGACACCGCGCCTCCCGACACCGCGCCTCCCGACACCGCGCCTCCCGACACCGCGCCCCGCGCTCTCCCGGATGCCTCGCGTCGCGCCTTGCCCCGCAGGGTGCAGCTTTCGCACCTCGTCGCCCGACACCGCGCACCGCGCCCTCCGGACGCCCCGTGCTGTCCCGCCGGAGCGACCGACCGCCGAAGACACCGCCGGGGCCGGATCACCCCGAGATCTTGGTACGAAATGGCCCCCAGAGGGGCCGAAATCGCCCAAGATCTCCGCGCGCTGCGGGAGAGTGCGGACAGGCGGAAGCCCCGTGGCCTCGTGGCCTCGTGGCCCCGGGGCTTCCGGTGAAATCTGTAGCGCTGGTCAGGCAGAGAACGAGGCGACGCGCTTGGCGATCGCCGACTTCCGGTTGGCCGCCTGGTTCGAGTGGATGACACCCTTGCTGGCAGCCTTGTCCAGCTTGCGGGTGGCCTCACGCATGAGCACGGTGGCCTTCTCGGTGTCGCCCGCCTCGGCAGCCTCGTGGAACTTCCGGATGGCGGTCTTCAGCGACGACTTGACCGACTTGTTACGCAGCCGGCGCTTCTCGTTCTGCCGGTTGCGCTTGATCTGGGACTTGATGTTCGCCACGCGACAGCCTCGTCTTGATAGCTCGGGTTGGTCTGCTTACGCGCACGACGAGCATGCGTCATCGCCGCGCGAAAAGCCAGGCTACCAGGTCGGCCCCGGACGAGCCAAAACGCCTCCGCCCAGCCTGGTCGAGCGGCGCGCCACGTCGGGGAGGTGGTGGGGTCAGGGCCCGTGGGATGCCGCCACCTCGCCGAACTGGTGTGGATCAAGGGGTAGGGGTGGGGCGTGCCCAGGACCAGCCCCGGCGCTCGGCCAGCCAGCCGAGCGCCTGCTCCCCGCTCCAGCGCTGGTGGGCGCGCAGGTGCGGGGAGGCGGTGGACGGTCCGGCGGCGGCGCCGGTCAGGAAGTACCCGGCCAGCGCGGCGAGCGTCACGTCCAGCGCATCAGCGGGCGCACCTGCCGCCGCCGGGTGGCCGGCGAACGCGGCGTCCGCGTCCAGGCCGCCGGCGTACGCGGTGAGCAGCAGCCCGGCCAGGTCGAACCAGGCCGGCCCGTGGCAGAGCCAGGGCCAGTCGCACAGCCACGCCCGCCCGTCGGAGTCGATCAGGAGGTTGTCCACCCGCAGGTCGCCGTGGGCCAGTCCGGGGGCGGCGTCGGCGTACCCGGGCAGGCGCGACTCCAGCGCGACCAGCTCGGCCAGCGGGGCGCCGGCGGCCTGCTCGGGCAACGGCTCGCGCCGGGCGGCCACCTCGCCCCACCAGAGGATGTCGTCGCGGGCCAGGTCCGCGAGGCGGGGGAGCCGGAGCGCGGCCAGCTCCGCGGGCGGTTCGGCGAGCGCGGCGGCCACCTGGGCGTACGTGGCGAGGGCGGCGTCCAGCTCGGCCGGCGCCCAGGGCAGCCGGGGGGTGTGACCGTCGATCGCGTCGAGCGCGAGTGCGTACCAGCCGGACTCGGTGAGCGCCCAGCGCGGCCGGGGCACCGGCAGACCGGCCGGGAGCCGGGCCAGGATCGCCGCCTCGTGGGCGTACCAGTCGACCAGGTGCCGCTGCCCGTCGAGTGCCGCCGCCTTGACGAACACGCTCTCCCCGGCAGGGCCGGTCAGCACGGCGGCGAAGCCGCTGGTGAACCCGCCGCCTGCCACCCGGACCGCCGCCGGCGGGCCGCCGATCCGGGCGGCCAGCGCGTCCCGCAGTCCGGCCGGCAGGTCGGCCCAGCCGGGCCGTACGGCCGTCGACCCGTACGGAACGGGCGGTAGGGAGATCGCGCGCACCGCACCATGCTGCCGCACCGCCGCACCGCCGCACCGCCGCACCGCCGCACCGCCGCACGTCGCACCGGCACGTCGGTGGGCTCTGCCAGACTGCCCACCATGAGGACCGACGAGTTCTGGCAGTTGATCGACGAGGCCCGCGCCGGCGCCGGGGGAGAGCCCGACGCGGTCGCCGCCCGGGCGGTCGCACTGCTGGCCGAGTGCGACCCGGAGGAGATCGTCGGATACGCCCACCACCAGCGGCGGGTGCTCGCCGCCTCCTACAAGGTCGACCTGTGGGGCGCGGCCTACCTGATCAACGGGGGCGCCTCGGACGACGGCTTCGAGTACTTCCGGGGCTGGCTGATGACCCAGGGGCGGGCGGTGTTCGCGCGGGCGGTCGGCGACCCGGACGCGCTGGCCGAGCTGCCGCAGGTCCGGGCCGCCGCGCTCAGCGGCGAGGAGTTCGAGTGCGAGCAGATGCTGGCGGTGCCGTGGGACGCGTACCGGAAGGCCACCGCGTCCGACCTGCCGGCCGAGCGTGACCCGGTCCCGGTGCCCGATCTGAACGACTTCTGGGACTTCGACGACGAGGAGGAGGCCCGCCGCCGCCTGCCGAGGCTGGCCGCCCTCTTCGTCGAGCCACCCGCGGAATAGTCGGGCCACCCCTGGAATAGCGGTGGAGTGAAGGGGGAGCCCGGGCGCGCCCCGGGCGACGTGGGACCATGGAGGGGGCCGGCGGCGCGCCGGCCCGCTCACGTCAGCCGACCAGAACGGACCGCTGTGCCACCGACGCTCGATCCCGGCGCGAACGCTCCTGGTGCCACCGACCCGGCGCGCATCCGGAACTTCTGCATCATCGCCCACATCGACCACGGGAAGTCGACCCTGGCCGACCGGATGTTGCAGCTCACCGGTGTGGTCGACCCGCGGCAGATGCGCGCCCAGTACCTGGACCGGATGGACATCGAGCGCGAGCGCGGCATCACCATCAAGAGCCAGGCCGTGCGGATGCCGTGGACGATCCGCGAGGGCGACCGGGCCGGTGAGACCGCCGTGCTCAACATGATCGACACCCCGGGCCACGTGGACTTCACCTACGAGGTGTCCCGTTCGCTCGCCGCCTGCGAGGGCGCGATCCTGCTCGTCGACGCCGCGCAGGGCATCGAGGCGCAGACGCTCGCCAACCTCTACCTGGCGCTCGAGAACGACCTGCACATCATCCCGGTGCTCAACAAGATCGACCTGCCGGCCGCCCAGCCGGAGAAGTACGCCGAGGAGCTGGCCCACCTGATCGGCGGCGACCCGGCGGACTGCATCAGGGTCTCCGGCAAGACCGGCGAGGGCGTGCCCTACCTCCTGGACGAGATCGTCAGGCAGTTCGTGCCGCCGGTGGGCGAGGCCGAGTCGCCGGCCCGCGCGATGATCTTCGACTCGGTGTACGACGTCTACCGGGGCGTGGTCACGTACGTCCGGGTGATCGACGGCCGGATCTCGGCCCGGGACCGGATCAAGATGATGTCCACCGGCGCCGTCCACGAGCTGCTGGAGATCGGCGTCATCTCGCCGGAGATGGTGAAGGCCGACGCGCTCGGCGTCGGCGAGGTGGGCTACCTGATCACCGGCGTGAAGGACGTGCGCCAGTCCCGGGTCGGTGACACGGTCACCATCAACAACAACCCGGCCAAGGAGGCCCTCGGCGGTTACAAGGACCCGAAGCCGATGGTCTACTCGGGGCTCTACCCGATCGACGGCTCGGACTACCCGAACCTGCGTGAGGCGCTGGACAAGCTCAAGCTCAACGACGCCGCGCTGGTCTACGAGCCGGAGACCTCCGGCGCGCTGGGCTTCGGCTTCCGCTGCGGCTTCCTCGGCCTGCTGCACCTGGAGATCATCCGGGAGCGGCTGGAGCGGGAGTTCAACCTCGACCTGATCTCCACCGCGCCGAACGTGGTCTACCGGGCCATCCAGGAGGACGGCGAGGAGATCGTGGTCACCAACCCGAGCGAGTACCCGACCGGCAAGATCGCCGAGGTGTACGAGCCGACGGTGCGGGCCACGGTGCTGACCCCGAACGACTACGTCGGCGCCGTGATGGAGCTGTGCCAGGGTCGCCGGGGCAGCCTGCTCGGCATGGACTACCTCTCCGCCGACCGGGTGGAGCTGCGCTACACGCTGCCGCTGGCCGAGATCATCTTCGACTTCTTCGACCAGCTCAAGAGCCGCACCAAGGGTTACGCCTCGCTCGACTACGAGCCCTCCGGCGAGCAGGCGTCCGACCTGGTGAAGGTCGACATCCTGCTGCACGGCGAGCCGGTCGACGCGTTCAGCGCGATCGTGCACAAGGACAAGGCGTACACGTACGGCACGACGATCGCGGCGAAGCTGCGCACGCTGATCCCGCGCCAGCAGTTCGAGGTGCCGATCCAGGCGGCCATCGGCAGCCGGGTGATCGCCCGGGAGACCATCCGCGCGATCCGCAAGGACGTGCTCGCCAAGTGCTACGGCGGTGACATCAGCCGGAAGCGCAAGCTGCTGGAGAAGCAGAAGGAGGGCAAGAAGCGGATGAAGATGGTGGGCCGGGTGGAGGTCCCTCAGGAGGCGTTCATCGCGGCGCTCTCGTCCGACTCCGGCGACGGCAAGCCCGCCGGCAAGAAGTAGCCGCCAGAGCCCACGAACCGGCCGGCGTCCCCTCGCAGGGGCGCCGGCCGTTCGCGTACCCAGGAAATTTTCAGCTGCTGGCAGCGCTCCCACCTGCGGGTTCGTCCCGGCCGGGGGAGCGGCGGCCGATGCCGCCGGTTTCGGTTTTCGATGCGTCGGGCACTTAGCGGGCACGACAGCAAACGCACAGAACGTGCGAAATCGCTTTAGGAGGACCGACCGTGGAGTTCACCGTCTGGGGCATCATCACCGCGCTCGTCGTGGGTCTGATCGTCGGCGCGCTGGGCCGGCTGGTCGTGCCGGGCCGGCAGAACATGCCGATGTGGCTGCACATGGTGATCGGTGTCGGCGCGGCGCTGCTGGGCACCGTCCTGGCCCGCGCGCTCGGCATCGCCACGCAGACCGCCGGCATCGACTGGGCCGAGCTGGCCGTGCAGGTCGTGCTCGCCGCCATCGCTGTGGCCCTGGTGGCCGGCGTCGGCCGTCGCCGCAGCGTCTCGCGTTACTGATCGACGCACCACGCGCCTCGACGGGCGCCCGGCCTCACCGGCCGGGCGCCCGTCGGCGTATTCGAGGCATTGAACCCCGTCGGTGTGCCGGGACCGCCCGCCGCGCCGGGTTTCGGGGAGAAGCAGCAGGTCAGGGTACGTCTGCACAATTCGTCATCGGAGTCGGTTTGGATTTCCGGGCGGTCGGGAACTTAGCGATCACGACAGTGAACACACAAAAACGTGTGACCGGATCTTAAGGAGGAGGGCGACCATGGAGCTCACCGTTTGGGGCATCATCACCGCGCTGGTCGTTGGTCTGATCGTCGGCGCGCTGGGCCGGCTGGTCGTGCCGGGCCGTCAGAACATGCCGATCTGGCTGCACATGCTGATCGGTGTCGGCGCCGCGCTTCTGGGCACGATCGTGGCCCGGGCCTCCGGCTTCGCCGAGACCGCCGGTATCGACTGGCGCGAGCTGATGCTGCAGGTGCTCTTCGCCGCGATCGGCGTGGCCCTGGTGGCCGGCGTCGGCCGTCGCCGCGGCGTCTCGCGCTACTGACCCCGCACCACGCGCCTCGACGGGCGCCCGGCCTCACCGGCCGGGCGCCCGTCGGCGTATGTGAGCCCTGAACTGCCCGGACGGCATCGATGTCGGCCGGGCCTCCGGCTGCGATACGGTCGCCTGTGCCCTCCGTCACGAACACCCCCTGTTGTAAAGGAAATTTTCCTACTAAGGTGCGGCGGAGAAGGTTAGTGCCAAACGGCCCTGAGGGAGATATGGCGTGAACAGGTGGAAGCGGCTGGCTCCGGTCACCGCCATCGTGGCGTCGGCCGCGTTGGTGCTGACCGCATGCGGTGGCTCCGGCGACGACGACAAGGCCGCCGACAACAGCAAGCTCACTGTGTGGATGATGGGTGAGGGCGGCGACGCCCAGACCAAGTTCCTCGACAGCGTCGAGGCGGAGTTCAAGAAGAAGCACCCCGAGACCGACGTCGTGGTGCAGTACATCCCCTGGCTCGAGGCGCCGAAGAAGTTCCAGGCCGCGCTCGCCGGCGGGGAGGGCCCGGACGTCACCGAGCTGGGCAACACCGAGACCCAGGGCTGGGCCGCGCAGGAGGCCCTGGCCGACGTCTCGGACAAGTTCAACGGCTGGTCCGAGGGCAAGGACATCCTGCCCGACCTGGTCAAGAACGCCCAGCTCGACGGCAAGCAGTACGGCGTGCCGTGGTACGCCGGCGTGCGCGCCGTCTACTACCGCACCGACTGGTTCGCCGAGGCGGGCGTGAAGACGCCGACGAACTGGGACGAGATGGTCGCCGCCGCGAAGGCCGTGCAGGCCAAGAAGCCGGGCACCTACGGCATCGCCCTGCCCGGCAACTCCGAGCTGCCGTTCTACTCCTTCCTCTGGGGTGCCGGCGGGGAGATCGCGACCAAGGAGGGTGACAGCTGGAAGTCCGGCTACAACACCCCCGAGGCGCAGAAGGCGGTCAAGTTCTGGACCGACCTGGTGACAGTGCACAAGGTCGCCCCGCCGGCCGCCGCCGGGTGGAACGAGGTCGACGCCCGTACCCAGTTCGCCACCGGCAAGGCCGCCATGGCGTTCGCCGGTAGCTGGCAGGGCGGCGCGATGAAGAAGGACAACCCCGACATCGAGAAGGTGTGGGGTACGTTCCCGATCCCCGGCCCGGACGGCAAGCCCGCCCCGGCGTTCGCCGGCGGCTCCGACATCGCCATCTGGAAGGACAGCGAGCGGCAGGCGCTGGCCTGGGACTACATGACCGTGCTGCTGAGCAAGCAGAAGGACAAGGAGTTCGCCAGCAGCCTCGGCTTCTTCCCGGTCTACCAGGATCTGGTGAGCAGCGGCGACTACGCCAGTGACAAGGTGATGGCCGCGTTCGCCACCGCCATCCAGAACACCAAGCTGACCCCGCTCACCCCGAAGTGGGTCGAGGTCAGCCGGACCAAGACGGTGACCCAGGCGATGAACAGCTCGGTCATCAAGGGCCAGAAGACGGTCGAGAAGGCCACCGCCGACGCGGCCACCGAGATGGAAAGCATCCTCAACGCCAAGTGACCACGCTGACCGAGGCCACCGGCGAGGCCGCCGCGCGGGAGACCCCCGCGCGGCGGCGCCGTCGCCGGGTGGACCACCTTCCGTACCTGCTCCTCCTGCCCTGCCTGGCGATCATCGCCGTGTTGCTGCTCTGGCCGCTCGGCCAGGTCGTGTGGATGTCCTTCCACAAGCTGGACAGCGTCCGGCAGTTGCGCGGCGACCGCGAGTGGCCGTGGGTCGGCCTGGCCAACTACGCGCAGATCCTCGGCGACCCGTTCTTCCGTACGGTGCTGCGCAACACGGTGCTGTTCGCGCTCGCCAACGTGGCGCTCACGATGATCCTCGGCACGCTGGTCGGGCTGCTGCTCAACCGCCTGGGCAAGAAGATGGCCACGTTCGTGGCGAGCTGCGTGATGCTCGCCTGGGCCACCCCGGCGCTGACCGGCACCATCGTCTGGAAGTGGATCTTCGACGACACGAGCGGCCTGGTCACCTGGCTGTTCAACAAGCTCCCGGACGGGCTCTCGACGGCGCTGTTCGGGCGCAGCGACTGGACCGGGTACGGCTGGTTCAACGACCCGCTGCTGTTCTTCGCCATCCTGACGCTCGTGGTGGTCTGGCACTCGTTCCCGTTCATCGCGGTGAGCGTCCTGGCCGGGCTCAAGAGCGTGCCGACGGAGTTGCAGGAGGCGGCCCGGGTCGACGGCGCCGGGCCGTGGAAGGTCTTCTGGTCGGTGACGTTCCCGGTCCTGCGGCCGGTCTTCGGCATCCTCGTGGTGCTCTCCACGATCTGGGACTTCAAGGTCTTCACCCAGCAGTTCGTGCTGGCCGGCGGCACCCAGGACCGGTCCACGTTCATGCTGTCGATCTACTCGTACGCGGAGGCGTTCTCACCACCGCCCAAGTACGGCCTCGGCTCGGCCATCGCGGTCATCCTCACCGTGATCCTGCTCGTGGTGACCGCCCTGTACGTCCGCATGGTGCTGCGGCAGGAGGACGAATGATGAAGAAGATCGCCCTCAACGGCGCGGGCCTGCTGGTCGCGCTCTTCGCCGCGTTCCCGGTCTACTGGATGGTGGCGACCTCGCTGAAGCCCAACCGGGAGATCTTCTCGTCCACCCCCCGGCCGGTGCCGGCGGAGCCGACGCTGGAGCACTACCGGGAGATCCTCACCGGCAACCTGATCCCGGGCGTCACGTTCGCCGACTTCTTCCTCAACAGCGCCCTCGTCGCGCTGGCGACGGTGCTGCTGAGCGGGCTGGTCGCGCTGCTCGCCGCGACCGCTGTGGCCCGGTTCCGGTTCAAGCTGCGCACCACGTTCCTGATCATGCTGCTGGTGGTGCAGATGATCCCGCTGGAGGCGCTGGTCATCCCGCTGTTCCTGATGATCCAGCGGCTCGGCCTCTACAACACGCTGCCCAGCCTGATCCTCACGTACCTCGGCTTCTCGCTGCCGTTCGCGGTCTGGATGCTGCGCGGCTTCGTCGCCGCGGTGCCGAAGGAACTGGAGGAGGCCGCCGCCATCGACGGCGCCAGCCGGGCCCAGACGTTCCGCAAGGTGCTGTTCCCGCTCGTCGCGCCCGGCCTGGTCGCCACCAGCATCTTCTCGTTCATCACCGCGTGGAACGAGCTGATCTTCGCGCTGACCTTCATCAACGACCAGCAGAAGTACACGCTGCCGGTGGCCATGACGTTCTTCTTCGGCCGGGACGACACCGCCTGGGGCTCGGTGATGGCGGCGTCCACGCTGTTCACCCTGCCGGTGATCGTCTTCTTCCTGCTGGTGCAGCGCCGGATGGTCTCCGGCCTCGTCGCGGGAGCCGTGAAGGGCTGACCCGGCGGGCCGGTCAGGCCGCGGCGAACACCTCGGCCCGCACCTCGGTGGCCGGGTCGCCCTTCACCCGGGCCCAGGAGCCCTGCGCGGCGGTCCACTCCAGGTTGCCGAAGCGGACCTTCTTCACGCCGTGATCGTCGGCGTGCGAGACCAGCCAGTGCGCGTACCGCCAGCCGTTGCGGTCGTCGCCCGCCGGCACGGTGAGCGCGGTCAGGTCCGTCGCAGTGGCCAGCCGGGGCAGCCCCCAGTCCAGCGACAGGCTCTCCAGCACGGCGTTGGCGGCAGCCGGCCCGCGCATCGTCGGCGGCGAGCTGACCGTGCAGGCCACCGCGCCGGTCGCGTGGCCGAGCAACGCGCGGGTGAGGACCTCCGACTCGTCCGCCCACTTCTGGTACGCCTCGGGGAACGCCGACCGCTGCACCCGCTGGGCGGCGTCGGTGATCCGCATCCGCTCCCAGCCCTTGACCTTCTTCAGCGCGGCGTAGAACTTGTTCGCCGCGTACCGCGGGTCCTGGATCTCCTCCGGGCTGCCCCAGCCCTGGCTCGGGCGCTGCTGGAACAGACCGAGCGAGTCGCGGTCGCCGTGGGCGATGTTGCGCAGGTGCGACTCCTGGTAGGCGGTCGCCAGCGCCACCACCACCGCCCGCTCGGGCATCCGGCGCTGCATCCCGATGGCCGCGATGGTGGCCGCGTTCGCCATCTGGTCGGCGCCGAGCACCACCTCGCCGTCGGCCTTCACGGTGCAGGTCCGGCTGGCCAGGGGGAGCCGCAGGTGCTCGCCGAACTGCTTGGTCACGACGTAGACCGCGAGCAGTGCCAGCACGCACACCGCCACCCCAGATGCCACGATCGCCGCTCGCGTCCGCACCCGCACCCCCTGTCCCGACAGTCCGACAAGCGTACGTCCCACCCGCCACGGCGGGTCTCGGCCGACCGGCGGGCCCCACCTCGGCCGCAATGGGGCTCCCGCGGGGCCCGCCGCGAACCTCAGTCTCCGGCGGGCACCCAGGCGGCGGGACGCTTCTCCCGGAACGCCATGACGCCCTCGCGTCCCTCGTCGGAGAGGAAGTACCCGGTCGACAGGGCGGCCAACTCGGCGATCTCGGCCCGCAGGTCGGGACCGGCGGGCCGGCGCAGCAGCTCCTTCGCCCCGGCCAGCGCCCCCGGGGCGCCCTTCACCAGCGAGGCGCAGTAGCGCTCGACGGCGGCGTCCAGCTCGTCGGCCGGCACCGCTGCGGTGACCAGGCCGATCTCGGCGGCGCGGCGGCCGTCGAACGTGTCGCCGGTCAGGTACAGCTCGGCGGCGGCCCGCTGGCCCAGCCGGGGCAGCACGGTCGCCGAGATCACCGCCGGGATCACGCCGATCCGCACCTCGGTGAACGCGAACGTCGCCTCCTGCGCGCAGACCGCCAGGTCGGCGGCGGCGATCAGGCCCAGCCCGCCGGCCCGGGCCGGCCCGGCCACCTTCGCCACCACCGGCTTCGGGCACTCCCGCACCGCCACCAGCACGTCGCCGAGCATCCCGGCGGGCACCGTGCCGCTGGCGTACGCGGCGGCTGTCTCCTTCAGGTCGGCGCCGGAGCAGAAGACCGGGCCGGTGTGGTCGAGCACGATCGCGCGTACCGCGTCGTCGGCGACCGCGTCGGCCAGCCCGGCCAGCAGCTGGGTCATCAGGGGCGTCGAGAGCGCGTTGCGATTGTGCGGGCTGTCCAGGGTGAGGGTGGTCACCCCACGGGCCGTGGCGACTCGCACGAGAGCGTCCGGAGAGGTCATGCCGGGCACACTAGTGGCCATGCCCGGCGTCCTTCCAGAAGGCGAACCCGTCCCGCGCGACGGATCGCTGCCCGCCACCGCCCGTCGCGCCGTCGGCGCGCGCGGCTTCGGCGTGTACGTCCACGTCCCGTTCTGCGCCAGCCGGTGCGGTTACTGCGACTTCAACACGTACACCGCCTCGGAGCTGGGCGGCGGGGCGAGCCGGGAGACGTACGCCGACTCGGTGCTGGCCGAACTGGCGCTGGCCGCCCGGGTGCTGGGCGACTCGCCGCCACCCCGGGTCGACACGGTCTTCGTCGGCGGCGGCACGCCCACCCTGCTGCCCGCCGACGACCTGGCCCGGATCCTCGACGGCATCGACCGCGTCTGGGGGCTGGCCGCCGACGCCGAGGTGACCACCGAGGCCAACCCCGAGTCGGTGAGCCCGGAGTCGCTCAAGACGCTGCGGGCCGCCGGGTACACCCGGATCTCGCTCGGCATGCAGTCCGCCGCGCCGGGGGTGCTCGCGGTGCTGGACCGGCGGCACAGCGCGGGCCGGGCCACCGCCGCCGCGCTGGAGGCGCGCGACGCCGGGTTCGAGCACGTGAACCTGGACCTGATCTACGGCACGCCGGGCGAGACCGCAGACGACTTCGCCGCCTCGCTGGCCCAGGTGGTCGACGCGGGCGTGGACCACGTCAGCGCGTACGCCCTGATCGTGGAGGACGGCACCCGGCTGGCCGCGCGGATGCGCCGCGGCGAGCTGCCGTACCCCTCCGACGACGTGGCGGCGGACCGCTACCTGGCTGCGGAGGCCGCGCTCGGCGAGGCCGGCTTCTCCTGGTACGAGGTGTCGAACTGGGCCCGGTCGGCGGCGGCGGCGTGCCGGCACAACCTGCTCTACTGGACCGGCGCCGACTGGTGGGGCCTGGGCCCGGGGGCGCACAGCCACGTCGGCGGCGTGCGGTGGTGGAACGTCAAGCACCCGAGCGCGTACGCGGCCCGGCTGGCCGAGGGCGCCTCGCCCGCGCTGGCCCGGGAGCAGCTCACCCCGGACGAGCAGCACATGGAGGACGTGATGCTGCGGGTGCGGCTCGCCTCCGGGCTGCCGCTGGACGTGCTGGACGAGCCCGGCCGGGCGGGCGCCGAGCGGGCCCGGGACGCCGGGCTGCTCGACGCCGGGGCGTACGCGCGAGGGCTTGTGGTGCTGACGCTGCGCGGCCGGCTGCTGGCCGACGCGGTGGTACGCGACCTGCTGCCGTGACCGGCACCGGCCGGCCGCCCCCTCGGCCGGCCGGCGGTGTCACTTGATGAAGTTGTAGGTCATCGGGTAGCGGTAGAGCACACCCTCGTTGGCCTTGACCCCGCCGATGATTCCGAAGATCAGCGGCACCAGCCAGACCAGCATCGGGACGAAGAACAGGATCCCGCAGGTGATGACCGTGATCACCCAGGCGAGCACGCTGGCGATGGTCCAGGTGATCTGGAAGTTCAGCGCCGCGACCGCGTGGGCGCGGACCGTCGGCGACTGCTGACCGCGGGTCATCATCGCGATCAGCGGGGCGACCCAGCCGAGCAGACCGCCGCCGACGATGACACCCGCGGCGCCACCGAAGTGCGCCACCAGGGCCCACGTCTTCTCGTCGTTGTTGGCGTACGCGGCGGGGCCGTACCCGCCACCGGCGGGGTAGCCGGCGCCGTAGCCGGGCGTGCCGCCCGGCGGAGGGTAACCACCGGGGGCGGGTAGCCGCCCGGAGGCGGATAGTCACCGGGCGGGGGATACCCGCCGGCGCCCGGCGCCCCGGACAGTGGAGCGGTGGGCGGTTCGCTGCCCGGCGACGAGCCGTAGGGCGCCGACGGGTCGGGCTGGGGGCCGGAGTCCCCTGCCCCTGGAGGGCGAGGAGGTTCTGTCATGGTCGCCACGGTAGGGGCACCGGTCAACTCGCACCAGAGCGACACAGACCGACGATGACCGGCTGTTCGGCCCTGGTGGGCGGCGCTGTGTGGTGGGCCGCACCGCAGGTCCGTCGGGCGATCATCGCGCCGGCGGGGGTGCCGACGTAGACTGGCACTCGCTACAGTCGAGTGCCAGCCGCCCGGCGGATGCCGCGTGCCGGCCCGGCCGAGGTGCGTCAGGAGGTGGGGAATGGGTCTCGACGACCGCAAACTCGCCGTGCTGCGCGCGATCGTCGAGGACTACGTCGCCACGCAGGAACCGGTCGGCAGCAAGGCCCTGGTCGAGCGGCACCAGCTCGGCGTCTCGCCGGCCACCGTGCGCAACGACATGGCGGTGCTGGAGGAGGAGGGCTACATCCGGCAGCCGCACACCAGTGCCGGCCGGGTGCCCACCGACCGCGGCTACCGCCTCTTCGTCGACCGGCTGTCCCGGGTCAAGCCGCTCAGCCCGGCCGAGCGCCGGGCGATCGAGCGCTTCCTGGTCGGCGCCGTCGACCTGGACGACGTGGTGCACCGCACGGTCCGGCTGCTCGCCCAGCTCACCCGGCAGGTGGCAGTGGTGCAGTACCCGAGCCTGGCCCGCTCCAAGGTGCGCCACCTGGAGCTGGTGCCGATCTCCACCACCCGGCTCATGGTCGTCATGATCGCCGACACCGGCCGGGTCGAGCAGCGGCTGGTCGAGCTGCCCGCCCCGGTGCCCGCCGACGACGTGACCGACCTGCGCCGGCTGGTGAACGAGAAGCTCGTCGGCAGCCAGCTCGCCGAGACGCCGCCGCTGGTGCAGGCGCTCGTCGAGGAGTCCGCGCCGCATCTGCGCCCGGCCATGACCACGCTCTCCACCGTGCTGCTGGAGACGCTCGTGGAACGGCACGAGGAGCGCCTCGCGCTGGCCGGACAGGCCAACCTCACCCGGGGCGGCCTGCTCGACTTCCAGGGCTCGCTGCGGCCCATCCTGGAAGCGCTCGAAGAAGAGGTCGTGCTGCTCAAGCTGATCGGTGAGACGGAGCCGAGCACCACCCGGGTGCTCATCGGCGACGAGAACGAATTCGACAACCTGCGGGCCGCCTCGGTGGTCAGCACCGGCTACGGACCGGGCAGCACGATCGTCGGTGGACTCGGCGTGCTCGGGCCGACCCGGATGGACTACCCCGGCAATATCGCCATGGTGAGGGCCGTGGCACGCTACGTGGGCGAACTGCTGGCCCAGAACTGACCAGTCAGGGCCGACGGCCGGTTCCGGCCGACGACCGGAGCGACGCGAGACGAACATGAGGACACCTAACGCAGTGGCCAGGGACTACTACGGCATTCTCGGCGTGAGCCGGGACGCCTCCGACGACGAGATCAAGCGCGCCTACCGCAAGCTGGCGCGGCAGTTCCACCCGGACGTCAATCCGGACCCGGAGGCCCAGGAGAAGTTCAAGGACATCAACGCCGCGTACGAGGTCCTCTCGGACGACCGGAAGCGGCAGATCGTCGACCTGGGTGGCGACCCGCTCGCCCCGGGCGGCGGCGGCATGGGCGGTCCCGGCGGCCCGGGCGGCGCCGGTCCGTTCGTCGGCTTCCAGGACATCATGGACGCGTTCTTCGGCGGCGCCGCGGGCGGCAGCCGGGGGCCGCGTCCGCGTACCCGCCCCGGTGCGGACGCGATCCTGCGCCTGGAGCTGGACCTCAACGAGACCGCGTTCGGCGTCGAGGCGCCGATCACCGTCGACACCGCCGTGCTCTGCACCACCTGCTCCGGCGCCGGCACCGCCGCCGGCACCCACCTGGCCACCTGCGAGGCGTGCGGCGGCCGGGGCGAGGTGCAGTCGGTGCAGCGGACGTTCCTCGGCCAGGTGGTCTCCGCCCGGCCGTGCACCGTCTGCCAGGGCTACGGCACCACCATCCCGCACCCCTGCCCGACCTGCGCCGGTGACGGCCGGGTGCGCACCCGCCGCTCACTCACCGTGAAGATCCCGGCCGGGGTCGAGGACGGCATGCGGATCCGCCTGGCCCAGCAGGGTGAGGTCGGGCCGGGTGGCGGCACCGCCGGTGACCTCTACGTCGAGATCCACGAGCGGCCGCACGACGTCTACTCCCGCAAGGGCGACGACCTGCACTGCCGGGTCACCGTGCCGATGACCGCGGCCGCGCTGGGCACCCGGCTGACCATCAAGACGCTGGACAGCGAGGAGACGGTCGACGTCAAGCCCGGCACCCAGCCCGGAAGCACGATGCGGCTGCGCGCCCGGGGCGTACCGCACCTGCGCGGCACCGGCCGGGGCGACCTCTACGTGCACCTGGACGTGCGTACCCCGACCAAGCTCGACGCCGACCAGGAGCGGATGCTGCGCGACTTCGCCAAGACCCGCGGCGAGGAGGTCGCCGAGCTGACCAAGCAGGGCGGCTTCTTCTCCCGGATGCGCGACGCCTTCAACGGGCACGCCTGAGGTGTCCGCCCCGCTGTTCCTGGTCGAGGCGCTGCCCACCGGTGACACGCTGACGCTGGACGGCCCGGAGGGCCACCACGCGGCCACCGTGCAGCGGCTGCGCGCCGGCGAGGAACTGGTGCTCGCCGACGGCCGGGGCGGCACCGCCGCCGCGGTGGTCACCGCCGTCGGCCGCGGCACGCTCGACCTGCGGGTCACCAGCCGGGGGTACGCGGACGCGCCGGTACCCCGGCTCGTCGTGGTGCAGGGCATCGCCAAGGGCGACCGGGGTGAACTCGCCGTGCAGGCGATGACCGAGGTCGGCGTGGACGAGATCGTGCCGTGGGCGGCGTCCCGCTCGGTGGCACAGTGGCGCGGCGACCGGGGCGGACGGGCCCGGCAGAAGTGGGTCGCGACCGCCCGGGAAGCGGCCAAGCAGGCCCGCCGCCCGTGGCTGCCGGTGGTGGCCGGCGCGCCCGACGAGTCCACCGCCTCGGTGGCCCGCCGGATCGCCGGTGCGGCCGGCGCGTTCGTGCTGCACGAGGGTGCCCACGACCGGCTGACCACAGTCGACCTGCCGGCCACCGGCGAGATCGTGCTGGTGGTGGGCCCGGAGGGCGGCATCGCCGACCACGAGCTGGCCGCGTTCGCCGACGCGGGCGCCCGTACGGTCCGCCTGGGCCCGTCGGTCCTGCGCACGTCCACGGCTGGCGTGGCAGCCCTGACGGTCCTGGCCACCCGCCTGACCCACTGGTAAACCCGCGCCCTCGTTCCCCGCCCGCGTTCTCCCGGCGCGCTGATCTTGCAGTTTCGGCCCGCCTTGCGCCCCTTTTTCGACGCTTTGTGGGGGCCGAAAGTGCAAGATCGCGGAGGGCGTGGGGGTCAGGAGCGGAGGTAGGAGGCGCCGTTCATGTCGATGATGGTGCCTGCGGCCCACTCGGCCTCGGGGCTCGCCAGCCAGTGCACCGCCGCCGCGATCTCCTCCGGCCGGGCCACCCGGTGGAACGGGGACTGGGCGCGTACCGCCTCGCCCCGCTCGCTCTTCAGGTGCTCGTTCGTCATGTCGGTCTCGACGAAGCCGGGCGCCACGCACGCCACAGCGATGCCGTACGGCGCCAGGGCCACCGCCAGCGACTGGGCCATCGCGTTCATCCCGGCCTTGCTGGCCCCGTAAGCCGGGTTGGCCGGCTCGCCCCGGAACGCGCCCCGGGACGAGACGTTCACGATCCGGCCCCCGCGTTCGCGCATGTGCTGCGCGGCGCACCAGGCGGCGTTCGCGGCGCCGACAAGGTTGGTGTCGAGCACCTCCCGCCAGCGCGCCCGCCACTGCTCGTAGCTGCTCTCGAAGACCGGGTGCGGGGGATCGGCCGGCCCGAACACCCCGGCGTTGTTCACGAGTACGTCGAGGCCGCAGAGCCGCTGGGCCGCCTCGTCCACCATGGTCCGTACCGCGTCGGCGTCGGCCAGGTCGGCGCGGACCACCACGTGCCCGTCACCCGGCAACTCGGCGCGCAGCCGCTCGGCCAGCTCGGCCGAGTCCCGGTGGTGGATCGCCACCCGGTCTCCACCTGCGGCGAACGCCCGCGCCACCGCCCGCCCGATGCCCCGCGAGGCCCCCGTCACCAGCACCGCCCGTCCCGACATGGCGGCCATCCTGCCGCACCGGGCCAGACTGTTAAAAAGGGCCCCGTCCCATACCGGAGGCGTTAAGCAGGGGCCCCTCCTTACACTGCTGCGATGGACTGCCTCTTCTGCCGGATCGTCGCCGGGGAGATTCCGGCCACCATCGTCCGCGAGACCCCCACCACCCTGGCCTTCCGGGACATCGACCCGAAGGCGCCCACCCACGTGCTGGTGATCCCGAAGGAGCACTACGCGGACGTGGCCACGCTGGCCCAGGGTGCGCCCGAGCTGGCCGGCGAGGTGCTCCAGACCGCCGCCGTGGTCGCCGAGGAGGAGGGCCTGACCGTGGACGGGTTCCGGCTGATGTTCAACACCGGCCCGTACGGCGGCCAGGAGGTCTTCCACGTGCACGCCCACCTGCTCGGCGGCGCGCCGCTCGGCCCGATGCTCTGCCGATGACCGACGTCTCCGACCGGCTCGGCCGGATGGTGCGCCAGGCGCAGGCCACCGGGCGGATCCCGGCGGTGTCGGCCGCCCTGCACCGGGCCGACCGGCCGCTATGGACCTGCGCCGTGGGCGACACCGGCAACGACACCCCGCTGGGGCCGGAGACGGTGTTCCGGATCGGCTCGGTCACCAAGACCTTCACCGCGGTGCTCGTCATGCAGTGCCGCGACGAGGGCCTGCTCGACCTGGACGACCCGATCGGGCGGCACCTGGACCTGCCCGCGCACGGCGACGCGACAGTACGCCGGCTGCTGTCGCACACCGCCGGCCTGCAACGCGAGCCGCACGGCGACGTGTGGGACAGCCTGCGCGCCCCGGCCGTCGACGAACTGCTGGCCGACCTGGCCCGGGTCGAGCGGGTGCTGCCCACCGGCCGGCGCTTCCACTACTCCAACCTCGGCCTGGCGCTGCTCGGCGAGGCGGTCGCCCGGCTGCGTGGCGGCACCTGGGCCGAGGTGCTGGCCGACCGGGTGCTCACCCCGCTCGGGCTGACCGCCACCGGCCCGTACCCGACCGAGCGGGCCGCGACCGGGTTCCTGGTCGACGCGTACTCCGACGAGGCCCACCCGGAACCACCCGCCGACTTCGGCGCGGTGGCCCCCGCCGCGCAGCTCTGGAGCACCGCGACGGACATGGCCCGCTGGGCCGCGTTCCTGGCCGACCCGGCGGCGGTGGACCCGGACGGCGCGGTGCTCGCCGCGACGACTGTCGAGGAGATGCGCTGGCCGCTCACGCCCACCGACGAGTCGGTCTGGTCGGCCGGCTTCGGGCTGGGGCTGATCCTGGTCCCGCAGGCGGACCGGGTGATCCACGTGGGTCACGACGGCGCGATGCCCGGATTCCTCGCCGCTGTCTACGGGCGGCGCGGCGGGCAGGGCACCGCCGGGGCGATGGGCGTCGCGGTGCTCGGCTCGTCCGGCACCGGCGTGGAGGTGTTCGACCTGTCACACCGGCTGCTCGCCGCCGCCGCCGAGCACGACCCGGCGGAGATCGAGCCGTGGCGTCCCGGCCCGCCCGCGCCGGACCACCTGCGCGGCGTGCCGGGCCGCTGGTGGGGCGAGGGCTTCGAGTACGTCTTCTCCTGGCACGACGGGACGCTGCGGGCACGTGGCGCGGACGACCCGGCCGGGAAGCCGCCGGCGGTGTTCGCGCCGCTGCCGGACCGGCCGGACGTGTTCCGCACGGTCTCCGGCCGCGAGGTGGGGGAGCTGCTGCGGCTGACCCGCGACGAACGGGGCGTGGTGGTCCGGATGCACTGGGCGACCTACCGTTTCACCCGCACCCAGGAGACCTTCGACGGGTACGACTTCCGCGCCGGCGACTGACCGCCGGCCACCGGAAATGGGCGCGGTGCGTACGGTGCCGACCCGATACGATGGAGGTAACCGAACGCCGCGCCGGCAGGGCCCGGCGCCCGAGAAGCGGAGAGCAGGTGGCGCAGGGCCCGACGGCCCGACCTATGACCGGCACCCCACCTCCCGGCACGCCGCGTGTGCAGACCAGGATCACGGTCCCCGACCAGAAGATCATGGTGAACCTGCTCGGCGCGGGCGACGAGATCCTGCGGCTCGTCGAGCGCTCGATCGACAGCGACGTCCACGTCCGCGGCAACGAGATCACCATCACCGGCGCCCCCGCCGACAACGCCCTCGCCGAGCGTCTCTTCAGTGAGCTGCTCGAACTGATCGAGAAAGGCGAGACCCTGACCACAGACGCGGTACGGCGTACCGTCGGCATGCTCGAACAGGGCGGCGCCGAGCGGCCCGCCGAGGTCCTGACACTCAACATCCTCTCCCGGCGCGGCCGCACCATCCGTCCCAAGACGCTGGGGCAGAAGAAGTACGTCGACGCGATCGACGCCCACACCATCGTCTTCGGCATCGGCCCGGCGGGTACCGGCAAGACGTACCTGGCCATGGCGAAGGCCGTGCAGGCGCTCCAGGCCAAGCAGGTCAACCGGATCATCCTGACCCGGCCGGCGGTCGAGGCGGGGGAGCGGCTGGGCTTCCTGCCCGGCACCCTGAACGAGAAGATCGACCCCTACCTGCGCCCGCTCTACGACGCGTTGCACGACATGCTCGACCCGGAGACCATCCCGAAGCTGATGGCCGCCGGCACGATCGAGGTGGCGCCGCTGGCGTACATGCGCGGGCGGGCCCAGCCGTACGACGCCCGGGTGCTGACCCCGGAGGGCTTCCGGCCGTTCGGCTCGCTCCAGGTCGGTGACCTGGTCATCGGCTCGAACGGGACGCCCACACCGGTGATCGGCATCTACCCGCAGGGGCCGAAGCAGACCTACCGGGTCACCACCCAGGACGGCGCGTCCACGCTCTGCTGCGGCGAGCACCTGTGGACCGTAGCCACGCCGGACGACAAGCGTCGCGGCCGGCGGCGCACGATCGAGACGCAGGAGATGATCGGCAAGGAGTGGCGGGGCCACACCCGTCGCTACGAACTCCCGCTCGTCGCCCCGGTGCAGATGGAGCCGCAGACGGTTCCGCTCGACCCGTACGCGCTCGGGCTGCTGCTCGGCGACGGCGCGATCTCGTCCCGCGCCACGCCCGCCTTCTCCACCGCCGACCCGGAGCTGGCGACCGCACTGGAGGAGGCGCTGGTCGACATCCAACTGGTCCGCAAGGGTGACTACGACTACGTCCTCCGGCACGTCAACGGGCACCGCGGCGGCGTGATCGTGGCGAACCCGGTGACGGTGGCCGTCCGCGAACTGGGGCTGGCCGGAGCCACCTCGGGCACGAAGTTCGTCCCCGAGGTCTACAAGAACAACAGCGTGGGCGTCCGGCTGGCGGTCCTGCAAGGGCTGCTGGACACCGACGGAGGGCCGGTCACCCAGGCCGGGCGCACGTGCCGTGTGCAGTACTCGACCACTTCCCCCCGGTTGTGCGACGACGTGGTCCACCTGGTCGAGTCGCTCGGAGGGGTGGCCACGGCGCGGGTTCGTCCGGCCGAGGGACGCAAGCCCGGTCTGGCGAAGGGCCGGCCGGTTCCGTACCGGTCCGATGCCTACGTCGTGGAGATCCGGCTACCCGCCGGTGTCGCGCCGTTCCGCCTGTCGCGCAAGCGCCGGCTCTACGACGAGCACGGCGGTGGCCGGCCGATGCGGTTCATCGACTCGATCATCCCGGCCGGGGTGCGGGAGACGATGTGCATCCAGGTCGCGGCGGAGGACTCGCTCTACGTCACCGACGACTTCCTGGTGACTCACAACACCCTTAACGACGCGTTCATCATCCTGGACGAGGCGCAGAACACCACGCCCGAGCAGATGAAGATGTTCCTCACCCGGCTCGGCTTCGGCTCCAAGATCGTCGTCACCGGTGACGTCACCCAGGTGGACCTTCCCGGCGGGACGACCAGCGGCCTGCGGGTGGTCCGGGAGATCCTGAACAACGTCGAGGACGTGCACTTCGCCCAGCTCTCCAGCTCCGACGTGGTGCGTCACAAGCTGGTGGGCGACATCGTCGACGCGTACGCCCGCTGGGACGCCGAGCGGGAGACCCAGCAGGCGCAGAGCGTGCACGCCGTACCTGGGCGGACCGCCCAGGGCGGCCGGGCCGGCCGGCGCCGCTGACCCACCGGCGGAAGCCGTCACATCATCAGAGGAAGACAGTTGTCCATCGAGATCGCCAACGAGTCGGGTGTCGACGTCGACACCGACGCCGTGCTCGCCGTCGCGCGGCACGCCCTCGACGAGATGGGGGTCAACCCCCTCGCCGAGCTGTCCGTGCTGCTCGTCGACATCGAATACATGTCGGAGCTGAACCACCGCTGGATGGGTGGCGACGGCCCGACCGACGTGCTCGCCTTCCCCATGGACGAGGGCAGCGTCGACCACGGCCCGGGGGAGAGCAACCCGGCCGGCGGCGAGCCCGCCCTGCTCGGCGACATCGTGCTCTGCCCGGAGGTGGCGGCCAAGCAGGCCGCCGTGGCCGGGCACTCGGCCGCCGACGAGCTGCACCTGCTCACCGTGCACGGCGTGCTGCACCTGCTGGGCTACGACCACGCCGAGCCCGAGGAGGAGCGGGAGATGTTCGGTCTCCAGGCCCGGCTGCTGGCCAGCTGGCGGTCGACCCGGTCGCGGTGATGGACACCTTGGCGGCGGTCCGCACCCCCGCCGGTCTGCCTGATCTTCAACTCCTGGTCTTCGCCGCCGGGCTGGTGGTGCTCGCCGGCCTGATCGCGATGACCGAGGCGGCGCTCGCAGCGGTCTCGCCGGCCCGTGCCGCGGAGCTGACCCGGGACGGTGCCCGCGGCGGGCGTGCTCTCCAGGCGGTCGCCGGTGACGTGGTCCGTCATCTGAACCTGCTGCTCCTGCTGCGTCTGCTGGCCGAGCTGACCGCCACCACGCTCGTCGCGCTGGTGGCTGTCGACACGTTCGGCGCGGGCTGGCGGGCGGCGCTGGTGACCGCCGGCGCGATGACAGTGGTGAGCTTCGTCGTGGTCGGTGTCGGCCCGCGGACGATCGGCCGCCAGCACGCGTACGCGGTCGGCCGCGCGGTCGCGCCGCTGGTGCGCTGGCTGGGCCGCGCGCTCAACCCGCTGGCCTCGCTGCTGATCCTGATCGGCAACGCGGTCACCCCCGGCAAGGGCTTCCGTGAGGGGCCGTTCGCGACCCAGGTGGAGCTGCGGGAGCTGGTCGACCTGGCCGAGCAGCGCGGCGTGGTGGAGCACGGCGAGCGTCAGATGATCCACTCGGTCTTCGCGCTCGGCGACACCATCGCCCGCGAGGTGATGGTTCCGCGTACCGAGATGGTGTGGATCGAGGAACGCAAGACGCTCGCGCAGGCGCTGGCGTTGTTCCTGCGCTCCGGGTTCTCCCGCATCCCGGTGATCGGCGAGAACGTCGACGACGTGCTCGGTGTGCTCTACCTCAAGGACCTGATCCGGCGGGTGCAGGGCGACCAGGCCGCCCGGCAGATGCCGGTGGCCGAGCTGATGCGCCCGGCCACGTTCGTGCCGGAGTCCAAGCCGGTGGACGACCTGCTCTCCGAGATGCAGGCGGCCCGCAACCACCTGGTCATCGTGGTCGACGAGTACGGCGGCACCGGCGGGCTGGTCACCATCGAGGACATCCTGGAGGAGATCGTCGGGGAGATCACCGACGAGTACGATGTCGAGCGCCCGCCGGTCGAGCACCTGCCGGACGGGGCCGTGCGGGTGACCGCGCGGCTGCCGGTGGAGAATCTGGGCGAGCTGTTCGACACCGAGCTGCCCACCGACGAGGTGGAGACGGTCGGTGGCCTGCTCGCCCAGGCGCTCGGCCGGGTGCCCATCCCGGGCGCCGAGGCCGAGGTGGCCGGCCTGCGGCTGGTGGCCGAGGGCACGACCGGCCGGCGCAACCGGATAGACACGGTTCTGGTGAGCCGGGTCGACCGGGGTGACGCGCCGGAGGGCACCAACCGAAGCGATCCGCCCGATTCCCGTGGCGACAACAACCGTTCCGAGGAGAGGCAACCCGCCGATGCCTGAGTCACCCGCCGTACCGGCCGCCATGCCCACCCCCGCCGATCCGGCCGAGCTGAGCGCCGAGGACGCCAAGCTGGTCGTCCTGGCCCGGGGGGCGCGGAGCCGGGTGGCGGCCGTGGAGGGCGCCGCGGTCCGCGACCAGGACGGCCGGACGTACGCGGCGGCGAGCGTGGCGCTGCCGTCGCTGACCCTGACCGCGCTCCAGCTCGCTGTCGCCTCGGCGGTGGCGGCGGGCGCGAGCCGGCTGGAGGCCGCTGTGGTGGTGACCGAGGCGTCGACGCTGGACGGGGCCGGGCACGCCGCGGTGCGTGACCTCTCCGCCGACGCGCCGGTCCACGTGGCCGCGCCGGACGGCACCGTCCTCGGCACGGTGGTCGAGTGACCACGCCCGAGGCGCGCCCCTACCGGGCCGGTTTCGCCTGTTTCGTCGGGCGGCCGAACGCCGGCAAGTCGACGCTCACCAACGCGATCGTCGGCACCAAGATCGCGATCACCTCGAACAAGCCGCAGACCACCCGGCACATCATCCGGGCGGTGCTGCACCGGCCGGACTCGCAGCTCGTGCTCGTCGACACCCCGGGTCTGCACCGGCCCCGCACGCTGCTCGGCGAGCGCCTCAACGACCTGGTCCGGGAGACCTGGAGCGAGGTCGACGTGATCGGCCTGTGCGTACCGGCGAACGAGCCGGTCGGCCGGGGCGACCGCTTCATCACCGGCGAGCTGGCCAGCCTCAAGGCAACAGTGCTGGCGGTGGTCACCAAGACCGACCTGGTCGACAAGAAGCGGCTGGCCGAGCAGTTGCTCGCGGTGAGCGAGCTGGGCGAGTTCGCCGACGTGGTGCCGGTCAGCGCGGTCTCCGGCCATCAGGTCGACACGCTCGTCGACGTGATGACCGGCTACCTGCCGCCCTCGCCGCAGCTCTATCCGGACGACATGCTCACCGACGACCCGGAGCAGGTGCTCGTGGCGGAGCTGGTCCGCGAGGCGGCGCTGGAGGGCGTACGCGACGAGCTGCCGCACTCCATCGCCGTGGTGGTCGAGGAGATGATCCCGGAGGGCAACCTCACCAAGATCTACGCCGACGTGTACGTGGAGCGTTCGAGCCAGAAGGCCATCGTCATCGGCCACCGGGGCAGCCGCCTCAAGCACGTGGGCACCACCGCCCGGCGGCAGATCGAGGAGCTGCTCGGCACCCGGGTCTACCTCGACCTGCACGTACGCGTGGCGAAGGACTGGCAGCGCGACCCGAAGCAGTTGCGCAAGCTGGGCTTCTGACAGGCGGCCGGGGCGGGCCCCGGGGGTCGGTGATCAGGATCAGCCAGACCTATGGGACATCTCACTTTCCATAGGTGTTCTTGGCTGTTTCACAGCGTCCCGGAGCAGGGTAGGGACCATTGTCTCTGCCCCCGGACCCCGCCGTGAGCTGATGCGAAACCGCTATCTGGACCTGCTCCGCTTCCTGGCCATCCTGCGAGTCGTCACCTACCACGTCACCGGCTACGCCACGCTCACGCTGGTGTTTCCGGCGATGTCGGTGATGTTCGCCCTGGCCGGGTCGCTGATGGCGGCGTCACTCGACCGCAGCGGGGTACGCGCGGTCGGGCGCCGGCTGCGCCGCCTCCTGCCGTCGCTGTGGGTGGTGGCCGCGGTCTTCGTGCCGGCCATGCTGCTCACCGGGCTGACGTTCAGCCCGAAGGTGCTGCTCTGGCTCTTCCCGATCAGCGACCCGCCGGCCAACTACTGGGGTGGGCTGGCGCTCAGCCCCATCTGGTACCTGCGGGACTACCTGTGGTTCGTGCTCGCCTCGCCGTTCGTGCTCTGGCTGTTCCGCCGGGCGCCGCTGCCCACGCTCGCCGCCCCGTACCTGCTGCTGGTCGCGATCGAGATCGGCGTCCTGGCGAACCCGCCGACGGTGCTGCGCGAGTTCGGCCTCTACTTCGGCGCCTGGCTGCTCGGCTTCGCCCACCACGACGGGCTGCTGCGCCGGATGCGCAACCGGGTGCTGCTGCCGGTGGCCGCCGTGGTCGGCGCCGCCGGGCTGGCCTGGATCGTCACCCATCCGGGCCCGCGCGGATTCGACATCAACGACATCCCGCTGGGCAACGCGCTCTGGTCGGCCGCGTTCATCCTGGTGGCGATCGGCCGGGCCCCGGCCGGGGTGACCTGGGTCGACCGCGTGCCGGCGCTCGGCCGGGCGGTGACGGTGGTGAACCGGCGTGCGCTGACGATCTACCTCTGGCACATGCCGTTCGTGGTGCTCCTCACCCCGCTCGTCGGCCTGGTCGGCTGGTCGCCGCGCGACCCGGTGGGCCTGTGGCTGCGGGTGGGGCTGGTCTTCGCGCTCGTCGGCGTGGTGACGCTTCTGGTCGGCTGGGTCGAGGACGTCGCAGCCCGGCGTACCCCCGAACTGGTCCCCGGCAAGCCGCGGCGGACCGTGGCCGACCGGGCGGCGGCCGCCCCGGCCAGCCCGGCCCCCGCCGGGGCGGAGGACGCGCTGGTGAGCGTCGGGGCGCGGGTGCCGGCGCCGCGCCGCCCGGCCGAGGACCCCGGCCGGGGCGACGGCGTCCGGGCGGCCCGGCGGGACACGCCCGGCGGCGACTGAGCGGCCACCGGGCGCGGCCCGACTGAGCGGCCACCGGGCGCGGCCCGCCCAGGTGCGCCGTCCGCTCAGCGGGTGCTGACCGTGACGTTGCCGCTGGTGGCGGACGCTTCGAGCTGCACCGACGCTGTCGGGTCGTCGGTGACGCGCACGTCGGTGTCGCCGGACGTCGCGGTGGCGCGCACCCGGTAGCGGCCCGCCGGCACGGCCAGGTCCACGTCTCCGCTCGTGGCGTGCACCCGGGCCGGTGCCGGCTGGTCCAGCTCGACGACGATGTTGCCGGACGTGGTCTCGGCGTCGATCGCGGAGGCGAGCCGGCGGGCCTCGATGTCACCGGAGCGGGCACGCAGCCGCACCGGGCCGGCCGCCTCGACGACCCGGATGTTGCCCGACGTGGTGGAGGCGCGGACCTCGCCGGTGGCGCCCCTGATGGTCAGGTCGCCGGAGCTGAGCGTGAACTCCACCGCGCCGACGTCGCTGAGGTCGACGTTGCCCGAGCCGGTGCCGCCGTGCACCACCACGCCGGGCGGCGCGGTCACCTCCCAGGAGATGCTGCACCGGTGCCCGCAGTCGGTGGGCAGGACGAGTTCGTCTCCCTTGATCTCGTACCGGCTGGTCGGCTCGTCGCCCTGGTAGCGGACCACGCGCTTGATGCGTACCTGGTCGGCGGGGCCGTTCGCCCGGACCACGACGTCGCCGGCGCCGTCGTCGTCCACGGTGATCTTCGTGATCTTCGTCCGCTCCGTCTGGTCGAAGTCGAGGCGGCGGAACGAGAGGGTGTCACACCCGGCGAGGACGATGAGGGCGCTGGCCGCGGTGGCGGCCACCACGCCACGTAGCCGGAAAGCGCCACGTAGCCGGAAAGCGCCACGTAGCCGGAAAGCGCTGCGTAGCCGGGGAGCGGTGTGGAGCGAAGCCATGGCCAGCACACTAGGTCCGGCCCGACGCCCGGCACATCGGGGATCGCCCGACCGTCCACCCCGAGCCGACCCTGAGATCGCACCCGGAGGGAGAATGGCCTGATGGCCGGGTACCGCCGACAGCTCTACCGCGACGACGCGGTGGTGCTGCGTGTGCAGAAGCTGGGCGAGTCCGACCGCATCATCACGCTGTTCACCCGCCGGCACGGGCGGCTGCGCGCGGTCGCCCGGGGCGTGCGGCGCACCACGAGCCGGTTCGGCGCGCGGCTGGAGCCGTTCGGGCACGTCGACCTCCAGCTCGCCGGTGATCCCAAGGGCAACCAGGGCAGCTCGCTGCACACCGTCAGCCAGGTCGAGGCGATCGAGCTGTACGGCAAGCGGTTCCTCGGCGACTACCCCCGCTACACAGCGGCCAGTGCGATCGCCGAGACCGCCGAGCGACTCACCCCGGTCGAACGCGAGCCGTCGCTGCGGCTGTTCCAGCTCACCCTCGGCGCGATGAAGTCGCTGGCCCGGGGCGAACACGCCACCACGCTCGTGCTCGACGCGTACCTGCTGCGCGGCATGGCGTTCGCCGGCTGGGCGCCGGCGCTCGCCGCCTGCGCGGTGTGCGGCGAACCGGGCCGGCACCGCGCGTTCTCCGTACCGGCCGGCGGCGCCGTCTGCCCGGACTGCCGGCCCCCCGGCGCCGCCCACCCCGCGCCCGCCACGCTGGAGCTGATGTCCGCGCTGACCTCCGGCGACTGGGGGTACGCCGACGCCGCCGAGACCGGCGTACGCCGGGAGTGCAGCGGACTGGTCGCGGCGCACCTCCAGTGGCATCTGGAGCGCGCGCTACGCTCGCTGCCGCTGGTCGACCGGGGTGCCCCGGCGGCCGGCGCGGTCCCGTCGCCCGGCGGCGCGGGGCCGGATGTGGTCCCGCCGCGCTCCGGCGCCGGGCCCGTCGCCGGAGTGAACAGGGAGATGACCGAGTGATCCGATCGACGAGGGCGACCCGCCGCGAGCCGGTGCCGCCGACCCCGCACCCCTCCGGAGCCCGTCCGCCGGCGCTGCCGCCCGCCGCGGTGCCCCGGCACGTCGCCATCGTGATGGACGGCAACGGCCGCTGGGCCAAGGAGCGCGGGCTGCCCCGCACCAAGGGGCACGAGCAGGGCGAGCACAGCCTGTTCGACGCCGTCGAGGGCGCGATCGAGATGGGGATCCCCTACCTGTCGGCGTACGCGTTCTCCACCGAGAACTGGCGGCGCTCGCCGGACGAGGTCCGCTTCCTGATGGGCTTCAACAGGGACGTCATCCGCCGCCGCCGCGACCAGCTCGTCGACCTGGGCGTCCGGGTGGTCTGGTCGGGCCGTGCCGGCCGGCTGTGGAAGAGCGTCATCTCCGAGTTGCAGACCGCCGAGGAGATGTCGCGCGGCAACTCGACGCTGACGCTGCAGTTCTGCGTCAACTACGGCGGCCAGGCGGAGATCGCCGACGCCGCCGCCGGGATCGCCCGCGACGTCGCGGCCGGCCGGCTCGACCCGGCCAAGGTGAACGAGAAGACGGTGGCGCGCTACCTCTACCACCCCGAGGTGCCCGAGGTCGACCTGTTCCTGCGCCCCTCCGGCGAGCAGCGCATCTCCAACTTCCTGCTCTGGCAGACCGCGTACGCCGAGCTGGTCTACCTGGACACGCTCTGGCCCGACTTCGACCGCCGCCACCTCTGGTACGCCTGCGAGCTGTACGCCCAGCGCGACCGCCGCTTCGGCGGCGCCCTGCCCAACCCGGTCGCCCCGGGCGCCTGAGGTCACGCTTACCGACGGGCCGCGCTGGGTACCGATACCTCCAGACAGCAAACGCGGAGGTGAACCACATGATTCAGAAGCGGATCGCGCAGTGGGCGGTCATGGCGGTCGCCGTGCCGCTGGCGGCGGCCGGCGCGCGCCGGCTCAGCCACACCCTGGAGGCCCGTCGTGGCCCGTCCGGGGTGAGCCGTCTGCTGACCAAGGGCGCCGACCTGATCCGGCCGCAGAAGGCCAGGCGTCGCCGGTTCTTCTGACCGCGACGTCCGGCCCGACCGTGACGCCCCGCATCCGGCTTTCCCGCCGGGCGCGGGGCGTTCCGCTCTACGATCGGCGCAGGGCGCGCCGCCGGGTGCGCGCCCGCCACGGGGGTGGAGGATGCGCGATCTCCGGTACGAGATGACTGCTGCCCTGGCCGCCGCCGACCTGGTGGAGCCGGCCCGCCGGGACGCGGTGGCCGCACTGTGCGCCGACGTCGCCCAGCGGTGGTGCGCGGACCTCGGGCACACCCCGGCGGTCCGCTCCGGTGAGATCGGCGAACTGGCGTCGGGTGAGCCGGCCGCCGGCTGGGCGCCCGACCCGGACGGTCAGCGGGCCTGGTGAACCGTCCGGCGGGGCTGTCTGCGCGGCTCACGCCTCCACTTCGGAGCGGTCGCCCGCCCAGAGGGTGTGGAACGAACCGGCCCGGTCCACCCGGTGGTAGGTGTGCGCGCCGAAGTCGTCCCGCAGGCCCTGGATCAGCGCGGCCGGCAGCCGCTGCGCCCGCAGCGCGTCGAAGTAGGCCAGCGACGACCCGAAGGCCGGGGCCGGCACGCCCGCCCGGGCCGCGTCGGCCACCACCCGTCGCCAGGCCGGTACGCCGTCGCTGACCCGCTCGGCGAACCACGGCGCGACGAGCAGCGTCGACAGGTCCGGCTCCGCGTCGTACGCCTCCCGGATCCGGTCCAGGAAACCGGCCCGGATGATGCAGCCGCCCCGCCAGATGGTGGCCGTACCGCCCAGGTCGATGTCCCAGTCGTACTCCCGGCTGCCGGCCCGGATGTGGTCGAACCCCTGCGCGTACGCGACGATCTTGCTGGCGAGCAGTGCGCGGCGCACGTCCTCGACGAACGCGTCCCGGTCGTCCACCTGCCACTTCTCACCCGCGTCGGCGAACACCCGGCGGGCTGCCTCGCGCTGGTCGGCGTGCCCGGACAGCGACCGCGCGAATGTGGCCTCGGCGATGCCGGTGATCGGGATGCCGAGGTCGAGCGCGCTCTGCACGGTCCAGCGGCCGGTGCCCTTCTGCTCGGCCTGGTCGAGCACGATGTCCACGAACGCCTGGCCGGTGGCCGCGTCGGTGTGGCCGAGCACGTCGGCGGTGATCTCGATGAGGAACGACCCCAGCTCGCCGCCGTTCCACTCCCGGAAGATCTCCGCGATCTCCGCCGGGCTCGCCGACAGACCGGCCCGCAACAGGTCGTACGCCTCGGCGATGAGCTGCATGTCGGCGTACTCGATGCCGTTGTGGACCATCTTCACGAAGTGGCCCGCGCCGTCCGGCCCGATGTGCCGGCAGCAGGGCTCACCGTCCACCTGCGCGGCGATCTTCTCGAAGATCGGCCCGAGCTTGCGGTACGACTCGGCCGACCCGCCGGGCATGATGCTCGGACCGAGCAGCGCGCCCTCCTCGCCGCCGGACACTCCGGTGCCGACGAAGTGCAGCCCGTGCGCGCGCAGCGCCTCCTCCCGGCGGCGGGTGTCGGCGAAGTGCGCGTTGCCGCAGTCGACGACGATGTCGCCCTCCTCCAGCAGCGGGACCAGTTCGTCGATCACCGCGTCGGTGGGCGCGCCGGCCTTCACCATCACGATCACCGCGCGGGGCCGCTCCAGCGAGCCGACGAAGTCCGCGAGCGACTCCGACGGCACGAACGTGCCCTCGTCACCGTGCTCGGCGACCAGGCTGCGGGTACGTTCCGGCGACCGGTTGTGCACCGCCACGGCGAAGCCGTTGCGGGCCAGGTTCCGGGCCAGGTTGCGGCCCATCACCGCCAGACCGGTGACCCCGATCTGCGCCGTCGCCTGCTCTGCCATGCGTACCGCCACCTCTCGTTCGTGCTGCCGTTCTGCGACCGTATCGCGGTCGCCGGGGGAGCGGGCGGGGACGTCAACAGGGCGTGATCGCCGGGTGGCCGTGCGTCTCGCGCGGGCGCGTTCGCGTTCTCTCCCGGTAAATCGGGTGCGGGTTTCCGGGCGGCGGGATAGCGTTGCCGCATGCGTAAGTGACGCCCCACCTCCGAGCCCGGTCCACCGCCGCCAGTGCCGTGGACCCGTCCTGCTCCGGGCGTCCGCATTCCTTCCCGCCACCGTCGGTCGCGGTGTCTGTCGTGATCGGAACGCACCGGAGCCCCCGCTCGGCGCGTCCCGGTCGGCGCGCCCGCACGACAGGAGGCCCGCGAATGCCCGCGAAGCGCAATCCGAAGAAGTCCCGCAAGCAGTCGTCGCCGCAGGTGACCCCGCCGAAGCTCGACGCGCTCACGGTGACGCCACCCGCGGTGGTGCTCCCCACGGAGCCGGTGGCGTCCGCCGTGTCCCCGGACTCGGTGTCGCCCTCGGATTCCCCGGAGATCCCGGTGCTGCCGGGCGCATCCGCGACGCCGCCCCGGTCCGGCCCACCGGCAGGGCGGCAGGCCCGGTTCACCGGGCGTAGTCAGCGCGCCGGCCAGACCCGGTTCTACGCCTTCCGCCGCAGCTGACCGACAGCCCTTCCCGGCCAGCCGCTCACCGGGCAGGCCCCTCATCGGGGGCCTGCCCGGGCGTCCCCCCGGAGATCTTGGACGATTCCGGCCCCTAGAGGCGCCATCCCGTACCAAGATCCACTCCAGCCGTGTCGATCATGAAGTTGGCGGCGACAAAACGGGCAACCGGTGCCGTCAACTTCATGATCAACAGGGCGAGGGTGGGCAGGGTGAGGGTGGGCGGGGACGGGGAGGCGGGGCGGGCCCGGGGTCAGCCGATCAAGGGGCGGAAGGTGCCCAGGGCGATGCTTGTGGCCAGGGCACCGCCGGCCAGCAGCGCGGCGCCCGCCACGAGCAGGGCGTCGGCGCGGGTGAAGCGCTGCGGGCGGGCCACGGTGCGCGGCGTACCCGCGTCGAAGCCCCGGGCGTCCATCGCCACGGCCAGCCGGGTACCCCGCCGGATCGCGCCCACCAGCAGCGTGAACGCGGTGGACGCGAACAGCCGCAGCTTCGCCACCGGGTTGCGGCCGGCGTCCACGCCGCGGGCCCGGCGGGCCATGCTGATCATCCGCCACTCCTGTTCCAGCAGCGGCACCATCCGGAACGCGGCGAGCGCCCCGATGGCGAACCGGGCGGGCGTCTTCGCGTTCTGGATCAACGCGTCCGCCAGGTCCGTCGGGTCGGTGGTGGCGAACACGACGATGCCGGGCAGCGCCACGGCGAGCATCCGCAGCACCAGGCCCAGCGCGGTGACGAGAACGCCCTCGGTGACCAGGACCGGACCGGCCTCGACCAGCACCCGGCCGGAGCGGTCGGCCGCGAAGAGCACCAGCGTGATCAGGATGCCGACGGCGCCGGCGAGCAGCGGCCAGGCCCGGCGGGCCAGCACCCGATAGCGGACCCCGAACAGCGGCAGCACCGCGAGTTCGACGGCGATGGCGATGGCCGGGGCCACCGGGTCGAGCGTCGCCACCAGGATCAGCGTGAAGACCACAGCGGCGGCCAGCTTCGCCACCGGGTTGCGCCGGGCCAGCGGGGCGCCGGGTGCGGCGACCGGTTCGAGGCCGATCACGTGGCCACCCCGGCGGGGGAGCGGTGCAGGGTGAGCGTCGTGTCGGCCAGCGCGGCGACGAAGTCCTCGTCGTGGGTCACCGCGACCACGCCGTGCCCGGCGTCGCGCAGCTCGGCGAGCAGGTCGACCAGCTCCAGCCAGGTCCGCCGGTCCTGGCCGAACGTGGGCTCGTCGCAGATCAGCAGGCGGGGCGCGGTGGCCAGGGCCGTCGCCACACTCAGCCGCCGCGCCTCCCCACCGGAGAGGGTGTACGGGTTGGCGCCGGCCAGCCGGTCCAGCCGCAACCGGTGCAGCAGCTCGTCGACGGTGGCGGTCACCGCCGACTCGGGCCGGCCGGTGCGGCGCGGGCCGAGCGCCAGCTCGTCGCGGACCGTGGCGGTGACGAACTGGTGTTCCGGGTCCTGGAACACCGAACCGATCCGGCGTACCAGCGCGGGTGCCCGCCAGCGGTGCGGGGGAGTACGCGCGTCCCGCCCGGCGAGTGCCGCCGACGCGGTGACGGCGCCCGTGCCGGGCTTCAGCAGGCCGCCCAGGAGCAGCGCCAGTGTGGACTTGCCGGCGCCGTTGGGGCCGAGGACGGCGAGCGCCTCGCCGGCGCGTACCCGGAGATCGGTGGGGTCGAGCCGGGGCGGCAGGCCGAGCCGCTCCGCGGTGAGCAGCACGTCGCCGGGCGGCGTGGTGGCGTGCCGGGGTGGCGCGACGTGGCCGGGTACCCAGACCCCGGCGGTGGCCAGCGCGTCGCCGTGCGCGGCGAAGACCGCCTCGGGCGGCCCGTCGGCGCGCACCCCGCCGCCGGGTTCCAGCACCACGACGCGGTCGACCAGCGGCAGTGCCTCGGTGACCCGGTGCTCGACCAGGACCATCGTGGTGTCCGGGTCGAGCGCGTTCGCGACGGCCCGGCGGATCAGGGTGGCACCGGCCGGGTCGAGGTTGGCGGTGGGCTCGTCGAGCAGCAGCAGCCCGGGACGCAGCGCGAGCGTGCCGGCCAGCGCCAGCCGCTGCTGCTCGCCGCCGCTGAGCGCTGCGGTGGGGCGGTCCCTGTCGTACGGGAAGCCGACCCGGTGCAGCGCCTCGTCGACGCGGGGCCAGATCTCCCCGGCGGGTACGCCACGGTTCTCCAGCCCGAACGCCACGTCGTCGCCGGAGCGGGCCATCACGAGCTGGGTCTCCGGGTCCTGGAAGACGATGCCGACGCGCTCGCGGGCCTTGCGCGGGTCCAGCCCGTCGATCTCGACGGTGCCCTCCTGCTCGCCGGAGTCCTCCGGCAGCAGCCCGGCCAGCGCGGCCAGCAGCGTGCTCTTACCGGCGCCGGAGGGTCCGAGCAGCAGCACCCGCTCGCCGCTCTCCACGCGCAGATCCACCCCGCGCAGAGCCCAGCGTTTCCGTCCCCCGTGCCGCCACCCGAACCCCCGCAGCACCACCCCGCTCACCGCCCACCCACCCCCTCTTCTCCGTCGATCATGAGGTTGACGGCGATGACGGGTGCCGAAACGGCCGCCAACTTCATGATCGACACGATGGAGGCGTCAGACCAGGGCTCGGTCGCGGCCGGCGGGGAAGCGGTCCAGGACGCCGGTGTTCGCCAGCGCGCGGGTGAGGACGTGCGCGCCGAAACCGGCGACGATCGTGGCGCTGACGATCGTGATCAGCGCGTACGGGAGGCGGTAGGAGGCGAAGTCGAACGCCTTGTTCCAGTAGACGAAGTCGAAGATCGCCGCGCCGAGGCCGGTCAGCGCGCCGGCCAGCACCGCCACCGGCAGTCGGAACGAGCGGTACCGGAACGCGGCGAAGGCCAGCTCGGCGCCGATGCCCTGCATCAGGCCCTGGAGGATCACGATGCTCGCCCACTGGCTGCCCAGCAGGGCCGAGATGATCGCGGCCACCGTCTCGCAGTACAGCGCGGCGCCCGGCTTGCGGATGATCAGGCCGGCGAGCACCGCCGGGATCAGCCAGACGCCGTAGAGCACGGCCTGTGCCGGCGGGAAGAACGCGAACGCCGCGTCGGTGGCGCTCCAGAGCAGGCCCCAGGCCCAGAAGACGACGCCGAAGGCGACGGCGATGACCGAGGCGACGACGATGTCGACGGTACGCCAGCGGTTGCTGTCGGTGTGGTTCACGGTTGGCTCCCAGTTCGTCGAGGTGAACCAGGAGAAGACGCACGCCGCGCCCGGTGGTCACCGGACGGCGACGCGGCTGGAGGTCGACCGAACTCCCTGCGCTGGCATTACCCAGATCAGGTTCGAGGGTCTGCGGGCACCGGCCCGCACTCTCAGCGCTGTGCGCTCCCCTGTCGGATGTGAAGTTGTCTCGTCGCAGACGCTAGCACCGACCACGGGCCCCGGCCCAGCAGGGCGAGTGTCGGTATGGTGGCGATCATGCTGGTGGATGCGCGGGGACTGACGTTCGAGGTACGCGCCGGCGGCCCCGAGGACGGTGACCCGGTCCTGTTGCTGCACGGCTTTCCGCAGCACTCCGGTGAGTGGGACGCGGTCACGCCCGCGCTGCACGCCGCCGGGCTGCGCACGTACGCGCTCGACCAGCGCGGCTACTCGCCCGGCGCGCGTCCGGCGGACGTCGGGGCGTACCGGATTCCGGAGCTGGTGGCCGACGCGGCCGCGGTGCTCGACGCGCTCGGGGTGACATGCGCGCACGTGGTCGGCCACGACTGGGGCGCGATCGTGGCGTGGGGGCTGGCGGCGGCGCACCCGGAGCGGGTGCGGACGCTGACCGCGGTGTCGGTGCCGCACCCGGCCGCGATGGGGCACGCGCTCGCCACCGACCCGCGGCAGAAGGTCAAGTCCGCCTACATCGCGTTGTTCCGCAAGCCCGGTACGGCGGAGAAGGTGCTGCTGGCGTGGAACGGCGCCACGCTGCGCAAGCTGCTGAGCGGAGTGGGCGACGCCGACGTGGTGGCCCGGTACGCCGAGCCGATGCGTGAGCCGGGCGCGTTGACGGCGGCGCTGAACTGGTACCGCGCGATGACCGGTGCGGACATGAAGGCGGTCGCCCCGGTCGGGGTGTCCACCACGTTCGTGTGGAGCGACAAGGACGTGGCGATCGGCCGGACGGCCGCGCAGGCGTGCGCCGCGCACGTCACCGGTGACTACCGGTTCGTGACGCTGTCCGGCGTCAGCCACTGGATCCCGGACGAGGCGCCCGGCCCGCTGGCCGAGGCGATCCTCGCCCGGTGCGCGGGAACGGAGGAGGCATGACGGTGAGCGCCGAGGCGTACCTGGCGGTGGTGACCGAGACGATCGGCCGGGTCGCCGCCGAGCAGCGGCAGAACGTGGCCGACGCGGCCGACCTGATCGCGGCGGCGCTGCGCGCCGACGGTGTGGTGCACGCGTTCGGCACCGGGCACTCCGAGGCGCTGGCCATGGAGATCGCCGGCCGGGCCGGCGGGCTGGTGCCCACCAACCGGATCGCGCTGCGTGACCTGGTGCTGATCGGCGGCGACCCGGCCGACGTGCTCGGCCCGAAGCTGGAACGCGACCCGGCGGTGGCGCACCGCCTCTACGAGCTGGCGCCGATCCGGCCGCAGGACGTGTTCGTGCTGGCCTCGAACTCGGGCGTGAACGGGGCGATGGTCGAGTTCGCGTCCATCGTGAAGGAACGCGGGCACGGCCTGGTGGCGATCACGTCGGCACAGCACTCGGCGCGGATGACCTCGCGGCACCCGTCCGGCCGCAAGCTGGCCGACTTCGCCGACGTGGTGCTGGACAACGGCGCCCCGTACGGCGACGCCACGCTGCCGCTGCCGGGCGGCGGCGCGGTCGGCGCGGTCTCCTCGATCACCGCGGCGCTGCTCGCCCAGCAGATCGTCGCCGAGGTGGTGGCCCGGCTGGTCGCGGCGGGGCAGCGCCCGCCGGTCTACCTGTCCGCGAACATCACCGGCGGCGACGAGCACAACGCCGAACTGGAGGCACGGTACGCGGGCCGGATCCGCCGCGGTTCCTGAACCGGTTTCGTGATCATCCGTACGGGGCACAGGCGGTCCTGCCGGTGGGCGTTCACCCGCCGGCCGTGCCGTCTCCCGGGGAGGTCCGCGAGTGTCCAAGGAATCCGAGAAGCAGCGCTGGCAGCGCAACTTCGCCGATCTGTTGCAGGAGCTGCGGGTCGCGCAGACCGGCGTGCAGATCCTCTTCGCCTTCCTGCTGACGCTGCCGTTCAGCAACGGGTTCGGCCGGACCACGGAGTTCCAGCGCGACGTCTACATCGTGGCGCTGCTGACCGCCGCCGCGTCCGCCGCGATGATCATTTCTCCGGTCGCGTTCCACCGGGCGCTGTTCCGGCAGGGGCGTAAGCCGGAGCTGGTCCGGTTCGCCCACCGGATGGCCACCGGCGGCCTGTTCTTCATGCTGATCGCGATGGTCAGCTCGGTCCTGCTGGTCACCGACTTCGTGCTGGACCGGCCGATCGCGTTCCTGCTCAGCGCGCTCACCGGCCTCTGGTTCCTGATCTTCTGGGCCATCCTGCCGTTCAGCCGGCGCAACTGGGGTGAGGACGACATCGACGACGAGGACGACAACCCGCAGACGCTCACCGACTGACCGTCCGCCAAATCGGACGTGCACGCAGCGCTACCCCTGGGTAACACCCGGGGGTAGCGTCGTTTTCGTCGAACGCGTCGACGCAGCCGGACCGACGAGGAGGCAGCCGTGACCACGACACAGAACAGCCGGCCCGAGTCACCAGACGGCGCGGGGCCGCTGCCCGCCGAGGCGGGCCAGGTCTCCGAGAAGGAGGCCCGGCAGGTAGCCGAGGCGGCCCGCGAGTCGGCCTGGGACCGGCCCAGCTTCGGCAAGGAACTGTTCCTCGGCCGATTCCGGCTCGACCTGATCGACCCGTGGCCCCGCCCCGATCCGGCCGAGGTGGCCCGCGCCGACGAGTTCCTCGGCTCGCTGCGCGCGTACCTGACGTCCGAGGTGGACGGCGAGGCGATCGAGCGGGACGCGCGCATCCCCGACGAGGTGTTCCACGGCCTGGCCGGGCTCGGCACGTTCGGCATGAAGATCGACCGTAAGTACGGCGGGCTGGGGCTGAGTAACCTGCACTACTGCCGGGCGCTGATGCTCGTCGGCTCGGTGAACCCGGCGGTCAGCGCGCTGCTCTCCGCGCACCAGTCGATCGGCGTGCCGCAGCCGCTGAAGATGTTCGGCACGCCCGAGCAGAAGGAACGGTTCCTGCCCCGGCTCGCCGCCGGTGAGGTCTCCGCGTTCCTGCTCACCGAGCCGGACGTCGGCTCCGACCCGGCCCGGCTCGCCACCACCGCCGAGCCGACCGCCGACGGCACCGGCTACCGGCTCAACGGGGTGAAGCTCTGGGCCACGAACGGCACGCTCGCCACGCTGCTGGTGGTGATGGCCCGGGTGCCGGCCGGCGAGGGGCGGCGCGGCGGCATCACCGCGTTCGTGGTGGAGGGCGACAGCGACGGCATCACCGTGGAGCGGCGCAACTCCTTCGTCGGGTTGCGCGGCCTGGAGAACAGCCTCACCCGGTTCCACGACGTGTTCGTGCCGAAGGAGAACGTGATCGGCGGTGAGGGCAAGGGCCTCAAGATCGCGCTGACCACGTTGAACACCGGCCGGCTCTCGCTGCCTGCCATGTGCGTCGGCGCCGGGAAGTGGGCGCTCAACGTGGCCCGCGAGTGGGCGGCGGACCGGGTCCAGTGGGGCCGCCCGGTGGGCGAGCACGAGGCGGTGGCGAAGAAGCTGGCCTTCATCACCGCCACCACGTACGGCATGGAGTCCATGCTCGACCTGTCCTGCATGCTCGCCGACGACGACCGCAACGACATCCGGATCGAGGCGGCGCTGGTCAAGCTCTACGCCAGCGAGATGGCCTGGCGGATCGCCGACGAGCTGATCCAGATCCGCGGTGGGCGCGGCTACGAGACGGCCGACTCGCTCGCCGCCCGGGGGGAACGGCCGGCCGCTGTCGAGCAGCTCCTGCGCGACCTGCGGATCAACCGGATCTTCGAGGGCTCCACCGAGATCATGCACCTGCTGATCGCCCGCGAGGCGGTCGACGCGCACCTGTCCGTCGCGGGCGACATCATCGACCCCGACGCGGGGCTGGGCCGCAAGGCGAAGGCGGGTGCGCGGGCCGGCGCCTTCTACGCGAGGTGGCTGCCCACGCTCGCCGTCGGCAAGGGGCAGACGCCCGGGGCGTACCAGGAGTTCGGGCCGCTGGCCGGGCACCTGCGCCACGTCGAGCGGGCCTCCCGCAAGCTGGCCCGGTCGACGTTCTACGCGATGTCGCGGTGGCAGGGGAAGATGGAGCGCAAGCAGGCGTTCCTCGGCCGGGTGGTCGACATCGGCGCGGAGCTGTTCGCGATGAGCGCGGTCTGCGTCCGGGCCTACGCCGAGCGGGACGCGCACCCGGAGAACGTCGAGCTGGCCGACCTGTTCTGCCGGCAGGCGCGGCTGCGCGTCGACGAGCTGTTCACCGGCCTGTGGTCGAACACCGACTCGGTCGACGTGGCCGCCGCCAAGCGGATCGTCGCCGGCCGGTACGCCTCGGTGGAGGAGGGTGTCGTCACCCCGCCCGCCGACCTGCCCTGGGTGGCCCGCTGGGAGCCGGGGCCGTCCACCGAGCAGGACGTACGCCGTCGCATCCCGCCCGCCGGCTGACCCCGCTCCGCCCGCCCGGCGGTCGTCCCACCCGGACGGCCGCCTGGGCGGTCAGCGCGCGATCGCCCAGGCCAGGATGCCGGCCAGGATCAGGCCGTTGAGGCCGGCCAGCACCAGGTACGCCGACGGCGGGATCTTGCGGCCCTTGCGGACGAAACTCACCAGCACGCCTGCGTACCCCAGCAGCAGCACGGCGACGACGATCAGGAAGTACAGCACCGGCACACCTTACCGGCCGCCGCGCAGCCCCAGTTCGCGCAGCTCCAGCGCGGCGAGCGCGTCGACGGTCGCGTCGTCGCCGCGCCGCCACGCCTCGGCGACGTCGGGCGCGATCCGGGTCAGCTTCGACAGCGGCTGACCGGCCAGCGCGCGCAGCGCCAGCAGGTCCCGGCCGGCCGGGACGCCCGCCAGTGCCTTCGCCGCGCCGGCCCGGCGCATCCAGCGCAGGCGCAGCGGCAGCCAGCCGAACAGCACCAGGCCGAGCGGGAACACCAGCACCGCGACGGTCAGCCCGAGCGCGAGCTGCCCGACCAGCTCCTGCTGGTCGCGGCCCGCCTCGGCGACCGAGCGGGCGGCGTCGGCGGCCCGGGTGAACGGCGCGGTCAGCTCGTCGCCGACGATCGGCACCCGGCCGACCTTGCCGCCGGCGTCGGCCAGGTTGTCGGCGAGTCCGCCGCCGGCCCCCTCCAGCTTCTGCCCCGGTACGGCGAGCTTCTCGACCACGTCGTGCAGCCACAGCGCGAAGCGGATCGCCGCGTACACCCAGACGACCACGAGCAGGTCGGTGAGGAACTGGCGGACGGCGGTGGGAAAACGGTCGGCGTAGATCTTCACGCCGGATAGCGTCCCACGGCGCGGGCGCGTCGGCACGTGGCCGATTTCCCGCTCAGTGCGACCCTTCACCGGCGTGACTGACCGCGTCCGCCACGATGTGCGCGACGTGGTCGTCGACCAGCGCGTACGCGATCTCCCGGCCGCGCCGCGACCCGCGCACCACCCCGGCGCCCCGCAGCACCCGCAGGTGCTGGGAGACCAGCGGCTGCGGCGCGCCGAGCTTCTCGACCAGCTCGTGCACGCAGCGTTCGCCCTCGGCCAGCTCGCTGACGATCGCGAGCCGGATCGGGGCCGAGAGCGCGCGCAGCAGGTCACCCGCACCCTCGAAGGCGTCGTACCCGTTCGTGCCGGTCACCCTGTAACGGTAACCAATCCCAGCTGCGCCGGCGGGCAGGGCCTCACCGCAGCAGCACCTCGTGCTCGACCGGCTCGGGCGGCGGCGTGGCCCGGTCGGCCCGCACCCGCCGCCGCAGCGCCCGCACACCGGCCGCCGCCAGCGCGACCAGCAGGAACGAGCCGATCGCCACGAGCACCACCGACGCGCCGGGCGCGGTGTCGGCGGTGGCGGCCACCCAGACCCCGGTGCCGGCCGCGAACAGGCCCAGCGCCATGGCCGCCGTCATGGTCGAGCGGAAGCCCCGGGTCACCTGCTGCGCGGTCGCCACCGGCACCACCATCAGCGCGCTGATCAGCAGCACCCCGACCGCCCGCATGGCGATGGTCACCGTGACCGCGGTGCCGACCGCGATGAGCAGGTTCAGCGCCCGCACCGGCAGGCCGGACACCCGGGCGTACTCCTCGTCGTGGCAGACCGCGAACAGCGCCGGGCGCAGCACCAGCATGGTCACCAGCAGCACCACGCCGAGCACCCCGATGGTGATCAGGTCGGTGCGGGAGGTGGTGGTCAGCGACCCGAACAGGTACGCGTTGAGCGACCCGCTGCTGGCGTCGGACAGCCCGACCAGCATCACGCCACCGGCGATGCCGCCGTAGAACAGCAACGCCAGCGCCAGGTCGCCGGAGGTGCGCCCGTACGCGCGGACCAGCTCGATCACGACCGCGCCGAGCGTCGCGGCGATCACCGCCACCAGCACGGGGGAGCGGTTGAGCAGCAGTCCCGCGCCGACGCCGGTGAGCGCCACGTGCCCGAGCCCGTCACCGATCAACGCCAGCCGGCGCTGCACCAGGTAGATGCCGAGCGCCGGGGCGGCCAGCCCGATGATCAGCGCGCCGACCAGGGCGCGGAGCATGAAGTCGTACTGAAAGAGATCCATCTCAGATGCCTGTCCAGAGCCGGGCGGGCTCCTCGTCGCAGTGCGGGTGCACGTGCTCGTGGTCCGGGTCGGCGTGGTGGCCGGCCGGTTCGGGCACCGCGCCGTCGTGGGCGATCCCGCCCTGGTGCACCACCACGGCCCGGCTGATCAGCGGGCGCAGCGGGCCCAGCTCGTGCGCGACGAGCACGACCGTGCCGCCGCCGTCGCGGAACGCGCGCAGCGCCCCGGCGAACGCCTCCTGGCTGGCCGCGTCCACCCCGGCGGTCGGCTCGTCCAGCACCAGCAGCTCCGGCCCGCCGGCCAGCGCGCGGGCGATCAGGGTGCGCTGCTGCTGGCCGCCGGAGAGCGTGGACACCGGGTCACCGGCCCGGTCGCCGAGCCCGACCGCGTCCAGCGCCGCCGCCACCGCCTCCCGGTCCGCCCGCCCGGCCGGACGCAGCACGCCCCGGCGGGCCAGCCGCCCGGACGCCACCACCTCGCGCACGGTGGCTGGTACTCCGCTGCCCGCGCCGAGCCGCTGCGGCACGTACCCGATGCGGTGCCACTGCCGGAAGCGGCGCTGCGGCGTGCCGAACAGGGCGACCGACCCGGCGCCGACCGGCACCAGGCCGAGCGCGGCGCGCACGAGCGTCGACTTGCCGGAGCCGTTGGCGCCGAGCACGGCGACCACCTCGCCGGCGGTCACTGTCAACGAGACGTCCCGCAGCACCGGGCGGCCGTCGTAGCCGACTGTGGCGTGCGCGATCTCGATCACGGGTGAGGTCATGAACAGTCCAGAGCGGTTCGCAGGGTCTGCAGGTTGGTGCGCATCGCGGAGAGGTAGTCGCCGTCGGCGGGCGGGCCCTCCAGCGGGTCCAGGACGGCCGTCTTCGCCCCGACCTCACGCGCGATCGTCTCGGCGACCTTCGGGCTGACCAGGGTCTCGAAGAAGATCGTGCCGGCCTGGTGCTCCCGGGCCTCCTCGGCGACCTCGGCGAGGCGCTTCGGGGACGGCTCGGACTCCGGGGTGAGCCCGCTGATGCCGATCTGTTCCAGCTGGTAGCGCTCGGTCAGGTAGCCGAACGCGGTGTGGCTGGTGACGATCTCCCGGCGCTGGCAGGTGCGCAGGCCGTCGGCGTACTCGGTGTCCAGCTTCGTCAGCTCGGTGCGCAGCGCGCCGGCGCGGGCGGTGTAGTCGGCGGCGTGGTCCGGGTCGGCCTTGCCGAGGCGCTCGGCGAGCTTGTCGCCGATGGTGGCCAGCCGGGTCGGGTCGAGCCAGACGTGCGGGTCCTTGCCGCCGCCCTCCTCGGCGTGCCCGGCCTCGCCCTCGTGATCGTGGTCGTGGCCACCGGCGGCCGCGTCCCGCAGCGGCGTCACGCCCGCCACGTCGAACGCGCGGTCGCCGCCGTTCTGCTCCACCGCCTCGTCCACCGCCGGCTGGAAGCCGCTGAGGTAGACGACCACGTCGGCGTCGACGACCTGGCCGACCTGCCGCGGGTTGAGTTCCAGGTCGTGCGGCTCGGCGCCGGGCTTGGTCAGGTTGCTGACCGCGACCGTGTCGCCGCCGATCCGCTCGGCCAGGAACTGGAGCGGGTAGAACGCGGCCACCACGTCGACCCTGCCCGGCTCGCTCGCGCCGCCTGTGCCGTCCGCGCAGGCGGTCAGGCCGGCGGCGGCGAGCAGGGCGGCGGCTGCGGCGGTCAGGATACGGCGAGGTGCACGAACGGTCATGGGCTCAACTGTCCGCGACAACGAAAACTATTGTCAAAAACGCATGATTGCATGTCAGCGCAGGTCAGCTCGGTTCTGCTTTCCCGAGTCAGCCGACCATGAGCTTCGCCAGCGCCACCGCGATCAACAAGGTGAGCATCACCAGCCGGAGCATCCGGGTCGCCGGGGCCTGCACCGGCCAGGTGACCGACATCAGCCAGACCAGCACGCCGGCCAGCACGAGCAGCAGGACGCCGCCCGCCGGGCCGGGCGCGAAAAGGCCGACAAGCACCAGGGCCAGCGCGGCCAGGAACACCGCCGTCGGGTTGAGCCGTGCCAACCGGGACAGCACAGGACTCTGCGTACGCTGCATGCCACAAACTCTACGAGGAGGAACCCCGTGCTGGTCACCAACCGCTTCGTGGTGGAAGCCGAAACGGTGGATGAGTTCACCCGTGCGGCGCACGCCGCGCTGGCCGCGCTCGCCGCCCGCCCCGGCTACCTGCGCGGTGAACTGCTGCGGGCGCTCGACGACCCGGACCACTGGGTCCTGATCACCGAGTGGGAGTCGGTCGGTGCGTACCGGCGGGCGCTCGGCGGATTCGACGTCAAGGTCACCGCCGTGCCGCTGCTCGCCCGATCGGTGGACGAGCCGTCGGCGTACGAGACGCTCGCCAGCGCCGCCCCCGAGGGTGAGATCGTCGTCGTCGCCAGCGATCGCGCCGCAGGTCCGTATCGCTGAGTGCCGGGGCACTACCCTGGCGCGTATGACCGCTCCCGGACCGGCCGCGCCACCCCCGTCATCCGTTCCGCCCGCGCTGCCGGCGGAACACGGGGTGCCCGCGCCGCCGCAGGGGCCCGGCGCCGCGCCGCCGTTCGCCGCCCCGCCCACCGAGGGCGGGCGGACCCGGCTCTGGCTCGGCCTCGGCGCGGGCGCGCTCGCAGTGCTGATCTGCTGCGGTGGGGGCGGGGCGGCAGTGGTCGGCCTGGCGGTGAGCAACGCCCAGGCGATCGGTGAGCAGGGCCGGGCGGTCACGAACGACTACTACCAGGCGCTCGTGGCCCGGGAGTGGTCCAAGGCGTACGACACGCTCTGCGACGACATCCGGCGACGCGAGCCCCGGCGCGAGTTCGAGCGCCGGGTGGCGACCGAGCCGCAGATCTCCGGCTACCGGGTGGGCGAGGTCGACCTCACCACGCTCACCGTGCCGGTGGACGTCACGCTCGCCGGCGGCCGGCGGGAGGCGCAGACCGTGACGCTCGCGCCGGACCAGCAGACGGGCGGCGTGGAGGTCTGCGGGGTGAGCTGACCGGCCCCCGGTATTCTGCTGGGCTCGGGACGGACACGGTCGTACCGTTGTCCCGAACAGCCCGGTTCCATCCATCTCAACCGCGCCGACCGCCAGCCGGCGTAGGAGGAAACATGCCAGCCGACCGTATCGACGCCGTCACCAGCCTCGCCAAGCGCCGGGGCTTCGTCTTTCCCTCCAGCGAGATCTACGGGGGCACCCGGTCGGCGTGGGACTATGGTCCGCTCGGCGTCGAGCTGAAGGAGAACGTCCGCCGGCAGTGGTGGCGGACCATGGTGCAGCAGCGCGACGACGTCGTCGGCCTCGACTCGGCGGTCATCCTGGCCCGCAAGGTCTGGGAGGCCAGCGGCCACATCGCCGAGTTCGTCGACCCGCTGACCGAGTGTCAGTCCTGCCACAAGCGGTTCCGGGCCGACCACCTGGAAGAGGCGTACGAGGCCAAGCACGGCAAGCCGCTGACCTCGCTGACGGAGCTGAACTGCCCCAACTGCGGCAACAAGGGCACCTTCACCGAGCCGAAGATGTTCAACGGCCTGATGAAGACCTACCTGGGCCCGGTGGAGAGCGACGAGGGCATGCACTACCTGCGCCCGGAGACCGCCCAGGGCATCTTCGTCAACTACAAGAACGTGGAGACGGTCGCCCGCAAGAAGCCGCCGTTCGGCATCGCGCAGACCGGCAAGTCGTTCCGCAACGAGATCACCCCGGGCAACTTCATCTTCCGGACCCGTGAGTTCGAGCAGATGGAGATGGAGTTCTTCGTCGAGCCGGGCACCGACGAGCAGTGGCACGAGTACTGGCTCTCCGAGCGCTGGAACTGGTACCTCGACCTGGGCCTGTCCGAGGAGAACCTGCGCTTCTACGAGCACCCCAAGGAGAAGCTCTCCCACTACTCGAAGCGCACCGTCGACATCGAGTACCGGTTCCGGTTCGGCGGCAGCGAGTTCGCCGAGCTGGAGGGCATCGCCAACCGCACCGACTTCGACCTTGCCACGCACAGCAAGCACTCCGGCGTCGACCTGTCGTACTTCGACCAGGGCAAGGGCGAGCGCTGGATGCCGTACGTGATCGAGCCGGCCGCCGGCCTCACCCGCGCGGTGCTGGCGTTCCTGCTCGAGGCGTACGACGAGGACGAGGCGCCGAACACCAAGGGCGGCGTGGACAAGCGCACCGTCATGCGGTTCGACCCGCGCCTGGCCCCGGTCAAGGTCGCCGTGCTGCCGCTGTCGCGCAACGAGGCGCTGTCGCCGAAGGCCAAGCAGCTCGCCACCGACCTGCGCAAGCGCTGGGTGGTCGAGTTCGACGACTCGCAGGCGATCGGCCGCCGCTACCGCCGGCAGGACGAGATCGGCACGCCGTTCTGCGTCACAGTCGACTTCGACACGCTCGACGACAACGCGGTCACGGTCCGGAACCGGGACACGATGACCCAGGAGCGCGTCTCCCTGGACCAGGTCGAGCGCTACCTGATCGAGCGCCTGCCCGGCTGCTGAGCTGATGTAAGGAAGGGCCCCTTCTTAACGCCTCGCGTAGAGAAGGGGCCCCTTCTTAACACCCCTCATCCGGGGGAGATCGGCTCCGCCCGTACGCCGGTCCCGGCGCCCAGCCCGCGCCGGGCCGCGTACGCGTCCTCCACCATCCGCCGCACACGGCCCGGCTCCCGGCGGATCTGCGCCGGCGTGAAGTGCAGGATGAGCACCCCGTACCGGCTCAGCTCGTTGTGCCGGTCCAGCGTCCGCGCCCAGTCGTTCGGGCTGAGGTGGTACTCCCGCGAGTCGACCTCCAGCGCCACCGCGCAGTCGGCGAGGTAGCCGTCCGGCGTCGGCAGGCGGGTGCCGTCGGCCGCCGACAGCCGCGGGTTCCACAGGATCCCGCCGAGCACGCCGCTGCCGCCCAGGCACTCCCGCAGTTCCGTTTCCGGCGCCGAGCGGACCCCGTCGGTGATCTCCGCGAACGCCTTCCGGATCAGGGCGGTGCGGCTGCGCCGGGCCCGGCGGATCTCCGCGTCCAGGCTGTCCAGGTCGGTGAAACCGCGCTGCACGGCCTCGGCCACCGTCGCCCGTACCGGCCGCAGCCGGCGCAGGTCGCGGGCCGCGTCCACGACCGCCCTGGCCGGCGAGCACACCGGGTACAGCGCGGTCCGCCGGGCCCGCGGATCAAGCTCCAGGGCCCGCGCGATCACCGCGTGACCGGCCGAGCGGCGCCGCACGTGGTGCGGCAGGATCAGGTGTACGTCAGCGGTGCGCGGACTGTGCCGGAAGCCGTACCAGATCAGGGCGGCCAGGCCGGTGAGCTGGGCGTCGGCGCCCGCGTAGAGCGCCGCCGAGATTCGTCGTTGCTCGTCGGTGAGGGTGCCGGTGACGAGCGCGTACGTGGCCGGCAGCACGCGCTGCCACAGGCCGCGCCGGGTCTGCCGGTACAGGTACATGTCGTCGTATCCGACGCCGAGCAGCTGCGTCCGGGTGACGATCTGCTGCTGGCGCTCGGCCAGGTCGCTGAGTTCGGGTGGCTGTTCGCGCATGCCCGGCAGCGTGCGGGCTCGACCGCTGCTCCTCCTGCCCGTTCGCCCGGCCTGTGGACAGCCTCCCCGGTTGTGGAGAATGCCCGCCGGGCGGGCGGGCTGTGATATGTGCCCTGTTAACAAGGGGCCCCTGCTCTACCGGAGACGTTAAGAGGGGGCCCTTCCTTACACTTGTGCGGTGACTGCCCCGACCCTGCCCGCGTTGACCATCGGCCCGCACCGGGTGTGGCCGCCGGTGGTGCTCGCGCCGATGGCCGGGATCACCAACGTCGGCTTCCGCCGGCTCTGCCGTGAGCAGGGCGGCGGCATCTACGTCTGCGAGATGATCACCACCCGCGCGCTCGTCGAGCGGAACCCGAAGACGCTGCGCATGATCGCCTTCGGCGCCGAGGAGAAGCCCCGCAGCCTCCAGCTCTACGGCACCGACCCGGAGATCACCGCCGCCGCCGTGCGGATCGTGGTCGAGCGCGACCTGGCCGACCACATCGACCTGAACTTCGGCTGCCCGGTGCCCAAGGTGACCCGCCGGGGCGGCGGCTCGGCCCTGCCGTGGCGCCGCCGGCTGTTCGCCCGGCTGGTCAGGGCCGCGGTGGACGCCGCGTCACCCGCCGGGGTGCCGGTCACCGTCAAGATGCGCAAGGGCATCGACGACGACCACCTGACGTACGTCGAGGCGGGGCTGGCGGCCCAGGACGCGGGCGTCGCGGCGGTCGCCCTGCACGGGCGTACGGCCGCGCAGCGCTACTCCGGCACCGCCGACTGGGATGCGATCGCCACGCTCAAGTCGGCGCTCGACGTGCCGGTGCTCGGCAACGGCGACATCTGGGAGGCCGACGACGCGCTGCGGATGGTCGCGCACACCGGCGTCGACGGCGTGGTGATCGGGCGCGGCTGCCTGGGCCGGCCGTGGCTGTTCGCCGACCTGGAGGCCGCGTTCAACGGGAGCGCCGAGCGGCGGCTACCGAGCCTCGGCGAGGTGGCGGTGACCATGCGGCGGCACGCCGAGCTGCTGGTGGAGCAGTTCGTGGCGGGCGCGCGCAACCCGGCCCGTGGCGAGCGGGACGGCTGCACCGACTTCCGCAAGCACGTCGCCTGGTACCTGAAGGGCTTCCCGATCGGCAGCGAACTGCGCCGCTCGCTCGCCATGATCGAGAGCCTGGCGCAGCTCGACGACCTGCTCGGCAAGCTCGACCCGGCCGTACCGTTCCCGGTGGAGAACCTCGGCCAGCCGCGCGGCCGCACCAACTCCCCGGGCAAGGTCTTCCTGCCCGACGGCTGGCTGGCCAGCCGCGACGACGACACCCCGCCCGACGGCGCGGAGCTGGACGACTCCGGCGGCTGACCGCTGACCCCGGACACGCCGAAGGGCCCGACCCCCGTTCCGGGGTCGGGCCCTTCGCCATGGTCACTCGGTCAGGAGCTGTAGCCGCGGCTGGCGATCCAGCGGGCGAGCTCGTCCACGTCGATCCGGTAGGAGGCCTGGTCCGGGTTCGCCGAGTCGGCGATCGTCACGACCTTGCCGCCGTCGCGGTAGCCGACCACGCTGATGTAGTGGCCACCCTCGAACGAGTGGGTGGTGCCGTCGGTGTCGGTCGCGGTGCCGGCGATGTTCGCCACCACGGCCCGGCCGTCGTCCACAGTGCGCACCACGTCGGCACGAAGCTTCTCCACCTTGTCACCGACCTTGTCCACCGGGATCTCGGTCGACTTGTAGACGTCCTTACCGGTCTCCTTGTTGAGCACCGGCGTGATGTCGTTGATGGAGTTGGTGCCGGCCTCGGTGGTGCCCATCTCCTTGGCCATGGCGTCCACGTCGATGTTCTTGCCCTGCACGCTCAGCGCGTTACGGGCCGCGGCCGGGCCACAGAAGTAGAAGTTGGGCTGCGCCTCGTAGCGCACGTCCAGCTCACGCTCGCCGTGCTTGCGGTCGGTGGTGACGACCTGGGCGGCGCGCTCGGCCGGGGTGGCCTGGGCGGCGATGGCGGGGCCGGCGATGCCACCGGCGGTGGCGGCGATACCGGCGACGGTCAGAGCGGTCTTGCGCAGCAGAGTGGTAGCCATGATCAGTTGCCTCTCTGTCGGGGGTACGCGGCGATGGGGGATGCCGCGAATAAAGATCAGGTGGCCCGGTATGTGCGTCGGGCCGGTGGCCTGCACGGGCGGCCAGGGGGTCGGCCTGCTCCGGCGGCTCGGGGATGTAACGACCGGGGTCCGGGGTCATTCCCGGGGGCGCTGCCCGGCGGTGGGGCCGGCTCGACAGGCGCTGTCGGCCTGCTCTGCGGCTCCGGGGATGTAACGACCGGCGTCCCGGCCTGATTCCCGGCCCGAGGGGGCGGGCGGTCGGCGGGTGCGGCGCGGTCTGCCATGTACAACGCCCCGCACCCACCCCCGATTCCACCTCACGGGTGACCCCGACCACCCCGGATCCGGACACCGAGCCCATCAGGGCTGCCGCCGACACCGAACCCCGCCCGCCCTCGCCGCAGCCACCCCGGCCCGGCCACCTCGAGGGCTCCCCCCAACCCCCCACCCCGTTGATCAAGGAGTTTGTGTCCGTCTGAGGCCGTGCACCGGGCACAAACTCCTTGATCACCGGTCCGATGGGAGGGGGGTGAGTCGCCTTGGTGCCCGATGTCGGGCTCTGGGCGGGGTGAGCTTCGAGATCTTGGTAGATCGGCGCCCCTCCGAGGGCCGTTCCGTACCAAGATCTTCGGGGTGCTCGGGGTGCTCGGGGTGCTCGGGGTGCTCGGGGCGCTCGGGGCGCTCGGGAGGGAGTGCGCGACGGCGAGGGGCGGCTGGATGTCGCCGCCCGGGGATGAGGGCGTCGATCATGAAGTTGACGGCGTTTTGTGTCCGGTTTGTCGCCGTCAACTTCATGATCGACGGGGTTCGGCGCCCCGGTGTGCGGTCAGGGGGTGGTGGGGGAGGTGGGCGTGGGCGTGGGGGTGGGGGTGGGCTGGGTGGGGATCTGGGCTGGGGTGGTGGGCCAGGGGATCTCGGGGGAGGGGTGGAAGGCGATGCCAGCTGTGAACCAGCGCGGGCCGTGTGCGGCCAGCCGGCTGCGGAACCGGGACCAGTCGTGCGTCTCGCGCGGTGACCAGCCGAGTTCGGCGACGGCGGGCAGGCGCGGGAAGAGCATGAACTCGACCTCGGCCGGCGTCGTGATCGACTCGGTCCACAGCGGCGCCTCCACACCCAGCACCGCCTCGGCCGGTACGCCCCGCACGTGGCTGCCCGGATCCCACTCGTACGCCCGGCGCACGTCGATCAGACCGGCCCAGTCGTGTCCGATCGGGGTGTCCGGGGCGTACTTCATGTCCAGGTACGCGTGGTTGCCGGGGGAGAGGATCAGCCGGGCGCCACGGCGTACCGCGTCGGCGGTCTCCGGGTCGTCACCGTTCGTGCCCCACCACTGCAGGACGCGCCCGTCGACGTGTGCGGCCGGGGCGAGCTGGTGCCAGCCGACGACGGTCTTGCCGGTGGCGGCCACCAGCCGCTGCGCCCGCTCCACGAAGGAGCGGTAGCTGTCGGCCGGCACCTTGAACGCCTCGTCGCCGCCGAGGTGCAGCCACGGCCCGGGCGTCGACGCGGCCACCTCGCCGACCACGTCCGCGACGAAGGCGTACGTCCGCTCGTCGGCGGGGTCGACGAAGCTGAAGCCGACCTCGGTGCCGGTGTACGGCGGTGGCGCGATCTTGCCGGGCGCCAGTTCGGGGTACGCGACGAGCGCCGCGTTGGTGTGGCCCGGCAGGTCGATCTCGGGCACCACTGTGACGTGGCGGCGGGCGGCGTACGCGACGATGCGGCGGTAGTCGTCACGTGTGTACCAGCCGCCGGGGCCGCCGCCGACCGCTGTCGTGCCGCCGACCTCGGCGAGCCGTGGCCAGGAGTCGACGGCGATCCGCCAGCCCTGGTCGTCGGTGAGGTGCAGGTGCAGGTGGTTGAGCTTGTAGCGGGCCAGGTGGTCGACCACCCGCAGCACGTCCTCGACCGCGAAGAAGTGGCGGGCGACGTCGAGCATCGCGCCCCGGTAGGGGAAGCGCGGCCGGTCGACGATCGTGCCGCCGGGTACCGCCCAGCGCGCGGCGACGGCGGTCGGGCTCTCGATCGGCGCGGGTAGCAGCTGCCGCAGCGTCTGCGCGCCGTGGAACAGCCCGGCCGGGGTGGCGGCGGTGATCCGGACGCCGCCGGTGGTCACGTCGAGGCGGTAGCCCTCGTCTCCGAGCCGCGCGTCGTCCGGCTCGCCGGGCCGGGCGGGAACCGCCGCGGACAGCGTGAGCGTCAGCGGGCCGTCCTCGCCGGTGTCGGCGACCGGGAGCGGGAAGCCGGTGGCCGGGCGCAGCCAGCCGGCGAGCTGTTCGGCCACGTCCCGCCCGGCGGGGCTGACCCGCAGCACCGCGTCCGCGCTCAGCGTGAAGTCGCCGGCCGGGTCCGGGCGCACGTGCTCGGGCGCCGGCACCACGTCGCCGAGCCGGACCGGCGCCGGTCCGGCGAGCGCCTCGGCGGCCCGGCCCGCGGCGTCGCGGGCCAGCTCGGCCGCGGGTGCCGGCACACCGGGCAGCGGCACAGCCGGTACGTCGATGGAAGGGCTGGTGGGACGGGTGTCGGTCGGCTCCGGCCCGGTCTCCGGGGCGGCGGGGTTGGTCGGCACGGCGACGGCTCCGAGGGTGTATTCGCGCGGGATATGGCAAAGGTCAGGTTCCGCGAGATGCAGTGACGTCAAGAGTACGAGGGGGATCGGAATTGCGTGATCGTGCTCGTGGAAGCGTTCCCAAAAACCCGTACGAACGCGGATTGTGGTGACCGTTGTGCCGAAAGTCACCGAACGCTCCCAGGTTTCTCGAAACTCGCCTAGCCTTCGCCCCACCGACGCTGACGAGCCGGGATTACCGGTGGTCACTACCGGGGTATGTCCGAACTGAACCTTCGTTAAGTGTCAATGGCGCGCGTGGGAGGCTCTGGTGGCAGCGCACGATCCGGTCGAGCAGAAGTACGTCTACGACTTCGCCGAGGGCAACAAGGATCTCAAGGATCTGCTCGGCGGCAAGGGGGCCAACCTGGCCGAGATGACGAATCTCGGCCTGCCGGTTCCGCCCGGCTTCACGATCACCACCGAGGCCTGCAAGGCGTACCTGACGACCGGGCGCGAGCCGGACGGCCTGGCCGCCCAGATCGAGGCGCACCTGGAGTCCCTGGAGCGCGAGATGGGCCGGCGCCTCGGCGACCCGGACGACCCGCTGCTCGTCTCGGTGCGCTCCGGCGCCAAGTTCTCCATGCCGGGCATGATGGAGACCGTCCTCAACGTCGGCCTCAACGACCGCAGCGTGGTCGGCCTGAGCAACCAGGCGGGCGGGAACGACCGGTTCGCCTGGGACTCGTACCGCCGGCTGATCCAGATGTTCGGCAAGACCGTCTGCGAGGTGCCGGGCGAGGAGTTCGAGCACGCGCTCGACGAGATCAAGCGCGCCAAGGGCACGCACAACGACCTCGACCTGGACGCCGACGACCTGCGCGGGCTTGTCGACGCGTACAAGCAGATCTTCGCCAAGCACACCGGCCGCGAGTTCCCGCAGGAGCCGCGCGAGCAGCTCGACCTCGCCATCCGCGCGGTCTTCGACTCGTGGAACGCGGAGCGGGCGATCCTCTACCGCCGCCAGGAGCGCATCCCGGCCGACCTGGGCACCGCCGTCAACGTGGTGACGATGGTCTTCGGCAACCTCGGTCCCGACTCCGGTACCGGCGTCGCGTTCACCCGCGACCCGGGCAGCGGCGCGCAGGGCATCTACGGCGACTACCTCGCCAACGCCCAGGGTGAGGACGTGGTCGCCGGCATCCGCAACACGGTGCCGTTGCAGGAGCTGGAGCAGCTCGACAAGACCTCCTACGACCAGCTGCTCGGCATCATGGCCCGGCTGGAGGAGCACTACAAGGACCTCTGCGACATCGAGTTCACCATCGAGCGCGGCAAGCTCTGGATGCTCCAGACCCGCGTCGGCAAGCGCACCGCCGCCGCCGCGTTCGTCATCGCCGGGCAGCTCGTCGACGAGGGTCTGATCGACCTGGACGAGGCGCTGCACCGGGTCAACGGCGCGCAGCTCGCCCAGTTGATGTTCCCGCGCTTCCAGCTCGACCACGAGTTCGAGCCGGTGGCCAAGGGCATCGGCGCCTCCCCGGGTGCCGCGTCCGGCAAGGTCGTCTTCACCTCGGCCCGGGCGGTCGAGCTGGCCGCCGAGGGGGAGTCGGTGATCCTGGTCCGCCGGGAGACCAACCCGGACGACCTCAACGGCATGATCGCCGCCAAGGGCATCCTCACCTCCCGGGGCGGCAAGACCAGCCACGCCGCCGTGGTGGCCCGCGGCATGGGCAAGACCTGCGTCTCCGGTGCCGACGAGCTGGAAGTGAACGTACCGGCGAAGAAGTTCACTGTGGGCGACCACGTGGTGAACGAGGGCGACGTGGTCTCGATCGACGGCACCACCGGCAAGGTCTACCTCGGCGAGGTGCCGGTCATGCCGTCCGAGGTGGTGCAGTACTTCGAGGGCGAACTCGACCCGGAGAACACCGACGACGCGCTGGTCCGCTCCGTACACCGGATCATGACGCACGCCGACGCCGCGCGGCGGCTGCGGGTACGCACGAACGCCGACACCGGCGCGGACGCGGCCCGGGCGCGGCGCTTCGGCGCCGAGGGCATCGGCCTGTGCCGCACCGAGCACATGTTCCTCGGCGACCGGCGCGAGCTGGTCGAGCGGCTCATCCTGGCATCCGGCGAGCGGGAGCGGGAGGACGCGCTCGCCGCGCTGCTGCCGCTCCAGCGGGCCGACTTCATCGAGATCTTCCGCGAGATGGACGGCCTGCCGGTCACCGTGCGGCTGATCGACCCGCCGCTGCACGAGTTCCTGCCCCCGCTGGAACAGCTCGCGGTCAACGTCGCGGTGGCACAGGAGCGCGGCGAGGACGTCGCCAAGGAGGAGGCGCTGCTCGCCGCCGTGCGGCGGATGCACGAGGAGAACCCGATGCTGGGCCTGCGCGGCGTCCGGCTCGGCCTGGTCATCCCCGGCCTGTTCGCCATGCAGGTCCGCGCGATCGCGGAGGCCGCCGTCGCGGTCGTCCGCGACGGCGGCAAGGCCTGCCCGGAGATCATGGTGCCGCTGGTCGGGGCCGTGCAGGAGCTGGAGACGGTACGCGCCGAGGCCGAGCGGATCATCGCCGAGGTGGTCGGGGACAGCGGCGTCGAGGTGCTGATCGGCACGATGATCGAGGTGCCCCGGGCGGCGCTGACCGCCGGGCAGATCGCCGAGGCGGCCGAGTTCTTCTCCTTCGGCACCAACGACCTGACCCAGATGGGCTGGGGCTTCTCCCGCGACGACGTGGAGGGCGCGTTCTTCTGGCGCTACCTGGAGCTGGGCATCTTCGGTATCTCGCCGTTCGAGTCGATCGACACCGACGGCGTCGGCCGGCTGGTGCGCATCGCCGCCGAGGAGGGCCGGGCGGCCCGTCCGGGCCTCAAGCTCGGCGTCTGCGGCGAGCACGGCGGCGACCCGGACTCGGTGCACTTCTTCCACGAGGTCGGCCTGGACTACGTCTCCTGCTCGCCGTTCCGGGTGCCGGTGGCCCGGCTGGAGGCAGGCCGCGCGTCGATCACCACCACCGGTTCGGACTCCCGCTGACGCGGCGCGGGGCCGCCGGTGCTCGCCGGCGGCCCCGCGTACGCCCGGCGCGCCTTTCCGGCCTCCTCGGCGTAGCCTGAGCTTCCGCCACGTGTCGATCAGGAGGGGTGGCCGCATGACCGCCGTCTGGGAGAACCTGACCATCGACGCCCGGGATCCGTCCCGGCTCGCCAGTTGGTGGGCGGAGGCCCTCGGCTATCAGGTGATCACCGACAAGCCGGACGAGGTGGAGATCCGCCGGACCCCCGACACGACGCCCGGTCTCGTCTTCGTCCCGGTCTCCGGGCCGAAGGAGGGGAAGAACCGGCTGCACATCGACCTGCGCCCGGCCGACATGGAGGCCGAGGTGGAGCGCCTCGTCGACATGGGCGCCCGGCACGTCGACATCGGCCAGGGGGACGTGGAGTGGACGGTGCTCGCCGACCCGGAGGGCAACGAGTTCTGCGTGCTCCGGGAGCGCGAGGAGTGAGCCGGTCTTGCGAGCCCCGCAGTCGCGACCCTCTGCCAGTCCGGGAGAAATGAGCGACGCGGCGCGGCTGGTCGACGAGGCGCCCAAGGACACAGGGTACGGCCGGTCGCCGTTCGAGCGGGACCGCGCCCGCGTGCTGCACTCGGCGGCGTTCCGCCGGCTCGCCGCGAAGACCCAGGTGCACACCGCCGGGACGAACGACTTCCTGCGTACCCGGCTGACCCACTCGCTGGAGGTCGCGCAGATCGCCCGCGAGATGGGCGCCCGGCTGGGCTGCGACCCGGACGTGGTGGACACCGCCGGGCTGGCGCACGACCTGGGCCACCCGCCGTTCGGGCACAACGGCGAGTACGCCCTGGACGAGCTGGCCGCCGACTGCGGCGGCTTCGAGGGCAACGCGCAGACGCTGCGGGTGCTCACCCGGCTGGAGGCGAAGGTGCTCGCCCCGGACGGGCGCTCGGCCGGGCTGAACCTGACCCGGGCCGCGCTGGACGCGGTGAGCAAGTACCCGTGGCCGCGCCGCCCCGGCGAGCGCAAGTTCGGCGTGTACGCCGACGACCGCCCGGTCTTCGACTGGCTGCGCGAAGGCGCCCCGCCGGGCGACCGGCGCTGCCTGGAGGCCCAGGTGATGGACTGGGCCGACGACGTGGCGTACTCGGTGCACGACGTCGAGGACGGCATCCACGGCGGGTACGTCGACCTGCGCCCGCTGCTGGCCGACGCGGACGAGCGGCGGGCGCTCTGCGCCGACGTGTCCGCCGCCTACTCGGGTGAGGCGCCGGAGGATCTGGGCGAGGTGCTCGCCGGCCTGCTGGCCGATCCGGTGCTCGCCCCGCTTGCCGCGTACGACGGCAGCCACCGCGCGCTCGCCGCGTTGAAGGCCACCACGAGCGTGCTCACCGGCCGGTTCGTCGCCGGCGTGGTGGCCGCGACCGAGCAGCGCCACGGGCCCGGCCCGCACCGCCGCTACGACGCCGACCTGGAGGTGCCGCGCCGGATCCGGGCGCAGTGCGCGCTGCTCAAGGGCATCGCGCTGCGGTACGTGATGCGCCGCCCCGGCGCCGGGGACCGCTACGCGCGGCAGCGCGACGTCCTGACCGGGCTGGTCGCGGCGCTGCTGGACCGGGCGCCGGATGCGCTCGACCCGGTGTTCGCGCCGCTGTGGCGTGACGCGGCGGACGACGCCGCGCGGCTGCGCGTGGTGATCGACCAGGTCGCCTCGCTCACCGATCCGGCCGCGCTGGCCTGGCACGCCCGCCTGGTGTCGCCGAGCTGACCGCATCGTGCCCGGGGCGAGCCATCGAACTTAGGCTAGCCTAAGCGCATGACGGATCGCCCGAAGAAGCTCACCGCCGCCACGGTCGTCCGGACCACGCGGCCCACCCCACACCTGATCCGCCTGGTCCTGGGCGGCGCCGAGCTGGCCGGACTGCCGGTGGGCGCGTACACCGACCACTACGTGAAGTTCGTCTTCCCGCCGGCCGGGGTGACCTACCCGGACCCGGTCGACCTGGCCACGATCAAGCGGGAGTTCCCGGCGGAGCAGTGGCCGCGCCTGCGCGCGTACACGATCAGGGCCTGGGACGCCGCGGCCGGTGAGATGACTGTCGACGTGGTGCACCACGGCGACGAGGGTCTGGCCGGGCCGTGGGCGGCGGCGCTGCGTCCCGGCGACCGGGTGTTGTTCACCGGGCCGGGCGGCGCGTACGCGCCGGACCCGGCTGCCGACTGGCACCTGCTGGCGGGCGACGAGAGCGCGCTGCCGGCCATCGCCGCCGCCCTGGAACGGCTGCCGGTGGGCGCGCCCGCGAAGGTGTACGTCGAGGTCGGCGGCCCGGCCGACGAGCTGCCCCTGACCAGCGCGGGTGAGGTCGAGGTGTGCTGGTTGCACCGCGACGGGCGTCCGTACGGCGAGCCGCTGGTCGAGGCGGTCCGGGCGCTGGCGTTCCCGCCCGGCCGGGTGCACGCGTTCGTGCACGGTGAGGCCGGGGCGATGAAGGAGCTGCGGCGGCTGCTGCGCGTCGAGCGCGGCGTGCCCCGGGGTGACCTGTCCATCTCCGGCTACTGGCGGCGTGGCATGGACGACGAGGGCTGGCGGTCCACCAAGCCGGCCTGGAACGCCGCAGTGGAGGCCGAGGAGGCCGCCGCCGTCGTGTCCTGACGTGGTTCCTGCGGCATTCCGGCGCGGCGGTGCGCCCGGCCCGCCGACGATGGAGGCATGACGGGACAATCGGGGCGGCGGGCCGTTGCCCAGCGGGTAGACCGGGTGGTGCTCGGCGCCGGTGTAGCCGGTGTGCTCGCGGTGGTGCTGTGGGGCGTGTTCGCCCGGGGTTCACTGGCCCGGTTCGGTGAGTCCGGCCTGGCCTGGGCCGTGAGCACGTTCGGCTGGTTCTTCGTGGTCGCGGCCGACGCCTTTCTGGTGCTGGCGGTCGTCGTGGCCGCCTCCCGGTTCGGCCGGATCCGGCTGGGCGCCGACGACGACGAGCCGGAGTTCAACACCCTGGCCTGGGTCGCCATGATGTTCAGCGCCGGCATGGGCATCGGCCTGGTGTTCTTCGCCGTCGCGGAACCGATGCAGCACTACGCCACGCCGCCGCCGGCCTCCGGAGTCGAGCCGCAGACCGGCGCCGCCGCCTCGGCGGCCATGCAGTACACGCTCTTCCACTGGACGCTGCACCCGTGGGGCATCTACGCGATCGCGGCGCTGGCCCTGGCGTACTCGACGTTCCGCAAGGGGCGGGGCAACCGGATCTCGTCCGCGTTCGCGCTGCTGCTCGGGGACCGGACCGACGGCCCGCTCGGCCGCGGGATCGACCTGCTCGCCGTCTTCGCCACCGTGTTCGGCTCCGCGACCAGTCTCGGGCTGGGTGCGCTCCAGGTGGCGGCCGGCCTCGACCTGGTGGCCGGGGTGCCGGACAGCCGGGCCGTCGAGTTGACGATCATCGGAGCGCTCACGCTCGCCTTCGTCGTGTCCGCCTTCTCCGGACTGCACCGGGGCGTCAAGTGGCTGTCCACCACGAACGTGCTGATCGCCGTCGCGCTGATGCTGTTCGTGTTCGTGGTCGGTCCGACCGTCTACACGCTGGAGGTGCTGCCGGCCTCGGTCGGTGACTATCTGAGCGGCCTGGTGCGCATGTCGACGCGTACCGGGGCGTTCTCCGACCCGGCCTGGCTGGGCTCGTGGACCGTCTTCTACTGGGCGTGGTGGATCTCCTGGGCGCCGTTCGTGGGCACGTTCATCGCCCGCATCTCGCGCGGCCGTACGGTCCGTCAGTTCCTGATCGGGGTGCTGCTGATACCCAGCGGCGCGAGCACCGTCTGGTTCGCGGTGATGGGCGGGACCGCCCTGCGTACGCAGACCACTGGCACCCGGGACCTGGTGGCGGACGTGGGCGCCGGTTCCGAGCAGGCGCTGTTCGGGCTGCTCGACGCGCTGCCCCTGGCCACGCTGACGAGCGTGCTCGCCATGGTGCTGATCGCGCTCTACTTCGTCACCAGCGCGGACTCCGCGTCGCTGGTGCTCGGCTCGCTCAGCTCGCGCGGCGCGCTGCGGCCACATCGCGGGGTGGTGGTGCTCTGGGGCGTGCTGATCGGCGCGGTCGCGGCGGCGTTGCTGCTGGCCGGTGGCCTGGCCGCGCTGCAGCAGGCGACCATCCTGGTCGCGTTGCCGTTCGTCGTGGTGATGCTGGGCCTGGCCGTCGCGGTGCTCCGGGAGATGGCCGCCGATCCGATGCTGCGCGCCGGGCCCCGGCCCCGCCGTTCCGGCCTGGCCGCCGCGGTGAACGCGGCCCGGTCGTACGAGGAGGAGGATCCGGCTCCCGTCACGCGCTGGTTCCATCGCCCCCGCCCCTGAGTGGGGGTACCTCGTATTGTAGTAGAGATGCTACATTCCGGGGCATGACTGCGGTCGAACTCCCGGGGGCCGTCGCGTCCCCCCGACCTCCCGACGAGGATCTCGTCCTCGACGTGCGGGATCTGCGCATGCGCTACGGCGCCGTCGACGTGCTGCACGGCGTCGACCTGACTGCCCGGCGGGGCGAGGTGGTGGCGCTGCTCGGGCCCAACGGCGCGGGCAAGACCACCACCATCGAGATCCTCGAAGGCTTCCGGCTGCCCTCGGCCGGCACGGTGCGCGTGCTCGGCACCGACCCGGCCCGCGGCGACGAACGGTGGCGCGCGCGGCTCGGCGTGGTGCTCCAGTCCTGGCGCGACCACGGCAAGTGGCGGGTGCGGGAGCTGCTCGCACACCTCGGCGACTTCTACGCGCCGTACGCCACCGACCGGATCCCGCGCCCGTGGCCGGTCGACGAGCTGCTGGAGACCGTGGGCCTGAGCGCGCACGCCGGCAGCCGGGTGGCCCGGCTCTCCGGTGGTCAGCGCCGTCGGCTCGACGTCGCTGTCGGCATCGTCGGCCGCCCCGAACTGCTGTTCCTGGACGAGCCGACCGTCGGGTTCGACCCGGCCGCCCGGCGCGAGTTCCACGAGCTGGTGCACCGCCTGGCCGACCTGGACGAGACCACCATCGTGCTGACCACGCACGACCTGGCCGAGGCGGAGAAGCTGGCCGACCGCATCCTCATCCTGGCCGGCGGCCGGATCATCGCCGAGGGGTCGCCCGACCAGCTCGCCCGGCGCGTCGCGGGGGACGCCGAGGTGCGCTGGACCCGCGACGGCGAGCGGTACGTGCACGCCACCGGCGACGCCACCGCGTTCCTGCGCGACCTGCTCCGCGAGCACGGCGACCGGGTACGCGAGCTGGAGGTGCGCCGGGCCAGCCTGGAGGACGCGTACCTGGCGCTGGTGCACGAGGAGGAGACCGGCATCCGTACCGGCCGGGCCGAGCGGGTGTGGCAGCAGGAGGCGAACCGATGAACCCGACCACCAACGCGCTGCGGGCCGGGCTGCGGCGCGGCGTGATCGAGCTGCGCGCCACGTTCACCAACGGCCAGGATCTCTGGACCTACTTCTTCCCCACGGTGGTGCTGCTGGTAGCCGTGTTCTGGATGCGCGGCTCGACGGTGCCCGGCACCGACTTCTCCCTCGGCGCCCGTACGCTGCCCAGCGCGCTCGGCATGGGCCTGCTCTTCGGCGGCCTGCTCGGGCTGGCCAACCAGCTCGTCATCGACCGGGAGGACGGCACGCTGCTGCGCGCCAAGGCCATCCCGGACGGCATGCTCGGCTATCTGGTCGGCAAGATCGTGCTGGTGTCGGCGGTCGCGCTGATCGGCGTCGTCATCCAGCTCACGCCCGGCCTGTTCTTCCTCGACGGGCTGCGGCTCGGCGACCCCGGCGCCTGGCTCACGCTGGCCTGGGTGGTGCCGCTCGGGCTGGTGGCGACGCTGCCGCTGGGCGCGGTGATCGGCTCGCTGGTCGAGAACCCGCGCAACATGGGCCTGGTGGTGATGCCGATCTTCGGTCTCATCGCGTTGTCCGGCATCTTCTACCCGATCAACGGCCTGCCCGGCTGGCTCCAGGGCGTCGCCCAGGTCTTCCCGCTCTACTGGCTAGGCTTGGGCATGCGCTCGGCGCTGCTCCCGGGCGACCTGGCGGCTGTCGAACTCGGCGGCTCCTGGCGGCACCTGGAGACGGTCGGCGTGCTCGGAGCCTGGGCGGTGCTCGGGCTCGTGCTGGCCCCGGTGGTGCTGCGCCGGATGGCCCGCCGGGAGTCCGGCTCGCGGGTCGCGGCCCGGCGGGAACGGGCCATGCAGCGGGTCGGATGAGAGGGCGTCGATGAGCGAGACCGTGCACAACCGGATCGCGGTGCTGCGCGCCGAACGGGGCATCTCCCGCCGGCAACTGGCCGACGCGCTCGGTGTGCACTACCAGACCGTCGGTTACCTGGAGCGCGGCGAGTTCCGGCCCAGCCTGCACCTGGCGCTGCGCATCGCCGCGTACTTCGAGGTGCCGGTCGAGGTGGTCTTCTCCATCGAGCCGTTCCCGCGCATCGGCGACCCCGCGGCGGCCCGCTCGGCCTGAGCCGGGGGGACGGGCGTGGCCGGCCACACGCCCGTCCCCCCGGCCGTCGCAACGTCGGTCCGGCAGGGCAGGATGTACGCCGAGGGGGTGGCGGTCATGGCGGGGCGGATCCGGGACGAGGACATCGCGCTCGTCCGCGAGCGCACCGCCATCGCGGACGTCATCTCCGAGGTGGTGACGCTCAAGTCGGCCGGCGGCGGCAACCTCAAGGGGCTATGCCCGTTCCACGACGAGAAGAGCCCGTCGTTCAACGTCTCGCCCGCCCGCAACGTGTTCTACTGCTTCGGCTGCGGGGTCGGCGGCGACGCGATCAAGTTCCTGATGGACGCCGAGCACCTCAGCTTCGTCGAGTCCGTCGAGCGGCTCGCCGCCCGCGCCGGCATCCAGTTGCGCTACGTCGAGGACGACCGGTCCACGCCGCGTACCCGCCCGCAGCAGGGGCAGCGGCAGCGTCTGGTGGCCGCGCACGCCGCCGCCGTCGAGTTCTACCGGGCCCAGCTCACCACCGCCGGCGCGCGCCCGGCCCGCGAGTTCCTCGCCGGGCGCGGCTTCGACCGGGCCGCCGCCGAGCGGTACGGCTGCGGCTTCGCCCCCGACGGGTGGGACCTGCTCACCAAGCACCTGCGCCAGCAGGGCTTCACCCACGACGAGCTGGTCATCGGCGGCCTGTCCCGCCCGGCCCGCTCCGGCTCGCTGATCGACCGGTTCCGCCGCCGCCTGATGTGGCCGATCCGGGACATCACCGGCGACGTGATCGGCTTCGGCGCCCGCAAGCTCTTCGACGACGACGACGGCCCGAAATACCTCAACACGCCCGAGACGCCGATTTACAAGAAGTCGCACGTGCTCTACGGCATCGACCTGGCCAAGCGGGAGATCGCCAAGCAGGGCAAGGTGGTGGTGGTCGAGGGCTACACCGACGTGATGGCCTGCCACCTCGCCGACGTGCCGACAGCGGTCGCGACCTGCGGCACGGCGTTCGGCGGTGACCACATCTCGGTGCTGCGCCGGGTGCTGTTCGACAGCGACGAGCGGGCCGGGGAGATCATCTTCACATTCGACGGCGACGCGGCCGGGCAGAAGGCGGCGCTGCGCGCCTTCGAAGACGACCAGCGCTTCGTCGGGCGTACCTTCATCGCGGTCAGCCCCGACAACATGGACCCGTGCGAGCTGCGCCTGGCAAAGGGCGACCTGGCCGTGCGTGACCTGGTGGCCCGCCGTGAGCCGCTCGTCGACTTCGCCCTCCGGCACGTGATCAGCCGGTTCGACCTGGACACCGTCGACGGCCGGGTCGAGGCCATGCGCCGCGCCGCGCCGCTGGTGGCGAAGATCAAGGACCGGGAGAAGCGCCCGGAGTACGTGCGCAAGCTCGCCGGTGACCTCGGCATGGAGATCGAGCCGGTGCAGCGTGCGGTGCTCACCGCCGCGAACGGGCAACCGGCGCCCGGTACGCCCGCCGCACCCGCGCGCCCCCGCCCGGGGGCGCCCAGCGTGGACAGTCCGCGGTCCATGGTGGAGCGGGAAGCGCTGAAGCTGGCGTTGCAGGAGCCGGTCCTGGCCGGCCCGATGTTCGACGCGGTCGAGGCGACCGACTACCAGCACCCGGTGCACGTCGCGGTACGCGCCGCAGTCGCAGCGGCCGGCGGCGCGTCCGGCGCCACCGGCGGCGCCGTCTGGATCGAGCGGGTCCGCGACGCCTGCGACGACCTGGCCGGGCAGGCGCTGATCGGTGAGCTGGCGGTGGAGCCGCTGCGCATTGACGGCGAGCCCGACCCGCGGTACGTCTCGATCACCATGGCCCGGCTCCAGTGGAGTTCGGTCACGGGCCGCATCCGCGACCTGAAGTCGAAGATCCAGCGAGTCAACCCGGTGAGCAACAAGGACGAGTACTTCGCCCTGTTCGGAGAACTGCTCTCGCTGGAACAGCACGCACGGGCACTGCGCGAGCAGGCCGCCGGAGGTTTGTGATGGGTCTGTTCAACCGCCGGCCGAAACTGCCGTCGGCCGACCGGCCGCCGCTGGCCGCCGACGAGCGGGTGCTCGCCTGGGCCGCCGCCGGCACCGGCGAGGGCGGCAACGACGGCGTGCTGGTCGCCAGCAACCGCGGGCTCTGGCTGCCCGGCCGGGTGGAGCGCCTCGGCTGGCACGACATCCTCAAGGCGGTCTGGTCCGGCCGCGAGCTGACAGTCACCCCGGCCGAGCCGGTCGCCGAGCGCGACGGCTACCTGGTGGTCGCGGACGGCCTCCCCGAGACTTACCTGCTCGTCGACCCGGGCGACCTGCCGCACCAGGTCCGGGCCCGGGTCACCGGCTCGGTGGCGTACACCTCGCACCACGAGGTGCCCGGCGGCTCCGGGCGGATCGCGGCCCGGCGGGTGCCCGGGGTCGACGGCCTGACCTGGACGGTCCGCTACGACCCGGGGACGCCGACCGACGACCAGGCGGTGACCGACGAGACCGCCCGGCTGGTCGCGGCGGCGCGGGCCGCCACCACCCCCGCCGACGCCTGACACCTACACCTTGAGGACGTCGACCTCGTAGAGCGGGATGGAAGCGTCGCGCGTGGCCAGGGTCAGATTCTCCGTGATCGCCTGAGCCACCAGCATGCGGTCGAAGGGGTCACGGTGATGCGGCGGCAGGCGGCCCGCGGTGATGGCGTGGTCGTGGGTCACCGGTAGTTCACGGAAACCCATGTCGCGTACCCGTTCGGCCAGATCGGGCGGGCCGGAGAGCTTCCCCGCCTGCTGCTTGATGGTGATCTCCCAGAGGCTGACCGGGGAGAGGAAGACATCTGGGTCGTGGCGTAGCCGGTCGAGGAACTCGACACCGAGGGTGGCGTCGCCGGTGATGGCCCAGAGCGCGACGTGGGTGTCCAGCAGCAGGGTCATGCGCCGATTCCGAAGTCGGCGGCGATCTCGGCGTTGGTCTGTGGCGAGTCCCAGTCACCGGAGAGGTCCACCTGCCCGGCGAGGGAGCCGACCGCCGTGCGGTTGGCGCGGCGCACGAGCGGCACGACCTTCGCCACGGGGGTGCCCGCCCGGTCGATGATGATCTCTTCGCCGCGTTCCACCCGCTCGATGATGCGCGACAGGTGGGTCTTGGCGTCATGCATGTTGTAGTGCACAGCCTCAGCCGACATTGCGCGACCTCCTCGGTTAGCTAAGTCCTTAGTTTAGGCACGTGGGCGGGCGCCGTCGAGGAAGAGCGCGACGATCCGGGCGGGTCCGGTCTCGTCGGTGAGGTCGGCGGCGCGGGCCAGGTGCAGGAACGCGTTCATCAGGAACTCCGGTTCGCCGGTGACGACGCCCTCGGACCGGGCGTCGGCGAAGAACCGGGTCACCGGCGCCAGCATCAGGGCGACGTAGAGTCCCGAGACGCGCTGCTCGAACGTGACGGCGTCGCCGTGCTGACCGGCGGCGACGGTGGCGAGCGCGTGCAGCCGGTGCGGCACGTCGCCGGGGCCGGCCAGCGCCGCCGAGATCCGGGCGCCGACGTCCCGGATGTACCGCTCCGCCACCGCGATGTAGAGATCCTCCTTGCCACCGGGGAAGTGGTGGTAGATGGACGGCTTCTGGATGCCGACGCTGCGGCCCACGCCGACCAGGGAGATGCCCCGGTAGCCGGTCGCCGCGAGCTGCTCGGCGAAGGCGTCCATGATCTGGGTGCGGGTGTCGGCTGGGCTCATCGGTTCTTCCTCGCGTGGTGGAGGGCGAGGGCGCAGGCCGCGGTCCCGGCGACGGCGAGGGTGACGATCGCCGCCACGCCGATCGGGGCCGCGGTGAGCGCCGCGTCGCCGCCGAGCTGGCGGGCGGTGTCGACGATATAGGTGAGCGGGTTGGCCACGGCGATCACCCGCATCCAGCCGGCGAGTTCGTCGACCGGCGCGAACACGCCGGTGAAGAACGACAGGCCGAACACGGCGAGCGTGACCAGGTTGGTGGCCGACGCCGAGGCCGACCGGATCGCGAGCGCCGTGCTCAGCAGCGCGACACCGACGCCCAGGGCCAGCATCAGCAGCAGCATCCCGGCGACGCCGGACCAGCTCGCCGGCCGGTAGCCGATCGCCGCGGCCCCGGCCACTGTCACCGCCATCTGGAGGACGACGGCGATCAGCGCGGCGACGACCGGGCCGACGAGGAACGGTGTCGTGGTGCCGTGGGCGAGCCGCAGGCGGTCGAGGTATCCGCTGCTGAGGTCGCCCAGCACCAGCGTGCCGGCGGCGCCCGCGCCGGTGGCGACGCCGGTGAGCAGGATCAGCGGCAGCAGGAACGCGATGAAGCTCGTCCCGTCCAGGTAGGTGCTGCCGACGGCGTCGAGCTGCCCGGCGTAGACGAGCAGGAAGAACAGGGACTGGGCGACCGGGGCGACCAGCAGTGCGGGCGTACGGAGCACGGCGCGCGTGGAACGTCTGATCGCCGCGAGGACGACAGGGGCCGGGGAGTGGCGGGGCGGGGCGACTGCGAGCGGGAGCACGGGTTCGGGCCTTTCGGGGTGCGGTGGGATCACGCCTCAGCGGGCGGCGAGGGCGACGAAGACGTCGTCGAGGGAGGGCTCGGCGAGGTGCAGCCGGGTGATGTCGGCGGCGGCGTCTCCGGCCTCGACCAGGGCCTTCGCCAGGGCGCGCGGATCGTCGGGAACGCTGAGGCGTACCCGGTCCGGGCGGTCGGGGTCGGCGCGGAACCCGGCCTCGGACGCGGCGGCGAACGCGGCAGCGGCGGCGGCGCCGGACAGGTCGAGCGTGAGCGTACGGGCACCGACGCGCTGCTTGAGCGACGCCGGTGAACCCTGGGCGACCACCCGGCCGTCCCGGAGCACCGCGATCTCGGTGGCGAGCACGTCCGCCTCGTGCAGGTCCTGGGTCGAGATGAGCAGCGACGTGCCGGCCTGGTTGAGGCGGGTCAGCTCGGTCCAGAAGTCGATGCGCGCGAGCGGGTCCAGGCCGGTGGTCGGCTCGTCCAGGATCACCACGGCGGGCTCGGCGACGAGCGCCACTGCCAGGTCGAGCTTGCGGCGGGTGCCGCCGGAGAGCGTGGCGACCCGGGCCGCGCGGTGCTCGCCCAGGCCGAACAGGTCGACCAGTTCCCGCGTACGGCGGGCCCGCCCACGGCGGCCGAGCCCGAGCGCCACGCCGTGGAAGTCGAGCACCTCGGTGGGGGTGGCCAGCGGGTCCAGGGCGTTCGACTGCGGCGCGAGGCCGATCAGGCGCCGGCCGTCCCGCGCCTGCGTGACGGTGTCGAAGCCGCCGACGCGTACCGAGCCGGACGTCGGGGTGCGCAGCGTCGCGATGATCTCCAGCAGCGTGGACTTGCCGGCGCCGTTGTGGCCGAGCACGACGAACCGGCTGCCCGGCGCGACTGTCAGGTCGAGCGCGCGCAGGGCGTCGCGCGTCCCGTAGGTCTTGGTCAGGGCGGTGGCGAGCACGAGCGGGGTCATACGCACCTCCCTACCGACCGGTCGGTAGGGAGGCCGAATCCGGTTGTCGGCCCACCCGTCCGCCGTTAGCGTCGCGGCATGTTCGCCACCGACCGGGTCCGCCTGCGTCCGCCCACCCCCGACGACGCGCCGGACATGTTCCGGCTGCACAGCGACCCGGAGCTGCACCTGGTCACCGACGACGAGCCGTTCCTGCCGCACCACGTCGGGCAGGTCCGGGCCCGGCTGGAGAAGCGTGCCGCCGAGCAGCCGGAGGCCGCCGCTCCGGTGTCGCTGCTGGCCGAGACCGTCGCCGACGGCACGTTCCTCGGCACCGGCGTGCTCTGGGGCATCAACGCCTTCAACGGGTACGCCCACCTCGGCATCACGCTGCTGCCGGAGGCGCGCGGCCAGGGCTACGGCACCGAGGTGATCCGGCTGCTCTGCCGGTACGGCTTCCGCAACCGCAACCTGCGCCGGCTGGAGATCGAGACGCTCGCCGGCAACACGGCCATGCGGCGTACCGCCGAGCGGTGCGGCTTCGTCCACGAGGGCACCCAGCGGGACCGCGAGTACGACGGCGACGGCTTCACCGACCTGGTGATCTACGGCCTGCTGCGGCGCGACTGGACGCCGTAGCAGGCGGTCCCGCGCTCAGCCGGTGCGGTAGAACCGCTGCGCGCCCGGGTGCAACGGGATCGGGCGGGTCGCCGCGGCACTGGACCGGTTGAAGTTCGCCGCCTCCGGGTGCACCTGGATCAACTCGCCCTGCCAGGTGAACAGCACCCGGGTCAGGTCGTACGCGAGCTGCTCCGGCATGTCCGCCGCCACCAGGATCACGTTCGACACGGTGATAGTCGGCGTCGGCTCGGGCGTGTCGTAGACCTCCTTCGGCAGCGTCGCGGTGGTGTAGACAGCGCCGAAGCGGGCGCTCAGCGGCTCGATCAGCTCGTCGATCGGCAGCAGCCGGAACGTGCCCGGTGCGGACGAGAGCAGATCCTTGACACCGGGAGTGGGCAGACCGCCGGAGAAGAACATGGCGTCCAGGCCCTTGGCGCGCATCCGCTTGACCGTCTCCGGCAGCGACAGGTTGAACCGCTGGATGTCCCGGTTCGGGTCGATGCCGCCGGCGGTGAGCAGGCGCCCGGCGATGATGTCGGTGCCGGACTTCGGCGAACCGGTGGAGATGCGCTTGCCGCGCAGGTCGGCGAAGCTGCCGATCTTTCCGTCGGCGCGGACGATCACGTGCGTGTAGTTGCTGTAGACCCGGGCCAGCGCCCGTACCGGCTGCGGCTGCTTGTCGAACGCCCCTCGCCCGTCGACCGCGTCCGCCGCCGTGTCGGCCAGGCTGAACGCGATCTCCATGTCCCCGCTCGCCACCCGGGTGATGTTCTCCACCGACGCGCCGGTCGGCTCCGCCCGCGCCTCGTACCCGGGCAGGTGGCGGGTGATCAGGTCGGCGTACCCGCCGCCGAGCTGGTAGTACACGCCTGTGGTGTTGCCGGTGGCCAGGAAGATCCGCCCGCCGTGCCACGCCTCCGGGGCGGAGTCCTCGGCCGCGCAGCCGACCACCAGCACCGCCGTCATCAGCGCGGCCAGCAGCCGCAGCGGGCGGCCGGTCACCGTCGCACCGCCGGTTCCAGCGCCTCCGCCACCCGCTGCACGAGCGTCGCCGTCTCGTAGCCGATCTGCCCCAGGTCGCAGCCGGGCGCGGCCAGCACGCCGAGCAGCGCCCGCTCACCCACGGCCATCACCAGCATCACCCCGCCGTCCATGTCCACGATCTGCTGGCGTACCCGGCCGGCGGACATCAGCCGGGCCGCGCCCACTGTCAGGCTCGCCAGCCCGCTGATCACCGCCGCGAGCTGGTCGACCTGGTCGGGGGCGAGGTCGGGTGAGGACGCCAGCCGCAGCCCGTCCTCGGAGACCGCGAGCGCGTGCGAGACGTCCGGCACCTGCTCGGCGAAGTTCGCCAGCAGCCAGTCCAGGCCGGCGGAGGACGATGAGGTCATGGTCTTCTCCCGTTGGGTGTGGTGTTCGGGGCACGGCGGGTCGCGCTGGCCACCCCCTCGGCGAGGGCGGACAGCCGGGCACGTACCACTTCGGGGTCGAGCAGGTCGATCGCCGGCGGCGGCGCGGTGGTGTCCGGCATCGGCTCGGGCAGGTGGCCGCCCACCTGCCGCCGTGGTAGCCCGGCGGCGGTGGTCGGGACGGGCGTCGGCGGCACGCTCACCGGCCGGATCCGCGCCGCGCTCGGCGCCAGCAGCGCGCCACCGGGCGTGCGGACGGCGGCGACGCCGCGCACCGGGCCGACGGTCGTGGCGCTGGTGACGAGACTGCGGCCACCGGCCGGCCCGGACTTGAACCAGGCCGCGGCGCGCTGTCGCCGCTCGGCCGTCGGCCGGGACGCCACCGACTCGACCCGGGTCAGCACCGATTCCGGTACGTCGACCTGTGCCACAGTGCCGGTGCCCGGGTTGTGCAACTGCACCCGGATCCCGTGCCGGGCGGCCAGGTGGGCCACCACGTGCAGGCCCATGCTGCCCGCCGCCGCGCTGGACAGCGTGGCCGGCGCGGCCAGCCGATCGTTGATCTCGGTCAGCCGGCTCTCGCTGACACCGATGCCCTGGTCGTGTACGCGCAGCACCAGCCCGTCGACGGTGCGCCGCCCGTCGACGAGCACCCGGGCCTCCGGTGGCGAGTAGACGGTGGCGTTCTCCAGCAGCTCGGCCAGCAGGTGCACCAGGTTGCCGGCCGCCGCGCCGTGCACCGCAGCGGTCGGCACGTCGATCTCGACCCGCGGGTAGTCCTCGATCTCGGAGGCCGCCGCCCGCACCACGTCGTCCAGCAGCAACGCGCCCTCGTGCCCCCGGCCGGGCTCGCCACCGGCGAGCACCAGCAGGTTCTCGCCGTTGCGGCGCAACCGGGCGGCGAGGTGGTCCAGCGCGAACAGGCGGGCCAGCGCGTCCGGGTCGGTCTCCTCGCGCTCGAAGTCGTCGAGCAGCCGCAGCTGCCGGGTGATGAGCGTACGGATGCGCCGGGCCAGCGCCTCCGCCATCCGGGTCACGTCCAGCCGCAACTCGGCCTGCTGCCCGGCCAGCCGCAACGCGGCCCGGTTCACCGTGTCGAACGCCTCGGCGACCTGCGCCACCTCGTCCTTGCCGCGCCTGATCCCGTCGGTCATCCGGGTCGCCGGACCCTCCGCCGGGGTCCGCTCGCCCGCCGCGATCGCGGTGATCCGTTCCGGCAGCTCCCGGTTCGCCATGGTGAGCGCGGCCACCCGCAGCCGACGCAACCGGCGGCTGGTGCGTACCGCCAGCAGCACTGCGGTGACGAGCGAGCCGAGTGCGACGGTGCTCGTCGCGCCGGCGGTCAGCACCGCACGCAACCGGGCCGTCCCGGCCAGGTCCGCCGCGTCCCGGTCCAGCCCGTCGGTCAGGTCCCGGCCGAGCAGGTTGTACCGGCGGATCGCGCCGCTCTGCGCCACGTACCAGGCGTCACCGTCGGTCTTCACCGTGCCCGGCGCGCCGTCGGAGTCGAGCACGGCGTCACCCATCCGGCGGGCAGTGGTCACGTCGGTGCCGTCGACCAGCCGGTACCAGGCCCTGTTCGCCGGGGCGGAGGCGATCCGCAGGAACTCGGCCTGCCGCTGCTCCCGGGCACCCCGCAGCCGGCCCAGCCGGGCCAGCTCGCCACTTTGCAGTCCACCCCTGACGAACACCGCCCGCAGCAGGTCGCGCTCCAGCGCGGACAGGTGCTCCTGGGCGGCCACCGCTGCCACCTCGCGCGCCTGGTTGGCCAGGTCGGCGTCGCGGAGCTGACTCGGCAGCGCGTCCGCGACCGCGAGCAGCGACTCCACGAGCGACACGTACGCCGGGTCGCCGCGCTCACCGGCCAACGCCAGGTCCCGGGTGGGTGCGAGCTGCGCCAGGCGCCCGCCCACGTCGTCGAGCACCCCGGCCAGATCCGGGGCGGCCCGGCGCGCGTCACCCTGCGCCGAGCGGTAGCGCTCCACCGCCGTGTCCACCCGCCGGCGCTGCGCGTCCACGAGCGGGCGGCCGGACGTACCGCCGCGCTGGCGCAACGCGGCCGTCTCGGCCAGTTCGCGTTCCAGCTCGTGCACCAGCCGTACGGTCGCGGTGGCGGTGCCGGCCAGCACGCGGGCCCGGTCGGCGTCGGCGGACGCGTCGAGCGCGGCGCCGGTCTGCGCCGCCCCCAGCACGACCAGACCGGCAGTGGCCACCAGGATCGGGGCCAGCAGTTGGACGCGGACCGAGCGGAGGCGTCCGGTGCGGTCCGCGGAGCGGTGATGCCGGCGTACGCGGGCCGGGTGGGGCAGCGGCACGGGGGTCTCCGGGTCGGGTCGGTGGGCCGGGCCCGGACGCGCGTCCGGGCCCGGCCCGTTCGGGTCAGCTCGCGCCGAGGTCGCTCAGCGCCCGCTCCGCGCCGCGGTGCAGCGGCACGGGGTCGGTCTTGCGGGCGTTGCCCAGCTCGATGCCCTTCGCCGCCGGGTTCGCCTGGGCCAGGGCGTCCTTGGAGTCGAACACCGTCCGGGTGATCGCGCAGGCCACGTCGGCGTCCAGGTTGTCCCGCACCAGCAGCACGTTCGGCACCACGATGGTGGGCACGTCGGCCGGGGTCCGGTAGATGTCCTTGCCGATGGTGCCCGCCTGGTACGCCGGGTTCAGCTCGGCCATCTTCGGCAGCAGCGGGCTGATGTCGACGAACTTCACCTTGTCGCCCGACGTGGTGAACAGGTCGGTGACCCCGCCGGTCGGCACGCCGCCGGACCAGAAGAAGCCGTCGATGCTGCCGTCCTTCATGCCGTCGACGGTCTTGGTGAGGTCCAGCCGCTGCGCCTGGATGTCCTTGGCCGGGTCCAGTCCGGCGGCGGTGAGCAGCCGGTTGGCGATGACCTCGGTGCCGGACTTGGGCGAGCCGGTGGAGATCTTCTTGCCCTTCATGTCGGCCACCGACGTGATCCCCGCGTCGGCGCGGACCACCACCTGCGTGTAGTTGTCGTAGATCCGGGCCAGCGCCTTCACCGGCTGCGGCGAGCTGAAGCTCCCCTTGCCCTGCACCGCGTTGACGGCGGTGTCGAACAGCGAGAACGCCACGTCGTACTGGCCGGCGACGAGCTGCTCGACGTTCTGCACCGAGGCGCCGGTCTCGGCGGCCGTCCCGGTGAGCTTGCCGTCGGTGGTCTTGCTCAGCTCACCGGCGAGCGCGTTGCCGACCACGTAGTAGACGCCGGTGGCGTTGCCGGTGGCGATGCCGACCCGGGTGTCCTTGGTGACCTTGCAGCTGACCTCGCGGGCGGCGTCGTCCTTCGCCGCGCCGTCCTGACGGCCCCCGCAGCCGGCGGCACCGGCGGCGACCAGGACCAGTGCCCCGACACCCGCCACTATCCTCGCGTCGATCCGTCCCACTCTCTCTCCTCCCCAAGGTCCACGGATTCTTCGACCGCCGGGCGGCCGGGGTGCCCGGCGGCGCCACGTCGGACGTACACGCCCGCGACCGCGAGCGCGGCGAGCGCCGCGCCGATCGCCATGGGCAGTGGTTCCAGCCAGAGCAGCACCAGCCCGGCGATCGCGCCGACGATCCGCTCCGGCACGCCGGCCGGGCCCACACCGGGTAGCCAGCCGCCGGCCGCGACCGCCAGCACCGCGACACCCAGTGCCGACACCAGGCCGGCCGTCACGATCCGCCCGGCGCCGCCGATGCCGAGCAGGCCGAGACCGGTCGGTGTGATCACGAAGGCCAGCGGAATCAGGTACGCAGGCAGCGCGTACCGCAGGGTCTGCCACATGGTCGGCACCAGCCGGCCGCCGGTGACCGCGGCGGCGGCGACAGCTGCGAGCGCGGTCGGCGGCGAGACCTCGGACAGCACCGCGAAGTAGAAGACGAACATGGCCGCGGCGGGCGCTTCGACGCCCAGGTTGAGCAGCGCCGGACCGATGATCACCCAGCCGATGACGAACGAGGCGGTGACCGGCACGGCGAGGCCGAGCAGGCTGAGCGCGACGGCGGCGAGCACGGCGGTGAGGGCCAGCACCACTGCCGGCTCGGAGCTGACCGCCTGCGCGCCGTCGATCAGCAGCGCTGCGGCCTGCGGCCCGAGGCCGGTCTTCGTGGTGGTGGCGGTGATGATGCCGGCCGCGGCGCAGACGGCGCTCACCGCGAGCACCCCGCGTACGCCGTCGCGCAGCGCCTCCACCAGCCGGGCCGGCGTGAGGCGGTGCCGCCGGTCCAGGAAGGACAGCACGGCGGCGAGCACGGTGGCGATGACGACCGCGCGCATCGCCGACGCGCCGAGTGCGAGCACCACGATGATCACGAAGAGCGAGAGGAAGTGGTAGCCGAAGCGGGCCAGCAGCCGCCAGGCCGAGCCGGTGTCGATGACCACCGGGCGGACCCCGGAGCGCCGGGCGTCGATCTCGACGGAGAGCAGGATGCCCAGGTAGTAGAGGATCGTCGGCACCGTCGCCCAGCCGAGCACCTGGAGGTAGGAGACGCCCAGGTACTCGGCGATGATGAACGCCGCGGCGCCCAGCGTCGGCGGCGACAGGATCGCCCCCACACCGGCGGCGGCGAGCATGCCGCCCGCCCGCTCGGCCGGGTAGCCGGCGCGGCGCAGGATCGGCCAGGTCACCGCGCCGATGCTGACCGTGGTGGCGGCGCCGGAGCCGGAGACCGTGCCGAGCAGGAAACCCGAGGCGACGGCGGTGCGCCCGGCGGCCGTCCGGGAGCGGCGGAACGCGGCGGCGGACAGTTCCACGAAGAACCGGCCCGCGCCGGACAGGTTGAGCACCGCGCCGTAGATGGTGAACAGCACGATGTAGGAGGCGGCCACGTCCAGCGGGGTGCCGTAGAAGCCGCTGTCGGAGTTGTAGAACGCGTCGACGAGCTGCCCGAAGTCGAGCCCCGCGTGCGCCACCGGCCAGGACTGCGGCAGCAGCCCGCCGTAGTAGCCGTACCCGAGGAACAGCACGCAGACCGCCGGCAGGATCCATCCGGTCGTGCGCCGGCACGCCTCCAGCAGCAGAAGCAGCAGCCCGGTGCCGAACGCCACGTCCAGCGGATCGAGCAGGCCCTGCCGGTCGAGGAAGGCGTCATACCCGCCGCCACCGGCGCCGATGGTGACCGGCAGCACCGGGTAGAGGCAGACGACGAGCGCCGCGAGGGCCAGCAGCCAGTCCACGGGCGTCGGTCCGCGCCGGTCGTCCGCGTCGGCCGCGTCAGCCTTGGCGCGTCGCAGCCGCACCCCCGAGGGGTACGCGAGGAACACGATCGGCAGGACGCCGGCCAGGAAGAAGATCAGGTAGTACTTGCTGCCCTGGGCCAGCGGGAAGAACACCTGCCAGAGCGTCAGCAGCCCGACCGCGACGGTGATGCCGGTGAAGAGGACACCGACCGGTCCGGCGAGTACGCGTCCCGGCTTCTCCTCCTCGAACCGGGCGGCCAGTTCGCGGGCGTCCTGGGTCTGTTCCGGGCTCTCGCTCTTGTCGCGGGTCTCGTTCTCGCCCGTGGTGTCGTGCTCGCCTGCGGTGTGGTGCTCGTCCGCGGTGTGGTGCTCGCCTGCGGTGTGGTGCGCTGCTCGGCTGTGGTGGTGGGTCTCGCCCGGCCCGTCGTCGGCCCACTCGGGTCCGGCGACGCTTCCGTCGTCCGGCGGCAGCGACACCACCTCGGCGTCCACGTCGGACCCCGGTCGTCCGCCGGACGGCGGCCGGGGTTTGGGGGGAGTCGCGTCGGAGGGGCGAACGGGCGGCACGAGGGGGCACGATACGCGAATAGCGCGCATGTTGGGAACATTGCCGATCGTGATTGCAATGAGTGACGGAATGGAGCTTCGCTCACTCGCGTCACTTATTTCTTGAAACTGTTTCGCAATGGCGGGAGAAGGGTTCTCCCGGCTCTCTCCCGATATCACTTACAACGATGAAGAATGAACGTGCCGGGGATGCTTGTCGTCACGCAACGTGTCCGCTGAGGTGGGTGCGTCTTTCGTGGCGGCTCGCGCGGACGGCGCCCGTAGCACCCCGCTCGCGCCGTGCTGTGTGCGCTCGCGCCCGCCACGCTCACCCGGTTGGGAAATGGCTGGAAAGCGTCTTCGCCGTCTCGCGTTTCCACGATCGACTCCACTTCGCCGAGGTGGTGGCATCGGAAGACGGATCACGCGTTACCTCAGCGCCCTGGCCTTCGCCGCCCGCACACCGCGCTCTCGCTTCCGCACAGGCGGCCGGTCGACCGGTGGCCGACCCTCGGTGAGTGGAACGTCATGGGTGCTTCCGGCCCCGTTTGACACCCATGACGTTCCACTCGTCGTGACGGTCGTCGTGATGGCGGCGATCGGTGGTCGCGGTGGCGCGACGGCTCTCCGGGATTTCGGGTGGGGAGTGGCGGGGCGACGGTGGGAGCGCTGCTCCCGCCGCCTTTGCTCTGCATCCATCGGCGCACATGGTTACGGAGCGTGTCTGTCGCGCGCGTGGCTGCAGAGCCAGAGGCGGCGAGCGGGCGGAAGGTGCCGACGGGGGAGGCGGCGACAGGGCGCGGGCAGTGGAGCGGGTGGGAGTTAAGGGCCGGGCGCGGCCGTGGAAGGGGCCGGCAGGGAGGTGGGTGGGGACGGTCGCCGGCGGTCGAGTGGCCGGTTTGCGGGTGCGGTGGTTATCGCTGCCCTCGTCAGGGCATGTCGTGCGGGACGACATGACGACGAGGAGGTGCCATGGCCGCCCGCGACGACGCCCACGACGTCCACGAGGACACCCGCGACGGGCGCAAGGACGCCCCCACCACGCGCGACGACGCCCGCGCCGGGCACGACCGGCCGGACGGGCGGAAGCACGCCGGACCGGTGGGGCCGGACGACGGGCCGGACAGCCCGGCCGACCTGTCGGCGACGGGCTGGATGGCGACCCTCAAGCGGACGGTGCAGGAGTTCCAGGACGACAGCCTGACCGACTGGGCCGCCGCGCTCACCTACTACGGCGTGCTCTCCATCTTCCCGGGCGTCCTGGTGCTGATCTCGGTGCTCGGCCTGCTCGGGGAACGGGCCACCGAGGGGGTGCGGGACACCGTCGGGCAGGCGGTGCCGGAGGAGAACATCCGCCGCATCATCGAGAGCGCTATCGACCAGGCGGGCCAGTCCGGCGGGCTGGCGAGCATCGCGGCGATCGTCGGTCTGGTGGCGGCGTTCTGGTCGGCGTCCGGTTACGTCGCCGCGTTCATGCGCGCCTCGAACAGCATCTACGACGTGCCGGAGGGGCGGCCGATCTGGAAGACGCTGCCGGTGCGCCTCGGCGTGACCGCGGTGATCGGCGTGATGCTGCTGATCAGCGCCGTGATCGTGGTGTTCACCGGCGGACTTGCCGAGCAGGCCGGGAACGCGATCGGGCTGGGCGAGACCGCCGTGACGGTGTGGAACATCGCCAAGTGGCCGGTGTTGCTGGTGCTGGTGAGCCTGATGTTCGCGATCCTCTACTGGGCCTCGCCGAACGCCCGGCACGGCGGCTTCCGCTGGGTCAGCCCCGGCGGCGTGCTCGCGGTGGTGCTCTGGCTGGTGGTCTCCGGCCTGTTCGCGCTCTACGTCAGCAACTTCGGCTCGTACAACAAGACGTACGGCGCGGTGGCCGGCGTGATCATCTTCCTGGTGTGGCTCTGGCTGAGCAACGTCGCCATCCTGCTCGGCGCCGAGTTCGACGCCGAGCTGGAGCGCAGCCGCGCCATCGCCGCCGGGCACCCGGCCGACGAGGAGCCCTACGTCGAGCTGCGCGACGACCGCAAGCTGCGCAAGAAGGGCCGCGCGCACTCCCGCTGACCCGAAAACGCATCGCCCCGCCCGGAAGAATCCCCGGCGGGGCGATGCGTTTTCATGATCCGGAACTCGCTTTTGTTCGTATGGACAAAAGTTTGCATCAGACGTGCCGAAGCTATGGACATGCGGCCCGGAAGGCTCCTACTGTGTCGGACACAACACACATCGCTGTCGTCGATGTGACGGACTTCCGATGCGGAGGTGACTGCCGGTGCGGACGGTCGACCCCCTGCACGTACGGCTTCTGCGACTGCTCCGGGACGAGGGCGCGGTGTCCCGCGCCGAACTCGGCGACCGGCTCCAGATGCCCCGCCCGCGCCTGCTCGCCGAGCTGGAGCGCCTGGTCTCCCTCGGCTACGTGGCCGAGGCGGGGCTGGCCGCCTCCCGGGGCGGGCGGCGCTCCACCCTCGTCGAACTGAGCCCGCACCTGCGGTTCGCCGCCGTCGACCTGGGCGCCAGTTCGATCGACGTGGAGGTGGTGAACGGCCGGCTGGAGACGGTGGCCGCCTACACCGAGACCGCCGACATCCGCTCCGGCCCGAAGGTGACGCTCCAGCGGGTCAACGAGCTGCTGCACAAGGCCAAGGTGGACGGCGCGTACGAGCGGCTCGACGCGGTGGGCATCGGCGTACCGGGGCCGGTCAGCTTCCGCGACGGCGTGCCGGTCTCCCCGCCGATCATGCCGGGCTGGGACCGGTTCCCGGTCCGCGAGCTGCTCACCCGTGAGCACGGCTGCCCGGCCGTGGTCGACAACGACGTCAACATCATGGCGATCGGCGAGCGGCACGGCGGCGTGGCCCACTCGGTCGACGACTTCCTGTTCATCAAGATCGGCACTGGTATCGGCTGCGGCATCTACCTGCACGGCGAGGTCTACCGGGGCACCGACGGCTGCGCCGGGGACATCGGCCACATCCAGGTCGACCCGAACGGCCCGATGTGCAGCTGCGGCAACCTCGGCTGCCTGGAGGCGGTGTTCAGCGGCGCCGCGCTGGCCCGGGAGGCGACAGTCGCGGCCCGCACCGAGGTGTCCCCGGCACTGGCCGAGCGGCTCGCGGCCCGGGGGGTGGTGACCGCGCTCGACGTGGCGCAGGGGGCGATCGAGGGGGACGTCACCTGCATCCAGCTCATCCGCGACGGCGGCCGGCGGGTCGGCAGCGTACTGGCCGGGCTGGTCAGCTTCACCAACCCGTCGATGATCGTGATCGGCGGCGGGCTCGCCCAGCTCGGGCACATCCTGCTGGCCGAGATCCGCAGCGTGGTCTACCGCCGCTCGCTGCCGCTCGCCACCGGCAACCTGCCCGTCGTCCTGTCCGAGCTGGGCCCGCGCGCCGGCGTCGCCGGCGCGGCGGTGCTGGCCAGTGACCTCGCATTCGGGGAGGCAGCGTGAGCGCGAGGAGTGAGCCGGTCTTGCGAGCCCCGCAGTCGCGAACGAAAGGCGGTGCAGCGTGAACGACACCGGCAAGCCGCTCGTCGAGGCGCCCGCGGACGCCGTCGCGGGCGAGGTGGTCCTGCGCCTCACCGACGTCGTCAAGACGTTCCCGGGGGTACGCGCGCTCGACGGCGTGCAACTGGAGGTGCGGGCCGGAGAGGTCCACTGCCTGCTGGGGCAGAACGGCGCCGGTAAGTCCACACTCATCAAGGTGCTGGCCGGGGTGCACCGGCCGGACTCCGGCGAGGTGCTCTGGCGGGGCGAGCCGGCCTCGTTCGCCAACCCGCAGGCCGCCATGCGTGCCGGCATCGCCACGATCTACCAGGAACTCGACCTGGTCGACGACCTGTCGGTGGCGGAGAACGCGTTCCTCGGCCACGAGCCGCGCCGGTTCGGCTTCGTCCGGCGGGGGCACATGGCCCGGCGTACCCGGCAGATCCTGGCACGGCTCGGCCACCCGGAGATCCCGCCGGGACGGCTGGTGCGGCACCTGCCCGCCGCCGGGAAGCAGATCGTCAGCATGGCCCGGGCGCTGTCCCACGAGGCGCGGCTGATCATCATGGACGAGCCGAGCGCGGTGCTGGCCCACGACGAGGTGGCGAACCTGTTCCGGATCATCCGGGAACTCACCGCGCAGGGCATCGCGGTCATCTACATCTCGCACCGGCTGGAGGAGATCCGCGAGATCGGCGACCGGGTCACCGTACTCAAGGACGGCCGGACCACGGCGGCGAGCCTGCCGGCCCGCGAGACGCCGACCCGCGACCTGGTCGCCCGGATGACCGGGCGGACCATCGAGTACGTCTTCCCGCAGCGCCCGGCCGACCACGGGGGCGGCGCGGAGCTGTTGCGGGTGGACGGGCTGACCCGGCACGGCGAGTTCGCCGACGTCTCGCTCGGGGTCCGGGCGGGAGAGATCGTCGGCATCGCCGGGCTGGTCGGTTCCGGCCGGTCGGAACTGCTGGAGACCATCTTCGGCGCGCGCCGGGCGCACGCCGGGACGGTCCGGGTGGACGGCCGTGCGCTGCGTCCCGGCAGTGTGGGCGCGGCGGTACGGGCCGGGATGGGCATGGCGCCGGAGGAGCGCAAGAGTCAGGCGCTGCTGCTCGGCGAACCGATCTACCGCAACGTCACGCTCGCCACGTTCAGCAGGTACGCCCGCCTCGGCTTCACCGACACCGGACGGGAACGCGCCGAGGCGGACCGGATCGCCGCGTCGCTGGAGCTGCGGCCCCGGGACGTACGCCGGCCGGTGCGCACGCTGTCGGGCGGCAACCAGCAGAAGGTGGTGGTCGGGCGGTGGCTGCTCGGAGACACCCGGCTGCTGCTGCTCGACGAGCCGACCCGGGGCGTGGACGTGGGCGCCCGCGCCGAGCTGTACCAGGTGATCCGCGATCTGGCCGCCCGTGGCGTCGGGGTGCTGCTGGTCTCCAGCGAGGTGCCCGAGGTGCTGGGCCTGGCCGACCGGGTGCTGGTGATGCGGGAGGGCCGGGTGGTCCGCGAGGCCCCGGCCGGCGAACTGGACGAGAACACAGTGCTCGACCTCGTCATGGCGGGGTCTCTCATGGAAGGCGCACCGGCATGAGCGATGTCAGAGAATCCTCGCTGCCCGCGCAGTCGCCGCCGGTGGAGCGGACGGAGACCGCGAAGGCCGGCGCGCCGGCGAAGCTCTCCTGGTGGCGCGGTGACGGCGGGGAGGGCGTCAAGCGCAACCTCGGCCTGCTCGCCACGCTCGTCGTGCTGGTGGTCATCGGCGTCCTGACCCGCCCCGACCTCTACGGCGACCCGAACTGGGTGTGGGGCAACACGCTCACCATCCTCAAGCTCGCCTCGGTGGTCGGCGTGGTCACCGTCGGCATGACCTTCGTGATCATCGGCGGGGGCATCGACCTGTCGGTCGGCGCGATCGTCGCCCTCGCCGGGGTCTGGTGCACCACAGTGGCCACGCAGAGCTACGGCGCGGGCGGCATGATCTTCACCGCGCTCACAGTCGGGCTCGCCGTCGGCGTGGTGAACGGGCTGCTCGTCTCGTACGGGCGGCTGGTGCCGTTCATCGCCACGCTCGCCATGCTCGTGGCCGCCCGGGGGCTGGCAGCGGAGATCTCCGACAAGCAGACCCAGGTGTCGGGCAACACGTTCATCAACGGCATCGCCAGCACGAACGTGCTCGGCATCCCGCTGCTGGTCTACATCCTGGTGGCGGTGGTGGCGGCCGGCTGGGTGCTGCTGAACCGGACCACGTTCGGCCGCCGTACGGTGGCGGTCGGCGGCAACCCGGAGGCGGCCCGGCTGGCAGGCATCAACGTCCGCCGGCACACAGTGCTCCTCTACGCGCTGTCCGGCCTGTGCTGCGGCATCGCCGCGGTCATGCTGACCGCGCAGGCCACCTCCGCGCAGGCGGCGATGGCCAACCTCTACGAGCTGGACGCGATCGCCGCCGCGATCATCGGCGGCACGCTGCTCAGCGGCGGGCGGGGAACGATCATCGGCTCCCTGCTCGGGGTGATCATCTTCTCCACCATCACCAACCTGTTCGCCATCAACAACCTCTCCGCCGAGGCCCAGAACATGGTCAAGGGCGGCATCATCGTCGCCGCCGTCCTGGTCCAGCAGGTGCAGTTCGGCAGTCTCACCCAGTTCCTCGCCCGCAACCGGGCCACCACCACCTGACCCCACCCGCGCACACCCCGGCTGCCGTCGTACCGACTGTGGTCCGGCCCGCCACACCCGAAACCACCCCACCACCTCATCCCAGGAGGCGTCATGAGAACACCGCGCCATGACCTGTCCCGCCGCCGGCTGCTCTTCGGCGGGGCCGCCGTCTCCGCCGGGGTGCTGCTCGCCGGCTGCACCAGCAACGAGCAGAACCCGACCGAGGCGCAGACCAAGGCGGCCGGTTCCGGCGCCAACACCGAGACGGGCAAGAAGGTGAGCATCGGCTTCTCCGCCCCGGCCGCCGACCACGGCTGGATCGCCGCCATCACCAACAACGCCAAGGCGCAGGCCGGGGCGTACCAGGACGTGGAGCTGAAGTCGGTCGAGGCCGGCGCGGACGCGGCGGCCCAGCGGGCGGCGCTGTCCACGCTGATCTCGCAGAAGCCCGACGTGATCGTGCTGCTGCCGCACGACGGCAAGGAACTCAACGCGTTCGGCCTGGAGGCGATGAAGGCCGGCATCCCGGTGGTCAACCTGGACCGGGCCTTCCCGGACGCGCGGGCCTACCGGCTGCAGATCAAGGGCGACAACTACGGCATGGGGGTGGCCGCCGCCACCTACATCGCCGAGCAGCTCAAGGCCAAGGGCGTCAGCAACCCGGTGATCGGCGAGATCCCCGGCATCGAGTCGCTGGAGCTGACCCAGGAACGGTCGAAGGGGTTCGCCGACACGCTCGCCTCGTACGGGTTCAAGGTCGCCAACCGGCGGCCCGCGGAGTTCACAGTGGACTCGGGGCAGCAGGCCGCCACCGGTCTGTTCCAGGCGCTGCCGAAGATCGACGCGGTCTGGAACCACGACGACGACCAGGGCATCGGTGTGCTCGCGGCGGTCAACCAGGCCAACCGCAAGGAATTCGTCATGGTCGGCGGCGCCGGCTCCAAGAAGGCCATGGAGGACATCGCCGCCGACAACACGGTCCTCAAGGCCACAGTCACCTACAGCCCGTCGATGGCCTCCTCGGCCATCTCCCTGGCCCGCCTGATCGGCCAGGGCAAGGGCATGTCCGACCTGGTCGAACTCCAGGTACCGAAGGAGATCGTGCTCGCCTCCGAGACGATCACCAAGGAGAACGCGAGCGACTACCTGAAGCTCGGGTTCTGACACACGGGGGGAGACCCACCTTGTCCAGTCACGACAGCATCCTTCGGGTCGGCATGGTCGGCTACGCGTTCATGGGCGCCGCGCACTCCCAGGCGTGGCGCACCGTGAACCGGGTGTTCGACCTGCCGGCGCGGGTGCGGATGGCGCTCGTCTGCGGCCGCGACGAGCCGAAGGTGGCCGAGGCCGCCGACCGGCTCGGCTGGGACGGCTACACCACCGACTGGCGGCGGCTCGTCGAGTCCGACGAGATCGACGTGGTCGACATCTGCACGCCGGGGGACAGCCACCGCGAGATCGCACTCGCCGCGCTCGCCGCGGGCAAGCACGTGCTGTGCGAGAAGCCGCTGGCGAACAGCGTCGCCGAGGCCCGCGAGATGACCGAGGCCGCGGCCCGGGCACGCGAGTCCGGGGTACGCGCGATGTGCGGCTTCAACTACCGGCGGGTGCCCGCTGTCGCCCTGATGCGGCAGCTGGTGGCCGACGGGCGGATCGGCGAGATCCGGCACGTCCGGGCGACCTACCTCCAGGACTGGATCGTCGACCCGCAGTTCCCGCTGGTGTGGCGGTTGCAGAAGGACAGGGCGGGCTCCGGCGCGCTCGGTGACATCGGCGCGCACATCATCGACCTGACCCAGTACGTCACCGGCCAGCTCGTCACCGGGGTCAGCGCGCTCACCGAGACGTTCGTGCGTCAGCGGCCGCTCGTCGCCGGGTCGAGCGGCCTGGCCGCGCAGGCCGACGGCAACGGCAGCGCGACGGGCCAGGTGACAGTTGACGACGCGGCGGTGTTCGTGGCCAGGCTCGACGGGGGAGCGCTGGCCACGTACGAGGCGACCCGGTTCGCCACCGGCCGCAAGAACGCCCTGCGGGTCGAGATCAACGGCTCGCGCGGCAGCGTCGTGTTCGACCTGGAACGCCTCAACGAGCTGGAGTTCCTGGACGCCACCCGGCCGGCCGCCGAGCAGGGCTTCAGCCGGATCCTGGTGACCGAGCCGGACCACCCGTACCTGGGTGCGTGGTGGCCGCCCGGCCACATCATCGGCTACGAGCACTCCTTCACCCACCAGGCGCGCGACTTCGTCGAGGCGGTCGCCACCGGCGCCGACCCGGCCCCGTCGTTCGCCGACGCGTTGCAGGTCCAGCTCGTGCTCGACGCGGTGACCCGCTCGGCCGAGCGGGCCGCCTGGACGGAGGTGGAGCCCGCTCTGGCCGAAGCTTCCGCCTGACCCGAGACGGCCCCTACGGGGTCCGTCGACACTCACCGGCGCCGGCCGGCGAGGGCCCGCCGCGGTTGCGCCCCGCGGCGGGGACGAGGCCGGCTCCGGGGAGCGTGCCGCCGGTGTCCGCCGGCACGACCAGCACGGCCCTCCGGTGCGGCCGGACCGGGATTCCCCGGCCGCACCGGTGGACCGGCCATACCTGGGGAGGTAGCGCGAATGCGTACGGGTGTCTGGCTGGTGGGTGCGCGCGGCTCGGTCGCCACCACGAGCGTGGTCGGGGGACTGGCCCTGCGGGCCGGGCTCACCGCGCCGACCGGCTGCGTGACCGAGCTGCCCGACCTGCGCGGGCCCGCCCTGCCGGGCTTCGCCGATCTCGTCTTCGGCGGCCACGACGTGGTCACCACCCCGCTCACCAAACGCGCCGAGGCGCTCGCCGCCGCAGGCGTGCTGCCCGCCCGGCTGGCCGACGCCGTGGCGCCCGACCTGGCCGCCGTCGAGGCGTCGCTGCGGCCCGCGCCCACCGAGGGCGGCCAGGGCGAGCGGATCGCCGCGGTGGTGCGCGACCTGACCGACTTCCGCAGCCGGAACGGGCTGGACCGGGTGGTGGTGGTCAACGTCGCCGCCACCGAACCGGCGCCCGCCCCGCACCCGGCCCACAGCGACCTGGCCGCGCTGCGCGACGCGCTGACCGGCCCGGCCGACGTGCTGCCGCCCAGCTCCGGATACGCGTACGCGGCGTTCACCGCGGGCTGCCCGTACGTGGACTTCACCCCGTCCACGGGCGCCCGCCTGCCGGCCCTGGCCGCGCTCGCCGCCGAACGAAAGCTGCCGTACGCCGGGCACGACGGCAAGACCGGCGAGACGCTGCTCAAGTCGGTGCTCGCGCCGATGTTCGCGATGCGGCACCTGGCCGTGCGCTCCTGGTCCGGCACGAACCTGCTCGGCGGCGGCGACGGCGCCATGCTCGCCGACCCGGCCGCCAACGCCGCGAAGGTGGGCAGCAAACAGCGGGTGCTCGCCGAGACGCTCGGCTACCTGCCGCAGGGCCACACCCGGATCGAGTACGTCGAGGAACTCGGCGACTTCAAGACCGCGTGGGACCTGGTCACGTTCGCCGGTTTCCTGGGCACCGGAATGCGGATGGAGTTCACCTGGCACGGCTGCGACTCGGCGCTCGCCGCGCCGCTCGTGCTGGACCTGGCCCGGCTCACCGCCGCCGCGCACGCCGCCGGCCGCCACGGCCCGCTGACCGAGCTGGCGTTCTTCTTCAAGGACCCGCTCGGCGCGACCGGCCACGCGCTCGGTGAACAGTGGACGGTGCTGCGGGAGTTCGCCGCCGCCCTGCACGCCCGGGTGACGCCGTGACCCGCCTGGCCGACCTGGCCGAGCTGGTCCGGGCGCCCGCCGCGCTCTCCGTACCCGGGGACGTGCTCTCCGGCGCGGCGGCCGCCGGTGCGCTCGGTCCGCGTACACCGGCCCTGGCCGGCGCGTCGGTGCTGCTGTACTGGGCCGGGATGGCCGCCAACGACTGGGCTGACCGGCGGCTGGACGCGGTCGAGCGGCCGGAGCGGCCGATCCCGTCCGGCCGGGTGCGCCCGTCGGTCGCGCTCGGCGTCGCGTCCGGCCTGACCGCCGCCGGGCTCGCGGTCGCCACCGCCGCCGGGGGCCGCCGGGCGGCGGCAGTCGCGCTGCCGCTCGCGGCCACGATCTGGGGGTACGACCTGCGCGCGAAGAACACCGCCGCCGGGCCGGCGGTGATGGCCGCGTGCCGAGGGCTGGACGTGCTGCTCGGCGCGTCCGGCGGGCGGGTGGTCCGGGCGCTCCCGGCCGCGCTCACAGTCGCCGCGCACACCTGGACCGTGACCGCGCTGTCCCGCCGCGAGGTGACCGGCGCGGACCGGCGGTTGCCCGGCCTCACGCTCGCCGGCACCGCGCTGATCGCGCTCACCACTTCGGCCCGGCCGACCGTGTTAAGCGGGGCCCCCTCCTCTACCGGATGCGTTAAGAGGGGGCCCTTCCTTCGGCTCGGGGAGCTGGTTCCGGCGGTGCTCGCCGCCGGGTACGCCGTCCGCTACGGCCGGGCGCAGGCCCGCGTGCTCGCCGACCCGTCACCGGCCCGGGTGCGAGCCGCGGTCGGCGCCGGGATCACCGGGCTGCCCGCGTTGCAGGGCGCGCTCACCGCCCGCGCCGGGGCCCGGCTGCTCGGCCTCGCCGTGGCCGGCGCCGCGCCGCTCGGCCGCCGCCTGGCCCGACTGATCTCACCGACATGACCGCCGCGCCGGCCACCCGGCCCACCGCCGGCCCGCTGTCCGGGCCGGGCGCGCTGCGCTTCGGGTACGGCACCAACGGCTTCGCCAACCACCGGCTCGGGGACGCGCTCGCGGTCCTCGCCGACCTCGGCTACGTGGGCGTCGCGCTCACCCTCGACCACGACCACCTGGACCCGTTCGCCCCCGGCCTGGCCCGCCGGGTCGCCGCCGTTCGTCGACGGCTGGACGCGCTGGGGCTGGCCGTGGTGGTCGAGACCGGCGCCCGGTACCTGCTCGACCCGCGGCACAAGCACGCGCCGACGCTGCTGCACGACGACCCGGCCCGGCGGGTGGAGTTCCTGCGCCGGGCCGTCCGGATCGGCGCCGACCTGGGCGCGGAGGCGGTCTCCTTCTGGGCCGGGGTACGCCCACCCGGCGTACCACCCGGCGTCGCCGCCGACCGCCTGGTGGCGGGCTGCGCGACGGTGTGCGCCGCGGCGGCGGAGGCGGGTGTGCCGCTGGGCTTCGAACCGGAGCCGGGCATGTTCGTGGAGGACATCGCCGGGTGGTGGCGGCTGCGCGAGGCGCTGGGCGCGCCGCCCGGCTTCGGCATCACGCTCGACATCGGGCACTGTCGCTGCCTGGAGCCGATGCCGGTGCCGCAGTGCGTGTCGGCGGTCGCCGCGCATCTGGTCAACGTGCAGATCGACGACATGCGCCGGGGCGTGCACGAGCACCTGGAGTTCGGCACCGGCGAGATCGACTTCCCGCCGGTGCTGCGCGCCCTGGCCGACGCCGGCTACCGCGGGCTGGTGGCCGTGGAACTGCCCCGCCACTCGCACGCCGCACCGGCCGTCGCCGCCCGCTCACTGGACTTCCTGCGCGCCGCCGCCTCGCGCGGCGAGGGGCGGTGACCCACCACCTTCCACCCGGCAGAGGGGAGACGGCATGACACCCGACCGACTGCGCGCCGCGCTTCGGGGCGTACCCGATCCGCAGTGGCTGGACGCGGCGCTGCGCCGCGTCGCGACCGAACCCACGGCGATCGGGCGGTTCTTCGCCGCCGCCGCCCGGCGGTGCGGTCGCCTGCCGCTGCCCGACCCGCCCGGCTGGACGGCGGACGAGGCGGCCCGGGCGCTGCTGCTGACCGCGCTGCCGCACGGCCACGCCGCCGCCGCGGAGACGCTGTACCGGCAGGGCGACGCCGCCGAGAAACGCGCCGTGCTGCGTGCGCTGCCGCTGCTGCCGATCGGCGCGGAGTGCGTGCCGCTGCTGCACGACGCGACCCGCACCAACGACACCCGGCTGGTGGCCGCGGCGCTCGGCCCGTACGCCCGGCACCTGGAGCAGGCGACCTGGCGGCAGGCGGTGCTCAAGTGCGTGTTCACCGGCGTGCCGCTGGCGGTTGTCGACGGCCTGCCGGAGCGGGCCGACGGCGAGCTGGCCCGGATGCTCGCCGCGTTCGCCGCCGAACGGCACGCCGCCGGCCGCGACATGCCCGCCGACGCGACCGACCTGCTGCGCCGGCTGACCATCCCCACGACGGAGGCGTGACATGCGCATCTTCGACCCGCACATCCACATGACGTCCCGCACCACCGACGACTACGAGCGGATGGCCGCCGCGGGCGTCCGCGCGGTGGTCGAGCCGGCGTTCTGGCTGGGCCAGCCGCGTACGAGCGTGGACAGCTTCGTGGACTACTTCGACTCGCTGATCGGGTGGGAGCCGTTCCGGGCCGGCCAGTTCGGCATCCGGCACCACGCCACTGTGGCGCTGAACCCGAAGGAGGCGAACGACCCGCGCTGCCGCCCGGTGCTCGACCTGCTGCCCCGCTACCTGGACAAGGACGGCGTGGTGGCGGTCGGCGAGATCGGTTACGACGCGATGACGCCGGCCGAGGACGCCGCGCTGGCCGGTCAGCTCGCCCTGGCCGTCGCGCACGACCTGCCGGCGCTGGTGCACACGCCGCACCGGGACAAGGCGCGCGGCGTCGAGCGGACGCTCGCGGTGGTCGCCGAGTCGGGCATCGCGCCGGGACGGGTGCTCGTCGACCACCTCAACGAGGTGACCGTCGAGCTGGTCCGGGACACCGGCTGCTGGCTGGGCTTCTCGATCTATCCGGAGACGAAGATGTCGCCGCCGCGGATGGTGGAGCTGCTGAAGCGGTACGGCACCGAACGGATGCTGGTGAACTCGGCGGCCGACTGGGGCCGGTCGGATCCGCTGCTGACCCGGGCCACCGGGGAGGCGATGCTGCTGGCCGGGTTCGACGCCGACGACGTGGACCGGGTGCTGTGGCGCAACCCGGTGGAGTTCTACGGCCAGTCCGGCCGGCTCGACCTGACCGACCTGGAGACGAGCGACCCCACCTTCGCCGGCAACTCGATCGCCCGTGGGGGGCAGTGATGCGGCTGCGCCACGCCGACGGCACGACCGTCCATCTCGGCTACTGCACGAACGTGCACCCGGCCGAGGACCTGCCGGGCATCGTCGCCCAGCTCGACACGTACGCGGTGGCGGTCCGCCGGGCGCTCGACGTGGACCGGCTCGGGCTCGGACTCTGGCTGGCCGCGCCGGTGGCCGCCGCGCTCGCCGCCGACCCGCCGGCCCGGCGCCGGCTGCGCCACGAGCTGGCGGTACGCGGGCTGGAGGTGGTCACGCTCAACGGCTTCCCGTACGCCGCGTTCCAGGCCCCTGTGGTCAAGGGCGCGGTGTACCACCCGGACTGGACCACGCCGCAACGGTCGGCGTACACGCTGGACCTGGCCCGGGTTCTCGCCGACCTGCTGCCCGACGACGCCGTCCGGGGTTCGATCTCGACGCTGCCGATCGCCTGGCGCACCCCGTGGGACGCCGGGCGGGCCGCCACCGCCCGGCGTCGCCTGGACGCGCTGGCCGAGGGCCTGGCCGCCGTGCAGCGGGAGACCGGCCGGGTGATCCGGGTCGGCTTCGAACCGGAACCGGGCTGTCTGGTGGAGTCGACGGGACAAGCACGCGAGGTATTCTCAGACATGGATACCGACCGGCTCGGGATCTGCGTGGATCTCGCGCACCTGGCGTGTGCCTGGGAGCAGCCGGCGGATGCCCTGGCCGGGCTGCGTGCCGCCGGTCTCCCCGTGGTGAAGGTCCAGGTGTCCGCAGCGGTCGAGGCCCCTGACCCGCCCGCCGCGAACGCGGCGCTGCGCCGGTTCGTCGAACCGCGCTTCCTGCACCAGACGCGGGCTGCCGATTGCGCAGGCGCCGCCGATCCGGCCGATCCGGCGTACGCGGCCGACGACCTCGACGCCGCGCTCGACGCGCGGCTGCCCGGGGCGTGGCGGGTGCACTACCACGTGCCGTTGCACGCACCGCCCGAGCCGCCGCTGCGCTCCACAGCGCCGGTGCTGCGCGAGGCGCTGGCCGCGTTGTACGCCGGTCCCGTCGCCGGCTGCGACCACCTCGACGTCGAGACGTACACCTGGGGGGTGCTGCCGGAGGCGCGGCGGCCGCGCGGCGACGCGGAGCTGGCCGCCGGCATCGCCGCCGAGCTGGCGTTCGCCCGCGACGAGCTGACCGCGCTCGGCCTGGCCACGACGGTGGGGGCGCCCTCGTGAGCCGGCGGCTCGTGGTGCTCGACGTGGTCGGTCTGACGCCGCGGTTGCTGGCGCACATGCCCCGGCTGCGCGCAGTGGCCGACGCCGGGTTCGCCGCCGAGCTGGGCACCGTGCTGCCGGCGGTGACCTGCTCGGCGCAGTCCACGTTCCTCACCGGCGAGCTGCCCGCCGGGCACGGCGTGGTGGGCAACGGCTGGTACTTCCGCGACCTGGGCGAGGTGCTGCTCTGGCGGCAGCACAACGGGCTCGTCGGCGGCGAGAAGGTGTGGCAGGCGGCCCGCCGCGTCGAGCCGGGCTACCGGGTGGCGAACGTCTGCTGGTGGTACGCGATGGGCGCGGACGTGGACTGGACGGTCACGCCGCGCCCGGTCTACCACGCCGACGGGCGCAAGGAGCCCGACTGCTGGACCGACCCGCCCGAGCTGCGGGACACCCTCACCGACGCGCTCGGCACGTTCCCGCTGTTCAGCTACTGGGGGCCGGGTGCCGGGCTGCCGTCCTCGGCGTGGATCAGCCGGGCGGCGCAGCGCATCCTCGCCGATCACGCTCCCGACCTGACGCTGGTCTACCTGCCGCACCTGGACTACGACCTGCAACGCTTCGGCCCGTCCGGCCCGCAGGCCGCCGCCGCGGCGGCGGAGCTGGACACCGTGCTCGGTCCGCTGCTCGACGCCGCGCGGGAGCGGGACGCCACAGTGGTGGCGTTGTCCGAGTACGGCATCACCGACGTGTCCCGCCCGGTGGACGTGAACCGGATGCTGCGCGCCGAAGGGCTGTTGCGGGTCTACACCCAGGCCGGGATGGAATATCTCGACCCGTGGACGTCGCGGGCGTTCGCGGTGGCCGACCACCAGGTGGCGCACGTCTACGTCGAGGATCCGGCGGACGTGCCGGCGGTGGCGAAGCTCTGCGCGTCGCTGCCGGGCGTGGCCGAGGTGCTCGACGCCGCCGGGCAGGCCGGGTACGGGCTGGATCACCCCCGCTCGGGTGAGCTGGTGCTGGTGGCCGAGCCGGACGCCTGGTTCACGTACTACTACTGGCTCGACGACGCGCGGGCGCCCGACTTCGCCCGGCTGGTGGAGATCCACCGCAAGCCCGGCTACGACCCGGCCGAGCTGTTCTTCGACCCGGCCGCGCCGGGTGCGGCGAAGCGCCGCGCGGCGGTGGCGCTGGCCCGCAAGAAGCTCGGGTTGCGCTACCTGATGTCAGTGGTGGGGCTGGACGCGGGCGCGCGTGCGGTGCGTGGTTCACACGGGCGCCTGCCCGTCGACCCGGCGGACGGCCCGGTGCTGCTCTGCTCCGACCGGGCCGCGATCCGGCCCCGGGTGGAGGCCACCGATGTGAAGGCGTTGCTGCTCGAACTCGCCGGACTGGCCAGGGAGGCACCATGACCGTAACCGTCGCACCGACCGATCCGGCCCTGCTGCGGGGCCGCTTCGACGCCGCGCTAGCCGCGTTCCTGGACGCGAGAGAGCCGGATCGGCCGGACGACGGTACGGGGGCCGTCCACACCGCTGTGCGCTGGTTCGTCCTGGCCGGCGGTAAGCGGATGCGGCCGTTGTTCTGTTACTGGGGCTGGCGGGGGTTCGGTGGCCCGGACGCCGCGCCGATCGTGGTCGCCGCGGCGTCGCTGGAGCTGTTCCACGCGTTCGCGCTGATCCACGACGACATCGTGGACCGCAGCGACCGCCGCCGGGGCGCGCCGACGCTGCACCGGTTCTTCGCCGAGCTGCACGCCGCGTCCGGCTGGCCGGGCGACCCGGTGGCGTACGGGCGACAGGCCGCGGTGCTCTGCGGCGACCTCTGCGCCACCTGGTCGGCGCAGATGTTCCACGGGTGCGGGTTGCCGCCCGAGCGGCTGCGCCGGGGGCACGTGCTGCTGGCCCGGATGCGCTCGGAGGTGATCGCGGGGGAGTACCTGGACGTGGTCGGGGCGGCCGGGGACGGCTCGGTGGCGAACGCGCTCACAGTGGTACGGCTGAAGACGGCCCGCTACACGGTGACCCGTCCGGTGCAGATCGGTGCCGCGCTCGCCGGTGCGGCGCCGGAGGAGGTGGCCGCGCTGGCCGGGTTCGGCGACCCGCTCGGGGACGCGTTCCAGCTGCGCGACGACCTGCTCGGCGTCTTCGGTGACCCGTCGGTGACCGGCAAGTCCAACCTGGACGACCTGCGTGAGGGCAAGCCGACGGTGCTGCTGGCGCTGGCCCGGGCGTCCGCCTCGCCGGCCGGTGCGGCCCGGCTGGGGGAGCTGGTCGGCGATCCCGGCCTCGACCAGTCGGCCGCGGCCGAGGTGCGGGGCATCGTCGAGGAGTCCGGTGCCCGGGAGGCGGTGGAGCGGATGATCCGTACCCGGGCCGACGCGGCACTTGTCGCGCTGGACGCGTTGCCGCTGGCGGAACCGGCGCGGCGGGTGCTGGCGGCGCTCGCGGAGCGGGCGGTCGACCGCCACGAGTGACACCTACTTTTGTCGCTGAGCGCCGAAAGTCAAAGCCAATCGATCAGAAGCTATGGACAGGCTGATCGAAAGGTCTTAATGTCGTGCACAGCACAACGCTGTTTCGCCGAGGCGACCGCCCCGCACCGCCCGCCTCGGCGAGGTGACCTCCGGTCCCGACCGGAGGTCGCGGCCCGCCGACCTCCCCGGCAGGCCGGCGCAGCATCCCCCTGCTCGGCATCCGGCGCGACGCGCGCCCGTTCCTGGCTGCGCGCGTCAGGAAGGGACAGCACAGCATGTCCAGCCACCACCACCCCCGTGCCCGACGACCGTTCGCCGCTGCCGCAGCGCTGCTGCTCGCGGCCACCGCCGGCACCGTCACAGTGGCCGCGGCGTCCGTCCCGGCGTCCGCCCACCCGATCCCGGCGAGCGACTTCCAGCAGGTCGAACTCGCCCGCGGTGTCGCCGAGACCGGCGAACCGATGTCGCTCGCGGTGCTGCCCGACCGGTCGGTCCTGCACACCGCCCGCAACGGCACGCTGCGCCGCACCGACGCGGCCGGCGCCACCACGGTTATCGGCACGCTGCCTGTCTACACCCACGACGAGGAGGGGCTCCAGGGCGTCGGCGTCGACCCCGGCTTCGCCTCCAACCGGCACATCTACCTCTACTACGCGCCGCCGCTGTCCACCCCGGCCGGCGACGCGCCCGCCACCGGCACCGACTTCTCCGCCTGGCAGGGCGTCAACCGGCTCTCCCGGTTCACCCTCAACGCCGACTTCACGCTCAACCAGGCCAGCAAGGTCGACGTGCTCGACGTACCGGCCGATCGGGGGCTGTGCTGCCACGTCGGCGGCGACATCGACTTCGACGCCGCGGGCAACCTCTACCTGTCCACCGGCGACGACACCAACCCGTTCGACTCGGCCGGCTACGCGCCGATCGACGAGCGCACCAACCGCAACCCCGGGTACGACGCGCAGCGCAGCGCCGGCAACACCAACGACCTGCGGGGCAAGATCCTGCGGATCAAGGTGAACGCCAACGGCACCTACTCGATCCCGGCCGGCAACCTCTTCGCGCCCGGCACCGCGCGGACCCGCCCGGAGATCTACGCGATGGGCTTCCGCAACCCGTTCCGGATCAGCGTCGACAAGGCCACCGGCATCGTCTACGTGGGCGACTACGGGCCGGACGCCGGCACCACCACGGCCCGCGGCCCGTCCGGGCAGGTCGAGTTCAACCGGGTGACCGGGCCCGGCAACTACGGCTGGCCGTACTGCACCGGCACCAACACCGCCGCCGAGACGTACGCCGAGTGGGACTTCGCCGCCGGTACCGCCGGCCCGAAGTTCAACTGCACCGGCGGGCCGACGAACAACTCGTTCCGCAACACCGGCCTGGCCACGCTGCCGGCGGCGAAGCCGTCCTGGATCCGCTACGCCGGTGACGCCGGCAGCCCGCCCGAGTTCGGCGGCGGCTCCGAGTCGCCGATGGGCGGCCCGGTCTACCGGTACGACGCGGCGAACCCGTCCACCACGAAGTTCCCGCAGTCCTTCGACGGGCAGTTCTTCGCCACCGAGTTCGGCCGGGGCTGGATCAAGCCGATCCACGTCGGCGCGGACGGCTCACCCGGCACCATCGACAGCTTCCCGTGGACCGGCAAGCAGGTGATGGACTCGGCGTTCGGCCCGGACGGCGCGTACTACGTGCTCGACTACGGCACCGGCTACTTCAACGGCGACGCCAACTCGGCGCTGTACCGCTTCGACTACCTGGGCGGCGCCAACCGCGCCCCGGTGGCCCGCGCCGCGGCCGACCGGACCTCCGGCGCCGCGCCGCTGACTGTGGCCTTCTCCTCGGCCGGCTCGTCCGACCCGGAGGGCGGCGCGCTGACGTACGCCTGGACGTTCGGCGACGGCGGCACCTCGACCGCCGCGAACCCCTCGCACACCTACACCACCAACGGCAGGTACACCGCCACCCTCACCGTGCGCGACCCGCAGGGCGCCACCGGCACCGCGAGCGTGACGGTCACAGTGGGCAACACCGCGCCGACAGTCGTCATCGAGACGCCCGGCAACGGCAAGCTGTTCTCCTTCGGCGACACCGTGCCGTTCCGGATCACCGTCACCGACCCGGAGGACGCCACGATCGACTGCACGAAGGTCAAGATGACCTACGTGCTCGGCCACGACCAGCACGGCCACCAGATCACCTCGGCGACCGGCTGCACCGGCTCGATCGCCGTACCCGTCGACGGTGAGCACGACGACGCGGCGAACATCTTCGCCGTCTTCGACGCCGAGTACACCGACTCCGGCGGCCTCACCACGCACACCCAGCACACGCTCCAGCCCCGGCACCGCCAGGCCGAGCACTTCAAGACCTCGTCCGGGATCAACACGTTCGACAAGGCCACCGCCGAGGGCGGCAAGACCGTCGGCGACATCCACAACGGGGACTGGATCGCGTTCCAGCCGTACCTGCTCGCCGACGCCACCGGGTTCACCGCCCGGGTGTCGTCCGCCGGAGCCGGCGGCACGCTCCAGGTGCGGGCCGGCTCGGCCACCGGCACCGTGCTCGGCTCGGCCACCGTCCCGGTCACCGGCGCCTGGGACACGTTCACCACAGTCACCGGCACGATCGCCAATCCGCCGGCCGGCACCACCACGCTCTACCTGACGTTCGCCGGTGGCACCGGGGCGCTCTACGACCTGGACGCGTTCACGCTCACCACGTCGGCCGTGCGCACCGGCCCGGTCAAGGGCCTGGCCGGCAAGTGCCTGGACGTGCGCAACGCCGCCACCGCCGACGGCACCCAGATCCAGCTATACACCTGCAACGGCACGACGGCGCAGTCGTGGACCGTGACGCCGAACGGCACCGTGAAGGCGCTGGGCAAGTGCCTGGACGTATCCGGCGGGGCCAGCGCGGACGGCACGAAGATCCAGCTCTACACGTGCAACGGCACCGGGGCGCAGAACTGGTCCGCGCAGGCCGACGGGACCGTGCGCAACCCGCAGTCGGGCAAGTGCCTGGACGTGTCCGGCAACAACTCGGCCGACGGCACGGCGGTGCACCTGTGGACCTGCACCGGCGCGGCGAACCAGCGCTGGACCCTGCCGTGAGGATGAAGGAGAACCAGATGAAACTCGTGCGTACCGCACTGGGGGCGGTGACCGCCGTCCTCGCCACCATCGCCTGCACCGTCCCCGCGGGCCCGGCAGCCGCCGCCGACGCCCCCTACGACGTGCTCGTCTTCTCCAAGACCGCCGGCTTCCGCCACGACTCCATCGCGGTCGGCACGCAGGCCGTACGGGAGCTGGGCGCGGCGAACAACTTCACCGTCACCGCGACCGAGGACGCCGCCCAGTTCACCACCGCCAACCTGGCCCGCTTCGAGGCGGTGATCTTCCTCAACACCACGGGGGACGTCCTCAACGCCAGCCAGCAGTCGGCGTTCGAGGCGTACATCGGCGCCGGCGGCGGGTACGTCGGCGTGCACTCCGCCGCCGACACCGAGTACGACTGGCCGTTCTACGGCAACCTGGTCGGCGCCTGGTTCGCCTCCCACCCGGCCATCCAGCCGGCCACGGTGAAGGTGGAGGACCGGGCGCACGCCGCCACCGCGCACCTGCCGCAGCGGTGGAACCGCACCGACGAGTGGTACGACTACCGCACCAACGCCCGCTCCACCGCGCACGTGCTGGCCAGCCTGGACGAGTCCACGTACTCCGGCGGCTCGATGGGCGGCGACCACCCGCACGCCTGGTGCAAGACGTACAGCGGCGGCCGGTCCTTCTACACCGGCGGCGGCCACACCCAGGCGTCCTACGCCGACGCGGCGTTCCGGGCGCACCTGCTCGGCGGCATCCGCTACGCCGCCGGGCGCACGAAGGCCGACTGCCGGCCGGAGACCGGCTACACCGCGCTCTACAACGGCGGCACCACCGGCTGGTCGCAGGCCGGGCCGGGCAGCTTCACCAACGCCGACGCCACGCTCACCTCGGTCGGCGGCATGGGCCTGTACTGGTACAGCGCGAAGCAGTTCACCAACTACTCGCTGAAGCTGGACTGGCGGCTGGCCGGTGACGACAACTCGGGCGTGTTCGTCGGCTTCCCGCCGTCGAGCGACCCGAACTCGGCGGTGAACAACGGCTACGAGATCCAGATCGACCCCACCGACGCGGCCGACCGGACCACCGGCGCGGTCTACGGCTTCAAGTCCGCCGACCTGGCGGCCCGGGACGCGGCGCTCAACCCGGCGGGGGAGTGGAACACCTACGAGATCCTGGTCGAGTCCGAGCGGCTCCAGGTCTTCCTCAACGGCGTGCGGATCAACGACTTCACGAACACCGACCCGGTGCGGTCGCTCGCCGGGCACGTCGGCATCCAGAACCACGGCACCGGCGACGACGTGTCGTTCCGCAACATCCGGATCAAGGAACTCGGCGGCACGCCGCCGCCGACCGGCAACACCACCGTCCAGGCCGAGGCGTTCGGTTCGGCGAGCGGCGTCAGCGCGTACCCCAAGGCCGGTGCCAACGGCGGCCAGACCCTGGGGTACGTGGACCCGGGCGACTGGGCCGCGTACCCGGGTCTGGACCTGACCGGTGTGACGTCGCTGCGCGCCCGGGTGGTCTCCGGCGGCCCGGGCGGCACACTCCAGGTGCGGACCGGCTCGCCGGGCGGCCCGGTGCTCGGCCAGGTGGCGGTGCCGAACACCGGTAGCTGGACCACGTTCGCCGACGTGAGCACCGCGCTCACCGGCGTGCCGTCCGGTACGCAGACGGTCCACCTGACGTTCACCGGCAGCGGCTCCGGGCTGTTCGACGTCGACGACTTCACGCTGGTCCGCTCGACCGGCACCGGCGGTGCCGGCCCGATCAAGGGCCTCGGCGGCAAGTGCCTGGACGTGCGGAGCGGATCGTCGGCCGACGGCACCCAGATCCAGCTCTACACCTGCAACGGCTCGTCGGCGCAGTCGTGGACGGTGACGCCGAACGGGCCGGTGAAGGCGCTCGGCAAGTGCCTGGACGTGTCGGGCGGCGGCAGTGCGGACGGCACGAAGATCCAGCTCTACACGTGCAACGGCACCGGGGCGCAGAACTGGTCGGCGCAGGCGGACGGCACGGTACGTAACCCGCAGTCGGGCAAGTGCCTGGACGTGTCCGGCAACAACTCGGCCGACGGCACGGCGGTGCACCTGTGGACGTGCACGGGCGCGGCGAACCAGCGCTGGACCCTGCCCTGACGGAGGCCATAGAGTGGAGGCGGCGACCGCGAGGTGGCCGGTGACCCGGCGGGAGGCGCAACCCGTCCGGGAGCAGACGCTCCGGCGTCCACCGGTTCCCACGCGCCGCCGCCTCCGGTCGTCCTCGCCCGGTCCGCGACGGAATCCCCCATCACCACAGGGGAGAAGGACAATGGCGCGACCCATCACGCTCTTCACCGGCCAGTGGGCCGATCTGCCGTTCGACGAGGTCTGCCGGCTCGCCGCCGAGTGGGGCTACGACGGGCTGGAGATCGCCTGCTGGGGCGACCACTTCGAGGTGGACAAGGCGCTCGCCGACGACTCGTACGTGGAGCGCAAGCGGGCCACCCTGGCCAAGCACAACCTCCAGGTGTTCGCCGTCTCCAACCACCTGGTCGGGCAGGCCGTCTGCGACCACCCGATCGACGAGCGGCACCAGGACATCCTGCCGGCCCGGATCTGGGGCGACGGAGAGCCGGAGGGGGTGCGGCAGCGGGCCGCCGAGGAGATCAAGGACACCGCGCGGGCGGCGGCGAAGCTCGGCGTGAACACCGTCGTCGGCTTCACCGGCTCGTCCATCTGGCACACGGTGGCGATGTTCCCGCCGGTGCCGCCGGCCATGATCGAGCGCGGCTACCAGGACTTCGCCGACAGGTGGAACCCGATCCTCGACGTCTTCGACGAGGTGGGGGTGCGGTTCGCGCACGAGGTGCACCCCAGCGAGATCGCCTACGACTACTGGACGACGAAGCGCACGCTGGAGGCGATCGGGCACCGGGAGGCGTTCGGGCTCAACTGGGATCCGTCGCACTTCGTCTGGCAGGAACTGGACCCGGTGAACTTCATCTTCGACTTCGCCGACCGGATCTACCACGTCGACTGCAAGGACGCGAAGGTCCGTACCGGCGACGGGCGGCGCGGCCGGCTCTCCTCCCACCTGCCCTGGGCCGACATGCGGCGCGGCTGGGACTTCGTCTCCACCGGCCACGGCGACGTGCCGTGGGAGGACTGCTTCCGGGCGCTCAACGCGATCGGCTACGACGGCCCGATTTCGATCGAGTGGGAGGACGCCGGCATGGACCGCCTGGTCGGCGCGCCGGAGGCGCTCCAGTTCGTCCGCCGCCTGGCGTTCGACGCCCCGTCCGCGGCCTTCGACGCCGCCTTCAGCAGCAGCCGCGACTGACCGGTCAGCGGGCGGCGTAGACCTGGTCGCTGACCAGGCGCGCCGCCCCGACCAGGCCGGCGGTGTCGCCGAGGTCGGACAGGACGATCGGCATGCTGCCGGTGGCCAGCGGCGTGGAGCGCCGGTAGACCACGCCCCGGATCTCCGCGAGCAGCACCGGCCCGATCCCGCCGGGTGCGCCGCCGATGATCACGATGGCCGGGTTGACGAAGCTGACCAGCCCGACCAGCACCCGCCCGAGCCGGCGGGCGGCGTCGCGCACCAGCGTCTGCGCCGCCGGGTCGCCCTCGGTGGCCGCCGCCGCCACGTCGGCCACCGACAGCGTCCCGGCCGCGGCCAGCCGGTCCGCCAGCGCCGTCGAGCGCCCGGCCCGCGCGGCGCTCACCGCCTCGCGCACCAGTGCGACATCCCCGCAGTACGCCTCGACGCACCCGTTGTTGCCGCAGCCGCAGAGCGGCCCGTCCTCGGTGAGCTGGAAGTGGCCGATGTCGCCGGCCCCGCTGGCCGCACCCCGGTAGAGCGCGCCGGCGAGCACCAGCCCGCAGCCGATCGCCTCGCCCAGCTTGACGTAGAGGAAGTCGTCGAACGGGCGGCCGGTGCCGGCGTGCCGTTCGCCGAGGGCCATCGCGTTGGCGTCGTTGTCGACCTGCACCGGGCAGCCCAGCTCGGCGGCGAGCGTGTCGCGTACCGGGAAGCGGTGCCAGCCGGGCAGGGCCGGCGCGGACACCGGCGTGCCGTCGCGGACCTCGACCGGCGCGGGCAGCGCGACGCCGACGCCGGTGAGCGACGACAGTCCCGCCTCGACACGCAGTTTGCCGAGCAGTTCGACGATGCGCCCGACCACCACGTCCGGGCCGAGCCGGACGTCCACCGGCTCGTCGTGCCGGGCGAGCGGGTTCAGTTCGCCGTCGGTGAGCGCGACCCGCAGGAGGCCGTCGCCGACGAGCACCGCGCCGAACCGGACCTGCGCGCCGATGCGCAGCAGCGACGAGCGGCGTCCGCCCCGGGACGCGGCCGGTCCGGCGGTCTCCACCAGGCCGAGCGTGGTCAGCCGGTCGACCTCGGCGGCGAACCGGGCCCGGGGCAGGCCGAGGAGGTCGGCCAGCTCGACCCGGGAGCGTGGGCCGTCGTCGCGCAGCAGGCGCAGCAGTCGCGCCTGATCCGCCGTCTCCGGTCCGACCATCGGCATCTGGTCACCTCCCCACGGAGAATGTGCCACATCGCCGCCCGCGCACACGGGAGCGGGCCGGTCACCCGGAGGTGACCGGCCCGCTGTCCGCTGGTGTCAGAGCGTGTTGCCGGTGCTGGACGGCTTGGTGCTCGTGCCGGTGGTGGTCGAGCCGGACGCGCTGGTCGAGCCCGTCCCGTTGGCGCTGCGGCTGCCGACCGCGGCCGGCGTGCCGGCGAACGGCTTGTCGGCGTCGGTCATGCCCGGCTTGCCGCCGTTGGTGGCGAGCTTCTCACCGAGCTTGGTCTGCCCCAGCTTGTCCTTGCCCTCCGAGTAGAGCCGGGTCGCCTGGGCCTGCGCGACCCCGGCCGCCTCCTGGACGGTCGGGTGGTCGAGCACCTTGCGCCCGCGGACCACCAGCTCCTCGTACTTCTCCCGGCCGGCACGGGCGCCCAGGACGAATCCCGCAGCCAGCCCGCCAAGAAACATGATCTTTCCGCGCATGGCGGCTCCTTCCGTACCTGACGCTCTCGCCGGTTTCCGCCAGCTCGGCGGAATGACCGTCTCGCGCCTGCTTCTCTGTCGACGGCTAACTACCCATCCTGCTCTCCGCTCATGCCTCCCTGTGCCGAGATGACGATTTGTCCGTAATCCTGGCGCGTCAGCCGGTCCGGTCCTCCTCCGGTAACCCCCTGGCGCACCACCCCCCGATGTCCTGTACTCTTGTCCCCGTCGCACGGAGCGGAGAGATCCGAACCGAGCGGTGCACGGTCCCCTGTAGCTCAATTGGCAGAGCAGCCGGCTGTTAACCGGCAGGTTATTGGTTCGAGTCCAATCGGGGGAGCTTCGCTCCACGTCACGCCCGTCGGCATCGCCGGCGGGCGTTAGTCGTCGCTGGTCCCCTTCGCGTGCCGGGCTGCCCGGTTTTCGCCCCCGAGTCCTCGTTCGCCCGGCAGGATGGTCGGCGTCGACTTAGACTCCCGCTGCGTCGATTGATGCGTCGATTCGAGGACGGTGGAGATGGCCGCAGGACGCAGCCGCTGGACCGCGACGCTGATCGCGGTGGCGGTGGTGCTCGGCTGGCTGATCGTCGGCGGCATCGCCGGCCCCTACTCCGGCAAGCTCGGCGAGGTCTCCACCAACGACAACGCCTCCTTCCTCCCGGCCGACGCCGAGGCAACCCGGGCGCAGGACCTGGCCGCCGGATTCGTCGACCGGGAGACCACCCCGGCACTCGTGGTCTACGAACGACCCGGCGGCCTCACCCCCGCCGACCAGCAGCGCATCCGGACCGACGCGGCCCGCTTCGCCGAAGTGCCGGGCGTGGTCGGTCCGCTGCCGCCACCGGTCGTCAGCCAGGACGAGCAGGCCGCCCAGGTGATCGTGCCGATCGACAGCTCCGAGGGTGAACAGATCCGGTCCGTTGTGGAACGCCTGCGCGACATCGCCGGCCCGGACCGCGACGGGCTCACCGTCGACGTGGCCGGACCCGCAGGGCTGCTCGGCGACCTGATCGAGGTGTTCGGCGCGATCGACGGGCCGCTGCTCCTGGTCACGCTGACAGTGGTGCTGGTCATCCTGCTCGTCGTCTACCGCAGCCCGGTCCTCTGGATCTTCCCGCTGCTGGCCGCCGGGATGTCGTACTCGCTCGCCGCCGTCTTCGTCTACCTGCTCGCCGACCACGACATCGTCAAGCTCAACGGGCAGGCACAGGGCATCCTCACCGTGCTCGTCTTCGGCGCCGGCACCGACTACGCGCTGCTGCTCATCGCCCGCTACCGGGAGGAACTGCACCGGCACGAGCGCCCGTGGGACGCCATGCGGACCGCCTGGAAGGGCGCCGCCCCGGCCATCATCGCCTCCGGCGCCACAGTCATCGTGAGCCTGCTCTGCCTGCTGCTGTCCAGCTTCAACTCCAACCGCGCGCTCGGCCCGGTCAGCGCCGTCGGCATCGCCGCCACGCTGCTGGTCATGCTCACCTTCCTGCCCGCGCTGCTGGTCCTCGGCGGCCGGTGGGCGTTCTGGCCCCGGCGACCCCGCTACGACCAGGCCGACCCGCGCACCGAGCACGGCATCTGGGGGCGGATCGCCGGCTTCGTGGCGCGCCGCGCGCGTACCGTCTGGGTCGTCACCGCCGTGGTGCTCGCGGCCCTCGCGATCGGGGTGACCCAGCTCGGCGCCACCACGCTCGGCCAGTCCCAGCTGTTCACCCAGCGCACCGACTCGGTGGCCGGGCAGGAGGTCATCGACAGGCACTTCCCGGCCGGCACCGGCAGCCCCGCCACCATCTTCACCACCCAGGGCACCGCCCGGCAGGTCGCCCAGGTGGCGCAGGGCGTACCGGGAGTCGCCTCGGTGCTGCCGCTCGGTGAGCGGGGCGAGAACGCGCCGCCCGACCCGAACGCGCCCCCCAAGGTGGTCGACGGGCGGGTGCAGCTCAACGTCACGCTCGCTGACCCGCCGGACAGCAACGGCGCCGAACGCACCATCCGCGACCTGCGCGAGGCGGTGCACCGGGTACCCGGCGCCGACGCCGTGGTCGGCGGCTTCACCGCGATCAACGTGGACACCGCCGACGCCTCGGTACGCGACCGCGACGTGATCATCCCGGTGGTGCTGCTGGTCATCGCGGTCATCCTGGCGCTGCTGCTGCGCGCCCTGGTCGCCCCGGTGCTGCTGATCGCCACCGTGGTGCTGTCGTTCCTGGCCACGCTGGGCCTGTGCGCGCTGCTGTTCCGGTACGTCTTCGACTTCCCCGGCGTCGACCAGTCGTTCCCGCTGTTCGCGTTCGTGTTCCTGGTCGCGCTCGGCATCGACTACAACATCTTCCTGATGAGCCGGGTCCGTGAGGAGTCGGTGCGCCGCGGCACCCGCGCCGGTGTGCTCGCCGGGCTGGCCGTCACCGGCGGCGTGATCACCTCCGCCGGCATCGTGCTCGCCGCCACGTTCTCCGCGCTCGCCGTCCTGCCGCTCGTGGTGCTCGTCGAGCTGGGCGTGGCGGTCGCCGTCGGCGTACTGCTGGACACCATCGTGGTCCGCTCGCTGCTGGTGCCCGCGCTCGCGTACGACATCGGGCCGAAGGTCTGGTGGCCGGGCCGCTTGTCGCGGTCGCACCGCGAGGGCGACCGGGCCGGGCCGGGGGTGGACCGTGCCTGACACGGACGTGGTGATCGTCGGCGGCGGCCTGGCCGGGCTCGCCGCCGCCCGGCGGCTGCACCGCGCCGGCGTGCCGTGGCGGCTGCTGGAGGCGGGCGACCGGCTCGGCGGGCGGGTCGCCACCGACCGCGTCGACGGGTTCCTGCTGGACCGGGGCTTCCAGGTGCTCAACACCGCGTACCCGCGGCTCACCGGACTGGTCGACGTCGGCACTCTCACGATGGGCTGGTTCACCTCCGGCGTGCTGGTGCGCCGTGGCGACCGGCTGGAACGCCTGGTCAACCCGCTGCGCGAACCCACCGGCGCACCCGGCACGCTCACCGCCGGCATCGGATCGCTGACCGATCGGTTGCGGTTCGCCACGCTCGCCGCCGGCTACGCCACGGTGCCGGTCGGGCGGCTCCTCGACACACCCGAGACCAGCGCCGAGAAGGCGCTGCGCCGGGCCGGGCTCTCCGACGCGATCATCGAGGAACTGCTCCGGCCGTTCCTGTCCGGCGTGCTGCTCGACCGCGAGCTGGCCACCTCCAGCCACGTCCTCGCGGTCGTCATGCGCTCCTTCGCCCGCGGCCGGATCGGCCTGCCCGCGGACGGGATGCAGGCGCTGCCGAAGGCGCTCGCCGCGCCGCTGCCCGCCGAGCTGATCGAACTGAACACCCCGGTCACCGACGTCGCGCCCGGCCGGGTCCGCACCCCGTCCGGCGAGATCACCTGCCGCGCCGTCGTGGTCGCGGTGGACCCGCCCACGGCGGCCACGCTGCTGCCAGGGCTGCCGAGGGTACGCATGCACGCGTACACCACCTACTACCACCGCACCGACACGGCGCCGCTGGACGAGCCGATCCTGCTGCTCGACGGCGACCGGCGGGAACTGATCGCCAACACGGTGGTGGTGAGCCGGGCCGCGCCCACGTACGCGCCGGGCGGCCAGCACCTGGTCGCCACCTCGGTGGTCGGCCCGCAGGCGCCGCCCGAACCGGTGATCCGACGCGAACTGGACCGCCTCTACGGCCGCTCCACCGCCGACTGGACCCACCTCACCACAGTCGCCGTGCCGGACGCGCTCCCGGCCGCACCGCCACCACAGGGCCGGCTGCGCAAGCCGGTGGTGCTCGGAGACGGCCTGTACGTGGCCGGGGACCACCGGGACAGCCCGTCCATCCAGGGGGCGCTCGCCAGCGGGTGGCGTACGGTCGGCGCGGTCCTCGCGGAGTTGCGGCGCGGGTGAGCCATCGGCGGGTAGCGCGTTGTTATCCTCGCGTTGCCCATCGTGCTGTCGCGGCCGTGTTTCCGCCCGGTAGGTGGTGGTCCGCGCAGCGATCGGCGGGTTACGATCCGGCGCGGTCACGGGGCGGTAGCTCAGCCGGTTAGAGCAGGGGACTCATAATCCCTCGGTCGCGGGTTCGAACCCCGCCCGCCCCACCACCCGTTTTCCCTGGTCGGCCATGCTGGCGGCGACCCGGACGCACCGCGTCGAGGTCCGGTCCGACGCTCTCGGTCCGCACTGAGGCCGGTCTACGACTGCGACGAGGAGATCCGCCTTACAGCGAAGTCCCTGGCGAGCCTTCCTAGGAACTTGGCGGGTCGGTTCCGTCGCACGGGACACCGATACCTAGCTGTACTTGCGCCGTCTGCCCCCGCGACCGAATTGTGAGCGGTAGGCAGGTCGCCCGCGCAACCCACGTGCCGCCGACGAAGGCCAGCCACTGAGATTGGTCGTCGACAGGTGCGCAGGCGCGCACACGGGCGCGCACGGCCGGCACCACTGACGAGCCCCATCCGAGACGCGCCCTGTCCTCCCAGCCGGATGCCACCCGAAGATCGACCACTGCGCCGCCGCGTACGACCAATCCCCATTTGGCGAACAGCCGGGCTGCCGGGTCCGGTTGCCCCGATTCCTCTGCTTGAAGCACCGGCCGGTCAGGTACCGCGACGTCCTCTCCCACGAGCCGATAACCCGCCGGCGGTTCCTGCATCGCATCGACCGATACGGTGCATGACTCCTGCCTGGCGCTCCCGTCAGTTGACGGGGACGCGCTCGGGTCAGTACCCAGAGATGCAGTTGGTGCGGGTGGTCGGGCCTCACCCTGGCCGGAACCGCTTGAGGACGTACAGGCTGCTGGCGTCACCATCAGGCAGACGCTGAGCGGCCACCACAACATGCGGCTGGTCCATCGCACGCGCGTCACCTCCTGAACGGCGATGCCTTCGACGGTTGGGGCGCGACCCGTGAAGCGTCACCGTACCGAAAGGCGGGATGCGTTCGATGCCGCCCGCCCCGCCACGCGAAACGCCCTGCTCAGCCGAGCTACCAGTACCTGCCGCAGTCCGGCTCGAGCTTGTCGACCGCGCTCTCCAGGTCGCCTGTGTCGCTCGCCACCTTCACGATCGCTTCCGCATATTCGAGCTTGGGCTTGATCGAGCGGACCTCGACGTCCTTCCGGCCTGCGGCCATGGTGAGCACCTGGAACTTCTTCCGCAGCGTGCGGTCGGTCTGCTCGCCGGCCACCCTGTTCGCCACCGCCTCGAGGTTGACCAATCGGGTGGACGCCTCCGCCCGGGCGTTGACGAGCTCGGCCTCCACTGTCGAACTGGAGGCGACCCCGACCAGGATGATCAGGCCGGCGATGGCCTTCTCCAAGGGACCTCTGACGGTGGTGCAGGCCGCCTTGCTGCTGGTGGTGGCCACTTGCGTGGCCTTCCTGGTCGTGGGCGCGGCCGCGGGGGCCGTCGAGGACCGGGGAGTCCCCGAGGACCGTGAGGTCTGCGAGGGGCGGAGGGTCGGCGAGGGCTCGGGCGCGAGGCTCGGTGTGGCCGTCGGCGCCGAGGGCATGGGAGTGGGTGACTCCGTATCGGTGCTCGCCGCCACGGCGGTGGGCGTGCCCGGCGTCTCGTCGGCGCGGCCACACGCCGAGGCGGTGAGCAGCATCGCAGCGACCGCCACGTAGAGCCCGAACCGTCGTACCGTCACGTCGTATCCCATCTCGCGATCTTGCGGGAGCGTGACGATACATGTCGGACGCAGTGGCGGCCATCAACCAGATGGACCGCCCGGGTGACAATCGCGCGCATGAGCGCTGCTGACGTCGTAACGGTTGATCTCACTTCGGATCAGCGGTTCCTGCTACGGCGCGGGTTGGCCGAGTGGGGTGGCCCCGCGCATTCCACTGATGAACTCGCCCGGGTCATGGGCTTCCAGGACCGGGCGGACCTCTACCACGGCGAGGGCCGGGCCCGTCGGAAGCGCTCTACCCAACTCACGCCTGCGGTTGGTGCCGCGCCGAGCCGGGGCCACCTCGGGAGATGCCTGCTCCTGGAAGCCGGCGCTCATCGCTCGGGCACGACCCGCACGATGCTGCTGCCACTGGACGTGGCGTTGCCTCCGTCGATCACTGAGGTGACCAGGTCGTAGAAGCCCGGCTCGGCGTCGGGACCGATCACGATCGTGCTGACGGGACGCTCGCCCGGAGTGCCGGTCGGCCGGACCGGTGTCGCCGTGAAGGTGACCAGCCCGGGCACCGCCGAAGCGGCCTTGAGGTCGTCCACAGTGCCGTACGGGCCCGTCAGCCGTGCGGTCAACTCGACCTGCGGCGAGGTGGAGCCCGGCTCGTCCGGGGACTCGACCGTCCAGTGGACGGTCAGGGTCTGGCCCGGTTGGTACGGCTTGTCGACGTCCAGGTCCTCGCAGCAGGTGTACGTCGGCGGCACCTCCGCCACCATCTCGGACGGTTCGGCGGCGCAGGCTGCCAGCAACGGAACGGCGAGGCAGCTGAGAAGGCGCAGGCGCGGCGATTTCATGCGCGAGATCGTAGGCGTGGCGCGCCGCTGCCAGGGGGCGGCGGACAGATGCACCGCAGTCTATGGTTGCCGCGTGAACAGACGCCTGTGGGTGGTGTCGGCACTGGCCGTGACCGCGCTGCTCGCCTTGCCGGTGACCGTCGTCGGCGTCCACGTGACCCACCCTCGGGACGAGGACGGATACCTGGCGTACCTGAAGCAGTACGGCGACCGGCAGAACGGTCGGCCGCTGGCGGTGTTGCCGCCGACCGCGGATCTGGTCGCCGAGGGCGACGCGGCATGCGACTGGTTGCGCGAGCAGCCGTACGCGCTCTGGCGGCACGATCCGGAGTACCGCGAGCTTGTCGTCTACGAGCGCTACGTCCGGCAGGTCGAGAACCGCCTGCCGGCCTGGGGCAACGAGCTGCCCGACCGGCGATCGGTGACGGGAGCCGCGTGGACCCACCTCTGCCCGGCGGAGTGGGAACTACGCCAGCCCCGCCGTAACCCCTTCGCCCCCAAGCCGCCGGACTGAACGCGCAGCCCGTCGTTCCCGGCGCCCTCGCTACATCGATCTTGGAGTTGTGGCACCTCACAAAAGCCGCGTGCGGGACATCCGAGGCGCCACAACTCCAAGATCGACGAAAAGCCCGCCCGAGGCGGAAGGTCAGTGCGCGCGGTTCGTGGCCATCCAGGCGGTGGCGAAGTCGACCAGGGCGCGCTGGCGCATCAGCCGTGCCGTCGCGCTGGCGACCTGGCCGGTCGTCGCGCCGCCTGTCGCCTCGAAGTCGGCGCCCAGCCGGTCGAAGTCGTCCTCGTCGGTGACGACGTCTGTCCACGTGGTCCACCGGCTCGTGCCGTCCGGCAGCCGTACCGCCGAGCCCGTCACCGCCCGCGGCGGCGACGCCTGCCGCCACTCCGCGAGGTGCAGCGAGGTGTTGGAGCTGTGGTCGCAGCCGAGCAGCAGCACCTTGCCGTCGAGCCGGTACACCGCGCCGAGCGGTGAGTGCTCGCCCAGCGCGTCGTCGAGGCGGTGTCCCTCCACGACGTCGGCGGCGTGCGCGCCGAGCGCGGCGAAGGACACCTGCGGGTGGTCGCTGCGGCGGGCGCCCGGCCAGGTGCGTACCGTCTCGGCGACGGCGCCCATCCACCGGCTCGGCGTGCACGCCGGGTCGAAGCCGGGCGTCTGCTCGCGGATGACCGGCCACCACGCCTCGGGTACGGGCGGATGCCGCCACTCGGCCGGGTCGGTGTTCTCGGGGGTGTGCGTCGGCACGACGAGGGTGCCCTCCGGCCCGAGCGCCGCCAGCAGCGCCCGCACCACCGCCTCGGTGCGACCGGCGACGAACCCGAGACTCCGGTACGACGAGTGCAGCAGCAGAACGTCACCCGGGACGATGCCGAGCGCGCGCAGGTCGTACGCGATCGAGCTGACGGTGTGCGGTGCGGTCTGGTCCACGCGGCGCAGTGTAGGCGGGGCCGAGCCTGGACCGGGGACGGTGCCGACGCTCGCGGAAACCGTTTCGCCGATCCCGGGATAGCGGCGGTGCCGTCCGGCGTCTGTCACTGGTGAACGAGGAGACGAGGGTGGTGCGGTGGACGAGGACGAGCGGGCGGTGCTGGCCGAGTTCGTGGCGAGCCGTGCCCCGGCGCTGATACGGGTCGCCTACCTGCTCACCGGTGATCGCAGCAGTGCCGAGGATCTGTTCCAGTCGGCGCTGTCGAAGATCATTCCGAAGTGGCGGAGCATCCGGCACGCCGACCCGGAGGGCTACCTCCGTGCCGTCATGTACCGGGAGCAGGTGAGCTGGTGGCGGCGGTTGCGTCGTCGCCGGGAGTCACCGGCCGGCGTGCACGAGCCGGTGGTGGCCGACCCGGCCGGCGGTACGGATCTCCGGCTGGCGTTGCGGGCGGCGCTGTGGGAGTTGCCGCCCGCGCAGCGCACCGTCGTGGTCCTGCGCTACTACGAGGACCTGCCGGAGGCCCAGGTCGCCGAACTGCTGGGCTGCTCGGTCGGGACGGTGCGCAGCCGGACCCACCGGGCGGTCACCCGACTGCGTCAGATCCTGCCGGACAGCGAGCTTCTGGAGATGCGGCGATGAGTGATCCGTTCGAAGGTCTGCTCCGCTCCACCCTCACCGACATCGCCGAGGAGGCACCGACTGTGCAGGACTCATTGACCAGGGCGGAACGGCGCGTGCGTAACCGTCGACGCAACACGGTGGCGGCAGGTGCGGCGGGCATCCTGGCGGTGCTGGTGATCGGCGCGCCGTTCGCCTACGCCGGCCGCGGCGACGATCCGGTGATCTCGCCGCAGCCGGGCACGAGCGCCCCGCAGCCGGACCGGACCGAGCCCGTTCCGGCCCCACCGGGCCTGGCGTCGCCCGTCCCGGTCGGCCCGGACGGCCGGCGGATGCCGGACGGCGCGGACCCGACTCGCCCGGGCGCACCGTCGCCCGTCCCGGTAGGCCCGGAGGGCACGAGCCCGCCGGGCGGTGCGATGCCGTCGCCCAGCCCCATCAGGCGCTGACCGTCGTACGCCGGCACCCTCCGGGCCGGTGCGAGAGCCGGGCCCGCCCCGACCGTGGCGGGCCCGGCCCTCGGCGCGGTCAGTCCATGCGGGTACGCCCGGCCGATCCGAGCCGGGGGGAGAGAGACGGCCCTACCGACGTTCGGCGTCACTCCCACGGTGGGGCGTGCCGGTTCACGTAGTCGCGGGCGCGGGGGAGCGGATCACCCCAGTACTGGTGTGGCATGCGGGAGAAGTGCTCCCGGCAGAAGGTGGCGAGATCGTCGACGATCGCGATCCGCTCCAGGGGGCGCCGTTCGAACTCCCGGTTGGCCGCGAGCAGATCCGCCTCCGGGTTCCAGCCGGCGTGGTCGAACGCCCGGTCCGCCCAGGTCGCGTACACGTGGAAGACCTGGCTCTGACCCGCGAACCGCAACCCCGCGAGACCGATCGGCCGATCCGGGTAGGTGTCCCGGCACACCCAGGCCAGGATGTGGCAGGCCCCGGCGGCGAAGAACGGCTGGTCGGCGCGTTCCCAGGCGAGTCGCTGGTCGGCCCGTTCCTGCGGCGTACGCCGGAAGACGCCCGCTGCCGTCACTGCCACAGGCGCACCCTAGCCGAACGCAGCGCGGCCGTGCACGACGACGGACGACACGACATGCACCTGCACGCCCGCGTCCGGGGCGAAGATCGGGCTCGGCATGCCGGTGAGCCAGCGCGCGGCGGCCCAGGCCAGCGCCGCCGCCAGTCCGGCCTGCACGGCGAGTACGGACTTGATCCGCAACTGCTGCATCCGGTCCCGCCCGGCGGCCCGGCCGCGCTCGTTCACGCGTTCCCACGCCTCGTCGAACCGTTCCGCGTCCAGGCCGGCGCGCCGCGACGACCCCCGCCGGCCGCCGCGCCCCGCCCGCTGCCCGGTCACCGCCGGCGGCTACCCGCAAAAGCCGCCGCCATTCCCGGCCTCCGCCGGGGTCAGGCGCCCGGTTCGAGGTACGCGGCCAGGTGTGCCAGCGAGGACGCGATGCCCTCCTCGTGCACCCTCTGGTCGATGCCCGGCGGCACACCGGTGGCGGTGACCGTCACAGCGGTGCCGTCGCCTGCCGCCGCGAGGTGCCAGGTCATGGTCATGGTGCCCGCGTAGGCCGGGTCGTCGGCCTGGAACACGGCCGTCTGCACCACCCGGCGTGCCGGTACGAGTTCGGCGAACCCGACGTCGACCACGTCCGTCGCGTCCGACGTCTTACCGGGGCTGCCGGCCGGGTCGAGGTAGGTGAGCACCATCCGGAACCCGCCGCCCGGCCGTGGATCCCAGCGCTCGATCCGCCCGCGCATCCCGTCCGGCGGCAACCACGCCTCCAGGGCGGCCCGGTCGACGAGCGCGTCGTACACCGCCGCCGGTGGCGCGGCGATCGTCCTGCTGCCCCGATCGATCCTGCTCACCCCCCAACCCTAGGCCCGCACCCTCCCGCCCGCGGGTGCTCCTCGTCGATCTTGGAGTTGTGGTCGTGAACGAATGCGGCTGAGACGGGCGATTCAGGCGCCACAAGTCCAAGATCGGCGGGGAGCGGGAGCGGGGCGCGCCCGGTACGCTGCCGCGAATGCCGGTACGACAACACCTCCACGACTCGCTGCTGCTCGGTGACGACGACACCCCGCTGGCCCGGATGCGGCTGCGGGACGACGACGGCACGGCGGTCGCGGCCGACGTCCGGCCGCTGCCCGAGGCGCCGCTCACCCGGCTCGTCGCGCAGGTGCGGCGCGACCTGGCCGGGCACCGGCTGGAGACGCCGGACGAGGCGCTGGCGGCGGCACTGGTGGCCGACGGGCTGAAGCTGGACCGGGCCGCCACCGACATGCGGCACGACCTGACCGGCGTACCCGAACCGGTGGCGCTGCCGGACGGCTGGTCGCTCGGCGCCCCCGGCTGGGACGACGACCTCGCCGAAGGGCTGGACGCGGCGTACGGCCCGGACCACCCGGACGGCCGCTGGCAGCCGAGCGATACCGAAGAGGTACGGGCGATGTTCGACACCGGCGAGCCGGTGCCACCCCTGGTGCCCGCCTCGGCCCGGCTGATCGACCCGGACGGCCGCAGCGCCGGGCACGTGCTGTGCGCCGGGCCGGTGCCGTGGACCGACGACGACTGCGTCTGGATCCTCAACCTGGGTGTGGCGCCCCGCGCACAGCGGCGCGGGTTCGGCCGGGCGCTGCTCGTGCACGCGTTGCGCGGCGCGCGGGAGGTCGGGCTGCCGTCAGTCGGCCTGTCGGTGGTCGACGGCAACCCGGCCCGCCGCATGTACGACGCGGCCGGCTTCCGCGTCCTCACCCGGGTGCTCACGGTTCGCATCCCCGACGCGTAGCCCGCTCGATGCGTCCCGAGGTGGCGAACCCTCAGGCGCCGGTGAGCAGAGGGCGGTGCTCGGACCAGAGCCAGCGCAGGTAGTCGCGTAGCCGTTCCGGGGTGGCGATCCAGCCCTGGCCGGGATAGCGGAGCAGTCGGCTGACCTCGCCGGCCACCAGGTCGTACCCGGCCGCGCCGGTCTCCGGCACGGGGGCGTCCGGTGCGACAGCCACGGGCAGCGGGACCATCGGGATCCGCAGACCGGCGTCGTCGCAGGCCCGCAGCACGGTGAGATAGACCCGGACCAGGTGGTACGGCGAGACGACGAGCGCGACGCTGCCGACGCCGAGCGCCCGCACCTGCTCCGCGATCCACGTGGCCTGCCGGCCGGTGCCGGTGACCGGCTCGGCCTGGAGAACTACCCCGCCGGTCCGGCGCAGACCGAGCCCGCGCAACCGGTCGAGCGTGAGCGGGCGGTAGGTCCGCTCGGCCGAATCGGTGTTCGCCACCAGCAGGTGCCGCAGCGCCGGGCCGGTCTCCCAGGCACGGATCGCGTCGGTGAGACGCCAGTCCTCGCCCTGGCCGGTGGGCACCACGAGCGCGTCCACCCGCTCGGCGGCGCGGTGGGGGAGCGTGAGGACCATCGTGACCGCCTCCAGCACCGCCAGGAGCCGTTCGGCGGGTACGTCCGCGAACGCCTCCGCCTCCACGAGCCGTGGCAGCGGGCGGGACACACTCGTCACGCCCGCGATCTTGCCACGTTGCGGCGGACGGGGGATGAGAGAGCGGCGGCGGAATCGAGTACGCGTGCTCATTCGCCCGGCCCGTCGGCCGGGCAGGATCGAATGCGTGACAACGAGACGTACGCTGCTCGGCGGTCTGCTCCTGGCACTGGCCACGGCCGGCGCCTGGGTGGCCTGGCTGAGCTGGGAGTCCGGCTGGACCGTGGACCCGCAGACCGGCGACATGAGCGGGCCGTACGCGGTCTGGCAGGTCGCCGCCGCGGTGCTGACCCTGGGCGCGCTGGCCGCGGTAGGCGGCTGGTGGCTGAACATCTGGCTGGTGGCAACGGTGATGACAGTGGCGTTCACCGTCCCGTGGGCGGTGCACGCCGCCTCGACCGACGACACCGGCCTGTGGGCGGTCGGGGCGGCGCTGGTGGCCATCGGCACGACCATCGGGACGACGCTGGTCGGCGGCGCCGCCGGGTGGCTGCGCCGCCGGACCGCGTGACGACCGTTGTCAGTCGCGGTTCAGGCGTTCGGCGTACGCGTCGCGCAGCTCCGCCCAGCCGAAGTCCTTGGCCTCCGCGCCCCGGATTGGGCCGACCGGGTCGCCGTCGAGCAGATGGGCGGCGACGTCCAGGCAGAGGTGCCAGCCGGCGGCAGTCATCGGGGCGAGGTCGGGCCGGCCGACCCGGTGCCGCAGCGTGAGCGTGGTGCCGTCGCCGGTCGGGGCCAGTTCCCAGCGGAGCAGGTCGTCGCCCCAGGTGTACTCCAGCAGGTGCGGCCGGTCCGCGCGCAGCACCCGGGCCGGCGCCGGGTGGGCCTGCTCGCCGTCGACGGTGCTGAGTACGGCGTCACCGGTGCGGCCCAGGTCGCGGTCGGCCAGGAACGGCGCCCACGCGGCGAGCTGATCCGGGTCGGTGAGCGCGGCCCACACCGTCTCCGGCGGGTGCCGCAGGGCGCGGACGAAGACCAGGTCCCACCTGTCGTTCGCGGGTTCCAGATGCACCCGGGCGAGCGGGCCGGGACGGAACGTGTCGCGGTCCATCTGTCACTCCTGACTGTCGAGATGGCGTTCCAGGGCGTCGAGATGCGCGGTCCACATCGACCGGTACGGCCCGAGCCAGTCGTCGACTGCGCGTAGCGGCGCCACGTTGACCCGGTAGATCCGACGCTGCGCCGCCGTACGGCAGGTGACCAGGCCGGCGTCGCGGAGCACCCGCAGGTGCTTGGAGACCGTCGGCTGGCTCATGCCCAGCGCGTCCACCAGCTCGCCGACACTGCTCTCCGCCCGGCGCAGCCGGTCGAGGATGCGGCGCCGGGAGGGCTCGGCCAGCACGGTGAAGGCGTCGACGGTCACCCTCGCAATATGCCTCATCGGTTATATGCCTGGCAAGGAATGACAGGTCGCGCCGCCCCGGCCCGGCGGGCTCCATATGCTCGGGGGATGGAACTGCGGATCTTCACCGAGCCCCAGCAGGGGGCCACATACGACCAGCTCCTCGCCGTGGCCCGCCGCGCGGAGGAGACCGGCTTCGCCGCGTTCTTCCGCTCCGACCACTACCTGAAGATGGGTTCGGTGAGCGGCGACCCCGGCCCGACCGACGCGTGGACCACGCTCGCCGGGCTGGCCCGCGACACCACCCGGATCCGGCTCGGCACGCTCATGACCGCCGCCACGTTCCGGCTGCCGGGCCCGCTGGCGATTACCGTGGCGCAGGTCGACCAGATGAGCGGCGGCCGGGTCGAGCTGGGCATCGGCACCGGCTGGTACGCCGAGGAGCACTCCGCGTACGGCATCCCGTTTCCGTCGCTGGGGGAGCGGTTCGACCGGCTGGAGGAACAGCTCGCCGTCATCACCGGGCTCTGGTCCACCCCGGCGGGCTCCACGTTCGACTTCCCCGGCACGTACTACCCGGTCAGCGACTCGCCCGCGCTGCCCAAGCCGGTGCAGCGCCCCCGCCCGCCGATCCTGCTCGGCGGCATGGGCCCGAAGCGCACGCCCCGCCTGGCCGCCCGGTACGCCGACGAGTTCAACCTGCCGTTCGCCTCGGTCGAGGACACCGTCGCGCAGTTCGGGCGGGTACGCGACGCGTGCGCCCAGATCGACCGCGATCCGTCCACGATGACCTGGTCCAACGCGCTCGTGCTCTGCTGCGGCCGCAACGAGGCCGAGGTGAAGCGCCGCGCCGAGGCGATCGGGCGCGACCCGGCCGAGCTGCGCGCCAACGGCGCCGCCGGCACGCCCGCCGAGGTGGTCGACACGCTCGGCCGGTACGCCGAGGCGGGCAGCTCGCGCGCCTACCTCCAGGTGCTTGACCTGACCGACCTGGACCACCTGGAGCTGGTAGCCGCCGAGGTGATGCCCCAGCTCTGACCCGGGCTCGCCCGCCCCTTTGCGGCCCGGCCCCGCCGCCCCGGCCGTCCCCGTCGATCTTGGAGTTGTGGCACCTGACAAGCCTCGCCTGAGCGACAATCCGGGCGCCACAACTCCAAGATCGACGAGCCGGGGCGGGCCGAGCCGGTCGGGGCGGGGCGGGGCGGGGCGTGAGGGCGGGCGGCGGACGGGTCAGCTCGCTGTGGCGCGGCGGACGGTGTCGAGGCGGCCGTCGCGGTTGCTGTCCAGGTACGTCACGTCGGGCACTCCGTCGCCGTCCAGGTCGACCTGCACCACGTCGGCCACGCCGTCGCCGTCCAGGTCGGTCACCACCTCGACGGAACCGTCCAGGTGCCGGGTCACGATCGACCGGCCCGACGCCTGGCGCGGCGGCGGCCCCGGATGAGGCACCGGGTCCGGCTCGGGCTCCGGCGTGGGCCCCGGCACCGGCGCGGTCGCGGCAGGCCCCATCCCCACAGCGGCAGGCGTCACCCCCACGGCGGCGGGCGGCATCCCCGCAGCGGCGGGCGCCATCCCCACAGCGGCGGGCGGCATCTCCGCAGCGTCGGGGTCCACGCCGGTCGGGTCGATCTCCTCCTCCGACGGGTACACGTCGCCGCGGAGGCTCGGGTCGCGGTAGCTGCTCATCCCGCCAGGATTCCCGCCGAGTGGCCGGGGCAACCCTGCCGCCGCATGATGGCGGATGATGCAGCGCATGACGGACACCAACTGGGCCGGAAACGTCAGCTGGTCGGCGCGTACCCGATCGCGGCCGACCTCGACCGACGAGCTGCGCCGGCTGGTCGCGGAGGCCGACCTGGTCCGGGCCGTCGGCACCGGCCACTCGTTCAACCGGCTCGGCGACACCACCGGCACCCAGGTCGCGCTGGACGGCCTGCCGCCCACCGTCGCGCTCGACCCCGACCGCGGCGCGGTCACCGTCGCGGCCGGCCTGCGCTACGGCGACCTGGCCACCGCGCTCCAGGCTCAGGGGTACGCGCTGGCGAATCTCGCCTCGCTGCCGCACATCTCGGTGGCCGGCTCGGTCGCCACCGCCACCCACGGGTCCGGAGCGCGGAACCGCAACCTCGCCGCCGCCGTCGCCGCGCTGGAACTGGTCACCGCCGACGGCGACCTGATCACCGTGGACCGCGGTGACCCGCGGTTCGCCGGGCTGGTGGTCAACCTGGGCGCGCTGGGCGTGGTCACCCGGCTCACGCTCGACGTGGTGCCCACGTACGCGGTGCGCCAGCACGTCCGTCTCGGCCTGCCCCGCGCGGCGCTGGACGAGGCGCTGGACGCCGCGTACAGCGTCAGCGTCTTCACCTCGTGGCGCTCGGAGCGCTTCGACCAGGTGTGGGTCAAGCAGTACGCCGACCAGGCCCCGCCGCCCGCCGACTGGCTGGACACGGTGGCCGCCGACTCGCCCCGGCACCCGGTGCCCGGCATGTCGCCGGAGCACTGCACCGCGCAGCTCGGTGAGCCGGGGCCGTGGCACGATCGGCTGCCGCACTTCCGGCTCGGCTTCACCCCGAGCAGCGGCGACGAGTTGCAGTCGGAGTGGCACGTGGCCCGGGCCGACGCGTCGGCGGCGCTCGCCGCGCTCGACCCGGTCGCCGACCGGATCGCCGCCGTGCTCCAGATCTGCGAGCTGCGGACGATCGCCGCCGACGAGCTGTGGCTCAGCCCGAACTTCCGGCGCGACTCGCTGGCGCTGCACTTCACCTGGATCGGTGACCCGGTGGCTGTCGCGCCGGTGCTGGCCGAGGTGGAGGAGCGGCTCGCCCCGTTCGCGCCGCGCCCGCACTGGGGGAAGCTGTTCGAGCGCGATCCCGCCGCCGCGTACGCCCGGCACGCCGACTTCGCCGCGCTGCTGCGCGAGTTCGACCCGAAGGGGAAGTTCCGCACCGCCGAGATGGACCGCTACTTCCCCCGGGACTGAGTTACCGCCTGGCCGGCACCTGCTGGCGGAGGCTGCCACGCTGGACCGCCCGGCTAATGTCGCTGGGCGAGACGATTCCGACGAGCTGGTCGTCGACCACCACGAGCGCCCGGCCGTCGGTGCACTCGTTGAGCCGGGGGAGCAGGTCGGTGAGCTGTTCGTCCGGGCGGGCGAGCACCAGTTCGTCGGCCCGGCAGGACACCTCGGCCAGCGTGGTCGAGGCGCGGCGGTCCGCCGCGATGCCGCGTACCCGATCGAGCGTGACCAGACCGACCGGCCTGCCGTCGACGGTGAGCGGCAGCGCCGAGTGCCGGTACGCGAAGAGGTAGTGGTCGACGAAGTCGGCCACTGTGACGTCGCCGGACGCGGTCTGCGGCTGCGGCGTCATCACGTCGCCCACCCGGATGCCGCGCAGCGCGTCGCCCATCCGGGCGGCGCGTTCCTCCTGGCCGGCGGCCCCGAGCAGGAACCAGCCGATCAGCGCCAGCCAGAGCCCGCCGAACCCGGCGCCGGTGAAGAACCGCCACAGCCCCAGCCCGATCAGCACGACACCGAGCACCCAGCCTGCGCGGGCCGCCACCACAGACGCCTTGGTCCGGTCGCCGGTGAACTTCCAGACCGCCGCGCGCAGCAGCCGCCCGCCGTCGAGCGGGGCGGCGGGCAGCACGTTGAAGATCGCCAGCAGCACGTTGATGCCCGCGAGCCAGGACAGCGCGCCGAGCAGCAGGCCGTCCCCGGCCGTCACCGCGACCGCCACCGCGATAGCCGCGAAGACCACGCCGATGATCAGGCTGACCAGCGGCCCGACCCCGGCGATCCGCAGCTCGGCGCCGGGGTTCTTCGCCTCGCCCTTCAGCTCGGCGACGCCGCCGAACAGCCACAGCGTGATGCCCTCGACCTCGATGCCGTTGCGCTTGGCGACCACCGCGTGCGCCACCTCGTGGGCGAGCAGGCCGAGGAAGAAGACCACAGCGGCGGCCAGGCCGGCCGCGATGTAGGCGACGGGGGAGTGACCGGGGTACGAGGAAGGGAACAGGCTCGCCGACAGCGCCCACGCGATCAGCACGAAGATGACCAGGACACTCCAGTTGACGCCGACCGGTACGCCGGCGATTCGACCCAGACGGAAACTCGCCCTCATGTTCCCGTCATACCCGGCGCACCCACCCGCACACCAGGGCCGGCAGGCGGCACTTTTGCACTTGTACGAGTCGTACGAGCTGTACGATCGGGATATGAGTGAGCCCGCCGCCGAACTGCCGATCTCCGATGCCCGAGACAGCCTCGCGGATGTCGTGTCGCGTGCCCACTACGCCGGGCGGATCACTTACGTGACCCGCCGGGGGCAGCGCTTGGCGGCCATCGTCCCCGCCGAGCTTGCCGAAGCGATCGAGCGAGCCGAGGACGCCGCAGATGTCTCGGCGGCCCGCGATGCCCTGGCCCGTATCGACGCCGGCGACACCCCCGTCCCGCTGGCCGACCTGCGCGACGAGCTCGGCCTGTGACGCTGCCACCGGAGCCGGTCTTCGCCGTCCGGGTCGATCGAGCCGCTGCCAAGCTGCTGCGCAAACTCGATAGACCCGTGCAGGCCCGCCTTGTCGACGTCCTCGCCTCGCTGGCCATCGAGCCCCGTCCGGCCGGGGTGAAGGCGCTAGCCGGGCATCCCGGTCTACTGCGCGTACGGGTCGGTGACTACCGCATTATCTACACCGTCCGCGATCGTGAACTGATCGTCCTCGTGGTTCACCTCGGCCATCGTGGCGATGTCTATGACACGCTCTGAGCCTGAGTCCGGTGAGATCATGATGCCGCCGCTCCGGTGTAGGCGCGGGCAACGGTCAGCGGCTCAGCGTCTCGCTCTTGACGGCCCGGATGAAGGCGGCCCAAGTGCCCGGCGGGAAAGCGAGGGCCGGGCCAGCGGGGTTCTTGCTGTCGCGCAGGCCGACCACGTCGGGGAGATTGTCGGCCACCTCCACGCACTCCCCGCCGTTGTTGCTGCGGGTCGACTTGCGCCAGGCGGCGCCGGTCAGGTCAGGCACGGGAGTACTCCTCTGCGACATGCTGGATCAGGCTCTTCGACTTGGACTCGCTCAGCGCGCGGCTCGCTATGTCAGTCCAGATGGTGTTGTAGGCGTCGGTCTCGTGTGGCTTGTCGAGGTAGATGGCACCGGTAGCGGCTTCCAGGTATGTCACCGGCGGTTCCACCTCCTTGCCGCTGCTGTCTCGCGGAAATTCCAGGATCGAGAAAGCCCCGGCCATCGCTCCGGCGTGCAGCCCGGAAGAAAAAGCTAGAACCTGCACGGTTACGTTGGGTAGCTCTGCGGCCTTCAGGATCTGGTGTAGCTGCTCGGTCATGATGGTCGCTCCACCAACCGGACGCCGCAACACCGCCTCGTTGATTATCACGCTGAGTTGTGGGGCGGAGAAGCGGGTGAGAAGTGCCTGCCGCTCCACGCGGAGCTGGATGGCTCGCTCTTGGCCCTCGCGGTCACCTGCCTCGATGGCGCCGCCGGGCATCCGGAAGAGCTGCTCTGCGTAGGCGCGGGTCTGGAGTAGGCCGGGAACCAACTCGGCTTGGTACTGCCGGATGCTGGACGCCGCTGCTTCAAGGCCGATGTAGAGCTGGAACCAGCGCGGAAGGCCCGAGCCGATGTAGTCGTGCCACCAGTTCTTGTTCTCTCGCGTGGCCGATGCCATCGCGAGGACCAGTTCGGTGTCTTCCTCGGAAGCTCCGTAGAGCTTGAGCATCTCCTTGACGTCCGCTGCGCGGAAGCGGACGTTCTCGGCACCGCTCTCAATGCGGTAAAGGGTTGCCCGCGCCCGGTCCAGTTCTTCGGCCGCCTTCTCCATCGTCAGCCCGGCAGCCTTGCGAAGTGATTCGAGCTTCCTGCCGAGCTGCCGTCGAAGCATCGTGGATCCCGTTACGGCCTGTGACACCCCTGCCTCCGATGGTCAGGTAGCGGTTGACGCGCGCTCGCTCAATTTAGCGCCCCCCATGTATCAGAAACAATAGACACGTCACGCTGAGTTCTATGAATGATGTCCAGCGCTGCTAGTACACCTTTTGTTAGACGTTGCATTCGATCCGATGCGGTGCTTCACTGCCTCTGCGGCCACTGTGGAGTTATTGCTGCTCAGTGGCCATGTGAGCCCTGCTGACGTACTGCTGGTCGAAGGCTGCGGTGGCAGGTGCCGGGGTGGGTCCGCCGGTGCGGGGCGGGCCGGTGGGCCCACCCCTTCCACGGTTCGATCTCGATGGTGAGAGGCAGGTCTTGTCATGCGCGTCTTCCTTCGGCGGGGACGAGGTAGCCGGCGGTCGGTCCTCGGATCGACCTGCTACCGCTCGTCGGCCTACCGTCCGTTGCGCCCCTGGCAGGTGCGTGAGCGGAGCTTCCGGCCGACCCCGCTGGGACGGCGCGGGCTCGACCCGCAGGAGGTGCGGGAGTTCCTCGACCGCGTCGCCGGTGACCTGGCCGCTGTCTACGACGCGCTGGCGCAGAGCCGCCGCGAGACGGACCGGATCAAGAACGCGCTGCGCCGCTGGCAGTCGGAGCAGGCCCGGGCGCGCAACGAACGGGGATACGACAGGTGACCGAACGCTGGGTGATCCACCTGCCGGTCGTCGTCAACGACCTGCTCTCCGCTCAGCGGCTGGCCCGCGTGGTGGCGCACTGGACCCACGTCCTGCCACAGACCGAGCCCGGCGGCACCACTGTCTCGGCGGAGGACGACCAGAACGTCCGGCACTGGGTGTTCTGCGACCGGTTGCTGCCCGGTGGGCAGCGGTGTCTGCTCCGGCCCGGACACGACGGTGAGTGCTCTCGGCGGTTCCGGCCGCGATGAGCATGCGCCGGAGCAGCGTCGGACGCCCGCAACCGGAAGCGGAATATCCACGAGCCGTGGTCGAGAACGTGAGTGGCTGCGCCAGTTCGGGGACGACGGGGCGGCCAGCGCGTGAACGGGCTCGTCCTGGACACCTCGGCGCTGCTCCCGGCGGCCCACCCGGCATCGAGGGCCGGAGTCGGTCAGTCGGCCTTCCCGGCTGGGACGACCCACGTCGTCGGCTGGCCGGTGATCGCGGTGATCAGGTCGAAGTCACCGTCGTAGTGCAGAACGGTCACGCCATGCCGTTCGGCCGTCGCGGCGATCAGCAGATCGGCCATCGAGAGCGCGCGGTGGTTGCCCTTGTGCAGCGTCTGCACCTGGATGTCGATCGCACGATCCCAGATGTCGTCGGGCATGGCGAGCCAGTCGAAACCGCGGAGCAGCCATCGAGCGCGCTTCGCGTCCTTGGCCGAGCGGGCGCTGTGTATGACCTCGATCTCGATGGCGCCGCAGACCGCCAGCAGACCGCGATCGGACAACTCGTCCAGGACCGGCGCCACGGCGGGCTTCGGCCACCGGGCCAGCGCCGACTTGTCGAGGAGGTAGCGCTCCCGCGTCATGCCGCTTCGGGCTTCGACGCCTGCCCCGGGTCGGTGAGGTCCGGCAGGCCGCCGCTCTTGAGCCAGTCGGCGAAATCCCGGCGCTTCTCACGGTTGACCACTTCCTGCAGCGCGGCGTTGACAGTGGCCTTCTTGGTGCCCGTGCCGAGGATCTCGGCGGCCTCGGCCAGGAGGTCGTCGTCGACATCGAGAATGGTGCGGGACATGGCGTGCCTCCTCGTCCAGCAGGCGAACGAGGCGATGATATCAATTTCTCGGCTTCTTGATATACGTCTGCGGCGGTGTCGGGCGTGGTCAGCGTCGTCGAGGGGCCTCGGCGACCACTGTCGGGGAGAACTCGTTCGCCGCCTCCACCGCCCACTCCAGCGCGAAGTCCGCCTCCTCCTCCCAGCCCGGTTCGCCGCCGACGAAGTGCGACCGGCCGGGGAACTCCCGGTAGCCGGTGAGCGCCGTCGAACTCCGGTAGAGGTTGGAGATGCTGGTGGCCAGCGATGCGGGCACCACGTGGTCCTCGCCGCCCGCGGTGATGAGCAGCGGGGCGCGGTCGCTGCGCTTCTTGTCGATCTCGGTGGCCGAGTTCGGATCCAGGTTGGCGAACGCCGCCTCGAACAGCACGTGCCCGGCGCCCGGTACGGCGTACCGCTCCCAGGCCGCGTCGGACTGCTCCTGGCTGATGGTGTTGCCGAAGGCGTACCGGAAGTCCTCCGGGGTGAACGGCACCGCGCGGTGCCGGTTCGCCGGGTTGTGCAGGATGGAGTACCCGGAGCGCAGCGTGCTGGGCGGCAGCTTGAGCACGCCCCGTACCGGCGCGGGGTGCACGGCGACCACCGCGGCGCCGAGGCGGCGGTCCGCCAGCAACTGGGCGATCAGGCCGCCGAACGAGTGGCCCATGATGATCGGCGGGCGCGGCAGGTCCCTGATGATCGCCTCGTAGTGGTCGGCGATGTCGGCGATCCGCTGCGCGGCGATCGGCGCCGGGTCGGCCCGCAGCTCCTCCACCTCGCGGTCCATGCCGGGCCAGGCGGGCGTGAGCACCTGGAAGCCGCGCGCGGCGTACCGCTGCGCCCAGTGCTCCCAGCTCCGCGAGGTCATCCAGAGCCCGTGGATGAGCACGATCGTGTCGACCCGTCCCGTCGGTGCGCTCATGTCTAGTCTCCCCGTTTCGCCGCTGGACGGCCCGCGCGTACCCGGACTGGGTGCCGGCAATCCTGTCTGATCGAACGGACAGGCAACGGACGGGTGGCCCGGATGATCAGCGTCCTGAGTCGACTGTCAGGATGACGGCATGACGGTCAGACTTGCCGACAGGGTTGCCCTGGTGACGGGCGGGAGCCGGGGTATCGGCGCCGCCGTCGCGCGCCGGCTGGCCGAGGACGGCATCCACGTCGCGTTCACCTACCGCACCGCGGAGGACAGCGCGAAGTCCGTGGTGAGCCAGATCGAGGCGTACGGCCGGACCGGGCTGGCGATCAATGCGGACAGTACCGACGCGACGGCCGTGGTCGGCGCCGTGGAGCGGACCGTCGCCGAGTTGGGGCGGTTGGACATCCTGGTCAACAACGCCGGGGTGTTCGCGGGTGGGCCGATCGAGTCGGTCAGCCTCGAGGCCCTGGACCGGGCGATCGCGGTGAACGTGCGCGGGGTCTACCTCGTCACCCAGGCGGCGGTACGCCACATGGGCGCGGGTGGGCGGATCGTCAACATCGGCAGCAGCTTCGCCAGCCGTGTCCCGGCACCCGGGGTGAGCGCGTACGCGATGACCAAGAGCGCCGTGAACGGGCTGACCCGGGCGCTCGCCCGCGAGCTCGGTCCGCGTGGGATCACGGTCAACCTGATCCTGCCCGGCTCGACCGACACCGACATGAACCCGGCGGACAGCGCGGGCGCGGACGGGCAGCGGTCGCACATCGCCCTCGGCCGGTACGCGGATCCGGACGACGTGGCGGCGACCGTCAGTCACCTGGTGGGCGCCGGCGGACGGCACATCACCGGCGCGTCGATCGCGGTCGACGGCGGCGCGACGGCCTGAGCGGATCCGGGCCGACGGCCGGCTGCCGGGCCGAGCCCGGTCAGGGCAGGCGGTCGACCACCACGAAGGCGGTGCCCGGCTCGACCTCGGTCAGCAGCAGGCGCTGGGCGCTGCGGGTCAGCCGGATGCAGCCGTTCGTGACGTTCTTGCCGAGCGTGTCGTCGTTGTACCAGCTGTGCAGGCCGATGTGGGCCCCGCGCAGCCCGGTCGGCACCGCGCCCGGGTCGTCGGGGATCGCGCCGAGGGCGAAGATGTCGACGCCGCCGTAGACGGCCTCCGGAGGCGGGGTGCGGCCCAGCACGAACGTACGGCCCAGCGGGGTGAGCTGCCCGGACATGCCGAGGCTGACCGGCCAGGTGCGCATCGCGCGCCCGTCCCGGCTCCAGGTGAGGCGGTGGGTGCGCCGCTCCACCACGATCTGGTCGCGCAGCACCACAGTGGTCCAGCCGCCGGACGGCAGCCAGGCGATGGTGCGGTTCGCCGACGGCAGCAGCACCGCCGTCCAGCCGGAGCGGCGGTCGACGATCGGCACGGTGAGCCGTACGCCGCTGATGGTCGGCGCGAGGAACGCCAGCGGACGGCCGCCCGGTGCGTCGTAGGCGGCCACGTTCCGGTTCGGGCGCAGCCCCTCGCTCAGCGGGCGGGTGTCGGCCGGGTCCGGGTCGGGCGGGAAGCCGCGCGGCGCCGGGTCGTAGGTGACCACGGGCAGGTCGTCCGGTGCCGGCGCGGCGGGCGGCACCGACTCCACCGGCGACGGGCTCGGCGCGGCGGTCGTGGCCGGGGGCGCGGCGGCGGGCGGCGCCGCCTGGCGCGCGGGCGCGGCGGTGAGCGCGCGGCCGACCAGCAGCGCGGTGACGAGCAGCAGCGGTACGGCGAGCGCGGCGATCAGCCAGCCGGGAGGCCGGCGCGTGGCGAACCGGTCGAAAAGCACGAAACCGACTGTAACCGACCGGAAGCCCCCGTACCCGGTACTGCGGGTACGGGGGCTTCGCGGCCCGGGTGGCTCAGCTGAGCTTCGCGCCGATGTGGATGGCGATTCCGTCGTGCGGGGCGATGTTCGCGGCGAACCAGCCGGACGAGTCCACGGTGATCACCGGGCCGCTGCACGAGCCGTTGCTGAACGTGCCGTGGATGACGTCGCAGTAGCGGCCCGCCGGCAGCCCGGTGTAGTACGACCGGCCGTTCACCGCGCTGTCCTCGTCGTTGATCGTCAGGTAGCCCTTGCCGGTGCGGCTGAACGCGATGTGCTGGTAGCCGTTGTCGTACCAGTTGGAGACCCCGGCGCCCTCGGTGGCGTTGCGGAAGCCGACCATGTTGGCGATGACCGGCCAGCGGTGCTCGCACTCCCAGCCCGAGTAGCAGGTGACGTTGGTGATCCGGTTGCTGCCGTCGGCGGGCGGGCCCTGGTCCCGGCCGCTGTAGGTGAAGCTCGACATCACCGCCGGGGTGCCGTACGGCCAGGCCAGCATGAACGCGTTGGCGAGCGCGTACGTGCCGCGGTTGCGGTAGGTGAGCACGCCGCCCTCGCGCTGGGTGTCGTGGTTGTCGGTGAAGACCACCGCCTTCGCGCTCGACAGGTAGCCCCAGGACTCGCCGAAGTTCCGCAGGTACGCGAGGCGCTCGTTGTTGAACATCCGGGCCAGGTCCTTGCCGTACCGGAACTCGTGCACGTCGCCGTTGCCGGTGTACTCGGTCGGCTGGATCGGCTCACCGGCGCCGTAGATGACCTCCTGCACCAGGTACGCGCTGCGGGACAGCTTGGCCTTGATCGCGGCGATGTCGGCCGCCGGCATGTGCTTGCTGCCGTCCAGCCGGAAGCCGTCGACGCCGAGCGAGAGCAGGTCGTTGAGGTACGCGGCCAGCCGGCCGCGCACGTACTCCGACTCGGTCTTGAGGTCGGCGAGGTTGACCAGCTCGCAGTTCTGCACCTCGTACCGGTCGTTGTAGTTGGCGATGTCGTTGTTGCCGTTGCGGCCGCAGTAGTGGAAGTCCTGCGCCGAGTAGACGCCCGGGTAGTTGTAGTGGCCGTACGACGAACCGGCCCAGCCGGTGCCGCCGTTGTCCTGCCCGGACATGTGGTTGACCACGGCGTCGACGATCACCTTGACGCCCGCGGCGTGACACGTGTTCACCATGGACTGGAACTGCGCGCGGGTGCCCTTGCGGGACTCGATCCGGTAGCTGACCGGCTGGTACGACACCCACCACGGGCTGCTGTTGACGTGCTCCTGCGGCGGGGACACCTGCACGTAGCCGTAGCCCTTCGGGCCCAGCGTGCTGGTGCACTCGGCGGCAACCGAGGTCCAGTTCCACTCGAAGAGCTGGACGATGACCTTCTTGGCGCCGGGGGTGGCGGCGGCGGCCGGGGGTGCCGCCGCGGTGAGGGGGACGAGCAGACTCGCGGCCAGACCCAGGGCGAGCGCGGCGGCGCGGCATCGGCGTCGATGCATCAGGACTCCTGCGGGGTGCGGGGATGCGGGGGAGTGGAGCCTGTATCAGTGCTGGCTTCTTGCAACCAGCCTGAAATTTTGCGGCAAGGTTACGAGCCTGTTGCAAAGTCTGTCAACGCATGGGCATCCGTCGTTGCGTCAGGCGCTACACGCGCGTCCGGTCCGGACGGTTCGAGAATCCGGCCGAGAAATTCGCCACCGGAGGTGATCCGTCCGAGCCGTCCCTCCGTACCTGAGGTGGGAGCAGGGTCGGCCGGTGGGGGCGCCGCCGCGAGACGATCGAGGAGCAGATGGCCCGGGCACAGCAGAACGAGAAGGCGACGACCGTCCGGACCACCACCACCAGTCGTGGTGCCCGGACGATGTCGAAGTCCGCGATGGTGGCGCTGACCGCCTCCGCGCTCGGCCTCGCGTGGGCCGGGGTGGAGCTGGCCGGCGCCGGCGGCGTCATGTACTCGTACGGATTCTTCTTCACCGAGTTCTTCGCCGGGGTGGTCGCCCTGGTCTCGCTCAGCATCACCGTGATGCTGGGCCTGCTCGCCACCGACCGCCTGGTGCTGCTCATCCGGCACCGCGTGCTGCTCCAGTCGGCGCACCGCGCCACCGGCGTGCTCGGCGTGGCCGGGCTGGTCTTCCACGTCATCACCAAGGTCGCGATCGGCCGGGCCGGGCCGACCGACGCGGTGGTGCCGTTCATCAGCGGCAGCGGCCTCTACATCGGGCTCGGCACCGTCGCCGCGCTGCTGATGGTGGGCGTGCTCTGGACCGGCCTGATCCGGGTCCGGTTCGCCGGCGTCGGCCCGAAGTGGTTCTGGCGCGGACTGCACTCGATGGCGTACGTGTCCTGGCCGTTCGCGCTCGTGCACGGCCTCAACGCCGGCCGGCCCGCCGCCGGCTGGGTGGTGCTGAGCTACCTCGCCTGCGTGGTGCTGGTGGTGATGGCGCTGCTGGTCCGCGTCTCGGTCCACCTCGGCAAGCGCAGCCGCGAGCAGCACCAGGCCGTCGCGCTCAACAAGGCGATGGCCGGCAAGGGCGAGGAGCGTACCGGCGTGTTCGCCGCGCTCACCCGGAAGAAGGCCGCGGACAAGGAGGACAGCGGCACCGGCCGGGGCCGCTGGGCCGAGGCGACAGCCACCTGGACCGCACCGGCGGGCACCGCCCGGCGGCGCGACCCGGAGCGGTTCGCCGTACCCGTGGTGCCGGAACCCGGGTCGCTGCGCGAGCCGGTCCGCGCGGCAGCCGCCCGGCGGCGCGACGCCGAACCGGACGCGCCTGCCCGGCGCGCCCGCACCCAGGAGGCGCCCGCCCGCCGCCGCGACGAGGAGCGCGAGCCCGTCGTCCGCGCCCGCGACGAGGAGGCGGCGCCGGCCCGCCGGACCGACGGCGAGCGGCCCCGCCGCCGTCGCCGCGACGACGAGGAGCGCGTGACCCGCCGGTCCCGGAACGAGGAGCGGGTGAGCCGCCGGTCCCGGGACGACGAGGATCTGGTCGCCAGGTACTCGGCTCCGCCGGAGAGCGGCGGCCGGCACTCGGCGCCGCCGGACACCGGCGGCCGCCACTCCGCACCCCCGGACAGCAGCCGGTACGCCACCGCGGCCGAGGTTGCCCGCTACTCCGCGCCGCCGCGCGCGACCGACGAGCCGGAGGAGCCGTGGGACAGCCCGCGCCGCTGGGAGAGCCGCCCGATCTCCGGTGAGCCGATCTCGGCCGGCCCGATCTCCGGCACCCCGCTCTCGGCCGAACCGCTCAGCGGGTCCGGCCGCCGCTACCGCGACGAGGAGGACGTGCCGGAGGAGCCGGACTACTGGCGCCCGCCGGCCCGCTACGCCGCCGACGAGGCGTTCGTGGACGACACCCCGACGCTCGTCGACCTCGCCTCCCGCCGGGCGATGCGCGCGGGCAAGGAGAGCCGGTCCGGCCGTCGCAAGCGGGCCGACGCGGACGCGGTCGACGGCGCGTACTGGGCCGGGCTGCGAGGTGAGGCCCGGTGACGCGCACGACGGTCCCGCCGGTCGCCTGTGTCGGCGAGCCCCGCCTGACCGCCGGGTTCGCCGAGTTCGGCCGGCTCGACCTGCTGGCCCACGAGGAGGTGCACGGCCCGATCGGCCCGATGGAACCGGCGGCGCTGCTGCGACTCGCCGAGGCGATCGACCTCAAGGGCAAGGGCGGCGCGGGCTTCCCGTTCGCCCGCAAGCTGCGCGCCGTGCTGGAGTCCTGCGAGCGGCAGGACCTCGGCGCCGTGGTGGTGGTCAACGCCACCGAGGGGGAGCCGGCCAGCTGGAAGGACAAGGTGCTGCTCACCCGCGCCCCGCACCTCATCCTGGACGGCGCCGCGCTCGCCGCGTTCGCGCTCGACGCCGAGGAGATCGTGATCGGGGTGGCCGACGACGACGTGGGCCGGCCCTCGCTGACCGAGGCGTTGCAGGAACGGCGGATGCCGGTGCCGACCACCATCGTCACGGTGCCGCACCGGTTCATCTCCGGTGAGGGCGGCGCGCTGGTCAACGGCATCAACGGCCTGCCGCACATCCCGCCCGGCACGAAGAAGCGTTCCAGCGACTCCGGCGTCGGCGGTCTGCCCACACTGCTGTCGAACGCCGAGACGTACTCCCAGCTCGCCGTCGCCGCCCGGATCGGCCCGTACGAGTACGCCGCGCTCGGCACCGACGACGAGCCGGGCACCGTGCTGCTCACAGTCACCGGGTCGGCGAAGCGCCCCGCCGTTGTGGAGTGCGCGGCCGGCACCCCGCTGCGGGAGATCCTCGACCTGTGCGAGGTGCCGCCCGGCCCGGGCATCCTGATGGGCGGCTACCACGGCAAGTGGATCACCGCGGCGGCCGCCGAGCGGGCCGAGGTGTCCCGCAAAGGGCTCACCGCAGTGGGCGGCACGCTCGGTGCCGGCATCATCGTGCCGCTCGGCGCCGACACCTGCCCGCTCGGCGAGGCCGCGCAGGTGGTGCGCTACCTGGCGGGCGAGTCCGCCGGGCAGTGCGGCCCGTGCAAGATGGGCCTGCCCGACCTGGCCCGCTCGGTCGACCTCGCGGTCTCCGGCAGCGCACCCGTCGAGCTGGTCCGGGCCGCCGCCGGCGACGTCAAGGGACGCGGCGCGTGCAGCCACCCGGACGGCACCGCCCGGTTCGCGCTGTCCGCCATGGAGGTGTTCGCCGACGACCTGCGGCTGCACGCCACCGGCGAGGGTTGCGGCAAACGCGTCAAGGGCATGATGGGCCTGCCGGGCGCGCCGGACGCCAACCCGCAGAAGCTCACCCTGGACTGGTCACGCTGCGACGGCCACGGGCTGTGCGCGCACGTCGTACCCGACTTCATCCGGCTCGACGGCAACGGCTACCCGGCGTTCCCGCCCACCCCGGTGCCGACGTGGCTGCGCGAGGGCGCGCTCAAGGCGGTCAAGGTCTGTCCCGAACTCGCGCTCCGCCTGGTCCGGGCCGAGTAGAACCAGGAGCCGCCGATGCGTACCGCCGCTCGTGTGACAGCCGCCGCCGTACTGGCCGCCACGCTCGCCGCCGCGACCGCCTGCGCCGCCGGGCCCGAGCCCGGGGACCGGGCCGGAGCGGTCGCACCGGCACCCCCGGCCGCCGCGTCCCCGTCCGGGCCGGCATCCGGTCCGGCGTCCGCGTCACCGGCCGTGGTGCCGGCCGCGCTGTCGTTCACCGGCAAGACCCTCGACGGTACGGCGTTCGACGCCGCCGCCCTGGCCGGGCGGCCGGTCGTGCTCTGGTTCTGGGCGCCCTGGTGCGCCACCTGCGCCAGCCAGGCGTGGACGGTGGCCGAGATCGCCCCCACCTACCGCGACACGGTCCCGATCGTCGGCGTCGCCGGACTCGGCGAGCAGAAGGCGATGAAGTCGTTCGTCACCGAGTTCGACCTGGGCGGCACGACACAGATCGACGACCGGGCGGGCGCGCTGTGGCGCCGGTTCAAGGTGGCCGAGCAGAGCACATTCGTCGTCCTGGACCGCACCGGCCGGGTCGTCCACCAGGGATTCCTGGACGGCGAGGCACTGACCCGGCAGGTCGAGACGCTGGCCCGGGGATGACCGGCGCGCTGCTGCTCGCGCTCACCGCGGGCATGCTCGGCGCGGTCAACCCGTGCGGCTTCGCGATGCTGCCCGCGTACCTCTCGCTGCTCGTCGCCGGCCCCGACGGCGGGCGCGGCGCGGTCGGACGCGCGCTCACCGCGACGGCCGGTCTCACCCTCGGGTACGTGCTGGTGTTCGGCGCGTTCGGGCTCGCCCTGGCACCGGCGGCGGACTGGCTGCGGCCCCGGCTGCCGTGGCTGACGGTGACGCTCGGCGTGCTGCTGGCGCTGGCCGGGTGCTGGCTGCTCGCCGGCCGGCGGCTGCCCACGCCGCGCCCGCTGCGTGTCGCGCCCCGGCTCACCCGTACCTGGCCGTCCATGGCGCTGTTCGGCGCGGCGTACGCGCTCACGTCGCTGACCTGCGCGATTGCGCCGTTCCTGGCGATCGTGGTGACCAGCCTGCGGGCCGGGTCGCCGCTGCGCGGCCTGGCGCTGTTCGGCGCGTACGCGCTGGGGATGGCGCTCGTGGTCGGCGTGGCCGCGCTCGCCGTGGCGCTGCTGCGCGGCCGGGTCGTGGCGCGGCTGCGCGGCGCGGGCGCGTGGGTGCCGCGGCTGAGCGGCCTGGTGCTGCTGGTAGCGGGCGGCTACGTCGCCTGGTACGGCTGGTACGAGGTACGCCTCGCCCAGGGCCGCTACGACGCCTTCACCGACCCGGTCATCCGCACCGCCGCCCGCATCCAGCAGTCAGTGGTGAGCACAGTCGACACGCTAGGCCCCGCCGTCCTCGCGGCGTTGCTCCTCGCCGCGCTGCTCCTCGCCGCCCTCACCCGCCGCTCCCGCCCCCGCCCCCGCTCCCGCCCCCGCCCCCTCTCCCGCGATCTTGCAGTTGGTGCCCGGGCGGAAGGGGTGAAGCGGACTTCTCGCGGGCCGGAAGTGCAAGATCGCGGGGGAGAGGCGGGTGGGGCGGGGACGGGGACGGGGACGCGGGTCAGCGCGGGGTGAGGCGGTCGGTGCCGAGCTTGTCGCGGAGGACCTCCGGGACCACCACCGAGCCGTCGGGCTGCTGGCACTGCTCCAGGATGGCCGGGAACAGGCGGCTGGTGGCGAGCGCAGACCCGTTGAGCGTGTGCACGAAACGGGTCTGCTTCGCGCCCGGCTCGCGGTAGCGGATCGCCGCCCGGCGGGCCTGGTAGTCACCGGCCCAGGAGACCGACGACACCTCCTTGTACTTGCCGGTGCTCGGCATCCACACCTCGACGTCGAGCGTCTTCTTCATCGAGGCGCTCGCGTCACCGGCGGCGAGCAGGCTGGTCTGGAAGTGCAGACCGAGCTTGCCGACCAGGCCCTCGACGTGCCCGACCATCGCCTCCAGCGCCTCGCCCGCCTGCTCCGGCAGCGTGAACTGGAAGATCTCCACCTTGTTGAACTGGTGGCCGCGTACGGTGCCGCGCTCGTCGGAGTGCGAACCGGCCGCCTCGCGCCGGTAGCACGGCGTGTACGCGAACGCCTTCAACGGCAGCTTCGGCGTCTCCAGGATCTCGTCCTGGTACGCGCCGAGGATCGCCGTCTCCGCGGTGGGCAGCAGGAACTGGCCGCGCGAGGACGACTGCTTGTCGATGTGGTAGACGTCGTCGTGGAACTTCGGGAACTGCCCGGCGGCGAAACCGGCGCTGTCCAGCAGCAGGTGCGGCGGGAGCAGGAACTCGTAGCCGGCCTGGATGTTCTGCTCGATCAGCCAGTTCACCAGCGCCCACTCCAGCCGGGCGCCCAGACCGGTGTACATCCAGAAGCCCGAGCCGCCGAGCTTCACGCCCCGCTCGTGGTCGACCAGGCCGAGCGCGCGGCTCAGCTCCACGTGGTCGCGTACCTTCTCGATGGCCGGCGCCTCGCCGAACGTCCGCACCACCCGGTTGGCCTCCTTGCCGCCGGGGACCACGTCCTCGGCGGGCAGGTTCGGCAGCTCGCTCATCGCCGAGCGGAGCCGGGACTGCACCTCGTCGAGCTGGGACTCCAGCTCCGCGAGCTGCTTGCGCTCGGCCTCCGGGGCGACCGGCTGCGGCGTGCCGCCGGACCGTTTCGCCTCCGCGTACGCGCGCGCCTCGGCCTTGCGGCGCTGCCGCTCGGCGTCGATCTCCGTGATCAGGGCGCGTCGTTCCTGGTCGAGCCGCTGGATGTCGTCCAGCGCCCGGGTGACCTCGGCGGGATCCAGACGCTTCGCCAGCGCGGTCGCCACCGCCTCGCGATCCTTCCGGATCAACTCCATGTCGAGCATGCTGCTCGTACGCCTCCGTCCAGGCAGTCAGGTGGGACCTCCAGATGCTACCGTCGCGCCCCCGCCGCCCCGGCCCGGCCCGCGCAGCCCGCCGCCGCGAGGCCCTTTCCGGTGACGGTGCGTGATGGTGCCGCCGTCGGTGCGCCGTTCTCACTTTCCGTGATGGTGCTCCGGTGCTCGTGCCGCCCCGCTGCGGCTCGCTAGCTCGCTGACCTGGTCAATCTCGCGGACCCGCTCTCCGGCGGACATGTCCCTCCGGCGACTTTGCTCTGCAGCCACCGACGCGGCGTTCGACGGAGCGTCAGCGTCGCGCGGATGGCTGCAGAGCAAAGTGCGCGAGGGGTGACGCACCCAGGAGGGCGGCGGCGTCACGCACAGTCACGGATGCCTGCCGCAGAGCGGTACCGACGCCGGCGAGCGCGGAACGTCAGAGGCGTACCGGCATCAGGACCGAGAAGGCGTGCGCGTCGTCGGCCCGCCGTACGGCCAGCGGGGCGATCGGGCCGTCCAGCTCCAGCACGAGCTGGCCGTCGCCGGACCCCAGCGCGTCCAGCAGGTACTCGCGGTTCACCGCCACCCGAAGCGCATCCGGGCCGCCCGCGCCCGCCGCGCCCGCCCCGCCCTCCACGCCCCCGGCGGCGACCACGCCGTTCGGGTCGACCAGGCGCAGCTCACCCCGGCCGTCCAGGCCGAGCGCCACCACCTCGTGCTCGACTCCCTCGTGCGCGCGGTGGCAGACCGGGACGCCGTCGGCGGTGAGCGCCGCGCGCAGCGCCGCGCCGTCGAACGGGATCCGGTACGTGGGCACGTCGCCGAGCTGCGCCCGCAGCAGCCGCCGGTAGTCGGGGAAGTCGTACGGCAACGGGACGGCGGTCAGCGGCCGGCCCGCCACCGTGACAGTCACCCGGTCGGTGGCGACGACGACCTCGGCGGTGTCGGCGCCGTCGAGGTCCAGCAGCGCGCGGAGTTCGTCGACGGCGGCCACCGGCAGCAGCGCGCTCACCGGCGGGCCGTCGACGGTGCCGCCGACCCGGGCCACGGCGAGCCGGTGCCGGTCGGTGGCGACCAGCCGGACACCGTCCGGCTCGACCTCCACCAGCACGCCGGACAGGACCGGCAGGCCGGGGTCGGCGCCGACGGCGAAGCGTACGGCGTCCACGGCGGCGGCGAGGTCGGTGCGGGACAGCACGAGGCGGGTGGTCACTGTGATCTCCTCCGGGTCGATCAGGCTACGGATCCGGGAGAGTTCGCGACGCGCGTCGGCCAGGCCGTCCTCCAGGCGGCGCAGGTGCGCGTCCAGCAGCCGGTGCACCTCGGCCGGCCGGTGCCGGTTCCGCAGCGCCTCGGCGATGCCGGCCAGCGGCATCCCCACCCGGCGCAGCCCTGCTACCAGCCGGGCCGGGTCCACCTGCTCCTCGGTGTACCAGCGGTAGCCGGTCACCGGGTCCACCCGGGCCGGGGCCAGCACGCCGGAACGGTCGTAGAACCGCAGCGCGCTGACCGTCAACCCGCTGGCCCGGGCCAGTTCGCCGATGCTGCGAAGCTCGCTCTCCACGGCCGTCATCCTGTGACCTCAAGCGGGTCGAGGGTCAACCTCACGCCGGCAGCGTGCGGAACGTGATGCCCGCGCGTACCAGCCGATCCAGCAGCGCGTCACCCATCGCCGTGACCGGCGTGACCTGCCCGGCGGTCTCCGGCAGGTCGTCGAAGGCCAGGCAGAGCGCCGACTCGGCGAGCATCTTGGCCGTCTCGTCGTAACCCGGGTCGCCGCCGGCCACCTCGGTCACCACCCGCCGGTCGCCGGCGGTGCCCACGAACCGCACCCGGAACCACGACTTGGCCCGCTGCTCGGCGGTCGGGCCCTGCCCGGAGGCGAGCCGCCCGAGCAGCCAGCGCCGCGTCGGCGCCACCTTCACCAACCCCACCACACCGGCCAGTCCGACGCCGGCGACCAGCACAGTGGGCAGCCGCTTCATCGCCGCGAAGTGCCGGTAGCGGAAGTCCGGGCCGTACTCCGGGCGGGCCGCCGCGGACCGGCGGACCACCTGCGGGTCGATGGTGGGCAGCGGCACCGCCCACTGGCCGAACTCGCGTACCCGGCCGACCTTGCCCGGCACCGCGCGGACCCGGCGTCCGTGCGGGCCGGGCTCCATCGCCCGGCGGGCCCGCGCCGCGCGGCTCATCTCACCGGTACGGGAGAACGCAGTGAGCGCCGAGTGGTACGTCCCGGCGGAGAACCGGCCACCGGCCCGCACGTAGCCGTCCACGGCGATCGGTCCGTCCGCGGGCAGTTGCTTGACCGTGTACCAGACGCCCAGGTCGTGCGGGATCGAGTCGAAACCGCAGGCGTGCACCAGGCGTGCCCCGGTGCGCACCGCCTCGGCGTGGTGCCGCACGTACATCCGGTCGACGAACTCCGGCTCGCCGGTGATGTCGAGATAGTCGGTGCCGGCCGCGGCACAGGCGGCCACCAGCGGCTCGCCGTGGTGCACGTACGGGCCGACGGTCGTGGCCACCACCCGGGCGCTCTCCGCCACCGCCCGCAGCGACGCCGGGTCGGTCACGTCGGCGGTGAGCAGCGGCAGGTCGGCCAGGGCCGGGTCGATCGCGGCCAGCCGGTCCCGCACCGCGGCCAGCTTGTCCGGGTTGCGCCCGGCGAGTGCCCAGCGCAGCCGGTCCGGCGCGTGCCGGGCCAGGTACTCGGCGGTCAGTCCGCCGGTGAAGCCGGTGGCGCCGAACAGGACGAGGTCGTACGGACGGTCTGCGCGCATCCGCCGAGTGTGCCATCCACGGCGCTCACCTTCACGGGGTGAAGAGCACCCGGACGCAGCCGTCGGCCCGGTCCCGGAACAACGCGTACCCCTCGGCGCCGCGCTCCAGCGGCATCCGATGGGTGGCCAGGTGCTCGGTGACCAGCTCGTCGCGGGCCATCCGTTCCAGCAGCGCCGGGATCGCGGCACTGCCCCGGCGCCGGGCGGCGCGGACGGCGAGCCCTTTGTCGGCGAACGGGCCGAGCGGGAACCGGTCCACGAATCCGGGCCGGGCGCCGAGCACCACCACCACGCCGCCCTTGCGGCAGGCGTGCACCGCCTCGCGCAGCGCCGCCCCGCCGTCCGGCTCGGCCACCGGCCACCGGCCCGGCGCGGCCGGCGCCCCGGAGGCGTCGACGCACACGTCCGGGCCCCGGCCGCCGCTGCGTTCGCGCAGCTCGGCGAGCACGTCCACGTACCTGTGGTTGAGCGCCTCCACGCCGTCGTGCCCGGTGACCATCCGCAGCCGGTCGTCCCGGTCGTCGACCACCACCACCCGGTCCGCGCCCCGGGCCACCGCCGCGTCGGCGGTGAGCTGGCCGACCGCGCCCGCGCCCCAGACCGCCACCACGTCGCCGGGGGCGACCTCGCCCAGCTCGGCGCCGTACCAGCCGGCCGGTGCGGCGTCGGCGGCGAACACCGCCCGCTCGTCGCTCACCGACTCCGGCACGGCGAACGCGCCCACATCGGCGTACGGCACCCGCACGTACTCGGCGTGACCACCGGCGAAGCCGCCCAGCCGGGCCGGGCGGCCGTACCCGCCGGCGGGCGGCTGCCCCCACTCCGGCTCGGCCACCACGCCGCTCGTGCCGTTGTCACAGCACGCCGGCAGCCCTTGCCGGCAGAACCAGCACGCCCCGCAGGCCACCGCCGCGCCCACCACCACCCGGTCGGCGACCCGGTGCCGGCGTACCTCCGGACCGACCTCGACCACGTCGCCGAGGAACTCGCGTCCGAGCACCTCCCCGGCGGACGCCTCGGGCACCTGCCCGGCCAGAAGCGGCAGGTCCGCGCCGCAGGTCGTGCTCCGCCGGACCCGGACGATCATGTCCTGGGCGTTGCGCAGCTCCGGGTCCGGGACGCGGCGCACCTCCACGAGGCCGGCTCCCGCCCAGCACAGCGCCCTCACGTCACGGTCCCCGGCCGGTCCAGCGGCGAACGGTCCGCCCGCAGCACCTCACCGGTCTCCAGGAGCTGCTTGGTCTGCCGCAGCACGTGGCGCAGGAACCGGCCCGGGTCGTCGCCGACCAGGTGTGCGGCGAACCCCGGGAGCGTGCACTCCCCGCCCAGCGGGCGGACCGCCAGCTCGGTACCGCGACCGCCGGGGGCCGGACGGGCCCACAGCTCGACCGCGCCGTCGAGGCGGCGCAGTGGCTCGGGCCACCGCCCGGCCGGGAGCACCTGCTCGGGCGCCCCGGCGATCGTCACCACCTGCCACCGGCCCGGCCGCGGGTCGGCGCCGGACCGCCGCGCCCGGCGGCGGGCCAGCACCCGCGCGCCCGCCGGAGCCAGCACCCGTACCCCCGCCAGCACCAGCACGCCCGCCGCCAGCCGCCCGCTCCGCGCCACCTGACCTCCCGCCGTCCCCGGGTGGCCGGCCAACCCGGCCGGCCACCCCGCGTGCCTACAGGGTGCGCGCCGCCCGGGTGAGCGGGGTTCGCCCCGAAGGGGTGAACCGGCGCGCTGCGGGTAACCGCTGCCCGCACCGACGGGGGGAGGGACGCATGCCGGAGGAGGCAGACCAGGTCGTCACCGCACCGAGCGGCACAAGCGACATCACCGGTACGCCCGATCTGCTCACCACCGGCCTCGATTCGCCCGATGTCGCCGGTGGTGCGCTGCCGGGTGGCCCGCCGCTGCTGGCGTCCCGGTTGACGCCGCCCGTGCCGCCCGAGCCGGTCCTGCTGCGTCCCCGGCTGCTCGACCGGCTGGAACAGGGCGCGTCCGGGCCGGTGACGCTCGTCTGCGCGCCGGCCGGCTGGGGCAAGACGACGCTGCTGTCGACCTGGGCGCAGGGGGAACGGGACGGGCCGGCGCCGGCCTGGGTCACGGTGGCCGAGGGGGAGACCACCCGGCGGCTCTGGGGCTACCTCGCGGCGGCCCTGCGTACCGCCGCCGCCGACGATCCGGACGACGGCCCTCCACCGATGCCGGACGGGCCGCCCCGGCCCGAGCAGCTCGAAACGCTCGCCGCCGCGCTCGCCACCCGTGAACGACCCGTGCTGCTGGTCCTGGACGACCTGCACCGGGTCACCGACCCGGCCGCCCTGACCGGGCTGGAGTTCCTGCTCCGGCACTCCGACGGCCGCTTGCGGCTGGTGGCCGGCGCGCGCGGCGAACCACCGCTGGCGCTGCACCGCTGGCGGCTGGCCGGCGAGCTGACCGTGATCGGCGCCGACGACCTGGCGTTCACCGCCGACGAGGTGGCCGACCTGCTCGTCGCGCACGGCGTGGCCGTACCCGCCCCGGCCGTGACCCGGCTCGTCGAACGGACCACCGGCTGGCCGGCCGGGCTGCGCTTCGCCGCGCTCGCGCTCGGCGACGGCGCCGACCCGGCGCGCACCGTGGAACGGTTCGCCGGTGACCAGCCGGACGTCGCCGCGTACCTGCGGGACGAGGTGCTCGCCCCGCTGGAACCGGCGACCCGCGACGTCCTGCGCCGGGTGGCGGTGGCCGTCGCGGTCCACGCCGACCTGGCGGCCGCGCTGACCGGGCGGCCCGACGCCGGGCACCTGCTCGCCGAGGCGGCCCGGGAGGGCGGCTTCCTCCACCAGGACGGCGGCAGCCCACCCTGGTACCGGCCGCACCCGCTGCTGGCCGACGTGCTGCGCGACGAGCTGGACCGGCTGCCCGCCGACGAGGTGCGGGAACTGCACCGGCGGGCCGCCGGCTGGTACGGCACCCACGACCGTCCGGCCGAGGCGCTGCGGCACGCGCTTCTCGCCGGTGAGTGGGCCGACGCCACCGAACTGCTCGTCACCCGCTGGCCCGAGCTGGCGCCGGACGAACCGGCCGCCGTACCCGCTCCGCCCGAGCCGCCCGCCGAGGCGGTCCGCCGGGATCCGGAGCTGGCGCTGGCCGCCGCCGCCGAACGGGCGTACGCCGGGGATCGGGCCGCCGCCGACGCGCAGCTGCGGCGGGCGCTGGCCGAGGCCGCCGGCCTGCCCGCGCCCCGCCGTGACCGGTTCGGCCGGCTGGCCGCCGCCGTGGAGCTGAGCCTCGCCCGGCTCGGCGGCGACCACGAGGAGGTACGCCGGGCCGCCGACCGCCTGCTGGCCACCATCGCCGCTGACGAGTCCCGGGGCGGCCCGGACGCCGACAGTGCCGTTGCCGGTGATGCCGGCGATCCGCGCGCCGGGACGGCCGAGCGGCACGACGTGCGCGCGGTGGCCGGCGCCGCGCACGGGCTGGTCGCGCTGGCCGAGGGGGAGCTGTCCACCGCCCGGGACCGGTTCGCCGCCGCGCGGGAGGCGGCGCGGCGGGCCGGGCGGCCGCGTACCGAACTGCTCTGCGTCAGCCGCTCGGCGTTGCTGGAGGCGGCCCGGGGCGCGCTGCGGGCCGCAGAGCAACTGGCCCGGGAGGCGCTGGCGATGCCGCCGTGTCAGGGCTGGTCGTCGCGGTCCGACTGCGGCTACGCGTACCTGGCGCTGGCGTTCGTGGACTGGCAGCGGGACCGGCCGGCGGAGGCCACGGCCCACCTGGCGCTCGCCGGGCCGGCCGGTGCGGAGCCGGGCGGCGCGGCGCTCACCGCGCTGTGCCGGGCCGGGCTGCTGGCCGACGGCGGCGACCCGGGCGGCGCGCTGCGCACGCTCGCCGGGGCGCGCGCCGTCGCGCCCGGCGCGGAGCTCGGCGAATGGCTCGCCGCCGACGAGGCCCAGGTACGCGCCGCCGTCGGCGACGTCGACGGTGCCCGGACGCTGCTCGACGCGGCGGGTGACGCGCCGGCGCCGGCGCTGGTGGCCGCGCGGCTGCGGCTGCGCGCCGGTGACGCCCGCGCGGCCGAGCGTGCACTTCCCGACTGGACCGCGTCCGACGCGGCGGACTGGCCGCTGCCGGTGCGGCTGGGCGCCGGGCTGCTCGACGCGGCGCTCGCCGACGCCTCCGGTGACGCTCGGCGCGCCGGACGGCTGCTGGAGGAGGTGCTGGCACTCGCCGAGCCGGACGGCTTCCGGCGCGTCTTCACCCGGGCCGACCCGGGGGTACGGGACCTGCTCGCCGCGCGCCTGGACTCGGGCACCGCGTACTGGGCCACGGTGAGCGAGCTGGTCCGGGGCGTGGACGCGCAACCGGCAGCGGCACCGGCCGACGGTCCGGCCCGGTCGCTCGACGAGCCGCTCACCGAGCGGGAACTGACCATCCTGCGCTATCTCCAGAGCATCCTGTCCAACGTGGAGATCGCCGCCGAGCTGTCACTGTCGGTCAACACGGTCAAGACGCACGTGCGCAACATCTACCGCAAGCTCGACGCGACCCGCCGGCGGGACGCCGTCCGGCGGGCGCGCGAGCTGCGGCTGATCTGACAGTCAGCCGTCGTCGGTGGCGGCGTCCACCACTGCCAGCAGCTCGGCCAGGTCGTAGCCGCCGTCGTGCCGGACGTCGTTGACGAACAACGTCGGGGTGCCGTTGACGCCGCTGCGGATGCCGCCGACGAAGTCCTGCCGGACCCGGTCGGCGTACTCCTGCCGGCCGACCTCCGCGGCGATCTCCTCCGGCGACAGGCCGATCTGCTCGACGCCGAGCGACAGGTGCACCTGGTCGAGCTGGTCCTGGTGCTGGTAGAGCCAGTCGTACATCTCCCAGAACCGGCCCCGGGCGGCGGCGGCCTCGGCGGTCTCCGCGGCGCTCTCCGCGTACGGGTGGACGTTGGTGATCGGGAAGTGCCGGTACGCCAGCCGCACCGTGTCGGCCCGCTGGCGCAGCACCTCGGTCAGGTTCGGGTAGGCGGCGCCGCAGAACCGGCACTGGAAGTCGCCGTACTCGACGATCGTGACCGGCGCGTCCACCGGCCCGCGGACATGGTCGCGTTCGGTCACCGGGATCCGCAGCCGTGCGGTGGTGACCTGGAGGGGCGTGGTCATGCGGCACTCACCCGCCGATCCGAGTCCAGGCTCTCGAGCGCGTCGAGGATGCCGTCCACGCCCGGGTTCACCTCGGGCGGGGAGAGGTGGCTCCAGGCCACCCGGCCGTCCGGGCCGACCACCACGAGTGCCCGCTCCGACTGCCCGTGCGGCGCGTACGCCCCGTACCGGCGCGGCACCTCACCCTTGGGCTCGAAGTCGGCGAGCAGCGGGATCCGGATGCCCCGGCTCTCGGCGAACGCCCGGTGCGAGTCGACGCTGTCCACCGAGATGCCCAGCAGCACCGCGTCGTACCGCTCCAGCTCCGGCAGGGCGGCCTGGTACAGGGCCATCTGCTCGCCGCACACAGGTGACCAGTCCGCGGGGTAGAACGCCAGTACCACGGGACGGCCCCGGAACTGCCCGGGGCCCACCTCGCGCCCGTCCGGCGCCGCCGGCAGCGTGAACCCGGGCGCGGCCTGCCCGGGTGTGATCAGCCCGTTCGGATCACTCATGCCTCCCACCCTGGCCGCGGCCCGGGTGAGGCGGGCTCACCCGGGCGGGGTGGTTCCGGTCAGCGCACGACGAGGTGGTTGTGCACCTCCCGGATGCCGGGGGCGTTCCACACCACCCGCTCGATCTCTTCGCGCTCGCCGGCCGAGTGGACCTGCCCGTCCAGCAGCACCGTGTCGCCGTGCACCCGTACGTCGACCTCCTCGGCCTCGGTGGCGCGGTTGCGGGCCAGCGCGTCCACGATCCGCTCGGCCAGGTCGCGGCCGTCGGCGTGCACCGCGGGGCGCACGGCGATCCCGTTGCTCACCCCGCGTACGCCGGTGAGCCGGGCGACCGACCGTTCGGCGGCCCGCCGCTGGTACTCCCACTCGACCTCGCCGTGCAGCGTGACCCAGCCGTCGGCCACGGTCACCTGCAACGCCTCGATCGGTACGAACGCGTCCCACTCCAGCGCCCGTACGGCCGCGACGGCGATCTCCGGGTCATCCCGTCCGGCCCCGGTGTCGATCCGGACGGCGAGGTCGTTGGCGACCGCGCGGACCCGGGCGACCCGGTGCGCGGCCCGTTCGGCGGCCCACTTCTTGGCGTAGCTGTCCACCCGGCCGGTGAGCGTCACCACGCCCTCGGTGACGGTCACCCCGATCTCGTCCGGGCCGACCCGCGGCTCCCAGGTCAGCTCGTCGAGCACGGCGGACTGGATGTCCCGGTCGGTACGCGTGATCGTGTCGGTGGCCATCCGGCTCCCCCTCCCGTCGATCGCGGCGCGGGCACGTGGTCCCGCACCCGCGATCCTGCGCGCGCCCCGGGTGAGCGGGCCTCACCCGGGGCGGGTGAGGCAGCACGACGGCCGCTCCCGGGAGTCCCGGGGGCGGCCGTCGTCGTGTCGTACGGGCGGGTCAGCCGTCCAGGCCGGCCGGCGAGTTCGGCCGGTCCACGTCCACGAACTCGATCTCGTCCGCGGCCCGGTCCCGGCTGCCGGCGGCGCGCGCCGCGGTGCCGGCGGCCCAGCCGATCGCCGCGCCCGCCAGCGCCGCCGCGATCAGCAGCGTCCAGGGCAGGGCGGGCCGGCGGCCGGCGAGCGCGTCGAAGGCGAGGGACGCCCGGCGGCGTGCCTCGTCGGCGGCGGAGCCGACCAGGTCGGTGGCGTCGTCGGCCAGGCCGGAGGAGCTGCGGCGGGCGGTCCGGGTGGCGTCGCGCACGCTGTCACCGGCGGAACCGGCGGCGGAGAGCAGGTTCTGCCACGCCTGGTCGGCGACCCGCTCGGCCTTGCCCCGGCGGTCCAGCAGGTTGGATCCGAACATCGTTCTACCTCCTCGGGTGCCGAAGGCCGGCGGCCACTTCGGACTCCGGTGTCCATCCGGCGGGTTCACTGTCTCGGGCAGTGCCCCACCGGGGCGCGTGGCAAACCACGCCGTGGTTCCCGGCCGTGAGCAGCGAACGGGACGAACCACCCGAACGCGCCGGGACCGGTGCCCACGGGACGTGCGTGCGCCCGCTACCCTGGTCGGCGGATCGGCGGGCCCGCCCGGTCGCACGGTTGGCCGCGACCCGCCATACAGGGGAAACTGGAACCCGGAGGTCCGGATTGGGTACGCCCAGGTGTGCCCAGTTCGCGAATTGCTCATCCCGGGGGGTGGCGACCGGGCCGTTGGAGGAATACTCTCGGTCGCGGCCCGCGTACTGATGAGGCGCCCGTCATGGGCGAGTGGAGGTGCTCGCGTGAGCCTGTCGATCGTGAAGTCGGTGCGGCCGGGTGGTGTCGTCCAGATCGCGCCCCGTGGGGAGATCGACGTCGACACCGCGTACGAGGTGCGGGAAGCGATCGCCGAAGTGCTCGCCAAGGGCCGTCCCTCGCGAATCGAGCTGAACATGCGGCTCGTCACGTTCATCGACTCGGTCGGCATCAGCGCCATGGTCGCCGGCTTCCAGACCTGCGAGGTCAGCGGCGTCAAGCTCGTGGTCACCGAGCCGAGCCGGTTCGTGCACCGGCAGCTCTGGGTGACCGGCCTGCTCGGCCTGTTCGGCGCGCCCGAGCCGTGGTTCGCCGACGACACCCCCGAGGTGCTGCCCGGCGCCTGAGCGCGCCGTTCACACCCCCTGCAGCCAGGGGACTTTCTACCCGTTGCCAGTCCGGCGTCGGTACGGGACGATCGTCGCGACGCACGACGGCGAGGGGGCCCGCTTGCAGAGCAGCGACAGCTTCAGCTACACCGTGCAGGCCCGGTGCACCCGGGCCGAAGCGGTGGCGCTACTGGGTGACCTGAGTCGCCAGGGCGAGCTGCATCCGCTGATCGTCCGGGTCCGGAAGCTGCCGGCCCGGCCGGGCGCGCTGGCCAGCTACGCGATCACCGACCGGCTGCAACTCGGCCCGCTGCACTTCCCGGTCACGTACCAGGCGGACGTGCTGATCGCCGGCGAGGACGAGGTCGTCACAGTGGCGCGTCAGCAGCCCGCGACGACGGTCCGCAACCACACCCGGCTGCGCGACGAGCCGGACGGCACGGTACGCATCGACGTGGAGATCACGCTCACCGCTCCGGCGCCACTGTTCGGGTACGCGTTCCGCCAGGCCCGGGCGGCTCACCTGGGCCTGGCGGCTCGTCTCGGAGCGACCCTGGAGGGCCGGCCGGCCTGATCCGGCCGGCCCTCTCGGGGCGCGCTCAGTACACCGACAGGTGCACGTGGTTGGTGTGGTCGCTGGACGGGTCGCCGTTGCCGCCGCTGTACGACTTCCACCCGCTGCTGGGCAGCCAGATCTGCTTGAACCAGATCACGTAGAGCACGGCGAGCGGGTCGGCGTTGCGCACGAAGTACGCGGCCAGGTTGTTGCCGTACGTCCGGTCACCGCCGGTGGCCACGCCGCCGAAGCCGTTCTTCTGCGCGGCGAAGTCGCAGGCCCGCCCCTTCGGGTGCTCACCAGAGCCGCTGGGCCGGTGGCACGAGACGTACCGGGTGAAGCCCGCCGCCTTGGCCTGTTGCAGCGCGTGCAGCGTGCGCGGGGTGATGCAGCCGTTCGCCGGGGTCGGGTCGTTGACGCTGCACGACTCCGACGGCCAGGAGCCGTCCGAGTTGCGCGGTGCCGGCTTCGCGTTCTTGCTGGAGGTGCCCTGGACGCTGCCACCGCCGCTGCTGCTGCGCGAGGCCCGGTCGTTCGCCACCTCCAGGGCGCGCTCGGCCTGCTCCTTGCGCTTGGCCATCACCGTCACCTGCTTGCGCTGCTCGCGGATCTCTCCGTCGAGCTGGGCGCGGGTGCGGGTGGCCTCGTCCCGGGTGGTGATCAGGTCGCGCAGCGTACGGTCCTCGTGCGCGGCGACCTGCTCCAGCGCGGCGGCCCGGTCCATGAAGCCCTCCGGGCTGCTGCTGCCGAGCAGCGCCCCGGCGGTCCCCAGACGGCCGTTGCGGTACGCCACGGCGGCGATCTCGCCGACCTTGGCGTCGCGTACGGCCAGCTCGGCGCCGACCGTCTTGAGTTGTTCGTTCAGCTGCTTCTGGCGGCTCACCGACCGGTTCAGCGCGGCTTTCGCCTCCAGCCAGCCCTTGCTGGCCGCGTCGAGCTGGGCACGCAGTTCGGGCGTGCCACCCTCGTCGTCGCCGGGCGCTGCGGCGAGCAGGCCGGTCACCGGCGCCGCCGAGGCGGGGGAGACCGGAACGGTCGCGACGCCGAGGGTCAGCGTCGCGACGAGCAGGGCCGCCAACCGGGCGGCCGTCCGTCGTACAGGTGCCACTGGGGGCATTCACACGTCCTTCCGTCAACGCCGACCGGGTTAGCTGACGGGTTCGGGACGGAAGATCCCTACCGCTGACGCGGATGCACCCCACGTACGTGGTTCCCCGGCTCGTCCCTGCGGACGATTAGGCGACGGCCGCCCCACCGGGGCCGGGTGGCGCCCGCGGGTGCGGCCGCGACCGAGACTACCGGCGCTGCCCGGGCACGGCTCCGTGGAGCAGTGCCACTAGGCGGGGCAAAACCGGCATAAGACTACATTAGCCACAGTGATTTAAGTGTGTCCTAATCACCACTCGGTCTGTCCGCACACTCCGGCGGACGCTCCGGGTTCGACCTGCAACGTGGCGTGATCGATGGAGAAGTCCTCGTGCAGGGCGGCCCGCGCGGCGGCCAGCACCACGCCCGGGTCCACGCCCGGATCGGTGGTCAGGTGCGCCGAGGCCACCTCCATGCCCGAGGTGAGCGTCCAGACGTGCAGGTCGTGCACCTCGGCCACGCCCGGTACGGCGGCCAGCCGGTCGTGCACGGCGGTGACCTGCAGGTGCTCCGGCGCGGCCTGCACCAGGATGCGCAGCGCGGCCCGGCCGAGCCGCCAGGTGCGCGGCAGGATGAACAGGCCGATGCCGACGGCGACCAGCGGGTCCGCCCACCACCAGTCGGTCGCCGCGATGACCAGCGCGGCGGCGATCACGCCGAGCGAGCCGAGCAGGTCGCCGAGCACCTCCAGGTACGCCCCGCGCAGGTTGATGCTCTCCTTCGACCCGGCGCGCAGCAGCGCGAACGCGACGATGTTGGCGAGCAGGCCGAGCACCGCCACCACGAGCATCGGGCCGGCCAGCACCTCCGGCGGCTCGCCGAACCGGCGTACCGCCTCGACCAGGACGTAGATGGCGACGGCGCCGAGCAGCACGGCGTTGGCGAGGGCGGCGAGCACCTCCAGCCGGTAGAGCCCGAACGTGCGCTGCGGGTCGGTGCCGGCGCGGCGGGTCGCGGTGATCGCGGCGAGGGCCATGCCGATGCCGAGGACGTCGGTGAACATGTGCCCGGCGTCGGAGAGCAGCGCCAGCGAGCCGGTCGTGAAGGCGGCCACCGCCTCGACCACCATCAGGGCGGCGAGCAGCGCGAAGGCGGCCCAGAGGCGGCCCCGGTGGCGGTGCGCCGCGTTGGTCACCGCGCCGCTGTGGTCATGACCTGCGCCCACGCCAACACCCTTCCTGCCCCGTACCGGCCAGGCCCAATGTATGTTCACATCGCTATGTATGCAACTGAACGATGGGTGACAGCCGGGTCACGGTCGGGTGTCCGTCAGGAGGGGTCGAGCGTGGTGAGACGCTGGGTGGCCCGGGACAGCGCCACGTAGAGCGTGCGGACACCCGAGCCGGGGTCGGCCCGGATCTCGCTCGGCGCCACCAGCACCACGCCGTCGTACTCCATGCCCTTGGCCTGGAGGCTGGTCACCACCTGGAGGCGGCCCGGGCCGAGCCCGCCCAGCCAGCCGGCCACCTCGTCCCGGCGCGGCACCGGCGTGATCACGCCGACGGTGCCCTCCACCTGCGCGAGCAGCGCCTCGGCCGCCTCGACGGTGGCCGCCGGCAGGTCGGCGGCGGGCACCGTGCGCTCGACCGGCGGCACGCCGGTGGACCGCACCGCGTCGGGCAGCGGCAGGTCCGGGTAGAGCCGGCGGATCTCCGCCGCCGCCACCGCGAAGATCTCCGCCGAGTTGCGGTAGTTGGTGGTCAGCTCGTAGCGGTGCCGCTTGCGCCGGCCCAGCGCCTGGTCCCGGGCCCGGTCCAGCTCCTGCGGGTCGCCGGTCCAGGCGGTCTGCGCCGGGTCGCCGACCACCGTCCAGGACGCCAGCCGCCCGCGCCGGCCGACCATCCGCCACTGCATCGGCGAGACGTCCTGCGACTCGTCCACCACCACGTGCGCGTAGTCGCGGTAGTCGTCCGGACGCTCCCGCGCCGCCGCGCGGGCGGCGCGCTGCCGATCGGCGTACGTGCTCAGCTCGCGCACGCCACCGGCGAGCTGGTACGGGTCGCGCTTGGGGCGGGCCCGCCGCACCGGCTTGCCGAGCAGCGCGTCCAGCTCGTCCAGCAGCGCGATGTCGGCCACCGTCAGCCCTTCGGTCGCGAGGCTCCGGTACGCGTCGCCGAGCAGCCGGATCTCCGCCGAGGAGAGGATCCCACCGGCGTAGCGGCGCAGCCGGTCCGGGCGGGCCAGCCAGTCCAGCACGTGCCTCGGGTGCAGCCGGGGCCACCAGGCCTTGAGGAACTCGCGGAACTCCGGCCGCTCGATGATCTCGTCCTCGAACGCGGGCTGCTCCGGCAGCCGGCCCACCCGCAGCGTGCGGGCCTGCGTGTAGAGCGCGGCGAGCACCGCGTCGAACGCCGCCCGGCGTACCTCGTTGCGGCGCGCCCCACGGGCCAGCGTCCGGTCCCGGATCGCGTCCAGCGCGGGGCGTTCCAGGCGCAGCAGCTCGCCCCGGTAGAGCAGGCGCAGCTCGGCGGGGGAGTCCGGCACCGCGTCGCGTACCGCGCGTTCCAGCACCCGGCGCATCCGCAGCGACCCCTTCACCGCCGCCACGTCCGGCGGGTCGGTCCGGGACGCGGACAGGCCGGGGAACAGCGAGCCCAGCGAGTGCAGCGTGGCGGTCTCCTCGCCCAGCGACGGCAGCACCGAGGCGATGTACTCGACGAACACACCGGACGGGCCGACCACCAGGATGCCGCCGCCGGCGTACCGGGCCCGGTCGGAGTAGAGCAGGTACGCGGCCCGGTGCAGCGCCACCGCCGTCTTCCCGGTACCGGGGCCGCCGGAGACGATCGTGACGCCGTTGCCGGGGGAACGGATCGCCTCGTCCTGCTCGCGCTGGATGGTGGCGACGATGTCGCGCATGCCCCGGCCGGTGGCCCGGGACAGCGTGGCAAGCAGCGCCCCGTCACCGACCACCGCCATGTCCGGCGGCGCGGCCTCCGGGTCCAGCAGGTCGTCCTCGATCCGGGTGACCTTCTCGGACGCGGACTGGATCGTGCGCCGGCGCACCACACCGCGCGGCTCGGCGGGCGTGGCCTGGTAGAACGCGGCGGCGGCGGGTGCCCGCCAGTCCACCACCAGCGTCTCCGCGTCCACGCCCCGCACGCCGAGACGGCCGACGTGCAGCACCTGCCCGGTACGCAGGTCCAGCCGGCCGAACACCAGCCCCTCGTGCTCGGCGTCCAGCACGTGCCGGCGCTGGGCGGCGTGGAAGACCATCGCGTCCCGCTCGACCAGCGCACCGAAGTTGCCGACCCGGGCCAGCCGGTAGCCCTCCCGCTCGGCGTCGGCCGCCGACCGGCGCAGTTCGGCCAGCCGGGCGTACACCCGGTCGAGGTGGCGCTGCTCGGCGGCGATCTCCCGGTCCAGCGTGGTCTGGTCGGTCAACGCGGATGCTCCTGTGTTCGGAGGGCACGACGGGCTGAATGAGGGTACGGGCCGCCGGCAACCGGCACGCCGGGGCATGCCGCGCACGTGGCGTACGTCAGTGCCGCTCGCGAGCGGAGACGCTCAGAGGCGGGTCGCCGGGCGGCCGGCCAGCACCCGGTCCAGCACGCCGGCGAGGGCGGCGTTCACCTCGTCGGGGCGCTCCATCATGAGCATGTGCCCGGCACCCGGGCAGACGGTCAGCTCCGTGGTGGGCAGCGCCGCCGCGATCGACTCGGCGCAGGGCGGCGGGGTGAGCCGGTCCCGGTCCCCGACCAGCGCGGCGGCCGGCAGCCCGCCGAGCGCGGCGAGCGTCTCCAGCCGGTGCTGGGCGCCGATCGAGGCGCGGAAACCGCCGATCGAGCGCAGCGTGGCCCGGGCCACCGCTGAGGTGACCAGCCGGATGTCGGCCGGGTCGCAGCGGTCGCCGAACAGCATCCAGCGGATGCTCGGGCGCAGCGCGCGCAGCAGCGCGTGCGGGGGCCGCCAGCCGCCGCAGCGGGCCAGCACCCCGGCGCCTGTGGTCTCGGCCAGGCGGATCAGCCGGGTGATCCGGGGGGAGAGGCCGTACGCGGTGTGCGTGTGCCCCTCGGCGGTGGTGGAGACGAAGACCAGCCCGGCGGTACGCGCGGCGAACCGGCCGGGGTGCCGGTGGGCGTACTCCATCACCGTCATCCCGCCCATCGAGTGCCCGACCAGGACGATCGGACCGGACGGGACGATCTCGTCGATCACCGCCGCCAGGTCGTCACCGAGCTGCGCGAGGGTGGCGTCGCGCAGCGCCAGGCAGCTCGACCGGCCGTGGCCGCGCGCGTCGTACGTGACCAGGCGGACCCGGCCGCCGAAGCGTTCCCGCAGCTCGGCGACCTGACGGTGCCAGCTGCGCCCGTCCAGCGTCCAGCCGTGCAGCAGGACGGCGGTCACCGCGGCGTCGACCGGCCCGGTGACGCTGACGTGCAGGCGTACGTCGTCGGGGAGCCGCAGTTCCAGGTCCGGCATCGTCCACCTCCCGGGCCCGCCGATGTATGTCCACCGGATGACCCGGCGGTGACACCGGCGTTACCCGCCATGAGACCACGGCAACCGGCCCGGAGAGAAGATTCCCGTCCGGCCCCACGAGGTCGGATCGGTGACCAGGCTGGGAGGCATGCCGTCCACCAGCCCGCGCGCCGCGCTGGCCGAGCTGCTCTCCGGCAACCGCCGTTTCGTCAGCGGGCAGCCGGTGCACGGGCACGACGTCACCGCCGCCGCGGCGGTGGCCTCCGGCGACCAGCAGCCGTACGCGGTGGTGCTGGGCTGTATCGACTCCCGGGTGCCGTTGGAGGCGATCTTCGACCAGACATTCGGTTCGATCTGCGTGATCCGTACCGGCGGGCACGTGCTGGACCGGGCCGTCCGGGGCTCGATCGAGTACGTGGTGGAGCAACTCGGCGTACGCCTGGTGATGGTGCTGGGCCACGAGCGCTGCGGCGCGGTCGGCTCGACCGTCGAGGCGCTGCGCACCGGACGCCGGCCCGGCGGGGACCTGGCGTACGTGGTGGACCGGATCGCCCCGGCGGTCACCGACGTCGGGGTGGACGACCCGGACGCGCATCCGCTGGCGATCCGCCGCCACGTCCGGCGCACGGTGGCGGCGTTGCGCCGCGACGAACGGCTGGCCGGGCCGGTGGACGCGGGTGAGCTGGCAGTGGAGGGCGCGCTCTACGACCTGGCCACGGGCGAGGTGACGCTGCTGCCGCAGGAGCAGACGCGAAACCGCCCGCCGGGGTGATCCCGGCGGGCGGTCGCGGCGGTGCGGGTGAGGGCGCTCAGCCCTCGAAGACGCCGGCCTCGACGAGGCGCTTCTCGGTGGCGTCCCAGCCGTGGTCCGGGTAGGACGCGGCCAGGCCGTTGATCTCGGCGCGGATCTTGGCGGCGTGGCCGGCGGCGGCCAGCACGCGGATCTCCTCGACGAAGGCGTCGGAGTCGGTGCGCAGGTGCGCGGTCTTGCCGTTGGTCAGGTTGCGCACGTAGGCGTGCTTGCCGCCGTTGAGCGGGATCAGGTACTTGAACTCGCCCAGCACGCTGAGGGCGCCACCCTGGCCAGCCTGGCCGGCCCGGACGGACGCGCGCGCGGTCTTAGAGGTGTTGCTCGCCACGGAGGTACTCCTTGCAGACGTACGGTGGGGACGGAAGCCGTCCGGGGGCTGTATGCGGATGACGCCCGGGTGGGCGCCGGCCCGCGAAGATGTACGGCGGCACAGAACCGCCCAGAGAACTGTACACGACCACGACACCTGGCTGGTCGTCGCGGCGTCAGAGGGCACAACCAGGTCCACCACCCGGGTATTTCCCGCTCCGGGGGCCGGCGAATTTTCCGATTCGCTGGCGCACCACCAGTCACACGGGTCATCATGTGTGCCAGGTACCACTCGGTAGGACGAGGTCGTAGGGGAAGACGCACCTCGGCTCATCGGGAGGTCACCGTGCCAACGCGTGGCGTCGTATACGTCCACTCGACCCCGCTCGCCGTGTGCTCGCACGTCGAGTGGGCGATCGCGCGCGTCCTCGCCGCGCCGGTCAACCTGCACTGGACGGCGCAGCCCGCCGATCCGGGCGCCCGTCGCGCCGAGTGCGGCTGGACCGGCAGCCCGGGGACCGGCGCGGAGTTGGCCGCTGCCCTCCGGCAGTGGCCCATGATCCGTTTTGAGGTCACCGAGGAACCCAGTCCCGGCGTCGACGGCGAGCGCTTCATGTACGTACCGGGCCGCGGCCTGTTCCGCGCCGCTGTCGGCGCGGCCGGCGACATCCAGCTCGGCGAGGACCGGCTCCGCAGCCTGATGGCCGCCGCACGCAGCCCGGAGGCGCTGGCCCACGCCCTGGACAAGGCGCTCGGCACCGCCTGGGACGCCGAACTGGAGCCCTACCGGTACGCCGGGGACGGTGCGCCGGTGACGCTGCTCACCCGGGTCGGGTGACGGCGGCCGAGTTGCCCCGATACGGTGGGCCGCGTGTCGATTTCCCCGCGGCGCTCCGCCGTCGCGCTCGCCGCACTGACCGCGCTGCTCGTCTCCGGGTGCTCGGACGGGCCGGACCGGCCCCGACCTGCCCCGACGAGCCCGGCGCCGTCGTCCGCAGCGCCCGCGCCGAGTGACCCGCCGGCCGCCGATCCAGCCGCCCGCGCGGCCGCGCTCGTCGGCACGCTGAGCGACGAGGACCTGGTCGGGCAGGTGCTGATGCCGTACGCGTACGGCAGCTCGGCCACCGAGGTGTCGGCCGGGTCGGCCGCCGGGAACCGGGCGCTGGCAGGGGTCGACACCCCCGCCGAGATGGTGGCGAAGTACCGGCTCGGCGGGCTGATCCTGGTCGGCTTCAGCGCCGACGACCCGACCTCGGGCAACCAGGCCCACCACGAACGTGGACAACCCCAAGCAGGTCCGTGCGCTCACCGACGGACTGCGCGCCGCCGCCGGCAAGCTGCCCGCGGGTGCCGCGCCCTTCCTGATCGGCACCGACCAGGAGTACGGCGTGGTCACCCGGATCACCGACGGGGTGACGCTGCTGCCCAGCCCGCTCGCCGCCGGCGCCGCCGGGAACCCGGCGCTGACCGAGGCCGCCTGGCGGGCCGCCGGGGCAGAGCTGGCCGCCATGGGCGTCAACCTCGACTTCGCGCCGGTCGCCGACGTGCTGGCGACCCGCAGCGCGGTGATCGGCTCCCGGTCCTTCGGCGCCGACCCGGCGACCGCGTCCCCCCAGGTGGCGGGTGCGGTACGCGGCCTGCAGGCCGAGGGCGTCGGTGCCGCGGTCAAGCACTTCCCCGGGCACGGCCTGAGCGCCGAGGACTCGCACACCGAACTGCCGGTGATCAAGCAGTCCCGCGCCGAGCTGGACCGCCTCGCGTTCCCGCCGTTCCGGGCCGGCATCGGCGCCGGGGCCATGGCGGTGATGTCGGCCCACCTGGACGTCAAGGCAGTCGACCCGGGCACCCCTGCCACGTTCTCCCGCAAGCTGCTCACCGACGTGCTGCGCGGCCAGCTCGGCTTCCAGGGCGTGGTGATCACCGACGGGATGAACATGGCCCCGGCGAAGAAGTGGTCGCCGGGCGAGGCCGCCGTACGCGCGCTCAACGCCGGCAACGACCTCATCCTGATGACCCCGAACGTCACCCAGGCGTACGACGGGCTGCGCGCCGCGCTCAAGGACGGCTCGCTGCCCCGCGCCCGCCTGGTCGAGGCGGTCACCCGGGTGCTGACCATGAAGTTCCGGCTGGCCGGGCGGGACACCCCGGCGCTGTCCACGCTCGACGGCGCAGCCCACCGCAAGGCCGCCGACGACCTGGCCACCGCCGCCGTGACTGTGCTGCGCGGCAAGTGCGGCGGGGCGGTGACCGGCCCGGTGAGCGTGACCTCCTCCGGCGGCCGGGAGCGCACCCGCAAGCTGCTGACCGAGGCGCTCACCGCGGCCGGGGTCAAGGTGGTGCCCTCCGGCGGCACGGTGGTGCACCTGGTCGGTTACGGCGACGGCGCGAAGGACCTGAGCGCCGGCGCCGCCGTGACGGTGGCGATGGACACGCCGTACGTGCTGTCCGGGGCGAAGTCCCCGACGCTGATGGCGACCTACTCGTCCACCCGGGCCTCGATGACCGGGCTCGCCGCGGTGCTCGCCGGCAAGGCCCGCCCGGCCGGCCGCTCCCCGGTGCCGGTCTCCGGCCTGCCGGCCACCACCTGCCGCACCTGACCCGGCCGCCCGCCCGGATCGCGCCGAAACCCGGATGCGTCAGGGCGGCCCCGGCTGGCAGGGTGGCGCCCATGGGAGAGGCAGCACAGGGTTTCCGCTACGTCGAGCGCGCCGACGGCACGGTGGTCATCACGCATCACGGCCGGGTCGCCGGCACGCTGCGCGGCGGCCGGGCCGCGCAGTTCCTGGCCGAGGTCGGCGACGACCCGCAGCTGGCCATGGCCCGGTGGACCGGCAACTACCGGCGCGGCAACGAGCGGACCGCCCGGCAGCACCCCCGCAACCGCGGCTGAGGTGTAAGGAAGGGCCCCCTCTTAACGCCTGCGGTAGAGGAAGGGCCCCTTCTTAACAGTTACTGTTAAGAAGGGGCCCTTCCTTACCTCAGGGCGGAACCTCAGGGGCGGGTGAAGACCAGCGCCACGTTGTGCCCGCCGAAGCCGAACGCGTTGTTCAGCGCCGCCGGGATCTCCATGTGACGTGCCTTGTGCGCCGCGACGTCCAGCGTCAGGCCCTCGTCCGGGTCGTCCAGGTTGATCGTCGGCGGGATCACGCCGTCCCGGATGGCCAGGATGGTGGCGATCGACTCCAGCGCGCCGGCCGCACCGAGCAGGTGCCCGGTCATCGACTTCGTGGCGGTGAGCACCGGGTGGTCGCCGACCGCCTGACGCAGCGCGCCGATCTCCAGCATGTCCCCGACCGGGGTGGAGGTGGCGTGCGCGTTGACGTGCACGATGTCGGTACGGGCCACGTCCGCGTCGGCGATCGCCCGGGCGATGGCCCGGATGGCGCCCTCACCCTCGGCGTGCGGCTGCACGATGTCGTACGCGTCCGAGGTGATCCCCGCGCCGGCCAGGCGCGCGTACACCCGGGCGCCCCGGGCGGCGGCGTGGTCGGCGCGCTCCAGGATCACCACGCCCGCGCCCTCACCGAGCACGAAGCCGTCGCGACCCGAGTCCCACGGCCGGGAGGCCCGCTCCGGCTCGTCGTTGCGGGTCGACATGGCCCGCATCGAGCTGAAGCCGGCGATCGGCAGCGGGTGGATGACCGCCTCGGTGCCGCCGGCCACCACCACGTCGGCCCGGCCGGCGCGGATGATGTCCAGCCCCAGCGCGATCGCCTCCGCGCCGGTCGCGCAGGCGCTGGCCACGGTGTGCACCCCGGCCTTGGCGCCCAGCTCCAGACCGACCCAGGCGGCCGGGCCGTTCGGCATCAGCATCGGGATGGTGTGCGGGGAGACCCGCCGCGGTCCGGACGCCTCCAGGATGTCGTCCTGGGCGAGCAGGGTGGTGGCGCCGCCGATGCCCGAGCCGACGCTCACCGCCAGGCGCTCCGGGTCCGGCCCGGCCTCGTCCAGACCGGCGTCTGCCCACGCCTGCTTGGCGGCGATGATGGCGATCGCCTCCGAGCGGTCCAGCCGGCGCAGCTTCACCCGGTCCAGCACCTCGGACGGGTCGACCGCCAGTTCGGCGGCGATCCGGACGGGCAGTTGCGCGGCCCACTCCTGGGTGAGCGCACCCACCCCGGAGCGGCCGGCGAGCATGGCGTCCCAGGTCGACGCGACGTCCCCGCCGAGCGGGGTCGTCGCGCCGAGCCCGGTGACGACGACGTCGGGACGACTCATGATCAGGACTGCGCCTCGATGTAGCTGACCGCGTCCCCGACGGTCTTGAGGTTCTGCACCTCGTTGTCCGGGATCTTGACGCCGAACTTCTCCTCGGCCGCCACCACGACCTCGACCATGGAGAGCGAGTCGACGTCGAGGTCGTCGGTGAAGGACTTCCCCTCGGCCACGTCGTCCGGGTTCACCCCGGCAACCTCTTCGAGGATCTCGGCGAGGCCGGCGGTGATCTCGTCACGGGTCATTGCGGTTGGTTCCTCTCATCGGGGGTTACCGGTGACCGGCGTCGCCGGTCACACACCTCGGCGCGTTCGCGCCCGAGGGGGTCTCAGGGGCAGCGCACGACCTGACCGGCGTAGGTCAGGCCGCCGCCGAAACCGAACAGCAGCACCGGGGCGCCCGAGGGCACCTCCCGCCGCTCGACCAGCTTCGACAGGGCCAGCGGGATGCTCGCCGCCGACGTGTTGCCGGACTCGACGATGTCCTTGGCGATGATCGCGTCCGGGATGTTCAGCCGCTTGGCGATGCCGTCGATGATCCGGGCGTTGGCCTGGTGCGGCACGAACGCGGCCAGCTCCGACGGGTCCACCCCGGCGCGCTCGCACGCCTGGAGCGCGAGCGGGGCCAGCGCGGTGGTGGCCCACCGGAACACCGACTGCCCCTCCTGGGTGATGTACGGCTGCCAGCCCTCGATCCGGACCGCGTCGCTCTTCTCCGGCGCGGAGCCCCAGACCACCGGCCCGATCCCGGCCGGCTCGTCGTCGGCGGTCGCGCTGACCACCGCCGCCCCGGCGCCGTCGGCGAAGATGATGCAGGTCGAGCGGTCGGTCCAGTCGGTGAAGTCGGAGAGCTTCTCCGCGCCGATGACGATCGCGTTGCGCGCCGCGCCAGCCCGGATCGCGTGGTCCACGGTGCCCAGCGCGTACGCGAAACCGGAGCAGGCGGTGTTGAGGTCGTACGCCCCGGGCGCGTTGATGCCCAGCTTGGCCGCGACCCGGCAGGCCACGTTGGGGCTGCGGTCCACGGACGTGCAGGTCGCCACCACGACCAGGTCGATGTCGGCGGCGGTCAGCCCGGCGTTGGCGAGCGCCTTGCCGGCGGCGGCGGTGGCCATGTCGGCCACCGTCTCGTCGCCCGCGATCCGCCGGGTGACGATGCCGACCCGGTCCCGGATCCACTCGTCGTTGGTGTCGACCATCTGGGCGATCTCGTCGTTCGTGACGACGCGGGAGGGCTGGTAGTGCCCCATCGCGACGATCCGGCTGCCGGCCATTTAGTGCGTTCCTCCGATACGGACGAGGGGCTGGCCCGGTGCGACCGGGTCGTCGTGGTGTGCGAGCCACTCGACGAGCGGCCCGTTGTCGTGCGCGGTCACCTCGACCGGCCCCCGGCCCGTGGTGACGTGGCCGAGGACCTGTCCGGCGCGTACCCCGGCACCCTCGGCCGGTCCGGCCGACAGGTCGAGGCGGCCGGCGGCGGGGGAGACGACCACCCGGAACGACGGCGCGGTCGGCCGGGCGGCGGGACCGGCATGCCGGGCGATCAGGCGGCGCGCGGCGGGCAGGTCGGCCGGCGTGTTCAGGGTGACGATCTCGGGCGCGCCCTCGCCCTTGAGCTCCCGCTTGACCAGCCCGGCCAGGGTGCCGGCCGGCGGCAGCTCGATCACGCCGGTGACGCCGAGGTCGGCCAGCGTACGCGTGCACAGGTCCCAGCGGACCGGAGCGGTCACCTGCCGGACGAGCCGGCGTACCGTCTCGGGGCCGTGCCCGACCGGTGCGCCGTCGAGGTTGGACAGCAGGATCCGGGCCGGGGCGGAGGCCGGGACACCGGCGGCGACCGCGGCGAGCGCGGTCTCGGCCGGCGCCATGTACGGCGTGTGGAACGCGCCCGCCACCTGGAGCCGGATGACCCGGGTGCGGGTCGGCGGCTCGGCGGCGAGCCTGTCCAGCGCGTCGACAGCGCCGGCGGCCACGATCTGACCGGCGCCGTTGCGGTTGGCCGGGTGCAGCCCGTGCGCCGTCAGCGCGGCGAGCACCTCGTCCGGGTCGCCGCCGAGCACGGCGGCCATCCCGGTCGGCTCCAGCGCGCAGGCGGCGGCCATCTCCCGCCCGCGTACGCCGGCGAGCGTCACGGCGGCCTCGGCCGGCAGCACCCCGGCCAGCGCGGCGGCGCCCAGCTCGCCGACGCTGTGCCCGGCGACCAGCCCGACGTCGTGCATGGGCAGGTGCTCGGCGGCGAGCAGCGCGGCGGCGACCAGCAGCGGCTGGGTACGGGCGGTGTCCTTGATCTCGTCCGCGTCCGCCCGGGTGCCCAGGTGGATCAGGTCCACCCCGGCCAGCGCCGACCACCAGCGCAGACGCGCCTCGGCGCCGGGGAGGTCGAGCCACGGCGCGAGGAAGCCGGGCTTCTGCGAACCCTGTCCGGGAGAGAGTACGGCGAGCACGTGTACGACTCTGACGGATACCGGCGTGCCGCGCTGTAACGTACGGCACCAAACCGCACTAGAACCTTTAGAGGAATCCTACAAAGATTGTCGGCGATCATCGCCGGTCGGAGGCCGTCGGCACCACCGGGTCGAGGCGTCCCACTGTCAGCGCGACCTGCAACGCGAACGCGTCGCGCGGGGCCAGCGGCGAGAATCCGGTCACCTCGGCGATCCGCTTCAGCCGGTAGCGCACGGTGTTCGGGTGCACGAACAGCGCCCGGGCCGCGCTCTCCAGCGTGCCGCCGGCGGCGAAGAACGCGTCGAGCGTCTCCAGCAGCTCGCCGCCGGAGCGGGCCAGTGCCGCGTACACGTCGTGGCGCAACCGGCGGCGGGCCTCGGTGTCACCGGCCAGCGCGCGTTCCGGAAGCAGCTCGTCGGCGGCGACCGGGCACGGCGCGGTCGGCCAGGCCGGCGCGGCCCGGAACCCGGCCAGCGCGGCCCGCGCCGACTCGGTGGCCTCGTCCAGGCTGGGCACCGCCGGCCCGACCACCACCGGCCCCTCACCGAAGGCGGTACGCAGCTTCTCCGTGGCCGCCACCGGATCGGCAGCCCCGCCCAGCACGATGACCAGGCGGTCGCCGTGCACGCCGCCGATCACCTCGACGCCGATTCGCCGGGCCTGCCGGTAGACGGTGTGCAGCACGGCTGCCACCTCGCCGCCGGGGGAGCGGCCCACCGCCACCGCCACCGGCGGCGCGTCCGTCCAGCCCAGCGCGGCGGCGCGGCTGGCCAGCACGTCCGGGGAGTCGCCGCGCAGCAGCGCGTCGACCAGAAGCGCCTGCAACCGGGCGTCCCAGGAGCCGCGGCTCTCGGCGGCCCGGGCGTAGACCCGCGCGGCGGCGAACGCGATCTCCCGGGAGAAGCGCAGCACCGCCTCCCGCAGCGACTGCTCCTCGCCCGGTACGGCCAGCTCCGACACCTGCTCCTCGACCACGTCGATGGTCACCTTGATCAGCGCCACGGTCTGCTGGAGGCTGATCGAGCGGGCCAGCGCCTGCGGTGCGGCGGCGAAGACCTCGTCCGACACCTCCTGGGTGCGGTCGGTCGCGCCGCCGCCCTGGCGCAGCCACAGCACCAGCGAGCGCACGCCGGCCTGGGCGACGAGCATGACCCAGGAGCGCTGGTCGGCGGGCAGCTCACGGAACCACGGCAGCGTCTCGTCCATCCGCGCCACGCTGGCGGTGGCCAGGCCGCCCGCCGCCCGCTCGATGCGACGCAGCGTCGCCGACGTCTCCGTTCCGCCCGGTTCGCTCACCGCACCAGCCTGACACGGCGTGACCAGCGGATCCACTTCGAGGTGACGCCCTCGCCGCGGCGTGACGATCTCCACCGGTACGCGCTGACGATCTCGTCCGGCCGGGCCAGTACGGTGTCAGGGCACGCCGGGCCAGACTCCGGCCGGGCGGGCGAGGGCGACGCGTGAGGGGGGCCGGGGATGGCGCAGGGGGAGGCCGAGCACGGTTGCGCCCAGGGTGAGGCCTGCCGGCGGGGTCACGACCAGCCGGCGACTGCCACGCACCCGCGTCGGCCGTGCCTGAACCACCAGGGGGAGCAGTCGGCCGGCCGGGTGCCGGAGCGTGCCGAGGACGAGCCGGGCGTGCCCCGGCAGCGGGCGGCGGAGCCGGCGCACCTGGCCGACGACGAGCCGGCCGACCGGAGCTGCCGCAGCGACCTGTCGGGCTGGGCGGGAGCCCACCGTCACGGCGCGGTACGCCCGCGCAGCCGCACCACACGCCGGGAGCGCCCGCCGCGCCGCTGGTGCTGACGCGCCGCCTGCCGGGCTGACCGGGTGCGGCCGGGCTCAGCGGGTGCGGCGGCGGACCAGCAGCGCGATGCCGGCCAGCCCGGCGGTGATGACGAGCACGATGCCCACGTTGAGCAGCAGCAGCCGCTGGAGCTCGCCGAGCGCGGTGTCGATGTTCTGCACCGGGTCGAGTGCCTCCTCCGGAAGCACCCGCTCGCCGCCGCCGACGCCTCCGGCGAGCGTGTCGAACTGCGCCGGCATCGGCACGCCGACCGAGCGCAGCGTCTCGGGCATGTTGAGCCGCCCGAAGAACCAGCCGGCCCGGGTGCTGCTCAGGTCCGGCTGCTTGCCCGGCCGGTAGATCCGGGGACCGCCCTTGGCCAGCGGGAACAGGTCGTAGGTGCGCTGCGGGCCGGCGGCGGCGAGCACCACCACCGTGTACTTCGGACCGAGATCCTTCGCGGCCGGGCCGCGCAGCTGGCCGGTCGTGCCCAGCCACTTGACCTGGTCGATCACGAGGTTGACCTCGTTCGGGCTGGTGTCGGCGCGTAGTTTCAGCGGCGCGTCGAGCCGCTCGCCGCTGATGTCGACACCGGTCGGGGCCGGCTTCGGCTTGGGCGCCGCCTGGGCCGCCGCGGTGCCGGTCAGGGCCAGCGTGCACGCCAGGGCCGCCACGCTCCCGGTCACGGCGACCAGCAGCCGTTTCACCCTTCGGATCATCGCCGCCTCCTCGCCCCGTTCGATGGCTGGCTTCCGCTGCAGGTCACACTGGACCGGTGTCCACCACAAAGACTCCGCAGAACGGCGCTCGGTTGCAGCTGGTGGAAGAGTATTTGGAACTATCTGCGAGCTGAGACCGACCAATGAGCGGTCGATGATCATCGGCCGGATCCTACCCGGACGGAGGGAACCATGGGGGGCAGGGTCGCCCGTGTGGCGCGTACCTGGGCGGTGGTGCTCGGGGTGGTCGCGGCGTTCGCGCTGCTGCCGGCCGCGCCCGCCGCCGCGCACAACTCGCTGACCGGCAGTGATCCGCGCGACGGGGCCCGGCTGGCCGCCGCGCCGGAGCGGATCGAGCTGCGGTTCCTCGCCACGCCGAAGGAGGCGACGACCGAGGTAACAGTCACCGGCCCGGACAACGTGGCCGCTACCGGCGGCGCGCCGACGTTCTCCGGCAAGCGCGTGATCGTGCCGTTCCGGCCGGGCGCGGCTGGCCTCTACATCGTGACCTACCGGCTGGCCTCCGACGACGGCCACCCGATCAAGGGGGAGGTCCGGTTCACCCTGACCACCGGCACCCCGGCCGAGTCGCCGTCGGCGACGGTGCCGCCCACCAGCGCCGCCCCCGCCACTTCCGCCGCTCTGCCCACCAGCGCGGTGCCGAGCCCCACCCCGGCCGCCGCCGGGGCGGACGATGACGGGGGTACGGGCTGGCTGTGGGCGGCCGGCACGGTGGTGGTGCTCGCGGCGCTGGGCAGCGGGCTGCTGCTGCGCCGCCGGGCCACCCGCCGGTGATCGTGGCCAGTGCGCGGGACCACTCTGCGTGACACTGCTGGCGCAATGATCGCCGAAAACAGATATGCCTCTGAGTCATAATTATGACTCAGAGGCATATCGGCCAATAGAGGAACCGCTTTCTGGCCACGACACGCCCGAGCGTCGGGAACGGGCGCCGTGCCGCGGCTCAGACCAGGCGTACGCGTGCGGCGCGCAGCCGGGTCAGCGTACGGTCGCGGCCGAGCACCTCCAGCGACTCGAACAGCGGCAGGCCGACGGTGCGCCCGGTGACCGCGACGCGTACCGGCGCCTGCGCCTTGCCGAGCTTCAGCCCGCGCTCCGCGCCGACCGCCTCCAGCGTGGCCTTCAGCGACTCGGCGTCCCAGGACTCCAGCGCCTCGAACGCCACGATCGCCGCGTCCAGCAGGTCGGCGGCGCCCTCCTTCATCGCCTTGGCCCATGCCGCCTCGTCGATCAGCGGGTCGGCCAGGAACAGGAAGTCGACGTTCGGCACGATCTCGCTGAGCACCGCGATCCGGGTCTGCGCCAGCGGGGCCACCGCCGCGAACGCGGCCGGGTCGAACTCGTCGGGCTGCCACGGCGGCGGGGCGATGGTCTCGGTACCGGTGAGCCACGGCCGGCACGCCTCGACGAAGTCCTCCACCGGCAGCGCCCGGATGTAGTCGCCGTTGAACGCGCGCAGCTTCTTCTCGTCGAAGAACGCCGGGGACGGGTTCACCTCGTCCAGCCGGAACTCCTCCTCGATCACCGACCAGGGCACGATCTCCCGGTCGCCCGACGGCGCCCAGCCCAGCAGCATCAGGTAGTTGCGCATCGCGTCGGCGAGGTAGCCCTCGTCCCGGTACGCCTCCAGCGCGACCTTGTCCCGCCGCTTGGACAGCTTCTGCCGCTTCTCGTTCACCACCACCGGCACGTGCGCCCAGATCGGCGGCTTGACGCCGAGCGCGTCCCACAGCAGCTGCTGCTTCGGGGTGTTCGGCAGGTGCTCCTCGGCCCGGATCACGTGGGTGATGCCCATGCTCATGTCGTCGACCACGTTCGCCAGCAGGAACACCGGGGAGCCGTCGCCACGGGCGATGACGAAGTCCTCGATCAGCTTGTTCTCGAACGTCGGCTCGCCGCGGACCAGGTCGACCACCACTGTCTCGCCCTCGTCGGGCGTCCGGAAACGCAGTGCCCGTCCCTCGCCCGGCTCCAGGCCGCGGTCCCGGCAGAAGCCGTCGTAGCCGCGCTGCTGCGGGCCGGTACGCGCCTGCACGTCCTCGCGGGTGCAGTCGCAGTAGTAGGCCCGGCCGCCCTCGTACAGCCGCTGCGCGGCGGCCCGGTGCTCGCCCGCGTACGAGGACTGGAAGTACGGGCCCTCGTAGCTGCCCCGGGCGATGCCGATCCAGTCGAGCGCGGACAGGATGCCCTCGGTCCACTCGGGCCGGTTACGTGCCGCGTCGGTGTCCTCGATGCGCAGCACGAACACCCCGCCCTGCTGCTTGGCGAAGATCCAGTTCTGCAGCGCCGAACGGGCGCCGCCGACGTGGAACATACCGGTCGGGGAAGGGGCGAAGCGTACACGTACCGTCACGCCCCCCAGCCTACGGCGGACCGCGAGGGGTTTCCGGCAGGGGGCCGGGTCAGGGCACCGACTTGATCTTCACGACCAGGGCGCTGCCGAGCAGGGTGACCGCCGCGGTGACCGCGTACAGCGTCGGGTAGCCGCCGAGGTGCACGACGATCGGCGCGGACAGCGCCGGCCCGAGCACCTGCGGCGCCGAGTTGGCGATGTTGATCACGCCGAGGTCCTTGGCCCGGTCGGTCGCGGCGGGCAGCACCTGGGTGATCAGGGCTGCGTCCACCGACAGGTAGACGCCGTAGCCCGCGCCGAGCAGCAGCGCCGCGACGATCGCCATCGGCCAGGTGGGCGCCGCCGCCAGCAGCACCGCCGCCACCGCCATGATCAGCCCGGAGGTGATCACGAAGACCTTGCGCCGGCCGGAGCGGTCGGACATGCGCCCGGCGACCACCGCGGTGAGCATCATGCCCAGCGTGTAGAGCAGGATCAGCACCAGCAGGGAGCCCTCGGGGTCGGCCACCCGTACCCCGTCGGTGAGGAAGTAGAGCAGGTAGAGCGTGCCCAGCGCGTTGCCGGTCTGCACCAGGAACCGGGTGAACCACGCCCAGGCGAAGTCGGGGTGGCGGCGCGGGCTGATCCACATCGAGGCGAACAGCGAGCGCAGCCGCAGCGGTGAGCGGTGCTCCCGGGGCAGGTGGTCGTCCTGGGTCAGCAGCGCGAACGGCAGCGACAGCAGCAGCACGGCGAGCGCGATCGCCGCGTACCCGGCGGCGTTTCCGGTGACCACGGCGGTGACCAGCACCGCGCCGAGCACCAGACCCAGCGCCTGCGGGATGCCTACCCAGCCGGACACGCCGCCGCGCTGCGCCACCGGCACCCGGTCCGGGATCGCGGCGGTGAGGCTGGCCAGCATCGCGTTGAAGCAGACCTGCGCTGCGACCCAGGCCACCGCCACCCCGGCGATGGTGTTCTGCCGGGCCAGCAGCACCAGGGCGAGCGCGCCGATGACCGCGCCGAGCGCGGTCCAGACGTGGCGGCGGCCGAAGTGCCGGTTGGCCAGCCGCAGCGAGGTGCGGTCGGACAGCGCCCCGGCGAGCGGGTTCGCCAGCACCGCGGCGAGCGCGCCGATGCCGGTGACCACCGCCAGCATGGCCTCCTTGTCGGCCGGGGCGATCCGTTCCACCTGCTGCGGCAGCAGCACCTGGATCGGGGTGAAGAACGCCATCCAGACGCCCAGGTTGGCCGCGAAGATCAGCGCGATCCAGCTCCGCCGTACCGGGACGGTCGGCTCGGCGAGCGCCGCCGGCAGCGAGGCCGGCGTCGGGTTCACAGTGGTCACCGCCGGACCAGATCCCGGAACCAGGTGTACGACGACTTCGGCGTCCGCCGCTGGGTGTCGAAGTCGACATGCACCAGGCCGAACCGCTTGGTGAAGCCCTCGGCCCACTCCCAGTTGTCCAGCAGCGACCAGACGAAGTACCCGGTCACCGGCACGCCCCCGGCCATCGCCTCGCGCACCGCGCGGATGTGCCCGTCCAGGTACGCGATCCGCTCCGGGTCGTGCACCCGGCCGTCGGCGTCCGGCGCGTCGTCGTACGCGCAGCCGCTCTCGGTGACCTGGATCGGCGGCAGCGCGTCGCCGTACCGCTCGTGCAGGAGGAGCAGCAGCTCGCGCAGCCCGTCCGGGGCCACCGGCCAGTCGAACGCGGTACGCGGGTAGCCGTCCAGCGGCACGATCTCGAACGGCAGCGGCGAGCCCGCCTCCGGTGCCCGGATGCCGGTCGGGTTGTAGTAGTTGACGCCGAGGACGTCGATCGGGGCGGCGATCACGTCCAGGTCGCCGTCGCGTACCACTGCGGGGTCGGGGCCGAGCGCGTCCGGGTAGCCGCGTCCGAGCAGCGGATCGGTGAACAGGCGGTTGTGCAGCGCGTCGTACGCCGCGGCGGCGGCCCGGTCCGCGTCGGTGTCGCCGGCCAGGCGCACCGGGGAGTAGTTGTTGGCGATCGCCACCGGGGACGTGCTGCGGGCGCGCAGCGCGGCGACCGCGAGGCCGTGCCCGAGGAACTGGTGGTGGGCCACCGGGAAGGCGTCGAACAGCAGCGTGCGGCCCGGCGCGTGCTCGCCCATGCCGTGGCCGAGGCTCATGTGGATGAACGGCTCGTTGAGCGTGATCCAGAGCTTCACCCGGTCGCCGAGGCGGGCCGCGGTCAGGTCGGCGTACTCGGCGAAGCGGGCGGCGGTGTCCCGGTTGAGCCAGCCGCCGGCGTCCTCCAGCGCCTGCGGCAGGTCCCAGTGGAACAGCGTGGCGACCGGGTCCACACCGGCGGCGAGCAGTCCGTCCACCAGCCGGTCGTAGAAGTCCAGCCCGGCGGCGTTCGCCGGGCCGGTGCCGGCCGGCTGGATCCGGGGCCAGGCGATCGAGAACCGGTACGCGGACACCCCCAGCCCGGCCAGCAGCGCGGTGTCCTCGGCGTACCTGTGGTAGTGGTCGCACGCCTGGTCGCCGGTGCTGCCGTCGGCGATCCGGCCCGGGTCGTGGGCGAACGTGTCCCAGATGGACGGACCACGCCCGTCGACTGTGGTCGCACCCTCGATCTGGTACGCGGAGGTGGAGACCCCCCAGCGGAAGCCGGCGGGGAACTCGGGCATCGGCGCGGTCGTCAAGTCACCCTCCAGGAACGTGAAGCGTGCTCGCGACTCTAGGGCTCTGCGGACCGACGCGCCATAGGCCGAGATGACTGGGTGACGCAAGGGAGTTCGGCGTGTCTTTTCCGAACCCGTCCGCTTAAGTCCGATTTACACATAGAGTGCCAAATATCGCGGATGTGATTTAAGTGGGGGAAAGATACTCATGATCCTCGTGGAACGAAGCGCGCACGTGGCGGCGCCGGTGGATGTGGTCTGGGACGTCGTGCAGCGCGCCGAGCAGCTGCCGGCCTGGCTGGCGGGAGTCCGCGCGGCCGAGGTCCTGTCCGGGGAGGGATTCGGGCGGCGGCAGCTGGTCCAGGCCGGACGCGGCGCCGCGCACGAGGCCGAGGTGATCGCCTTCCAGGAGCCGACCCTGATCGGCTGGCGCGAACGCGCGAAGGGCGCCGGCGCCCGGGCCGAGGCGCGCACCGAGATCTACGTCCAGCTGACCCCGGACGAGGAGGGTGGCGGCACCGTCGTACGCCTGATCGTCGTGCGGTGGCCCGCCGGACCCGTCAAGGCGGCCCTGCTCCGGCTCGGCCTGCGCCGGGTCGGCGCCGACCTGGAGGACTCGCTGGCCCGGCTGACCGACCTGGCCGCCGTCGGCTGACCGAGCCCGTCCCGGCGTCGCCCGCGATGGTGACGGCCCGGCGTTCCCGCCAGGGACGCCGGGCCGTCGTCGTCTGTGCCCGAGGTGTTAAGAAGGGGCCCCTCCTCTACCGGAGGCGTTAAGAAGGGGCCCTTCCTTTCAGCTGTCGCCGCCGGTCTCGCCGACCGGGGCGGCGTTGACGTCGTCCAGCGCGTACTTGCGGGCCGCGTCGGCCGGCACGTGCGCCGGCACCACGCCGCGCAGCGCGAGCTGGCGCAGCGTCGCGACCGCCACCGACTCGGCGTCCACGTGGAAGTGGCGGCGCAGCGCGTGCCGGGTGTCCGACATGCCGAAGCCGTCGGTGCCGAGCGAGGTGTAGTCCCCGGGCACCCAGCGCGCGATCAGGTCCGGCACCGCGCGCATCCAGTCGCTCACAGCGACCTTCGGCCCGTCGGCGTCGGCCAGCTTCCGCGCGATGTACGGCACGCGCGGCTCCTCGCCCGGGTTGAGCAGGTTGTGCTCCTCGCACTCCACCGCGTCGCGGCGCAGCTCGGTCCAGGACGTCACCGACCACACGTCGGCGGACACGCCCCAGTCCTCGGCGAGCAGCTGCTGGGCCTTGAGCGCCCACTGCATACCGGTGCCGGACGCGAGGATGTTCGCCTTCGGCGCGTCGTCACCGACCTGCGGCGCGGGGGAGTAGCGGTGGATGCCCTTGAGGATGCCCTCGACGTCCACGCCCTCCGGCTCGGCCGGCTGGAAGATCGGCTCGTTGTAGATGGTGAGGTAGTAGAAGATGTTCTCCTGCGCCTCGCCGTACATCCGGTGCAGGCCGTTCTCCACGATGTGCGCCAGCTCGAAGGCGAACGCCGCGTCGTAGGAGACCACCGCCGGGTTGGTGGCGGCGAGCAGCAGCGAGTGGCCGTCCTCGTGCTGGAGGCCCTCACCGTTGAGCGTGGTCCGGCCGGCTGTCGCGCCGAGCACGAAGCCCCGCGCCATCTGGTCCGCCGCCGCCCAGAACCCGTCGCCCGTGCGCTGGAAGCCGAACATCGAGTAGAAGATGTACAGCGGGATCATCGGCTCGCCGTGGGTGGCGTACGCCGTGCCCGCGGCCGTGAACGAGGCCACCGAACCGGCCTCGTTGATCCCCTCGTGCAGGATCTGGCCGGTGGTCGACTCCTTGTAGGACAGGAACAGCTCTCGGTCCACCGAGGTGTAGCGCTGGCCGTGCGGCGAGTAGATCTTCTGGGTCGGGAACAGCGAGTCCATACCGAAGGTACGGGCCTCGTCCGGGATGATCGGCACCCAGCGCTTGCCGAACTCCTTGTCCTTCATGATGTCCTTGAGCAGGCGGACGAACGCCATCGTGGTGGCGACCTTCTGCTTGCCCGACCCGCGCTTGACGTCGGAGAACCGCTCGGTGCCCGGGATGGCCAGCGTCTTGCGCGCGGTGCTGCGCGTGGGCAGGTAGCCGCCGAGCTGCTGACGCCGGTCCTTCAGGTACGCGATCTCGTCGGACTTCTCGCCCGGGGTGTAGTACGGCGGGAGGTACGGGTTCTCCTCCAGCTGCTTGTCCGGGATGTCCAGGTAGAGGCGGTCGCGGAAGAGCTTCAGGTCCTCCAGCGTCAGCTTCTTCATCTGGTGGGTGGCGTTGCGGCCCTCGAAGTGCGAGCCGAGCGTCCAGCCCTTGATCGTCTTGGCGAGGATCACCGTCGGCTGGCCGGTGTGCTCCATCGCCGCCTTGTAGGCCGCGTAGAGCTTGCGGTAGTCGTGGCCACCCCGCTTGAGGTTCCAGATCTCGTCGTCGGACAGGTGCTCGACCATCTTGCGGGTCCGCGGGTCGCGGCCGAAGAAGTGCTCCCGCACGTACGAACCGGACTCCGCCTTGTAGGTCTGGTAGTCACCGTCGGGCGTGGTGTTCATCAGGTTGACCAGCGCGCCGTCGGTGTCCGCGGCGAGCAGCGGATCCCACTCGCGGCCCCAGACCACCTTGATGACGTTCCAGCCGGCGCCCCGGAAGAACGCCTCCAGCTCCTGCATGACCTTGCCGTTGCCGCGGACCGGTCCGTCCAGGCGCTGGAGGTTGCAGTTGATCACGAAGGTGAGGTTGTCCAGCTCCTCGCGGGCGGCCACGCCGATCGCGCCGAGCGACTCGACCTCGTCCATCTCACCGTCGCCGAGGAACGCCCAGACGTGCTGCTGGGAGGTGTCCTTGATGCCGCGGTGGTGCAGGTAGCGGTTGAACCGCGCCTGGTAGATCGCGTTCAGCGGGCCGAGGCCCATGGAGACGGTGGGGAACTCCCAGAAGTCCGGCATCAGCCGCGGGTGCGGGTACGACGGGAGCCCGCCGCCGGGGTGCGACAGCTCCTGCCGGAAGCCGTCGAGCTGGCTCTCGCTGAGCCGGCCCTCCAGGAACGCCCGCGCGTACATGCCGGGGGAGGCGTGACCCTGGTAGAAGATCTGGTCACCGCCGCCCGGGTGGTTCTTGCCCCGGAAGAAGTGGTTGAAGCCCACCTCGTAGAGGGACGCCGAGCTGGCGAACGTGGAGATGTGCCCACCGACGCCGATCTCCGGGCGCTGCGCCCGGTGCACCAGCATCGCGGCGTTCCACCTGATGTACGCCCGCAGCCGCCGCTCGACGTGCTCGTCACCCGGGAACCACGGTTCGCGCTCCGGCGGGATCGTGTTGATGTAGTCGGTGGTGGTCAGTGACGGCACCCCGACCTGCCGCTCGCGGGCCCGCTCCAGCAGGCGCAGCATGACGTACCGGGCTCGCTTTGTCCCGCGCTCGTCGATGACACCGTCGAGTGACTCGACCCATTCGCTGGTCTCTTCAGGGTCGATGTCCGGAAGCTGGCTCGGCAGACCAGCGGTGATCACCGGGCGCTTGCGTTCCGTAGCCACAGGCGTTCCCTCGGTTTCGTGTGGGATAGGTCTCTAGCGCCATCCTGCCCCCTGGTGGCGTGTGCCGTCACCTCTCCCACCCCCAGACGCGACGCTGAACACAGGTACCCATCAGTAACTTTGCGCTATCGCCGGATGCGCTATCGGCGGGCGGGGCGGTGAACCGGGCACTGCGGCAGAATGCGCCGTATGCGCAGTGAGGTGATCACCGTCCGGACCGGCTCCCGGCCGACCGTCCGGGACATCACGAGCGAGGCCGAGCGGTTCGTGTCCGGGGCCGGCGACGGCCTGCTGCACGTCTTCGTCCCGCACGCCACCGCCGGGCTGGCGATCATCGAGACCGGTGCCGGCTCCGACGACGACCTGCTCCGGGCGCTCGACGACCTGCTCCCCACCGACGACAGGTGGCGGCACCGGCACGGCTCTCCCGGGCACGGCCGCGACCACGTGCTGCCGGCGTTCGTGCCGCCGTACGCGACGCTGCCGGTGCTCGGCGGGCGGCTCCAGCTCGGCACCTGGCAGTCGATCTGCCTGGTCGACACCAACGGCGACAACCCCGACCGTCAGGTGCGCTTCTCGTTCCTGGCCGGCTGACCGGCCGGACCGGGCGTGTGACGCCCGGCCCGGCCGCGCCGTCACGGGCGGACCGTCTCCGCCTCCACCGTCTGCCGGCCCTGGTCGACGCCGGGGGCGGCGGTGCGCGCCGCGGCCGGCGGCCGGTCGTGGGTCAGGTTCAGCCCGGGTACGCGGTCCTCGATCACGAACGTGGCCCGGGTGTACGCGGGCGCGTCCGGTCGGCTCACGTACGGCAGGACGTCGAAGTCGGCGGTCAGCTCGGTCGGGGTGATCGTGGTGCGGACGTACCCCCGAAGGTTGTTCTGGAAGCGCAGGTGCGGGTTGAACGCCAGCCACGGGTGCGAGCCGGTCGGCGAGTCGGCGCCGTCCCCGGTCGAGGTGATCGACGAGCAGACCAGCTCGCTGCCGACGGTGCGCGAGGTCGGGTCGGCGTAGTCCAGCTTCAGGTCACTGGCCCAGTGCGCGTGCACGTCGCCGGTGAGCACCACCGGGTTGCGCACCCCGGCGGCCGTCCAGCCCCGGGTGATCCGGTCCCGGGATGCGACGTACCCGTCCCAGGCGTCCATGCTCGTCACCGTCAGCGGACCGGAGTTGTTGTCCCGCTGGGCGAAGAACACCTGCTGGCCGAGCAGGTCCCAGCGGGCCTCGGAACGGCGGAAGCCGTCCAGCAGCCACGCCTCCTGCGCGGCGCCGGTGATCGAGCGGGTCGGGTCGGACGCCTCGGCGCAGCTCTTGTAGCCGTCACCGCACGCCTGGTCGTCCCGGTACTGCCGGGTGTCGAGCATGTGGAAGGTGGCCAGCCGGCCCCAGCGCACCCGCCGGTAGAGCTGCATGTCGATGCCGCGCGGGATCGAGGTGCGGCGCAGCGGCATGTTCTCGTAGTACGCCTGGAACGCCGCCGCCCGCCGTGCGGGGAACTCCGGGTCGGGCGCCTCGGGCACCTCGTCGGCCCAGTTGTTCTCCACCTCGTGGTCGTCGAAGACCACCACCCAGGGCGCGACCGCGTGCGCCGCCTGGAGGTCGGTGTCGGTCTTGTACTGGGCGTGCCGCTGCCGGTAGTTCGCCAGCGTCCGGGTCTCCGGGCCCTCGTGGTCGCGCGGGTTGCCGCCGGGGACGTTGTACGTGTCCTTGGCGTACTCGTACTGGTAGTCGCCGAGGTGCAGGATCAGCTCCGGCTCGGTCTCGGCCAGCCGCCGGTACGCGGTGAAGTAGCCGTGCTCGTACTGCGAGCAGGAGGCGAAGCCCATGGCGAGCGCGGAGGGCATCGACCACGGCGCCGGGGCGGTGCGGGTGCGCCCGGCCGGGGACGCCCAGCGTTCGGCCCGGAACCGGTAGAAGTACTCCCGTCCGGGCAGCAGGCCGTCCAGTTCGACGTGCACGCTGTGCGCGGACTCCGGCCGGGCCAGCCGTACGCCGCGGCGCACCACGTGCCGGAAGCGCTCGTCGGCGGCCACCTCCCAGGACACCGGCACGACCCGCGACGGCATGCCGCCCAGGCCGTCCTCGGCCAGCGGCTCCGGCGCCAGCCGGGTCCAGAGCACGAAGCCCTCGTGGTCCGGGTCGCCGGAGGCCACGCCGAGCGTGAACGGGTCGCGGCGCAGCGGGCCGGGCGACGCGGCGGCCGCGACCGGCAGGCCGGCTGCCGCGCCGGCGGCGCCGAGCGCCGCGCCGCTGAGCAGGATGGTACGTCGGGACAGAGCCACGGTTTTCCTCCCCGGAGTCCGGTTCGTCGACTCCCGGCAGCCTCACGGACGTCGATGGCCGTCAGGTGAAGGGCGGACGACCGGCCGGGAATTTCCGCCGAACAGCGCTTCATGATCGGCAATCGGTTGCAGGAGGTGCCTGACCGTTCGGCTGATCGAAGATCGACTCGCCCATACGATGATCGGATGGCGCAATCCACCGTTCCCACCGTCCGTGACCGGGCGGACCTGGCCGGGGAGACCGTGCGCCGGATCCTGCACGTCGCCGCCGCGTTGCGGCACCACCAGGACGAGGGGATCGCGGCACTGGGCCTCACCCCGGCGGTCGCCAGGGCGCTGCACGAGCTGGACCCGGACCGCCCGCTCCCGGCCCGTGACCTCGCCGAGCAGCTCGGCTGCGACAGGTCCAACGTCACCGGCCTGGCCGACAAGCTGGAGCAGGCCGGGCTGGTGGAACGGCGTACCGATCCGGCCGACCGGCGGCAGAAGGCGCTCGTGGTCACCGGGCGGGGGCGGCAGGTACGCGACCGGGTCCGCCAGGTGATGTCGGACTCCCGACTCCTCGACGCCCTGAGCACCGACGAACTGGCCACACTGCGGGACCTGGTGCTCAAGGTGTCCGACGGAGGCTGTCCGCAGGAGTGTGGCCAGGTCTGAGCCACGCCGGGCGGAACGTGTCCGAGTGGGCGAGGCGGGCCCGAGTCGGTAATGCTGTCCGCGTGACCACCCCGCACGATCTCGACGACCGGCTCCGAGCCGAACTGGCCGCGCTCGGGGCGCCCGACCAGCGGCGCGACCTGGGCGAACCGCTGCCCGACGGCGGTGCGTTGACCGGGGCGCAGGCGCTGGCCCTGTTCGACGCGCAGCTGACCAGCCGGCTGCTCGACCTGGCCGGGCGGTGGCTGTCGGGCTTCGGTGAGGGGTACTTCACTGTCGAGTCGGCCGGTCACGAGGGCGACGCCGCGGTGGCAGCCGCGCTGCGGCCGACCGATCCCGCGCTGCTGCACGCCCGCTCCGGCGCGTTCTACTGCCTGCGCGCCGCCCAGGCCGCCAGCGCCTTCCCCGCCCCGGAACCGGGAAGATCTTGGAACGAAAGTGCCCCTACGGGGGCCGTTTCCTACCAAGATCTCGAAGGGCCGGGCGCGGGGGAGACGGAGGCGGGGAGTCTTCCCGTGGGCGCCGGGATCGTCGTGGACGCGGACGGGGACGCGACTGTCGTCGTACCCGATCTGCCGCAGCCCGCGCCCGACGACGCGTTCGCGGCGGCGGCGCGCGACGTGCTGCGCGGCATCGTCGCCTCCGCCGAGGAGCCCGCGGCCGGCGGGCGGGCGAAGGTCTTCGGCCGCGCCGACCTGGCGGTCGTGCCGACCACGTCGGCCGCCGGTTCGCACCTGCCGCGCGCCGTCGGCCTGGGGCTGGCGCTGGAGCGGCTGCGCCGCGGCACGCGGCCCGCCGACGGCGAGGCCGAGGCGGCGCCCTGGCCCGCCGACGCCGTGGTGGTCTGCGCCTTCGACGACGGCGCGGCCGACCACGCCGCGGCCACGGCCGCGTTGAACACGACCGGCTGGTACGACCACACCGGCCTGCGCATCCCGGTGCTGTTCGTCTGCGCCGACGGCGGCACCTCCGCCGAGGGCTGGGTGGCCGCCACGCTGCGGGCCCGGCCTGGCATCAGGTACTTCGCCGCCGACGGCACGGACGTGGCCGCGACCTACCGGGTCGCGGCGGAGGCGGCGGAGTGGGTACGCCGGCAGCGCCGGCCCGCCGTGCTGCACCTGAGCGCGGTCCGCCTGATGGAGCAGGGTGACGGCGACGCGGCCCGCGACCCGCTGCTGGCCACCGCGCGGCTGCTGGTGACCTCCGGGTACGCCAGTGGCGAGGAACTGCTGGCCCGCTACGACGAGCGGGGCTGGCAACTGCGCCGCGTCGCCGAGGAGGTGCTGGACGAGCCGAAGCTCGCCTCCCCGGTCGAGATCGTGCGGGAGCTGGCGCCGCGCCGGCCGGTGCGGGTGTCCCGCGCGGTCGCCGAGGCGGCGGCGCACGCGGCCGGGCCGGGCGCGGGAGCGCGGGCGGAGGCGTTCGGCGGCAAGCCGCCGGAGCTGACCGGCCCGCTCACGCTGGCGCAGAGCATCAACGCCGCGCTCGCCGACGGCATGCTCGACTACCCCGGGACGGCGGTGTTCGGCCACGACGTGGCCGCACAGGGTGGGGTGTACGGCGTGACCGAGGGGCTGCGGGACCGGTTCGGGGCGGCGCGCGTGTTCGACACGCTGCCGGACGCGACCTCGATCCTCGGGCTCGGGCTGGGCGCCGGGCTGGCCGGTCTGCTGCCGGTGCCCGAGATCCGCCACCTCACATCGCTGCACGGCGCCGAGGACCAGCTCCGCGGCGAGGCGGCCACCATGCGGTTCCTGTCCCGGGGCGAGTTCCGCAACCCGATGGTGGTGCGGGTGCCCGGCCTGGCGAGCCCGGAAGGACTCGGCGGCCACGACCGCAACGACGACTCGCTGGGGGCGCTGCGGGACGTGCCGGGGCTGGTGGTGGCCGTGCCGGCCCGGCCGGACGACGCCGCGCCGATGCTGCGGACCTGCCTGGCGGCGGCCCGGGTGGACGGCAGCGTCTGCGTGTTCGTGGAGCCGATCGCGCTCTACCACGTGCGCGACCTGTACACGGACGGTGACGACGAGTGGACCGCCGAGTACGCCGAGCCGGGCACCTGGGCGGACCGGCACGTGCCGATCGGGCGGGCTCGCGTCTACGGGATCGGCTCCGCCGAGGACCTCACCATCATCACGTTCGGTAACGGGGTGCGGATGTCGCTGCGTGCCGCCGCCACGCTGGCCGAGGAGGGCGTGGGCAGCCGGGTGGTGGACCTGCGCTGGCTGGCCCCGCTGCCGGTGGCCGACATCATCCGGGAGTCCTCGGCGACCGGCCGGGTGCTGGTGGTGGACGAGACGCGGCGAACCGGCGGGGTGGGCGAGGGCGTCCTGTCCGCGCTCGTCGACACCGGGTACGTGGGCGCTGCACGCCGCGTAGCCGCACTTGACTCGTTTGTACCATTAGGTCCGGCTGCCCGTCAGGTTCTGGTCTCCGCGGAAGCCATCACCCAGGGTGCCCGTACGCTGCTGGCACGGTAAATTCCGTTCCACCCGGTGCGCCACTTGCGCGGCGAGCCGCAACTGTGTGGACTGAGCCCGACGGTGTCACCCGACGCCACGAGCAGGGATAGATGAGGAGGCACTCGACAGTGAGCGCGACCGCTGGCCAGGCCGACGGGGTACGCAGCCTGGCGGACCGGTTCGGTATCGAGCCGGGCATGGTCGTCATGGAGATGGGCTACGACGACGACGTCGACACCGATCTCCGGGACGCCCTGACCGACCGCTGTGGGGAACTCGTCGACGAGGACACCGACGAGGTGGTCGACGCGGTTCTGGTCTGGCACCGCGACGGCGACGGTGACCTGTTCGAGCTCCTCGTCGACGCCCTCGGGCCGCTCGCGGACAACGGCGTGGTCTGGCTCCTGACCCCGAAGGCCGGCCGCGACGGTCACGTCGAGCCGAGCGAGGTCGCGGAGAGCGCGCAGACCGCCGGGCTCCAGCAGACCTCCACCATCAACGCCGGCCGCGACTGGAGCGGGGCCCGCCTCGTCATGCGTCGCGGGTCCAAGAGCAAGAAGTAGGGCGGCGCCGCACACCCGGCGACCGCGGTCGCCGGGTGTGGCAGGCTGATCATCTCCAGACCCGATCCCGAGGGAGCACGCATGCCCATCGAGGTTGGCGCCGAGGCGCCCGACTTCCTGCTCAAGGACCAGAACAACCAGGAGGTCCGGCTCTCCGACCTCCGCGGTAGCAAGACCGTGCTGCTGGTCTTCTACCCGCTCGCCTTCACCGGCATCTGCCAGGGCGAGCTGTGCGAGGTGCGGGACAACCTCAACGAGTACGTCAACGACGACGTCCAGGTGCTGACCGTCAGCGTCGACTCCGTGTACGCCCACAAGATCTGGGCCGACCGGGAGGGCTACCAGTTCCCGCTGCTGTCCGACTTCTGGCCGCACGGCGCGGTGGCGCAGGCGTACGGCGTCTTCAACGACGTCGCGGGCATCGCCAACCGGGGCACCTTCGTCATCGACAAGGCCGGCGTGGTCCGGTTCGCCGAGATGAACATGCCCGGCGAGGCGCGCGACCAGCAGGGCTGGCGCAAGGCACTGGCCGAGGCCGTCGCCGCCTGAGTCCCACACCCCAGGCACGTCGTTGCGCGGGGCCGGAGGCGGGCAGGTAAGCTGGCCGCTCCGGCCCGCCGTACGGGCGTTCCGGGCGCGTAGCTCAGTGGGAGAGCACTCGCCTTACAAGCGAGGGGTCGCAGGTTCGAAACCTGCCGCGCCCACCACCCACCAGCAGTGAAAACCGTCCCGAGAAGATCATTCCTCGGGGCGGTGACAGCAACAGGGGCTTACGTCGGCGTGCCGGGCGATGGCCTGGACGACGTGCGGCGGGACGCGCAACTCCGTCAGCAGCGAGACGACGGTGTGCCGCAGGTCGTGCAGCCGGACCTCGGGCAGCCGGCTTTCTCTCGGAGGCCGGCGAAGTGCAGGGCGAGATCACCAGCGCGAAGCCAAGAAGGGTCTGCTGCACCGATATCGGCGTTCGGTGGCTGTAGCGGCGCGCTCCTGGGATGAGGCTGTGCAGCGTCTCTCGGTCAGGGTCTAAGCGCCGGTAGCAAGACTGGCGCGATGAACGCTGCGACCGACACCAGCCCGGCGGCGACGGCGAGGGTGATCATGGCCCACCTCGGCGCTCTTACGACCTGACTGTCGGTGCTACCGGCGCTGGTCACGTCGCGCAGCATCGCCACGATTCGCTCGACGGTGCGCGCCTGGGTCCGCCCGTTGGTTCGGTACCTGCTGTTGCCGGCGTCCAATATGGGTGAGTCGACCCGGAACTGGACGTAGTCGCCGTTGCTCAGGTCGAGACGGATCTTTACGCCGCGCTGGGAGAAGTCGCCGAGCATGTGCCGGGGTATCGATATGCGGCGCAGCGCCGTCTCGATGCGGAGATATTCCGGTGTGACGACGAACCGGGCGGCCGGCCCGGCCAGGTAGCAGCCGGCAACGCCGCTCGCGGCGAGCGCCAGTTCAAGCAGGCTGCCAGCGCGGGGCTGCTCATCCCAGTTCACCAGAGCGGCGCCGGCGAGCCCGCCAGCGATGACCGCCATATACAGGTAGGCAATGCCGCTGCTACGTCGTAGCGAGCGCCGCTGCCTCCCGACGTGGTGTGTCACCCCCAGTTCGTGGGGAACCTTCGGCAGGGTCGAGTCTGCGTACCTCAGGGCGTTGGCCGAGGTGATTCGTCCAGCCACCGCTACCAGAAGCGCGACGGCACCGAATATCGCCGGGACCATGAATCTGCCGCCTCCATCGGCGACCTCGGCCGGGGTGCGGACCGCCCAGAGGACCGCCGCAACGGCCAACAGCAGCAGCCCGACGCCCGACACGATCAGCGTCAGCCCCCAAGTCCAGATGAGCGCGCCGTTGTCGTGCCACTCGACACGTGATCGCTTGCCCACGCCACACCCCCGGCCGATGCCCGCCGGCTACGCGACCGGCGGCCGATCATGTTAAGAGCACCGCCAAGTCATGTGAAGAGCACCGGTCCAATCGGCCGCCTGCACTGATCGGCGTTCAGCGGACGTGTCGCCCAGCAACCGCTGAACCACAGCCGCGCCAGGCTCGCTGCGGCAAGCTGCCTACGGCCATGACCGGCAACTCCTAGACGTGAGACGGGCCAGGGCGCGGCTGCCGACAGCAGCGGTGACCGTGCAGACGGAGCGCCCAGAACTTACAAGCGAGGGTCGCAGGTTCGAAACCTGCCGCTCCCACCATCAAGGGAAGGGTGCCACCACGCGAAGCGAATCCCGGCCACACCTCAACGCTTCCGCCCCGCATATCGGAGCGCGAGTCGTCGGATGATGGCCTTCCCGTCGGTAGCTGGTAGCCAGCTTGCTTCCTCGTGTGATTCGCTCTCTTCCCACTCAGGGATGTCGGAAGGGTCTTCGCCTCCGATGCCGAGCCATACCTCGCTGTGACGGGCACGGAAGTAGAACCGCTCGCCACTCGGCAAGTGACCTTCCATCTGCACCGGAGCTGCCTCACACGTCATCTGCGCCTCCCAGCCTTCGCTTTGCAAGGTGGTGGCGAGGCGGAGCCAGGAGGCCATGTGCTGCTGCATCCACCCCTGTGGCGCAGTCTCCTGGTCCATGCGGTCATGGTTCCACATCACGTGGGGACCTTGGCCGCACGAGACACCTCTGGTGGGACGACGGACGAGCGTCGAATGCTGCTGGAGCCGTAGGGTGCCGGACATGCCTGAGGAAGAGGAAGTCGTTCTTCGTCTCGACCGACCGTCAGCGACGGCGCTTGCCGACCTGATCTACAACGTCGGGGAGCACCAGGCCGCCGGCATGGCCATCGCTGAGCTGTCGATGGACGACAGCGAGCGGCTCGGACGGGTGCTCCGTGACCTCTGGCGAGCCTTGGGCGTCCCGCTTCCGTACGGTGGTGTCAGCGGCAGAGAACCTCGTCGCCGGATCTGAGTCCCCGCGCTGGGAGTCGCTGACAGCACGGGCGGGCGTAAGAAGGGCTCAGTCGACGACCAAGTGCTGGTGGCATCGGTCGCCGGCGGTGTGCCGAGAACGGTGCCCCGCCTGCTGGGTCGACGGGTCGACTTCAAGGCACGGAGCCGGTTCGAACTCGGGTCAGGCCCGGGCAGCGGGGAACACCTCACCAGAATCCCCGATGCTCCTATTTGGCCCAGGCTGTGGGGCTACCGCGTCGGCATGCCACCGTGAGGGCTGTTGACGATCAAGCTGACCGATGTCGGGGCTAGGTAGGGGTGATCCGGGAAGTAGTCGATGTGCAGGTGGCCGCCGCCCTGGTCGGCCGCCATTGCCTCGACGTTCGACGCGAGGACGGCCAGCGGGGCGGAGGCGCCGGAAATCTGGAGAAGACCGCGTGCGTCGTCTATCGAGATGAGGACCATGCGGTGGGCTGCGGTCGAGACCTGGAGGCCGGAGAGTGCGGTGCCGCCGAAGTCGTCCGTGGCGTCAGGCTCCGCAGCATGGCCTCCGCTTCCGGCCACGATCAGCGCGGCCAAGGCGTGGTATTCACCGGCGGTTCCGGAGATGTCGACTTCACCGGACGCTGGATAGAAAAGGATCTTCATGCGGAATCTCCATCGCTCCCGGCTCATCCTCATGCCTGTTCGTGCGTCGCCCGCGCTAGTGATCGTCGATCATCGGCTCGGCCCACGCGGCGTGGTCGAACTCCCAGGTCCAGGTGATGCCGTCGGACCTGCCCGTGGCCGAGTCGACGGCAGCGGCGATCAGATGCTGCCCTGCGGGCACGATGGCGACCCGTCGCCGGACTCGCTTCGTGTGACGGATCCGGTACTCCAGGCCCTCGACGGCCACCACTCCGCAGTCGTTGCGCGGCTGGTCGACGGAGGACGACTCCACTGTCACAGGCCAGCCTTCCTGGTGGGTCTTGTAGAGCCAGACCTCTAAGGCCCGTTGCATGCCCTGGTTCTCTGATACCCGGGCGATGATTTCGATCGGGTCGGTACGGTTGTCCATCTCGTCTTCTGCCGTGGGCTGAGAATGCACCTTGTGGTTCGGGGTTGCGGTCTTTTGAGCGAACATAGATGACAGTCGCTGATGCCAGTCGCCCGGCCGGCGTGTGTCGACGGCGGCGGGGCGGCTCGGTTCTAACCTGGCGTGGAGACGGTCTCGACGATCGCCGTTGCCAGGGACGTCGCCTTCTCCTGAGCGATTGCGGTGACGTCGGCGGCGGTGCTCCGTTTGGGCGGCCAGAAGGTGAGCGCCTCGACACTGATGAGCAGCGAGCCGTGCGCGAAGATCAGCCGCGCGTTGCCCGGCAGGAACGGCATTCCTTCCGCGTTTTCAGGGTTCACCCGGCTCACCGTCGCCGTGGTCAGCCGCGCGCTCGTCGATCCGATGGTCATCGTGCGTGCGCCCCACCGGGCGGTGGCCATCCCGATGTTGAGTCGGAATTCCTTACTCGGGCAACGTGCGGTGCGCGCCCTACGCGCGGCCGCAGCGGCCGCCGAGGCATCGCGCAGACCGATCACCGTGATGTTCATAAGGGTTGTCGGGGGCTGGACGTCGGCGAAGATCCCTACGGGATTGACCTCCAGGCCCGCGCCCCACACCTGATCGAACTCCAACCCGCCCCCGTTCGACCGGTCGGGGTCGGCAATGAGCAGGTCGCAGGGTTCATAGGGCTCGCCGACCTCGATCGTGCGCTCCCGGATGTCGTCGCCGACGTCGGCCCGCTCGACCAGCTGGCGAATCGTCGCCATCAGCGCCTCTTGCTCGGTGGGCGATGCCGACGGCGCGGGATTCACGGAGGGCGCCGGAGGCGGTGGCGGGTCGGCTCGTGTGACGCAGCCGGCAAGGCCCAGTACCACCAGTACACCGGCGACGAAGGATCCGCCGCGAACCCGATCAACGATCCTCACGAATCCCCGCTTCCACTCGGGGTGCAGCATATGGCTCATCACGTCTGGCGTTTGCCCGTGCGCGGTCGCTGCGGTAGACGAGACACGCGGGAGCCGCTCAGGCTGGATGGTCGCGCAGGAACGACTGGGCCGCCACCTTAGCGGCCGCAGTCGCCTCCTCGGTCTGGTCGAAGGCCGGGCCCCATCCGACGTACAGCTCCAGGAAACGATCGGCCACGGGTCGCAGTTCCGGCAACTGGGAATAGGCCGCGTGCCAGTAGATCTCGTACGCCAGGTCCTCGGCGTCACCGTCTCCCGTAACGATGTCCGCCGCTGCCTGACGCATGAGATGCAGTCGGGCGCCGCGCTCGTCCGGCACCGGCGAGCCGAGTTCGTCCATCGCCTGCCGGAACAGGTCGACGGCCTCCCGCGATTGGCCCTTCGACAGGCCGGCAAGCTCAATCAGGCCCGGCGAGTCGACGCCTCGGATCAGAGCGTGAGCAGCCGCCATCGGCAGGTCGTCGCCGACGGATTCGTCCATCGCCAGCCGGACGGCGAGATCGCGCAGGTGCTCCACGCCCGAGAGGCTAGGCGATTTGCGAGGGCAGCGTCGGCCGTCGCGGTGCGGCGTAGCGCGGGGTCAGCGGATGCGCGTGGTGGGCGCGGCTGACTCCGTACCCCTGCTGGCAGGTGGAATGGGCGACCAGCCGGCAGGCGCGGGCGGTCACCGCGCGGTTCCTGGAGGACGCGCGGTGACCACCCACGGCCCGGTCATGCCGGGTCTGGCCTTGCGCCGGCCGGCGCACTGCACCGCCGCTTCGTCGGGTGGACCCGGGAGGTCCGTCCGCACGAGCGATATGACTGAGAGGCATATTTATGCCTCTCAGTCATATCGCTCGAAGTCATCAACCTTCAGGCAGGCATGACCCTGTGTGACCGGACGGCCCGGCGTCGTCGGCGGTGAGGGGCAGCGTGGGCCAGGCCGCCAGGTCCTGGAGCATCTGCCGGTCGTGGGTGGCGACGACCACCGCGGCCCTGGTCGTCAGCAGGGCCGCGGTGAGGTCGTCGACCAGCGGCGCCGACAGGTGGTTCGTGGGTTCGTCGAGGATCAGCAGGTCGGGACGCTCGGCCAGGCGCAGCGCCAGGTTCAGCCGCCGTTGCTGTCCGTGCGACATCCGGCCGACCGGGGTACGCCGGGCCTCGGCGTCGAGCAGGTTCGTCGCGCCCAGCGGCAGGGCCGTGCCGGAGCCGAGGCGCCCGGTGGAGCGCAGCCGGCCCACGTGCTGCTCGTATAGGTCGTGGGCGAGCATCAGGGGCGGCCAGTCGGGCACCTCCTGACCGAGGTACGCCACCCGCGCCCCGGACGGGTGGCGGACCTCCCCGGTCGACGGCACGAGGTCGCCGGCCAGCACGGAGAGCAGCGTCGACTTGCCCGCGCCGTTGGGCCCGGTCACCAGCAGCCGGTCCCCGCCGTCGAGCGTGAGCGTGACCCGGGTACGCAGACGCCCGGCCACCGTCACGTCGTGGCACCGCAGGATCGGCAGTCCGGCCCGGGTGTCCAGCGGCGGCCAGCGCAGCGGCTGAGGTGGCTCCGGGACGGTGATCCGGTGCTCGTCGAGCGCCTCCTGCCGGCGTCGCAGCGCCTGCACCAGGCCGGGGGCGCGGGACTGGCGCTGGTGCTTGCCGTGGCCCTTCTCCGGACGCCAGCCGGTGCTGAGCCGGCCCTGCGCCTCCCGTACCGCGTCGGCCAGCCGCTGGTGCTCGGCCTGCTGCGCCTCGTGGTCGCGTACCCAGTGCGCGAAGTCGCGGCGACGCCCGTCCTGCCAGGCCGCGTAGGCCCCGGCGTAGCGGCGCGGGCGCCCGTCCGCGCTGGGGTCGAGGTCGAGGAACTCCGTGGCCACGTCCCGCAGCAGGGCGCGGTCGTGGGTCACCAGCACCACGCCGCCCGGGTGCTCACGCAGCCGCGCGGTGAGGAAGGCCAGGCTGGCCGCGTCGAGGTGGTTGGTCGGCTCGTCCAGCATCAGCAGGTCGACCCGGGCCCCGAGCAGGCACGCCAGCCGGACCCGGTAGCGCTGGCCGACCGACAGCGTCGCCAGCGGGCGGTCCCGGTCCGGGCAGGCGTCGAGACCGGCCAGCGCCACGTCGACGCGACGCTGCGCGTCCCAGGCGTCCAGCCGGGTCGCCGCGTCGAGCGCTGTGGCGTACGCGTCGTCCGCGCCCGCCCGGCCCTCGGCCAGCGCGTCGGCGGCGTCGTCCAGCGCCCGCAGTGCGCGTTCGGACTCACGGATCGCCCCGTGGACGAGCGTGCCCACCGTCTCGCCGTTGCGCGCCTCCAGGTTCTGCCGGGCGACGCCGATCGTGCCCAGCCGTTCCACGGTGCCCTGGTCGGGCACGAGGATGCCGGCCAGCACGTGGAGCAGGGTGGTCTTGCCGCGGCCGTTCTCGCCGACGATCGCCAGGCGGGATCCGGCGGAGACGGTCACGCCGACGTCGGACAGCACGACCCGGCCGCCGCGTACGACGCGAACGCCGTCGGCCCGGACGTGCGCCCGGTGCCCGGCGGGCAGCGAACCGCCTGAGGTGGATGGGGATGAAGGTACGTGGTCGAGGTTGTTCACAGTCCGCTCTCGGCTCGTCGTGGAGCCGGGCAGCGCGAGGACACCGCCCGGCGGGAACGCCAGGACGGCGGAGCAGAGCTGGTACGTCAGAAGAAGCCGGTCACCCTGCCGCCGTCAGCGGAGGGACCAGGGCTTCATGACGGCGGCGTGGAACCTCATGCGGTCAAGGCTACCCGGGGCCGGGCCGGAGATCACCGGAGTTACCGGCGGAGGCGGGCGTCGGCCTCGGCGTCGAGCAGGTCGTTCACCGCCAGCGCCGAGTTGATCAGCGCGAGGTGGCTGAACGCCTGCGGGTAGTTGCCGATCTGCTCACCGGTGGAGGCGATCTCCTCGGCGTAGAGGCCGAGGTGGTTGCTGAAGGTGAACATCTTCTCCAGGGTGAGCCGGGCGTCGTCCAGCCGGCCGGAGCGGGCCAGCGCCTCGACGTACCAGAACGTGCACATGTTGAACGTGCCCTCGTGGCCGGGCAGCCCGTCGGGGGAGTGCAGCGGGTCGTACCGGTGGACCAGGCTGTCCGAGACCAGATCCCGCTCGATCGACTCCAGGGTGGACAGCCACAGCGGGTCGCTGGGCGTGACGAAGCCGACCGCCGGCATGTAGAGCAGGGCGGCGTCGAGCACGTTCTCGTCGTACGCCTGCACGAAGCTGCCGCGTTCCCGGTGGAAACCGCGGGCCATGACCTGGTTGTAGATCCGGTTGCGTTGCTCGGTCCAGCAGCTCATGTCCCCGGGCCGGCCGGTCCGGGTGGCCAGCCGGATGGCCCGGTCCAGCGCCACCCAGGACATCACCCGGCCGAACGTGTAGTTGCGGGGGTGGTGCCGGCTCTCCCAGATGCCGGCGTCGCGCTTGTCCCAGTTGTGGCAGAGCCAGTCGACCAGGCGCACGGTGCTCTTCCACACCTGGTGCGACACCCGGATGCCCTGCTCGTCGGCGAGGTGCATGGCGTAGAGCGCCTCGCCGTGGATGTCGAGCTGGAGCTGGTCGGCCGCGCCGTTGCCGATCCGAACCGGGCGGGAGCCCCGGTATCCCTCCAGATGGTCGAGCACCTCCTCGTGCAGGTCCGAGGACCCGTCCACCCGGTACATGATCTTCAGCGGGTCCTGGTGGTCGCCTGCTTCGCGGATGCGCTCGTCCAGCCAGTCCATGTACCGGCTGACCTCCTCGGTGAACCCGAGACCGAGCAGCGCGTGCACCGAGAACGAGGTGTCGCGTACCCAGGTGTAGCGGTAGTCCCAGTTGCGGGAGCCGCCGACCAGCTCGGGCAGCGCGGCGGTCGGTGCGGCGATCATCGCGCCGGTCGGCGCGTACGTCATGAGCTTGAGCGTGATGGCGGAGCGCTCGACCATCTCCCGCCAGCGCCCGGTGTAGCGGGAGCGTTCGACCCAGCGCCGCCAGTAGTCCCGGGTCCACTCGAACATGCCCTGGACCTCTTCCGGCGGGATGATCCGGGGTTCCTCACTGCCGGTCTCCAGGATCACCCCGCCGGTGTCGCCCTCCTTCAGGGTGCCGTAGGCGATCAGGTCGCCGCCCTCCATGCGGATCTCGCCGGTCTGGGCCCAAAGCTGCCGCACGGGGTCGATCGGGTTGAAGGTGAGCGTCGCCGACGGGCTGCGGAACAGGTAGCCGTTGCGGTGCCGCTCCAGGTCGTGGCGCTCGCGTGCGTAGTCGAACCGGGGCCGGCACTCCACCCGGAAGCGCATGCTGCCGCGCACCATGTTGACCATGCGCACGATGCGGTGCGAGTCGGTGACCCGTTCGCCGGTGACCGGCATGAAGTCCATCACCTCGGCGACGCCGTCCGCGCTGATGAACCGGGTGATCAGGATCGGTGTGCCGGGCAGATAGAGCTGCTTGGTGACGTACCGGACCTCGTGCGGGGCGATCTGGAAGAAGCCGCCCTTCTCCTTGTCCAGCAGCGCGGCGAAGATGCTCGGCGAGTCGAAGCGCGGAGCGCAGAACCAGTCGATCGTGCCGTCACAGGTCACCAGCGCGGCGGTCTGGAGGTCGCCGATGAGCCCGTGATCCTCGATCGCCGGATAACCCTTCACATCGCCCCCCAGGTTCCGACTGCCCTCTCCGACTCAACCTAGGGGAAGAATTGTCAGGTTAGGGGTGATTCGTGGTCACCCACCCGCCCGCGCGCCACGGTGCGCCTCGACCGCCCGCTGGGTCTCCGCCTGCACCAGGTCCGCGTTGATCATCGCCGCGGTCCAGGCGCCCGCCGCCGCGGCGGCGCCGACCTGCGCCGACAGGTTCGTCACGTTGCCCGCGACCCACACCCCAGGCACATCGGTACGCCCCGACTCGTCGGCCGGCAGGTACTCGCCCATCCCGCTGGGGTGCGGTTGCGGACGCAGGCCCAGCCCGGCCAGGAACCCGGCGCGCGCCACCATCCGGGGCGCGACTGTGAGCACCTCGCGGTCGACGGTGCGGCCGTCGCGCAGGCGTACCCCGGTCAGCCGGTCCCCGGCCGTCTCGACGGCCGCGATCTCGCCCTCGACCACAGGCACGCCGCGCGCGGCGAGCTGCTCGGCCTGCTCGTCGGTGAGCGGTGGCGCCGTGTGCCGCAGGTAGACCACGTCGTCGCTCCACTGCCGGAACAGCAGCGTCTGGTGCACCGACATCGGGCCGCTGCCGATCACCCCGATCGGCCGCTCGCGTACCTCCCAGCCGTGGCAGTACGGGCAGTGCACCACGTCCCGCCCCCAGCGCTCGCGCAGGCCGGGCACATCCGGCAGCTCGTCGACCAGGCCGGTGGCGACCAGCACGTGCCCGGCGCGTACCCGGCGGCCGTCCGCGAGCGCCACCGCGAACCCGTCGCCGTCGCGGTCCACCGTCTCGACCCGGCCCTCGGTCAGGTGCCCGCCGTAGCGGCGCACCTCGTCCCGGCCGCGCGCCAGCAGCTCGGCCGGCGGCACGCCGTCGTGCCCCAGCAGCGCGTGCACGCCGTCGGCGGGCGCGTTGCGGGGCTCGCCTCCGTCCACCACCAGCACCGAGCGGCGTGCCCGGGCCAGCATCAGCCCGCCGTTGAGCCCGGCCGCGCCGCCGCCGATCACCAGTACCTCGTAGTTCTCGGTCATCGTGACCACCTCCGCGACCAGACTGCGGCCGGACCCGGCAGAACTGCAAACTCCGTTGCTGATGTGGCAAACTGGCCGGCATGGACGACGACCTCGACCAGGCCCTCGACGCGGTCGGCCCCCGGCTGCGCGCGCTCCGCCGCGAGCGGGAGACCACCCTCACCGACCTCTCCGCCGCCACCGGCATCTCGGTGAGCACGCTGTCCCGGCTGGAGTCCGGCGGTCGCAAGCCCACGCTGGAACTGCTGCTCCCGCTGGCCCGCGCGCACGGCGTCACGCTCGACGAACTGGTCGGCGCCCCACCCACCGGCGACCCGCGCGTCCACCTGCGGCCGGTCGCCGCGTACGGGATGACCATGCTGCCGCTCACCCGCCGCGCGGGCGGCATCCAGGCGTACAAGCTGATCATTCCGGCCGGCGGGCGGTCCGAGCCCGAGCCGAAGACCCACGAGGGGTACGAGTGGGTCTACGTGCTCAACGGGCGGCTGCGGCTCGTGCTCGGCGAGCACGACCTGGTGCTCGAACCCGGTGAGGCGGCCGAGTTCGACACCCGCGTACCGCACTGGTTCGGCCGCGCCGACAGCGAGGGGGTGGAGTTCCTCAGCCTCTTCGGCAGCCAGGGCGAACGCGCCCACCTGCGCGCCCGCCCCCGCGCGTCCCGCTGAGACCGCCGCGGCGGTAAACGCGCCCGCCACGCCGCCGGGGGCGCGACGATCGGCGGGTGACCTATGCGGACGTCGGCGGGCTGCGGATCTGGTACGAGGAGCACGGCACCGGCAAGCCGCTGGTCCTGCTGCACGGCGGATACGGGTCGACGGAGACGTTCGCGCCGGTGCGGCAGGCGCTCGCCGCGCGCCGCCGGCTGATCGCCGTCGACCTGCGGGGCCACGGCCGCACCGGCGGTCTGGACCGGCCGCTGCGGTACGAGTCGATGGCCGACGACGTCGCCGGGCTGCTGCGTCACCTCGGCCTGCCGCGCGCCGACGTGCTCGGCTACTCGCTCGGCGGCGGGGTGGCCCTGCGTACCGCGATCCAGCACCCCGCCCTGGTCCGCCGCCTGGTGCTCGTCTCCACGCCGTTCCGGCGGCACGGCTGGTACCCGGAGACGCTGGCCGCGATGTCCGCCCACGACGAGCGCGCCGCCGAACGCATGCGCGGCACCCCGCCGTACGAGCGGTACGCGCGGGTCGCGCCCCGCCCGCAGGACTGGCCCCTGCTCTGGGCCCGCAGCGGGGACCTGCTGCGGCGCGACTACGACTGGTCCGCCGAGGTGGCCGCGCTGCCGATGCCGGTGCTGCTGGTCTTCGCCGACGCGGACGCGATCCCGGTCGGTCACGCGGCGGAGTTCTTCGGCCTGCTCGGGGGCGGCCACCGGGACGCGGGCGGCGACGGCGCCGACCGTCCCGCGTCCCGGCTCGCGGTGCTGCCGGGGCTCACCCACTACGACGTGGTGGCCTCACCGGCGTTGCCGGCGGCGGTGCTGCCGTTCCTCACCCATCCGGCGCGCGCCCCCGGCTGACTCACCCCACGAGCGCCGGAGCCTCGGCCCGCTCGGCCGTGCGGGGGCGCAGCAGCGCGTACGCGAGCACGACGGCGACCACCACGAGCCCCGCGCCGACCGCGAACGCCGCGTGGAAGCCGCTGGTCAGGGCCGTTGCTCTGTCGTCGCCGAGCGCGACCCGGTCGGCGGTACGGGCGGCGGCCAGCGTGGACAGCACCGCGACGCCGAACGCCATGCCGAGCTGCTGGGTGGTGTTGAACAGCCCGGAGGCGAGACCGGCGTCCTCGGCGCGGGCGGCGGACATGCCGAGCGCGGTGAGCGCCGGCAGCACCAGCCCGAACCCGCCGGCGAGCAGCATCACCGGGAGCACGTCGGGCAGGTAGCGGCCGTCCACCGGCACCCGGGCCAGCAACGCGAACATGGCGGCGAGCAGCACGAGCCCGGCGATCAGCACGGCCCGCTCGCCGAAGCGGGCGTTGAGCCGGGCCGAGACGCCGAGCGACACCGCGCCGATGACGACAGCGGCCGGAAGCAGCGCCAGCCCGGTGCGGGTGGCGTCGTAGCCGAGCACCTGCTGGAGGTAGAGCGTGACGAGGACCTGGAACGCGAACGTCGCGGCCACGGTGAGGATCTGCACCACGTTCGCCACGGCGACGCCGCGCGAGCGCAGCAGCCGCAGCGGCATGAGCGGGCGGCGCGCGGTGGCCTGCCGGAGCACGAACCCGGCGACCAGCGCGGCGGCGAGCGCGCCCAGGCCGAGCGTGTGCGCCGACGTCGCGCCGTACCGCTCGATCGTGACCACCGTGTAGATGCCCAGCACGAGCCCGGCGGTGACCAGCAGCGCGCCCGCCACGTCGGCTCCGGCGGCCAGGCCCAGGCCCCGGTCGGCGGGCAGCGTACGGACCGCGAGCGCGATCGTCGCCAGGCCGATCGGCAGGTTGATCAGGAAGATCCAGTGCCAGCCCAGTGCGTCGGTGAGCAGGCCGCCGGCGACCTGGCCGATCGCCGCGCCGGCGGCGCCGGTGAACGCGAACACGGCGAACGCCCGCGCCCGCCCGGCGGCGTCGGGGAAGAGCGTGACCAGGATGCCGAGGCTCACCGCCGTGGCCGCCGCGCTGCCGACGCCCTGGAGGAAGCGGGCCGCGACGAGCGTGGCGCTGTTCGCCGCCACCCCGGCCAGCACGGAGGCGGCGGTGAACAGCGCGGTGCCGCCGAGGAACATCGTCCGGCGCCCGATCAGGTCGCCGAGCCGGCCGGCGAGCAGGAGCAGGCTGCCGACCGCGATCAGGTACGCGTTCACCACCCAGCTCAGGCCGGCCGGGGAGAAGCGCAGGTCGCGCTGGATGGCCGGCATCGCCACGGTGACGATGCTGCCGTCGAGGATGGTCATCAGGGCGCCGGTGGCGAGCACGCCGAGGGCGAGCCGCCGGGAGCGGGGAGCGGACATGGAGTCCTCCTGTCGAGAGGTGCGACAGGAGAGACCGTAGCGGATAGTTCCGTTACAGACAATCTATTGAGGGACTATTGGCGGGCCCGTCGGGCCGGCTTCGGGCTCTGCACAGGCGTGGCCAGGTGGCCTGCGGTCAGGCGTTCCAGCGCGCGCAGGAAGACCTTCCGCTCGTCGTCGGGCAGGCTCGCCAGCGCCTCGGCGTGCACCCGGTCGACGATCTCCTGGCTGCGCGCGGCCACCCGGGCGCCCTCCTCGGTGACCGCGATGATCCGCGCCCGCCGGTCCGTACGCGACGGACGCCGCTCGGCCAGCCCGGCCTGCTCCAGCGCGTCCACCGTCACCACCATCGTCGTCTTGTCCATGTCGCCCATCTCGGCGAGCTGGATCTGCGTACGCTCCTCGGGCAGCGCGTGCGCGAGCACGCAGTGCATCCGTGCGGTCAGCCCGATCTCGGCGAGCGCCGCCGCCACCCGGGTACGCAACACGTGGCTGGTGTGGTCGAGGAGGTACGACAGGTCCGGGGTGCTCATCCGCCCAGCGTACCGATGATTCCGTGGCGGATGATCCGGCTCGGATCCGGTCCGGGCCCGGATACGATCTTGTGAGATGTCGTCGGTGAGAGAGGTTGGGTGCGGTGAGCGACGAGCACGGCAGGCAAGTGGTGGTGGGTTACGACGGGTCTCCGGCCGCTAGCGCCGCCATCGAGGTGGGCGCGTTGCTGTTTCCCGGCGCGCACGCGTGGATCGGGCATCTGTGGACGCCTCCGTTCGCCAGCGAGGAACTGCGCAAGCGGCTCTGGACCGGCACCCGCAACATCAACGTGTTCGTGGAGGCGATCGAGCGCGAGGGCGGCCGGGAGGCCGACCGGATGACGGCGGTCGGCGTGATGCTGGGCCGGGCCGCCGGCTGGGACGCCGAGCCGCTCGTGTGCCGCAGCTACGGCGGCGAAGGGCTCCGGCTCGCCGAGCTTGCCGACGAGAAGCAGGCCGACGTGCTGCTGCTCGGCTCGCGGGGCCTCGGCGGCGCCCGCGCGGTGCTCGGCAGCGTCTCCGACATGGCCGTGCACTACAGCCCGCGTCCCGTGCTGGTCGTGCCGCACCCGCTGCTGACCGACGAGTACGACGCGCTCGCCGCCGGGCCGGTGGTGGTCGGCTGGGACGCCTCGGCCGGATCCGAGGCCGCGCTCGCCGCCGCCCGTCGCCTCTTCCTGGAGCGGGAGGTCGTCCTGGTCGCCGTCGACGGCGACGAGGGGGATGCGCCGGAGACTGTCGACGGGCAGCCGGTGACCACGGTGCGCGTCCGCGCCGGAGGCGGCGCCCCGGGCCGCGCGGTGGCCGACGCGCTCTCCGTCGTCGCCACCGAGCGCAAGGCGAGCGTGGTCGTCGTCGGTTCGCGCGGCCGCACGGCGGTCCGCAAGATCCTGCTCGGCAGCGTCGCCATGGCCACGCTGCACCGCGCCCACCGGCCGGTGATGGTGGTGCCGCAGAGCCCGGTCCGCGAAGCCGAGTAGTCCTCCGCGCCGACCTCACGGGTGTCTCCCCGGCCGGGGAGACACCCGTGGCGTTTCACCCGCGTCACTGACGCCTGCGGCGGCAGCCCGAGCCGGTCCGGCAGCGCCGCCCCGCGCGAGCCCGCCGGGGCGGGCCGGCCGTCCCCGCGTACCGTCAGCGGCACGGCCGCCACCAGCGCCAGCACCGCCGTGACCACCGCGACGGTCCGCCACCGCGTGCGCCGCGCGGTCCGCACCGCCCGGTCGTGCACCGGGTACGCGGGCACCCCGGCCGCCGCCTCCCGCAACGCCTCCCGCAGCCGTACGCTCACCGCTCGCTCCTCTCCGGAGTCCGCTCCAGAAGTTCGGGGACCAGATTGCGGAGCCGGCGTACGGCTTCGTGCCCGTGCCGCTTCACGGTGCCCACCGAGCAGCCCAGCACCTCGGCCACCTGCGCCTCGGTCAAGTCCTCGTAGTGCCGCAGCACCACCACGGCCCGCTGCCGCGTGGTGAGCCGCCGCAGCGCCCCCACCACGCTCAGCCGCAACGCCGTCTCGTCGGTGTGGTCGCCGCCGCCGCGCTCGGCCGGCGTCGCGTCCAGCCGCTCGGCCACCCGCCGGCGGCGCCACCAGGAGACCTGCTGGAACGCCGGTCGGGCCCAGGATGGTTGAGACGGCCGTCCCTTCGGCGGGCGCTGGCACCCGTCGATGTGCGGGAACTACCCTGGGGCCACGAGCCAGTCGCCATCCGACGGAGTTGTCGATGCTGAAAGGTCTGGCAGCAGACCGGCACGCGCAGGGGGACAGCCGCCGGCTCAACCTCGGCGCGCTGCTGCGGCGCGTCCACCTGACCGGCCCGGTCACGCGCGTCGAGCTGGCCGACTGGATGGGCGTCAACCGCAGCACGGTCATGGCGCTCACCGCGGAACTGGCGGCGGCCGGCCTGGTCCGCGAGGTGACGGCGGGTGGCAGCGGGCGGGCCGGGCGTCCCTCGCGTGTGGTGCGTCCCGCCTCCGACACCGTCTACGTCCTCGCCTTCGACATCGCCGTGGACCGGCTCGTCGCCGCCCGCGTCGGGCTCGGCGGTGTGGTGGCGGCGCGGCTGGAGGCCGAACGGCCACGGGCCGGCGCCGACCTCGACTCCGTTGTCTCGGTGCTCGCTGACTTCGGGCGGGCCCTGCACCACGCCGCGCCACCCGGATCGGTCTGCGTCGGCGTGGGCGCCTCCTACTGCGGCATGATCCGGCCGGGCGACGGGATGGTCCGCTTCGGACCGGACATGGGGTGGGTGGACCAGGCGTTCGGCGCCGAGCTGGCCCGGCGGCTCGATCTGGGCCTGCCCGTCCTGGTCGGCAACGAGGCGCACCTCGGAGCGCTGGCCGAGCATCAGCGCGGTGCCGGTGTCGGCGTCCAGAACCTCGTCTACCTGCACGGTGACGTGGGTGTCGGCGGCGGGATCATCGTGGGCGGCGAACTGCTCGACGGCGACGGCGGGTACGCCTCCGAGGTCGGGCACATGCTCGTGAACCCGTACCAGGGGCGGCCGTGCGGCTGCGGCTCGCGCGGGTGCCTGGAGGCCGAGGTCGGCGAGCGCGCGCTGCTCGACGTCGCGGGCCGCCCGGCGCAGGAGAAGGGGCGCGAGGCGGTACGTGCGGTGGTCGCCGCCGCCGCTCAGGGAGAGCCGGCCGCCCGGGACGCGCTGCGGCACATCGGTGACTGGCTGGGCATCGGCGTGGCGAACGTGATCAACCTGTTCAACCCCGGCGTGGTGATCTTCGGGGGCACGCTCAGCGAGGTCTTCCCGGTCTGCGCCAGCCACGTCCGCAGCCGGATCGCCGCGAACGTGCTGCCCATCTCCCGCGACAAGGCCCGCCTGCGCGTGTCCGCACTCGGCTACGACGCCACCTTGATCGGCGCCGCCGAACTGGGCTTCTCCCCGTTGTTCGCCGACCCCCTGGGCGTCCCCACTGCCGGGTGAGCCGCGCCGTGCACCGCCGCGCCTCCAGCCCTCTCGATCGCGTTGATCTTGCAGTTCCGGCCCCGACAAAGCGCGCCAAAGCGGCGTCCCAGAGGCCGAAACTGCAAGATCGCCGGGCCAGGCCAGGCCAGGCCGGGCCGGGCCGGGCCAGGGAGGGGCGGTCAGGGCTTCAGGCGGTGGGTCAGCCACGGGAGCAGGGACTCGCCCTGTAGGCGCTGGAATGCCCGTACGGTCGGGATGCCGGGAGGCGGTGGCTGGCGGGCGCCGTCGAGGAAGAACCCGGTGAACCCGGCGAGCACTCCGGTCAGGTCGGCCGGGTCGACGTCGGCGGTCAGTGGTCGGGCGGCCAGCAGGGCGTCCGGGTCGTGTCCGCCGTACACCTGCACGTTGACCACTGTGAGCAGCGTGTCCAGCCAGGCCGGCCCGCGGCAGGCCCAGGGCCAGTCGACCACTGTGACCGATCCGTCCGGGCCGAGCAGCAGGTTGTCGGCGCGCACATCGACGTGGCAGAGCGTGTCGCCGTCGAGTGCGGCCAGTCCCCGGTCGGCGGCGGCGCACAGCTCGGGCAGGTGGGACCGGGCCCACGGGTCGAGGTCGGGCGGCGGGTCGGCCGTGAGGCGCCGCCAGCCGCCGAAGTCGTGTGCGAGCCGTTCGGCGGCAGTGGGTGTGGTCGCGGCTGCGGGCGCCGGGGTGAGCGCGGCGGCCATCGTCTCCAGTGTGGACAGCACTGCGGTCAGCTCGTCGGCCCGCCACGGGGTGACCGGGTGCCGGCCCTCCACGTCGGTGAAGACGAGTGCGATCCAGTCGCCGTCGTCGTAGCTGCCGAGCAGCCGGGGCGCGGGCGTGTCCGGCGGCAGGGCGGCGGCGATCCGGGCCTCGGCGCGGTGCAGGTCGGGGCTGCGGTCGTTCTGCGCCGGGCTGACCGCCTTGACGAAGGCCCGGTCACCACCTGCTGTACGGACCCGGTCGGCGGTGCCGGGGGAGAAGCCGCCCGGCTGCGACCGCGCCGCCACCACCCGGTCGCCGAGGACGCCCTCGACGGCGTCGCGGACGTGCGCGGGCAGTTCGTGCCAGTGCAGCCGGGTCTTCGTCTGAGTCGTCACGGTCCCACGGTGCGTGCCGCCCGCCGTCCGGGCAACCGGGTTAATCGTTGCGCGTGTAGCGCAGGACGACCACGCCGGCGTCGAACGGGCGCGCCGAGGTGAGCGTGAGCCGCCGCGGATCGAAGCCGCTGTCGACGAGCTTGATGCCGCTTCCGACGATCACCGGATTGAGCTTGACCACCAGCTCGTCGATCTCGTCGACGAGCTGACCGGCGAGCTGACCGCCGCCGCAGAGCCAGATGTCACGTCCGGGCCGGGTCTTCAGCTCGCGGACGAGGGTGGCCGGGGCGCCGTCGACGACGTGCACGTCCGGGTAGTCGGCCGGGGGCAGGGAGCGGCTGAACACGTACTGCTCCAGGTGGGCGTACGGGCTGGTGACGCCGACCTTCAGACCCGGCTCGTAGCTGCCGCGGCCCATCAGCACGGTGTCGAAGCGGCCGCCGGGCGGGGAGTCGATGCCGAGCTGGGCGTGGGCGAACGTGGGCAGCGTCTGGGGCCACTCGGCCACCAGGTAGGGCGCCAGGTCGGGCGTCAGCGGGAGGAAGTCGAACGACCCGTCGGGTGCGGCGATGAAGCCGTCGAGGGTGCTGGCGACGAAGTACACGAGCTTGCGCAAGCCGGCTCCGATGTCCGAGTTTATCCACGACGGCTGTCGTGGTTCGGCGATGAATGTACAACACCTGTCGTGGTTGCTGCTAGTGTTTTCGCGTGGCCAGGAATCCGGAACGCCGTACCCTGCTCGCCGACGCCGGGCTGCGGGTGCTCGCCGACGCGGGCGCGCGAGGGCTGACCCACCGGGCGGTCGACGCCGAGGCGGGCGTACCCACCGGCACCGCCTCGAACTACTTCCCGTCCCGCGCGGCGCTGCTCGCCGGCCTGACCGAACGCATCTTCGACCGGATCGCGCCCGACCCGGCCGTGCTGGCCGACCTCGGCCGCCGGGAGCCGTCGCTCGCGCTGATGACCGACTACCTGCGCGACATCGTCGCCCGCACCACCCGCGAGCCGGGCCTCACCCGGGCGCTGTTCGAGCTGCGGCTGGAGGCCGCGCGCCGCCCGGAGCTGCGGGCCGCGCTCGGCGGCGTGCTGCGCCGGGGGTACGCCGACGACGTCGCCCACCACACCGCCGCCGGACTACCGGGCGGGGCGTACGAGGTGGCGCTGCTGCACTACGCGGTCGACGGGCTCCTGCTCGACCTGCTCACCACCTCGATCGACGCCGGGTTCGACACCGATCAGGTGGTCTCGGACCTCGTCTCCCGTCTGGTCGCCGACGCCGCCGGTTGAGCCTCCTCGCCGTGCGTTAACCCGGGGCGGCCAGCGGGAACGCTGGCGCGGACGCCCCTGGGAAGGAGCAACGGATGAGGGAACGCACCGGACTGACCATCGGCGTGCTCGGCTCCTACGGCGGTCGCAACCTCGGCGACGAGGCGATCCTCACGGGTCTGCTGGACGATCTGCGCCGCCACGAGCCCAACGCCCGGATCATCGTCTTCTCCCGCAACCCGGCGCACACCGCGCTGGCCCACCCCGAGGTCGAGGCGGTGCCGTGGGAGGGCGTCAGCCGGGTCGACTCGTCCCCGGTGCTCAACCAGCTCGACCTGCTCATCCTCGGCGGCGGCGGGATCCTCTACGACAAGGAGGCCCGGCGCTACCTGCGGGTGGTCCGGGTCGCCCAGGAGCGCGGGCTACCGCTGATCACGTACGCGGTCGGGGTCGGCCCCCTCACCGACACGCTCGACAGCGGCATGGTGCGCGAGACGCTGGCGCAGGCCGTCGAGGTGACAGTCCGCGACCAGGAGTCACGGATGGTGCTGGAGGAGGCCGGCCTGGTCAACCCGATCACCGTCACCGCCGACCCGGCGTTCCTGCTCGAACCGGAGGAGTTCCCCCAGCAGTGGCTGCGCGAGGAGGGCGTACCGGCCGGCTCCCGGCTGGTCGGGCTCAGCGTGCGCGAACCGGGCCGGGCGGCCGAACGGCTCGACGTGGACGGCTACCACCGCCTGCTCGCCCAGATCGGTGACTTCCTGGTGCACCGGATCGACGCGTACGTGCTGTTCGTGCCGATGGAACGCGACGACATCCGGCACTCCCACGGCGTGCTGTCGCACATGACCGCCGCCGACCGGGGCCGGATCCTGCACGGCGACTACCGTCCGGCGCAGATCCTCGGGCTGATGCGCCACTTCGACCTCGCGGTCGGCATGCGGCTGCACTTCCTGATCTTCGCGGCCATGATGGGCACGCCGTTCCTGCCGCTGCCGTACGCCGGAAAGGTCTTCGACCTGGCCCAGCGGCTCGGTGTGCCGGCGCTGCGCGGCGTGGAGCGGGAGGTGGAGGGCCCGTTGCTGGCCGAGGTGGACCGGCTGTGGGACGAACGGGCGGCCCGGGCCGACGAGACCGCGCGCCGGGTCGCTGAGGTCTGCGAGCAGGCGCGCGGCACCTCGCAGGTGACCCGCAGCGTGCTGGACAGCATCCGGGCCCGCACGCTGACGCCGGCGGTGTGAGCCGGGCCGTCAGACCGCCGGGCCGCGCCAGGCGTAGACCCACTCCCGGCCCGGCTGGTCGTCCGACTCCAGCTCGTAGATCTGCGCCTCCGCGAGGCCGTTCGACCCGAGGTGGTGGTGGGTCAGCGGCGGACGGCCGTTGACGTCCAGCTCGACGGTGACGGTCTCGCCGTCGGCCGCGCCGCCCACCAGAGGGATCTGCACCGAGGAAGCCATGCGCCCATCCTGCCCCGGCCGGCCCGCCCGCGCAGGGGATCACGCGGGGCAGCGGACCGTACACACCGCGTACTAGGGTCCGGGGATGGCGCACCCGACGATCGATCCGGCACTCGGTCCGGTCCTCGCCCGCACGGGCGACGAACGGGCGATCCTCGACGCGTTCCTCGACTTCCACCGTGCCAACGTGCTGCGCAAGGCGCGCGGCCTGACCGACGCCGACGCCGCCCGGCGCCTGGTGCCCTCGCTGACCACACTGGCCGGGCTGCTCAAGCACCTGACCCTGGTCGAGGGGAACTGGTTCCGCTGCCTGTTCGCCCCCGAGCCGGGCGACGTCTACGTCACCTCCCAGGCCGACGCCGACGCCAGCTTCACGCTGGGCGCCGGCGAGACGGTCGAGACACTCGCCGCCGCGTACGAGGCGGCCTGCGAGCGGTCCCGCCGGGTCGCCGAGCGGTTCGACCTCGACCACGTGGTGCCGCACCCGCAGCTCGGCGAGGTGTCGCTGCGCTGGGTGCTGGTGCACCTGATCGAGGAGACCGCCCGGCACGCCGGGCACGCCGACATCCTGCGCGAGCTGACCGACGGCGAGACCGGCTCGATCTGACGGGTCACTCGCGGGGCAGCAGCCCGTCCGGGTACTCCATCCCGTCGTACGTGCACGCGGCAGCCGCCACCCGGGCGGCGTACCGGGCCGCGTCGAGGATGCCCGCGCCGCGCAGCCGGGCGGCGATCACCCCGGCCGCGAAGGCGTCCCCGGCGCCGTTGGTGTCCACCACCGGCCCTGGCGGGGTGGCGGCGGGCACGTGCGTCGGCGGCACGCCGGGGGTGTGCAGCGTCGCGCCGGCCGCCCCGCCGGTGACCAGCACCGTGCGCGGCGCCAGCTCGGCCGCCTCCTTCGCGGCCCGCTCGCCGAGCCGCGTGTCGCTGACGAAGACCAGGTCCGCGATCCGGGCGAACGGGCGGTGGTAGTCGTTCTCGCCGTCCCAGTCGTGCAGGTCGGTGGAGATCGACGTGGCGGCGCGCAGCACCGCCAGCGAGTCCCGTGCCCAATCCATGATCGACAGGTGGATGTGGGTGGCCTCGGCGACGAGCGCGGCAAGCTCCGCCTCGCCGAACGGCGCCGGCCCCGACCAGGGACGCGGGTCGTGCAGCGACATCCGCCGCCCCGCCGGGTCGACCAGGTTCACCGACCGGCGGGTGCCGGCCGGCGCGTCGGCGAGCATGGTCCGGATCGAGGTACGCGCCAGCGCCGCCCGCACCACGTCGCCGGCCGGGTCGGCGCCCAGCACGTCGACGAGCGCCACCCGCAGGCCGAGCGCGTGCGCGGCCAGCGCGACCCCGGCGCCGGTGTTGCCGATCCGCAGGTCGATCGGCGGCACCAGCAGCGAGTCGGCGACGGGCGGCGGCAGGGCGGGCACCCGGGCGCGGATGTCCACGCCGAGCCCGCCGATCACGAGAAGGTCGACCATGGCGCCGACGATAGCGGCGTCCGGCGGCCTATCCTGGCTCCCCGGGCGCCGTCTTCCGGCCCCGGGGACGTCGTCGAGGGGGAACAGTGCTGGTCATCCACGGGTTGTGGCTGCCCGGCGCCGGGCTCGCCCTGTGGGCCGAGGACAGCACGCTTCCGGCCCGCGCGCCCCGCCGTCCCGGCCGCGTCCCGCGCGAGCGCCCGCACCCGTTCGCCGCCGGCCACGCCGCGCTCGCCGCCGCGCTCGACGGCATGCCGGGCGAGCCGATCTCCGTCCTGCTGGACCTGCCGACCCGGGCCGGCTCGCCGCTGGACTCGCCGGAACTGGTCCGGGCCACCGTCGGGGAACCGGTCCGCGGCCCGGTCACCCGCGCCGGATGGCGGGCTCCCGCCCTGGGGTACGCCCCGGACGACGCGTACGCGTTGCTGCGCGCGCCGATGCCGGGCCCGGTCGGGGCGAGCCTGCGGCACCTGTGCGAGCTGGCCGACTTCGCCGCCGACCTGGTCGTACGCGGGCGGCTGCTGCCGGGCGTGCTGGAGGCGTACCCCGGTGGTGTTCCCGACGGTGGACCGGCCGCGACCGGCCGGCGGACCTCGGCGGTGCGGGTGCCGGCGGCCTCGGGCGTCGCGGGGTCCGGGCGGCGGTTGCGTGCCGTGGGGGCGGACGACGTGGCGACCGGGTGGGCGCTCTGGCGGCCGCTGCTCACCGGCACCGACGCGACTTGGGCGCGTGACCTGGCGATGGCGTTGCCACCGGCGGCTCGCGCCGCCCGGGAATGGCGGCCCGAGCCCTGGGGTGCGCCGGTGGCCGTCGCGGCGGCACCGGTCGGGGCGGGCGGTCCGGTGGAGGACGCGTGGGGCGGGCGGGCCGACGACATCGGGGCCGGTGAGCTGGTCGCGGAGGCGCTGGACGCGCTGGTCGACGCCGCCGCCCGGGTGGCGCTGGCCGACACCCGGCTGCACCGGGGGATGCGCCCGGTCGGCGCGGTGCCGCGCTGGCTGGCCGCGCTGACCGGCCCGGAGCGCTCCTTCCCGGCCGAGCCGGACGCGCTGGCGACGCTGCGCGACGAGCTGGACGCCTGGCAGCGCGACGCCGCGGGCGGCGCGGTACGGGCCACGTTCCGCCTCGTCGAGCCGGCCGTCGACCCGGTCGCCGAACTGGTCGAGGACGCCGCCTGGCGGGTCGAGTTCGGCCTGCACCCGGCCGACGAGCCGGGGCTCGTGGTGGACGCCGCACACATCTGGCAGCGGCCCGCGCCGGCGCTCGCCGCCCGGGGCGTGGAACCGCAGGAGACGCTTCTCGCCGAGCTGGGCCGGGCCAGCCGGCTGTGGCCCGAGGTGGACGCCGCGCTGCGTACCGCTGCGCCCGAGGGCATGGAGCTGGACGCCGAGGGCGCGCACCGGTTCCTGCGCGAGGGCGCGCCGGTGCTGCACGCGGCCGGGTTCGGGGTGCTGCTGCCCTCGTGGTGGCGGCGGTCCTCGTCGCGGCTGGGGGCGCGGTTGCGGGCACGCAGCCGTACCGCCCCGGGCGCTGTCGCCACCACCGCCGGGAAGCTGGGGCTGGACGCGCTCGTCGACTACCGCTGGGAGCTGGCGCTCGGCGACGAGCCGCTGACCGCCGAGGAACTGGCGTCGCTGGCCGACCTGAAGTCGCCGCTGGTCCGGCTGCGCGGCCGGTGGGTCGAGCTGGACCCGCAGCGGCTGGAGGCCGGGCTGAAGCTGCTGCGCTCCTCCGGTGAGCTGACAGTGGCCGACCTGCTGCGGATGGGACTGTCCGGTGACGACCGGGCCGGTGAGCTGCCGGTGCTGGACGTGGTCGCCGACGGCGCACTCGGCGAACTGCTGGCAGGTGAGGCGGAACGGCGGCTCACCCCGGCCGACCCGCCGCCGGGCTTCAGCGGGACGCTGCGGCCGTACCAGCGGCGCGGGCTGGCCTGGCTGGCGTTCCTCCAGTCGCTCGGACTCGGCGGGATCCTCGCCGACGACATGGGTCTGGGCAAGACCGTGCAGCTGCTCGCGCTGCTCGCCGGTGACCCGCCGGAGGCCGGGCCCACACTGCTGGTCTGTCCGATGTCGCTCGTCGGCAACTGGCAGCGGGAGGCCGCGAAGTTCGCGCCAGGGCTGCGCGTGCACGTGCACCACGGCGCCGAGCGCACCCGCGGCGAGGGCTTCGCCGCCGCAGTGGGCGAGGCGGACCTGGTGCTCACCACGTACTCGGTGGCCGCCCGGGACGCGTTCGAGCTGGCTGGCGTCGACTGGCACCGGGTGGTGGTGGACGAGGCGCAGGCGATCAAGAACGCCGCGACCCGCCAGGCCGAGGCGGTCCGGTCGCTGCCCGCGCGGCACCGGGTCGCGGTCACCGGTACGCCTGTGGAGAACCGGCTCGCCGACCTCTGGTCGATCATGCAGTTCGCGAATCCGGGGCTGCTCGGGCCGGCCGCGACGTTCCGCAAGCGCTTCGCCGAACCGATCGAGCGGCACGGCGACGCCGAGGTGGCCGAGCGGCTGCGCCGGATCACCGGCCCGTTCGTGCTGCGCCGCCTCAAGACCGACCCGTCGATCATCACCGACCTGCCGGAGAAGCTGGAGATGGAGGTGGTCTGCAACCTCACCGCCGAGCAGGCCGCGCTCTACCGCGCAGTGGTCGACGACATGATGGCGAAGATCGAGTCCAGCGACGGGATCGAGCGGCGCGGACTGGTGCTCGCCACCATGACCCGGCTCAAGCAGGTCTGCAACCATCCCGCCCAGCTGCTGCACGACGGCTCCGCGCTGGACGGCCGGTCCGGCAAGCTGGAACGCCTCGACGAGATCGTCGACGAGGTACTCGCGGCGGAGGAGAAGGCGCTGCTGTTCACCCAGTACGCCGAGTTCGGCGGCATGCTGCGTGGGCACCTGTCGGCGCGTACCGGCCGGGAGGTGCTGCTGTTGCACGGCGGCGTCGGCAAGGCCGAACGGGACGCCATGGTGACCCGGTTCCAGACGCCACAGGGTCCGCCGCTGTTCGTCCTGTCGCTCAAGGCCGGCGGCACCGGGCTCACTCTGACCGCCGCCAACCACGTGGTGCACGTGGACCGGTGGTGGAACCCCGCAGTCGAGGACCAGGCCACCGACCGGGCGTTCCGGATCGGACAGCGCCGCCGCGTGCAGGTACGCAAGTTCGTCTGCGCCGGCACGGTCGAGGAGAAGGTGGCCGCGATGATCGCCGACAAGCGCAGCCTGGCCCGGTCGGTGGTGGGCAGCGGCGAGCAGTGGGTCACCGAGCTGTCCACGGACACGCTGCGCGACCTGTTCCGGCTGGAGTCCGGGGCGGTGGTCGAGTGAGCCCCGGGTTTGACGACTACGGCCCGCCGGTGCGGGTCGAGGGTGGCCTGCGGGCGCGCAGCACCCGGGGCGCGATCGGGCAGTCCTGGTGGTCCCGGCGGTTCGTCGAGGTGCTGGAGTCGTTCGCGCTCGGCTCCCGGCTCACCCGTGGGCGGGCGTACGCGCGGCGGGGGCAGGTGCTCCGGCTGGACGTGTCGCCGGGGACTGTCACCGCCGAGGTGCAGGGATCCCGGCCGCGGCCCTACCCGGTGCGGATCGGGCTGGCCGCGTACCCGGAGGAGACATGGCGGCGGATCGAGGCCGAACTGGCCGGGCAGGCGTTCTTCAGCGCCCGGCTGCTCGCCGGTGACCTGCCGGCCGAACTGGAGGAGCTGTTCGCCGAGGCGGGCGCGCCGCTGTTCCCGGCCGCTGTCGGCGAGCTGGACCAGCGCTGCGGCTGCCCTGATTTCGCGGTGCCGTGCAAACATCTGGCGGCGACGTTCTACCTGCTCGCCGAGGCGTTCGACGCCGACCCGTTCCACCTGCTGCACTGGCGCGGCCGGTCCCGAGCCGAACTGCTGGACCGGCTGCGTACGCTGCGCGGCGCCGACGCCGGCAGCTCAGGTGGAACCGGTGGTGCCGGCGGAGCCGGTGGTGCGAGCGGGGCCGGTGGTGCGAGCGGGGCCGGTGGTGCGAGCGGGGCCGGTGGTGCGAGCGGAGCCGGTGGCGCGGGCGGAGCCGGTGGCGCGGGCGGAGCCGGTGGCGCGGGCGGAGCCGGTGGCGCGGACGGAAACGGCGGTGCGGGCGCGGAGCCGGGCCCGGGTGCCGGGCCGGAGTCGGGCGCCGGGCCGGAGCCGCCCGGGACGACCGGTGTGCCGGTGGTCGGCGCGGCGCGGGCCCTGGCCGGGTTGCCGCCGGTCGAGGCGGACGCCGAACCGGACCGGTTCTGGCTGTCGCCGGTGCCGCTGCCGGACCGGCCGCCCACGCTCGCCACCGGCTCGGAGTTGCTGTTGCGCCAGCTCGGTTCACCCGGCGCCATGATCGGTGGGCCGGGCCTGGCCGAGCGGCTGCGCCGGGCGTACCGGGAGTTCGGTCGCGGCGAGGCCGCGTCCCCCAGGGAGTTCGGTCGCGGCGAGGCCGCAGGCGAGCGTTAATAAGGGGCCCTTCCTCTACCAGAAGCGTTAATAAGGGGCCCTTCCTTGCACCTAAAGGAGGCGGCGGCGGAAGCGCCACATCACTGCGGCGTTGGCGACGAGCACCACCGCGCAGATCGCCCCGGCGAGCCGTCCGACGAGCACTGTCATCGCCGGCAGCGACGCCCACAGCACGATCGTCAACAGCATCATGTACCGGCCCCGGCGGCCCTTGATCCGGTTGTCCAACCGGGCGAAGAAGCGTGGATCACTCTCCCGCAGATGACGGGTGATCTGTTCGAACCTGCGCTGATCCTCTTGGCTGAGCATGGCGGTGCCCTTCCCCTCACGGCTTCAGCGGTTCGGCGGCATACCCGGATCGGAGGCCGGTCACGCGCCGCCGCTGCTGCTGTTTCGGCGGACCGGACAGGCGGAACGAGGTTCTCAGCGCAGGCTTATCCGTACCTTAATTTTCGGTGAGGCAATGAACGCCCCCGGCGGCGTCGCCGCTGTGCGAAACCTCGCATCCGGGCGGTGCGCGTCCGGGTCGGCCCTGCTCCGGACGCCGCCGCGCCCCCGCCGCCGCGGCGGGCCCTCCGCGGCGGGCCTGAGCACCGTCTTAAGTGCGCTCACGAGCGCGTTCGGCGCGCCTTGAGCGGCCGGGACGGCATGGCTACTTTCCCGTAGGCAACTTCTCCGGCAACCGTCGCCGCCCCTGCGCCACCCCGACCCCCATCGGGTGGCAGGCGTGCCGGCGCTCGAAGAAAACGGGATAGGTACATGGCCGACCTGAACGTGCCACCGCGTCGACCCCGGGACGACCGCGGCTGGGACGGATACCAGCACCCCCATCCGGACGGGTACCGCGACCCGCACGCGCCGCACCCCGGCGCCCACCCCGCCCAGGGCCCGCAGTGGGTCGGGCCGAACGGCTTCGCCCCCGCCGCGCCGGCCCCCGCCGGCTACCCCCAGTCCGGCGGCTACGGCCAGCCCAGCGGCGGGTACGGCCCGCCGCCCGGCGGTGGACTGCCCGACCTGGACGACGACGGCGACGAGGCCCCGAAGCGGGGCCGGCGCCGGGCGCTGGCCACCCTCGGCGGTGCCGTGGTGGTCGCCGGTGGCGCCGCCCTGGCCATGTCCCCGCAGGTGCGCGGCCTGTTCAGTGACGCGCCGGCCGGTGACGCCACCGGTACGGTGACCACCGACGGCAACGCGGCCCGGCCCAGCGGCCAGCAGCCCAGCACGGTACGGACCTACACCGAGCAGAACGAGAGCTACATGGGCTCCCGGGCCGGCGAGGCGCTCAAGCGCAACGCGCCGTCCGGTGGCCGGCTCTACGGCAGCCCGGCCGCCGCCGCCGAGGCGACCAAGGTGACTGTGAAGACGGTCCTCGCCAAGGACCCGATCCGGCACCTCGCCACCCGCACCACGTTCGCCGCCACCCCGAAGGTGATGGCCGACATCAAGCGGCTCGGCATCGACGACTGGCTGCGCCAGCAGCTCGAACCGGAGAAGATCGCCCCGACGAAGGCCGAGCTGAAGCTGGCCGAGCTGCAGTCGCTCAAGCTCAGCCCGACGCAGCTGCGCGACCAGCGCGAGCAGCTCAACGAGAAGGGCGTCGACCCGGCCCGCGAGACGGTGGACGCCACCATCGCCCGGCAGATCTGGTCGGACCGGCAGCTGTTCGAGGTGATGGTCGACTTCTGGAACGACTTCCTGCACGTCGCCGCCGACTTCGACGGCGGGGAGAACTACCGCAACGCGTTCGACCGGGACGTCATCCGCAAGCACGCGCTGGGCAGCTACCCGGAGATGCTCGTCGCCGCGAACAAGCACCCGGCGCTGCTGCTCTACCTGAACCAGGTCGACTCGCGTAAGGACGCGGTCAACGAGAACCTGGCCCGGGAGAACCTGGAGCTGTACTCGGTCGGCGTTGACGGCGGCTACACCGAGAAGGACGTCCGCCAGGCTGCGCTGCTCCAGACCGGACGGGGTGTCGCCGACGGCAAGTACAAGTTCTTCGCCGAGCGGCACTACCTCGGCAAGGTGAAGATCCTCGGGTTCAGCCACGCCAACAACTCCGACGACCCGGTGGCCGCCGACAAGGTCATCGACTCGTACATCCGCTACATCGCGATGCACCCGTCGACCGCCCGGTACGTGGCACAGAACCTCGCCACCCGGTTCGTCTCCGACACCCCGCCGAAGTCCGTGGTGGACCGGCTCGCGAAGGCGTACACCACGAACAAGGGACAGATCCGGCCGGTGCTGGCGACGCTGTTCAGCTCCTCGGAGTTCTGGGCGGCGATCGGCCAGAAGGTACGCCGCCCGATGGAGTACCTGGTCGCCACGTACCGGGTGCTCGGTGTCTCGCCGGACGCGGCCCCCGGCTTCACCGGCGACAACCGGCGCACCCCGTTCGCCCAGGGCCTGCGGCAGATCCAGGACAAGATGCGCGAACTCGGCCAGTACCCGATGGGCAAGCCCACCCCGGACGGCTACGCCGACGTCTACCTGGCCTGGACCTCGGCCGGGACGATGATCGACGGCTGGAACGAGGCCGGTGACCTGATCGGCGGCTGGCGCAAGCAGTTCACTTTCGTCAAGCCGGAGAAGCTGGTCGCGAAGCCGCCGGCCACCGCCGGGGCGTACGTGGACGCGCTGGCTCAGCGGCTGGTGCAGCAGAAGCTCAGCGCCAAGGAGAAGAAGCTCGTGCTCGCCGTGGCCGGTGTGGCCGAGAGCGCCAAGGTCGACGCCACCTTCAACGGGGCCATCGCCGCTGTCGCGCGGACGATCCTCGCGTCCCCCCAGCACCACCTCCGGTGAGGCATTCGATGGAGATGACCGTGAACCCGTACCCCCTGCACCCCGAGTGCCCCGACCTGCGGCGGCTGGCCGACAACCCGGCCGAGGCGCTGCTGCGCGCGGAGGCGGACATCGTCGCGGCCGAGAACGCGGCCGAGACCGACCGGTACCGCCGGCTGGAGGAGATCGAGGAGGCGCAGCAGGACGGCCGGGGCGTCACCCGGCGTACCTTCGTCGCCGGCGCCGCCGCGACCGCGACCGCGCTCGCGACGGCGCAGTTCGTCACCACCTCGGCGTCGTTCGCCGCGACCAAGACCGGCACGCTGATCCACGTCTTCCTCTACGGCGGGCTGGACGGGCTGAGCCTGGTCGCACCCGCCGACGACCCGGTGCTCGCCAAGGCGCGCCCCGACCTGCTGCTCGGTGACGACTCGCTGGCGCTGGCCCGCGGCTTCAAGCTGACCAGCGCGTTCGCGCCGCTGGAGAAGTGGCTCAAGGCCGGGCAGCTCGGCTTCGTGCCGGCCGTGTCGGACCCGCGGCTGTCCCGCAGCCACTTCCAGGCCGCCGACGCGTGCAACCTGGGCGGCCTGCCCGGCGAGACCGGCGGCCGGGGCTGGCTGGACAGCCTGGTCGACTCGCTCGGCAAGGGCACCGCGTTCCGCAGCGTCGGCATCGGCAGCACGCTGCCCCGCTCGCTCGTCGGCGTGAACGGCGCGATCTCCCTCAACAGCGTCGGCGACCTGCGGCTCAACGGCGACGACAAGTTCCGGGCGGCCACCGAGAAGGCGATCCGCGGCCTGTTCACCGGCATCAACCACCCGGTCGAGGAGGCGGTCATCGAGGGCATGGGCGCGCTCGCCACCGCCCAGAAGCTCGCCGCCAAGCCGTACGCCGCCGCCGAGGGCGTCGAGTACCAGGGCGTCGGGAACGCGTTCAAGCAGCTCGCCCAGCTCATCAAGGGCGGCGCGAACGTGCGGGTGGCGACGGTCGGCATGGGCGGCTACGACACCCACGAGAACCAGGGCACCCGCGAGGGCGGCCAGCTCTGGCGGCGGCTCAACGAACTGGCGAACGCGATGGCCGCGTTCTTCACCGACCTGGGCGACCGGTCGGCGGACGTGACCATCATGGTGTCCAGCGAGTTCGGCCGGCGGGTCGGCTCGAACGGCGGCGGCACCGACCACGGGCACGGCGGTGTGGTCACCGTGCTGTCCGGCCGCAAGCTGGCCGGTTCGCTGCTCGGCACCTGGAACGGACTGGACAAGCTGGACAGCGGCGACGTGCCGGAGTACAACAACATGTTCAACGTCTACGGATCGGTCGCGCAGGGACGCTTCGGCCTGACCACCGCCCAGGTGGACAAGGTCTTCCCCCGGCAGAAGTTCACCCCGGTCAAGATCTACGCGTGACGTACCAGGACACCCGCGCTGCCGGCCGCCGTACCGGGCATCCCGCCCCGTACGGCGGCCGTCCGGCTGCCCCCGTACCCCCGGGTCGTCCGCGCCGCGGACCCGGCGGCCGGCGTGCGCTGGCCGCGCTCTTCTGGCTGGGCCTGGTCGCCGCGGTCCTGCCGTGGTGGCTGGACACCCCGGCCGGATCGCTCGCCGACACCGCCGACCTGCTCACCGCCGGTGGCCGGATCACCGGGCTGCTCGCCGGCTACCTGCTGCTGGTCCAGGTGCTGATGATGAGCCGACTCGGCGTGCTGGAACGCGCGCTCGGCGGCGAGCGGATCTCCCGGCTGCACCGGGACCTCGGCGCGACGCTGCTGGTGGCGGTGCTCGCGCACATGTCGCTGCTGGTGGTCGGCTACTCCCGCCAGGAACGCAAGACGGTGCTCGGCGAGGTCGGCGCGCTGCTGACCGACTACGAGGACATGGTCTCCGCGTTCGTCGCCGCGGGCATCCTGGTCGCTGTCGCGTTCACCGCGGTACGCGCGGTGCGCCGCCGCCTGCCGTACGAGCTGTGGCACCTGCTGCACGCCGCCAGCTACCTCACGCTGCTGCTCGGGTACGCGCACCAGTTCAGCAACGGCGCGCAGCTCTACGAACCCGGCCCGGTGCGTACCGGCTGGATCGCCGCGTACCTGCTGGTCGTGGCCGCACTGGTGTGGGGCCGGATGCTCGCCCCGCTGGTGTTCAACCTGCGGCACCGGCTGCGCGTCGCCGACGTGGTGGCGGAGAGCCCGGACACCGTCTCGGTCTACCTGACCGGGCAACGGCTCAACCAGATCGACCTGCTCGGCGGCCAGTTCTTCCGCTGGCGCTTCCTCAACCCCGGCTGCTGGTGGCAGTCGCACCCGTTCTCCGTCTCCGCCGCCGCCAACGACAGGTGGCTGCGGATCACCGTCAAGGTCGTCGGCGGGTACACCGCCGAGCTGCGCGACCTCACGCCCGGCACCCGGGTCTGGGCGCAGGGCCCCTCCGGTACGTTCACCGCCGCGCACCGCACCCGGGAACGGGCGCTGCTCATCGCCGGGGGCAGCGGCATCGCGCCGCTGCGGGCGATGCTGGAGGAGCTGCCGCCCGGCGCGGCGCTGATCTACCGGGCGCGTACCCCCGCCGACGTGCTGCTGCACCAGGAGCTGGACTGGCTCGCGCAGGCCCGGCAGACCTCCGTCTGGTACGTCGTCGGCCGCCGCGACGACCCCGGCCCCCGCCAGGTGATGAACCCCGAGGGCCTGCGCCGGCTCGTGCCCGACCTGACCCGCCGCGACGTCTACCTGTGCGGCCCCGGCGGTCTGGTCGACGAGGCAGTCGCCGCGCTGCGTGCGGCAGGCGTGCCCCGCCGCCAGATCCACCTGACCGCGTTCGAGCTGTAGGAGAGGCACCGCCCATGCGTCGCGCGCTGCTCGCGATCACCGGCCTGGCCGCCGGCACCACCGCACTGGTGGTGCTCAAGGGCGCGCCGGGCGCCGGGCAGGCCGGAGCGGACGTACCGGCCGCGCTGGCCCCGGTCGCCCCGGGCGGCTCCGCCGCGCCCGAGCCGCCCTCGCCCACCGGCTCCGCGCCCGGCGTCACCCCGTCGCCGCGCGCCTCGTCGAAGCCGACCCCGAAGCCGTCCGCCGACCGCAGCGCGGCCAGCCGCGGTGGCACCCGCACGCGCACCACACCGGCCGCGCCCCGCACCACCACCAGCGCGCCCAAGGCCACCACCCGCACGGTGACCGGGCCGTCGGTCACCTACGAGTACGGCTCGCTCCAGGTCCGGATCACGCTCAGTGGAAGCCGGATCGTCGACGCCACGGCGATCGGGCTGCCGCTGGGCGGGCAGTCCGGGCAGCGCAGCGACGACGTGCAGGCCCGCTACAGCGGCACCTCCGGCGAGGTGGTGGCCCGGCAGAGCGCCAACCTGAGCACCGTGTCCGGAGCCACCTACACCAGCACCGCGTACAAGCAGTCGTTGCAGGCCGCGCTGGACAAGGCGTGACCGTGCCGGCTCATGCCGGTGCCGTCGGTCCCGGTCCGTCCGCCCGGCGCGGCCTTCGCCGGGTCGAACACATCATGGGTACGGCGATCAGCCTCGACCTGGCCGACGACCTGCCCCCGGAGACCCTGCACGAGCTGGCCGAGGACACGTTCGGCTGGCTGCGCGAGGTGGACGCGCGGTTCAGCACGTACCGCGACGACAGCGAGGTGTGCCGGATCGACCGGGGCGAGCTGCGGGTCGCCGACGCCTCCGCCGACCTGCGGGCCGTGCTGGCCGCCTGCGCCGACCTGTGGACCGCCACCGACGGGTTCTTCGACGCGTACGCGACCGGTCGCCTCGACCCGTCCGGCTACGTGAAGGGCTGGGCGGCGCAGGTCGCCTCGGACCGGCTGGTGGCCGCGGGCGCGCCGAACCACTGCGTGAACGCGGGCGGCGACGTGCGCGTACGCGGCCACGACGCGGCCGGTGAGCCGTGGCGGATCGGGGTGCGGCATCCCTGGGACGCGGGGGCGACCTGTCTGGTGCTGACCGGCACCGACATGGCGGTCGCCACCTCCGGCGTGTACGAGCGCGGCCACCACGTGCTGGACCCGCGCCGGGGCGTACCGGCGACGGGTTTGCGCTCGGTGACTGTGGTGGGTGCGGACCTGGGCGTGGCCGACGCGTATGCGACAGCGGCGGTGGCGATGGGCGCATCGGGCCTGGCCTGGCTGGACCGCCTACCGTCCCCGTGGCAGCACGCCGTGGTCACGGACGACGCCCACCAACACCACTCCCGAACCCTCCCCACCCTGCCCTGACCGCCGCCTCCCCTTGCGCGGTCGATCATGAAGTTGGCGGCACCGCCTCCCGGCGTGTCGCACCGCCAACTTCATGATCGACGGTGCGTTTGCGTGCTGCCCTTCCCTCCGCCTGCCCTTGGTGCGGTGATCAAGGAGTTTGTTCCTCCAGAACGTGCTGGGCGGACGCAAACTCCTTGATCAACCGGCGGTGGGCTGGTGGGGGAGGAAGGGAGAGGGGGGAGGGAAGGGTGCAGGCGGGGTCAGCGGAGGGGGCGGTGGAGGATGGCGGGGCGGGAGCCGGTGGGGCGAGGACGGCCGGGGCGCACGCCCAGCGGTCGGGTGAAGGCCCACGGGTGCAGGCGGCGGCGGGGCCGCGCCGGCTCGGTACCGCCGGTGTGGCGGGCAGCGTCGTCCCTGGACATGGTCAACCCCCGCTCTGGCGCGGACGCGCCCTCGCCAGGAACAACGAGCCCGGTGCCGGGGAGGTCGCTGTCGGCCACCCGTCCGGGTCACCGGACCCGCTGTGACCAGGGAGAACGCTCGGCGTCGGAGCACGCGTTGCGGAAGCACCGGCCGGGTGCTGGGAGGTCAGCGGCCGCGGCGGGGCAGCGGGAGATGACCGGGGAACAGGTCGGCGCCGAGCGTCACCCCGGCCGCCCGTAACGCGGCGATCAGCGCGTTCTGCACCAGGTACGAGTCGGGTAGCTGCCACCGGGCCTGCTCGGGCGCGACCACCCAGCGCACCGTCCCCTCGGGCAGCCGGGTCGGTGGCGCGGGGATCCACGAGCCGGGTCCGTGGCGTACCATGTGGAAGCAGTGCTCCAGCTCGGGCCGCAGCGGGTCGCCGGGGCGTACCAGGAACATCCAGCGGCCGGTCGGGGTGACCAGCGCAGGGCCGCGTACGCCGAAGCCGGCGGGGTGGGTGGCGACCGCTTCCAGGACCTGCCGGCCCAGGTGGGCGGCGACCTCCAGGACGTCGAAGGCGCGGCCGGTGGGCAGCAGGATGCCGTGCGGGCGGCTGCGCCACCAGGTGGCCACCCGGGCCGGGTCGGCGCTGGCGGCGTGTTCCCAGTCCTCCAGTGCCGGGTGGCAGCCCACTGTGGGACAGCCGGCCCGCCCGCAGACGAAGCGGCTGTTCGCCAGGCAGGCGCCGGGGGTGACCGGCCAGCCGTGCAGCGCGTACCGCACCGCGACGCGGCGCAGCCGGACCCGTTCCAGCGGCGAGAGGTGAGCGACGCGCGGTCGGACGTTCCTCCACATGTCTGTCGTCCCCTCTGGTCCCGCCGAACCGTCCACAAGCCACACGTCGAAAGCCGTCACTGCCGTAACCCACGCTCGTTGAGGTGACTAACGGTCGGTGCAACTTGCACGAAAACTACGAGAACTGGCTGGACGGTGGACGCACAACCTGTGCGATCGGCGCGAGCCTGAGGGACGTGGGGGGACCGGCCGGCGCCGTGAGGGGGAGGGAACGGGAATGGACGAACTGCCCATAGGCCGGCGGGTGGCGTACTGGCGGAGCCGCCGCAAGATGTCCCAGCAGGTCTTCGCCGACCGGCTCGGCAAGTCCAAGAGCTGGGTGGACAAGGTGGAGCGCGGCGTCCGCCGGCTGGACAAGTTCTCCGTGCTCTACGAGATCGCCGACATCCTCCAGATCGACGTGCAGTTGCTGCACGGCAAGGACCCGGAACGGCGTACCGACGCGCTCAACTGCATCGACCAGGTCGAGGTGGAGGAGATCCGCACCGCCCTGGAGCGGTACGACTCGATGAGCGCCTACTTCGACGCGGCGCCCTACCCCCCGCCGCTGGCCGACATGCGCAAGGCCGTGAACCACGCCTGGCTCACCTACCAGTACGGCCGCTACGGCATGCTCACCCGCGCGCTGCCCAAGCTGCTGCGCGACGCCCAGGCGGCGGACGCCGGCTACGCCGCCGGCGACCAGGTACGCGAGGCCGCCCACCTGCTCGGGCAGGTCTACCAGATCGCCTCCTCGGTGCTGCGCAAGCTCGGCGAGTGCGACCTCGCCTGGCTCGCCGCCGACCGGTCGATGGCGGTGGCCCAGCGGGCCGACGACCCGCTGCTGGCCGGCATCGCCACCACGCGGGTCTGCAACGCGCTCGTCGCGATGGGCCGCCCCCGCCCGGCGCTGGAGCTGAACGTCCGCATCGCGGGGCGGCTCGCGCCCGGCGGCGACAACGACGTCCGGCCGGAACGGCTCTCGGTGTACGGCATGCTGCTGCTCCAGGGCGCGATGGCCGCCGCCCGGATCGGTGACTCGGCGACAGTGGACGACCTGCTCGCCGGCGCGGGTGAGGCGGCCACCATGCTCGGCGGCGACCACAACCACTACTGGACCTCCTTCGGCCCGACCAACCTGGAGCTGCACCGCGCGGCGGCGGCGGTCGAGCTGGGCGACGGCGGCCGGGCGGTGGAGACCCACATGCGGCTGTCCGAGCCGGCGTTCAACGCGCTGCTGCCGGAGCGGCGCGCGCACCACCTGCTCGACCTGGCCCGCGGCTACTCCCAGATCGGTGACGTCGCCAACGCCGGGGACATGCTGCTGCGCGGTGACCGGCTCGCGCCCTCCGAGATCCGGTGCCGGCCGATAGCGCACGAATTGATGTCCGAGATTCTCCGTCGCACACGTGGTGCGCCGCCTCCGCCGATCGCGGAGTTGGCTGAACACATGGGAGTCGGAGTATGAGCGGTCCGAAGACCGCCAACGGGCACCGGCGGGTGCTCTACGTCATCGCCTGCGGTTCGCCGCTGGCCCGTCACGTCGGCCGGCTGGTCGACCTCGCCCAGCGGGAGGGATGGACGGTCTGCGTGGTCACCACGCCGGACGGCGCGAAGTTCGTCGACCGGACGGAGCTGGCCCGGCAGACCGGCCACCCGGTCCGTACGCACTACAAGAACCCGGGTGACCCGGACGTGCTGCCCCCGGCCGACGCCATGCTGGTGTGCCCGGCCACCGTCAACACGATCAACAAGTGGGCGGTCGGCATCACGGACACCCTGGCGCTGGGCCTGCTGATCGAGGCGCAGGGTATGGGGGTGCCGATCGCTGCCGTCCCATACACGAACGAGGCGATGGCCGCGCACCCGGCGTTCCGGGCCAGCCTGGACCGGCTCGTGCAGTGGGGCGTCCGGATGGTCTTCGGCGACCACGTCGTACGCCTGCACCCGCCCGGCACGGGGGACCGGCGCGCGGACGCCTTCCCCTGGGACGCCGGCCTGGCCGCCCTGCGCGGCGCGGACCGGCCGGTCGCCCCGGTCGGCTGAGAGGCGCGGTGGGCGCGGCCCCCGGCAGACGCCGGGGGCCGCGCCCGGCGACGGTCGGCGTGTACCGGCCCGGACGCCGGTAAGCTGGCCGCCCGTGAGCACAACCGGATCGCCGCACACCGTCGCCGACGTGGTGGCCGCCCTGGACCGCCGTTACCCGCCCGCGTGGGCCGAGGAGTGGGACCGGGTCGGCCTGGTGCTGGGCGAGCCCGACCACCCGGTACGCCGGGTCGCCTGCGTGGTGGACGTGGTCCCGGAGACCGTGGACGAGGCACTCGACGCCGGCGCGGACATGATCGTCGCGCACCATCCGCTGCTGCTGCGTGGCGTCTCCTCGGTGGCCGCCACTACGTACAAGGGCCGGATCGTGCACCGGTTGATCAAGGCGGACGTCGCGCTGCACGTGGCGCACACCAACGCCGACGTGGCCGACCCGGGGGTCTCCGACGCGCTCGCCGCCCGGTTCGGGCTCACCGGGCTGCGTCCGCTGCACCCGCCCCGCCCCGGCTCGCCCGCCGCCGGGCCCGGCCGGGGCATCGGCCGCATCGGCGAGCTGCCCACCCCGATGACGCTCGCCGAGCTGACCCGGCTGGCCGCCGCCGTGCTCCCGGTCACCGCCTGGGGAGTTCGCGCCGCCGGGGATCCCGGGCGTATGGTTCGTACCCTCGCCGTCAGCGGCGGCTCGGGGGACGGCTTCCTCGCCGAGGCGACCGCGGCCGGGGTGGACGCGTTCCTCACCGCGGACCTGCGCCACCACCCGGCCGGGGAACACCTCGCCGCCGGTGGCCCGGCGCTGCTGGACGCCGCCCACTGGGCGACGGAGCGACCCTGGCTGGACGACCTGGCCGCCTACCTGGCCGCCGAGCTGGACGTCGAGACCGTGGTGTCCGACCTGGACACCGACCCGTGGACCGTGCACGCCGCCGCGCCCCGGCCGGACGACAAGGAGCCCCGACGTGAAGGCTGACCCGAAGGTGCAGCGCCGCCTGCTCGACCTCCAGGCGATCGACACCGCGCTGGCCCAGCTCGCGCACCGCCGCCGCACCCTGCCGGAGCGCGCCGAGCTGGAGGCCCTCGCGCGTGAGCTGTCCGCGCTGGAGGACGAGCGGGTCCGCGCCCAGGTGGCAGTCGACGACCTGGACCGGGACATCGCCCGGATCGAGAAGGACGTCGACCAGGTGCGGGCGCGCAAGAGCAAGGACGAGGCCCGGCTGGCCTCGGGCAGCGGCCCGGCCCGCGAGCTGGAGGCGATCCAGCACGAGCTGGTCTCGCTGAACCGCCGGCAGAGCGACCTGGAGGACGCCGAGCTGGAGCTGATGGAGCAGCGGGAGACCGCGCAGGGCGTGCTCGACGGCATCGAGAGCCGGCTCGCCGAGGCCCGTGAGCGCCGCGCCGCGACCGAGCAGCGCCGCGACGAGACCCTCGCCGAGATCAGCAAGGAGGAGGAGTTCAAGCGCACCGCCCGCCAGCCGCTCGCCGGTGACCTCCCGGCGGACCTGATCGGCCTCTACGACAAGATCCGCGAGGACACCGGCATGGGCGCCGCGCTGCTCACCGGTGGCCGCTGCGGCGGCTGCCGGCTGGAGATGTCCGGCGCCGACCTGGCCCGCATCCGCAAGGCCGACCCGGACGACGTGGTCCGCTGCGAGGAGTGCCGGCGGATCATGGTCCGGACCAACGAGTCGGGGCTGTAGCCGTCGTGGCGGTGCGCGCGGTGGTGATCGAGGCCGACGGCGGCTCCCGGGGCAATCCCGGCCCGGCCGGCTACGGCGCCGTGGTCCGCGACCCGGAGACCGGTGAGGTGCTGGCCGAACGGTCCGAGTCGATCGGTACGGCGACGAACAACGTGGCCGAGTACCGGGGCCTGATCGCCGGGCTGGAGGCCGCCGCCGAGCTGGGCGCGGCCGAGGTCGAGGCGCGGATGGACTCCAAGCTGGTGGTCGAGCAGATGTGCGGCCGCTGGCAGATCAAGCACCCCGGGCTGCGTCCGCTCGCCGCCCAGGCGGCCGGGCTGGTCAGCCGGTTCGCCGCCGTACGGTTCACCTGGGTGCCCCGGGAGCGCAACCGGCACGCCGACGCGCTCGCCAACGCGGCGATGGACGCCGCCGCGTCCGGCGCCGCACCGGCAGCGGCGGCGGCCGAGGCGCGGGAGGCGACTGTCGTGCGCGCCACCGGCACCGACCCGGCCACCACGCCCGCCTCCTGGGAGCCGCGCCCGACCGAGGAGGCCACCCGGCTGATCCTGGTGCGGCACGGCGAGACCGAGCGCACCGTGCAGAAGCGCTACTCCGGCCGGGGCGACGTGCCGCTCACCGAGCGCGGCCGGGCCCAGGCCCGGGCCACCGCCGCCCGGGTGGCCGCGCTGGCGCCGTCCGTCGCCGCAGTGGTCAGTTCCCCGCTGTCGAGGTGTACGGCCACCGCCGAGGCGGTCGCCGCGCAGGTCGGCAACCCGCCGGTACGCACCGACGACGACCTGATCGAGTGCGACTTCGGCGTCTGGGAGGGGCACACGTTCGCCGAGGTACGCGAGGGCTGGGCGGCCGAGCTGGACGCCTGGCTCGCCTCCACCCGGGTCGCGCCGCCGCGGGGCGAGTCGTTCGTGACAGTCGCCGAGCGGACCGGGCGGGCGGTCGACCGGCTGCGGTCGGCGTACCCGGGGGAGACGGTCGTGGTGGTCTCCCACGTCTCGCCGATCAAGCTGGTGCTGCGCGACGCGCTCGCCGCCGGCGACGCGTTCCTGCACCGGCTCTACCTGGACACGGCCGGCATCTCGGTGCTGGACCTGTACCCGGACGGCGGCGTCGCGGTCCGCTCGGTCAACGACACCTCGCACCTCGCGGACGTCTGACGGCCGCTCGGCGCATGCCGGCGGCCGCTCGGCGCATCGACATCACCCGATCGGACGTGATCCCCGTCACAGGGTCGTAGCCTCCGGCCGTCACATGGCCCGCTACGAATGCCCGGAGGGGTGTCACATGTCCGCACCGGAACCGGAGGCGCTCGACACGGCGCGATCCAGGGCGAAGGACAAGAGTCCCTGGAACTGGTTGCTCTTCATCCCGATCGTGGTGCCGCTGATCCCGGCACTGTTCAACGCCGACTCGCCCCGGCTGTTCGGCTTCCCGCGCTTCTACTGGTTGCAACTGGTCTGGATCCTGCTCGGCGTCGGCACCACCACGCTGGTCTACCAGATGACCAAGAAGCGGGGTGACCGCTGATGTGGCGGGACCACCTCACCGAGATCATCGTCTTCACGCTGCTGTTCCTGCTGGTCAGCGCCATGGGTTTCGTGGCTGCACGGTGGCGCAGACCGACGGACATGGCCCACCTGGACGAGTGGGGACTGGGCGGGCGCAGCTTCGGCGGCTGGATCACCTGGTTCCTGGTCGGCGGTGACCTCTACACCGCGTACACGTTCGTGGCGGTCCCGGCGCTGATCTTCGGGGCCGGCGCGGCGGGCTTCTTCGCGGTGCCGTACACGATCGTCATCTACCCGCTGGTGTTCCTGGTGCTGTGCCGGCTCTGGTCGGTCTCGCACCGGCACGGATTCGTCACCCCCGCCGACTTCGTCCGCAACCGGTTCGGCTCGCCGATCCTGGCGCTGCTGGTCGCGATCACCGGCATCGTCGCCACCATGCCGTACATCGCGCTGCAACTGGTCGGCATCGAGGCGGTGCTCAAGACCATGGGCGTCACAGGGGACAGCGCGCTGGCCCGGCACCTGCCGATCATCATCGCGTTCGCGATCCTGGCCGCGTACACGTACCAGTCCGGGCTGCGCGCCCCGGCGCTGATCGCGTTCGTCAAGGACTCGCTGATCTACATCGTGATCCTGGTCGCGGTGATCTGGCTGCCGTACAAGCTCGGCGGCTGGGGCGCCATCTTCGACGCGGCAGACGCGAAGTTCCAGGCGTCACCCGCGCCCGGCGACGGCATCCTGCTCAACCAGAACAACCAGATCCAGTACGTGACGCTGGCGTTCGGCTCCGCGCTGGCGCTGTTCCTCTACCCGCACAGCATCACCGGTGTGCTGGCCAGCCGGAACCGCGACGTGATCAAGCGGAACATGTCCGCGCTGCCCGCGTACAGCCTGCTGCTGGGGTTGATCGCGCTGCTCGGCTACATGGCCATCGCGGCGAACGTGAAGCCGTTGCCCGGCGCGAAGGAGGGCACGACCGACGGCAACACTGTGGTGCCGCTGCTGTTCGACCAGCAGTTCCCGGACTGGTTCGCCGGGGTGGCGTACGCCGCAATCGGCATCGGCGCGCTGGTGCCGGCGGCGATCATGTCGATCGCGGCGGCGAACCTGTTCACCCGCAACATCTACAAGGAGTACCTGAAGCGGGACGCCACCCCGGCGCAGGAGGCGAACGTCTCGAAGATCACCTCGCTGGTGGTGAAGGTCGGTGCGGTGGCCTGCATCGTCTTCCTCGACCCGCAGTTCTCCATCGACCTCCAGCTCATCGGCGGCGTGATCATCCTGCAGACGCTGCCGGCGGTGGCGCTGGGCCTCTACACCCGCTGGTTCCACAGGGGTGCGCTGATCGCCGGCTGGGCGGCCGGCATGGGCCTGGGCATGTGGATGCTCTACCAGATCGGCAACCCGGCGACCGGGAAGAAGCACTTCGCCGGGTCGGCGTTCCCGCTGGAGAAGTTCGGTTTCGACACGCCGAAGACCATCTACGTGGGCATCGTTGCGGTGCTGGTGAACCTGGTGGTGGCCGCGCTGCTCACGCTGGTGCTGCGCGCCGCCAGGGTGGCCGACGGGCCGGACGGCACCACGCCGGACGACTACTTCGCCGACGAGGGCGACCCGCGCGTGACGGCGACCGCCGATCGCGGAGACTCCGCGCGGGAGCCGGTGGCGTGAAAGGAAGGGCCCCTTATTAACGCATTCTGCATAATAAGGGGCCCTTCCTAACGCCTCAGCGGCGGCGGTTGCGCGCGTCGAGCGCCTCGTTGAGGCGGTGCAACATGTCCGCCAGTGTCTCCCGGTCCGCCTCGGGCCAGGCGGCGAGGATGTCGCCGTACAACCGGGTGCGGGCCGCCCGGACGGCGGCCATCCGCTGGAGCCCGGCCGCCGTCGCGGAGATCACCGTGCCGCGCCCGTCGGCCGGGTCGGGGGTACGCGAGATCAGCCCGTCGCGCTGGAGCGCGGAGACCTGCCGGGTGACGGTGGAGCCGTCCAGGTTCAGCCGCGCGGCGAGCGCCGAGACGTTCTGCGGGCCGGCCGCGTCGAGGTGCCGCAGGATCACGTACGCGGCGCGGTCCAGCAGCCGGTGCTCCATCGTGCCGGTGCCCCGGCGGGTGGCCTCACCCAGGCGCATCAGCAACGCGACCTCGGTTTCGATCCGGCCGAGGGTGACCTCGGGAGCGTGGACGTCGTCACTCATAGCTGTATGATACAAGAAAAATACCTGTACGATACAGCTATCTGGGAGGTTGCGGAGTGGATCACCGATCCGAGCCCAACCGCAGTGCCATCTACGCCACCACGCTCGTGGCGTTCCTCGCGATCGCCGGCATCGCCGTGGTCGACCCGATCCTGCCCGCCATCGGCGAGGCGATCGGCGTCACCGCCTGGCAGGTCGAGCTGCTCTTTACCGCGTACATCGCGGTCATGGCCGTCGGCATGATCCCGGCGACGCTCGCCAGCGGGCGGTTCGGTTTCAAGCCGGTGCTCGTCACCGGCGTCTCGGTCGTCGGCCTGGCCGCCATCGGAGCCTCGTTCAGCAACGACATCGTGCAGCTCTCCGTGCTGCGCGGCGTCTGGGGCCTGGGCAACGCGATGTTCTTCGCCACCGCCATGGTCGTGCTGGTCAACCTCGCGAACGACAGGGAATGGGTGGTCGGCCTGTTCGAGACCGCCCTCGGGCTCGGCTTCGCGGTCGGCCCGCTGATCGGCGGCCTGCTCGGCGAGGTGAGCTGGCGGCTGCCGTTCTTCGTCTGCGGCGTGTTCATGGTGCTGGCGCTCGGCGTCGCCGCTCGCAAGCTGCGCGAACCGGTGAACAAGCAACAGCCGGTACGCCTCGGCCAGATCTTCGCCACCTACCGCAGACCCGCGTTCGTGACGCTGTGCGTGGTCACCGCCGCGTACAACTTCGTCTTCTTCGTCGTGCTCGGCTACACGCCGCTGTTCCTGCGCCTCGACGTCATCCCGCTGGGCCTGGCGTTCACCGGCTGGGGCCTCGGCCTGGCGGCCGGCATCCTGCTGATCGGGCACCGGCTGGCCCACCGCATCGGCGCGGTGCAGACAGTCGGCGTCGCACTGCTCGGCCTGCTGGTCTGCATGGTCCTGTTCGCCACCTCCACCGGCACCGCCATGTCGCTCGTCGTCCTCGTCGTCGCCGGCCTGTTCATGGGCCTCGCCAACGCCAACCTGACCGACCTGGCGCTCGGGCTCGGCTCCGCCGACCGGCGCGTCGCCACCGGCGCGTTCAACCTGGTCCGCTGGGGCGCCGCCGCGCCCGCGCCGATCATCTCCGGCAAGCTGGCCGAACACAGCCTGGCGCTGCCGTTCTGGGTCGGCTTCGGGGTGCTCGCCGCCGGCGTGCTCGCGTACCTCGCGTTCGGTCACCTGATGGCGGCCGGCTACGGCGAACGGGTCATCTGGAACCGGGCCGCCCGCCGCGCCGAGCACGCACCGGAGGAGCCGGTGGGGGAGGCCTACTGAGGGGTCCGGTCTTGCCGGGTGGCGTCAGGTCAGCGCCCGCCACAGCAGGTAGAACCCGATGGCGGTGCCGAACACCACGATCACCGTCTTCAACACCACCTGCGGAAGCCGGCGGGCCAGCCGCGCGCCCGCGTACCCGCCGAACAGGGTGGCCGGCGCGACCACCGCGACGGCCGCCCAGTTCACCGGGCCGAACAGGGCGAACACCACGAGCGTGGTCAGCCCCACCACTGCCGAGAGCAGGTTCTTCATCGCCGACACCCGGGCCAGCGTCGCGTCCAGCACCAGCGCCAACCCGGCCACCAGCATCACCCCGAGGGCCGCGCCGAAGTAGCCTCCGTACACCGTGCCGAGCGCGACCATGGTCTGCACCGTGACGGTACGGCGGCGCGCGCCCAACCGTTCCGGATGGCCGACCAGCCGGCGCAGCGGACCCTGGAACGCGAGTACGGCGGTAGCGCCCAGCACGAGGAACGGCACCACCAGCTCGAACGCGCGCGCCGGAGTCGCCAGCAGCAACGCGCACCCGGCGATCGTGCCGAGGACGGCGGTGGGCAGCAGCGACCACAGCTCCCGCCCGCGCGGCAGGTCCACCCGGCTGCCCGCCACGCTCGCCACGTACCCCGGGAAGACCGACACCGAGTTCGAGACGTTCGCCGCCACCGGCGGCAGGCCGGTGGCGATCATCGCCGGGAACGTGATCAGTGAGCCACCACCGGCCACCGCGTTCACAGTGCCCGCGGCGAGACCGGCGGCGAGCAGGAGCGCGGCGTCGGAGAGATCCATGGTCCCCCGAGGCTAGTCGGTCGGGCGGCGAGCGCGCACCGCGCCAGTTCGGGCGCGCATCGCGCCAGTTCGGGCGCGCATCGCGCCCGTTCGGGCGCGCATCGCGCCAGTTCGGGGAAGTGGCGGTATCCCGGGCCGGTTGATGCCGCCACCTCCCCGAAGTGGCGGACGAGATGGTGGGCGGGGTGGAAATGGGCGCGGCGGGTGCGTCGTTAGGATGAGGGCGCGACGGACGAGTCGACCGGGCGGTCGCGTCGACGGGCTCCGGCCCGTCGCCGAGGAACGTCCGGACTCCACAGGGCAGGGTGGTTGCTAACGGCAACCCGGGGTGACCCGCGGGACAGTGCCACAGAAAACAGACCGCCGGCCCGTAACGGGACGGTAAGGGTGAAACGGTGGGGTAAGAGCCCACCAGCACCCCGGGTGACCGGGGTGGCTCGGTAAACCCCACCCGGAGCAAGGCCAAGAAAGGGCCGTCACCGCAAGATGACGACCCGCGCAGACGCTTGAGGGCTGCCCGCCCGATGTCTGCGGGTAGGCCGCTGGAGCCTGCCGGCAACGGCAGGCCGAGATGGATGGCCGCCGCCGGTGCGCCTACGGGCGTGCCGGTCACAGAATCCGGCGTACAGGTCGACTCGTCCGTCGCCCACCCAGCTCAGAGCTTTGATCAAGGTTCTGAGCTGGTTCTAGTAACGTCGACGGTCGTCGTTGGTCAGCAAGCTCTCGCGGTGCCGACGTCGCCCGTCGTCCCGGCGGTGCTGCCTCCCCGCGGCGTCGTCCAGCCAAACCGGCCGCACGTCGTCGGGATCCTCCGATGACCGCCGTCTGTACCGGTCACCCGCTATCGGAACTCGTGGATGACCTCGATCGAACCGACGATGTGCGCGTTGAACTCGTCGAGTTCGTCGGCCGCAACCCACAGCATCGGAGCGGCGGATCCGCCGAAGGACCGTGTCGAGTAGCGGCCCAGGAAACCCGTCTCGACGTGGAAGCGGGCCACGTAGCGCACGGGTCCGAACAGGTTCCAGTTCTGCGCAGCCCTGACCGCGAAAGCCTCGTCGAGCATCGGGAAGAAGTGAGTTTGCTCCGGCGAGAGTAGCGGCCACCTGCGCCCCCCTGCCTCGCGGACGAGGTCGAGTTCCTGCTGTCCCAGGGGGCGCCACAGCACTGTGGTTACGTCGCTGCTCACGTCGCCCCCGCTGCCTTGATCGGTCGTCATACCGGACAGTCCCGCCGGATCGAATGGAGGAGCGGAACTGAGCGCGTGACGGAGACTTCGGATCTTGCCACGAGCACCGACCACTGTCAGGCTTCGAAGATGACCTTGCTCAGACTGATCGAGACCACTCCCGGACAGTATTCGCTGCTGCTGGATGCCGGGACCACTCCAGTCGACAGTGTGATCGGGGAGCTTGGTCACGAGCCCAACGGGTACTTCTGGGCAGGTGTCGCGGAGGTTCTTGTCAGCACCGAGGCCCCGACGCTCGAAGGTCGATTCGCCTACGACCCTGAGGCCGGCATGTTCTGCGCCTACGGCACCGATCGAGGCGCGCTGCAAGAGCTGGAGGCCTTGATGAAGGTGGTAGCCACCGGCGGCGAACGTATGCGGCGGCTGGTCAACGACGCCGAAGCGCGCGGGTTCGAGTTCGACGACTGACAGCTGAAGCGGGCGGTTGACGAGGGAGACGTGGCGCTCCACGCGGTGTCCACCGGCAACCTCCTCGACGATCGCGAGGCTCTGGCTCCGGAGTGGCCGCCGAATTCGCAGGAGTGCCAGGCGGTCGTGGCGCTAGTTGTAATGCCCATGAGGGTTGTTGACGGCGTGGCGGCTTGAGACGAGGCGAGACCTCCGGCGAGGTGTGAGGTGCTGACGCCCACACGGAACCGGAGGTCTCCATGGCCCACCGTAATGCCCGGCTGACCATCCACGGCCGGCGGCTGCTCATCACGCGTGTCGTTGACCAGGGTCGGCCGGTGGCCCACGTCGTGAAGGAACTGGGCTGTTCTCGGGCCACCGGCTACAAGTGGCTGCAGCGGTGGCGGGCCGAGGGCGACGCTGGTCTGCGGGATCGATCCAGCCGGGCTCACCACCAGCCGCACAAGACGCCCGCCCAGTTGGAGGCGCGGGTCTGCCAACTGCGCCAGGAACGCAAACTCGGGGCTCGCCGGCTCGGACCGTTGCTCGGGATGCCGGCCTCGACGGTGCACGCCGTTCTGACGCGGCACGGTCTACACCGCCTGGCCTGGCTCGACCGGCCCACCGGTCAGCTCATCCGCCGCTACGAGCGCGACCGGCCCGGCGAGCTGATCCACGTCGACGTCAAGAAACTCGGCCGGGTTCGCGACGGCGGCGGCTGGCGCATCTTGGGCCGCGACAGCCTGGAACACCGCCGTGCCCGCACCGCCGGCCGTGTCGGCTTCGACTACGTGCACTGCGCCATCGACGACCACACCCGTCTCGCCTACGCCGAGATCCACCCCGACGAGAAGACCGACACCTGTGCCGGCTTCCTCCGCCGCGCCGCCGAGCACTTCGCCACCCACGGAATCACCCGCGTCGAACGCGTCACGACCGACAACGCATTGACCTACCGCCGCGGCCGAGCCTGGCACCAGGCCCTGACCGACCTCGGTGCCACCGCCCGCTTCACCCGCCGCTACCGACCACAGACCAACGGCAAAGCCGAACGCTTCAACCGCACCCTGTGCGACGAATGGGCCTACGCCCAACCCTTCACCAACAACCAGCAACGCGCTGACGCTCTACCCGCCTGGCTGCACACCTACAACCACCACCGCAACCACACCTCGCTCGGCGGCAAACCACCCATCAGCCGCGTCAACAACGCTGCTGGGCATTACAGCTAGTGCCGTGACCACGAACGTTCACGGTGTTGGTTGACACGCCGTGTGGCCTGTCGGCCGGGCGGCGTTGTGCCGGTCAGGCTGTGGCGGTGGCAGATCTTGTACGTGTGCGGCGGCTGAGTGATCAGGAAGGTCAGCAGCTGCTCAGAATTACCCGCCGGGGAACCGGTTCCCCGATCCGACTGCGACGGGCGATGGTCGTGCTCGCCTCGGCCGGCGGGAACACAGTGCCGGCGATCGCCCGGCTGGTTCAAGCCGACGAGGACACGATCCGGCAGGTCATCCACCGGTTCAACGAGATGGGAATGGCCAGCCTGGACCCTCAGTGGGCGGGTGGCCGTCCCCGCCAGATTAATCCTGACGAGGAACACTTCATCGTCGAGACGGCCAACACCCGCCCCGAGAAGCTGGGGCGGCCGTTCACCCGGTGGAGCATCCGCAAGCTCGCCGACCACCTGCGCCTGCATGCCACCCGCCGGGTCCGGATCGGGCGGGAACGGCTGCGGCAGATCCTGCACCAGCACCGGATCACCTTCCAGCGGACCAAGACGTGGAAGGAGTCCACCGACCCGCACCGGGACACCAAACTCGCCCGGATCGAATACGTCACCAGCCAGTTCCCGCAGCGGGTGTTCGCGTTCGACGAGTTCGGACCCCTCGTGATCCGCCCCCAGGCCGGCGCCGGGTGGGCACCCACCGGTCATCCGCGCCGGCTGCCCGCGAACTACCACAAGCTGCACGGCGTCCGGCAGTTCCACGGCTGCTACTGCGTCGGCGACGACCAGCTTTGGGGCGTCGTCCGGCGCCGCAAGAGCGCCGCGAACACCCTGGCCGCACTCAAGTCGATCCGCGCCGCTCGCCCGGACGGGGCACCGATCTACGTCATCCTGGACAACCTGTCCGCGCACAAGGGCCGCAAGATCCGGGCATGGGCGGCCCGCAACAAGGTCGAGCTCTGCTTCACCCCGACCTACGCCTCCTGGGCCAACCCCATCGAGGCCCAGTTCGAGCCGCTGCGCACCTTCGTCATCGCCGGCTCCAACCACCCCAACCACCCGGCGCTGACCCGGCGGCTGCAGACCTACCTTCGCTGGCGCAACGCCAACGCCCGCCACCCCGACGTCCTGGCCGCTCAACGCCGAGAACGCGCCCGCATCCGCAGCGAACGCCAACGACGCTGGGGCCAACCCGCCACCCGCGCAGCCTGACCCCAACACCCCAAACCTTCGTGGTCAAGGCACTAGCATCGGCCACCCGTCACTGTCGCGGCGGGCTCAGGGGAGGAGAGGCGATGGCGGACGTATCGGTCGATGTGCCGTCGCCCCTGCGTACGTGCATCGCCTTCTGCGAGGTCGAGTGCGTTGTCGGATGCTGCGGGATCGATGCCGTCTCCACGGACCCCGACCTGATCGAGGAATGGTGTCGCCAGGTGGGCTCGGCCGCGGTGATCGAGGCTCGGCTTCAACTCATCGAGCTGATCGAGGTGGTCGAGGACCGCTCCCGCTGCGTCGCGTCGGACGTCCTGAACCACCGCACGCATGACGAGGCCGCGCGGCGTGAGTTGCTGGACTTCCTGGCCGCGCTCGACGCCGGACTGGCTGCCGGCGATGCGTCCGTGAGCGGCGCTGACACCTAGGGAGCCGGTGGCCGGTCCGGGAACGGCTGGGTAGCCCGGGGGCCATCAGGACTTGCGATGATCCGGTGATGACCTCCTACGTGTCCCACACCACCGTGGACTGTGCCGACGCCTACGCCCTGTCCCGCTGGTGGGAAGCCGTCCTCGACTACCGGGAGGACCCGGACGATCCGAACGAGCCGGGCCACGAGGAGTGCATGATCTACTCGCGGGACGGGCGGCACCGCCTGCTCTTCATCGAGGTGCCGGACGCCAAGCAGGTCAAGAACCGCATCCACCTCGACCTGCGCCCGGTCGAGGGGACGCGCGACGAGGAGTTGGCCCGGCTGACCGGGCTGGGCGCGGCAGTGGTGGCCGACCGGCGAGAGAGCGACGGCACCGGCTGGGTGGTGCTCGCCGACCCGGAGGGCAACGAGTTCTGCATCCTCCGCAGCGACGCCGAGGTGGCCGCCAGCCGACCGTGACAGGTCCGTCCCCCTCCAGCGATCTTGGAGTTGTGGCGCCCGGAACAGCCCTTCCGCGCAGTTTGCGAGGTGCCACAACTCCAAGATCGACGAGTGCCGGAGCGCGGGGCGGCGGAGCGGCGGGGCGCCGCGCGGTGGCACGGCGCGGGGCACGGGGGCCGGTGTGGGACGCTGCGGGGGTGATCGAGCTTGCGGACATCCAGGCGGCCGCCGACCGGATCGCCGACGTCGTCGTACACACTCCGACCGTGCCCAGCCCGGGACTGACCGAGCTGCTCGGCGTACCGGTCACCGCCAAGCTGGAGCTGCTGCAACGTACCGGCTCGTTCAAGGCCCGTGGTGCGGCGGCCAAGCTGCTCGCGCTCGACGACGCGGAGCGGGCGGCCGGGGTGGTAGCGGTCAGCGGTGGCAACCACGGCATCGCGGTCGCGGTGATGGCCGGCGCGCTCGGGGTGGCGGCGACAGTGGTCATGCCCCGGACGGCGCCCGCCCGCGCGGTCGAGGTGGCCCGCGCCGCGGGGGCCGACGTGCGCCTGACCGAGGACATGGCCGGCGCGTTCGCGCTGATGAACCGGCTGCGGGATGAGGGCGTCACGCTGCTGCACCCGTTCGACGATCCGATTGTGCTGGCCGGGCAGGGCACTGTCGGGCTGGAGTTCGCCGACGACGCCGGTGAGCTGACCGACGTGCTGGTCAGCATCGGCGGTGGCGCGCTGATCTCGGGCGTGGCGGCGGCGCTGCGGGCGCGGCGACCGGGGGTACGGATCTGGGGCGTCGAGACCGAGGGCGCGCAGGCGATGTCGCAGGCGCTGGCGAAGGGCGGCCCGGTCGAGGTGCCGCTGTCGTCGATCGTCACCACGCTCAGCGCGCCGAGCGTCTCGCAGCTCACCTATGACCATGTGACCGCGCTGGTCAGCGACGTCCTCGTGGTGTCCGACGCCGAGGCGGTGCGGGGCACGCTGGAGTTGGCCGAGCACGCCAAGGTGTGGGCCGAGCCCGCCGCCGGGTGCCTGCTGCCTGCCGCCCGCCGGGTGGTCGAGCGGGTGGGCGCCGACGCCCGGATCGGCCTGGTGGTCTGCGGCGGCAACGCCACGGTGGCCGACGTGACCGCGTGGGCCGGCCGCTTCGGCCTCTGACCCGCCGCGCCGCGACGGCCGGGCCGCGACCGCCGCGGCAAGCGCGCGACCGCGCCGCTCGACCGCCGCGCCACACGAACGACAGAACCCGGGGGTACGCCGGCCGCCTCCGGTCCGGACGGGTGGGACCGGGACGACCGGCGTACGTCAGGACGTGGCCGGGCTGACGCCGTCGAGCAGTTCGGCGAGCCGGGCCGCGGTGGTCGGGGCGTGCAGGTGCAGCCGCGCCACGTTGATGCTGTCCGTGCCGACCACGGCGAGCAGCGCCTCTCCGTTGATCGCGTACACGCTGAGGTAGCCGCCCGCGTTGCGCACCGTGGACTGCTGGAAGTCGCCCTGTCCGAGCCGGAACCCGACCTGGCGGCCGAGTCCGTACGTGGTGGCGGCGAGCGCGGCCAGGTCGTCCGGGTCGGCGCCGTTCTGCAGGTTGTGCGTGACGAGCAGGCCGTCGACGCCGCCGAGGACGCAGCCGTGCACGCCGGGGATCTGCAACCGCAGCGCGGAGAGTTCCTGGGCGATGGCCGGGTACGGCAGTGCCGGGTTGCCGGCCAGCGACTGTGGAAGCGCCCGTGGTGGCGGCAGGGTGCCGGCTTGGGCGCGCGTACGGCGGGGGAGGTCGTCCACCCGGCTCACAGTTCCAGGCTCTCCTCGATCGTGCGCAGTTGGTGCCGCGCCATCGCGAGGTTGGCCCGGCTCTTGCTCACCATCAGGTAGAGGAACAGGCCCTTGCCGGTGCGGTTGCTCAGCGGGCGGATCAGGTGGTACTGGCTGCCGAGCGTGATCAGGATGTCCTCGATCTCGTCGTCGAGCTTGAGCATCTCGATGGTGCGCAGCTTGGCGCGTACGACGTCGGTGTTGCCGGCGGCGGCGACCGTCAGGTCGATCTCGCCGGTGCCGCCGGCGACGCCGAGGGTCATGCCACTTGTGTAGTCGACGAGCGCGGCCCCGATCGCGCCGTCGATGTTCATCGCGTTCTTCAGCGCGATGTCAAGGTTGCCCACGATTTTCTCTCCCCAGCTCGGGTCGCTGTCCGCTGGAAACGCGACAGCGGATTCGTCCGTCGAGGCTCGCATATGGAGCCGCGCGATGCACCCGGGCCACCGGTGATCCACCTGAGCGGGCCCTGCCGGACCGGCCACCGGTTCCGCCGAAGGGGACACACCGTCCCATTGTCGATCACCGTTCGTCCTGCTACCTCGGGTGCACCCGCCCTATGTAGAGTTCCGATAGAGTGCCGCTGTGCGACTGACCATCCCGGTGGCGAAGGTGCTCTCGGCGCTGCTCGCCGAGCCCGAGGCGCCGCGTTACGGCCTCGACCTGATGCGGCTCACCGGCCTGCCCAGCGGGACGCTCTACCCGGTGCTGCACCGTCTCCAGGCGGCGGGCTGGCTCGCCGCCGACTGGGAGGACGTCGACCCGGTGACCGCCGGCCGCCCGGCCCGCCGCTACTACCGCCTCACCGGCGAGGGCATCCGGTCGGCCCGGCTGGCGCTGGCCGAGCTGCGTGCCCTCGTACCCTCCGAACGTGCCGGCGGCGCGGACCCGGCCGGGGCGCCGGCGTGGTGACCCGGCGGGTGGCGGCGCTGCTGCTGCGGGTCGCGGTACGCCGGTGGCCGGCGGAGCTGCGTGCCGGCCTGGCCCGGGAATGGGCCGCCGAGCTGCACGAGCTGGCCCGCACCGGCCGCCGCTGGGGGATGCTCCGGTTCGCCGCGAGCCTGGCGGCCCGCCGGGCGGCCACACCACTGACCGGCCGGGCCGGGTCGCGGCGGCTGGGGCGTACCGCAGGGGTGTTGCTGCTCGCGCCGCCGGCCTGCGTCGCGGTGCTCGTGCTCGCCGGCGCGGTGATGGCCCTGACCCACGGGTGGCTGGAGATGCGCGTGCCGTGGGCCGCCGCCGCGCAGCTGCCGACCTGGTCGGCGCTCACCGCGCTGCTCGGTACGGCGCTCGCGCTCGGAGTCACCCGGGCCGCACGCCGGACCGTACGCGTGGGGGCGCTGCCCACCGCGCTCGGCGTGGTGCTGCCGATCGCCGCGACGGTGACCGCGACGCTCGCGCTGCTCGCCGCGCGAGGTGAGAGCCGGGTGTGGGAGACGGTGCCCGGGCTGCTGCTCTGGCTGGCGTTGCTGACGGCGGCGCTCTGGACCGCCGGGGCGCTGGCCCGCCGGGGCCGGGTCCGGCTCGCGTGGTCGGCCGGGCTGCTCGGCGCGCTGATGGCGGCCGACGCGGCGGTGGTGCTCGCGGTGGTCACCTCGATCCCGGCCACCGCGCCGGTGGCGGACGGCCTGCCGCCGGACGCGGTGAACCGGATCTCCGCGCCGCTCTGGCTGTTCACCTGCTGGACCGACTCGTCGTTCGGGCTGCCCCGGCCGACCGGGTGGGAACGGTTCCTCATCACCGACCGGGTGCTCGTCGAGCCGATGTTCCATCTGGCCTGCACGCCCTACGCCCTCGCGTACGCGATCGTGGCGGCCCGCCCGGCGCCCGCCGCCGTACCCGGTCCGGAGCCCGTCCCGGCACCCGCCTGAGCGTCAGGCGTTCCAGCTCAGCGCCCGGCCGGCCCGCTCGTAGTGCCCGGCCAGCTCGGCGTCGATCCGCGCGGCGCGCGTCCCGTCTCCACCCGCCAGGTGCCCGGCCCGTGGCCGCCGCGTACCGCGTTGCGTACCGCCGTGGCCACCGAGCCGGTCCGCAGCAGCGTGTCCAGCAGCCGCGACAGCGCCCAGGACGCCAGGTGCCCCAGCCACTCGCCGACCATCACCAGCAGCCCGCCGCCGTCGGACCCGCCCCGGGGCCGGAACAGGTCGGCGGCGTTGCCGAGCATGGTCAGCGCCGGCTGGGTCACCGGCCCACGGCGGACGTCGCCGTTGACGAAGTGGCCCAGCTCGTGGCCGAGCAGCGCGACCCGCGCCGGCCCGTCCAGGGCGCCCCACAGCGGCAGCCCGAGGCCGAGCACACGCCGCCGGCGCAGCCCCACCGACGTCGCGTACGCGTTGATGCCGCCGTCGACGCCGATCACGTGCGGCATCGGCGCGCCCACCGCCGTGGCCACCTCCCGGACCAGGGCGTGCAGCTCCGGCGCATCCCGTTCGGTGAGCACGTCCAGGTCCCGGTCGAGCCGGCCGAAACGCGGCCGCAGCGCCACCGCGAGCGCGATGAGCGCCACGCCGCCGACCACCGCGAGGTTCGGGAAGGGGTACGCGAACAGCAGCCACACCCCGTTCGGACGAGGGCGGGCATGTCCGGGGTCTTCCGCCGTTCCCCGCCGCAACCGCCCCGACCAGGTCTAATGTGGAGAAGGACGTGACTATTTGTGCCGTTCCGGTGGCGGCCGGGCGGTTCCCGGTGCACAGTGATCGCATGAGCGACGACGGAAGTGGTGGGCACTACTACTGGTGCACGCGACACCACCGGGTCGAGGCCGATGCCGACGTGTGCCCCGCCAAGCACGTTCTCGGACCGTACGCCTCAGCCGCCGACGCGGACAACGCCCTGCAGACAGTGCGGGAGCGTAACGACGCGTGGGACGCCGAGGACGCCCGTTGGGCCGGGGAGGGCCGCTAGACGGCGCGGGAGGGCCCGCGTCGAGGTGATCCGTGCTCCGCGAGGGCGAGAGCACGTCCCCAGGAAAGGGAACCGAGATGGCCGAAGCACAGCAGGCCACCCGCCCGGCCGCGAAACGGACGACCGCGAAGAGGACCGCCGCGGGCAGGACGACGACGGTCACCAAGGCGTCGCCGAACGCCTCGGGCGCCGGCGCCGGACGGACACCGGCGAAGAAGGCGGCGGCCAAGAAGGCGGCCGCCAGGAAGGTCGTGTCGGCGGCTCGTAAGGCGCCGGCCACCAAGGCCACCACCAGCAGGACGACGGCGAAGAAGACCGCCGCTCGTACGGCGCCGGCCGGCCGGGCCACCGCCAAGACCGCGCCGGCGAAGAAGACCACGGCGAAGAAGGCGACCGCGACGAAGACCACAGCGGCCAAGAAGACGGCGGCGAAGAAGACCACAGCGGCCCGGAAGACCACGACGCCCCGGACCACCGCGATGCCCCGGACCACCGCGACCGCGAAGAAGGCGCCGGCCCGCAAGACGACGGCGGCGAAGAAGACGACGGCGGCGGCCAAGAAGACCACCGGCGCGCGGAAGGTCACCTCGGCGGCGAAGAAGACGACCGCCGCCAAGAAGACCACAGCGGCGAAGAAGACCACAGCCTCGACGCGTCCCACGGCGCGCAAGGCGGCGGCGAAGAAGGCGCCCGCCCGCAAGACCACCACCGCGCGCAAGACCACCACGACGGCGAAGAAGACCACCGCCGCGAAGAAGGCGCCGGCCCGCAAGAGCACCGCAGCCAAGAGCACCACCGCACGTAAGGCGCCGGCCCGCCGCGCCTGACGCCGCGGACACCGCTCCCTCCCGGGGAGCGGAACGTGCGGGGCGCTGTCAGGATTGACCGCGTGGTGATCCGACGCGTACTGGCGCCCCGTATCGACTTCGGCGCGCTGCGCCGCGAGCTGGGACTGCCCGAGGGCTTCCCGGCCGCGGCGCAGCGCGAGGCCGACCTGGCGGCCGCCGCGCCGCCGCCCGCAGTCGCCGACCGGACCGACATCCCGTTCGTCACCGTCGACCCGGCGACCTCGCGCGACCTCGACCAGGCCATGCACCTCACCCGCCGTCCCGGCGGCGGCTACCGCGTCCGGTACGCGATCGCGGACGTCCTGACCCACGTACGCCTCGGCGGTGACCTGGAGGCCGAGACGTGGCGCCGCGGGCAGACGGTCTACCTGCCCGACGGCAACGTGCCGCTGCACCCGCACACGCTCAGCGAGGGGGCGGCCAGCCTGCTGCCCGACGCCGACCGGGCCGCCGTGCTCTGGACCGTCGACCTGGACGCCGACGGCGGCACCGCCGCGGTCACGCTGGAGCGGGCGCTGGTGCGCAGCCGGGCCAAGCTCGACTACGGCGGCGTGCAGCGCGACGCCGACGCCGGACGGCTGCCCGAGCCGATCGCCCTGCTGCCCGAGATCGGGGCGCTGCTCACCGCGCGGGGCCTGAGCCGGGGCGCGATCAACCTGCCGCTGCCCGAGCAGGACGTCGAGCCCGACGGCGACGGGTGGCGGCTGGTGCTGCGCGGCCCCGGCCCGATGGAGGAGCACAACGCGCAGATCTCGCTGCTGACCGGGATGGCCGCGGCCGACATCATGCTGGCCGGCCGGATCGGGCTGCTGCGCACCATGCCGCGCCCCCGCCCGGAGGCGGTCGATCGGCTGCGGCTCGCCGCCGGCCCGCTCGGCGTGCCCTGGCCGGACGGCACACCCGTGGGTCAGGTGCTCGACGGGCTGGACACCTCCCACCCCCGGGTGGCCGCCTTCGTCGACCAGGCCGCCGAGCTGATGCGCGGCGCCGCGTACACCGCGTTCGACGGTGACCTGCCCGAGCAGCCCGAGCACGGCGGGGTGGCGGCCGCGTACGCGCACGTCACGGCGCCGCTGCGCCGCCTCGCCGACCGCTACGCCACCGAGGTCTGCCTGGCGCTGCACGAGGGCCGCGAGGTGCCCGAGCAGGTACGGGCCGCGCTGCCGAAACTGCCCGAGGTGATGGCCGCGACCGACCGCACAGCGGGCGCCGCCACCCGGGGCGCTGTGGAACTGGCCGAGGCGGTGCTGCTCGCGCACCGGGTGGGGGAGACGTTCGAGGCGGCGGTGCTCGACGTGGACGAACCGCGTCCGGCGGGTAACGGCCGTCCCGGCCGTCCGCCCGGCGGCACGATCGCGCTCGACGAGCCGTCGGTGCGCGCCCGCTGCACCGGTGAGCTGCCGCTGGGCGAACGCGTCCGGGTACGCCTCACCGCCGCCGACCCGGCCCAGCGCCGGGTGGCCTTCGAACGGGCGTGACCAGCGCGGCGATTGTCACAGCATCGGGATGCACCGCTCGCGGCCCCGCTTTGCGAGGATGAGCGCATGGCTTACGACGCGACCACGCTGCCCGACGTCTCCGGGCTGACCGTCGGCATCATCGGTGGCACCGGCGACCAGGGACGGGGTCTCGCCTACCGGTTCGCCCGGGCCGGGCAGACCGTGCTGATCGGCTCCCGCACCGCCGAGCGGGCCACCCAGGCCGCCGCCGAGATCGCCGCCCTGCCGTACGTACCGGAGGGTGCCGTCGTCTCCGGCGGCGACAACGAGGACGTCGCCCGGCGCAGCGACGTGGTGATCGTGGCGGTGCCGTGGGACGGGCACGCGGCCACAGTCGCCGCGCTCGCCGGACCGCTGGCCGGCAAGATCGTGGTGGACTGCGTCAACCCGCTCGGCTTCGACAAGCAGGGCCCGTACGCGCTCACCGTCGCCGAGGGCAGCGCCGTTCAGCAGGCCGCCGCCCTGCTGCCCGAGTCCCGGGTCTGCGCCGCGTTCAACCACGTCAGCGCGCCGCTGCTGGCCGACCCGGAGATCGACCGGATCGACCTGGACGTGCTGATCTGCACCGAGGACCGGGAACTGGTGGGCGTGGTCGGCGCGCTGGCCGCGCGGATCCCCGGCATGCGGGGCATCTACGCCGGGCGGCTGCGCAACGCCCACCAGATCGAGGCGTTCACCGCCAACCTGATCGCGATCAACAAGCGCTACAAGGCGCACGCCGGCATCCGGGTCACCGACCTCTGACGCGTCGCGCCGCCGTCGCGGCGGCGCGTGTTAAAAAGGGGCCCCTTCTCTACGCCAGGCGTTAAGAAGGGGCCCTTCCTTACACCTCAGAAGGTGTGCTCGGCCGCGGGGAACTCGCCGCCGCGTACCTCGTCGGCGAACCGGCGGGTGGCGTCGGTGAGCGCGCCCGCCAGGTCGGCGTACCGCTTTACGAAGCGCGGCGCCCGGCCGGTCCGCAACCCGGCCATGTCCTGCCAGACCAGCACCTGCCCGTCGGTGTCCGGACCGGCCCCGATGCCGACGGTGGGGATGGGCAGCTCGGCGGTGACCCGCTTGGCCACCTCACCCGGCACCATCTCCAGCACCACCGCGAACGCGCCCGCCTCGGCCACCGCCCGCGCGTCGGCGAGCACCTCCTCGGCGGCCTCGCCCCGGCCCTGCACCCGGTAGCCGCCGAGCGTGTGCTCGCTCTGCGGGGTGAAGCCGATGTGCGCCATCACCGGGATGCCGGCGCCCGTGATCGCCTCGATCTGGGCGGCGCAGCGCCGCCCGCCCTCCAGCTTCACCGCGTGGCAGCCGCCCTCCTTCATGAACCGCACAGCGGTGCGCAGCGCCTGCGCCGGCCCCTCCTCGTACGAGCCGAACGGCAGGTCACCGACGATCAGCGAGTGCTTCGTGGCCCGTACCACGGCACGCACCAGCGGCAGCAGCTCCTCGGCGGTCACCGGCAGCGTGGTCTCGTAGCCGAAGACGTTGTTCGCCGCCGAGTCGCCGACCAGCAGCACCGGGATCCCCGCCTGGTCGAAGATCGAGGCCGTGTACTGGTCGTACGAGGTCAGCATCGCCCACCGCTCGCCGCGCTCCTTGGCGGCGATCAGGTCGCGGGTGCGTACCCGCCGGGTGGCCGGCCCGCCGTAGAGGGCGGCCACCTCGGCCGGGGTGGACTCCACCATGACAATCTCCTTCCTCGAGGCCGCGCACGCGGTCCCCGGGTTCCCCGCGATCGTCGCACCGGGCGGCGGGCCGCGGGCAGGTCGGAGTGGAGGATGTCACTCCCCGGCCGGGGGAGCGGTCAGCCGTCCTCGCGCCACCGGTTGGTGATCGGCAGCCGCCGGTCCCGCCCGAACGCCTTCATGGAGATCTTGGTGCCGGGCGCGGACTGCCGTCGCTTGTACTCGGCGGTATCCACCATCCGCAGCACCTTGTCCACCACGGCCGGGTCGTGGCCGGACTCGACCAGGCCGTCGCGGCCCAGGTCGCCGTCGACGTAGCCGATCAGGATCGGGTCGAGCACGTCGTAGTCGGGCAGCGTGTCGCTGTCGAGCTGGCCGGGGCTCAGCTCGGCCGACGGCGGCTTGCCGATCGAGTTCTCCGGGATCGGCGGCGTCTGCCCGCGCCGCACCGCGTCCGTGTTGCGCCACTTCGCCAGCCGCCACACGAGCGTCTTCCAGACGTCCTTGACCGGGTTGTATCCACCCACCGAGTCGCCGTAGAGCGTCGAGTAGCCCACCGCCAGCTCGCTCTTGTTGCCGGTGGTGAGCACCAGGTGGCCCTCCTGGTTCGACAGCGCCATCAGGATCACGCCGCGGACCCGGGCCTGGAGGTTCTCCACCGCCACCCCGGACAGCGACATGTTCGCCAGGAACGTGTCCACCATCGGCTGGATCGGCTCGACCCGGTAGTCCAGGCCGGTGCGCTTCGCCAGGTCCTCGGCATCGGTGCGGGAGTGCTCGGAGGAGTGCTGGCTGGGCATCGAGACGCCGACGACCCGCTCCGGGCCCACCGCGTCCACCGCGATGGCCGCCGCCACCGCCGAGTCGATGCCACCGGACAGGCCCAGCACCACCGAGGGGAAGCGGTTCTTGTCGATGTAGTCGCGCAGGCCCAGCACCAGCGCGTGCCACACCTCGGCCTCGTCGGCGACCGGCTCGATGATCCCGCCGTCCGCAGCCGGACCGGACGGCGCGGCCGGGATCGCCGGGATCTCGTGGCGGGCCACCCGCATCCCGTCGGCCGGCGCGACGGTCCCGCCCGGCGCCCCGGTCGCCGCCGGCAGCTCCAGGTCGTGCACCAGCAGGTGCTCGACGAACTGCGGCGCCCGGGTCAGCAGCGTGCCGTCCGCGGCGACGACCATCGAGTCGCCGTCGTAGACCAGCTCGTCCTGGCCGCCGACCATGTTCACGTACGCGATGGCGGCCCCGGCCTCGGCGGCGCGCCGGCGCACCAGCGGCAGCCGCACGTCGTCCTTGTTCAGCTCGTACGGCGAGCCGTTGATGCTCAGCACCAGCCCGACGCCCGCCTCCCGGGCCACCGCGAACGGCCCGCCGGCCTGCCACAGGTCCTCGCAGATGGTCAGCGCCACGTCCACCCCGCCGACGCGCACCACTGTCAGCGTGTCACCGGAGACGAAGTAGCGGTCCTCGTCGAAGACGCCGTAGTTGGGCAGATGATGCTTGAAGTAGGTGGCCACCACCTCGCCCCGGTGCAGCACCGCCGCCGCGTTGCGGGCGCCCCGGCCCGGTTCCGCGTCCGAGCTGACCTGCGGCGGGCCGTCCGCGTCCAGGTAGCCGACCAGGACCGGCAGGTCACCGAGGCCGTCGGCGGCCAGGTCGGCGGCGAGCCGGTGCAGCGCGGCGCGGGACGCGGCCACGAACGAGCGGCGGAACACCAGGTCCTCGACGGGGTAACCGGTGAGCATCAGCTCGGGGAACAGGACGAGCTGGGCGCCGGCGTCGGCGGCCTGACGTGTCCACGAGCGGACCAGGCCGGCGTTTCCGGCGAGGTCGCCTACCGTCGGGTTGACCTGGCACAGGGCGAGACGCAGGGTGGGCATGCGTTTATCTTCCCCCAGCCGTCCGGGCCGAATCCGACAGGTCGCGGGAGACCGGGGCGGCGCAGCGCGCGTCCCGCCCGGCCGGACACGGCGGGACGGCCGGCCGGGGAAGGCGTAACGTCGGCGTAACGAGCCCGGTGGAGACTGGGCGGTCAGGCCGGGCCGGCCCGACCGGTGCGGACGTACGTGTCACGAGGGGTGGAAGTGGACCGTCAGCAGGAGTCCGTCCTCCGCACGCTGGAAGAGCGGGACATCCGTTTCGTCCGGCTGTGGTTCACCGATGTGCTCGGCACGCTCAAGAGCGTCTCGGTGGCCCCGGCGGAGCTGGAGGCGGCCTTCGAGGAGGGCATCGGCTTCGACGGCTCAGCGATCGAGGGCTTCGCCCGGGTGTTCGAGTCGGACATGGTGGCCATGCCGGACCCGACCACGTTCCAGGTCTTCCCGTTCGAGGGCGGGGTCAGCGGCGAGAGCGCCCGGATGTTCTGCGACATCATGCTGCCCGACGGCAGCCCGTCCTGGGCCGACCCGCGGCACGTGCTGCGCCGGATGCTCTCCCGGGCGGCCGACAAGGGCTTCACCTTCTACACCCACCCGGAGATCGAGTTCTTCCTGCTGGAGAACGGTCCGCAGGACGGCTCGGTGCCCACCCCGGTGGACACCGGCGGCTACTTCGAGCACACCACGCACGCCGTCGCGCGGGACTTCCGCCGCCAGGCCGTGCTGGCGCTGGAGCGGATCGGCATCTCGGTGGAGTACAGCCACCACGAGGTCGCCCCGGGCCAGCAGGAGATCGACCTGCGCTACGCCGACGCGCTCACCACCGCCGACAACATCATGACGTTCCGGCACGTGGTGAAGGAGGTCGCGCTCTCCACCGGCGTGCAGGCCAGCTTCATGCCGAAGCCGTTCACCGACCAGCCGGGCAGCGGCATGCACACGCACCTGTCGCTGTTCGAGGGGGAGCGCAACGCGTTCCACGACGCCGGCGACCCGATGAAGCTCTCCAAGGTCGCGAAGTCGTTCATCGCCGGGCTGCTCACCCACGCCCGGGAGTACACCGCCGTCACCAACCAGTGGGTCAACTCGTACAAGCGGCTGTTCCCGCAGGCGCTGCCGGACCGGATCACCGAGAGCCCCGCGTACGTCTGCTGGGGTCACCTGAACCGGTCCGCGCTGGTGCGGGTGCCCGCGTACGGCAAGCCGAACTCGGCCCGGGTCGAGGTCCGCTCGCTGGACTCCGCGACCAACCCCTACCTGGCGTTCGCGGTGATGCTCGGCGCCGGCCTCAAGGGCATCGAGGAGGGCTACGAGCTGCCCCCGGGCGCCGAGGACGACGTCTGGTCGCTGAGCAGCGCCGAGCGCCGCGCCATGGGGTACGAGGCGCTGCCGGAGAACCTGGCCGAGGCGATCGACGTGATGGCCGGTTCCGAGCTGGTGGCCGAGGTGCTCGGCGAGCACGTCTTCGACTTCTTCCTGCGCAACAAGCGCTCCGAGTGGGAGCAGTACCGCCGCGAGGTCACCCCGTACGAGCGGCAGCGCTACCTCTCGCTCTAGATCACGCTGGCGCGGTGCCGCTATCGTCTGCGGCACCGCCCCGGCACCACCGCCGGGCGGCGTGAGCCGGGGAGGCGTTGGTGCTGGGAGATCTGCTCGACGGGGCGTGGCAGAGCATCGTGTTCGGGATGGTCGGGGTCGCCCTGATGGCCGCCGGATTCCTGCTCGTCGACCTGCTCACCCCGGGCAAGCTGCGGGAGCTGATCTGGGTGCGCCGCAACGGCAACGCCGCGCTGCTGCTCGCCGCCAACCAGCTCGGCATCGCCGGCATCGTCTTCACCGCCGTGCTGACCAGCTACAGCTCGTTCACCAAGGGGCTCGCGTCCACTGTGGTGTTCGGGCTGGTCGGCCTGCTGGTGATGGCGCTGGCGTTCCTGGTGCTGGACCTGCTCACCCCGGGCAAGCTGGGCGACGTCATCGCCGCCGACGAGCCGCACCCGGCGGCCCGGGTCAGCGCCGCCACCCACTTCGGCGCCGCGCTGATCGTCTGCGCCTGCATCGCCTGAGGGGTGTCGTACCCCCGGGTTAGCGTCCGGGGGTGAACCGCACCGACCGCCTCTACGCCCTGGTCGAGGAGCTGCGGGCGGTCTCGCCGCGCCCGCGCAGCGCGACCTGGCTGGCCCGCCGCTTCGAGGTGAGCACCCGCACCGTCGAGCGCGACATCTCCGCGTTGCAGGGCGCCGGGGTGCCGATCTGGGCCGAGCCGGGCCGCACCGGCGGCTACGTGGTCGACCGGGCGCGCACGTTGCCGCCGGTCAACCTGACAGCGGCCGAGGCGGTGGCGATGGCCGTCGCGCTGCACCGCCTCGGCGGCTCACCGTTCGCCCCGGCGGCCGGCGCCGCGCTGCGCAAGCTGGTCGCGGTGATGCCGCCCGCCGCGGTGGCCGAGGCGCACCGCCTCGCCGGCCGGGTGCACCTGGTCGGCGACGGGCCGGGCACACCCGTCCCGGCCGCCGTCGCCGACGCGGTCGCCGCCGGGCGGGTGCTGCGCCTGCGGTACGCCGACCGCGGCGGTGCCGATTCGGCGCGCGACGTGGAGCCGCTGGCCTACCTGGGCAACTCGGTGCACTGGTACCTGGTCGCCTGGTGCCGGCTGCGCGACGGTCTGCGCTGTTTCCGCACCGACCGGATCCTGTCGGTGCATCCGCTGGCCGAGCCGGTGACCCGGGAGTTGCGTCCCGGCGACCTCGACGTGCCGGTCGATCGGGTGCGTCCGCTCACCCTGGTCTGATCCGGGTGGAAACACCGACAGGACGCTGTCGTGGCCCGATACGAGGCTGAATCCTGACGACGCCGGCCGACCGCCGGCGCGAACCTCAGGAGGAAGCATGTCCAGCACGCCCGTGACCTGGTTCGAGATCGGCTCCGACCGCCCGGACGAGGCGCAGCGGTTCTACTCCGAGCTGTTCGGCTGGAGTTTCGACGAGCAGGGCGGCCCGGGCCTGTCGTACCGGCAGACGGCGGCCGGCGGTGAGCGGGGGATCGGCGGCGCGATCCGGGACACGGACACCGGCAATTACGCGATCTTCTACGCCGAGGTGACGGACGTGCCGGAGACCTGCCGCCGGGCGGAGGCGACCGGCGGCACCGTTCTGACGGCGCCGGTGACCACACCGACCGGTCTGGTGCGTGCCCTGTTGCGCGACCCGTCGGGCAACCTGCTCGGCGTGTTCACCCCGCCCGCCGAGGGCTGAGCGCCGCGCCCTTGCTCCCGGCCCGGCTGGTCGCCGACCGGGAGCAAGTCGTTGCGGGCCGTGCAATCCGTTACGCCCATGTCTACTGTGAACCACTGGTTTCGTGGAATCGAAGCTGGTAACTTCCTGGCACCACGCGTCGCAAGTTCTTGCAACGCCTTCATCCCCTTGCGCCCGTCGTGCGGGCGTGGGTGTCAGGAGAGCGCCATGAGGGGCACCACCACCAACCGCCGCCGGTGGGGAGCGCTCGCGCTCGCCGCCGGCGTGCTCGCCGCGCTGCTGCCGTTCACCGCCGCCGCGGCGGCGAACACCGTCACCGTCTACTACCAGCCACCGGCCGCCTGGGGCACGTCCGTCAACATCCACTACGGCGTGGACGGGCAGGCATGGACGCCGGTGCCCGGCGTGCCGATGGACACCGCCTGCGCCGGCTGGCGTCGCAAGACCGTCGACCTGGGCGCTGCCACCGGCGCCCAGGTCGTCTTCACCAACGGCAGCGGCGTCTGGGACAACAACAACGCTGCCAACTACCGCCTCGGCGCCGGCACCGTGACCGTCGCCGCCGGCCGGATCGGCACGGGCGACCCGTGCGCCACCCCGTCGCCGTCCGGCACCCCGACTCCGAGCCCGTCCGCCACTGTCGCGCCGAGCCCGACGCCGGGGAACACCGCCGAGGTCTGGTACCACCTCACGCCGCGTGGCTGGACCGCCGCGAACCTGCACTACCGGCCCGCCGGCGGCGCCTGGACCACCGCGCCGGGCGTGGCCATGGAGACGCGCTGCGCCGGCTGGGCCCGCCGGATCGTCGACCTCGGCACGGCCACCGGCCTGACCGCCGCGTTCAACAACACCGCCGGCGCCTGGGACAACAACGGCGGCGCGGACTACACCCTGGGCGCGGGGCGCAGCGTCGTCGACAACGGCCGGGTCACCGCCGCCGCCGCGGACCCGTGCGCGCCGGTCACCCCGGACACCACCCCGCCGTCCACGCCGGGCGGCCTCACCGCCGTCGCCGACGGTCTGGCGGTCACCCTGACCTGGACCGCCGCCACCGACGACCGGGGCGTCACCGGGTACGAGCTGACCCGCACCGGGGGAGCCGGCGGCACCACGGTCACCAGCGCCACCACCCGGCACGTCGCGTACGACCTGCGGCCCGGCACCGCGTACACCTGGACCGTGCGGGCCCTGGACGCGGCCGGCAACCGGTCGGCGGCGAGTGCGCCCGCCTCCGCGACCACCGGCGCCCCGCAGACCGGCGGCGCCCCGCTGGGCGGCGACCCGCGCGAGGACACCATCTACTTCGTGATGACCGCCCGGTTCGCCGACGGCGATCCCACGAACAACCGCGGCGGCAGCCAGCACGTCGCCTCCGGCAACGCGGCCAACGACGACCCGATGTTCCGGGGCGACTTCAAGGGGCTGGTCGACAAGCTCGACTACATCAAGGCGCTCGGCTTCTCAGCGCTCTGGATCACCCCGGTCGTGCTCAACCGGTCCGACTACGACTTCCACGGCTACCACGGCTGGGACTTCTACCGGGTGGACCCGCGGCTGGAGAGCGCGGGCGCCTCCTACCAGGACCTGATCAACGCCGCGCACGCCAAGGGCATCAAGATCTTCCAGGACGTGGTCTACAACCACAGCTCCCGGTGGGGCGCCAAGGGCCTGTTCACGCCCACCGTCTACGGCACCCGCGACGACCAGTGGAAGTGGTACTACGACCAGCCGCAGGCCGGCCGGGAGTACGACCCGATGGTCGAGGCGACCGGGAACGACCCGGCGCTCACCCCGGCGCAGAACGCCAAGGCCAAGGGCCGGCCCTACAACGGCGACGTGTGGTCGTCCGCCGCGCCGGCCGGCAACCAGTGCCTGAACTGGGGTACGCCGACCGGCGGGCGCAGCCCCGAGGGCTACACGCTCCACCAGTGCCAGTGGCCGGTCCCGACCAGCAAGCTCTTCCCCGCCGACAAGTACCACCAGTGCTGGATCGGCAACTGGGAGGGTGAGGACTCACGCAGTTGCTGGCTGCACGAGGACCTGGCCGACTTCAACACCGAGAACGCCGCCGTGCAGCAGTACCTGATCGACGCGTACAACCGGTTCATCGACATGGGTGTGGACGGCTTCCGGATCGACACCGCCGTGCACATCCCCCGGGTCACCTGGAACCGGCGTTTCCTGCCCGCCATCCAGCAGCACGCGGTCGCCCGGTTCGGCGAGAAGGGCAAGGACTTCTACGTCTTCGGCGAGGTGGCCGCGTTCGTCAACGACAAGTGGAACCGCGGCTCGGTCAACCACTCCGCGCAGTTCTTCACCTGGAAGGAGCGCAAGGAGTACAGCCCGGACGACGTCCGCGCCGCGATCGAGCAGTACGACCACGAGCAGCTGCTCGGCCCGAACGGGCAGCCGACCACCGACAACGCGTTCCTGCGCGGCAACACGTACCACGCGCCGGACCGCTCGCAGTTCTCCGGCATGAACGTCATCGACATGCGGATGCACATGAACTTCTCCGACGCCGGCAACGCGTTCGGCAACGGGAAGGACTCCGACGACAGCTACAACGACGCCACGTACAACGTGGTCTACGTCGACAGCCACGACTACGGGCCGAACAAGTCCTCCACCCGGTACACCGGCGGCACCGACGCCTGGGCGGAGAACATGAGCCTGATGTGGACGTTCCGCGGCATCCCGACGCTCTACTACGGTTCGGAGATCGAGTTCCGCAAGGGCGCCCGGATCGACTGCGGGCCGACCTGCCCGCTCGCCACCACCGGGCGGGCCTACTACGGCGACCACCTGGCCGGCAGCGTCACCGCGAGCGACTTCGGGGTGGTCGGCTCGGCCGGCGGGGCGGTGGCCACCACGCTCGCCCAGCCGCTGGTCAAGCACGTGCAGCGGCTCAACCTGATCCGGCGGGCAGTGCCGGCCCTGCAGAAGGGGCAGTACTCGACCGAGGGTGTGAGCGGCGCGATGGCGTACAAGCGGCGCTTCACCCAGGGCACGGTGGACAGCTTCGCGCTGGTCACCGTGTCCGGCGGCGCCACGTTCCGCGGGGTGCCGAACGGCCGGTACGTGGACGCGGTCACCGGCGACGTGAAGACGGTCACCGACGGCACGCTCACCGCCGCGGTCGGCGGCAAGGGCAACCTCCGGGTCTACGTGCTCGACCTGCCCGGCAACCCGGCGCCGGGCAAGATCGGCGCGGACGGGCCGTACCTGCGCTGACACGGGCGCGGCGGGGTGGCGGTGCGAGTGCACCACCACCCCGCCGCGGTCCGAGGGGATCAGGCGTGGGTGGCCCCGCCGGGCGCCGGCCAGGAGGAGGGAACGGCCGGTGAGGGGCGGCGGGGCCACCGCGTCACTTGCCGCCCTGGCCCTCCTGCTCGGCCTCGGCGCCCTGGTCGGCCTTGCCCTCCGGGCCGCCCTTGTCGCCACCCTTGCCGTGGTGGCCGGGCCTGCCGTCCGGGCCGCCCTTGCCCGGGCCCGGGAACACGCCCGCCTCGGCGGCCTTGAGCACCGCGTCGGCCTGCTCCTGGGTGAGCTTGCCGTCGGTGACGGCCTGGTCCAGCCGCTCCTTCAGCGCGGCCTGCCGGTCCTCGGTCGACGGCCGCTCCGGCCGCTCCGGGCGATCGCCCTGGCGCTGCTCGTGCAGCTTCTCCAGCGCCGTGGTGACCTTGTCGGTCGAGACGCCCAGCTCCTTGGCGAGCGCCTCGGCGAACTCGGCCTGCCGGTCGGCGTGCTTCTGGCGGCGGTCGTCACCCTGGTCGGTGGTGCTGCTGGCGCTCGAAGACGGGTTCGGGCTCTTGTCGTCGGCGAGCGCCACCGTCGGGGCGGCGATCCCGACGCCGAGCACGCCGGCGGCGGCCAGGCCGGCCAGCAGGTGCTTCTTCGACATCGTGCGGATCATGCGATTCTCCTGTTCGGTGGTGGTGCGATGACGTCACCGACAGTGGTCGCCGGAACTGAGGGCCACCCGTGGCGAACCTGTCAGCGAGCTGGCAATCCCGTCCGGAAGGCCCGAATTATTCGTGTTGCCGGGGTGCCGGAGCGCCCGCGAGGCTAGGCGAAACCCGACGAAAGGCCACTCGATGACACAGCCCGCCATCCGCGAGATCCCGCTCACCGGGCCGGGCTCCGGGCCGTACTCGATCACGGTGGGGCCCGACGGCGCGCTCTGGCTGGCGCTGGCCGGCTCCGGCGGCGTCGCCCGGCTCGGCCTCGACGGTGAGGTACGGACCTACCGCGACGACCCGCCCGGCAGCCGCCCGCTGATCATCGTCGGCGGCCCCGACGGCGCGCTCTGGTACACCCGCTCGGGCGACGACCGGCTCGGCCGGATCACAGTCGACGGCGAGACCGGCTCGGTGGCGCTGCCGCCCGGCTGCGGCCCCTGCGGGCTGGTGGTCGGTGCGGACGGCGCGCTCTGGTACGCCGGCATGAGCGACGACACGATCGGCCGGGTGAGCGTCGACGGGGAGGTGACGTCCTTCCCGCTGCCGGTGACCAAGGGTTTCCCGTCGATGCTGGCGGCCGGCCCGGACGACGCGCTCTGGCTCACGCTCAACCAGGCGAACGCGATCGCCCGGGTCGGCCTGGACGGGTCGGTGACTGTGCATCCGCTGCCCACCGAGGCGGCCGGGCCGGTCGGCATCACCCGGGGCGGTGACGGCGCGCTCTGGTTCGTCGAGATCGTCGCCGGGCAGATCGGCCGGATCACGCCGGACGGGCGGATCGACGAGTTCCCGCTGCCGGACCGGGCGGCGCGCCCGCACGCCATCGTCGCCGATCCGGCCGGTGGCTGCTGGTTCACCGAGTGGGGCGCCAACCGCATCGGCCACATCGACCCGGACGGCCACATCACCGCCCACACCCTGCCCACCCCGGCCTCGGAACCCCACGGCCTCACGGTCACCCCCGACGGCGCGGTCTGGGCCGCCTTGGAGATCGGCGCCGTGGCCCACCTCACGCCCTCGCCGCGTTGATCATGAGGTTGGCGGCAGTTGTGGATCTCTGAACTGCCGCCAACCTCATGATCGCCGGGGTGGGCCTCAGCCTTGGCGGACGGCGGCGGTCGCCGTCAGGGTGCCTGTGGTGGCGTCCAGGGTGGCGGGGGTACCCACCGGGACGGTGAGCTGGTTGGGGCCGTGGCCGATGGGCAGGCCGCCGAGGACCGGCACGCCCAGGTCGCCCAGGCGGTCGGTGAGCACGTCCACGACCGTGGTGTCCCAGCCGTCCGCGCACTCGGTGAACTGGCCGACAGCCACCCCGGCGATCCCGTCCAGCGCACCGCAGCGGCGCAGGTGGGTGAGCATCCGGTCGATCTTGTACGGCGGCTCCTGCACCTCCTCGACCAGCAGGATCGCCCCGGTCAGGTCGGGCATGTCCGGGGTGCCGATGGACGCGGTGATCAGGCACAGGTTGCCGCCGAGCAGCCGGCCCTCGGCCCGGCCGGGCACCCGCACCGGGAACGTCTCCTCCGCCTCGACCGCCGTCACCGTCACCGGCTCGGCGCTGGTCAGCGCGGCGTGCAGCGACTCCGCCGAGCGGATCGGCGTGCGCTCGTCCCGCCACGCGGCGCCCGGCCCGTGCACCCCGGCCAGGCGGGCGCCCCGCCAGAGCGCGAACTGCAACGCGGTGATGTCGGAGAACCCGGCCACCACCTTCGGATCCCGGCGTACCGCCGCCATGTCGATCAGGTCGACCACCCGCTGCGCGCCGTAGCCGCCCCGGGTGCAGATCACCCCGCGGATCTCCGGGTCGGCGAACGCCGCGTTCAGGTCCGCGGCCCGCAGCGCGTCGTCGCCGGCCAGGTAACCCCGCCTGGCGTACGCGTTCGGCGCGGGCACCGGCCGCAGCCCCCAGCCGGTGAGCAGCTCGATGCCGCGGGCCACCCGTTCGGGACGGGTCGGCCCGGACGGGGACACCAGCATCACCGCGTCGCCGGGACGCAGGGCCGGTGGGCGCAGGCAGTCGTCAGGCACGATCGGAGCCTAGGGCCTGCCGGACCGTGCCCTGTCGGGCGTACCGGTTAGCCTCGACGTCGTGGCGACCGCGCTGGTGATCGAAAACGACCCGACCGACGACCTCCGCCGCCTGGGGGAGTGGCTCAGCGAAGGGGGCCTTGAGCTGCGCGTGCTGCGTCCGCACGCCGGTGACCCGCTCCCCGGCGACCTGGAGGGGTACGCCGCGCTCGTGGTGCTCGGCGGCGACCAGCAGGCATACCCGGGGTCCGACGGCGGCCCCGGCGCGCCCTGGTTCCCGGCGCTGGAGGGGCTGCTGCGCAAGGCGGTCCGCGGGCGCGTGCCCACGCTCGCCGTCTGCCTCGGCGCGCAACTGCTGGCCACCGCGCACGCGGGCCGGGTCGAACGCAGCCCGTCCGGTCCGGAGGTCGGTCCGGCGCTCGTCGGGCGGCGCGACGCCGCCGAGGACGACCCCCTGTTCCGGTACGTGCCGCTGATGCCCGACGTCCTCCAGTGGCACGCCGACGAGATCACCGAGCTGCCGCACGGCGCGACGCTGCTCGCCGCGTCCACCCGCTACCCGCACCAGGCGTTCCGGCTCGGCGACCGGGCCTGGGGCCTGCAGTTCCACATCGAGTGCGACACCGCGATGATCGCCGAGTGGTCCCGCGACTCGGCCGTGCTGGCCGAGCTGGGCTACGACCCGGAGCTGGTGGTGGCGGCCTGCGACCGGGTGATGGCCGACGTCGAGGAGGCGTGGCAGCCGTTCGCGATCCGGTTCGCCGCGCTCGCGCTCGGCGAACTCGGCGACGACAACCCGCGCCGTAGCCTGCCGCTGCTCGGGGCCTGACGGTGACCCGGCCGGCCCGCGGGCGCCTGGCCCGCTACGGATTCGCCGAGGGCGACGGCGCCACCCGCGCCGCGGACCTGCTCGGCCCGGACGGGCTTGCCCTGTGGCGGCCCGACACCCAGGAACCCGCCGACGAACGCGCCGCCGAACTGCTCGCCGCGCTGTCCCGCGCCGCCGACCCGGACCTGGCCCTGCGTCAGCTGCACCGGCTGGTCGAGTCCGAGCGGCGCTCCGGCGACGAGGTGGCCGTACGCGACGCCCTGGCCGCCGACCCCGGGCTGCGCCGCCGGCTGATCGCGGTGCTCGGCGCCTCGTCCGCGCTCGGCGACCATCTGGTCGCCAACCCCGGGCAGTGGGCGGTGCTGGCGACCGAGCCGGACGGGCTCGCCCCCACCGCGGAAGGGCGGCTCGACCTCGGCGTCGCCGCCCGGCTCACCACCGTCACCGGCGCGGTCCCGCTGCTGCGGCAGGCGTACCGGCTCGCGCTGCTGCGGATCGCGGCGGCCGACCTGACCGGCGGGCGCGGCCTGGAGCAGACCATGGCGGCGCTGTCCGGGCTGGCCGACGCCACGCTGGCCGCCGCCTACGACATCGCCGCCGACGAGCTGCCGGAGGGCACGCCGCGCCCCCGGCTCGCAGTGGTGGCGATGGGCAAGTGCGGTGGCGACGAGCTGAACTACGTCTCCGACGTCGACGTCATCTTCGTCTCCGCCACCGACGACGACCTGCCCGCCGCGACCCAGATCGCCACCCGGCTGATCCAGATCTGCGGGCTGGTGGCGTGGCCGGTCGACGCGGCGCTGCGTCCCGAGGGCAACCGGGGGCCGCTGGTGCGCACGCTCGCCAGCCACCTCGCCTACTACAAGCGCTGGGCGCGCACCTGGGAGTTCCAGGCGCTGCTCAAGGCCCGCCCGGCCGCCGGAGACCTGGAACTCGCAAAGGAGTGGATCGACGCGCTGGCCCCGCTCGTGTGGACCGCCGCCGAGCGCCCCGAGGCGGTCGAGGACGTCCGGTCCATGCGCCGCAAGATCCTCGACAACGTGCCGCCGAAGGAGCTGGAACGCGAGATCAAGCGCGGCCCGGGCGGGCTGCGCGACATCGAGTTCGCCGTCCAGCTGCTCCAGCTCGTGCACGGCCGGGGCGACGAGTCGCTGCGGGTGCCCGGCACCGTGCCGGCGCTGCGCGCGCTCGTCGCCGGCGGCTACGTGGGCCGCGCCGACGGGGAGGCTCTCCTGCGCGGCTACCGCTTCCTGCGCGCCGTCGAGCACCGGCTCCAGCTCCAGGCCCTGCGCCGCACCCACACCGTGCCGACCGAACCGGCCGCGCTGCGCTGGCTCGCCGCCGCGCTCGGCTACGCGGCCACGCCGGGCCGCAGCGCCGTCGAGGAGTTCCGCGCCGAGTGGGTCACCCACGCCACCGAGGTACGCCGGCTGCACGCCAAACTGCTCTACCGGCCGCTGCTCGAATCCGTGGCCCGCGTACCGGCCGAAGGGCTGCGCCTCACGCCCGAGGCGGCCCGGCACCGGCTGGAGGTGCTCGGCTTCGCCGACCCGGCCGGCGCGCTGCGGCACCTCCAGGCGCTCACCGGCGGGGTCAGCCGGACCGCCGCCATCCAGCGCACGCTGCTGCCGGTGCTGCTCGACGAGTTCGCCGACGCCCCCGAACCGGACCGCGGACTGCTCAACTACCGGCAGGTCTCCGACAAGCTCGGCAGCACCCCCTGGTACCTGCGCCTGCTGCGCGACTCCGGCCCGGTGGCGCGCCGGCTGGCCCGGGTGCTGTCCTCGTCCCGGTACGCGGCCGACATGCTGGCCCGCGAACCGGAGGCGCTGCGGCTGCTCGCCGAGGACAGCGAACTGACCCCGCGTCCACGGGAGACGCTCGTCGACGGCTTCGCCGCCGCTGCCGCCCGCCACGACGACCCGGTCGAGGCGATCCGGGCGGTCCGCGCGCTGCGCCGCCGGGAACTGGTCCGGATCGCCGCCGCCGACGTGCTCAGCCGCGCCGGTTCGCTCGCCCCGCTCACCCCGCGCCCGGTCGGCGGCGGGGAACGCCGGCCCACAGTGGTGGACGTGACGGCTGTCGGCACCGCGCTGTCGCACGTCGCCGACGCCACGCTCGCCGCCGCGCTGCGCGCCGCCCGTACCGTCCACCCCGGACCGTCCGGCCTGCGCTTCGCGGTGATCGGCATGGGCCGGCTCGGCGGGTACGAGTCGAACTACCTCTCCGACGCCGACGTGCTGTTCGTCTACGACCCGCCGCCCGGGGTGGAGGAGAGCGCGGCGAGCGCAGCAGCGCACGCCGTCGCCGAGGAGTTGCGCCGGCTGCTGTCCGCGCCCGCCCCCGACCCGCCGCTGGGCGTCGACGCCGACCTGCGCCCCGAGGGCCGGCAGGGCCCGCTGGTCCGCAGCCTGGCCGCGTACGCGCAGTACTACGCGCGCTGGTCCCGGGTGTGGGAGGCGCAGGCACTGCTGCGCGCCCGGTTCGTCTGCGGCGACGCCGACCTGGGCGCCGAGTTCGAGGCCATGATCGAGCCGGTGCGCTATCCGGCCGAAGGGCTGAGCCGCGAGCAGGTGGTCGAGATCCGCCGGATCAAGGCGCGGGTGGAGACCGAGCGGCTGCCCCGGGGCGCCGACCCGGCCACCCACACCAAGCTGGGCCGGGGCGGGCTGGCCGACGTCGAGTGGGCGGTGCAGTTGCTGCAGCTCCGGTACGCCGGTCAGGTGCCCGCCCTGCGCGGCACCCGTACGCTCGACGCCCTCGCCGCCGCCCGCGACGCCGGGCTGCTCGACGCCTCCGACGCCGCCGAGCTGGCAGCCGGCTGGACGCTCGCCGCCGAGGTGCGCGACGCGCTGATGCTGGTACGCGGCCGGGCCGGTGACCAGTTGCCCCGGCACGGGGTGGAGCTGGCCGGTGTGGTGCGGCTGCTGGGGCGCGAGGACCAGGGCGAGTTCCTCGACGAGTACCTGCGCACCGGCCGCCACTCCCGCACAGTCGTCCAGCGAATCCTGGAGTCCCCCCTCTAGACCCGGGCCCGGATGCCGGCCCGGGTGCCGCGGCGTGCCGGGGCCTCGCTGACCGCCTTCGCTGCTCCTCTACCGAGGCTTGTCCCGACACGCGAGCCATGCGTTCCGCATCTCGGGAGCGCCGAGAGATCTTGGTAGCAAACGGCCCCTATGAGGGCCTTTTCGTACCAAGATCTCTAGCCGGGTCAGCTCGTGAGGGTGTAGGTGCCGGGTTGGGGGACCGTTACGGTGGTCCACTTACCGGCTCGGGTGACCGTGGCGCCGTTGGAGACGGTGAGCCAGCGGTCGTGGCGTACCCGGATCGGGATCGGGCCGGGGGCGAGGGCGCGGAACGTGATCGAAGCGCCGTCCTGGCTGATCAGCTCACCCGGCGCGCCGACGATCGGGGTGGGTTCGGCCACCGCGTACAGCTTCCAGTGCCGGTTCGACCAGACCTCGGTCAGGTACGGCTGGCCCAGCTCGACCAGCTTCGCCTCGGATCGCCCCACCCAGGAGAACTCGGCATCGGGCACTGCCACGTACTGCACCGCGTTGTCGGCCAGCCAGTCCCGGTAGGTAACGGAGGTCAGCGGAATGCCGGTGCCGTCCGCGCCGGGCACCGTGGTGAAGAACAGCGGGTTGCGGTCGATGTCGGCCTGGCGTAGCCAGCCCCGGGCCAGCGGCACCTCACCCATCCGGGCCGCCTCCCAGTAGTTGCGGGTCGGCGGCACCTCCACCCGTCCGGTGAGCCCGCGCCGGGCCAGTTCCGCGCGCAGCGGAGCGAAGTACGCCGGGTCGGCCGTCGGATCGTCGGCGCTGCGCAGGTCGGCGGTGACCACCGGCGGCTGCCACCAGCAGACGACGGCGAGCAGGGCGGCCAGCCCGGCCACTCCGACAGCCCGGCGGGACCGACCCTGGCCGAGCCGGCCAATGCCATGCGCGTCGCTGTCGGGACGGCCCGCACCGAGTCGGCCCGCGCCGAGACGGCCCGCGCCGAGTCGGCCGCCGAGTCGACCGCCGAGTCGGCCGCCGAGGCGGCTCGCGGTGAACCATGCGGGGGGCGTCGCCGCGGCGGCCAGCAGCGGCAGCGCGAACATCACCACCAGGCGGGTGGCGTTCAGCCCGACCGGTGTGTGCAGCAGCGCCGACGCCAGCACCCCGGCCGCGGACAGCAGCGCGCCCACCCGCACCGGCCGGTACGCCACGAGAGCCGCCACGACCAGGCTCGTCACCACGGCGTGCACGGTGTCGGCCGTGCTGATGTTCATCCAGCCGCCCTCGCCGAACAGCAGCCCGGTCACCGCCAGCGGCACCGCGGCCGGTACGGCGAGCAGCAGGCCGTCGGCGTACCGGCGGGACAGCAGCAGCGCGACGCCGGCGAGCCCGACGAACAGCCCGGCCACCGGGCTGGCCGCCGATGCGAGCAGCGCGGCGGCACCGGCGGCGACGGCCGCCCAGACGTTCCGGCCGCCACCGGCAGCGCCGGGACCGGCCGGCCCGGCAGCGACACCATCGGCACCGGCGGCGACGAGCCGGGCTCGGCGGGCGGGGACCGTGAGCGCGAGCAGCGCGGCCAGGCCGAACGCGACGCCGAGGGCGTACGTGACCCGGCCGGACACCAGGTTGCCGGCGATCGTCACCACGCCGACCAGGCTGCCGAGCAGCGGGCGGGGCACCCGGGTCCGTACCAGCAGGGCGGCGAACGCGGTGGCGGAGGCGAGCAGGGCGAGCGCGCCGGTGACGCGTACCCCGAGCAGTGCCATCAGCGGCGGTGAGACGAGGCTGTAGCCCCACGGGTGCACGCCGCCGTACCAGCGCAGGTCGACCAGGGCGGCCCCGTGGTCGGCGAAGAACCCGGCGCGGGCGACCTGCGCGGACAGGTCGGAGCCGGTGGCCGGCAGCGTGAGGTAGAGCACGGCGAGGACGAGCGCCGACACGGCGGAGACCGCCACCACCCGACCGCCCCGCATGCCCACCTCCTGATCGCGAACCACCGTACTGGCAGCATGTCGGACGTGCCTCACCACCTCTCGCGCTGGATCGGCCTGGCGGGTTCGGTGCTGCTCGCCGTGGCCGCGTTCCTCGGCGGCGCCCTGCCCGACGGCGAGTTGCGTCCCACGCCGCTCAGCATCTGGCAGGGCCCGAACGGGCCGCTGATCATCGGGTTGTGGCTGGTCGGCACCGCGCTGCTGGCGTGGGCCTGGTGGTCGCTGCGGGACCGGGTGCCGTCGTCCCGGTGGGTGCTGGTCACAGTCGCGCTGTGGCTGCTGCCGATGCTGGTCGCGCCGCCGCTGGGCAGCCGGGACGTGTACGCGTACGCGTGCCAGGGCGCCAGCTTCTCGGCCGGGATCAACCCCTACGAGCAGGGCGTCTCAGCGCTGCCCTGCCCCTGGCTGGACACCATCTCCTACATCTGGCGGGACACCCCGGCGCCGTACGGGCCGCTGTTCGTGCTGCTCGCCGGCGCGGTGGTGGAGGCCACCGGCTCGCTGCTCGCCGCCGTCGCGCTGTTCCGGGTACTGGCCGTGGCCGGGGTGGCGCTCACCGCGTGGGCGCTGCCGGTGCTGGCCCGCCGCTGCGGGGTGCCGCCACGGCGGGCGCTCTGGCTGGCGCTGGCGAGCCCGCTGGTGCCCGTGCACCTGGTGTCCGGCGCGCACAACGACGCGCTGATGATCGGCCTGCTCGTGGCCGGGCTGGCCGTGGTGGCCGCCCGGCCGGGCCGGCCCGGACCGCTGCTCGCCGGTGGGGCGTTGCTCGGACTTGCCGCCGCCGTCAAGATCACCGCGCTGGTCGTGATGCCGTTCGCCGCGCTGGCCGCGATCGTCGGGGCGTACCGGATCAGGACGCTGGTGCGCGACGGCGGGTGGGTGGTCGGCGGCTCGCTCGCCGCGCTCGCCGCCGTGACCCTCGCCTCCGGGCTGGGGCTGGGGTTCGTCGGCGGGCTGGAACAGGGCGGGCTGGTGGTGGCCTGGACGTCGCCGCCGACGGCGGTGGGGCAGACCGTCGGCTACCTGCTCGCGCCGTTCGGCGTGCACGTCGATGCACTGCCGGTGACCCGGGCGATCGGCATGGTCGTGCTGGTCGCCGTGCTGATCTGGCTCTGGTTCCGGTCGTTCCGTCGCGGTGAGCCGTTCTGGCACGCCGGGCTGGCGCTGACCGCCACCGTCGCGCTCTCCCCGCTGTTCCACCCCTGGTACTGGCTGTGGCCGCTGGCCGTGCTCGCCGCCACCGCGCACCGCACGCTCTGGTTCTCGATCGTCACAGTGGTGTCGTCGTTCCTGGTGCTGGCCGACGGCACCGGTTTACCCCGGTACACCAAGATGCCCGGTGCGCCCTTGATGACCCTGTTCGTGATCGGGGTGGTCGTGTGGTTGGTACGGTCGGCTCGCAAGGGCCGGCAGCCGGTTCCCGTGGACTGAGGAGTGTGCCGGTGAGCGAGCCCGACGGACCCGTCCGGCCGATCGCCGCCGGTCTCGCCCGCTACGCCGGCCTCGCCGGTGCCGTACTGCTCACCGTCGCCGGATGGCTCGGCGGCGCGCTACCGGGCACACCACCGCGCGGCACGCTCGCCGCGATCTGGGCCGCACCGCACGGGCCGGTGACGCTCGGCTGCTGGCTGGCCGGGACGCTGCTGCTCGTGGGCGCCTGGTGGTCGCTGCGGTGGGGCGCCCCGTCCGGCCGGTGGGCGTACGTGACCGCCGGGCTCTGGTCGCTGCCGCTGCTCGCCGCGCCGCCGATCGGCAGCCGCGACGTCTACTCGTACGCCTGCCAGGGCTGGACGTGGACGCAGGGGCTCAGCCCGTACCGGGTGGGGGTCGCCGCCGCTAACTGCCCGTGGACCGACTCGGTGTCGCCGATCTGGCGGGACACCCCGGCGCCGTACGGGCCGTTCTTCGTGCTGCTGGCCGGGCTCGCAGTCCTCGCCGGTGGCGGCCTGATCGGGACGGTCGTGGCGCTGCGGCTGGTCGCGGTGGCCGGGGTGCTGCTGGCCGCGCTCTGCCTGCCCGGCCTGGCCCGCGCCGCCGGGGTGCCCACCCGCCGCGCCGCCTGGCTGGTGCTCGCGTGCCCGCTGGTCGGGATCCACCTGGTGGCGGGCGCGCACAACGACGCGCTCGCGCTCGGGCTGCTCCTGCTCGGCCTGCTGGTGCTGGTCCGCCTGCCGGGCAAGCCGCGCGCGCTGCTGGTGGCCGGGGTGCTGCTCGGCCTGGCCGTGGCGGTGAAGGCGGTCGCCGTCGTGGCGCTGCCGTTCGCGGCGCTCGCCGCCGTGCTCGGCCGCTACACCTGGCGGGCGCTGCTGCGCGACGGCGGGCAGCTGGCCGCCTCGGTGCTCGGCACGCTGCTGGTCGTGTCGCTCGCCACCGGCCTCGGGCTGGGCTGGGTGGAGGGGCTCGGCCACAGCGGCGACTCGCAGCAGTGGACCTCCCCGCCCACAGCCGTCGGCTTCGTCATCGACTACGGCGGTGAGCTGGCCGGCCTACGACCGCAGGCGGTGCCGGTGACCCGGGGGGTCGCGCTGGTGCTGCTCGCCGGGACGCTCGTCGCCCTGTGGTGGCAGGCGTGGACGGCGCTGCGGCGGCTCAACGACACCCGGCAGCGGGTGGCCCGGCTGACGCTGGCCCGCCCCCGGGTGGCGCTGCTCGGCGCGGGGCTGGCGCTCGCCGCCACGGTGCTGCTCGCCCCGGTCTTCCACCCCTGGTACGCGATCTGGCCGCTGACCCTGCTCGCGGTCGCGGCGGTGCCGCTGGCCCGGCAGGTCTGGTTCGTGGCGCCCTGCGCGGTGGCCTCGGCGCTCACCCTGCCGGACGGATCCAACCTGGCCCGGTTCAGCAAGGCGCCGGGCGCGGTGCTGATGACGGCGCTGGTGGTGGTCGTGGCGGTCGTGTGGACGTTCCCACGCGGTTCTAGGAGATGACGGCAGGCCAGCGGTGCCTGCGCCACTCGTCCCAGGTGGCGAACCCGGCCGGTGGATCGTCGACAGGTTCACTGCCGTCCAGTTCCCCCGGCGTCGGGATGCTCATGACGGCAGCCCACGTGGCGAGTTCCTCGTCGGACATGTGCCAGGTCGTGTGCGGCTCCTCGGCCTGCCGCCGGTCAAGCCGTTGCCGCTGCTCGGCCGGTGTGAGCTGGAAGTAGCGCATCGTCACCGACGCTCCGAGGTCGGCTGCTGCCTGTCGTAGAGCCGAGCGCTCATCTCGGCCCCAGAGGCCGAAGTCGATGACGACGTTGACGCCGAGTTCGAGCGCCCGCAGCGCGATCTCGATGAGCCGTCCCTCGATGACGTCCGAAGCCGACGGCGGGTTCGCCAGCCCGTAGAGGGCCTTCACCCACTCGTCCTTCGTCAGACGAAGGGCCTTCTCCTCGACCTCTATGCGCCGCGCCTCCGTGGTCTTCCCGGTGCCCGGCAGTCCTACGGTCAGGAACAGCGTCGGTCGTGTTGTCATCACTACCCCTACGAGCGGTCGCCTCATCATCGCTGACATCCGGCCATGCCACGATCAGCACGCGACCGCTCGACACGAAACGGCGGCCACGCCGGCTGTGAGCCGGCATGACCGCCGTCCGTCAGGTCGGACCCGATTCGTGCGGGTCGGCGCCTTGATCTACCTCAGCAGTCGAAGTACATCGCGAACTCGTGCGGGGTCGGGCGCAGACGCACCGGGTCGACCTCGTTGGCCCGCTTCCAGTCGACCCAGGTGGAGATCAGGTCCGGCGTGAACACGCCGCCGTCGAGCAGGTAGTCGTGGTCGGCCTCGAGCGCGTTGAGCACCTCCGGCAGCGAACCCGGGACCTGCTTGACGTCGCCCCACTCCTCCGGCGGCAGGTCGTAGAGGTCCTTGTCGATCGGCGCCGGCGGCTCGATCTTGTTCTTGATGCCGTCCAGGCCGGCCATCATCATCGCCGAGAACGCCAGGTACGGGTTGCTGGACGGGTCCGGCACCCGGAACTCGACGCGCTTGGCCTTCGGGTTGCTGCCGGTCACCGGGATGCGGGTGCACGCGGAGCGGTTGCGCTGCGAGTAGACCAGGTTGACCGGCGCCTCGAAGCCCGGCACCAGACGACGGTAGGAGTTCACCGTCGGGTTGGTGAAGGCCAGCAGCGACGGGGCGTGGTGCAGCAGGCCGCCGATGTACCAGCGGGCGGTGTCGGACAGGCCGGCGTAGCCGGTCTCGTCGTAGAACAGCGGCTCGCCGCCACGCCACAGGCTCTGGTGGGTGTGCATGCCGGAGCCGTTGTCACCGAACAGCGGCTTCGGCATGAACGTCGCGGTCTTGCCGGCGGCCCAGGTCTCGTTCTTGACGATGTACTTGAACAGCTGGAGCTGGTCGGCGGCGTGCAGCAGCGTGGAGAACTTGTAGTTGATCTCCGACTGGCCGGCGGTGCCGACCTCGTGGTGCGACCGCTCGACCGTGAAGCCGCCGTCGACGAGGCGCCGCACGATCCGGTCGCGCAGGTCGGCGTAGTGGTCGACCGGGGGCACCGGGAAGTAGCCGCCCTTGTAGGCGGTCTTGTAGCCGCGGTTGCCGCCCTCCTCGATCCGGCCGCTGTTCCAGGCGCCCTCGATCGAGTCGATGTAGTAGAACGACTGGTGTGCCGAGGTCTCGTGGCGGATCGAGTCGAAGATGTAGAACTCCGCCTCGGCGCCGAAGTAGGCGGTGTCGGCGATGCCGCTCGCCGCCAGGTACGCCTCGGCCTTCTTCGCCACGTTGCGCGGGTCGCGGGAGTACGCCTCGCGGGTGAACGGGTCGTGGATGAAGAAGTTGAGCGCGAGCGTCTTCTGGGCCCGGAACGGGTCGATGAAGGCGGTGGCGACGTCCGGCAGCAGGAGCATGTCGGACTCGTGGATGGCCTGGAAGCCGCGGATCGAGGATCCGTCGAAGGCGAGGCCGTCGGTGAAGACGCTGTCGTCGAACGACTCGACCGGCAGGTTGAAGTGCTGCATCACGCCGGGCAGGTCACAGAAACGTACGTCGACGAACTTCACGTCCTCGTTGGCGAGGTATCGCAGGAGTTCCTCGGAATTGGCGAACACACGTCCTCCTGGCAGGTCCACTCCGTTAGCTGGCTACTGGCGACGCTATGGCCGGGGGGTTGCCCGGCCGTGTCTCGTCTGTTTCCGCCGTGTTACGTCGCTTGCGGAGCGTCATCCCGGCACCCTCTGATGCCGAATGTCGTATTTTTCGTCAGGGGTCGCGGCGGCGCTACCCTGGCCGCTGTGACCGATACCGCCGCCACACCGGTGCCGCCCGCCACCGATCCCGCCTTCACCCCGCCCAGCCTCGGCCGCCGCTTCGGCGCCCTGATCATCGACTGGGTGCTGTGCCTGATGGTCGCCCGGGCCTTCTCCGACCCGGTGCGCGACGGCTGGCCGCCGGTCCTGGTGCTGATCCTGGAGTACGGCTTCTTCATCGGCCTGTTCGCTCAGACCCCCGGCATGTACCTGACCCGGCTGCGCTGCGTGTCCTGGGCCGACGGCGGCCGGATCGGGTTGCTCCGCGGACTGCTGCGCGGCTTCCTGCTGGCCCTCGTGGTGCCGGCCCTGCTGATGGACGAGCACCGGCGCGGCCTGCACGACCGGCTCGCCGGGTCCGTCGTCACCGACGCCCCGCGCCGCTGACCCGCACGAGAAAGGAGCCGGCCCCGCACGGGACCGGCTCCTTTCTCGCGTACGCCGGAAGTCAGCGACCCCGGGTCTGCCGGAACGCGCCACGCGCCGGCCGCATGTTCTTCGGGATCGCGCCCTTGGGCATCTGCGGCCGCGCGGTGAGCGCCTTGAGCCGCTTGTCGAGCGCGTTGACGTCCTTGGGGGACAGGGCGCGGGGCAGCCGCATCAGCGTCATCCGCAGCTTGCGGACCGGCAGCTCACCCTCGCCCTGCCCGATCACGTAGTCGTGCAGCGGGGCGGTGCCGATCACCTTCGCCAGGCGGCGCTTCTCCTGGCCGAGCAGGCCGCGTACGCGCTGCGGGTTGCCCTCGGCCAGCAGGATCACACCCTGCCGGCCCACCACCAGGTGCACCATGTCCATCTGGGTGGTGGAGCTGACCGCCGGGGTGACCCGCCAGTCGCCGCGCATGCTCTCCATGATCTGCGCCGCCGCACCCGGCTGCCCCTCGGCGGCGTTCATCATCGCCTTGTTGGAGCGCAAGTTGAGCACGATCAGCACGGCGAGCAGGGCGAGCAGGATGCCGATCGGCAACCAGATCCAGCCCCAGGCGATCACCGCGACCACGGTGAGCGCGAGCGGGATCAGCACCGCCGCCGCGGTCAGCGGCGCGAACCACTTGTCCTGCTTGGCGGTGAACCGGAACACCATCCCGATCTGCTTCAGCCGCTGGCCGAACGAGACCTTCTCCTGGGGCTTTGCCATACCGCAGAGTCTAGTGGTCGGCGCGCACCCCGTTGATCCGTGGCCGCCCCCTGCGCCGTGGGCTGAGTACCTTACCGCCGCGCCGTCCCGAATCGGCCCGCCGGTAAGGAGGCGGGACGGCCGAAGATCAGGCGGCGTACCCATGCCCCGGGGGCACCTTCGCGTGGAGAGTCGATCTCGACAGGGACACACCGCACGACAGGGAGATCCGAGATGTTCGGCAACGACGCAGACCTCATCCTCAGCATCCACCGCAGCCACGCCGCCGAGCTGCAGGCCGACGCGGCCCAGGACCGGCTTGCCCGGTCGCTGCCACGCCGGCACCCGCGCGGCTGGCTCAGCCGCCGCCAGCACAACGCCCGCCCCGCCGACGCCCGCCGGTGACCACACCGGCGGCCGTCGCCGGGCTCGCCGGTGCGGCCGGTGCTGTGGGTCGTGGGGAGTTCGCCGGTCCGGCCGTCCCCGGGAATGTGGGCGCGGCCGGTGCCGTGGGGGAGTTCGCCGGTCCGGCCGTCACGGGGGCGGCCGGACCGGCGGCCTTCCGCCGTCCGATCGGCCCGGTAGGGCCGTCGGAGGGCCGTGGCATGCTCGACGGCGTGACCGTACGCGCCGCCAGCACCGTCCTCGTCGGCCGCCGGCCCGAGCTGGCCGCGCTCGGCGACGCGCTGGCCCGGTCCCGGACCGGCGAGCCGGCGACGGTGCTCGTCGGCGGCGAAGCGGGCGTCGGCAAGACCCGGCTGCTGGAGGAGTTCGGCACGCAGGTGGACGCCGCCGGCGCGCGCCTGCTCGTCGGCCAGTGCCTGGAGCTGGGCGAGGCGGGCCTCCCGTTCGCCCCGTTCGCCGCCGCGCTGCGCGACGTGCTGCGCCACGACGGGCCGGCCGCCTTCGCCGGCTACGAGGCGGAGTTCGCCCGGCTGCTGCCGGAGCTGGCCCGGATGCCCGCAGGCGTCGCCGCGCCCGCCGGGCCGGCCCTCGCCGACACCCCGCGCGGCTACCTGTTCGACCTGGTCGCCGAGCTGTTCCGGCGGATCGCCGAGGAACGCCCGCTGGTGCTGGTGATCGAGGACCTGCACTGGGCCGACCGGTCCACCCGGGATCTGATCGGCTTCCTGGTGCGGGCCGCCCGCGCCACCCGCCTGCTGGTGGTCTGCACGTACCGCACCGACGAGCTGCACCGGGGGCACCCGCTGCGGCCGTTCCTCGCCGAGCTGGACCGGGTCCGCGGCGTGGACCGGATCGAGCTGGGCCGCCTCGACCGCGACGGCACCGCCGCCGTGCTGGCCGACCTGCTCGGCACCGAGCAGGTCGCCCGGACCGTCGACGACGTGCACGAACGCACCCAGGGCAACCCGTTCTTCATCGAGGAGCTGGCCGCCGCCGGTGGCCCGGTCGGCTGCGCGGCCATCCCGGAGACGCTGCGCGACCTGCTGCTGGCCCGCGTCGACCGGCTGCCCGAGCCGGCCCAGCGGGTGCTGCGGATCGCCGCCGCCGGGGGCACCCGGTTCGCCCACCAGCTCCTCGCCGAGGTGGCCGGCCTGCCCGAGGCCGAACTGGAGGACGCGCTGCGCGCCGCCGTCGCCGGTCAGCTCGTGGTGGCCGACCCGGACGGCGACTACGAGTTCCGGCACGCGCTGGTCCGCGAGGCCGTGCACGACGACCTGCTGCCCGGCGAGCACGCGCGGCTGCACGCCCGGTACGCCGCGGCGATCGAGGCTCAGCCGCACCTGGTCGCCGCCGGTCGCGCGCCGGCTGAGATCGCCCACCACTGGTACGCGGCACACGACCACCCGCGCGCGCTCACCGCGGCCCGGGTCGCCGCCGAGGCGGCGGCCGAGCGGTACGCGTACGCCGAGCAGAGCCGGCTGCTGGAGCGCGTCCTCGAACTCTGGGAGCAGGTGCCCGACGCCGCCGACCGGCTCGGCATGGACCACCTGCGGGTGCTGGAGGACACGCTCACCGCGGCGGTGACCGCCGGAGACCTCAGCCGGGCGCTCACGCTCACCCGGGCCGCGCTGGCCGAGGTCGACTCCGACGCCGAACCGCTGCGCGCGGCGCGCCTGCTCGACCACCGGGGCCGGTTGTTCGCGCTGCTCGGCAAGAGCGACGGCGCGGCCGAGCTGCGCGAGGCGTACCGGCTGGCGGCGGGTGCGCCGCACGGCCCGGAACGTCTCGGCGTGCTCGCCGACATCGCGTCGCACCTGATGAAGGTCGACCCTCGGGAGGCCGCCTCGGTCGCCACCGAGGCCGCGGCCGGCGCGTCCGAGGTCGGCACCGACCTGGTGCTGCTGCCCACCCGGATCGCCCTGCTGCACCGCATCGACGGCACGCCGGAGCTGGGGCTGGCCGAGCTGCGCCGGGTGGAGGCGCGGGCCCGGGCGGCCGACGACTCGTGGGCCCTGGTCAGCGCACTGGTCTTCCTCTCCGACGTGCTCTACGAGCTGGGCCGCTACGACGAGTCCGAACAGGCGGCCGCGGCCGGGGTGAGCGAGGCGCGCCGGGTCGGCATCAGCCGCTCGATCGGGGCGTACCTGCTGTCGAACCGGGCCGAGGCACTGATCGCGCTGGGCCGCTGGGACGAGGCGGACGCCACCTGCGCCGAGGCCGCCCGCATCGACCCGCCCGGCGTGTCCGGGCTGCACTGGCTGCAACTGCGCGCCGGGCTCCACCTCGCCCGCGCCCATCCGGGCGCGGACGAGGTCGTCGGGCGGGCGCTGGCGTTCCTCGGCCGCCCGTACCTCTGGCCGAACCACCGGCTGCCGCTGCACGAGCTGCGCGTGGAGGCGGCGCTCGCCGCCGACGACAAGCCCGAGGCGGTACGCGCGGCGCGCGCCGCCCTGGCCGACGCGCACCTGGCCGACCTGCCCCGCGAGGGCTGGCCGGTGCTGAACGCGCTGGCGCGTACCGCCGCGCTGACCGGGGACGCGACGCTCGCCGCCGACGTGTCGGCGGTGGCCGCCGCGCTGCCGGCCCGGCACCCGGCCGAGCACGCCCACGCCGCCCACGTCACCGCGATCCTCGGCGGGACGGCGCCCACCGGTCCCGCCGACGCGCTCGCCGCGTGGCGGGCGACGGTGGCGGCGTGGCGGACGGCCGGGCAGCCGTACCCGCTGGGCCGGGCGCTGCTCGGGCTGGCCGAGGCGGCCGCGGCAGCGGGCGAGCGGGACGAGGTGGCCGCCGCGGTACGGGAGACGGCCGAGCTGGCCGCCCGGCTGGGTGCCACCCCGCTGGGCGAGCAGGCGGCGACGCTTGCCCGCCGGGTCGGGCTGCGCGGCACCGGGCGCCCCGGGCCGGACCTGCTGACCAGCCGGGAGCAGGAGGTGCTGCGGCTGGTCGCCGAGGGGCACAGCAACAGCCGGATCGCCGAGCGCCTGTTCATCTCGCCGAAGACGGCGAGCGTGCACGTCTCCCGGATCATCGCCAAGCTCGACGTGACCAACCGGGTGGAGGCCGCCGCGCTGGCGCACCGCCTCGGCCTGCTCGACCCCCAGCCACCCGTCCCGGCACAGCGCCGCGCCAGGTAGCGCGCCGGACCATCCCGCTTCGCGTCAGGACGCGCCGGGCCGGTCGAGCGTCGGGCCGGTCGAGCGTCGGGCCGGCCGGACGCCGGGCCAGCCGACCGTCACAGCCGAGCGCCGGGCCGGGCCGGTAGCCGTGCCGGGCCTGCGTCAGCGGCGGGGCAGGTAGATCCGCCAGCCGGCCACGGTGACGACGTCGAGCGTCCCCGATTCGGCGCCGACGCGTTCGTCCAGCCGCGCGGCCAGCGGCGAGCCGGCCGGTGCCACCCACGCCGCGTCCGGGTCGGCGGCCACCTCCCGCCGGTACGCGGGCAGCCTGTCGAAACCGGGGGTCAGGTCGTCGTCGACCACGGCGCAGAGCACGTTCTCGCCTGTCGCGTAGGTGAGCCGGTTGCACGTCCAGTAGCCGCCGCGGACGTTCCGCACGTCGAGCGCGCCGAGCGTGTCCACGAGCGACCGGTGCCGGTCCGCCTCGGCGTGCACGCCCGGCGCGGTCCGCGCCACGTCCACAGTGGCCGCCACGCCGGTGCCGAGCACCCCCGCGATAACCGCCAGCGCCCCGACCCCCGCCATCCGGGCCCTCCGCCCAGCCGGCAGCCCGCCCGCCGCCTTGATCGACTCCACTTCGGGGAGATGGCGGTATCCACCCTCCTCCGATGCCGCCACCTCGGCGAGCTGGCGGCGCGCCGTCAGCCGGCGGGCGGCGAACGGGTGAGCAGCGAGCGGGCGGGCGGCCTGCCACAGTGGCCAGAGCAGGGCCGGCACGGCGACCGCCAGGCACGACAGGTAGCGGCTGCTCTCGATCGGCGTCTGCCCGGCCGCGTTGCTCACCGCGTACGCGCCGAGCACACCCGCCGCGCCGCCGAGCAGCGCGAGCCGCACCCCGGCCTGCACCCGCTCCGGTGAGCCCGGCCCGCCCGAGGTACGGCGAAGCGTGTGCCACGCGGTGAACGCGGCGAGCACCAGCAGCACCGGGAAGACGACGGCCCACCAGAGCTGCCAGGTGGCACACCGGCCGGGGGAGCAGAAGCCCATCGCCAGCGGCGGCCCGAGGACCAGCGCGCCGTGCAGCCGGTCCGCCCAGTCGGCCGGTGTGCCCGTGCCACCGGCCGCCAGTACCGCGGTCACCGGGTTGCGGCCGTGCCGGATGCTGTCCACGAGCATCGGCGCCGCGCCCAGCAGCAGTGCGCCGGCCAGCACCACCCCGGCCCGGCCGGCCAGCTCCCGCCACCGGCGGGCTACGAGCAGCGCGCCGAGCGTCAGCACGTACGGCAGGATCAGCGGATCCACCCAGAGCAGCACTCCGGCGACCAGTCCCCAGGCCGCCCAGCGGGGCAGCCGCGCGCCCGCCCCGGTCAGGCAGAGCCCGACCGTCAGCAGCGCCAGCGCGGCACCGGCCGGGTTCAGCTCCGGGTAGCCGCCACCGGCGATCAGCTGGTTCTTCACCACCCGGTCCGCGCCGAGCGCCAGCACGGCGACCACCAGCAGGGCGTACCAGCGGTCACCGCCGAGCCGCCGGGTCAGCCGCCAGGACAGCAGCAGGAACAACGCGTACAGCGCCAGCGTGGGCACCCGCAGCACGAGCACCGACGGTCCGGCCAGCGCGACCAGCGGCGCGGCCAGGTACGCCTCCAGCGTGCCCATGTACGCCTGGCCGTAGAACCACACCGGGAAGCCGTCACCGCGGGCGATGTGCAGGGCGGCCAGCCCCATCGTCGCCTCGTCGCTGTTGGTGGGCGGCGCGTCGGCGAACAGCAGCGCCAGCCGGTAGCCCACACCGGCGAACCCGACGAGCAGGGCGAGCAGAGTGGGAAACGGCAGCCGCCGGGGCGTACGAGGGCGCACGGCTTCGCGTGGCTCCTCGCGTACCCCGGCGGTCATGCCTGTGATCATGGCATCCGGCAGGCGGCCGGCGGCGGGTGACGCGGTGGTCGGCCGGCCTCAGCCGGCGACGGTGACCTCCCGGCGGGCGTCGAGCGCCTGCTGGTAGAGGCGGCCCGCGCGGTACGACGAGCGGACCAGGGGACCGCTCATCACGCCCGCGAAGCCGATCTCCTCGGCCTCCTCGCGCAGCTCGACGAACTCCTCCGGCTTGACCCAGCGGGTCACCGGGTGGTGCCGGGGGGAGGGGCGCAGGTACTGCGTGATGGTGATCAGTTCGCAGCCCGCCTCGTGCAGGTCTCGCAGCGCCTGGGACACCTCGGCGCGCTCCTCGCCCATGCCGAGGATCAGGTTGCTCTTGGTGACCAGGCCGTCGGCCCGCGCCTGGCGGATCACGTCCAGCGAACGCTCGTAGCGGAACGCCGGGCGGATCCGCTTGAAGATGCGCGGCACGGTCTCCACGTTGTGCGCCAGCACCTCGGGCCGCGAGCCGAAGACCTCGGCGAGCTGCTCGGGCACGGCGTTGAAGTCGGGGATCAGCAGCTCGACACCGCAGCCGGACTGAAGCGCGTGGATCTGCCGGACCGTCTCGGCGTAGAGCCAGGCCCCGCCGTCGGGCAGGTCGTCGCGGGCGACACCGGTGATGGTCGCGTAGCGCAGACCCATCGCGGCGACCGACTCGGCGACGCGCCGCGGCTCGTCGGCGTCGAACTCGGCCGGCTTGCCGGTGTCGATCTGGCAGAAGTCGCAGCGCCGGGTGCACTGGTCACCACCGATGAGGAAGGTGGCCTCCCGGTCCTCCCAGCACTCGTAGATGTTGGGGCAGCCGGCTTCCTGGCACACGGTGTGCAGCCCTTCGCGCGAGACGAGCCCGCGCAACTGGGTGTACTCCGGGCCCATCTTGGCCTTGACCTTGATCCACGGCGGCTTGCGCTCGATCGGCGTCTCGGCGTTGCGCGCCTCGATCCGCAGCATCCGCCGCCCCTCCGGGGCGACAGTCGCGGTGCGCGCTGGCTGCTCAGTCGTCGGCGCGGATTGCTCGATCGTCACAAAACCGAGCGTACGCCGGTCGGTGCCGGTCGATGAACGAGGGCGACGGCCGTCACGCCGGAATGGCTGTGACACCGGACACCAGGGGCGAAAAAACCCGGTCACAGCGCGGCGCGTGCGGTGCTAGCGTGCCGGGCAGAGCTGTGACGGAGCCGAGTAACGGGCCGATCCGCCAGTCGAGAGAGCCGCCGGTTGCTGTGAGGCGGCCTGGCGCCGGTCCGTGAAGACCCTCCCGAGCTGCGGGAAGAACGGCGTTTCGCGCCCAGTAGAGCCCGCCCGGCCGGCCCCGGTGAAAAGGCGACGAACGAGGCTCCCGCCCTGGCGGGGGCGAAGGTGTGGTGGCACCGCGAGGTTCCCGCTCGCCCACACCTCCCTGGGGATCGCGTTGCGATTGGTCAAGGAGGTAGTCGTCGTGCAACGCATCCTGTCCACAGAACTCCCCGCCCGTGTGGGCGCCACAGTGCGGCTCGCCGGCTGGGTCCACCGCCGCCGGCTGCTCAAGTCGGTGGCCTTCCTGATCGTCCGGGACGCCGCCGGGCTCGCCCAGGTGGTGGTCGCCGCGCCCGCCGTGCGGGAGCAGGTCGAGGCGCTCACCGAGGAGACTGTCGTCGAGGTCGTCGGCACGGTGGTCGCGAACCCCACCGCGCCCGCCGGGGTCGAGGTCGTCGAGCCGACGGTACGTCCGCTCGGGCCGCCCGCCGTCCCGCCCCCGTTCGACCTGTACCGGCCGGTGCTCACCGCCACCCTGCCCACCCAGCTCGACCACGCGCCGGTCGCGCTGCGGCACCCGGTCCGCTCCGCCGCGCTGCGGATCTCGGCGGCGGCCGTGTCCGGCTTCCGGGCCACGCTCGACGGGCGGGGCTTCGTCGAGGTGCACACGCCGAAGGTGGTCGCCTCGTCCACCGAGAGCGGAGCTAACGTGTTCGCGCTGGACTGGTTCGGGCGGCCGGCCTACCTGGCGCAGTCGCCGCAGTTCTACAAGCAGCTCATGGTCGGCGTCTTCGAGCGGGTGTACGAGGTGGGGCCGGTGTTCCGCGCCGAGCCGCACGACACGGTGCGCCACCTGGCCCAGTACACGTCGCTCGACGTGGAGCTGGGCTTCGTGGCCGACCACCGGGACGTCATGGCGGTGCTGCGGGAGACGCTGGCCGGGATGGTGGCGACGGTCGGCGAGCGGGCCGGTGGCGCGCTGGCGACGCTCGGCGTGACGGTGCCGGAGGTGCCGGCCGAGATCCCGGCGGTGCACTTCACCGACGCGCTGAAGATCGCCGGAGCGCCGGCGGACGAACCCGACCTTGCGCCGGCGCACGAGCGGGCGCTGGGGGAGTGGGCGCTCCGCGAGCACGGCAGCGACTTCCTCTTCGTCACCGGGTACCCGATGGCGAAGCGCCCCTTCTACACCCATCCGGACCCGGCCCGGCCCGCGTACTCCAACGGTTTCGACCTGCTGTTCCGGGGCGTGGAGCTGGTGACCGGCGGGCAGCGGCTGCACCGGCACGCCGACTACCTGGCCGCCCTGGCGGCGCGGGGCGAGCCGGTGGAGCCGTACGCCGGGTACGTGGACGCGTTCCGGCACGGCATGCCGCCGCACGGCGGTTTCGCGATCGGGCTGGAGCGGTTCGTCGCCCGGCTGGCCGGGGCGGCGAACGTCCGGGAGGTGACCGCCTTCCCGCGCGACCTGCACCGCCTCACGCCCTGACGGCGGGGCGCGGGCTCGCCATCGGGACCGTCGGTCTCGCCGCCGCTCTCCGGAATCGGCTCGAATCTGCCACTGAGAGTGACGATAGGTCGCTCGGCCTTGCGGTCACGCTCGGTGAGGGTTGTTTCGGGGTGGTCGAGCTGCCCTCGACGCCAACGCATTGCGCTGAGCTGGGGTTATGGCGGACGGGCCTCGGGAGGGAGGGAAGGGTGTCTGCGCCCTTTGCTCTGCAGCCACTGGCGCAGCGGTTGACCGGGAGTGACCGTTGCGGATCCGGCTGCAGAGCAAAGTCGGCGGGAGGCCACATGCTGCGGGCGCAGCCTTGTTACTCACCGTGACCGACGGCGAGGCGGGGCCTGGGTGGGCGGCGGGCCTGGGCGGGCGGTGGCCCTGGGCGGGCGGCGATCCGGACCGGTCGCACACCGCGCCGCCGAGCGGTCAGGCCGGGCCGAGCAGGTCCCAGGAGTTGCCGGCGATGTCGCGGAAGACCGCGACCCGGCCGTACGGCTCGGTGCGGGGCGGCCGGACGAACTCGACGCCCGCGTCGACCATCCGGCGGTGCACCGCCTCGAAGTCGTCGACCTGGAGGAAGAAGCCCACCCGGCCGTGGGTCTGGTCGCCGACCGCGCCGGCCTGGTGCTCGCCGTCGGCACGGGCCAGCAGCAGGCCGGTGCCGCCGCCCGGCGGGCGTACGACCACCCAGCGCTTGGGCCGGCCGTCGTTCGTCAGCGACGGCTTGTCCTCGGCCAGCTCGAACCCGAGCACCTCGGTGAAGAAGGCGATCGCGGGGTCGTACTCGGTCACGACGAGCGTGACCAGGTCGAGCCGCACGGGGCTCAGACCTGCGTCAACGTCGGCAGGTGCCGCTCGACCACCGGCAGCACGTCGGCGACGGTGATCGGCCGGCCCAGCTCGGCGGTCAGCGAGGTGACCCCGGCGTCGCGGATGCCGCAGGGCACGATCCGGTCGAAGAAGCCCAGGTCGCAGTCGCAGTTGACGGAGAAGCCGTGCAGCGTGACGCCGCGGGCCACCCGGATGCCGATGGCGGCGACCTTGCGGGCCGGGCCCCGGTCGTCCTCCGGCACCCACACGCCGCTGCGTCCCTCGACCCGGCCGGCGGACAGCCCGAACTCGGCGCAGACGTCGATCAGGAGCTGCTCGGTGCGCCGGACGTACGCGACCACGTCGACCGGGTCGGGCAGCCGGACGATCGGGTAGCCGACGAGCTGCCCCGGACCGTGCCAGGTGATCTTCCCGCCGCGGTCCACGTCCACCACCGGGGTGCCGTCCATCGGCCGGTCCCACGGCTCGGTGCGCTTGCCGGCGGTGTAGACGCTGGGGTGCTCCAGCAGCAGCACCGTGTCGCCCTGCTCGCCGGCCACCACCGCCTCGTGCAGCCGACGCTGCTCGTCCCAGGCGGCCTGGTAGTCGAGCAGGCCTGCGCGGACGGCGGTCAGCCCGGAAGTCGTCACGCTCACCCGTCCAGCCTAGTCCCGTCCTCCGGGAACCGGACCCGTGAGCCTCGTCGCCATCGCGGGGGACACGGCGACGGTCAGGCCGGCACCCGCCACAGCCAGACGTCCTCCACCCGCTCGGGCGGGCCGAGCAGCGCGGTGGCGGTGCGCCGCAGCGCCTCCTCGTCGACGTCGAACTTGGCGCCGTGCACCCGGTCCGGCAGCACCACCGCCTGGACCCCCCAGTAGCGCAGGTCCGCCCGGGACTCGCGGATGCTGCCGTCGGTGATGATCGGCACCAGCCCGGTCCGGCCCGCCTGGTCCATCAGCGAGTCGAAGGTGCGCGGCACCGGGCCGATCCGGCCCCGGCCCTCCGGCCCGCCGGGCCCGAGGAAGAAGCCGGACGGGATCCGGAACTCACCCTGCCGGTGGGCGAGCGCGTACGCCTGCCAGCGCTGCCCGTCCGGGTAGACGTCCACGGTCAGCGGCAGCGGCGTCAGCACCCCGTCGGGCGGGACGTAGCGCTGCCAGGCGCCGCTGGTGATGAACTGCGGGATCGGTTCGCGGACGCTGGTCAGCAGCGGCGTGGGCACCAGCGGCAGCAGCGCCGCGGCGAAGCCCAGCGCCCAGGCGAGCCCGCTTACCCGGTGCCGTGGCGGCCGGGCATGCAGCGAGTCGATCGCGTACGCCAGCAGCAGACCGATGACCGGCGCGACCACGAGCGCCAGCCGGGACGGCAACGCCGCGTTGATCACCGGCAGGTTGTCCAGCACCCCGAACGGCAGCGTCTGGTCGAAGCGGCGGCCGTTCCACTTCACAGTCGGGCCCCACGACAGCACCGCGAAGACCACTGCGGTCACCCCGAGCGCCGCGAGGGTGGCCCGGAACGCGCGGTCCGCGCGCCGCCACAGCAGCGCGAAGCAGGCGGCGGCGAGCAGGAGCAGCGGTACGCCGAAGAACGAGTTCTCCTCCGTCGGGTTGGGCGCGAGCGAGGTGCCCCACCCGGCCCAGCCCGCGAGCGACCGGCGCGGGTAGGACCCGTACGCGGCGATGTCCTCGGAGTGGATCAACGGGTCGAACCCGGTGCCGTGGAACCGTTGCGGTCCGAGGAAGTGCAGCCAGAGCGGGTACGCCAGCAGTGCCCCGGCGACGAGCGCTGTCACGCCCAGCCCGGCCGCCATCCGGGGCAGCGCGGCGCGTACCTCGGACCGGCGGGCCGGGTGCAGCGCCCACACCACGAGGAACACGCCGAGCGCCAGCGCGGTGAAGAACAGACCCTCGGCGGCGATCGAGAACGCGACAGCCACCAGCAGGCCGAGCACGATCCCGCCGGTGACCGCCCGGCCCGGACGGCGCAGCCGGAACACGCCCCAGATCAGCAGCGGCACCAGCCAGCCCGCGGTCCAGTTCAGGTGCGCGTTGGCGTGCGACACCATCGCCGGGCAGAAGGCGATGAACAGCGCGCCCACCCCGGCGGCCAGCCGGCTGCGCACCAGGTGCCGGCTGAGCAGCCAGTACCAGGCCACCGCCGTCGCGGCCAGGTTGAGCGTGAGGATCACCAGGAACGTCGCGGGCGGCCCGATCAGGTACGTCAGCGGCGCGAAGACCGCCGCGTACACGGTGATCGAGGTGTTGACCGCGAGGTTCACCCCGTCCGGGACGTTGATCAAGGTGGTGTACAGCGGGTTCTGCCCGTGGGTCAGCGCGTGCCCGCCGAAGGCCAGCAGCCACTCGAACAGCGCCTGGTCGCTGGAGTTGACGGTGATCGCGCGGCTGTTCGGATCCCGCCACATGCCACTCGTCACCCAGAGGGCCAGGGCCAGCGCGGCGAGCGTGACCAGCAGGTCGGCGCGTCGGTCGCGGACGCGCGTCGGCGCCGGGCCGGCGGCCGGGGACGGGGAGGAGGGCACGCAGCGGACGTTACCAACCGGACCTGGGCAGACCGCCCGGACACGGAACTCGCCGCACACTTCGGTGACCGTGAATGTGTGAGCGGCGGCCATTCCGGTGTGACGAAACGCGGCCGTAACGTCTCGGCAACTCGGAGGTGACTCAGTTCACATTCCACGATCGGGAGGTCCCCGTGCCCCGCTCCTCATCCCTCATCGCCCGCGTCGCCGGGGCGGCGGCCGGGGTCGTGCTGGCCGCGGCCACCGCGCTGGTCGCCGCCCTTCCCGCCCAGGCCGCCTCGCTGACCCAGGTCACCGGGTTCGGCTCCAACCCCGGCAACCTGGCCATGTACGCGTACCGCCCGGACGGCCTGCCCACCGGCGCGCCCGCCGTGGTGCTGCTGCACGGCTGCGTGCAGAACGCCTCGACCTACGTCACCAACTCCGGCTGGCAGAAGTACGCCGACCAGTGGAAGTTCACGCTCATCGCGCCGCAGCAGCCCAGCGGCAACAACGCCAACTCCTGCTTCAACTGGTTCGAGACCGGTGACACCGCACGCGGCCAGGGCGAGGCGCTGTCGATCAAGCAGATGGTCGACTACGCCAAGACCACCTACGGCACCGACGGCGCCCGCGTCTACGTCAGCGGCCTCTCCGCCGGTGGCGCGATGAGCGCGGCCATGCTTGCCGCCTACCCCGACGTCTTCGCCGGCGGCTCGATCATCGCCGGCATCCCGTACCGCTGCGCCACCAGCACCGTCACCGCGTTCAGCTGCATGAACCCGGGCGTGGACAAGACCCCGGCGCAGTGGGGCGACCTGGTCCGCGGCGCGTACCCCGGGTACACCGGCAAGCGCCCCCGGGTGGCGATCTGGCACGGCACCAGCGACACCACCGTGGCGACCGCGAACGCCGCCGAGTCGCGGGACCAGTGGACGAACGTGCTGGGCGTGTCGACCACCCCGACCAGCACGTCCACGCTGCCGGCCGGCACGAGCCTGGAGGTCTACGGCACCGACCAGGTCCGCCTCTACCGGGTCTCCGGGATGGGCCACGGCACCCCCGTCGACCCGGGTACGGGCGCGGACCAGTGCGGCACCGCCGGGGCGTACTTCCTGGACACCATCTGTTCGACGTACCGGGACGCGGTCTTCTTCGGGCTCGGCGGTGGCGGCGCCTCGCCGAGCCCGACCCCGACGGCGACTGCGTCACCCACGCCGACGGCCTCGCCCACGCCGACCGCCTCGCCCACGCCGACCAGCGCGCCGGTCTGCGTCACCGCCAGCAACTACGCGCACGTGGTGGCCGGGCGGGCCTACCAGTCCGGCGGGTACGCCTACGCGCTCGGCAGCGGGCAGCGGATGGGCCTCTACAACACCTTCTACACGAGCAGGCTGAAGCAGACCGGGCCCGCGTACTGGGTGATCGGCTGCTGATCCGCCGCGTCGCGCCGCCCTCGGCCGGTCACTCGGAGAGGGCGGCGCGCAGCGCGCCCGCCAGGTCCGGGTGCGCCCAGGAGAAGCCGGCCTTGTCGAGCACGGCGGGCAGCACCCGCGCGCTGGTCAGCGCCTCCTGCGCGAAACCGCCGAGCGCCACCTTCAGCGCCACCGCCGGGATCGGCATGATCGCCGGGCGGTGCAGTTGGCGGGCCAGTTCCTTGGTGAACTCGGCGTTGGTGACCGGCGCCGGGCCGACCACGTTCACCGCGCCGGCGATGCCGTCGCGGTTCAGCAGGAACTTCGCGGCGTCGAGCCAGTCCCGCATCGAGATCCACGGCAGCCACTGCCGCCCGTTGCCCAGCTTGCCGCCGACGCCGAGCCGGAACGGCAGCAACTGCGGCTTGAGCAGGCCGCCGTTGCGGTGCAGCGGCAGTCCGGTACGCAGGCGCACCACCCGTACGCCCGCGTCCTCGGCCGGGCGGGTCGCGGCCTCCCAGACGCGGCAGACGTCGGCGAGGAACCCCTCACCCGCAGGTGCCTCCTCGGTTACCGTCCGGTCGCCGGTGTTGCCGTACCAGCCGACGGCGGAGGAGTTCAGCAGCACCGTCGGACGGTCGGCGGCGGGCAGGCCGGCGATCGTGATGGCGAGCGTGGTGGTGCTGTCCACCCGGCTGGTCCGGATCACCTTCCGGTACTCGTCGTTCCAGCGCTTGTCGCCCACCCCGGCGCCGGCCAGGTTCACCACCACGTCGGCGTCGGCGACACACTGCGGGTCCATCTGTGCGGCGGAGGGGTTCCACTGCCGTTCGACGGGTGTGCGTGGCGGGCGGCGGACCAGGCGGGTGACCTGGTGGCCGTCCGCGGTGAGGCAGTCGACCAGTCGGGTGCCGAGGAAACCGGACGCGCCGGCCATGAGGATCCGCATGCTCACATCTTCGAGTACGCGGCGCGATTCGGATGCGTTGAGCGAAATCACTCACTCGTCACGCCCACCGGTTGCGTACCGGCGCCGCCCTCAGCCGGCCGGCCCGGCCTGGCTGGTCAGGCGTCGGCCTTGGCGGTGCGCAGGTCGGCGAGCAGGCGCTCCACCTCGGCGAACGCGTCCTGCGGCAGCGGCCCGTACGCCAGCGCGCCGAGATTCTCCTCGGCCTGCCCGACGGTCCGGCAGCCGGGGATCGGCAGGGTGTGCGGGCTGCGGGCGAGCAGCCAGCCCAGCGCGCCCTGGGCGAGCGTGCGGCCGTCGGCGGTCAGCGCCTCACGGACCCGGGCCACCCGCTCGGCCCACTCGGCGCGCGGTACGCCGCCGGTGAACCAGTCCAGCCACTCCGGGGCCACGCCGCGCACGTCGTCGTCGCCCCGGGCGGTGGGAGCATCCTGGTACTTCGCCGTGAGCAGGCCCATCGCCAGCGGCCCCCGGTTCAGAGCGGCCAGGTCGAACTCAGCGCAGACCGCGAGCATGGCGGCGTTGTCCCGCAGCACCGACTGGTCGTGCTGGATCGCCGCGCAGTGCGGTCCGGCCTCGGCGAAGGCGCGCGCCGAGGCGGGGTCGTCGGTGCTCCAGCCGTACGCCCGGATCTTTCCCTCGGCGACCAGGTCCTCCAGGGTGCCGACGAGGTCCAGCGCCCGCGGCACCGGCAGGCCGCCCAGGTGGAGCTGGTAGAGGTCGACGTGGTCGGTGCCGAGCCGGCGCAGCGAACCCTCCAGGCTGCGCCGTGCGTACTCAGGGCTGGCGTCCTCGCCGAGCGCCTGGCGGGTCGCCTCGTCGGTGGGATAGCCGAACTTGGTGGCGATGACCGCGCGGTCCCGGCGGCCGGCGAGCGCGCGCCCGAGCACCCGCTCGCTGTGCCCCGCGCCGTAGTTGCTGGAGGTGTCGAACAGCGTCGCGCCCAGGTCGAGCGCCCGGTGGACGGTACGCACCGACTCGTCGTCGTCCACCTCGCCCCAGCCGAGCGGTTGGGTGCCGTCCCAGAGCGGGCCGCCGATCGCCCAGCAGCCCATACCGATCGCGCTGACCTCGATGCCGCTGCGGCCCAGCCGTCGTGTCGTCGTCATGCGCCCAGTGTTCACTTTCGAGTGTGCTCGAAGTCCAGCTCTTTTCCCGCCAGCCGGGGCAGGAGCGGGGCGAGCGCGTCGACGGCCCCGGCGCGTACCACGAAGCGGGTGACGCCCCAGCGGCGCCGGTGCCCGGCCACGGCCGAGACGATCTCGTCGGGCGTCCCGGCCAGCACGAACGGGGTGGCCAGCACCTCCGCCGGGGTGAGCCCGGTCTCGGCGGCCGTCCCGGCGGCGGCCGCCTCCGCGTCGTCGGTGACGGCGACGTGCTGGACCAGCGCCTCCAGGACCGGCGGCGTCTCCCGGCCGGCCGCTCCGGCCGCCACGTGCGCGAGCTGCGCCTCGATCTGGTCGGCCCGCCACCGGACGGTGTGCTGGTGGCCGTCGGGCAGCGTACGGCCGAAGCCGGCCAGGCCGACCACGTCGGCGTGCCTTCCGGCCCAGCGCAGCAGCGTCGAGTTGGAAGCGCCGACGGTCAGCGGGATCCGGTCCTGGACCGGGCGGGGCCGGTCGAGCCGTGCCGCGTACGTCGTCAGGTCCCCGGTGTCCACGGTGACCTCGTCGCCGGCCAGCAGCGCCCGGACCGCCTCGGCCACCTCGACGCAGCGGCGTACCCGGCCGGCGACGTCCGGTCGCTCGCGCCCGACGGCCCGCCACTCGGCCGGCGTGTGGCCGGCGCCGACGCCGAACCGGGCCCGTCCGCCGGAGACCACGTCCAGGGTGGCCACGTCGGCGGCGAGCAGGATCGGCTCGCGGACGCCGGCGTTCGCGACGTACGAGCCGAGGCCCAGCCTGCTGGTCACGGCCGCCGCGGCGGCCAGCGCGACGAACGGCGACGCGCAGGAGCCGGGGTGGTCGGCCGCGAACAGCGCGTCGAAGCCGGCCGCCTCGACGGTACGGGCCAGCTCGGTCCAGCTCGCCGCGTCGGTGGGCTGCGCCTGTACGGAGAAGGTCGCCATCGCCTCAGCATCGGCGCACGCCGCCCCGCCGGCCACCCCGCACGCGCCGATTCTGCCGACGGCCGAACGTCACACGGCGGGGTTCATCCCGCGTCGCGGTCCTCGGGTTGCTCGTGCCACCGGGCCCGCCAGGCCGCCTCGTGCGCCTCGTGGCTGGCGCGCTCCTCGAAGACCAGCTTGCGCAGCGCCTGCCGGCCCTCGGCGAAGACGATCACCTCGACGGCCACCATGCCCACTGTGAGGGCGGTCAGGATGCCCAGCGCGGCCAGCCCCGGCACCCGCTCCGCGACCGGGATGGCCACGCCGAGCAGCAGCACCGTCCCGACCCGGGTCCAGCTCACCGTGCGCAGGGTACGCAGCTGGAACAGCATGTTGCCGCACAGGTAGCAGATCACGCCGCCGTACAGCAGCGGCACGCCCGGACCGTGTGCCGGCTCGCTCGGCGGCACGTTCGGGTCGGCGATCCCGTGCACGATCGTCTCGGCGCCGAGCGCGAACAGGATGATGCCCGCGATCATCGGCAGGAACAGGTACGCGTACGCGTCCCGGGCCATCGCCACCCGGGGACCGTCCTGCGCGACGTGCAGGGCGATCCGGGCGGCCGGCCCGACCATGTCGTAGTGCGCCCACCAGAGCGCGGCGGTGAAGAAGATGCCGAGCACCGCCGCCGCCACGGCCGGCCAGGTGGGCGGCTGGCCGAGCAGGTTGCTGCCCACGCCGACGGAGATGACCGACTCGCCGAGCGCGATGATCAGGATGAGGTCGTATCGCTCGGTCCAGTGTTCGGCGGACGCGACGCCCCAGCCCCACGTGCCGGCGAGGATGCCGGTGCCGTACTGGAGCAGGATGACGCCGGCCCACAGCACGTCCCGCAGCACCGCCGCCGAGAACAGGTCGTCGATCCTCGGCGGCAGCAGCGCGGCGACCAGCAGCAGCGCGGTGCTGCCGACCACCTCGGGGGCGAACCGGATCAGTTGCCGGCGCTCGTTCGGGCTGTCCCGGACAGCGTGCCGGTAGAGCAGCAGGTGCACCAGCCGCAGGACGGTGTAGCTGAGCGCCGCGACCATCGGCCCGGCTTCGTTGCCGCGCGGGTCGCGGAACGCGTGCGGCAGCGACAGCGCGAACGTGAACAGCGCGGCCATGCCGACTGTCATGAGCACCGGGACGAAGCCCTCGCCGAGGCGTACCCGGGTGGCGACGACGCTGTGCACCACCCACGACCACCAGAGCACGGCGAGGACCAGCAGCGCGTGCAGCAGCGCCCCGCCGGTCACCTCGAGCGCGGTGGCCCGGGTGATGATGAAGAACGAGAAGACGAAGACCAGGTCGAAGAAGATCTCGAACCGGTCGACCCGGGCGCCCGGGGCCACCGGCACGGCCGGCCCCAGGCGTCCCCGCCACCCGTACGAGCCCACCGGCCGAGTCTGTCAGCGCCGGTCCGGGCCGCGGGCCGATTCCGGTCAGCCCGGCCGGTAGCGCAACCCGTCCATCAGCAGGTCGAGCAGGCGTCCGGCCTGGGCACGCTGGTCCGGCTCGCCCGCCACCAGGGAGACCCCGCTGAGGCTGGCGAGCACGTCGGCGGCGGCCACATCGGCGCGTACGACGCCCGCTGCGGCGCCCGCCGCGAGCAGCGCCCCGAGCGCGGCGAGCAGCAGGTCGCGGCTCTGCGCGTACGGGTTGGCGCCGGAGGCGATCACCAGCCGCAGCGCGTCGGCCATGCCCCGCTTGGTGGCGAGGTAGTCGACGAACCGGTCCATCCAGGCGCGTAGCGCCGCGTCGGCGGGCTGGGCCGCGAGCAGCGCCGGGGCAGCGTCGCAGAGCTTCTCCAGCTCGTTGCGGTACGCCGCCTCGATCAGTGCCTCCCGGCTCGGGAAGTGGCGGTAGAGCGTGCCGATGCCGACGCCGGCGTCCTTGGCGACCCGGTCCAGCGTTACCTCCGGGCCGTCCTGGGAAAACGCCTGGACCGCGGCGTCCAGCAGCCGCTGCCGGTTGCGCAGCGCGTCCGCGCGCAGCTGTCGGTCGGGCACGGGCACTCCTCCCTCGACCGGGTCGCCGGCCCGGCACGATGGTAACCGGAGCCCCCTCCGATTATGCTGGCGGAGTAACGGAGGATCCTCCGCTTCTCATCGTAGCGGGCGGACATCGGTCCGCGTCGCCGTCGACAAGGATGGACCATGACCAGCTCGACACCAGTCACCACCCCGTTCTCCGCCGAGACAACAGCCTTGGAGGTGGTCCGCGACCTGGACCTGACCGACCGGCGGGCCGTCGTCACCGGCGGCGCCTCCGGGATCGGCGTGGAGACCGCCCGCGCGCTCGCCGCCGCCGGAGCCGACGTCACACTCGCCGTCCGCAACACCGAGGCCGGACAGCGCGCCGCCGACGACATCATCGGCACCACCGGCAACGACCGGATCCTGGTCGCCCCGCTCGACCTCGCCGACCTCGCCTCGGTGGCCGCGTTCGTCCGCACCTGGGACGGGCCACTGCACATGCTCGTCGACAACGCCGGGATCATGGCCTCGCCCGAGATGCGCACCGAGCAAGGCTGGGAGATGCAGTTCGCGACCAACCACCTCGGGCACTTCGCGCTCGCCACCGGGCTGCGCCCGGCGCTCGCCGCGGCCGACGGCGCGCGGATCGTCTCGGTCAGCTCGGCGGCGCACCTGCGCTCGCCGGTGGTGTTCTCCGACATCCACTTCCGGCAGCGGCCGTACGACCCGTGGCTGGCGTACGGGCAGTCCAAGACCGCGAACGTGCTGTTCGCGGTGGAGGCGACCCGCCGCTGGGCCGACGACGGTATCTACACCAACGCGCTGATGCCGGGCGCGATCCGGACCAACCTCCAGCGCTACATCAGCGAGGAGGAGCTGGCGCGGATGCGCAGCGGCAACGCGGCCGCCTTCAAGACCCCGGAGCAGGGCGCGGCGACCTCGGTGCTGGTTGCCACCTCGCCGCTGCTCGACGGCGTCGGCGGCCGGTACTTCGAGGACTGCCAGGAGGCCGGGCCGAACCAGCCGGGCACCCGCACCGGCTGGGCCGAGTACGCCCGGGACCCGGAGGCCGCCGAGCAGCTCTGGACCGTCTCCGAGGCGCACCTGCGCGGCTGACCCGCGGAAACGAGGAAGGGGGCGCGCGGCATGTCGCCGCGCGCCCCCTCGCCGTCTCGGATCTACAGACCCAGCTCGGCCTCGAAGTTGCCGCCCTCCAGCCGCTCCTTCACCGCGGTGAGGAAGCGGGCCGCGTCGGCGCCGTCGATCAGCCGGTGGTCGTACGACAGAGCCAGGTAGACCATCGAGCGGATCGCCACGACCTCGCCCAGCTCCGCGTCGTTCACCACGACCGGGCGCTTCACCACGGCACCCGTGCCGAGCATCGCCGACTGCGGCGACGGCACGATCGGGGTGTCGAACAGCGCGCCCCGGCTGCCGGTGTTGGTGAGCGTGAACGTCGCCCCGGCCATCTCGTCCGGGGTGATCTTGTTGGCCCGGGTGCGCTCGGCCAGGTCGGCGATCCGCTTGGCCAGGCCACCCATGTTCAGGTCACCGGCGTTGTGGATGACCGGCGTGAGCAGCCCGCGCTCGGTGTCCACCGCGATGCCCAGGTGCTCGGCGCCCGGGTAGGTGATCGTCCCGCCGTCCAGGTCCATGCTGGCCTGGATGATCGGGTACGTCTGGAGCGCCTCGATCGCGGCCACCGCGAAGAACGGCAGGAAGGACAGCTTCACGCCGTGCTTGGCCTGGAACGAGTCCTTGGCCCGCGCCCGCAGCTTGGCGACCTTGGTGACGTCGACCTCGACGACGGTGGTCAGCTGCGCCGTCTCGTGCAGCGACTGCTGGAGACGCTTGGCGATGATTGAACGGATCCGCGGCAGCTTCTCCGTGGTGCCCCGCTTGGCGCTCGGCTCCGGCTTGGCGGCCGGCTTGGCCGGGGCGGGTGCGGACGGGGCAGCGGCGGCGGCCGGCGCGGGCTTGGCGGCCTTCGCCTTCTCGGCCGCCTCCAGCACGTCCTGCTTGCGGATGCGGCCACCCACGCCGGTGCCCTTGATCGAGCCCAGGTCCACGCCGTGCTCGGCGGCGAGCTTGCGCACCAGCGGCGTCACGTACCCGGCGGCGTCCTCGCCGTACTCGGACGGAACGCTCGGGCGCTGCGCGGCGGCCGGCGCGGCCGGCTGGGCCGCCTGCTCGGCCGGCTGGGCCGCCTGCTCGGCCTTGGCCGGCTGCGCGGCCTGCTCCGCCTCGGCGGCCGGCTCGTTGTAGGACGCGCCCGGCGTGGGCTCCTCGACCTTCGGCTCCGGCTTCGGTTCGGGCTTCGCCTCGGCCTTGGGCTCCGGCTTGGGCTCGGGCTTCGGCTCCGCCTTCGCGGGCGCGGCGCCGGCAACCCCGACGATCGCCAGCACGGCGCCGACGTCGGCGGTCTCGTCCTCGGCGACCTTGATCTCCTGCAGCGTGCCGGCGACCGGCGACGGGATCTCGGTGTCGACCTTGTCGGTGGAGACCTCCAGCAGCGGCTCGTCCACCTCGACGGTCTCGCCGACCTGCTTGAGCCAGCGGGTGACAGTACCCTCGGTGACGCTCTCGCCCAGGGCCGGCATGGTCACCGGCGTGCCCTCGCCCGACGGCGCGGCGGGCTCGGCCGGCTCCTCGACGGCCGGCTGCTCGGCCTCGGCGCCCGGCTCGGCGGCGGCCTCCTCGGCCTCCTGGGCCTGCTCCGGCTCGGGGCCGGTGCCCTCGGCGGCGGCCGTCGGCTCGGTGGCCGGCTCGGCCTTCTCCGTGGGAGCCGCGCCCGCGTCCTCGCCCTCGCCGGCGATGACCGCCAGCTCGCTGCCGACCTCGGCGGTCTCGTCCTCGCCGACCACGATCCGGCTCAGCACGCCCGCCGCGGGGGACGGGATCTCGGTGTCGACCTTGTCGGTCGACACCTCGAGCAGGGGCTCGTCGACCTCGACGGTGTCACCCTCCTGCTTGAGCCAGCGCGTGACGGTGCCCTCGGTGACGCTCTCGCCGAGCCGGGGCATGGTGACCGATACCGGCATGTTCTCCAGACTCCTTCATTCCCCTGGTGGGATCATCGCCCGTCGCCGGACGCCGCGGTTGTCGTGTCAGGCGTGCGCGTGCAGCGGCTTGCCGGCCAGGGCCAGGTGCGCCTCGCCCAGAGCCTCGTTCTGCGTCGGGTGGGCGTGCACGAGCTGCGCCACCTCGGCCGGGTACGCCTCCCAGTTGTAGATGAGCTGCGCCTCGCCGATCAGCTCACCGACCCGGGCGCCGACCATGTGCACGCCGACCACCGGGCCGTCGTCCACCCGGACCAGCTTCACGTGGCCGGCGGTCTTGAGGATCTGGCTCTTGCCGTTGCCGCCCAGGTTGTAGTTGTAGGTCTTGATCTTGTCGGCGCCGTACTGCTCCTTGGCCTTCGCCTCGGTCAGGCCGACCGACGCCAGCTCCGGGTCGCAGTAGGTGACGCGCGGGATGCCGGCCTCGTCGATCACGGCCGGGTTCTTCCCGGCGATCTCCTCGGCGACGAAGATGCCCTGCTGGAAGCCGCGGTGCGCGAGCTGCAGGCCGGGCACGATGTCGCCGACCGCGTAGACGTTCGGCACGCTGGTGCGCAGCCGCTCGTCGGTCAGCACGTAGCCGCGGTCCATCTTGACGCCCTGCTCCTCGTAGCCGAGGCCGGCGGTGTTCGGGCCGCGGCCCACAGCGACCAGCAGCAGCTCGGCCTCGACCGTGTCGCCGCCCTGAATGGTCAGCTTCACGCCCTTGTCGGTCTTCTCGACCTTCTCGAACGGCTTGCCGACCTTGAAGTTGATCTTCCGCTTGCGGAACGCCCGCTCCAGCGCCTTCGACGACTCCTCGTCCTCGGCGGCGACCAGGCGGGGCAGCGCCTCGACGATGGTCACGTCCACGCCGAAGGACTTCCAGACGCTGGCGAACTCGACGCCGATCACGCCGCCGCCGAGCACGATCGCCGACGACGGGATCCGGTCCAGCGTCAGCGCGTGGTCGCTGGTGATGATCCGCTCGCCGTCGACGTCCAGGCCGGGCAGGCTCTTGGCGTACGAGCCGGAGGCCAGCACGATGTTGCGGCCGGTGTAGCGCTTGCCGTCGACCTCGACGACGTTCTTGCCGACCAGCTTGCCGGCGCCCGCCACGAAGGTGATCTTCTTGTTGCCGCCCACCAGGCCCTGGAGGCCCTTGTACAGGCGGGAGATCACGCCGTCCTTGTACGAGTTGACGGCCTTCATGTCGATGCCGACCAGCTCGGCCTTCACGCCGAACTGCTCGGACTCGCGGGTCTGGTCGGCGATCTCGGCGGCGTGCAGCAGCGCCTTGGTCGGGATGCACCCGTTGTGCAGGCAGGTCCCGCCCAGCTTGCTCTTCTCGATGAGGGCGACGGAGAGGTCCAGCTGGGCGGCACGCAGCGCCGCCGCGTAGCCGCCGCTACCACCTCCGAGGATGACGATGTCGAAGGTCGTGTCGTTCGGCTCGCTCACATCCAACTCCCAGGTCGCGTCACTGCATCGGGGGTTACGGCGGAGTAACAGGCACACCCCACCTCGGTCATCTTGTCACCACCACGGACCGAGCGCGTACCGAGGTGCCCAACGACACGTCGGTGACACGTACCCTTGGCACCGTCTTCGATGACGGCGCTGGGGGAGGAGTGGATTCGGTGGGGCTGTTCCGACGACGTAAGCGGGCGGCCCCGGCGAGCCGCGACCGCGCCGCCGACCGCGCCGATCTGGACCATCTGGAGAACTTCGTCCGGACCCGCAAGGGCGTCGAGGCGTACATCGAGCCCCGTACGACGGTCACCGAGACCACGATCATGCTGATCGCCGACGACGGCGAGTGGACCCGGCGGCGTGTCGGCGGGCCGGACGAGGCCCGTCGCTGGGCGCACCGGATCGCCATCCCGATCTACGACGTGCGGCTGATGGGCTATCCGCAGCGCATGCGCGACTACAACGAGCGCCGCAAGCGCCGCCCCGAGCTGTTCTGAGCTATCTGCGCGCGGGTGTCAAAAAGGGCCCCTTCTACAACGCGAGGCGTTAAGAAGGGGCCCTTCCTTACCCGTCAGCCGTTGGTGGCGACGTCCTCGACCAGGTGCACGAGCGTGCGCACCGGCACGCCGGTGCCGCCCTTGGTCCAGTAACCGGTCGCCTCGCCCGAGTGGTAGCCCGGACCGGCGATGTCGATGTGCGCCCACGCCACGTCGTCGGTCACGAACTCGCGCAGGAACACGCCGCCCTGGAGCATGTGCCCGGCCCGGTCCATCCCGGCGTTGACCTGCGAGATGTCCGCGACGTCCGACTCCATGCCCTTGCGCACGTCGTCGGGCAGCGGCATCGGCCAGGCCGGCTCGCCGGTCGCGTCACCGGCCACCCGCACCCGCTCGCACAGCTCCGGGGTGCCCATCACACCGGCGATCCGCTTGCCCAGCGCGATCACCTGGCCGCCGGTCAGCGTGGAGGTCTCGAACAGGTAGTCCGCGCCGTCCGCGCAGGCCCGCGCCATCGCGTCGGCCAGCACCATCCGGCCCTCGGCGTCGGTGTTGAGCACCTCCACCTTCTTGCCGTTGAACATGCTGATCACGTCACCCGGCCGGTAGCTGGTGCCCGACGGCATGTTCTCCGCCATCGGCAGGTAGCCGGTGACGGTGACCGACGGCTTGAGCGCCGCGACCGCCAGCATGGCCGCGCCGACCGCCGCCGCGCCGGCCATGTCCGACTTCATCTCCCACATGCCCTGCGCCGGCTTGATCGAGATGCCGCCGGTGTCGAACGTGATGCCCTTGCCGACGAGCGCGACCCGCTTGCCGTTGCTGCCGCCGGCGGGCGTGTAGGTGAGCTTCACCAGCCGCGGCGGGGCCTCGGAGCCCTGACCGACGGCGAGGATGCCGCCGTAGCCGCCGGCCGCCAGCGCCGCCTCGTCCAGCACCTCGACCTCCAGCCCCGCCTCGCGGGCGGCGGCGGAGACGACGTCGGCGAACGCCGGGGGACGCAGCTCGTTCGGGGCGGTGTTGATCCAGTCCCGGCTGGTCCGCACCGCACCGGCCACCGCCTGTGCCCGCGCGATCTCGGCCTGGGCGGTCGCGTCGGCCGCGTCCGGCACCGCCACCAGCACCTCGGCCACCGGCTCGCGCCGGGCCGGCTGCGGCTTGGTCTTGTAGCCGGCGAACCGGTAGCCGCCCAGCAGCGCGCCCTCGGCGACCGCGCGCAGCGCGGCCGGGGCGTCGGCGTCGTCGGGCAGCGGCAGGGCCAGGGCGACGCGCGGGGCACCGGCCAGCGCCCGCACCGCGGCACCGGCGGCCCGGCGCAGCGACTCCGGGGCCGGAGCGGCGCCCGAGGGCTCCGGGCCGAGGCCGACCGCCACGACCAGCGGCGCGGTCACGGTACCCAGCGTGGCCAGCTTGATCACCTCGCCCGGGCCACCGGTCGCGCCGAGCAGGGCCAGCGTCTCGGTCAGCTTTCCGTCGAACGCGGCGGCGATGCTCTCCCCGCCGGTGGCCAGCAGCAGGGCGTGGGCGGGTGCGCCGCTGCCCGGCTCGGTGGTCTGGCTGTGCACGCCGATCACGATCGCGTCGACGGCGAGTTCGGCGGGGTCGGTGTCGACCAGGCTGAGGGTGGTGCGGGGCGATGTCACGAAAGCTACTCCGGGCGGGCCGGGCCGGCCGCGTCGTCGCGTACCGGCGATGAAGGTCTCTCCGGCGGCAACCTACCCGCCGGGAGGCGTGGCTGTCCCGCCGATGCGTGCCGACGGGATCCCGCCGATGCTAACCACAGCGGTCCGGGCCGGTAAGTTGCCACCCATGACCGAGGTGACCTCCGACGCCGCCGAGACCCGGCTGCGCCGATCCCCGCTGCACGAGCGGCACACCGCGCTCGGCGCGAAGTTCGCCCCCTTCGGGGGCTGGCAGATGCCGCTGGAGTACGCCGGTGGCGGCGTGCTCAAGGAGCACACGGCAGTCCGCGAGGGCGTCGGCGTGTTCGACGTCTCGCACCTGGGCAAGATCCGGGTCACCGGGCCGGGCGCGGCGGACTTCGTCAACGCCTGCCTCACCAACGACCTCGGCCGGATCACCCCCGGCCAGGCGCAGTACACGCTCTGCTGCGACGACGCCACCGGCGGCGTGGTGGACGACATCATCGCCTACCTGCACGCCGACGACCACGTCTTCCTGGTGCCCAACGCGGCCAACGCCGCCGAGGTGGCCCGCCGGCTGCGCGCCGCCGCGCCCGAGGGCGTCACAGTCACCGACGAGCACGAGGCGTACGCGGTGCTCGCCGTGCAGGGACCGCGCTCGGCGGAGCTGCTGGGCGTGCTCGGCCTGCCCACCGGGCACGACTACATGAGCTTCTCCACCGCCACGCTCGACGGGGTGGAGCTGACCGTGTGCCGCACCGGCTACACCGGCGAGCTGGGCTACGAGCTGGTCGTGGCGTCCGAGCACGCGGTCGCCGTCTGGGACGCGCTCTTCGCCGCCGCAGACGACGTACGCGCCTGCGGCCTGGCCGCCCGGGACACGCTGCGCACCGAGATGGGCTACCCGCTGCACGGGCAGGACCTGTCCCCGGAGATCACCCCGGTGCAGGGCCGCTCCGGCTGGGCGGTCGGCTGGGACAAGCCGGCGTTCTGGGGCCGCGACGCGCTGCGCGCCGAGAAGGCCGCCGGCCCGGCCCGTACGCTGCGCGGCCTCACCGCCGTCGACCGGGCCATCCCGCGCCCCGGCATGGCCGTGTACGCGGGCGACCGGCAGGTCGGCACCGTCACCAGCGGCACGTTCAGCCCGACGCTCAAGCACGGCGTCGCGCTGGCGCTGGTCGACACCGACCCGAAGCTGGCCGACGGCGACGAGCTGGAGGTGGACATCCGGGGCCGCCGTGCCCGGATGCGCCTGACCAGGCCGCCGTTCGTCAAGCCCTCGGTGCGCTGAGCCGCGCGGGTCAGTCCTCGCCGCGCTCCCCGGCGTCGAGGACTGCCTGCGTCCAGCCGCCCTCCAGCACGCCGGTGCCGTCCAGCACGGCCCAGTCGACCACGTCCGACGCCTCCACCACCACCGGCGAGCCGATCCGCACGCTCGGGTCGGTGTTGGCGTCGCTGGCGCTGGCGCCGACGATCCGTTCCGGGGTGTCCCACGAGGTCACCCCGGCCCAGACGTACTCGGGGCCGTCGTCGCCGGGCAGGCCGTACTTGACCACGAGCTGGCTCTCCTCGGGCAGCCGCCCGGCCAGGAACCGGGCCCGGATGTCGCCCAGCGCCTCCCGGGCGGTCTCCACCGCGCGGCTCATCGCGTCCCCGGTTCGGGTGTAGCGCACGTCCGGCTGGATGCCGTTGAACAGCGTCGCGCAGGCGGCGGCGAAGTAGCGGCCGGGCGGACCCGGATGCCCGGGCGGCGGGTTGAGGCTCAGGAACGAGTCAGCGTCCGGGTCGGTGGCCGGGTCCAGCTCCAGCCGCAGCAGCACCGGCGCGGTCGCGCCGTGCTGCTCCGGATTGCCGTACGCCACGGCGATGTCGTGCCCGGTCACCGTGGCCAGCACCGGAAGCTGCACGAACGCCGGCACCTCCTCGCCTGCCAGCCCGTCGGTCCAGTCCCGCAGCAGCCGCCGGGCCGCGCCGGTCATCACCGCGCCCCACGCCCGGGTCAGGTGGTCCGGTACGCCCTGCGCCTGCAACTCCAGCAGCCCGAACCGGCGCAGTCCCTTGGTGGTGAACCAGAGCCCGTCGGAGTCCGAGGAGTAGGGCACCAGCACCCAGTCGACGAGCCGGATCCGGCCCTGCTCGTCGGGCAGCGAGCGCAGCGCCGCCGCCGGGTCGAGGAACTGGAGCCCGAAGACGTCCACCACGTCCCCGCCGACCGTCTCGGCCACCGCCGCGGCCACGGCGCGGGCGGCCCACTCGTGCGCGGGCGGCCAGCCCGGCCGGTACTCGGCCTGCACCACCACGAGGTGGGTGGCGGCGGCCAGCCGGGCCAGCTGCTCCTCGGTGGCGCCGAACGCGGTGAGCAGGTCCGGCGGCAGCTCGGGGAACTCGTCCACGGTGCGGGTGTCCACGGTCATCAGCGGACTGTCGAGCATCTGCTTGGCCAGCCCGTGCACCGGCTCGGAGAGCCGGCCGGCCAGCCCTTCCACGGCTGTCTTCGGGCTCACCTTGGGCAGCCCGGTGATCGGCACCAGATAGGTCGCGTCGAGCGACTCGGGCACCGGTACCGGCAGGAAGTCGTCCGTGATGAGCATGCCGTCCCCCTCGACCGCGCCGGTGCACTCGCCCCGAACGCTACCCGCCCGGACCGGTGACGCTCAGCCGGTCAGCACCAGTCCCAGGTAGGACAGCGTGGTGACGATCTCCACGAGCGCTCCGAGCACGTCGCCGGTGATGCCGCCGAAGCGGCGTACCAGGTGCCGCAGCAGCCCGGCCGCGACGGCGAGCGCGGCGAGGACGGCGAGCGGTCCCTGCCACGGACGGTCCGCGACGGCGGGCACTGCCGCCAGCGCGACGGCGACCGCGCCGACCGCCGGCGCGCCCCACCCGACAGTGCCGGCGACGAGCGCGCCCAGCCCTTCCGGCCGCGCGGCCGGCACGCCGCGCCGGCAGGCCAGGCCGACGGCGAGCCGCCCGGCCGCGGTCGCGGCGACCACGGCGGCGAACGCGGCGAGCGCGTCCCGGCCGGCCAGCTCCGCGAGCACCGCGCTCTGGAGCAGGAGTACGACCACGAGCGCGACCACCCCGAACGGGCCGACGTCCGGCTGCTTCATGATCTCCAGCGCGGCCGGACCACGCCGGTACGAGCCGAGCGCGTCGACGGTGTCGGCCAGCCCGTCCAGGTGCAGGCCCCGGGTGAGCAGCGCGCCCAGCCCCACTGTGACCACCGCGGCGACGAGCGGTGGCGCGAGCGCGCCGGTGAGCAGCAGCACCCCGCCGAGTACGGCGCCGAGCAGCGCCCCGACCAGCGGCGCGAGCGCCATCGCGATGCCCGCGGCGGCCCGGTCGACCCGTCCGGCGCGTACCGGGAGGGTGGTGAACGTGGTGAGCGCCAGCCGGATGCCGTCGGCGAGCCGCGCCTCAGTCGGCACGTCGGCCGGGGGAGACCGGCTCGTCCGACCCGATCGTGGTCGGTCCCGGCCCGGCCGGCTCCGGCTCGGCGAAGTCCGGTTCGTCGTCGCCGGTCCGGCCGTCGCCGCTGCCGTCGTCGCCGGTGGGCTCGCCGGTGCCGGTGCCGGTGTCGGTGCGGTCGCCGGCGTCGTCGTCGGTGCCGCTGTCGTCGTCGGTGCCGCTGTGGTCGGGGCCGGCCAGCGACGGGTGCACCGGCAGCGTGGCGGCGAGCGTCAACGCGGAGCGCAGCAGCGGCAGCGCGGCCAGCGCGGTCGCCCCCTCACCCAGGTCGAGCCGCAGGTCCACCAGCGGGGTCAGACCGAGCACGTCGGCGGCGAGCCGTACACCCGGACGGCCGCCGTGGTCGGGCAGCAGGCACCAGTGCCGGGCCTGCCCGGCCAGGTCGCGGCTGACCATGGCGGCGGCGGTGCCGACCGGCCCGTCCAGCAGCACCGGCACCTTGCGGGCGGTGGCGCCCAGCAGTACGCCGGTGGCCAGCGCGATGTCGCCACCGCCCAGCTCGGCCAGGACGTCCTTGGCCTCCCGGGCGGAGCGCCGGGTGCGGTGCAGCGCGTCCCGCACCGCCGCGCAGCGGACCATCCAGGCGGTGTCGTCGATCTCGCCCTGCTCGGTGACCACCCGGCCGAGCACCATCGGCGGCTCCGCGCCAGCGGTGGCCGCGAGTACCGCCGCGGCGGCGGCCTCGGCCCCCGCACCGCACGCGGCGAGCACCAGCAGCTGCACCCCCGCGTCGGCGGCCTGCTCGGCGAGCCGCCAGCCGTAGCCCAGCGCCGCCTCGACCTCGTCGGCGGACAGGGCCGGGCCGTCCTCCATCGGCGCCGCGACGGGCGCCTCGACGATCTGCAGGCCGGCCCGGTTCTCGGCGGCGAGCCGGGCCAGCGGGCCCCGGCCGGCCCGCGCCTGCCGGGCGCGACGACCCGACTCACCGGGCGTCGCGCCGGCCGACGCGCCGCCCTCGTGGTCGCCCTGGATCAGCAGGACGCGCACCGAGTCCCACGGACGCGGCGTCGAGGTGCCCTGGGTGGCGGCCGCGAAGCCGACCACCTGTTCCAGCACGCCGAGACCGGCACCGGGGATGTCGAGGGTGGCGAGCCGGTCGACCGCCTGCGGTCCGGTGTAGTCGTCGGGCATCGGCAGTTCCATGCCCGGCTGGATGACCAGGCCGGTGGCGATCATCGGCAGCGCCATGGTGGGGGCGGCCCAGTCGCCCGTACCGGGCTCGTCGGATGTGGCCGGGGTGGGCACCGGGGCGGCGGCCGGGGTGAGCACCTCGGGCAGCGTCACGTCCCCGGCGCCGAGGTCGGCCGGTACGGCCTGGGTCGGCGCGGTCTGGCGCGGCGCGGTCTGGTGCGCTGCGGGCTGGGCCGCCGCGTGATGGGGCGCGGCGGCGCGGCCGGGCTCGGTCTCGGGCGACGTGGCCGCGGGCGGCACGGCGTGCGCGGGGGCCGAAGTGGCCGGCTTCAGCCACGCCGTCTGACCGGCCACCACGAGCGCGACCGCGTCGCAGGCGTCGGCGACCGCGCGGTTGGTCGCGCCGAGCGCGTCGGTGAACGCCCGGCCCAGGGGCGTGGTGGGCACCAGGGACAGGCCCACCTCGGGGCTCACCAGCACCAGCCGGGCCGTGCTGGAGCGCACCGCCGCTGCCAGCTCGGCGATCGTCGCGGTGTCGTCGGCCGGCTGGTGGGCCGGGTCGAGCAGCACCGTCACCCAGCCGCCCAGGTCGTCCACGAGAAGCGTCTCGTTCGGCCCGGCGGCGACGATCACCTCGACCAGCCGGCCCGGATCCGCCGCGGTCTCCTCGGTGCTCCAGCTCCCCGGGCGGCGGGCGCGGTGCGCCGCGAGGCGGGTCGCCCACTCGGTGTCCTCCGGATCCCCGGCCGGGGCGGTGGCCACGTACCGGACCGTGGGCGCGTCGGCGACCACAGACTCGGCGAACTCGGACTTGCCGGAGCGGATACCGCCGAGCACCAGGAGGGTGTGCCACCCGTCAACGGACATGCCCGTACCTTAGTTCGCCCGCCCGCGTTCCGGGCAGCTCGCCCCTCCCCGCCCTCGCCCCGCCCTCTCGCGGCGCTGATCTTGCACTTGTGGCCCCCGGGATGCCGGGAATGACCGCTCTGTCGGGGCGCTAACCGCAAGATCGCGGGTGCGGCCCGGCGGTGGGGGTGGGCATGATCCATGTGGTGGCGGGCCGTCGTCGGCGGGGCCGACTAGGCTTGCGGAGGTTTGGCGTCCCACGGGACGACGGCGGCGAGGGGAGACGCGGCATGGCGTGGAGCTGGCGGTACGAGGGCACGAACGGCGACGCGGCCGACGGGCCGGCCGAGTCGTTCCCGAGCCAGGCGGACGCCGAGTCGTGGATCGGCCAGGCCTGGCGGGAGCTCGCGGCATCCGGCGTCACCACAGTCGTGCTGGTCGAGGACGACCGGGTGGACTACCGGATGAGCCTGCAACCCCCGGCCGAATGACGGGCTACGACCGCCCGGGCGAGCCGCTGATCCTCGGCGTGCCCCGGGCGGCGTTCCGGCCCAGCCCGATCTTCCTGGCCCTGGTGGCACTCTTCGTCGCCTCCGGGGTGATGACGTGGAACCGGTACGGCAACGTCGGCTTCGACGTGTTCCTCTTCGTCGTCTCGGGCTGGCTGGTCTCGCTGTGCCTGCACGAGTACGCGCACGCCGTGGTCGCGTACCGGTCCGGTGACCGAGACATCGCGCACCGCGGCTATCTCACGCTCAACCCGCTGAAGTACACCAGCCCGCTGCTGTCGATCGTGCTGCCGGTGGTCGTGGTGCTGCTCGGCGGCATCGGCCTGCCCGGCGGCGCGGTCTGGGTGGACCGGCACGCGATCCCCGGCCGGCTGCGGCACACGCTGGTCAGCCTGGCCGGTCCGGCCACCAACGTGCTGTTCACGCTGGTGCTGGTCGCGGCGGTGGCATGGGGGCCGGAACTGGGCGGGCCGCTGGAGTTCTGGGCCGGCGTCGGGCTGCTCGCGTTCCTCCAGCTCACCGCCAGCGTGCTCAACCTGCTGCCGGTGCCCGGCCTGGACGGCGGCAACATGCTCCAGCCCTGGCTCAGCCCCGCCTACCGGCGGATGTACGACCTGTTCGCCCCGTACGGCTTCATCCTGCTCTTCGCGCTGCTGTGGAGCCCGCAGATCAACCGGGTGTTCTTCGGCGCGGTCTTCGCCGTCGGCGACACGCTCGGCCTGCCGCGCGAGCTGTACCAGATCGGCTACGCACTGATCCGCTTCTGGGAGTAGCCGGCTCCGTCGTTCCCGGGCCGCTCCGAGCCGGCCCGGGAACGACGCGACGTCACGGGCGCTGAGCCGGGCTCTCGGTCTTCGCCGGATCCCGCTCGGTGACCGGCTCGACGATCTCGTCGATCGCCTTGAGCAGGTCGGCGTCGAGCTTCACGCCCGCCGCCTTCACGTTGTCGTGCACCTGCTCCGGCCGGGACGCGCCGACGATCGCCGAGGAGACGTTCGGGTTCTGGAGCACCCAGGCGACGGCGAGCTGCGGCATGGTCAGCCCGGCCTGCTCGGCCAGCGGCTTGAGCCGCTGCACGCGGGTGAGCACGTCGTCGGTCATGAACCGGGCGATGAACCCGGCGCCGGACTTCTCGTCGGTGGCGCGGGAGCCCGCGGGCGGCGGCTGGCCCGGCAGGTACTTGCCGGACAGCACACCCTGGGCCATCGGCGACCAGACGATCTGGCCGATGCCCAGCTCCTCGCTGGTGGGGATCACCTCGGTCTCGATGACCCGCCACAGCATCGAGTACTGCGGCTGGTTCGAGATCAGCGGGATGCGCAGCTCACGGGCGAGCGCGTGCGCTTCGCGCAGCTGGGACGCCTTCCACTCGGAGACGCCGATGTAGTGCGCCTTGCCGGAGCGTACGACGTCGGCGAAGGCCTCCATCGTCTCCTCCAGCGGAGTGCTGTAGTCGTAGCGGTGGGCCTGGTACAGGTCCACGTGGTCGGTCTGGAGGCGGCGCAGCGAGCCGTCGATCGACTCCATGATGTGCTTGCGGGACAGACCCCTGTCGTTGCGACCGGGGCCGGTCGGCCAGTAGACCTTGGTGAAGATCTCCAGCCCTTCGCGACGCTCGCCCTTGAGCGCGCGGCCGAGCACCGACTCGGCGCGGGTGCCCGCGTACACGTCGGCGGTGTCGAAGGTGGTGATGCCGCTGTCGATCGCGGCGCGGACGCACGCGACCGCCGCGTCCTCCTCGACCTGCGAGCCGTGGGTGATCCAGTTGCCGTACGAGATCTCGCTGACCATCAGGCCGGAGCGGCCCAGGTGACGGAATTCCATGCTCCCGACCCTAGACCCGCCCGGTCGCGGACGCCGTCCGGCGTTCACGCCCCCAGCAGCGCGTCGCGCATCCGGACGGCGAGCCACTGCCGGAAACTCTCCTCCGTCCACCCGCACCGCTGCACCAGCGCCGCGTAGTGCGCCGGGTCGTTGTAGAACCACAGCGCGTCGACCGCGCGGTCGGTGCCCGCGTCCGGCCGGAGCGGGCCGTCCAGGGTGAGCAGCCGGTCGACCACCATGGCGGCGCCCGCGCGGCGGTTGCGCAGCAGCGTCTCCCACAGTTCGGCCACCTCGGGCGCCTCGTCCGCCGCGCGGCGGACCGTCTCGAAGGCGCCGGCCGCGCGGTGGCCGATCAGCGTGCAGACCCCGGCGTACGCGTCGAGCACCGCGCCCTGGTCGGACGCCTCCCAGACCGGCTGGAACCAGGGGCGGCGCGCCACCGGCACCGGCTCGTCGTCGCCGGCGAGCGCCTCGTCGAGCACCTGGCGCAGCAGGGCGGCCTTGGAGCCGAATGCGGCGAACACGGTGGGCCGGGCGACGCCCGCCTCGGCGGCCACGTCGGCCAGTGACGTCGCCGCGTAGCCGCGCGTCACGAACAGGTCGGTCGCCGCCCGCACGACCGCCTGACGGGTACGCCGGGCGCTCTCCTCGCGCACCGCCGAGCGGTAGGGGCGCGTCGACTTGCCGTCCTTGACTCCAGCCATGACCTCGCGATACTAACAATCTATTCACTAGACTCCCGGCTATCGAATGTTCCCGCGTTCACTGAAATCGGAGGCCACCCATGTCCGTCCGCCCCTACCTGCTCGGCCCCGACGACGGCGAGGCGTACTGGTTCCTCGGCAACCTGTGCACGTTGAAGGCCGGTGGCCGGCACACCCGGGACCGCCTCACCGTCGCCGAGTTCGTGAACCCGCCGGGCTTCGCCCCGCCCCTGCACCGCCATCAGGTCGAGGACGAGATGTTCTACCTGCTCTCCGGCACCGCCCGGTTCCACTGCGACGGCGAGACGCTCACCGCCGGTCCCGGTGACTTCGTCCTGCTGCCGGTGGGCCTGGCGCACACGTTCGTGGTCGGCCCGGACGAGCCGTTGCGCGCGCTCCAGATCACCACCCCGGCCGGGTTCGAGCGGTTCGCCGCGGAAGCAGGCGTACCGGCTCCGCACCGCCGGCTGCCCGACCCGGCGCCGATCGACCCGGCAGCGCTCGGGCACGCCGCAGCCCGCAACGGCATCGAACTGCTGGGCCCTCCGCCGACGGCGTGAGCGGCCGAGCCGGGTCGCCGGGGCGGCCAGACGCTGACGGGCCGGGTCGCCGCCGCGCAAGGTGGCGTGCCGGGCGCGGGTCAGAGCACCGGGCTGGCGTCGGCGAGCAGCCGGTCGATCTCCGCGACCACCGCCGCGCGCCCCGGATGCACCGGGTCGATGAGCGGCTCGCCGCGCCGGTCCAGCGCGCCCCACCGGCCCGACTCGGTGGCGACCAGGAACGCCACCGGATGCACCACCACCGTCGGGTACGCCGGTGGCACCACCACCCGGCCGGCCCGGTCCACCACGCCCCGGCGACCGGCCAGCTCGACCACCGCCAGTCCGTCGGCGGTGAACCCGTCGACCTCGCGACCGTCCGCGAGCGGCGTGCCGAGACGGTGGTAGCGGGTCGGCACCACCACCTCGCCGGTCAGGTCCACCGCGCCCCAGCCGCCGTTCTGCCGTACCGCCGCCAGGCCGCTGCGGAACGGCCTGGCCTCCTCGTACCCGGGCGGGATCTTCACGATGTTCATCCGGTCGACGGCCATCCACCGGCCCTTGCCGTCCATCGACACCCAGGACAGCCCTTCCGAGAAGGGCACCACCGCCCGGTAGCCGTTGTTCGCCTCGATCAGCGCCGCGCCGGACGTGTCGATGAGCGCCCACCGGGACGCCTCCGGCCGGCGTACCCAGGCCATTCCCTCGTGGAACGGCTGCGCCTCGGCGTACCGGTGCGCGATGACCATCTCGCCGTCGGCGTCCGCGTACCCCCAGAGCTCTTGCTCCTCGTCGAACGTCGGCATCGGCGGACGCGGCGTGCCGAGCACCTCCTCGGGCCGGCGCGGCGCGGGCCCGAAGCCGTCGGCGGCGGCCCGCTCCGCGACCGCGTCCAGCGCGACCTCGACCCGGGCGTTGAGCTGCGCGTCCTCGCCGTGGCGCAGGTCCAGCGCCCGCTCGAAGTGCAGGCACGCCTCGGTCAGCCGGCCCTGGTCGTAGCAGCACCGCCCGGCGTGCTCGTGCAGCAGCGCACGCAGCCGGTCCGGCAGCTCCGGCGAGTTCGTCTCCGCGAAGAGCCGGTCCGCCTCCGCGTGTTCACCCCGCCACCGCAGCGCCTCGGCGAGGCGCGCGCGGGCCAGCGCGGTCCGCCGGAACTCGCCGGTGGCCTCCGCGTACGTGACGGCGAGCCGCGCGTCACCGAGCGCGTCGTCCAGGTCACCGAGGACCCGGGACGCCACCGCGCGCAGGCTGAGCAGCCGGGCCCGGCTGCGGTTGTCGAGCGTGGTGTCGAGTTTGCCGGTGAGCCCGTCCCGGATGACCCGCAACTGGGCCGGGTCGGGGGCCTGCTCGCGCAGCGTCAGCGGATCCAGCTCCCAGCCGACCGCGGCGAGGGCCTGCTCCGGGTCGACAGGAGGCTGCGGCTCGGCGTCCGCCGCAGGTTCGGCGCCGTCGTCGGTTCCGGCTTCTTCGGGGGTACGCCGATCCTGCGCGTCGTTGGCGTCGGCGTGCTCGGTGCTGTTGGTGTGCTCGGCGCCGCCGGCGTGGTCGGCGTCGTGCTCGGTGCTTGTCGGCGTCGGTTCGGCGTCGTCGGCCTGCGCCTGTCGTGCGGGTGCGGCAACGGTGGCGTCCGTATCAGCGGCCGTGTCGACCGGCTCCGGGGTGGACGGTGCGGGCGCGGAGTGGCCGGTGCCGTCGGCCGCCGCTGGTCCCTGGGCTGTGCCGTCGGCGATGGTCTCGCGCGTCGTCTCGTCGGCAGTGCTCTCCGGTGCCGCGTCGTCCTGCCGGGTCTCGGTGGTGCCGGAGGCGGCGACATCGTTCGGAGTGCGCTCCGGCGCAGGGCTGAGCCGCTCGGGTGCGGCAGCCATCGCGCCGTGCGGCTCGGGCTCGGCGCGCGGACCGTCGGGTACGGGAACGCTGGTGTCCGCCGTCGTCGGCTCGGCCGGCGGCGGGGTGATCGGCGCGTGCACGGGTACGGCCGGTGCGTCGGTGGTCGTTGCGGCATCGGCCGATGCGCCGGCGGTCGACGCGTCCACGGCCGAGGCGGTGACGATAGGTGCCGGTGCCGGTGCCGGCGTGGGTGTGGGTGCCGGCGGTGCGTCGAGGGTGCCCGCGGGTTTGCTGGTGCTGGTGCTGGTGCTGGTGCTGGTGCTGGTGCTGGTGCTGGTGCTGGTGGGTGCGGGTGCGTTCGCATCGGCAGTGGACGCCGGTGCTGGACCGCCGCTCGCACCGGGCACGGCGAGCACGGCAGCGCCTGGCGGCACCGCGGCATCGAGTTCCGGAGTCCTCCTCGCGTCCGCTGCGTTCGTCTCCGCTTGGTCCGTTGCGGCTTCCGGCCCCTTCGCCGCCGATTCCGAAGCCTCCGCCACCGCTGGAGACCCGTCGTCAACGGTCGGGTGCGTGCCCAGCGTTGGCGCGCCGAGGGATGCCGCCGGCGTCTCGACGGACGGCACCCCACTGCGCTCGCCACCCGACGGTGCGATCGAGTCCTGGCCGGGTAGAGATCTTGGTACGAAAGGGCCCCCAGAGGGGCCGAAATCGTCCAAGATCTCCGGCGGTTTCGGGGCTTCCGCGGGCTGGTTCGGGCGGAACCACGCCTCGGCGCCGGGGGACGGTGGAGGCGTCGTCTCCGCCGGTCGGCCGTTCTCCGACGGCATGTCGCTCCGGACAGAGGACGTGCCGGCTCCGAGGCGCTCCGTGCCCTGTGTGGGCCGGGTGTCCGCGTCGGCTTCCGGACGGACGAGGTCCGCCCCGGACACAGCTTGGACGTCCACTCCGGCATCGGGCCGGCTTCCGTCCGAGCGGGACTCGGGCCGTATGCCTGCGTCGGCTCCCCGGCCGCCCTCCTCTGCTGGGACGTCCACATCGGCCTGCGGCCGGCCGGTGGTCGGCGTGGCGTGGGTGGCGGTCCGGGACGTCGTCCCGGCGTGCGCGTCGACCACCGGACGGTCGACCACCGGATGGTCGGCGTCCGTGCTCGGCGTGATCGGGGTGCCGGGCGTGGTCCGGGGACGCGGGTCGGCTACGGGGCGATCGGCGTCCGCGCCCGGGACCGCACGGGTGCTGGTGCCGGGCGTCGCTCCGGAGTACGCGCCGGATCCGGGACCGTTGGTGCCCGCGCCCGCGCCCGCGCCCGCGCCCGCGCCCGCGCCCGCGCCCGCGCCCGCGCCCGCGCCCGCGCCCGCGCCCGCGCCCGCGCCCGCGCTCGTGCTCGTGCTCGTGCCCGTGGTGCCGGTGCCCGTGGTGCCCGTGCCCGTATCCGTGCCCGTGCCCGTATTCGTGCCCGTGCCCGTATTCGTGCCCGTGCCCGGCGCTGGTCGGATGCCTACTCCGGAGGTCGCTCCGGCGTCGGCTTCGAGACGGTTGGCGTCCGTGTGCGGAGCGGGTCGGCTGCCCGTGCCGGTCGTGGGCCGAGCCGCCTGTGCTTCCGGGGCGGCAGGGCCCATCGCCGGGACGACCGGTGGTGGCGTGGTCGGCCGGGCCGGGGCAGGGCCCGGATAGGTGGGCGGAGCGGGACGAGCCGGCGCGGCCTCGGTCGGCTGGACGGGACCGGCCGAAGGAGGCTCTTGACGTTCCTCGGTCCGCCCATGCGGCGGCGTGGGGTGGACGGGCTCCGCTCGTCCCGTGCCTGTCGGAGCCTGCGCATCGCCTCTGGGCGTGCCGACAGCCGACGCAGGGGGAGTGACCCCGCCGGAGACCGGTGCGCCGGAAACGGGCGCACCCGAGGCGGGCGCACCCGAGACGGACGCACCGGGCTCGTCTCGGACGGGAACGGCCGGTGCGGAAGCACCGTCGACGACGCGTCGGCCGGGCTCGGTCACCGGCGGACGGGTCGCCTCGTACCGACCCGGCGCCGGCATCCGGTGCTGCTCGTCCGTACCAGCTGGTGGCACGGGCCGCAGCGGGGCCTGGCCGGTCGACGGCGAGCCGTCACCGGAGTGCGCGGGCGTGCGCGGTGTCGACAGCGGATCCGGCACCGCCGGGACAGGGCGGGGACGGTCGTCGGGGCGCGGGTGCCCGGCCGACCCGGCCGGGGCCGTGCTCCTGCCCTCGGCGCCGCGGACCGGATGAGCATCGGGCCATCGCCCAGGCCGCGTCGTCCCCGGTGCGTCCGGCGGCGTCCGGCGCTCGTCTGGCCGCGCCGTCCGCGAATCGTCGGAACGCGCGGCGACCTCGTCCGGCCGGCGACGCTCCTGCTCGGGCTGCGCTCGACCGGCTTCCGGGCGCGACAGGGCGGCGTCGGGGCGCGTCGGGGCGGCGTCGGGGCGCGACGGGGCGATGGGCGGCCGGGTGGCGTGGGGACGCGGACCGGTGCCGTCGGGCTGCGCGCCCGGACCGGCGGGCCGAGCGTCGCGTGGGTCCGGACGGACGGGACCGTCCTGCTCGGGACGGCGCGCGTCGGGGCGTGGACCGTCGGGGGGCGGCATCGGGTGCCGGGGCGGCATCGGCCGGTCCACGGGTGGGCGGTGCCGGTCGTCCGGCCGGTACGCGTCGGGTTCCGGCCGGGGGCGGGGCTCGATGACGGGCCACTCGCCCTGGTGCGGGCGGGGACGATCGGCCGGCGGGCGCTGCCAACGCTGGTCGGCGCCCGGCCGCACGGGGGCGGAGGCTTGCGGGTCAGCCGGACGGTGCCCCTGCGCGCCGTACCGGCCGGGTTCGCCCTGCTGCGCGGGCCGCCCGTTCTCGGGTGCCCGGCGCTGGGTCTCGGGGTAGGCGGCGGCCTCGCGGCCCGGCGCACGATCGTCCCACCGGCCACCGGCCGGGTCGCGCCGGTTCGCCGGGGGACGTGGGCCGGGCTCGCGCCAGCTGTCACGCCCGGGCTCACGCCGGCCGTCGTGGCCCGAACCGGCCCGACCGGGTTCACGCCGGCCGTCGTGGCCCGGCTCGCTCCAGCCTGGTTCGCGCCGGCCGTCGCGGCCGGGCTCGGCCCGGCCTGGCTCACGTCGGCCCGGCTCGCCCTGGCCGGCAGTGCTCCGCTCCGACGGCGGCACGGCCTGGTCACGCCCGTCGATGCCGGGACCGCGCCGACCACGGGCCGGATCGTCCGGTGACGGCTCCACGAAGGGGCCGCGACGACCATCGGGCAGGGGTTCGCGGCGTCCGCCGGGGGAGTGGTCCTGGCGAGCGTCGGGTGGCGTGCCCCATCGTTCACCGGAAGCCGCCGGACGACCGTCGGCCGGGGCGTGCCTGCGCGGAGCGGGGTGCGGGGTCTCGTTCGGCTCCGCCATCCAGCCCGGTTGGACGGTCTGGCGCGGTGGGCCGTCGGGGCGTACCCAGCGTTGGTCGAGCCGCTCCGGAGGCGGACCGGGGCGGTGGGGCCGACGGCCGTCCGCGCCGGGGCCGTCGGGATGCCCGCGCCGCTCGTCCGGCCCCGCGGGGCGCTGTCCGCCGGAACTGGCGGAACCGATCGGGTACGCCCCGCGCGAGGCGGCCGGCCCGTCCAGGTACGTGCCGCGTGGTCCTGCCGGCCCGTCTGAGTGCCCGCCGCGCGGCCCTGCCGATCCGCCCGGATGCACGCCGCGCGGCGCTGGCGTGTTCGAGTGCCCGCCGCGTGGCCCGGCGGGGCTGGTCGGGTGCACCCCGGGCGGGGCCGCGGGACTGATCGGGTACCCAACGCGCGGGACCGCCGGGCTGACCGGGTATGTGCCGTGCGGGCCGGCCGGACTGGTCGGGTATGTGCCGTGCGGGCCGGCCGGACTGACGGGCTCACCGCCGCGCGGGCTGGCCGGGCTGACCGGATGACCGCCGGCCGGACTGACCGGGTAGGCGTCGCGTGGACCGGCCGGACCCGCCGGGCGTCCGCCCTCGTGCCCGGGGGGCCGGAAACCGGCGGGGCTCACCGGGTACGTGTCCTCGTCCGGCGCGGGGCTGACCGGCCGTACCTCGGCGCGGCCGACAACGGGGCGCGGACGCGGCGTCAGGTTCTCGATGCCGATGTCACCCGGGTAGCGCTGCCCGGGGAACTGCGGCTGCCACTCGTGGGTTGGCTCGGCGGCCCAGGCCGGTTCGGCCGGCTCGCGCCAGCTGCCCCAGCCACTCATCGGCAACCCCTCCGGCCGCTCGCGCGGGACGGCCCCGGGGCCGGCTCGCGTCGCTCGCTCACGGCGGTGTCACCTCATTGGAAATTCTCGCGCTGGGGCGCCGGACGTGCCGGTACAGTCGCCCGGTCCAGCACGTCGTGGCTGCGGAAGGAGGGTAACGGCGTGGGCTCGGTCACCGCCACTGTGGCACCACCCACCGGCGCACACGTTACCCCATGGTTTCGGACATTCGGCGCGATCGCGGCGGCCGGGTTCCGGCGGCACGCGACCTACCGGCAGGCCGCCGTGGCGGGGTTGTGCACCAACACCGTGTTCGGCTTCCTGCGCTGCTACATCTTCCTCGCGGCGACGGGTGCGGCGGGCACCGTGGCCGGCTACGACAGGGCGCAGCTCGCCACGTTCGTCTGGGCCGGCCAGGGGCTGCTGGCGGTCATCGCCATCTGGGGCTGGACCGATCTGGCCGACCGGATCCGCACCGGTGAGGTGGCCGCCGACCTGCTGCGGCCGGTGCACCCGGTGACCAGCTACCTCGCCACCGACCTCGGCCGGGCCGGGTTCGCGTCGCTGGCCCGGCTGGTGCCGCCGCTGGTGGTCGGGCCGTTCTTCTTCGCGGTGTACGTGCCCCGGCACTGGGCCACGGTGCCGCTGTTCCTGCTCTCCGCGCTGCTCGCGGTGGTGGTCTGCTTCGGCTGCCGCTACCTGGTCAACGCCACCGCGTACTGGTTGCAGGACGTGCGGGGCCCGATGATCCTGTGGACGCTCGGCTCCGGCGTGCTGGCCGGGCTCTACTTCCCGCTCGGTTTCCTGCCCGGCCCGCTGGAGACCGTCCTGCGGTACGCCACCCCGTTCCCCAGCATCCTCCAGGTGCCGCTGGACGTGCTCGTCGAGCGGGAGCCGATGGCCACCGGTCTCACCCTGGTCGCGGTGCAGGCCGGCTGGGCGGTGCTGCTGCTGGCGCTGTGCCGGCTGGTGCAGCGTCGCGCCGAGCGCCGCCTGGTGGTCCAGGGTGGCTGAGCGCGCGAGCGCCCCCAGGGTGGCTGAGGTGGGTGAACTACGGGCGTACCGGGCGCTGCTCGGTGCGCAGGCGCGCTCGCAGGCGGCGTACCGCACGTCGTTCGTGGTGGACCTGGTCGGCAACGTGGGCGCCACCGTGTTCGACGTGGTCACCGTCCTGGTGATCTTCGGCGTGACGCGGGAGCTGGGCGGCTTCACGCTGCGCGAGACGCTCGTCGTGGTCGGCCTGTCGTCGTGCGGCTTCGCCACCGCCGACCTGCTGGTCGGCAACATCGAACGGCTTCCCCGGTACGTGCGCACCGGCCTCTTCGACGCGGTGCTGGTACGCCCGCTCGGTGCGCTGCCGCAACTGCTGCTGATGGACCTGCCGCTGCGCAAGCTGTCCCGGGCCGTGTTCGGGCTCGCCGTGCTGCTGTTCGCGCTCGTCTCGGCCGGCATCGACTGGACGCCGGGGCGGGTCGCGCTGGCGGTGGTCGCCCCGCCGGCCGCCGTGGTCTTCTTCGGCTCGGTCTTCGTGCTGACCGCGACCGTGTCGTTCTACTGGGTCGACTCGGGCGAGCTGGCGAACGCGGTCACCTACGGCGGGCGCGACTTCACCTCGTACCCGATCACCGTGTACGGCGGCTGGTTCCGCGCGCTGTTCGCGTACGGGATGGGGTTCGCCTTCGTCAGTTACCACCCGGCGCTGGCGCTGCTGGGCCGCGCCGACCCGCTCGGCCTGCCGCCCTGGACGGGGTGGGCCGCGCCGGGCGTCGCGGTGGTCGCCGCGGCGCTGGCCGCCCTGGCCTGGCGCGTCGGGGTCCGTCACTACCGGAGTACGGGGTCATGAGCGTCATCGAGATGGACGGGCTGCGCAAGGAGTTCACGGTACGGGTGAAGGCCGGGCCGCTGCGGCGCGAGAAGCGGACGGTGACCGCCGTCGACGGGGTCGACCTGCGGGTGGAGCGCGGCGAGATGCTCGGCTACATCGGTCCGAACGGCGCCGGGAAGTCGACCACGCTGAAGATGCTCACCGGCGTGCTGACGCCGTCGGCGGGGCGGGCCCGGGTGTGCGGGCTGCGTCCGGTGGCCGACCGGACCCGGCTGGCGCTGCGCATCGGGGTGGTGTTCGGGCAGCGCTCGCAGCTCTGGTGGGACCTGCCGTTGCGGGACTCGTTCGACCTGTTGCGGCACGTCTACCGGGTGCCGGCCGGCGAGCACGCGGCCCGGCTGGCCCGCTGCCGGGAGCTGCTCGACCTGGACGGGTTCCTGGACACGCCGGTCCGGCAGCTCTCGCTGGGTCAGCGGATGCGCGGCGAGCTAACCGCGGCGCTGCTGCACGGCCCGGAGGTGCTGTTCCTGGACGAGCCGACGATCGGCCTGGACGTGGTGAGCAAGCAGGCGGTGCGCGGCTTCCTGGCCGAGCTGGGCCGGGCCGGGGACACCACGCTCGTGCTCACCACGCACGACCTGGCCGACATCGAGCGGCTGTGCCGGCGGCTCGTGGTGATCGACCACGGGCGGGTGGTGCACGACGGGTCGATCGCGGAGCTGCACCGCCGGTACGGCTCGCGCCGCATGGTGGTCGCCGAGCTGGACGCGGCGCTGCCCGAGCCGCCGGTGCTGCCCGGCGCGCCGGTGCAGCGGGTGGAGGCGGACGGGCGGCGGCTGGTCTTCGCGCTGGAACGGGCGAGCGTCGCCGAGGTGGTGGCCGGGCTGGCCGGCCTGACCACGCTGCGGGACATCTCGATCGTGGAGCCGGACATCGAGGAGGTGGTGACCCGGCTCTACCGCGCGCCGTCAGCGGTCACGGGTGCTCCATGACGAGTACGGCGAAGGTGCCGGGGGCCAGCGCCTCGTACCGGTGCGGGGTGTCACCGGGGAAGGTGGCGTAGTCGCCCGGCTCCAGCTCGACCAGGTCGGTCTCGGGGCCGACCCGCATCCGCCCGGCGGCTACCACGACGTGCTCGACGCTGCGCGGGGTGTGCGCCTCGGCGAGCCGTACCGCGCCGGGTTCCAGCTCCATCACGTAGACGTCGCGCCGGGCGTGCGGCGCCCCGGCCGCGAGCAGGGTGGCCGAGAAGTCGGCGTGCTCGGACCGGATCCGGGGCCCCTGCCCGGCCCGGACCACGCGGACGGCGGCGGTGGGTGGTTCGACCAGGCGGCTGAACGGTACGTCCAGCGCCACGCCGAGCGCCCAGAGCGTCTCCACGCTGGGGTTGCCGGACCCGGACTCCAGCTGGGACAGGGTGGACTTGGCGATCCCGGCGCGGCGGGCCAGCTCGGTGAGCGACAGGCCCGCCCGTTCACGCTCGCGGCGCAGCGCGGCGGCGATGGTGGCGAGCGGGGGAGCGGGGTCGATCGCCATATGTTCGCTCCATCGGTCGGTTTGTTCGGTTTGACGAACCAGCGTGCTTCCGTTCAGGATAATGGACATGCGTACGGCATACCGAACGGGCGACGCCCGGGTGCTCCGCGACGTCGCCGCCATCGGCGCGGCGATGCTCGCCGTGGGCGCGTCGTTCGGCGCCGTGGCGGTGGCCGCCGGCCTGCCCGTCTGGGCCACGCTCGCCATGTCGGCGGTCGTCTACGCCGGCGGCGCCCAGTTCATGGCCGTCGGGCTCGTCGCGGCCGGCAGCCCGCTCGCGGCGGTCCTCGCCGGTCTGCTGCTCAACGCCCGCCACCTGCCGTTCGGCCTGGCCCTCGGTGGTGCGCTCGGTCCGCGGCGCGCGCAACGGCTGCTCGGCAGCCACCTGATGACCGACGAGGCCACAGCGTTCGCGCTGGCCCGCCCGGCCGGGCCGGAGCGGCGCCGGGCGTTCTGGCTCGCCGGGGTGCTGCTGTTCCTGGCCTGGAACGCCGGCACCGCGCTCGGCGTGCTCGCCGGCGGCGCGGCCGGCGACCCGGCGACGCTGGGACTCGACGCCGCGTTCCCCGCCGGGCTGGCAGCACTGCTGCTGCCCAGCCTGCGCGACCGGGAGACCCGCCGGGTGGCGCTCCTCGGCGCCGGCCTCGCCGTGCTGGCGACCCCGCTGCTGCCGGCCGGGCTGCCGGTGCTGCTCGCGCTCGCCGCGCTGGCCCTGCCGCTACTGGCCCGCCGCCGGCTACCCGCCGCGCCGTCCGATGTGACGGCTGCGTCGCCCGATCCGGATGCCGCGCCGGACGGGACCGCTGACGAAGCGGCTGACGGCCGGAGCGTACGGGCCGGGGAGGTCTCGTGCTGATCGCCGTGATCCTCGCGCTGGCCGCCGGCACCTACGGCTTCCGCGTCGCCGGGGTGCTGCTGCGGGACCGGCTGGACCTGCCGGAGTGGTCCCGTCACCTGCTGCCGATCGGCGCCGCCACGCTGCTTGCCGCGCTCGCCGCCACCGCGGCGCTCACCGAGGCCGGCGGCTTCGCCGGCTACGCCCGGCCCGCCGGGGTGCTCGTCGGCCTGCTGCTCGCCTGGCGCCGGGCGCCGTTCGTGCTGGTCGTGGTCGCGGCGGCGGCCACCACCGCGGTGCTGCGCCTGCTCGGCGTGGCCTGAGGCCGGTCCTCGCACGAGAACGGCCCCTCACCGCCGGGGGCGGGGAGGGGCCGAGTCGGGGCCGGTCCGGTCAGACCTTGTCGCCGATGTTCACGCGGGGCGCGGGCGCGCGCATCCGGCGGAACGTGATCGACCGCATGATCGCGTAGAAGTAGAGCGAGCCGAGCTTCTCGGTGCTCTTGGGGAAGCGCTCGCGGACCAGCCGCTTGATCTTCCGGGAGATCAGGATCGAGTCGATCAGCACGCCGAGCGCCAGCGCGCCCCAGAGCACGTTCGACAGCAGCCGCACGATCGGCGGCATGGCCTGGTTGGAGCCGAACAGCACGATCAGCGCGCCGCCGAAGAACCAGGTGCCGATCGTACGGCGGGAGTCGACCACGTTGCGGGCCAGCAGCCGCTCGGGGCCCCGGTCACGCGGGCCGCCCTCGCGGCGGAACTCGGCGGCGGCCTCGGCGCGGGCGGCGCGGCGCTGCGCGCGGGCCTCCTCCTTGGTCAGCGGCTTCGCCGGCGCGGTCGGCCGGCGACCGGCGACCGGACGCTTCGGCGTGACCTGCCCGAGTTCCTTCTTGCTGGGCGTGTAGCCCCGAGGGCGGGCGGCGGACTCCTCGTCGGTCGTCACAGTGGTGACGGAATCCTCGACGAGGTCGGCGGGCTTGCGGCGAAACAGCGACGGCACGCGGCAAGGGTAGCCAACCGGCCGCGTCCGGTGCACATCACGGGTGCACCGGGCGCGGCCGCTTCCGGTCGCGGCGCCGCGACAGGGGCGCTGTCGCGACGCGGAACGGGACGGTCAGGGACGCTCGACGTGGGCGCCGAGGTCGGCCAGCTTGGCCTCGAAGTCCTCGTAGCCGCGGTTGATCAGGTCCACGCCGTACACCCGGGAGGTGCCCTCGGCGGCCAGCGCCGCGATCAGGTGGCTGAACCCGGCCCGCAGGTCCGGGATGACCAGGTCGGCTGCGTGCAGCTTGCTCGGCCCGGCGATCACCGCGGAGTGCTTGAAGTTGCGCCGGCCGAAGCGGCACGGGGTGCCGCCGAGGCAGTCCCGGTAGACCTGGATGTTGGCGCCCATCGTGTTCAGCGCCTCGGTGTAGCCGAGCCGCTGCTCGTAGACCGTCTCGTGGACGATCGACAGGCCCCGGGCCTGGGTGAGCGCGACCACCAGCGGCTGCTGCCAGTCGGTCATGAAACCGGGGTGCACGTCGGTCTCCAGCGCCACCGCGTTCAGCTCACCGCCCGGGTGCCAGAACCGGATGCCGCCCTCCTGGCCCGGGCTGCCGCCGCGCGGCGGACGCAGGTCGGTGACCTCGTACTCGCCGCCGACCGACCGGAAGATGTTCAGGAAGGTCATCATGTCGGCCTGCTGGGCGCCCAGCACCTCGACGTGACCGCGGGTCGCCAGCGCCGCCGCCGCCCAGCTGGCCGCCTCGATCCGGTCCGGGATCGGCCGGTGGGTGTAGCCGTGCAGCTTCTTGACGCCCTGGATCTCGATCACCCGGTCGGTGTGCACCTTGATGATCGCGCCCATCTTCTGGAGCACGCAGATGAGGTCGATGATCTCCGGCTCGACCGCCGCGTTGCGCAGCTCGGTGACGCCCTCGGCCATCACCGCGGTGAGCAGCACCTGCTCGGTGGCGCCCACGCTCGGGTACGGCAGCGCGAACTTCGTGCCGTGCAGCCCGTTGGGCGCGGACAGGTGCAGGCCCTCCGGCGTCTTCTCGACGGTGGCCCCGAACTCGCGCAGCGCCTGGAGGTGGAAGTCGATCGGGCGCGGGCCGATGTGGCAGCCGCCCAGGTCGGGGATGAAGGCGTGGCCGAGCCGGTGCAGCAGCGGGCCGCAGAACAGGATCGGGATCCGGCTGGACCCGGCGTGCACGTTGATCTGGTCGGTGCTGGCGCTCTCGACGTTCGTGGGGTCGAAGACGAGTTCGCCCTCCTCCACGCCATCGCTGACCTTCACGCCGTGCAGGCCGAGCAGACCGCGGACCACCTCGACGTCACGGATACGCGGCACGTCGAACAGCCGGCTCGGTGTGTCGCCCAGCAGGGCGGCCACCATCGCCTTGGACACCAGGTTCTTCGCGCCGCGCACGCGGATCCGCCCTTCAAGCGGAGTGCCTCCGTGTACGACCAGGACGTCGTCGGTCAACGCAACCTCCAGCGCGTTGGGTGCTGCCGTGTCTAGTGATGGGTGCACGAAGTTCATCGCTACCCGGAACGCGGTCATGGGAAAACGGGCCGCGTGTGTCGTCGCCCCGGCAGCATAGCCCTCCGTGACGGGAATGGAATCGGTCACATCGCCAGCGAGGGCACGAACCGGGGTGTCCGGTGCGTTTCCGTGCCAGCGGGGTCACCGACGGTGATCAGGCTCCCGGAAGGGCGAGCATCTGGTCCAGCGCCGACCGGGCGTGTCGGGCGGTCTCCGGGTCGACGGTGATCTGGTTGACCACGCGTCCGGCGACCAGCTCCTCCAGCGCCCAGACCAGGTGCGGCAGGTCGATCCGGTTCATCGTCGAGCAGTAGCAGACCGCCCGGTCGAGGAACATGATCTGCTTGTCCGGGTGGGCCAGCGCGAGCCGGCGCACCAGGTTCAGTTCGGTGCCCACCGCCCACGCCGAGCCGGCCGGGGCCGCCTCGATGGTCCTGATGATGAACTCGGTCGAGCCGACCAGGTCGGCGGCGTTCACCACCTCGTGGCGGCACTCCGGGTGCACCAGCACGTTCACGCCCGGCACCCGCTCGCGTACGTCGTTGACGCTGTCGAGCGTGAACCGGCCGTGCACCGAGCAGTGACCCCGCCACAGGATCATCTTCGCGTCGCGCAGCTGCTCCGGGGTCAGCCCGCCGTTCGGCTTGTGCGGGTCGTAGAGCACGCAGTCGTCGAGCGAGAAGCCCATCTCCAGCACCGCGGTGTTGCGGCCGAGGTGCTGGTCGGGCAGGAACAGTACCTTGCGGCCCTGCTCGAAGGCCCAGTCCAGGGCCCGCTTGGCGTTCGACGAGGTGCAGACCACGCCGCCGTTGCGGCCGACGAAGCCCTTGATGTCCGCCGAGGAGTTCATGTACGTCACCGGCACGGTCTCCGCCGCGATGCCCAGATCGGTGAGCGTGTCCCACGCGGCCTCGACCTGCGACAGCACCGCCATGTCGGCCATCGAGCAGCCGGCGGCGAGGTCGGGCAGGATCACCTTCTGCGCGTCCGAGGTGAGGATGTCCGCGCTCTCGGCCATGAAGTGCACGCCGCAGAAGACGATGTACTCCGCGTCCGGGCGGGCGGCCGCCTCCCGGGCCAGCTTGAACGAGTCGCCGGTCACGTCGGCGAACTGGATCACCTCGTCGCGCTGGTAGTGGTGGCCCAGGACGAACACCTTCGTGCCGAGCGCGGCCTTCGCGGCGGCGGCACGGGCCACCAGGTCGGGGTCGCTCGGCGCGGGGAGATCACCCGGACACTCCACGCCACGCTCGGTGGCGGGGTCGCTGCCGCGGCCGAGGAGCAGCAGCGCCGTGGCGGTGTTGGACGGCTCAACCCAGGTCGAAGTCACGCCCCCATGGTCCCACAGCGCGACCACCGCGCAGCCGTCCCCGATGTGGCCTGCCACACTGCTGCGCATGCGCGTGCTGCTCTGTCCGGACAAGTTCGCCGGCACGCTGTCGGCCCCCGACGTGGCCGCCGCGGTGGCCGACGGCTGGCGTGACGTCGCGCCCGGCGACGACCTGCTGGCCCGGCCGCTCGCCGACGGCGGGCCGGGGTTCGTCGACGTGCTCGCCGGGGCGCTCGGCGGACGCCGGGTGCCGGTGCCCACCGTCGACCCGCTGGGCCGCCCGGCCGCCGGTGAGATCCTGCTCACCGACGACGGCACGGCGTACCTGGAGAGCGCGCAGGCGTGCGGACTGCACCTGCTCACCGCCGCCGAACGCGACCCGAAGGCCACCACCTCGTACGGGCTGGGGCTGCTCGTCGCCGCCGCGGTCGAGGCGGGCGCGCGGACGGTGGTGGTGGGGCTGGGCGGCTCGGCCACCAACGACGGGGGCGCCGGGATGCTCGTCCCGCTGGGCGTCACGCCGCTGGACGGCGCCGGCCGGGCCCTGCCGTACGGCGGCGCGGCGCTCGCCGATGTGGCCGCGCTCGACGGGGAGCCCCGGCTGCGCGGCGCGACGCTCGTCGCCGCCACCGACGTGGACAACCCGCTGCTCGGGCTGCACGGCGCGAGCAGCGTCTTCGGCCCGCAGAAGGGCGCCGACCGGGCCGACGTGCTGCTGCTGGACGCCGCGTTGACCCGCTGGGCGGAGGTGCTGACCGAGCGCCTGCCCGGCTGCCCGTCCGGGCTGGGCGCGCTGCCCGGCGGCGGCGCCGCGGGCGGCCTCGGTGCGGCGGTGCTGGCGCTCGGCGGCCGGTGCGAATCCGGCATCGGCCTGGTCACCCGCGCGGTGGGGCTGGACGCCGCGCTCGACGCCGCCGACCTGGTGATCACCGGCGAGGGCTCGTTCGACCACCAGTCACTGCGCGGCAAGGTGGTCGCCGGTGTGGCCGGGGCGGCCCGGGACCGGGGCGTGCCCTGCGTGGTGCTGGCGGGACGGGTGAGCACCGGGCGGCGGGAGGCGGCGGCGGCCGGTGTCACCGAGGCGCACAGCCTCGTGGAGCACTTCGGCGGCGAGGAGCACGGGGGAGTGGACGCGGCGATGGCCCGCCCGGCCGAAGGGCTGCGCGCGCTCGGCGCCCGCCTGGCGCGGCAATGGAGCCGCTGACCGGTTCCGCTGGTCACGCCGCCGGGTGGTGACGCCGGAGGCGGCGTACGATCGAAAGACGGACCACACCGGGAATCACTGGCGGACGTGCGGCGTTGGCCAGGACGTCCGGACCTCATACCGCGCAGGGAGACTTCCACGTGACCACGCCAGCGCAGACCGAGTCGACCGAGGCCAAGGCCCCCAGCACCGTCGTCCTCACCGACGTCGCGGCGCAGAAGGTCAAGGCCCTGATCGAGCAGGAGGGCCGCGACGACCTGCGGCTCCGGGTCGCCGTGCAGCCGGGTGGCTGCTCCGGCCTGCGGTACCAGCTGTTCTTCGACGAGCGCTCGCTCGACGGTGACGTCGTCACCGACTTCGACGGTGTCGAGGTCGTCGTCGACCGGATGAGCGCCCCCTACCTGGCCGGCGCCACCATCGACTTCGCCGACCGGATCGACGCCCAGGGCTTCACCATCGACAACCCGAACGCGGGCAACTCCTGCGCCTGCGGCGACTCCTTCAGCTGAGTCGACAGACCGACCGACAACGGCGGGCCGTCCCGGATGGGGCGGCCCGCCGTTTCGTCGTACCCCTGCGCGTGACGTCCGGATGTGCGCCGATCGACCGGTTGGTGACCGACCGCCGTCCGTGCGGCCCGGGGGCCGGTAGGCTGACCGCGCCGTGCTCCCGACCCCGAGGGTTGACATGAAGATCGCCGTGACCGGCTCGATCGCGACCGACCACCTGATGAGCTTCCCCGGCCGATTCGCCGACCAGCTCATCGCCGACCAGCTCGACAAGGTCTCGCTGTCCTTCCTCGTCGACGAGCTGGTGCTCCGCCGCGGCGGCACCGCGGCGAACATCGCCTTCGGCATGGCCCAGCTCGGGCTGCGCCCGGTGCTGCTCGGCGCGGTCGGCGCCGACTTCGCCGACTACCGCTCCTGGCTGGAGCGCCACGGCGTCGACTGCGACTCGGTGCACGTCAGCGAGGTCGCGCACACCGCACGCTTCGTCTGCACCACCGACACCGACATGTGCCAGATCGCCTCCTTCTACGCCGGGGCGATGAGCGAGGCCCGCAACATCGAGCTGGCCCCGGTGGCGCAGCGCCTCGGCGGTCTGGACCTGGTGCTGGTCAGCGCCAACGACCCGGCCGCGATGATCAGGCACTCCGGCGAGTGCCGGGACCGCGGCTACTCCTTCGTCGCCGACCCGTCGCAGCAGCTGGCCCGGATGGACGGCGAGGACGTGCTCGGCCTGATCGACGGTGCCGACTACCTGATGACCAACGAGTACGAGAAGTCGCTGCTCCAGAGCAAGGCCGGCCTTACCGACGAGCAACTGCTGGACCGGGTCAAGGTGCGGGTCACCACGCTGGGCAAGCAGGGTGTGGAGATCGCCGGCCGGGAGATCGGCACGATCCGGGTGCCGATCGCGCGGGAGATGCAGGCGGTCGACCCGACCGGTGTCGGCGACGGCTTCCGGGCCGGTTTCTTCGCCGCGCTCGACTGGGGCGTCGGCCTGGAGCGGGCGGCCCAGGTCGGCTGCCTGCTGGCCACGCTCGTGCTGGAGAACTTCGGCGGCCAGGAGTACGAGGTCCGCCGCGACCTGTTCGTGAAGCGACTCGCCGAGTCGTACGGTGACGCGGCCGCCGAGGACGTCCGGCCGCACCTGCTGTGACCGGCCCGGCGGCCCCGGCCGGAGGGGTGGACCCGGAGGTCCGCCCCGGCGGCGGCGGTCCGGTGCTCGTCGCGTTCGCCGGGCTGCCGGGCGTGGGCAAGACCACGCTCGCCGCCCGGGTCGGCGCCGCCCTGCGCGCCCCGGTCCTGCCGGTCGACCCGGTCGAGCGCGCCCTGCACCGCTACGGCCTCACCGGCGACGTACCCGGCATGGCCGCCTACGGCGCGGTCGCCGGGCTGGCCGAGGTGCAGCTCGGCCTCGGGCTCAGCGTGGTGGTCGACGCGGTGAACCCGGTCGCCAGCGCCCGGGGCCTCTGGCACGACGTGGCCGAACGGGCCGGCGTGCCGCTGCGGGTGATCGAGGTGCACTGCGGCGACGAGGCGGAGCACCGCCGCCGGGTCGAGGCCCGCCCGCCCGAGGAGCACGGCACCTGGGAGCAGACGCTGCGCCGCCGGGCCGAGTACGAGCCGCTGATCGGCCCGCGCCTGGTGGTCGACACCGCCGTGGCCGCCGACCCGCTGCCGGGCATCCTCGCGTACCTGCGCTGACGGCCGGTCGGCCGGCGTTAAGAAGGGCCCCTTCCTCTACCTGAGGCGTTAAGAAGGGGCCCTTCCTTACACCCGGACGTCGTAGGCGGGCCCCGGGCGCTCGGCGAGGAACTCGTGGCCGCGCATCCGGCACCACGCCGGGATGTCCACCGCCGCCGCCGGATCGTCGGCCAGCACCCGTACCACCGCGCCGGCCGGCAGGCCGGGCACCAGCCGGGCGAGATTGATCACCGGTAGCGGGCAGCGCTGCCCCCGGCAGTCCAGCACCTCGTCCGGCTCGCTCACAGGTCCGTCACCCCCGCCTCCGCCCGCAGGTTCGCCACGATCCCGGGCAGCTCGGCCAGGAACCGCTCCACGTCCGCCTCGGTGGTCTCCCGGTGCAGCGACACCCGCACGTTGCCGTGCGACAGCACCCCCATCGCCTCCAGCACGTGTGACGGGCGCAACGTCGACGACGTGCACGACGAGCCGGAGGACACCGCGAACCCGCGCCGGTCCAGCGCGTGCAGCAACGCCTCGCCGTCGACGTACAGGCAGGAGAAGGTCACCAGGTGCGGCAACCGGTCCACCGGGTCGCCGACCACCTCCACGTCCGGCACCTCGGCCGCCACCCGCGCCCGGATCCGGTCGACAAGCGGACCCAGCCGGGCCGCCTCCGCCGCCGCGTCGGCCGCCGCCGCGCGCAGGCTCGCCGCCGCCGCGACCACCGCCGGCAGGTTCACCACCCCGGGGGTACGCCCCGACTCCCGCTCGTCGGCCGGGTACGGCGACTCCCACCGGGTGCCCTTGCGCACCACGAGCAGTCCGACACCGGGCGGTCCGCCCCACTTGTGCGCGCTGGCGGTCAGCACCGACCAGCCCGACGGCAGCGGCGCCCGCCCGGCCAGCTGCGCCGCGTCCACGTACAGCGGCACGCCCGCCTCGGCGCACAGCTCCGCCGCCGCGGGCACCGGCTGCACAGTGCCCACCTCGTGACTGGCCCCGATCAACGCCGCGAGGGCCACGCCGGGCGCGGCCACCGCCGCCGCCCAGGCGTCCAGGTCCACCCGGCCCGACCGGTCCACGGGTACGGACACCGCCGCGCCGCCACCTGCCGTGTGCCGCTCCGCGGCGTGCAGCACCGCCGAGTGCTCGATCGCCGAGTGCACCAGCGTCGCCCCGGCCCGCCGCCGCCCGGCCAGGCCTCCGAGTACGGCGGCGTGCGCTGCCGCCGTACCGCTGGGGGTGAAGGACAGCTCGTCGGCGCGGACGCCGAGCGTCTGCGCGGCGGCCTCGCGCGCGGCGTCGAGGAGCTGGCGAGCCCGGCGGGCCGCCGAGTAGAGCCGGGCCGGGTCCGCCCAGCCGTCGTCCAGTGCGGCCAGCATCGCCTGCCGCGCGACCGGATGCAGCGGCGCCGCGCTGGCGGCGTCCAGGTAGACCGGGGAGACGCTCATGAGGCTCCACGCTATCGCCCGGTTACGCCCAAGATCCCCCCGATGGGGGTGGACAGCGACCCCAAGACGGCCTGGCCGGTCATGGTCGAGTAATCTGCGACCGTCGGTGACGCCTTTGCCGTCGGTGTCAAGGAGAACAACCGCCGCGGCGCGCTAGGGAGGCAGGACCAGGTGGTCGCAAGGAGTTCGGAGGTACGGCGCTCGGCCGTACGGCACAGCGCTTCCCCGGGGGCCGGTGGACGCCGGCGGCGTGGTGCTGGTCGAATCGCCGGGCTCGGTCTCGGCGCGGCGGCGCTGCTGGTCTCGCTCACCGGCTGTGACGTCGGTAAGGCGTTCGGCGGGTTCGGCTGGCCGCAGGGCGGCATCACGCCCGAGTCGCACCGCATGTACGACCTGTGGATCGCGTCCTGCATCGCGGCGCTCGCCGTCGGCGTGTTCGTGTGGGGCCTGATCTTCTGGTGCGTGGTCCGCTACCGCAAGCGCGGCAACGAGCTGCCGGTGCAGACCCGCTACAACCTGCCGATGGAGTTCCTCTACACCATCGCGCCGATCCTCGTGGTCTCCGTGCTCTTCTACTACACGGCGGTCGTGCAGACCGACGTGAACAAGCAGTCGAAGAACCCGGACGTCACCGTCGAGGTCGTCGCGTTCAAGTGGAACTGGCAGTTCAACTACCGCGACGGCCAGGGCACCGAGGCCAACACCGTCGCCTCGGTGCTCGGCACCAGCGAGGTCATCCCGGTGCTGGTGCTGCCCAGCGGCCGCTCGATCCGCTTCGAGGAGACCAGCCGTGACGTCATCCACTCGTTCTGGGTGCCGGAGCTGCTGTTCAAGCGGGACGTCATGCCGGGCAACGTGCGCAACACGTTCGAGGTCTCCAGCATCGACCAGGAGGGCGCGTTCGTCGGCCGCTGCGCCGAGCTGTGCGGCAGCTACCACGCCTTCATGAACTTCGAGCTGCGGGTCGTCTCGCCGGAGAAGTACGACCAGTTCCTGGCGGCCAAGAAGGCCGGCAAGTCGACCCAGGAGGCGCTCGGCGCGATCGGTGAGGAAGAGTACGCCACCGAGACGAAGCCGTTCGACACCCGGCGCGACGTGAACAACTTCAACCCGTCCGACGCGACGGCCGGCGCGGGAAGCTGAGGGGTCCGGCATGAAGACCGAGTGGAAGATCTTCCTGACCATCGCCACGTTCCTCCTCGGCGCGACGATCCTCTACGGCGCCTGGACGTACGCCGACAGCGGCGGTCACGTCGAGTGGATCGGCACGGTGGCGCTGCTGCTGTCCTTCCTGCTCTGCGCGATGTGCGGCGGCTTCTTCTGGTTCGTCTCCCGCCGTATCGACCTGCGCCCCGAGGACCGGCCGGACGGCGAGATCGCCGACGGCGCCGGTGAGGTCGGCTTCTTCAGCCCTGGCAGCTACTGGCCGTTCGGGCTGGCGCTGGCCGCCGCGATCGCCGGTCTCGGCCTGGTGTTCTGGCAGTTCTGGCTGCTGGGACTGGGCCTGGTGGCGGTCGTCCTCGCCACCTGCGGGCTGCTGTTCGAGTACTACTCGGGCACCCGCCGTACCGCCGAGCACTGACAGACCCACCGCCGCAGGCCCGCCACCCCCCCCACCGGGGGAGGCGGGCCTGCCGCTTTCCCCCACCCTCCGCCTCCCGCCCTCCGCCCGTCCCCGTCGATCATGAAGTTGACGGCGCTGGCGGTCCTCTTTGTCCCCGCCAACCTCATGATCGCCGCCCGTGCGGTCGGCCTGGTGCCCGCTCCACCTCCGACACGCACCACCCGGGTTCTCGCTCACCGGGCCGTTCCATTCACCGGGAGCGCCGTTCCACTTGCCAGGACCACAGGAGATCTTGGAAGGAAAGCGCCCTCATAGGGGCCCTTTCCTTCCAAGATCTCGCTCACCACCGCTTGTCCGCGTTCAAGGCCGGGTGCCGTGACGGGTCAGCGCCGACACTCACGCCCGAAGGCCCGACGCCCGCCCTCACGCCTTACGCGCACCGCCGACCGCCCAGGCGAGCGCCGGCCACCGTGCGCTCCCGCGCCGGCCCGGCCTCGTTGATCAAGGAGTTTGAGGCACTTTCGCGCGCCGTCGATGACACAAACCCCTTGATCACCGGTTCGGCCGGGGAGAGCCCTCGCCACCCCGGCCACCAAGCGGTGATCAAGGAGTTTGGGTCCACCGGGGCGACCGTGGGGGACACAAACTCCTTGATCACGAGCGGCGGACGGTTGGGCTGGCGGGCGGGGTGGGGTGGGGCGGGGCGGAGTGGAGAAGGGTGGGCGGCCGCGCGCGGCACGGGGGCGCAAAGAGGCGCGAGGGCGCAAGAGGCGCGGACAGGCGCGGAGGCGCAAAGAGGCGCGGACAGGCGCGGGGGCGCAAAGAGGCGCGGACAGGCGCGGAGGCGCAAAGAGGCGCGGACAGGCGCGGGGGCGCAAAGAGGCGCGGACAGGCGCGGCGCGCGGACGGGCGGAAGGGCGGGAGGGCGGGATGGCCGGAGGGGAAGGAGCGGCGGTCAGGCGGCCCGGGGGTGGGACGGCCGGCGGGGTGTGCGGCGGCTCGCCAGGCGGGTCTCGCGGAACGTGAACGTGGCGATCACCACTGCCGCGCCGCAACCGGTGCAGATCAGCTCCGGGCAGTCGGCGCCGTGCCCGTCGCCGCACGGCGGCGCCTCGAACAGCACGACGCCCTCGCAGGTGTCACAGTGCAGCTCGCGGTCAGACACGGGAGGCTCCTCTCGCTCCGGGCACCGGCCCAGGCGGTGAGACGCCGGCCGGCGGACCAGAGACCGAAAACGAAAGACCGAAAACGGAAAATAACTCCCGTGTAGTTTGGCACGCGGGTACGACAACACCCGCGCCAGGCCGCCGTCAGGCGGTGCGCGCCACCTCGAGCCAGCGCTCCAGCGCGGCCGCGGCGGCGCCCGAGTCGACAGCCTCGGCGGCCCGGTCCAGATTGGCCCGCAGCACCTCGTGCAGATCGCCGTCGAGCGGCCCCTGGGTGGCAAGCGCGACAGCGGCGTTGACCAGGACCGCGTCCCGCACCGGGCCGGTCTCACCGGCGAGCAGGCGGCGGACGACGTCGGCGTTGTAGACCGCGTCCCCGCCGCGCAGGTCGGCCAGGGTGGCCCGGGGCACGCCGAGGTCCGTCGCGTCCAGCACGGCCTCGGTGACGCTGCCCTGCTGCGCCACCCAGACCCGGGTGGGGGCGCCGGTGCTGAACTCGTCCAGGCCGTCCTCGCCGCGTACCACGATCGCGGAGTCGCCACGGGCCGCGAAGACGGCGGCCATCACCGGGGCCATCCGCTTGTCGAAGCAGCCCACCGCGCCCGCGCGGGGCCGCGCCGGGTTGGTCAGCGGGCCGAGGAAGTTGAACGCGGTGGGTACGCCGATCTCGCGCCGGACCGGGCCGGTGTGGCGCATGCCGGGGTGGAAGCGGGCGGCGAAGCAGAAGCCGATGCCGGCCTCGGTGACGCAGCGGGCCACCTGCTCCGGTGCCAGGTCGAGGGGTACGCCGAGCTGCTCCAGCACGTCGGCGGTGCCACACGAGGAGGAGGCGGCCCGGTTGCCGTGCTTGACCACGCGGACCCCGGCCCCGGCGACCACCAGCGCCGCCATGGTGGAGATGTTCACCGTGTGCGCGAGGTCTCCGCCGGTGCCGACCACGTCCAGCGCGGTCGCGCGTACGTCCTCGGGCAGGTGCACCGGCACCGCGCGGGTCAGCATGGCCTCGACCAGGCCGCCCAGCTCGGCGGGGGTCTCACCCTTGGTGCGCAGCGCCACGGCGAACCCGGCGATCTGCGCCGGGGTGGCCGAGCCGGCCATGATCTCGCCCATCGCCCACGCGGTGTCGGCGGTGGAGAGCTCCTCGCCGCGCAGCAGCGCGTTGAGCAGAAGCGGCCAGGTCCGTTCGCCCATGGCGGGCCTCCCGAGCGGCGTGAGGAATGCGGTTGGGGCGCGCCACGGCCGCGTGGCCGTGGCGCGCGAGGACCGGAGGGGTCAGGCCGCGGCGTGGGTGCGGCGCAGCAGCTCCGCCACGGTGCTGCCGGCGACCACCGGGTCCAGCGGGTGGGTCAGCGTGGCGTCGACCTCGGCGTACGCGGCCAGCCAGCGGTCGGCGGCGCGAGCCAGCACCACGCAGGTCGGCGGCGCGTCGTCCCGGTCGTCCTTGATCTGGCGGGCGATGCCGATGCCGCCGCCCGGGGTCGCCTCGCCGTCGAGCAGGAGCAGGTCGATCTCGTAGTCGTCGACCAGCCGGATGCAGGCGTTGTAGTCGTCGGCCTCGACGAACTCGATCTCGATCCCGGGCGCCGGCCGGGTGCCCACGGCGAGCCGCATCCGGTCGCGGACCTTCGGGTCGTCGCTGTAGAGCAGGACGGTGCAAAGACGATCGCTCATCGTGACGTGGCTCCCACCTCGTAGCTGCCCGCTGATCGTAGCGGTCGTCACATCCGGGCCGTCGCCCCGCCCGGCGGGCTCGGGGCGTACCCCGGAACGTGCCGTCAGGTGCTCGCCTCCGCGGCGCGCTGGCGGGCCTCCTGGCGGTCCAGCTCGCGGTCGAGCCGGCGGGCCTCGCGCTCGGACTGCTTGACCCACTGGACGACCAGGACAGCGAGCATGGTGACGCTGACGAACTCGCCGCCGGCCCACAGGATGCCGCCGGCGACCACCTGGTCGTTCCAGGGGTCGGACCAGGACAGGTTGAGCGACGGGTACCAGTCGCCGCCGAACAGCGTGGTGCTCTGCATGATGGTCAGGCCGAGGACGGTGTGGAACGGCACCGAGAGCAGCATGAGCAGCGCGCGCCCCGGGTACGGCCAGCGGCCGGGCAGCGGGTCCAGGCCGAGCAGCGGCCAGAAGAAGACGCAGCCGGTGGCGATGAAGTGCGCGTGGACCAGTTCGTGCGCCCACTCGTGGCGCAGCGTGAACTCGTAGAGGTCGGTGAAGTACAGCGCGAACGGGTTCACCACGAAGATGGCGAACGCCACGAGCGGGAAGCTGTAGATCCGGATCACCTTGCTGTGCACGATCGCGAGCAGCCGCTTGCGGGGCCGCACCGGCAGCGTGCGCAGCGCCAGCGTCACCGGGGCGCCGAGCGCCAGGAAGATCGGCGCGATCATGGACAGCACCATGTGCTGCACCATGTGCACCGAGAGCAGGGCGGTGTCGTACGCGCCGAGGCCGGTGAGCGTGACCAGGGCGATGCCGCCGAGGCCGGGGCCGAGGAACGACACGGTACGGATGACCGGCCAGCGGTCGCCGCGCAGCCGCAGCCTGTGCACCCCGTAGAGGTAGAGGCCGGCGGCCAGGACGATGCCCAGCGTGAGCCAGCTGTCCAGGCGGGTCTCGGTGAGGACCCGGGTCACGGTGAACGGTGGCGGGGCGCCCTCGCCTCCCGCCGCCAGTGTCGCCGGAACAGCCGAGGTGACGGCGCGGATCTGATCGACGTGCAGCACGCTTTTCAGGGTAGGTCAGGCGAAGCGGACCACCACGATCGGGCCACGGAAGGGACCGGTTTGGCACCCCGCTGATCGTCGGTCCCGGTCAGGGGCAATAATGACCGCGTGACTGCGGCCCCAGCCATTGACAAGAGCCGGATCCACTCCCTGACCCGACCCAACATGGTCAGCGTCGGGACGATCGTGTGGCTCTCCAGCGAACTCATGTTCTTCGCGGCGCTGTTCGCGATGTACTTCTCCATCCGCGCGGCGGCGCCGGAGCAGTGGGAGAAGCACACCGAGGTGCTGAACATCCCGTACGCGACCACGTTCACGGTGATCCTGGTGCTCTCCTCGATCACCTGCCAGATCGGCGTGTTCGCGGCCGAGCGCGGTGACGTCCACGCTCTGCGCCGGTGGTTCACGATCACCTTCGTGATGGGTCTGATCTTCGTGCTCGGTCAGCTGAACGAGTACCGGACCCTGGTGCACGAGGGTGTGAAGATCAACGAAGACGGTTACGGGTCGATGTTCTACCTCACCACCGGCTTCCACGGTCTGCACGTGACCGGCGGCCTCATCGCCTTCGTGATCTTCATGATCCGTACCACGATGGGCCGGTTCACCCCCGCCCAGGCGACCTCGGCGATCGTCGTGTCCTACTACTGGCACTTCGTGGACGTCGTGTGGATCGGGCTCTACGCCATGATCTACTGGCTCCAGTGATCTTGGCGCGTCACGAACCGCGCCGCTGCTCCGTCCCCTGAGACAAGGTCCAACCGGTTAAGGACACAGGTCATGACTTCTGACAACGACCGCCGACGCGGTCTGCTCGCGCGGCTGCGCGGGCGGCCCGTAGCGCGCAGCAGGGGCCGCCGCCGGCTGGGTGCCGCGGTCCGGCTGTTCGCCGCGCTGATGCTGGCCGGCGGTGCCTACACCGTCTTCGCCCCCGGCGTGCAGGCGCAGGACAACCCTCCGTTGACCGCCGCAGGCAACGAGGGCAAGGCGCTGTTCGACGTGAGCTGTGTGACCTGTCACGGTCGCAACGCCCAGGGCGTCGAGGGCCGCGGTCCGAGCCTGATCGGCGTCGGAGCGGCCTCGGTCGAGTTCCAGGTCAGCAGCGGTCGCATGCCGATGGCCCGGCAGGAGGCCCAGGCCATGCGCAAGCCGCCGCAGTTCACCGACGAGCAGGTGCGCCAGCTCGGGCAGTACATCCAGGAGCTCGGCGGCGGCCCGGAGGTCCCCAACGGCGACCTGCGTGAGGGCGCCAACCTGTCCACCGGTGGTGAGCTGTTCCGGATCAACTGCTCGCAGTGCCACGCCTTCAGCGGCGGCGGCGGCGCGCTGTCCTCCGGCAAGTACGCGCCGAGCCTGGCGCCGGCCAGCGACCGGCAGATCTACGCCGCGATGCTGAGCGGCCCGCAGAACATGCCGGTGTTCGGCGACAACCAGATCACGCCCGAGGAGAAGGCGGACATCATCGCCTACATCCAGGAGACGCTGAAGCACGACGGCGATCCGGGCGGCTTCAACCTGGGCCGCTACGGCCCGTCGACCGAGGGTCTCGCGATCTTCCTGGTCGGCATCGTCGCGCTGGTCTTCGCGAGCCTGTGGATCGCGGGCAAGTCGTGACCGGACGGATCAATGCTTCCAGTGCTGTGGCGCCGACCCCCGGCGTCACCCGTAGCGAGGTGACGGCATGAGCACCCACACCGAGCACCAGGCCCAGCAGGGCCCGGAGCCGCTCGACGTGAACGACCCCCGGCTCTCCCGGTTCGACATCGTCCAGGAGGGCGCGCGGCGGGACGACATCGAGATCGTCCACTACGAGCCGCAGGTGGTCCCGGGCAGCAAGGCCGAGCGCCGGCTGACCCGCACGGTCGCCCTGATGTTCCTGCTGACCGGCGTCTTCGCGACCGCCTTCCTGGTGGTCTACATCTGGTGGCCGTGGCAGTGGGAGCCGGGTACCGGCGGCGACAAGCTCTACACGCCGCTGCTCGGCGTGACGCTGGGCCTGGCGCTGCTGGGCATCGGTTTCGGCATCCTGACCTGGGGCAAGAAGCTGCTGCCCAAGGAGGTCTCGATCCAGGACCGGCACGACCAGGCCGACGACCCGGAGGGTCGCAAGATCACCGGCGAGACCATGCTCTACCTGGCCGACGAGATGGGCGTCCGTCGCCGGCCGCTGCTCGGCATCTCGTTGCTCGCCGGCCTGGCGCCGGTGGGCGCGGTGGCCGCGGCCCCGCTGATCGGTGGCCTGATCGAGCAGCCGCACAAGAACAACCAGATGTTCACCACCGGCTTCCAGCCGGGCGAGGGCGGCAAGAAGATCCGGCTGATCCGTGAGGACGGCCGTCCGATCCGCCCGGCCGACGTCAGCGTCGGCGGCCAGCTCACCGTGTTCCCGGGCATCGACGGCGGCGTGAGCAACCTGCACGCCGACTCGCCGACCCTGCTCATCCACCTGCGGGAGGACGACGCGCAGAAGTCGCGCGCCGCGAACGAGCGCAAGGGCCACGGCGACTACATGTGGGGCAACTACGTCGCGTTCTCCAAGATCTGCACGCACGCCGGCTGCCCGGCCAGCCTCTACGAGCAGCAGACCAACCGCCTGCTCTGCCCCTGCCACCAGTCGCAGTTCCTCATCACCGACAACGCCAAGCCGATCTTCGGCCCGGCGAACCGGCCGCTGCCGCAGCTGCCGATCGAGGTGGACGAGGAGGGCTTCTTCGTGGCGAAGTCCGACTACACCGAGACCATCGGTCCCGACTTCTGGGAGCGGCCATGAAGCGCCGAAAGTTTGATGCAGCAGCGCTGCCGGCCAAGAGCGCGCGGGCGGTGGACGACCGCTTCCAGGTGGCCACGCCCCTGCGCAAGCTGCTGAACAAGGTCTTCCCCGACCACTGGTCGTTCCTGCTCGGCGAGATCGCGCTGTTCTCGTTCATCGTCCTGCTGCTCACCGGCGTCTTCCTGACGTTCTTCTTCGAGCCGGCGATGACCGAGGTCATCTACAACGGCAGCTACGCGCCGCTGCGGGGCACCCCGATGTCGGCCGCCTACGCCTCCAGCCTGGACATCTCGTTCGATGTCCGCGGTGGTCTGATCATGCGGCAGATGCACCACTGGTCGGCCCTGCTGTTCATGGCCGCCATCGTGGTCCACATGCTGCGGGTCTTCTTCACCGGAGCGTTCCGCAAGCCCCGTGAGACCAACTGGATCATCGGCTCGCTGCTGTTCTGGGTCGGCTTCCTGGCTGGCTTCACCGGCTACTCGCTGCCGGACGACGGCCTGTCCGGCACCGGTCTGCGGATCGCCTCCGCGATCATCCTGTCGATCCCGGTGATCGGCTCCTGGGTCAGCTCGTCGATCTTCGGCGGGGAGTTCCCCGGCACCATCATCATCAGCCGCTTCTTCATCGCCCACGTGCTGCTCGTCCCGGGTCTGCTGGTGGCGCTGATCAGCGTGCACCTCGGCCTGGTGTTCAAGCAGAAGCACACCCAGTGGCCCGGCCCCGGCCGGACCAACTCCAACGTGGTCGGCGAGCGGATGTTCCCGCGCTACGCGCTCAAGCAGGGCGGCTTCTTCATGGTCGTCTTCGGCGTGATCGCGCTGATGGGCGGCATGTTCCAGATCAACCCGATCTGGCTGTTCGGCCCGTACGAGGCGTGGGTGGTCTCGGCGGCCAGCCAGCCCGACTGGTACGTCATGTTCCTCGACGGCTCGACCCGCCTCATGCCGGGCTGGGAGATCCACATCCCGATCGGCAACGGGTACGTCATCCCACCGTTGTTCTGGCCGACTGTGGTGCTACCCGGAATCCTGGTCGGCCTGTCGACGATGTATCCGTTCCTGGAGGCGCGCCGCCTCAAGGACTACAAGCACCACAACCTGCTCCAGCGGCCCCGGGACGTTCCGGCCCGCACCGCCGTGGGCGCCATGGCGCTCGCCTTCTACGTCGTGCTGACCCTCTCCGGCGCCAACGACGTCATCGCGGACAAGTTCCACATCAGCCTGAACGCGATGACCTGGGGTGGCCGGATCGGCCTGCTGATCCTGCCGCCGATCGCGTACTACATCACGTACCGGATCTGCCTGGGTCTGCAGCAGCACGACCGGGAGGTGCTGGCCCACGGCGTGGAGACCGGCATCATCAAGCGGCTGCCCGACGGCCGGTTCGTCGAGGTCCACCAGCCGCTCACCTCGGCCGACGGCCACGACGGTCACCCGCCGGCGCTGGACTACGTCGGCTGGGTGGTGCCGAAGAAGATGAACCGGCTCGGTGCCCTCGGCCCGGCGATCCGGGGCTTCTTCTACCCGATCGAGAAGCCGGCCGAGGCGCCGGTCTCGCCGGGGCACCCGCCGGTCGAGGCCCGGCCGGAGCGGGAGGAGATCGGCAGCGGCGAGAGCCGTCGCTGACCCTCCCCGGTACGACTGACAGTGGCGCCCGCCGGATCTTCCGGCGGGCGCCACTGCCGTTTCCGCACCGGTCGTCCCGTTCCCTCCCGCGTACGGCGGGAGGCCGGTGCGCCGACGGCCGTCGCCCCCGACACGGACGGGTGGAATCGCAGGAATAACCCCGGTCAGCCGGGTATCCGTGCGGTCCGACGTCTCATGGGGGAGGAACGAATGTTGGGAATCAAACGCCTGGGCCTGCTGGCCGCGCTGGTGGTCGTGGGGCTGGCGCCCGCCGCCGCGGCGCAGGCGGCGGCACAGCCGTCGACGCAGGACACGCAGTACCTGCAGGCGGTTCACCAGGTCAACCTGTTCGAGATCACCGCCGGTAACCTGGCCCAGCAGAAGGGTCAGAACCAGCAGGTCAAGGACCTGGGCAAGATGTTCGTGACGGACCACACCCAGCTGGACCAGACGGTGCAGTCGACCGCGCAGCAGCTCAACGTGCAGTTGCCGGCCGACCCGACCGCCGACCAGCAGAAGGTCCTGGACAAGCTGAACAACCTCAGCGGGGCCGAGTTCGACAAGGCGTGGGTGACCGCGCAGCTCGCCGGCCACGTCCAGGCGATCCAGGCCACCCAGACCGAGATCTCGCAGGGCTCGGAGCAGTCGGTGGTGCAGATCGCGCAGGACGCGCTGCCGGTCCTCCAGGCGCACTACGACGCGCTTGTGGCCCTGGCCCAGACCCTGGGCGTCCCGGTTCCGCAGACCAGCGCCAGCGGCACGCCCAGCCCGGGCGGCACCACGTCCCCGGGTGGCACCGAGTCGCCGGCTCCGGGCGGCACCGAGACCGAGGAGCCCGCTCCGGGCACCACGGAGACCCCGGTGCCCAGCCAGAGCTGACGTACCGCACGGTCGACGGTGGCCGGTCCGCCCGCGAGGGCAGGCCGGTCACCGGCTCGTGTCAGTCGGCGTTCGCCAGCCCGATCGCGAACGCCTCCTCCAGGTCGTGCTGGGAGTAGGCGCGGAACGCGATGTGCGACTCGGTGTTGAGCACGCCCGGCACCTTCGAGATGCTGCCGGCGATGACCTGGGCGATCTGCTCGAACTCCCGGACCCGGACCATGGCGATCAGGTCGACGTGCCCGGCCACCGAGTAGACCTCGCTGACGCCGGGCAGGTTGGCCAGGGTCTCGGCCACCTCGGGGATGGAGTCGGTGGCGCAGTCGATCAGCACGATCGCGGTGATCACGGGACGGTTCTCCGTTCGTCGGCGACGAGGCCCATGCTAGAGCCCGCGCCCCTCACCGCGCCGCCGGGACGGTCAGGTCGTCCCCGGCCCGGATCACCTCGCGCAGGCGTTCCCCGGCCGCGACTGTCGCACCAGGCCACACCACCGACCGGTCCACGTCGCCGTGCACCCGCGCGCCCCCGCCGATCACCGAGCCGGTGACCCGGCCGTCCACCGTCGCGGCCGGGTCCACCAGTCCGTCCGGTCCGGCCGCGTGGAGGTTGGCGGCCAGGTAGTCGGCCGGGGTGCCGGTGTCGTAGAACGTCCCCCGGTAGGGCACGACTGTGAGCGCCCCGGCGGCCTCCGCGGGCCGCCACACCGCCCGGACCAGGTCGCCGAACGTGGGTGGCAGGTCGCGGACCAGCCGCCATGGCAGCAGCGAGAAACCCACGAACTCGTGGCCGTCGAAGGTCCCGGGGGCGTGCGGGTCGTCGGCGGGACGGCCGAGCAGGCGTACGCCGTGCCCGTCCCACCCGTCCAGCAGCGCGGCGATGTCCGGCCCGGGCGGGGCCTGCGGGTCGGCCAGGTACGCGTCGGCGTTGCCGACCAGCACGCCCCGGCCGTCGATCCAGTCCCGCAGCCGGCCCACACCCCCGGCGGTGCCCAGTGGAGCGTCCGGCTCGACCGACAGGTGAGCCCGTCCGCCCACCCGCGCGACCACCTGGTCACCCAGGTAGCAGGCGTTCACCGCGACCCGCTCCGGGCCGGTCAGGCCGAGCCCGGCCAGCCGCGCCAGCGCCCGGTCCAGCAGCGGGACGTTTCCCACCGGGCAGAGCGCCTTCGGCACCCGCTCGGTGAGCGGGCGCAGCCGGGTGCCCTCGCCCGCGGCCAGCACCACCGCGCACACCTCGACCCCGGGTGCCGCAGTGCCCGCGTACGGGGTGCTCACGCGGCCGGTGGGTGCTCGCCGGCGCGCGGGCCGATGCCGTAGTAGCCGAGCAGATTGGCGGTGGCGCGGCTGAGCCGGGGCAGGTCGTCGAGCGGATGGAAGGCGGCCTCGAACACCTCGGCGCCGTCCACCTTCAGCTCGGTGGTCGACGCCGGCACCTCCGCCTCGAAGACCACGTCGACCCAGCCCTTGGCGTGCACCACCGCGTTGGGCACCGCCGGGCGCAGCGCGTCGGGGGACAGACGGACGCCTGATTCCTCGTACAGCTCGCGGGCGGCGCCGACCACCGGGGCCTCGCCGCGTTGCAGCAGCCCGGCCGGCAGCGTCCAGCTGTAGCCGGGCGGCTGGCGCAGCAGCAGGATCCGGCCCGCGCCGGTGGCCTCCGTGTCCTTGACCAGCGTGACCGCGCCGACGATGTACTTCGGTACGGCCAGCCGGACCAGCCGCCGTCGCAGCGGGACCGGAAGCCGGTAGAAGATCTGGTAGCCGAGGGCCCGTCCGGTGGCACGCGCGCGGGGGATCATGCCGTCCAGGCTAGTGGTCCCGGCGCGGACCGGCTCCGTCTACTGCCTGTGGTCGACCAGATCGATCAACTGCTGGACCACGGTGTCCGGCTCGACGGTGCGGTCGAAGACCGCCACCAGCAGCGTCTCCAGGTCGGGGTAGCCCAGTTCCTCGGACAGCCGCAGCAGCGGCAGGTCGCTGGCCAGGCCCCGGTTGTGCTTGCGCAACGCCAGGCCGATCGAGGCCCGGCCGAGCCGGACCTTGTCGGCGATCGAGATGCCCGGCTCGGTGTGCTCGGCGAACCAGCGGTTGATCTGCATCTGGGCGTGCGGGGACTTCACGAAGCCCAGCCACTCCCGGCGCGGGCCGCGCGGGGCCACGTCCGCCTCGAAGCCGCTCTCCGCGTCGTTCTCGGTGAAGATCTCCACCACGTCGCCCTCTTCCAGTTCGGAGGAGAGCGGCGCGAGCCGGCCGTTGATCCGGGCGGCCAGGCAGTGGTCGCCGCGCTCGGTGCCCAGCTCGTACGCGAGGTCGACAGGTGTCGCCCCGGCCGGCAGCACCACCTGCCGCCCGTCGGCCACCACCTGGATCTGCGCCTCGGACAGATCACAGCGCAGCGACTCCATGAACTGGGTCGGGTCGACCGTCTCCTGCTCCCAGTCGAGCACCCGGCGCAGCCAGGCCAGCTCGTCCGCCCGGTCGGCGCCCCGGCCCGCGGCCCGGGGGAAGCGGTAGTGGGCGGCCACGCCGTACTCCGCGGAGCGGTGCATCTCGGTGGTGCGGATCAGCACCTCGACCGTGCGGTCCTGCGGGCCGCAGACGCTCGTGTGCAACGACCGGTAGAGGTTGTTCTTCGGGGATGCGATGAAGTCCTTGAACCGGCCCGGCACCGGCCGCCAGAGCCCGTGCACGGCGCCCAGCGCGGCGTAACAGTCGGTCGCCGGACCGTCCACCACGATCGCGATGCGGGGCAGGTCGAACGGGGCGGCGTGGTCGCCGGCGACCGTGTCCTTCCAGATCGAGTAGAGGTGCCGGGGGCGGGGGGAGACGTCGGCGTCGACCCGGTTGCGGCGCAACGCCGCCCGGGTGCGGGCCACCACGTCGGCCAGGTAGGCGTCCCAGCCGGGCCGGTCGTGCACGAACCGGGCGATCCGCGCGTGCTCCTCCGGCCGCAGGTGCAGCAGCACCACGTCGTCCAGCTCGCGTTTGAGCGTCTGGATGCCCAGCCGGTCGCAGAGCGGGACCAGCACCTCCTGGGTCTTGCGGGCGATCCGCTCCCGGGAGGCGGCCGAGCGGACGCCGAGCGTACGCATGTTGTGCAGCCGGTCCGCCAGCTTGATCACCAGCACCCGGACGTCCTTGCCGGCCGCCACGATCATCTTGCGGACGGTCTCCGCCTCGGCGGCCTTGCCGTAGAACGCCTTGTCGAACTTGGTCACGCCGTCGACCAGGTGGGCGACCTCGCGGCCGAAGTCCTCCTGGAGCGCCTGGAGCGTGTAGCGGGTGTCCTCCACCGTGTCGTGCAGCAGCGCGGCGACCAGGGTGATGGTGTCCATGCCGAGGTCGGCGCAGATCTGCGCCACCGCCAGCGGGTGGGTGATGTACGGCTCGCCGCTCTTGCGGAACTGGCCGCGGTGCATGTTCTCGGCGATCGTGTAGGCCCGGCGCAGCACCGAGGCGTCGGCGCTCGCGTGGATGCCTCGGTGGGCGCGGACCAGTGTGGTGACCGGGTCGCCGTCGGCCGTCGGCCAGGTGAGCAGGGAACGCAGGCGGCGGGTGAGCGGTAGTTCGCCCTGGGTCGGGAGCGCGCCACCCAGGGCGGCGCCGTGTCCGGCGTCGACGTCCACCTGGGACACCTCCCTCACCCCGGCCCTCGGCCACCGGGAACCGGCGACCGGGAGCAGAGCCCGCGAATCGGGCAGGTCTGCACTCCTTTAACAGACTAAGGGAGTCGAGGTAGTCCGATCGGTCAGTTGGTCATGAGCGTTCGGTCGAGAGTTTGGCGGATCCGCCGTTCTCCGCCTTCGTCAGCAGGTCGCGGAAACGCCCCGCGCCGGCCACCGGCGAGGCCCAGCCGTCTGTCGACTCGACCAGCCGGGTCTCCGGTCGTTCCAACCAGGACAGGATCCGCTCGGTCTCCTCGGCGGTCGCGGCCGGCACCGGACCGTGCCCGGGCAGCACCGTCTCGGCGGTGGCGCGGATCGCCGCGATGGTGGGTCGCGGGTGGACACCCGGCGGGGACACCCCGGCCCCGGCGAGCCGGCCGTGCCGCACCAGCGCCAGCTCCCAGCCGCCCCGGGCGGCCGGACGGGCGGCGGCCAGCTCGGCGATGCCGGTCAACGCGGCCAGCCGTTGCATCCGGACCGCCGCGCGCAGCACCGCCACCAGCCGGCCGCGGACCACGGCCGCCTCCTCGTACCGCTCGGCGGCCGACAGCACCTCGATGCGGGCGAGCAGCGCGTCCACCACCACTCCGGGGTCGTCGCTGGTGGCGGTGCGGAACGGCGTCGCCGCTGCGTCGTCGTACTCCTCGGGGGTGATCCGGTGCTCGCAGGGCGCCGGGCAGCGGCCCAGCTCGGCCAGCGCGCAGGCCGGCATGGTGGTGCGCCGGGAGAGCCGGTGCGTGCACTGCCGCAGCGGCACCGCGTCGTGGAAGCCGGCGGCGGCCAGCTCCGCCGCCTGCCGGGACCGGAACGGCCCCAGGTAGGCCGTGTCGGTGGGCGCGATGTCGCGCACGATCGACAACCGGGGGTACGCCTCGTCGGTGAGCTTCAGCCACACCTGGCGCTCCGGATACTTCGACCTGCGGTTGTACGGCGGCGCGTGCGCCGCGATCAGCCGCAGCTCGCGGACCTCCGCCTCCAGCGAGTGCGCGCACTCGACCGCCTCGACGCGCTCGGCGGCGGCGAGCATCTCGGAGATCCGGGCCCGCTTCTCCGCGGCGGTGAAGTAGCTGCGGACCCGGGTGGCGATGTCGCCGGACGTGCCCACGTAGAGCGGCCGGTCGTCGGCGGCCCGGAAGATGTAGACGCCCGGCACCTTCGGCAGCCCGTCGGCGAGGTGCCGCTTGCGGCGCTGGGTGGGGGTGACCGCGCGGGCGAACTCGATCGCCTCGCCGACCGTGCCGACCCGGTGCCCGCCGAGGCGGCCGATCAGCCCGTGCAGCACGTCGACTGTGGCCTTCGCATCGTCGAGCGCGCGGTGGGTGGGCTGGGTCGCGGTGCGGAAGTAGGCGGCGAGCGTGCCCAGCTTGCGGTTGGGCACCTCGTCGCGGGTGAGCACCCGCCGGGCCAGCGCGGCCGTGTCCAGCACCCGGGGGTTGGGCCAGCGGTAGCCGTGCTTCGCGCAGGCCGCCTTGAGGAAACCCACGTCGTACGGCGCGTTGTGGGCGACGAGCACGGCGTCGCTGACGAACTCCAGGAAACTCGGCAGCACCTGCTCGATCGGCGGGGCGGGCAGCAGCATGGCCTGGGTGATGCCGGTGAGCACGGTGATGAACGGCGGGATCGGCACGCCCGGGTTGACGAGCGTGGCGAGCACGCCCAGCTCCTCGCCACCGCGGACCTTCACCGCGCCGATCTCGGTGATCCCGCCGCCGTCGGGCGCGCCGCCGGTGGTCTCCAGGTCGACCACCACGAAGGTGGTCGCGTAGAGCGGCAGCGCCGGGTCGACACCGCTGCCCGCCGGGTCCAGGCCGGCCAGCGACTCCTGGACGTACTCCGCTCGTGTCACCCGCGGGACGCTAGCGGCACGGTCCGACACTCCTGTCACTGCCGCCCCAGGAGATACCACGGGGGTACGATGAGAGATCGGCTCACTCACCGGGCGGTGGGCCCGTTCGGGGTGGGAGACTTGCCTCATGCCCCTCACCGAGCCGTACGACGACCACTCCTCCGTGGAGGAGCCGGTGGTCGGCGTGCCCGCCGATGAGGACGCGCCACCCGCGATCGAGCCCGAGCCCGTGCTGCCCGAGCCGGTCCGGCAGCGGATCGTCACGCTGACCGCCGCCGTGCTGCCCGGCCTGCCCGCCGACGAGGTGCCGGTGCCGCTGCGGCGGGTCGCCAAGTTCGCCCCCAACCGCCGCGCCCGCCTCGGCGCGCCCGCGATCGCCGCGCAGCTCACCGCCGACCCGCTGTTCCGGCAGCGGATCACCGCCCGGGTCCTCGCCGACGCCGGTGACCTGGGCGCGGCTGTGGTCGAGGGCACCGCACCGGCCGCCGCCGACCCGGTCGAGGTGGCCGCCCTGGCCTACCTGGCCCGGCCCCGCGGCTGGCGGGAACTCATCGACGCCAGCGGCGAGGCGGTACGCGCCGAAGCAGACAGCGCGGTAGTGGCCGAACTGGTACGCGAGGCCGAGCAGCGGGCCGCCCGCGCCGAGCACGACCGTGCGGTGGCCCGGGTCGAGGCGGAGAAACTGCGCGACGAGCTGGCCCGGGTCCGGGAGGAGCTGGGGCAGCTCCGCGAGGAGGCCCGCCAGCTGACCCGTACCCTGCGGGAGACCCAGGCCCGGGAACGCAAGGCCACCGAGATGCTCGCCACCGAGCGGGGGCGGGCAGCCCGCGCCGCCGCCGACGCGGACGCCGAACTGCGCCGCGCCCGGGCCCGGCTGGCCGAGGCGGAGGCCGCCGCCGGAGTGGCCCGGGCCAGCGCCAAGGAGGCCCGCTCGGTCGACGACGCGCGGCTGTGGCTGCTGCTGGAGACGATCGGCCAGGCCGCCGTGGGGCTGCGCCGCGAGCTGGCGCTCGACCCGGTGGACAAGCTCCCGGCCGACTTCGTCGCCGACGCGTTCGCCGAGCAGCCGGGCACCGCACCGGCCGGCCCGTCGACGCGGGCCCGCGACACCGACGACCCGGCCCGCCTCGACCAGTTGCTCGCGCTGCCCCGGGCGCACCTCGTGGTGGACGGCTACAACGTGACCAAGCGCGGCTTCGGCGAGATGTCCCTGGAGCAGCAGCGCAAGCGGCTCATCACCGGGCTGGGCGGGATCGCCGCGCAGACCGGGGACGAGGTCACAGTCGTCTTCGACGGCGCCGAGCGGATCCACGGCCTGCCACCGGCGCCGCGCGGCGTGCGGGTGCTGTTCTCCCGCAAGGGGGAGACCGCCGACGAGTTGATCCGCCGGCTGGTCCGCGCCGAGCCGGCCGGGCGGCCGGTGGTCGTGGTCTCCTCGGACCGCGAGGTCGCCGACGGGGTACGCCGGCACGGCGCGTACCCGCTGGGCGCCGACTCGCTGCTGCGGCGCCTGGCGCGTTCCTGAGCCCGTCCTTTCTGCCGCTTGATCGACTCCAGTTCGGGGACGTGGCGGGGTCGCGCGCGTGCTGATCACGCCACTTCGGCGTACTGGTTCGGGTTCGCGACGGCTGCTGCCTCGATGTCCGGTTCTGTCGTACCCGAGCGTTAGCGTCGTGGTGACCGACGGTGGTGGCTCCTTCCCCGGCCGCCACCGGCGACCCGTCAGGAGGCGTTGATGCTGATCGACTGCGACACCTGCGGCAACCGTGGTGCCGGCTGCTCCGGCTGCCTGGTGACCGCCCTGTTCGACTCCGGCCCGGCCGATCTCGGCCCGGCCGAGCACCGGGCGATCGAGGTGTTCGCGCGGGCCGGATTCGACGTGGAGGTGCTGCCGTCCCCACCGGCTGAGACACGGGCACCGGCGCCCCGCCGTGGCGGCCGTCGCCGAATCGCCTGACACCGCCTGCCTGCCCGGGCTCTGTCGACCCTGGGCTCTGTCGGCCGTTCGCTGCCCGGCCCTCGGCCCTCGGCCCCCGACCCTCGGCCCCCGGCCCCGACCACCCCCGGCCCTCGGCCCCGGCCCGGCCCTCGGCCCCGGCCCGGGCTCCGGCCCCGGTGCCGTGCCTGAGCCCTGCCCGACTGATGCCGGGCCACGCTGTCGGGTCGCGCGTCGGGCACGGCGGTCCCGATCGAGGGCCGGGCAATAGGATGGGCGGTCACGGCGGGAGGGGAGCGGCATGACGCGGACGGGGCACGACGGCGGGGTGGGTCGGTGACCCCGCGCGCCTGGGCGCTGCTGACCCTGGGCGGCCTGGTGGTCGCGCTGCTCGTGGCGGTGGCGCTGCTGGTGCCGTGGAGCCGCCCGCCGGCGCCCCGCGCCGACCAGCTCGCGGCACTGCGAGACCTCCCGGCCGAGCAGGTGACCCGGGGCCGGGCGTTCCACGGCGCGCTGCGCCCGGCGGCCTGGTCGGCGCTCGCAGTAGGGCTGGTGGTGGCGCTGCTGCTCGGGCTGACCCCGCTGGGCGGGCGTCTTGTCGAACTGGTCGGCCGGCCCTTCGGCGGGCACTGGATCGCGCAGGCCGTGCTCGGCGGGCTCGCCGTCATGTTCCTCGCCGACCTGCTCACGCTGCCGTTCGCGGCCTGGCGCCGGACCGTGCTGGTCCGCTACGGGCTGAGCACCCAGACCTGGGGCGGCTGGGCGGTCGACCTGCTCAAGTCGTACGCGGTCAGCGCGGTGATCGGCGCGCTGGTCCTGCTCGGCTTCTACACAGTGGTACGGCTCGCCCCGCGCTGGTGGTGGGCGTTCGGCGCGGCCGGCGCGGCGGTCCTGGTGGTGGTGCTGTCGTTCGTGCTGCCGGTGCTGGTCGAGCCGGTGTTCAACCGGTTCACCCCGATGGAGCCGGGCCCGCTGCGCAGCGAGCTGACCGCGATGGCCGCCCGGGACGGCGTACCGGTGCGCGACGTGCTCGTCGCCGACGCGTCCCGGCGCACCAGTGCGGTGAACGCGTACGTCTCCGGGCTCGGCCCGACCCGGCGGGTGGTCGTCTACGACACGCTGCTGCGCGAGGCGGAACCGGCCGAGGTGACAAGCGTGGTCGCCCACGAGCTGGGGCACGCGAAGGACCGGGACGTGTGGACCGGCACGGTGCTCGGCGCGCTCGGCGCCGCCGCCGCGGTGGTGGCGCTCTACCTGATCGGCTCGTGGACGCCGCTGCTGCGGCTCGCCGGCGTCGACTCGATCGCCCAGCCGCGGGCGTTCCCGCTGCTGATCGTGCTGGTCACGGTCGCCGGCCTGCTCTCCACCCCGGTGCAGGCGCTCGTCTCCCGCCGGATCGAGGCCCGCGCCGACGCCCACGCGCTGGCGCTCACCGGCGACCCCGCGACGTTCGAGGCGATGCAGCGGCGACTGGCCGGGGTCAACCTGGCCGACCCCGACCCGCCGCGCTGGGAGCGCCTCTGGTCGGCGACCCACCCGTCCACCGTGGAGCGGATGGCCGCCGCCCGCGCCTACGCCAGGGAGTCCGGCCGATGAGCCGCACCTTGCTGATCACCAACGACTTCCCGCCGCGCCCCGGTGGCATCCAGTCGTTCGTGCACAACCTCGCGGTACGCCAGCAGCCCGGCTCGGTGGTGGTGTACGCGTCGAGCTGGCGCGGGGCGGAGAAGTTCGACGCCGACCAGCCGTTCGAGGTGGTCCGGGAGCGGACCCGGGTGCTGCTGCCCACCCCGCTGATCGCCCGGCGGGCGGCGCGGCTGGCGCGCGCGTACGACTGCGACACCGTGTGGTTCGGCGCGGCGGCCCCGCTGGGGCTGCTCGCCGCGGGCCTGCGGCGGCGGGCCGGGATCCGCCGGGCGGTGGCGCTGACCCACGGCCACGAGGTCGGCTGGGCGGCGCTCCCAGGCGCCCGGTCGGCGTTGCGCCGGATCGGGCGGGGCGTGGACGTGACCACCTACCTCGGCGAGTACACCCGGGCGCGGCTGGCCCGCGTGCTGGACGGGCTCACCGAGCTGCGGCGGCTCGCGCCCGGCGTGGACGTGGACACCTACCACCCGGACGTCGACGGCGGGCGGGTCCGGTCACGGCTCGGGCTGGCCGACCGGCCGGTGGTGGTGTGCGTGTCGCGGCTGGTGCCCCGCAAGGGCCAGGACATGCTGATCCGCGCGCTGCCGGAGATCCGCCGCCGGGTGCCGGACGCCGCGCTGCTCGTGGTCGGCGGCGGCCCGTACCGGTCGACGCTGGAGAAGCTGGCCCGGCAGGCCGGGCTGGAACGCGACGTGGTCTTCACCGGCTCGGTGCCCTCGGCCGAGCTGCCCGCCCACTACGCGGCCGGCGACGTCTACGCGATGCCGTGCCGTACCCGCAACCGCGGGCTGGACGTGGAGGGCCTCGGGATCGTCTACCTGGAGGCGAGCGCGACCGGGCTGCCGGTGGTGGCCGGAGACTCCGGCGGCGCGCCGGACGCGGTCCGCGAGGGGGAGACCGGGTACGTGGTCGGGGGCCGGGACGTGGCACAGCTCGCCGACCGGGTGGCCACGCTGCTCGCCGACCGGGATCTGGCCCGGCAGTTCGGCGCCGCCGGGCGCGCCTGGGTGGAGCGGGAGTGGCGCTGGGAGACGCAGGCGCAACGGATGGCCGCCCTGCTGGCCGGCTGACCTCGCACGGGCCGGGCCGCCAGGCCGCGTGCCGGCCGGATCAGGGCAACTGCGGGCCGGCCGGGTCAGGCGGCGGCCGGGTCAGGGCGACGGCCGCGTCAGGAGGCCGCGTCGACGTGGGCGGGCACCCGGCCCAGGTGCGGCGCGGCCGGGCCGGGACGGCCGAAGTGCCAGCCCTGCCCGGCGTCGCAGCCGATCGCGCGCAGCCGGTCGGCCTGGTCGGCCGTCTCCACGCCCTCGGCGGTGACTGTGAGGTCCAGCGCGTGCGCCAGCGAGACGAGCGAGGCGAGGATCCGCTCGTCGGTGCCGCTGCCCGGCGCGCGCAGGCCGGTCACGAACTCGCCCGCCACCTTCAGCTCGTCGACCGGCAGGTCCCGCAGGTACGCGAGGTTGCAGTAGCCGGTTCCGAAGTCGTCGATGGCGACCCGGACACCGAGGTCGCCGAGCACCCGCAGGGCCCGCACCGGCTCGACCACTGTGCTCATCATGGTGCTCTCGGTGATCTCCAGTTGCAGCCGGTGCGGCGGCAGGCCGGTGCGCCCGAGCACGCCGCGTACCTCGGTCACCAGGTCGGTGCGGTGCAACTGCCGGACGGCGAGGTTGACGCTGACGAACGGCGCGTCGCCCTCCGCGTCCGGCCAGGTGCCCGCCTCGCGGCACGCCTCGGCCAGCACCCAGCTGCCGAGCCGGACGATCAACCCGGTCTCCTCGGCCAGCGGGATGAAGCTGTCCGGCCGCAGCACACCCAGCTCCGGGTGACGCCAGCGCACCAGCGCCTCCATGCCGAGCACCCGCCCGTCGCGCAACGACGTCAGCGGCTGGTAGTCGAGGTAGAACTCGCCCCGGTCCAGCGCGGCGGGGATCGCCGCGGACAGCGCGTACCGGGCCAGGTCGCGGCGGTTGCGGTCGGCGTCGAACAGCGACCAGCGGGCCCCGCCGGCGGCCTTGGCCCAGTGCAGCGTGCTGTCGGCCGCGCGCATCAGGTCCATCGGCGAGGTGCCCGCGACCGGGCGCTCCACGATGCCGATGCTGGCGGAGACGGTCAGCTCGTGGCCGTCGACGAGCGCCGGTTCGCGTACCGCGGCGAGGGCCGCCTCGGCGACCTTCACCGCGTCGTCGGTGCCGGCGGTGCGTTCGACCAGGATCACGAACTCGTCGCCGCCGAGCCGGGCCACCAGGTGCTCGCCGAGCGCCCGGTGCAGGCGCTGCGCCACCGTCACCAGCAGCGAGTCGCCGATCTGGTGGCCGAGGGAGTCGTTGACGACCTTGAACCGGTCCAGGTCGAGGAAGCAGACACCGACCCGGTCGGCGCCCCGCCCCGGCGCGGTGATCGCGGCGGTCAGCCGTTCGGTGAACAGCGTGCGGTTCGGCAGGCCGGTGAGCGGGTCGTGAGTGGCCTGGTGCCGGAACCGGGCCTCGCTGTCGCGCAGCGCCCGTTCCGCCTGCGCACGGGCCATCATGGCGGCCCGGCGGATGGACTCCTGCTCGTCCAGCGTGCGGTCGCGCAGGGCGCGGGCGTACCCGGTGGCGACCGTGGCGAGCAGCCGGGCCATCCGGTCCTCGACGTCGTCGACGACCAGGTCGAGGTCGCGAACCAGGCGCAGCTGGATCACCTCGACGGTGCGGCCCAGCCCTTCCGCGGAGGCGATGTGCGCCTGCACCAGCTCCGCGCCGACCTGCTGGCCGATCCGCAGGTCGAACGGTTCGGCGCGCAGCGCCTGGGCCAGCCGGTCGGTGAGCCGTTGCAGCATCTCCTCCAGCTGCGACTGGGTCATCGGCAGGTAGCTGGTGCCGGACACCGCCTTGGCCCAGGCCCGGGCGAAGACGCCGGGCCTGCTGCGGGCCGCGTCGTCACCCACCGAGCCGCCCGACCCCGCCCATGAAGACGGCCCGCTCGGCGTTCTCCGCCTGGTCGGGGGAGTCCGGCCGCCACTGCGGCACCCACACCACGCCCGGGTCGACCAGCTCGAAGCCGTCGAACAGCGCGGTCATCTCGGCCCGGCTGCGGATCCAGAGCTGGCTGTCGGTACGCCGGTAGACCCGCTCCGCCTCGGCCCGTTCGCCGGTGCCGGCACGGCCGTCCTCGCTGGCCTGGGAGAGCACCAGGTGACTGCCGGGCGCCAGCGCCCCGCGCAGCGTCCGCAGGATCTCCTCCGGGTGGTCGGCGTCCGGGATGAAGTGCAGCACCGCCACGACCATCACGGCGACCGGCCGGGTGAAGTCCAGCAGCCGGGTGACCTCCGGGTGAGCGAGGATCGCCTCCGGGTTGCGCAGGTCCTCCTGGAGCACCGCGGCGTGCTCGTTGCCAGCCAGGATCTCCTGGCTGTGCGCCACCGCCACCGGGTCCACGTCGACGTAGACCACGCGCGACTCCGGGTCGATCCGCTGCGCGATCTCGTGCACGTTGCCGACGGTCGGGATGCCGGAGCCGATGTCGAGGAACTGGCGGATGCCGGCCTGGGCGAGGTACTGCACCGCCCGGCGCAGGAACGCGCGGTTGGCCTGCGCCATCAGCGGCGCCTCCGGCACCGCCTCCACCATCGCGCGGGCGGCCGCCCGGTCGGCGGCGAAGTTGTGCGAGCCGCCGAGGTAGTAGTCGTACATGCGGGCGACGCTGGGGCGCTCGATGTCGATCGTCTCGGGTGCCCAGTCCGGCCGCTGCATGTCCTGCCCCTCGGGTGTCGGCGACACGCGGTCGTCACCGCCGCGCGGATCACCCGGGTATTCTGCCCCTCCGCCGTCGCGGTGCAAAGACCGCCGTCGCTACGCGTCCGGCTGCTCACCGTACGCGACCACACGTGGCCGGGAACGCCGAGAGGCCCGCGTCCGTGGTGGACGGGGCCTCTTCCGGCGGTACGCCTCAGAACTTCGGGGCGTCCGGGGCCTCCAGCAGCCCCAGCCGCAGCGCGGTCATCAGCGCCTGCGCCCGGTTGGCGGCACCCAGCTTCTCGTAGAGCTTGGAGATGTGGGTCTTGGCGGTCGACTCGCTGACGAACAGCTGCTTGGCGATGCCGGCCACGCTCATGCCGTCGGCGAGCAGCCGCAGCACCTGGCCCTCACGGGGGGACAGCTGCGGGCCGGACGGCGCCAGCCGGCGCTTCATCGCCTCGGCCAGGTCGGCGGCGGTGAACGCGCTGGGGGAGGAGGCGGCGTGCCGGGCGGCGGCCACCACCTCGTCGGCCGGGGCGGTCTTCGGCACGAACGCGCTCGCACCCGCCTCCAGGGCGCCGAAGAGCTGGTCGTCACCGGCGTACATGGTGAGCACGACGATGCCCATGGACGCACTGGACTTGCGCAGGGCGCGGGTGGCCTCCAGGCCGCTGCCGTCGGGCAGGCGGAGGTCCATGATCACCACGTCGGGCTGGAGCGCGCCGGCCTGGCGCACGCCCTCCGCAGCGGTGGCCGCCTCGCCCACGACCTCGAACTGACGGTCGCGCTCGAACGCGTGACGCAGCCCCTTGCGGATGAGGTCGTGGTCGTCGACCAGGAGAACCTTGGTACGGGTGGCCGGTGTCGGACTGCTGGTCATCCTCGGGTTACTCCCCTTCTGCTGCTGCGGCGCTGCCGCGCACCTTATCGCGCCGGGGCGACGAACCGAGCACCACCGCCACAGTCGTCCCACTCGGCTGCCGCGGCCTGATCTCCAACCGGCCTCGGATACGTTCCGCCCTCTCGGCCATGATCGCAAGGCCATAGTGCCCGTCCGGGCGCTGGTCACCGATGCCGTGACCGTCATCCGACACTTCGATTCGGGTGTACGGGGGATCCACCTCGCACGTGACCCACAGGTTCGACGCGCCGGCGTGCTTGCGCGCGTTCGTCACCGCCTCCTGCGCGATGCGCAGCAACTCGGCCTCGGTGGCGGCCGGCAGCCGGGCGGTGGACTCGTCCAGCGACAGGTGCACCCGCAGGCCGCCGGACGCGCCGACGGTGCGGGCGTACTCGGCGATGGCGGCGGCCAGGCCACCGTGCCGGTCCACCTCGCTGCGCAGCTCGAACAGGCTCAGCCGCAGCTCGGTGATCACCCGGGTGACCTCCTGGCGCAGCGTGCGCAGCGAGTCGGCGGTTTCCTCCGCGTCCTCGTGCACGGTGGCGAGCGCGTTGTCGATGCCGTACCCGACCATGACCAGCTCCTGGGCGACCCCGTCGTGGATCTCCCGGGCCAGCCGCTGCCGCTCCTCGTTGGTCGCCAGCGAGCGCACCTCGTCGAAGAGCAGCGCGGCTTCGAGCCGCAGCGCCGCCGGGCCGGTCAGCGCCGTCACCCGGGACACCACGGGCGGCGGGTACGCGGCGGCGGTGTCCGCCTCGATCACCACCAGGCCGACAGTGCGTACGCCCGCCACCAGCGGGACGATCAGCGCGGAGACCTCGCCGGAGCGCCGGGACCGGGCCTGCGAGCGGGCCGAGACGGTCGGCTGCTGGCTGGCCCAGGCGTCGGCGATGGCGGAGTCGGCGTCGAGCGTGGTCTCCCAGTCGACCCGGTCCGCGCCGATCTGCGCGAGCACCACGAGCCGGCCGCCGCCGCTGGCGGACAGCACCGCGCCCCGGTCGGTCTTGGCCACCACCCGCAGCTCCTCCAGCAGGTGCTCGGAGATGCCGCCCGGGTCGAGGGTGGCGCCGGGCAGCTGGCGGGCGACCGTACGGAGCTGGGTGAGCAGGCGGGTCGCCTCGGCGTACGGCTGGGGTTTGCCCTCGCCGCGCACCCGCATGACGCGCTGGAGCGTGCCGGCGGTGTAGAGGCCGAGCCCGGCGAGGATCAGCCACTGGGCGCAGACCGCGAGGTAGCCGACCTGGCCGAGCTGCGGCCCGCCGTCGACCTGCGTGAACGCGGCGCTGGCCAGCAGCGTCGCCGCCGCCACGGCGAGCAGCGCGGCGCCCTCGCGGAACCGGCGGCTCAGCGCGGTCACGGTGACCGGCACGGCGAGGTACGGCAGTACCGCCGAGGCGCCCACCCCGCCGGTCACGCCGGACAGATGGGTGTCGGCGGCGACCTGGCTGGCGGCCAGCCCGAGCACCACCACCTCGGCGAAGCGGCTGATCGGGGCGAGCAGCCGGTGTTGGGGGGCGAGCACGGCGGGCAGGCCGGCGACGCCCAGCAGCGCGATCCACCAGAGCTGGGTGGCGTCGCGGGTGGCGAACAGGGTCAGGGCGGCGACCAGCGCGAGGAGGACCGCGCGAGCCGCCGCCGCGAGGGGCTGCGTCGACGGCTGGCGGGATGTGGAGGCGGGCACGTGACGGATGGTAGTCAGCCCCGGTAGATCTCGGCGATCTCCGAGGCGTACGTCTTGTGCACGACCTGACGCTTGACCTTCAGCGACGGGGTCAGCTCGCCGGTGGTCTCGGTGAAGTCATGCGGCAGGATCCGGAACACCTTGATCGCCTCGGCCTTGGAGACCGCCTGGTTGGCCTGGTCGATCGCGGACTGCACCTCGGCACGCAGCGCCGCGTCGTCGCGCAGCTCGGCCATGCTCGTGGTCTCCGGACGCCCCTGCCCGGCCAGCCACTTCGGCAGCGCCTCCTCGTCGATGGTGACCAGCGCGGCGATGAACGGCTGCCGGTCGCCGACCACCACACACTGGCTGATCAGCGGGTGCGCCCGCACCTGGTCCTCCAGCACCGCCGGGGCGACGTTCTTGCCACCGGCGGTCACGATGATCTCCTTCTTGCGGCCGGTGATGCTCAGGTAGCCGTCGTCGTCCAGGTGCCCGAGGTCGCCGGTGCGGAACCAGCCGTCGGTGCTGATCGCCTCGGCGGTGGCCGCGTCGTTGTGCCAGTAGCCCTGGAAGACGATGTCGCCGGCGATCAGAACCTCGCCGTCGTCGTCGATCCGGATGGTCACGCCGGGCAGCGGTCGGCCGACGGTGCCGATCCGGGTGCCGGTGGGCAGGTTGGCGGCGGCGGCCGGCGAGGTCTCGGTGAGGCCGTACCCCTCGCAGATGGTCACCCCGACGCCGCGGAAGAAGTGCCCGAGCCGCGCGCCCAGCGGCGCGCCGCCGGAGATGGCGTCGCGGCACAGGCCGCCCATCGCCGCCCGCAGCTTGCGGTAGACCAGCTTGTCGAAGAGGGCGTGCTGCGCGCGCAGCCCGAGGCCGGGACCGCCCGGCAGCTCCTGGGCCTCGCTCCACGCGATGGCGACCTTCTCCGCGCGGTCGAAGATCTTGCCCTTCCCCTCGGACTCGGCCTTCTGCCGCGCGCCGTTGTAGACCTTCTCGAAGACCCGGGGTACGGAGAGCACGAACGTCGGCTTGAAGTCCTGGAGCTCGGCGACCAGGTTCTTGGTGTCCGCGCAGTGCGCCATGGTGGCCCGCGCGTGCACGACGCCGACCTGGATGAGCCGGGCGAAGGCGTGCGCGAGCGGCAGGAACAGCAGGGTGGAGGCGCCCTGGCGGAACAGGTTCGGCAGCACCGGCACCGCGTTGGCGATGTCGGAGTAGATGTTGCGGTGGGTCAGCACGCAGCCCTTGGGCCGGCCGGTGGTGCCGCTGGTGTAGATGATCGTGGCGACGTCGTCGGCCTTGAGCAGCGAGCGGCGGGTCTCCACCTCGGCCCGGTCCACCGACGCACCGGCGGCGACCAGGTCGTCGACGGCGCCCAGGTCGATCTGCCACACCTCGCGCAGCTCGGGCAGCCGGTCCCGGACGCCGGCGACCATGGTGGCGTGCGCGGTGCTCTCCACCACCACCGCCACGGCGCCGGAGTCGCCGAGGATCCAGGCGGCCTGCTCGGCGCTGGAGGTCTCGTAGATCGGCACGGTCACCGCGCCGGCCGCCCAGATCGCGTAGTCGAACAGGGTCCACTCGTAGCGGGTGCGGCTCATCAGGCCGACCCGGTCGCCGGGGGAGACGCCTGCGGCGATCAGGCCCTGCGCCACCGCAACCACCTCGTCGCGGAACTGGCGGCAGGTGACATCCTCGCGCGCGTCCGTTCCCGCGCCGGGGCGGACGAACTGCACGGTGTCCGGGGCGACCTCGGCGTTTTCCCAGACCGGGTCGGTCAGGTTGGCCGCGTCGCCGACGGTGACGATCGGCGGGACGGAGAACTCGCGCACCTGCACTCCCTCGTGCTCTACCGGCGGGGGCCGGCCTGGTCGGCTCTGTCGAAACCTACCCGCACACCCCGGGGGGTCTGCCAGGGAGGTTGCCCGCCCGGCTGGTGGGACGCCGTCCGGCGGGTGGAGCGGGACCGGCCGGGAGGCGGCCGGGTAGCCTCCCCACATGGCGGACTCCTCCACCCAGTCGATCATCGTCGGCGCGTCACCGGACCGGGTGGCGGCCGTCATCTGCGACTTCCCGAGTTATCCCGAGTGGGCCGAGGCGGTACGCCGGGCCGAGGTGATCGAGGAGTACGAGGACGGCTACGCCAGCCAGGTCCGGTTCACCCTCGACGCGGGCGTGATGGCCGACGAGTACGTGCTGGCCTACGAGTACGCCGAGGACATCTCCCGGATCGAGTGGCACCTGGTCGCCCCGTCGAAGATGCAGCGCTCCCAGCGCGGGTCGTACGACCTGGTGGGCAACCCGGACGGGACGACCACGGTGACGTACACCCTTGAGGTGGAGCTGTCCGTGGCGATGCTCGGCATGTTCCGCCGCAAGGCCGAGAAAATGATCATGGACGCGGCGTTGAAGCAGCTCAAGCGCCGGGTAGAAGCACCCGGTGCGGCGCAATGACCCGACCGTCGTCCCGGTAGTCACGCTGGAGGAGCCGAACCATGGGCACCACTGATCCGGGTTCGGCCCGGGAAGAGGCCGAGCGCCTCGTCGCCACACTGCTCGCCGGCGCGAAGATGGCCGCCGCCGCACCCGGCTCCGGCGCCTGGGGTCCGCTCGGTGGGATCCTCTCCGGTGTCCTCGGTCACACCCCGCCCGGCGCCGGCCCCGCTCCGGAGACGCCCGCGCTCGCCGGTTTCGCCACCGGCTCGCCGGAATGCTGTGTCTGCCCCGTCTGTCGCGGTATCGCCGCGTTGCGGGATCCAAGTCCCGAGTTCGCCGAGCGGCTTGCCACCGGCGCCGGGGACCTGGCGGCCGGGGTGGCCAGCCTGCTGCGCGCGTTCACCCCGGCCGAGCCGGAGCGAACCGCCGACGCCGGCACCGCCGCACCGGCCGGATCCGGGGACCACGTGTGGCGCGAGGCGACCCGTACCGGGCATGATTCTCAGCCGGCACCCGAGCAGGACGTGTGGTCCGCCGCCACCCGGGGGGAGGGCGCGGCCGATTCGGGTGCCACCGCCGACGCCGCCGGGCCGCCGGAGCCGGACACGAGCCGGACACCGGCCGGCCGTCCCGTGGTGCCCGCCTCGCGGGCGTCCGGAGAGGTGGGCGCGGACGCACCAGGCGACGGGGCCTGACCACCGGACATCCCGGGACCGTACGGCCGGTTCGGCCGGTCCCCGGGCAGCACAGCAGAGGGGAGTGGCAGCGGTGACGCTGACCATCGGAGTCGACGTCGGTGGCACGAAGGTGGCCGGCGGTGTCGTGGACGACGCCGGCACGGTACTCGTGCAGACGCGACGGGACACCCCCGCCGACGACGTGGCCAAGACCCGCGACGTCATCATCGAGGTGGTCACCGAACTGGCCGCCGGTCACGCCGTGGAGGCGGTCGGCATCGGCGCCGCGGGCTGGATCGACGCCTCCCGCTCCACCGTGCTGTTCGCCCCGAACCTGGCCTGGCGGGACGAGCCGCTGCGCACGTACGTCGGCGACGCCACCGGTCTGCCGGTGATCGTGGAGAACGACGGGAACGTGGCCGCCTGGGCGGAGTTCCGCTACGGCGCGGCCCGCGACGCCGACGACTCGATGGTCATGTTCACCATCGGCACCGGTGTCGGCGGCGGCATCGTGCTCGGCGGTGGCCTGGTCCGCGGCGCCAACGGCATCGCCGCCGAGCTGGGCCACATGCTCACCGTGCCGGACGGCCACCAGTGCGGCTGCGGCCGGCTGGGCTGCATCGAGCAGTACGCGAGCGGCAGCGCGCTGGTCCGCTTCGCCCGCGCCGCCGCCCGGCAGGAGCCGCACCGGGCGGCCGCGTTGCTGGAGCTGGCCGGGGGCGAGGCCGAGACGATCACCGGTCCGATGGTGACCGCCGCCGCGAAGGGCGGCGACCCGGTATCCACCGAGGCGTTCGCCCAGGTCGGCCGCTGGCTCGGCACCAGCCTCGCCGACATGGCGCAGATCCTCGACCCGCAGGTGCTGGTGGTGGGCGGCGGCGTGATCGACGCCGGTGACCTGCTGCTCGGCCCGACCCGGCGGTCGTTCGCCGACGCGCTGGCCCAGCGCAGCCGCCTGCCCGTCGCCGAGGTGCGCCCGGCCGAGCTGGGCAACACCGCCGGTGTGATCGGTGCCGCCGACCTGGCCCGGCGGATCTGACATGACTGATGCGGGTGTGCCGCTGCGGGTCGTGTCGTACAACATCCACAGCCAGCGCGACGACACGGCCGCGCTGGCCGAGGTGGTCCGGACGGCAGCCCCGGACGTGGTGATCGTCCAGGAGGGACCGCGCCGGTTCCGGTGGCGGCAGAAGACCGCCGCGCTGGCCGAGTCGTTCGGCATGGTCGTGGCGGCCGGTGGCCTGCCGTCGCTGGGCAACGTGCTGCTGACCAGCCTGCGGCTGCGGGTCGTCGACACCAGCTGCCAGCGGTACCCGCTGACGCCGGGACGGCACATGCGCGGCGCCGCGTATGCGCACTGCCGGGTCGGCGGCGTCGACGTGCTGCTGGCCGGCTCGCACCTGTCCACCGACCCGGCCGAGCGGCCCGCCCAGGCGGCGGCGTTCAAGCGTGAGCTGGCCGCGTCCACGCTGCCCGTGGTGGCCGGCGCGGACATCAACGAGGGCCCGGACGGGCCGGCCTGGCAGACGCTCGCCGAAGGGCTCACCGACACGGCGCTCGCCGCCGACCGGGCCGACCGGCACACGTTCTCCTGCGCCGACCCGCGCCGCCGCATCGACGCGCTGTTCGTCGACCCCCGGATCACGGTGGTCGACTACGACGTGGTGGACACGCCGGCGGCCCGCCGGGCCAGCGACCACTTCCCGGTCCTGGTCGACCTGCTGCTGCCCACCGCCTGACCGGCGAGGACCGCCGGGCCGCACCTCGTCCGGCGGTCCACCCGCGTCGAACGCCTGTCCGCGCCCACGCCGCGCGCCCGCCTGCGCCGCGCGTCCGCCCGCGCTTGCGCAGCGGCGGACCGCCGGGCCGTGACGCACGGTCAGGTGCCCGGCGGTCGGCAGGACAACCGCTTCGCCGCCTTTGCTCTGCCGCCATATGCGCACCAGCTACCCACCGTGACCGGCGGGCCGCGTCCCGGCCGGACGGCCGCGAGACATCGGCGCAGCTCCCGGCGGTGCTGCGTCCGTGGCTGCAGAGCAAAGGGCGAAACAGGGTGCGCCTCCCGCGCCGCCGGTCCACTCACGCTCGGTGACCGGCTCTGCGGTGACGCTGAGTCAGGGGAGCCGGGCGGGGCCGGGTGCCGGATCCGGTGGCTGGACAACGGCGGGCATTCTCGGCAGGATTTCGCTCCGACCCGGCACGCGTGCCGCACAAAGGAGAATTCGCGGTGTCCTCCTCCACCGACCCCGGCCGCCCCGATCCGGACCGGACGGACGTCCCGGTCCGCGACGACCGCCCGGTCTCCGACCGGGGCGACACGGTCTGCGTGATCGGCGCCGGCGCCAGCGGCCTGACCGCCGTGAAGAACCTGCGCGAGGCCGGCTTCGGCGTGGACTGCTACGAGCGGGAGACCGGCGTCGGCGGCGCCTGGAACTGGCGGCACGACCGCAGCCCGGTGTACGCCAGCACCCACCTGATCTCGTCCCGGCCGTTCACCCAGTTCCCCGACTTCCCGATGCCCGACGACTGGCCGGACTACCCGCACCACAGCCAGCTGGTGTCCTACTTCGAGCGGTACGCCGACCACTTCGACCTGCGCCAGCACGTCTGGTTCGGCACCGAGGTGGTTCGCGTCGAGCCGGTCGAGGGGGACCGCTGGGACGTGACCACGCGCAGCACCGGCGGCTACGGCCCCGAGCGCACCTCCCGGTACGCCGCCGTGGTGCTCGCCAACGGCCACAACTGGTCGCCCAAGCTGCCCCGCTACGAGGGGCTGGAGGAGTTCCGCGGCGAGGTCATGCACGCCTCGTCCTACAAGGACCCGGCGCAGTTGCGCGGCAAGCGGGTGCTCGTGGTCGGCGCCGGCAACACCGGCTGCGACATCGCGGTGGAGGCGGCCCAGCAGGCGTCACACTGCTGGCACTCCACCCGCCGCGGCTACTGGTACGCCCCCAAGTACGTCCTCGGCCGCCCCGCCGACCAGGTGAACGACACGCTGCTGGCGCTGCGGGTGCCGTTGCGCGTACGGCAGTGGCTCTACCACTGGACGCTGCGGCTGACCGTCGGCGACCTGACCCGGTTCGGCATGCCCAAGCCCGACCACCGGGTCTACGAGACGCACCCGATCGCCAACAGCCAGCTCGTCTACTACGTCGGCCACGGCGAGGTCACCCCGGTGCCGGACGTGGCCCGGTTCGACGACCGCGCGGTGGAGCTGACCGACGGCCGCCGGATCGACCCGGAACTGGTCGTCTTCGCCACCGGCTACCTGCCGCGCTTCGAGTTCCTCAAGGGCCGGGTGCTCGGCGACGAGGACGGCTCCGGGCGGCCCCGGCTGTGGCTCAACGCGTTCACCGCCGGTCACCCCACGCTCGCGGTGGTCGGCCTGGTGCAGCCGGACTCCGGCATCTTCCCGATCTCGCACTGGCAGAGCGTGCTGTTCGCCCGGCTGCTCACGCTGCGCGCCACCCGGCCGGAGCGGGCCGCCGCGTTCGACCGCAAGGTCCGGGCCGGCCTGGGCGAGCGGTACTCGGCGAAGGTCAAGGACAGCACCCGGCACTGGTTCGAGGTCGGGCACGCCGACTACCTGCGCGCGCTCCAGCGGGCGCTGCACGAGCTGGAGGAGGGTAAATGACGGCGGCCGAGCAGGTGCGGGTGGTCCGGTCCTGGGAGTGGGCCCGGCCGGAGCGGCCCGCCCGCCGCGAGGTGCTCGCCGCCCTGCCGGAGCGGGAGGAGGCGAAGCCGCCGCTGCTGTTCGTGCCCGGGTTCGGGCACGGGGCGTGGGCGTTCGCCGAGCACTGGCTGGGGCACGCCGCCGGTCGCGGCTTCCCGGCGTACGCGCTGAGTCTGCGCGGGCACGGCGGCAGCGAGCCGGCGCCGGAGGCGACGCTGCGGTCGTACACCCATGACGTGACGCAGGTGGCGGCGAGCCTGCCGCGGCAGGCGGTGCTGGTGGGGCACGGCGCCGGCGCCCGGGTCGTGGCGCACGCGATGGCCCGCTACCCGGCGCGGGCCGCGGTGCTGGTGGCGCCGGTGCTCGGCGGCTGGGGGACGTTCGGGACGGCGTTGCGGCGCAACCCGGTCGGCACGGTGCCTGCGGTCTTCGGCGCCGGACTGCGACTCAACCGGCGGCAGTTGTTCAGCCGGGAGCTGCCGGACACCGACGCGCGGCGGCACCTGGCCCGGCTGGGCCGGGCCGGGCGGCGGGCGCAGTGGCAGCTGCTGACCGGCCGGTCGCCGGAGCCTGCGGTGGGCCGCCCGCCGGTGCTGGTGCTCGGCAGCCCGGACGACCGGGTGCTGCCGGCCACGGCGCTGACCAGGGCCGCCCGGCGGTACGCCTCGGCGCCGCTGCTGTTCCCCGGCATGGGGCACGACCTGATGCTCGACGCCCGCTGGCGCGAGCCGATCGACGCGATCCTGGACTGGCTGGACAAGGACCCGGCGCCCGCCCAGGGGTGAGCGCCGGGGCTCGGGTCACCGGGTGGCGGGGCGGCGGCCGACGAGCGTTCCGCTCTCCTCCAGTGCGCTGAGGTAGGACGCCGCCCAGGCGTGGATGTCGTTGTGGGCCAGGTGTTCGCGCATCGCGCGCATCCGGGCCGCGACGTCCTCCGGGCCGGCGCGCAGCGCGGCCAGCAGCCCCTGCTTCAGGCCGTCGAGGTCGTGCGGGTTGACCAGGTACGCCTGCTCCAGTTCGGAGGCGGCGCCGGCGAACTCGCTCAGCAGCAGCGCGCCGGTGCCGTCGACCCGGGCCGCCACGTACTCCTTCGCGACCAGATTCATGCCGTCGCGCAGCGGCGTCACCGCCATCACGTCCGCGACCCGGTAGAGCGCCACCAGCTCGGCGCGGTCGAACGGCTGGGTGAGGTAGTGGATCGCCGGCTCGCCGACCCGGCCGAACTCACCGTTGATCCGGCCGACCTGGTGCTCCACCCGGTCGCGGAGGATCTGGTACTGCGCCACCCGGTCGCGGCTGGGCACCGCCACCTGGACCAGCACCGTGTCGCGGACCTTGATGTCGCCGTTGGCGAGCAGCTCCCGGTACGCCTTGAGGCGTTGCTCGATGCCCTTCGTGTAGTCCATCCGGTCGACGCTGAGGATCACCTGCTCGGGCCGGCCGAGATCCTGCCGCAGCCGGCGGGCCCGCTCGGCGACCTCGGGGCGGGCGGCGAGCGCGGACATCTCGGCGGTGTCGATGGCGACCGGGAAGGCACCGATGCGCACCACCCGGCCGTCCACACCGATCCGCCGGTCGGTGGCGGGCAGGCCGAGCACCTTGGCGGCGAGCTGGGCGAAGTTGTGCGCGGCCTGGGCCCGCTGGAAGCCGACCAGGTCGGCGCCGAGCATGCCGCGCAGCAGTTCGGCCCGGCGGGGCAGCTGCATGAACAGTTCCGGCGGCGGGAACGGCACGTGCAGGAAGAACCCGATCCGCAGGTCGGGGCGCAGCTCGCGGAGCAGACCCGGCACCAGCTGGAGGTGGTAGTCCTGCACCCAGACCAGACCGCCCGGCTCGGCCACCCGGGCCGCGGCCTCGGCGAACCGCTGGTTGACCCGCTGGTACGCCTCCCACCAGCGGCGGTGGTACTCCGGCTGCTCGACGGCGTCGTGGTAGAGCGGCCAGAGGGTGGCGTTGGCGAAGCCCTCGTAGTGGTCGCGGAAGTCCTCGGCGCTCAGCGGCACGGTGTGCATCCGGACGCCGTCCACGTCCGGCAGGTCGGGCGCGGGACCGGTGCCGCCGGCCCAGCCCACCCAGGTGGCGGGTGTGTGCCGCAGCAGCGGGTGCAGGGCGCTCACCAGGCCGCCGGGGCTGCGGCGCCACTCGAAGGCGCCGTCGGGCGCCACGCTGTCGTCGATGGGGAGGCGGTTGGCCACCACCACGAGGGGGCTCTGTCGCATCTCGGGCATTCCGCTCAGCAGGGGACCGGCAACCCGGAGGAGTCGCAAGCCGGACAGCCGGTGCGGGACGTGACGTTCGGCCTATTCCTACTGACTGTAAGTTACACGCTTGTTACGCCCCCGCCCAGGGCGGGCGGCGTCCCGCCATCCGGGCAGCGTCCGGCGCGGCGTCAGACGACCGCGCCGTCGTCCGGGTCGTGGTCGTCCCGGTCGCCCGGGCGCAGCCGCCAGATCAGCATGACGAAGCCGGCCAGGATGCCGGTGAAGCCGAGCAGGGTGACCACCGACGGGTCGACCAGCGACACCACGGTGGGGGACAGGAACAGCAGGAAGCCGAGCACGATGCAGGCCACGCCGAGCACCGCGTACTTGGAGAAGCGGGGCAGCGGGGGCGGCGGGGGCGGGGTGTAGTGCTCCTCGTCCGACGCCTCGTCGGGCAGGTTCGCGCCGAACGTGTCCAGGCCGTCGAGCAGCGAGGGCTCGTCGTGCCGGTCCCGGCTGAGCGAGACACCGGAGACGTCGGCGGCGTACGGCAGCCGGCGCACGTCGGTGGCGGTCGGGCCGGCGGGCTCCTCGGCCCGGCCGCCGGCGGCGGTGCCCGGCGCGGGCGGGTCGTCCACGTCCTCGGCGGCGGGCCAGGGGTGGCTGCCGGCGCTCGGGGCGGTGTGGAAACCGGCGACGATCTTCGCCCACTCGGCCTCGATGTCCGGCTCGTCGGCGCGCGGCGGGTCGCCCCCGCCCTCGTCGGCGAGCTGGGTCAGGTAGTCGCGGGCGGTGGTCAGGTGCGACCTGTCGACGTAGAGCCGGTCGACCGGGCGGGCCGGGACGGTGGTGGTGCGGGTCACCGGGTTCAGGTCGGCCGAGGGCTGGAGGTAGGCCGCGATGCCACCGGCGGCGAGCACGTCGAGCAGATGCTCGCCGACGCGTGGATCGACGTCGCCCGCGATCGCGTACTCGGCCGCGTCGAGCCCGTTGTCCCGTCGTCCCCGACGGGGCCCGCCCCCTGACACCGGACACCCCCTTCGCCGATCCCTGCCCGTGCCCTGAATCGTGACACGTCGGCACCCGGTTCCGGGAGTGCGTTGTGGCGTGCCGCTCGTCGTTCGTACCCTCTTCCCGGACTCCCGTGGGCGCCGCCGGCGCCTCCGGGGCCACGCGGCGACCCGTCCGCCGCCACCGACACGGGAAGGACGCCGGTGCTGTACTGGCTGCTGAAGTACGTCGTTCTCGGCCCACTGCTGAGGTTGATCTTCCGCCCGCAGGTCGAAGGGCTGGAGCACGTTCCGGAGATCGGGCCGGTGATCCTGGCCAGCAACCACCTCTCCTTCTCGGATTCGATCTTCACACCGCTGATCGTCAAGCGAAAAGTCACATTCATCGCGAAAGCCGAATACTTCACCGGTAAGGGCCTCAAGGGCCGGCTCACCAAGATGTTCTTCGTCGGCTCCGGCACCATCCCGGTCGACCGCTCCGGCGGACGGGCCGCCCGGGCCGCCCTCGACACCCAGCTCTCCGTGCTGCGCGCCGGTGGCATCGCCGGCATCTACCCGGAGGGCACCCGGTCGCCCGACGGCCGGCTCTACCGGGGCAAGACCGGCGTGGCGCGGCTGGCGCTGGAGAGCGGCGCCCCGGTCGTCCCGATGGCCATGCTCAACTCCGACGCGATCCAGCCCACCGGCCAGATCGTCCCGAACCTGGGCCGGGTGCGGATCCGCTTCGGCCCGCCACTGGACTTCTCCCGCTACGCCGGGATGGCCGGCGACCGGTTCGTCGAGCGGGCGGTCACCGACGAGATCATGTACGAGCTGATGGAGCTGTCCGGCCGCGAGTACGTCGACACGTACGCCCAGAAGGCCAAGAGCGCCGCGGTGGGGCAGCCGGTCCCGGCCTGACCTCAGCCCGCCCCGGCGATCCGGAGCAGCCCGGTGGCGGCGTGCCGGCCGGCGAACGCGCGTACCCGGGCCAGCGTCGCCGCCGCGGCCGGCGGGTCCGCCTCGGTCAGCGGCCCGACCGCCAGCGCGGACGCGATCATCTGGTCGGTGACGTCGGTCATTTCCGCGTACCCCTCGGCGGCGGAGGTGAGCAGCCGGCCCGCCCGCGCGGCGTCCCCGTCGCCCCGGGCCAGCGCCGCCTCGGCCGACCGCCCGGCCTCCCGTGCCCAGCGGGTCACCCGTGGCGCGTGGGCCAGCAGGTCGCGCACCAGCACCGCGGCGTCGCCGCCGAGCAGCGCGGCGACGTGACCGACCGCCGGCACCCACTCGGCGAACGGGATCATCTTGGTCTGCCGCCAGTCCTCGTCCAGCTCGGTCAGCAGCGCCATCGCCTCGTCCCGGCGGCCCTGCACCGCGCGGCAGAGCGCGGCGTGCGCCAGCGTGGAGCGCAGCACGCGCTGGAAGCCGCTGCGCCGGGCCGCGACGAGCGCCTGGTCCACCAGGTCCTCGCCGGTGCCCGGCCCGGCCGGGTCGTCGCCGAGCGCCCGGATCCAGCCGGACACGGCCACGATGTGCAGGTCCCACTCGTCGGTCGGGCGCCGCGTCGACCCCTCGGCCATCCGCAGCGCCGACGTCCAGTCCCCGCTGTAGTACGAGCGGGCCCACTGGTCGCTGAAGCTCACCGTGAGGGCGTGCTCGCCGGCCAGGTCCAGCGAGCGCTGCTCGTCGACCAGCCGGGCCGAGCCGGTCAGGTCGCCCTCCTCCTGGAGCACCCAGGCCAGGTTGTGCACCGCGCGGCGGCGGCTGGTCAGCCGCTCCACCCGGCACTCCTCGGTCACGTCGGCCAGCTCGGCGTACGCCTCCTCGGCACCGGCCTGGTAACGGACCACCGCCAGCGTGATGCGCGCGTTCGCCCGCGCCTCGCGCAGCTCCAGCCGCTCGGCCAGTTCGGCGGCGGTGCGCGCGGCCACGCACGCCGGCTCGGTCTCCGCGTCGAGCATGTGCGCCCGCGCCAGCTCCAGCAGCACGCCCACCTTGTCCTCGCTGTCCGGCAGCGTGGCGTGCAGCCCGATCGCCCGGTCCAGGCAGCGCATCAACTCCGAGCGGTCGGCCCGCGCGAAGGCGGCAGTGGCCAGCAGCCGCCACGCCTTCGCCGCACCGGGCCGGTCACCCGCGCCGGCCAGCCGGCCGGCCAGGGTGGTGAGCAGCGCCGTCCCGCCGCCGTCGAGGAAGCCGTCCCGGTCCCGGTAGAACGCCAGCTCGGCCTGGAACAGCTCGAGCGCCGGGTCCGGACCGCACTCCACGCTCAACGCGCGGTCCACCAGCGTGGCCGCGGTCTCCAGCGCGTGCAGGTCGTACGCCCGGCGTGCGGCCCGGTGCAGCGCGGACCGGGTCGCGGCGGCGTGCGGGGTCTGGTCCAGCCCGACCGTACGGGCGATCTCGTGCGCCGCCCACCTGTGGTTGGCCAGCACCTCGGCCAGGTCGTGCTGCCGGCCGTCGGCGAGCTGCTCCAGCCAGTCGGCGGTGCGCTGGTGCCGGGCGACCCGCTCGGCCCGGGGCAGCCGCTGATAGCAGACGTCCCGGACCAGCACGTGCCGGAACCGGTACTCCGCCTGTCCGGGCATTGTCGACACGGGCAGCTCGTAGACGAGGTCACGGCGCTGGAGATGGTGCAGCGCGCGTTCGACCCACTCCGCCGGGCGGCCGAGCGCCAGCGCCACCGGCGCGGCCCAGAACTGCACGCCGACGACGGAGGCGGCCTGGAGCACCGCGCGGTCGGCCGGGTCGAGCAGGTCCAGCCGGTTGGCGATGACCGCCTGCACGGTACGCGGCATTTCGGCGCCCCCGGCCGGGTCGACGAGCGCCAGCCCGGCGGTCCGCTCGGCCAGCCCGCCGTCGAGCAGCATCCGCGCGTACTCCTGGGCGTAGAGCGGGTTGCCGTCGGCGAACTCGATCAGCGGCGCCCGTGCGTCCTGCGGCAGCGTGGCCTGGCCGAGCAGCAGCGAGTAGAGCGTGTCGATGTCCCCGTCGTGCATCGGCGGCACCGAGATGGACATCGCCCCGCTGATCGTGCCGGTCCAGGCCGGGTGCCGCTCGCGCAGTTCCGGCCGGGCGGTCGCGACGACCAGCAGCGGCACGTTGCGGGCCGCCGCGCCGAGCTGCTCGACGAAGGACAGCATCGCCTCGTCGGCCCAGTGCATGTCCTCGAAGACGAGCACCGTGGGGCCGGTCGCGGCCAGGGTGAGCAGGAAGCGCCGCCACGCCGCCTCGGTCTCCGCCGAGGTGAGCCGTTCGCCGGAGACGCCGACGAGCGGGCCCAGCGCCTCGGCCAGCCGTATCGCGTGCGGGTCGGCGAGGTGGCCCAGTCGCTCGCGCAGCCGGTCCCGGATGGTGGCCGGGTCGTCGGCGCCGGTCAGCCCGGCCCAGCTCCGGACGATGTCGGCCAGCGCCGCGTAGGTGACGTTCTCGCCGAACGGCGGGCACTGGCCGGTCAGCCAGGTGACCCGGGTGCCGGGCAGGCTGGCGGCGTGCCGGGCCAGCTCGCGCAGCAGCCGGCTCTTGCCCACCCCGGCCGGGCCGAAGACGGTGAGCAGCTGCGAGGTGCGCTCGGTCAGCGTGCGGTGCAACGCGCTGACCAGCAGGCCCCGCTCGTGGTCCCGGTCGACCATCGGGGTCAGCTCGGCGGTCTGCCCGTCGCGCCGGGGCCGGGCCCGTACGGCCAGCCAGATCCGGCTCACCGACGACCGGCCGCGCAACGTCACCGGTGGCTGGTCGTCGTACTCCATCTCGCGCCGGGTGGCCGCCCAGGTGCTCTCGTCGACCACCACGCCGCCGACCGGGGCGAGCCCCTGCAACCGGCTGGCGGTGTTCACCACGTCGCCGGTGACGAACGCCTGGCCGCCGTCGCGCGCCGCGGCCAGGTCGACCAGGGCCTCGCCGGTGGCGATGCCGACCCGGAACCCGAGCGGCGGATGCGGTCCGGCCGGCTGCCGGGCCAGGCTGCGTTGCAGCTCCAGCCCGGCGCGTACGCAGCGCAGCGCGTCGTTGTCGGTGGCCACCGGCGCGCCGAACAACGCCATGACCGCGTCGCCGATGTACTTCTCCACCACGCCGCCGTACTGGTGCACCAGCCGGCGCACCGTGGCGAAGTAGACCTGTTGCAGGCTGCGGGCCTGTTCCGGGTCGGCCCGCTCGGCGTATGTCGTGAAGTCGACGATGTCGATGAAGAGCACGCTGACCTGGCGGCGGTCCTCCTGCACCGTGACCGCGTGGTCGCGCAGCGGCTGACCGCAGTTGGTGCAGAAGTTGGCGCCGGTGTCGTTGGCGTGGCCGCAGCCTGGGCAGGCCGCGGCCAGCGGACGGCCGCACCCACCGCAGAAACGGTCGTCCGGCCCGGCGGTCCGGGCGCAGTGTCCACAGGTGAGGTCGATGTCCGGCTCCGTACGCGTGAGGTCCCCAGTGTCCCGCGCGGCCGCGCAGTCGGGTACCCGACGGGTCGGCGGGACGTCACGGCTGTTCGGCCGGGTCTAGTCTCCCCTAGCAGGAAGTCCCGTCGACAGGGAGATTGCCGTGCACGTCCGGCTGTCCGCCTCATGGACCGATCCACGGGGGACGGTGTGGGCCGTCGGTGACACGGTCGACGTGGACGCTGTCACCCTCGCCGAACTGGAGGAAAAAGGCATGGTGGAGCAGCCCGCGGGTAGCGGATCGACCGAGACCACGACCACCACGACGACCCCGCCGAAGAAGACCGACCCGTCGAAGATCGGCCCGGGGCCGAGCTCGCCCCCGGCCGACACCACGAACGACTGACCGGGCGTACGACTAACGGGCGTACGACGAACGCGGCGGGGGCCGGCGGGACGACCGCCGGCCCCCGCCGTCGTCGTGTCAGCGGTCGTTCATGCCGGCCCGGCGGCGCAGCGCCGCCACGTCGGTGACCACGATGCGGCGTCCCTCGGTCCGCAGCCAGCCCCGGCTGGCGAACGAGCCGATGGCCTGGTTGACGCTCTGCCGGGAACCGCCGGCCATCTCGGCGAGCTGGCTCTGGTTCAGCTCGATCGTGATCATCGGGGCCTGGCTCTCGCCGGCCAGCCGGACCAGCGTCTTGGCCACCCGGCCGGGCAGGTCGAGGAAGACGTGGTCGGCGTTCTGCTCGGTGAGCCGGCGGATCAGCTGGCCCAGCGAGCGCATCACCGCGTCCAGGATGCGCGGGTTGGAGTGCACCAGCTCCATGAACGCGGGCCGCGACAGCGCGAGCGCGGCGCAGTCCTCGATCGCCTCGGCCGACGCCGAGCGGGTGGAGGCGTCCAACAGGGACACCTCGCCGAGCACGTCCGGGGGTCGGATCACCGACAGCACCGCGCGCTCGCCGGTCGGGGCGGTGCGGAACACCGCCACCGCGCCGCGGCGCAGCACGATCAGCGACTCGCCGGGGTCGTTCTCGACGAAGAGCAGCTGGCCCTTGCGGTAGGTGCGCGGTACGGCCGCGGCGATGACACGCTGCCGCACCTCCGGCTCAAGCCCGGCGAACATCTCCACACCCGTGAGCGCGTCACCCGGCTCCGGCAGGCGAGACTCCACGGCTCAACCCCTCCCCGGTCAGAAGTCACGACTCGCACACCGGGTGAAGCTGTCAGTCCCGGTACGAGGCAGCTCAACCGGTTCGGCGCCCGACGGCGGTACACATCAGATCATGACGCTCTCGTCGCGTGCTGTACACCCCCGGAAACACTTCCGTGACCATGCCCGGCCGCCGACGGCACGCCCGCCGACCTCGGCGGACGCCCCGGCGACCGGCGCGTGCCGGTGATGGGTGAGGATGGGGGCGATGGTCTACCGCTATTTCTACGACTGCGAATTCATCGAGGACGGCCGCATCGTCGACCTGGTGTCGATCGGCGTCGTCGACGAGTACGGCCGCGAGTTCTACGCGGTCTCCACCGAGTTCGACGACTCCCGGGCGGTGCCCTGGGTGCGGCGCAACGTGCTGGACAAGCTCCCGTCGCCGGCCGACCGGGCCTGGCGCTCCCGCGCGCGCATCCGCGACGACCTGCACGAGTTCCTGCTGGAGCCGGTGCGGGACCGGCCGGGCGAGCAGCTGGAGCTGTGGGCCTGGTACGCCGCCTACGACCACGTCGTGCTGGCCCAGCTCTGGGGCGCGATGCCGGCGTTGCCGCGGGAGATCCCCCGCTTCACCAAGGAGCTGCGTCAGCTCTGGGACGACCGGGGGCGCCCCCGGCTGCCGGACGCCGAGGCCGACCGGCACGACGCGCTGGTCGACGCCCGGCACAACCTGGCGCGGTGGCGGGCGATGACGGCGCGGGAGGTTTGACCGGTTCCGCCCAGGGCACCGGAGCGGCATCTGCGCCGATCCGAGACAGGAGTGCCCCATGAGCAATGAGCCGACCAACGCCGCGGACGCCCGCCGCCGGGTCACCGAGCTGATCCGGGACGCCCGGATCTGCCTGCTCACCACCACCGGCGTGGACGGGCGTCTGGTCAGCCGTCCGATGGGGTTGCAGGAGGCGGACTTCGAGGGCGACCTGTGGTTCTTCGCGTACGCCGACTCGGCGAAGGTCCGGCAGATCCGGGTGAACCCGCAGGTGAACGTCGGTTTCTCCGACCAGCGTCACCACGCCTGGGTGTCGGTGGCCGGCACCGCCACCGAGGAGTGGGACGCCGGCCGGGCGAAGGAGCTGTGGAGCCCGCTGCTGAAGGCGTGGTTCCCGGACGGGCTGGACACGCCCGGGATCACCTTGATCAAGGTGCACGCCGGGTCGGCGGAGTACTGGGACTCGCCCGGCAGCACCGTGGTCAACCTGCTCGGCTTCGCCAAGGCGGCGGTGACCGGCAAGCCGCCGAAGGCGGGGGAGAACCACGAGGTCGGCTACTGACGGGTAGCCCGTCCGCCGTCCGGAACGGCCCGGGGTGCGGTGCCGGCGTACACCTGCGCCGACTACAGTGCGCAGTGACGGCCCGCCCCGGGCCGGCAACGGCGCCGATGGTCTGATCTGACACATATCCTGGGGCTTATCCGGGCTTCACCTGATGCTCCAGGAGGATGAGCAGATCATGCGTATCGGCGTGCTCACCGGCGGCGGCGACTGCCCAGGTCTCAACGCGGTGATTCGGGCGGTGGTCCGCAAGGGCGTCGCCACCTACGGTCACGAGTTCGTGGGCTTCCGCGACGGCTGGAAGGGCCCGCTCGAGGGCCTGACCAAGCCGCTCGGCATCGCCGAGGTGCGCGGCATCCTGCCCCGTGGCGGCACCATCCTCGGCTCGTCCCGCACCAACCCGTTCAAGATCGAGAACGGCGTGGAGCGGATCAAGGACAACCTCGCCGCCCAGGGCGTGGACGCGCTGATCGCGATCGGCGGCGAGGACACGCTCGGCGTCGCGACCAAGCTGCACGAGCTGGGCGTCAACGTCATCGGCGTGCCGAAGACGATCGACAACGACCTCGGTGCGACCGACTACACGTTCGGCTTCGACACCGCCGTCAACATCGCCATGGAGGCGATCGACCGGCTGCACACCACGGCGGAGAGCCACCACCGCACGCTCGTGGTCGAGGTCATGGGCCGGCACGCCGGCTGGATCGCCCTGCACGCCGGTCTCGCCGGTGGCGCCAACGTGATCCTGCTGCCGGAGCGGCAGTTCGACGTCGAGCAGGTCGCCGGCTACGTCGAGAAGCGCTTCCAGCACCAGTACGCCCCGATCGTCGTGGTCGCCGAGGGCGCCCAGCCGCTCGACGGCCAGATGGTGCTGCACAACCAGGAGCTGGACGCGTTCGGTCACGTCCGTCTCGGCGGCATCGGCCAGTGGCTGGCCGAGCAGCTGGAGGCGAAGACCGGCAAGGAGGCCCGCACCGTGGTGCTCGGCCACATCCAGCGCGGTGGCACGCCGACCGCGTTCGACCGGGTGCTGGCCACCCGGCTCGGCCTGCACGCGATCGACGCCGTGCACGAGGGCGACTGGGGCAAGATGGTCGCGATGCAGAGCACGGACATCGTCCGCGTCCCGCTCGCCGACGCCACCCGCGAGCTGAAGACCGTGCCGCTGGAGCGGTACGCCGAGGCCGAGGTCTTCTTCGGCAGCTGATCGACGGCGCACGGCGTGGCGGGCCGGTGACCCGGCCCGCCACGCCGTGCCCACGTGACCCGGGAAGGGGTACGGCTGATGGCACGCGAGGTGCACACGGTCGCGGTGATCGGCGCCGGCAAGATCGGTGAGCTGATGCTCTCCGGGCTGCTGCGTTCCGGCTGGCCGGTGGAGCGGCTGCTCGCCACCGCGCGGCGGCCGGCGCGGGCGCGGGAGCTGGCCGACCGTTACGGCGTACGGGTGGTGGACAACCTCACCGCCGTGACCGAGGCCGAGGTGCTGGCCGTGTCGGTCAAGCCGCAGGACGCCGCCGCGCTGCTGGACGAGATCGGCCCGAAGGTGCCGGCCGACAAGCTGGTCATCTCGCTCTGCGCCGGCCTGCCGACCGCCTTCTTCAACCGCCGGCTGCCCGAGGGCACCCCTGTGGTCCGGGTCATGACGAACACCCCGGCGCTCGTCGACGAGGCGATGAGCGCCATTTCGGCGGGCGCGTACGCCACCGGCGAGCATCTGGCGCTGGCCGAGGAGATGTTCTCCCCGCTCGGCGCCACCGTCCGGGTGCCCGAGTCGCAGCAGGACGCGGTCACCGCGCTGTCCGGCTCCGGCCCGGCCTACTTCTACCTCCTGGTCGAGGCGATGATCGACGCGGGCATCCTGCTCGGCCTGCCGCGCCAGGTGGCGCACGAGCTGATCGTGCAGACCGCGATCGGCTCGGCGGTGATGCTGCGCGATTCCGGCGAGCACCCGGTGAAGCTGCGCGAGGCGGTCACCTCGCCCGCGGGCACCACCATCTCGGCGATCCGTGAGCTGGAGAACCACGGCGTACGCGCGGCCATGCTGGCGGCGCTGGAGGCGGCCCGGGACCGGGCGCGGGAACTCGCCGCCCAGGCCGACTGACGCCCAGGCCGACTGACGCCCAGGCGGACTGACGCTCAGCCGGGCCGCGACGCCGGTCCTGGTCGCCGGTGCCGGCGCAGCAGCAGGATCAGTACGGCCAGCGCGAGCGTCCCCCACAGCGGCACCCAGCGGGGCCGGTGCTGGGCGAGTGTGCCGACCGCGCCGCCGACGCTGTAGCTGACCAGGGCGAGCAGTCCGAGCAGGGTGCCCCGCCGGGCCCGGCCCCGGCCGGCGGTGGGGCCGAGCAGCCAGCGGGCGGCCCGCTCACCGGTCTTCGTCGTGGTGTCCGACTGGTACGTGATCGGCGTCGCGATGCCCGCGGTCCGGCTCGCCAGGGTGGTGAGGCTGCCCATGGCTACCGCGCCCGCGGCGGCGAGCAGCACCCGGGACGCCGTGCCGTGCCGGCCGTACGCGAGCACCAGGTTGAGCACCGCCCAGACGATCATGGCGGCCTCGGTGACCGCGATGTCGACGAGCGGCGCCACCGCCGGCCGGGTTCGGCGGCGGAGCAGATTCACCAGCCCGGCGGCGGTGGCGAACGCGACGATCGAGGCCGCCGAGACCGGCCACGTGGGGTGCCCGCCGGCCGGTCCCATGCCGAGGAAGATGGCGTTGCCGGACTGGTTGGCGACGAACGCGCCGTACCGCAGGAACGCGAAGGCGTCCAGCGCGCCGGCGGTGACGACGGCGAGCACGAGTGCTGCGAGCGGGTGCCGGAACTCGCGGTAGGAGTCCGCGGGGCCGTACGGCGCCGACCGGTTCACCCTTCCCCCGTCCGTGTGCAGGAGCGACCCCGGCAGCGTCATCGTTTCGCTGTCGGACCGCTGCGGCGAACCTACTATATGTCGCATATGTAGGTGTTCGGCCGTTTCGGTGGGCGGTCGCCGGCGGACGGGGTGACATGGCGGCGAGCGGACGCGCGGCCGGCCGGCCGCCCCGCCACAACCTCGTGGCGATCGTGTCGATCGTCGTCCTGTCCGGCGCGTTCTTCGGCTACAACCAGGGCGTCATCAGCGGCGCCCTGCACGACATCCGGCACACGTTCGACGTGGACACCTTCGAGGTGGAGGTGGCGGCGAGCTGGGTGACGCTCGGCGCGCTGGCCGGCGCGCTCGCCGGTGGTCACCTCGCCGACCGGATCGGTCGGCGGGGCGCGCTGTGGGTCGCCGCCGGGGCGTACGTCGTCGGCACGATCGTGCAGGCCGCGGCGCCGACCATCGGCGCCCTGCTCGGCGCGCGGCTGCTGCTCGGCGTGGGCATCGGCGTGGCCTCGGTCGCCGGGCCGATGTTCGCGGCCGAGGCGGCGCCGGAACGGATCCGCGGCGGCCTGCTCGCGGTCTACCAGTTCTCGACCACCTTCGCGATCTTCATCGGCTACCTGGCGGACGAGCTGTTCACCGGCGGCGAGTCGTGGCGCTACCTGCTCGGCGCGGCGGTCGTGCTGGGCGTGGCGCTGATCCTGGTGACAGTGGTGGTGCCGGACTCGGCGGTCTGGTATCTCAAGCGGGGCGACCGGCGCCGCGCCCGGGAGTCGCTGTGCCGGACCGTTCCCGAGCAGCGGGTGGAGCAGCGCCTCGGCGAGATCGAGAAGAGTCTGCACGGCCGCACGGCGAGCTGGCGGGAGCTGCTGTCACCGCAGTGGCGGCGTCCGCTCGCGCTCGGCGTCGGGCTGGCGCTGTTCCAGCAGACGACAGGGATCAACGGCATCATCTACTACGCCGACTCGATCTTCTCGGCGGCCGGATTCCGTACCCCGGAGGCGCAGCTCTCCGCGACCACCTGGGCGATCGGCGCGGTGGACGCGGCGTTCGCGCTCGTCGCGGTGGGCCTGCTCGACCGCGTCGGCCGCCGGCCGCTGCTGCTGGTCGGCCTGGCCGGGATGGCGGTCTCGCTCGCCGTGGTGAGCGTCAGCTTCCTGGGCGCGGGCACCGGGCGCGGCGACGGCCGGATCACCACCTCGGGCCTGTTCCTGCTGGTCGGCGTGGTCTTCTTCGTCGCGTTCTACGCGGTGTCGATCGGGCCGGGCGCGTGGACCGTGATCAACGAGATCTATCCCGGTCCGATCCGCGGCCGGTGCGTGGCGATCGCGTCCGCGACCCACTGGGGCACCGAGTACCTGATCACGCAGTTCTTCCTGAGCCTGCTCGACGCGCTGGGCCGGTCGGGCGTGTTCGCGCTCTTCGCCGGGCTGTGCGTGCTCGGCTTCCTGTTCGTCCGGCGCTACCTGCCGGAGACCAAGGGCCGGACGCTGGAGCAGATCCAGCAGATGTGGGTCGCCGACTACCACCGGCGCGAGCGGGCCCACACCGGTTCCTGAAATCTCCCTGAACGGGCTGCGGGCGGACCAAAGCGCTCTTACCGTGACGGAATAGCTGAAACCGTACATAAGGTGCGGACGAAGGGATCGCGAAGTGCATCTCACGCCGAAGGAATTCGACAAGCTGACGATCCACTCGTTGGCGATGGTGGCAAACGCCCGCAAGGCGCGCGGGGTCAAGCTCAACCACCCCGAGGCGGTGGCGGTCATCTGCGCCGCGGCGCTCGAAGGCGCGCGCGAGGGCAAGACCGTCGAGGAGGTCATGAACGACGCGAGCCACGTGCTCACGGCCGACGACGTGATCCCCGGCGTGGCGGACATGATCCCGATGCTCCAGGTCGAGGCGGTCTTCACCGACGGGTCACGGCTGATCACCGTCCACTCACCCATCCAGTAGAGCAGCGACCGGAGGCCACGGTCTCCGGCAGAGCGGGGGCGACATGGCGAAGCAACACCCGGGACCGAACTCCAAGCACCTTCGGCCCATCGGCGGCTACAAGCTCAGCGACCAACCTCTGGAACTCAACGCCGGGCGGCCGGTGACCGAGGTGGTCGTGCACAACACCGGTGACCGGCCCATCCAGGTCGGCTCCCACTTCCACTTCTTCGAGGCCAACCGCTTCCTGGAGTTCGACCGTCCGTCGGCGTTCGGCAAGCGGTTGAACATCCCGGCCACGACCTCGATCCGGTTCGAGCCCGGCGACCGCAAGACCGTCCAGCTCGTCCCGTACGGCGGCTCCCAGCGGGTGTACGGCTTCAACGGCCTGGTCCAGGGCTGGACCGGCGACGGGCCGATCCCCGGCTACCGGCCGGACCGGGCCGAGGCGCTCCACCAGGCCCAGACGCGCGGCTTCAAGACCACGTCGCAGCAGCAGGACCAGGGCAAGGGCCAGAGCAAGGGCCAGGGCAAGGGCCAGGACAAGAGCGGCAAGGGCGACAGGTAGCCCGGCAATCCTTCGACGTGCCAGAGCTGGAGCGACAACGCATGAGTCAGATCTCACGGCAGGAATATGCCGGAATGTACGGCCCGACCACGGGCGACCAGATCCGTCTGGGTGACACCGACCTCTACATCGAGATCGAGAAGGACCTGCGGGTCCTCGGCGACGAGGTCATGTACGGCGGTGGCAAGACCCTGCGCGACGGCATGGGCAGTGCCAGCCAGGCCACGAGCGCCGAGGGCGTGGTGGACCTGGTGATCACCAACGTGACAGTCGTGGACGCGCTGCTCGGCGTGGTCAAGGCGGACGTGGGGATCAAGGACGGCAGGATCGCCGGGATCGGCAAGGCCGGCAACCCCAACATCATGGACGGGTGACCCCGGGCCTGGTGACCGGTCCGGGCACCGACGCGATCTCCGGTGAGCACCTGATCCTGACCGCCGGCGGCATCGACGCGCACGTCCACCTGGTCACCCCGCAGCAGGTGTACGCCGCGCTCAGCAACGGCGTCACCACCCTCTGGGGCGGCGGCACCGGGCCCACCGACAGCACCAACGGCGTCACCATCACGCCCGGTCCCTGGAACATCCACAACATGATGCGGTCGTTCGAGAACCTGCCGATCAACATCGGCCTGCTGGGCAAGGGCAACAGCAGTGGCCGGGCGCCGCTCGTCGAGCAGATCATGGCCGGGGTGCCCAGCTTCAAGATCCACGAGGACTGGGGTGCGCCGCCCGCGGTGATCCGGTCCTGCCTGGCCGTCGCCGACGAGTACGACGTCCAGATCAGCATCCACACCGACACGCTCAACGAGAGCGGCTACATCGAGGACAGCATCGCCGCCTTCGAGGGCCGGACCATCCACACCTTCCACACCGAGGGTGCCGGCGGCGGGCACGCGCCGGACATCATCAAGGTCGCCGGCCAGATGAACGTGCTGCCCGCATCGACCACGCCGACGGTGCCGTACGGCATCAACAGCCAGTCCGAGCTGTACGACATGATCATGGTCTGCCACAACTTCAACCCGAAGGTGCCCTCGGACGTCGCCTTCGTGGAGAGCCGGATCCGCACCGAGACGATCGCCGCCGAGGACGTGCTCCTCGACGAGGGCGTCATCTCGATGATGCAGAGCGACTCGCAGGCCATGGGCCGGGTGGGCGAGACCTGGCTGCGCACCGTCCAGCTCGCCGGGCAGATGAAGAACGTCCGCGGCAAGCTGGCCGAGGACTCCGACGCCAACGACAACTTCCGCGTCCTGCGCTACGTCGCCAAGATGACCATCAACCCGGCGATCACCCAGGGCGTCTCGCACGTCATCGGCTCGGTCAGTCCCGGCAAGCTCGCCGACCTGGTGCTCTGGGAGCCCGCGTTCTTCGGCACGAAGCCGAAGATGGTGCTCAAGGGCGGCATGATCGCCTGGTCGATCATGGGCGACCCGAACGCGTCGCTGCCCACCCCGCAGCCGGTCTACTACCGGCCCATGTTCGGCGCCACCGGCTCCCAGGTCGCCAAGAACTGCGTGACGTTCGTGTCCCGGGCTGCGCACGAGTCGGGGGTGGCCGAACAGCTCGGTCTGCAACGGCAGGTCATGCCGGTCTACGGCTGCCGCAACCTGACCAAGCGCGACATGGTGCGCAACGACCGTACGCCGAAGCTCGAAGTCGACCCGGAGACCTTCGCCGTGAAGATGGACGGCGTGCACGCGACAGTGCCGGCGGCCAAGAACCTCCCCCTCAGCCAGCTCTACTTCTTCAGCTGACCCGGCACGGCGCCCGCCCCCGGCCGGGCCGGTGGCGGGGTCGCGTGAAAGGAGAACACATGCTCGTCGAAACGGTACTCGGCAACGTGAACGAGCCGGCCTGGACCGAGCGGCTCCGGGAGGCCAAGGTCGACGACCTGGTCCTCGACCAGTGGGACGCCCAGAAGAGCCGGCTGCGCCGGACCACAAGCCTCGGCACCGAACTGGCGCTGTCCCTGGCCCGCGGCGTACGGCTGCGCGACGGCGATGTGCTGGCCTGGGACGACGCCACCGCGACCGCGGTGGTGGCCCGGATCGCGCTCGGCGAGGTGATGGTCGTGCACCTCGACACGCTGCACGGGGAGTCGCTGGACATGGTGATCCGCTCGGCCGTCGAACTGGGCCACGCGATCGGCAACCAGCACTGGCCGGCGGTGGTGAAGGGCACCAAGATGTACGTCCCGCTGACTGTGGACCGCAAGGTCATGGACTCGGTGATGCGGACCCACGCGTTCACCGGTCTCACCCACGAGTTCATGCCCGGCACCGAGATCATCGCGTACCTGGCCCCGCACGAGTCGCGGCGGCTGTTCGGCGGGGCCGACTCGACCCCGCACACGCATCTGCCCGCCGACCTGAACTGAGGGGCCGGGGTGTCCACGGTGACCGAGGCACTGAAACTGCTCCAGTTCGGCGACTCGGTCTTCCCGGTCGGCGCCTTCTCCTTCTCCAACGGGCTGGAGACGGCGGTCGAGCAGGGGGCGGTGCACGACCGGACCACGTTGCAGGAGTTCGTGCGTACCGTCACGCGCGCCGCCGCCACCGGCGACGGGGTGGCGCTGCTCGTGGCGCACCGCGCCGCCCGCGCCGGCGACCTCGACCGGATCCGGGCGGCCGACGAGGCCGTACACCTGCGCAAGATCAACGAGGAGACGCGGACGATGACCGTCCGCATGGGGCGCAAGCTGGCCGAGGCCGCCGAACGGGTGGTGGGGGAGTCCCTGCTGCGCAAGCGCGTCGCGGAGGACGGCGGCGGCGTCCCGGTCACCTACCCGGTCGCGCTCGGCGTGCTCTTCGCCGAACTCGGCGTGGGCGAGGCGGACGCGTTCGCCGCCCACCAGTACGGCGCGGCCTCCATGGTGCTCGGCGCGGCGGTCCGGCTCATGCGGGTGGACCACCTCGACACCCAGTCGATCCTCTTCGCGGTCAACGAGCGGGTCGGCGAGGACTACGAGGAGGTGCACACCGCCGGGCTCGACGACATGCAGAGCTTCGCACCGCACCTCGACGTGCTGGCCGGCGCGCACCAGCACGCACACGTACGGATGTTCATGAGCTGAGCGCTCACCCACCTGAAGGGCTTTCGGAAATGAAATCAGCGAGTCGGATCGGCGTCGGCGGCCCGGTGGGCAGCGGCAAGACGGCCATCATCGAGGCCGTCGTGCCCCGCCTGGTCGAACAGGGCCTGCGCATCCTGGTCATCACCAACGACGTGGTCACCACCGAGGACGCCAAGCACGTCCGCCGCGCCCTGACCGGCGTGCTGGTGGAGGAACGTATCGTCGGCGTGGAGACCGGCGCCTGCCCGCACACCGCTGTTCGCGAGGACCCCAGCATGAACCTCGCCGCGGTCGAGGACATGGAGGCGCGGTTCCCGGACAGCGACGTCGTGCTCATCGAGAGCGGCGGCGACAACCTCACGCTCACCTTCAGCCCCGCGCTGGTCGACTACTTCATCTACGTGATCGACGTGGCGGCCGGCGACAAGATCCCGCGCAAGAACGGCCCCGGTATCTCCAAGTCCGACATCCTCGTGATCAACAAGACCGACCTGGCCCCGTACGTCGACGCCGACCTGGACGTGATGGCCCGCGACGCCGAGCTGATGCGCGGCGGCAAGCCGTTCGTCTTCACCAACTGCAAGACCGGCGAGGGCATCGACGACCTGGTGGACCTGGTCCGCCGCAACGCGCTCTTCGACGCCGAAGTCCTCGCATGACCACTCTGGACTCCGTCCGGGAACTCGCGCCGTACCAGGATCAGCCGGCGCAGCTGCCGGCTGCCGCGAACGGCAAGGTGGGCATCCTCCGGCTGGGGTTCGAACGGCGCGAGGACCGGACCATCATGCGCGACGTCTTCCGGCAGTCCCCGCTGCTGGTGCAGCGGGCGCTGTACTGGGACGAGGAGATGCCGGGCCTGCCCTGCGTCATGATCCTCACCACCTCCGGCGGCGTGCTCCAGGGCGACCGGCTGCGGATGGACGTCGACCTGGGGCCGGGCGCGCAGGCGCACCTGGTCACCCAGGCCGCCACCAAGATCCAGGAGATGGACGCCAACTACGGCACCCAGGCCCAGAGCTTCACCCTGGCCGAGGACGCCTACCTGGAGTTCCTGCCCGAGCCGGTGATCCCGTTCCGGCGCAGCCGGTTCGTCTCCGACACCGTGGCCCGGCTGCCGGAGACCGCCACCATGCTGTACGCCGAGGTGCTCCAGCCCGGCCGCAAGTACTACCGCGACGGCGAGATCTTCGCGTACGACCTGTTCTCCACCACCCTGCGGGCGCAGCGGCCCGACGGACGGCCGCTGTTCGTCGAGAAGTTCGTCATCACGCCCGGCCGCTTCCCGGTGTCGCGGATCGGGATGATGGACCGTTTCCACGTCTTCGGCAACGTCGTGCTGCTCACCGACCCGGACCGGGCGGCCCGGGTCTTCGAGCGGACCGCGACACCGGTGTGGGACGAGCAGACACCGCTGGCCACCGCGGTCAGCCGGCTGCCGAACGACGCCGGCCTGGTGTTCAAGGTGCTCGGTCAGGAGACCGAACCGGTCCGCGCCGCGGTACGCGCGTTCTGCACTGCCGCCCGCGAAGAGGTGACCGGCTGCACCTTCCCGCCGGTCTTCAGCTGGCGTTGAGGCGAGGAGGGCAGCGACATGGCCGACATCGGACGAGGCTGGCGCCACCTGGCCGACCGGAACCCGATGGTCCGGTTCGTCGACGCCGGCCTGCGCGGCACCGCGCAGGTGGTGCTCCAGAACAACCCGCTCAGCGGCCTGCTCATCCTGATCGCGCTCGCCTGGGGCGCGTTCGAGAACGGGACGCCCCGCGTGTTCGGCGGCGGTGTGCTCGGCCTGGTCGTGGGCACCGCGACCGCGCTGGCGCTACGGGTCGACATGTCCAGCTGGCGCAAGGGCCTGTTCGGCTTCAGCCCGCTGCTGACCGGGCTCGCGGTACCCACGTTCCTCGACCAGCGCCCGCTGATGTGGCTCTACCTCGTGCTCGGCGCGATCGGCACGGTGGTGGTCACGCTCGCCCTCAACGCCGTCTTCAAACGCTGGAACCTGACCGCCTACACGTTCCCGTTCGTGCTCACGACCTGGTTCCTGCTGATGGCGGCGTACCAGTTCGACAGGTTCACAGTGCTCACCAAGCTGACGCCGAAGTTCCCCGGTGAGGGATCGCTGACCGGCGGCACGTTCGACTGGGGCCTCATCCCCGTCTTCTTCAAGGGCGTGTCCCAGGTCTACCTGATCGAGAGCTGGGTCACCGGCCTGCTCATCCTCGTCGCCCTGCTGATCAACTCCCGGTGGTCGGCGCTGTTCGCGGTGATCGGCGCCGTCGGCGCGACACTGCTGGCGCTCTGGTTCGGCGCCGACGGCGCGTCCCTGGACAAGGGGCTGTTCGCCTTCAACGCGGTCCTGACCGCGATCGTGGTGGGCGCTGTCGCGAACCGCCCCGGCGCGCTGGTGACCGTCTACACGCTGTTCGGCATCGCGCTGACGCTGTTCGTGCAGATGGCGCTGACCACCATGCTCACGCCGCTCGGCATCCCGGTGCTGACCGGGCCGTTCAACATCGCGACCTGGCTGTTGCTGCTGCCGGACCGGCACTTCGCGCCGGTACCGAACCACGAACGGGTGAAGGACACCGTGCTGCACACCGTCCGCGACTCCGTCAACCTGCGATAGAAGGAGGGAAACCGTGTCCGCTCCGAACGCGGGTGACACCGCCTGGGTGCTCGTCTGCGCCGGCCTCGTCCTGTTCATGACGCCGGGGCTCGCCGCGTTCTACGGCGGCATGGTCCGCACCCGCAACGTGCTGGCGATGCTGCAGCAGAACATGATCGCGCTCGGCGTGGTCAGCCTGACCTGGGTGCTCGTCGGCTACACGATCGCCTTCGGCGACGACGCCGGCAGCGGGCTGTTCGGCAACCTGGAACTGTTCGGGCTCACCGACCTGAAGGTGCCGCCCGCACCCAACCTGCACGTGGTCGACGGTCGGATCACCATCCCGACGCTGGCGTTCGTGCTGTTTCAGATGATGTTCGCGGTGATCACACCCGCGCTCGTCGCCGGCGCCACCGCGGGCCGGCTGCGCTTCGGCGGCTGGGTGCTGTTCCTCGCGGTCTGGTCGATAGTGGTCTACGCGCCGATCGCGCACTGGCTCTGGCACCCCGGCGGGTGGCTGGCGAAGTTCGGCACCCAGGACTGGGCCGGCGGGCTGGTCGTGCACGCCAGCGCCGGCGCCGCCGTCCTCGCCGTCCTGCTCGTCGTCGGCCGACGCCGGGACTGGCCGCACACCGCCGCACCACCGAACTCGATCCCGCTGACCATCGTCGGCGCCGGCATCCTCTGGTTCGGCTGGTTCGGCTTCAACGGCGGCGACGGCCTCCAGGCCAACGGTCTCGCCGCCCAGGCCGTCCTCAACACGCACCTGGCCGCCGCCGCGGCGATGCTCGTCTGGCTGGCGCTGGAACGCGTCACCGACGGACACAGCACCGTCGTGGGCGCGGTCTCCGGCGCGGTGGCGGGCCTGGCGACGGTCACCCCGACCGCCGGGTACGTCAACGCGGCCTCGGCCGTCGCGATCGGCGCGCTGGCCGGCCTGGTCTGCCACTTCGCGCTGAAGCTGAAGTACCTGCTACGCCTCGACGACGCGCTCGACGTGCTCGCCGTGCACTTCGTCGGCGGCATGCTCGGCACGCTCCTGCTCGGCCTGTTCGGCAACCGCGGGGTCAACCCGCTCGGCGCCGACGGGCTGTTCCTCGGCGGCGGAGGCGGCCTGCTGTGGCGCCAGCTCGTCGGCGTGGTGAGCGTGGTCGCGTTCTCGTTCGTCCTGACCTGGCTGATCGCCGCCGGGGTGCAGGCGCTCATCGGCCTGCGTGTGCCGCCGGCCGATCAGGAACGCCTGGACCAGGCGCAGCAGGGCGCCGACGCGTACCACCTTGGTGGCGTGACCAGCCTGACCGCGCCGGGCGCGCCCCGGCGCCGTAGCGCGGCGGCGCCGGCCGGCGAACCGTCCGTGCCACCCGGTCAGCGGGTACGGGTGGTCACCGCGCTGCTGGAACCGGACCCGGCCGCGAACAGCGCCGACCTGCGCGACGCGCTGCTGCGCGCGGGCGCGATCTCGGTCATCGTCAGCGACGCCGCCGTGGCGACGACGACGCCACAGGCGAGCCTGCTGCCGCGCGGCTACTGGCAGGACCAGCCGTTGTCGGCCCGGCTGCGCGTCACAGTGCTGGTGGGTGCGGACGGGGTGGGTGCGGTGCTGGACGAACTGGACCGGATGGGGGCCCGGCGGAGCGATACCTTCGTGCAGGAGGCGGAACGCGTCCAACCCTGACAGGCGGGTGCCTGCCATCGATTCGAGTCTGGTAACCCGTCCCCTCACTCGGCAAGCACATCGAGACGTCTGATCCTTGAGTGTTGGAACGCGATGACGCAGGCTGTGCGTATGGGGCGACAGCATCTGCCGAACCTCGACCCGCCACCCGGATACGGCCCTCGCCGTGCGCTGGGATCGGACGGCTCGTGCTAACGAGCAATGGCCGACTCGACAGGTCAAGCCGTCGAGTCCCGCGGCGGGACATGATCATCCGCCCATTCCCCGTCTTGGCGGCGGACCAACCGCCTGAGGCCGTCCTGGATCGCTTGCGTGGGTGGGCGGAGGGGCAGGCCGAGGACGCGGTTGCCTGGTACCTGCGCGACAAGGCGGTGCGCCGCACGATTTCCCGCCTGCTGCGCGGCTGCGCCATCCTGCTGGGGATCGCCGGCGGAGTCGTACCCCTGGTTAGCGCGGCGAGCGCTGGGAGCGGCGCCAGCTGGGGATATGTCCTGCTCGCCATGGCCGGTGGCTGTCTGGCCTTCGATCACTTCTTCGGCCTGTCCTCGGCCTGGATGCGCGACATCGCTACCGCGCAGGCGCTTCAGCGGGCGCTCACCGAGTTCCGGCTGGACTGGGTGACCACGGAACTGCGCACCTCAGCCACTGAGGAAGCGGTGCTACGGCGGCGCGAGGAACTGATCCGCGTGCTCGTGCTGCGGACGGCCGAGTTGGTCGAGGCGGAGACCGGCGAGTGGCTGAGTGAGTTCCGGAGCAACATCGGCGACCTGAACCGGCGGAACGGATGGTCGCCCGCAACGGGTCACCCCTCTGTCGGAGCGGGTCAATCGGCCGGCCCTGACGGCAAGCAGGCCGATATCACTTGAGGCCGCCTCGGTTGCGATGCTGCACGGAATGTGTAGTGCTCGCGTAACTCGTGAAATGCGTCAAGCGTTACGTCCGGCTCGTATTGCGGCGGATCATCGCTCTTGGCTTCTGCTGCGGTGACGGCTGCGGGGTCCCAATGGGACAGCGCGACCAAGCCGCGCCAGAGGTCGGAATCGTGGTGGGTGCCGTAGCGGGCCCAGGCGGCGAGCATCCCCGCTCGCTTGGCCATTGCCACGTCCTTGCTCAAGCTGTCGCCCACGTACAGACAGTGGGCGGCTGGAACGCCCAGCTGCTCGGCGATCTGACGGGCGATCTCCGGATTGGGCTTGCGTGCCGTCGGTGGCAGTACCCGAACCTCGATTGCGGCCGGAACAGACCGTCGATCGGCGCCCAAAGGGTGAGGCGGCCCGACGAACCGGGGCGCGTAGATCGCCTCCAACATCGCGTCCAACCCGAGCGACCTCGCTCGACTGCTGATGTTCACGTCCTTGGCCTCGGTGTGCCCCACAACGTGACAACCTGTGGCCTTGATGGTCTGGAGCGTGCTTTCCACGTCCGGGTAGAGGTGGAGGTGGCGTCGCCGGACCTCGTTGAAGGCGGCGAAGGCCGGAAGCAGGTGCTCGTGTCGTGCTCGTTGGCTCATCCCGGGCAGGCGTCGCTCGACGGCCGAGGTCTCGAGCAGCGCGAAGGGGTGCTCGGTATTGCCGTGGTTGCGGTGCACGGCCTGGAGGTCGCTCCGCAACTCGTCCTCGGACACGTCGAGGATCTCGGCGGCCACGGCCACCATCGCCCGCACTGCGGGCACAAAGTACGCCACCCAGTCGTACAGCGTGTTGTCCATGTCGAGGATGAGGGCGTGCACGACCTGGCGCCTGGTGGTCATGGGGAAACGACCTTCCAGGGAGCAATCTCGAGTCGGCCGTCTGCCCCGGTTACCAGCGGGGCCCGCCAGGTCATGAAGCGCTCGAATGAGCCCTGCTGTTGACTCCGGTACATTTCCAACTCCACGACGGGACCCGCCATCCGGATCAGGTTGAAGAAGTTACGCCGCCCGTCTGACGATCTCGAGCCGCTGCTCCCACCACCGACGATGTTGAAGCGTCCCAGGTCCCAGCGTTCGTTGCTGTATTCGGGGAGATGGTACGCCTCGGTACGCCAGACGAACGCGCGGTGTTTGTGCCCGTGCACCGCGAGGTGCACCCCGTCACGGGCGGCCAGGCGCTGGATCCTGGGTGCGTCGATGGCGATCCCGAAACCGGTCGCGTACTCGTCGGGCGATTCGAGGTCCTCGGTCAGCGCGAGATGATGATGCAGCGCGAGCACGCGCAGGGCTGATCCAGGGTTCGACCAGGCGAGCGCGCTGGTCACCTCGCGGTACGCGGACTCCTGCACCCGGCCCATGCCCGCCAGGAACGACTGCCCCTGTTCCAGTGAGCTGGAGTTGACCGCGGCGATGTCGACAAGGTTGCCGCCAGGGAAGATGAAACGGCGAGCCATCGAGAGGTGGGGCGAGGCCGGGTATCCGTAGAGCGCTCGAAAGAACTCCCGGTAGTTGGCCGTTGCCGCCGCCGGAGCCACCTCGACCGGTGCTCCATATTCGTACGAGTCACCGCGGGTCCAGGCGATGTCGTGATTGCCGGGTATGACGACGAGGTGCTCCATGCCCAGCCCGAGCAGCCCATTGGTGAGCTTGAAGAGGCCAGCCCGCGCCGCCGCGAACTCGTCGCGGTGGGCGACATAGGTGAGATCGCCTGTGACGAGGACCGCTCCGACCGACCGCTGGTCACGAGCCAGGGCATCGGAGATCGCGTCGACCATGGTCGGGCGGGTAGCGCCGTCCTCGGTCTCCAGCCGCCACTGATGCTCCGACCGAAACCGCCCCGTCGCATAGTGCGGATCGGTGACGTGCAGCAGCCACGGCCCCGGGCAGGCGATCGGCTCGGGGGACAGCGCGCCGTCCTGGCGTGGCGACGCGGTCAGGAACCGCTCGCTGGAGTCAGCCGGCTGGGCCGGCCGGATCTCCCAGATGGTGGTGTCCATCGCGCGCAGCTCGTCAGCGTCCAGGATCCGCTTACCCACCAGCCGCTCCAGTTGGCTCCGTGGATGATGGGGCAACGGCGGTGCGGAGGCGAAGGAGAACCTCCCGAAGAATTCCATCGGCTCCTCGGCCAGGGCCACCAGCCGTAGCCAGCCCCGGCTGTGCCGACTCGCCCGATAGTAGGGTGGAACGCCGTCCCGTTCGGCGTCGGGCGGACTGAGCGAGGTGAAGGCCCCGAGTTCGTCCGGCTGCGGCAGGATCACGCGTTCGACGATGGCGGGATGAACGAGGCCCGTCCCGGAGTGGAACAGCCCGATCGGCACCCGACGTCCCTCCAGCGTCTCGCGTTCGAGCGCCCTCCACACCTCCAGCCGGCCGGGTTCGTTGGGTCGTTTCCACCAGCCCCACCAGCACCAACCACGCTCCTGCAGGACGGCGCGATGCTCGGGCAGGGTGTCGGCGACCAGGTCCCGGTACCGGAACAGGTACCGCGGGGCCGGGGTGCTGGAGCTGGGCGAACGATCGCTCATGCCAGTGAGCCTCCGACGACGGGCGAGGGGCGTCCGGGCAAGCCGATGGCCGATCCGGGAGGAACCATCTGTATACCCGAGCGCGACCATGCCCGATACCCGGTGCCGGTCTGCGGCGGTGACGCCCAGGCCCCGGCGTTCCACGACGTGCATCGAGGTGCGGCGTGTGCCGTGTGGAAGCTTCCCTCTGGACGGTCGTGCCGCATACTGGCCCGGTGTTCACTCTCGCCCAGGCGCGTCACCTGGTGGCCACGTTGCGGCCGCGCGTCGACGAGCTGATCCGGCTGCGGGCCGACCTGGCCGAGTTGCGGGTCGACCTGGCCGACCACGGCGTCAGCGCGCTCGGCGGGCTCGCCGAGGTGAAGGCGCTGGAGGCGCGGCTGCACGTGGTGGTGGACGAGTTCCACCAGCATGAGATCGCGGTCAAGGGGATCGCCCCGGTGCTGCTCGACTTCCCCGGTGAGCGCGACGGCCGGGCGGTGCTCTGGTGCTGGCTGGAGGGCGACACCGACATCCGGTGGTATCACCGGGTCGAGTGCGGGTTCGCCGGCCGCCGTCCGGTCTGAGCGGGCCGCCGCCCGGTCTGAGTCGACCCGTCCGCGCCTGATCTGCGTCGATCTGCCCCCACTGGCGGAATCCTTCAGCCCGCTCCGCGAAACCGGCAGCGATTTGTAGGCGTAAGTCGCTATGCGCGCCGGACCGCAAATCGGTGATCTTCCATACCCTGTGATCTTGTTGATATCTATCTCTCACCACCACTTCACGCCCCCAGGAGTGCGACGTGCGGAGATCCCGTCTTGCCACCCTCGCCCTGACCCTGGCCGCCTCGGTCGGGGTCACTCTGTCTCTGGCCGCCCCCGCCCAGGCGGCCCCGTCCGACCGCTACGTCGCGCTCGGCGACTCGTACGCCTCCGGCGTCGGCGCCGACAGCTACACCTCCGAGAGCGGTAACTGTCTACGCAGCACGAACGCCTACCCGGCGCTCTACAACACCAACATCAAGCCCGCGTCGTACCGTTCGGTCGCCTGCTCCGGCGCCACCACGGCGGACGTCATCAACAGTCAGCTCTCCGCGCTCTCGTCGACCACCACGCTGGTCAGCGTCACTGTGGGCGGCAACGACGTCGGCTTCGCCAACATCATGAGCACCTGCGTGCTCCAGGGGGAGACCCAGTGCGTGGCGGCCGTGCAGTCCGCCATGAACGTGGCCCGCACCTCGATGCCGGGCCGGCTCGCCAACGTCTACAACGGCATCAAGAGCCGCTCGCCCTCGGCCCGCGTCGTGGTGGTCGGCTACCCGGTCTTCTACCAGCTCGGCACTCCCTGCGTCGGGCTCAGCGCGACGTCCCGGGCGAAGATCAACGAGGGCATCAACCTGCTCGACGACATCACCCGCACGGCCGCCGTCTCGGCCGGCTTCACCTTCGCCGACGTCCGCTCCATCTTCGTCGGCCACCAGCTGTGCAGCTACGGGACGAAGTGGCTGCACGCGCTCAACGTGCTGAGCCTGAGCAAGTCGTACCACCCGACGGCCGCCGGGCAGTCCGGCGGCTACTACCCGGTGTTCCGGGCCGCCGCCGGCTGACCCGATCCGCGGCAGCGGCACGCCTCCCCCGGGGGGCGTGCCGCTTCGCCGTGCCCGGCGGCGGGTGCGCCGGTCAGGCCGGCAGGACCTTCTCGATCGCCGCGCGCAGCTCGGGATCCTCGGGTGTGACCTGCGGGCCGAACCGGGCGGCCACCGTGCCGTCCGGCGCGACGAGGAACTTCTCGAAGTTCCAGCGCACGTCGCCGGTGTGCCCCTCGGCGTCCGGCGTGGACACCAGCTCCGCGTAGAGCGGGTGCCGGTCCGGCCCGTTGACGTCGACCTTTTCCGTCAGCGGGAACGTCACGCCGTAGTTGACCTGGCAGAACTCCTCGATCTCGGCGGCGCTGCCCGGCTCCTGGCCGGCGAACTGGTTGCACGGCACCCCGAGCACCGTCAGCCCGCGTCCGGCGTACGTGTCGGCGAGTTCCTGAAGGCCCGCGTACTGCGGGGTGAGGCCGCAGCGGGAGGCCACATTGACCACGAGCAGGGCGCGGCCGCGGTAGCGGCCGAGGTCGGCCGGGCCGCCGGTGAGGGCGTCGATCTGGACGTCGAAAACGGTCATGGGACGAGGCTACGACCCCTCGCGCCCACCGTCCCGCGTCACCCGTGAAATCGATGCATCTACATCTTGACGAAGTGGTGACGGCGTGAGTAGCGTCTCAGCAATCAATTTGGAAAGTTTCCTAACTATTGGAGGGACGCCGTATGAAGAGATCGCTCCGCCGGGCCCTGTGGGCCACCGGCGCCGTGGTCGCGCTCGCGGTCGCCGCGGTGCCCATGACCACCGCGTCGGCCGCCGGCAGCGTCACCGCCACGTTCGCCAAGGTGCAGGACTGGGGGACCGGCCACGAGGGGCGGGTGACAGTCACCAACGGCACCAGCTCCACCCTCAACGGCTGGCGCATCGAGTTCACGCTGCCCTCCGGCACCTCGATCAGCAGCTCCTGGGACGCCGACATCACCCGCAGCGGTGACCGCTACGTGGCGGTCAACAAGAGCTGGGCGTCGACGCTCGCCCCCGGCGCCAGCTTCAGCTGGGGCTACAACGGCACCGGCGCGTACAAGGCACCGGTGAGCTGCACGATCAACGGCGGCTCCTGCACCGGCGGCGGTACGCCGACGACCACCGCGCCGACCACGGCGCCGCCGACCACCACGCCACCCACCACCACGCCGCCGACGACCACCCCGCCGACCACGCAGCCGCCGACCACGCCGCCGCCCGGCGGCAAGAAGATCGTCGGCTACTTCGCCGAGTGGGGCGTCTACGCCCGCAACTACCACGTCAAGAACATCCACACGAGCGGCTCGGCGGCGAAGCTGACCCACATCCTGTACGCCTTCGGCAACACCACCGGCGGCCGGTGCAGCATCGGGGACAGCTACGCCGACTACGAGAAGGCGTACACCGCGGCGGACAGCGTCGACGGCGTCGCCGACACCTGGGACCAGCCGCTGCGCGGCAGCTTCAATCAGCTGCGCAAGCTGAAGAAGATGTACCCGAACCTGAAGGTGCTCTGGTCCTTCGGCGGCTGGACCTGGTCCGGCGGCTTCACCCAGGCCGCGCAGAACCCGGCCGCGTTCGCCGACTCCTGCTACTCCCTGGTCAAGGACCCGCGCTGGGCGGACGTCTTCGACGGCATCGACATCGACTGGGAGTACCCGAACGCCTGCGGCCTCCAGTGCGACAGCAGCGGCCCGAACGCGTTCAAGAACGTGATCTCGGCGCTGCGGAGCAAGTTCGGCTCCAGCTTCCTGGTCACCGCGGCGATCACCGCCGACGGCAGCAACGGCGGCAAGATCGACGCCACCGACTACGCCGGCGCCGCGAACAACCTCAACTGGCTGATGCCGATGACGTACGACTACTTCGGCGCCTTCAACGCCCAGGGGCCGACCGCGCCGCACTCGCCGCTCTACTCCTACGCGGGCATCCCACAGCAGGGCTTCTGGTCGGACGCGGCGATCCAGAAACTCAAGTCCAAGGGCGTACCGTCCAGCAAGCTGCTGCTCGGCGTCGGATTCTACGGACGCGGCTGGACCGGTGTGACCCAGGCCGCACCCGGCGGCAGCGCCACCGGCGCGGCCCCGGGCACCTACGAGGCCGGCATCGAGGACTACAAGGTGCTCAAGAACAGCTGCCCGGCCACCGGCACCGTCGGCGGCACGGCGTACGCCAAGTGCGGCAGCAACTGGTGGAGCTACGACACCCCGTCGACCATCGGCGGGAAGATGAGCTACGCCAACAGCCAGGGCCTCGGTGGCGCGTTCTTCTGGGAGCTCTCCGGTGACACCAGCAACGGTGAGCTGATCGGCGCCATCAAGGGCGGTCTCGGCTGAGCCGAGGGCCGACGCACCACCCACCCGGCGGGGAGGGGCCGCACCGGCCCCTCCCCGCCCGCGTGCCGTCCTGGCCGAGCGCGCCGATCCGGGTCAGGATGGGGAGTCATCCGACCGATCTGGCCGGATGTGGCACACTCGCCGCTCGACGAGTCCACGCGACGGGAGGACAGATGGGTCGCAGCCACCGGGGCCGGTTCGCCGGGCTCGCCCTCCTCGCGCTCCTGCCGGCCGCCCTGGCCGCCTGCGGCTCGGGCGGCCAGGGCGGCGACACCCCGCCCAGCGGGAAAGCGCCGGCCGAGGAGGCGGCGGCCAAGAGCCGGGAACGCGTGCAGGCGTACCTGGACGCGCTGACCGCCCGCGACGCCGCCGCCGGCCGCAGCCAGCTCTGCGCGCCCATGCACGCCGCCTTCGACTCCGCCGCCACCGGCCCGAACGGCGACTTCGCCGACCACTTCACGGTGCCCGAGGCGACGATCACCGAGGTCCGCTCCGGCCCGAACGGCCAGGAGGTCAGCGCCTCGATCACTGTTGCCGCCGGCTCGCGCAAGGCCGCCCGGTCGCTGCTGTTCACCGTCACCCGTAACGGCGCGGACTGGTGCATCTCCGGCGAGGCGCCCGGCGAGCGCGCGGTCGAGCCGACCGCCGACCCGGCGGGGCCGCCGCCGCCGGCGATGGCGCCCTCACCGGTGTCCTCCCAGTGACCGGAACCATCCCCCTCGGCGGTGAGTGATCGCGACGGTCGCCGTACGCTTTCCTTCATGCGCCATGAGTGGCATCAGCTGAGTCACCCCGCCGTGGGCAGCCCTGGTCTGCAGACCAGCCGCCCGACCGCCGACTCCGCCGAGGACGCGGCCCTCGGCCTCGACCGATGGCGGGAGCTGCCGCGCGCGCAGACCCCACCCTGGGACGACCCGGCCCAGGTCGCCGAGGTCTGCCGGGTGCTGGACACGGTTCCCTCCGTGGTCGCGCCCTACGAGGTCGACCAGTTGCGGCAGCGGCTCGCGCTGGTCTGCGAGGGCAAGGCGTTCCTGCTCCAGGGCGGTGACTGCGCGGAGACCTTCGCCGACAACACCGAGAGTCACCTGCTCGCCAACGCCCGCACGCTGCTCCAGATGGCCATCGTGCTCACCTACGGCGCGTCGCTGCCGGTGGTCAAGGTCGCCCGGGTCGCCGGCCAGTACACCAAGCCCCGGTCGCTGCCGACCGACGCCCGGGGCCTGCCGGCCTACCGCGGCGACATGATCAATTCCCTGGAGGCCACGCCGGAGGCGCGGGTCGCCGACCCGCAGCGCATGATCCGGGCGTACGCGAACTCGGCCGCCGCGATGAACATGCTCCGGGCGTACCTGGCCGGTGGGCTGGCCGACCTGCACGCCGTGCACGACTGGAACAAGGACTTCGTCCGGCGGTCCCCGGCCGGCGAGCGCTACGACGCGATCGCCCGCGAGATCGACAGGGCGCTGGCCTTCATCCGCGCCTGCGGCATGACCGACGACGAGGCGCTGCGCACCGTGACGCTGCACTGCTCGCACGAGGCGCTGGCGCTGGAGTACGACAGGGCGCTGACCCGGATCTCCAACGGCAAGGCGTACGGCCTGTCCGGGCACTTCCTCTGGATCGGCGAGCGGACCCGGCAGATCGACGGGGCGCACATCGACTTCATCTCCCGCATCGCCAACCCGATCGGCGTCAAGCTCGGCCCGACGACCACGCCGGACGAGGCGATCGAGCTCTGCGAGAAGCTCAACCCGGACAACGTCCCCGGCCGGCTCACGCTGATCAGCCGGATGGGCAACCACCGGGTCCGCGACGCGCTGCCGCCGATCGTCGCCAAGGTCACCGCCGCCGGGGCGAAGGTCGTCTGGCAGTGCGACCCGATGCACGGCAACACGCACGAGTCCTCGAACGGCTACAAGACCCGGCACTTCGACCGGATCGTCGACGAGGTGCTCGGCTACTTCGAGGTGCACAGGGGCCTGGACACCCACCCGGGCGGCCTGCACGTCGAGCTGACCGGCGAGGACGTCACCGAGTGCCTCGGCGGTGCCCAGGGCATCGAGGATCTCGACCTGCCCGACCGGTACGAGACCGCCTGCGACCCCCGGCTGAACACCCAGCAGTCGCTGGAGTTGGCGTTCCTGGTGGCGGAGATGCTCCGTGGCTGACGCGAGGAGTGAGCTTGCGAGCCCCGCAGTCGGCAGCCGGAGGAGGCACAGTGGCTGAGGTCATCGATCTGCGGACGGACACCGTGACCCGGCCGACGCCGGGGATGCGGGAGGCGATGGCCGCCGCCGAAGTGGGCGACGACGTCTACGGCGAGGACCCGACGGTCACCGCGCTGGAGGCCGAGGTGGCCGCGCTGTTCGGTCACGAGGCGGCGCTGTTCGCCCCGAGCGGCTCGATGGCCAACCAGATCGCGCTCCAGTTGCACGTACCGCCCGGCGACGAGCTGCTCTGCGACGCCGACGCGCACGTCGTCACGTACGAGGTCGGCGCCGCCGCCGCGTACGGCGGGATCTCCTCGCGGACCTGGCCCGCGGTGGGCGCGGAGCTGGACCCCGACGTGGTCGCCGGGATGATCCGGCCGGACGGCTACTTCGCGGTGCCCACGCGGGCGATCGCCGTGGAGCAGACCCACAACCGGGGCGGCGGTGGGGTGATCCCGCTGCCGACGCTGCGCCGGATGCGTGAGGTCGCCGACGAGCACGGGGTGGCCCTGCACTGCGACGGCGCGCGGATCTGGCACGCGCATATCGCCGACGGGGTGCCGCTGGCCGAGTACGGCGTGCTGTTCGACACGCTCTCGGTGTGCCTCTCCAAGGGCCTCGGCGCGCCGGTCGGCTCGCTTGTGGTGGGCAGTGCCGAGAAGATCGCCCGGGCGCGGTTCCTGCGCAAGCGGATGGGCGGAGGCATGCGGCAGGTCGGCATCCTCGCCGCCGCCGGCCGGTACGCGCTGGCGCACCACGTCGAGCGGCTCGCCGACGACCACGTGAAGGCGGCCCGGCTGGCCGAGGCGGTCGCCCCGCACGGCGTGCTCGCGTCGGTGGTGCGGACCAACATCGTGCCGCTGGACCTGACCAAGCACCCGTTGGACGCGCACGCGCTGGCGACTGCCGCGCGGGCGGAGGGGTTGCTGATCTCGGTGCTCGGCCCGCGTACCGCCCGGCTGGTCACCCACCTGGACGTCACCGACGCGCAGATCGACCGCGCCGCCACCATCCTGAACACCGCCCTGCGCGCCTGACCCGCGGGCCCCACTGCGCCCCGCGAGGGGGCGGGCGGACCCGTCAGGGGTGGAGGCGCTTCAGGGTGGCGATGTCGGCGGCGTGGCCGATGTGCTTCTCCGTGGGGGTCTCCACCAGCACGGGCACCCCGGCGGTCGCCGGGTGGCGCATCAGCTCGGCGAACGCCGGCTCGCCGATGGTGCCCTTGCCGATGTTCTCGTGCCGGTCCCGGGTGGAGCCGCACAGGTCCTTCGAGTCGTTCGCGTGCACCAGCCGCAGCCGGTCCGCGCCCACCGTGGCGACCAGCGTGTCGAGCGTGGCGGTCATGCCGCCCTCGGCGGCCAGGTCGTGACCGGCCGCCCAGGCGTGACAGGTGTCGAAGCAGACCCCGAGCATCGGGTGCCGGTCGACCGCGTCCAGGTAGGGGCCGAGGTGCTCGACCCGGGACGCCAGTGACCGGCCGCCCCCGGCGCTCGGCTCGACCAGCAGCATCGGCCCGCCGGTGGCGGCGATCTCGTCGAGCAGCGGGAGCAGCGCCGCGCGGACCTGCCGCAGGGCCACCTCGGCGTGACCGGCGTCGACAGCGCTGCCGGCGTGGAACACCACGCCCTCGGCACCGATCGCCCGGCCCCGCCGCAGCGCGTGCGCCAGCGTCTCCGCCGACCGGGTCACGGTCGCCGGGGTGGGGGAGCCGAGGTTGACCAGCAGCGAGGCGTGGATGAACACGGGCAGCCCGCGCTCGCCGCACCCGTCGCGGAACAGCGCGTCCTGCGCCGGGTCGCCGGCCGGCAGCGCCCAGCCGCGCGAGTTCGAGACGTAGACCTGCACCACCTCGGACTCGGCCGCGTCCGCGTACGGCAGGGCCGCCCGGGCCAGACCGCCGGAGGTGGGGGTGTGCGACCCCACCCGCCGGCGTCCGTCACATCCGCTCACAGGCACGTCACAGTGATCGTCGTACCCGGCGGCACCGGCGTGTTCTCGACCGGGTTCTGGATCCGGACGATGCCGTTCGGGTTGAGCTGGACGTTGACCGGGAAGCCCTGGCTCTCCAGCGTCTGCTTGGCCTGCTGGCAGGGCATGTCGACCACCCGGGGGACGGCCACCTGCGGCGGGCCCTTGCTGATCTCCAGCTTGACCTGGGCGCCCTTCTCCACGCCGGTGCCGTCGGCCGGACTCTGGCCGAGGATCTCGTCCTTCGGCTTGTCGGAGTCCTTGACGTTCTCCACCGGCTTCAGCCCGAGCTGCGCGAGGATGGTGCGCGCCTCGGTGAGGCTCTTGCCGACCAGGTTGGGCACCGTCACCGGCGCGCGACCCTTGCTGAGGATCACCGTCACCTTCGCCCCGGGCTTGACCACCGTGCCCACCTTCGGGTCGGTGGCCAGCACCACACCCGCGGGCAGCGTGTCGTCGTACCGGGAGGAGCCCTTGGCCACAACCAGGTTGGCGCCCTCCAGCTCGGCCTGGGCCAGCGCGTAGTCCTTGCCCACCACGTCCGGCACCGGCAGCCGCTCCGGACCGAGCGACAGGGTCAGCGTGATCGTGCCGCCCTTGACGATCCGCGCGGCCGAGCCGGGGGACTGCCCGAGCACTGTGTCCTTGGGGACGTTCTCGTCGTGGCGCGGGGTGGCGTACTTCAGCGTGAAGCCGCCGCGCTGGGCCTGCGCCTCCGCGTCGGCCTTGGTCAGGCTGACCATCTGCGGCGCCACCGTGTAGCGGCCCACGCCGAACCACCAGCCACCCACCGCGGCGACCAGGCCGAGCACCACGACCGCCGCGGCGACGGCCAGCCGTCCGCGCGGCGAGCCCATGATCCGGGTACGCAGGGCGGCGAACCCGGTCCCCGGGCCGTCCTCCTCGACGGCGCGGCGCCGGTGCGGGCGCTGCGCGGCGCCGCTCTCGGGCAGCCGTGCCCACGCCGGGCGCTCGACCGGCTGGAGCGCGGCCACCACCTGGGTCGGCTGGCTCAGGACCGCCGTGTCGTCGCTGAGCTGCCGCAGCACAGTGGTGTGCGCGTGCGGGTTGCCCAGCTCCTCGCGGGCCGCCTGCACCTCGCTCAGCAGCGCCGCGGCGTCGGCCGGGCGGCCGGCCGGATCGCGCCGCGTGGCCCGGGCGACGAGCGCGTCGAGAGCCGGCGGCAGCGTCGGCACCAGCGTCGACGGCGCCGGTACGTCCCGGTCGACGTGCTGCCACGCGACCTCCACCGGACGGTCGCCGTCGTAGGGCACCCGGCCGGTGAGCATCTCGAACAGCACGATGCCGGCCGAGTAGACGTCGGTGCGCGGGTCCGCGTGGCCCTGGGTGACCAGCTCCGGCGCCACGTACGCCACCGTCGCCATGAGCTGGTTGCCGTTCTCGTCCTCGGCGCTGGCCTCGACGGCCCGGGCCAGCCCGAAGTCGGCCACCTTGACCACGCTGTCGACGAGGTTGCGGCTCCCGCCGGTGGGCACCTCGGCGACGAGCACGTTCTCCGGCTTGACGTCGCGGTGCACCAGGCCGGCCCGGTGCGCGGCGGCGAGCGCGGCGAGCATCTGCTCGGTGATCGCGAGCGCCTCGTCCGGGTTCAGCCGGCGGCGCTCGGCGAGCACGTCGCGCAGCGTGCGGCCGCGGACGTACTCCATCACCAGGTACGGCAGGCCGGCGTGGATGCCCTGGTCGTAGACCGCCACCACGTTCGGGTGGGTGAGCCGGGCGATCGTCTTCGCCTCGTCGGTGAAGCGTTCGACGAAGCCGGCCATCCGGGCCTTGGCCTGCGGCGCCTGGGTCGGGTGAATGATCTTGACCGCCACGGTGCGCTCCAGGCGCTCGTCGGTGGCGGTGTACACGGTCGCCATGCCGCCACGGGCGACGCGCCCGCGAATGCGGTAGCGCCCCTCGATCAGCGAGCCCAGCAACGTGTCGGCGACCTGTGTGTCCATCGGCAGGCAGTCTATGTGTCGGAGGGATGAAGGTAGAACAGGATGCTACCGCCGGGTTGCGACAAGGGGGGACCGCCGCGCTCCCGGCGGCGGTGCGGGGTGCCGTGCACCGGGTCCGGCGGGCACGTGGCAGGGTGGTCGGGTGACCGATTCCGTACCCGCCGAGACCGGCCCCGAGCTGGCCGGACCGGCCGACCCGGCCGGATGGCTGACGCTGCCCGACGTGGCCGAGCGCCTGGACCTGTCGATCAGCAAGGTGCACCAGATGATCCGCGACCGTGAGCTGATCGCGGTGCGCCGCGACGGCGTCCGCCGGATCCCGGCCGACCTGGTGGCCAACCGCACCGTGCTCAAGCACCTGCCCGGAGTGCTCAACCTGCTCGCCGACGCCGGTTACGACGACGAGGAGGCGCTGCGCTGGCTCTACCGGGAGGACCCCACTCTTCCCGGCACCCCCGCCGTAGCCCTCGGCGGCGACCTGGCCCGAGAGGTGAAACGCCGAGCCCAGGCAGTCGCCTTCTAACCCCGAGGACCGCCTCACCGTTCTCGTCGATCATGAAGTTGGCGGCGGAGTCGATCTCCGAAAATGCCGCCAACTTCATGATCGACCGCTTCGGGGGCGGGTGTGGGGCGGGTGGGGCAGGTGGGCGAGGGGGCGGTCAGGCGGGGCGGCGGGTGGCGGCGATGGCCAGGTCGACCAGGGCCTGGCGGGCCTCGGTGTCCAGGTCGACAGCGGTGAGCGCGGCCAGGGCGCTCTCGGTGAGCGCGGTGATGTGCCGCTCGGCCCGATCCAGCGCGCCGCTCGTCGTGATCAGCTCACGCAGCCGGTCCACCCCGGCCGCGTCCAGGTCCGGTACGCCGAGACCGGCCAGCAGTGCCTCCCGGCCGGCCGGGTCGAGCGCCTCCAGTGCGGCCGCCACCAGGTACGTCCGCTTGCCCTCGCGCAGGTCGTCGCCGGCCGGCTTGCCGGTGCGCTCCGGGTCGCCGAACACCCCCAGCACGTCGTCGCGGAGCTGGAACGCCTCACCCAGCGGCAGCCCGTACGCCGAGTACGCGGCGTGCACCTCGGGCGGCGCGCCGGCCAGCGCGGCACCGAGCAGCAGCGGACGCTCGACCGTGTACTTCGCCGACTTGTACCGGGCCACCTTGGCGGCCCGGTCCAGCGAGGTGTCCCCGGTGGCCTGGGTCAGCACGTCCAGGTACTGCCCGACGGTCACCTCGGTACGCATCTCGTCGAAGACCGGCCGGGCCCGGGCCACGGTGGCCGGCGGCAGGCCGGAGGAGTGCAGCAGCTCGTCGGACCAGACCAGGCACAGGTCGCCCAGCAGGATCGCCGCGGCGTCGCCGAAGGAGTCCGCGTCGCCGCCCCAGCCGGCCGTGCGGTGCCGGGCGGCGAACCGCCTGTGCATCGCCGGCTCGCCGCGCCGGGTGTCCGACCGGTCCATCAGGTCGTCGTGGATCAGCGCGCTGGCCTGCACGAACTCCAGTGCGGCAAGGGTGGCGACGACCTGGTCGGAGTCGACCCCGCCGGCGCCCCGGTAACCCCAGTAGCCGAACGCCGGACGCAGCCGCTTGCCGCCGCCCAGCACGAACGCCTCGATCGCCTCGGCGACGGGCAGCAGGCCGTCGTCGACGGCGGTCAGCCAGCCGCGCTGGCCGGCGAGGAACTCGGTGAGCGCCTTGTCGATCCGCTGGCGCAGGCCGGCACGGTCGACGGGGGATACGGGAGCAGCGTGGGTCACGCCACGACGCTAGCGGTTCGCACCCGTTCCCGCCGCGCCCCCGCCCCGGCGTGCCTCGTGGCTCACCGGCGCGGACTGTCGCGCAGGTGGCGCGGCACGCCGGACGGCAGGTAGGGGCGGGCCGCGGTGACCAGTCGCGCGTACCCCCGGGTGGCCGGACCGGGCGGCGCGTGCGCCAGGCCGCGACGGAACGCGGTGAGCTGGCCGACGGCCCGCGGGGATCCGGACCGGACCGCGTCGAGCAGCGCCTCGCCGGCCACCGCGCACGCCTCGGGCACCGCGCCCAGGCCCAGGTGCCCGCGGGCCAGCCAGCCGCCGTACACGGCCGACCGGCGCGGGCGGCCCCGCGCGCCCACCACCGGCGTCAGCAGCGGCACTGCGGCGGCGTGACGGCCCAGCGCGACGAGCGTGCGCCCGGTCATCGCCGCCAGTTCGGCCGCGTCGAGCCAGTAGAGCCAGGGCGGCTCCCGGCCGGGCTCCGGCGTGCCGGCCCGATCGGCACCGGCCAGCGCCTGCCCGGCCGTGCGGGGACGCCCGGCGAGCGCGGCGGCGAGCGCCACCCGGTGCAGCAGCAGCGCCCGCAGGCCGGGCGAGGCGGTGGCACGGCCGGCGGCGTACCCGATCCGGGCCAGGACCAGCGCGCCGGCCGGGTCGCCGGCGTCGGCCAGCAGGTGACTGGCCGACGCGAGCACGTGCCCGGCCAGCGGCGCCTGCCCGGCGGCCACCGCCGCCCGCAGCGCCAGCCGGTACGCGACCAGGCCCCCGCCGAGGTCGCCCGCGTCGGCGGCCAGCCACCCGGCGAGCTGCGCCGACTCGGCGAGCGCGGGCAGCATCGCGCGACGGCCGGCGGGCCCGGCGCGCCGGTAGCCGCGGACCGCCTGCCGCAGCCGGCGGGCGCCGTGCCCGGCGAGGTCGCCGCCGCCGAGCAGGTCGTCCCAGCGCCGCAGCGTGGCGAGCGTCACCCCGTCCGCCGGGTGACCACGACCGGAACCGGTGGGCTCGTCGTCCGGCCCGCGCAGGACGTGGACGCCGAGCGGCCCGGACTCGTCCGCGACGGACATGCGCGGGGCGGGACGGCCGGTCCGGTGCTCGTCGTCCCGTCCGGGACGGCCGGGCAGCGGCGTTGGCGCGGCGGCGAACGGGCCGGCCGGCGTACGGCCGCCCGGGTCGGCCGCCCAGCGGTACGCGAGCGTGAGCAGGGCCAGCCGGGCCCTGGACCCGGCCGGGTCGACCACCGCAGGCGCCACGCCCAGCCGGCGGCTGCGCGCGGCGGCCCCGGCCAGCACCTCGCCCGGCACCCCCAGGACCGTCGCCAGCCAGGCGGACCAGAAGTCGCCGGGAAGCCGCAGCTGGCGCTCCCAGCGGGACACCTCGTTGCGGGTCAGCGTGGGCACGCCGGAGGCGGCGCACAGCTCGGCGGCCAGCCGCTGCTGGCTCCAGCCACGGGCGGCCCGCAACTCGGCCAGCAGCGGCCCGAGCAGGCGCGGGCCCGGCGGCGGGGACGGGATCATCGGAACCTCCGGGGCGACGGCGCGGATGGCGACGCGGACGCCCGGCCAGTGGTGGCGCCGGCGCGTCGCCGTCGTGGCGACCCCCGCGCGGGCCCCCGGAACGGCCGTCGGCCGCCCCACCGCGCTGCCGCATTTCTACCCCCGGGGTACGACGTCGCGCCGGGACAGGTGTTCGCGGGCTGGGAAGATTCCCGATGCGGCGTGCCGTCCCGGTTACAGTCGGTCCGTGGCGCTCGGTCTTCCCTCGGTCCTTCCCAATCCCCAGCCGGCCATCGGGGAGCTGATCCGTGACGGCCGCCCCACGTTCTCCTTCGAGTTCTTCCCGCCGAAGACCCCGGCCGGGGAGAAACTGCTCTGGCAGGCCATCCGCGAGCTGGAGTCGCTGCGGCCCTCGTTCGTGTCGATCACCTACGGCGCGGGCGGCTCGACCCGCGACACCACTGTCGCGGTGACCGAGCGGATCGCCACCGAGACGACGCTGCTGCCGATGGCGCACCTGACCGCGGTGAACCACTCGGTGGCCGAGCTGCGGCACGTGATCGGCCGGCTGGCCTCGGTCGGGGTGCGCAACGTGCTGGCCGTGCGGGGTGACCCGCCGGGCGACCCGGGCGGCGAGTGGATCGCCCACCCCGAGGGCGTCCGGTACGCCGAGGGCCTGGTCCGGCTGGTCCGCGACAGCGGCGACTTCAGCGTCGGCGTGGCCGCGTTCCCGTACAAGCACCCGCGCTCGCCGGACGTGGACAGCGACACCGCGCACTTCGTCCGCAAGTGCCGGGCCGGCGCGGAGTTCGCGATCACCCAGATGTTCTTCGACGCCGACGACTACCTGCGTCTGCGCGACCGGGTCGCAGCCGCCGGCTGCGACACGCCGATCCTGGCCGGGGTGATGCCGGTGACCCAGATCGGCACCATCGAACGCTCGGTGCAGCTGTCCGGCGCGCCGTTCCCGCCGGCGCTGGCCGAGCGGTTCGAGCAGGTGGCCGACGACCCGGAGGCGGTCCGCCGCCTCGGCGTCGAGCAGGCGAGCGAGATGTGCGAGAAGCTGCTCGACGAGGGCGTGCCGGGGATCCACTTCATCACGCTCAACCGGTCCACTGCGACCCGGGAGGTGTGGCAGCGGCTGCGCGCCGCCGCACGGGTGTGACCACCCGCCACACGACACCCGCGCCGTGCTTCTACGGTTGATCCGTGGTGGGCACACAGCTGAACTGGGACCAGTACGCGACCGCGTGGGCGCGGCTGCACGGCGGCTTCGATCCGCGTACCGCCGCGCCGGTGGTGCGCGCCTGGCTGCGCTTCGCCTACCACGTGGGCTACGTGCTGGGCCGGCTGCGCGTCGGCCCGACCCCGGTGACCGTGTTCGGGGTGCTGCTCTGCTTCTGCGTACCCCTGTTCGTGGAGCGGCCCGGCAACGGGCCGTTCCTGGGCGCGTTGTTCGTGCTGCTGGCGGCCGTGGCCGACAGCGTCGACGGCGCGGTGGCGGTGGCGACCGGCCGCACCACCCGGCTGGGCTACGTGTACGACTCGGTCGCCGACCGGCTCGGCGAGGTGGCCTGGCTGGTCGCGTTCTGGCTGCTCGGCGCGCCGGGCGCGCTGGTCGCGGCGGCCGGTGGGCTGTCCTGGCTGCACGAGTACGTGCGGGCGCGCGCGGTCTCGGCCGGGATGCGGGAGATCGGCGCGGTGACTGTGGGGGAGCGGCCGACCCGGGTCTGCGTCGCGCTGGTCGGGCTGCTGGTCGCCGGGCTCACCGGGCTGATCGACGCCGACCTGACCGCCGGCACCATCACCATGGCCACCACGGTCTGGGTGCTGCTCGCCGGGTTCGGCCTGGGGCAGTTGCTCTCCGCCGTCCGCCGCGCCCTGGTCGACGCCGGCTGACCGCCGCGCCCGCGTAGCCGGCGCGGCGGTCAGCCCGTGTTAATAAGGGGCCCTTCCTCTACCGGAGGCGTTAATAAGGGCCCCCTCCTTACACCCTCACCAGGCCGGGCCGACCGCCTCGGCGACGATCTCCGCGGACAACGTGACCATGGGCAGCCCGCCGCCCGGGTGGCTGGAGCCGCCGACCAGCCAGAGCCCGGCCGCCGGACCCCGGTTGGCCGGGCGCAGCAGCCCGCCCGCGGTGCCGTAGATCGCCCCGCCCGGCGCGCCGGTGGCCGCGTCCAGGTCGGCCGGGGTGCGGATCTCCCGGAACACCAGCCGGTCCCGCACGTCGGCACCGCGTTCGGCCAGCACGTCGAGGATCCGGTCCGCGTACGCCTCGGCCAGGCCGGGCCGCCGCCAGTTCACGGCGCTCGCGGCGGTGCCGTGCCGGGGCGCGTTGACCAGCACGAACCACGCCTCGTGGCCGTCCGGGCGGACCGCCGGGTCGTCGGCGGCGGTGACGAACACGGTCGGGTCGGGCGCCGGGCGGGCCCGCACCCCGCGACCCGGGTCACCGAACACGGCGTCGAACTCGGCGTCGTAGTCGCGGGGGAAGAAGACGGTGTGGTGGGCCAGCCCGGAGTCGCCGCGTACGCCCAGCAGCAGCACGAACCCGGCCAGGCTGCGGTCGGTGAGCGCGGCCAGGCGGCGCGGGTCGGGCAGCAGGTCCCGGTAGACGGTGAGCGCGTCCACGTTTGCGACCACCACGTCGGCGGGCACCGGCGCGGCCGCCCCGGCCACGCGTACCCCGTGCACCCGCCCGCCCGCGGCGTCGATCCGGGTGACGGTGGCGTCGGTGCGCACCACCACGCCCAGGTCCAGGCAGCGCGACAGCAGCGCGTCGGCGAGCGTGCCCAGCCCGCCGCGCAGGTACCAGCCGCCGTACGCCAGCTCGGCGTAGGGGACGGCGACGAGCGCGGCCGGGGCGCGGCGCGGGTCGGCGCCGGTGTACGTGGCGTACCGGTCCAGCAGCATCCGCATCCGCGGGTCGGACAGGTGCCGGCGGCCCAGCCCGCGCAGGCTGCGGCCGGGGCCGATGGCGGCCAGGTCGTCCAGCCGCCAGGCCAGCGCCGCGAGGTCGCGGGGCGAGTCGACGGTACGGCGCAGGATGTCCCGGTGCGAGGCCGCCCACACCCGGCCGGCGCGCCGCCACAGCCCGCGCCAGTCGGCGGCGGAGCGGTCCCCGAACGCGGCGCCGATCCGGGCGGCGAACTCGTCCGGGTCGGCGCAGGAGTCGAGCGCCTGCCCGCCGCCGGGGAAGACGTGCCGCACGATCGGGTCCAGCGGGACCAGGTCGAGGTATTCGTCGAGCTTCGCCCCGGTCGCCTCGAACAGGTCGTGGAAGACCTGCGGCAGGGTGAACAGGCTCGGCCCGGTGTCGAAGTGCCACACCCCCTCCGGGGTGTGGTGGGCGTACCGGCCGAGCTTGCCCCCGACCGTGCCGGCCCGTTCGAGGACGGTGACCTCGTGCCCGGTGACCGCGAGCCGGGCGGCGGTGGCGAGCCCGCCCACCCCGGCGCCGATGACCACGATGCGCGCCATGGCGTGCCCCTCCTAGGTGACCGGGCGACCCCGCCAGGTGAGCCGGCGTCGCTTCCGCAGATGGTACGACCGGACGGTCAGCCAACCGAGGACCACGACCGACACGGGGTGGCCCAGCGCGTCGGGCCACGCCCGCCCGCCGGTGGCGCGGGCGCTGACCACCCGCCCGGCGACGCCGGCCAGGTAGGCCAGGAACGCCACGGCGGCCACCGCCGGCGCGCCGGCGAGCAGCGCCCCGGCGGCCAGCAGCGGCGGCGCGACGTAGAGCGCGACCAGCAGCGCCAGCACGGCCGCCGCCGCCGTGGGGTGCCCGAACGTCGCCCACAGCGACTTGGTGTAGCCGTCGCGCAGCTGCGGCCAGGTGTCGTACATCCGGCAGGACGCCAGCCGGGAGCCGTCGGCGAGCGCGATCCGCCCGCCGGCCCGCTTCACCGCCCGGGCCAGCTCGATGTCCTCCAGCACCTTGTCGGCCACCGCCGCGTGCCCGCCGGCCCGCAGGTAGCCGGCCCGGTCCACGACCAGGAACTGCCCGCCCGCCGCCGCGAGGGAGGGCCGCCGCGAGCGCTCCATCGCGCGCAGCGGCAGGAACGTGAGCCACAACCACTGCAACAGCGGCTGCACCAGCCGGTCGCCCACCGTCCGCACCACGATCCGGGGGTACGGCGACAGCAGCGCCGCGTCAGCCGCGCGCAACTCGGTCACGGCCGCCGCCACCGCGTACGGGGTGAGCACCACGTCGGCGTCGACGAAGGCCAGCACTGCCGGTTCCGGGCCGGTACGGGTGGCGAGCTGCCAGCAGGCGTGCGGCTTGCCCAGCCAGCCCGGCGGCGGGGCGACGCCGGTGAGCAGCGTGACCCGGGGATCGTCACCGGCCACCGCGCGGACCACGTCGGCGGTGCCGTCGGTCGATCCGTCGTCGAGCACCACGATCCGCAGGTCCGGTACGCCGCGCTGGGCCAGCAGCGCGCGCAGGCACGGGGTGACCCGTTCGGCCTCGTCGCGCAGCGGCAGCAACACCGCCACCGGCTCGTCCACCTCGGCCGGGCCGGTGGCCGGGCGGCGCAGCCAGGCGAGCGCGTTGACGAGCGTGTGCCCGGTGAGCGCGGCGACCGCCACGGCCAGCGCGAGGGCGGCGATCATGCCGGGGCGTCGACGCGCGGCGCCGGCTCCGGCGTGCCGGTCCGGTCCTGACGGGCCCGCCACAGCGTCACCGCCAGCGGCACCGCCGCCACCGCCATCCCGGCCGCGCCCCACAGGGCCGACGCGGGCAGCCGCAGGAACACCGCGTGCGCCAGCACGCTGGAGGCGTACGTCCAGAGGTAGAGCGCGAACATCGGGGCGTCCCGGCCGTCGACCCGGTCCGCCGACGGCCCGGCGAGCGGGCGCAGCGCGACTGCGAGCAGCACCGCGAAGCCCAGCCAGCCGAGGTAGTTGCTGACCGGGATGCCGGGTAGCCCGGGCAGCGCCGGGGTGGCGTCGAGCCAGGTCCAGTAGCCCTCGGCCACCATCTGCGGGTCGAGGAACAGGTCCCAGGCGGCCAGTCCGACCGCCGAGAGCGCGATCCGCGCGATGCGGGAACGGACCAGCCGGACCGCGGTGAGCCAGGCCGGCCAGGCCATCCAGGTCCAGGCGAGCGGGATGATCAGCGGCACCCCGGCCAGCTTCGGGCCCAGCTCCCCGGAGTAGTCGTAGCTGCCGAACGGGAACCCGGTGGCCACGCCGATCGCCTCGACCGCGAACCCGCCGCCGGTGACGACCGCGACCAGCGCGACGGCGGTACGGACGCCGCGGGTGAGCAGCGCGTGGCCGACCGAGAGCAGCCAGCCGAGCACCACGGTGGCCACCGTGAGCCCGGCCCGGGTCGCGCCGCCGGTGAGCGGGTAGCAGATCTGGGCGAGCACCAGCACGGCCAGCAGCGCCCAGGGCAGCCGGGCGGCTTTCACTGTGCCGCCTTTCGTTCGCGACTGCGGGGCTCGCAAACCCGGCTCACTCCTCGCGCTCACGGTGTCGCCCTTTCGTTCGCGACTGCGGGGCTCGCAAACCCGGCTCACTCCTCGCGCTCACGGTGTCGCCCTTTCGTTCGCGACTGCGGGGCTCGCAAACCCGGCTCACTCCTCGCGCTCACGGTGTCGCCCTTTCGTTCGCGACTGCGGGGCTCGCAAACCCGGCTCACTCCTCGCGCTCACGGGGCATCCGGCGGGGGCAGCGGCAGGTCCCGGCCGAGCACGCCGAACGGCCGCTCGTCGCCGGGGAAGTGGAAGTGGCGCAGGACGTCGACGAAGCCGAACCGGCGGTACAGCCGCCAGGCCCGGGACTTCTCCTCGTCGGCCTCCGGCGTGGACAGCAGCGTGGTGTCGCCCTCGGCCACGGCGAGCAGCGCGCGCAACTGGCGGGCCCCCAGGCCGTGCCCCTGCGCGGGCGGGCGGACGTGCAGCTCCACCACCTCGAACGGGTGGGCCAGCCAGCGCTGCCGGGCCTGCGCGTTCAGCGCCCGGTGCACCTGGTCGTGCCACCACTGCCCGGTGGCGCCCCGGTAGCCGTACCCGAAACCGGCCAGGTGTCCCTCGTTGGTCAGGCTGGCGACGGCGCGGAAGCCGGGCCGGCGGACGTGGGTGGCGATGTAGCCGCGGCGGGCCTCCAGCAGGTCGGGCCGGTAGCCCATCGCCTCGCCGTAGACGGCCACCACGTCGTCCAGCCGCCGGACCAGGTCGTCCGGTGTCCACCGCACCAGCCTCATGCGTGCCCTCTCGCCGTCTCCGGGGCGCCCTCGGCGGCCCAGCCCAGCACCGTACGGTCGCCGACCACGTCGCCCACCGCGAACCGCGCGAACAGTTCCTCCGCGTACCAGCCCTCGGTGGGGGTACGGGTGATCGCGGCGCGGTGCTCCGGGGAACGGTACGCGAACGCGACCAGGTCCGCCGGGTCGCGCCACACGCTCACAGTGCCCTGCCAGCCCAGCGGCGCCTCGCCGACGCCGAACCGGGCGAGCAGGCCGGGCGCGGCGTGCAGGGCGCCGGCGACCGGCGGGATCGCCCGCCAGAACGTGGCCGCGCGGCGGGCCCGCAGCCGGGCCCGGGTCAGCGCCAGCACCGGCCCGGTGACCCGTCCGCCGGACGGCGTGCCGAACGGCTCGCGGCCGGACCATCGGCCGCGGCTGGTCAGCGGGCGCAGGTCCACCCGTACCGCGGCGCGGGCGATCCGGGCCCAGGAGCGGGCGACCGGGGAGGCGTCGAAGCCGGCCGCGTCGGCGGGGGAGTCCCAGACCACGAGTGCGGCCCACCGGGTCAGGTCGGCGTCGCCGGGGCCGAAGCCGGTGCCGGTCCCGGTGCCGAGCAGTTTGGCGAAGCGGACGCCCGGCAGCCGGCGCAGCCGTGCCGGGTGGGTGGCCATCCGGCCCAGCACACCGGGTACGGCCCGGCGGGGCACACGCCACACGTGCAGCGTGACGAGTCCGGGGTTCACGCCACCTCGGCCGGGGTGCCGGCGGTGATCCGCAGCAGTTCCGCGTACGTGGTGGGGAACACCGCCCGGGGTACGCCGCCAGCGGCCCACACCTCGTCGTACCCGGCCAGTGCGGTGTCCACGACGGTGCGCAGCGGAGCGGGGTGGCCGACCGGTGCGACGCCGCCGATCACCTGCCCGGTGTGCTGTTTGACGAACTCCGGGGTGGCCCGGCGCAGGTGGGTCACGCCCAGCGTGGCGGCCAGCCCGGCGGTGTCCACCCGGTGCGCGCCGGAGGTGAGCACCAGCAGCGGCGCGTCGTCCGCGTCGAAGATCAGCGAGTTGGCGATGGCGCCGACGGCGACACCGAGCGCCTCGGCCGCCGCGGCGGCGGTGTGCACCGCGTCGGGCAGCAGTCGGACGAGGCTGGCCTCGCCCGATCCGTTCCGCGCGCCCGCGTCGTCGAGCGCGCGCTGCACCGCCTGCACGTTCGGGTGTGGCTGCATGTACCCATTCTTCCCCCACCCCGGGATGGCCTCGCCGGGGGCCGTCGCCCTCCCGTGCGTCCCCGGCGCGTCACACGTTGCGTTTTCGTCGGTGGGGAGGTGTACTGTCAGGGTAGTTAGAACGAGTGTTCGATTCCGGCTCGAAGTCAGGTTCGCTCGACGTTCGGTTCGACCCGAACGGCAAGCGGCTCAGCTCCCCGGCTGGCCCGGCCTGATCCGAGCCGGTCGCGCACTCGTCGAACGCTCCGGAAGCGGTGTTTCGCGGCACCGGCTTCCGGGAGGTGCGGCACCGCGGGCCGCACCGGGTCTCGGACAGTCGCGAGTCCGGGCCCGTCAGGCAGGTCGTCGCCCGCCGCCCACGACCCCCGGGCGGCGGGCGACGGACCCGCCGGCACGCCGGCCGGGTGTGGGTGTGGGGAAGCGTCCACATCCGGCCGGCCGCCACCTGAAAGGTGCGTCTTCCTCCGCACCGACCGCTCCGGGCGACCGGGCGACGTTCCCCGTCGCGCGACCGCCCGCCCCGGCCACACGCGGAGGAGAGACCCATGCCGATCAGTCCGGCCCAGGCGCCCACGGTGCCCGCGCACGTGCTGCCGCACCGCACCCCCGCCCAGTTGCTCGCGGTGGCCCGCGACGGGCTGGCCGAGGCCGCCCGCACCCGCCCCGACGGCCTCCGGTACGCCGCCGCCCACCTGGCGGCGCTGCGCGCCGCCGCCGCCGTGCTCGCCGCCCGGGCCCGTCCCGCGCCCACCCGCCGGCACCGGATCACCAGCGTCTGGGTGCTGCTCGCCACCGTCGCCCCCGAGCTGGACGAGTGGGCTGCCTACTTCGCCGCCGGCGCGAGCAAGCGGGCTGCCGCCGAGGCCGGCATCCCCCGCGTGGTCACCGCCCGGGAGGCCGACGACCTGCTGCGCGCCGCCGAGGAGTTCGTGACGGTGGTGGAGACCGCCCTCGGCCTGGCGCACCAGCCGGCACTCGACGGCCTGCCCCGCCCGCTGCGGCTCGGCGCCTCCGACTCACCGCCCCGGCCCGGAGCAGCCGCCGCCTGATTCGTGGCGCCCGGCCACCACCGGCGGGACCCCGGGTGGCCGGGCGCCGCACCCACGGCACACGCGTGCCGCGCACGACACGATCCACAGCACCATCCACGGGCGAGGCCCGTGGCGAAACACGACGGGGGGTTGGTCCGATGGCGGGCCGCATGGTGGTCGGTTCCGCCGCCCTGGCCGATCTGGTCCGTCCGGCGAGCGCGCCCGACCCGGCCGGCGGTCACCGGGTGCTGCCCGTCCGGGCCGAGCTGACCGGGCTGCTGCCCAACCGCGGTCTGCGGCGTGGCAGCACCGTGGCGGTCGGCGCCGGCCAGCCCCGGCGCAGCGGCGCCACCTCGCTGATCCTCGCGCTGCTCGCCGAGGCGTCCCGGGCCGGCTCGTGGTGCGCGGTGGTCGGTGTACCCACATTCGGGGCGGGCGCCGCAGCCGAGGCGGGCATCGCCCTGGACCGGCTGGCCCTGGTGCCCGACCCCGGCCCGGAGTGGCCCACGGTGGTCGCCGCGCTCATCGACGGGGTCGACGTGGTGGTCACCGCCGTGCCGGCCACCGTCTCCGCCTCGGTCGCCACCCGGCTGGCCGCCCGCGCCCGGCAGCGCGGAAGCGTGCTCGTCCCGTACGGGCGGTGGGACGGCGCGGACGTCACACTCCAGGTGGTCCGGGGCGTCTGGCAGGGGCTCGGCGCCGGTCGCGGGCGGCTGCGCCGCCGCGAGGTGACCGTCTCGGCCCGGGGCCGGGGCGCCGCCGCCCGTCCCAAGGAGATCAAGGTGTGGCTGCCCGGCGACGAGCTGACCCGGGTGATCCCCCGCTCGGCCGGGCTCGGCGCCCCGTCCGCCGCGCCGTCGCGCCGGCTGCGCGTGGTCGCCCCACCCGCCCGTACGCTCGCCGCGGCCGGTCCGGCGTGAGCGGCGTACCGCAGCGGACGCTGCTGCTCTGGTGCCCGGACTGGCCGGTCCTCGCCGCCGAGATCGTCGACGGGGTGCCCGCCACCGACCCGGTCGTGGTGCTGCACGCCAACCGGGTGATCGCCTGCTCCGAGCGGGCCCGCGCCGAGGGCATCCGGCGCGGGCTGCGCCGCCGCGAGGCGCAGGGGCGCTGCCCGCACCTCACCGTGGTCGACCACGACCCCGGCCGGGATGTGCGGGCGTTCGAGCCGGTGGTGGCCGCCGTGGAGGAGGTGGTCGCCGGCGTCGAGGTGATCCGGCCCGGCGCCTGCGCGACGGCGGCCCGGGGGCCGAGCCGCTACCTCGGCGGTGAGGAGGCGGCGGCCGAGCGGATCGTGGAGCACGTCGCGCAGAGCTGCGCGGTGGAGAGCCAGGCCGGCATCGCCGACGGGGTGTTCGCGGCCGGGCTGGCCGCCCGGGAGGGCCGGATCGTGGCCCCCGGCGGCACCCGCGAGTTCCTGGCCGCCCGGCCGGTCGAGGCGCTCGGCCGGCCCGCGCTGGCCGACCTGCTGCGCCGGCTCGGCGTCCGTACCCTCGGCGAGTTCGCGGCGCTGCCGGCCGGGGACGTGCTTGCCCGGTTCGGTTTCGACGGGGCGCTGGCGCACCGGCTCGCCGGTGGCCGGGACGACCGTCCGCTGGCGGTCCGGCAGCCGCCCGCCGACCTGACCGTCACCGCCGACTACGACGAGCCGGTCGACCGGGTCGACGCCGCCGCGTTCGCCGCCCGCATGCTCGCCGAGCGGCTGCACGAACGGCTGGCCGGGTACGGGCTGGCCTGCACCCGCCTCGGCATCGAGGCGGTCACCGCCCACGGCCAGGAGCTGCACCGGGTCTGGCGGCACGACGGCCTGCTCACCGCCGCGGCCATCGCCGACCGGGTCCGCTGGCAGCTCGACGGCTGGCTCTCCGGCAGCAACGGCCGGGGCGGGACGCGTCCGGCCCGGCCCACCGCCGGGATCGTCCGGTTGCGACTGGTGCCGGACGGGGTGCTCGCCCAGGCGGGCCTGCAACCCGGGCTGTGGGGGGAGACCGGTGAGGAGCGGGAGCGGGCGCACCGGGCGCTCAGCCGGGTGCAGGGCATCCTCGGCCCCGAGGCGGTGGTCACCGCCGTGCTCGGCGGCGGGCGGTCCCCGGCCGACCAGGTGCGCCTGGTCCCGTGGGGCGACGAGCGGGCGCCCGCACGTCCCGGCCCGCCACCCCTGCCGCCCGCCGGGGCCGCTCCGGGTGCCGTGTCCGCCCCTGTCGTCGTACCCGCCGGGGGTGGTGCGGGGCGACGGGCCGGGCGGGGCCGGGCGGTGGCCGAGCCGCCGTGGCCGGGGCGGATTCCGCCACCGTCGCCGGCCGTGGTGCTGCCCACCCCGTTGCCGGCCGACGTGCGCGACGCGGCCGGGGAACCGGTCGTGGTGAGCGCGCGGCTGGCGGTCAGCGCGGCGCCGGCCCGGCTCACAGTCGGCGACGGCCGCCCGGCCGAGATCACCGGGTGGGCCGGCCCGTGGCCGGTGGACGAACGCTGGTGGGCGCCGGCCGAGGCGCGCCGCCGGGCCCGGTTCCAGGTGTGCCTGGCCGACGGCGCCGCCCTGCTGCTCGCGGTCGAGGGCGGGCAGTGGCTGGTGGAGGCGATCTATGACTGAGCGCCGGGGGAGCGCGGGGTGAGCTTCCACAACCCGAAGATGCCCTGGTCGAAGCTGGAGCAGGTGCTCTCCGGCCGGGCCGGGGGCGAGCGGCACCTGCACGTGGTCGACCCGCTCGCGGTCGACGCCGACGGCGGCGACTCACCGGCCTGGAGCCGCAAGCGCCAGGAGTACCGGCCGCCGGAACTGGCCCGCCCGGACGGCGTGGTGCCCTACGCGGAGCTGCACGCGCACTCCAACTTCAGCTTCCTCGACGGGGCCAGCCACCCGGAGGAACTGGCCGAGGAGGCGGCCCGGCTCGGGCTCACCGCGCTCGCCGTCACCGACCACGACGGCTTCTACGGCGTGGTGCGCTTCGCCGAGGCGGCCCGCGCGCTGCGGCTGCCGACGATCTTCGGCGCGGAGCTGTCCCTCGGGCTGCCCGGCCCGCAGAACGGCGAACCCGACCCGCTCGGCCGGCACCTGCTGGTGCTCGCGCACGGCCACGAGGGGTACGCGCGCCTGGCCGCCACCATCTCCCGGGCCCAGCTGCGCGGCGGGGAGAAGGGCCGCCCGGTCTACGGCGAGCTGGAGGAACTCGCCGCCGAGCTGCGCGACCACGTGCTGGTGCTCACCGGCTGCCGCAAGGGGCACGTGCCCGCGGCGCTGCTCACCGAGGGCGTCGACGCGGCGGCCCGGGAACTGGACCGGCTCACCGCGCTGTTCGGCGCGGAGACGGTGGCGGTGGAGCTGACCGACCACGGCCATCCGGTCGACGCCGACCGCAACGACGCGCTCGCCGACCTGGCCGCCGCGGCCGGGCTGCCCACCGTCGCCACGAACAACGTGCACTACGCCACCCCGGGACGGCGTCGGCTGGCCACCACCGTGGCGGCGGTCCGGGCCCGGCGCAGCCTCGACGAGATCGACGGCTGGCTGCCCGCCGCGGCCACCGCCCACCTGCGCAGCGGCGCGGAGATGGCGGCGCGGTTCGCCGCGTACCCGGGCGCTGTGGCGCGGGCCGCCGAGTACGGCGCGGAACTCGCCTTCGACCTTCAGCTGGTGGCGCCGAGGCTGCCGGCGTACCCGGTGCCGCCCGGGCACACCGAGATGAGCTGGCTGCGCCGGCTGACCATGGACGGCGCCCGCGAGCGCTACGGCCCGCCCGAGGCGCACCCGGAGGCGTACGCGCAGCTCGAACACGAGCTGCGGATGATCGAAGACCTCGGTTTCCCCGGCTACTTCCTGGTGGTCTACGACATCGTCGCGTTCTGCCGCGCGCAGGACATCTACTGCCAGGGCCGGGGCTCGGCGGCCAACTCGGCGGTCTGCTACGCGCTGCGCATCACCAACGTGGACGCGGTCCGGCATCGGCTGCTGTTCGAACGGTTCCTCGCCCCGGAACGCGACGGCCCGCCCGACATCGACGTGGACATCGAGTCCGACCGCCGGGAGGAGGTGATCCAGCACGTCTACGCCCGCTACGGCCGGGAGCACACCGCCCAGGTCGCCAACGTCATCTCGTACCGGCCCCGGTCGGCGGTGCGGGACGTGGCGAAGGCGTTCGGCTTCTCACCCGGCCAGCAGGACGCCTGGAGCAAGCAGATCGACAGGTGGGGTTCGGTCGCCGCGGTCGACGTGGCGGACATCCCGGAGCAGGTGGTCGCGTACGCCAACGAGCTGCAGACGTTCCCCCGGCACCTGGGCATCCACTCCGGCGGCATGGTGATCTGCGACCGGCCGGTGATCGAGGTGTGCCCGGTGGAGTGGGGCCGGATGCCCGGCCGCAGCGTGCTCCAGTGGGACAAGGACGACTGCGCCGCCGTGGGCCTGGTCAAGTTCGACCTGCTCGGTCTCGGCATGCTCTCGGCGCTGCACTACGGCTACGACCTGATCGGTTCCCGCCTCGACCTGGGCGACATGACGCTGGACGACCCCGAGGTCTACGACATGCTCTGCCGGGCCGACTCGGTGGGCGTGTTCCAGGTGGAGAGCCGCGCCCAGATGGCCACGCTGCCCCGGCTCAAGCCGCGCGAGTTCTACGACCTGGTGGTGGAGGTGGCGCTGATCCGGCCCGGCCCGATCCAGGGCGGCTCGGTGCACCCGTACATCAGGCGCAAGAACGGCCAGGAACCGGTCACGTACGCGCACCCGCTGATGCGCAACGCGCTGGAGAAGACGCTCGGCGTACCGCTGTTCCAGGAGCAGCTCATGCAGCTCGCCATCGACCTGGCCGGGTTCGACGCGGCCGGCGCCGACCAGTTGCGCCGGGCCATGGGGGCGAAGCGGTCGGTGGAGCGGATGGCGCAGATCGCCGACCGGCTCTACGCCGGGATGGCCGAGCGGGGCATCACCGGCGAACTGGCCGACGACGTCTACCGCAAGCTCACCGCGTTCGCCAGCTACGGCTTCCCGGAGAGCCACGCGATGAGCTTCGCCTACCTGGTGTATGCCAGCTCGTGGCTCAAGCGCTACCACCCCGGCCCGTTCCTGGCCGCGCTGCTGAACGCCCAGCCGATGGGCTTCTACTCGCCGCAGACGCTCGCCGACGACGCCCGCCGGCACGGCGTCGAGGTACGCCGGCCGGACATCAACGCCAGCGGCGCCAAGGCGGTGCTGGAGTCCACCCCGGAGACCCGGTGGGGAAGCGTGCCGGGCGAGCCGCCGCACGCCTGGGGACTGGGCGGCCCGGCGGTACGGCTCGGGCTGGGCAGCGTCCGTACCCTCGGCGAGGACGTGGCCGAGCGGATCGAGGCGGAACGCGCCGCGCACGGGCCGTACCGGGACATGCCGGACCTGGCCCGCCGCGTCGGTCTCACCGCCGCGCAGCTGGAGGCGCTGGCCACCGCCGACGCGTTCGCCTGTTTCGGGCTGACCCGGCGGCAGGCCCTCTGGGCCGCCGGCGCGGCGGCCCAGGACCGGCCCGGCCGGCTGCCCGGCACGGTGACCGGCGCGGACCCGCCCACCCTGCCCGGCATGGCCGCGGTGGACCGCCTGGTCGCCGACGTCTGGGCCACCGGCCTGTCCCCGGAGAGCCACCCGGCCCGGTTCATCCGGGACCGCCTCGACGAACTGGGCGCGGTGCCGATCGCCCGCCTCGGCCAGGTGCCACCCGGACAGCGGATCCGGGTCGGCGGGATCGTCACCCACCGGCAGCGCCCGGCGACCGCCGGCGGCGTCACGTTCCTCAACCTGGAGGACGAGACCGGGATGCTCAATGTCACTTGCTCCCCGGGGTTGTGGCAGAGATACCGGCGAATCGCCCGCACCAGCGGAGCACTTGTGGTGCGGGGCCGGCTGCAGCGGCACGAGGGCGTCACGAACCTCACCGCGGACCGGCTGGACGCGATCGAGCCCCCCGTCACACCGGCATCCAGGGATTTCCGTTGATGGAGTGATCCACATTACGGTTTCTCCGAGCCGGAGGCGGGAGACTCCCGACGCGGGTGGGCAGAGTGGCCCACCCGGGGTATGGGGGATGAACCGATGACCTTTCACCGCACGAACGCCGGTGGCGTGGCGAACGCCCGACGGACCCGCCTCGGTGCCGACTGGGCGCCCACCCACGAGGCCGAGCCGCGGGAATACCAGGTGACCGACGGCCCGGTGGCCAACCACCAGCGTTCCCGCGCCGAGGACGACCCCGCCGGCGGCGGCGAGTCCTGAACCCGGGCCGGGGGGTGACTAGGCTCGGCGCGTGGAGCAGATCCGAACCCTCACCCCCCGCACCGCCGTCATCTGGTCGGTGCTCCGGGCCGAGCTGGACCGGCGGGCCGGCGAACGACTCTCCGTGCTCGACGTCGGCGGCGGGACCGGCGGCTTCGCCGTCCCGCTCGCCGAGGCCGGTCACCGGGTCACAGTGGTCGACGCCAGCCCCGACGCGCTCGCCGCGCTGACCCGCCGGGCCGCCGAGGCCGGGGTCGCCGATCGGGTACGCGCGACGCAGGGCGACGCCGACGCGCTCACCGGCCTGGTCGAGCCGGCCACCGTGGACCTGGTGCTCTGCCACTCCGTCCTCGAGGTGGTCGACGACCCGGAACCGGTGATGTCCGCGCTGGTCACCGCGTTGCGCCCGGATGGCGCGGCGAGTGTGCTGGTCGCCGGCCGGGCCGCCGCCGTGTTCGGCCGGGCGATGAACGGGCAACTGGACGCCGCCGCCGCGCTCGCCGCCGACCCGCACGGCACCACCGGCGGCCGGGACACGCTGCGCCGCCGCTACGACGCCGCCGACGCGAGCGCGCTGCTCACCGCCGCCGGCCTCGTCGTGGAGGAGATCCACGGGGTACGGGTGCTCGCCGACCTGCTCCCGGCCGCGGTGGCCGACGGCCAGCAGACCGCACTGGTGGAGCTGGAGCGCGCCCTCGCCGCCCGGTCCCCGTACCGCGATCTCGCCGCCCAGTTGCACCTGTTCGCCCGCCGCCCGGCATGACCGGTCCGGCTCCCGATCCGACGCCCGGTCCGACGCCCGGCCCGACGCCCGGCCCGACGCCCGGTCCGCTCGACCGGGTGGCGCCGCGCTACGACGGCGGCAGCATGATCGACGTGCTGCCCAGCGCGCTGGCGCTGCTCGGCGTACCGGGCGCCGCCGACCGGCTCGGCCTGGCCCCGCGCCTGGCCGGGGTACGCCGGATCGCGGTGCTGCTCGTCGACGGCCTCGGCTGGTACCAGATCCCCACCGCCGCCCCGTACGCCCCGACGCTCGCCGGCCTGGCCGCCACCGTCGGCCGGCCGCTCACCACCGGCTTCCCGTCCACCACCCCGACCAGCCTGGTCAGCCTCGGCACCGGCACCCCGTCGGGCGCGCACGGCGTGCTCGGCTTCACGGTCCGGGTGCCCGGCACCGATCGGGTGCTCAACCACGTCGACTGGACCGGCGACCCGGACCCGGCGAGCTGGCAGCCGGTGCCCACCTGGTACCAGCGGGCGCGCGCCGCCGGGGTCGCGGTGACTGTGGTCAGCCGTCCCGAGTTCGCCGGCAGCGGCCTGACGCTCGCCGCCAACCGGGGCGGCGACTACCGGGGTGCGGCAGGCGTCGACGCGCTCGCCGCCCGGATGCTGGCGGCGCTGGCCGCCGGGGACGGGCCCGCGCTCGTCTCCGGCTACCACCCCGACCTGGACCGGCACGGGCACCTCAGCGGCGTCGACTCCGCGCCCTGGCGGACCGCCGCCGCCGAGGTGGACGTACTGCTGGCCCGGCTCGTCGACGGGCTGCCGCCGGACGCCGCGCTGCTGGTCACCGCCGACCACGGCCAGCTCGACGTGCCCGCCGGGCACCGGATCGACCTGGACACCGACCCCCGGCTGCGCGCCGGGGTACGGGTGGTCGCCGGTGAGCCCCGGGTCCGCTACCTGCACGTCGAGCCGGGCGCCGAGGCCGACGTGGTGGCCGCCTGGGCCGAGGTGCTGGGCCCGGCCGCGCAGGTGCTGACCCGGGCCGAGGCGATGGCGACCGGCTGGTTCGGGCCGGTGCCCGAGGCACACCTGACCCGGATCGGCGACGTGGTGGTGGTCTGCCGGGACACGTACGCGGTGGTCGCCACCCGCTCCGAACCGCCGATGGCGTCGCGGCTGGTGGCGTACCACGGTGCGGACACCGCCGCCGAGATGACGGTCCCGCTGCTGGTGGTCCGGGGCTGATCCCGGTTCGTCCGTGCTGGTGGCCGCGGGTCCGGGTCGGCCCCGCCTCGTGCGGGGTCGGCGGGCGGTGGGGTTGTCGGACCGGCGGGCTAGCCTGCTGGCATGGGCCGCAGCCAGTCGTTGCCCCGAGGCGGTGACCCCCGCTTCGGGCCGGACGCCGACGACACCGGCTGCACCATCCTGCACGTCGACATGGACGCGTTCTACGCCTCCGTGGAGGTGCGCCGCCGCCCCGAGCTGCGCGGCCGGCCGGTCGTGGTGGGTGGCGTCGGCCCGCGCGGCGTGGTCAGCTCCGCCAGCTACGAGGCCCGGCGGTACGGCGTCCGCAGCGCGATGCCCACCGCCCGCGCCCGGGCGCTCTGCCCCGGCGCGGTCTACCTCCCGCCCGACTTCACCGCCTACACCGAGGCGTCCCGGGCGGTCATGCGGATCTTCCGGGACGTCACGCCGCTGGTCGAGCCGCTGTCTCTGGACGAGGCGTTCCTCGACGTGGCGGGCGCCCGACGGCTGTTCGGCCGGCCCGCCGACATCGCCGCGCTGATCCGCCGCCGGGTCGCCGAGGAACAGCGGCTGACCTGTTCGGTGGGCGTGGGGCCGAGCAAGTTCGTGGCGAAGCTCGGCTCCACCCGGGCCAAGCCCGACGGCCTGCTCGTGGTCCCGGCCGCCCGGGTGCTGGAGTTCCTGCACCCGCTGCCGGTGTCCGCCCTGTGGGGCGTGGGGGAGCGTTCCGCGGACGCGCTGCGCCGCCTCGGTCTGCGCACCGTACGCGACCTCGCCGAGGCACCGGCCGGCCTGCTGCGCCGGGCGGTGGGCGAGGCGTCCGCCGCCCACCTGCACGAGCTGGCCTGGGGGCGTGACCCGCGCGGGGTCACGCCCGAGCAGGTGGAGAAGTCGATCGGCGCGGAGGTCACGTTCGACACCGACGTGAGCGACCCGGACGAGATCCGGCGGTCCCTGCTCGCGCTCGCCGACAAGGCCGGCGCTCGGCTGCGGGCGGCCGGGCAGGTGGGCCGTACCGTGTCGCTCAAGGTCCGCTTCGCCGACTTCCGGACGATCAGCCGCTCCCGCACGCTCGCCGTGCCCACCGACACCGCCCGGGAGATGTTCGACACGGCCTGGGCGCTGTGGGGCGCGCTGGCCCCCGGCGAGCCGGTTCGGCTGGTCGGGGTCCGGATGGAAGGTCTCGCCCCCGCAGGGGAGACCCCGCAGCAGCTCACCCTGGGTGCGCCCGAGCGCGGCTGGCGCGAGGCGGAGGCGGCGGCCGATGCGGCGGCTGCCCGATTCGGGCGGTCCGTCATAGGTCCGGCCAGTCTTCTCGGCCGTCGTGATACACGACAAGTCGAAAAACCGACCCGGCCGTAGGTCGTCCCGCTTTCCGACGCGCGGGGGCCCTCGTAGACTTGCGGGTAAGCAGCCGGTTGGCTGCCACGGTCTGTCGGCCCGCCCGGGCCGACCAACGTGACCGGGGAGGAGTGCCGTGCCGCTCTCGGAGCACGAGCAGCGGCTGTTCGAGCAGATCGAGCGGTCGCTTGCCGAGGACCCCAAGTTCGCCTCGGCCGTGCGCGCCAGCGACCCGCGTTTCCACGCGCGGCGTCGCGTGCTCGTCGCTGCCGGCGTGGTCGTCGCTGGTCTGGCCCTGTTGATCTACGGTGCCGTGATCAAGATTCCCGCGGTGGCCGTGGCGGGTTTCGTCGTCATGCTGGGCTCGTTGGGCTACGCGGTGCAGTCGCACCGCCGATCCCAGTCGCCCGACCTGCACGTGGTCGGCGGCACAACGAGCCGGCGTCGTCCCCGTGGCCGCAGTGGTGGTGGTCGCCGGGGCTCCTTCCTCGACCGGATGGAGGACCGCTGGCGGCAGCGCCCGGAGGGCCACCGCTGACCGCGTCCCGCCCCTGACCCGGGGCGGGAAACCGGCGGCGCCTCCGTAACAGGCCAGCAAGCGCCGCCGGGGCGTCTTGCTGCTGGTCGCCGGGCTGAGCGCGGGGGAGAGCCCGCGTTCAGCCATGCCCGCAATCGGTCCCACCGTCCCGCCACTCACCGTCCGGACCGCCGCTCGGCGCGCCCCCGGCGGTCCGCCTCCTCTGCACACCGCCGGCGCCTCCGTCAGCACATGGTGCCCGGATCGTCCCGCACGTGAGCGTGTGCACCGCGCCCGGGTCCGTCCCGCACGTGAGCGTGTGCACCGCGCCCGGGTCCGTCCCGCACGTGAGCGTGTGCACCGCGCCCGGGTCCGTCCCGCACGTGAGCGTGTGCACCGCGCCCGGGTCCGTCCCGCACGTGAGCGTGTGCACCGCGCCCGGATCGCCCCGCACGTGAGCGTGTGCACCGCGCCCGGATCGCCCCGCACGTGAGCGTGTGCACCGCGCCCGGGTCGCCCCGCCACGTGAGCATGTGCACCGCGCCCGGGTCGCGGCAGGGCAGCTCACCCCCTCGTGCCCAAGCCTCCCCGCCTCAGCGCACGGCGAGCACCTCCCCGCCGCTCACCAGCAGGCGCACACCCGCCCTCACCCGCGATCTTGCACTTTCGGCCAGAGCGGTGCCCAGAATGTCCCGTTCACCCGGGCACAAACTGCAAGATCGCCGAGGCGGGGCGGTGTGCCCAGCTCGCCTGATCAGCCCTGCTCGCTCGGCAGGCGGGATTCGCTTCCCGTATCCCGGGAGCCGCCGTAGATCTTGGAAGGAAAGCGCCCCTATGGGGGCCATTTCGTACCAAGATCTCGTGCGCATCCGGTCCAGAAGCGGTGATCAAGGAGTTTGTGTCTTTAGCAGGGCTGGATTTGGACACAAACTCCTTGATCAACGCCGTGGGGGTGGGCGGGGCGGGACGGGGCGGGGAGGGCAGGGAGAGGTGGGCGGGCGGGGGTCAGCGGGCGGGGCGGTGGGCCAGGAGGCGGCGCGGGCTCCAACGCGACATGCGCTGCCGGACCTGGCCGCTCGTGGTGACCACCCTCGCCGACCGCTCGGCCAGGCCGGTACGCCAACGCTGCAGCACCGACGGAGGCAGCAGCGCGGCCAGCAGCCGGGTATGGCGGTCCGCGCCCGCCGCCAGCGCGCCCCGGACCGTACGCAGCGCCGGCTGCAACTCCGTGTCGGTCAGCGGGTCACGGGCGTAACGGGCTCGTTCCTCGGCGCGGCCGAGCAGGCGTACCCCCGTTGCGGCGTCCCCCCTCTCGGCGAGCGCCTCCCGGGCCAGCCGCTCGGCGGTGGCCCGTGGGGTCTCCGTGCGGTCCACCCGGACGTGGAAGTCGACGAGCGTGTCGAGCAGCTCGTCCCAGGCGGCGTGCGCGTCGGCGCGGGCCGCCTCGGCGTCGACACCGACGACGACCTGCCGTGTTTCGCCGCGCTGGCCCGGCACCGGCAGCGCGGTGGCCGCGGGCGTGACCGCCCGGACGCGCCGGCGGCGGCGCAGGGCGGAGCGGCGCAGGGCCGGTACGGCGAGCAGCGCCAGCAGCGCCAGCGCACCGGCCAGCCACCACGGCCAGACCGGGCTCTCCTCGGCCGGGCCGCCCTGGTTCAGCGTCAGGCCCTGGTCGGTGTCCTTGTCGAGCCGGTCCGCCTCGTTCGGCCCGGCCGACGGGCCGGCCGCGTCGGGAGCGCTCGTGCTGCCGGTCGAGGGGGTGACCTCCTCGGGGGCGTCGATGTCCGGCGCCCAGGCCGAGCGGACCGAGCCCGTCACGGCCGCCGCCGGGGTGGCGTCGAACGGCACCCAGCCGATCCCGCTGAAGTTGACCTCGGTCCAGGCGTGCAGGTTGCGGTTGGTCAGCACGTACGTGCCGCTGTCGGCCTTGCTGCCGTTGGTGAACCCGACGGCGACCCGGGCCGGGATGCCGGCGGCCCGGACCAGCCAGGCCATCGCCGCCGCGTACTGCTGGCAGTAGCCGACCTTGGTGGCGAGGAAGTCGGTGATGTCCTCGCCGCTGCTGCCGTTGCGGGTGGACAGCGCGTAGGTGAAGCCGTTCTCCACGGAGAAGTAGTCGTAGATCGCCCGGACCTTGTCGTAGTCGTTCGACTTGCCCTTGACCAGCTGCGCGACCAGTTCCTCGACGGCCGGGACGGACGGCCGCTCGGTCTGCTGCCGCATCACCGGGCTGTCCGAGGGCAGCGACGGGGCCGCGCGCAGCGCCGCCGGGCTGAATGTGGACCGTACGTAGTCGAACGAGTAGCTCTTGCCGCGGGCGTTGTCCCGGTTGGAGAAGACGACCTGCTGGTTCGGGTCGTACAGCCAGTTGCCGTTGAGGTCGTCGGTCTTGACCGGCTCGGCGTAGACCGGCATCAACGGCATGTTCAGGTTCTTCGTCACCTCGACCGTGGCGCGGTAGCGCTGCTGGTCGACGCCGCGCGGGGCGCGTTCCCCGGGGTCGGGCAGCGGGCGGGTGATCGGCCGCCCGGTCGGCACGCGTGCCTGGAAGCCACTGGGGCGCAGGTCGTCGACGACACCCAGGCGCAGGTAGAACGGCGTCGTCTCGTTGGTGCTGACCTTGACCAGATCGAGTTCCTCGCTCTGGTTGAGCTGGCCGCTGAGCGCCGCGAACAGGTCGACCCGGCCGGAGCTGCCGCCCTGGCCCGGCCGCCCGCTGCCGTCGCCGGGCCCGGCGCCGACGTTGTTCAGCAGCCCGCCGGTCATTCCGGGCACTGCGAGCGGCAGCGCCACCGCCACGATCACGCCGACCACTGCGAGCCGCCGTCCGGCCGCGGCCAGCGGGGACGCCTCCCAGACGTCCACGTCGCGGCCCTCGCCGGTGAACCGGCGGCCGAACCGGCGTACCCGGTCGACGTTGTCGGTGACCAGCAGCCAGAGGTAACCGGCGGCGCCCACCACGAACGGGGTGGCCGGGACGCTGTCCACGTAGACCGCGACCGGCACCGAGTAGATGGCGAGCATCGGCAGGCCGGCCAGCGCCGGCCGGCGCAACCCGACCGCGAGCACGTCCACCACCACAGCGACCGCGCCGATGCCGAGCACCGCGAGGAACAGCAGCGAGTCGACGTCCGGCACCTTCACGCCGTACGAGCGCATGTCCTGCAACGACGTCTGGAGCAGGTCGCCGAAGTGGGCGAACGTGGCCGGGGTCGGTACGAACGCGAGCAGTTCGGTGCCGCCGGGGAAGACCCACGTCAGGCCCAGGGTGAGCCCGGCCAGCATGGCCAGCACCTGCCCCCACAGCGGCATCCGGCCCAGCCGGCTCAACGCGGCCGAGCCGGCCACCACGGCGACCACGACGGCGGCCTGGATCAGCCAGGTCCAGCGTTCGAAGATCGCCGACAGCGGGGCCGCCGCCAGCAGCGTCGCCGCCGCGGCGACGAACCCGATGTTGCGGTGCGGGGTCACAGGACCATCCCTCCGGTCATCGTCGTCCGCCGGCCACCGTCTCGGCCATGGCCGCCCGCAGCGCGAAGCCCTGCGAGCCCCGCCCGGCCTGCGGCCACAGCATCGGCAGGCGGGTGCCGTGCTCCACCCCGATGACCCGCCAGCCGCTCCGCAGCAGCGCGAGCGCGGCGGCGCCGTGCGCCCGCTCCGCCTCGGTCCGGGCGTTCGGGGGCAGGTTGAGCCAGGTGTTGCTGTCGAGCAGGAACGCCACGCAGGTGGCCCCGTTGCCGCGCAGCCCGGCCAGCAGTTCCGCCTCGGCGGTGCCGAGCGTGCCGATCAGCGCGATGATCAGACCGCCGTCGGCCCGCTGCCGGACCTGCTGCACCAGCGTGGTGATCTCGCCGCGCCGGTCCAGGTGCACGTCGGCGAGGTGGTCGAGCAGCAGTCCCTCGCCGCCTGCCTCGGCGGCGCCGACGTCGGCGCCGTTGCCGGTGACCAGCCGGAGCTTGTAGCCGGCCTCGCGCAGGTGCACGGCGATGCTGGCGGCGGCCGAGACCGCCCACTCGAAGCTGGCCGTCGGGCCCTCGCCCCGGTGCCCGGCGGCGCGGGTGTCCAGCACCACCGTCGCCCGGCTCTCCCACGGCTGCTCCTCGCGGCGCACCATCAGCTCACCGGTGCGGGCGGTGGACTTCCAGTGCACCCGGCGCAGGTCGTCGCCCATCCGGTACTCCCGGGTGGCGGCGTCGTCCTCGCCGTGCACCGCCACCGAGCGGGCCCGGCTGTCGCCGCTGCCGGCGTACTCACCGGGCAGCCGGACCGACGGCAGCGGGGTGACCTGCGGGATCACCGTGAGGTGGTCCGTGCTGGGGAACGACCGGGTCAGCTCGCACAGGCCGAACGGGTCGGTCAGCCGGATCACCAGCGGCCCCACCTCGTAGCGGCCGCGCACGTCCGCGCGGACCGTGTACGCCACCGAACTGGCCTGGTGCGCGCCGAGCCGCTCCAGCACCACCCGGGGCCGGCTGCCCAGCGCGTACGGCAGGCGGTCCTCCAGCAGCAGCGTGCCGGTGGGCAGCCGGGACAGGTTCTGCAGCCGCAGCACCACCCGGGAGCTGGCGCCGACCGGCACCCGGTGCGGCTCCAGCGACCTGTTGCAGGCCAGCTTGTACCGGCTGCGCCCGACGTACGCGGCGGCCAGCAGCGGCAGCACGGCGAGCAGGACCGCCACCCGGAGCAGGTCCTTCTCGCCGAGGATGCCGGCGGAGATCGCGGCGGCCACCGCGGCCGCCAGGAAGGAGCGGCCGCGGGTGGTCAGCCCACGCAGGCCGTCGCGCACGTCACGGCCTCCGCGGCTCGTACGGCCCGCGGCCGTTGTTGCCGCCGCCGGGGCGGGTGTCGTACGGCGACCGCTGCCGGTCGTGCGGCAGCGGCAGGCGGTGCACCAGCTCGGAGACGATCGCGTCGGTGGTGCGCCGGGCCAGCTGCGCGTCGGCGGTCGGGATGATCCGGTGCGCCAGCACCGGCACCGCGAGGACCTGGAGGTCGTCCGGCAGGACGTAGTCGCGGCCCTCCAGGGCGGCCACCGCGCGGGCGGTGCGCAGCAACTGGAGCGTGGCCCGGGGGGACGCGCCGAGGCGCAGGTCGGGCGCCTCCCGGGTGGCGGTGACCAGGTCGATCGCGTACTGCTTGACGGCGTCGGCGACGTGCACCTGCCGGACGTGGCCGATCAGCCGGCGGACGGTGGCCGCGTCGGAGACCGGCCGCAGCCCCGGCAGCGGGTCGGTGGCGCCGTGCCCGTCGAGCATGGCCAGCTCGGCGCGCGGGTCCGGGTAGCCCATGGCGATGCGGGCGGTGAACCGGTCGCGCTGCGCCTCGGGCAGCGGGTAGGTGCCCTCCATCTCGATCGGGTTCTGCGTCGCGATCACCATGAACGGCGTCTGCAACTGGTAGGTGACCCCGTCGACCGTGACCTGCCGCTCCTCCATGCACTCCAGCAGCGCCGACTGGGTCTTCGGCGAGGCCCGGTTGATCTCGTCGCCGACCACCAGGTTGGCGAAGACCGCGCCGGGGCGGAACTCGAAGTCGTGCGTCTCCTGGTTGTAGACGCTGACGCCGGTGACGTCGCTGGGAAGCAGGTCGGGGGTGAACTGGATCCGCCGGACCGAGCAGTCGATGGACCGGGCCATCGCCTTGGCGAGCTTGGTCTTGCCGACGCCGGGCACGTCCTCGATGAGCAGGTGACCCTCGGCCAGCAGCACCGCCAGGGCGAGCCGGACGGTGGCGGTCTTGCCCTCGATGACCTGCTCGATGTTGGCCACGATGGCCTCGCTGGCGGCGCGGAACTCGTCGTGCGGCAGCAGACCGCCCACCTCGTCCCAGGTCTGTTGTGTCACGGGCCTCCTCCTCGTCGCCTGGACGGCAGCTCTTTATAGAGCACCTGGACCCGCCGTTGGGTTCGCGACGCCGAGCCTCGTCTGCCGCAGAAATCTCATTGGTATCTCAGGCTAACCATGTTTGTCGTTACTGCCGACTCCCGCAGGTGGTCGGTCGGTTACGCCCGGAATATTCGCCGGACCGGGGGACCGGCCGCCGCGGGTGGAACGGGCGCGCCGCCGCCGAGGGGTGCGAGGTACACTGCCTGCATGGCCGGGTTCTTCCTGCTTCTTACCGAGCCGTGTTGATGCGCTGAACGCGCGACAGCACGGCCGCCCCTCCTGCGCGAGGGGCTTTTTTGTGCCCGCAGCAGACCGCCCACATCTTTTTCGAATCGATCCGCGCCGAGGAGACGCCATGAGTGAGGCAGCCGCACCGGCGACCGACATCCCCCCGTTCCGGTACACCGCCGCCCTGGCCGACGAGATCGAGCACCGCTGGCAGGACACCTGGGAGCGGGAGGGCACCTTCCACGCGCCGAACCCGGTCGGTCCGCTGGCCGACCCGGGCCACCCGCGGGCGGGCGCCGAGAAGCTGTACGTGCTGGACATGTTCCCGTACCCGTCCGGCGCCGGCCTGCACGTCGGGCACCCGCTGGGCTACATCGGCACCGACTGCTACGCCCGCTACCAGCGGATGGCCGGGCGCAACGTGCTGCACGCGATGGGCTTCGACGCGTTCGGCCTGCCCGCCGAGCAGTACGCGGTGCAGACCGGCACCCACCCCCGGACCACCACCGAGGCCAACATCGAGCGGTACCGGGAGCAGCTGCGCCGGCTGGGGCTGGGCCACGACGAGCGGCGGTCGGTGGCGACCATCGACACCGACTTCTACCGCTGGACGCAGTGGATCTTCCTGCAGATCTTCAACTCCTGGTACGACGCGGACGCGCGCAAGGCCCGGCCGATCGCCGAGCTGATCGCCGAGTTCGAGGGCGGCACCCGCGCCACCCCGGACGGACGTCCGTGGGCCGAGCTGTCAGTGGGGGAGCGGCGGCGCGTCGTCGACGACCACCGCCTGGCGTACGTCTCGGAGGCGCCGGTGAACTGGTGCCCGGGGCTGGGCACCGTGCTGGCGAACGAGGAGGTCACCGCCGACGGCCGTTCCGAGCGCGGCAACTTCCCGGTCTTCAAGCGCAACCTGAAGCAGTGGATGATGCGGATCACCGCGTACGGGGACCGGCTGCTGGAGGACCTGGACACACTGGACTGGCCGGAGCCGATCAAGCTGCAGCAGCGCAACTGGATCGGCCGGTCGACCGGCGCGCACATCGACTTCCCGACCGACGCCGCCCCGGTGCGGGTGTTCACGACCCGGCCGGACACCGTCTTCGGCGCCACCTACATGGTGCTGGCGCCCGAGCACGAGCTGGTCGACGTGCTGACGCCGGCCGCCTGGCCGGAGGGCACCCGGGACGCCTGGACCGGTGGGCACGCCGGCCCGCGTGAGGCCGTCGAGGCGTACCGGAAGGCCGCCGCGGCCAAGACGGACGTGGAGCGGCAGGCGGACAGCAAGGAGAAGACCGGCGTCTTCGTCGGCGCCTACGCCACCAACCCGGTGACCGGCGGGCAGATCCCGATCTTCATCGCCGACTACGTGCTGGCCGGGTACGGCACCGGCGCGATCATGGCGGTGCCCGCCCAGGACGAGCGGGACTGGGACTTCGCCGAGGTCTTCGAGCTGCCGATCGTGCGGACCGTGCAGCCGCCGGAGGGCTTCGACGGCAAGGCGTACACCGGTGACGGCCCGGCGATCAACAGCGCCGCGCCGGAGCGCGGCATCGACCTGGACGGCCTGGGCGTCACCGACGCCAAGGCGCGGATCATCGAGTGGCTGGAGGCGAACGGGCACGGCGCCGGCGCGGTCACCTGGCGGCTGCGCGACTGGCTGTTCTCCCGGCAGCGCTACTGGGGCGAGCCGTTCCCGATCGTGTACGACTCCACCGGCGCGCCGATCGCGCTGCCCGAGTCGATGCTGCCGGTCGAGCTGCCCGAGGTGGAGGACTTCTCGCCGAAGACGTTCGACGCCGACGACGCCGACAGCAACCCGGAGACCCCGCTGTCGAGGCGGCGCGACTGGGTGGAGGTGGAGCTGGACCTGGGTGACGGGCCCAAGCGCTACACCCGCGAGACCAACGTGATGCCGCAGTGGGCCGGTTCCTGCTGGTACGAGCTGCGCTACCTGGACCCGACCGACCCGCAGCGTTTCGCCGACCCGGAGAACGAGGCGTACTGGATGGGTCCGCGCCGCGACGGCGACTGCGGTGGCACGGACCTGTACGTCGGCGGCGCCGAGCACGCGGTACTGCACCTGCTGTACGCGCGCTTCTGGCACAAGGTGCTGTACGACCTGGGCCACGTCTCGTCGTTCGAGCCGTTCCGCCGCCTGTTCAACCAGGGCATGATCCAGGCGTACGCGTTCGTCGACCCGCGCGGCGCCTACGTGCCCGCCGAGGAGGTCGTCGAGGTCGACGGCCGCTGGTTCCACGGCGAGACCGAGGTGCGGCGCGAGTACGGCAAGATGGGCAAGTCGCTGAAGAACGTGGTCACCCCGGACGACATGTGCGCGGCGTACGGCGCGGACACGTTCCGGGTGTACGAGATGTCGATGGGCCCGCTGGAGGTGTCCCGCCCGTGGGAGACCCGGGCGGTGGTCGGCTCGTACCGGTTCCTGCAGCGGGTCTGGCGCACCGTCGTCGACGAGCAGACCGGTGAGCTGCGGGTCACCGACGAGCCGGCCGACGAGGCGACCCGGCGGCTGCTGCACAAGGCGATCGACGGGGTCCGCGCCGACATGGACGGGATCCGGTTCAACACCGCCATCGCCAAGCTGATCGAGCTGACCAACGGCCTGACCCGGCTGGCGCGTACGCCGCGCGAGGTGGCCGAGCCGCTGGTGCTGATGGTCGCCCCGTTCGCCCCGCACATGGCCGAGGAGCTGTGGCGCAAGCTGGGCCACGACACGTCGCTGGCGTACGCGGACTTCCCGGTCGCCGACCCGGCCCTGCTGGTGGCCGAGTCGGTCACCTACCCGGTGCAGGTGAACGGCAAGGTCCGGGGCCGGGTCGAGGTGCCCGCCGACGCGTCCGAGGAGACCGTCCGCGCGGCGGCGCTGGAGGCGGTCGCCGGCACGCTGGGCGGCAAGGAGCCGCGCAAGGTGATCGTGGTGAAGGGCCGGATGGTCTCGGTCGTCGCCTGACGCCCGCAGGTGGGCGTGTCCACTTCGGGGACACGCCCACCGACGGTCAGGGCGCGCGACGCCGTCGTTCGGCCCGCCACCAGCGGTGGATGATCAGCACGCTGGCGATCAGGCCGAGGCTCGCAGGCGCGGCCGCGTACCAGTTGATCGAACCGGGTGTGGTCACGGCCGCGCCGATCGCCGCGTAGCCGATGGCGGTGGGGGCGGAGGCGATCACGCTGCCGGCCAGGAACGGCATGACCCGGGCCGCGGTGGTGCCGTAGCCGTAGCTGACCAGCCCGAATCCGGCGATCGGCAGCAGCCGTACGGTGATCACGCCGAAGACGCTCTGCCGGGCGAACCAGCCGTCGAGGCGGGCCAGCCGGCCGCGTACCCGCTCGGCGACGAAGTCGCGGCCGAGCACCCGGCCGACCGTGAAGCCGATGGCGGCAGCGAGCAGCGCCGCACCGAGCGCGTACGCGGCGCCCTGCACCGGCCCGAAGATCGCGCCCGCGGCCAGCGTGACGAACGTGCGGGGCACCAGCGCCACCAGCAGCAGCGCGCCGCCGACCACAGCCGCGGGCGGCCCGTAGCCACCCAGCGAGTCGGCGAGCCGGGGCAGGTCGGCCGGGTCCGGCCGAGGCACCAGCAGCAGCGTCACGCCGAACCCGGCGAGCAGCAGCAGGAGCAGCCCGAACCGGCGCGCCGAGGGCTGCCGCAGCAACCCGGCGAGCCGGCGGGCCACCGGTCGCCGCCCCGGCCGGGCGGCGTCGGTCACGGCCTCGGTGCGGCGGCCACCGCGGTGCGGCGCTCGGAGCGGAGGCGGTCGGCCCAGGTGTCGTCGAGCGGGGGGAGCTGGTGGATGCCGGTCGCCCAGCGCAGCAGCAGGTCGGCCAGGTCGGGGTTGCGCGCCAGCGCCGGGCCGTGCGAGTAGGTGCCGAGCAGCTTGCCCCGCCACGCGCCCTCGGTGGCCCCGTCGTTGCCGACCCCGGTGGTGACCCGGGCCAGCGGGGACACGCCCGGACCGAGGTGGGTGCGGCCGCCGTGGTTCTCGAACCCGGACAGGTGCGGGATGCCGAGCCGCGGGTCGACCTCGCCGGCCAGCTCGCCCACCGCCCGGGTGGGTCCGCGGTCGGAGGAGAGGTCGAGCAGCTCCAGCCCGGCGCACCGGGTGCCCTTGGCGAAGAACGAGGTGCCGAGAAGCTGGTAGCCGGCGCAGACGCCGAACACCACCGAACCCTGGGCCACCGCCCGGTGCAGGCCGCCGTCGGCGATCAGACGCTGGGCGCCGAGCGCCTGCGGGCCGTCCTCGCCGCCGCCGAGCAGGTAGATGTCGGCGGTGGCGGGCAGCCGCTGGTCGGAGCGAACCTCGAGCACCTCGACCGGCATGCCGCGCAGCTGGGCCCGGCGGGCCAGGATCAGCGCGTTGCCCCGGTCGCCGTATGTGGACAGCAGGTCGGGATAGATCCAGACGATGCGCAGGCTCTCAGTTGACACGGTCCAGCTCCGCTCGGATGTCCTGGAAGGCGGTGTAGTTGGCGATGACCTCCAGCCGGCCCGGCGGCACGGCGCGGACGGCCTCGTCGAAGCTGCGGACGTGCTGGAACGGCACGCCGTTGACCTCCAGTCGCACCGCCAGGTCGTACGCCCGGTCGCCGGTGATCAGCACCTGCCGGCCGGTCAGCGGGGAGAAGTCCACGTCGAACAGCCACGAGGTGTCCAGCCCGTCGGGGTCGCGGGCGTTGATGGACAGCAGTGTCGGCGCGACGTCGGCCATGTCGAACGCCTCCAGCCAGCTCGCCGGGTTCTTCGCCAGCAGCAGCCGGATGTTGCGCCCGTCGCGGTCCACCTGGGCGTAGCGGCCGGCCACCGAGGTGACGGTGCCGAGCCGGGACACCGCGTCCACCGGGCGTACGCCGAACTCGGCGGCGACGGCCAGCGCGGTGGCCGCGTTGCCGAGGTTGACCTTGCCGGGGAGCTGGAGCTGGATCTTGTGCCAGGCGCCGGTGGGGTCGAGCACGCCGTCGTCCTCGACCGTCCAGTGCGGCTCGGGGCGGCGCAGCGGGCAGCCGGTGCACCACCACTGCTCGCCGGAGCGCTGGATGGTGGAGCCGCACTCGGGGCAGACCCAGGAGTCGTCGTGCCAGCGCTGCCCGGCGCTGAACCAGGTGACGTGCGGCGGCACGTGGCCCTGGGCCGGGTCGGCCGGCGGGCAGGCGGCCCACACCACCATCGGGTCGTCGGCGTTGGCGACCACCCGTACCCGCGGGTGCCGGACCAGGGCGGCGCGCCAGAGCTGCGCCATCATGGCGACCTCCTTGGCGCGGTCGAGCTGGTCGCGGGAGAGGTTGAGCAGCGCCACCACGTGCGGCTCGGTCGCCTCCAGCACCTGGGCGAGGTAGTGCTCGTCCACCTCCAGCACCGCGTACGGCGTGCTGCCGGCCTTTGCGAGCGCCGAGGTGTGGCCGGTGGGCATGTTCGCGCCGAAGGAGTTGGTGGCGACCCGGCCCAGCACGCCGACCGCGGCGGTGGTGAGCCGGGTGGTGGTGGTCTTGCCGTTGGTGCCGGACACCAGGGCGATGGCGCGCCCGGCCGAGAGATGGGCGAGCAGGTCCGGGTCGATCTTGAGGCCGATCCAGCCGCCGATCACCGAGCCGTCGCCACGGCCCGCGGCCCGCGACAGCGCCGCGGCGGTGCGCGACACGGAGCTGGCCACCTTTGCCCGCAAGGGCATCTTCGCGTCCGTCACCCGAGCGAGGTTACCGGACCGCCACCTCCACCAGATCGCCGCCGACGGCGAACCGTTCGGCCGGGGACGGCCCGGCGGACGGGCGGAGCGCGCGGGGCCGGACGGCGGCGGTCGATGTCGGGTAGCGGACGGTGTGGGGTGCGCCCCACCCCCTCCACTCCGCCCCACCCGCGTTGACGTGCGGTTTTGCGCGCGGAAACGCCACGCCGCGCGGGCGATTCTGGTTGCAGGTGGAGGGAAGTGGAGTAGAGTGGGGCGCGATGGTGAGGCCGGGAGGGCCACACCGGCCCGGGGGGTCAGCGGCGCCGCGAACGCCGCTCAGGGCGAGGGGGTTGGGCCGATGTTCCTCGGCACCCACACTCCGCGCCTGGACGACAAAGGCCGGTTGATCCTGCCGGCGAAGTTCCGGGACGAACTGGCGGGGGGTGTCGTGATCACCAAAGGGCAGGAGCGCTGCCTCTACGTCTTCCCGATGCCCGAGTTCCAGCGGATCGCCGACCAGTTGCGCGCGCAGCCGATGACGAGCAAGGCGGCCCGGGCCTACAGCCGGGTCTTCTTCGCCAGCGCGCACGACGAGGTGCCGGACAAGCAGGGGCGGGTCACCATTCCCGGCCACCTGCGGTCGTACGCGGCACTGGACCGGGATCTGGTCGTGATCGGAGCGAGCACCCGGGTGGAGATCTGGGACAAGGCGGCCTGGGAGGCCTACCTCGCGGAGAGCGAAGACGACTTCGCCGACATCGAGGAGGGGGTGCTGCCCGGCGGTCTGTAGGGCGTGACGGCGCCCGACGTACTGCGAGATCTCCAGCCGCTTTCGAGTTCCTGGCACCCCTTCCCCGGTGCCAGGCGCACGATCCGACACGGAGGGCCGCGGCCTCCGGCGGGCGGGAGCGGATGGGGATCTGGCGGTATGGCGAGGCGTCGTGGCGACGACGGACACGTGACGGAACGGTTGGCGAACGGGGTGGGGGTCGAGATGGGGGAGCTACGCGGCACGCACGTGCCGGTGCTGCTCGAGCGGTGTCTCGAGCTGCTGGCCCCCGCACTGGGCCGGCCCGGTCGCACCGTCCACGTCGACGCCACGCTCGGCCTGGCCGGGCACGCCGAGGCAGTGCTCTCGGCGCATCCGGACACGGTGCTGATCGGCCTGGACCGGGACACCGAGGCGCTCGCCCACGCGCGGGTCCGCCTGGCCCGGTTCGCCGACCGGATCCACCTGGAGCACGCCGTCTACGACGAGCTGCCCGAGGTGCTCGATCGGCTCGGTTACCCGGCGATCGACGGGGTGCTGTTCGACCTCGGCGTCTCGTCCCTGCAACTCGACGCGCCCGACCGCGGGTTCGCGTACGCGCAGGACGCGCCGCTGGACATGCGGATGGACCAGACCCGGGGGGTGACCGCCGAAGAGGTGGTCAACACGTACTCCCACCCGGACCTGGCCCGCCTGCTGCGGGTGTACGGCGAGGAGAAGTTCGCCGGGAAGATCGCCTCGGCGATCATCCGGGAACGGGAGCGCAACCGGATCACGTCCTCGGCCCGGCTGGCCGAGCTGGTCCGGGACGCCATTCCGGCACCGGCCCGACGAACCGGTGGACACCCGGCAAAGAGAACGTTTCAGGCTTTGCGGATCGAGGTAAACAGAGAACTGGCAGCGCTGGAGACGGCGCTGCCGGCTGCTCTGGACAAGCTCACAGTGGGCGGCCGCATGGTGGTCCTGTCCTACCACTCGCTGGAGGACCGGCTCACCAAGCAGGCGCTCGCCGACCGGGTCCGCAGTAAGGGCCCGGTCGACCTCCCGGTCGAACTGCCCGGGTCGGGCCCGACGTTCCGGCTGTTGAGCCGGGGCGCCGAGCTGCCCGGGGAGGCGGAGGTGGCCGCGAACCCGCGTGCCGCCTCGGTGCGGCTGCGGGCCGCGGAACGGCTCGACCCGGAGGCGGCCCGGCAGGGGCGTACCGACCGCGAACGGTACCGCCGCCGGGTGAAGGCGATGCACCAACCGGGGACGGGGTCACCGGGGTCCGGCAAGGACCCGCGGTCGGCCCCGGGGGACGCGAACGGGACGGACGAGGAGGGGGAGGGGACATGAACGTCGAGAAGCGCGACGGCCGGGGAGCCGTCGGGCAGCGCGCACCGCGGTCGGGGGGCCGGACCGCGGCGCAGCGCACCACGCGGGACACGACGGCGACCGACCGCCGGGAGGCAACTCGCGCCCGGGGGGCGCGCGAGTTCCCGACGCAGGGCAGTGCCGCCCTGCGGCCGGCCGAGCGTACCCGGGTCACCGGTGCGCCCGCGCCGCGCCTGCGGGTCGCCCCGCCGGCGCCGATCCGGGTGCCCCGGGCACCGTTCGTCGCGCTGATCCTGGTGCTGGTGGTCGGCGGGGTGCTGGGCATCCTGGCGGTCAACACCAAGATCAACGAGAACGCGTTCAAGCTGGAGAAGCTCCAGCAGCAGCAGGCCAAGCTGGACGTGGACGAGCAGGAGCTGAAGAAGGAGATCGCGAAGCAGGAGGCGCCCGGCAACCTGACCGCCAACGCACGGCGGCTCGGCCTCGTCGAGTCCGAGGACCCGGCCTACATCCGGCTGCCGGACGGGCAGACCATCGGGGTGCCGCACCCCGCGCAGGGTGCCCCGTCGGTCACCAGCCAGCAGGGCAACGGAGGCTGAGCGATGCCGCCGAGATCGGATGATCCGCGCCGGGACGCCACGGGCTCCCGGCGCGGATCGTCGCGGGGGTCGGAGCCGCGCGAGCCGGGCCTCGGCGGGATCTCCGACGCCCGCGCGTACACGCCGCGCGGGCGGACCGTGCGCGAGGGCGGCGGCGCGGAGCAACGGCGTACCCCCCGCAGCAACCGGTCCGGCGACCCGTTCCGGCCCGCGTTGCAGGTGCTCGACGGCGGCCGGGCGGGGCGTGCCGGCACCCGCGAGCCCGCGACCGACGGCGCCCGGTCCGGCCGCCGGTCCACCGCCGCGGGCGGCCGGGCCGGCGTGGTGCGGACCGTCTCGTCCCGGCCGGTGCGGGAACCGTTCGACGACGACGACGAGGACGCGCCGCCGCGCCGCCGGTCCCAGCCGCGCCGCCCGGCCGCGCAGCCCCGCCGGCCGGTACGCAAGCCGCGCCGGCCGCCGCGACTCGGCGACCCGCGCCGGCGGCTGCGGCTCGGCACCGTGCTGGCGCTGGCGTTGTTCGCCAGCATCGGCGTGCGGCTGGTCTACCTCCAGACCGTGGACACCCCGGCGTACGCCGACGGCGGCCTGCCCAACCGGCTCGCCGTGGTCGAGCTGCCGGCCCCGCGCGGGGCGATCCTCGACCGCGGCGGCGAGCCGCTGGCGCACAGCGTCGAGGCCCGGTACGTGTTCGCCGACCCCACCCGGGTCAAGGACCGGTTCGCCACCGCGCGCCTGCTCTCCCCGCTGCTCGGCGTGCCCGTGTCCGACCTGGCCGAGAAGATGCACAAGCGCACCCTGCCCGGCACCGACACCCCGTTGCAGTTCGTCTACCTGGCCCGCGGTGTGGAGATCGGCACCGCCAAGCGGATCATGGAACTCGACCTGGCCGGCATCAACGTGCACCGCGACGAGCGGCGCGAGGTGCCCGGCGGCGACCTGGCGGCGAACCTGATCGGCTTCGTCAGCCAGGACATGAACGGCCTGGAGGGGCTGGAGGCCAAGTACGACGACGTGCTGCGCGGACAGGCCGGCAAGCGGACCTACGAGGTGGGCCTCGGAGACCTGGCCGCGCCCATCCCCGGCGGCTACAGCCGCACCACCCAGCCGCAGCCGGGCAGCTCGCTGAAGCTCACCGTCGACCGGGACCTCCAGTTCATGACGCAGCGGATCCTGGCGAAGCAGACGGCCAAGGTGAAGGGCAGCGTCGGCGCCGCGGTGATCATCGAGGTGCCGAGCGGTGAGGTGCTGGCGCAGGCCAGCCAGCCGACGTACGACGCGGCCAACCCCACCAAGGTCGGTTCCCCGGCCGACCGGGACGACGCGGCCACCACGTTCGTGGTCGACCCCGGCTCGATCCACAAGGCGATCACGTACGGCGCGGCTCTCCAGGAGGGCGTGATCACGCCGGACACCGCGTTCCCGGTCGCCGACACGATCGTCCGGGGCGGCGTCACCTTCCGCGACACCCACCCGGTCGGCGGCCGCACCATGAGCATCCCCGGCATGCTCGCCTTCTCGTCGAACGTCGGCACCATCGAGATCGCCGAGAAGCTGGGCAAGGACCGGCTGTTCGACTACCAGAAGCGGTTCGGGCTGGGCCAGGCCACCGGTGAGGGCATGCCCGGCGAGGCGGCCGGCCGGCTGCTGCCGCCGGACCAGTGGAGCGGCTCGGCGTACGGGTCGGTGCCGATCGGGCACAGCGTGGACGCCACGCCGCTGCAGATGGCCGCCGCGTACGCCACCATCGCCAACAACGGCACGTACGTGCAGCCGCACCTGGTCAAGGAGACCATCGGCGCGGACGGCGAGCGCAGCCCCGCCGCGGCGCCCACCACCCGCTCGGTGCTCAGCCCGGCCAACGCAGCGGCGCTGCGCCGGATGATGGAGGCGGTCACCACGGTCGACGGCCCGGACGGCCGGGCGACCGGTCTGGCCGCCGCCGTACCCGGATACCGGGTGGCCGGCAAGACCGGCACCGGTCTGCGCTACGACGGCGGCAAGCAGCAGCCCGGCGAGGTCGGCTCGTTCATCGGCATGGCCCCGGCGGAGAACCCCCGGTACGTGGTCGCGGTGTTCGTGTGGAGCCCCGGCGGCGGGGGCGGCGCGGTCGCCGCGCCGGCTTTCCGGGAGATGATGGGCTTCACTCTCCGCCACTACCGGGTGCCGCCGTCGCTCACCAACAAGTCCCCGAAGTTCGAGGTCTTTCCGCGCTGAGCGGGGACGGCGGGACATCATCGGTGAGTGGCGACGAACCACCGGGGCGGCTGTGCGGTCGGAACCGGACGACCGGGTAGGGTCTGACGCCGTGCCCGGCAATCCACGTCCCACAACCGTGCGTCCCGTACGGCTCGGCGACCTCGCCGACCGCGTGGCGGCGACCCCGCCGGAGGAGGCCGCCGACCTGGCCGTCACCGGCGTGACCCACGCCAGCCAGGAGGTACGCCCCGGCGACCTGTACGCCGCCCTGCCCGGTGCCCGGCGCCACGGCGCGGAGTTCGCCGCAGCGGCGGCGGAGGCGGGCGCGGTGGCCCTGCTGACCGACCCGGCAGGTGTGGCGCTGGCCGCCGGGACCGGCCTGCCCGTGCTCGTCGTCGCCGACCCGCGCGACGCGCTCGGCGAGGTGGCCGCGACCGTCTACGGCGACCCGACCGCCGGCCTGACCGTGATCGGGGTGACCGGCACCGCCGGCAAGACCTCCACCAGTTATCTGGTCGAGTCGGGGCTGCGGGCTGCCGGGCACGTCACCGGGCTGATCGGCACCGTGGAGACCCGCCTCGGCGACCTGGTGATCGACAGCGTCCGGACCACCCCGGAGGCCACCGACCTGCACGCCATGCTCGCGGTGGCCCGCGAGCACGGGGTGGACACGGTGGTCATGGAGGTGTCCAGCCACGCCCTCGCCATGGGCCGGGTCGGCGGCGTCCGGTTCGACGTCGGCGGCTACACCAACTTCGGCTCCGACCACCTGGACTTCCACGCCGACGAGGCGGACTACTTCGCGGCCAAGGCCAAGCTGTTCGACGGCCGCTGCCGGGTCGAGGTGCTCAACCACGACGACCCGGCGCTGCGTCCGCTGCACAAGCCGGGCACCGTCACCTACTCGGCGGCCGGCGACCCGGACGCGACCTGGTGGGCCGACGGCATCGACGGCGAGGGCTACGCGCAGCGCTTCACGCTGCACGGGCCGGACGGTCTGGCGCTGCCCACCGGCGTGGCGCTGCCCGGCCGGCACAACGTGGCGAACGCGCTGTTGGCGGTGGCGCTGCTGGTCGCCGTCGGGGTGGACCCGGAGACCGCGGCGCGCGGCGTGGCCGCCTGCGGTGGCGTGCCCGGCCGGCTGGAACTGGTCAGCGGCGACGCCCCGGTGCGCGGGGTGGTCGACTACGCGCACAAGGCCAACGCGATCGAGGCGGTGCTCATCGCGCTGCGCGACCTGACCGAAGGCCGGCTGATCTGCGTGCTGGGCGCCGGCGGCGACCGGGACCGGGGCAAGCGGCCGGTGATGGGCGGCGTGGCCGCGCGCGGCGCCGACGTGGTGCTCGTGACCGACGACAACCCGCGGACGGAGGACCCGGCCGCGATCCGGGCCGAGGTGCTCGCCGGCGCGTACGCCGCCGCGACCCCGGCCCGCGTCATCGAGGTGCCCGGGCGGCGGGCTGCGATCGAGGAGGCGGTCCGGGTGGCCGAACCGGGTGACGTGGTGGCGGTGCTGGGCAAGGGCCAGGAACGCGGCCAGGAGATCGGCGGCGAGGTGCTGCCGTTCGACGACCGGGTGGAGCTGGCGGCGGCGCTGCGCGCCCGCTTCGGTGACCTGGTGGGTCAGCGGTGATCCCGCTGACGCTGGCCGAGGTGGCCGCCGCCGTCGACGGCCGGCTCGTCGGCGCCGACCCGGACGCCCGGGTCACCGGCACCGTCGAGTTCGACTCCCGCAAGGTGAACCGGGGCGGGCTGTTCGTCGCCTTCCCCGGCGAGCGTGTCGACGGCCACGACTACGCGGCCGGTGCGATCTCGGCCGGCGCGGTGGCGGTGCTCGGCACCCGGGAGGTGTCGGGCGTGCCGATGGTGCTCGTCGGCGACGCGCTCGACGCGATGGGCCGGCTGGCCCGCGCGGTGGTGGACCGGCTGCCCGGGCTGACCGTGATCGGGCTGACCGGCTCGTCCGGCAAGACCACCACCAAGGACCTGATCGCCCAGCTCGCGGTGCGGCTCGGCCCGACGGTGGCGCCGCCCGGCTCGTTCAACAACGAGCTGGGGCACCCGTACACCGCGTTGCAGGCCACGCCGGAGACCCGCTACCTGGTGATGGAGAAGGGCGCCCGCGGGGTCGGGCACGTCCGCTACCTGTGCGACGTGGTGCCGCCGCGGATCTCCGTGGTGCTCAACGTGGGCGTGGCGCACCTGGGCGAGTTCGGCTCGGTGGAGACCATCGCGCTCGCCAAGGGCGAACTGGTCGAGGCGCTGCCCTCCGACGGGCTGGCGGTGCTCAACGCCGACGACCCGCGGGTCGACGCGATGGCGTCGCGTACCCGGGCCCGGGTGGTCCGCTACGGCGAGTCGGAGCGCGCCGACGTACGCGCCGTGGACGTGACGCTCGACGGCCGGGGACGGCCCTCGTACACCCTCGTCACCCCGGAGGGCAGCGCGCCCGTGCGGCTCGGGCTGACCGGCCGGCACCAGGTCTCCAACTCGCTCGCCGCCGCGGCTGTCGGCCGGGAGCTGGGCCTGCCGCTGCCGGACCTGGCGGCGGCGCTGAACGAGCTGGGCCTGGTCTCGACCCGGCGGATGGACGTCTTCGAGCGTCCCGACGGGGTGACCGTGATCGACGACTCGTACAACGCCAACCCCGCCTCCACCGGCGTGGCGCTGCGGGCGTTGGCCAGCATGCGTGGCGAGGGGCGTACCGTCGCGGTGCTCGGCTACATGGCCGAGCTGGGTGACTTCGAACTTCAGGGGCATCAGCAGGTCGGCCGGCTCGCGGCCGAACTGGGAGTGGACCGGCTGCTCGTGGTGGGCGAGCCGGCGGCGCCGATCCACGAGGGCGCGACAGCGGTAGGTAATTGGGGAGGAGAGTCGGTGCTGCTCACCGATCAGGCGGCGGCCGTCGAGGTGCTGCGGAGCGAGCTGCGTCCGGGAGACGTGGTGCTGGTGAAGGGCTCCCGGTACCGGACCTGGGAGGTGGCCGACGCGCTGCGCGCGGACGCCCGGGAGGGTGCGACGGAGGGCGGCGCCGCATGAGGGCGGTCATCGTCGCCATCGGGGTCGCGTTCCTGATCTCGCTGTTCGGCACCCCGATCGCGATCAAGGTGTTCGCCCGGCTCAAGGCCGGCCAGCCGATCCGATCGAACCTCGGGCTCGCCAGCAACGAGGGCAAGAAGGGCACGCCGACCATGGGCGGCGTGGTCTTCATCCTGGCCACAGTCATCGCGTACGTGGCCGGGCACCTGGCTCTGACCACGCTGCCGGACGCGCAGATCGCCCAGGTCGAGCCGACCATCACGGCGCTGGTGCTGCTGGGGCTGATGGTGTTCTCCGGCGCGGTCGGCTTCATCGACGACTTCCTGAAGGTGCGCAAGCGGCACAGCGGCGGTCTCAACAAGCGGGGCAAGCTGGCCGGGCAGATCCTGGTCGGCGCGGTCTTCGGCGCGGTGGCGGTCTACTTCCCGTCCAGCATGACCGACGCCGGCGGCAACGCGACGAACACCGAGACCGTGGGCAGCACCACGCTGAGCTTCATCCGGGACATCCCGGCGCTGGAGATCGGCAAGATCGGCGCGGTGATCGTCATCATCATGGTGGTCATGGCGGCCACCAACGGCGTCAACCTCACCGACGGCCTGGACGGCCTGGCCACCGGCGCCTCGGTGATGGTGCTGGCGGCGTACGCGCTGATCGCGTTCTGGCAGTACCGGCACTGGTGCGCCGACCCGAACTACACCGAGTCGTACTGCTACACCGTGCGCGACCCGCTGGAGATCGCGTTGATCGCCGGCGCGGCGGCCGGCGCCTGCGTGGGCTTCCTGTGGTGGAACACGTCACCGGCGCGGATCTTCATGGGCGACACCGGCGCGCTCGGGCTGGGCGGCCTGATCGCCGGCATGGCGATGTCCACCCGCACCATCCTGCTGCTGCCGATCCTGGGCGGCCTCTTCGTGATCATCACGATGTCCGTGGTCATCCAGATCATCTCCTTCCGTACCACCGGCAAGCGCGTGTTCCGGATGTCGCCGTTGCAGCACCACTTCGAGCTGGCGGGCTGGAGCGAGGTCAACATCGTGGTCCGGTTCTGGATCATCGCCGGTATCGGCGTGGCCATCGCGCTGGGCCTGTTCTACAGCGAGTTCCTCGCCGCGGTGAGCTAGGTGCAAGGAAGGGCCCCTTATTAACAGACGTCTGTTAATAAGGGGCCCTTCCTTCAGATCCGACACGCCGACCGGGCGGTTGCGCCACGGGCGGGCGGGTCGAGCGGCCATGATGGGCCTGTGGGGGAGGGACGAGACATCCAGGTGACCAGCGATCCGCCGGCCCGCCGTGCCCCGGCGGCCACGCCTCCGGCCGACCCGCCGGCCGCGCGCTGGGATCCGGCCGGTGGCCTGGCCGCGCTGCGCGGCCTGCTGGCCCGGCCGCTGGCCTCCTACTATCTGCTGCTGTCCAGCGCCGGCCTGCTGCTGCTGATCGGCCTCACCATGGTCTTCTCCGCGACCAGCGTGCGGGACTACGTCATGGACGGCGACGCGGCGGCCTCGCTCACCAAGCAGACCGTCTTCGCGGTGATCGGGATCGGCGCGTTCTGGGCCTGCCAGCGGCTGCCCGCGCGGACGTTCCGGGCGGTCAGCCGCCCGGCGCTGGGTGTGGCGGTGGCGCTGCTGCTCCTGCTCAACCTGCTGGTGGCGCTGAACTCGCTGTTCGGGGTGACGTCGATCGGGCCGTTGAAGGCGCAGCTGCTCTGGCTCTACCTGGGCCCGATCTCCGTACAGCCGGTCGAGGTGGCGAAGTTCGCGCTGGTGCTGTGGGGTGCGCACGTGCTGGCCCGCAAGGGCGCGGCGCTGGGCTGGTGGAAGGAACTGGCCACCCCGCTGTTCCCGGTGGTCGGCCTGCTGTTCGTTCTCGTCGGCTACAACGACCTGGGCAGCATGCTCTGCCTGCTGGCACTGGTGGTCGGGATGCTCTGGGCGGCCGGCGTGCGGGCCCGGGTCTTCGCCGCGCTCACCGCCATCGGCCTGGCCGGCGTCGGCCTGCTGGTGGCGGCGGCCTCGCTCGGCGCCGGCTCCGGCTCCCGGGGCGCCGACAACTACCGGCTCGGCCGCCTCACCATGTGGCTCGACCCGCCCTCCCCGCGGACGTGCTTCGAGCAGGAGCTGGACTACTGCTACCAGCTCGTGCAGGCCCGCTACGCGATCGGCAACGGCGGCTGGTTCGGCGTCGGCCTGGGCCAGAGCAGCTTCAAGTACGGCTGGCTGCCCGAGGCGCACAACGACTTCATCTTCGCCATCCTCGCCGAGGAACTGGGCGTTGTCGGCTGCACCGTGATCCTGGTGCTGTTCGCCGTGCTGGCGTACACCGGGATGCGGATCGCCCGCCGGGTCGAGGACCCGTTCCGCCGGCTCGCCGCCGCCGGTGTGACCGCCTGGCTGGTCGGCCAGGCCGTCATCAACATCGGTGGCGTGACCGGGCTGCTGCCGCTGACCGGCGTACCGCTGCCGTTCATCTCCGACGGCGGCAGCGCCCTGGTGGTGACGCTCGCCGCGATCGGCATGCTCGCCTCGTTCGCCCGCGCCGAGCCGGACGCGGCGCGAGCGCTGCATGCCCGTCCGCCCGCCCGATGGGTCCGACTAGTGTGGGCCCCGTTGCCGCCGCTTCCCGGCCGGCGCCGCAGTGCGACGCCGCCGCCGGCCGACCGAGGGTCCGTGCCCCGGTCCCGGCAGCGGCGGCAGGACGACCAGGCCGCGCCCCGCGGCGCCCGGCCCGACCGGGCGCGCGCCGGCGCGGCGAGCGAGAGGAGACGCTGATGGGTCCGCTGCGTTCGGTGGTGCTCTGCGGAGGGGGTACGGGCGGGCACATCTATCCGCTGCTCGCCTTCGCCGACTGCCTGCGCCGACACGACCCGAGCGTCCGGATCACCTGTCTGGGCACACCCAAGGGGCTGGAGAACGAGCTGATCCCGCCGGCCGGCTACGACCTGCGGCAGATCCCGGCGTACCAGCTTCCCCGGTCGGTGAACATGAGCCTGGTGCGTACCCCGGACCGGATGTGGAAGGCGGCCCGCGCCGCGGGCAAGGTGATCGACGAGGTCCAGGCCGACGCCGTGGTCGGCTTCGGCGGGTACGTCTCGGTGCCCGGTTACCTGGCCGCGTGGCGGCGGGAGCTGCCCATCGTCATCCACGAGGTGAACGTGCCGCCGGGCGTGGCGAACCGGCTCGGGATGAAGTTCACCAAGAACGTCGCTGTCGGCTTCCCGCACCAGCCGGCCCAGGCCGAGGCGCTGCGCGACGCCCGCGTGGTCGGTGTGCCGCTGCGCCGGGGCATCGCCGGGCTGGACCGGGCCGCGCTGCGCGACGCCGCCCGCGCCCACTTCGGACTCCGTCCCGACCTGCCGGTGCTGTTCGTCGCCGGTGGCTCGCAGGGCGCCCGCTCGATCAACCTGGCCGTCTCCGGCGCCGCGAAGGAGCTGGCCCGCAACGGTGTGCAGGTGCTGCACGTCATCGGCGCCCGCAACGAGCCGGTCTCCGTGCCCACCGACCTGCCGGTGCCGTACGTCACGCTGCCGTACCTGTCCGAGATGGAGCTGGGTTACGCAGCGGCCGACCTGATGCTGGCCCGGGGCGGCGCGATGACCTGCGCCGAGGTGGCCGCGATCGGCCTGCCCGCCGTCTACGTGCCGTACCCGCACAGCAACCAGGAGCAGAAGCGCAACGCGCTGCCGGTGGTGGAGGCGGGTGGCGGTCTGCTGGTCGACGACGCCGAGGTGACCCCGGCCTGGGTGGAGCGGACGGTGATCCCGCTGATCCGGGACCCGCAGCGGCTGTACGCGATGAGCCACGCCGCTGCCGGGTACGGCCGCCGGGACGGCGACGTGGCGTTGCTGAACTTCGTCTACGAGGCGGTCTCCCGCTGATGAGGGACACCGCGACGGGAAGGTACGTCTCATGAACACCGCGCAGTTCACGCCCGCCGGCACCATGACGGCGGAGGACCTGGGCCGGATCCACCTGATCGGGGTGGGCGGGGTCGGGATGGCCGGGCTGGCCCGGCTGTTCCTCACCCGGGGTCTGCCGGTCTCCGGCAGCGAGCTGCGGGAGTGGCCGTCGCTGGCCGGCCTGCGGGCACTCGGCGGCACCATCCACTCCAGCCACGAGGTGTCCAACCTCGACGGGGTGGACACGGTGGTCTACTCCTCCGCCATCCCGCAGGACCACCTGGAGATGGTCGAGGCGCGCCGCCGGGGCCTGCGGGTGCTGCACCGCTCCGAGGCGCTCGCCGCCGCGATGACCGGCCGCCGCACGGTGGCGGTCGCCGGCACCCACGGCAAGACCTCGACCACCTCGATGGTGACCATGGTGCTCCAGCAGGCCGGCACCGACCCGTCGTTCGTGATCGGCGGCGAGATCTCCGAGGTGGGTTCCGGCGCGCACCACGGCACCGGCGAGCACTTCGTGGTCGAGGCGGACGAGAGCGACCGCTCCTTCCTCATCTACCGCCCGTTCGTGTCGATCGTCACGAACATCGAGGCGGACCACCTGAACACCTACGGCGACCTGGCCACCCTGGAGGCGGCGTTCGCCGAGTTCGCCCGGCTCACCGATCCGGCCGGTTTCGTGATCACCTGCGCCGACGACGCGGGCGGGCGCCGGCTGGCCGAGACGCTGCGTGCCGAGGGCCGCCGGGTCTGGACGTACGGCGAGTCCGCCGACGCGGACCTGCGGATGAGCGAGGTCGTGTCGTCCGCGCACGGGGTGCGCTTCCAGGCCGAGGTCGAGGGCCGGCCGCTGGGCGAGATCCGGCTGCCCGTACCGGGCCGGCACATGGCGCTCAACAGCGCCGCCGCGGTGCTCGCCGCGTACCTGCTGGACCTGCCGGTGGCCGCGGCGGAGGCCGCGCTCGGCACGTTCCCCGGCGTGCGGCGCCGCTTCGAGCGCAAGGGCGCGGCGGACGGTGTGCTGGTCTACGACGAGTACGCCTACCACCCGACCTCGATGACGCTGGCGTTGCAGACGCTGCGCGAGGTGGCCGGCGACGGCCGGCTGATCGTGGTGTTCCAGCCGTACCGGCTCTACCGCACCCGCGACAACCAGGCGGAGATCGCCGCCGCGCTCGGCATCGCCGACGAGGTGGTGCTGCTGGAGGTCTTCGGCCCCGGCGAGACGCGCCGTCCCGGCGAGGGTTCGGCCGCGCTGATCCAGGAGGTGCCGCTGCCGGCCGAGCGCAAGGTGTTCGTCGAGGCGTGGGACGACGTGCCGGGCGAGGTGGCCCGGCGGGCGCGGACCGGCGACGTGGTGGTGACGATGGGCGCGCCGCCGATCTCGCTGATGGGTGACCAGTTGCTCGACGCCCTGCTCGCCCGCTCCGCCGGGGGCACGGGGCTCGGCGCCGGCGTCGACCCGGACGGCGCGGCGACCCCCGCCGGATGAGTCCCGGTCCGGCCCGCGGCCGTACCCCCGGACCGGACGGCGGGGCGGGGCGGCGCAGCCCGGCCCGGCGCTGGCAGCTCGTGCGGGCGAACGCGGACGCCGTGCCGCCGTCGACCCGCCGGTTCATGGCCCGGGCCCGGCAACGGCGGATGCGGGCCGCGCTGCCCTGGGCGGTCGCCGCGGCGGTGCTCGCCGTCGCGGGCCTGGTCGCGTGGACGGTGCTGGGCACCGGCCTGTTCGGCGTACGCGAGGTGCGGGTGGTCGGCGCGCAACTGGTCACCCCGGTGCAGATCCGCGACGCCGCGGCGGTGCCGGACAACGAGCCGCTGGCCCGGGTGGACCTGGACGCGACCGCGCGCAAGGTCGGCACGCTGCCGCCGGTGGCCCGCGCCACTGTGGAGCGCCAGTGGCCGGACACGCTGGTGATCCGGGTGCAGGAGCGCACCGCGGTGGCGGCGGTGCCGCAGGGCGACGGCTTCGTGGTCGTCGACGGCTCGGGTGTGGTCTTCCAGCGACTGGACCGGGCGCCGGACGGGTTGCCGCAGGTCCGGGTCGCCCGGCCCGGCCCCGACGACCCGGGTACGCGGGCCGGGCTGGCGGTGCTCGCCGCGCTGGGGGAGAAGCTGCGCGCGGAGCTGGTCGCGGTGGACGTGGCCGGCCTGGCCCGGATCACGCTGCTGCTGCGCGGCGAGCGTCAGGTCTTCTGGGGCGACGCCTCCCGCGGCACCGACAAGTCGACAGTGGCCACCTCGTTGCTGAGCCGAAAGGCGGACCGGATCGACGTCAGCGCGCCGGACGTGGTCACGTTCGAGTGACCCGTGGCTCAGCGAGCCCGCGCTGTGTCCCCTGTCGCTCGGTCGGCGACACGCCGGAACAGGTCCTTGGCTCCTGGCGCGGCGGCGCATACGTTGCCCCGAAGAGATCAGTGGTTGACATAACTCTAAGCCTCTAGTAGAGGGTGAGAGTTCAGCCGTCGGAGGCCACGGGGGAGTGCTCGACCGCTGATCCGGCCAAGCCGTGTGGGGTCGGCCCATGCCAATCTCGAAGGGAAAGGACCGGAGATGACACCTCCGCACAACTACCTGGCGGTCATCAAGGTCGTCGGCATCGGGGGCGGCGGCGTCAACGCCGTCAACCGGATGATCGAGGTTGGGCTCAAGGGCGTCGAGTTCATCGCGATCAACACCGACGCGCAGGCGTTGCTGATGAGCGACGCCGACGTCAAGCTCGACGTGGGCCGGGAGCTGACCCGGGGACTGGGCGCGGGCGCCAACCCGGACGTCGGCAAGAACGCCGCCGAGGACCACCGCGACGAGATCGAGGAGGTCCTCAAGGGCGCCGACATGGTGTTCGTGACCTGCGGCGAGGGCGGCGGCACCGGCACCGGCGGCGCGCCGGTCGTGGCGAACATCGCCCGCAAGCTCGGTGCGCTCACCATCGGTGTGGTCACCCGGCCGTTCTCGTTCGAGGGCAAGCGCCGGCAGGTCCAGGCCGAGGCGGGCATCGAGGAACTGCGCAACCAGTGCGACACGCTCATCGTGATCCCGAACGACCGGCTGCTCGCGCTCGGCGACCGCAACATCTCCATGATGGACGCGTTCCGCACCGCCGACCAGGTGCTCCTCTCCGGTGTCCAGGGCATCACCGACCTGATCACGACGCCGGGTCTGATCAACCTGGACTTCGCCGACGTGAAGAGCGTGATGAGCGGCGCCGGAAGCGCGCTCATGGGCATCGGCAGCGCGCGGGGCGAGAACCGCGCCGTCGAGGCGGCCGAGGCGGCGATCTCCAGCCCGCTGCTCGAGCAGAGCATGGACGGCGCGCGCGGCGTGCTGCTCTCCATCGCCGGCGGATCGGACCTCGGCCTGTTCGAGATCAACGATGCGGCGCAGCTGGTCACCGACGCGGCCCACCCGGACGCGAACATCATCTTCGGTGCGGTCATCGACGACGCGCTCGGCGACGAGGTGCGGGTCACCGTGATCGCGGCGGGCTTCGACGGGGGCACGCCGGCGTACAAGGCGGTGGAAGCGCCGCGCAAGAGCAACCAGAACCCGCCGGCCCAGCCGAACGCGCCGGTGAGCCCGCCGGCCACCATGCCGGCGCCGCAGCAGCCGTCGCGCCGGGTGCTCTTCGACGACGTCGACGTGCCCGACTTCCTGAAGAACGGGTCCTGAGCCGCGCCGATGACGGAGTCACAGACGGCGGTGCGGCCCGAGCGGCGTGCCGAACTCGCGGCCGGCCTGGCCCGGGTCCGGGCCCGCATCGCCGACGCCTGCGCGGCGGCCGGGCGGCAGCGCGACGAGGTCACACTGGTCGCGGTGACCAAGACGTACCCGGCGGCGGACGTGGTCGCGCTGGCCGGGCTCGGCGTGAGCGACGTCGGGGAGAACCGCGACCAGGAGGCGGCGCCGAAGGCGGAGGCGGTCGCCGCCGCCGGGGCCGCGCCGCGCTGGCACTTCATCGGCCAGTTGCAGCGCAACAAGGCCCGCTCGGTGGTCCGGTACGCCGACGTGGTCCAGTCGGTGGACAGCGTCCGGCTGGCCGCCGCGCTGGACGCCGCCGCCGGCGCGGTCCGGGACCGGCCGCTGGACGTGCTGGTGCAGGTGAGCATCGACGGCGACCCGGCCCGGGGCGGGGCGCTGCCGGGCGCGGCCGATCCGCAGCGAGGGCTCGACCCGGTGGCCGCGGCGGTGGCCGGCGCCGACGGTCTGCGGCTGGCGGGCCTGATGGCGGTGGCGCCGCTGGGCTGGGAGCCGGACCGGGCGTTCGCCCGGCTGGCCGAGGTGGCAGCGGCACTGCGGGCCGATCATCCGGACGCGACGGTGCTGTCGGCGGGCATGAGCGGAGACCTGGAGAGCGCGATCGGGCACGGCGCGACACATGTCCGTGTCGGCAGCGCGTTGCTCGGAATGCGCCCTGCGCTGCGGTAGCCTCACCACGACGGAAGCAAATTACATCAGTGTTGTTCAGGACGGCGTTCCCGTAGCCGGGGGCCGTGACGGGCGGACCGCGAACCGCGCGTCAGGGGATTGCCGATCCGGTCCGGTGGGCATGATCGTCCACTCGTGATCAAGCGACACGGCACGGGGGCGCGTGCCGCACGGCGGACGGAAGGGCGCGGGGATGGGTGCACTGCGCAAGGCGGGGGTCTGGCTCGGTCTCGTCGAGGAGGACGACGAGCGGGCGTACGAGGACGGTGGCTACGACAAGGGTGGCTACCGGGAATCGTCGCGCTACCGGTCGAGCCGGTACGCCGAGGAGTTCGCCGACGAGGACGACGACGAGGCCGAGGAGCCGCCGACGACGCGGAGCCGGCTCGGCGACCGGGGCCGGCTGTCCGAGCGCGCCTCCAGCCGCGCGGTCGACGCCGACCGGGCCGAGGCCGAGCGCCCGGAGCGGGCCGAGCGGTCCAGCGTCCGGTCGATCACCCGGTCCTCCGCCGGTGACACCTCGGGCGCGCTGACCTACCACACCCGGGACAACCTCGCGCTCGCGCCGCAGGCCCAGCCGCGGGAGCGGGAGCGCGTGGCGCCGGAGGACGAGCAGCGCTACCAGATCACCACGCTGCACCCGACCACGTACCGCGAGGCGCGGACGATCGGCGAGCACTTCCGCGACGGCGTACCGGTGATCATCAATCTCACCGAGATGGACGAGGCGGACGCCCGCCGGCTCGTCGACTTCGCCGCCGGGCTCGCGTTCGGTCTGCGCGGTACGATCGAGCGCGTGACCAACCGGGTGTTCCTGCTCTCACCGGCCAACGTCCAGGTCACCGCGGAGGACAAGGCCAAGATCGCTGAGGGCGGCTTCTTCAGCCTGAGCTGAGCCGCACGACCGAGGGACGTCGCCTGCCGTGTTGTCGATCCTGTTCCAGGTGCTCTACCTGCTGCTGTACATCTTCCTAATTGTCCTTTTGGCGCGATTTGTTCTCGGGGCGGTGCTGGCCTATGGTCGCCGCTGGCAACCGGGGCGGGGAGCGTCGGCGGGACTGGAAGTCGTGTGGAGCGTCACTGATCCGCCCCTGCGAGCGTTGAGGCGTGTGATCCCGCCACTGCGAATTGGTACCGTGAGCATCGACCTGGCCTCCCTTGTGCTCCTGGTTATCCTGTTCGTGCTGATGGAGTTCGTGTTTAGGCGCCTGATCTTCGCGTTTGCCTGACCAGAGCGCTTTCGCGGCCGCAACTGACCCGAGGAGTTTCGATGCCGCTGACCCCGGCCGACGTTCACAACGTCGCCTTCAAAAAGCCGCCGATCGGCAAGCGGGGGTATGACGAGGAGGAGGTCGACGCCTTCCTGGACGAGGTCGAGCGCGAGCTGGCCCGTCTGATCGAGGAGAACAACGAGCTGCGCGCCCAGGTGGAGCGCGGCGGTCGGGGTGGCGCTCCCGCCGGCCCCGGCGGTGACGCCCGCCTCGCGGCGGAGCTCAACGACGTCAAGGCCCAGCTCGACCGGGTGCAGCGCGACAAGGCGGCCGCCGAGCAGGCGGCCCGCGCGATGCAGGCCGAGCTGGAGCAGGTGCGCACGCAGGGCGGCCCGGCCGGCGTGACCGGTGACGGCGAGCAGCAGGCGCTGCGGGTGCTCATGATGGCCCAGCGCACCGCCGACGACCACGTCTCCGACGCCCGTCGCGAGGCCGACCAGCTGCTCTCCGAGGCCCGTTCGAAGGCCGAGGAGGTCACCCGGGAGGCGCGCGCCAAGGCCGACGCCCTGGAGCGGGACGCCCGCCAGCGGCACCAGGAGGCCATGGGCGGCCTGGACGCCAAGCGCACCGCGCTGCAGAAGCACATCGAGGAGCTCAAGCAGTTCGAGCGCGAGTACCGCACCCGCCTCAAGGCGTACCTGGAGAGCCAGCTGCGTGACCTCGACGGTCGCGGCCAGGGCCTCGAGGTGGAGATGAACCGCGCCGAGGGCACCCGTGCCGCCGGCAGCAACGGTCTCGCCGCGGCCGGTCTCGCCGGCTCCTACGGCGGTGGCCGCGCGGGCTCGCTCGAGTCCGGCCGCTGATCCCGCGTCGGTGGCCGTCCCCGTGACGGCCACCGACCGCCCAGACCGACACGACGCGGCCGGGGGTGAGCCGTGGTAGCCGCCAGCATCCTGCTCATCCTCGTCGCGGTCGTGCTGCTGATCGCCGGCCTCGCCGGCGGATCCAGCCTCCTGCTCATCGTCTCGATCGCGGCCAGCCTGCTGTCCGCCGTCGCCTTCGTCGCGTTCGCCCGCCAGGCCGCCGCGGCGCGGGCCACGGCCGGCCGGGAGACCGGGCCGCGACTGCGGACCGCGCACACCGTCCCGTCCCCGGACGAGCCGGTGAGCCCGGTCCCGCACCACACGTCCACGTTCGGCGCCGGCGGATCCGGGTGGCGGCAACCGCCCGGGTCGCCGGTGACCGAGCCGGACGACGCCCCGCCGCCGGCCGCGTACTCACCGCCGGCCGAGCCGTTCGACGCCGGGCCGCACACGCCGGTGTCCGGCACCGAGCCCGCTGCCGGGCCGTACACGCCGGTGTCCGGCACCGAGCCCGCTGCCGGGCCGTACACGCCGGCGTTCGACGGCGAGCCCGCCGCCGGGCCGTACGCGGCGCCGGATCCGGTGGCCGCGGACGCGGCGCCCTACTCGCCGCCCGGCCCGCGCGTGCCGGAGACCGCACGGCCCACCTCGCCCGCACCGGGCGAGGCGTTCGACGGCGACCCGCCGGCCGAGTTCCTCTCCACCGGTGAGGTCGCCCGGCTGGTCCGGCTGCCCGACGAGGTCCTGGTGGTCGACGGCCATCCCCGCTTCCACCTGCCCGGCTGCCCGCACCTGGTGGGCCGGGAGGACGAACCGCTGCCGGTCGCCGAGGCGGTCGCGCTGGGCTTCACCCCGTGCGCGCACTGCGCCGCCGCCACCACCCTGCTCGCCGAGGCCCGGCCGCGCTGACCATGACGATCGCGGACACACTCACCGTCGCGGTGCGGGTGAAGCCCGGGGCGGCCCGCGCCCGGGTGGGCGGGCGGTTCGACGGGCCGTACGGTCCGGCGCTCGTCGTCGCGGTGCACGCGCCCGCGGTGGACGGCCGCGCCACCGAGGCGGCCCGGCGCGCGCTCGCCGACGCGCTCGGCATCCGGCCGGCGACCGTGTCGCTGCGGTCCGGCGCGGCCAGCCGGGACAAGCTGTTCCTGGTCGAGCGCCCGCACGACGGGCTGCCCGAGGTGCTGCGCCGGCTGCGCGACGGCAGCACGGCGTGAGGTCCGGTCCGGCCGGCCGGCGATGACCCCGGGGCTCGACGTCGCGCTGCTCGTGGGCGCTGCCGTGCTGCTGGTCGCGGTGGGCGCGGTGCGGTTCTCCACCCGGCTCGGCGTACCGAGCCTGCTGGTCTACCTGGCGCTGGGCGTGCTGCTCGGCGAGGCCGGCCTGGGCATCCGGTTCGACGACGTCGAACTGACCCGGGTGCTCGGCTTCTGCGCGCTCATCGTGATCATCGCGGAGGGCGGGCTGACCGCGCGGTGGAGCACGCTGCGGCCGGTGCTGGGCCTGGCCGCGGCGCTGTCCACGGTCGGCGTCGTGGTCAGCATCGTGGTCGTCGGCGTGGTGGTGCACCTGCTGCTCGGCCTGGACTGGCGGCTGTCGCTGCTCTACGGCGCGGTGCTCTCCTCCACCGACGCGGCGGCCGTGTTCGCCACGCTGCGCCGGTTGCGCCTGCCGCCCCGGCTGGTGGCCGCGCTGGAGGCCGAGTCCGGGGTGAACGACGCCCCGGTCGTGCTGCTGGTGCTGCTGCTGTCCCGCGCCGGGGTCGAGGCCGCCCACCCCTGGTGGTACGAGGTGCTGCTGCTCGGCTACGAGCTGAGCGCCGGCGCGGCGGTCGGTGTCGGCGCGGGCCTGGCCGGCCGGTACGCGCTGCGCCGGGCCGCGCTGCCGTCGGCCGGCCTGTACCCGATCGCGGTGGTCGGCTTCACCGTGCTGGCGTACGCGGCCGGCTCGGTGCTGCACGCCTCGGGCTTCCTCGCGGTGTACGTCGCGGGCGTGCTGCTCGGCAACTCGCGGCTGCCGCACCGCCAGGCCATCCTCGGTTTCGCCGACGGGCTGGCCTGGCTGGCCCAGATCGGCCTGTTCGTGCTGCTCGGCCTGCTGGTCTCGCCGAGCCGGCTGGACGCGGCGGTGCTGCCGGCCGTGATCACCGGGCTGGCCCTGCTGCTGCTCGCCCGGCCGCTGTCGGTGGCGGTCTCCGCGCTGCCGTTCCGGGTGAGCCTGCGCGAGCAGCTGTTCCTGTCCTGGGCCGGGCTGCGCGGCGCGGTGCCGGTCGTGCTGGCGACCATCCCGCTGTCGCTGCACGTGCCGGGCGCGGCCCGCCTGTTCGACGCCGTCTTCGTCCTGGTGGTGATCTTCACGTTGCTCCAGGCCGGGACGCTGGCGCCGGCGGCCCGCCGGCTGGGGGTGACCGCGCCGGCCGAGGCGAGCGAGATCCTGCTGGAGACCGCCCCGCTGGAACGGATGCGCGCCGACCTGCTCCAGATGGAGGTGCCGGCCGGGTCGCGGCTGGCCGGGGTGCACGTGGACGAGCTGCGGCTGCCGGTCGGCGCGGCGGTGACGCTCGTGCTGCGCGACGGTGCCGGTTTCGTGCCGGGCGCCGACACCCGGCTCAAGGTCGGGGACAGCCTGCTCATCGTCGCCACCGCGGGCGTACGGGACGAGACCGAGCGGCGGCTGCGGGCGGTGAGCCGCCGGGGCCGGCTGGCGAGGTGGTTCGGGGAGTACGGCGAGGAGCCGGCCCGCTGATCTGCTACCGTTCCTTTTGCCCCGATTGATGGCAGTCCGGGGCGGATACGTGGGACGACGGTGCGGCACGTTGTCGGACGCCTGTACGTTCCGTATTCTTGCCAACCTCCGGAGTGCACGGCGGGCCCGCTCGCCGTGCACCCTTCCGTACGCGGACGACGCCGACGACGGCGTCCCGCCCACGCACCGCTGACCGCCGCGCCACGCGGCTGAGGGAGCTGACGATGGCGAAGCCAGCCGACACCAGGACCGCCGGTCGCAAGCCGGTGGCGAAGGCCACCCGCAGCGCGGCGGAGACCGAGAAGATCCGGGCCGCCCTGGCGGCACGGCGGGACGAGCTCAACGCCGAGTACGATCAGACGCTGAGTGAGATCACCGAGCTGCAGCGCGACCGGCTGACCGACTCGGCCGGGGACGACCAGGCCGACACCGGCACCAAGACGTTCGAGCGGGAGCAGGAGATCTCTCTCGCCAACAGCATCAAGGAACGGATCACGCAGGTCGAGCGCGCGCTGGAGCGCCTCGACGAGGGTGGCTACGGCTGGTGCGAGCGGTGCGGCAACCCGATCCCGGTGGAGCGGCTCGCCGCGTTCCCGTCGGCCACCCTCTGCGTGACGTGCAAGCAGCTGGCGGAGCGGCGCTGATCACCGCTCCCCGGCGGCCGTACGGCAGACGGTGACCACGCCGTCGCAAGCGTCGATGGGGAGCAGATGACCGCAGCACCGCCCGCCGGGTCCGGCACCACCGAGACGGGCGCCGGCGCGCCCCGCCGTAAGGCCGTCGGCCTGCTGCTCGGCGTGTCCCTGTTCTCGCTGCTGGCGGACCTCGGCACGAAGCAGCTCGCGTTGGCCGAGCTGACCGGCCGGGAGCCGGTGTCGCTGCTCGGCGGCGCGGTCTACCTCAGCCTGACCCGCAACAGCGGCGCGGCCTGGAGCATCGGCTCCGACCACACCTGGATCTTCCCGATCATCACGTTCGTGGTGATCGGGTGGATCGCCTGGATGGCGCTGCGGCTGCGCTCGCTGCCGTGGGCGGTGTCGCTGGGCCTGGTGCTGGGCGGCGCGCTCGGCAACCTGATCGACCGGATCTTCCGCGCTCCAGGGCACTTCGTCGGCCACGTGGTCGACATGATCAGCCTCTTCGACCCGTACGGCCAGGTCTGGCCGGTGTTCAACCTGGCCGACAGCTCACTGGTGTGCGGCGTGGTGCTCGCGGTCTTCCTGGAGCTGACCGGCCGGCAGCGCGACGGCTCCCGGCTGCGCGACGAGAAGCGCGACGACGCCGCCCCGGCCGAGCAGCGGGAGAGCGCGTGACCTCCGCGTTCGCCGCCGGCGGCGACACCCGTTCCCTGCCCGTGCCGGACGGCCTCGACGGCATGCGCCTGGACCAGGCCGTGTCCCGCCTGCTCGGGCTCTCCCGTACCGCCGCCGCCGGCCTGATCGACGCGGGCGACGCGCTCGTCGACGGCGTGGCCCGGCCCAACTCGTACAAGGTCAAGGCGGGTTCGTGGCTGGAGGTCACGCTGCCCGCGCCGGCCGCGCCGCCCGCGGTGGTGCCGCAGGCCGTGCCCGGCCTGACAGTGGTGTACGCCGACGACGACATCGTGGTGGTCGACAAGCCGGTCGGGGTGGCGGCGCACCCGAGCCCGGGCTGGACCGGCCCCACAGTGATCGGCGGGCTGGCCGGCATCGGCCACCGGATCTCCACGAGCGGCGCCGCGGAGCGGCAGGGTGTGGTGCACCGGCTCGACGTGGGCACCACCGGCATCATGGCGGTGGCCAAGAGCGAGCGCGCGTACACCGCGCTGAAGCGGGCGTTCAAGTACCGCGAGGTGGAGAAGCGATACCACGCCGTGGTGCAGGGTCACCCGGATCCGCTGCGCGGCACCATCGACGCGCCGATCGACAGGCACCCGCACCACGACTACCGCTGGGCCGTGGTCTCCGGCGGCAAGCCGAGCATCACGCACTACGACACGCTCGAGGCGTTCCCCGCCGCCAGCCTGCTCGACGTGCGGCTGGAGACCGGGCGTACGCACCAGATCAGGGTGCACTTCTCCAGCATGCGGCACCCCTGCGTGGGCGACCTGACCTACGGCGCGGACCCGACGCTGTCGGCCCGGCTCGGTCTGTCCCGGCAGTGGCTGCACGCCCGCTCGCTGAGCTTCGCGCACCCGGGCACCGGCGACGAGGTGACGTTCGTCAGCGAGTACCCGGACGACCTGGCCCGGGCGCTGGAGATCCTGCGCGACTGACGTGAGTGACGACGCCGCGCGGCCCCGCCGGTCCCGGTCCGCCGCGCTGACCTGGCTCGCGCTGGCCTGCGCGCTGGTGGTGCTCGTGGTGGCGGTGGCACAGCGGCGGGACCGCCCGGTGAGCGACCGTACTGTGGGCGAGGTGACCCGGGTCGGTGTGACCGGCGGCGCGAGCATCCCGGCGTACCTGCGCGCCGCCGGGGACGAACTGGCCCGCCTCGACGCGCCCGACGGCTACGCGCTGGTCTCGTTCGACGGCTACCTGACCCCGGCGCGGGCGGCCGCCGCGCTGGACGGCACGCGGGTCTCGGCGGTGGTGGCACGGGTGCCGCTGCCCGGCCGGCAGACCGAGATCGTCCGGATCGCGGCGCTGACCCTGCCCCGGGACGTGGTGGCCGGGATGGCCGGCGTCGCGACGCGCAAGGACCGGGAGACCGCGGACTACCGGTCCCGCGCCGCCGCCACCGCCGATCCGGAACTGCGCCGGGTGTACGACAGCGGCGCCGAGGTCGCCGCCCGCGAGGCGGAGGCGTACCGGACCGGCTGCGCCTGCGTCTACGCCGCGGTCGTCAGTGCCCCGCCGGACGCCCTGCGCGGGCTGGCCGGTCGTCCGGGCGTGCGGGTGGTGGACCCGGCGCCGGAGGTGACACGTCTGGACCGGACCGTGTTCACCCCGCCGCTTCCCGAGCAGCGTGACGTGGTCCGGCCGCCGGCCGACACCGGGCCGGCCGAGGCAGGCGGAATGGGCGATTCGTCGGAAGCCGCACGGACGGTGAGCGGACCTTCACCCACCGCCCCCGGGTCCGTCACCGGCTCCGGGGCGCCCAATCCCGCTCCCACCTCCTGAGACATCGGGGCACACGGCGACCGGGCCGATCCCATGGTGCGGCGGGCCACCGGGCGATGTGCGGCGCGGGGAGTGGTCCGAATAGGGTTTCGTTCGTAGCCTGTCAGGCGGAGATCGATGGGCTGGGGGAGGGCGAATCCTTGGACGGCAGCGAGACCGGCTGGGGTCGGCAGGGCGAGCCGGCACCGCGGTGGCGGGCGCTGCTCGACCGGGCCCGGCTCGGCGGTCGCGGCGCGGAGCACGCCGACGCCGACCGGCACGTCGAGGAGCAACCGGCGCCGCCGCCCGACCCGCTGCCCCGCCGTGGCGCGGGCACCGGGTGGACCGGCCGCGCCACCGCCGTCGGCCGGGCCCCCGACGGGTCGTACGGCGCGGAGCCCGCTTACCGGGCCGAGGCCACGTTCCGGGTCGACCCGGCCTTCCGCGCCGATCCCCGGCACGACGGCGAGCCGGCCTACCAGGCCGAACCGGCCTACCGCAGCGACCCCGAGCCGTCCTGGCGCGCCGGGCAGCCCTATCCGCCCGACCCGTCCTGGCGCGCCGACCCGTCGTTCGCGCCCGACCCGCGCCCCGAGCAGCCGTTCACCGCCGAGCCGCGCCCGGAACCGTCCTGGCGGCCCGACCCGGCCCGTCCGGAGCCGCGCGGCCGGGCCGAGGCGCCGGCCGAGTCCCGGTACTCCCTTCTCGACGGCGGCTACCGGCCCGCGCCGCCCCCGCCCGAGTCCCGCTACGCGCTGCTCGACCGGGGCCGCTACCGGCCGGACACGCCGCCCGCCCCGGAGCCGGTGGTGCCCGCGCCCCGCCGCCCGCTGGAGGGCCGCTCCGGCCGGGTCGACGCGGCCCAGGTGCAGTGGCGCGCCCCGGAGCCGGACCCGGAACTGGAACGGGCCACCAGCGTGCTGCGCCGCGAGCTGGGCACCCCGCGGGTGCTCGCCTTCGCCAACCCCAAGGGCGGGGTGCACAAGACCACAGCCACCGTGCTCGCCGCCGCGACGGTGGGCAGCGTCCGCGGGCGCGGCGTGCTCGCCTGGGACGACAACGAGCTGCGCGGCACGCTCGGTCTGCGGGCCGGCAGCGCCCGGCACGCCCGCACCATCCGCCACCTGATCCACGACCTGGCGCAGATCGAGATCCTCGAAGGCAACACGCTGCTGTCGCACCTCGACGACTACCTGCGGCACGCCTCCGACGGCTCGTACGACGTGCTGGCCGGCGAGGAGAGCCCACGCTTCGCCCAGCGGCTCGACCAGTTCACCGTCAAGCGGGTGCTGGAGCTGCTGCGCCGCACCCACGAGGTGGTCTGCGTGGACACCGGCAACAACGTGGAGAGCCCGAACTGGCGCACCGTCATGCAGGCCGCCGACCAGCTCGTGGTGACCACTGTGCCGCGCGAGGACGCGGCGTTCAGCGCGGACTGGATGCTCGACCTGCTGCACGAGGTGGGCATGGGCGAGCTGGCCGACAACGCGGTCACGCTGATCTCCTGCCCCACGCCGGGGCGTACCTCGTTGCAGGACGACCTGGAACGGCACTTCGCCACCCGGACCCGGGCGGTCGCCGTGGTGCCCTACGACCCGGCGCTGGAGACCGGCTCCTCGATCGAGTACCACCAGCTCCAGGCCGAGACCCGCAACGCCTGGCTCAAGGCGGCAGCGGTGATGCTGGAACCGTTCGCGCGCTGAGCGCCGACCACCGCCCCGAGCCGTGCCCGGGCCTGAGAGGATCAACGGGTGAGTCCGGACACCCCTGAGCCCGAGCGGGCGCGCGAGCGCACCGACGGCACCGACGCGCGCACCGACGGCACCGACGCGCGTACCGGCGACGCGGCCCCGCTTCCCGGCGGCGCGTGGCCCGAGCGCGAGCAGCCGCCCGGCTGGCCCGGCGGCCTGCCGGTACCCGCCGGCACGCCGGTCACCGCGCCCGGCGCCGACCCGCTCGCCGGATACCCGGGCGTGGTGGCGGAGCTACCCGGCGCCGACGCCACCCGATCCGGCCGCCCGTTGCTCACCACGCTCGGCGTGGTCGCGCTGCTCACCGCGCTCGGCGCGCCGCTGGGCCTGCTGTGGGCATGGGCGGCGCCCGCCACCCCGGTCCGGCAGACCCCCGCCGGCACGGTCTACGCGACCACGCAGCCGGAGCAGCCGATCGCCGCGGACGGCTGGTTCAGCCTCCTGACGCTCGGCTTCGGCGTGCTCGCCGCGATCGCCCTGTGGGTGCTGCTGCGCCGCCGGCGCGGCCCGGCCGGCCTGCTCGCGGTGACGCTCGGCGGTCTCGGCGCGGCGGTGGTGGCCTGGCAGGTCGGCCGCCGGATCGGGCTGTCGACGTTCCAGCGGCTGGTGGAGACCGCGCCGCCGGGCACCGCCTTCACCAAGCCCGTCGACCTGCGCGCCGGGGGCGTCGACTGGTACGGCCCGCTGCCGGTGCCGCACGGGAACCTGCTGCTCGCCGCGTTCGGCGCCGCCGTCACGTACACGCTGCTGGCGGGCTGGTCGCGGTGGCCGTCGCTGCGGCCGGAGCCGGAGCCCGACGCGGCCTGGCCGCCGCCCCCGCCCGGGTTCAGTTCGGCGCCGGGGGACCAGCCAGCTCGCTGAGCGGCACCGGCACCGCGCGCACCTGCCGCAGCAACGCCGTCTCCCGGTTGAGCAGGCGCAGCTCGGCGCGCAGCCGCCCGGCGGTGTCGTCGACGGCGAGCAGCCGCTGCCGGTCGGCGACGGTCAGCGCGGCGGTCGCGGCGACCAGGTGCGACAGGACCGTCGGATCCTCCGGCAGCTGCTCGGTGATCTCCTGCTGGTCCGGCCGGATCAGGCCGAGGTATTGCCGGAACACCGAGATCACCCGGGCCGCCAGCAGGTCGGAGACCTCGTCCGGGCCGTCCGGCTCCGGCAGCCACTCCACCTCGGCGGTCAGGTACGGCTCGGCGGAGGCGTCCACCTCGGCGACCCGGAACCGCCGCCGCCCGACGGTGACGATGTCGAAGCCGCCGTCGGCCAGCTCGGTGACCTGCCGCAGCTCGGCGGTGCAGCCCACCTCGTGCAGCGTGACGTCGCCGCCGGGCGGCCCGGAACGCCCCGGCGGCCCGGCCGGCGCGACCTCCCAGCCGGCCTGGATCGCCACCACGCCGAACTCGCGCGGCGCGCCCTCGGGCAGGCCCACGAGGTGGCGCACCAGCGCCTTGTAGCGCTCCTCGAAGATGTGCAGCGGAAGGACCAGCCCGGGGAAGAGGACGGTCCCGAGCGGGAACACCGGCAGCCGTGCGCTCACGTGATCGAGCGTATCGCCAACCCGCCCGCCCGCGCGTGTCCCGGCTCACCGTCCCGGCGTGCGGGCGGCCCCGGCCGGTGACACCGGCGGCGGCCTAGACTCGCAGGCGTGCTGAATCGGATCGACCTGCGCGGCGGGGCCCGTGACCCGCGCCGCCTGCTGCCCCGTGCCCAGCTCGACGTCTCCGTGGCGGTCGAGCGGATCCGCCCGCTCGTGGAGGCGGTCCGGGACCATGGGTACCCGGCGATCCGGGAGGCGAGCGAACGGTTCGACGGCGTCTCGCCGGAGCGGCTGCGGGTGCCGGTCGAGACGATCCGCGCCGCCGAGGACGAGCTGGACCCGCAGGTACGCGCCGCGCTGCTGGAGTCGATCACCCGGGCCCGCAAGGTCCACGCCGACCAGCGCCGCACCGACCACACCACGACTGTGGTGCCCGGCGGCACTGTGACCGAGCGGTGGGTGCCGGTCGACCGGGTCGGTCTCTACGTGCCCGGCGGCCTGGCCATGTACCCGTCGACGGTGGTGATGAACGTGGTCCCGGCCCAGGCGGCCGGGGTGCGCTCCCTGGTGGTGGTGAGCCCGCCGCAGAAGGACAACGACGGGCTGCCCGACCGGCGGGTCCTCGCGGCGTGCGCGCTGCTCGGCGTGGACGAGGTGTACGCGGTCGGCGGCGCCCAGGCGGTCGCCATGCTCGCGTACGGCGCGGGCGTCGACCCGGCCGGGGACGAGCGCTGCGAGCCGGTCGACATGATCACCGGTCCGGGCAACATCTGGGTCACCGCCGCGAAGCGGCTGCTGCGCGGCGTGGTCGGCATCGACGCCGAGGCCGGCCCGACCGAGATCGCGATCCTGGCCGACGACACCGCCGACCCGGCGCACGTCGCGGCCGACCTGATCAGCCAGGCCGAGCACGACCCGCTGGCCGCGAGCGTGCTGGTCACCCCGTCCACGGCGCTGGCCGACGCGGTCGACGCGGAGCTGGCCCGGCAGGCGCCGGCGGCCAAGCACGCCGAGCGGATCGGCACCGCGCTGCGCGGCGAGCAGAGCGGCGTGGTCCTGGTCGACGACCTGGAGGCAGGGCTGCGGGTGGTCGACGCGTACGCGGCCGAGCACCTGGAGATCCAGACCGAGAACGCCCGCGAGTGGGCGCTGCGGGTCCGCAACGCCGGGGCGGTGTTCGTCGGCGCCTGGTCGCCGGTGTCGCTCGGCGACTACTGCGCGGGCTCCAACCACGTGCTGCCCACCGGCGGCTGCGCCCGGCACTCCTCCGGGCTGTCCGTGCAGTCGTTCCTGCGCGGCGTGCACCTGGTCGAATACACCCAGGACGCGCTGCGCGACGTGGCGCCGCACGTGGTCACGCTGGCGACCGTGGAGGACCTGCCCGCGCACGGCCAGGCGGTCAGCGTCCGGTTCCCCGGGGGCGGGGCGTCGTGACCACGCTCGACGACCTGCCGATCCGCGACGACCTGCGCGGACGGACGCCGTACGGGGCACCGCAGCTCGACGTGCCGGTGCGGCTGAACACCAACGAGAACTCCTACCCGGTGCCCGAGCCGGTGGTGGAGGCGATCGGCAAGGCGGTCGCCGCCGAGCTGCGCGACCTCAACCGCTACCCGGACCGGGACGCGGTGGCGCTGCGCGCCGACCTGGCCGCCTACCTCGGCCACGGGCTCACCGCCGACCACGTGTGGGCGGCGAACGGCTCCAACGAGATCCAGCAGCAGCTGCTCCAGGCGTTCGGCGGTCCGGGGCGCACCGCGCTCGGGTTCACCCCGGCGTACTCGATGCACCCGCTGCTGACGCTCGGCACCGGCACCCGGTGGGTGCCCGCCCGGCGCGGCGAGGACTTCGGGCTCACCGCCGGCGAGGCGGTGGCCCAGGTCCGCGAGCACCGGCCGGACGTGGTGTTCCTCTGCTCGCCGAACAATCCGACCGGCACCGCGCTCGACCCGGCGGTGGTCGCCGCCGTGCTGGACGAGGCACCGGGCATGGTGATCGTGGACGAGGCGTACGCCGAGTTCGCCCGTCCCGGCACGGTGAGCGCGCTCGCCGTGCTGCCCGGGCACCCGCGGCTGGTGGTGACCCGCACCATGAGCAAGGCGTTCGGGTTCGCCGGCGGCCGGCTCGGCTACCTGGCGGCCGACCCGGCGGTGGTGGACGCGGTGCAGCTGGTCCGGCTGCCGTACCACCTGTCCGCACTCACCCAGGCCGCCGCCCGCGCGGCGCTGGCGCACCGGGATGCTCTGCTCGGCACCGTGGCCGCGATCAAGGAGCAGCGGGACCGGATCGTCGCCGAGCTGCGCGCCCGGGGCCACCGGGTGGCCGACAGCGACGCCAACTTCGTGCTGTTCGCCGTCGAGGGGGACCAGGCGGTGGCCTGGCGTACCCTGCTCGATGCCGGCGTGCTGGTGCGCGACGTCGGCCTGCCCGGCTGGCTGCGCGTCACCGCCGGAACCCCGACCGAGACCGACGCCTTCCTCACCGCGATGGAGACAGTTTCATGAGCCGGATCGCCCGGATCGAGCGGGTCACAAACGAGACGAAGGTGCTCGTCGAGATCGACCTCGACGGCACCGGCAAGGCCGACATCGAGACCGGCGTCGGCTTCTACGACCACATGCTCAACCAGATCGCCCGGCACGGCGGCTTCGACCTGACCGTGCACACCGTCGGCGACCTGGAGATCGACGCGCACCACACGATGGAGGACACGGCGCTCGCGCTGGGCGCGGCGTTCGACCGGGCGCTGGGTGACAAGGCCGGCATCCGGCGGTACGGCTCGGCCACCGTCCCGATGGACGAGGTGCTGGTCCGGGCCGCGGTGGACCTGTCCGGCCGCCCGTACGTGGTGCACGACGAGCCGGCGCTGGCCCCGTACATCGGGCCGGTCTACCCGACGAGCATGACCCGGCACATCTGGGAGTCGTTCGGCCAGTCGGCCCGGATCACGCTGCACGTGGACGTGCTGCGCGCGGCTCGTCCCGGCGGCCACCCGGACGCGCACCACGTGGTCGAGGCGCAGTTCAAGGCCGTCTCCCGCGCGCTGCGCGAGGCCACCGCGATCGATCCGCGTAACGCGGGTGTGGTGCCGTCGACGAAGGGCGCTCTCTGATGAGCGCGAGGAACGCAGCGCAGCGGAGTCCCGCAGTCGCGAATGGAAGGTGGCTCTGATGAAGGTGCTGCCCACGCTTCTGTTGATCCTGGCCGGCCTGCTGGTCGGCGGGACGTGGTCGCTGCTCAAGCAGGGCGCCCCCCGCGCCGCCGTGGTGATCACCGGCCTGCTGGCCGTGCTGGCCACCGTCGCCGGGGTGCTCTGGCTGCTGCCGGGGGAGAGCTGATGGCACGGGTGGTGGTGCTCGACTACGGCTCGGGCAACCTGCGCTCGGCCGAGCGCGCGGTGGCGCGCGCCGGCGCCGAGGTGACTGTCACCGACGACCTCGACGCCGCCGCGTCGGCCGACGGCCTGGTGGTGCCGGGCGTGGGCGCGTTCGCCGCGTGCATGGCCGGGATCGAGGCGCTGGGCGCCGGGCCGGTCATCGCCGACCGGGTCGCCGCCGGGCGGCCGGTGCTGGGCATCTGCGTCGGCATGCAGATCCTCTTCGGGCACGGCGAGGAGCACGGCGTGGTCACCAAGGGGCTCGGGCTGCTGCCCGGCGGCGTGACCCGGCTGCCCGCGCGGCGGCTGCCGCACATGGGCTGGAACACCGTGCGGCCGCCGGCCGGCTCGACGCTGTTCGCCGGACTGCCGGAGGGCACCCGGTTCTACTTCGTCCACTCCTACGGGGTGACCGACCCGGCGGCGCTGGCCGAGGCGGGGGCCACTGTGACCACCGCGCACCACGGCGCGGACTTCGTCGCGGCGGTGGAGCGGGGGCCGCTCTCGGCCGCGCAGTTCCACCCGGAGAAGTCCGCCGACGCCGGTGCCGCGCTGCTGCGCAACTGGCTCGGCACGCTGTGACCGGCCCGCTGGCGGGCACGCGGGCGTCCGCGTGAGCAAGGAGCGGGCCCGCCGCCGCGCGGAGCGCGAGGCCGAGCAGGAGCGGGCGCGCGCCGTCCGCGCCCGCCGGGTGGCACGCCGGGAGCGGCGTCGTTCTCTGGTACGCCGGCTGACGCCGTCGCTGCGGCGCGGCCGTACCGGCCGGCTGCGTCGGCACACCCGCCGCGAGCGGGCGACGATCCTGGTGCTCACCGCGGTGGCGGTGGCCGCCATCTGGAGTCTGGTGGACGACCTCGCGCTGCGGCTGGTGCTGGTCGTGTTGTTGTTGCTGGTCCTGCCCGCGATCGTGGTGATCGCGCTGGACCGTCGTTGAGGATCCGAGGAGAGAAGCGTTGAGCCTCACCCTGTTGCCCGCCGTGGACGTCGCCGACGGCCAGGCCGTCCGGCTCGTGCAGGGCGCCGCCGGTAGCGAGACCGCGTACGGCGATCCGCTGGACGCGGCGCTGGCCTGGCAGTCCGACGGCGCGGAGTGGATCCACCTGGTCGACCTGGATGCGGCGTTCGGGCGGGGCTCCAACGCCGCGCTGCTCGCCGAGGTGGTCGGCAAGCTGGACGTGAAGGTGGAGCTGTCCGGCGGCATCCGTGACGACGAGTCGCTGCGGGCGGCGCTCGGCACCGGGGCGGCCCGGGTCAACATCGGCACCGCCGCGCTGGAGGATCCGCAGTGGTGCGACCGGATCTGCGGCGAGTACGGCGACCGGGTGGCGATCGGGCTGGACGTGCGCGGCCGTACCCTGTCGGCGCGCGGCTGGACCCGCGACGGCGGTGACCTCTACGAGGTGCTGGCCCGGCTGGACGCCGCGGGCGCGGCGCGGTACGTGGTCACCGACATCACCAAGGACGGCACCATGCGCGGGCCGAACCTGGACCTGCTGCGCGAGGTGTGCGCCCGCACCGACGCCCCGGTGATCGCCTCCGGTGGTGTGTCCACGCTGGACGACCTGCGGGCGCTGGCCACGCTGGAGCCCGTGGGGGTGGAGGGCGTGATCGCCGGTAAGGCGCTCTACGCGGGCGCGTTCACCGTTGCCGAGGCGCTGGCGGCGCTGCGGGCCGGCGCGTGACGGCCGAGCCGGCCGAGAGGCCGGTGGACGCCGGGGTGGTGACCCGGCTCGGCTCGGGCGGCCCGTGGGAGGCGCTCTACGGCTACTCGCGGGTGGTCCGGGCCGGCACACTGGCGATCACGGCCGGCTGCACGTCCACGGTCGACGGCCGGGTCGCGCACGCCGGCGACGCGGCGGCGCAGACCGCGCAGGCGATCCGGATCGGCCTGGACGCGCTGGCCGAGGTCGGCGCCGGGCCGGGGGACGTGGTGCGGACCCGGATGTACGTGACGGACCGGATCTACGCCGACGAGGTGGGCCGGGCGCACAACGCGGTGTTCGGCCCGGTGCGCCCGGTCGCCACGATGGTGGTGGTGGCCGGGCTGATCGACCCGGATCTCCTGGTCGAGGTCGAGCTGGAGGCGTACCTGCCGGAGCGCTGAGCGGTGCCGGGTGACCGGCGCCGCACCGCTCCACGCCCCGATGAGTTGTGCACAACTTGATTGCACGCTACGGTTCAGGGCGTGACCGATGATCTGGTACTGCGCCGGCAGGTGTGCTTCGCGCTCTACGCGGCGTCGCGCGCCCTGACCGACGTCTACCGGCCCATCCTCGACGAGCACGGGCTGACCTACCCGCAGTACCTGGTGCTGCTGGTGCTCTGGGAGCACGACGACGACGCCCCCACGGTCTCCGAGCTCGGCGCTGCGCTCCGGCTCGACTCCGGCACGCTCTCCCCGCTGCTCAAGCGGCTGGAGGCGGCCGGTCTGGTGGTGCGTACCCGCTCGGCGGCGGATGAGCGCCGGGTCGAGGTGGGCCTCACCGACCGGGGCCGGGCGCTGCGGGAGCGGATGGGTGACGTGCCGCGGCAGGTGGCATCCGCCACCGGGCTCACCGAGGCCGAGCTGGTCTTCCTCCACGGCATCCTCACCCGGGTCACCGAGACGATCCACCGACAGAAGGAGCAGTGACATGCAGGTGCTCTACACCGCCTCCGCCCGCGCCACCGGCGACGGCCGCGACGGTCACGTCCGGACCTCCGACGGCACGGTCGAGCTGGACCTCGCCGTACCGAAGGAGATGGGTGGCGCCGGCGGCGCGGCCAACCCGGAGCAGCTCTTCGCGGCCGGCTACGCGGCCTGCTTCCACTCCGCGCTGCGCGTGGTGGCCCGTCAGGCCAAGGCGGACGTCTCCGGCTCCGTCGTCGAGGCCGAGGTGGGCATCGGCCCGAACGGCAGCGGCGGTTACGGCCTGGCCGTGACGCTCGTGGTGGACCTGCCCGCTGTCGAGCGCGCGGCTGCCGAGCAGCTCGTCGACGCGGCCCACCAGGTCTGCCCCTACTCCAACGCGACCCGTGGGAACGTCGAGGTGACCCGCACGGTCCGCGAGGCCCTGTGAGCACGAGGAGTGCAGCGCAGCGGAGCCCCGCAGTGCGAACCGAGGAGGCCCGATGAGTGAGGCGCGCGTCAACAGGGAGATCCATCTGGCGTCCCGGCCGGACGGCTGGCCGACGCCGGAGAACTTCCGGCTGGTCACCACCGAGGTGCCGACGCCGGGCCCGGGACAGGTAGTGGTCCGCAACCGGTTCATGTCCGTCGACCCGTACATGCGCGGGCGGATGAACGACGTCAAGTCGTACGTGCCGCCGTTCGCGCTCGACGCCCCGCTGGACGGCGGCGCCATCGGTGAGGTGGTGGCCGGCGAGGCCGGTGGCGTCAAGCCCGGCGACACGGTGCTGCACGGGTTCGGCTGGCGCGAGTACGCGCTGGTGGACGCCAAGGGCGTGCGCAAGGTCGACCCCGGCCTGGCGCCGGTCACCGCGTACCTGGGCGTGCTCGGCATGACCGGGCTGACCGCGTACGCCGGGCTGCTCGACGTGGCGGCGATGAAGCCGGGGGAGACCGTGTTCGTCTCCGGCGCGGCCGGCGCGGTCGGCAGCATGGTGGGCCAGATCGCGAAGCTGCGCGGCGCCGGCCGGGTGATCGGCAGCGCCGGTTCCGCGGCGAAGGTGGAACGACTCACCGCGCTCGGCTTCGACGCCGCCTTCGACTACCACGACGGCCCGGTGTACAAGCAGCTCAAGGCAGCCGCCCCGGACGGCGTCGACGTGTACTTCGACAACGTCGGCGGCGATCACCTGGAGGCCGCGATCGGGGCGATGAACCTGCACGGCCGGGCCGCCATCTGCGGCATGATCGCGCAGTACAACGCCACCGAGCCGCCCGCCGCGCCGCGCAACCTGGCGCTGGTGATCGGCAAGCGGCTGACGCTGCGCGGCTTCCTCGTCGGTGACCACGGTCACCTGCGGGAGCAGTTCGTGCAGGAGGTGGCGGGCTGGCTGCGGGAGGGCCGGCTGTCGTACGACGAGACGATCGTCGACGGCATCGAGCAGGCCCCCGAGGCGTTCCTCGGCCTGCTGCGCGGCGAGAACCTCGGCAAGATGCTGGTCCGTCTCTGACCGGTGCGAACGCACTCCACCGCGGGCGGTGGTGACCGGCCTCACCGGCGGGTCACCACCGCCCGCGCGTTCGTTAGGCTCGGGGCATGACGGTGGCGGTACGGGTCATCCCGTGTCTGGACGTGGACGCCGGGCGCGTGGTCAAGGGGGTCAACTTCCTCGACCTGCGTGACGCCGGCGACCCGGTGGAGCTGGCGGCGGCGTACGACCGGGCCGGCGCGGACGAGCTGACCTTCCTCGACGTCACCGCCTCGTCCAGCGACCGGGGCACCATGCTCGACGTGGTGCGGCGCACCGCCGAGTCGGTCTTCATCCCGCTGACAGTGGGCGGCGGTGTCCGCCGGGTCGCCGACGTCGACACGTTGCTGCGCGCCGGTGCGGACAAGGTCGGCGTGAACACCGCGGCCATCGCCCGGCCGGAGCTGATCGCCGAGATCGCCGACCGGTTCGGCCGGCAGGTCCTGGTGCTCTCGCTGGACGTGCGCCGCGCACCGGACGGCACGACGCCGAGCGGTTTCGAGGTGACCACGCACGGCGGCCGGCGGGGCACCGGGCTGGACGCGGTCGAGTGGGCGGCGCGCGGCGCCGAGCTGGGCGCGGGCGAGATCCTGCTCAACTCGATGGACGCCGACGGCACCAAGGCCGGATTCGACCTGCCGCTGATCCAGGCGGTCCGCGAGGTGGTCGACGTGCCGGTGATCGCCAGCGGCGGCGCGGGCGAGGTGGCCCACTTCCCGCCGGCCGTCGGCGCCGGGGCGGACGCGGTGCTCGCGGCGAGCGTCTTCCACTTCGGCGAACTCACAGTCGGCGAGGTCAAGGACGCGCTGCGCGGCGCGGGCCACCCGGTGCGCTGAGGCGGCGGTCACTGCCGGCCGGAGTGCCCCTCGGGGGAGCGGCGCGGCATCGGGATCGACCGGACCACGTACTCCTGCACGGCGGCGGCGTGGTCGTCCTCGTCGAGGTGCCACTCGGACTCGGCGGGCGGGTGCCGCCGGGTCAGCACGCCCTGCACCGTGTCCACTGTGGTGCCGAGACCGGCGCTGGGCCGGGTGCGCCAGAGCCGCTCACCGTCCGGGGTGACCCGGAACCAGCCGTCGGCCACGCTGACCAGGCCCGCGCCGACGAGCCGCCGGACTGCGCCCTCCACCTCGTGCCGCTCCGGGATGGCCTGGTTGAGGTGGTCGGCTGTGGAGAGGACGTCGGCCAGCCGTACGCCTTCGGGGCGGCGTGTCGCGGCGGCCCGCCGGTGCCGGCCGGCGCCACTGGCGATGACAAGCGCGACGAAGATCCAGGCGTCGCTCCAACGCCATCCGTTCTCCCCCATGCAGGAATGATGCCCGGCCGCGACGGCGGAGGAAACACCTGGTTTCCCGGTTGTGCGTCGTCGCAGCTCAGCGCGTTGCGGTCGGTACCGGGCCGTGGCGGTCGGCCCGGCTGCGGTCACGTAGCGTACGCACCGGCCGCCGGCCGTGCGGGCAGCGCGAAGACCGGGATGAAGAACTGGGCCAGCGGGCCGATGGTGAGCGCGTACGCCACCGTGCCGAGGCCGACGGTGCCGCCGAGCAGCCAGCCGAGCGCCAGCACGGTGATCTCGATGACGGTGCGGACCAGCCGGACCGAGAAGCGGGGGTGGCGGGCGACGAAGCCGGTCATCAGCCCGTCGCGCGGGCCGGGGCCGAGCCCGGCGCCGATGTAGAGGCCGGTGGCGGCGCCGTTGGCGACGATCCCGGCGACGAGCAGCGCGACGCGTGCCGGCATGCCCTCTCCGGGCGGCAGCACGGTCAGGGTGGCGTCGACGACCAGTCCGATCACCACGACGTTGCTGACCGTGCCGAGGCCGGGCCGCTGCCGCAGCGGGATCCAGAGCAGCAGCACGAGGGCTCCGACGGCGATGGTGACGGTGCCGAAGGACAGGCCGGTCTGCCGGGCGAGCCCCTGGTGGAACACGTCCCACGGGTCCAGCCCCAGCTCCGACCGGATCATCAGCGCCATGCTCACGCCGTAGAGGACCAGCCCGGCGTAGAGCTGGGTGAGCCGTCGCACCGGTCGGTGCCGGAGATTGCCAAGCTGTGCCATGCATGCCACCCTAGGGGCCAATCGCGGCTCTCAAGGGTGCCAATTTCGGAGGTGTGGCCATGACCAGCCAGGTGCGCGGCGTCCAATTGGCGCGACTCCTCGGCCAGTGGCATGCCCTGCCGGGCCGCCGGCGCAGCCCCGACTACGCCGCGCTCGCCGGCGCCGTCCGCGGGTTGCTCGCCGACGGGCGGCTGCCTCTCGGGGTACGCCTGCCGGCCGAGCGGGAGCTGGCCGAGGCGCTGCGGATCAGCCGGACCACTGTCACCGCCGCGTACCGGGAACTGCGGGAGAGCGGCCACCTGGCCAGCCGCCGGGGCGCGGGGAGCTGGACCATGCTGCCCGGCGGGCACCGGGTGGCCAGCACCGGCCTGTGGACGCCGCTCGACGACCGCGACATGATCGACCTCGGCGTGGCCGCGCTGTCCGCGCCACCGCAGCTCGTCCCCGCCGCCCGGGCCGCGGCCGAGGACCTGCCCCGCTACCTCGGCGGCGCCGGCTACCACCCGACCGGCATCATCGAGCTGCGCGAGGCGGTGGCCCGCGCCTACACCGAACGCGGTCTGCCCACCAGCCCGGAGCAGATCATGGTCACCAGCGGCACCCAGCACGCGCTGGACCTGGTGCTGCGGCTGGCCCCGTCGCCCGGCGGCGCCGTGCTCGTCGAGTCGCCCACCTACCCCAACGCGCTGGCCGCGCTGTCCGCCCGGCGGGCCCGGATCGCCACGCACGGCCTGTCCGACGAGGGCTGGGACGCCGAACTTCTGCTCGGCAGCCTCCGGCAGACCCGGCCGAAGCTCGCGTACGTGATCCCCGAGTTCCAGAACCCGACCGGCCACCTCATGGCCGCCGACCTGCGCGAGCGGCTGGTCGGCACGGCCCACGCGGCCGGCACCGACCTGGTGGTCGACGAGTCCTTCGTCGACCTGCCGCTGGACGACACCACGCTGCCGCCGCCGGTGGCCGTCTTCGACAGGCACTCCCGGGTGATCAGCATCGGCGGCATGAGCAAGCCCTACTGGGGCGGGCTGCGGATCGGCTGGGTACGCGCCTCCGCGCCCCAGGTGCAGCGGCTGGCCGCGGCCCGGGTCGGGGTGGACATGGCCAGCCCGGTGCTCGACCAGCTCGTCGCCGTGCACCTGCTCACCGAGGCGCCGGCCATCGTGGCGGCCCGCCGGGCCCAGCTCGTCGCCCAGCGGGACGCCCTGGTCGCGGCGCTCGCCGACCGGCTGCCCGACTGGCGCGTACGCGTGCCGAGCGGCGGTGTCACGCTCTGGGCCGAGCTGGACGGCCCGATCTCCAGCGCGCTGGCCCGCGCGGCCGAGGAGGTCGGCGTACGGCTGGCGCCCGGACCCCGGTTCGGCCTGGACGGGACGCTGGAACGTTTCCTGCGGCTGCCCTTCACGCTGCCCGCCGACGAGCTGGTGGAGGCGGTCGGGCGCCTCGCGGCGGTCCGCTACGACCTGGACCGCACCAGCCGCCCGCAGTGGCGGGAGCCGAGCGTCATCGCCTGAGCGCCTGGTGCCCGTTCCGGTGGTGAATGCGCCGAACGACGGCTGCGGGACGGACGGTGCCCGCACACTGCCCCAGTGGGGAACGGGAGGGGAGTCCGGCGGTCGTGGACCGTGCGGTCCGCCGCCCCGGGATCCCGCACCACCCGGCTGGAACTCTTCTACGACCTGGTCTTCGTCTTCGCGTTCCTGAACGTCACCACGCTCACCGCCTCGGAACTCACGCCGGCCAACCTCTACCGCTTCCTGCTGGTGCTGGCGCTGCTCTGGTGGTCGTGGACCGGCTTCGCCCGGATGGGCAACTTCTTCCGCGCCGACCAGGGCATGCTGCCGCTGGTCGGCTTCGTCACGGTGGCGGCGACGTTCCTGCTGGTGCTCAGCGAGCCCAGCGCGTTCGAGGACCTCCCCGGCGGGCTGCCCGGCCCGCTGGTCTTCGCCGGCTGCTACTTCGTGATCCGGATGGCCCAGCTCACCGTCTTCGGCTGGGTGGACCGCGCCGACCCGGTCCGGCGCCGCCGGCTTCTGCTGCGCGCCGCGTTCCCGGCCGCCGCCACGGTGCTGCTGGTCATCGCCGGAACCGTGCCGACGCGGCTGCCGCAGGAGCGGTTCGCGATCCCGCTGCAACTGGCGCTCTGGACGCTGGCGCTGCTCGTCGAGTACGTCGGCGGGGTGACGCTCGCCCGTCAGTGGTGGGTGGTGGTCTCGGCCGGGCACTGGGCCGAACGGCACGCGCTGATCGTGCTGGTCGCGCTCGGTGAGTCGATCATCGCCCTCGGCTTCGGCCCGAAGCACGGGCTGCCGCTGACCGGGCCGGTGGCGGTGTCGGCGCTGCTCGGCATCGTGGTCGTCGCGGCGCTGTGGTGGGCGTACTTCGACACGCTCGCGTTCGCGCTGGAACAGGCGCTGCACCACGCCCGGGACGAGGCCACCCGGCTCCGGTTGGCCAGGGACGTCTACACGTTCATGCACCTGCCGATGGTCGCCGGGATCATCCTCTACGCGCTCGGCCTCAAGGATCTGCTGGCCGAGGCCGCCGACCCGGCCACGCCCACCTGGGGGCTGCCGCTGGGCGACTTCTGGGGCGCGATCCTGTTCGGCGGGGTGGCGTTGCACCTGCTCAGCCTCGCCGGGTGCTGGTGGCTCGCGCTGCGCGAGGTGCACCGGCCGCTGCTGCTCACGGTGGTGGCGCTGGCCGTGGTCGGCCCGTTCGTCTTCCGTATCCCGGAGCTGATCGCGCTCGGTGTGCTCGCGGTGATCACCGGCGCCGGTGTCACCTGGGAGACGCGCCGCGAGGACGGCCTCCGGCGCCGGGTACGCCGGCTCGCGCTGGAGGAGCAGATCGCCGCCGAGGCCGAACAGAGCCGGTGGCGGCGGGGGCACCTGTGAACGGCGTGCGGCCGTGCCCCGGGACGGTGGGGCACGGCCGGCGCGACCGTGTGGCGGTACGGGCTACAGCTCGGCGAGCGTGCCCTCGTACATCTTGTCGATCTCGGAGGCGAAGTTCGTCTCCACGCTGCGGCGCTTGATCTTCAGCGACGGCGTGACCTCACCGTCCTCGATGGTCAGGTCGCGGGGGAGGATCGTCACCTTCTTGATCGTCTCCCAGCGGTTGAGCTTGGCGTTCAGCTCGGCCACGTACCCCTCGACCATCTCCCGCGCCTGCGGCGAGGTGACGATCGTGGTGTAGTCGCTGCCCTCCAGCGGGGTGCCGGCGGCCCAGCCCTTGATCGCGTCCGGGTCCAGCGTGACGAGCATGGTGCAGTAGTTGCGCGCCTGCCCGATCACCACGGCCTGTGAGGTGTACGGGCACACCGCCTTGAACATGCCCTCGATGTGCGACGGCGCGACGTACTTGCCGCCGGACGTCTTGACCAGGTCCTTCTTCCGGTCGGTGATGCGCAGGTAGCCGTCGGCGTCGAGCGTGCCGATGTCACCGGTGCGGAAGAAGCCGTCCTCGGTGAACGCGGCGGCGGTCTCCTCGGGCAGGTTGTGGTAGCCGCGCATGACCGGCTTGCCGCGCAGCAGGACCTCGCCGTCGGTGTCGATCCGGCACTCCAGGTCGCCCATGGCCCGGCCCACGCTGCCGATCTTCAGCCCGTCGGGCGGGTTCACGAACGCGCCCGCGCTGGTCTCGGTCAGGCCGTAGCCCTCGGAGATGGGCAGGTTGGCGGCGGCGAAGAAGGTGGCGATCTCCTTGCTCAGCGGCGCCGCGCCGGAGACCAGCACCCGCATCCGGCCGCCGAGCCGGGCCTGGAGCTTGCTGAACACGAGCTTCTCGGCCAGCGCGTACTTCATCCGCAGCCCGGCCGGGACCGGCTTGCCGGCCTGCTCCAGCGCGACCTTCTCCTTGCCGACCCCGACGCCCCAGGCGAAGATCTTGGCCTTGGCGCCACCCGCGCCCTGCGCGGTGGTGACCGCCTTGTTGTAGACCTTCTCGAAGACCCGGGGCGCGCCGCACATGAGCGTCGGCTGCACCACGCCCAGCAGGTCGACGAGCTTGTCCACCCGGCCGTCGACGTACGTGGGCAGGCCGACGTGCGTGGCGCCGCAGAGCAGCGTCTTGCCGAACGAGTGCGACAGCGGCAGCCACAGGTACTGCAGGTCGTCGACGCGCAGCAGGCCCAGCTCGGCCTGCGCCACGCCCTCCCAGCACCAGCCGCCGTGCAGCAACTCCACGCCCTTCGGGCGGCCGGTGGTGCCCGAGGTGTAGATCAGCGTGGCCAGGTGGTCCGGGCCGATGCCGGCGACCAGCATGTCGATCAGGTCCGGTTCGGCGCTCAGCGCGGCGGCGCCGCGCTCCTCCAGCTCGGCCAGGGTGAGCTGCGGGACGGCCGCCGCCGGGTCGGGCGTGCCGTCGAAGAGCACGACGTGGGTCAGCGCGGGCAGGTCCGCCCCGGCGATCTTCGCCGCCTGGGCCGGGTTCTCCGCGAACAGCACCTTCGAGCCGGAGTCGGCGATGATGTAGACCGCGTCGTCGGGTTCGGTGGTGGGGTAGACGGTGGTGGTCGCCCCACCGGCGCACATGATGCCGAAGTCGGCGAGCACCCAGTCCAGGCGCGTGTTGGCCAGGATCGCGACCGGGTTCTCCAGGCCGACACCGAGCCCGTGCAACCCGGCGGCGATCGCCTTGGCGCGCTGCCCGACCTGCTCCCACGTCAGCCAGACCGGGCCCGAGTCGTCGGGTGCGGGGTGGGCGAAGGCGTGCCGGTCGGGGGAGTCCGCCACGCGCTTGAGGAACATGTCCGGTACGGAACGGTACGGTACATCGAGAGCCATCGCTGTAGCCGCCTTCAGGGGTGGAGGGACGTGACGGGGGTCACGCCGGTCTGCGGTTACCGAAGGGTATTGCCTGCACCCGGCCAGCGGCTAGCCCCGATCGGTCGAGTCGCCACCGGTCCCGCCTGCTGGAACCGCTCAGGCGTACCGGCTGGCCGCGCGGGACCAGTCGTAGGTGGCCCTGATCCAGTCCCGGCGGGTGTCCAGGAAGACCCGCATCCCCTCGTCGGCCACGACGCTCAGCGCCGCGTCCCGCTCCGCGTACGTGGCGAGGGCCTTGTTGAACCGGTCCGCCGCTGCGTACAGCGCCGCCGACTCGTCCTGCCCGGTCTCACCCGCGATCGTGGTGACCAGGTTGTGCGCCTCCGGGGCGGCGCCGCGCTCCTTGCCGTAGGAGAACAGGTCGTTGCACCAGCAGACCAGGTCGGTGGCGAGGGTGTCCAGGGCGGTGAGCGCCGGTGCGACCCGCTGGTCGGCGCGGGGCGCGGACGGGCGGGCCAGGTCGGTCACCGTGAAGCTGGGGCGCACCCCGCCGGTGTGGCGGCGCATCTGCGTGTACTCGGCCACCCCCGGCACCCGCCGGCGCTCCCGGTTGGCGGCCTCCCAGAGCAGCGCCAGCAGGTACTCCCGCAACTGGCTGACCAGGCGCAGCAGGTGGGCCGGCCGGCCCCGGCCGCGGGCCCGCCGGCACAGGTCGTGCAGCGCCAGGGCGATCGGCCCGCCGTCGGCGGGCGCCGGCGCGTCCGGGTCGCCGTGCCGGTCGAGCACCGCCAGCAGCGCGGCGAGCGTCGGCGCCAGCAGCGTGGGCGTCGCTCCGAGCCCGTCGTCGTCGCAGGCGTCGTCCACCACGAACAGCCAGTTGATCAGGTCGGTGAGCAGGCGCAGCCCGTACGGCGACGCCTCGGGGCAGGCGCGAGCGGCCAGCTCCGCCGCGTGCGCTCCGGCCAGCCGCCGGCGGCCGGCCTGGTCCTCCACCAGGCCGAAGTCACGTACCCAGGCGGCGCTCTCCGCGGCCGCCTGGTCGGCGGCGGGGTGACGCCGGGAGGGAAAGGGCGGTTCGTGCAGTGCCGAGAGGGCGAAGTCGCGCATCGTCGTCCCCCTGTCCGCCGCCCCGCGGGGTCGGGCCGGTGCGCAGGAGCGTACGGGAGGACGTAACCGTTATCGACGTTCGGGTGTCCACTGTCCACTGTCAGCCGGCGATCGGCTGCACACCCTCGGTCACAAGCCCAGCTCGGCGGTACGCAGACGTTCGGCGCGATCGGCCGGACCGTCCACCTGGACCCGGGCCACCCGCTGCCGTCCGGTGAGGAACAGCACCAGCTCGCCCGGCGCGCCCACCACCCGCAGCCGTTCGCCGCCGGCGCCGGCCCGCAGTTCGCCGTGCCCCGGGGCCTGCACCAGCACCTCGGCCGGGAACCGCCGCAGCGCCATCCGGGCCAGCAGGGACGCCCGCTTCCACAGCACCGCCTGCTGCCCGGCGGGCAGGTCGCGCGGGTGCCAGCCCGGCCGGGCGCGCCGCACGTCCTCGTGGTGGATGAAGAACTCCATCCCGTTGGCCAGCTCGTCGGTGAGCGGGTTGCTGACCGGGCTCCACACCGGGGGACGGCGTACCCGGGCGATCAGGTCGGCGTACGGCCCGGCGGCGATGCGCCGGCGGACCGACTCGCCGTAGCCGCGCAGCGGCGGCAGCAGGATCCCGCCCGCCGCGTCCGGCCGGCGCTCCCGCACCAGCAGGTGCGCCGCCAGGTCACGGGTGGTCCACCCCTCGTTGACAGTCGGTGCGTCCGGTCCCAGTTCCAGCATCAGGTCGGCGAGCGCCTCGCGCTCCGCTCGGGCGTACCGCGGCATGGCCCGATCGTAGGCTCGTTCCGGCCGATCGGCGCGCCACGCCCGGCGGGACCGCGCCGCCGGACCGGTTCCGGCCGCCCTCCAGCCGGGTCCGGCGGGAACGTGACGGCGGACATATCCCGGCCGGGTCGGCGGGACCGGCGGCGAGCGGTAAGGATGGGGGAGAAAACTGCGGCTTACGGCGGGGGAGAGCGTGGCGAGCGGGACAAGTCGGGACGTGCTCGGCAGGGGGCTACGGGTGCTCGGCCGGGCCATCCGGGAACAGCCACGGATCTTCGCGGTCGCGGTCAGCGGCAGCGTGCTGTTCGGCCTCCTGGTTATCGCCAGCGCGTACGTGGTCGGGGGGGTGGTCGGCGACGTGGTCGTGCCGGCCGTGGAGCGCGGCGAGGTGGCGGAAGGGGCGCTGGCGCTGGCCGCGACGGCGCTGTTCGGCATCAGCGTGCTGCGCGTCGTCGGCATCTTCGGCCGACGGCTCGGCGCCGGTTACATGCAGTACCGGCTCCAGGCCGCCTACCGTCGCCGGGTCACCCGTCGCTACCTGGAACTGCCGCTGGCCTGGCACCACCGCAACTCCACCGGCACGCTGCTGTCCAACGCCAACTCCGACGTGGAGGCGGCCTGGTACCCGATCGCGCCGCTGCCGTTCGCGGTCGGCACGCTGGTGATGCTCGTCGGCGCGGTGGCCTCGCTGTTCTTCACCGACTGGGCGCTGGCCCTGGTCGGCCTCGCCGTGTTCCCCGCGCTGTTCGCGCTCAACGTGGTCTACTCCCGCCGGATGGCGCCGCGGCAGGCCCGGGCGCAGCGGCTGCGGGCCGAGGTCAGCGGCATCGCGCACGAGAGCTTCGACGGCGCGCTGGTGGTCAAGACGATGGGCCGCGAGGCGCAGGAGACGGCCCGCTTCGCCTCCCGCGCCGGTGAGCTGCGCGACGCGCTGATCTCGGTCGGCCGGCTGCGCGGCGTGTTCGACCCGCTGCTGGAGACGCTGCCCAGCCTCGGCACGCTCGCCGTGCTGGTGGTCGGCGCGATCCGGTACCGGCAGGGCGCGATCAGCGTGACCGAGCTGGTCAGCGTCGCGTTCCTGTTCACCGTGCTGGCCTTCCCGGTCCGCGCCATCGGCTGGGTACTGGCCGAACTGCCGCGCAGCGTCGCCGGCTGGGACCGGGTCCGCCGGGTGCTGGACGCCACCGGCGAGATGCCGTACGGCACGAGGACGCTCGACCCGGCCACCCGCGAGCCGGCCACGCTCGCCTTCGACGACGTGCACTTCGCGTACGAGCCGGCCGAGGCGCACCTGCCCGGGGCCCAGGTGCTCGGCGAGGTGACGTTCACCGTGCCGGCCGGGAAGACGGTCGCCCTGGTGGGGCCCACCGGCGCGGGCAAGTCGACGATCGCGTCGCTGGCCGTGCGGCTGGTCGACCCGGGCGCCGGACGGGTCACGCTGGACGGCGTGGACGAGCGGGAGCTGACCGCCGCCTCGCTCGCCGGCACGGTGGCGCTCGTGGCGCAGGTGCCGTTCGTCTTCGACGACACGGTCCGGGCCAACATCGCGCTCGACCGCGCCGGCATCGGCGACGACGAGGTGTGGGCGGCGCTGCGGCTGGCCGAGGCGGACGGCTTCGTGGCCGCGCTGCCGGACGGGCTGGACACCATGGTCGGCGAGCGGGGCACGTCGCTGTCCGGCGGGCAGCGCCAGCGGCTCACGCTCGCCCGGGCGCTCGCCGGACGCCCCCGGCTGCTGGTGCTCGACGACGCCACGAGCGCTGTCGACCCGCGCGTCGAGGCGGCCATCCTGGCCGGGCTGCGCGCGCCGACCGACGGCGGCGCCCCGGCGTCGATCCTGGTGGTGGCGTACCGCCGGGCGACCATCGCGCTCGCCGACGAGGTGATCTACGTGGAGCAGGGCCGCGTGGTCGCCCGCGGCACCCACACCGAGCTGCTGGCCACCGTGCCCGGCTACGCCGACCTGGTCACCGCGTACGAGCAGGCCGAGCAGGAGCGCGAGCAGAATCGGACGTACGACGAGGTCACGCCGTTGACCTCGGGCCTGGAGATCGAGGTGGACCGGTGAGTACGACCACGGGGGAGAACACCGAGAGCACCGAGACCACCTGGCAGACGCTGCGGCGCGGGCTGGCGCTCTCCCCGGAGCTGCGCACCGGCCTCGCCGGCACGCTGGCGCTGGCGCTGGTCTACATGGTCGGCCGGGTCGCCGTGCCGGTGGCGGTGCAGCGCGGCATCGACCACGGCATCGTCGGCGGGCTCGACCTGGACGTCATCTCGCTCACCGTGGCGATCACCGCCGGGGTGCTGGTGGTCACCACCATCTGCGGCTACCTGATGATGCGCCGGCTGTTCACGGTCAGCGAGACCGCGCTGGCCGGCGTGCGCACCCGGGCGTTCCGGCACGTGCACGACCTGTCCATGCTGCACCAGCAGTCCGAGCGGCGCGGCTCGCTCGTCTCCCGGGTCACCAGCGACGTCGACCAGATCACCCAGTTCCTCCAGTGGGGCGGCGTGATCCTCATCGTCAACCTGGGCCAGCTGCTGGTCACCACCGCCGTGATGCTCGCGTACTCCTGGCAGTTGACGCTCGTGGTGCTCGTCGCGTTCGCGCCGGCGGTGCTGGTGATCCGGCAGTTGCAGCGCCGCCTCGCCGGGGCGTACGGGCTGGTGCGGCAGCGCACCGGCACGCTGCTCGGCGCGATCGGCGAGAGCGTGGTGGGCGCGCCGGTGATCCGGGCGTACGGCATCGCCGGGCGCACCGCGCGGCGCCTGGACACGGCCATCGACGGGCAGCGGGTGGCCCAGCAGCGGGCCATCCGGATCAGCATCATGGGTAGCTCGGTGGGGGAGCTGGCCGCCGGGCTGGCGCTGGCCGGCGTGGTGGTGGTCGGGGTCAGCCTGGGCGTCGACGGCACGCTGTCGGTCGGCCAGCTCACCGCGTTCCTGTTCCTGGTCACGCTGTTCATCCAGCCGGTGCAGATCGCCACCGAGGTGCTCAACGAGGCGCAGAACGCGATCGCCGGCTGGCGCCGGGTGCTGGACGTGCTGGACGTCTCCCCGGACGTGGCCGACCCCGGCGAGCAGGGGCGGGAGCTGCCGCCGGGGCCGCTGGACGCCCGGTTCGCCGGCGTGACGTTCGCCTACCCGGGCGGGCCGCCGGTGCTGCACGACGTGACGCTGGACATCCCGGCCAAGAGCCGGGTGGCGGTGGTGGGCGAGACCGGAAGCGGCAAGACCACGTTCGCCAAGCTGCTCACCCGCCTGATGGACCCGACCGAGGGCGCGGTGCTGCTCTCCGGGGTCGACCTGCGGCAGGTGCGCTTCGACTCGCTGCGCTCCCGGGTGGTGATGGTGCCGCAGGACGGCTTCCTGTTCGACGCCACGGTCGGGGAGAACGTCCGCTTCGCCCGCCCCGACCTGACCGACGAGCGGCTCACCGCCGCCTTCGGCGAGCTGGGCCTGTCCGACTGGCTGGACGGGCTGCCGTCCGGGCTGGACACGCCGGTCGGCGAGCGCGGGGAGGCGTTGAGCGTCGGGGAGCGGCAGCTCGTGGCGCTGGCCCGGGCGTACGTCGCGGACCCGGACCTGCTGGTGCTGGACGAGGCGACGAGCGCTGTCGACCCGGCCACCGAGGTCCGCCTGCAACGGACGCTCGACGCGGTGACCCGGGGCCGGACCACGCTCGCCATCGCGCACCGGCTGTCCACCGCGCAGGCGGCGGACGAGGTGATCGTGGTGGACCGGGGCCGGATCGTGCAGCGCGGCCCGCACGAGGAGCTGGTCCGCGACACCGACTCGGTCTACGCCCTGCTGTACGCCTCCTGGCTGGAACAGACCCGCTGATCTTGGCGGGTCCGCCAGGGCTGGAGCAGACCCGCTGATCTTGGCGGGTCCGCCAGGGCTGGAGCAGACCCGGTAACCGGTCAGCGGGAGTAGAACTCCACCACGAGCTGCTCGTCGCACACCACCGGCACCTCGTGCCGGGCCGGTTCGCGCACCAGCGTGGCGCGCAGCTCGGCCGGCTGCGCCGACAGGTACGGCCGGGGCTGGGCGTCGGCGTGCGCGCCGGCGGCGGCGAGCTGGAACGGCGGCAGCGCGCGGCTGCGCTCGCGTACGCCGACCACCTGGCCGGGACGCAGCCGGTACGACGGCCGGTCGACCTTGCGCCCGTCGACGGTGATGTGGCCGTGCGCGACGAGCTGACGGGCCTGGTAGACGCTGCGCGCCAGCCCGGCCCGCAGCACCACCGCGTCGAGGCGCCGCTCCAGCAGCGCGACGAGCGTCTCGCCGGTCTTGCCGGCGCCCCGGGCCGCCTCGTCGAACAACCGGCGCAGCTGGGCCTCGCTGACGTTGTACTGGTGGCGCAGCCGCTGCTTCTCCAGCAGCCGCACCTGGTAGTCGGAGGTGGTGCGGCGGGACCGGCCGTGCACGCCCGGGGGATAGGGGCGCCGCTCGAAGTACCGCACGCACTTGCGGGTCAGCGGGATACCGAGGGCGCGGGAGAGCCGGGCCTTGGGCCGGGGGTGGTTCACGTCGACGTCTCCGATCGTCTAGCCTGCTTCTTAGGTAAGCCTAACCTATATTGAGGAGGTCGGGATCATGCGGCCCAGCCCGGCGGAGATCGTGCGAACCCTGGTCGCGGGCCGGTTGCCCGCCCTCGTCCACCTGGCCCGGCATCCCGGCCCGCACCAGGTCCGGCACGCCGTCGACCCGGACGGGCGGGTGCTGCTGCTCGTACCCGTGGTCAGTGACCTGGCCGCGGCGCTCGTGCCGCCGGCGGGCGACACCGACGTGGCCACCGTGCTCGACGTGCTCGACCTGCCGCCCGCGGCCGGGGCGCCCTCGCTCGGCCGGGCCTGGGTGTCCGGCTGGGCCGCCCGGCTGGACGGGGACGAGGCGCGCGACGCGGCGGTCGACTTCGCCGCCACCGACCCGGTCGGCGACCTGCTCGACGTGGGCCGCCGGTTCCACCTGCACCGCTTCGAGGTGGCCGAGGCCCGCTGGGAGCGCGCCGGGCGTGTGCGCCGGGTCGACCCGGAGGCGTTCGCGGAGGCCGAGCCCGACCCGCTGCACCCGGTCGAGGCCGACCTGCTGGCCGACCTGGCAGACCACCACGCCGAGCAGGTCGGCGACTACCTGCGGCGGCGGCTCGCCCTGCCCGGCGACCAGGTTCCCCGGGTGGTCCGGATCGACAGGTACGGGCTGCTGGTCGCGCACGGGCGGCCCGGCGCGACCCGGCGGGCCCGGCTCGCCTTCCCGCGGCCCGTCGCCGACGTGGCGGAGCTTTCCCGCCTGCTGCACCCGATGCTCTGCCCCCGGGCCGCGGCCTGAGCGGCGCCGTCCCGGCTGCCGGAGCCGGCGGCCGGGAGGCTCAGGTGATGTCGCCGGTCAGGTACCGCTGGACCGTCGGGCCGATGGCTGCCACCAGCGTCGCCGGCTCGGCGGTGGCGATCGCGTCGAGGCGGAGCACGTACCGCATCATGGCCAGCCCGGCGAGCTGCGTGGCGACCAGCCCGCCGCGCAGCGCGCGCTGCCCCGGGTCGACGTCGAGCTGGTCGAGCACCCGGCGCAGCACCTGCGTGACCAGGAACTCGCGCAGCAGGCGCGCGGTCCAGTCGTTGCTCACCGCCGACCGCAGCAGCGCCACCGCCGCCGTGCCGGTGGGGGAGTCCCAGACCTCCAGGAACACCCGGACCATCCGCTCGCCGAGCGCGTCCGGGCCGCCGGCGAGCACCGCCGGCAGCAGCCGTCCCGGGTCGGCCGGGAACGCCGTCGCGGCCCGGAACAGCTCCTCCTTGCCGCCGAAGTAGTGGTGCACGAGCGCCGGGTCCACGCCGGCCGCGGCGGCGATGGCCCGGATCGACGCGGCGTCGAAGCCGCGTTCGGCGAACGCCTCCCGCGCCGCGGCGAGGATGGCCTCGCGGGTGTCCGGAGTGCCGGGCCGCCGCCCGGTGCGCCGCGCGTTCACCCGCTGCGCCGGCGCAGCGTCGCGGCGGCCAGCACCAGCGCCGCCACCGCCGCCCCGGCCACGATCGCCAGGTCCCGCCACATCGTCCCGGTCGGTTCGGCGTGCGCGCCGACCTCCTGCAACGCCTCGACCGCGTACGACAGCGGCAGCACGTCGCTGACCGCCTGGAGCCAGCCGGCCATCTCGCCGCGCGGCACGAACAGGCCGCACAGCAGCAGTTGCGGCGCCACCACCACCGGCATGAACTGGACCGCCTGGAACTCGGTGCGGGCGAACGCCGAGCAGAACAGCCCGAGCGCCACCGCGAGCACCGCGTTCACCCCGGCGATCAGCACGACCAGCCACGCGCTGCCCGCGGTCTCCAGCCCGAACACCCGGTACGCGACGACCGAGGCGACTGTGGACTGAAGCACCCCGGCCAGGCCGAACGCGATGCCGTAGCCGAACAGCAGGTCGAGCTTGCCCAGCGGCGTGGTGAGCAGACGCTCCAGCGTGCCCGTGGTGCGCTCGCGGAGCATGGCGATGCTGGTCACCAGGAACATGATGATGAACGGAAAGAAGCCCAGCATGATCAGGGCCACCCGGTCGAACGTACTGGGCCCGCCGGGCGGGGCGGGCTGGTCGACGTACATGAAGTAGACGAGCGTGAGCAGCACCGACGGCACCACCACGAGCAGCGCCACGGTCCGCCGGTCGTGCCGGAGCTGGCGCAGGATGCGCCCGGTGGTGGCGGCCAGGATCCGTCCGTTCATCGCGCCTCTCCCTCGGCGTCGCGGATCAGGCGCAGGAACGCCTCCTCCAGGTCGTCGGTCCCGGTGGCGGCGCGGACCGCGGCCGGGGTGTCGTCGGCGACCAGCCGTCCCTCGCGGATCAGCAACAGCCGGTCGCAGCGGGCGGCCTCGTCCATCACGTGGCTGGAGACCAGCAGCGTGGTGCCGTTCGCGGCCATGGCGTGGAACCGGGCCCACAGGTCGGCCCGCAGCACCGGGTCCTGGCCGACTGTCGGTTCGTCGAGGATCACCAGCTCGGGTTCGCCGACGAGCGCGCAGGCGAGCGAGGCGCGGCTGCGCTGGCCGCCGGAGAGCGTGCCGACGAGCTGGTCGGCCGCCTCGGCGAGGCCTACGTCGGCCACCGCGCGGTCGGCCTCGGCGCGGCCCCGGCCCTGGAGCACCGCGAAGTAGCGGGCGTTCTCCCGCACCGTCAGGTCGGCGTAGACGCTCGGGGCCTGGGTCAGGTAGCCCACCCGGCGGCGCAGGTCGGCCGAGCCGGCCGGGCGGCCGAGCACGTCGACGGTGCCGGAGCCGACCGTCTGCACGCCGACCACCGCGCGCATCAGCGTGGTCTTGCCGCTGCCGCTGGGCCCGAGCAGCCCGGTCACCGTGCCCCGGGGCACCTCGCAGCTGATGCCGTGCAGCACCCGCCGCCCGCCCCGGTCGACCACCAGCTCGCGGACCGACACCGCGTCGTCCATGCTCGCCTCCATCAATTCATCACCCGTTGAACTCAACGGTAGGTGAATTGCGTGCGCCTGGCAATGAGGGACTTGACTTCGAGTGTGCTCGAACTGGAAGCCTGGAGGGCGTGGACATCAGCACGCGGGAGATGAGCCTCACCGTGGGTGAGGCGGCGGAACGGGTCGGCCTGACCACCTACACGCTGCGCTGGTACGAGCAGGAGGGCCTGGTGGGCCGCGTCGGGCGGGACTCGTCGGGCCGCCGGCGCTACACCGAGTCCGACGTCAACTGGCTGTTCCTGCTCACCCGGCTGCGGCGCACCGGGATGCCGGTTCGCGACATGCGCCGCTACGCCGAACTGGCCCGGCACGGGGACAGCACGCTCGGCGCGCGGCGGGCGCTGTTCGAGGCGCACCGGGCCCGCGTGCTGGCCCGGATGGCCGAGCTGGAGGAGGACCTGAAGGTCCTCGAACACAAGATCGACGCGTACCGCCGGGCCGAGGAGGAATCAGGCTGAACGCCCCAGTGGCGGACAGTGGGTCCGGCAACGGTCATTGCGGTGAAGATCGGATTTCGGCACCATGGCGCCGTGGGTCCAGCGCAGTTGCCCGACACCGCGTTCCTCGACGACTGGGCCGCCCGCCTGCGGCAGGCCGCCGACCGGCCGGTCGTCGGGATCATGCTGCGCGGCAGCCATGCCCGGCGGGCCGCCACCGAGCACAGCGACGTGGACGTGGACGTGCTCGTGGTCGCCGACGACGGACGGACCGCCGGCACGGGCGCCCGGCAGACCGCGTCCCGCCGCGGCACGCCGTACGCGGCCCGGCGGGCGTACCTGACCGAGTTCGCCGGTCGCCTCGTGCACGTGTCGGTGGCCGCCCGTGACGTCCGCTCGTGGGTGCGCCGGCTGGGCCAGCCCGCCGACTGGGCGTTCGGCCTCCCGGTCACCGCGCCCGCCCGGCTGCTGTGGGCCGTACCGGAATGGCGCCGCCGGATCGACCTGCCGGTGCTCTGCCAGCCCGCCGACGAGCCGCGCCTGGAGGAGCTGATCGCGACGCTGGGCAAGGTCGCCGCGGCCCGTGTGGCCGACGACCCGGTCGGGGTCCGGCTCGCCGCGGCCGACCTGGCCCGGCTCTGCCCCTCGGTGCTGCGGCCGGCCAACCCGAGCGTGCGCGTGGTGTCCCGCCGGGCCGCCCTGGCCGCTGCGCTGGACCTGCCGGTCGCCCCGTCCGGCTACCGCCACGACATGCTGCTCTGCCTCGGGCTGCGCGCCGGTGACCCGGCCGAGGTCGGCGCCGCCGCCGGACGGCTGGTCACCGGCATCCTGCCGCTGATCCGCCCGTACGCCGACGAGATCGCCGCCACCCACGGGGCGGACCTGGCCGAGGCGCTGGTCGACGGCCGGGTGGACCGCTACCTCGGCCGGTTGGGCCGGGCGCTGGGGACGGTGACGCCCGCCTCCCGGGACACGTCGGCGGTGCCCGGGCCGCGTGCGGGAGAATGGTCAACCGTGCCCGCCCCTGACGCGCCGCTGACCGGCGCCCCCGCTCCCGGACCGGCCCGTCCGTCCCGGCTCGACCCGGCCGTCGCGGCCAAGCTCCGCCGCACCCCGGACGGCCTGGTGGCCGCCGTGGTCCGCGCCCACGACTCGGGCGAGGTGCTGATGGTCGCCTGGATGGACGACGAGGCGCTGCACCGGACGCTCACCACCGGCCGGGCCACCTACTGGTCGCGCAGCCGCGGCGAGTACTGGGTCAAGGGCGCCACCTCGGGCAACCACCAGTACGTCCGCTCGGTGGCGCTCGACTGCGACGGCGACGCGCTGCTGGTCAGCGTGGAGCAGGTCGGGGCGGCCTGCCACACCGGGCAGCGCACCTGCTTCTTCACCGAACTGCCGGTCAGCACCCCGGAGGCGACCCCGTGACCGACGGCACGGTCAGCCCGGACCGGTCCACCTTCGCCGACCTGGCCGCCCGCTGGCGGGTCGTGCCGGTGACCCGGCGGCTGCTCGCCGACGCGGAGACGCCGGTCGGGGTCTACCGCAAGCTGGCCGGCGGCCCCGGCACGTTCCTGCTGGAGTCCGCCGAGCAGGGCGTCGGCTCGGCCGGCACGGCCTGGTCGCGCTACTCCTTCATCGGCGTCCGCAGCAGCGCCACGCTCACCGAGCGCGACGGCGCGGCGAGCTGGACCGGCACGCCACCGGCGGGCGTGCCCACCGGCGGCGACCCGGTCACCGTGCTGCGCGAGACAGTCGCCGCGCTCGCCGGGCCGGGCTGGGATCCGGCCGGTGACATGCCGCCGCTGACCGGCGGCCTGGTCGGCTACCTCGGGTACGACCTGGTCCGCCGCTTCGAGCGCCTGCCCGAGCTGACCGAGGACGAGCTGGACGTGCCCGAGCTGGGCATGATGCTCGCGACCGACCTGGTGGTCCTCGACCACTACGAGGGGTCCGCGATCCTGGTCGCCAACGCGGTGCTGCCGCCGCTGGACGACTCCGACCGGGCGGAGCGGGTCGAGGCCGCGTACCACCACGCCGTCGGCCGCCTCGACGCGATGACCACAGCGTTGTCCCGACCGATTCCGCCCATGGTCTCGACAGTCGGCCGGCCCGGCGTCGGCGAGGTGGTCAGCCGCACCCCGGAGGGCGGCTACCCGGAGGCGGTGGAGGTGGCCAAGGAGGCGATCCGGGCCGGCGAGTGCTTCCAGATCGTGCTCAGCCAGCGCTTCGAGCGCCCCACCGACGCCGACCCGCTCGACGTCTACCGGGTGCTGCGCACCACGAACCCCAGCCCGTACATGTACCTGCTGCGCTTCGACGGCTTCGACATCGTCGGGTCGTCCCCGGAGGCGCACCTCAAGGTCAGCGCCGGGCCGGACGGGCGGCGGCGGGCGCTGCTGCACCCCATCGCCGGCACCCGGCCGCGCGGCGGCTCCCCGGACGGCGACGCGAAGCTCGCCGCCGAGCTGCTCGCCGACCCCAAGGAACGCGCCGAGCACGTGATGCTCGTCGACCTGGGCCGCAACGACCTGGGCCGGGTGTGCCGGCCGGGCACCGTCGAGGTGCCCGAGTTCGCCACCATCGAGCGGTACAGCCACGTCATGCACATCGTCTCCACTGTCGTCGGCGAGCTGCGCGACGATCGCACCGCGTTCGACGCGCTGGCCGCGACGTTCCCGGCCGGGACGCTCAGCGGCGCGCCCAAGGTGCGCGCCATGGAGATCATCGAGGAGCTGGAGCCGGTGCGGCGCGGCGTCTACGGCGGCACCGTCGGCTACTTCGCCTTCGGCGGCGACCTGGACATGGCCATCGCGATCCGGACCGCGCTGATTCGCGACGGCCGCGCGTACGTGCAGGCCGGCGCCGGGATCGTGGCCGATTCCGACCCCGCCGCCGAGGACCAGGAGACGCGGAGCAAGGCCGCCGCCGTCCTCGCCGCCATCGCGGCCGCCGAGACGCTGCGGGCGGCCCGGTGAGCGCGCCCGGCACCACCGCGCCGGCGGCCCGCGGCCGGCGCGAACTCGCGTACGCGGTGCTGCTCTGCCTGGCCGGCGCGGGCCTGGCCTGCTGGGCGGTGACCCGGACCTGGGCGGTGGAGGTGACCGCCCGGGGGTCGCTGCCGTCCGGGCGGGCCGAGCGCACCGGCACGGACCTGCTGCCCTGGGTGCTGGCGCTGACCTACGTGGGACTCGCCGGCGGTGGCGCGGTGCTCGCCACCCGGGGCCGGCTGCGCCGGCTGCTGGGTGTGCTGCTGGCCGGTGTCGGCGTGGCCGTGACGGTCGGCGGCGGGATCGGCCTGACCGAGGCCGGGGTGAGCCGGCAGTGGCCTGCGCTGGTGCTGGCCGGCGGCCTGGCGCTGGCGGCCGGCGGCGCGTTCACCGCGCTGCGCGGCGACGGCTGGCCGGCGATGGGCGCCCGGTACGAGCGGCGGTCCGCCCCGGCGGACGAGCCCGGCCGGCCGGCCGTCGAGCGTGGCACCCGGGACGCGTGGGACGCGCTGGACCGGGGCGAGGACCCGACGGTCAGCTGACCGGCTGCGCCTCGCGGGCGTCGCGCCGCTGCCGGGCCGCGGCCCGCGCGGCGGCCAGCTCGGCCACCAGCCGCTCCAGCTCGCGGCGCTGGGCGGCGCGGGCCCGGTCGGCGCAGACCGCCTCCCAGGCGTTGCCGCGGGCGGTACGCGTCCGGCCGTCGCCGGCGACCGCGCGTTCGAGCGTGTCCACCACGCCGACGGCGAGGGAGGCGACGGTACGGGAGATGGTGGTCAAGCCGATGGTCTGGGTCGGCCCGTTGGCGCTCATGGTCACCCCATACGAGATCGTTGGCGACGGTCGGCAGCCGCCGCCGTCGAGTGTGCCCGACGACGATGCTTCCGGGCGGACGTTTCGCCGCCGTGAAGCACAGGTCAACGCTGTCGCACCGGGGACGACCTGGGCAGGGCCGGAGGTCCTTGAGCTTGGTCACAGCCCACGGCCGGAACCCGTCCTGCGGGGCCGGAACGATCGTGGTGAGATAGGGGATGGGTGACGGTCGATGCCAGCGGTGGCGCTGCGTGACATGGCGTTCACCGGAAGTCGGCCATCATGCCACAGCCCATGTCGTGAGGTGCGCCATACCCCCCGGCACTCGTCGCCAGGTGGCGCCCCCTAGCATCGGCCCATGACGCCCGGAGAGGGGAGTCCGTTGGTGACTGCTGAGCATGCGCACGCGGAGGGGGACGACGCCGGAGCGGCGCCGTCCGCAGGGGTGCTCGACGAGATCCTGGCCGGCGTGCGCGAGGACGTGGCCCGGCGCCAGGAGCAGGTTCCGCTGGAGCGGATCCGTGAACTGGCCGCCGCCGCGCCGCCACCGCTCGACGCGTACGCGGCCCTGCGCCGCCCCGGCGTGGCCGTGATCGCCGAGGTGAAGCGCTCGTCGCCGTCCAAGGGGCGGCTGGCCGAGATCGCCGACCCGGCCGACCTGGCCGGTGACTACGCGGCCGGTGGCGCGCGGGCGATCAGCGTGCTGACCGAGGGCCGCTGGTTCGGCGGGTCGCTCGACGACCTCGCCGCGGTGCGGGCCGCGGTGAACGTGCCGGTGCTGCGCAAGGACTTCGTGGTCTCCAGCTACCAGGTGCACGAGGCCCGCGCGCACGGCGCCGACCTGGTGCTGCTGATCGTGGCCGCGCTGGAGCAGAACGTGCTGGTCGGGCTGCTGGAGCGGATCGAGTCGCTCGGCATGACCGCGCTGGTCGAGGTGCACACCGAGGAGGAGGCGGACCGCGCCCTGGAGGCCGGCGCGCAGGTCATCGGCGTGAACGCCCGCGACCTGCGTACCCTGGAGGTCGACCGCTCCGTGTTCGAGCGGATCGCGCCCGGCCTGCCCAGCAGCGTCGTCAAGATCGCTGAGTCCGGGGTGCGCGGTCCGCACGACCTGATCCGGTACGCCTCCGCCGGCGCCGACGCCGTGCTGGTGGGCGAGGGCCTGGTCACCCAGAAGAGCCCGCGCGAAGCCGTCGCCGAGCTGGTCAACGCCGGTAACCACCCGGCCACGCCCCGCCCGGTGCGCTGAGCCGCCGGGCACCCGATCCGAGAGGACGCCCGCGATGAGCGCCGCACCCGCAACCGGCCAGGTCCCCGACGCCGCCGGTCACTTCGGCCGGTTCGGCGGCCGGTTCGTCCCCGAGGCGCTCGTCGCCGCGCTCGACGAGCTGGACGCGGCGTACCGGAAGGCGATGGGCGACGAGGACTTCCTCGCCGAGTTCGACGCGCTGCTGCGCGACTACGCCGGCACGCCCTCGATGCTCTACGAGGCCCGGCGGTTCTCCGCGCAGATCGGCGCGCGGGTCCTGCTCAAGCGGGAGGACCTCAACCACACCGGCGCGCACAAGGTCCGTAACGTGCTGGGCCAGGCGCTGCTCACCAGGCGGATGGGCAAGCGGCGGGTCATCGCGGAGACCGGCGCCGGCCAGCACGGCGTCGCCACCGCCACCGCCGCCGCGCTGTTCGACCTGGAATGCGTCGTCTACATGGGCCAGGTGGACACCGAGCGGCAGGCGCTGAACGTGGCGCGGATGCGGATGCTCGGCGCCACTGTCGTCCCGGTGACCACCGGCTCGCGCACGCTCAAGGACGCGATGAACGAGGCGATGCGGGACTGGGTCGCCAACGTCGACAGCACCCACTACCTGATCGGCACCGCCGCCGGGCCGCACCCGTTCCCGGAGATGGTCCGCGACTTCGTGCGCGGCATCGGCGAGGAGGCGCGCCGGCAGTGCCTGGACCTGACCGGCGCGCTGCCGGACGCGGTGGCGGCCTGCGTCGGCGGCGGCTCCAACGCGCTGGGCATCTTCCACGCGTTCGTGCCGGACGCCGGGGTCCGGCTCTACGGCTTCGAGGCCGGCGGCGAGGGCGTCGACACCGGCCGGCACGCCGCCAGCATCACCGGCGGCTCGTCCGGCGTGCTGCACGGCACCCGCACGTACGTCCTCCAGGACGCCGACGGCCAGACCATCGAGTCGCACTCGATCTCGGCCGGCCTGGACTACCCGGGCGTCGGGCCGGAGCACGCCTGGCTGCACGACACCGGCCGGGCCACCTACCTGCCGGTCGACGACGCCGACGCGATGGCCGCGTTCGAGCTGCTCTGCCGCACCGAGGGCGTGATCCCGGCGATCGAGAGCGCGCACGCGCTCGCCGGCGCCCGCGCGATCGCCCCCCGGCTCGCCGAGGAGCTGGGCCGGGAGCCGGTGATCGTGGTCAACCTGTCCGGGCGGGGCGACAAGGACGTGCACACCGCCGGCGCGTACTTCGGCATCCTCGACAAGGAGTGACAGCGTGAGCCGCATCGGGGTCGCCTTCGACAAGGCGCGGGCGGACGGGCGGGCGGTGCTGGTCGGCTGCATGCCGGCGGGCTTCCCGACCGTCGAGGGCAGCATCGCCGCCATGAAGGCCATGGTCGAGGCGGGCGTGGACGTCATCGAGGTGGAGATCCCGTACTCCGACCCGGTGATGGACGGCCCGGTCATCCAGAAGGCGAGCGACATCGCGCTCGCCGGCGGTGTCCGCGTCGCCGACGCGCTGCGCGTCGTCGAGGCGGTCGCGGCGACCGGGGCGAGCGTGGTCACCATGACCTACTGGAACCCGATCGAGCAGTACGGCGTGGACGCGTTCGCCCGCGACATGGCCGCCGCCGGCGGCACCGGCCTGATCACGCCGGACCTGATCCCGGACGAGGCCGCCGAGTGGCTGGCCGCCTCCGACGCGCACGGCCTGGACCGCACGTTCCTGGTCTCGCCGTCCTCGACCGACGCGCGGCTGCGGATGACAGTCGAGCACTGCCGCGGCTTCGTCTACGCCACCGCGATCATGGGCGTCACCGGCGCCCGCGCGCAGACCTCCGAGGCGGCACCGATCCTGGTCTCCCGGCTGCGCGAGGTCACCGACATCCCGGTCGGCGTCGGGCTGGGCGTCGGCACCGGCGCGCAGGCCGCCACAGTCGCCGGGTACGCCGACGCGGTGATCGTGGGCAGCGCGCTGGTCCGCTGCGTGCTGGACGCTCCGGACCAGGCTGCCGGCCTGACCGCGCTGCGCAAGCTCAGCGCCGAACTCGCCGAGGGCGTCCGCAACCCCGCTCGCTGACCGCCGGCTCGCCATGCCCTTGATCGACTCCATTACGCCGAGCTGGCGTGGTCATAGACGCCAGGACCCCGCCACTTCGCCGAACTGCTGTCGATCATGCGCGAGCGCGACCCGGCCGCCCGAGATCCTGGTACGAAACGGCCCTCACAGGGGCCGAAACCTACCAAGATCTTGAAGGCGTTCCGCGTGAGCGGGAGGGTGGTCAGCGGCTACTGCTGTCGGTCTGCTCGGACGCGCGCTGGCCGGGCGGGGCGGGCTGCCCGTCGCCGGGCTGTCCGTCGCCGGGTGGCGTGAGCGCGTCGGCGGCGGTCGTGTGCCGCAGCACGCCGGCGTGACCGGCGAGCGCGTCCCCGACCGCCGCGCGCGTGGCGGGGGTCAGCGCGCCGGGCAACCCCTCCGCGGACCACCACTCCACCAGGCATCCGGCGACCGGATCGCCCGCGGGCTCGGCGCCGGCCGGCTCCGCGCGGAACACGTGCACCAGCACGTCCGGGCGCCCGCCGCAGCGCCCGGCCGGCGGCGAAGGCGCCTGCGGGTCGGTGACCCGGTAGAGGCCGACCAGGTCGACCGGCGTCACCGCCCAGCCGGTCTCCGCACGGACCGCCCGGACGACGGCGTCCGCCGGGCTCTCGTCGTGACGCAGCCGCCCGCCCGGCAGGCCCCAGCGCCGGGCCCCCTCGGACCGGCGGCAGAGCAGCAGCCGGCCGGACCCGTCGGTGACGACAGCGGCGACCGCCCAGGTGAGCGGGCTCATGGACAAACAGCCTACGACCGTGCAAAACAGAAGTCATCCGACCCGCGCGGCAGGCGGCCCGGGGTGCCGCACACACAGTCCGCACCGGTACCGTGTGCACCCGTGACCCTCGCCCCGATGACCCCACTGGCGGCCATGCCCAGCCCCAGCACCGCCGTCTGGCAGCTCGGTCCGGTTCCGATCCGGGCGTACGCGCTCTGCATCATCCTCGGCATCGTGGTGGCCTGCGTGGTCACCGAGTACCGGCTGCGCCGCCGCGGTGTGGCGCCGGGCGCGGTGCTCGACATCGCCGTCTGGGCCGTGCCCGCGGGCATCATCGGCGCGCGGATCTACCACGTGATCACCTCGCCGGAGAAATACTTCGGCGCCGGCGGTGAGCCGATCAAGGCGCTCTACATCTGGGAGGGCGGCCTCGGCATCTGGGGCGCGGTGGCCGGTGGCGCGGTCGGCGCGTGGCTCGCCGCGCGGCAGCTCGGCATCCCGTTCACCGTGATCGCCGACGCGCTGGCGCCGGGTCTGCCTTTGGCGCAGGCTGTCGGCCGCCTGGGCAACTGGTTCAACAACGAGCTGTACGGCGGGCGGACCACGCTGCCGTGGGGCCTGGAAGTGCACGTGATGGACCCGGACAACCCGGGTCACGCGCTGCGCGACGACGCCGGCAACCCGGTGCTCCAGCCCGGGCTCTACCACCCGACGTTCCTCTACGAGGCGCTCTGGAACGTCGGCGTCGCCGCGCTGGTGCTGTTCCTCGACCGTCGTCTGCGGCTCGGCCGCGGCCGGGCGTTCGCGCTCTACGTGATGGGCTACACGGCGGGCCGGTTCTGGATCGAGCTGATGCGCACCGACGAGGCGAACCTGATCCTCGGCGTACGCCTCAACGTCTGGACCGCCGCGCTGGTCTTCCTCGGCGCGCTCGCCTACTTCATCCGGGTCCGCGGTCCCCGCGAATACCTGGTGCCGGTGGGCGAGCCGGCCATTGCGACCGGCCCGGCCGGGGACGTGTCCCAGGTGGACCTCTCCGCCCGGGAGGCCGCCGAACGGCCGGCCGCGCCCGAGGGCTACCGGGTGGTGACCGAGGAACAGTTCGACGCGTACCGGCAGACCGGTGTGCTGCCCCCGGTCGACGACGAACGGCCGGAGGTCACCACCGGGGCCGACGCCGCCACGGACGACGCGGACGAGGCCGGACGCGCGAGCACCGGCTCCGCCGCCACCGAGGGTGCGGACGCCACCGGCCGCGCGGACGCGGACGGCGACGACACGGACCCGGAGCGGGCCGACGCGGAGCGCACGAACGCCGGCCGGGCCGACAGCGGCGGGCGCCCGGCGGACCGGGACAGCTGAGCGGGGGAGTCATGCGCAGCGCGGTGGTGGTCGGCGCCGGCCTCGGCGGAATGGCGGCGGCCGGTGTGCTGGCCCGGTCGGGCTGGCAGGTCACGCTGCTGGAACGCGCCGACCGGGTCCGCCCGGAGGCGACCGCCGTGGTGCTCTGGCCCAACGGGGTACGCGCGCTGCGCGCCCTCGGTCTGGGCGACGGGCTCGACGCGATCGCCACCCCGCTGCCCGACGGTGGCGTGCGCCGCCCGGACGGGCACTGGCTGGTGCAGGCCCGGTCCACGCCGGCCGAGCGGATGCCGGTGGTGGTGCACCGGGAGGACCTGCACGACGCGCTGATCGCCGGCCTGGGTGACCGGGTCGAGCTGCGTACCGGGGTGACAGTGCGGACCGTACGCGCGGCGTCGGGCGAGCGCCCGGCGGTGGGCGACGGCCGGCACACCTACGAGGCGGACCTGGTGGTGGCCGCCGACGGCACCGACAGCGAGATCCGGCGGCACCTCGCCCCGGAGACCGCCGTGGTCAGCTCCGGGTGCGCGGCCTGGCGGGCGGTCATCCCCTGGTACCGGGCCCCGCAGCTGCCCGACGACCAGCCGGTGCACGGCGAGACGCTCGGTGCCGGATACCGCTTCCTGGCCGCCTCGCTCGGCGAGCGGGGCACCGCGGGCGCGTCCCGCCGGGGCGGCGTCTACTGGGTCGCCACCGCCGCGGGCGCGCCCCGCCCCGAGCCGCCGGAGATCCAGCTCGCGCTGCTGAAGCGCTGGTTCGCGGGCTGGCCCGCCCCGATCGGCACGCTGCTGGAGGCGACCGACCCGGAGGACGTCGTCCAGCAGGAGATCCGCGAGCTGCGCCCGCTACCGAAGGCGTACGGCTTCCCGGCCGGTCCGGGCGGCGTGGTGCTGCTCGGCGACGCCGCGCACGCCATGCCGCCGCACCTCGGCCAGGGCGCCTGCCTGGCGTTCGAGGACGCCGCGACGCTGGCCGGGCTGCTACGGGAGTCGCGGCTGCCTGACGCGGTGACCGCGTACGACAGGTTGCGCCGCCCCCGCGCGGCCACGATGGTCCGGCAGACCCGGCGGATGTCGGCGGTCCTGCAGGCCCGGGGCCGGCTGGCGCTGCGCGCGCGGGACGCGGCTCTGGGCACGATCAGCCCGCGCCTGCGCAACACCGCCGCCGCGGCGGCCGCCGCCTGGCAGCCGCCGTCCTGACCGTCCGCGCGCGGCCTGTCCGCGTGCGGACGTCCCTCGGGCGGCCCGGCTCCCCGGCGGCCCGGCCCTCAGTCGGCGCGGTCCCCGGGCGACCGGCCCGGCCCGACAGCCGGGTAAGTAGTCAGATGACGGCGGCGGGCTCGGCGATGCAGGCGGTGCCGATCCGGCGGAATCCGACCCGCAGGTAGACGCGGGCGATGTCCTCGCTGCCGGCGCTCAGGAAGATCAGGTCGGTGCCGGCGGCGCGCAGCTCCCGCGCGAGCGTGGCGGTCACCGCCGCGCCCAGTCCGCGCTGCCGGGCGGACGGCAGCGTGGCCACCCCGGCGATCTCCGCCACGTCGTCGACCCGCATCGCCATCCCGCTGGCGAGCGCGCCCTCGTCGAGCGTCTCGGCGAGCACCGAGATACGCCGCCCGTCGGCGACCCGGGTCGCCTCCTCCTCCAGCGCCGCCACGTCCAGCTGGGCGAGGGCGGCGTCCCGCTCGGCCGGTCCGGCGTCGCCGCGCGCGGTGCCGCCGTTGGCGAAGCCGACCGCCGCGACGGCCCGTCGCAGCGCGATGTCCGCCGCGAAGCCGGGGTCGCCGGGGTCCAGCACCCGCACCGGTACGTCGCTGAACGTCCCCGGATCGGGCAGCCGCTCCGGCTCCAGCAGCATCAGCGGCGCCTCCAGCACGCTGAGCCCGGCCGAGCGGGCCACCGCCAGCAGGTCGGGCTGGTGCTCGTGCACCCACTCGAACGCCTCCGGCAGGCCCAGCTCCCGCTGCCGGGCGCGGACCGCTGTCACGTCGGCGAGCGTGGGACGCTCGGTGGCGTCGATCCGGGGCCGGGCGTAGAACGGCCAGCCGTCCCCGTCGCGGACGAACAGCACCAGGGCGCCGTAATCCTCGGTCCGGGCCCCGTCGCGGGGCACCGCGTCGTAGAACCGCTCCAACCGGTCGAGTACGTCAGCGCGTGCGAGATCCACCGCGCGAGACTACACGTCCCAGCATCTGGAAGTGTGATCAATCTGAACTGGCCTTGCGCCGGAAGCCCTAACGTAGACTCAATAAACCGCAGAGGGCCGACGTCGTCCCCATCATGATCCATCCTGAGTGACGACAGGAGGCCCGGTGGCCTTTCCGTACCCTCACAGCCCGCAGTCGGCCCCACAGGCGACCGGGCTCTACGACCCCGCGTACGAGCACGACGCCTGCGGTGTGGCCTTCGTGGCCGACCTGCACGGGCGGCGCTCGCACCAGGTCGTCGCGAACGGCCTCGGGGCGCTGTGCCGGCTGGACCACCGGGGCGCCCGGGGCGCGGAGCACAACACCGGAGACGGCGCCGGCATCATGATCCAGGTGCCGGACGCGTTCCTGCGCGGCATCGTCGACTTCCCGCTGCCCCCGGCCGGCCAGTACGCCACCGGCCTGGTGTTCCTGCCCGACGACGACGCGGCCGAGGCCCGCGCCCGCCAGGTGGTCGACAAGTACGCGCTGGTCGAGGGCGCCGACGTGCTCGGCTGGCGCGAGGTGCCGACCGACCCGTCCGGCCTGGGCGAGACCGCGCTCGCGGCGATGCCCCGGGTCCGGCAGCTGTTCGTGGCCGCGCACCGGCTGACCGGCTCGCCGGACGGCCCGGCCGGCTCCCCGCTGACCGGGCTCGACCTGGACCGGGTGGCGTTCTGCCTGCGCAAGCAGGTCGAGCGGGAGACTGCCGAGCGGGGCGTGCCGGCGTACTTCCCGTCGCTGTCCGGCCGCACCATGGTGTGGAAGGGCATGCTCACCCCGGACCAGCTCCCGGCGTTCTACCCGGAGCTGACCGACGAGCGGGTGGTCAGCGCCATCGCGCTGGTGCACTCGCGCTTCTCCACGAACACGTTCCCGTCCTGGCCGCTGGCGCACCCGTACCGCTTCATCGCGCACAACGGCGAGATCAACACGATCCGCGGCAACCGGAACTGGATGCAGGCCCGCGAGGCCTTGCTCCGGAGCCCGAGCATTCCGGGCAACATCCGCCGGGTCTTCCCGGTGTGCACCCCGGCGGCGTCCGACTCGGCCAACTTCGACGAGGTGCTCGAACTGCTGCACCTGGCCGGGCGGAGCCTCCCGCACGCGGTGCTCATGATGATCCCCGAGGCGTGGGAGAACGACCCGGACATGCGCGCCGACAAGCGCGCGTTCTACCGCTTCCACGCCAGCCTGATGGAGCCGTGGGACGGCCCGGCGTCGGTCGCGTTCACCGACGGCGAGATCGTCGGCGCGGTGCTGGACCGCAACGGCCTGCGCCCGGGCCGCTGGTGGCACACCGCCGACGGCCTGGTGGTGCTCGGTAGCGAGGCGGGCGTGCTCGACCTCGACCCGGCCACTGTGGTCGCCAAGGGCCGCCTCCAGCCGGGCAAGATGTTCCTGGTCGACACCGTCAACGGCCGGATCGTCTCCGACGACGAGATCAAGACCGAGCTGGCGGCCGAGCAGCCGTACCAGGAGTGGCTGCACGCCGGCCTGATCGAGCTGGACGACCTGCCGCCGCGCGAGCACACCGTCTACACCCACGACTCGGTACGCCGCCGCCAGCAGACGTTCGGCTACACCGAGGAGGAGCTGAAGATCCTGCTCGGCCCGATGGCCCGCAGCGGCGCCGAGCCGATCGGCTCGATGGGCACGGACACGCCGATCGCCCCGCTGTCCACCCGGCCGCGTCTGCTCTACGACTACTTCCATCAGCTCTTCGCGCAGGTCACCAACCCGCCGCTGGACGCCATCCGGGAGGAGCTGGTGACCAGCCTGGCGTCCACCATCGGGCCGGAGGGCAACCTGCTCGACCCGGGCCCGGCGAGCTGCCGGCAGATCGTGCTGCCGTACCCGGTGATCGACAACGACGAGCTGGCCAAGATCCTGTCCATCGACGAGGACGGCGACCTGCCCGGCTTCAAGGCGGTCCGGGTCTCCGGGCTCTACCGCCTGCGCGACGGCGGCGCCGGCATCAAGGCGCGGCTGACCGAGATCTGCCGGCACGTGTCCGAGGCGATCGAGGACGGCGTCCGCATCCTGGTGCTCTCCGACCGGGACTCCAACGCCGACCTGGCGCCGATCCCGTCGCTGCTGCTCACCGCCGCGGTGCACCAGCACCTGGTCCGCGAGCAGACCCGTACCCAGGTGGCGCTGATCGTCGAGTCCGGCGACTGCCGCGAGGTGCACCACGCGGCGGTGCTGATCGGGTACGGCGCGGCGGCGGTCAACCCGTACCTGGCCTTCGAGTCGGTGGAGGACATGATCTCCACCGGCGTGCTGGCCGGCGTGGACCGGGTCAAGGCCGTCCGCAACTACGTCAAGGCGCTCGGCAAGGGCGTCCTGAAGATCATGTCCAAGATGGGCATCTCGACCGTGTCGTCGTACTGCGGCGCGCAGGTCTTCGAGGCGGTCGGCCTGGACACCCGCCTGGTCCACAGGTACTTCCGGGGCACCCCGAGCACCATCGGCGGCATCGGCCTGAACGAGATCCACGCCGAGGTGGCGGCCCGGCACGCGCGGGCCTGGCCGGCGCCGGGCGCGCAGGCCACCGACCGGCTGGAGGTCGGCGGCGAGTACCAGTGGCGCCGCGAGGGCGAGCTGCACCTGTTCAACCCGGAGACGGTCTTCCTGCTCCAGCACGCCACCCGCAGCCGCCAGTACGACGTGTTCCGGCAGTACACCGCCAAGGTCGACGAGCTGGCCGCGCAGGCGGGCTCGCTGCGCGGGCTGTTCACGCTGCGCACCGGCGTCCGCCCGGCGGTGCCGCTGGACGAGGTCGAGCCGGCCACCGAGATCGTCAAGCGCTTCGCCACCGGCGCCATGTCGTACGGGTCGATCTCGGCGGAGGCGCACGAGACGCTCGCCATCGCGATGAACCGGCTCGGCGGCAAGTCCAACACCGGCGAGGGCGGCGAGGACGTCGAGCGGCTGCACGACCCGGCGCGGCGCTCCGCGGTCAAGCAGATCGCCAGCGGCCGGTTCGGCGTGACCAGCGAATACCTCGTCAATGCCGACGACCTCCAGATCAAGATGGCGCAGGGCGCCAAGCCCGGCGAGGGCGGGCAGCTACCAGGCAACAAGGTCTGGCCGTGGATCGCCCGGACCCGGCACGCCACCCCCGGCGTCGGCCTGATCTCCCCGCCGCCGCACCACGACATCTACTCCATCGAGGACCTGGCCCAGCTCGTCCACGACCTGAAGTGCGTCAACCCGGCCGCCCGGGTGCACGTCAAGCTGGTCAGCGAGGTGGGCGTGGGCACCGTCGCGGCGGGCGTGGCCAAGCTCAAGGCCGACGTCATCCTGATCTCCGGGCACGACGGCGGCACCGGCGCGTCCCCGCTCAACTCGCTCAAGCACGCCGGCACCCCGTGGGAGCTGGGCCTGGCCGAGGCGCAGCAGACGCTGCTGCTCAACAAGCTGCGCGACCGGGTGACGGTGCAGGTCGACGGCCAGCTCAAGACCGGCCGGGACGTGCTCATCGCGGCGCTGCTCGGCGCCGAGGAGTTCGGCTTCGCCACCGCGCCGCTGATCGTCGAGGGCTGCGTGATGATGCGGGTGTGCCACCTGGACACCTGTCCGGTCGGCATCGCCACCCAGAACCCGGTGCTGCGTGAGCGCTTCACCGGCAAGCCGGAGTTCGTGGAGAACTTCTTCCTGTTCCTCGCCGAGGAGGTCCGCGGCTACCTGGCCGAGCTGGGCTTCCGCAGCATCGACGAGGCGATCGGCCACACCGAGCTGCTCGACGTGGCCGGTGCGATCGACCACTGGAAGGGCCACGGGCTCGACCTGAGCCGCGTGCTGCACCTGCCGGAGCTGCCCGAGGGCGCGGCCCGCCGGGGCGTACGCGCCCAGGACCACGGCCTCGACGCGGCGCTGGACAACCGGCTCATCGAGCTGGCCGGGCCGGCGCTGCGCGACAGTACCCCGGTGCGGGTCGAGGTCGAGGTCCGCAACGAGCACCGCAGCGTCGGCGCGATGCTCGGCGGCGAGGTGACCCGCCGCTTCGGCGGCGACGGGCTGCCCGACGACACGATCGAGTTCCGGCTGCGCGGCACCGCCGGCCAGTCGTTCGGCGCGTTCCTGCCGCGCGGGGTCACGCTGCGCCTGTACGGCGACGCCAACGACTACGTCGGCAAGGGACTGTCCGGCGGCCGGATCGTGGTCCGGCCGGACGCCGACGCGCCGTTCGTCGGCGTGGACGCCACGCCGGGCCGCCGTGCCGAGGACCAGATCATCGCCGGCAACACCATCCTGTACGGCGCCACCGGCGGCGAGGTGTACCTGCGCGGCCGGGTGGGGGAGCGGTTCGCGGTGCGCAACTCCGGCGCGGTCGCGGTGGTCGAGGGCCTCGGCGACCACGGCTGCGAGTACATGACCGGCGGCACCGTCGTGGTGCTCGGGCCGACCGGGCGCAACTTCGCCGCCGGCATGTCCGGTGGCACCGCGTTCGTGCACCGGCTCGACCAGCGGCTGGTGAACGCCGAGCTGGTCGACCTGTCGCCGCTGCGCGACGAGGAACGCGACCGGCTGCACGAGCTGGTCCAGCGGCACTTCGCCGAGACGGACTCGGCCGTCGCCGAGGACCTGCTCAAGCGCTGGCCGCAGGCGGTGGAGGAGTTCACCGCGGTGGTGCCCCGGGACTACCGCCGGGTCATGGAGATCATGCGGGCCGCCGAAGCCGCCGGCCGAGACGTCGACGACGCGGTGATGAGCGCGCTCAGCGTGCCGTCGGCCGCGCCGGTACCGCCCGCGCCCCGGGTGGTCGCCCAGGAGGTGGCTCGTGCCTGACCCGAACGGTTTCCTGCGCTACGACCGGCGGCTGCCGGCCCGCCGTCCGGTGCCGGTGCGCATCTCCGACTGGCGGGAGGTCTACCCGCCGGCCGGTGAGGAGCTGATCCGCGAGCAGGCCACCCGGTGCATGGACTGCGGCATCCCGTTCTGCCACGACGGTTGCCCGCTGGGCAACCGCATCCCGGACTGGAACGACCTGGTCCGCACCGGCAACTGGGACGCCGCGGTGGAGTCGCTGCACGCCACGAACAACTTCCCCGAGTTCACCGGCCGGCTCTGCCCGGCGCCGTGCGAGGCGGCCTGCGTGCTCGGCCTCGGCGGCCAGCAGCCGGTCACCATCAAGCAGGTCGAGGTGGAGATCGCCGACGCGGCGGTGGCCCGCGACGGTCTGCGGCCCCGGCCCGCGTCCACCCCGACCGGGCGGTCGGTGGCGGTGGTCGGCTCCGGCCCGGCCGGGCTGGCCGCCGCGCAGCAGCTCGCCCGCGCCGGTCACACGGTCACCGTGTACGAGCGCGACGACGCGATCGGCGGCCTGCTCCGCTACGGCATCCCCGACTTCAAGCTGGAGAAGCAGCACATCGACAAGCGGCTGGCCCAGCTCACCGCCGAGGGTGTGCGCTTCCGGACCGGCGTCGACGTCGGCGTCGACGTGACCGCCGAGCAGTTGCGCGCCGAGCACGACGCGGTGCTGCTGGCCTGCGGCGCGTTGCAGGGCCGGGACACCCCGGAGACGCCCGGCCGGGAGCTGCGCGGCGTGCACCAGGCGATGGCGCACCTGGTCGCCGCGAACCGGGTGGTGGCCGCCGCCGGGGACGGGCGGCCCGCCCTCGCCACGTTGCCCGACGGTACGCCGATCGACGCCGCCGGCAAGCACGTGGTGATCATCGGTGGTGGCGACACCGCCGCCGACTGCCTCGGTGTGGCGCACCGGCAGGGCGCGGCCGGCGTCCACCAGCTCGACCTCTACCCGGAGCCGCCGTCGGAGCGGGACGCGGAGCGCGACCCGTGGCCGACCTGGCCGTGGGTGCTGCGCAACTACCCGGCGCACGAGGAGGGCGGCGAGCGGGTCTTCGCCGTCGCGGTGCAGGAGTTCGTGGACGACGGCACCGGCCGGGTCCGCGCGGTCCGGATCGCCGAGGTGACCGTGGAGAAGGTGGACGGTCGCCGCATCGTCACCCCGCAGCCCGGCTCCGAGCGGGAGATCCCGGCCGACCTGGTGCTGCTCGCCATCGGCTTCGAGGGCACCGAGCAGCAGCCGCTGCTGGCCCAGTTCGGGGTGACCCGCAACCGCCGGGGCGCGATCGACTCCGGCCCCGACTGGCAGGCCGCCGACGGTGTCTTCGTCGCCGGTGACATGCACCGGGGCGCCTCGCTGATCGTCTGGGCGATCGCCGAGGGACGCGCCGCGGCGGCGGCGATCCACGCGTACCTGGGTGGGGTGGGCGAGCTGCCCGCCCCTGTCGACCCGGCCCGCCAGCCGCTCGCCGCCAGGTGAAAGGAAGGGCCCCCTCTTAACGCCTCAGGTAGAGGAGGGGGCCCTTCTTAACATCCGCCGCCGCGCGGCGCGCTGTCCGCGGACGACGCGCCGCGCGGCGGCGGATGTCAGCGGCCGAGCAGGTCGTGCGCGGCCCGGATCTTCGCCCACGAGGCCGGCTGCGCCGGTGCGGCTGTCGTCCGCGCGGCGGTCGCCACGTCGGGCCGGCCGGGCGTGAACAGCCAGGTGGTGAACACCGCGTCGAGATCCCGTCCGGAGATCCGCTCGGCGAGCGCCTGGAACTGCGCGACGGTGCCGTTGCCGTACTGCCGCTTGGCGGTCCAGGTGCGCAGGATGCGGAAGAACGCGGCGTCGCCCACGGCGAGCCGGATCTGGTGCAGCGCCATCGCCCCCCGGTCGTAGACGGCGGCGTCGAAGATCCCGCTCGGCCCCGGGTCGCCGGGGCGCACCTGCCAGAACTCGGAGTCGGCCGGGTAGCTGTCGTAGGTGAAGTCGAACAGCTCCTGCGCGGTGCCCTCGCCCTGCTCCTCCGACCAGAGCCACTCGGCGTACGAGGCGAAGCCCTCGTTGAGCCAGATGTGCCGCCAGTCCGCCACCGACACCGAGTCGCCGAACCACTGGTGGGCGTTCTCGTGCACCACCACGTACGTGTTGGCGCCGCGCCGCCAGAAGCCGGGGCCGTAGACCGGGCGGGTCTGCGTCTCCAGGGCGAACCCGATGCCGTCGACCGGCCCGGCCACGCCGCCCTGCGCCTCGAACGGGTACGGGCCGAACAGCCCGCTCTCCCAGTCGACGATCTCGGCGGTGCGTTCGATGCTGGCCCGCGCGGCGGGCAGGCGCTCGCCCAGCGTGGTGCTGTACGCGTTGACCACCGGCTGCCCGTTCGGCGCGGTGTCGGTGACGATGTCGTACTGCCCGATGGCCAGGAACGCCTGGTACGTGGCGCCGGGCTTGACGCTGCGCCAGCTCCACCGGGTGCGGTTGCCGGCCTCGGGCAGCGGGTCGCGCGGCTGCACGCCGTTGCTGATCACCTCGACGCCGGTCGGCACCGACACCGAGACGTCCCAGGTGGCCTTGTCCTTCGGGTGGTCGTTGCTCGGGTACCACCACCAGGCCGACTCAGGCTCGTTGACGGCGAGCGCCCCGTCGGCGGTACGCGTCCACGCCGTGTAGCCGTAGACGGTGGTCTGCGACGGCACGCCGGCGTACCTCACCACGACGGTGAGCTGCTGGCCCTTCGCCAGCGGCCGGGCCGGGGTGACGACCAGCTCGTGGTCGCCGGCCCGGGCGAACCCGGCGGCCCACCCGTTCACCCGCACCGACTCGACGTCGAGGGCGAAGTCCAGGTTGAACCGGGACAGGTCCTTCGTGGCGGTGGCGAGGATCGTGGTGGTGCCGCTGAGCCGGTCGGTGGCCGGCTCGTAGCGCAGCCGTATGTCGTAGTGGCCGACGTCGTAGCCGCCGTTGCCGTAGTCGGGGAAGTAGCTGTCGCCCAGCCCGGGACTGCCCGGCGTCGGGGTGGCCGCCGCGGGTTGCGGCCGGCCCCAGCCGGTGGGGGCGGCCTGGCCGGGGGCACCGGTCACTGTGGTGCCGGCTGCGGTGAGGGTCAGGGCGGCGATGGCCGCCGTGAGTGCGCGTCGCACGGTGGGACTCCCTCCGTCGGGTGTCGTCACCGTCAAACTAATCGACACATGTGAACGTATCTGTCCTGTCCGGCCGATCGGGGCTATTCAATTTCGACGAATGTTTCGATAGCATTACCGACCAGTAACAGCACCGATCCCTCGGCCACGCGCGCGGTCAACGGGCTCCACCACCCCTGCCCCGTGGAGGCTCTGCCATGCCCCGTCGCGTCCGTACCGTGTTTGCCGCCCTCCTGGCGGCCGTACTCGGCGCCGTGCTCCTGCCCGGCGCCGCCCGGGCGGCCACCGTCAACTACGTCGCCCTCGGCGACTCCTACTCCTCCGGGGTCGGCGCCGGCCCGTACGACCTGTCCACCTGCCTGCGCAGCCAGAAGTCGTACGCCCCGCTCTGGGCGGCCGCCCATTCGGTCACCAGCTTCAAGTTCCCGGCCTGCGGAGGCGCGGTCACCGCCGACGTGCTGGCCAACCAGGTCGGCCAGCTCAGCAGCAGCACCACGCTGGTCACCATCACCATCGGCGGCAACGACGCGGGCTTCGCCGACGTGATGACCAGTTGCCGCTTCGGCAGCACGTCCAGTTGCGAGAGCGCGGTGAACGAGTCGAAGGCGTTCGCCACCGCCACGCTGCCCGCCCGGCTCGACGCCACGTACACCGCGATCCGCAACCGGGCCCCGAACGCCCGGCTGGTGGTGCTCGGCTACCCGCGGCTGTTCGAGACCGGCTCCTGTGGACTGCTCGCCATGAGCAGCTACAAGCGCACCATCCTCAACCAGGCCGCCGACACGCTCAACGGCGTCATCTCCGGCCGGGCGGCCGCGGCCGGGGGAACCTTCGTCGACGCGCGGCCGTTCTTCGCCGGGCACGGCGTGTGCGCCGCCGAGCCGTGGATCCGCGACGTCAGCGGCGTCATCGAGGCGTACCACCCGAACGCGAACGGCTACCGCTACGGCTACCTGGCCGCGCTGACCGCCGCCATCGGCTGATCCGCACGCGAGGAGGCCCCGCTCGACACCCGTCCGTCGAGCGGGGCCCCGCCGTGCCGGGTTGCATCGAACGTCGACAATGGTGCGACACCGCATGCGACCCGGAGGTGACCATGCGTGAACCGGCGACCCGGCCGCGGCCGGTCCGCGAGCAACTCCCGGCCGGTGGCCCGGAACTGCTCACCCTGCTGGCCCGGCTGCTGCGGCGTCCACGCCGCGGCGACCGCCGGCTCCCGCTGCTCTGGCTGGTCCGGCCCACCGGGGACGGCGCGGTCGCGGCCCTGCTACGGCGTTTCGCGGCGCGCCGGGCCGGGCGCCGGGTGCCGCACGTAGTGCTGGACCTGACCGGCCGCCCGGCCGGCGACGACGTCGCAGCCGTGCTGCGCGAACTGCACCGGCAACTCTCAGTGGAGGCGTTCGGCGCGCCCCGGCTGCGGTTCCGGCACTACCCGCTGGCCGACTGGCTGATGCACCAGACGCTCGCCGTGGACCTGGACGCCGCCGACAGCGGCCGGGCCGCGCTGGTCCGCCGGCTGCGGGACTGGCGGGGACGGCGGACCGGTGACGACCCCCAGGTCGGCGGCGACTCCGGCCTCGGCGCCGCGCTGCACCTGCTGCTCTGGCTGCTGTGGCGGGCCGTGCCCGGCGTCGTGTTCCGGATCGCCGTCTCCGGCCGGGTGCCGCTCGTCGGACGGCAGTACCGCTGGTTCATGCGCCAGCAGTACCTGGCGCCCCGGCAGTCGGTGACGTTCCTCGGCTTCGCCGAGCGGCTCACCGCCGGCTGGCGCGACGGCGAACACCCGGCCCAGGTGGAGAAGCTGCTGCTGCACGCGTTCCTGGAGGACCTGCGCCTGGCGTACCGGCGGCGGTTCTGGCGGCCCGGGGACTGGCGCCGCACCGCCTATCCGGTGCTGGTGCTCGACGGCGCGCGGCCGGACAACGTCGGGCACACGCTGGTCCGGCTCGTCGACGAGGTGCGCAACGAGACCGGCCGCAACGACCCGCTGCTCGTCGTCGCGGTCGCCGCCGACCCGCCGCCGGAACCGGCCGCTTCCCGGCCGCTGGCCGAGGCCGAGGAGGCGTACGAGGAGTGGGCCGAGGCGCTGCCGGAGAACCGCCGGCTGCGTCGCTCCGGCGCCTGGCTGATGCTGCTGGAGGCGGACGACCGGGACGTCGACGCGCCGGTGGGAGGCGTCCCGCCGGCCCTTGTCGCACCCGACCCGCCCTGGTGGGCGCGGCGGTTCCTGCCCGCCGCGGTGGCCCTGGCGCTCGTCGCCGGGCTGGGCGTGTGGGCGCACGGGCGGTGGGCGCCTGACTGCCGCCCCTGGCCCACCGATCGGGTCACCGTCCGGCTCGTCGGCGGCGAGTGCGTCGGCTACAGCGACACCGCCGGGCAGGTCTTCAACAGCGAACCCGGGCAGGACCGGCTGCGCGCCGTGCAGCGGCGCATCTTCGCCCAGAACCGGGCCGCCGAGGAGGTGTGGCGGCGCAGCGAGCACCGCCGCCCCTACCTGACGCTTGTCTACCTGGGCAGCCTCACCGGCAACCGGACCCGCGCGGACGAGGAGTCCTACGTCTCCGAGCGGGAGGAACTGGAGGGCATGGCCACCGCCCAGTACGCCCTGCTCCAGGAGTCGGCGGCGGCGGACGACGCGGCGCTGCTGCACATCGTGGTGGCGAACGCCGGGCGGCAGATGCGGCACGCCGACGACGCGGTGCGGATGCTGGAAGGGCTGGCCCGCGACGACCCCACAGTGCTCGGCGTGGTCGGGCTGGTGGACAGCCGCACCAGCACGGCGGCGGCGCTGCGCGAACTCAACCGGGTCGGCCTGCCGGTGCTCGCCCCCACGCTGTCGGCCGACCGGATGGACGCCAACTCCAGCCTCTACCTGGCCATGTCGGCGCCGAACCGGGACCAGGCCCGGATGGTCGAGGCGTACGCCCGGCAGGTGCTGCGGGTGGGGGAGGCGCACGTCTACTGGACCACCGGCGAGGGCAGCTCGCTCACCGACGACCTGTACGTCGCCACCCTCGTCGACGGCCTGCGGGAACGCTTCGGCGACCGGATCACCCGGCTCGACGAGTGGCGCAGCGGGCGGCGGCTCACCCAGGAGTGCGGCTACCCGGGGATGCTCTTCTTCGCCGGCCGCTGGTCGGAGTTCGACGGGTTCATGCGCGCGCTCAAGGAGTGCGGCGCGAACCCGCCCCGGCACCTGGTCGCCGACGACTCGGTGAACCGCTACATGGCCAACCCGGGGCTGCGCGCCAGCGCGCCGGGCAACCTGCCGGTCACGTACGTGTCGAAGGCCGCGCTGGCCACCTGCGCGTCGCTGCGGTCCGCGCAGGCCGGGCGCGACGACGCCCGGGGCAGTTTCCTCACCTGGATCGGCGCGGACGGCCTGCTCGACCCGCCCCGATGCCGCGCCGGGACCGGCCCGCCGGTCGGCGAGCGGGTCAGCCTGGCCTACGACGCCACCATGATGACGGTACGCGCGCTGGAGAGCCTCGCCGCCCGCCTGCGCCACGCCGACACCGGCCGCCGCTGGGAGCCCCGCTCGGTCAACCCGGTCGGGGTGCACGCCGAGGTGCTGCGGCAGAACGCCGCCGGCGGCTACCCGGGGGTCAGCGGCCTCATCCGGTACGCCCCGGACTCAGGCGAACCGGTGGCGAAGCGGCTGGCGCTGCTCACCGTGGCGAAGGTGCCCGACGTGGACGCCGCCCCGGTCGAGGTGTTCCACTGCGGCGTGGCCGACACCGGCCCCGACCCCGGCTGCCGCGTCGCACCACGCTAGTGCGCAGCCGCCATTCGTGATCATGGTTGGGGTTCGAGGTCGCCGTGCTGGGCAGCCAGGGAGGCAAGGATCATTTCTCGCGCCGCTCGGACCGTAGCCGCGAAGGCGGCCGGCACCGCGGAGCCCCGCCCGGCACGCGCCGGGCGGGGCTCTCGTCTGCTCGTACCCCTTGAGGTCAGCGGGCCGGGACCAGCTCCGCGGCCGGCACCGGCGCCAGGTCCGGCACCGCCGGCCCGATCCGCCGCCGGGGCCACCGGCGGCGACCGGAGGGTACGGCGAGCGCGGCCAGCGCCGCGGCCACCGAGATGCCGGTGAGCAGCAGGAAGCCCGCCGTGAAACCGGCCTCCCGGGGCAGCCCGCTCGGCTGCGGATTCGCGGTGATCACGGCACTGGCGAGCGCCGCGCCGATCGCGCCGCCGATGGTACGGATGTTGGCGTTCATGCCGGTCGCCGCGCCGGTCTGCCCGGCCGGCACGTTCGCCACGATCAGGTTGGCCATCGAGGCGAACGCCAGCCCGATGCCGAGGCCCACCAGACCGCCGGCGATCCCGACCTGCCAGCGGGTGTCGTGCGCGACGGTCAGCATGGCGGCGGCCGCCACGTTGAACACCGCGCCGGTGCTCAGCTGCGCCTTGGCGCTGAACCGGGACTGCAGCCGTCCGGCCAGCAGGCCGGCCACGAACATGCCGACGAGCATCGGCAGCATCAGCAGCCCGGCCTGGGTGACGCTGGCGCCGAAGCCGTAGCCGGCGCTGGTCGGGATCTGCGCGAACTGCGGCAGGAACGCGTAGACGGCGAACATCGAGGCGCCGTAGAGCAGCCCGACGAGGTTCGTGGTCCAGACCGCGGGCAGGCGCATCATCCGCAGGTCGATCAGCGGGTTCGCGGCCCGGGCCTCGGTCGCCAGCCAGGCGGCCGCGAGCGCCGCGGCCAGCGCCAGCAGTCCGACCACCCGGCCGGAGCCCCAACCCCACGCGGCGCCCTTGCTGACCGGCAGCAGCAGCGCCACCAGCCAGCCGGACAGGAGTACGGCGCTGAGCCAGTTGATCCGGCCCGGGGTGCGTACCGGCGAGCGCGGCACGAACCGGTGCGCGGCGAGCGCGGTCAGCCCGACCACCACCAGCGGGATCCAGAACAGCCACCGGTAGCCCAGGGTGGCCACGATCGGCCCGGCCAGCACCACGCCCAGCCCGCCGCCGACTGCCACGACCGCGGAGATCGAGGCCACCGCCGAGCTGACCCGGGCGGCCGGGAACTCGTCGCGGATGATGCCGAACGAGAGCGGGAAGACGGCGCCGCCGATGCCCTGCACCACGCGGGCGGCGATCAGCACGCCGATGCTGGGGGCGACGGCTGCCAGCAGGCAGCCCAGCGCGAGCGCGGCGAGCGAGAAGACGAGCGTCTTCTCCTTGCCGACCATGTCGCCGATGCGGCCGACGATCGGCGTGAAGACGGACGCGGAGAGCAGGTACGCGGTGAGCACCCAGGTCACCGTGTTGGGCGAGGTGTGCAGGTCGTGCTGGATGGTGGGCAGCACCGGCGTGATCAGCGACTGGAGCATCGCGAAGAATCCGGTGCCGGCGGCCAGCACGAGGAAGGTGAGTCGGCGCGAGCCGCGCCCTGATGAGTGGATCATGTGGGAGAACTCCCCGTTGTCGGTACGAGACTGGCGGCCGCTCGCGCAGTCGTGCGGCGGTGGCGGCCGGGTCGTGCGGGCGCTCAGCGGTCGGCGGGCATGGTGGGACCTCCCGGGTCCGTGTCGTGGCGCGAGGATCGCGTGGCCGGAGGGCGGCCGGAAGTCCGGAGTAAGCTATCCGGAGGGGTGGCTCCGGTCAGTAACCGGAGGCTTGCCTCCATTAACCTAGCGGAGGGGTGCCTCCGGTTGCAAGGCGGAAGGGGTGACGCGCCTCATGGCTGACGCCGACGTGTCCGGCGAGGTCTTCGCGCGCCGCCCCAAGCGGGCCGACGCCCGCCGCAACTACGACGCGCTGATCGCCGCCGCCCGCGAGGTCTTCGGCGAGCACGGCGCGGGCGCGTCGCTGGAGGAGATCGCCCGCCGGGCGGGCGTGGGCATCGGCACGCTCTACCGCAACTTCCCGCAGCGGCGGGACCTCTTCGAGGCGGTCTACGTCGAGGAGGTGCGCGCGCTCAGCGCCTCCGCCGCCGACCTGGCCGACGAGCCCCCGTGGGACGCCCTGGTCGGCTGGCTGCACCGGTTCGTCGCCTACGTGGCCACCAAGCGGGCGCTGGCCGAGGAGCTGGTGCACGACTCCGAGGTGTTCCGCAGCTGCCGCACCGAGATCTACGCGACCGGCGAGCCGCTGCTGCGCCGCGCCCAGGCCGCCGGGGAAGCTCGGCCGGACGCCGGCTTCGACGACGTGATCCGGCTGATCAGCGGCCTCGCCGCGTACCAGTTCCCGGACCCGGCCCAGCGGGACCGCGTCCTGGCCATCGCGCTGGACGGCCTGCGCCCGCCGGCGGGCATGAATTGATACGTCCGGCCGTTTGTTGACGTGACGCATCAAGGGCTGCTCTGTGCGGGAGGAAGGGGCGGGTGCGGCCGGGTTCAGCCGACCCCGCCGTACTCCGCGATCGCCGAGAGCGTCGCGCGGACAACCGTCGGCGCGGTCCAGTGCGCCGATCTTGCACTTTCGGGCGGCGAAATGCGGCTCATGCACCCATTCTTCGGGGCCGCAGGTGCAAGATCGCCGAGGAGAGGCGGATCGGCCGGCGGCTCCCGCCCGGGAACCGCCGGCCACCCGCTCAGCGGTGCCCGTTACCAGGCCGCCCCCACGGTCCGGTGATCGCGAACACGTACCCCGGTGACTGGATGTTGGCGAACAGCGTCTTCCCGTCCGCGCTGAACGTCGGCCCGGTGAACTCGCTGTCGTTCAGTTCGTTGCGGGCCAGCGGATACGCCTTGCCCTGCTCGGTGACGCCGACCAGGTGCGACACGCCCTCGCCGTCCTCGGCCAGGATCACCCCGCCGTACGGCGACACGGTGATGTTGTCCGGCCCGTCGTAGTTGCCGGTGTCGGCCTCCGGGTCGGTGTTCACCCCGAAGATGGTCTTCAGCGTCACGGTCTGGCGGCGCGGGTCGTAGAACCACACCTGCCCGTCGTGCTCGTTGGCGCTGCCGTCGTCGTGTCGGGCGTAGCTGGCCACGAAGTACGCGCCGCCGTCGCCCCACCAGGCGCCCTCCAGCTTGCGGCTGCGGGTCACCTCGGCGTCGGTGAACTGCTTGCGTACCGACACGGTCCGGGCGTCGCGGTCCGGCACCTCGACCCACTCCACCCGGTAGCGGGTGCCGGGCGTGGTGGCCTCGGACAGGTCGGCCACGTGGTCGTCGCCGCGCAGGCAGCGCATCGCCGCGAGGCTGCCGGCGGTGCCGCCGTCGGGCCGCTGGGCCAGCGCCCGCAGCGCGCCCTTGCCGGCCCGGAAGCCGGGCGGCGGCGTCCACCGGAAGTACAGGCCGTTGGGCCCGCTCGCGTCCTCGGTCAGGTAGATCGAGTGCGTGTACGGGTCGACGGCCACCGCCTCGTGCGAGTACCGCCCGAGGAACGTCAGCGGCACCGGGTCGGTGTTGGCGGACCGGTCGTGCGGGTCGACCTCGAAGACGTACCCGTGGTCCTTCAGGAACCGCCCACCGGCCCGCTGCTCGGTCTCCTCGCAGGTCAGCCACGTGCCCCACGGGGTGATGCCACCGGCGCAGTTGTTGTGCGTGCCGGCCACGCTCACGTACTCGCGCAGCCGCCGCCCGTGCCGGTCCACCTCGATGGTGGTGGTGCCGCCGCGGGCGCCCGGGTCGTAGGTGAGGCCGGGCAGCGCCGGCACCGGGTACGGCTCGTCGCCGCCGATCTCGTGGTTGTTCACCAGCACCGAGCCGTGCGGGCCGCGGAAGCAGCCGGTGCCGTCCGCGTCGCTCGGGGTGGGCTGCCCGGACTCCAGCAGCGTCGCGCCCGCCTGCGCGACGACCGTGTACGAGAAGCCCGGCGGCAGCGCCAGCAGGCCGGCCGGGTCCGGCACCAGGTCGCCGTAGCCGACGGCGGGGCGGCACGCGGGCCGGGCCGCCGCCGGTCCGGCGATCGCCTCCAGGCTGCCGGCCACCATGATGCCGAGTCCGCCGACCACGCCGCCGCGCAGCAGGGACCGCCGGGGAAGAGGTGAGGTGGTCACGTCGTCGCCTTCCTGTGCGCACGATTGCCTGGGGGAAGGCAAACCGGGCCGGGGGAACGGCGTGCGGCGCGCCCGTCCGTAGCCGGGTGAACAGTGGACGAATCCCCGGTGCGGAGCGCCCCGTGCCGGTGCGGCGCGCGTCCGTTAGGGTTCCCTTCGATCGCAAACGTCGGAGGGCGGACGGTGGGCAGACTCGCGGCGGCGTACCGGCAGGCGGTCGATCGGCATCGGCAGGCGGTGCGGCACTGGGAGGCGGCCCGGCGGCTGCTGGGCGCCGCGGGCCCGGCGCCGGTGGGCAGCCCCGAGCTGGTCGCGCGGCTGGCCCGCCTCGGCGGTGAGCTGGCCGCCGCGGTGCCCGGCACCGCCCGCGTCGCCACCCACCCCGTTCCGGTACGCCTCGGCGCCGCGACCACTGTCGACGGCGCGTTCCCGGTGCTCGTGCCGGTCGGCGCGGGCGCGCACCTGGCCGTCGACGCGGACGCCCGTGACCCGCGCGTCGGCGAGCTGCTGCGGGCGGTGGTGGTACGGCTGCTGACCGCCGCTCCGGCCGGCGCGATCCGGGTGGCCGGCATCGACCAGGCCGCCTTCGGCGCGGCGTTCCTGCCGTTGCGCCCGCTCCAGGACGCCGGGGTGCTCGCCGCGGCGGCGACCACCGAGGCGGAGACGACGGCCCTGCTCGACCTGGCCGAGCGGCACGCACGTACCGCCCAGCGGTCCGCGCCGGAGGACCGCGAGCTGCTGGTGGTGGTCGCCGCGTCCGCGCCACCGCCCCGGGAACTGGCCCGGCTCGCCGCGCTCACCCACGCCGGCCCGGCCGCAGCCGTCTGCGTGCTGCTGGCCGGCCACCCACCGGCCGGGCCGAGCGCGGCTCCGCCGCTGGGCGCCACCACCCAGCTGCGCGTCACCGAGCGGTACACGCTCGTCGGTGACCCGCCGGGGCGTCCGTTCAGCACCGACGGCAGCGGGCTGGCCGCTCCGGTGGTGCTCGACGGCGACCCGTCGCACGCCACTGTGACCGCGCTGGCCCGCCGGTACGCCGAGGCCGCCGATCAGGACGGCGTCACGTTCACCGACCTGCTGCCCGCGCAGCGCTGGGCCGGGTCCGCCGCCTCCGGGCTGCGTACCGTGCTCGGTCGGGCCGGCCGCCGGCCGCTGAGCGTCGCGTTCGACGACGCCACCCCGCACTGGCTGGTGGGCGGGCGGACCGGCGCCGGCAAGACCGTCCTGCTGCTCGACGTGCTCTACGGGCTGGCCGCCCGCTACTCCCCGGCCGAGCTGCGGTTGATGCTGCTCGACTTCAAGGAGGGCGTCAGCTTCACCGAGTTCGTGCCCACCGACCGTGACCCGTCCTGGCTGCCGCACGCCGACGCGGTGGGCATCGAGTCCGACCGCGAGTACGGCGTGGCGGTGCTGCGCGAGCTGCGCGCCGAACTGGGCCGCCGCGCCGACCTGCTCAAGCGGCACGGGGTCAGCCGGCTCGCGGATCTGCCGCCGAACGCCCGGCCACCCCGGATCGTCACAGTCGTCGACGAGTTCCACGTGCTGTTCGCCGGCAACGACGCGCTGGCCCGGCAGGCCGTCGACCTGATCGAGGAACTGGCCCGCAAGGGCCGCTCGTACGGCCTGCACCTGGTGCTGGCGAGCCAGAGCACCACCGGGATCGAGGCGCTCTACGGCCGGGCCGAGGCCATCTTCGGGCAGTTCCCGCTGCGGATCGCGCTACCAGGCGGCGACGCCGTGCTGGACCCGCGCAACGACGCCGCGCGCGGGCTCACAGTCGGCACGGCAGTGGTGAACACCGGCGCGGGCGCGCCCGGCGCGGACGTGGAGGTGCGGTTCCCCGACGCGCACGCCGCCTCGGCCGACCTCGCCGCGCTGCGCCACGAGCTGCACGCGGCCCGCCCGGCCGGGGCGCGCCCGCCGGCCGTCTTCCGGGGACACGAGACGCCCCGGCTCACCGGCGACCCCGCCTGGACGGCGCTGACGCCGGGCGCCGGCCCGCCGTACGCGCTCGTCGGCCGCGTGGTCGACGTCCCCGGCAGCCCGGCCGGCTTCGCGCTCGACGCCAGCCCGGGCCGGCACCTGGCAGTGGTCGGCACGTCGACGGCCGGCGCGGACGTGCTCCGGTCGGCGACCCTGTCCCTCGCCCGCCAGCACGCACCCGGCGCCGCCCGGTTCCTGTTCGCGCCGCTGGCGCCCGGCACCACCGACGCCGCCGACGACCTGGCCATGACGCTCGCCGCCGCCGGGCACCAGGTCCGGCGCCTGGACGCCGCCGCGCTGCGCGCCCAGCTCGCCGAGGCCGCGACCGGCGACGCCCCGGATTCCGGGCGCACCTACCTGGTGGTGTTCGGGATGGACGCCGCCGCCACGACGCTGGCCGCCTCCGACCCGGCGACGTTCCGCTCCGGGTACGACGACCTGCGCGCCGTGCTGCGCCAGGGCCCCGCGCGCGGTGTGCACGTGCTCGGCTGGTGGCGCGGGCTGCGCCGGCTCGCCGACGACCTCGGCGGCAGCGGGCACCGTGACGACGTGACGGGCCTGGTCGCGCTCAACGTGCCCGCCGCCGACCTGGGCCTGCACCTCGGCGTGCACGACCTCGCGTACGTCCCGCGTGAGGGCCGTGCTCTGCTCGTCGACCGGCACGAGCACCGCACCGCGCTGATCGTGCCGTTCGCGGCCGGGGGGGACAGCACATGAGTGGGTTCGACGAGTACGCGGCGCTGCTGCGGGAGCTGTCCACCCGGCAGCGGGGTGGGGAGCGGGAGATCGCCGCCGAGGCGGAGCGCCGCCGCGGCCTCCAGTCCGCCGTCGACACGCTCGGGCAGCGGCTCACCGCCCAGGGCCAGCACCTCGACCGGCTCGGGCAGGCGATCGGCGTGCCGATGACGTCGGTCCCGGCGGAGGCGCCGGCACCGGCGATGGTGGCCGGTGGGGGAGCACCAGGTCCCGCGCCCGGACCGGGGGACGGGGTGACCGGCGGCGTAGCCGACGTGCCGGGGCGGCCGGAGGTCGGGGCGTACCCATCGGGTGGTGTTCCGGCGCCGCGGGCCGGCGATCCGGCGGGGGAGCTGGCGGCGGCGGGGCGGCTCGCCGAGGAGGCCGACGTGTTCGGGCAGCAGGCCGACGCGCTGGCCCGCACGCCGGTGCTGCTGCCCACCTGGTCCGCGCCGGCGCGGGCGGTGGTGGTGTACGCGGGCTGCGCGCTCGCCGGTTCGCTGCTGATGCTGATCGCGATAGTGGGTTCGTCGCTGCCGGTGAGCGGGCTGGACCTGGTGGCGGCGCTGAGCTGCGCGGGCGTGCCGTTGATGTCCTTCGTGGCCGGTCAGGTGGTGCTCGCCCGCTGGGGCCGCCCGGCGGTGGAGGGCGACGCGCCCCCGGCCGGACGGTACGTGCCGCTGGGTTTCGTGATCTGCGCGCTGGTCTCCCCGTCCTTCTTCTGCCTCTACCTCCTCCTGTTCCGCCTCCTCCGCTGACCTCGCCCCTACCGCTCCGTCGATCATGGAGTTGCGGCCCCCGAGGTGCGGCATTGGTGGCTTTTGGACGGGCGGAAACTGCAAGATCGCGAAGGTGGGAGGGCGGGGTGGGGAGGTAGGCTTCCGGGGCGGGTGAGCTGGGGGAGGGCGTGTGAGCGCGGCGGAGATCATCGCCAGGCTGGCGGCGGCGGCACAGAAGCTGGACGAGGCCAAGGCGCGCACCGCCGCTGCCGCGCAGGACGCGGCCGAGGCGCGGGCGCTGGTGGCGGGCGCGCTGGAGGGGGCCACGGCGGGCCCGCTGATCGGGGTCATCGACTCCTACCGGCAGGCGCTGGCGCAGGCCGCGCAGGGCGGGGAGCCGGCCCGGCAGCACGTGCAGGAGACCATCGCGAAGGTCCAGGCGCTGGGCAACTGAGCCCGGTCCGGCATGCCGGTTTGCGCTGAGGGCGCGACAAGGGTTACCGGGGCGTAACTTTTCATTGACGTGTGTGAAATCGGACACGCATCATCGTGACCACGATCGATCGGATCCCACCCGTCCCCCCCGGGTCCGCCCGGGTGCCTCCCCCCGGAGGTGCAGCCCATGCTGCTCCGAACGATCCTGGCCGCCACCACCGCCGCCACCGTCCTGCTCGTCCCGGCCGCCGCCCAGGCCGCCACCGCCGAACCCGCCGCCCCGTCGAACACGGCCGCCGCCGCCACCGCCGCGCAACGGGCCGCCGCCGCGGCCGCCGACCCGGTGATCGTGGTCGGTGGCCTGAGTGGAATCTCCATCGCGTACGAGCCGATCGCTGCCCGGCTGCGCGCCGACGGCTACCGGGTCTCGATCTTCCAGTTGCCGAACCTCGGTCTCGGCGACATCCGCGAGTCCGCCCGGGCGTTGTCGTCCTACGTGGACCGAGTGCGCGCCACCACCGGCGCGGCCCGCGTCGACCTGGTCGGCCACTCCGAGGGCGGGCTGGTCAGCCGCTGGTACGTCAAGTACCTCGGCGGCGCGGCCACCGTCGACCAGTACGTCAGCCTGGGCAGCCCGCAGTACGGGACCTACGTCGCGAACCTGGTCGCCGTCCTCGGGCTGGGCAGCTGCGCCGGGGTGATCGCCTGCCAGCAGATGACCATCGGGTCGAGCTTCCTCGCCGACCTCAACGCCGGGGACGACACGCCCGGCCCGGTCCGCTGGGCCACCGTGCGCACCTGGCAGGACGAGCTGGTCCGGCCGGTCGACAACGCCGTGCTCGCCGACGGCGCGACGAACATCCTGGTGCAGGCCTGGTGCCCGCTGCGGGTCGTCGGCCACCTCGGGCTGGTGCTGGACGGCACCACGTACACGGCGGTGCGCCAGGTGCTCGCCGGCGCCCCGGTCCAGCCGAACTGCTTCGCGGTCTGAGCCACGTGCCCGGACCCGCCGTCGCGCGGGTCCGGGCACGTCCGCCCGGGTCCGGGCGGTCAGTCCGCGTCCCGTCCCCTGATCACGTCGGCGGCCCGCCAGGCCAGCGCGGTCACCGGGGCGCTGGTCCAGCCGGCCACCATCACCGGCAGCACCGACGCGTCGACCACCCGCAGCCCGTCCACGCCGCGTACCCGCAACCGCTGGTCGACCACGTGCTCGTCGCCGGTGCCCATCGCGCAGGTGCCGATCGCGTGGTAACCGCAGTAGCCGCGTGCCACAGCCGCCTCGACGATCTCCGCGTCGGTAGTGGTCGCCGTTCCGGGCACCGTCTCGGCCTGGATGCGCTTCGCGATCGGGCCGGTGCCGAAGAACTCCCGCATCCGGCGGAACAGGTCCACCGCCACCCGCCGGTCGTGCTCCGTGGTGAGGTAGTTCGCCACGATGGCCGGCGGCGTACGCGGGTCCGCGTCGGTGATCGTCAGGCTGCCCTCGCTGTCCGGCCGGGTGACGGTGCCCAGGCACATCAGGCCCGGCTCCCGCTCCAGCTCCAGCGCCTTGCCGGGGCGCGGCGGGGCGGCCGAGAACGGCGCCATCAGCAGGTGCGCGTCCGGGCGATCCAGCTCCGGCCGGGACTTGAGGTGGGCCGCCACGTCCAGCACCGGCAGGGCGAGCGGTCCGCCCCGGGTGAGCAGCCAGCGCAGCGTCGCCCGGGCCTGCCCGAGCGGGCTGCCGATGGTCATGTTGTGGCCGCCGGGTTCGGCGAGGCGGTACTGGAGCACGATCGACCGGTGCTCGCGCAGCCCTGCGCCGACCCGGGGCCGGTCGAGCAGTACCGGCACTCCGGCCGCGCGCAGCGTGTCCGCCGGGCCGATGCCGGAGACCTGCAACAGGTGCGGGGTGGCCAGGGCGCCCGCGGCGAGGATCACCTCACCCGCCGCCCGGTACGTGGTCTCCCCGCCGCCGCGCGCCACCCGTACACCTGTGGCGCGGCCGCCCTCGACGAGCACCCGCAGGACGACGGCGCCGACCTCGACGGTCAGGTTGGGCCGGCGCCGCACCGGGTGGAGGAACGCGTCCGCGGCGCTGACCCGGCGTCCGGCGCGGATCGTGGCGGTGGGGTAGCCGATCCGCTCGTCGTCGTGGGCGTCCAGGTCGTCGGCGCGGCGCCAGCCCAGTTCGGCGCCGGTGGCCACCATCTCCTCGGCGAGCGGGTCGGTGCCGGTGGCGACGGACAGCCGCACCGGACCGCCGGTGCCCCGATGCGGCGCGGGCCCGAGCGGGTGGTCCTCCAACTGCGGGAACACCCGCCGCATCGCCGACCAGCCCCAGCCCAGCGGTTCGAGGGCGTCCCAGTCCCGGGCCGCGCCGCGGCTCCAGATCATGCCGTTCACCGACGTGGAGCCGCCGATCATCCGTCCGCGCTGCCAGATCTCCTGGCGGCCCGGCCCGGTGGTGGCCGGGTAGTGCCAGGCGGTGCGCTGGTCGTCCATCAGCCGGGAGAACGCCTTCGGCACCCGCACGTACGGGCTGCGGTCCCAGCCGCCCGCCTCCAGCAGCAGCACCCGCGTCCCCGGATCCTCGGTGAGGCGGTTCGCCAGCACGCACCCCGCCGCGCCGGCCCCCACGATGACGTAGTCGAACTCCTCCACAGCGGACCCCCACTCGCGAGAATCCCTCTGACAGTAGTTGCTCGATCACAGTCCGCGAAAGGGGCGGGTCGGCGGAGGTACGGCGGCCGGCTCAGGTTGCCTTGGCCAGCGCCTCGAACTCGTCGTCGGTCAGCTCCACCTCGGCCGCCGCCACGTTCTCCTCCAGGTGCGCCACCGACGAGGTACCGGGGATCGGCAGCATCACCGGCGACCGGCGCAGCAGCCAGGCCAGCGCGAGCTGCGCCGGGGTGGCGCCGTGCGAGGTCGAGATCGCGTCGAGCGGGCCGCCGGGCCGGGCCAGGTTGCCGGTGGCGATCGGGAACCACGGGATGAACGCCAGGTCGTGGCGCTCGCAGTGCTCCAGCACGGTCTCCGCGCTGCGGTCGGCCAGGTTGTAGAGGTTCTGCACGGACACGATCGGCGCGATCGCCCGGGCCGCCTCGATCTCCTCGACGCTGACCTGGGACAGCCCGAGGTGCCGGATCTTGCCCTCCTGGCGCAGCAGCGCCAGCTCGCCGAGCTGGTCGGCCAGTGGCACCTTCGCGTCGATGCGGTGCAGCTGGTAGAGCGGGATGCAGTCCAGGCCCAGGTGGCGCAGGCTCAGCTCGCACTGCTGGCGCAGGTACTCCGGGCGGCCCACCGGCCGCCAGTCGTCCGGGCCGGAGCGGGTCAGCCCGGCCTTCGTCGCGATGACCAGGTCGTCGGCGTACGGGTGCAGCGCCTCGCGGATCAGCAGCTCGCTGACGAACGGCCCGTACGAGTCGGCGGTGTCGATGAACGTGACGCCCAACTCGTACGCGCGGCGCAGCACCCGCACCGCCTCGGCCGGGTCCTTCGGGTCGCCCCACACGCCGGGGCCGGTGAGCTGCATCGCCCCGTAGCCGAGGCGGTCGACCGGCAGGTCGCCACCGATCCGGTAGCTGCCCGACGCCTTGGCGGGCTGGGTGCTGGTGGCCATTCGCGGTCCTCCTGTGCTCGTACGTACCTCGCGGGGCGGTGCTGCGCCCCGACCCCTGGACATTCCCCGAATCGTGGCGGCGAAGCACCGGCAGTTGCGGCGAGCGGCCCCGGCGCACCGGGCCGCCGTGGGAGGCTGGGCGGGACGGTGGTCAGGAGGTGCGCATGGCCGCGACGCCACGGCTCGACTTCGCGCTGGACACGTACGAGTGCATCGTGCTCTACCCGGGGCCCTCGGGACGGGCCCTGCCGGACGAGACAGTGCAGCGGTTGCAGGCCGAGCACCTCCAGCACATGCGGGCGCTGCAACGGCGCGGCATCGTGCTCGTGGACGGGTCGGTCGACGGCCCGGCCCGGGAACCCGACCCGCCGATCGGTTTCGGCCTGGCCCGGACCGGCTCGGTGGACGACGTCCGCAGCGTCATGGAGGCCGACCCGGCGGTGCAGGCCGGGCTCTACCGGGTCGAGGTGCTCACCTTCCTCTGCCCGGCCGGCTCACTGGAGTTCCCGCTGGTCAAGACGGAGAGCTGAGGCTCCGAGCGAGCCCCTCCGACGGCACCGCCCACTGCCGCGTACCCAGTGCCCGCCCACGGCCGGACGGCCGGGCGCGGCGGCCCCACAGTGCCCCCGGCCGGCCCGTGACGGGGAGCGGTACGATTTCTCACCGCGCGGTCGCCGATGCCCGCCACACGACGTTCCGGTGCGGTACGCCTACCGCCCGCCCACGCGGTTGACGCGCGTCGTTGGACAAATGTTCCGCAGTCCGCAAGGGGTCGGCCGGGAGGCCGATCCGGAGGAGAGACTAGCCTGATGGGCGTGACACGCCGCGCGAAGATCGTCTGCACTCTCGGCCCCGCAACCGCCTCCCCGGAGCGTATCCGCGGGCTCGTAGAAGCCGGCATGAACGTGGCGAGGCTCAACTTCAGCCACGGCAGTCACGCCGACCACGAATCGGTCTACCGGTTGGTCCGGGAGGCCGCCGAGGCGTCCGGGCGCCCGGTCGCGGTGCTCGCCGACCTCCAGGGGCCCAAGATCCGGCTGGGCCGGTTCGCCGACGGCCCGCACGAGTGGCGCACCGGCGACTCCGTCGTGATCACCGGCGACGAGGTGGTGGGCACCAAGGAGCGGGTCTCCTGCACCTACCGCAAGCTGCCGCAGGAGGTGAAGCCGGGCGACCGGCTGCTGATCGACGACGGCCGGGTCGCGGTCGAGGTCAGCGACGTCACCGGCAACGACATCCGGTGCCTGGTCACCGAGGGCGGCCCGGTCTCCAACAACAAGGGTGTCTCGCTGCCGAACGTCGCGGTGAGCGTCCCGGCCCTGTCCGACAAGGACGCCGAGGACCTGCGCTTCGCCCTCGGCCTCGGCGTCGACCTGGTCGCGCTCTCCTTCGTCCGCTCGCCGGAGGACATCAAGCTCGTCCACTCGATCATGGACGAGGAGGGCGTGCGCCGCCCGGTCCTGGCCAAGGTCGAGAAGCCGGAGGCGGTCGATCACCTGGAGGCGATCGTGCTCTCCTTCGACGGGGTCATGGTCGCCCGCGGCGACCTCGGCGTCGAACTGCCGCTGGACCAGGTGCCGCTGGTGCAGAAGCGTGCCGTGCAGCTGTGCCGGGAGAACGCCAAGCCGGTCATCGTGGCCACCCAGATGCTCGACTCGATGATCGAGAACTCCCGCCCGACCCGCGCCGAGGCCTCCGACGTGGCCAACGCGGTGCTCGACGGCGCGGACGCGGTGATGCTCTCCGGCGAGACGAGTGTCGGCAAGTACCCGGTGCTCACCGTCAGCACCATGGCGAAGATCATCACCACCACCGAGGCCGGCTCGATCGCCGTCCCCCGGTTGCAGCACGACCCGCGTACGCACGGCGGCGCGCTCACGGTCGCCGCCTCGTCGATCGCCCGGGCCATCGGCGCCAAGGCCATGGTCGCGTTCTCGCAGACCGGTGACACCGTCAAGCGGCTGGCCCGGCTGCACTGCGACCTGCCGCTGCTGGCGTTCACGCCGGTGCCGGAGGTGCGCAACCAGCTCGCGCTCTCCTGGGGCGTGGAGACGTTCCTGATGCCGTTCGTCGAGCACACCGACGACATGTTCCGCCAGGTCGACCAGGCGCTGCTCGGCCTCAACCGGGCCAACCCGGGCGACTACGTGGTGATCGTGGCGGGCAGCCCGCCCGGCACCCCCGGCTCCACCAACACGCTGCGCGTGCACCAGCTCGGTTCGCTGGTCGACGCCGCTTCGGCGCGAGCCCTCCAGTGAGTGGTGGCGCAGTGGCGACCGGGCAGGCGGCGGTCGACCAGCTGCTGGAGGTGCTCGACCTCGCCCGTACCGGGGAGATGACCTTCCGGGGGATGAGCCCGCAGGTGGGTCCGCAGCGGGTCTACGGCGGGCAGGTCGCCGGCCAGGCCCTGGTCGCAGCCGGCCGCACCGTCGACGCGGAGCGGGCCGTGCACTCCCTGCACGGCTACTTCGTGCGCCCCGGCGACCCGGCCGAGCCGATCGAGTACCAGGTGGAGAACGTCCGTGACGGCCGCTCCTTCTCGGTGCGTCGCTCGGTGGCGTTGCAGCACGACAAGCCGATCTTCTTCATGTCGGCGTCGTTCCAGCGCCAGGAGGAAGGGCTGGACCACCACGCCCCGCTCCCGCCGGACGTACCCGGCCCGGACGACGTGCCGACCATGACCGACCGGCTCTCCCGCTACCCGGAGCGCCTCGGCATCTGGGGGATGATCCCGCGCCCGATCGACGTGCGCTACGTCGGCGAGCCCGGCTGGGTCCGCCCCGGCGACCGCCCGGCCGAACCGCACCAGCGGGTGTGGATGCGCCTGGACGGCAAGCTGCCGGACGATCCGCTGCTGCACGCGTGCGCCCTCACGTACGCCTCCGACCTGACCCTGCTGGACTCGGTGCTGTCGGTGCACGGCGAGGTGTGGGGCCCGGGCGGTGTGGTCGGCGCGAGCCTCGACCACGCGCTGTGGTTCCACAGGTCGTTCCGCGCCGACGAGTGGTTCCTGTACGACTGCTGGAGCCCGTCCGCATCGGGCGCCCGCGGCCTGGCCACGGGCCGGATGTTCACCACCGACGGCCGGCACATCGCCAGCGCCGTCCAGGAGGGGCTGCTGCGGCGCGTCGGCGGCTGAGAGCCCGATCGGTGATCGTCCGGGTGCGGGTCGGGGGGCCGGCCCGCACCGCAGCGGACTAACCTGGCCGTATGCGTCTCTCCGCCCGGGTCGACTATGCCCTCCGCGCGGCCGCTGAGCTGGCCTCGGTCGCGGTCGGGGGGACCACTGGGCGGAGCCGGCCGGTGACCGCCGAGCAGATCGCCCGCGCGCAGGACATCCCGCCGAAGTTCCTGGAGAGCATCCTGCTGCAACTGCGCCGGGGCGGCATCGTGCACGCCCAGCGTGGCCCCGAGGGCGGCTACTGGCTGGCCCGGCCGGCCGGGGAGATCTCCCTGGCCGAGGTGATCCGCGTCATCGACGGTCCGCTCGCGCACGTACGCGGGCAGCGCCCGGAACAGCTCGGCTACCAGGGTGCGGCCCGCGCGTTGCAGGACGTCTGGATCGCGTTGCGGGCCAGCGAGCGGGAGATCCTCGAGCTGGTCACCATCGCCGACGTGGCCGCCGGCGCGCTGCCCGGCCGGGTCAACGAGCTGGCCGCCGACCCGCGCGCCTGGAGCTGACGCCGGCTTCCGCACACCCCGGCACACCGTCCGGCGTCTCCTACCAACCGGATGGGGGACTTGACCCGGGGCGCCTCCGTGCCGCATTGTCGACCAAGTTGATAGGAGATACCGAAAAGTCAGGGGGCGCTCGTGCGCAAGCTGCTGGTCCTCGCCCTCGTCGGGCTCGCCGCGCAACTCGTCGACGGCGCGCTCGGCATGGCGTACGGGCTGACCTCCTCGACGCTTCTCCTGTTCGCCGGTGTGGCACCGGCCGCCGCGTCCGCCTCGGTGCACCTGGCCGAGATCGGCACCACGCTCGCCGCGGGCGTCTCGCACTGGCGATTCGGTAACGTCGACTGGCGGGTGGTCGGCCGCATCGCGCTGCCCGGCGCGATCGGCGCGTTCGCCGGGGCGACGTTCCTCAGCTCCATCTCCACCGAGGCCGCGGCGCCGTGGATGGCCGCCATCCTGTTCACGCTCGGCGCGTACCTGCTGGTGCGGTTCTCCCGGCCGCTGCGCGCCAACCGCGCGGCCGGCCGGCTGCGCAGCCGCTTCCTCGCCCCGCTCGGCCTGGTCGCCGGCTTCGTCGACGCCACCGGCGGCGGTGGCTGGGGGCCGGTCGCCACCCCGGCGCTGCTCGTCTCCGGCCGGATGGAACCCCGCAAGGTCATCGGCTCGGTGGACACCTCCGAGTTCGTGGTGGCCGGCGCGGCCAGCATCGGCTTCCTCATCGGCCTGGGCTCCGAGGGTTTCCTGCTGCCCACTGTGGCCGCTCTCCTGGTCGGCGGCCTGATCGCCGCGCCGATCGCGGCCTGGCTGGTCCGCATCGTCCCCGCCCAGCTGCTCGGCGCCGTGATCGGCGGCGTGATCGTGCTGACGAACGCCCGCACGCTGCTGAGCGCCGGCGGCGTGGGCGGCTCGGTGCCGGTGGTGGTGTACGTGCTGCTCGGCGTCGCGTGGCTGGTCGCCGTCGGGCTGGCGGTGCGCGCCCTGCGCCGTACCCGCCGGGCACGCGCCACAGTCGAGGCGGCCCTCGCCGAGGGCCCTGCTCCGGCGGGAGAGCCTGCCGCGTCGGCGGAGCCGGCGGAGTTCGCCAAGCCGGGTGAGTCCGCCGCGCCGGCGGAGCCCGCGGCGTCGGGGGAGTCCGCCGAGGCCGCGGAGTCGCGGAAGCTCGCCGCCGCCGTCGAAGGCTGAGCCCTCAGGCCTTTCCGGGGCGCGCCCCCCGCACCCGCGAGGGGTGTTCCTCGGCGTGTCGCCCTCCGGAGACACAAGCACTCCAACCGATATGCCTCTCGGTCATAAATATGACCGAGAGGCATATCGGTTGTCGGCTGTCCCTTCTCGCCGCCCGCCGCGACTCTGCCGTGCCGCCGACCTGCCGTGCCGCCGACCTGCCGTGCCGCCGCGCCGGCCGCCACCGCGACGGGACGGGGTGAAGGGCGCGTGCGACGTGCCCGGTGAGTCCGGCGCTTGTGGGTGTGTCCAGCGGTGACCTAGGCTGACGGAGCGCGGAGCCGAATCATGGACGTCGATGTGTTGACGTCGCTCGTCGCGTCAGGGCACGAATTCGCCGGTCCGGGCAGGCCGGCGCTCGCCCCGTGCCTGACCTCCGCGAAAGGCATTCCCCGTGCACCTCACCACCCCACGCCGCCGGATCGCGCTGCTCGCCGCGGCTTCGGCGGTCACCCTGTCGGCCGGCGCGCTCACCACGATGACCGCCGCGGCGGCTGCCGCCGCCTGCCGGGTCGACTACCGGATCACCAACCAGTGGAGCGGCGGCTTCGGCGCCGACGTGACAGTGACGAACCTCGGCGATCCGGTCAACGGCTGGACCCTCGGCTGGAGTTTCGCCGCCGGCCAGCAGGTCGTCCAGGCGTGGAACGCGACTGTCAGCCAGTCCGGCGCCCAGGTCAGCGCCCGCGACGCCGGCTACAACGCGGCCATCGGCACCGGCGGCACCGCGAACTTCGGCTTCAACGGCTCGTGGAACAACGCGTCGAACCCGGTTCCGGCCGCGTTCACGCTCAACGGCACCGCCTGCACCGGCGCGCCGTCCACCAGCGCGCCACCGTCGACGCCACCACCGAGCACGCCCGCGCCCACCACGCCACCGCCGTCCACACCCCCGCCCACCACGCCGCCGCCGACCACCCCGCCGGCCGGCGCGAAGCAGATGGAGGACCTCGACCGGGGCCTGATCAGCGTCCGCTCCGGCAGCGGGAACCTGGTCTCCTGGCGGCTGCTCGGCACCGAGACGACGGGGGTCTCGTTCAACCTCTACCGGGGCGGTACCAAGGTCAACGGCAGTCCGATCACCGGCGCCACCACGTACCTGGACAGCGGCGCGGCGGCCGGATCGGCGTACACCGTGCGGGCCGTGGTGAACGGCGCCGAGCAGGCGGCGTCCGCCCCGGCGCTCCAGTTCGCCAACGGTTACCTGGACGTGCCGATCCAGCCGCCGCCCGGCGGCACCACCCCGTCCGGGGAGGGGTACAGCTACGCGGCGAACGACGCGAGCGTCGGTGACCTCGACGGCGACGGCCGCTACGAGTTCGTGCTCAAGTGGGATCCGTCGAACGCCAAGGACAACTCGCAGTCCGGCTACACCGGCAACGTCTACATCGACGCGTACACGCTCACCGGCACCCGGCTGTGGCGCATCGACCTCGGCCGCAACATCCGCGCCGGCGCCCACTACACCCAGTTCCAGGTGTACGACTACGACGGCGACGGGGACGCCGAGGTGGCCGTGAAGACCGCCGACGGCACCCGCTCCGGCACCGGCCAGGTGATCGGCAACGGCTCGGCCGACCACCGCAACTCCAGCGGCTACGTGCTCGCCGGACCGGAGTACCTGACCATGTTCGACGGCCGCACCGGCGCGGCGCTGTCCACTGTCGACTACGACCCGCCGCGCGGCACCGTCTCGTCCTGGGGCGACTCGTACGGCAACCGGGTCGACCGGTTCCTCGCCGGCACCGCGTACCTGGACGGGCAGCGCCCCTCGCTGATCATGGCGCGCGGCTACTACACCAGGGCCGTCGTCGCGGCCTGGGACTTCCGCGACGGCACGCTGCGCAAGCGCTGGACGTTCGACTCGAACGCCTCCGGCAACGGCGCCGCCGCCGGCCAGGGCAACCACCAGCTCTCCGTGGCCGACGTGGACAACGACGGCCGCCAGGAGATCGTGTACGGCGCCGCCACCATCGACGACAACGGCCGGCTGCTGTACTCCACCGGCAACGGCCACGGCGACGCCCTGCACGTCGGCGACCTCGACCCCTCCCGCGCGGGCCTGGAGGTGTTCAAGGTCGACGAGGACGGCAGCAAGCCCAGCTCCTGGATGGCCGACGCGCGTACCGGGCAGATCATCTGGCAGACCGCGCCGAGCGGCGACAACGGCCGCGGCGTCTCCGGCGACGTCTGGGCGGGCAGCCCGGGTGCCGAGTCCTGGTCGTCGGCTGTCGACGGGCTTCTGAACACCCGGGGCCAGAACGTCGGGCGCAAACCGTCGTCGGCGAACTTCCTGATCTGGTGGGACGGCGACCCGGTCCGGGAGCTGCTCGACGCCACGAAGATCGACAAGTACGGCACCGGCGGCGACACCCGGCTGCTCACCGGCAGCGGCGTCGCCTCGAACAACGGCACCAAGTCCACCCCGGCGCTCTCCGCGGACCTGCTCGGCGACTGGCGCGAGGAGGTCGTCTGGCGCACCTCCGACAGCACCGCGCTACGGATCTACAGCACGCCTGTGACCACCGGGCTGCGCCTGCCGACGCTGATGCACGACCCGCAGTACCGGGTGGCGGTGGCCTGGCAGAACACCGCCTACAACCAGCCGCCGCACCCCGGCTACTTCCTGGGCGACGGCATGAGCACCCCGCCCGCGCCGAACATCTACCTGCGCTGAAACGGCAGGCACCGGGTCGCCGGCCGCGGAATCCGCTCCGCCGGCGACCCGGTGCACCACACCGCAGCATTCCCGACCCGTCCCGACCGGGAATGCCGTACCACCACCGGGGACAAAGTTATGCGTCCCACGCGACGGTGCGGTGACGTCGCTATGAAGAGCGTGTTTCAGCCCTCCCGGCGCAGCCCGCCCGCCACCTTCTCGGCGATCAGCTCGAACGAGCGGACCCGGTCCGCCACGTCGTACACCATCGTGGTGAGCATCAGCTCGTCCGCGCCGGTGCGCTCCAGCAACTCACCGAGCTGCCGGGCCACCGTCTCCGGCGAACCGGTCGCCTGGCCGTCGCGGCGCTGGGCGACGAACTCCCGCTCGAACTCCGAGTACGGGTACGCCGCCGCCTCCTCCGGCGTGACGAGTGGCTCCGGCCGCCCCGACCGCAGCTTCAGGAACGACAGCCCGGACGGCCCGGCCAGCCACTCGGCCCGCTCGTCGGTCTCCGCGCAGACCGCGTTGACAGCCACCATCGCGTACGGCCGGTCCAGCCACTGCGACGGCCGGAAGTTCTGCCGGTAGAGCTGCAACGCCGGGATCGTGTTCTGCGAGCTGAAGTGGTGCGCGAACGAGAACGGCAGCCCGAGCAGACCGGCCAGCTGCGCGCTGAACCCGCTGGACCCGAGCAGCCACACCTGCGGCGACTGGCCGCGGCCCGGCGTCGCGGTGATCGGGCCCGGCTCGGCGCCGGAGAAGTAGTTCATCAGGTCGGCCAGCTCGCGCGGGAAGTGCTCCGCGGACAGGCCCTCCATGGTGCGGCGCAGCGCCAGCGCGGTCACCTGGTCGGTGCCCGGCGCCCGGCCGATGCCCAGGTCGATCCGGCCCGGGTGCAGCGCCTCCAGCGTGCCGAACTGCTCGGCCACCACCAGCGGCGCGTGGTTGGGCAGCATCACCCCGCCCGAGCCGAGCCGGATCGTGCTGGTGTTCGCCGCCAGGTGCGCGAGCAGCACCGCCGGGGCGGAACTCGCGATGGCGGGCATGTTGTGGTGCTCGGCCACCCAGAACCGGCGGTAGCCCAGCTCCTCGGTGCGGCGGGCCAGCTCCGTGGTGTACCGCAGCGCCTCACCGGCGTTGCCGGTCGCCGCCACCGGGGCAAGATCAAGAACAGACATGGGTACGTCGATCACAGGCAGGTGCAACCCGTGACGTGCCGGAATTGTTCCGCCGGGTGCGTTACCCCATACCGCGGGCCTGCTCGAAGATCAGGCTGGTCTGCGTGTGCTGCACCGCCGGATCGACAGCCAGATGATCCAGGACGAAGTCCCGCAGCGCGTCGCCGGAGGCGGCGCGCACGTGCAGCACGTAGTCCTCAGCGCCCGCCACGTGGAACACCGACACCACGCCGGGCAGCCGTACCGACCGGGCGCGGAACGCGTCAACAGCGGCCCGCTCGTGCGCGGTCAGCCGCACCGACACCAGCGCCTGCAACGGCAGGCCCACCGCCGCCGGGTCCACCTCGGCGTGGAACCCGCGGATCGCCCCGCACTCGCGCAGCGCCCGGGTACGCGTCAGGCACGTCGACGGCGCCACCCCGACCCGCTCGGCCAGCGCGTTGTTCGGCAGTCGGCCGTCGGCCGCCAGCTCGCTGAGGATCGCGCGGTCGGTGTCGTCCAGGCCGGCGAACGGCCGTACATCATTCGGTGCGGCAGGCATGCGACCATCCTTCACCGAATCGCAGCCGGGCGAAAGCGTGATCGTCAGAATCTTGTTCGCTGCTATTGCCTCTAGCCGTCGTCATGTTCGACGCTTCCCCCATGACTTCCGTGGACACCGCAGCCGTACACGCCGGGCGCGCCGACCTCGCCGGGCTCGGCGTCCACGTCCCGCCGATCGACCTGTCCACCACCAACCCGCTGCCCTCGGTGGCCGGCGGCGGTGACGACTACGAGACACTCGCCACCGGCGGCACCCTCCCGGCCGGCGGCAGCGCCGTCTACCAGCGCCTCTGGAACCCCACTGTGGCCCGGTTCGAGACCGCCCTCGCTGAGCTCGAAGGCACCGCCGAGGCCGTCGCGTTCGCCAGCGGCATGGCCGCGCTCACCGCCACCCTGCTCGCCGCCACCCGCGACGGCAAGCGTCACGTCGTCGCCGTCCGCCCCCTCTACGGCGGCACCGACCACGTCCTCGCCACCGGCCTGCTCGGCACCGCTGTCACCTGGGCCACCACCGCCGACGTGGCCGCCGCGATCCGCCCCGACACCGCCCTGGTCGTGGTCGAGACGCCTGCCAACCCCAGCCTCGACCTGGTCGACATCGCCGCGCTCGCCGATGCCGCCGGTGACGTCCCGCTGCTCGTCGACAACACCGTCGCCACCCCGGTGCTCCAGCAGCCCGCCCGCCACGGCGCCGCGCTCGTGCTGCACAGCGCCACCAAGAGCATCGGCGGCCACGGCGACGTCCTCGCCGGCGTCGTCGCCTGCGGACCCGAGTGGGCCGCCCGGCTGCGTCAGGTCCGCGCCGTCACCGGCGCCGTCCTGCACCCGCTCGGCGCCTATCTGCTGCACCGCGGCATCCAGACCCTCCCGCTGCGCGTCCGCGCCCAGCAGGCCGGCGCGGAGAAGCTCGCCGCCTGGCTCGCCGGGCACCCCGCCGTCGAGCGCGTCCACCACCCGTCGCTGCACGACCCGGCCGGACTGGTCGGCCGCCAGATGTCCGGCACCGGCAGCCTGCTCGCCTTCGAGGTACGCGGCGGCGCGCCCGCCGCGGCCGAGGTCGCCGGCGCCTGCGAGCTGATCACGCACGCCGTGTCGCTCGGCGGCGTCGACACGCTGATCCAGCACCCGGCCTCGCTCACCCACCGGCCGGTCGAGGGCGACGCCAAGCCGTGCGGCGGGCTGTTGCGGGTTTCGGTCGGCCTGGAGGACCCGGAGGACCTGCGGGCGGATCTCGCGCGGGCGTTGTCGCGGATCTGACGCCCGTCGGCAGGCCGCGTGCGCGGCGTCGCCGGGTCACGACTTCGGGCCGACGTGCCGGTCGAGTGCGGCGACGGCTTCCCGGCGGGCCACCGACAGGGAGTTGCGGCGGTTCATCCGCCAGGCGATGCCGAGCCGGTCGAGGGCCTGCTGGCACAGGCCCATGATGTCGCCCGACTCGTTGTGGAACATGTAACGGGGATAGACGTACTCCTTGCCCCGGACGACGACCCGGTTGGCGAAGCGGCAGCCGTCGGAATGGAAGAGGCCGCGGAGGAAGTCGCCCGCGTGGGCCTCGACGATGGGGCGCTGCCAGTCGGCCAGGACGATCGGGCGTTGGTGCTTCTTGCCAGGGCCGTGCTGGGGGAACAGGCACGGCCAGTGCTTGCCGTAGCTCTGCACGCTGACGCACCCCGGATGCCGGACGCGCTGCACCTTCTCCGCCAGCACCGCGCGCATGGCGTCGTCGCACGCCTCGATCAGTCCGGGCCAGCTGTTGCTGCAGGAGATCCGGAGCACCGGCACCCGCGCCCTGGTCACGAGATGCCCGTCGCCAAGGTAGAGCCCGAGAAGATAGGCGTAGGCCGCCGGATCTGTCGGAACGCTGACATCGTCGCGGCAACGGAAACACCGCAGTGCGGTGCCTAGAACCGCGGCGGTCGGGCGGTCTCTGCACCAGTGCCAGACGGTGCGGTAGTTGAGGCCGACGGCGCGGGCCGCCTCCGCGACGGTCGCCCCGGACAGAAAGGCCTGACGTGCTCGGGCGCGGATCTCGGGTGGGTGCACGAGAGCATCTTCGAACGCCCGTACGACAACTTCGGTGTCCCCGGTGGGACTCGAACCCACACTGTCGGAGGTTTGAGCTCCGTTTCTCTGCCGATTGGAATACGGGGACAGGCTCGCGCGACGCTCTCGCGTCGTGCCATAGGTTACCTACTACGCTAGGGGCGGCGACACCCGGCACGGCGGGTGTCGGGCTCGAACCGGTGGGAGTGGCTCGTGGGCGAGATGCAGGCGGACGCCGAGCGCAAGCGCGTTCTGATCGCCGAGGACGAGGCGCTCATCCGGCTGGACCTGGCCGAGATGCTTGTCGAAGAGGGCTACGAGGTGGTCGGCGAGGCCGGTGACGGCGAGACCGCCGTCAAGCTCGCCGAGGAGCTCAAGCCGGATCTGGTCATCCTCGACATCAAGATGCCGATCATGGACGGGCTGGCCGCCGCCGAGCGGATCGCCGGCGCGCGCATCGCCCCGGTGATCATCCTGACCGCGTTCAGCCAGCGTGACCTGGTGGAGCGGGCGCGGGCGGCCGGCGCGATGGCGTACCTGGTCAAGCCGTTCCAGAAGAGCGACCTGGTGCCGGCGGTGGAGATCGCGCTGTCCCGCTACTCCGAGATCGCCGCGCTGGAGTCGGAGGTCGCCGGTCTCACCGACCGGCTGGAGATCCGCAAGACCGTCGAGCGCGCCAAGGGTGCGCTGATGACCACGTACGGGATGACCGAGCCGCAGGCGTTCAAGTGGATCCAGCGCACCGCGATGGACCACCGGATGACCATGAAGGAGGTCGCCGAGCGGATCCTCGCGGAGACCGCCGGCGGCGAGGTGGAGCAGCCCGCGTCCTGACCTCCCGCGGAGGCGTCCGATCGATAGGATCGGATCCATGCCTTCCGCGCGCGCCCGGCCGGTCCTCGTCGCCGTCGTCGCCGCGCTGCTCCTGGTGGCCTGCCACGCGACTCCGCGACCGCTGCCCGAGCCTGCCCCCGTACGACCGCAGTGGCAGTCCGTCGATCTGGCCCTTCCCGCCGGCGCCACCGGACGTCCGGTGCTGCGCGACGTCGCGCGGTGCGCCGGCCGGTGGTACGTGGTGGGCGGGCTGGTCGATCCGGCGGGGGAGACCCGCCCGGCTGCGTGGTCCTCATCGGACGGCGTGACCTGGTCGCCGATTCCGGTGCGCGCGCAGACGTTCTACGGCCGCCAGCACGTGCTCTACGCGGTGGCGTGCCGCGACGACGGGATGGCGGCGCTGGGCGCGAAGACCGGTGGCGTGCACGGCAATCCGCGTACCGGAACGTGGGTGTGGCGTCCGGGTGGGCCGTTGCGGGAGATTCCGGCGGCGTTCGAGTTGTTCGGCGGCCCGCGCGCGGTGAGCGCGTCGCGGCTGGCGGCGGGTCCGGCCGGCTGGCTGGTCGCCGGGGCGCGCGCGGACGGTGCGGCGGTGTGGTCGTCGCCGGACGCGGAGGGGTTCGTCCTGCGCGAGGGGGTCGCGGAGCTGGCCGGCGACGGCCGGGGCCGGACGGCGGCGTACGACGTGGCGGCTGTGGGGCCGGGCTGGCTGGTGGTGGGGTCGTTGCTGCCGCCCGGCGGTACGTCCCGGACGCCGCTTTCGTGGTTCTCGGCCGACGGCCGGGTGTGGCGGCGGGTGGCTCTGCCGATGCCGGCGGGTACCTCCGGGGCGGCGGAGCGGGTGGTGCCGGCCGACGGCGGGCCGGTGGCGGTCGGCCCGGTGGGTGACCGCTTCGCCGTGTGGCGCGGGTGCGACGACTGCGGCTCGCCGTCCGCCGGTTCGGCGGGTGCGGCGCAGGGGTGGCGGCGGGTCGGCGGGTTCGGCTCGGCGGGCCCCGGGGTGTCGTCGGTGGACGCGCTCGCGGCGTCCGGTGGGCGGCTCGTCGCGGTGACCGGGGACGGGGGTCAGCGACGGCTCTGGATGTCGCGTGACGGCGGTGCGTCGTGGCTTCCGGTGATCACGCCGGTGCCGGTGCCGGACGGGGGCGACGCGGCGCTGACGGTGGCCGTCCGCGACGACGGGCTGCTCGTGGTCGCCGACGACGGAAAAACATCCCGTGCCTGGTGGGGGGCGTTGTCCGCCGTCGATCGGTAGCGGGTGGGGAGGGCCTGGCCCGTTACCGAGGAATAGTCGGTGAAAGCCTTTGCCCGCCTTCGCTTCTTACGCCGATGGGCTTGAATCCGCCACGGCGTGTAACGGTTCGGTCAACCCCGCTTTCCAGGTCTTACGCCACCGCTCGCGGTGGGATAACGTCCCGGCCCAGACCGGCGACGACGGTCTTGGTTCGTCCACCCCGCAAGGGCCAATCAGCGGCGGGTGGTTCGGATCATGGACGGAGGAGGGTTCGGGCCTTGAGGCAGAAGCTCGCACGCGTGATCGGCGGGGTCGCCATGCTGGCGCTCGTCGCCGGTGGCACCGCTTGTTCCAGCGGCAGCGACGATGAGGGTTCCGGGGGCAGCGCCTGCGGGAGCAAGATCGCTTTCTTCGGCGCGCTGACCGGTAGCTCGGCCGCGCTGGGCATCAACGAGAAGAACGGCGTCAAGCTGGCCGTCGACAAGTACAACAAGGAGAACCCGGACTGCAAGGTCGAGCTCGCCGAGCTCGACTCGCAGGGCAGCCCGGACCAGGCGCCGGGTCTGGCCCAGAAGGCGATCGACGACACCAAGATCCTGGGTGTCGTGGGTCCGGCCTACTCGGGTGAGTCCGAGGCCGCCGGCCCGCTGTTCAACGAGGCCGGTCTGGTCACCATCACCCCCTCCGCGACCAACCCGACCCTGGCCACCAAGGGCTGGAAGACGTTCTTCCGTGCGGTCGGCAACGACCTGAGCCAGGGCCCCGCCGCCGGCGTCTACATGAAGAACGTGCTCAAGGCCGACCGGGTCTACGTCATCGACGACCAGTCCGCCTACGGTGCCGGCCTGGCCGACGAGGTCAAGAAGGTGCTCGGCCCCGCGGTCGTGGGCAGCGACAAGGTCCAGGGCGAGGGCAAGCAGGTCGAGTTCTCCGGTGTGGTCACCAAGGTCAAGGCCGCCAACGTGAAGGCGGTCTTCTACGGCGGCTACTACCAGGAGGCCGGCCTGATCCGTAAGCAGCTCACCGCTGCCGGCGTCACCGCTCCGCTGGTCGCCGGTGACGGCGTGAACGACGGCGCCTACATCACCTCCGCCGGCCAGGCGGCTGCCGAGGGCACCATCCTCACCTGCCCCTGCCAGCCGTCCACCGAGGCGCGCGGCACCTTCGCCGCCGACTTCAAGGCGCTCAACGGCACCGAGCCGGGCACCTACAGCGACACCGCGTTCGACGCGGCGAACATCCTGCTGGCGGGCATCAAGGCCGGCAAGACCAGCCGTGCCGACCTGCTGGAGTTCGTCAAGGGCTACAGCGGCGAGGGCGTGGCGTCCACCTACAAGTTCGTCGAGGGCGGCGAGCTCGACCCGGCGCAGGTCAAGGTCTGGGCGTTCAAGGTGCAGGGCGGCAAGGTCGTCCCGGACCAGGAGATCCCCAAGTCCTGATCGGTCGATCGCTGGGCTGGCGATTGAGTTGTGATCGCGGGTGCGGCCGGGAGCTGGCTCCCGGCCGCACCCTCTTTTTCTCTTGAGCGACGGAGCGTCCCTCCCTTGGACTTCGACGGATTGTTCTCCAACTTCGGGGAACTCACCACGACCGGCTTGACGCAGGGCGCCATCTACGCCCTGGTCGCGCTCGGCTACACGCTTGTCTACGGCGTGCTCAGGCTTATCAACTTCGCCCACTCCGAGGTCTTCATCGCCGGCGCCTTCGCCGCGATCTGGACCTGGAACGGCTTCGGACTCGACCAGAACTCGCAGGTAAGCGGTATCGGCTCGATCCTGTTCTACCTGCTGGTGGCGATGATCGTGGCGGCCATCGCCTCGGCGGGCACGGCGACTGTGATCGAACGGGTGGCGTACCGGCCGCTGCGGAAGCGCAACGCGCCGCCGCTGGCGTTCCTCATCACCGCGATCGGCGCCTCGATCGCCATCTCCGAGGCGTTCGGCGTCTACACCCGGCGTCTGCCGGAGGGCGCGCCCCGGCTGGTCAGCTCGGAGCCGCTGTTCCACATCGCCGGCGTGCCGATCGACGCGGTGCAGCTGCTCACGATCGGGTCCGCGCTGGTGATGATGTTCGCGCTGGACCAGTTCATCAACCGCAGCCGTACCGGCCGTGGCATCCGCGCGGTCGCCCAGGACGCCAACACGGCGGCCCTGATGGGCGTCAACAAGGACCGCATCATCCTGATGGTCTTCATCGCCGGTGGCACCATGGCCGGTGTCGCGGGCCTGCTCTACGACGTGCGGATCCAGACGCTGACCTACAGCGTCGGCTTCCTGCTGGGCCTCAAGGCGTTCACCGCGGCGGTGCTCGGTGGTATCGGCAACCTGCGCGGCGCGTTGGTCGGCGGCTTGCTGCTCGGCGTCGTGGAGAACTACGCCTCGGGCCTGTTCGGTAGTCAGTGGAAGGACTTCGCCGCGTTCGCGGTGCTGGTCGTGCTGCTGATGTTCCGGCCGACCGGTCTGCTGGGCGAATCACTGGGGAGGGCACGCGCATGACGACCACCATCGACCCGCCGGAGCGGCGGGAGACGGCGGCGGACAAGCTGCGGCAGGGTCGGCGCGCGATCTCGGAGCGCTGGCATCACGCACCGCGCTGGGTGCGCTGGGTGCTGCTGGCCGCGGTCATCGTGTTCTTCTACGCGCTGCCGAACAAGGAGTTCTACCAGTACCTCGGGCCGATCCCGACGCCCGGGGCGAACTTCACCCAGGTGCTGTTCACGGTCTCGATCTACGTGCTGCTGGCGGTCGGGCTCAACATCGTGGTCGGCTTCGCCGGCCTGCTCGACCTCGGCTACTTCGGCTTCTTCGCCGTCGGCGCGTACACGGTCGCGGTGCTGACCTCGCCGAGCAGCAACCTCAAGACGCTGTGGCCGTGGCTGCTGGTGGTGCCGATCGCGATCGGCCTGACCATGGTCTCGGGCGTCATGCTGGGTACGCCGACGCTGCGCCTGCGCGGTGACTACCTGGCGCTGGTGACGCTCGGCTTCGCCGAGATGATCCGGATCGCGGCGGTCAGTTCCGAGTTCCTGAGGGGACAGCGGGGCTTCAGCGAGATCCCGCACCCGCCCGGCCAGTACGCCGACGGCCGGCCGTGGTTCGGCGTGCTCGACGCCCGCCCGTACTACTGGCTGGTGCTCACGCTGATCATCCTGGTGGTGATCGGGGTGCGGAACCTGACCCACAGCCGGGTCGGCCGGGCCTGGATCTCGATCCGCGAGGACGAGGACGCGGCCCAGCTGATGGGTGTGCCGACGTTCAAGTTCAAGCTGTGGGCGTTCGCCTCCGGCGCGGCCATCGCCGGCCTGGCCGGCGCGTTGTTCGCCGGTAAGCAGAACTTCGTCAACTCGCAGAACTTCGAGCTGCTCAACTCGATCATCATCCTGGCCGCTGTCATCTTCGGCGGCTCGGGCAACATCGTCGGTGCGATCGTCGGCGGTGGCCTGGTGGCGTACATGATCGAGCGGTTCCGTGGCATCGAGCTGTTCGGCATCGAGCTGTACGAGTACCGGTTCCTCTTCTTCGGCCTGGTGCTCGTGGTGATGATGATCTTCCGGCCGCAGGGCCTGATCCCGAACCGGCGACGAGCGGCGGAGTTCAAGGACCGCCGCAAGGAGGTGATCGTCGGTGAGTGACACCGAGCAGACCCCGGCCGTTCCGGCCCAGGCGGCGGCCCCCGCCGTCGAGACGGTCAACGAGCGGGAGCCGTTGCTGGAGGTCGACCACGTCACGCTGCGCTTCGGCGGTGTGGTGGCCCTCAACGACGTGGACTTCACCCTCTACAAGGGTGAGATCCTCGGTCTCATCGGCCCGAACGGCGCCGGCAAGACCACCTGCTTCAACGCGATGACCGGCATCTACCAGCCCACCGAGGGGCAGATCCGGTTCCTGGGCCAGAAGATCAGTGGCAAGAAGCGCCACCAGATCACCCGCATGGGCATGGCCCGTACGTTCCAGAACATCCGTCTCTTCCCGGAGATGACCGCGCTGGAGAACGTCCAGGTCGGCGCGGACGCGCACCACAAGACCAGCGTGATCTCCGCCCTGCTGCGCCTGCCGCGGCACTGGAAGGAGGAGCGCGAGGGCCGGGAGAAGGCCGAGCGCCTGCTGGAGTTCGTCGGCATCCGCAACCGGATGCACGAGTTCGCCCGCAACCTGTCCTACGGCGAGCAGCGCCGGCTGGAGATCGCCCGCGCGCTGGCCACCGACCCGAAGCTGCTCTGCCTGGACGAGCCGGCCGCCGGCTTCAACCCGGCGGAGAAGGAAGAGCTGCTCCAGCTCATCCGGCAGATCCGGGACCAGGGCGTGACGGTGCTGCTGATCGAGCACGACATGCGCCTGGTGATGGGCGTGACCGACCGGATCGTGGTCCTGGAGTTCGGAAAGAAGATCGCCGAAGGGCTGCCCGCCGAGGTGCGGGACAACCCGAAGGTGGTCGCGGCGTACCTGGGGGTGCCGGACGATGCTGCTTGAGATCGAGGACGTGAGCCTGCTCTACGGGCGGATCCAGGCGCTGCACGGCATCAGCCTGACCGTGGACGAAGGGGAGATCGTCGCGCTGATCGGCGCGAACGGCGCCGGCAAGTCCACCACCATGCGGGCGATCTCCGGCATCCGGCCGGTCGCCTCCGGCCGGATCAAGTTCGCCGGTGAGGACATCACCAAGCTCCGGGCCGACCTGCGGGTGCGGCGCGGGCTGTGCCAGGCGCCCGAGGGCCGGGGCATCTTCCCCGGCATGTCGGTGCTGGAGAACCTGGACATGGGCGCGTACACCCGGCGCGACAAGGCCGGCATCGCGCAGGACCTGGCCCGGGTGCTGGAGCTGTTCCCGCGGCTGGCCGAGCGGCGCAAGCAGCCCGGCGGCACGCTCTCCGGCGGTGAGCAGCAGATGCTCGCGGTCGGCCGGGCGCTGATGAGCCGGCCGAAGCTGCTGCTGCTCGACGAGCCGTCGATGGGTCTCGCGCCGATGCTGATCCAGCAGATCTTCACGATCATCACGGAGATCAACCAGCAGGGCACCACAATCCTGCTGGTGGAGCAGAACGCCCAGCAGGCGCTGGCGCGGGCCCACCGGGCGTACGTGCTGGAGACCGGCCGGATCGTCAAGAGCGGTTCCGGCGCGGACCTGCTGCACGACCCCTCGGTCAAAGAGGCCTACCTCGGCGTGGCCTGACCGACCCCTCGCAAAAGGAGTACAGCCATGTTCCACCCCAACCCCGGACGGCGGGCGGCGCTCGGCGTCGCCGGTGCGGCCGTCCTGCTGCTCTCCCTCGCCGCGTGCGGCGAGGAGGAGAGCACCACGCAGCCCGGTGACGGCCCCAGCGTCTCGTCGTCGGCGGACGCCGCGCTGGCCGCGAAGGTTCCGGACGCGATCAAGTCGGACGGCAAGATCGTGGTGGGCACCGATTCCACGTATGCCCCGGCGGAGTTCCTGGACACCGACGGCAAGACCGTGGTCGGCTTCGATGTCGAGCTGTTCACCGCCGTGGCGGCCAAGCTGGGCCTCAAGGCGGAGTTCGTCTCGGCGCCGTTCGGCGACATCATCAACGGCGTCAACTCGGGCAAGTACGAGGCGGGCGTCTCGTCGTTCACCATCAACGACGAGCGCAAGGGCCAGGCGAACATGGTCAGCTACTTCCAGGTCGGCACCCAGTGGGTGACCAAGAAGGGCAACCCGGCCGGCGTCACCCTCGACAACGCCTGCGGCAAGAAGATCGCGGTGCAGAAGGACACGGTCCAGGTCGAGGACATCCAGAAGCGGTCCAAGGCGTGCACCGACGCGGGCAAGCCGGCGATCACCATCGACCAGTTCCCGGGCCAGGACGCCGCTACCGCCGCCGTCGTGTCCGGCAAGGACGACGCGATGCTCGCCGACTACCCGGTCGGTGTGTACGCGGTGACGCAGTCCAACGACGCCCTGGAGCTGCTGGACAAGCAGTACGAGGCGGCGCCGTACGGCTACGTGCTGGCCAAGGAGCAGACGCAGCTGGCCGAGGCGGTGCGCGACGCGACCAAGGCCGTGATCGCCGACGGCTCGTACAAGCAGGTGCTCGACAAGTGGAAGGTGGGAGACGGCGCGATCACGGACCCCGCGATCAACCCGTGACGACATGACCACCGAGGAAGCGACAACCGCACGGGCACGGCCGGAACCGATCAAGGCCGTGCCCGTGCGGCACCCCGGACGATGGGTCGCGGTGGCGGTGCTCTCCGTCCTGGCCGCGATGTTCGTCCACCTGCTGGTCACAAACGAGGCCTTCAACTGGTCCTTCATGGTCGACAAGATGTTCCGGCCGCCGATCATCGAGGGCCTGCTGCGCGGCACCGTGCTGATGACCGTCAGCGCGATGCTGATCGGCGTCACGCTCGGCGTGGTGATCGCGGTGATGCGGCTGTCGGACAACCCGATCCTGCGCGGCGTGGCCTGGCTCTACACCTGGTTCTTCCGAGCCGTGCCCCGGCTGGTCCTGCTGGCCGTCTTCGGCAACATCGGCATCCTGTGGAGCCGGGTCGAGTTCGGGGTGCCGTTCGACACCCAGATCGGCCAGCTGTTCGGCATCGACAACCTGCAACTGCGGCTGTTCGGGTTCTCCTCCCGTGACATCCTCACCGGCTTCATGGCCGGTCTGCTCGGCCTCGCGCTCTCCGAGGCCGCGTACATGGCGGAGATCGTCCGGGCCGGCATCCAGTCGGTGGACCCCGGCCAGACCGAGGCCGCCCAGGCGCTCGGCCTGAGCCGCGCCCAGCTGCTGCGCCGGGTGGTGCTGCCGCAGGCGATGCGGGTGATCATCCCGCCGACCGGCAACGAGACCATCGCCATGCTCAAGGACACGTCCCTGCTGCTCTACGTACCGGTGAGCGTGGAGCTGTTCTTCCAGCTCGACGCCGTCGGTAAACGGACGTTCCAGATCTTCCCGATGTACGTCGCGGCCTGTCTGTGGTACCTGTTCCTGACCAGCATCCTGCTCGTCGGGCAGTACTACCTGGAACGCCACTTCGGCAAGGGCTACGGCGTGACCGGACGGGCCCGGCTGAAGCTGCGGGGGATGACGGCTGAGGCCGGCGGCGGCGCGGGGGTGGTGAAGTGACCGAGCTGACCGTACCCGCGCAGGGCACCGCGCCGAGCGCCGAGTCCGGGCTGATGGTGCGGGCCGAGCAGGTGCACAAGTCGTTCGGGCCGCTGGAGGTGCTCAAGGGCATCGACCTGGAGGTCCGCTCCGGCGAGGTGTGCTGCCTGCTCGGGCCCTCCGGCTCCGGCAAGTCGACGTTCCTGCGCTGCATCAACCACCTGGAGAAGATCGACGCCGGCCGGATCTGGGTGGACGGCGATCTGATCGGCTACCGGGAGCGCGGCGGCAAGCTGTACGAGATGCGGGACAAGGAGGTCGCCGCGCAGCGCCGTGCCATCGGCATGGTGTTCCAGCGGTTCAACCTGTTCCCGCACATGACGGTGCTGCAGAACGTCATGGAGGCGCCGGTGCTGCTGCGCCAGGCGAAGAAGGCGCAGGCCCGGGAACACGCCGCGCAGCTGCTGGACCGGGTGGGGCTGGGCGACAAGCTCGGCGCGTACCCCGGTCAGCTCTCCGGCGGCCAGCAGCAGCGGGTGGCGATCGCCCGGGCGCTGGCCATGCGGCCGAAGCTGATGCTGTTCGACGAGCCGACCAGCGCGCTCGACCCGGAGCTGGTGGGCGAGGTGCTGGACACGATGAAGAACCTGGCCCGCGACGGCATGACGATGATCGTGGTGACCCACGAGATCGGCTTCGCCCGGGAGGTGGGTGACCATCTCGTGTTCATGGACGGCGGCGTGGTGGTCGAGCAGGGCGACCCGCGCGAGGTGATCTCGGCGCCGCAGCACGAGCGGACCAAGGCGTTCCTGGCCAAGGTTCTGTAGGGAGGTTTGGAGGTGCAGGCAGGCGCTCCCCGCGCCGGTGAAATCCGGAGTACCTGCCTGCACCGATCAGCAGTAGCCGATGATCCAATTATTGTCGAAATAGATGCTCACCCATCCAGCGTAGCCGTTGGCGGGCACGGGTTTGCAATATAGCCAGTGCCCCTGGGTGCGGATCTTCATATTGACGACGCGCGAGCACTGGTTACGTACTATGTACTGATAGATGCCGTCCTGGCTGGTGCCGAAGTCATGGCGGATCCCGCAGGTGCCAGGATCAGCTTTTGCCGGGCTTGCGCCCATTGGAATGGCGATGAGCGATGCCGTCATTGCGGCGGCCGCTATTACAGCCTTGCCGTTCCCCAATTGCCTATTCCCTCCTGGAGTCGTCTCCAATGCCTAGTTAGCAGTTTTCTGCCCAGAAGTACCGGAAGGCCCAGGTGTCGCTCCACCATGCGTCACCATAGGCCGGAATCGTTTTACAGGAACCCTTTCGTGTCGCTCCTGTGGTCTCGTACTGCCAGACGATTCGGACTCGGATGGAGCTTCCGCACTTGTTCCGGATCTGGTAAAGGGCGTATGGGTTGGCATCTGCGATCGCCCCTGACACCCAACAATGTCCCGGATCGGCGGACGCGCTTTCAGTAGTGACACCCATCAGGCCGGTAGCTGCGAGCGCTGCAGTGGCCGCTGTGGCCGCAATCTTGACCTTCATGAACGTTAGCTAATTTGCGCATTGAATATTATCAAGCATTGACATATCTCCTTATCCGTGATAATTGCTGGCGGAAGTCATTCGCCCATTTTGGTGGTTCTGAACTCGTCCCTTTGAAGTAATGCGCACCTGCGGTTGTGGAGGCAAGCGCGGTCGGTGGTGAGACTGGTTGACCTGCTTAGGCTCTCTACCAGCCGTGCTGCACGAGGTTGTCGGGCGTACGGACTAGAGTCGCAGCCGTGACAGCTACGACGCCGCGCCTGCTCCTCGTCGACGGACATTCCCTGGCATATCGGGCGTTCTTCGCCCTGCCTGTGGAGAACTTCTCCACCACCACGGGGCAGCCGACGAACGCCGTCTACGGCTTCACCTCGATGCTGATCAACGTGCTGCGCGACGAGCAGCCGACGCACATCGTCGTGGCGTTCGACGTCTCCCGCCGCTCCTTCCGCACCGACAGGTACGCGGAGTACAAGGCCGGCCGCAGCGAGACCCCGACCGACTTCAAGGGCCAGGTCAGCCTGGTCAAGGAGGTCCTCGCCGCGCTGCGCGTGCCGGTGGTCGAGAAGGAGGGCTACGAGGCCGACGACGTCATCGCCACGCTCGCCTGCCAGGCCCGCGACCAGGGCATGGACGTGCTGATCACCACCGGCGACCGGGACGCGTTCCAGCTCGTCGGCGAGCGGGTGACGGTGCTCTACCCGCGCAAGGGCGTCTCCGACCTGGCCCGGATGGACCCGGCCGCGGTCGAGGCGAAGTACGGCGTCACCCCGGACCGCTACCGCGACCTGGCCGCGCTGGTCGGCGAGACCAGCGACAACCTGCCGGGCGTGCCCGGCGTCGGCCCGAAGACCGCCGCCAAGTGGATCAACCTGTACGGCGGCGTCGAGGGCGTGGTGGCCCGCGCCGACGAGATCAAGGGCAAGGCCGGCGACAGCCTGCGCGAGCGGCTGGCCGACGTGATCCGCAACTACGAGATCAACTGCCTGGTCTCCGACCTGGAGCTGCCGGTCCGCCCCGAGGACGCCCGCTGGCAGGGCTGGGACCGCGAAGCGGTGCACCAGGTCTTCGACACGCTTCAGTTCCGCATCCTGCGTGACCGGCTCTACCAATACCTGGAAGCGGTCGAGCCGGAGGCCGAGGCGGGCTTCGATCTCGCAGGCGAGGTGCTCACCGAGCCGGGCGCGCTCGCGGGCTGGCTCGGCACGCACGCCCCGGCGGGCGCACCGGTCGGCCTGGCGGTCACGCTCGACACCGGCCCCAACCGCCGGCACACCGCCACGGTCACCGCGATGGCGCTGGCCACCGCCGCCGGCGCGGGCGCCTGGTTCGACCCGAGCCGGCTGGACGCCGACGACGAGGCCGCGCTGGCCGGGTGGCTGGCCGACGCGGAGCGCCCGAAGGTGCTGCACGACAGCAAGCCGGCGGTGCTGGCGTTCGCCGCGCACGGCTGGGAGCTGCACGGCATCGCCCGCGACACGCAGATCGCCGCCTACCTGGCCCGCCCCGACCAGCGCTCCTACGACCTGACCGACCTGGCGCTGCGCTACCTGCACCGGGAGCTGCGCGTCGACGCGCCGGAGACCGGTCAGCTCACTCTCGACGGGCTCGGCGACGAGGGCGTGGCCGAGCAGAACCTCATGCTCCAGGCCCGCGCCACGCTCGACCTGGCCGACGCGATCGACGCCGAGCTGTCCCGCGACGGCGAGCAGTCGGCCCGGCTGATGGCCGGCGTGGAGCTGCCGCTGATGCGGGTGCTCGCCACCATGGAGCGCACCGGCATCGCCGCCGACACCGACTACCTCTCCGAGCTGGAGGCGCACTTCGCCGCCGAGGTGAAGGCCGCCGCCCAGGGCGCGTACGAGGTGGTCGGCCGGGAGTTCAACCTCGGGTCGCCGAAGCAGTTGCAGGAGATCCTCTTCACCGAGCTGGGCCTGCCCAAGACCAAGCGGATCAAGACCGGCTACACCACCGACGCCGACGCGCTCCAGTGGCTGTTCGCGCAGACCGAGCACCCGCTTCTGCACCACCTGCTGCGGCATCGTGACGTCGCGAAGCTCAAGTCGACTGTCGACGGGCTGCTCAAGTCCGTCTCCGACGACGGCCGCATCCACACCACGTTCAACCAGACCGTGGCGGCGACCGGGCGGCTGTCCTCCACCGAGCCGAACCTGCAGAACATCCCGATCCGCACCGAGGAGGGGCGGCGGATCCGGCGCGCGTTCGTGGTCGGCGAGGGCTACGAGTGCCTGCTCACCGCCGACTACAGCCAGATCGAGATGCGGATCATGGCGCATCTGTCCTCGGACGACGCGCTGATCGAGGCGTTCAACTCCGGGCACGACTTCCACGCCGCCACCGCGTCCTCGGTCTTCACTGTTGAGGTCGGCGACGTGACCGCCGACCAGCGCCGCAAGATCAAGGCCATGAACTACGGCCTGGCGTACGGGCTCAGCGCGTTCGGCCTGTCCCAGCAGCTCGGCATCAGCGCCGAGGAGGCGCGCGGGCTGATGGAGAACTACTTCGCCGGGTTCGGCGGGGTCCGCGACTACCTCCAGGAGGTGGTGGCCCGCGCCCGCCAGGACGGCTACACCTCCACCATCCTGGGCCGCCGCCGCTACCTGCCCGACCTGGTCAGCGACAACCGGCAGCGCCGCGAGATGGCCGAGCGGATGGCGCTCAACGCCCCGATCCAGGGTTCGGCGGCCGACATCATCAAGGTCGCGATGCTGCACGTTGACAGCGCGCTGCGCGACGCCGGGCTGCGGTCCCGGATGCTGCTGCAGGTGCACGACGAGCTGGTCTTCGAGGTCGCCCCGGGCGAGCGCGAGACGCTGGAGGCGTTGGTGCGCAAGCAGATGGGTGAGGCGTACCCGCTGTCGGTGCCGCTGGAGGTGTCGGTGGGCGAGGGCCACGACTGGAACAGCGCCGACCACTGACCCCACCGCCGCCCCACCCGCGCCGGCCACCACCCGCCCGCTCACCCGTCCCGCACACGAGGAGGCGGCGGCGAGAGGAGGGGCGGGGGCGCAGGGGCGGCAGCCTGGAGGGCGGCGGCCAGGCGGTCGCGGACGGCCACCTGGGCGGCGATCCGGGCGTCCAGCACGGCCAGCCGCTCCCGGCCGACCCGCAGCCCGGCCGGAGACGGCGGCGCGGACGCCACGTCCCCGTCCAGGCAGGGCAGGAAGACCCGCACGTCGTCGAGCGTCAGCCCGGCGTCGAGCAGGTGACGGATGTTGCGGACCCGGGTGACCACCGCGTCGTCGTACTCGCGGTAGCCGTTCGCCGCCCGGGCCGAGGCGATGAGACCGTGTTCCTCGTAGTGCCGCAGGGCACGCGGCGTGCAGCCCGTCGCCTTCGCCACCGCGCCGATCCGCACCGCCGTCACCGTCCTCTCACGCGACCACCGCGCCCCCGTCCACCGGCAGCACCACGCCGGTGACGAAGCCCGCCTCCGGCTCGCAGAGCCGCCGGATCGCCCAGGCTACGTCCTCCGGGCGGCCGATCCGGCCCGCCGGGGTGTGCGCGAGTTGCCAGTCCCGCACCGCCGCCCGCCGTTCGGGGGACAGGCCACTGTGCACGCCGATCGGGGTGTCGATCGCGCCGGGCGCCACGGCCACCACCCGGACGCCGCGCGGCGCGAGTTCCACCGCCCAGCTGCGGGTCAGCGAGTCCAGCGCGGCCTTGCCGGCCGCGTACACCGAACTGCCCGGCCAGGCGCGCAGGCCGACGGACGTGGTGACGTTGACCAGCACGCCGCGTGTCGCGGCGAGCGCCTCGACGGCGGCGTGCGCCAGCCGAACGGGTGCGAGGAGGTTCGTCTCCAGTTGCCGCCGGGCGGCGTCCTCGTCCAGGTCCGCCAGCGGCCCGCCGCCGGCCACTCCGGCGTTGTTGACCAGGACGTCCAGGCGGCCGTACCGGTCGAGCGCGGCGCCGACGATCCGGCCGGGACCGTCGGGCGCGGTGACGTCGGCGGTCAGCGGGGTGATGTCCGGCCAGCCGGCGGCGGTGTCCGACAGCGGCGCGGCGCGCCGTCCGACCGCGACGACGGCGTACCCGGCGGTGGCGAAGGCATGTGCGGTGGCCCGGCCGATGCCGGTGCCCGCACCGGTGACCACGGCGACGCGTGGCGTGCGGCGTTCCATGCCGGCATCGTCCGACAGTGCCGCCGGCGGCAGGGTCAAGTCAGAGGCCGAGCAGGACGGGCATCGCGTTGACCGCGCCGTGCACCACGAGCAGCGGCCACATCCGGCGGTACCGCGACCACAGGTAGCCGAGGAACAGCCCGGCGACCCCCTGGTTCACGATCACCGACGCCAGGTCGACGGCGGGCCGGCCGCTGCCCTGGATGGCCACGTGCCAGGCCGCCCACACCAGCGACGCGAGCACGATCGCCGGCCAGCGTCCCAGCAGCGACTCCCATCGGGTCTGCAGCCACCGCCGGTAGAAGACCTCCTCCAGCAGCGCGTTCACCGCGAAGGCCACCAGCAGCGTGACGGCCAGCTCGACCGGCTTGACGGTCCGCCCCCAGTCGCTCGCCGGCACGGCCAGCGGCGTCGCGTAACTGAGCACCAGCCACACCGCCACCGGCAGCGCCGGACCCCACCGGTGGGCGGCGTCCGCCGGGGCCGGGCCCGGCCGCCACCGCGGCGGCCACCGGCGCGCGACCAGGAACACCACGGTGGGTACGCCGAGCAGCAGCGCCAGCTTCAACACGGTGTACGCGGGTTCGCCGCCCAGCAGCGGCATGACGGCGGCGAACGCGATCCCGGCCAGCAGCAGCGGCACCGCCTCGCGGTAGGGCGCGACCGGGTCCGGCCATCTCGGGTCGGGTGCGGGCGGGATCAGCCGGATCAGCGCGATCCCGGCCAGCGCCGGTATCCACCGGCTCCACATCGGTACGGTGCCGTCGTGGTCGGCGCTGTACCGGATGCCGGTGTTCCCGGTCACCACCAGGAGGAGCGCCGCGACGGCGACGAGCCCGAGGCCCGCCACGAGGACCACCCGCCCGGCGCGGGGATGACGGCCGGCGGTCGGGACGTCTGTCGTCATCGCCGGCACGGTACCAACGCGCGGCTAACGGACCGGGCGGCTCAGCCCTTGAGCGGGTCGTGACCCCAGTTCATCAGCGACCAGCGCCACCTGGTGTCCCGGACGTCGCCTGCGGGCCGCTGCGCCAGGTGGCGGTGGACGTACCCGATCACCTTGCGCATGTGCTTGTAGTCGGCGGCGGTGAGGTCGGCGCGCTTGCGGCGCAGCAGGTCGACGATGCGCCGGCCGGAGTCGTGGCCGACCGACTCGCCGCCCTGGGTGCCCTTCTTGTGCCAGCCGACGTGCTTGGACTCCTCGCTCTCCAGCCAGCGGGACAGCTCGCCCGGCTTCATGTTCACCGCGTCGGTGAACTCCCGGTACGTCTGCTGCGGGTCCTCAGCGCGACTCATGGCGCAGCACCTCCGGGCGGTGGGCCACGTCGCGGCCCGAGTCGTCGTTGGTGATCCGGTACTGCGGTTGCTCGGGCGAGGCGTTCACCGTGTGCCCGCGTACGTGGGTGCGCTCGGTCAGTTTCTCCTTGACGACGCCGTACGCCCGGCCGCTGTGGCTGGCCCAGGAGACGTGGTCGCCGGCGCGGAACTCGTTCTCGGCCATGCCGCCCGGTTACCCGCGGCGGGTACCGAGTAACGGCGTGGTCAGGGCCGGATCTCCGCGATCGGCAGCTTGATCGCGAAGGGCTCGGACAGCTCGATCACCTCGCTGCTGTCGTCCACCAGCTCGTACTGCCGCTCGCCGCCGGGGCCGATCCGGTCACCGAGCCGGTACGCGTAGAGGTGCACCGGATCCTGCTCGATCCGCCAGTAGAACGGGATCCCCGCGGCGGCGTACTCGCCCGGCTTGGCGAACCGGTCGACCCGCCGGGTGCCGGGGGAGACGATCTCGACGGCCAGGACGACGTCCGCCGGTCGCAGGAGGGACCTGTCGCTCGGCAGCCCGGCGTGGTGGAGCAGGACGTCCGGTTGGCGGCTGGTGTTGGGGCTGAGCCCGACCCCGACGGCTTGGGACGCCCGCAGGTGAACCGGTGCGTGCGATCGAAGCCAGAGCCACAGCAGGCTGGAGATTGTCTGGTGGCCCAGGGTGGGGGAGGGTGTCGCCTGGATGACTCCGTCGACGAGTTCGACGCGGGGGGCGTCGTCCGGCAGGGTGAGCAGATCCTCCAGCGTGTAGTCCGCACGCTGCTGCCGCATCGGGTCCGGACACCAGGGGCCAGGTGACGCCGGGATGGGCTCGGCGCTCATGCGGCGAGCGTACCGCCGGGTGCCGGAGCCCGTGTCGCACCGGACGTGCGACGCGCTCAGTCCGCCGGCTTCTCCGCGACGAAGATCGCGGTGCCGGGGAACAGCCGCCCGCGCAGCGGGCTCCACTGCCCCCAGATCCCCTCGTGCCCGGCCGGCCACTCCGGCTCCACCAGGTCCAGCAGGCGGAACCCGGCGCCGACCAGCTCCCGGATCCGGTCGCCCAGGGTGCGGTGCTGCTCGACGTACGTGGCCACCCCGTGCTCGTCCTGCTCGACGTAGGGGGAGCGGTCGAAGTACGAGTGCACGGCGGTCAGCCCGCCCTCGCCCGGGTCGTCCAGGAAGATCCAGCGCATCGGGTGGGTGACCGAGAAGACCCATCGGCCGCCGGGGCGCAGCACCCGGGCCACCTCGCGCATCGCGGCCGCCGAGTCGTCCACGAACGGGATCGCGCCGAACGCGGTGCAGACGGTGTCGAACGCCGCGTCGGCGAACGGCAGGGCGAGCGCGTCGGCCTGCACCAGCGGCACGCGTACCCCGGTGCGCCCGGCGGCCTCGGCGGCGTGCCGCAACATGCCGGCGGACAGGTCCAGCGCGACCGGCCGGGCGCCCTGGGCGGCGAGCCAGCGGGCGGCGGCGGCCGCCCCGGCGCCGAGTTCGAGGATCCGCCGCCCGGCGACGTCGCCGAGCAGCCGGGCGTCGGCCTCGCGCAGCCCTTCCGGGCACCAGACGAAGTCGGCGTCGCCGAGGAACGCGCCGTGCTCGGCCTGGTACGTGTCGGCGTCGGTGTCCCACCATCCGCGGTTCGCGCGGCGGATCTCCCCGGCGTCGACCCGTCGGCGGGTCACCCTGTCGTCGTCCACGGGTTCACGCTAGGTCCGGCGGCCCGGACCCGGTGCGGTGGGGTGGTGGCTGGGGCGGATGTGACGGACGAGACAGCTGTGGCACCTTACCGCGCAAAATCTCCGCTTTCGCAGCGGATGAGTTCGCGCGGACCCGGGAGGGCTTGCACGCTGTGGTAATGCAGCGGGTAGGCTAGACGATGCGCTCGCGGATCGTGTGCCTCGGCAGGGAGCAGGTGCGCGGTCACCGGAGCCACTAATGATCTTCTCGCGTCGATCGTTCGGTGTGCCCGGCGACGGATCCGTTGGCGCGGCAGAGTCACCGCGACACCCATGCCCGCTGTGACAACCCATCCGACCGGAGCAACCGCCCACATGACGAGCAGCATCGAGGCCACCTCGAGCGCCAACAAGGTCACCCACGACGACCTCGGCTCTGAGGAAGCTTTCCTCGCCGCGATCGACGAGACCATCAAGTACTTCAACGACGGCGACATTGTCGAAGGCACCGTCGTCAAGGTCGATCGGGACGAGGTCCTGCTCGACATCGGCTACAAGACCGAGGGTGTCATCCCCTCTCGGGAGTTGTCGATCAAGCACGACGTGGACCCGGCCGAGGTCGTTTCGGTGGGTGACCACATCGAGGCCCTCGTCCTCCAGAAGGAGGACAAGGAGGGTCGGCTGATCCTCTCCAAGAAGCGGGCGCAGTACGAGCGGGCCTGGGGCACGATCGAGAAGATCAAGGACGAGGACGGCGTCGTCCGCGGTTCGGTCATCGAGGTCGTCAAGGGTGGTCTCATCCTCGACATCGGCCTGCGTGGCTTCCTGCCCGCGTCGCTCGTCGAGATGCGGCGTGTGCGTGACCTGCAGCCGTACGTCGGCCGCGAGCTCGAAGCCAAGATCATCGAGCTGGACAAGAACCGTAACAACGTGGTCCTGTCCCGCCGTGCCTGGCTGGAGCAGACGCAGTCCGAGGTGCGCACCGAGTTCCTCAACAAGCTCCAGAAGGGGCAGGTCCGCAAGGGCGTCGTCTCCTCGATCGTCAACTTCGGCGCGTTCGTCGACCTGGGCGGCGTGGACGGCCTCGTGCACGTCTCCGAGCTGTCCTGGAAGCACATCGACCACCCGTCCGAGGTCGTCGAGGTGGGCCAGGAGGTCGAGGTCGAGGTCCTGGACGTCGACCTGGACCGCGAGCGGGTCTCGCTGTCGCTGAAGGCGACGCAGGAGGACCCGTGGCGTCAGTTCGCCCGCACCCACGCGATCCAGCAGATCGTGCCGGGTAAGGTCACCAAGCTGGTGCCGTTCGGTGCGTTCGTCCGCGTGGACGACGGCATCGAGGGCCTGGTCCACATCTCCGAGCTGGCCGAGCGCCACGTGGAGATCCCGGAGCAGGTCGTGCAGGTCGGCTCCGAGGTCATGGTCAAGGTCATCGACATCGACCTGGAGCGCCGCCGGATCTCGCTGTCGCTCAAGCAGGCCAACGAGGGCTTCGTCGAGGGCGAGGAGCACTTCGACCCGACCCTCTACGGCATGGCCGCGACGTACGACGACCAGGGCAACTACATCTACCCGGAGGGCTTCGACCCGGAGACGGGCGAGTGGCTCGAGGGCTACGACAAGCAGCGCGAGACCTGGGAGCAGCAGTACGCCGAGGCGCGTCAGCGCTGGGAGGCCCACACCAAGCAGGTGCAGACCTCCCGCGCCGCCGACGCCGAGGCCGCCGCCAACCCGGCTCCGGCCACCACCGGCACCACCACCTCGACCTCGGCCCCGAGCCGTCAGGCCGAGGAGCCGGCCGGCACGCTCGCGACCGACGAGGCGCTCGCCGCGCTGCGGGAGAAGCTCGCCGGCGGCAAGTGACCGGACGCTGACGCCTGTTCGTCCCACCGGACGAACCCGCGACTGCCTCTGACGACGGGCCCCGTCCCCGCGTTCCGCACCAGCGGAGCGCCGGGGGCGGGGCCCGCGTCGTACGCCGGAAGGGTTTGGCATGCGGACGGCAGATCCGGTTGACTGTCCGGGTGCTGAAGGTGGGGCTGACCGGCGGAATCGGATCGGGCAAGAGCGCGGTGGCGAGCCGGCTCGCCACGCTGGGCGCGGTGATCGTCGACTCGGACCGCATCGCCCGCGAGATCGTCGCGCCCGGCACCGACGGGCTGGCCGAGGTCGTCGCCGCCTTCTCCGAGAAGGTCCTGGACGCCGACGGGGCGCTGGACCGGGCCGCCCTCGGCGCGCTGGTCTTCGGCGACGAGGCCGCCCGCCGCACGCTCGAAGGGATCACCCACCCCCGGGTACGCGCGCGCAGCGCCGAGCTGGCCGCCGCCGCCCCCGCCGCCGCGATCGTGGTGAACGACGTACCGCTGCTGGCCGAGGTGGGACTCGCGCCGACGTACCACCTGGTGGTCGTGGTGCAGACGGCCGTGCCGACCCGGATGGCCCGGCTGACCCGCGACCGGGGCATGGCCCCGGCGGAGGCGCAGCGGCGCATCGCCGCACAGGCCGACGACGCCACCCGCCGTGCGATCGCCGACGTGCTCCTGACCAACGACGGCACGCTCACCGACCTGCACGCCGCCGTGGACGCCCTCTGGCGGGACCGCCTGTCGCCCTACGAGCGCAACGTCCGCGAACGCCGCGCCGTCCCGCCCGACCCGACGGCGCTCGCCGGACCGGACCCGACCTGGCCCGAGCAGTACGCCCGGCTGGCCGCCCGGATCCGCCACGCGGCCGGCGGTGAGATCCGGGTCGACCACGTCGGCTCCACCGCCGTGCCGGGACTCGCCGCGCCGGACGTGATCGACATCCAGGTGACTGTGTCCTCGCTGAACGAGGCGGACGGGCCGCTCGCGCAGCGGCTGGCCGAGGCGGGTTTCCCGCGGCTGCCGGGCGAGTGGTGGGACGCCCCGCGACAGCCGGAGCCGGTGCGCTGGGCCAAGCGGCTGCACGGCGGCGCGGACCCGGCGCGTCCGGTGCGCCTGCACCTGCGGGAGGCCGGTTCGCCCGGCTGGCGGTACGCGCTGCTGATGCGCGACCACCTGCGCGCCGACCCGGCGCGGCGGGCCGACTACCTCCAGGTGAAGCGGGAGCTGGCGGCCGCCGCGCCGGAGCACGCCGCCTGGGGCACGGTGACCGATCCCTGGTTCGACGAGGAGCACCTGCGTGCCGAGGAGTGGGCCGCGCAGACCGGCTGGCGGCCCTGACCGGGCCGTCCCGGCGGCGCCGGTTCGGCGGACCGCGGAGGCCGCGCCGGTTCAGCGCGACGTCGAGGCCGACGATCCGCCGCTGCCCGCCGCACGGCCCGGCGTGAGGTCCAGCCGGATCCACACGCCCGGCCCGGTCCGCAGTTCCATCCGGTGCGGCACACCGCCCCGGTCCAGCCACAGGCGTCTGCCGCCCGGCACCTCGAACACGTCGACCGTCCGGTCGCCCAGCCGGTCCTCCCGGACCCGGACGGTGTCACCGGCGGGCGCGCGCCGGGCCGCCCGCAGCGCCGCGTCGAGCAGCCGGTCCAGGTCGTCGCCGGGCGGGCGCGCGGGGGCCGCGAGCAGCGCGGCCAGCACCGGTGCCGGGGGAGTGGCGGGCCCGTCGGGGGATCGCTGCACCTCGGCCACCCGTCCCGGCCGGACCCACCGGAGGGTACGCCTGCCGCTGCCCTCCTCGGTCACCGCGAGGTACGCCGACGGGCTCGTCCAGTCCACCGTGCCGGTGGCCCGCAGGTTCGCCGACGGGGCGAGCGGAGCGGCCACCGTCACCGCCGCGCCGCGCAGTGCCCGGAGCCGGGCGGGCAGCGCGGCCAGCCGGGCGATTTCGTCGTCGGTGAGCGCCCGGGGCTGCCCGGGCCGGCCGCCGAGGGCGTCCACCGGATGCAGTGTGGGCCGGTCGGCGCGGGTCAGGTCGACGGTGACGGGTGTGCCGTCGGCCAGCCGGCCGGTGAGCCGGTGCAGCCGGGCGTCGGCGTCCACCCACAGCGTCGGCCGCGGGTCACCAGGCGGTGCGAGGGGTGCCTGGAGCACGTCCACCGGGATGCCGCCGACCCGGTCGGCGCGTAGCCACCGGCCGTCCGCGGCGGGCCTGTCGACCCGGTCGGCGCCGAGCCCGATCAGCAGGTCGCGTACCGCGCCGAGGCTGTGCCCGCCGGCCGGGGACCGCATCCGCCACCGGTCCGCCGGCGGCACCAGCGGGGGCCGGGCCGGGGTGGGCAGCGCGCCGGGGTCGGGCCGCACCAGCAGCGCGGACGCGGTGGCCTGGACCAGGCCCCGGTCGTCGCCCGCGCCCGGGCCGCCGACGTCCAGATAGACCAGGGGGCGGGCCCAGTCGACCCAGCCGACCAGTTCGGTACGGGCGCCGCCGGCGCCGACCGTGACCCGGACGCCGGCGCGTACGTCGCGCAGGTTGGTGACCCGCAGCGCGGCCACCCGGTCGGCCTCGGCGGCGGTGAGCGGGCGTGCCGTCCCGGTGTCGTCGCCGCGGCCGGGTACCCAGGTCAGCAGCCCGGCGACGAGCGTCGCGGCGGAGAGCGCGGCGGCTGCCACGAGCGCGGCGAGCGCGATCCGGCGCCGGTCCGGCCCGTCCGGCGGGTCGTCGGCGCCGTCCAGTTCCGGGTCGCCGCCCGGCCGGGTGGTGAGTGTGGGACGGCGGCCGGCGAGCGGGTCGGCGCGGCGGCGCCGGCCGGCCACGGTGGCGGGCCGGGTCGGTGCGCCGGTGCGGCCGCGGCGGTGGCCGCGACCCGGTTCCCGGGGTACGGCCTGGTCGCCGTCGCCACGTGCGGAGAGCCGGTGCGGGCGGCTCACGCCGCGCTGGCGGCCCGGCTCGTCGGCGGGCGGGGGCGTGCCGGGCTCGCGTCGCGGCCGGCGGTCGGGAGAGGTCCCCACGAGTGGAGAACGCGAGAGCGGGGGTTCGGTGACGAGCAGGGGCGCTCGCGGCGGCCGGTCAGCGCTGCGCGCGACCACCGTCGGCGCGCACGCCGGTCGTCCCGGGTGCTGCGGCCCTGGCGCCGGGGGCGACCGGCCCGCGAGGGGCGATCACCGGCCCGGTCGGCCGCCGCGAGCGGCCTACGGTACGAGGGTAGACCGGTGAGATGAGCCACACAATGGGAATATCGAAGCCGATCAGGGACGGTCGGTGGTCGTGGCCGGAAGTGTCGGACCGCGGGCGTACGGTTGGTGTCATGGCGCTCGACATTCCCCGGCTCGACGGCCGCTTCCAGGTCGTCAGTGAGTTCCAGCCGGCCGGTGACCAGCCGGCTGCCATCGACGAGCTTGAGCGTCGCGTGCGGCGCGGCGACCGCAACACGGTGCTGCTCGGCGCGACCGGCACGGGCAAGAGCGCCACCACGGCGTGGCTGGTCGAGCGGCTCCAGCGGCCGACCCTGGTGCTCGCCCCCAACAAGACCCTCGCCGCCCAGCTCGCGAAGGAGTTCGGCGAGCTGATGCCGCACAACGCGGTCGAATACTTCGTCTCCTACTACGACTACTACCAGCCCGAGGCCTACATCCCGCAGACCGACACCTACATCGAGAAGGACTCCTCGATCAACGAGGAGGTGGAGCGGCTGCGGCACTCGGCCACGATGTCGCTGCTCACCCGGCGGGACGTCATCGTGGTCGCCACCGTCTCGGCGATCTACGGCCTGGGCACGCCGGAGGAATACCTCGACCGGGCCGTGCGGGTCAAGGTCGGGCAGGAGCTGGACCGTGACCAGCTGCTGCGCCGGCTGGTCGACATTCAATACGCGCGCAACGACATGGCCTTCCAGCGCGGCACCTTCCGGGTCCGCGGCGACACGCTGGAGATCATCCCGGCGTACGAGGAGCTGGCGGTCCGGATCGAGCTGTTCGGTGACGAGATCGAGAAGCTCTACTACCTCAACCCGCTGACCGGTGACGTGGTCCGCGAGGTCGACAGCCTGATGATCTTCCCGGCCACGCACTACGCCGCCGGTCCCGAGCGGATGGAACGGGCGATCCGCGACATCGAGGCCGAGCTGGGCGAGCGGCTGGCCGAGCTGGAACGGCAGGGCAAGCTGCTGGAGGCCCAGCGGCTGCGCATGCGCACCACCTACGACATCGAGATGATGCGCCAGGTGGGCTTCTGCTCCGGCATCGAGAACTACTCCATGCACATCGACGGCCGGCTGCCGGGCAGTCCGCCGCACTGCCTGCTCGACTACTTCCCCGACGACTTCCTCACGGTGGTCGACGAGTCGCACGTGACCATCCCGCAGATCGGCGGCATGTACGAGGGCGACGCCTCCCGCAAGCGGATGCTCATCGACCACGGCTTCCGGCTCCCCAGCGCCGCCGACAACCGGCCGCTGCGCTTCGACGAGTTCCTGGAGCGGGTGGGCCAGATGGTCTTCCTCTCCGCCACCCCCGGCCCGTGGGAGCTGGAGCAGGCGCAGGGCGAGTTCGTCGAGCAGGTGATCCGGCCCACCGGCCTGATCGACCCCGAGGTGGTGGTCAAGCCGACCAAGGGGCAGATCGACGACCTCATGCACGAGATCAAGCTGCGTACCGAGCGGGACGAGCGGGTGCTCGTCACCACGCTCACCAAGAAGATGGCCGAGGACCTCTCCGACTACCTGCTGGAGAACGGCATCCGGGTGCGCTACCTGCACTCCGAGGTCGACACCCTGCGCCGTGTCGAGCTGCTGCGCGAGCTGCGCAAGGGCGACTACGACGTGCTGGTCGGCATCAACCTGCTCCGGGAGGGTCTCGACCTGCCCGAGGTCTCGCTCGTGGCGATCCTCGACGCCGACAAGGAGGGCTTCCTGCGCAGCGGCCGGTCGCTGATCCAGACCATCGGTCGCGCGGCCCGTAACGTCTCCGGCCAGGTCCACATGTACGCCGACAAGATCACGCCGTCGATGGCGGACGCGATCGACGAGACCAACCGGCGCCGGGCCAAGCAGATCGCGCACAACGAGGCGAACGGCATCAAGCCGGAGCCGCTGCGCAAGAAGATCCACGACATCCTCGACGACATCTATCGCGAGGCGGAGGACACCGAGAACAGCAACGTCGGCGGGGCCGTGCGGCAGTTGTCGCGGGGCAAGGCGCCGGTCAAGGAGACCCGCAGCCGCCGGGGCGCCGCGGCCACCCCGTCGCGGGAGGGGATGGCCCGGGCCGACCTGGCCAACCTCATCCAGGAGCTCAACGACCAGATGCTCGCCGCCGCGCGCGAGCTGCAGTTCGAGCTGGCCGCGCGGATCCGCGACGAGGTGGCCGACCTCAAGAAGGAGCTGCGCGGGATGGACGCCGCAGGGGTCCGGTGACCGGCGTGACGGCCGAGGCGGCGCGATGCTGACCGAGGCCGTCATCGGGCGGCCCGACCCGCGGCTGCGCCAGTGGGTGGACCGCTACCTCGGCTACCGCGAGGACGCGCCCGTCCCGCTCGTACGCCGGGAGGTGGCGGGCGCGTTCGTGGTGCTGATCCTCGGCTGGGGCGACCCCCTCGACGTGACCGACCCGCGTGCCCCCGGTGAGGGCGCGTACGCCGCCAACGCCTTCCTGGCCGGCCCGTTCGACGGCTGGTGCGCCACCCGGACGGCCGGAACCGGCACCGGGGTGCAGGTGCTGCTCACCGCCCCGGCGGCACGCCGCCTGCTCGGGCTGCCCCTGGCCGAGCTGACCAACCGGGTGGTGCCTCTCGACGCGGTGGCGGGCTGGCTGGCCCGGCTGCGCGACGAGCTGGCCGGCGAGCCGGGCTGGCCGGAGCGCTTCGCCCGGCTCGACGCCGCCCTGGCCGCACGGCTGGCGGCGACCGCGCCGCTGGACCCGCACCTGGCGGCGGCCTGGCGGCGTCTGGACGGCAGCGGGGGAGCGGTCGGCGTGACCACGCTCGCCGGGGAACTGGGCTGGTCCCGCCGCCACCTGTCGGTCCGGTTCCGGCGGGAGTTCGGCCTGCCGCCGAAGACCGTCGCCCGCCTGCTGCGCTTCGAGCGGGCGTACGCGAGCCTGGGCCGGACGCTGCTCACCGCGGACGCCGCCGTGCCGGACGACGCCGGGTGGGCGGAGCGGGCCGCCCGGTGGGGCTACTACGACCAGTCGCACCTGATCCGGGAGTTCCGCGAGTTCGCCGGCGCCACTCCGGCCGCGCTGACCGCACCCGGATCGCATTCGTCCAATCCGGCCTGACCGCCCCGGCGGCAGACTGACGTTCATGCGAAGCATCTATCCGGTCCTGCGGTATCCCGACGTGCGAGCCGCCGCCGACTTCCTCTGTTCCGCGTTCGGCTTCACGGTGCGCGAGGCCCACGAACTCCCCGACGGCACGATCGGCCACGCCGAGCTGGCGTACGGCGACGACCTGGTGATGCTCGGCCCAGGCCCGGCGCCGCGGTCCCGGCCCGCCGACGACGACTACCGCGTCTACGTGGCGCTCGACGACGTGGACGCGCATCACGAGCGGGCCCGGGCGGCCGGGGCGGAGATCGTCCGGGCGCCGTTCGACACCGACTACGGCTCCCGTGACTACGCCGCCCGCGACCTGGCCGGGCTGGTGTGGTCGTTCGGCACCTACCGCCCCTGAGCGCTCAGCCCGTACGGTTGCGCTGTGTGGGCGAGGTATTGCCGAGCGTGACGGTGATGCGTACGCTCCCTCCCGGGAGGCGTGCATGCCGTTGTCAGCAAGTCCTGTGGTCCGGAGGGCGAGGCTCGGCGTGGAGCTGCGCCGGCTGCGTCGTCGCGAGTCGCTCACACTCGAACAGGTCTGCGCCCGGCTGGGCTGGGCGTCCACGTCGAAGCTGTCCCGCATCGAGCTGGGGCAGAGCCGGCCCGACCTGGCCGACGTGCTCGACCTGCTCGACGTCTACGAGGTGCCGTCACCGCAGCGCGACGAGCTGATCGTCATCGCCCGCGACGCCGCCACCGGCCGGGGCTGGTCGAAGGCGCTCGGCGAGATGGGGGAGCGCCAGCGGGCGTACGCCGAGCTGGAGGCGGGCGCGGAGCGCATCGTGGAGTACCAGTGCGTGCTCGTGCCCGGCCTGCTCCAGACCCCGGCGTACGCCCGCCTGTGCGTGTCGGCCGGTGCGGCACTCGGCGGGGAGGTGGACGTGGAGGCCGACGTGCGCGCCCGGGTGGCACGCCAGGAACTGCTGATCCGGCCGGACCCGCCGCACTACACCGCACTGTTGGACGAGCGTGTCTGCGACCCGGACGGCCTGCCCGCGGACGTGTGGCGCGACCAGATGCGGCATCTGCTCGCGCTCGGCGAACGGTCACGCGTCACCGTCCGGGTGCTGCGTTCCGCGGCGTCGAGCGGCGGCGGGCCGCACCCGCTGGCGCCGTTCTCGTACTACGCCTACCCGGATCCGGAGGACCCGCGCACGGTGCTGGTGGAGACGCTCACCACCGACCTGCGGCTGGTCGCCGAGGCGGATGTGGCCCACTACGAGCGGGTCATCGAGCGGCTGCTGGCGGCGGCGCTGCCGGCGGACGCCTCCGCCGAGCTGGTGGCCCGGCGGCTCGGTGCGGCGCCGGTGCCCCGGCCGCGCGATCCGCACGAGCTGGAGTGAGCCGCACGGCCCGCCGCCGGTGAGGCGCGACCACCGGGCCCGGCGCCCCCGATGCCCGTCGGGACCGGTGGCCGCGCAGCGCGCAGGCTACGGCAGGGGTACGACAGTTCAGGCCGGAACGTCGATGAAGTGCTCGACCAGCGGCGGGCCGGCGAAGTGCGGGCCGATCAGCCCGCGCCACTGCGCGAACCGCTCGGTCTGGCGGAAGTTCACGTCGTGCGCCTCCACCGAGTCCCACTCGACGAGCAGCACGAACCGGGTGGGCGACTCCACGCCCCGGGTCATCCGCACGGAGCGGCAGCCTTCGGCGCCGGCGAGGATCGGCCGCGCCTGCGCGTAGGCGGCGGCGAACTCGTCCTCGTGTCCGGGCGTGACATCGATCAGCGCGACCTCAAGAACCATGCAGGCAGCCTGCCATGCCGGCCCGCCGCCGGTACGTCCCGGGTGACGTCCCGGCGCGCCGCCCACGAGGGATGGCTAGCCTCCTAGGACGCGCCGCGCGACGTGAGCCGCAGCACGTCGAGAGATCGACGGGTGGCCCGGAGATGCGCCACCTGGGTGCGATGGTGAACAATGGCGGCCGAGGAGGGGAGTATTCCCCCGCGACGGAGTCGTCAGCACGGAAGAGCGCCGGCACCCCCGGTGGCCCGACCCGGCTCCGTCGGTCGGAACCCGGCACCCGGGCTCCGGCGGAAGAGACCTCCGACAGTCACCCCTGTCAGCGTCGACGCACCCCGGCACCACACCCGGCGTACGGTGTGCCCGACGCAGCGTGTCTGCCGGAGGATGGATTTGAACGTGTCCGCATTGGTGTGGGCGGTAACGCTGATCGCGATGATCGCGGTCCTGCTCGCCGACCTGTTCATCATCGGCCGGCGGCCGCACGAGCCGAGCGTCCGCGAGTCCAGCCTGTGGGTGGGCTTCTACGTCGGCCTGGCCCTGCTCTTCGGCGTGGTGCTCTGGCTGACCGCGGGTGGCCGCGTCGCAGGCGAGTTCTACACGGGCTGGCTCACCGAGTACAGCCTCTCGGTGGACAACCTCTTCGTCTTCGTGATCATCATGGCCCGGTTCGGGGTGCCCCGGCAGTACCAGCAGAAGGTGCTGCTCGTCGGCATCATCCTGGCGCTGATCATGCGTGGTGGTTTCATCGCGGCCGGCGCGGCGCTGATCTCCCAGTTCTCCTGGGTGTTCTACATCTTCGGCGCGTTCCTCATCTACACCGCGGTGAACCTGGCCCGGCAGGGCGAGCCGGACGAGGACGAGTTCAGCGAGAACCTGCTGATCCGGTGGAGCCGCAAGGCGCTCCCGCTGTCCCGGGACTACGACGGGGCGCGGATGACCACCCACGAGCACGGGCGGCGCCTGTTCACCCCGATGCTGATCGTGATGATCGCGATCGGCACCACCGACCTGATCTTCGCGCTGGACTCGATCCCGGCGATCTTCGGCATCACCCAGGAGCCGTACCTGGTCTTCACCGCCAACGTGTTCGCGCTGATGGGACTGCGGCAGCTCTACTTCCTGCTCGGCGGCCTGCTGGACCGGCTCATCTACCTCAGCTACGGCCTGGCGGTGGTGCTCGGCTTCATCGGCGTGAAGCTGGTGCTGGAGGCGCTGGCCGAGAACAACCTGCCGTTCATCAACGGCGGCGAGCACGTGGCGTGGGCCCCGCACATCCCGATCTGGCTCTCGCTCACTGTCATCCTCGGCACCCTGGCCGTGGCCACCGCTGCCAGCCTGGCGAAGTCGTCCCGGGACCGGCGCCGGGAACTGGCCCAGGCCCGCCGCTGACCCACCCGTACCGTAGGGGCGCTCCCATCCCCGGGGGGCGCCCCGCGGCGTGTCAGGGGTCAGACGCGGTAGGCGCCGACGAGGGTGGCGGTCCGGTCGGCCGGCAGCTCCTCCTCGACCACCCGGCGGGTCAGGTAGCAGGCGTGCAGCATCCGCCGCCGGCCGCCGCGCGGCTCTGCCGACACGATCCCGACGTGGTGGATGCGCCGGCCGGGCCGGGCGAAGAAGTAGAGGTCGCCGGGGCGTTCGGCGTCCAGCGGCACCCGCGAGGTCGCCGCCGCCTGGTCGTCGGCGTCGCGCGGCAGCGTGATCCCGTACCGCCGCCAGGCCAGGTGCACCAGCCCGGAGCAGTCGATGCCGTCGGTGGACATGCCGCCCCAGACGTAGACCAGGTCACGCAGCCGTTCGGCGACCGCGAGCACCTGCTCGGCCTCGGGACGCTCGGCGGGCAGCGGCACCAGGTCGTCCTCCGTGGCCCAGAGCGGGTCGGCCCGCCCGGGTACGCGGACCGGGCGTCTGCCGTCCACCGGCGGGCCGGCCGGGGTGAGCCGGGTGCCGAGGACCACGCCGGTGAGCGCCGCGTCGCCGTCCGGCTCGGCGCGCAACGCGGTGTGGGCGACGTCGACAGTCAGCGGGGCGTCGGCGGCCGAGCCGGAACCGGCCGGACCAGGACCGGCCGGACCAGCACCGGCCGGTGCCGGTGCGGCCGAAGCGGGGCCGGACAGAGCGGGGCCGGCCGGGCCGACGTCGGTCGGATCAGGGGAGGACGGGTCGGCGTCGGCCGGATCGGCCAGGTGGGCGGCCCGCAGCCACCCCGGGTAGCCGTCGGCACCGAGCTTCGCCGCGGGCTGGCCCAGCGCCACCACCCGCACCCAGCCGTCCGGCCGGGTCTCGGTGACGCGCACCGGCTCGCCGAGCAGCAGCTGGGTCAGGACGCAGTCGCCGACGAGCTGGTCGCGGTCCATGCCCGCGATCCAGGCGGCCACGTCGGGGGAGCCGGCGAGGGCGGGGCAGTCGATCGGACGTACCGCCTCGGGCGCGGTCCAGAGGGTCGCCACCGGTACCCGTACGACGGCCCGGCGGCCGGGCTGAGGCGCCACGCGTACCCCTCTCTGCGGTGGTCGTCGGGGCGACCATATGAAAAATTCTGACGTTGCTCAAGCATGTGTCTGAATTTTAGCTTCACGCAGTCCGGTGACTCCCAGGCCCGGCGCGTCCGGCAGCAGCACGCTCGCGCCCTCGTACCGGATGCCGCCGCTGACCGGCGACCAGGCCAGCCACCAGGCGGCGTCGAGGTCCGACACGGCAGTGGTGCCGTAGGCGGCGACCAGGCTGGCCGCGGCGCCGACCCCCACCGGGCCCTCCATCATCGAGCCGACGATGGTGCCCATGCCGTGCGCGGCGGCCAGGTCGAGCAGCGTGCGGGCCGGTTGCAGGCCGCCGCACTTGGCCAGCTTCACGTTGACCATGTCGGCGGCCCGCCGCCGGATCACCTCGACCAGGTCGCGCACGTCGAAGACCGACTCGTCGGCCAGGATCGGCAGGTCCACCCGGTCGCTGACCCAGGCCAGCCCGTCCAGGTCGCGGCGGTGCACCGGCTGCTCGACCAGCTCCACGTCGAGCCCCGCGTCCTCGATCGCGCGGATCACCCGCACCGCCTCCCGGGGCGTCCAGCCCTGGTTGGCGTCCAGCCGGATCCGTACGTCCGGGCCGACCGCGGCGCGCACCGCGCGGACCCGGTCCAGGTCGCCGCGGGCGTCCGTGCCGACCTTGAGCTTGAGCACCGTGAACCCCTCGGCGCCGCGCCGCGCCGCCGTCGCGGCCAGGTCGACCGCGTCACCGGCGGCCAGCGTGACGTCGGTCGGCACGCGCAGCGCCGTGCCACCGAGCAGACGCACCAGGGGTACGCCGAGCCGCCGCGCGGCCAGGTCGTGCAGCGCCACGTCGAGCGCCGCCTTCGCCGACTCGTTGCCCACCACGGCGCGGTGCACCAGGGCACAGGCGGCCTGGAGGTCGTCGGCGTCGCGGCCGATCAGCAGCGGCGCGAGCAGTTCGCGTACGCACGCCTCGGCGCCCGCCACCGACGCGCCGGTGACCTGCCAGACCTGCGGCGCCTCCCCGAAGCCGGACCGGCCGTCGCCGTCGACCACCTCCACGACCAGGGTGTCCACGGTGGTGGTGCGGCGCAGCGCGGTGACGAACGGGGTGTGTAAGGGGGCCGACAGACGGTGGGTGCGTACCGCGGCGATCGTCATGTGGGGCACCCTATAGCCAACTGGCGGCGAGCAGGGGAGGGCCGATGGCCGGGCGGGAATGGGAGCTGGTGGGCGCGCCGAACGCGCGTGACCTGGGTGGACTGCCGACGACCGACGGGCGGCGGGTACGGGCGGGGCAGCTCATCCGCACGCCCGCGCTGGGCCGGCTCACCGACGAGGACCTGCCGGTGCTGGGCAAGCTGGGACCGGCGTGCGTGGTGGACCTGCGTGACGTCCACGAGCAGGCGGTGGCCCCGCCGGACCGGCTGGTCGGGGAGCCCCGCACCGTGCACCTGCCGGTCTACGACGCGGCACACCCGGTGTTCACGTACGTCTCGGCGGTGTTGCAGGGCCACGACCTGGACGCGTACGCGGCGCTGGCCCGCGAGGGCATGCCGGGGGCGATGACGGCGATCTACCGCTGGTTCGTCACCGGGGAGTCGGCGCGGGCCGGGTTCGGTGCGGCGGTGCGGCTGGCCGCCGAAGGCGCGAACCTGCCGCTGTTGTTCCACTGCTCGGCCGGCAAGGACCGCACCGGCTGGCTGTCGGTGGTGCTGCTGACCGCGCTGGGCGTGGAGGATGAGGCGATCCGCGCCGACTACCTGGTGCACAACGAGCTGACCGAGAGCCTGCGCGAGGTGCTGCTGTCCGCGATGATCCAGCGCCGGCCGGACCTGGACCCGGCGGTGGCCCGGCCGCTGCTGGAGGTGCGCCCGGAATACCTGGACGCCGCCTACGACGAGGTGCGCCGCGCGCACGGCTCGTTCGACGCGTACCTGCGGGACGGTCTGGGGGTGACCGACGCGGACCGCGCCGCGCTGCGCGAGCGGCTGCTGGAGTAGCCGGGTCAGCCGGCCAGGTCGTGCCGGGCGGCCCAGACCCGCTCGGAGACGTGCGCGATCAGCCGGCAGGCGTCGTCCTCGACCTCGTCGCCGTCCGCGCCGCCGTCGGCCAGGTCGGTGGTGGTGCAGACGACGATCGTGTACGGCGGCGCGTCGTCCGGGAACACCACTCCCGCGCCGTGGCGTACGCCGCGTACCCAGCCGTTCTTGTGCGCGATCCGGGTGCCGTCGGGCAGCCCGGCGGCCAGGTCCTCGCGGTGTTCCTGCGCGACGAGCACGTCGAGCATGGCGGCGCAGCCGGCCGGCGAGGCGAGCCGGCCGGGCCGGGTCGCGCCGAGCGCCAGCTCACCGAGCACGGCGGCCAGGTCGGCGGCGGTGACCAGGTTGTCGATGCCGGAGTCGCGGGCGGCGAAGTCCTCGATGCCGCGGCCGGTGACGCTGTGCCGCGCCCCGGCGAGCGCCCACGCCTGCGCCACCGCGGGCAGCCCCACCTGGCCGATGCAGATGTTCGTGGCGAGGTTGCTGGACCGGATGATCATCCGTTCGGCGAGCCAGCGCAGTGGCGCCTCGCCGCCGACGCGGTCCCAGACCGCCTCGTCGTTGTCGTAGTCGCGGTCGTTGGCGAACCGGGGCACGCCCGGCAGCGCGGAGTCGAACGAGTTGCGCACCGGCACCGGCGCGTCCAGGTCGAGCCGGCCGGCCTCGGCGGCGCGGAACAGCGCCACCAGCACGGCGAGCTTCATCGTGCTCGCCGCGTAGTGGGTGGCGTCGGCCCGCCGCGTCCACGTGGGCCGCGCGCCGGGGCGGCCCACGTACGCGGAGACGGTGCCGGGCACCCGGTCCAGGTGCGCGTCGAGGTCCTCCCAGATCATGTGCGCACCGTAGCCGATCTTCGGGGCGTACGCGGGGCAGCGGCGACCACGGGGGCGGGGCTAGCGTGCGGAGATGACGACCCCGCTGTACGACGACATCGCCGACTGGTACGAGGAGTACGCCAGCGAGACCTCGTCGGTCTACATGGACCGGGTCCGGTCGGTGCTGGCCGACCTGCTCGGTGACGGCCCGGGGCGGTGCGTGGACCTGTGCTGCGGCACCGGGGCGCACGCGGCCGAGCTGCGGCGTCTCGGGTGGACACCGGTGGGAGTGGACCTGTCCGGCGGGCAGCTACGCCACGCCCGCGCCCGGCTGCCGGTGGCCCGCGCCGACGCGACCGCGTTGCCGCTCGCCACCGGCGCCGTACCGGCGGTGGTCTGCGTGCTCGCGCACACCGACATGCCGGACTATCCGGCGGCGGTCGCCGAGGCGGCGCGGGTGCTGGCGCCCGGCGGCCGGCTGCTGCACGTCGGGGTGCACCCGTGCTTCGTGGGCGCGTTCGCCGACCGGTCCGAGCCGGAGCGGATCGTGATCGACGGCGGGTACGCCTCGCGGGACCGCACGGTCCGCTCGTGGAACGCGACCGGGGTGCGGGCGCGGGTGGGCGCGTGGCATCTGCCCCTGGCCGGCCTGCTGGACGCCGTGGCGGCCGCCGGCCTGCGGCTGACCCGGGTGGTCGAGTCCGGCTCCGGCCCGATCCCCGACGTCCTGGCCCTGGAGGCCACCAAACCCCACTGACCCCACCCCCACCCCCACCCTCGCCCTCGCCGCCTCGCGCCCACCCCGTCGATCATGAAGTTGGCGGCGGATTTGATCTCCTTGACTGCCGCCAACCTCATGATCGTCCGGCGGCGGGCAGCGGCGGGGCGGGCGGAGACGGGTGAGGGGAACGGTGGGGACGGTGGGGACGGGGGGAGCCCGGTCCGCCTAGGGCGGGCCGGGCTCCGGGTGGGGCTGGTGAGCTGGTGGATCAGCCGGCGTGCTTGCGGCGGGCGGCCATCCGGCCGCGCTGGGTCTGGTCCAGCACCACCTTGCGGATGCGCACCGCGGCCGGGGTGACCTCGACGCACTCGTCCTCGCGGCAGAACTCCAGCGCCTGCTCCAGGGACAGCTTGCGCGGCGGGATCAGCTTCTCGGTCTCGTCGGCCGTCGACGAGCGCATGTTGGTGAGCTTCTTCTCCTTGGTGATGTTGACGTCCATGTCGTCGGAGCGGGAGTTCTCGCCGACGATCATGCCCTCGTACACCTCGGTGCCCGGCTCGACGAAGAGCTGGCCGCGCTCCTGGAGGTTGGTCATCGCGAACGCGGTGACCGCCCCGGCCCGGTCGGCGACCAGCGACCCGTTGTTGCGGGTGCGCAGCTCGCCGAACCACGGCTCGTACGACTCGAAGACGTGGTGCAGGATGCCGGTGCCGCGGGTCTCGGTGAGGAACTCGGTCCGGAAGCCGATCAGGCCGCGCGCCGGGACCAGCCACTCCATCCGGATCCAGCCGGTGCCGTGGTTGACCAGCTGCTCCATCCGGCCCTTGCGGGTGGCCAGGAGCTGGGTGATCGCACCCAGGTACTCCTCCGGGGAGTCGATGGTCAGCCGCTCGACCGGCTCGCAGGTCTTGCCGTCGATCTCCTTGGTGACGACCTGCGGCTTGCCGACGGTCAGCTCGAAGGACTCGCGGCGCATCTGCTCGACCAGGATCGCCAGGGCCAGCTCGCCGCGGCCCTGCACCTCCCAGGCGTCCGGCCGCTCGGTGGGCAGCACCCGCAGCGACACGTTGCCGATCAGCTCCTTGTCGAGCCGGTCCTTGACCATCCGGGCGGTGACCTTGGCGCCCTTGACCCGGCCGACGAGCGGCGAGGTGTTGGTGCCGATGGTCATCGAGATGGCCGGCTCGTCCACGGTGATCAGCGGCAGCGGCACCGGGTTCTCGGCGTCGGCGAGCGTCTCCCCGATCATGATCTCCGGGATGCCGGCGACGGCGATGATGTCGCCCGGCCCGGCGGACTCGGCCGGCTTGCGCTCCAGGCCCTCGGTCATCAGCAGCTCGGAGATGCGTACCCGCTGGGTGCTGCCGTCGGTGCGGCACCAGGCCACGGTCTGGCCCTTGCTGATCGTGCCCTGGCGGACCCGGCACAGCGCGAGCCGGCCCAGGAACGGCGAGGCGTCGAGGTTGGTGACGTGCGCCTGCAGCGGCGCGCCCTCGTCGTACGCGGGCGCGGGGATGGTGTCCAGCAGGGTGCGGAACAGCGGCTCCAGGCTGCTGCTGTCGTCCGGGACCGCGCCGTCGGCGGGCTGGGTCAGCGAGGCGATGCCGTCGCGGGCGCAGGCGTAGACGATCGGGAAGTCGATCTGCTCCTCGTCGGCGTCCAGGTCGAGGAACAGCTCGTAGGTGTCGTCCACGACCTCCTTGATCCGGGCGTCCGGACGGTCCACCTTGTTGATCACCAGGATGATCGGCAGCCGGGCGCGCAGCGCCTTGCGGAGCACGAACCGGGTCTGCGGGAGCGGACCCTCGCTGGCGTCGACGAGCAGCACGACACCGTCGACCATGGTCAGGCCGCGCTCGACCTCGCCGCCGAAGTCGGCGTGACCGGGGGTGTCGATGATGTTGATGGTGACGGCCTCCGAGCCGTCCGCCGGCAGGTACCGCACGCCGGTGTTCTTGGCGAGGATGGTGATGCCCTTCTCGCGCTCGAGGTCCATCGAGTCCATGACCCGCTCGGTGGTCTCACCACGGGCGCCGTAGGCGCCGGCCTGCCGCAACATGGCGTCGACCAGGGTCGTCTTGCCGTGGTCGACGTGGGCGATGATGGCGACGTTGCGGAGGTCGGTGCGTAGCTGCATACCCTCCATACTCCTGTCTGCGGTTGCCGGGGCACGCCTCGGGGTCACCCCGAGACAACCCGGATCTGCGTCGAAAGTGCTGTGCCGACCGTTCCAGCGACTGGCATGCTGACACCCGTGCGGGGTGTCCGATGCCTGACCTGCTGAGCTGGCTGCAGGAGCTGCCGCCCCTGCTGATCTACGTGGCCGCCGCGGCGATCGTCGCGGCGGAGACCGCGGTGATCGTCGGGCTGCTGATGCCCGGCGAGGCGACCCTGCTTCTGGTCGGCTTCCTAGCGTACGCGGGGACGCTGCGCCTCGCGCCCGTGCTGGTGGCCATGACCGCCGCCGCCGTGATCGGAGACACACTCGCGTGGCGGGCGGGCCGCCGGTACGGCCCCCGTCTGCGCGCCTCGGGCGTGGGTGCCCGGATCGGCGCGCACCGGTGGCGGCGCGCCGACTCGCTGCTGGAGCGCCTCGGCGGCCGGGGCGTCCTCGCGGCCCGCTGGATCGCGTTCGCCCGCACCCTGGCGCCCCGGCTGGCCGGGTCGGCGGGGATGCCGTACCGGCGGTTCGCGCCGTGGAACCTCGCCGGGGTCGCGAGCTGGGTCGGCGCCTCGGTGCTGGCCGGCTACCTGGCCGGTGAGTCGTACGAGCGGGTGTCGAAGCTGCTCGGCCGGGCCACCGGCGCGGTGCTGGCCCTGCTGCTGTGCCTGCTCGCCGTGGTCCTCGCGGGCCGCTGGCTGGGGCGCAACCCGGACCCGGTACGCGCGCTCACGGCGCGGGCCGCCGCGTTGCCGCCGCTGCGCTGGGTGCGGGCCCGGTACGGGGTGCTGTTCTTCCTGGTCGCCATGCGGGTCGGCCCGGCCTGGACGCTGCTGATCAACCTGGCGCTGGGACTGGCGCTGCTGTTCGTCGCCGGGCTGGCCGTGGCGGTCCTGCTGGAGGCGGTCGTCGCGCACAGCGGGCTCGGGGTCCTCGACGGGCTGGTCGCCGACTGGTTCGCCGCCCGGCGTACCCCCGGGGTGGTCGACACGGCGCTGCTGGCGGTGTCGGTGCTGCGCGGCTGGGTGCTGATCGCCGCGGTCGCCCTGGTCGCCGCGGTGGTGGCGCGGCGGGGCCGGTCGTGGCGGGCCGACCCGCTCGGCGTGCTGGGCACTGTCGGCGCCGCCGTGCCGCTGGTGCTGCTCGTCGTCGTCGCGGACCTGACCGGCCCGGGTGGCCCGGACCGCCCCGGTGACCTGTTCCCGACCCAGAACGCGGTGGTGACCGCGAGTTTCGGCACGCTCGCCTGGCTGCTGTCGCGGGGGGCCCGCTGGCCGGTGGGCGCGGCGGTGTGGACGGCCGCGTCGGCGGGGGTGGTCACTGTCACCGGCGCGCGGCTCTACCTGGGCTTCAGTACGGCGAGCGGCACCGTCACGGCGGTGCTGCTGGGCCTCGCGTGGACGACCGTCTTCGTGGTGGCGTGGGCGACCCGGGACCGGCTGGCCGACCGGGACGAGCGACCGGCCGGCGCGGACCGCGGCGAACGGCCGGCCGACGCGGTGGCGGGGGAGTCGCCGCCCCGGCCCCGGCGCCGCCGGTCCGCGTCGCGGGTACCCCCCGGACCCGTCGATCCTTGCTAGGGTGCGCCGACGGGGGACTACGGGGAGGTCCGATGCGGCGAGGACTCGGCCGATGGGCCGTGACAGTGGTGGCGCTGCTCGCGGCGGCCACGCTGACGGCGTGCGGCGAGGAGGAACGGCCGGTCCGGGAGGTCGCTGCGGACCTGCCCACGGCGGCCCCGGCGGAGCAACCGCAGGAGGCGCCCGCCGACGCGCCGAGCGAGGAGCCACCGGCGGTCGCGGCGATGGGCGGCCGGCCCAGCCCGAGCGCGTCGGCGAAACCGAAGCCGCGGGCCAAGCCGTCGCGCACGACCACGGCGCCGCTGGCCCGGCCGAAGCCGCCGACCGAGACCCAGGTGCCACCGGCGCCGCCGAAGCCGGTGGACGACGGCTGCAAGCCGAGCTACCGGGGCACCAAGGCCAGCCAGAGTCAGGTGAAGGCGGCGCTCGCCGACGCGGCGGCGCGGACGTACTGGCCGACGTCGGCGCCGGACATCCGCATCCCGTCGGCGCTGCTGAAGGCCACCGCCTGGCAGGAGAGCGGGTGGCAGTCCAACATCATCGCCTGTGACGGCGGGGTCGGGCTGATGCAGGTCATGCCGGCCACGGCGGAGTGGATGAACCAGCGCTTCGGCCAGTCGTACGACATCGACGCCTACCGGGACAACGCCTATCTGGGCGGCACCTACCTGGCCTGGCTGACCAAGTACATCGGCGACATGTACTTCGAGTCCGACTACCGGCTCGACGCCTCGCTGTGCACCGCCGAGCTGAACTCCTGCCTGCTCAACGCCGTGATCGCTGCCTACAACTACGGGCACGGCGCGGTCGCGCGGGAGGATCAGCCGCTGACCATCCCCAACCCGCAGTACGTGCGCAACGTGCGGGCGCTGATGACCGAGTGCGAGTGCCTGAGCTTCTGAGCGACCGGACGGACGGGCGGGGGCCGGCGTACGCGCCGGCCCCCGCCCGTCTGGTCAGTCCCGCGCGGCGACCGGCTCGGCCGGCGTCGCGGCGGGCGCGTCGGCGTCCCGGGTGATCCGTCCGGGCCACCAGAACCGGTCGCCGAGCAGGAACGCCAGCGCCGGCACCAGGACGGTACGGACCAGCAGCGTGTCCAGCAGCACGCCGATGCAGACGATGATGCCGATCTGGGTGAGCGTGATCAGCGGCAGCACGCCGAGCACCGCGAACACCGCGGCCAGCAGGATGCCCGCGCTGGTGATCACGCCGCCGGTGACCCGCAGCGCCGACAGCATGCCGTCGCGGGTGCCGGTGCGGCGCGCGTCCTCCCGGGCCCGGGTGACCAGGAAGATGTTGTAGTCGACGCCGAGCGCCACCAGGAACACGAACGCGAGCAGCAGCACCCCGCTGTCCAGCGCCGGGAAGTCCAGCACGTGGTCGAAGAGCAACCAGGCCGCGCCGAGGCTGGCGAAGAACGAGCCGATGACTGTGAGCACCAGCAGCAGCGGCGCCAGGAGCCCGCGCAGCAGCAGCACCAGCACCGCGCCGACCAGCAGCAGGATGAGCGGCAGGATCAGCTGGAGGTCCTTGGTGTTGGCCTCGTTCGAGTCGTAGGTGGCCGCGACCGAGCCACCGACCAGGGCACCGTCGGGGGCGTCCGCGCCCTCCACGGCGGGCGGTGCCGAGTCCGGTACGGCGGACACGGCGTCGCGCAGCGCCACCACGGCCCGGTCGGAGGCGGCGCTGCCCGGCTCGGCGGTGAGCACCACGTCGATCTGGGCGACCCGGTCCCCGGCGGCGCCGGGCCGCGCCGAGGCGACCCCGTCGACGCCGCTCGCCGCGGCGAGGACCGCCTGGGCGGCCTGCGGGGTGGTGAGCACCGCGACCGGCTGGGTGCTGCCGGCCGGGAACGCCCGGGCGAGCGTCTCGGCTCCGGCGACCGCCTCGGGCTTCTCGCTGAACTGCTCGGTCTCGGACAGCCCGGTGCGGATGCCCAGGCCGCCGAGGGCGAGGCCGGCGAGCAGCAGGACTGCGAGCGCGGCGACCGGCAGCGGCCGGCGGACCACCAGCTCGCCGAGGCGGCCCCAGATCCGGCCCTCGCGGGCGGCACTGCCGACGCGGGGGACGAAGGGCCAGAACAGGCCCCGGCCGAACAGCAGCAGCGCGGCGGGGAGCACGAACAGGGCGGAGAGCATGGCGAGGATCACACCGGTGGCGCAGGCCAGGGCGAGCGCCCGGTTGGTCTCCTGCTCGGACAGCAGCAGCGTGAGCACGCCGAGGACGACGGTGCTGCCGCTGGCCAGGATCGGCTCGGCGGTGCGGCGCAGCGCCGACCGCATGGCGGCGAACCGGTCCTCCTCGCGGCGCAGTTCCTCCCGGTAGCGGGCGATGAGCAGCAGCGCGTAGTTGGTGGCGGCGCCGAACACCAGCACGCTGGCGATGCCGGTGACCTGCCCGCTGGGCAGGTAGATGCCGAAGGCGGGGACGAGGGACTCCACCACGCGCAGCGTGATCTGCTCGGTGGCGCCCACCACCAGCAGCGGTACCAGCCACAGGAACGGGCTGCGGTAGGTGACGAGCAGCAGCACCGCCACCACGGCGGCGGTGACCAGCAGCAGGGTGGTGTCCGCGCCCTGGAACACCTTGCCCAGGTCGGCGGTGAACGCGGGCCCGCCGGTGACCTCGACGGTCAGCTCGCCGGGCAGGTCACCGACGGCCTCGCGGAGCTTCTCCACCTCGTCGACCACCGCCGACGGGCCGCCCTCGGTGGACAGCGGCACCGCGACCAGCGCCACAGTGCCGTCCGGGGAGACCTGGGCGGGGGAGACCCGCCCGCCGGCGGCGAGCGAGCTCAACTCGCCGCCGAGGCCGTCGAGCACGCTGCGGTCGGCCCCGCTCAACGGGGCCCGGTCGGCGCGGCTGACCACCACCAGGGCGGTCTGGGCGTCCTTGGAGGGCAACTGCTCCTGGAGCCGCTCGACCTGCGTCGACTGCCACTCCACGGACAGGCCGGTGTCGGAGACGGGCGCCGGATTGTCCGGCTTCGGTAGCCCGAAGGCGACCACGCCGACGACGAGTGCGGCGGCCAGCGTGAGCCAGGCGGCCAGCCGGCCCCGGACGACGCGGGTGAACAGAGACATCTGATGCCCTCACATATTGGTCGCGGGGGATTCTCTCTTAACGAGTATCTTGATGAGCGAGATTATCCGCGGTGGTTCTATGCTGCAACCGGAACTGTTCGACAGGGGGTGGCGGCAAGCGGTGGCGGCGCACAGGATGTACCGGCGACGTGACGACCCACGCGGGCGCATGGTGGCCGACATCACCAACGACCTGCGTCGTTACTCGGTCGACGCGCAGCACATCGGGCACGCGTTCGCCGGGCTGCACGGACTCAACGCCACCGACCTGTACGCCCTGATCGCGGTCATGGAGGCCGAGCTGGTGGGCGACCCGATCACCCCCGGCCGGCTCGGCGAGGCGCTCAACCTCTCCTCCGGCTCGGTGACCGCGCTGGTCGACCGGCTGGAGCGCGGCGGCCACATCCGGCGCGACCGGGACACCGCCGACCGTCGCAAGATCCTCCTGCACTACGCCGACCGCGGCGCGACGCTGGCGCAGAGCTTCTTCGGGCCGCTGGGTCGCCGTACCGACGAGGTGATGGACCGCTTCAGCGACGACGAGCTGGCCGTGGTGCACCGGTTCATGGCCGAGATGGTGCACTCCATGCGTACCCACCGGGACGAGATCCGCGCCGCTCCCCGTCGCGGCGACGCCTCCGGCCCGGCCGACTGATCATGCGGCTGGTCACCCGGGCCGCCACCGCGGCGCTGCGACTGCCCGCCGCCCGCACCGGGCGGGTCGCCGTCACCCGGGACATCCCGGTCCGGGTACGCGACGGGGTGACGCTGCGCACCGACCACTACGCGCCCGGTCTGCCCGCCGCGCCGTGCGTGCTGATCCGCACCCCGTACGGGCGGGGCGGGCCGGTCCGGCTGCTGGGCCGCCTGATCGCCGAGCGGGGTTTCCACGTGGTGATCCAGTCGTGCCGCGGCACGTTCGGTTCCGGCGGCGAGTTCGCGCCGCTCGTGCACGAGCGCGACGACGGCCTGGACACGCTGGACTGGCTGCGCCGCCAGCGGTGGTGGACCGGCGCGTTCGGCATGTTCGGCGCCAGCTACCAGGGCTTCGTGCAGTGGGCGCTCGCCGCCGAGGCGGGCGACGAGCTGCGGGCGATGGTCGCCGTGGTGACCGCGTCGGCCACCCGCGACTCCACGTACGCGGGGGAGTCGTTCGCGCTGGACACGGTGCTCACCTGGGCCGAGCTGCTCCAGGCGCAGACGGTGCCCTGGCTGGCTCGGCAGTGGGAGCTCAAACGCGGCCAGCCCCGGCTCGCCCGCGCCCTGGCGCACCTGCCGCTGGCCGAGGCGGACCGGGTCGCCACCGGCGTGACGGTGCCGTTCTTCCAGGAGTGGCTGCGTCACCACACCCCCGACGCCGACTACTGGCGTACCCGGGTCTTCGGCGACCGGATCACCGAGGTCCGGGCCCCGGTGGCGATGGTCAGCGGCTGGCAGGACATCTTCCTGCCGGCCCAGCTCGACGACTACGCCCGTCTGCGGGCCGCCGGGACGCGGACCCGCCTGGTCGTCGGGCCGTGGACGCACGGCAGCCCGGGGCTGCTCCTGGCGTCGCTGCGGGAGGGCCTGGACTGGCTCGACACCCACCTGGCCGGGCGGCCCGGGCCGGAACGCGCGCCGGTACGGGTGCACGTCGGCGGCGACGGCGGCGGCTGGCGCGACCTGCCGGACTGGCCGCCACCGGCCACACCCGCGCGATGGCACCTGCGATCCGCCGGCGGGCTGGCCCCGGAACCGCAGGAGCACGGCGCACCGGACCGGATCTGGTACGACCCGGCCGACCCCACCCCGTCGCTCGGTGGCCCGCTGCTGGTGGCCCAGCGGGCCGGCGCGGTGGACAACCGGCCGGTCGAGGCGCGCCCGGACGTGCTCACCTACACCAGCGAGCCGCTGCGCGACCCGGTCGAGGTGGCCGGGCCGGTACGCGCCGAGATCCACCTGCGCAGCGAACTGTCGTACCTGGACGTGTTCGTGCGTCTGTGCGACGTGGACCGGCGCGGGCGCTCCTGGAACGTCTGCGACGGCCTGGTCCGCGTCGAGCCCGGGCGGTTCCCGCGTGATCCGTCCGGAGTGGTCACCGTGCCGGTGACGCTCTGGCCGACGGCGTACCGCTTCGCGTCCGGGCACCGGCTGCGGGTGCAGGTCTCCGGTGGCGCCCACCCCCGCTACGCGCGCAACCCCGGCACCGGTGAGCCGCTCGGCACCGCTGTGACCCTCCGTGCTGGCTGGCGGGAGATCCTCCACGATCGTGAGCATCCCTCGGTGTTGGTGCTGCCGCTCGTGCCGGCACCGTCCACAGCGGGCTGATAGTTCAAAAAAGCGCCCCTGAGCTGGGCACTTCTGCCTAACCGTGGTTAAGCTCGGAGCAAGTGCCCGGTGCCGTGCAGTTATCCGGCGGGGCGCGTCCGCGGATCGCATGTCATCACGCGGTGTGATTGTCGTGCCCTCGCCGGTCATCGATCGGAAGGGGAGCTGCCATGACGTCGGCCCCGGCGAACCTGCTGGCCGTCCGGAACCTGTTACTCACCTATCTCAACGTCGACAAGAACGCCGTACGCGCCGACGACCTGGAGCCGGCGGAGGTCGGCATCGTCGGCGACGTGAACCACCGTGGCGGTTACCACTGCGGCTCCGACCGGGTCGTCACGAACGACTACTCGGTGGTGGAGTCCAGCCGGGACCGGTCCGGGCTCACGTTGTACGCGTCAGCGCTGGACGTCGGCACGTTCTCGGTCCGCTCCGGCGGCGGCACGCACAACCTGCGGACCTTCTCCGCCTGGATGGTGGCGCAGTGCGCCGCGAACGCGGCCGACACCCGGGACATCCGGGAGATCATCTACTCCCCGGACGGGCGGACGGTGCGCCGCTGGGACCGGCTGGGACGGCGGACCGGCGGCGACAGCAGCCACCTGTTCCACACCCACTTCAGCTTCTTCCGCGACTCCACAAAGGCGGGGCGGGACCAGACCCCGCTGTTCCGCCGCTACCTCACCGCGATCGGGATGATCGCCGTCGTGAAACCGGAGGACGACATGGAACAGACCGACAAGCTCATCGGGAACACCGGCTCGAAGAGCCGTACGGTCGGCGACGTCCTGGCCGACCTGCAGAACCTGCGCAACTGGCTCATCTCGCCGGCGAACACCACCGGGCTGGTCAACCCGCCCATGGCGAACTCGCCGTTGCAGCAGATGCTGGCGATGCTGCGCGCCTGGCCGGCACTCGTGGCGCAGGTGAACGAGTTGTCCGGCAAGGACTTCACCGACGAGCAGCAGATCGTCTCCGGGGTGCTGGCCGGGCTGCCGCCGGAGAAGATCGCCGAGGCCATCCCGCCGCAGATCGCCCGGGACGTGGCCGACGAACTGTCCCGCCGGCTGACCGCCTGACCGTCCGGCGCCGCGACCGTCGTGTCGCGGCGCCCCGGTCCGGCTCATTCGGCAAGAGATATTGCGCAACAGCTCTTGCGAATGTCAGACTCGCCGGATGGAACAGCCCACGGTCCGGCAGGTCACCGACTCGCGGGTGCTCGCCGCGCTCGCCCACCCACTGCGCCGCCGGCTCATGGACGTGCTCAAGGTGTACGGCCCGTGCACAGTCGGCACGCTCGCCGAGCACACCGGCCAGGCGCCGGCGAACGTGAGCCACCACCTCAAGGTGCTCGCCGCCGCGGACCTGCTGGTCGAGGCGCCCGAGCTGGCCCGCGACCGCCGGGAACGCTGGTGGCGGCTGCGCGACCGGGGGGTGCGCTGGTCCAACAGCGACTTCGACGACGACCCGGCGGCCCGGGTGGTGGCCGACGCGGCCAGTTCACTCAACCTGGAGCGGCACGCCGAGCTGGTCCGCGCCTGGCAGGCGGCGCCCGACGAGGCGCACGCCGCGTGGGGCGAAGGGCCGTTCAGCACCGACAAGTGGCTGCACCTGACCCCGGACGAGCTGGCCGAACTCAGCCGCGAGGTGATCGAGCTGCTGGCCCGGTGGGCCGACCGGACGGTGCCCGACGACGGGCGCCGCCGCGAACCGGTCTTCGTGTTCGCCCACGGCGTCCCGGGCCGGCCGTGACCGCCACCGCGCGGACGTCCGGCCCGGTCGACGCGCCGCCCGGCGGCTTGTTCCGGCACCGCGACTTCCGGCTGCTCTGGACCGCCCACACGGTCAGCGCCGTGGGCAACAACATGACCGTCGTGGCGCTGCCGCTGGTCGCGGTCGCGGTGCTCGACGCGACCACGTTCCAGGTGGCGGTGCTCACCGCGGCGGCGTGGCTGCCGTGGCTGCTCGCCGGGCTGCCGGTCGGGGCGTGGGTCGACCGCGTCCGCCGCCGGCCCGTGATGATCGCCGCCGACCTGGTCGCCGCCGCGCTGTTCGCGAGCGTGCCGGTGGCCGCCCTGCTCGGCCTGCTCACCGTCGGCCACCTGCTGGTCGTGGCGCTGGGCGCCGGACTGGCCCGGGTCTTCTTCGAGACCGCCGACCAGGTCTACCTGCCCACGCTGCTGCGTCCCGGGCAGGTGCCCGAGGCCAACGCCCGCCTGCACGCCACCCAGACCGCGAGCTACCTGGTCGGGCCCGGGCTGGCCGGCCTGGTCGCCCAGCTCGTCGGCGCGGTGGCCGCGGTGGCGCTGGACGCGCTGAGCTTCCTGCTCTCCGCGCTGTGCCTGCGCCGCATCCGCGCGGCCGAACCCCGGCCGCACCGTCCCGCCGGGACGACGTCGCTGCGCCGCGAGGTCGCCGCCGGGCTGCGGTTCGTCGTCCGCGACCCGTACCTGCGGGTGCTGACGGTCTTCGGGGCGGCCAGCAACATCGGGCTCACCGGCTACCAGGCCGTGCTCGTGGTGTTCCTGGTCCGCTCGGCCGAGCTGCCCGCCGGGCTGGTCGGCCTCCTGATCGGACTCGCCAGCCTCGGCGGCGTGATCGGCGCCGCGCTGGCCGCGCGCCTGTCCCGGCGGCTCGGCAGCGCCCGGACGCTGCTGGTCGCCGGTGCCCTCACCGGCCCGCCCGCGCTGCTGATCCCGCTCGCCGGGCCCGGCGCGCGCACCGGCTGGCTGGTGCTCGGCGGGATCCTGGTGAGCCTCGGCGTCGCCGTCGGCAACGTGGTCAAGGGCAGTTTCCGGCAGACGTACACGCCGTACCGGCTGCTCGGCCGCGTCACGGTGAGCATGCAGCTGCTCAACTACGGGACGATTCCGCTGGCCGCCCTGCTCGCCGGGGCGCTGGGCGCGGCGTGGGGGCCGGGCGGCGCGATCCGGGTGATGACCGCCTGGCTGGCGCTGACCCCGCTGATCCTGCTGGCCGGGCCACTACGGAAACGGCGCGACCTGCCGGCCGCGCCGTTCTGAGGATGCACTGCGGCGGCGGTCGGAGCCCGACCGCCGCCACCGGCACGCGTTACATCGGACGAACGTTGTCCGCCTGCGGGCCCTTCTGCCCCTGGGTCACCTCGAACTCGACCTTCTGGCCCTCGTTCAGCTCGCGGTAGCCACTGCTCTGGATGGCCGAGTAGTGGACGAACACGTCCGGGCCTCCGCCGTCCTGCTCGATGAAGCCGAAGCCCTTTTCCGAGTTGAACCACTTGACCGTGCCGGTTGCCATGCGTCTCTCCCTGTTCAATGCGAGCGAGCACCGGCTCCGCGGCCGGTGATCGCCCTGTACCACCCTGACAGTAACCGTCCGGACCGGAATCCGCTGCCGGAAGCGCGCGGCGCGCCCGTGAATACGTGCGCGACCGGAAAAAGACCCCGCCGTCGGGCCGGGCACGGCATGCTTGCCCCGATGAGCAGGCAGACGGCTCTGGCCGACCTGGAGCAGGAGATCGCGGCGCCCGGCGGGGGCCCGGACCGCCTGCGCCTGGTCGGTACGCCGTTCGTGCCGGAGGTGCGCCTGTACCTGGCCGAGGACGCCATCCTGTGGTGGGCCCGGATGGAGGCCGCCGCCGGGCGGTCGCTGCCGCCGCCGTACTGGGCGTCGGTCTGGGCCGGTGGCCAGGCGCTCGCCCGGCACCTGCTGGACCACCCGGAGCTGGCCGCCGGGCGGCGGGTGCTCGACCTGGGGGCCGGCTCGGGGCTGGTCGCCATCGCCGCCGCGCTCGCCGGGGCCGACCAGGTCATCGCCAACGACATCGACCCGTACGCGGTGGCGGCGGTCACCGTCAATGCCCGGGCCAACCGGGTCCGGGTGACAGCCGACGGCGCCGACCTGCTCGACGGGGTGACCGGCGCCGACCTGCTGGTGGCAGGGGACGCCCTCTACGACGCGGGCCTGGCCGCCCGGGTCCTGCCCTACCTGCGGCGCTGCGCCGCGCACGGCGTGCAGGTGCTGGTCGGTGACCCGGACCGGGGCCACCTGCCGCCGGACGGGCTGGAACTGGTGGCGAGCTACCCGGTGCCGACCACCGAACCCTCGGTCGACTCCCCGGTACGCCGGGTGCAGGTGCTCCGGCCCCGATGAGCCCGGCTGACCCTAGGGGTCTCCCCGGCCGGGTGTCGGGGACCACTGGGGGATCATGCCCGATGCGCCCGCGTGCCGCCGCCGCATAGCGTGCAGCTCATGAACGAACTCGTGGCCGCCGCCGGTGAGCTGCCCACCACCCTGTTGATGGGGCTGCTCGGCGTGGTCATGCTCGCCGACGCCGTACCCCTGATCGGGGTGCTGGTGCCCGGCGACGCCGCGGTCCTGGCCGCGGTCGGCGCGGGTCGTCCGGCCGGTGGGGCGCTCACCGTCGCGGCGGTGGTCGCGGGCTGCCTGGTCGGCTGGTCGCTGAGTTTCTTCGCCGGCCGGCGCTGGGGCGGGCGGCTGCGGGACAGCCGGGTGGGCGGCTGGATCGGCGAGTCCCGCTGGGCCGCAGCCGAGACGCTGCTGCACCGCGGCGGAGGACGGATCGTGCTGGTGGCGCCGTTCCTGCCGGTGTTCAACGCGTTGCTGCCGCTGGCCGCGGGCGGGCTGCGGATGTCGTACCGGCGGTTCCTGGTCTGCGCGGCGGCCGGGGCGACCGCGTGGGCCGGGCTCTACGTGGCGCTGGGGCTCGCCGCGCGGGCGCTGACCGGCCTGCTCCCCGGGGCGCTCAACCCCACGGTGCTGACCATGGCGGTCGGGCTGCTGCTGGCCGGCCCGGTGCTGCTCGCCACCCGGCGCCGGCTGCGGGCGCTCACTGCCTGACCGCGCCCGGCCCGGCCGTCACGGGGGAGGCCGGGCCGGGCGTCCTCACCAGCCGCGGGCGCGCCACTGCGGCAACGCGGGCCGCTCGGCGCCGATGGTGCTGTCCTTGCCGTGGCCCGGGTAGAACCAGGTGTCGTCCGGCAGCCGGTCGAACAGCTTGGCCTCGACGTCGTCGATGAGCCGGCCGAAGCGCTCCGGATCCTGGTCCGTGTTTCCCACGCCACCCGGGAAGAGGGAGTCCCCGGTGAAGAGATGCGGGGTGCCGGCCGGGTCGCGGTAGAGCAGCGCGATCGAGCCCGGTGTGTGCCCGCGCAGGTGGATGACCTCCAGCCCGCAGTCACCGACCGGCACCGTGTCGCCGTCGGCGAGCCGCTCGGCCTCGATGGGCAGGCCCTCGGCGTCGTCGGCGTGCACCAGCGCGCGCGCCCCGGTCTTGGCCACCACCTCCTCCAGCGCGACCCAGTGGTCCATGTGCTGGTGGGTGGTCACCACGGCGGCCAGCCCGCCGTCGCCGACCAGCTCCAGCAGGCGCGGCGCCTCGTTCGCGGCGTCGATCAGCACCTGCTCGCCGGTGGCGTTGCAGCGCAGCAGATAGGCGTTGTTGTCCATCGGGCCCACCGACAGCTTGGTGACGGTGAGCCGGTCGAGCTCGCGCACGGCCGGCGGACCGCCGGGCGTGACGTCTCCGGTGTAGGTCATGACGATGTTCAGATCCATTCCGGTGGGTTCGGCAGGGGGCCGTCGGGTTCGACGGTGAGCAGCTCGCCCGCGCCCCGGCCGGTCAGCCAGGCGGCGAGTTCCGGCGCGGGGCCGGTGACCGTGGGCGCCCCCTCCGGGTCACCCACGACGAGTTCGGACGCCGCGCCGTCGAAACGCAGCACCATGGCCGGTGCGGCCGGGTTGCCGGCCAGCCCGGTCACCACCTCGTGCAGCAGCCGCTGGGCGAACGCCTCCGGCCAGTCCGCGGGCCGGTAACCGGCCGCCAGGTCGACGTGGTGCACCTCGACCTCGCGCAGCCGCCCCCAGACCAGCATCGCCGCCGGCCACGGGCCACGCCGGGTCTGCACCGTGGCGCCCCAGGCGTCCACGGGCATCGCCGCGACCGCCGCGTCGAAGCGCTGGCCGCTGCGGCGTACGTCGTCCAGCAGGTCGGCCGGGCCGCGGTCGGCGCCGGCGTCGATGTCGTCGGCGCGGGCCTGCGCCGAGGCGTACATCGGGATCTCCTCGCCGGTGCGCGCCGAGGTGAGCAGGTTGACGAACCCGTCGGCGTTGCGGGCCAGGTGGGTGAGCACGTGCGCGCGGGTCCAGCCCGGCAGCAGCGAGGGCGCCGCGACGTCCGCGGCGGTCAGACCGGACACGGTACGCAGCAGCCGGTCGTTCGCCTCGGCCAGCGCGCCGGTCAGCAGCAGGGGGTCGGCGGTCATCGCGTTCTCACCCGTCCGACCCTAGCGGGCCGGACCGGGCCGTGCCCGGGGGGAAATCGCTTTCGGCGCGTCGGCGTGCCACCTACCGTCGGGGCCGACGACATAGGGCCGGCGCCGGACGCGCCGGGCTCCACGTCGTCGGGTACGCGGCACCGGGAGTCGGAGGGGAGGTGGTGCGCATGCCGGTCGCAGCGCGTGTGTTCCGCCGTACCTCCCCTCGACACCGATGAGGACACCATGACTCTCGATCTGACCGCCCTCGGCTGGGACGCCGGCTGGGCGGCCCATCTCGACCGGCGCGCCGGCCACCGTCCCGGGCGGGTCGCCCGGGTGGACCGGGGCGTCTGCACCGTGCTGTGCCCGCAGGGGCCGGTGCGGGCCAGCCTCGGCGGCGGCGTGCTGTCCGCCGCCGCCCGCGACCTGACCGCGCTGCCCTGCGCGGGTGACTGGGTGCTGCTGTCCACCTGGCCGGACGGCCCGGTCACGGTGGAGGCGGTGCTGCCGCGGCGTACCGCGCTGGTGCGGCGTACCGCGGGCAAGGACGCCAGCGGCCAGGTGCTGGCCGCCAACCTCGACGCCGCCGCGGTGGTCGAGCCGGTGCACCCGGAACCGGACGCCGCGCGGATCGAACGGCTGCTCTCCCTGGTGCACGAATCCGGGGCGGAGCCGCTCGTCGTGCTCACCAAGGCCGACCTGGCCGCCGACCCGGCGGCGGTGGCCCGGCAACTGGCCGACCTCGCGCCGGGGGTGCCGGTGCTGCCGGTCAGCGCGGAGCGGGGCACCGGCCTGGCGCCGCTGCGCAGGCACGTCGCCCCGGGGCGCACGCTCGGCCTGCTCGGCCCCTCCGGCGCCGGCAAGTCGAGCCTGGTCAACGCGCTGGCCGGGGCGGACGTGATGCGCACCCAGGCGATCCGCCGGGTCGACGGCAAGGGCCGGCACACCACCACCTGGCGGTCGCTGGTGCCGCTGCCGGGTGGGGGAGCGGTGCTGGACACCCCGGGCGTACGGGCGGTCGGCCTGCTCGACGGCGCGGCCGGCCTGGACCGGGCGTTCGCCGACATCACCGAGCTGGCCGCCGGCTGCCGGTACGCCGACTGCGCCCACGACGCCGAGCCGGGCTGCGCGGTGCGGGCCGCGATGGACGACGGCGAGCTGCCGGTGCGCCGCTGGGAGAGCTGGCGCCGGTTGCAGCGGGAGATCGAGCACGAGGGCGGTCGCCGCGCGGCCCGGCTGGCGGCCGAACGGCGGGGCGGATGGCGGGCCGGGCGGCGACGCACCGGACGTCCGGCGACCCCGCCCACACCCGGGGCATTCTGAGCCGGCCCGGGCCGGTCGGGTGGACCTGCGTGGTTCCCGCCCGACCGGCCTGAGCTGGGGGAATGTTCGCGCGACGGAAGTTGTCATACGTCGGGGCTAGAGTTGCCGAGGCGTCTTTTCTGCGCCCGACAACCTGTGAAAACCACCCAGACCCGGCGTCTGGTGCACAGATCCGCCTCATATTCTTCTTCCGGGAGCACACGCACCGTGGCCGACCGACTGATCATCCGTGGCGCGCGCGAGCACAACCTGCGTGACGTCAGTCTCGACCTGCCCCGGGACGCCCTGATCGTCTTCACCGGGCTCTCCGGTTCGGGCAAGTCGAGCCTGGCGTTCGACACCATCTTCGCCGAGGGCCAGCGCCGCTACGTCGAGTCGCTGTCGTCGTACGCCCGGCAGTTCCTCGGCCAGATGGACAAGCCCGACGTCGACTTCATCGAGGGCCTCAGTCCCGCCGTCTCCATCGACCAGAAGTCCACCTCGCGCAACCCGCGCTCCACCGTCGGCACGATCACCGAGGTCTACGACTACCTCCGCCTGCTGTTCGCCCGCATCGGCGAGCCGCACTGCCCGATCTGCGGCGAGCGGATCTCCAAGCAGAGCCCGCAGCAGATCGTCGACCGCGTCCTGGCCATGGCCGAGGGCACCCGGTTCATGGTGCTCGCGCCGGTGGTGCGCGGCCGCAAGGGCGAGTACGTCGACCTGTTCGCCGAACTCCAGGCCAAGGGCTACGCCCGCGCCCGGGTCGACGGCGTGGTGCACCCGCTGACCGAGCCGCCGAAGCTCAAGAAGCAGGAGAAGCACACCATCGAGGTGGTGATCGACCGGCTCAGCGTCAAGCCGAGTGCCAAGCAGCGGCTCACCGACTCGGTCGAGGCCGCGCTCGGCCTGTCCGGCGGCCTGGTGCTGCTCGACTTCGTCGACCTGCCGGAGGACGACCCGGCCCGGGAGCGCCGCTACTCCGAGCACCTGGCCTGCCCGAACGACCACCCCCTCGCGATCGAGGATCTGGAACCCCGCGTCTTCTCCTTCAACGCCCCGTACGGCGCCTGCCCGGAGTGCACCGGCCTCGGCACCAAGAAGGAGGTGGACCCCGAGCTGGTCATCCCCGACCCGGAGCGCACGCTGCGCGAGGGCGCGATCCAGCCCTGGGCCACCGGCCACAACCTCGAATACTTCCTGCGGCTGCTGGAGGCGCTCGGCGAGGCCGAGCACTTCGACATCGACACCCCGTGGCGGGCGCTGCCGTCGCGGGCGCAGAAGACGATCCTGCACGGCTCCGACGACCAGGTGCACGTGCGCTACCGCAACAAGTACGGCCGTGAGCGCTCCTACTACACCGGCTTCGAGGGCGTGGTGCAGTGGATCGAGCGCCGGCACACCGACACCGAGTCGGAGTGGTCCCGGGACAAGTACGAGGGCTACATGCGGGACGTGCCCTGCGCGGCCTGCGGCGGCACCCGGCTCAAGCCGGAGGTGCTCGCGGTCACCCTGGCGGGCAAGAGCATCGCCGAGGTCTGCAACCTCTCCGTCGGCGAGGCGGCCGACCTGCTCGCCGGCATCGAGCTGACCGACCGGCAGAAGATGATCGCCGAGCGGGTCCTCAAGGAGATCAACGCCCGGCTGAAGTTCCTGCTCGACGTCGGTCTGGACTACCTCTCGCTGGACCGCCCGGCCGGCACGCTCTCCGGCGGTGAGGCCCAGCGCATCCGGCTGGCCACCCAGATCGGCTCCGGCCTGGTCGGCGTGCTCTACGTGCTCGACGAGCCGTCGATCGGCCTGCACCAGCGCGACAACCACCGGCTCATCGAGACGCTGCTGCGGCTGCGCGGCCTGGGCAACACGCTGATCGTGGTCGAGCACGACGAGGACACCATCCGGGTGGCGGACTGGATCGTCGACATCGGCCCGGGCGCGGGCGAGCACGGCGGCAAGATCGTGCACAGCGGGTCGGTGCCGGCGCTGCTGGACAACACCGAGTCGGTCACCGGGGCGTACCTGGCCGGGCGGAAGTCCATCCCGACGCCGGCCGCCCGCCGGCCGCAGACGCCGGGGCGCGAGCTGGTGGTGCACGGCGCGCGCGAGCACAACCTGCGCAACCTCACCGTGAGCTTCCCGCTCGGCCAGCTCATCGCGGTCACCGGCGTCAGCGGCTCGGGCAAGTCGACGCTGGTGAACGACATCCTCTACACCGTGCTCGCCAACCAGATCAACGGCGCCCGGCTGGTGCCCGGCCGGCACACCCGGATCACCGGCCTGGAGAACGTGGACAAGGTCGTCGGCGTGGACCAGTCGCCGATCGGGCGGACGCCGCGCTCCAACCCCGCCACGTACACCGGTGTCTGGGACCACATCCGCAAGCTCTTCGCCGAGACCACCGAGGCCAAGGTGCGCGGGTACGGCCCGGGCCGGTTCTCGTTCAACGTCAAGGGCGGGCGCTGCGAGGCGTGCTCCGGTGACGGCACGATCAAGATCGAGATGAACTTCCTGCCGGACGTCTACGTCCCCTGCGAGGTGTGCAAGGGCGCGCGCTACAACCGCGAGACGCTCGAGGTGCACTACAAGGGCAAGACGGTCGCCGAGGTGCTGGACATGCCGATCGAGGAGGCGGCCGAGTTCTTCTCCGCCATCCCGGCCATCCACCGGCACCTCAGGACGCTCGTCGACGTCGGCCTCGGCTACGTCCGCCTCGGCCAGCCCGCGCCGACGCTGTCCGGCGGTGAGGCGCAGCGCGTCAAGCTCGCCTCCGAACTCCAGAAGCGCTCCACCGGCCGCACCGTCTACGTGCTCGACGAGCCCACCACCGGCCTGCACTTCGAGGACATCCGCAAGCTGCTGATGGTGCTGGAGGGCCTGGTCGACAAGGGCAACACGGTCATCACCATCGAGCACAACCTCGACGTGATCAAGACGGCCGACTGGCTCATCGACATGGGCCCCGAGGGCGGCCACCGGGGCGGCACCGTGCTCGCCACCGGCACGCCGGAGGAGGTCGCCGAGGTGCCGGAGAGCCACACCGGGCAGTTCCTGCGGCCGATCCTCAAGCTCGACGGCGAGGCCAAGGGCGCCAAGGCGGCCACCACCCGGGCGGCCAAGGCCAACGGCAGCGCCAAGACGCGGACCCGCAAGGTCCCCGCCGGGGCGCGCTGACCCATCCGGTACGCGTTTTCGCAGGCCGGGCCGTCGGTGCCCGGTCTGTGACGCGCCAGTATGAACCGTGCCCCACGCTGGTGCGTGTTTCCGCAGTAAGCCGAGAGAAAGGCCGGATATGAGTGATGATCAGGCGCTGACCCGACCGGTCACCCAGAGCCGCCGTACCCTGCTCACCGGAGCCGGAGCGATCGGCGCGGCCGTGGTGCTCGCGGGCTGCGGCAGCGACGACGACGCGTCCCCCGGGCTCGCCCCGACCAGCGGCGGCCCGCCCGGCGCCACCGCGACCGGCGACGCCGGCGGCGGCGACCGTGACGGCGGCAGCGCGCTGGCGCGCACCTCGGACATCCCGGTGGGCGGCGGCGCCGTCTTCGCCAGCCAGGGCGTGGTGATCACGCAGCCCGAGGCCGGCCAGTTCAAGGCGTTCGACCCGATCTGCACGCACCAGCGCTGCCCGGTGTCGAACGTCGACGGCGGCACGATCAACTGCACCTGCCACAACAGCCGGTTCTCGATCGTCGACGGCTCGGTGAAGGGCGGCCCGGCCACCAAGCCGCTCGCGGCGAAGGAGATCAAGGTCGACGGCGACCAGATCACGCTGGCCTGACCCGTTCCGCGCCCCCGCCGGCCGGTCGTCGGCGGGGGCGCGGTGACGGTCGCGTGTCAGGGGTGCGGACTAGGCTTGACGCCGTGGCTGACCCCTCGACCTACCGTCCCGCGCCCGGCACCATCCCGGAGTCGCCAGGGGTCTACCGCTTCCGCGACGGCACCGGCCGGGTGATCTACGTCGGCAAGGCGCGCAACCTGCGCAGCCGGCTCAACTCCTACTTCGCCGACCCGGTCGGCCTGCACCAGCGCACCCGGCAGATGGTGTTCACCGCCGAGTCGGTCGACTGGATCACCGTCGCCACCGAGGTCGAGGCGCTCCAGCAGGAATACACCTGGATCAAGCAGTACGACCCCCGGTTCAACGTCCGCTACCGCGACGACAAGTCGTACCCCTATCTCGCGGTCACGCTCGACGAGGAATACCCCCGGTTGCAGGTGATGCGCGGCGTGAAGCGCAAGGGTGTGCGCTACTTCGGGCCGTACTCCCACGCCTGGGCCATCCGCGAGACGCTCGACCTGCTGCTGCGGGTCTTCCCGGCGCGGACCTGCTCGTCCGGGGTGTTCAAGCGGGCCGGCCAGGTCGGCCGGCCCTGCCTGCTCGGCTACATCGGCAAGTGCTCGGCGCCGTGCGTCGGCAGCGTCACCGCAGAACAGCACCGGGAGATCGTCGACGGCTTCTGCGACTTCATGGCCGGCCGCACCGACACCATGGTCCGGCGGCTGGAGAAGGAGATGCTCGACGCCAGCGAGCAGCTGGAGTTCGAGCGGGCCGCCCGGCTGCGCGACGACGTCGCGGCGCTGCGCCGGGCGATGGAGAAGCAGACGGTGGTGCTCGGCGACGGCACCGACGCCGACGTGGTCGCGTTCGCCGACGACCCGCTCGAAGCCGCCGTGCAGGTCTTCCACGTCCGCGGCGGCCGGGTGCGCGGCCAGCGCGGCTGGGTGGTGGAGAAGACCGAGGAGCTGACCACCGGCGACCTCGTGCACCACTTCTGCACCCAGGTGTACGGCGGCGAGCAGGGCGAGGCCGACGTGCCCCGCGAGCTGCTCGTCCCCGAGCTACCAGGCGACGCCGACGCGCTCGCCGACTGGCTCACCGCCCGCCGGGGCAGCCGGGTGTCGCTGCGGGTGCCGCAGCGCGGCGACAAGCGGTCGCTGCTGGAGACTGTCGAGCGCAACGCCAGGGACGCGCTGGCCCGGCACAAGCTCAAGCGGGCCGGTGACCTGACCACCCGCAGCCAGGCGCTCGACGAGATCGCCGACGCGCTCGCCATGAACACCTCACCGCTGCGCATCGAGTGCTTCGACGTGTCCCAGATTCAGGGCACCGACGTGGTCGCCAGCATGGTCGTGTTCGAGGACGGGCTGCCCCGCAAGAGCGAATACCGCCGGTTCATCGTGCGCGGCGCCACCGACGACCTGTCGGCCATGTCCGAGGTGCTGCGGCGGCGCTTCGCCCGCTACCTCGACGCCCGCGCCGAGACCGGTGAGCTGGGCGAGGAGACCGCCTCCGACCCCGACCGGCCCGGCATCGACCCGACCACCGGGCGACCGCGCAAGTTCGCGTACCCACCGCAGCTCGTCGTGGTCGACGGTGGCCCGCCCCAGGTCGCCGCCGCCGCGAAGGCGCTCGCCGAGCTGGGCATCGACGACGTGGCGCTGTGCGGGCTGGCGAAGCGGCTGGAGGAGGTCTGGCTGCCCGACGACGAGTTCCCGGTGATCCTGCCGCGCACCTCCGAGGCGCTCTACCTGCTGCAACGGGTCCGCGACGAGGCGCACCGCTTCGCCATCACGTTCCACAGGCAGCGGCGCTCCAAGCGGATGACCGAGTCGGCGCTGGACAACGTCCCCGGCCTCGGCGAGGTACGCCGCAAGGCGCTGCTGCGGCACTTCGGCTCACTGAAGCGGCTGTCGTCCGCCACGGTGGAGGAGATCACCGAAGTGCCCGGGGTGGGCCGGCGTACGGCCGAGGCGATCCTGGCCGCGCTGGACGGCTCCACCACCACCACCACCGAAGCCGCCCCCCGCCCCTGACCCGTTCCCCGGCTCCTGCCCGTTCCTGCTCGCGCCCGTTGTCCGGCCCGCCGGCAACGCCCGAGTGGAACACCATGGGTGTCTCCGCCCGCATTTGACACCCATGACGTTCCACCGACGGCGCTGGTCCCGATGGGCGGAAGCGTCATTCCACCTCCTGGGAGGGTTCCGCGGGTGGTTTGGTGGGGGTTGTGTCGCCACGCGAGGGCGGGTGACCCGTCGTCCCCGCCCTCCCGCCCCGGCCTCGGCCTCGGCCCCGGCCCCGGCCTCGGCCCCGGCGATCTTGCACTTTGGGCCCGTGGGATGCCCGTTTCGCGAGGCATATCCGGCACCAAAGTGCAAGATCGCGCGCGGGCAGGGGTGGATCTTGGTGTTCGGAGCGGAGATCTCCGTGCACCCATCCGCGCGGCGCGGGTGGTTTGGTGAGCGGTGTCCGGTTCGCTGCGATGGGCGGGGGCCTGGCTGTGGTCGGTGCCATCGTCAGCGTGGAATCGGTGGGCGGCGCGGGGCGTTGTACATGGCTGACCGCCGAGGAACCGGGTCGAGCGCCGGACACCGGCCCGCCCGGCACCCGGGAGCGGATCGCCAGGTCAGGGAATCGGCCTGGCCCGGTCGTCGTTACATCCCCGAGCCGCGGAGCAGGCCCCCCCAGGGTCGCCCGCGCGCCAGCCCTATCGACGGGCACCCCCAAAGACTTTCCCCCCTTTCGCGCGGCGTCCCCTTCGCCGCGTCATCCCCCACTTCAGGGAGGCAACCATCATGGCTACCACTCTGCTGCGTAAGACCGTTCTGACCGCTGCCGGTATCGCCGCCACCGCCGGCGGCATCGCCGGCCCCGCGATCGCCGCCCACGCCGCCCCCACCACCACCAGCGTGGTGGCGGACCGCAAGGGCCACGGCGAGCGGGAACTCGACGTGCGCTACGAGGCGCAGCCCAACTTCTACTTCTGCGGCCCCGCCGCCGCCCGCAACGCCCTGAGCGTGCAGGGCAAGAACATCGACGTACACACCATGGCCAAGGAGATGGGCACCACCGAGGCCGGCACCAACAGCATCAACGACATCACCCCCGTACTGAACAAGGAGACCGGCACCAAGGACGCCTACAAGTCGGTCGAGATCAGCACCCCCAAGGCCGACGACAAGCAGACCGACACCCTGCGCGCCGACGTCGTCAAGACCGTCGACGCCGGCCGGGCCGTGGTCGCCAACATCGCCGGCACCGCCACCGACACCGACGGCACCACCCACTCCTTCGAAGGCGGCCACTACATCAGCGTCATCGGCTACCGCGACAACGGCAACACCGTCACCATCGCCGACAGCGCCGACCCCACCACCGCCACCTACCGCATGAACATCGACAACCTCGCCGACTGGATCGCCACCCGCGGCTACAGCACCAGCTAAGACAACACCGCCGCGCCGATGGCTGCAGAGCAAGAAAACGCAGCCAACGCGGCCAGCACGACCTCGCGGACCAGAGCACCACCGCGTGAACCCCAGCGAGGCCACAGCACACCGGAAGGGCCCGACCCCCACCACGGGGTCGGGCCCTCCCGCGTGCGTCAGGACTCGGCGAGGACGGCCAGGATCGCCTCGCCGTACTTGGCGAGCTTGTTCTCGCCGACCCCGTTGAACCGGGACAACTCGGCGAGGGAGGTGGGCGGCTCGGCGGCGATCTGCCGCAGGGTCGCGTCGTGGAAGATGACGTACGCCGGGACGCCCTGCTCCTTGGCGGTGGCCGCGCGCCACGCGCGGAGCCGCTCGAAGACGGGCGCGGCGGCGGGGGAGAGGTCGGCGACCACAGTGGCGGCGCCCCGCGGCTTGGCGGACCGGCCGGCGGCCGGGCGCTCGGGCTCCTTGCGCAGCGTGACGGTACGGCGCCGGCCGAGCACGTCCGCGCTCGCCTCGGTCAGCGCCAGCGTGCCGTAGTCGCCCTCGACCGCGAGCAGACCCTCGGCCAGCAGTTGCCGCACCACCCCACGCCACTCGGCCTCGCGCAGCTCGGTGCCGATGCCGAACGTGCTGAGCGCGTCGTGGCCGTACTGGTCGATCTTGTCGGTGTGCTTGCCGAGCAGGATGTCGATGCTGTGCCCGGCGCCGAACCGCTGGTTGCGCTCGCGGTCGAGCCGGAAGACGGTGGACAGCAGCTTCTGCGCGGCGACGGTGCCGTCCCAGGACTCCGGTGGTTCGAGGCAGGTGTCGCAGTTGCCGCAGTCGGCCACGCCGGTTTCGCCGAAGTATTCGAGCAGTTGGGAGCGGCGGCAGCGGACCGTCTCGCAGAGCGCCAGCATGGCGTCCAGGTGGGCGGCGAGGTTGCGCCGGTGCGCCAGGTCGCCCTCCGACGTCTCGATCATCTTGCGCTGCTGCACGACGTCCTGGAGTCCGTACGCCAGCCAGGCCGTGGACGGCAGCCCGTCGCGCCCGGCGCGGCCGGTCTCCTGGTAGTAGCCCTCCACCGACTTCGGCAGGTCCAGGTGGGCGACGAAGCGCACGTCGGGCTTGTCGATGCCCATGCCGAACGCGATGGTGGCGACCATGACCAGACCGTCCTCGCGCAGGAAACGCTGCTGGTTGGCGGCGCGGGTCGAGGCGTCCAGCCCGGCGTGGTACGGCAGCGCGGGGATGCCGTTGGCGACCAGGAACTCGGCGGTCTTCTCCACCGAGGCGCGGGACAGGCAGTAGACGATGCCGGCGTCGCCGGAGTGCTCGTCGCGCAGCAGGCTGAGCAGCTGGCGGCGCGGCTCCCGCTTGGGCACGATGCGGTACTGGATGTTGGGCCGGTCGAAGCTGGCCACGAAGTGCCGGGCCTCGGTGAGCCGCAGCCGGGTGGCGATCTCGGTGCGGGTCGCCTGCGTCGCGGTGGCGGTCAGCGCGATCCGCGGCACGTCCGGCCAGCGTTCGTGCAGCATCGACAGGTTGAGGTAGTCGGGGCGGAAGTCGTGCCCCCACTGCGAGACGCAGTGCGCCTCGTCGATCGCGAACAACGCGACCCGGCCGCGTTCCAACAGGCCGAGTGTGGACCGCACCGCGAGCCCTTCCGGGGCGAGGTAGAGCAGGTCCAGCTCGCCGGCGAGGTAGGCCGCCTCGACCCGGCGCCGCTGCGCGGGATCCTGGGTCGAGTTGAGGAACCCGGCCCGGACGCCGACCGCCGTCAGGGCGTCGACCTGGTCCTGCATGAGCGCGATGAGCGGGGAGACGACCACCGCCACACCGTCGCGGACCAGCGCGGGGATCTGGTAGCACAGCGACTTGCCGCCACCGGTGGGCATGAGCACCAGCGCGTCGCCGCCGGCCACCACGTGCTCGACGACCTCCTGCTGGAAGCCGCGGAAGGCGTCGTACCCGAAGACGCGGCGCAACACGTCGAGCGCGTCGCCGGCCGGTGGGGAGGTGGTCCGCTCGTCGGTGGGGGAGACCATCCGCGCAGTCTACGAGCGTCCCCCGACACCGACCGTCCCGGCGAGCCGTCACGAGCGCGGCGACTTGTTCCGGTCGTCACCCCGTGGAATCCCGGGCCGGGTCGCAGCCGTTAGAGTCGCTGATTGACCATGCGCGGCCGACCGGGCCGCGGCGCCACGGCTGGGGGTAGCGGGTGAGCGAGGCGCGTACAGCGGGTGACCTGGGGCCGACCGAGGCGGAGACGACGCCGGTGCGACCGGCGCCGGCCGAGTCGGACACCTCCCTGGTGGTGGTGACCGGCCTGTCCGGCGGCGGGCGCAGCACCGTGGCGCGGGCGCTGGAGAACGTCGGCTACTACGTGGTCGACAACCTGCCGCAGGCGCTGCTGCTGGACATGGCCGAGCTGGCGTTCAAGGCCGGTGGCGCGGCCCGGCGTACGGCGATGGTGCTGGACGTGCGCTCGCGCGCGTTCTCCACCGACCTGGCCGGGGCGATCCGGGAGCTGCGTGAGCGCGGCTTCCAGCCCCGGGTGGTCTTCGTCGACGCCGACGACGAGGTGCTGATCCGGCGGTTCGAGAGCGTGCGCCGCTCGCACCCGTTGCAGGGCGACGGGCGGCTGGCCGACGGCATCGCTGTCGAGCGGGCGCTGCTGGAGGAGGCCCGCGAGCAGGCCGACGTGATCATCGACACCAGCCACCTGAACGTGAACCAGCTGCGCCGCCGGGTCGAGGAGCTGTTCGGCGGCGAGGACGCCCGCCGACTGCGGATCACCGTGATCTCGTTCGGCTTCAAGTACGGCCTGCCGCCGGACGCCGACTTCGTGATGGACGCCCGGTTCCTGCCGAACCCGTACTGGGTGCCGGAGCTGCGCGAGCACACCGGCCGCGAGGAGGCGGTGAGCGCGTACGTGCTGGGCCAGGAGGGCGCCGACGCGTTCGTGGCCGGGTACGCCGACCTGGTCAACGCCACCACCGCCGGGTTCGAGCGGGAGGGCAAGCGCTACCTGACCGTGGCGGTCGGCTGCACCGGCGGCAAGCACCGCAGCGTGGCGATCGCCGAGGAGCTGGCCTCCCGGCTGCGTCACTCCGGTATCGCCGCGAACGCCCAGCACCGGGACCTGGGGCGGGAGTGACCCTGACCAGGGTGGTCGCCTTCGGCGGCGGGCACGGGCTCTCGGCGTCGCTGCGGGCGCTGCGTCACTGCGTACCCGAACTGGACCTGGACATCACCGCGGTGGTCACCGTCGGTGACGACGGCGGCTCCAGCGGCCGGTTGCGCGCCGAGCGCGGCGGCCTGCCGCCGGGCGACCTGCGGCAGGCGCTCGTCGCGCTGGCCGGTGACCATCCGGCCACCCGGCGCAGCGCGGCGTTGTTCCAGCACCGCTTCGCCGCCGCCGTGCCGCAGGCGCCGACGCCGGCCGCGCCGGTGCCGGTCGCGGTCGGCGACTCGCTCGCCGGCCACGCGGTCGGCAACCTGCTGCTGCACGGGCTCACCGAGCTGCTCGGCGACCCGGTGGCCGCGCTCGACCACGCCGGGGCGATGCTCGGCGCGGTGGGGCGGGTGCTGCCGATGTCCCGCCAGCCGGTGGGCATCGAGGCCCGGGTCCGCGGCGCCGACCCGGAGCACCCGGACGAGGTGTCCACGGTGCGCGGCCAGCACCAGGTCGCGGTCACCCCGGGCACCGTCGAGTCGCTGCGGCTCAACCCGTCGGCGCCGGCCGCGTGCGCCGAGGCGGTGACGGCGGTACGCGCCGCGGACTGGCTGATCTTCGGGCCGGGCAGCTGGTACACGAGCGTGCTGCCGCACCTGCTGGTGCCGGGGCTGGCCGACGCGATCGTGTCCAGCCCGGCGCGGCGGCTGGTGACGCTCAACCTGGTGGCCGAGAAGGAGACCTCGGGGCTCTCCCTGCCCGACCATCTGGACACACTGCGGCGCTATCTGCCCGAGCTGAAGGTGGACCGGGTGCTCGCCGACTCCACGGCGGTGGGTGATCCCGCGGCGGTCGAACGTGCGGCAGAATCGCTTGGTGCCCGGCTGGTCCTCGCTCCCGTCGCCGTCCTGGACGGCACGCCCCGTCATGATCCAGCCGCCCTGGGCGCCGCGCTGGTGCCTGTCCTGCGCGCCGATCGTTAGACACGTACGTAATCACCGGCGACACGCCGGAACCGGTCCGTGAGGGGGCGCACTATGGCGATGACGGCTGCGGTCAAGGACGAGCTGAGTCGGGTCGACGTGCCCAAGCCCTGCTGTCGGCGGGCGGAGATGGCCGCCCTGCTGCGTTTCGCCGGCGGCCTGCACATCGTGTCGGGCCGCGTGGTGGTCGAGGCGGAGCTGGACACCGGCGCGGTCGCGCGCCGGCTGCGGCGGGAGATCGCCGAGGTGTACGGCTACTCCAGCGAGATCCACGTGCTCGCCTCCGGCGGGCTGCGCAAGGGCAGTCACTTCATCGTGCGGGTGGTCAAGGACGGCGAGGCGCTCGCCCGGCAGACCGGCCTGCTCGACGTGCGGGGCCGCCCGGTGCGCGGCCTGCCGCCGCACGTGGTGGCCGCGAACGTCTGCTGTGCCGTGTCGGCGTGGCGGGGCGCGTTCATGGCGCACGGCTCGCTCACCGAGCCGGGCCGCTCCAGCGCGCTGGAGATCACCTGCCCCGGCCCGGAGTCGGCGCTGGCGCTCGTCGGCGCCGCCCGCCGGATCGGCATCACCGCCAAGAACCGCGAGGTGCGCGGCGTGGACCGGGTGGTGGTCAAGGACGGTGACGCGATCGCCGCGCTGCTCACCCGCATAGGTGCGCACTCCAGCGTGCTGGCCTGGGAGGAGCGGAGGGTACGCCGGGAGGTGCGCGCCACAGCGAACCGGCTGGCCAACTTCGACGACGCCAACCTGCGCCGCTCCGCGCGCGCTGCGGTGGCCGCCGCCGCCCGGGTGACCCGCGCGCTGGAGATCCTCGCCGACGACGCGCCGAACCACCTGACCTCGGCCGGGCGGCTGCGCCTGGAGCACCGTCAGGCCTCGCTGGAGGAACTGGGCGCGCTCGCCGAGCCGCCGCTGACCAAGGACGCCATCGCCGGCCGGATCCGCCGGCTGCTCGCGCTGGCCGACAAGCGTGCCCGTGACCTGGGCATCCCGGATACGGAAGCGGCAGTCACGCCGGACATGCTCGTGGTCTGATAGGACTCGGGCGGCAGTGCACCGCGAGCGGGATCACCACCCGCCGCAGCGCGACGCCGCGCGCTCGGATATGGTCGCTGCGTACGGCAAGGGGGCCGGAACAGGCGCTCCTCGCCGTGCTCACCGCCTCGGGCGGTCAGGTCTCCGTGACCGCGGCGGGGTGGCCGAGATGACATGTCGACGGCCGGCTCCAACGGTCGGCGCACACACCTCCGCCGGCAGCGGTCTGGCGCCGGCGGACCAGAACGCGAGGAGATGGGACCTGTGACCATCCGGGTTGGCATCAACGGCTTCGGCCGGATCGGCCGCAACTTCTTCCGGGCAGTGCTGGCGTCCGGCGCTGACATCGAGGTCGTGGCGGTCAACGACCTGACCGACAACGCGACGCTCGCCCACCTTGTCAAGTACGACAGCATCCTGGGCCGCCTCCCGCACGAGGTGAAGGCCACCGCCGACGAGATCACCGTGGGCGGCAAGACCATCAAGGCGTACGCCGAGAAGGACCCGGCGAAGCTGCCGTGGGGCGAGGTCGGCGCCGACGTGGTCATCGAGTCCACCGGCTTCTTCACCGACGGCACCAAGGCGAAGGCGCACCTCGACGGCGGGGCCAAGAAGGTCATCATCTCCGCTCCGGCGAAGAACGAGGACGTCACGGTGGTCATGGGCGTCAACCAGGACCAGTACGACCCGGCCAAGCACAACATCATCTCGAACGCCTCCTGCACCACCAACTGCCTCGCGCCGATGGCGAAGGTCCTGCAGGACACGTTCGGCATCAAGCAGGGTCTGATGACCACCATCCACGCGTACACGCAGGACCAGAACCTGCAGGACGCGCCGCACAAGGACCTGCGCCGGGCCCGGGCCGCCGCGCTCAACATCGTGCCGACCTCGACCGGTGCCGCGAAGGCCATCGGCCTGGTCCTGCCGGAGCTCAAGGGCAAGCTGGACGGCTACGCGCTGCGCGTGCCGATCCCGACCGGCTCGGCCACCGACCTGACCGTCGAGGTCGGCCGGGAGACCACTGTGGACGAGGTGAACGCCGCGCTCAAGGCCGCCGCCGAGGGCCCGCTGCGGGGCATCCTCACCTACAACGAGGACCCGATCGTCTCCGCCGACATCGTGACCGACCCGGCGTCGTGCATCTTCGACGCGCCGCTGACCAAGGTGATCGGCAACCAGGTCAAGGTCGTCGGCTGGTACGACAACGAGTGGGGCTACTCGAACCGCCTGGTCGACCTGGTCAAGCTGGTCGGTCAGTCCCTGTGAGTGCGAGGAGCGAGCTTGCGAGCCCCGCAGTCACGAACGGAGGGCTAGCTCTGTGACGATCCGTAACCTCGACGACCTGCTCGCCGAGGGGGTGTCGGGTCGGCGCGTGCTGGTGCGCGCCGACCTGAACGTCCCGCTCGACAAGCAGACCGGGGACATCACCGACGACGGCCGGATCCGGGCCGTCCTGCCGACGCTGAGCGCGCTGGTGCAGGCCGGCGCGAAGGTGGTCGTCTGCTCGCACCTGGGCCGCCCGAAGGGCGCGCCGGACCCGCAGTTCAGCCTGCGCCCGGTCGCCGGGCGGCTCGGTGAGCTGCTCGGTGCCCCGGTGCACTTCGCCGAGGACACCGTCGGCGACTCGGCGCGGTCCACCGTGGCCGACCTGGCCGACGGCCAGGTCGCGCTGCTGGAGAACCTGCGCTTCAACAAGGGCGAGACCAGCAAGGACGACGCCGAGCGGGGCGCATTCGCCGACCAGCTCGCGGCGTTCGGCGACGCCTACGTGGACGACGCGTTCGGCGCGGTGCACCGCAAGCACGCCAGCGTGCACGACGTAGCGGCCCGGCTGCCGCAATACGCGGGCCGGCTGGTGCTGCGCGAGGTCGAGGTGCTCAGCCGCCTCACCGGCGAGCCGGAGCGGCCGTACGTGGTGGTGCTGGGCGGCTCGAAGGTCTCGGACAAGCTCGCAGTGATCGAGGCGCTGCTGCCGACCGTGGACCGGCTGCTCATCGGCGGCGGGATGTGCTTCACCTTCCTCAAGGCCCAGGGCCACGAGGTGGGCACGTCGCTGCTGGAGAAGGACATGGTCGAGACCTGCCGCAACCTGATGGAGCGCGCGCCGGGCAAGATCATGCTCCCGGTCGACGTGGTGGTCGCCGACGCGTTCGCGCCGGACGCCGCGCACGACACCGTGCCCGCCGACGGCATCCCGAGTCACCGGCTGGGCCTGGACATCGGCCCGGAGACGGTGGCCGGTTTCGCCGCCGCGCTGTCGCAGGCGAAGACCGTCTTCTGGAACGGCCCGATGGGCGTGTTCGAGATGGCGGCGTTCGCCAACGGCACCCGCGGCGTGGCCGAGGCGATCACCAAGGCCGACGCGTTCAGCGTGGTCGGCGGCGGCGACTCGGCCGCGGCGGTGCGCGCGCTGGGCCTGGACGAGTCCTCGTTCGGGCACATCTCCACCGGTGGTGGCGCCTCCCTGGAATACCTGGAGGGCAAGACCCTCCCCGGCATCGCGGCCCTGGAGAACTGAATGGCGAGCACGACCCGCCGGCCGCTGATGGCCGGCAACTGGAAGATGAACCTGAACCACCTCGAGGCCAACCTGCTGGTGCAGAAGCTGGCCGCGAGCCTGAACGAGAAGCAGCTCACCGACGTCGAGTGCGTGGTGCTGCCGCCCTTCACCGACCTGCGTACCGTGCAGACCGCCGTGGACGGCGACAAGCTGCTGATCGGCTACGGCGCGCAGGACCTGTCGCCGCACCCGTCCGGCGCGTACACCGGTGACATCGCCGGGCCGATGCTCGCCAAGCTGGGCTGCGGCTACGTGGTGGTCGGGCACTCCGAGCGGCGGCAGTACCACAACGAGGACGACGCGCTCGTCAACGCGAAGGTGTCGGCGGCGCTGGCGAACGGGCTCACCCCGATCCTCTGCATCGGTGAGGGCCTGGAGGTCCGGGAGCAGTCGGGTCAGGTGCGGCACTGCTGCGACCAGCTCGACGGCGCGCTGAAGGGGCTCACCGCCGAGCAGGTCACCAAGGTCGTCGTGGCGTACGAGCCGGTCTGGGCGATCGGCACCGGCAAGACGGCGACCCCGGACGACGCCCAGGAGGTCTGCGGCGCGGTGCGCAAGCGCATCGCCGAGACCTACGACGAGGGCACCGCCGAGCAGGTCCGGATCCTGTACGGCGGGTCGGTCAAGGCGTCGAACGTCGCCGCGATCATGGCGCAGCCGGACGTGGACGGGGCTCTGGTCGGGGGCGCCAGCCTGGACGCGGAGGAGTTCGCGCAGATCTGCCGGTTCCCGGAGCACATCACCCGCTGATCGCTCGCTATCCTTGACGCTGCCCGTCCACCGGTCGGTGCCGCCGTGCCCGACAGGTCCGGGCAGTGATCGCAACGAGAGGACTGACCCCCGCCATGCCGATCTGGTTCGCCTACACGATGATCGTGTTGCTGGTCATCACGAGCGTCCTGCTCACCCTGCTGATCCTCCTGCACCGCGGCAAGGGCGGCGGGTTGTCGAGCATGTTCGGCGGCGGCGTCAGCTCCAGCCTGGCCGGTTCGTCGGTGGCCGAGAAGAACCTCGACCGCTACACCGTTCTGGTGGGAATCGTCTGGTTCGCGTGCATCGTCGGGCTTGGGCTCTGGCTGCGGCTGCAGATGGCCAGCGGCACCTGAGCCGACGCTGAGAAGCGTACAATCTGCGCGCGGTCCGTCACGGACCGCGCGCAGTTTTGTTTCTCCGCACGTCGCCCGTCGCCCACCCCCTCCGGCGGCGGTCCCCTCCGACGACAGGGAGCGAGCAACCGTGCCCAGCAACAACGTCATCCGCGGCACCCGGATCGGGTCCGCCCCCGAGCGGTTCGACCAGCGGGTCGAGCCCGCGCCGCGCCGGCCGGTCGTCTACTGGTGCCGCCACGGGCACCGCGTCGAGTTCCTGATCGCCGCCGAGGCGGAGACGCCCGCCGCCTGGGAGTGCCCCCGCTGCGGCGAGCCGGCCGGCCCCGACCCGGGCGACCCGCCGGGCCGCCAGCGCGCCGAGCCGTACAAGACCCACCTGGCGTACGTGCAGGAGCGGCGTACGCCGGAGGAGGGGGAGGCGCTGCTCGCCGAGGCCCTCGACGCGCTGCGGCGTCGCCGCGGTCGCGCCTGACCCGAGGTGTTAAGGAGGGGCCCCTTCTCTACCGGAGACGTTAAGAAGGGGCCCTTCCTTACATGCTCAGCGCAGGCTGCGCAGCCGCGGCGGCACGCTGGCCGCCGCGGCCCGGTCGAGGAGCCAGAGGGTACGGGAGACGCCCCGCACCCCGGCGGCAGGCAGCTGCACCGGCCCGGCCCCGGCCAGCGCCATGCCCACCGCCCGGGCCTTGTCCGCCCCGGCGGCGATCAGCCAGACCTCCTCGGCCGTGTTGATGGTCGGGAGCGTCAGCGTGGTCCGCACCGGCGGCGGCTTCGGGCTGCCCCGCACGGCGCTGACCGGCCGGTTGTCGTGGTGCACCGGGTGCTCCGGGAACACCGACGCGACGTGCCCGTCCTCGCCGACGCCGAGCATCAGCACGTCGAAGTGCGGCACCACCGCGTTTCCGGGCCGGGCCGCGGCGGCCAGCTCCCGCGCGTACCCGGCGGCAGCCGCCTCCGGGTCCTCACCGGCCGGGCCGTCCGACGCCGGCATCGGGTGCACCCGGGCCGGGTCGAGCGGCACCGTGTCCAGCAGCGCCGCCCGTGCCTGCGTCTCGTTACGCTCCGGGTCGCCGCCGGGCAGGAACCGCTCGTCGCCCCACCACACGTCGACCCGGGACCAGTCGACGGCGTCCCGGGCGGGCAGCTGCCCGACCGCCCGGTACACCGCCGCGGCGATCCGCCCGCCGGTCAGCACCACCGACGCCTGGCCGCGCTCGGCCTGCGCGTCGAGCAGCTTCACCACCAACCGGGCCGCCACCGCCTGCGCCAGCAGGTCGGGGTCGGCGTGTACGGCGACACTCGCCTCAGTCATCCGTCGAGCCCTCGTGCTCCGACCGCCCACCGGCGGTCACCTGTGCCTCCGACCACCCGGTCCGGGCGGTCACTCGTTCGCGGTCGCGCCCGCGTGCGCGGTCACGCCGGCCTCGGCCCGCTGGGCGGTCGCCGGATCCTTCCACACGTGCACCCGCTGGGCCGGACGCTGGTCGAGGCCGGTGATCCCGGCCGCAGCGCCGAGCGCCTCCGCGTAGACCTGGTCGGCGTCGAGGCGGCGCAGCTCCTCGGCCAGCTCGTCGCCGAGCGGCCGGCGCACCAGCGGCAGCGTGCGGTCCTCCTGCCCGGTACGCCGGAACACCGCGACGCTGTCGTCCCGCGTGAGCGTCAGCTCGTCGCCGTTGGCGCAGCGCAGCTGCACCTGGCGCATCCGCGGGAACTCCTCGGTGGCGGTCAGGACCGGGTCGATGCCGAGCCGGGCCTTGAGCCAGCCGCGCATCAGCGCCGCCGTCGGGTCCGACGGGGGCGCCACCACGCTCGCCTCGGTGACCCGGGCCTGGGTGGTGTCGAACGCGCCCGCCACGAGCGTGCGCCACGGGGTGATCCGGGTCCACGCCAGGTCGGTGTCGCCCGGGGCGTAGTCGTGGGCCCGCTGCCGCAGCTCGGCGATCGGGTCGGCCGCCTGCGCCGCGTCGGTGATCCGCCGGTCCGCGACCACGCCGAGGAAGTCGGTGGAGATCTCCTCCGGCGGCTCGCCGTGCCACCACGTCACCACCGGTACGTCCGGCACCAGCAGCGGCATCACCACCGACTCGGCGTGCAGCGCGAGCCGCCCGTACATCCGGGTCACCACCGCCTCGCACGGCCCGAGCCGGCCACCCACGACGATCTCCGCGTCCAGCCGGTTGCGGTCGCGTTCCACGTCGGAGCGGACCACCACGAGCAGCCGGCACGGGTGCGCCGCCGCGGCGATGGTGGCCGCCGCCTCGGCCTCGCGTACCCGCTTCTCGTCCACCACCACGATCAGCGTGAGCGCCATGCCACTGGCCACCCCGCCCGCGCTGCGCCGTTCCGCGGCCAGCGCCTTGACCACCTCGTTGCCGGTGGTGTCCCACAGCCCGATCATGCTCTTCTCCAAGCCCGGCCCTCGCGGGCCAGCATCTCGTCGGCGGCCCGGGGCCCCCACTCACCGGCCCGGTACGGCTCCGGGGTCGTGCCCTCCCAGGCGTGCTCCAGCGGGTCGACGACCTGCCAGCTCTGCTCCACCTCGGCGGCGTCCGGGAACAGCGTCCGGTCGCCGATCAGCACGTCCAGCACCAGCCGCTCGTACGCCTCGGGGCTGGACTCGGTGAACGCCTCGCCGTACTGGAAGTCCATCGCGATGTCGCGGACCTCCATCGTGGTGCCCGGCACCTTGGAGCCGAACTTCAGCACCACGCCCTCGTCCGGCTGTACCCGGATGACGAGCTGGTTGGGGCCGAGGGACTCCATGTCGGCGGCGTTGAACGGCAGGTGCGGCGCCTTCTTGAACATGATGGCCACCTCGGTGACCCGCCGGGGCAGCCGCTTGCCGGCCCGGATGTAGAACGGCACCCCGGCCCAGCGGCGGTTCTGGATGCCCAGCTTCACCGCCACGTACGTCTCGGTGGTGGAGCCCTCCGGGACGCCCTCCTCCTCCAGGTAGCCCTTGGCGCGCTCGCCGCCCACCCAGCCGGGCAGGTACTGGCCGCGCACGGTGTCCTCGGAGACGTCCCGCGGCACGGTGATCGCCTTGAGCACCTTGAGCTTCTCGGCCCGGATCTCGTCGGCGTCGAAGCTCGTCGGTTCCTCCATCGCGACCAGGGCGAGCAACTGGAGCAGGTGGTTCTGGAGCACGTCGCGGGCGGTGCCGACCGAGTCGTAGAAGGCCGCGCGGGTGCCGATGCCGACGTCCTCGGCCATGGTGATCTGCACCGAGTCGACGTACTTGGAGTTCCACAGCGGCTCGAACAGGTTGTTCGCGAAGCGCAGCGCCAGGATGTTCTGGACCGTCTCCTTGCCCAGGTAGTGGTCGATCCGGAACACGTCCTGGCGGGTGAAGACGTCGTCGACCAGGTCGTTGAGCGCCTTGGCCGAGGGCAGGTCGTTGCCGAACGGCTTCTCCACCACGACCCGCCGCCAGCCGCCGGACTTGGCGTTGTCCGCCATGCCGGTGCGGGCGAGCTGCTTGAGCACCACCGGGAAGGCCGCCGGGGGGATGGAGAAGTAGAAGGCCGCGTTGCCGGGGATGCCGTGCGAGCCGCGCAGCTCGTCGAGCGTGGCGGCGAGATGGTCGAACGCCGCGTCGTCGTCGAACGAGCCGCCGACGAACTTGATGTTGCCGGCGAGCCGGGCCCACACCTCCTCCCGCCACGGTGTGCGGGCGTGCTTCTTGGCCGCGTCGTGCGCCACCGACTCGAAGTCGCCGTCGCCCCAGTCGCGGCGGGCGAAGCCCAGGACCACGAAGCCGGGCGGCAGGAGCCCTCGGTTGGCCAGGTCGTAGACCGCCGGCAGCAGCTTCTTGCGGGCCAGGTCACCCGTCACCCCGAAGATCACCAGGGCACACGGCTCGGGGATCCGGGGCAGCCGCCGGTCCTGCGGATCGCGCAGCGGGTTCACCGGGCCACCTCCTCCTGCGTCTCGGTCCGCTGATTCCAGGTCGTTGATCGTCACGTGCGTGTCCGTCCGGCCGTTTCCAGGAGCTGGGCGACGCCCGTCGCCCGCTCGGTCAGGTGCAGTCGCAGCACCGGTCGCTCCCGGCCGGCCAGGGCCCGCCGGTCGCCGGCGGCCTGGGCCGCCTGGAGCTGCGCGAAGGTGTACGGACGACCGGGCACCTCCAGATCATCGGTGACCGCACCGGTGATCTGGAGGTGCCGGCCGTGGATGTCGGTGTGTTGCGGCCGGCGCGGTCCCCAGCCGAAGGTGACCGGCCGTCCGGCGGCCCGCGCCAGCAGCGGGCGCAGCCCGGCGACCGCCGCGTCGGCGTGCCGGTCGAGGTACGCGGTCACCACGAGGTGCTCCCGTTCACCCAGCCCGTCGAGCAGCCAGCGCAGCGCGCCGGTCAGGTCGGCCGGGGCGCCGCTCGGGGCGTACACCTCGATCGCGCCGTCGACCGACGACGGCGGCCCGCTCTCCGGCGCGTCGCCGGCCACTGCGGCGGCGGGCGACGCGAACGGGTCGGTCCGCAGCGTCACCGCGGCGGTCGCCGCCGCGTAGGCCCAGGTGAGCAGGTGCGCGCCGAGTGGTCCGTTGACCGCGACGTCGGCGGACACGCCCGGTCCGACACCGGCGCCGAGGGCGCCACCGAGACCGACCGTCAGCACGCCCGGCCCGGTGGCGCCGGGGGAGTCGGGGGACTCCGCGACCACGGGCAGCAGCCGTCCACCTGTCGCGTCGGCGAGCAGCGCGCCGGCCCAGCGGCCCAGACCGTCGAGGCCGGTGCCGTCGGGAACCAGCGCGATCGTGTCCCGGCCGGAGCCGGGCGCCGCGCCCAGTGCCGCGCCGAGCGCCAGGGCCGGATTGTCCCGGTCCCGGTCGAGCGCGCCGGTGAGCGCCTCGGCCTCGTCCAGCACCTCGGCCACCGGAGCGCCGGCCAGCGCCGCCGGGACCAGGCCGGACGCGGTGAGCGCGGCCCACGGCCCGGACACGCCGGGCTCGGCCGGGATCACCATCGCGCCCAGCTCGTCGGCGCGCGCCGCGAGTTCCGAGCCGGGTTCGGTGACCACCACGACGTGCCGGGCGGCGTCCGGGCCCTCGTCCGCCCACGCCTGCCGGTAGGCGCGCAGGTGGGCGTCGGTGGCCGGGTCGAGGCCGTGCCGGGCGGCGAGCACCAGGAGGGTACGCGCCGGACGATCGGCGAGCGCGGCCCGGATCGGTCCCGGGTCGGCGGTGTCGAGCACCGTCAGCGGCCGGCCCAGGCACTCGGCCAGCACCTCCGCGGCGAGCGTGTCGTCGTGTGCGCCGGCCAGCACCACGTGGTCCAGGTCGCCCAGCTCGGCGGCCAGTTCGGCGAGCTGGGGGAGCAGGTCCCGGCTGCGCCGGTGAGCGTGCAGCCAGCCCAGCCGGTCGAGGGCCGCCGGCTCGGCGGCGGGCCCCCAGAGGGCCGGGTCCGCGGCGGCGAGCCGGGCCGGGACGTCGTGGGAGACGAGCGTGGCGCGCGTGGACGCGCCGAGAGCGTCCGCGCCGCGCACGGCCAGGCCGGCGGCCATGTCCGCCCGCCCGGCCAGCAGGTCACTCACCGCGCCACCTCGGCTCGCTCAAGGCAGACCACCTCACCCGGTCCACGGTACGGCGCGACGCGTCCCGGGGCCCGGCCCCGGGACGCGTCGGACGCCGTCGGTCACGCGTTGCCGCCGGCCTGCTGCGCCGCCTGCGCGTTCTTCCCGGCGGCCCGGTGCGGGCTGCCCGAGCCCTTGGCCGCCTCGGCGAGGGACTTCTTGACCCCCTCCAGCAGCTCCACCCAGCTCGCCTCGAACTTCTCCACGCCCTCGCGCTCCAGCGTGGCGATCACGTCGGACAGGTCCACGCCCACCGCCAGCAGGTCGTCGAAGACCTTGCGGGCGTCGTCGTACGCGACGGTGACGGTGTCCGCCTTCGTCTCGCCGTGCTCGGCGTAGGCGTGGACGACCGGCTCCGGCATGGTGTTGACGGTGCCGGGCGCGATCAGCTCCTCGACGTAGATGACGTCCCGGTAGTCCGGGTTCTTCGTCGAGGTGGAGGCCCACAGCGGGCGCTGCGGGTGGGCGCCCGCGTCGGCCAGCTTCTGCCAGCGCGCCGAGGAGAACACCTCGCCGTAGCGCTCGTACGCCAGCCGGGCGTTGGCGACCGCGGCCTTGCCGCGCAGCGCCTTGGCCTGGTCCGAGCCGATCTTCTCCAGCCGCTTGTCCACCTCGGTGTCGACCCGGGAGACGAAGAACGAGGCGACCGAGCCGATCTTCGACAGGTCGTGCCCGTTGGCCTGCGCCTGCTCCAGGCCGGCCAGGAAGGCGTCCATCACCTGCGAGTACCGGTCCAGACCGAAGATCAGCGTGACGTTGACGCTGATCCCCTCGGCCAGGGCCGCGGTGATCGCGGGCAGGCCCTCCTCGGTGGCCGGGATCTTGATGAACAGGTTCGGCCGGTCCACCAGCCACCACAGCGCCTTGGCCTCGGCGACGGTCTTCGCCGCGTCGTGCGCCGAGCGCGGGTCCACCTCGATCGACACCCGGCCGTCCACGCCGCCGCTGACGTCGTACGACGGTCGCATCACGTCGCAGGCCCACCGCACGTCGTACGTGGTGAGCATGCGGACCGCCTCCTCGACGTCCACGCCGCGTACGGCGAGGTCACGAAGCTGCCAGTCGTACTCGTCGGCGTCGCTCAACGCCTTCGCGAAGATCGTCGGGTTGGTGGTCACCCCGGCTACGTGGCTCTCCCGGCGCAGCTTGTCCAGCCCGCCGGAGGTCAGCCGTACCCGGGAGAGATCGTCGAGCCAGATCGCCACACCGGCGCCCTGGAGCTCCTTCAGCCTGTCCGTCATGCCGTCCACGCTCCCCTCAGTTGCCGGTCGTGAAACCGGTGATGTCGCCCACCCGGGTCAGCGCCGCGTGCGCGGCGGCCACGATCCGGTCGGGGGTGAACCCGAACTGCTCGAAGAGCACGGTGTGCGGCGCGCTGGCGCCGTAGTGCTCGATGCTCACGCACTCGCCGCTGTCGCCGACGATCGCGCGCCACGACATGGCGATACCCGCCTCCACGCTCACCCGTGCCTTTACCCCGCGAGGCAGCACCGACTCCCGGTACGCCTCGTCCTGGGCGAAGAACCACTCCTGGCAGGGCATGGAGACGACCCGGGTGGGGGTGCCGTCGGCCTCCAGCCGCTCCCGCGCGGTGAGGCAGAGCTGCACCTCCGAGCCGGTGCCGACGAGGATCACCTGCGGCTTGCCGTTCGACGCCTCGGCCAGCACGTACCCGCCCTTGGCGACGCCCTCGGCGCCGGCCAGGTCGGTGCGGTCGAACGTCGGCAGCGCCTGGCGGCTGAGCGCCAGCGCGGTCGGCCGGTCGGTGTGCTCCAGCGCCTGCCGCCACGCCCAGACCGTCTCGTTGGCGTCGGCCGGGCGGACCACGTCCAGGCCGGGGATGGCCCGCAGCGCGGTCAGGTGCTCGATCGGCTGGTGCGTCGGGCCGTCCTCGCCGAGGCCGATCGAGTCGTGCGTCCAGACGTACGTCACCGGCAGCTTCATCAGTGCGGCCAGCCGCACCGCCGGGCGCATGTAGTCGCTGAACACCAGGAACGTGCCGCCGTACGGGCGGGTGCCGCCGTGCAGGGCGATGCCGTTGAGGATCGCGCCCATGGCGTGCTCGCGGATACCGAAGTGCAGCGTGCGGCCGTACTCGTCACCCGGGAAGTCCTTGGTGGCGTGCGCGGCCGGGACGAACGACGGCTCGCCCTTCATCGTGGTGTTGTTGCTCTCGGCCAGGTCGGCCGAGCCGCCCCACAGCTCGGGCAGCACCGGCGCCAGGGCCTCCAGGATCTTGCCGGAGGCGGCCCGGGTGGCGACGCCCTTGGCGTCCGCCGGGAAGGTCGGCAGCGCGTCGGTCCAGCCGGTCGGCAGCGTACGGCTGGCCATCCGGTCCCACAGCGCCTTGCGCTCCGGGTTGGCCTGCGCCCAGGCGTCGAACCCGGTGGTCCACTCGGCCTGCTCCTGCGCGCCGCGCTCCAGCACCTGACGGGCGTGCTTGAGCACCTCCTCGTCGACCTCGAAGGTGCGCTGCGGGTCGAAGCCGAGGATCTCCTTGGTGGCCTTCACCTCGTCCGCGCCGAGCGCCGAGCCGTGGATCTTGCCGGTGTTCTTCTTGTTCGGCGCGGGCCAGCCGATGATCGTGCGCAGCGCGATGAACGACGGCCGGCCGGTCTCCGCCTTGGCGGCCAGCAGCGCCTCGTACAGCGCCTCCACGTCCTCGTGGTAGTCGCCCTGGTCGGCGTCGCCGCGGCGCCAGTCGACGGTCTGGACGTGCCAGCCGTACGCCTCGTAGCGGGCCGCCACGTCCTCGCTCTTGGCGATGCGGGTGTCGTCCTCGATCGAGATCTCGTTGTCGTCGTAGATCACGCAGAGGTTGCCGAGCTGCTGGTGACCGGCGAGCGCGCTGGCCTCGTGGGTGATGCCCTCCTCGATGTCACCGTCGGAGGCGATGCACCAGATGTCGTGCCGGAACGGCGAGTCGGCGCGGTCCGGCTCGGGGTCGAACAGGCCGCGCTCGCGGCGGGCCGCCATCGCCATGCCGACCGCGTTGCCGAGGCCCTGGCCGAGCGGACCGGTGGTGGTCTCCACGCCCGGGGTGTGGCCGTGCTCCGGGTGGCCCGGGGTGAGCGAGCCCCACTGGCGCAGCGCCTTGAGGTCGTCCAGCGCCAGCGGGTAGCCGGAGAGGAAGAGCTGGATGTAGAGAGTCAGGCTGGAGTGCCCGGCCGACAGCACGAACCGGTCGCGTCCGGCCCAGTTCGGGTCGGCGGGGTTGTGCCGCATGACCCGGTTGAAGAGCAGGTACGCCACCGGGGCGAGGCTCATCGCCGTCCCCGGGTGGCCGTTGCCGGATTTCTCCACGGCGTCCATGGCCAGCACGCGGACCGTGTCGACGGCCCTGCGGTCGAGGTCGGACCAGTTGAGAGCGGGAAGCTCGGGTCGGTTGGCAGCCACGATGGTTGTGCTCCTCGGCAGATGGGCGGAACCCTCACTGATGACCCTATCGAGCGGTGCTAAACGTCCGCCCGGGGATCTCAGCATGCTGTTCTGTACGGATCGCGGACGTCCGGTCGTTCAACCCCAGGTGTGACGGCTCGCACCGTTGCCGGGTCCACGGGGCAGCGAAAACGACGCCGCGTAGTGTGTGGGGCGGTGTGTGGACCCGCAGCGGTCCGGGCCGAACGACCTCCCCCGCCGATGCCGGAAGGTGGCAATCCGTGAGCATGATCACCGAGCGCCCCGTCAGCAACCCTGCCGGGCAGTCGCCGGTGGGCGCGGTGGCGGAGGCGCCGGCGAGCGGCCGGCGGGACGTACGCGCCGTGGTGGCGGCGTACGTGACGCTGACCAAGCCGCGGATCGTCGAGCTGCTTCTGGTCACCACAGTGCCGGCGATGATGCTGGCCCACGGCGGGATGCCGTCGCTGTGGCTGGTCGCCGTGGTGCTGGTCGGCGGGTCGCTCGCGGCCGGTGCGGCGAGCGTCATCAACTGCTACATCGACCGCGACATCGACCAGCTCATGCGGCGCACCAAGCGCCGCCCGCTGCCCGCGCACACCGTGTCGCCGCGCAGCGCGCTGGTCTTCGGCCTGGTGCTGGCGGCCGTGTCGGTGGCGCTGATGGCGGTGGCGACGAACTGGCTGGCGACGGTGCTGACGGTCGCCGCGATCGCCTACTACGACCTGGTCTACACGCTGTGGCTGAAGCGGACCACCGCCGCCAACACGTTCTGGGGCGGCATCTGCGGCGCCGCTCCGGTGCTGATCGGCTGGGCCGCTGTCACCGGCACGCTGGCACCGGCCGCGTGGGGCCTGTTCGCTGTCGTCTTCTTCTGGCAGATGCCGCACTTCTACGCGCTGGCCATCAAGTACAAGGCCGACTACGCCCGCGCCGGTGTGCCGATGCTGCCGGTGGTGGCCTCGGTCCGGCGGGTGAACGCGGAGATCATCGGCTTCTCCTGGCTGACGGTGCTCTCCTCGCTGGCGGTGTGGCCGCTCGGGATGAGCCCGATCTACGGCGTCACCGCGCTCGTGGTCGGCGGGATCTTCCTCGTCGAGGCGCACAAGCTGTGCCGGCGCGCGACGCGCGGCGAGGCGGTCAAGCCGATGCGGCTGTTCCACTGGTCCACCACGTACCTCACGATCCTCTTCGCGGCCGTCGCGCTCGACGCGCTGCTCTGACCCGCCCGTCCGGCGGTTCATCAGAAATTTTTTTCGGGCTTCCCCGGACGTGTTCAACCCGGACAGATTGTGACGATCCCGCCCGTCCGCTTCGCCCAGATATAAGCGACATGTGCGGGCAAATTACCTGTGGTTCTTCTTAAACCGATGGGTAATTGGCATCACATTCAGTTCATGGTTCTCGCACATCCGGGTGGAACTCTGCTTAGGCTTCGCGTCATGGCAGATGGTTCCGATACGACGCTGACGGCTGACAAGACCGCCGAGCAGGCCCCCAACGGCCTGGTCGCGGGCATCAAGTCGTTCGCCGCCGGACACGGCGGCGCGAAGGCGGTCATCGAGTACGTCGGCAAGCGCGGCGCACGGATCGTCCTCGTGGGTTCCGACGGGGTATGGGCGGACCAGTTCGCCGACGGCACGGACGTCGCACGCCAGGCCTGCGCCAAGGCCGGGGTCGACGTCGAGAACGCCTGGGAGCGTGAACTGATGGACCAGATGCGTCCGAGCAACGACCTGTGGCGGTCGATGGCCCGGCGCACGATGGCCCGTTGACATATACCGAATGACCGACCACCACCAGTCGACCCGGGGGAGACCCCGGGTCGCTTTCGTCACCTGCGCCGAGCTGCCCGACCTCGACCCGGACGACCGGCTCGCGCTCGGCCCTCTCGCCGCCCGCGGCGTCACCGCCGAGATCGCCGTCTGGGACGACCCGGCAGTCGACTGGTCCGGGTACGACCTGGTCGTGCTCCGCTCCCCGTGGGACTACGCCCTGCGGCGGGACGAGTTCGTGGCCTGGGCGCGTACCGTGCCGGCCCTGGTCAACCCGGCCGACGTGGTCGCCTGGAACACCGACAAGCGCTACCTGTCCGAGCTGTCCGCCGCCGGGGTGCCCACCGTGCCGACGGAGTGGGTCGAGCCGGGACAGGCGTGGACGCCGCCGTCCGGGGGCGAGTACGTGATCAAGCCGGCCGTCAGCGCCGGCAGCCAGGACACCGGCCGCTACGACCTGACCGACAGGGAGCACCGCGAGCTGGCGCCGGCCCACGTCCGGCGGCTCTCCGACGCCGGGCGGGTCACCATGGTCCAGCCGTACCTCGACGCGGTGGACACCGCCGGGGAGACCGCGCTGCTGTTCCTGGCCGGGCCCGGCGGCCTGGCGTTCAGCCACGCGATCCGCAAGGGCCCGATGCTGACCGGGCCGGACCTGGGCGAGGCCGCGCTCTACAAGGAGGAGCGGATCGACGCCCGCGTCGCCACGGCGGAGCAGCGCGCGGTGGCCGACAAGGTGCTCGCGGTGGTGCCCGGCGGCCCGGACCGCCTGCTCTACGCCCGCGTCGACCTGATCCCCGGCCCGGACGGCGAGCCCGTGCTGGTCGAGCTGGAGCTGACCGAGCCGAGTCTGTTCGTCGGGTACGCCGACGGCGCCCCGGACCGGCTCGCCGACGCGGTGCTCACCCACCTGGCCCGCCGCCGCTGACCTCCGGGGCCCGGCCGAGCCGGGTCGCGGATGCCGGCCGGTTCAGGCGACGGCCGCCGTGAGCCGGGCCAGGTGGGCGTCGATCTCCGCGCGTGCGTCCGCGGGATCCAGGCCGGTGGTCAGGATCCGTACCGTGACGCCGTCCAGCAGCGTCGCCAGCGCGGCGGCCTCGGCCCGCGCGTCCACGTGCCCGGCGATGCCACCCGCGGCCCGGCCGAGCGTGAGCAGCCGCTCGACGTTGGCCCGCATCTGCGCCTCGCTCTCCGCCAGGATCGCCGCGACCTGCTCGTCGACGAGCGCCTCGGCGGTGAGGACCAGCCAGACGCGGGCCTCGAAGGCCCGTTCGGCGTCCAGCGGGACGAGTTGGCGCACCGCCTGCCGGATCACCTCCGGCGTGACCGGGTCGGCGGGGATCGTCCGGGCCCGCGCCACCACGCGTCCGGCCAGGTGGTCCATTGCCGCCCGGACCATCAGTTCCCGAGCCGGCAGGTAGTGCTGCGCGGTCGCCAGCGGCATGCCGGCCTCGGCGGCGACGGCCCGCACCGTCATCCCGGCCGACCCCGCCCGCGCCAGTACGACGCAGGCCGCCGCGCCGAGATGACGCCGCCGCTCCTCGTGGTCCACAACCTTGGGCACGAGGTGATCATAGATGGTCGGTCATTTGACCGATATAGGTCGGCCGCCTAACGTTGCCCGGCATGACCGCACCCCTCACCGACACCGCACGCGACACCCGCCGGTTCAGCTACCTCGACATGGCGCTCGTGCTCGCCGTCGGCGTCGGCCTGGCCAACTCGGCGGTCGCGGACCTGCTGGCCCGGGGACCGGCGCGGCTGGGCATGCCGGAGACGGCGGCGTCCACCATCGCCTGGGCCCTGATCAACGGCACCCAGCTCGCTGTCGGCCTCGCGGTGGTGCGCCACCGCTTCGGCGAGATCGCCCGGCCGCTGCGGCTCGTCCGCCCGGCGGGCCGCCAGGTGGGCGCCGCGGTGGGCTGGGGCCTGGCCAAGGCCGCGCTCACCCTCGTGCTCGTGGTGGCGCTGCCCGCGGCGCTCGTCGAGGGCGGCGGTGGTGAGGGCGGCTACCCCGCCGGAAGCCTGCTCGCGCAGTTCGCCTTCGCGTTCGCCTTCGGCGCCGTCGTCTCCCCGCTCTACGAGGAGATCCTCTACCGGGGTGTCTTCTACCAGGGGCTGGCCGCGCGGCTGCCCGCCGTGGCCGCCGTGGTGCTGTCGGCGGCCTTCTTCGCCGTCGTACACCTGCCCCGGGTCTTCAACACCGTCAGCGCGCTCTTCGCCGGGCTGCTGTTCGCCTGGCTGCTGCACCGCCACCGCAACCTCTGGGTGCCGATCCTCGCCCATGCCGTCAGCAACGGAACGCTCGTCGCGCTGGCGTTCGCCGCCGAGGCGTCCGCCTGACCGCCCGGAGGCGGCGACAGCCCGCTCAGTCGCGGTCGCTGTGGTTACGTGCCCAGCGACCACCGATCGGCGGCGTGTCCAGTCGCAGCGCGGCCTCGGTGCCGGCCAGGTCGTTGTCCTCGAACGCGCAGGACACGCAGCTGCCCGCCTCGGTGACCCAGATCCCGTACGCCTGGGTGTCGGCGTCCCGGTGCCAGATCCGGTTGCCGCGCACGGTGGCCGAGTCGAACGGCGCGGCGATCGTGATGCCGCCGCACGCCGGTGGCGAGTCGGGCAGCTCGTACGCCGTGCCGGGCCCCGGTGTGTCCGCGCTCCAGCCGGTGGAGCCGTCCGGGCGTACCTCGGCCAGGGAGAGCCCGGTGGCGCTGTTGTCGGACACCACCGCGTCCCGCGAGCCGACCCGGACCACCTTGCCCCGGTGCCCGCCGGCCGGCCAGTCGGCGTTGCCGTCGGCGACCTCGCGCGGGCCGTACCGCACCGCCTCGCCGGAGCCGGAGCAGGCCGGGGCGGAGCGGCGGCCGTTGTCCCGGATCCGGTTCCCGACGATCGACGTGTCGAGCATCGGCCGGTCGATCCGGATGCCGTCCAGCGCGTTCTCCCGGATGTCGTTGTCCTGGATCACCACGTCGGCCGCCGCGCCCCGGTAGCCGTGGCCCAGGTCGTGCTCGTGGTAGCCGAAGCCACCGTTGCGGCTGATCCGGTTGGCCTGCACCGCGTACGGGCCGGGGGTGTTGCCCATGCTGATGCCGTCGCCGACGTTGTAGTCGATCACGCAGCCGGTGACCAGGCCGCCGCGCCCGGCGACCCCGGCGGTGCCGTTGCCCGACACGTCGAAGCCGGCCTCCAGGTTGTTGGTCATGGTGCAGGCGGAGACGATCAGCCCGTCCGCTCCCCAGTCGGAGATGCCGAACCGGTTGGCCTGGCTGTGGCAGCCGACGATCCGGATGCCGCGCGGCGGGGTCCAGTAGTCCTTCTGCAGCTCCAGGAAGATGCCGTTGGTGCCGTTGCCGATGGTGGTGCAGTTGGCGATGGTGAGGCGCTCCACGTCGCCCCAGCCGCCGATGCCGACGCCGATCCCCGCGCCGCCCATCTGGTCGCCGTTGTCCAGCCGGCCGCATCCCACCACGACCACGCCGTCGATCAGGCTGTCCTGGAGGAAGTCACAGCCCAGGCCGGTCGCCCCGGTGTGGTGGATGTAGAGGTTGCGGAACACGCCGCGCACCACGTACTGCAGGCCCAGCCCTTTGGCCAGGTAGTCGTAGGACGTCTGGGCCACGCCGGAGCCGTCGATCTCGAAGTCGGCGAACGAGCAGTCGGCGATGTGCCGGTCCCGGTCCGCGCCGTGCTGCACGGTGGTCCAGAAGGCGAGCGGGACCGGTGCGCTGCGGTTGCCCTCGTTGCTGAGCAGGAAGCGGGTCGCTGCCGGTCCGGCGCCGATCAGCGAGACGCCGCTGCGCCAGACGGTGCCGGCGTCGCGGATCGAGTACAGGCCGGGCGGGCAGTAGATCACCCGGGCCCGGCCGTCGGCGTCGTACCCGGCGCCGAGGCGGTCCACCAGCGCCGCCAGGGCGGGCTGGTCGTTGGTGACCCCGTCGCCGGTGAGGCCGTACTCGCGGGCGTCGCACCACAGCGGCGCGCCGGCGACCGGGGTCAGCCGTTGCGGGGTGGTGGTGGAGAGGCTCTTGCGCGACACGGGGAGCTCCCCTCGGGCGACTGTCGGTGGCCCGTGCCGCTTTCCCGCTCCCGCCGCGCGGTAACGCCCGCGCTCAGGCGGCGGCGCCCACCCGTTGCGCGGCAGGCGCGGCCGGGGCCTCCGGGGCGGCCGGCAGCCGCTCCCGGGTGGCCCAGAGCACGCCGAGGGTGGCCAGCAGCACCAGGCAGGAGCCGAGCATGTGCGCGCCGACCAGCACGGCGGGCAGGTGGGTGAAGTACTGGACGAAGCCGATCACGCCCTGGCCCAGCTCGACCGCGATCAGCACCGCGGCGGCCCGGGCCGCCCGCGCCGCGCCGACCGCCCGGAACGCGAAGTACAGCGCGACCGACAGGCCGATCAGCAGGAAGACGCCGTCGGCGTGCACCTGGGAGATCGCCGCCGGGTCCAGGCCGTTGCGGGCCGCGCCGTGGTCGCCGGCATGCGGTCCGCTGCCGGTCACCCAGGTGCCCACGACCAGCACCGACGCGCTCACCGCCGTGGTGATCCAGGCGAGCGTACGCAGCGGCGCCGGCACGGTCGGCGCCACCGGCCCGTCCGGGTCCTTGATGCGCCGCCAGAGCGCGTACGCGACCGCGATCACCGCCATCGAGGCGAGGAAGTGCAGCCCGACCACCCACGGGTTGAGGTTGGTGAGCACTGTGATGCCACCGATGATCGCCTGGGCCGGGATGCCGAACAGCACGCCCACGGCCAGCGGCAGCGTCCCGCGGCGGCGGGGGCGGTGCGCCAGCACGGCCAGCACCACGGCGAGCGCGATGATCCCGACCGCGAAGGTGAGCAGCCGGTTGCCGAACTCGATCACCCCGTACACGCCCATCTCGGGTGTCGTGGTGTAGGAGTCCTCGGTGCACCGGGGCCAGGTGGGGCAGCCGAGGCCGGAGGCGGTGAGCCGGACGGCCCCGCCGGTGACCACGATCGCGACGTTCGCGATGATCGAGGCGAGCGCGAGGCGGCGCAGCAGCGTGGCGGAGACCGGAAACCGGACGGATCGCTTCACGAAGCGAATCCTACGCACCGTAGTTGATCCCGATCGGGTGACTCCGGCACCCCGGTGGTCGGGATCACCGGACCCCGGGTTTGCAGGCCCTCGGCGAATTACGTAACGTTGCCGTTGTGAAAAACGCGGCGGCGCTCTCCCGAACGCCGGTGACCGGTCCGGTCGCCGGTGGCTCGCGCGCACGTCGCGGCGTACGGCCCGGCGAGCGGGAGACCGCTCCGGCCGACCTGTCGACCCGCGACCGGGTCACCCAGCTGCTGCTGGAGCGTGGCCCCACCACCGCCGCGCAGCTCGGCTCGGCGCTCGGCCTGAGCCCGGCCGCGATCCGCCGCCACCTCGACGCGATGCTCGCCGACGGTGACGTGGTCGCCCGCGACCAGACCGTCCGCGGCAGCCGCGGGCGCGGCCGCCCGGCCAAGGTCTTCGCGCTCACCGAGGCGGGCCGCGGTCGCTGCGGCACCCACCACTACGACAACATGGCCACCGCCGCGCTGCGGTGGATCGCCCGCACCGGCGGCACCGAGGCGGTCGCGGCGTTCGCGGCCGAGCAGGTCTCCGCGCTGGAGGCCCGCTGCCGGTCGGCCATGGAGGACGCCGGAGACGCCCCGCTCGCGCGGGCGGAGGCGCTCGCCGGCGCGCTGACCGCCGAGGGTTACGCTGCCAACGCGTCCACGATCGCCTCCGGCGGCCAGCTCTGCCAGCACCACTGCCCGGTGGCGCACGTGGCCGCCGAGTTCCCTCAGCTGTGCGAGGCCGAGACCGAAGTGATCTCCCGTCTGGTCGGCACTCACGTACAGCGCCTGGCCACCATCGCGCACGGCGACGGCGTGTGCACCACGCACATTCCCGCCCAGTCCGGTTCCACCGTCACCACTGTGAGGACAGATAGATGACCGAGCAGATCGTCCAGCCCCTGACCCAGGAGGAGCAGCTCGCGGCCCTCGGCCGTTACGAGTACGGCTGGGCCGACCCCGACGTCGCCGGGGCGTCCGCCCAGCGCGGCCTCAGCGAGGCGGTGGTGCGGGACATCTCGGCCAAGAAGAACGAGCCGGCCTGGATGCTCGACCTGCGGCTCAAGGGCCTGCGGCTGTTCGGCCGCAAGCCGATGCCGAACTGGGGCGCCGACCTCACCGGGATCGACTTCGACAACATCAAGTACTTCGTGCGGTCCACCGAGAAGCAGGCCACCTCCTGGGAGGACCTGCCCGAGGACATCAAGAACACCTACGACAAGCTCGGCATCCCGGAGGCGGAGAAGCAGCGCCTGGTCGCCGGTGTCGCGGCGCAGTACGAGTCCGAGGTGGTCTACCACCAGATCCGTGAGGACCTGGAGGAGCAGGGTGTCGTCTTCCTGGACACGGACACCGCGCTCAAGGAGCACGAGGACCTGTTCAAGGAGTACTTCGGCACGGTGATCCCGGTCGGCGACAACAAGTTCGCCGCGCTGAACACCTCCGTCTGGTCCGGTGGCTCGTTCATCTACGTGCCGAAGGGCGTGCACGTGGACATCCCGCTGCAGGCCTACTTCCGGATCAACACGGAGAACATGGGCCAGTTCGAGCGGACGCTGATCATCGTCGACGAGGGCGCGTACGTGCACTACGTCGAGGGCTGCACCGCGCCCATCTACTCCTCCGACTCGCTGCACAGCGCCGTCGTGGAGATCATCGTCAAGAAGAACGCCCGGTGCCGGTACACGACCATCCAGAACTGGTCGAACAACGTCTACAACCTGGTCACCAAGCGCGCCGTGTGCCACGAGGGCGCGACCATGGAGTGGGTCGACGGCAACATCGGCTCCAAGGTCACCATGAAGTACCCGGCGGTCTACATGACCGGCGAGCACGCCAAGGGCGAGGTGCTCTCGGTGGCCATGGCCGGCGAGGGCCAGCACCAGGACGCCGGCGCCAAGATGGTGCACGCCGCGCCGCACACCTCCTCGACCATCGTGTCGAAGTCGATCGCCCGGGGCGGCGGCCGCACCTCGTACCGCGGTCTGGTGCAGGTGCTGGAGGGCTCGACCAGCAGCAAGAGCACCGTCAAGTGCGACGCGCTCCTGGTCGACACGATCTCCCGCTCCGACACCTACCCGTACGTCGACATCCGCGAGGACGACGTGTCGATGGGGCACGAGGCGACCGTCTCCAAGGTCAGCGAGGACCAGCTCTTCTACCTGATGAGCCGGGGCCTGAGCGAGGACGAGGCGATGGCGATGATCGTGCGCGGCTTCATCGAGCCGATCGCCAAGGAGCTTCCGATGGAGTACGCGCTGGAGCTCAACCGCCTGATCGAGCTGCAGATGGAGGGCGCGGTCGGCTGACGCCGGCCGCCCGCCCTCCGACTCACTGACACCTCGTCGCAGAACAGACCAAGGAAGAGATGACTACCCAGGCTTCCGCGCCGCCCACGACCAAGTCGCAGGCGCTCCGCTCGTACGACGTCGCCGACTTCCCGGCCCTGACCGGCCTGGAGGAGGAGTGGCGCTTCACCCCGCTCAAGCGCCTGCGCGGCCTGACCGCGTCGGCGCAGGGCGCGACCGGCGCGGTCCGGCACGAGTACGGTGACCTGCCCGAGGGCGTCACCGTCGACCGGATCGGCCGGGACGACCCCCGGGTGGGCAGCGTGCTCACCCCGTTCGACCGGGTCAGCGCGCTCGCGTACGGCGGGGCCGACGGCGCGCTGCTGGTGCGCGTCGACCGCGACGCGGTGGTGGAGCAGCCGGTGCGCCTGCGGGTGGTCGGCGAGAACGCCGAGGCGCTCGCCTTCGGTCACACGTTCGTCGAGGTGGACCGGTTCGCCGAGGCCACAGTGGTGATCGAGCACGTCGGCTCGGCCACGCTGGCCGACAACGTCGAGGTGACTGTGGGCGACGGGGCGAAGCTGACCCTGGTCACCGTCGCCGACTGGGCCGACGACGCGGTGCAGGCGCAGCACCTCAAGGTGCGGCTGGGCCGCGACGCCCGGATCCTGCACGTGCAGGTCAGCCTCGGCGGCGACCTGGTCCGTCAGTACACGTCGGTGGAGTACACCCAGCGCGGCGGCGAGGCCGAGCTGTACGGCGTCTACTTCGCCGACTCCGGCCAGCACCTGGAGCACCGGCAGCTGGTCGACCACACCGTGCCGGACTGCCGCAGCAACGTCGGCTACCGGGGCGCACTCCAGGGCGACGACGCGCACACGGTCTGGGTCGGCGACGTGCTGATCCGCGCCGAGGCGACTGGCACCGACACGTACGAGATCAACCGGAACCTGCTGCTCACCGACGGCGCGCGGGCCGACTCCGTACCCAACCTGGAGATCGAGACCGGCGAGATCGCCGGCGCCGGGCACGCCAGCGCGACCGGCCGGTTCGACGACGAGCAGCTGTTCTACCTGATGGCCCGGGGCATCCCGGAGGCCGAGGCGCGGCGCCTGGTGGTGCGCGGCTTCTTCGCCGAGCTGATCAACAAGATCCCGGTCGAGGACCTGCGCGAGCGCCTCGGCGACGCCATCGAGGCGCGGCTGGCCAAGGCGGGCGCCTGATGCTCAAGATCTGCTCCACCGAGGACGTGCCGAAGGGCACCGTGATCAGCGCCGACGTGGACGGCGTGCAGGTCGCGATCGTGCACGGCGAGGACGACGTGTTCTACGCGGTGCACGACGAGTGCTCGCACGCCGCCGTGGCGCTGTCCGAGGGCGAGGTCGAGGGCTGCACGCTGGAATGCTGGCTGCACGGATCCCGTTTCGACCTGCGTACCGGTGAGCCCACCGGGCTGCCCGCGACCGAACCCGTACCCGTCTATCCCGTCGAAGTCCGCGACGGCGACATCTACCTTTCCGTGGACGGCGACGGCCGTCCGCTGCCGAGCAATGGAGTGACCCGCTGATGAGCACCCTGGAGATCCGCGACCTGAAGGTGTCGGTCAAGCTGCCCGAGGGTGAGCTCAAGCCGATCCTGCACGGGGTCGACCTGACCGTGCGCTCCGGCGAGACGCACGCCATCATGGGCCCGAACGGCTCCGGCAAGTCCACGCTGGCGTACTCGATCGCCGGTCACCCGAAGTACGAGATCACCGGCGGCGAGGTGACCCTCGACGGCGAGGACGTGCTGTCCATGTCCGTCGACGAGCGGGCCCGCGCCGGCCTCTTCCTGGCCATGCAGTACCCGGTCGAGGTCCCCGGCGTGTCGGTGGCCAACTTCCTGCGTACCGCCAAGACCGCCATCGACGGCGAGGCGCCGAAGCTGCGCACCTGGGCCGGCGAGCTGCGCGGCGCCATGGAGAAGCTCCAGATGGACCCGGCGTTCGCCCAGCGCAACGTCAACGAGGGCTTCTCCGGCGGCGAGAAGAAGCGGCACGAGATCGTGCAGCTGGAGCTGCTCAAGCCGAAGATGGCGATCCTCGACGAGACCGACTCCGGCCTGGACGTGGACGCGCTGCGCGTGGTCAGCGAGGGCGTGAACCGGGTGCGCGACACCGGCGACACCGGCCTGCTGCTGATCACCCACTACACGCGCATCCTGCGCTACATCAAGCCGGACTTCGTGCACGTCTTCGTGGCCGGCCGGATCGTCGAGCAGGGCGGCCGGGAGCTGGCCGACAAGCTCGAGGAAGAGGGCTACGAGCGGTACGTCGCCGGGGCCGGCGCGGCGCGGGCCTGAGACTCGACATGACCTCGATGGCCATCCCGGCGGGCATGCCGCAGTACGACGACGTGCCGCGCTTCGACGTGGCGAAGGTGCGGGCCGACTTCCCGATCCTCGACCGGGAGGTCAACGGTCACCCGCTCGTCTACCTGGACAGCGCGAACACCTCGCACAAGCCGCGGCAGGTGCTCGACGTGCTCGCCGAGCACTACGCGCTGCACAACGCCAACGTGTCGCGCTCGGTGCACACGCTGGGCACCGAAGCGACCGAGGCGTACGAGGGCGCGCGGGCGAAGATCGCCGCGTTCATCAACGCGCCGAGCGTGGACGAGGTGGTGTTCACCAAGAACTCCACCGAGGCGATCAACCTCGTGGCGTACGCGTTCTCCAACGCCTCGCTGCGCGCGGACGGTGACCCGCGGTTCCGGCTCGGCCCCGGCGACGAGATCGTGATCTCCGAGATGGAGCACCACTCGAACATCGTCCCGTGGCAGTTGCTGGCGGAGCGTACCGGCGCGACGCTGCGCTGGTTCCCCGTCACCGACCAGGGCCGGCTCGACGAGTCCGGCCTGGACGACCTGGTCACCGAGCGGACGAAGATCGTCTCGCTGGTGCACATGTCGAACATCCTGGGCACCGTCAACGCCACCTCGCGGATCACCGCGCGGGTCCGCGAGGTCGGCGCGCTGCTGCTGCTCGACTGCTCGCAGTCGGTGCCGCACCTGCCGATGGACGTGGTCGGCTACGACGCCGACTTCATCGTCTTCACGGGGCACAAGATGTGCGGGCCGACCGGCATCGGCGTGCTCTGGGGCCGGGGCGAGCTGCTCGCCGCGATGCCCCCGGTGATGGGTGGCGGCTCGATGATCGAGACGGTGACGATGGCGGGCTCGACGTTCGCCGCGCCGCCGGCCCGGTTCGAGGCGGGCACCCCGCCGATCGCCGAGGCGGTGGCGCTCGGCGCGGCCGTGGACTACCTCACCGCGATCGGCATGCCGGCTGTTCAGTGGCACGAGAAGGAACTGACGGCGTACGCGCTCGATGCCCTCGCCACAGTGCCGGACCTGCGGATCTTCGGCCCGACGGTGCCTGTCGGCCGGGGCGGGACGATCTCGTTCGCGCTCGGTGACGTGCACCCGCACGACGTCGGGCAGGTGCTCGACTCGCTCGGCGTGCAGGTGCGGGTGGGCCACCACTGCGCCAAGCCGGTGTGCACCCGCTTCGGGGTGCCGGCCACGACTCGGGCGTCGTTCTACCTCTACACCACCACCGCGGAGATCGACGCCCTGGTGGCGGGTCTGGAGCGGGTGCGGAAGGTGTTCCAGTGATGCAGCTCGAATCCCTCTACCAGGAGATCATCCTGGACCACTACAAGCACCCGCACGGCCGTGGCCTGCGGGAGGCGGCGGATCCGGCCGCCCGGGTCGGCGAGGCGCACCACGTCAACCCGACCTGCGGCGACGAGATCACCGTGCGGGTGGCGACCGACGGCAGCGTGTTCACCGACATCTCGTACGACGGGATGGGCTGCTCGATCAGCCAGGCGTCGGCGAGCATCCTGCACGAGCTGCTGCGCGGCAAGGCCGCGAGCGACGCCGCTGTGGTGCACGAGGCGTTCGTGGAGTTGATGTCCGGGCGGGGCCAGGTCACGCCGGACGAGGACGTGCTCGGAGACGGGGTGGCGTTTGCGGGTGTCGCGCGCTACCCGGCCCGGGTGAAGTGCGCGCTGTTGTCGTGGATGGCGTTCAAGGACGCCGCGGCACGCGCCGGGGTGGGCGTGAGCCCGGAGGTGAAGGCATGAGCGACGAGAACATGACCTCGGAGACCGGCGCGGTGGCGACCGACGGCACGGTTGCCGGTGGCGCGGCCGTCAACGGAGCTGACGGTGCGGCCGCGGGTGCGGCGGCGCCGGCCGGCGGCAAGGCCGCGATCGGTGACATCGAGGAGGCGATGAAGGACGTCGTCGACCCCGAGCTGGGCATCAACGTGGTCGACCTCGGCCTGGTGTACGGCGTCCACGTCGACGACGAGAACGTCGCCACCCTGGACATGACGCTGACCTCGGCGGCCTGCCCGCTGACCGACGTGATCGAGGACCAGGCGCGGCAGGCGCTGACCACCGGTCCCGGCGGCGGCCTGGTCAACGACATCCGGATCAACTGGGTCTGGCTGCCGCCGTGGGGCCCCGACAAGATCACCGACGAGGGGCGCGACCAGCTCCGCTCGCTCGGCTTCAACGTCTGACCGTTCTCCCGGTCACCGCAACGGGCGCGGCACCCCTGCCAAGGGGTTGCCGCGCCCGTAGTGTCTGCGGGCTTGATCGACACCGTTACGCCGAAGTGGTGTGGTCGGAGTGGCTCTGATGCCGCCACCTCGGCGTAGTGGTGTCGATCAAGGTGGGCTGACGGCACTGCCATCGGCGGCGGGGCGAGGAACGGCGAGATCTTGGTATGAGATCGCCCCGGAGGAGGCAGATTCGTACCAAGATCTCCAGCCCAGCCCAGCCCAGCCCAGCCCAGCCCAGCCGTGGGGTGCGCGTGCGGGCGCGCGGGAAAAGCGGTCGCGGAGTGAGGGAGCCGGGTGCAGGATGAGCGGGTGATCGAGGCGTACCCGAAGCAGGCTCCTGTCCGTGCGGCCACCGCCGCGCGTCGACAGTGCACCCTGCCCTCGGCCGCCTCGACCCGTCACCCGTCGTCGTGACCGGGGCGTTCCTGGCCGGCCTGGTCGCCGGCTACGGCGTCGCCATTCCGGTCGGCGCGATCGCGATCCTCAGTCTCGGACTCAGCGCGCGTACCTCGTTCCGGGTCGGTGCGGCGGCGGCACTCGGCGTGGCCAGCGCCGACGGTCTCTACGCGGCGCTGGCGGCGCTCGGCGGGGCCGCGGTGGCGAGCGGGCTCGCGCCGTTCGCGGGTCCGCTGCGGCTGGTCGCCGCGGGGGTGCTGCTGGCTCTCGCCGGCCTCACCGCCCGGCGCGCGCTGCGTCCACCGGCCACAACGCACCCGCCGAGCCCGTCGGCCACCACGCATCCGTCGGGCACGACGCAGGAGCCGGGCGCGCGAGGTGGTCTGGACACGCCGGTGCGCGCGTTCGCCGCGGTTCTCGCGCTGACCCTGCTCAACCCGGCCACTGTGGTCTACTTCGTGGCGCTCGTCCTCGGCCGGGGTGACGTGCTCGGCTCCGGCCCGGCGGGCGCTGCCGCCTTCACCGCCGGGGTCTTCCTCGCGTCGGCGAGCTGGCAGTTGCTGATCGCCGGGGGCGGCACGCTGATCGGCCGGGCCCTCACCGGTCCCCGTGGGCGGCGGGTCACCGCGCTGCTGTCCAGCGTCATCATCGCGGCTCTCGCGGTTGCCACTGTGCTCGGCGTCTGACCGATGGGGACGGCCCGACATGTCGGGCCGATGACGGGGCCGTTCGCGATCCGTCACCGGGGGATCGGCCGAACCGGCAGTCCCGGGCGACGGAAAGATCCATTCCCGGCCCGGCGTCCGACCGCAGGTGTCCTCGGCCGTCAGGCCGGCCGGCTCGCCCTTGCGAAGCGTGGATCCCGCAGGCCGGGACGGCGCGGATCACCGTCCAGGTAGAACCGCATCGTCTTTCCGGTTGATGTTCGAGGTCACGAGTGGTCCTAGGGTCACGGAACAATCCGTGGACCGTTCACGTACGCCCGGTCATCCCCGCCGGTCGTGCATCAGTCCACACCCGACCGCAGGGAGAAGACTTGAGGATCACCCTGGGGCGTCCGCCGCGCGACCGGCAACCCGCCGGCCGGGCTCGGCGCGGACGGACCGCTGCCCTCCTCGTCGCCGCGCTGGCCGCGGCGACACTTCCCGTTCTCGCCGCGCCCGCGCCCGTCTCCGCCGCACCCGCTGTCCACGGACCGTGGCAGAAGGTGGACAGCAAGCCGGCCGCTACCAAGGCGGGCCGCAAGGCCGCCGTCAAGGCCAAGCGGCTGACCGCGTACAAGCTGGACCGCGGCAGCATGAAGGGCCTGCTGGACAAGGCGCCAGCCGAGAAGCGCGTCGCGGTGGCCCGCGTGGCGAAGCAGGTGGTGTCGCTGCCCGCTCCGGACGGCACGTTCCAACGGTTCGAGCTGGTCGACTCGCCGGTCATGGAGGCGGGCCTGGCCGCGAAGCACCCGGAGATCACCACGTATGCCGGCAAGGGCCTGGACGACCCGACCGCGACCATCCGCGCGGACCTCACCCCGCTCGGGTTCCACGCCTCGGTCCGCTCGGCCGAGGGCAACTGGTACATCGACCCGTACTACCAGCGCGACCAGAGCCTGTACGCGAGCTACTTCGCCCGCGACCTGGAGCACCCGGAGGGCGAGTTCGTCGAGCGTGAGGACGTCACGCAGGAGGCGCACGCGCTGGCCGAGGAGATCGCCGAGGCGGAGGTGCCGGCCGGGCCGCTGGTGAAGCTGCGCACCTACCGGGTGGCGCTGGTGACCGACCCGTCGTACGCCACCTACTTCGGCGCGGAGAACGTCACCGCCGCGAAGGTGACACTGATGAACCGGGTCACCCAGATCTACGAGGACGAGACCGCGATCCGGCTCGTCCTGATCAACGACACCGACAAGACCAACCTGAACACGCCGGCCCGGGCCACCGAGCCGAACGGCCCGTGCGGCGCGGCGGCCTGCTTCACGCCGGCGCAGCTCACCTCCTGCGGCGGCGGCACGCTCAGCCGTAACCGGATCGTGCTCGGCCAACTCGTCGGCGCGAGCAACTACGACGTGGGCCACGTCGGCCTGGGCGTCAACGGCGGCGGTGTGGCCAGCCTCGGCGTGATCGGCGGCAACGGCAAGGCGCAGGGCTGCACCGGCCTGCCGACACCGGTCGGCGACTTCTACGCGGTCGACTACGTCTCGCACGAGATGGGTCACCAGTTCGCCGGCAACCACACCTTCAACGGCACGCAGTACAACTGCTCGGGCGGCAACCGCAGCGCGGCCAACTCGTACGAGCCGGGCAGCGGTTCGTCGATCATGGCGTACGCGGGCATCTGCCAGCAGGACAACCTCCAGCCGCACAGCGACCCGTACTGGTCGCACCGCAGCTACACCGAGATCACCAACTACGTCACGTCGAACCGCCCGGCGATCAACGAGGTGCAGAACGTCTCGCTGTACGGGTTCGACGCCGACGGTGACTCGTTCACCGTCCGCTACGCGGGCGCCGACTCGGCGCCGATCGTGCGGGGCGTCAACTACACCACCGCCGGCATCAAGGCCGCCGTCGAGGGCATCGCCGGCTGGCCGGCCGGCGCGACGGTCACGGTGGCCGCGTTCGGTGGCAGCGGCACGCTCAACGACAACGGCTTCCAGGTGACCTTCGGTGGCACGCTGGCGACCACGAACGTGGCGTCGCTGGAGCTGACGAACGCCTCCGGCGCCTCCGGGTTCGTCGGCGAGACGGCCAAGGGCGGCGCCGTCGACAACGGCGGCTGGCTGGTCGAGGAGACCTCCAACCACGCCCCGGTGGTCACCGTCCCGGACACCGTCACCATCCCGGTGCGGACGCCGTTCGCGCTGACCGGCAGCGCCACCGACGCCGACGGGGACACTGTCACGTACCTGTGGGAGCAGAACGACAGGGGCGCCACGACCGGCACCGCGCTGACGAACAACACGAAGGTCAACGGTCCGCTGTTCCGGGTGTTCAGCGAGGCGGCGATCGTGTCGCCGACCGACACGCTGAAGTACTACTCGCCGGGTCTGAACTCGGTCACCACCGACTCGACCCGGGTCTTCCCCGACATGAGGCAGATCCTGGCCGGCAACACCAACGCCGCCACCGGCACCTGCCCGGCGGCCCCGGCACCGCCGGCCACCGGTGGCGCCTCGAACGTGCCGGCCGGGCTGGTCGACTGCTACTCGGAGTTCCTGCCCACCCGCGACTGGGTCGGCATCGCCGGTGACCGGACCCTGCACTTCAAGCTCACCGCCCGGGACGGGCGGCTGGGTGGCGGCGGCATCGGCAGCGCCGACGTCGCCGTGGTGCTGGCACCGGACGCGGGTCCGTTCCTGGTGACCTCCCAGGACACCGCCGCGGTCCTGGACGGCGGCTCGACCCGGACCGTGACGTGGGACGTCGCCGGCACCGACGTGGCGCCGGTGAACGCCGCGCAGGTGAAGATCTCGCTGTCCGCCGACGGCGGGCTGACCTTCCCGTACGTGCTGGCCGAGCAGACCGCCAACACCGGCACCGCGACTGTGACGCTGCCGAACGTGGCGACCGAGAAGGCCCGGATCAAGATCGAGGCCGTCGGAAACGTCTTCTTCGACGTCAACGACGCCGACTTCACCATCCGGTCCGCCCCGGTCGTCACCAGCACCGCCCCCGGCGGTGGCGTGAGCGTGCAGTACAGCGACGCGCTCTCGCCGGCCGTCACCGTCACCGCGACCGACGGCGACACCACCGGCGCGGACCTGACCGCCGCCGCCACCGGGCTGCCCGCCGGCCTGTCCCTGGCCGTCACGAGCACCTCGGCGACGGACGCCCGTCCGGGTACGCGTACCTGGACGGGCGCCGGCACGACCACGGCGGCCCCGGGTGACTACCCGGTCACCGTGACCGTGTCCGACGGCTCCGGGCTGACCGGCAGCACCTCGTTCACCGTCACCGTCGCCGCCGAGGACGCGGCGGTCAGCTGGGCCGGTGACACGCTCGTGAACACCGCGACCGGCGGCGCGTCCGGCCAGGCGCTGCTACGGGCCGTGCTCCGGGACGGCTCGGTGCTGCCCGGCGCCACGGACACCACAGCCGGTGACATCCGTACCGCCACAGTCACCTTCACCAGGGACGGCGTGACGCTGTGCACCGCCGTGCCGGCCCTGCTCGGCACGGCCACCACCACCGCGTCCGCGGCGTGCACGGCCACCCTGCCGAAGGGCACGCACACCGTCACCGCGACGGTGGGCGGCAACTACACGGGCAGCACCACCGCCCAGGTCACGGTCGCCGTCTCCGACGGCGGGTTCCTCACCGGCGGCGGCGAGTTCACCGCCACCCGCTCGGCGGGGACCTACCCGGCCGACGTGAACTCCACAGTCGAGGTGGAGCTGAACGCGAAGCCGGGCAAGGCGAACAAGCCCGCCACGGGCAGGGCCGAGGTCGAGTTCCGCTCCGGCGGGAAGTCGTACACGATCAAGGCCGGCACCGTCGACGCGCTCGGCGTCACCTCGGCGGGCCGGACCGCCCAGGTGCGCTACCAGGCCGCCCTGTACGACAACAAGGGCAAGCTGGTGGCCTCCGGCCTGACCCTGGCCGTGACGGTGACCGACCGGGGCGCCCCCGGTAGGAACGACACCGTCGGGGTCACGCTGTGGAAGGGCGGCTCCCTGCTCTTCTCGTCCGACTGGACGGGCGGCGCGACCGCCGAGGTCAAGCTGAAGGGCGGCAACCTCACCGTCCACTGATCCACGCGGTTGACGCGGGAGGGCACCGGCAGCGGTGTCCTCCCGCGTTGCGTTCCCGGGTCCGTCGATGGCGTACCGTCGGGCCATGAGCAGCCGACCCGCCGCCGGGGGCGGCCGGTGGGTCGAGGTCGACCCCGGCCGCGTCGCCCGCTGGGTCGAGGGTTTCACCGGCCGGCACGGCCCGCCGACGACGACCGCGCAGGAGTACGGGCTCCTGCTCACCGCCCCGGACGGCGCCACCGCCGAGCTGCACACCCCGCCCGGCGCGAGCGCGTCGGCGGACGTACCCGGATTCGTCGCCTCCGCCACGGCGGCCCGCCGGCTCGGCCTGTTGCTGGCCCGCAAGGGCGCTGTCGCGGTCGGCGTCGCCGACGGCACCGACCTGGTGGTCTCCAAGGTGGACACCCGGTACGTGCAGGGGCGTACCGCGGCGGGCGGCTGGTCCCAGCAGCGGTTCGCCAGGCGGCGCGACAACCAGGCGAAGGCCGCCCTGGGCGACGCGGCCGAGCTGGCCGTACGCCTGCTGTTGCCGGAGGCGGGCACGCTGGCGGCGCTGGTGTGCGGCGGCGACCGGCGCGCGGTGGACACGGTGCTGGCCGACCGGCGGCTGGCCCCGCTCGCGGCACTGCGCGCGCCGCGCCTGCTCGACGTGCCGGAGCCCCGGCACGCGGTGCTGGTGGCGGCAGTCGCCGCCGCCCGGGCGGTCCACATCCTGGTCCGCTGAACAGGAAAGATCACCTCAAGACGGCGCAATCCCGCTCGTCGATGATGCATCGAATCGACTCGATGCATAAGGTCGGTGTCATGAAGCGGCGGGTCTCCGGGCGACCCGCAGGGCCAGCTTCGCCTCCGCCATCACGCCGACATCGTTGGGAGAGAACAACTTCATGAGCGGATATCAGGACGGCCGGCTGCGGACCCGGTGGCGCCGTGCGACGAGGCTCCTCGTCGCGGCGGCGGCGATGAGCGCCGGAAGCCTCGTGCTCACCGCGACACTGACGGCCGGCACGGCGAACGCGGCCGCCGGCCCGGTCGAGCGCGCCGCGCTCGCCGCGCCCGCAGTCACCAGCGTCACCGCGGGCGGGGCGCACACGTGCGCGATCAGCACCGACGGGGGACTGTGGTGCTGGGGCTCGAACTACGGCGGCCAGCTCGGCGACGGGACCACCACGAACCGCAGCGCCCCGGCGCGGGTCGGCACCGCCACCTGGACGAATGTCGACGCCGGCTCCGGGCACACCTGCGCGGTCCGCACGGACGGGACGCTGTGGTGCTGGGGCTCGAACTTCCGGGGCCAGCTCGGCGACGGCACCACCACCAGCCGCAGCGCCCCGGTGCAGGTCGGCACCGCGACCAGCTGGGCCAGAGTCGACGCCGGCCCCTCGCACACCTGCGGGATCCGCACCGACGGCACGCTCTGGTGCTGGGGATTCAACCGGACCACGCAGCTGGGCGTCGGCGCCTCGCCGTACGTCGCCAACACCCCGTTGCGGGTCGGCACGGCGACCGACTGGGTGAGCGTCTCGACCGGCTTCGGGCACACCTGCGGTATCCGGACCGGCGGCACGCTCTGGTGCTGGGGGTCCAGCTCGGACGGCCAGCTCGGCCTGGGCAACCTGGCGCCCCAGACGGCGCCCGCGCAGGTCGGCACCACGACCGGGTGGACCGGCGTCGCGGCCGGGTACGCGCACACGTGCGGGGTCCGTTCCGGCGCGCTGTGGTGCTGGGGTGAGAACGGATACGGGCAGCTCGGCGTGAGCGGCACGTACCGTACCGCGCCGGTGCAGATCGGCACCGTCACCACGTGGAGCCGGATCGCCGCCAGCAGCGATACGTCCTGCGCGTCGCGTACGGACGGCAGCGTGTGGTGCTGGGGCAAGAACTCGGCCGGACAGGTGGGCGACGGCAGCACCACCCACCGGTCCGCGCCCGCCCAGGTCGGCACGGCCACCACCTGGACCGGCGGCCTCGCGGTCACCGACCACGGCTGCGGGATCCGCACCGACGGCGGCCTGTGGTGCTGGGGTGACAACAGCGGTGGCCAGCTGGGCGACGGGACGACTGTCAACCGGTCCACCCCGGGTCAGGTGACCCTGCCCGCCTGACCGGCCCGGTCAACGGCACCGGCCCGCACCGCTGACCTGGTCAGCGGTGCGGGCCGGTGCGCGGAGCGGCTCAGGCCCCCGAACCGAAGGTGTCGCAGGACTTCGGGTCGCCGGTGGTGAAGCCCTTGGTGAACCACTGCTTGCGCTGCTCCGAGCTGCCGTGGGTGAACTCGTCCGGGTTCACCGGCCGGCCGGACCGCTGCTGGATCGCGTCGTCGCCGATCTTCTCGGCGGTGTCGATGGCCTGCGAGATGTCCTGCTCGGTGATGCTGGTGAAGATCTTCTGCCCCTTGTCGTCGGCGGTGCCGGTGGCGTTCTTCGCCCAGGCCCCGGCGTAGCAGTCGGCCTGGAGTTCCAGCTTGACCGAGAGCGCGTTCGCGCTCTGCGGGTCGCGCTGCTGCTGGCGGCGCATCTGCGCCTCGGTGCCGAGCAGGTCCTGCACGTGGTGGCCGTACTCGTGGGCCAGCACGTACGGCTGGGCGAACTCGCCCTCCGCGCCGAGCTGATCGGCGAGCAGCTTGTAGAAGCTGAGGTCGATGTAGACCAGGTCGTCAGCCGGGCAGTAGAACGGGCCCACGCCCGAGTCGGCAGCGCCGCAGGCGGTGCTCACGTTCTGGCTGAAGAACACCGTCTTCGACGGCCGGTACTGCTCGCCGAACGCCTCCGGCATGGCGGTACGCCAGTACGCCTGGATCGAGTTGACGTAGAGCGCGTTGCGGCAGTCGAGCTGCTTCAGCGCGTCCTGCGCCGAGCACTTCTGCTCCAGCGAGGTGTTGTCGCCCTGCTCGGAACCGCCGCCGTTGGTGGCGGCGTTGAGGCCGAACCCGCCGCCCACCAGGGCGACGAGCACGGCGATGATGATGCCCACGATCCCGCCCCGGCCGCCGCCGATCGGGATCGGAATGCCCATCCCGCCGCCCCCGCCGGACCCTCGCCGGTCGTCCACCTGGCTGGTGTCGACCCGCGCGTTCTCGTTCAGCTCCATGTTGACCCCGATCACCGATGTGTCCGTATGTGGTGGTTGCGGTACCGGACCGGGTCCGGACGGCGGTTTCCGTACCCGATGATCTTGCACGGTAATCCGGGGGAGTGGCCCCGCGGAGCCCGGTACACTTGCCCCCGTGCTGCGCTGCGAAGGCTGAACGGCCCCGCGCCGACGGGAAATCACCACCCGCCGGCGCTTTCGCGTGCCCTGAGTCAGCCCTTCCGGACCCGAGAGCGAGTACTCCGAGATGATCACTGCCACCGGCCTGGAACTGCGCGCCGGTTCCCGGATCCTGCTGTCCGACACCACCCTGCGGGTGCAGCCGGGGGACCGGATCGGCCTGGTCGGCCGCAACGGCGCCGGCAAGACCACCACGCTCAAGGTGCTCGCCGGGGAGGGACAGCCGTACGGCGGCCAGATCGACCGGCGCAGCGCCATCGGCTACCTGCCGCAGGACCCGCGTACCGGTGACCTGGACGTCACCGGCCGGGACCGGGTGCTCTCCGCCCGTGGCCTGGACGTGCTCATGGCGCAGATGAAGGAGCTGGAGGACAAGCTCGCCGAGGGTGCCGACGACGAGCGGCTGGTCCGCCGCTACGGCGCGCTGGAGGACCAGTTCGCCTCGCTCGGCGGCTACGCGGCCGAGGCCGAGGCGGCCCGGATCTGCGCCAACCTCGGCCTGCCCGACCGCGCCCTGGCGCAGACCATCGGCACGCTCTCCGGCGGTCAGCGCCGCCGCATCGAGCTGGCCCGGATCCTGTTCCGCGACGCCGGCGAGAACGGCGGCGGCATCCTGCTGCTCGACGAGCCCACGAACCACCTCGACGCCGACTCGATCACCTGGCTGCGCGGCTTCCTCGCCAACCACAAGGGCGGCCTGATCGTGATCTCCCACGACGCCTCGCTGCTGGAGGCGGTGGTCAACAAGGTCTGGTTCCTGGACGCCACCCGGTCCGTGGTCGACACGTACAACCTGGGCTGGAAGGCGTACCTGGAGGCGCGGGAGACCGACGAGCGGCGCCGCCGCCGGGAGCGGGCCAACGCCGAGAAGAAGGCCGGCGCGCTGATGGCGCAGGCGGACAAGATGCGGGCCAAGGCCACCAAGACCGTCGCCGCGCAGAACATGGCCCGGCGCGCCGAGCGCCTGCTCTCCGGCCTGGACGAGGTCCGCGTCGCGGACAAGGTCGCGAAGGTACGGTTCCCGAGCCCCGCGCCGTGCGGCAAGACGCCGCTGACCGCGAACGGCCTGTCGAAGTCGTACGGGTCGCTGGAGATCTTCACCGACGTGAACGTGGCTGTGGACCGGGGTTCCCGGGTGGCCATCCTCGGCCTCAACGGCGCCGGCAAGACCACGCTGCTGCGGATGCTCGGCGGGCTGCTGGAGCCGGACACCGGCGAGGTACGCCCCGGGCACGGGCTGCGGCTGGGCTACTACGCCCAGGAGCACGAGACGCTCGACGTGGACCGGACGATCCTGGAGCACATGCGCAGCGCCGCGTCCGACCAGACCGACACCGACCTGCGCAAGATCCTCGGCGCGTTCCTGTTCTCCGGCGAGGACGTGGACAAGCCGGCCGGTGTGCTCTCCGGCGGCGAGAAGACCCGGCTGGCGCTGGCCACGCTGGTCTGCTCCGGTGCCAACGTGCTGCTGCTGGACGAGCCGACGAACAACCTCGACCCGGTCAGCCGCGAGCAGGTGCTCGACGCGATCGCCCGCTACCCGGGTGCGATCGTGCTGGTCACGCACGACCCGGGCGCGGTCACCGCGCTCAAGCCGGACCGCGCCATCCTGCTGCCCGACGGCGACGAGGACGCCTGGTCCGACGACCTGCTGGAGCTGGTGGAGCTGGCCTGACCCCCCACCCCCTTTCTTGCCGGTCGATCATGAAGTTGACGGCACTTCTGGAGATCCAGATCGCCGTCAACTTCATGATCGACGGGGTGGGGCGGCGGGGTGGGTGGGGCGGTCGGTCAGGGCAGGAGGGCGGCCAGGTGGGGGAGGACGCCGGAGGTGAGCAGGATGGTCGCGCCGATGGCGATGAAGATCGCCGGGACCAGCCAGTGGCCGGCGCGGCCGACCAGCGCCACCACCCGGGGGTGCCCGCCGAGCGCGGCGGCGACCGCGCACCACACGGCCACCAGCACGGCGAACACCAGCAGCCAGATCAGCCCGGTGACCGGGTCGAGGGCGCGGAACACCGGCACGTAGACGGCGATGTTGTCGGCGCCGTTCGCGATCGTCACCCCGGCGACGCCGAGCAGGCTGCCGACCACCGCCGGCGGTTCGTCGTCGTCGCGCCGGGTCAGCAGCGCGCGGACGCCGAGCGCGACCGGCAGCAACCCGAGCAGGCCGGGCCACGGATCCGGCACCACGAGCAGCCCGGCGGCGGCCACCACCGCGACCGCGACGAGCGCGCCGATGCCCGCGTACTGCCCGGCGACGATCTGCCAGGGCCGGGGCCGGCCGTTGTGCCGGGCCGCCACGAACAGCACGGTGAGCACGACGATGTCGTCGAGGTTGGTGGCGGCGAACACGCCGGCCGCACCCGCCGCGGCCGTGATCACGTCGAACACCCCGGGCACGATACGGCCCCCGCGCACCCGTCATCCGCATGATCCACACCAGCTCGCCGAAGTGGAGGTGTCCGGAGCGCGGCGATGCCGCCACTTCGCCGAAGTGGCGCCGGCGGGTTCGTCCGGCGGGCCGGTACGGATCAGCCGGCCGGAAGGATCACTCTATCGGGAAGCTGACATTGCGTAGCGTGTCGGTTGGCGAATAGTTGATATCTGGCGCATGATCGTCCGAGGCGGTCTAATAGGTGGGACCGTATCCGAACCGCACAGTCTGGGACGTGAGGAATCAGCATGGCAGCCACCGGCACAGCCACCAGCACTGAGAAGGGTCGCCGGATCGTCGGGGCCGAGCGTCAGACGCTCGCCAAAGACCTGGTAAAGCGGTACACCGGCGGAGAGAGCATCCGTGCTCTGGCGGCCTCGACCGGCCGTTCCTACGGGTTCATCCACCGGGTGCTCACCGAGTCCGGGGTGCAGCTGCGGCAGCGCGGCGGCGCCCGGCGCCGGAAGAAGGCGTGACCCGCCCCCCAGCGTCGTCCATCAGCGCGTTCCGGGGTGTCCGGTGACCGCCGAGACGACCGGAGTGCGCTTCGACTGCGACGGGCCGGTCGCGACGGTGACGTTGTGCCGGCCCGACGTGCTCAACGCCCAGACCCCGGCGATGTGGCGCGCGATGAGCGACTTCTCCCGCGACCTGCCCGGCGACGTACGCGTCGTCGTCGTACGCGGAGAGGGGCGCGCCTTCTCCGCGGGCCTGGACCTGGCGGTCGCCGGTGCGACCGGGCCGGGCTCCTTCGCCGAGCTGGCCGCGATGCCGGAGGCGGAGTGCGCCGACCGGATCGCCGGCTATCAGGACGGTTTCACCTGGCTGCACCGGCCGGACGTGGTGTCGATCGCCGCGGTTCAGGGCCACGCCATCGGCGCCGGCTTCCAGCTGGCGCTGGCCTGCGACATGCGGGTGCTCGCCGCCGACGCGAAGCTCTCGATGGCCGAGGTGACCCTCGGCCTGGTTCCCGACCTGGCCGGCACGCGCCGCCTGGTCGAGCTGGTCGGCTACTCCCGGGCGCTGGAGATCTGCGCCACCGGCCGGCGGATGGACGCCGCCGAGGCGGACCGGATCGGTCTGGCCACGCTCGTGGTGCCGAACGACGAGCTGGACGGCGCGGTGCGTGATCTCTCCGCCGGGCTGCTCGCCAACAACCGGGACGCGATCATCGAGATCAAGGCGCTGCTCGCGGGCGCGGCCGTGCGCTCGCACGCCGAGCAGCAGCGCGCCGAGCGCGAGGCGCAGACCCGGCGGATCCGGGACCTGGCCGGGCGGGGCGAATAGCCGGTACGGCGATTTCGTAAGGACCGTTCGGGAAGATCCGGGTTACTCGCGAGGTTGTCACAGGCGTCGGGAGAATGGACTCCGACGGTTCATGCTGCCCCGACGACCCGGAGGTGACGAGTGTCCCACCCGATGGCCGGCGGCGGCATGGGCGGCTGGAGCATGCTCCGGTCGCTGCGTAACCGTGACGAGGTCTCCGCCCACGAGCTCAAGCGCGGCACCGCCCGGCGGATCGTCGCGTTCGCCCGGCCCTACCGGCGCGACATCGTCGTCTTCCTGATCACCGTGATCGTCGCCGCTGTGATCGGCGTGGCCACGCCGCTGCTCGCCGGCGACGTCATCGACGCGATCGCCGGGGGCGGCCCGGACGCCCGCTCGACAGTGGTCCGGCTCGCCCTGATCATCGCCGCGCTCGCCGTGGCCGACGCGCTGTTCTCCCTGGTCCAGCGGTGGTATTCGGCCCGCATCGGCGAGGGCATCATCCTCGACCTGCGCACCCGGGTGTACGACCACGTCCAGCGGATGCCGTTGCAGTTCTTCACCCGCACCCAGACCGGCGCCCTGGTCAGCCGGCTCAACAACGACGTGCTCGGCGCCCAGCGCGCGTTCACCTCGACGCTGTCCGGCGTGGTCAGCAACGTCATCCAGCTCGTGCTCACCGCCGGGGCGATGCTCGTGCTGTCCTGGCAGATCACCGTGATGGCGCTGGTGCTGCTGCCGATCTTCATCATCCCGGCCCGCCGGGTCGGCCGGCGGCTGGCCGAGATCACCCGCGAGTCGTACAACCTCGACGCCAAGATGAACGCCACGATGACCGAGCGGTTCGGCGTCGCGGGCGCGCTCCTGGTCAAGCTGTTCGGCGCGCCGGAGGTGGAGGCCGACCGGTTCGCCCGCCGGGCCGAGCGCGTACGCGACATCGGCATCCAGTCCGCGATGTACTCGCGGACGTTCTTCGTCGCGATGCTGCTCGTCGCGTCGCTGGCCCAGGCGCTGACGTACGGCGTGGGCGGCTGGCTGGCGGTCACCGGGGCGGTCAGCGCCGGCACCGTCGTCAAGCTCGCACTGCTGCTGACCCGCCTCTACGGCCCGCTGACCGCGCTGTCCAACGTCCGGGTCGACGTGATGAGCGCGCTCGTCTCCTTCGACCGGGTCTTCGAGGTGCTCGACCTGCGCCCGTCCATCGCCGAGAAGCCCGACGCGGTACCGGTGCCGCGCGGCAACGGCCGGGTCGAGTTCCGCGACGTGCGCTTCCGCTACCCGAGCGCCGCCGAGGTGTCGCTCGCCTCCCTGGAGGAGGTCTCGACCCTCGACCGCACGGTGAACGAGCCGGTGCTCAGGGGTGTCTCGTTCGCCGTCGAGCCGGGGCAGATGGTGGCACTGGTCGGCCCCTCCGGGGCGGGCAAGTCGACGCTGTCCATGCTGATCTCCCGGATCTACGACGTCAGCGACGGCCAGGTGCTGGTCGGTGGCGTCGACATGCGGGACGCGACGCTCGCCTCGCTGCGCGACGAGATCGGCGTGGTCACCCAGGACTCGCACCTGTTCCACGAGACGATCCGGGAGAACCTGCGCTACGCCAAGCCCGACGCCACCGACGACGAGATCTGGGCGGCGCTGGCCGGCGCGCAGGTCGCCGACCTGGTCCGGGCGCTGCCGGACGGGCTCGACACGACGGTCGGCGAGCGGGGCTACCGCTTCTCCGGCGGCGAGAAGCAGCGCATCGCCATCGCGCGGCTGCTGCTCAAGGCCCCGTCGATCGTGATCCTCGACGAGGCCACCGCCCACCTGGACTCGGAGAGCGAGGCTGCGGTGCAGCGGGCGTTGTCCGTGGCGCTGACCGGGCGTACCGCGCTGGTGATCGCGCACCGGCTCTCCACAGTGCGCGACGCCGACCAGATCCTCGTGCTCGACGAGGGCCGGATCGTGGAGCGCGGCCGGCACGACGAGCTGGTGGCGGTCGGCGGCCTGTACGCCGAGCTGTACCGCACCCAGTTCGCGGTCACCGACTCGCCGGCGCCCCACACCGAGGCCGAGCAGCCCGAGCCGGTGGTGACCACGGTGCCGATGGGCACCTACGTCGCCCACGAGGCCATGCCCCCGGCGGCCGCCAACTAGCCCGCGGCGACCGCGGCGCGCAGCTCGGCGAACGCGGCGCCGAGCGTCTCCGGCGTGAAGTGGGCGTTCAGGCCGCTCGGGTTGGGCAGCACCCAGAGCCGGGCCGCCGCGAGCGTCTCCGGCTGCGGCCCGAAACCGGCCTTCGGCCGGGCGAACCCGATCCGGTACGCGGTCACACCGACCACAGCCACCCAGCGCGGCCGGTAGCGCTCGACCTTCGCGGTGAGCGTGGCGGCGCCGTCGACGAGTTCGTCGGCGGTCAGCTCGTCGGCGCGGGCGCTGGCCCGGGCCACCATGTTGGTGATCCCGAGGCCCAGCGCCGGGAGCGTGTCCTGTTCGCTGGGGTGCAGCAGGCGTGGTGTGAAGCCACCCCGGTGCAGGGCGGGCCAGAACCGGTTGCCCGGGCGGGCGAAGTGCCAGCCGGTGGCCGCCGACCACAGGCCCGGGTTGATGCCGACGAACAGCACGTCGAGGCCGGGCGCGATCACGTCGGGCAGCAGCCGGTCGGCCGCCGCGGCGAGCTGCTCGCGGCTGGGCCGGGGGTGGCGGCGGGCGGGCGTGCCCGGTCCGGGCGCGGCCTCGGGCCGCCCACCGGCCGGCCGCCGTCGATCGCTCACCGGCCCACCGTCCCGGGTGACCGGCCCGCCGCGGGAAGCCCGACCACCGCAGCCACCGTCACAGCCCGCGCAGCGCGCCGCCGTCGACCGGAACGGTGATCCCGGTGACGTACCCGGCGGCGGGGGAGAGCAGGAACGCGGCCACCCTGCCGAACTCCGCCGGGTCGCCGATGCGCCCGAGCGGGATCGCCGCCTCGGCCTGCGCGCGGGCCCGCTCGGGATCGCCGGAACCGGCCAGCAGTTCCCGGTTGCGGTCGGTCATGATCCGTCCCGGCAGCAGGCTGACCACGCGTATGCCGCGCGGGCCGAACTCGTCGGCCATGTCCTTGGCCACGCCTGCCAGACCCGGCCGCAGGCCGTTGGAGATGCCGAGCCCTGGTAGTGGTCCGCGTACCGAGGTGGACAGCACCAGCCCGATCGCGCCGCCGTCGGTGAGCGCGCCGGCCACCGTGCGGGCGAGCCGGACGCTGCCCAGGAAGACCGTCTCGAACGACTCCCGCCACTGCTCGTCGGTGACGGTGGCGGCGGTGCCGGGCGGCGGGCCGCCGACCGAGATCAGCGCGCCGTCGAGGCGGCCGAAGTGTTCGCGGGCGGCGGCGACGAGCCGCTCCGGGGTGGCGGGGTCGGCGAGGTCGGCGGTCAGCCCGATCGCCCGCTGCGGGTCGCCGAGCGCCTCGACGGCGGCGGCCACCCGTTCCGGGGTACGCGCGGAGACGACCACCCGGGCGCCGTCGGCGACGAGGTGTTCGGCGGTGGCGAAGCCGAGGCCGCCGGAGGCGCCGGTGAGCACGTACACCCGGTCGGCGAGTCCGAGATCCATGCACCGATCCTGCCGTACCGGCGGGTGCCTGTCAGCGCGGGGCGGGCCGCACCAGGCGTACCCGGCCGGCGACCTGGACCGCGACGGCGCCGCCGACGCGGGCGAGGGCCGGCAGCCGGCGTGGCCGGGGCGGACGGCGGCCGTCGTAGCGGCTCGCGGCCTCGCGCACGGCCAGCTCCTCCGTGCCCAGCGGCGGCAGCGCGTCCCGGTCGCGCAGGTCGCGGGCCAGGTCCCAGCCGTCGCGCAGCGACCCGTTCGTGGGACGGCCGTCGGCCCACGTGGTGAACGCGGCCGGCCAGTCCGGTCCGAGGCCGGCGGCGACCAGCGGCCAGTGCCGGGCCACGTCCCCGGCCCGCTTGCGCAGCAGCGCTCGGCGGGCCGCCTCGACCGGGGCCGGGGCGAAGCCGGGCGGCAGCGGTCCACCGGCGACGAGCGCGGCGACCAGCTCGGCCTGCCGGGCCGCCAGGTCGCCGCTCACGTGACCACCGGGTGGCCGGAGGCGGCGGCCAGCGCGTCCAGCTCGCCGCGCAGCTCGGCGGCGGGCGGGTAGTGCCCGTCGCGTTCCAGCAGCAGCGCGGGCGGCCGGCGCCGGGCGCACAGCTCGCGGACCAGGTCCAGCACGGCCTCGGGCACCGGATCGGTGTGCGTGTCGTGGTAGAAGCCGCCGTGCTCGGCGCCGCCCGCGACGTGCACGTAGGCGATGCGTTCCAGCGGCAGCCGGTCCAGCAGCGCGGCCGGGTCGCCGCCCCGGTTGCGGGCGTTGGCGTGCACGTTCGCCACGTCGAGCAGCAGCAGCGCGTCGGTGGCGTCGAGGATCTCGGTGAGGAAGTCCGCCTCGTCCAGTTCGTCGTCCGGCCAGTCGAACAGCGCCGCGATCGGCTCCAGGGCCAGCGGCACCGGCAGCTCCGCCTGCGTCCGCCGGACGTTCGCCACCACCGCTGCCACGGCCTCGCGGCTGCGCGGCAGCGGCAGCAGGTGACCGGCCTCCAGGCCGCCGGCCCGCACGAACGCGATGTGCTCGCTCACCAGCGGCGCGTCCAGGGCCGCGGCCACCCCGGCCAGGTGCGCCACCCGCGCCGGGTCGACCGGCTCGGCGCCGCCGAGGGACAGCCGCACCCCGTGGGGTACGACGTCGACGCCGCGTCCGCGCAGCTCGGCGAGCCCGTCCGGGAGCGGCCCGGCCGGGGCGACCGCCTCCGCGACCACCTCGACGAAGCGCAGCCCCGGCAGCCCGGCGACGAAACCGGCGATCTCGGGGCGCCAGCCGATGCCGACGCCGGACGGGCCGCTCATCCGCCGCACCCGCCGCCCCCGCCGCAGCCACCACCCCCGCCGCACGAGCTGCCGCCCCCGCAGGAGCCGCCGCCGGCGGTCGCTCCGCCGCCGCACGAGGTGCCGGAGCTGGCGCCACCCGCGTTGCCCATCGCCTGCCGCTGGATCTCGGCCTGCTCCGCGAAGCCCGGGTCCATCGTCCAGAGCGTGGCGGTGCCGAACAGCGCCACGCCCAGCGCCACGTCGGTCGCGCCGTACGTGGAGTACGCGGGTCCGGCGGCCGGCCGCAGCCAGGCGTGCCGGCGGCGCATGTCGTTCAGCGCGGCGGTGGCCGCCCGGGTCCGCCAGGGCACGCGGTTGAGCAGCACGAACGCCAGGCCGAGCGGGAACAGGCTGAGCAGCAGCCAGCCGGTGGGCCGGTCGTTGAGCAGCCCGGAGACCGCGCGCACGATGCCGATCGCCAGCAGGGCTCCGACCAGCAGCGCGCCGCGCCGCAGCGTCCGGCGCCGCTCCTGGTCCAGTGCCAGGCCCCGGCGTACCAGGCCGTCGCGCAGGTCGTCGAGCGCGCGCCGGACCCACTCGTCGGCGGCCAGCTCCCGGGTACGCAGACCCCGGCTCGCCGCGTGGTGGACCGCCTGGTCCAGCGGGGTGGCCCCGGCCGGCAGCGGGCCGCCCGTGGTGAGCCGCCGGTCCGGTCGTACGCCGACCGCGCCGGAGTGGCGCAGCCCGCCGAGCGCGGCCCAGACGGCGAGCTGGTCACCACCGTTGAGGTACGCGACCTGCTGCGGACCCAGGTCGCCGTTCACGGTCACCGCCGTGCCCGCCAGCATCCGCCGCCGGTAGACGATCGCGCCGACCACCAGGACGACGGCGAGCAGCAGGTACCAGCGCAGGAAGACGGGGCCGGGGATGCCCCAGGTGTCGGAAGGGGTCATCGTCTGCTCCTGTCGCGCGGAGGGGTCGCGGCTCATTGTGGAGCAGGCGCGCCAGAGTCGATCTCCTGGAGCGGGGTAGTTACCGGACCGAGACCGGCGCCGGTTCAGTGCCGGCGGACGGCCTCCTCGACCAGGTCGAGCACCCGGGCCAGGTCGCCGGCCGGACGGCCCATCGCCAGGTGCAGCACCAGCCCGTCGTAGGCCAGCTCCAGGAACTGGGCCAGCACGTCGATCGGCACGTCGTCGCGGAGCACGCCGGCTTCGCGCTGGCGCAGCAGGCGCTCCCGGGTGGCCCCGGCGATGGCCTCGGAACGCTCCGCCCAGCGCTTGGCGAAGGCGGGGTCGGTGCGCAGCCGGCGGGAGACCTCCAGCTGGCTGCCGAGCCAGCCGGTGGTGTCCGGCGAGACGGCCCGGGCCAGCAGGTCGCGCATGACCTGCACGAGGCCGTTGCGGGCCACCGTCTCCACCATCGCGGCGGCGTCGTCCTCGGCCACGGCGAGGAAGAGGGAGTCCTTGTCCCGGAAGTGGTGGAAGATCGCGCCCCGGGACAGGCCGGTGGCCTCCTCCAGCCGCCGCACGGTGGCGCCCTCGTAGCCGTGCCGGGCGAAACACGCCCGCGCCGCCGCGAGGATCTCCTGCCGGCGCGCGTCGAGCTGGTCCTGACTTACTCTGGGCACGAACGGATCGTCGCAGGTGGAAGCGGCCGATGCAAACCGTACGTACGGCTTGAGATGCTCCGACGCTTGATCATCTGCCGCCGTCCGGTGGTTACGATCGGCGGGTGACCGCCCCTCCCGCGCGCCCGCTCACCGTCGCCGCCGTCCAGGCCCAGCCGGTCCCCGGCGACGTCGCCGGCAACGCCGGTGCCGCCGCCCGCCTCGTCGCCCGGGCCGAGGGCGCCCGCGTCGTGGTGCTGCCCGAGCTGTTCCTGCCGGCGTACCACCCGCCGACGCTCGGCGCCGATCCGGACGCCACGGACGTGGCTGCCGACGCCGACGGCCGGGTGACCGACACCCGGCTGGACCCGCTGCGCTCCGCCGCCGCCGACGCGGGCGCGGCAGTGGTGATCGGCGCCGCCGTCCGCCACCCCGACCGGCGGCGCACCATCTCCTCGCTCGTCGTGGACCCGGCCGGCACTGTCACCGCCGCGTACGACAAGCAGCAGCTCTGGAGCGGCGAGCGGGAGCTGTTCGACGCCGGACGCCGGGGCGCCACGATCGAGGTCGACACGTGGCGGCTGGGTCTGGGCGTCTGCTACGACGGCTGTTTCCCGGAGCACGCGCGGGCCGCCGCCGGCGACGGCGCACACGGCTACCTCTGCCCGAGTGGCTACCTGGCCGGCTCGGCGCACCGCCGCGACCTCTACTACGCCGCCCGGGCGCTGGACAACACGATGTACGTGGTGTTCGCCAACTCGGTCGGCGGCACCGATCCGTGGCGCTTCAACGGCGGCGCGGCGGTGTACGACCCGGAGGGCCGGCCGCTGGCCCGGGGCGCCGACACCGGCGAGGACGTGCTGGTGGCCACGCTCGACCCGGACGCGCTGGCCGCCACCCGCGCGGCGCACACGATGCTGCTGGACCGCCCGCTCGACGCCGGGGCGGATCGCGCCGTCCTCGTCGCCTGATCGCCGTGGCGGGGCCCTCGGCCCTGTCGGTGCTCCAGCCGTTCCCGTAGGGTGCCCAGGTGCCGTTGCTCCTGCTCGATCTGGACAACACCCTGCTGGACCGCGACGGGCCGTTCCGCGCCTGGGGAGAACGCTTCCTGGACGGCATCGGCGCGCCCCGGGCCGACCTCGACTGGCTGGTGTCCGTGGACGCGGACGGGCTGACCAACAGGTGGGACGTGGCGGATGCGATCCGCGACCGGTACGCGCTGCGCATCCCCTCGATCGACCTGGTCGACGAGCTGCACGACGGCGTGGTGGCCCACATGCGGCTCGATCCGCTGGTGGCCTGCGCGCTGCGGATCGCGGCCGACGCCGGCTGGGTGCCGGTGGTGGTCACCAACGGCGCGTCCCGTCAACAGGACGCCAAGATCCGCAAGACCGGCCTGGACCGGTACGTCGCCGACTGGGTGATCTCCGAGGAGGCGGGCGTCAGCAAGCCGAACCCGAGGATCTTCGCGCTCGCCGCCCAGCGGGCCCGGATGCCGCTACGGGGCGCGTGGGTGGTCGGCGACAGTCCGGAGGCGGACATCGGCGGCGCGACCGCCGTGGGCCTGCCCAGCGTCTGGCTGCACCGGGGACGCCGCTGGTCCGACCCGAGGTTCGCGCCCACCCGGATCGAGGACGGTCTGATCGCGGCCGTCGCGGCCGTACTGGCCGGCTGACGGCGGCAGCGGCGCGGCCGGCAGGCAGCGCGGCGGCACAGCGGCGCACCACGCGGAAAATCCGTTGACCCGCCGCGGGCGGGGCACGAGCATGGTGCCGCGCGAGTGCGCAGCCGGGTGTGCCCGGTCGAGGAGAGGGGGTCGGTCATGGCCGTTTTCGCAGGGTCGTACCACCTGCCTCCACCAGCCTCGATCGAAGGACAGATCCACCCGTGCGCGATCACGACATCCCGGCGCCGCAGCGCCGTGGCCGCGGCAAGAGCCGCTTCGACGACGACGAACCCGACTTCCTGAAGCGGGGGCGGCACACCCCGCCGACCCTCACCGACCCGGACGCCGAGCCCGAGGCGGAGGACGCCTGGTCCTCCTGGGACCAGGCCGTCCACGGCCCCGAGCCGCACCCGGAGTGGCTGGTCACCGAACTGGCCGCCCGGGACACCGAGCTCGGGGTGCTCAAGACCGGCAAGGAGGCGGACGTCCACCTGGTCCGCCGCGCCGTGCCGGGCACCGACCGCGCGTGCCTGCTGGCGGTCAAGCGGTACCGCGACGCCCAGCACCGGCTGTTCCACCGGGACGCCGGTTACCTGGAGGGCCGCCGGGTACGCCGGTCCCGTGAGATGCGGGCGATGACCGGCCGCACCGCGTTCGGCCGGCAGATGATCGCCGGGCAGTGGGCGGCGGCCGAGTTCGCCGCGTTGTCCCAGCTCTGGGAGATCGGGGCCGCCTCCGGGCGGATCGCCGTGCCCTACCCGGTGCAGCTGCTCGGCACCGAGCTGATGCTGGAGTTCGTCGGCGACGCCGAGGCGGGGGAGGCCGCGCCGCGGCTGGCCCAGGTCCGGCCCGACGACGACGAGCTGCGCGACCTGTGGGACCAGCTCGTGGAGGCGCTGACTGTGCTCGCCCGGGCCGGGTACGCACACGGCGACCTGTCGCCGTACAACCTGCTGGTGCACGCGGGCCGGCTGGTGATGATCGACCTGCCGCAGGTGGTCGACGTGGTGGCCAACCCGCAGGGGGCCGACTTCCTGGCCCGCGACGTGCGGGTGGTGGCCGCCTGGTTCACCGCCCGCGGGATGCCCGCGACGGTGACCGACCCGATGGCGCTGACCGAGGCGCTGCTGCGGGAGGCGGGCATCCGCTGACCCGGCGGGCGTCCCGGGCGGGAGACCGCCCGGGACGCCCGCCGGTCCGGGTCACTGGAGGTAGCGCTCGACCTCCGGCACCGGGCGCTCGCCCTGGGCGTCCGGGTCGCCGTGCGCCTGGCGGGCGGCCCGGCGGCGGCGCAGCAGGTCCCAGCACTGGTCCAGGGACTCCTCCAGCGCGCGCAGCCGCTCCCGCGCCTCGTCGTCGGTGCCGGCCTCGTGCTGCTGCGCGTCGGCACGCAGCCGGTGCTCCTCGTCGACGAGTTCCGAGATCCGGCTGAGGATGGTCTTGTCGTCCATGCCCGAAGCTTGGCACAGCGGACGGGTCCGCGCCCGCGTTCTGCCGCCGTCCGCCGGAGGTGAGCGTTGCTCGCTCTCCGCAACGGCCACTGTGTACGCGAGTGACGCATATCCCACCGGCTCCATTCTCGACAAAGAGATTGTTGCTACGTGAAATATCCTCCGACCTGCCTTTTGATCTGCGGCTCAGGATGGCATGCTCGCGAGCAACGTCACGGGTCGATACGGAGTCGCGACCCTGAGTCAACCGAGGGAGCGTTCAGGTGCCCGAACCAACGGACACACCGAGGCCCACCGGCCGACCCCGAACCGTGCCGCTGCGGCAGATCCTGCCGGCGGTGCTCCGCGACCCCGCCCGGGCCCTCATCGACATCGGTAACCGTACCGAAGGCGACCTGGTCCGGCTCAACCTCGGCTCGTTCCGTCCCTACCTGGTCACCCACCCCAAGCACGTGCAGCACGTCCTGCGCGACCGGGCGGACAACTACGAACGGGCCGGTGACGGGCTGTTCTGGCGCCCGGTCAAGCGGCTGTTCGGCGAGGGGATCCTCGGCGAGGGGCAGATCTGGTCGGCCAGCCGCCGGATGCTCCAGCCGATGTTCACCGCCAAGCGGGTCGAGGCGCTGGTCGACGGGATGGCCGACGCGATCCGCGACGCGGTGGAGGAGCTGGACGAGCCGGCCCGCGCCGGGCAGCCGGTCGACATCGGCGTGGAGCAGGCGCGGATCGTCAGCCGGGCGATCATGAAGGTGCTCTTCGCCGACCGGATCTCGGTGCCGGACGCGATGCGCGTGATCGAGGCGCAGGACCGGATCGCCACCGCCGTCATCCCCCGGATCATCGTGCCGTTCGCGCCTCTGTCCCTGCCGATGCCGGGGGACCGCACGTTCGCCCGCGCCGTCCGCATCGTCGACGACGTGCTGGTGCCGATCGTCCGCGAGACACGCGAGTCCGCCGACCAGGGCGACGACGTCATCTCGACGCTCTGGCAGGCCCGCACCGACGACGGGCGGCAGCTCGACGAGCGGCAGGTCCGCAACGACACAGTGGCGATGTTCGCCGCCACCACGGAGACCACCATCAACGTGCTGACCTGGGCCTGGCCGCACCTGGACCAGCACCCCGAGGTGGCCGAGCGGCTCTACGCCGAGATCGACGAGGTGGTCGGCGGCGAGCCGGTACGCCGCGAGCACCTGAGCCGCCTCACGTACACCCGGATGGTGCTCGACGAGTTGCTGCGGCTCTACCCGATCGGGTGGATCATCCCGCGCCGCGCGGTCGCCGAGGACGTCATCGACGGCGTGCCGATCGAGCCCGGCGCCACGATGGCGGTCAGCCCGCTGATCACCCAGCGGATGCGGCAGTTCTGGGACCGTCCGGACGAGTTCGACCCGGAACGGTTCCGCCCCGAGCGGGTCCGGGCCCGGCACCGGTACGCCCACTTCCCGTTCGGCGGCGGCCCGCACCAGTGCCTCGGCATGTACCTGTTCTACCTGGAGGCCCAGCTCATCCTCGCCACCATGCTCAGCCGCTACCGGTTCCGGCTGCACCGCCCCGGCGTACCCGGACTGCGGCTGGCCGCGGCCCTGCGGCCGCGCGAACGCGTCGAGCTGACGCTCGTCGCCGCCGGGCGGACGGAGCCGGCATGACCGACGGGCCGACACCCGATCCGCTTGCGGTCGCCGCGGAGCAGGGCCGGGTCTGCGCGCTCGCCGCGCAGGGCCAGCGCGGCCTGCGCAGGGCCGCCGCCGCGCACCCCGAGCTGTTCCCCGGCGACCCGTTCGACGCGACGCTGTTCAGCAGCATCGCGCAGGCGATGGCGTTCAGCGCCCCCTGGCACACCGCCGCCGAACTCGCGGTGACCAACCGCGCGGTCCTCTGGGGCTTCGCCGTCGACTGGCTGGTCGACCACCAGGCCACCAGCCGGGCCGAGGTCGACCGGATCACCGGCGTCTGCCTGGACGTGCTCGACGGCGGCGAGTCCGCCGACCCGCTGGGCCTGTTCCTCGCCGAGTTGCGGGACGACGTCGCCGCCGCGCCCGCCTATCCGGCGCTGCGCGGCCACTGGCGGGACACGATGGCACGCACGCTCGACGCGATGGCCCGCGAGTGGGACTGGCGGCGCACCGGCCGCCCCACCCTCGACGACTATCTGGCCAACGCCGACAACCTCGCCGCCACAGTGGTGAACGTGGCGCACTGGATCCACACCGGATCGGTGTCCGACGCCGGCACGCTGGAGCGGCTGATCCAGGTCGGCGACGAGGTCCAGCGGGCCCTGCGCCTGGTCAACGACCTCGGCACCCACCGCCGCGACGCCGAGTCCGGCGACCTCAACGCGCTGCTGCTGGTCGACGACCCGGCCGAGGTCGAGCGGCGCTTCGCCGAGCAGGTCGACCACTGCCGCGTCCTGCTGGCGAAGCTGGCCGGCGAGGTGCCGCGGGAGGCCGACTTCCTGTCCCGGCAGCTCGGCTTCACCACCGGCTTCTACCGGAACACCGACTTCTGGGGCGTGCGGTGACGCTCACCGCCGGATCGGTGCCCGCCACCCGGTCCGGGACCACGCACGACCTGATCACGGCGCTCGGCGGTGAACCGGAGGGGCAGACGTCGCCGTCGGTCTACGAGACCGGACGGCTGGTCGCGCTCGCGCCCTGGCTCGACGGCCACGACCGGCGCGTGGCCTGGCTGCTGGACCGGCAGCGTCCGGACGGCGGCTGGGGCGGTGCCGGCGGGTACGCGCTGGTGCCGACGCTGAGCGCGATCGAGGCGCTGCTGACCGTGCTGCACCGCGACGGCCCGGCCGCCGCGCCCGCCGCCGCCGCGCACCGAGGGCTGGCGTACCTGACCGGCGCGCTGCGCGCCGGCGCCCCGCCGGACCTGCCGGCCACCGACCTGATCGTGCCGGCGCTGCTGACCGCTGTGGACCGGCATCTCGACGGGCCGGCCGGTCCGCCACCCGGGCTGGCCGAGTGGGCCGGCCGGCCCCGTCTGCCGCTGCCGGCCGGTCTCGACGCGGCCCGGCTGACCCGGGTACGCGGACTGCTCGCCACCGGGAGGCCGGTACCGGAGAAGCTGGCGCACGCGCTGGAGGTGGCGGGCGAGCTGGCGTACCGCGCGCCCGGGGTGCGTCCCTCGGCCAGCGGCGCGGTCGGCGCCTCACCCGCCGCGACCGCCGCCTGGCTGGGCGGTCCGGAGCCCGGGCCGGCACTGGACTACCTGAACGCTGTCGCCCGGCCCGGTCCGGTGCCCTGCGCGAGCCCGATCACCGTCTTCGAACGGGCCTGGGTGCTCGGCATCCTGGTCCGGGCCGGCGTGCCGGTCGGCGCGCCCGACCCGGTGCTGACCGAGCTGCGCGCCGCTGTCGGACCGGCCGGTGCGGCCACCGCGCCCGGCCTGCCCGCCGACGCCGACACCACGGCGGTCACGCTCTACGCGCTGGCCCGGCTGGGCCGCGCGCCCGGCGTCGCGCCGCTGGCCGGGTTCGACACCGGACGGCACTTCTGCACCTGGCCGGGGGAGGACGGGGCGTCGCTGACCACGAACGCGCACGTGCTCGACGCGCTCGGCGAGCAACCGAGCGCGCCCGGCGTCACCGGCGCCCGGCGCCGGGTCACCGAGTGGCTGCTGGGCCGGCAGGAGCCGGACGGGCGGTGGGAGGACCGCTGGCACGCCTCGCCGTACTACGCCACCTACGCGGTGCTGCTGGCGCTCGCCGACCACGCGCCGGACGGCGCGGCGCGCGCCGCGGTCGAGCGGGGGGTGGCCTGGCTGCTGGACACGCAGCGCCCGGACGGCTCCTGGGGACGGTGGGACGGCACCGCCGAGGAGACCGCGTACGCGGTGCTCGCCCTGGCCGACGCGGGCCGGTCCGGCGACTCCCGGATCACGTCGGCGCTGGCGCGGGGGCGTCGCCGACTGTCCGAGCTGGACGGATGCGACGGTGAACCGGCACTATGGCACGACAAGGACCTCTACCGCCCGACGCGGATCGTGCGCGCCGCGGTGCTGGCGGCCTCCGGCCGTGCCGGGGCGACCCGGACCGGGGCCGCACCTACCATGATCAGGATCGCTTGAATGAGGTTCCCGACGGCTGCTAGCGTGCGCCGGAGTCGATCGGATTTCGGACCGACCGAAGACCGGGCCAGGACGGTGTGATGGGTTCCCGCAGTACGAATCTCCGTACGAAGATCATCGCGCTGCTGGCGTCGCTGACCGCGCTCTGGGCGTTCGCCGCATGGGTGACCGTACGGGACGGATTCAACCTGCTCGGCGTGCAGACGCTCAACGCGCGCGTCTTCGAACCGAGCGACCCGCTGCTTCTGGAGCTGCAGGCCGAGCGGCGGCTGTCGCTGCGCTACCTCGGCGAGTCCGACCCGAGCCGGTTGCAGGAGCTGGAGGCCCAGCGCGCGCGTACCGACGAGACCGCCGGCGCGCTGTGGCGCTCGGTGCGGGACTGGCGCACCGAGATCCCGGCCAGCGAGGAGCTGATGCAGCGGCTCGACGAGCTGAAGGCCGAGCTGGACCAGCTCGGCCAGGTACGCGCCGACGTCAGCCGCAAGACCATCGACCGGACCACCACGCTGATCGCGTACGACGACGCGGTCGACGGGATCTTCGCGGTCTTCGACGCCCTCGGCGGCCTCGACGACGACGAGATCGCCGAGGACACCGCCGCGCTCATCGACCTCAACCGGTCCCGGGAGCTGCTGTCCCAACAGGACGCGCTGCTCACCGGCGCGATCGCGGCCAACCGGATCACCGTCGGCGAGCAGACCGCGTTCGCCCGCCTGGTCGGCGCGCAGTGGTTCCTCGCCGACCGCACCGCCCGCGAACTCGCCCCCGGCGACCGTGCCCGCTTCGAGCGGATGGTCGAGGGCGACGCGTTCCAGCAGCTCCGCACGCTCCAGGACCAGGTGCTCGCGGCCAAGGGCGCCGAGGTGCGCCCGCCGGTGACCGCCGCGGCCTGGCAGGCCGCCGCCGAGAAGGCGATGGCCGACCTGCGCGAGGTGATCCTCGCCGGCGGTGAGGACATCGTCTCCCGGGCCACGCCGGTCGCGGTGGGCGTCATCGTGCGGCTGGTGCTCGCCGCCGGTCTCGGCCTGATCGCCGTCATCGCCTCCGTGGTCGTGTCGATCACCACGGCGCGGGCGCTCGTCCGCCAGCTCGAACGGCTCCGCGAGGCCGCCTTCAAGCTGGCGCACGAACGGCTGCCGAGCGTCGTGGAGCGCCTGGGCCGCGGCGAGGAGGTGGACGTCGCCCGCGAGGCGCCACCCCTGCAGTTCGGCGACGACGAGATCGGCCAGGTGGGCAAGGCGTTCAACGTCGTGCAGGAGACCGCCGTCCGGACCGCCGTCGAGCAGGCCGAACTGCGCCGCAGCGTCCGCGACGTGTTCCTCAGCCTGGCCCGGCGTACCCAGGCGCTCGTGCACCGGCAGCTGACGCTGCTGGACGCGATGGAACGCCGGGAACACGACGCCGAGGAGCTGGAGGATCTGTTCCGGGTCGACCACCTGGCCACCCGGATGCGGCGCAACGCGGAGAACCTGATCGTGCTCTCCGGCTCGACGCCGGGCCGGGCCTGGCGGCGCAACGTCCCCATGGTCGACGTGGTCCGCGGCGCGGTCGCCGAGGTCGAGGACTACACCCGGGTCACCGTGTTCCCGCTCGGCGAGGTGTCGCTCACCGGCCGTGCCGTCGGTGACGTGATCCACCTGCTGGCCGAGCTGATCGAGAACGGACTCTCCTTCTCGCCGCCGCAGACCACTGTGGAGGTCCGCGGTCAGCTCGTGGTCAACGGCTTCGCCATCGAGATCGAGGACCGCGGCCTCGGCATGAGCGCCGACGAGCTGGCCGCCGCCAACGCGCGCATCGTCGACCGGTCCGAGCTGAACCTCGCCGACGCCGCCCGGCTCGGCCTGTTCGTGGTCAGCCGGCTCACCGAGCGGCACGGCGTCAAGGTGCAGCTCAAGGAGTCCGCGTACGGCGGCACCACCGCAGTGGTGCTGATCCCGCGTGAACTGATCACCGCCGAGGGCGCCGACGGCGCCGACGAGGCCGACGGCCTGCCCGCACCCGGGACGGCCCTGCCCGCGGCGCCCGCGCCGGCTCCGGCACGGAGCACGCCGGCCGGCGACGGCGACGGGCCGGCGATCCCGTCCGGCCCGGACGGCGGCGCCGAACCGGACCAGCCGGCCGAGCCCGCCCCGCAGGCGCCGGAGCCGGTGACCCAGGCACCTCGGCTGACCCCCTCCGGGCTGCCCGCCCGTACCCGCAAGCGGCAGCCCGCGGTGGCGGGGCCCACCACGGAGCTCGCGGTGGTGGAGCGTCGGCCCGCCGCCACGACGGACGCGGCAGAGGCATCACCGGCGGAGCCGGAGACCGAGGCGGAGACGGCGCCGGTCACCGACGCGGGACTGCCGGTCCGGGTACGCCAGGCCAGCCTCGTGCCGGAGCTGCGGCACGACCAGACCGGGGCGGACGACGACGCCGCCGACGACGACACGGCGCGTGCACCGGAGCAGGTGCGCCGGATGATGAGCTCCTACCAGAGCGGCACCCGACGCGGCCGTACCGATGCCGCGCGCCTGCTCGGCGGAGCGCAGGGGGCCGGCGGTGGGCCGGCCGACGCGGACGAGCAGGTTACCTGACCGGGACGTCGACGCGACGGAAACCGGAAGCTGACGGCACACCAGCCGGGAAGATGAGGACGACGAGTGGCGCAGAAGACGGCTTCGAGCGCGGATCTGACGTGGCTGCTGGATGACCTGGTCGGCCGGGTCAAGCAGGCGGAGCACGCCGTGGCGCTCTCCACCGACGGACTGTTGATGGCCTCGTCCCGCGGATTGAGCCGGGACGACGGCGAGCACCTGGCCGCGATGGCGGCGGGCATCCAGAGCCTGGCCCGCGGCGCGGGCAAGCGGTTCGGTGGCGGGCACGTACAGCAGACCATCATCGAGATGCAGTCCTCCTTCCTGTTCGTCACCGCGGCCGGGCGCAACGCCTGCCTGGCGGTGCTGGCCTCGGAGGACGCGGACGTCGGCCTGATCGCGTACGAGATGGCCATGCTCGTCACCCGGGTCGGCCGGTTCGTCGCGTCACCGACCCGGGAACAGCCCCTCGGCGAGAACGCGGCACGATGACCGGCCGGGGGGACTCCGCGGAGCAGGAGTGGGTGGACGACCACGCCGGCCCGGTGGTGCGCCCGTACGCGGTGACCGGAGGCCGGGCCCGCCCGGTCACCGGCACGTTCGACCTGATCTCGCTGGTCACCTCGACCCGCACCGATGTCGGGTCGGAGTCCGGGCTGGGCCCGGAGCACGTGGCGATCGTCGGCCTCTGCCAGCGGATCCTCTCCGTGGCCGAGATCGCCGCCCATCTCGACCTGCCGGTGGGCACGGTCCGGGTCCTCCTCGGAGACCTGGCCGCCCGCAGCCTGGTACAGGTACGCGAGCCGCGCGCGACCACCGCCGGCCTTCCCGACGAGCACGTTTTCGAGGCGGTTATCAATGGACTACGGGCGCTCTGAGCGGCCGGCGGGCGCCGCGCCGCTGCCCACCGCGATCAAGATCCTGATCGCGGGCGGGTTCGGCGTCGGCAAGACCACAATGGTCGGCGCGGTCAGTGAGACCCGCCCGCTGCGGACCGAGGAGGTGCTGACCGAGACCGGGATCGGCATCGACGACCTGTCCGGCATCGAGGAGAAGTCGACCACCACCGTGGCGATGGACTTCGGCCGCATCACCATCAGCGACGACCTGGTGCTCTACCTGTTCGGCACGCCCGGGCAGGACCGGTTCTGGTTCGTCTGGGACGAGCTGGCGCTCGGCGCGCTCGGCGCGGTGGTGCTCGCCGACACCCGCCGGCTGGCCGACTGCTTCCCGTCGATCGACTACTTCGAGGGGCGCGGTACGCCGTTCGTGGTGGCGGTGAACTGCTTCGAGGGCGCCAAGACGTTCCGTCTGGACGAGGTGCAGGCCGCGCTCGACCTGGACCCGGGTGTGCCGGTGGTGCTGTGCGACGCGCGCAAGCGGGAGTCGGCCAAGGAGGTGCTGATCACGCTGCTGGAGCACGCCATGAAGCTGCGGGAGGCGCGCCGCCGCGCCGCCGAGGACTGAGCGGTCACAACATCGACGGGGGAGTGGCGATGACCGAGGTGACGGTCCGGGCGATGAACCCGGACGAGTTCGACAGATGGCAGGACGAGCTGGCCGCCGGGTACGCGCGGGAGCACGTCACGGCCGGCAACTGGACGCCCGAGGAGGCGCTCGGCCGGGCCCGGGAGGCCACCGTCGGCTTCCTGCCGCAGGGCATTGCCACGCCCGGCATGCTGTTCCTGGTCGGCGAGCTGGCCGACGGCTCACCCGTCGGCCGGCTGTGGATCGGCCTGACCCACCCGCGCGGTCTCGCCGACTGCGCGTTCCTCTACGACATCGAGGTGGCCGCCGGGCACCGGGGCCGGGGCCTCGGGCGGGCGCTGCTGGCGGCCGGGGAGCGGGCGGCCCGGGAGCACGGCGCCCAGGCGCTGGAGCTGAACGTCTTCGGCGCCAACGAGACGGCCCGCAAGCTGTACGAGACGTCCGGCTACCGGGTGGTCACCCAGCAGATGCGCAAGGATCTGTCCTAACGCCGGTCCTCACAGGCGGGTGGCGGTGCGGACCAGTCCGGCCAGCGCCCGGGACCGGCTGTGCGGCGGCCAGGCGATCACGGTGGTCACCGTCGGCGCGTCCGGCACCGGCACGGCGGCCATGTCCGGCCACAGCAGCGACCGGCACGACTCCGGCAGCAGCACCGCGGTACGCCCGAGCGCGACCAGCTGGAGCAACTGGGAGTGGTCCCGCACCTCGGGGCCCGGCCCGTCCGGGTAGGTGCCGTCGCGCAGCGGCCAGCGCGGCAGCGGCAGGCCGGGCAGCGTCTCGACGTCGGCCATCCGCAGCTGCGCCCGCCCGGCCAGCGGATGCCCCGCCGGCAGGACCACGACCTGCTGTTCCGTCACCAGTTCCTCGGTGTCCAGTCCGGTCGTCGAGTCGAACGGCAGGTGCAGCAGCGCCACGTCGGCCCGACCGTCGCGCAGCAGCCGTTCCTGCTCACCGATGCCGGACAGCAGCACCTCCACCCGGACCGCGTCCGGCTCGGCGGCGTACGCGTCGAGCAGTTTCGGCAGCAGCTCGCTCGACGCCCCCGCCTTCGTCGCCAGCACGAGCCCGGCGCCGCCGTTCGCGGCCTCACCGGCGCGGCGGGTACGGCGGTCCGCGGCGTCCACCGCGTCCAGGGCCGCCCGGCCCTCACGGAGCAGCACCGATCCGGCCCCGGTGAGCGCGACGCGGCGGCTGTCCCGTTCCAGCAGCGTCACGCCGAGGCGCCGTTCGAGCTGGCGGATCGCCCGCGACAGCGGCGGCTGGGCGATGCCGAGGCGTCGCGCGGCGCGGCCGAAGTGCAGTTCCTCGGCGACCGCGACGAAGTAGCGAAGCTCCCGCGTCTCCATCCCGCCACCGTACCGCCGGATTGATACCCGTCGGGTATCGCCCGCTACCGAGGTGGTGTTGGAGGCCCGCCCGCTGCGCGGACAGGATCGACACCATGAGTGAACGGACGATCGCGCTGGTGACCGGCGCGAACAAGGGAATCGGGTACGAGATCGCGGCCGGCCTGGGCGCGCTCGGCTGGCGGGTGGGCGTCGGCGCCCGGGACGGGCAGCGGCTCGCCGAGGCGGTGGCGAAGCTGCGCGCGGGCGGCGTGGACGCGTTCGCCGTACCGCTGGACGTGACCGACGACGCGAGCGTGGCCGCCGCCGCCCGGCTGCTGGAGACGGAGGCCGGTGGCCTGGACGTGCTCGTCAACAACGCGGGCGTGACAGGTGGCGTGCCCCAGCACCCGGGTGACGTGGACGTCGCGACCATCAGGGCCGCCGTCGAGGTGAACGTGATCGGGGTGGTCCGGGTGACCGAGGCGATGCTGCCGTTGCTGCGCCGCTCGGCCTCGCCGCGGATCGTCAACATGTCCAGCGGCGTCGGCTCGCTGACCAGGCAGAGCGCATCCACAGGCGAGGACCAGACCGGTCCGCTGTCGGTCGCGTACGCGCCGTCCAAGAGCATGCTCAACGCGGTGACGATCCAGTACGCGCGGGCGCTCGCCGGGACGAACATCCTGGTCAACGCCGGCTGCCCCGGCTTCACCGCGACCGACCTGAACGGCTTCCGGGGCGTGCGGACCCCACAGCAGGGCGCGGCGGTCGCGATCCGGCTGGCGACGCTCCCCGACGACGGGCCGACCGGCGGCTACGTCGAGGACGCGGGCACGATCCCGTGGTGAGCGCCGCCCGTCAGCACCACATGACCGGGTTGCCGGTGGCCACCGACGCCGCGCACAGCCGGCGCAGCGGCTCCACGATGTAGGCGAAGTCCTCGCCCGGCCGGCTCCGGGTCCGCACCGCGAGCCGTTCGGGCGGCGGCTCGCCGTGCTCGCCCACCGGCCGCATCGCCACCACCGTCCGCGTCCCGCCGGCGGTGAACTCCACCCGGTCGCCGGGCAGCGGCCGCTGGCCGAACCGGACGGCCCGGAACAGCGTCACCGGCGGGTCGGCGCGGTCGAGGACGAAGAAGCCGTCCGGGTCGACGCCCGCCTGAAAGCCGGGGCCGAACATGAACAACCCGCGGTAGGCCTCGACGTACTGCATCACGACTGCGCCAGTCGCCTCGTCGATCAGCTCGACCTCGTCGGTGATCTGGTCGGTGCCTGCGATCGCGTCCAGCTCGGCGAGCGCGACCGCTGCCCGGTCGGCGGGCAGCGAGCCGCCGTTGGCGTCCGGCAGCGCGGCGGCGAGCGTCGGGAAACGGTGCTCGCCGGCCGCGCGCAACGCCTGCTGGAACAGGCGTACGCCGGCCCAGTTGGACACGCGCTCGCTGACCAGCTCCATGTGCCGGTGCGGGCAGGCGTCCCCGGTCATCCACGCGTAGAAGGCGTTGTCGGCGGCCCCGTCGTACTCGCCGGCCTGCACCAGCGCGAGCCACCCGTCCTCGTCGTAGCCGACCGGCCCGATCGGGCACGGCGTGGCGAGGCCGTCCTGCCAGCACCGGCAGTACACGAACGCGTCGAGTCCCACGCCGGCACGCTACCGGCGCCCGCCCCGGCGCCGCGCGCCGGTTTCGGCGGCTCAGGTGCCCGCGCACCGGCTCGCGACCGCTCGGGTGCCCGCGCGCCGATTCGCGGCGGCTCAGGTGACGGCGAGCAGCACGGCGTCGCCGCTCGCCGCCGCGTCGCGGTAGAAGTCGCGCAGCGCGGTGAAGTAGGGCAGCAGGTAGCCGTCGAACTCGTCGTCGCCGTCGTCCCAGATGTGCGGGTAGATCTCGGCCTCCGACATGGCCTCCGGGTCGAAGCGGGCCCGCAGCGTCGCGTCGTCCACCGCGTCGAGCCCGGCGGCCACGGTGCGGACCGCATCCGGCATGAGCAGCCGGGCCGGGCCCATGCCGAGATCCGGCCCGATCGGGTCGCCGCCGACGATCGCCGGCCCGGCGTCGCCCCGGATCTCGTACGTGGTGCCGGTCAGCAGGTAGTGCAGCCCGTGCCACGCCTTGTCGAGGTCGAGTTCGTCCGGACCGCCCTGGAACAGCGCGCCGACCGTGTCCGGATCGGCCAGCACCGTCGCCAGTTCCGCGCCGGACAGCCGGCGTGCGGTGAACACCATGCCCATGTGGTCGTCTCTCCGGGGGGGTGTCTGTGGGAATCGGCGGCAGCGTAACGCAGGCGTCCGACAGCCGTGTGATCATCGGCGTATGGCCACTGACACCCGGCACCTCAGCGTCCACATCGATCGTCCGGTGGCGGAGGTCTACGCCTTCGCCGCCGACCCGGCGAACCTGACCCGCTGGGCGCCGGGCCTCGGCGGTTCGGTCGTGTCCGTCGACGGCCACTGGTTCGTGGACACACCCGAAGGGCGGGCGCGGCTCACGTTCGCCCCTGCCAACGAGTACGGCGTGCTCGACCACGAGGTGCGGACGCCGTCGGGCGAGACGGTGTACGTGCCGTTGCGCGCCATCGCCGACGGCGACGCCACCGAGGTGGTGTTCAGCCTGCGGCGGATGCCAGGCATGAGCGACGCGGACTTCGACCGGGACACCGCGCTCGTGGAGGCGGACCTGGCCCGGCTCAAGGCCGTACTGGAGAGCGCCGCCGGCTGACCGGAATGGGAATTGCGCTGCGGCGAATAACAGCTGTGGTGGCCGGTGAATGCAATTCGGTGAATCAGTCGCCGATGGCGTCCCGCATTCGTTCCCTCGTCCAGTATTCGGACGGGTCGGTGGCGCCGGGGCTCGGATTGTGCGTCGCGACCACCGGGCCGGGCGGCGCCGGTCGCCCCGCGTCGCCCTCGCGCGCCGCGAGGACCACGACGGCCGCGGCGACGGCGAGCGCCGCGACGGCGGCCGCGCCGAGCAGCACACGATGTGACATGTCGCCTCCTCCGGGCCGGGTGCCGGTCCGCCTGGTGCCGGCCCGCCTGGTGCGCCGGGTGGCACACCAGGCGGACCGTCGTTCACCAGGTGTCGTTCGCGTACGTGTTGTAGAGCGTCCCCACCACCGCGGCGGAGAAGTACGGCGAGCCGTTCGTGTTCGAGCCGCTCGAGTAGCTCATCACCCCGTGCACGTCACCACGTCTGGTGGTGTTGTCGTAGCTGTAGTACCACGGGCCGCCGCTCGAACCGCCCCCGAAGCCGCAGTTCATCTCGATCCGGTTGCTGCCCGCGTCCCTCGACGTGCCCGAGCAGACCCACTGGATCTCGCCGCTGTCCTTGTTGCTCGGGTAGCCGAAGATGTCGTAGTGGTACGCCCGGCCACCGCCGGTGAGCAGCCCGTTGGCGCCGACCGCGTCCACGATCGACCGGCTGCCGTAGACGAGCGCGACGGCCACGTCGTACTGCCGCTCACGGGTGCTGATCCAGCCGCTCGGCACCGCGAGCGTGGACCAGTCCCAGGTGCCGTACGGCTGCGCGCCGTTGCGGTACGACGGCACGAACATCCAGTTCGCGGTGTGCCAGTCCCGGCCCGGCCCGTCGTGCACGCAGTGCGCGGCGGTGAAGACCATGTTGCGCGCCGGACTGTTCACCACGCTCGCCGAGCAGTAGTGGCCGAGACCGTCGGTGGAACTGGTGTAGAAGATCTTCCCCACCGTGATCGACTCGTTCAGTTGGGTGCCGAAGCCGCTGCCGTCCTTCGGTGCCACCGCCTCCGCGAAGCGCCGCACCCGCTCCGCGGTGGGGCTCTGGGTGACCGGGCCGGCGGCCTTCTCCACCTCGTCGGCGGGAGTGGCCGCCGCCATGCGCTCGGCCGTCCAGTAGGCCCTGGCCTGCGAGGACGACCCCGCCTTGCGCTCGATCGACGTGACAGCAGCCGGAGCGGCCGTGCCTGCGGCGGTGCCGGTGCCGGCCAGTGCCGGAGTGCCGGCGAGGATCGCCGGCAGGATCAGGGCCGGCAGGGCCAGAAGTCTGATCGTCGTCTTCATGAAATCCTTCCCAGTGAGCCATTTTCATCGTGACGGCGCAGGTCACGGGCGGTGTGGGAGGCCGGTGTCCAGGTAGGACGAGGCTCCCGGTAAGACAGCAATCGACCAAGATCAGATGCCCCAACCGGGAGCCTCGCTGTGCTGTCTTACCCTGCCGCGATTCCGTTGTCCACCCGCAGCCTGAACCACCTCGCCGCCCTCATCCGAACCCGCCGCCAGCAGCAACGGTCTCGGTGGCGACGCCTCGACCCCGGCCGGCAAGCCCTGCTCGCCCTGGCCCACCTGCGCAACGGCGACACCTACACCCGCCTGGCCGCCGGATTCGACATCGGCGTCACGACCGCCTGGCGTTATGTCCGCGAGGCCATCGACCTGCTCGCCGCGACCGCCGACGACCTGGCCACGGCCATGACCAGGATCCGTCTGCTCGCCTACGCAATCCTCGACGGCACCCTGATCCCGATCGACCGGGTCGCCAACCAGAAGCCGTACTACTCCGGAAAACACAAGCGTCACGGCGTGAACGTGCAGGTCATCGCCGACGCGGCCGGGCGTCTCGTCTGGGCCTCGGCCGCGCTGCCCGCCTCGACGCACGACCTGACCGCCGCCCGCACCCACGGCATCATCGACGCCCTGGCCAGCACCGACGTGATGACCTTCGCGGACAAGGGCTATCAAGGCGCCCCCGGCAGCGTGCGCACCCCGTTCAAGCGGCGCCGCTTCCGGCCGAAGCTGTCACGCCGGCAGAAGGCCGTCAACCGAGCGCACGCGAAGATCCGCGCCCGCGGCGAACGCGCGATCGCCACCCTCAAGACCTGGAAAATCCTGGTCAAGCTGCGCTGCTGCCCACGCCGAGCGACCGCGATCGTGCAGGCCATCCTCGTCCTGCACCGCGTCGAAGCCGACCGCCACGCAGGATGAAAATGGCTCAGTGTTCGATTCCCGGATCGAAACTGGAGCGCCCCCGTTGTTCATCGCGATATCGGCAACGTATCGACGGGCTTCGGAGCGTGTCAACGAATCATGGACGTCGATTGTTTGCGGTGTCGGATGTGCGATCGGGGGGGCGAGGGACATCACCGAATTGCAATTTCGCGATGAGTGGGATGCCGGCTTCAGCGGTCGTTCGTTGCCGCCGGTTCGTGAGCGGCGCTCGGCCTCGGTAGCCTCGAAGCCGTGACGAAGGGGCCGGGGCCACCATGACTGCTGATCCGCCGCCCGCCACCGGACGACTGACCTTCGCCGAGATGACCGTCGACGACCTCGACGACATGGCCGCCCTTCTCGGCGACCCGGTCGTGATGCGCTACTACCCGCGACCGAAGATCCGGGCGGAGGCACTGGACTGGATCCGCTGGAACGAGGGCCTCTACCGCGGCCACGGCTTCGGACTGTGGGTGCTCAGGTCACGGGCGACAGGCGAGTTCGTCGGCGACTGCGGTCTCACTCCGCAGCCGGTGGACGGGGTGATGGAGGTCGAAGTCGGTTACCACCTGCGGACCGGGATGCAGGGTCGCGGATTCGCCACGGAGGCGGCGGCCGCGTGTCGCGACCACGCGCGCGATCGGCTGGGCGTCGACCGTCTCGTCGCGATCATCCACCCGGACAACATGCCCTCACAGCGGGTCGCGGAGCGGATCGGGCTGAGCTTCGAGCGTGCGACGACGTCCGAATCGGGGGATCCGGTGCATGTGTACGCCGCGCGTCTGGCCTGACCGGGCTCAGCGGCGGGTCGACGTCACGAACCGGGTCCACGCGGCCGGGGTGAAGGTGAGCACCGGCCCGGCCGGGTCCTTCGAGTCGCGGACGCCGACCACACCGGGCAGGTTGCCGGCGACCTCGACGCAGTTGCCGCCGTTGCCGCCGCTGCGGGTGCTCTTGCGCCACCGGGCGCCGCTCAGGTCCATGCCGCCGCCACTTCCCTCAGCAGTTCCAGGGTCCGCGCGCGGGGCAGCGCCTCGCCCCGGATGCGTTCCCACCGACGCTCCAGGGTAGCAATCTCCGAGGGCTGCTCGATGATCTGCGCGCGGGCCTGGCTGTCCACATGCGCCACGCGGTTGCCGTCGCGCAGCTCCGCGATGACGAACGGCCCGTCCAGCCCGGGATAGGTCGGTGTGTCGGCCGGCACCACGTGGAGCTGCACGTTCGGCAGCTCGGCGCAGGCGAGCAGGTGGGTCACCTGCGCGGCCATCAGCGCCCGGTCGCCGGCGGCGGTGCGGCGCAGTACCTGCTCGTCGAGCACCACGACGTACAGCGGCCCGCGCGGCCGGGTGAGGATGCCCTGCCGGTCCAGCCGGGCGGTGACCAGGTCGGTGATCTCGTCGGCGGTCAGCGGCTGGCCGATGAACGTGGCCCGGGCGTACGCCTCGGTCTGCAACAGACCCGGCACCCACGCCAGCTCGAACGTGCGTAGCGCGACCGCCTCGCGTTCGATGTCCACCCACGGGCGGAACCAGACGGGCTCGCGGCGGCGGACCGCGTCGGGCCAGAGCGCCTCGATCGGCTGGCCCAGCAGGTTCGCCACAGTCGCGCGGTGCCGGCTCTGCGGGATGTGCCCGGGGTTCGCCCACCGGGCCACCGTCTTCGGGTGCAGGCCGAGCCGCTCCGCCAGGCTCTCGGCGGTGTGGCCGGCGCCGGCCAGCGCGGTGACGAAGGCGTGGTTCATGCCCATTCCTCCCCGGAGCAAAAGAACCGTCCGAAGGAGATTACACAACGCTGTGTGATTGTTCGGCCACCCTCGGCACGGTGGAGGCATGACCGAACCGACACCCACATCGGCGTACCCCCGGGTGGTGCTGCCGCTGACCGGCCACCGCGCGTGCGGTCCGGCCTGGCGCTGCGACCGCTGCGGCGAGCCCTGGCCGTGCCCGACCCTGCGGGCCGCGCCCACCGACGCGGCCCGCCGCGCCACGATGATCCCCGAGTTCTCCCGGCTCACCCGGCAGGCCATCCGCGACCTGCGCGGCCGCCCCGACGGCCCGGACCCGATCGCGATCGTGCGGCGCTTCCTGTGGTTCCTGCCGCTCACCGACTCCGAGGCACGCGCCGTCGCGCTCCGCCTCCGCTGAGATGTAAGGAAGGGCCCCTTCTTAACAGACGTCTGTTAAGAAGGGGCCCTTCCTTACATGAAGAACTCAGCTGGCGATCATGCGGCGCAGCACGTACTGCAGGATGCCGCCGTGCCGGTAGTAGTCCGCCTCACCCGGGGTGTCGATGCGGACCACGGCGTCGAACTCCACGCCGGTGTCGGTGGTGACCTTCACCGTGCGCGGGGTGTCGCCGTCGTTCAGCGCGGTGACGCCGCTGATCGAGAACGTCTCCGTGCCGGTGAGGCCCAGCGACTCGGCGGTCTCGCCGCCCGGGAACTGCAGCGGCAGCACGCCCATGCCGATCAGGTTCGAGCGGTGGATCCGCTCGTACGACTCGGCGATGACCGCCTTCACGCCCAGCAGCATGGTGCCCTTGGCCGCCCAGTCACGCGACGAGCCGGAGCCGTACTCCTTGCCGGCCAGGATGACCAGCGGGACGCCCGCCTCCTGGTACGCCATCGAGGCGTCGTAGATCGAGGTCTGCTCGCCGGTCAGGTGGTTGACCGTGAAGCCGCCCTCGACACCCGGGACGAGCTGGTTGCGCAGCCGGATGTTGGCGAACGTGCCCCGGATCATCACCTCGTGGTTGCCGCGGCGGGAGCCGTACGAGTTGAACTCGTGCCGGGCCACGCCGTGCTCGGCCAGGTACTTGCCGGCGGGGGAGTCCGCCTTGATCGAACCGGCCGGGGAGATGTGGTCGGTGGTCACCGAGTCGCCCAGCTTCGCCAGCACGCGCGCGTCGGCGATGTCCTGGACCGGGGCCGGCTCCTGCTGCATGCCCTCGAAGTACGGGGGCTTGCGCACGTACGTCGACTCGCCGTCCCAGGAGAACGTGTCACCGGTCGGGGTCGGCAGCGACTGCCAGCGCTCGTCACCGGCGAACACGTCGGCGTACGCGGCGCTGAAGCCGGTCGCGCCGATCGCCGAGGCGATGACGTCCTGGATCTCGGCGCTGTTCGGCCAGATCTCCCGCAGGAACACCGGGTTGCCCTGGGCGTCCTCGCCGATCGGCTCGTTCGCCAGGTCGATGTCCATGGTGCCGGCGAGCGCGTACGCGACCACCAGCGGCGGGGACGCCAGGTAGTTCATCTTGACGTCCGGGTTGATCCGGCCCTCGAAGTTGCGGTTGCCGGACAGCACCGACACGACTGCGAGGTCACCGTCGTTGACGGCGGCGGAGACCTCCTCCGGCAGCGGGCCGGAGTTGCCGATGCAGGTGGTGCAGCCGTAGCCGACCAGGTTGAAGCCGAGCTTCTCCAGGTACGGCGTGAGGCCGGCGCGGTCGTAGTAGTCCATGACGACCTTCGAACCCGGCGCCAGGGTGGTCTTCACCCACGGCTTGCGGGCCAGGCCCTTGTCCACCGCGTTGCGGGCCAGCAGCGCGGCGCCGATCATGACCTGCGGGTTCGAGGTGTTGGTGCAGGAGGTGATCGCGGCGATCACCACGGCGCCGTGGTCCAGCTCGTACTCGACGCCGTCGGCGCCGGTCACGCGTACCGGATTGCTGGCCCGGCCGCCCGCGCCCACCGCGGCGGTCTCCAGGTCGCGCGGCGCGTCCGCCGGGTCGTTGACGCCGTTGGCGGGGGAGTCGCTGGCCGGGAACGACTCGGCCGACGCCTCGTCGGCCGGGCCGTCGGCACCGAACGGCTTCTCCTGCTGCGGCACGCCCGGCTTGCGGCCCGGGTCGCCACCGGTCTCGTCGGCTGCCACGTAGTCGCTGAGCGCGGCGCGGAACAGCGTCTTGGCGCTGCCCAGCGGCACCCGGTCCTGCGGGCGCTTCGGGCCGGCCAGCGACGGCTCGATGGTGCCGAGGTCCAGCTCCAGGCGCTCGGAGTACTCCGGCTCGCGCTCCGGGTCGTGCCAGAGGCCCTGCTCCTTGGCATACGCCTCGACCAGCGCCACCTGAGACGCGTCGCGGCCGGTCAGCTCCAGGTAGCGGACGGTCTCGGCGTCGATCGGGAAGATCGCCACGGTCGAGCCGTACTCCGGCGACATGTTGCCGATGGTGGCGCGGTTCGCCAGCGGCACCGCGCTCACGCCCGGGCCATAGAACTCGACGAACTTGCCGACCACACCGTGCTTGCGCAGCATCTCGGTGATGGTCAGCACCAGGTCGGTGGCGGTGGTGCCGGCCGGCATCTCGCCGGAGAGCTTGAAGCCGACGACCCGGGGGATCAGCATGCTGACCGGCTGGCCGAGCATCGCGGCCTCGGCCTCGATGCCGCCGACGCCCCAGCCCAGCACGCCCAGGCCGTTGACCATGGTGGTGTGCGAGTCGGTGCCGACGACCGTGTCCGGGTACGCCTGGCCGTTGCGCTCCATGATCGTACGGGCCAGGTACTCGATGTTGACCTGGTGCACGATGCCGGTGCCCGGCGGGACGACCTTGAACTCGTTGAACGCGGTCTGACCCCAGCGCAGGAACTGGTAGCGCTCCTTGTTGCGCTCGTACTCCAGCTCGACGTTGCGCTCGAAGGCGTCCTCGCGGCCGAACAGGTCGGCGATGACCGAGTGGTCGATGACCAGCTCGGCCGGGGCCAGGGGGTTGACCTTGGTGGCGTCGCCGCCCAGGTCACGGACCGCCTCGCGCATGGTGGCCAGGTCGACCACGCAGGGCACGCCGGTGAAGTCCTGCATCAGCACCCGGGCCGGGGTGAACTGGATCTCCACGCTCGGGTCGGCGGTGGCGTCCCACGCGCCGAGCTGCTGGATGTGGTCGGCGGTGATGTTCGCGCCGTCCTCGGTCCGCAGCAGGTTCTCCAGCAGGATCTTCAAGCTGTAGGGCAGTCGCTCGTGGCCCTCCACCTTGTCGATCCTGAAAATCTCGTAGCTCGCGTCTCCGACGCGTAGCTGGGTCTTCGCACCGAAGGTGTCGAGGCTCGCCACGTCGTACTCCTTCACACCAGCGACCGTGAGTAGTCCTGAGCAGTTTGTCGCACCGGCCGGGGCGCTGCCGTGCTTAGGCAACACTTACCTGCGTCGGTCTCTACAAAACCGTACGTCCGTCTTGCTATTCGTGCAACCTCGTGCCACGCTGCGGGACGAGGAGGTGCCACCATGATCCATCACGTCCTGCTCGCCTGCCCTCGCGGCTCCGAGGACGCGTCCCGCTCCTTCTACGCGGGCCTGCTCGGCCTCACCGAGAAGCCCAAACCCCCGGCCCTCGCCGCCCGCGGTGGCTGCTGGTTCACCGGGTACGACGCCGAACTGCACCTGGGCGTCGAGGACGACTTCCGCCCGGCCCGCAAGGCGCACCCCGCGCTGCTGCGCACCGACCTGGACGAGCTGGCCGCCCGCCTCGACGCCGCCGGACACACAGTGACCTGGGGCGACGACGAGATTCCCGGCATGCGTCGGTTCCACACGTACGACCCGCACGGCAACCGGCTGGAGTTTCTGGCCCCCGCGGGCTGACCCGGCGCGGGTAGGGTCGGGCGGGTGGTCGACGTACAGCACTGGCTCGCCGCGCTCCCACCGGCCCTGATCTGCCTGCTCGTGGGCGGGGTGATCGGCGTGGAGAGCATGGGCATCCCGCTGCCCGGCGAGATCGTGCTGGTCAGCGCCGCCCTGCTCGCCGCCACAGGCGTCGTCGGGCCCGAGTGGGTGGCCGCCGCCGCGGCGACAGGCGCCATCATCGGCGACTCCGTCGGGTACGCCGTCGGCCGCCGTGGTGGCCGCCCCCTGCTGGAACGGCTCGGCCGGCGCTTCCCGAAACACCTCGGCCCGGCACACCTGGCCCGCGCCGAGCTGAGCTTCGCCCGGCACGGCGTCTGGGCCGTGTTCTTCGGGCGGTTCGTCGCGCTGCTGCGCATCCTCGCCGGGCCGCTCGCCGGGGCGCTGCGCGTGCCGTACCGCCGGTTCCTGGTCGCGAACGCCGCGGGCGGGCTGGTGTGGGCGTTCGGCACCACCTACCTGCTGTTCTACCTCGGGCAGGCCGCCGAGCACTGGCTCAAGGACATCTCCTGGGCCGGACTGGTGCTGGCGGTGCTGGCCGGCGTGGTGAGTACCGCGTGGCTGCGCCGCCGGGCCAAGCGCCTGCACGTGTCCGAGCCTTCCGACCAGCCCACCCCGGTCCCCGCAGCCGACCGCTGACCCCCGCCCCAGCGCCTTCCCTCGCCTCTGCCTCTGCCCCGGTGTGCCCTCGCCTCTGCGCCGCCGCCCTCGCCTGGTCCCGCTCTCGCCCGGCCCGGCACTCGCCCTTGCGCTGCCTGCCCTCGCCAGGCCCCGCCTCACCCTTGCGCTGCCCGCCCCCACCCGGTTGATCAAGGAGTTTGTGTCCTGCAGCAGCTCCCGCAGTGGCACAAACTCCTTGATCACCGATGTGGGTGGGTGGGGCGGCGAGCAGTGCGGGGTCACGGTGGACCGGGTGGGCGCGATGCCCGGGTGGACCGGGGGCGTGATGTCCCGCAGCGGGAAGGCCCACGAGATCTTGGTAGGAAAAGGCCCTCAGAGAAGCCGTTTCCTACCAAGATCTCGGCCGGCCGCACCCGACCCGACCACTCCAGAGCGTCGATCATGAAGTTGGCGGCGACAGAACGGACAGGAAACGCCGTCAACTTCATGATCGACGGGGCGGGGTGCGTGCCGGCGGTCAGGGGGCGGTGAGCAGGGTGAGCAGGGTGTCGCGGGCGGTGCGGACGGGGTCGCGGGACTCCTCGGTGTGGTCCAGCGCGTCGAATCCGTGCTGCCCGTTCGGCACGTCCACCACGCACAGCGGGATCCCTCGCCGCCGCGCGACAGCCGTGAACGCCTCGATCGTCGGGGCGACCTCGGGCCGCTCCCGCCCGGCCCGGGTCAGCACGAGCGTCGGCCGTGCCGCGCCCTCCGTCTGCGCGGCTCCGACACCTGCGCCGGCGGGCAGGTCGAGGGCGTCGATCGGGCGGAAGCGCGGGTCCACCGGCGGCCATCCGGGCAGCGGCGCCAGCAGGGGATAGGTGGCGGCCACGCCCCGCAGCCAGGCGGGCGGGTCGCGGAGCCAGTCGCCGAGCAGCAGGCCGGCGCCGGAGAAGAACCACAGCCCGAGCCGGTCGGCGTCGACGCGCGGGTCGGCGCGGAGCATTTCGGCGGCGGCGGCGACCCGCGCGGCGACCGTGTACAGGTCGTCCGGGCTCGCGACGGTGAGCCGGGGGATCGCGGTCAGCACGCCTGCCTCGGCGAGCAGCGCGCCGTAGCCGCGGTAGAGCGGCCAGTCCCGCGCGTCGGGTGCTTCGGGCGGCCCCGGTACGCCGTGCACGACGACGACCGCGGGATGCCGGCCGTCGCCGGCGGGCACGTGCAGGTCGACGTCGCCGTGCCGTTTAACGGCGGCGGGCGGGGGATCGAGGACGAACGGGCCCTCCCAGAAAACGGTTCCCATCATGGCGATGGTAGGAGAATCCGCCGCCCGCGACTGTCCGGTCAGGACGACGAGGACGCCTTGGCGTGCCGTTCGCGCAGCCGGTCCCGGATCTCCTCCGGGGTGTACGCCCGGCGCCGCCGCTCGGCCCGCGCCACCACCACGCCGGTCGCCGCGACGCCGGCGAGACCCGCGAGCCCGAGTACCTTCCACCACCGCATCCGTTGCCGCATCCGCATAGGGTAGTCCTCCATGAGCATCAGCCTGGACGAGGCCGTGGAGCTGACCCGCACCGGCGATCTGTGGGTGTTCCGCGGACGTAGCGTGCCCGACCGGGCCATCCAGCTCACCACGAACAGCCCGGTGAACCACGTGGGCATGGCCGTGGTGCTCGACGACATGCCGCCGCTGATGTGGCACGCCGAGCTGGGCCGTTCGCTGCCGGACATGTGGACCGGCACCCACCAGCGCGGCGTGCAGCTGCACGACCTCCGGGACGCGGTCTGCGTCTGGGGCAACCGGTACGGCCAGCGGGGCTGGCTGCGCCAGCTCGAACCGCCGGCCGACACGGCGATGGAGGAGGCGGTGCTGCGTACCGTGGCTCGTCTGGACGGGACGCCGTTCCCGTCCACCGCGCAGCTCGCCTGGCGGTGGGCCCGGGGGCGGCTGCCGCACCCGCCCCGCCTGAGCCTCGGCGGCCTCCGGGGCAGGGCCGCCGACACCACCATGACCGCCGACACCAGCAGGACCGCCGACACCAGCAGGACCGCCGACACCAGCAGGACCGCCGACACGAGCAGGATCGGCGACACCAGCAGGGAGAACGCCGCAGCACTGGAGACGGCGTACTGCGCCGAGGTGGTCGCTGTTACCTACGAGGCGATGGGCCTGCTGCCCGCCGGGCGACGGCCCAACTGGTACGACCCGGGGCGGTTCTGGAGCGGCGACGACCTGGCCCTCAACGGCGGCGCGCACCTCGGTGCCGAGATCGAGGTGCGGATCCCGCCGCGCTGACCAGGTTTGCCGCCGGGGCGTGCCGGTAATGAGGAGCGTCGTGACGGCTTCCACCGACCTCGACACGCTCACCGACTTCTTCGACCGGTACGGCGTGGCGCTGACCACCGCCGACGTGCCGGCCATCGCCGGCTGCTACGCCCTGCCCGGGCTGGTGGTCGCCGACACCTACAGCTTCTTGTTCACCTCGCCGGCGGCCGTGGCGCTCAGTTTCGTCGGCGCCGCACCGGACTACCAGGAGCGGGAACTCGTCGCCGCGAACGCGCAGATCGAGGACGTGCAGCAGATCTCGGCGCTGCTCACCGAGGTGGCGGTGCGCTGGGAGTTCCTGGACAGCCAGGGCGGTGCGGTGCCCGGCGAGCGCTACCGCTACCTGCTGCGCACCACCGAGGACGGCCCGGTCATCTGCACCGTCATCCGTACCGCCTGATCGTGCTGGTGCGGCGGCCGGCCCGCGTGGCCGGCCGCCGCACCGACGGGCGTCAGCGGTGGTGGGCGCCGGCCCAGCGGTCGGCCTCGGGGGCCGGGTGCAGGCCGGGCTCGTGCAGGCCCTCCTCGGTGACCTGGCCGATCCGGCGGTACGTCTCCGGTCGGCTGGTGCGCAGGATCGCGCCCCAGATCAGGCCGACCACGCCCGCCGCCACCGGGATCGCCGGCAGCAGCCACTTCAGGTAGCTCGCGGTGTCGGGGGCGAGCAGCGCGTCGAAGTTGAACAGCAGCACCAGCAGCACGGCGGTGAGCAGGACCGTGCCGAGCGCCGGGGCGATCGCCCGCTGCCACGCGCTCTCCGGGCCGGGACGGCCCCGGAAGAAGCCCACCACGGAGGCCGAGGTGAGTGTCATCAGCAGCACGACGCCGACGGCCGCGGCGCCGGACAGCCAGGTGAACAGGTCGATGACCGGGTCACGGCCGGTCATCGCGAACGCCAGGAACACCACCACTGCGAGGACGCTCTGCACGAGCGAGCCCGCGACGGGCGCGCCGCTGCGGCTGGAGGTGGCGCCGAGGAAGCCCGGCAGCACCCGCTCCCGGCCCAGGGCGAACAGGTAACGCGCCACGCCGTTGTGGAACGACAGCAGGGCGGCCAGCACGCTGGTGATGAACAGGACGTTGGCGATGTCCGCGACGACCGCGCCGGTGTACTGGTCGAGTGCGCCGAAGATGATGCCCGGCCCCGCCTCGGCACTGGCCGCCGGGGCGTTCTCCGGACCGGTGAGCACGGTCAGCGCCCAGGCGGAGAAGGCGTAGAACAGGCCGGTGAACGCGACCGCGATGTAGGTGGCCCGGGCGACCGTGCGCCGCGGGTCCTTGACCTCCTCGCTGTAGATGGCGCCGCTCTCGAAGCCGGTGAAGGAGGCGATGGTGAACGCGAGCACCGCGCCGAAGCCGGCGCCGAACAGGTGGCCGGGGCTGATGCCGGCGGTGGTGACGGTGCCGCCGTCGGGGTTGGCGAAGGCGACCAGGTCGAAGATCAGCACGGCCACGCACTCGAGGATGAGCAGCACCGCGAGGACCGTGGCGTTGAGGTCGATGCGCAGGACGCCGAGCGCGCCGATGAACACCCAGGCCAGCAGCGCCCAGACCCACCAGTCGAGGCTGATGCCGGTCTTGGCGTCCATGAAGTCGCCCAGGATCGCGCCGAGCAGGCCGTAGAGACCGATCTGGATCGCGTTGTACGCCGCCAGTGCGACAGCCGAGCCGGCCACCCCGCCGGCCCGGCCGAGACCGTTGGCGATGTACGCGTAGAACGCGCCGGCGTTGGCGACGTACCGGCTCATCGCGGCGTAGCCGGTGGCGAAGACGGCCAGCACGGCGGCGAGGAGCACGTATCCGAGCGCGGCGCCGATGTTGCCGCTGACCGCGTACATGGTGGTGACACCACCGCCGAGAACGGTCAGCGGGGCGGACGCGGCGACGGTGAAGAAGACGAGGTGGGCGGTGCCGAGACGACCGCGGCGCAGCCCACCGTCGGAGAAGAACGGATCGGAGGACAAGGCTTCTCCAGGGGAGGGGGTGAGGGGATTGAGGTGTCTACTTCGGAACAACCTGAAGCAGGGTATTGGTGATCACTGATCGTGACAACCCCGCTTCGATATCGATTGGGGTGCGCGTGATCGGCCGGAATTGAGCTGTGCGTGGTCATGCCGTACCGTCCCGTGTCGACGATCACGGCCACCGTTCGAGGATGGACCATGACCTACCCCGGGGCGCAGGCCACTTACCGGCTTGCGGATGCGCTGTTCCTTATCGGACACGACGAGTTCACCGGCAAGCCACATGTCGCCGTCGACCGGCTGGAGTGCGGGCTGGCCGGCGCCGCGCTCGCCGAGCTGATGTTCGAGGGCCGGATCGCCCTCGACGGAGGGGGGATCGCCGCTGTCGATCCGCGGTTGTGGCAGGAGCCGCTCACCGACCTGCTGATCACCGAGATCCTGCGCCGCGAGGGTGCGCATCCGGCCCGGCTGTGGATCCGCTACCTGCGGACCCAGCTCAACATCAACGAGCGCGTCGGCACCCGGCTGGTCACCGCCGGCGTGCTGCGGCGCGAGCAGGGCAAGCTGATCGGCCGGATGGTGCGCTGGCCGGCCATCGACCCGAACCAGGCGGCCTCACCGCGGGTGCGGCTGACCGCGATGCTGATGCACTCGTCCCCGGCCGAACTGGACCCGGGCACGCTGCTGCTGGCGACCCTCGCCGAGGCGGTCGGGCTGGCCACGCACATCTTCGATCCGCAGGTGGCCACGCGGATGCGCGACTGCCGCCGGTTCCTGCCGGCTCAGCTCGAAGGGCTGCTCGCCGCCGTCGTGGGCGCGCTCGACGTCACCACCACGACGGTACGGCGATGACGTCCCGCCCCGGGCCGAGCCGGGGCGGGACGGTACCGGTCAGGCCGGGTCGCGCCACATCGGGTAGAGGCTGGGGCCCTCCGGCAGGTCCAGCGTGAGCGGGCGGCGCCGGAATCCGAGCCGCTCGTAGAGCGCGGCGTTGCGCGGCGAACTGGCCTCCAGGTACGCCGCGGTGCCGGCCTGATCCAGCTCGGCCAGCTTGTTACGCAGCAGCGCCGAGCCGACGCCCTTGCCGTGATGGTCGGGGTGTACCGCGATGAAGGGCAGGTACCAGTGCGGCTCAGCCGGGTGCCGGGCGCTCATCATCTCGTCCAGCACACCGAACCGCTTCATGGCCTCCGCGCCGATCGCGGCCTCCATCTCGTCGAACTCGTCGCCCTCGTCGGCGTCGTGTCCTTCGCCGGTGGGCAGCCAGAGCGTGGCGCCCAGGCCGTCGCCGGCGACGTGCACCTCACCGGTGCGCAGCGCCAGCGCGACGAACGGTCCGAAGAAGGCGGGATGGACCCGGGCGCGGTGGTCGTCGGCCGGGAAGACCCAGCCGCTCACCGGATCCCGCATGAACGCCTCGGCGAGGATCGCGGTCACGACGGCTGCGTCCGCCGTGGACGCCCGCCGGATGTTGCCCTGCCACTCACTCACTGGCCAACCGTCCTACCGGCTCGACGAGCCATTGTGGTCATTGATCGGCGTGCAAGGTATCAGGTGCCCGCGCCGTGCGGCAGGCCCCGATCGGAGTGCTCGCCGCGACCCGGTCCGTGTGGCTACGCTGGCCCGGACCCCGACAGGAGGACCATGTCCCGCACGCGTCGTCCCGGCCCGCAGCCCGGGACCGCCATGACCTCGTCCCCCTGGATCCTCGTCGCCGCGGGCGTGGTCGTGATGGTGGTCCTGCTGGTGGTGGCGCTCGGTTCGGTGCGGGGCCGGCGTACGTTCCCGGCGGCCGGTCCGGCGGATCCGGTGATGTCGCTGCCGCACGTCCCGCTGACGCCCACGGCGGTCAGCGCCACCGGCCCGTCGCCGGTGGCCGCCACCGCTCCGGTGGTGCCGGGCCTGTCTCCCCGGTCCACGGTGCTGCCCGCCCGGCCGACGCCGGCCGCGCCGACCCCCAGCCCTCGGGGCGTGGCCCGGCCGGTGCTGCCCCCGCCGCCGCCTCCCGCGCCGCCGCCGTCCGCGGTGACCGGCCGGTACAGCGTGATGAGCGCCTTCGACGGCGGCTTCATCGGCGAGGTGCTGCTGGTCAACACCGCGCGTACGCCGCAGGGCTGGACGGTGCGCGCGGTGTTCCCCGGTGGCCGGCTGGTCACCGCCTGGGTCGAGGGCGCCGAGCAGGGCGTGTTCCGCTTCGACGACGGCGTGTTCACCTACCGCAGCGGGTTCGACCTGGCCCCCGGGCAGTCCGTGCCGGTGCGGTTCCACATCGAGCGGGCCGGCACCCGGCCGGTGAGCTGCACTGTCGACGGCACGCCCTGCACCGACCGCTAGATCCGGCGGTCCGGTCGGGGCCGGCGCGAGTGTCTCCTCTTGCAAGGTGACTGCTTTGTTGCGGCATGGTTTGCAAGGTATTGCAGAATGTTTCGGCAAGGGCTAGCGTGCGGGCGAATCAGCGACCAGAGAAAGGCCGTCGATGAAACCGCCGCCGATATCCCCCAAGGCGCTGCTCGCCCTGGTCACCTCCCTCGTACTCACTCTCGTCGGCGTGCCGGTGGCCCTCCACCAGCTCGGCGCCGACGCCACCGCCCCGGCCGCCACCCCCGACGTCCTGGCCGCCGGCAATGCTCCGCAGTGGAACCGCGAGCCGTCCCCCGACGCGCTCCTCAAGGCCGGCACCGGCACCGCCAAGGCCGAGCAGTTCTACTTCGTCCTGCCCGACCGGTTCGCCAACGGCGACAAGCGCAACGACACCGGCGGTCTGACCGGCGGCCGGCTCACCACCGGCCTCGACCCGGCCGACAAGGGCTTCTACCACGGTGGCGACCTCAAGGGCCTGATCGACCGGATGGACTACATCCAGGGGCTCGGCACCACCGCCATCTGGCTCGCGCCGATCTTCAAGAACCGGCCGGTGCAGGGCACCGGCGCGGACGTCTCGGCCGGCTACCACGGCTACTGGATCACCGACTTCACCCAGGTCGACCCGCACTTCGGCACCAACGCGGAGCTGAAGAAGCTGGTCGACCTGGCCCACCGGCGGGGCATCAAGGTCTACCTCGACATCATCGTCAACCACACCGCCGACGTCATCCGGTACGCCGAGGACAAGTACGGCTACGTGGACAAGAAGTCCGCGCCGTACCGCGACGCGCAGGGGCGTCCCTTCGAGGACCGCAACTACGCCGACGGCACCCGGAAGTTCCCGGCGGTGAACTCGACGTCGTTCCCGTACACCCCGGTGTTCGCCACCCCGGCCGACGCGAAGGTCAAGGTACCGGCGTGGCTGAACGACCCGACCATGTACCACAACCGCGGTGACTCCACCTTCGCCGGGGAGAACAGCGAGTACGGCGACTTCTTCGGCCTCGACGACCTGTGGACCGAGCGTCCCGAGGTGGTCCGCGGCATGACCGACATCTACGCCCAGTGGATCGGCAAGGCCGGCGTGGACGGGTTCCGCCTCGACACGGTCAAGCACGCCAACCTCGACTTCTGGCCGCAGTTCGCCCGCGGCATCGACGCCGCCGCCGCGAAGGCCGGCAAGAAGGACTTCTTCATGTTCGGCGAGGTCTACAGCGCCGAGCAGGAGATCCAGTCCACCTACGTTCGGCAGGGCGGACTACCCGCCACGCTCGACTTCTCGTTCCAGGAGGCGGCACGCGGGTACGCCGCCGCCGACGGCTCGGCCAAGACGCTCGCCGACGTCTACGCCAAGGACGACCTGTACTCCGCGCGGGACACGAACGCCAACCGGCTCACCACGTTCCTGGGCAACCACGACATGGGCCGGATCGGCTCGTTCGTCGCCGCCGCCGGCGGTGACGACGCCACCCAGCTGAACCGCAGCCGGCTCGCCCACCAGCTCATGTTCCTCACCCGCGGCCAGCCGGTCGTCTACTCCGGCGACGAGCAGGGCTTCACCGGACCGGGCGGCGACAAGGACGCCCGGCAGGACATGTTCGCCTCGCGGACCGCCGACTACCTCGACGACGACCTGATCGGCACCACCCGCACCCACGCCGCCGACCAGTACGACACCCGCCACCCGCTCTACCGGACCATCGCCGAGCTGGGCGAGCTGCGGACGGCGCACCCGGCGCTGCGCGACGGCGTGCAGGTGACCCGGTACGCGGCCGACGGGCCGGGCGTCTTCGCGTTCTCCCGCGTCCTGCCCACCGACCGGATCGAGTACGTGGCGGCGGTGAACAACGCCGCGACGCCGCAGACTGTCACAGTGGACACCTGGTCGGCCGGCGCCCGCTTCACCGGCGTGTACGGCGGCGCCACCGGCGCGACCGCCGGCGCGGACGGCAAGCTGAGCGTCACCGTGCCGGCCATGTCGGCGCTGGTGCTCAAGGCCGACCGGGCGATCCCGCAGGCCGGGGCACCGAAGATCACGATCACCGAGCCGGGCGACACCCCGGTCCCCGGCAAGGCCGCCGTCACCGCCCAGGTGACCGGCGACCCGCTCGCCACCGTCACGTTCGCCGCCCGGGTCGCGGGCGGCAAGTGGACGCTGCTGGGCACCGCGCACCGCGCGCCGTACACCGTGCACCACGACCTGACCGGCCTGCCCGGCGGCACCCGCGTGGAGTACAAGGCGGTGGTCCGCGACGGCAAGGGCCGCACCGCCACCGCCCGGGCCACCGGCACCGTCGGCACCCCCGCCCAGGGCGCGTCGCGGGACTGGGCGATCGTGCACTACCAGCGTCCGGCCGGCGGGTACGACGACTGGCGGCTCTACGCCTGGGGCGACATCGACCCGGCGTACGTGACGGAATGGCCCGCCGGGCAGCCGTTCGCCGGTGAGGACTCGTACGGCCGGTTCGCCTGGGTCAAGCTCAAGCCCGGTGCGAAGACGGTCGGGTTCCTCGTGATCGACGGCGACGGCAACAAGGACGTCGCGAACGACCGCACCATCGACGTGACTGCGACCGGCGAGATCTGGGTCAAGCAGGGCGACCCGGCGGTCTACCCGACGCGGCAGGCCGCCACCGGCGAACCCGACCCGCCCGTCGCCCAGGACACCGCGCTGATCCACTGGCGCAAGGCCGACGGGAACTACGACGGCTGGGGCCTGCACCTGTGGGACGGCGCGGCCAACCCGACCGACTGGGCCGCCCCGCTCAAGCCGGAGAAGACCGACGCGTACGGCGCGGTGTTCCGGGTGCCCCTCGCCGCCGGGGCGACCGGGCTGAGCTACATCATCCACCGAGGCGACGAGAAGGATCAGCCCGAGGACCAGCGGCTCGACTTCGCCACCGCCGGGCGCGAGGTGTGGCTGCTCGCCGGCGTGAAGGGACGGCTGCTGCCGACCACCACGTCCGGCGCCGCCAAGGATCTCGACCTGACCAAGCAGAAGGCGCAGTGGATCGACAGGTCCACGGTGGCGTGGGCGACCGGGCCGACCGACGGCAGGCGGTACGCGCTGGCAGTCGCCCCGGCCGGTGGGATCGGCCTCGCCGACGGTGAGCTGACCGGCACGTACACCACCATCGCGCTGCGGGCGCAGCGCAACGGGCTGACCGAGGCGCAACGGCAGGCGTACCCCCATCTCTGGGCCTCGCGCGCCTTCTCGCTGGACCGCGCCGACCTGGCCCGGGTGCCGGCGGCGCTGCGCGGCCAGATCGTGGTGACCGAGCGGGACGCCGAGGGCGCGCTGCTCGCCGCCACCGGCGTGCAGATCCCCGGCGTGCTCGACGACGTCTACGCGGCGGCGACCGGCGCGAAGCTCGGGCCGACGTTCGCCGGCCGGGTGCCCACCCTGGCGGTGTGGGCTCCGACCGCGCGGACCGTGTCGCTGGAACTGTTCGACTCGCCCACGGCCCAGCCGGCCACCGTGGCGATGCGCCGCGACGACCGCACCGGCGTCTGGTCGGTACGCGGCACGAAGGCGTGGAACGGCCGCTACTACCGCTACCGGGTGCAGGCGTGGCAGCCGGCCACGCAGAAGATGGTCACCGCGTCGGTGACCGACCCGTACTCGGTGGCGCTCGCGCCGAACTCCACGCACAGCCAGATCGTCGACCTGACCGACCCGGCGCTCGCGCCGGCCGGCTGGGCGAACCTGCGCAAGCCGGCCGCGCCGCCGGCGTCCAAGGTCCAGATCTCCGAGCTGTCGGTACGGGACTTCTCCATCGCCGACACCACGGTCCCCGCCGACCGGCGGGGCACCTACCTGGCGTTCACCGACCCGAACAGCGCCGGCATGAAGCACCTGCGCAAGCTCGGCGACGCCGGGGTCAACCACCTGCACCTGCTGCCGGCCTTCGACTTCGCCACCATCCCGGAGAAGCGGGCCGACCAGGCCCGGCCGAACTGCGACCTGGCCGCGCTGCCGCCGGACTCCGACGAGCAGCAGAAGTGCGTCGCGGCGGTCGCCGGCACCGACGGCTACAACTGGGGGTACGACCCGCTGCACTACACGGTGCCCGAGGGTGGGTACGCCACCGACCCGAACGGCGCGAAGCGCACCACCGAGTTCCGCCAGATGGTCGCCGGAGTCAACAAGGCCGGGCTGCGGGTGGTCATGGACGTGGTCTACAACCACACCTCGGCCGCCGGCGCCGACCCGAAGTCGGTGCTCGACCAGGTGGTGCCGGGCTACTACCACCGGCTCCTGGAGGACGGGACGGTCGCCAACTCCACCTGCTGCGCCAACACCGCGCCGGAGCACGCCATGATGGGCAAGCTCGTGGTGGACTCGCTGGTGACCTGGGCCAAGGCGTACAAGGTCGACGGCTTCCGGTTCGACCTGATGGGCCACCACCCGAGGGCGAACATCCTCGCCGTACGGGCCGCGCTGGACAAGCTCACGCTCGCCCGCGACGGCGTGGACGGCCGCAAGATCCTGCTGTACGGCGAGGGCTGGAACTTCGGCGAGGTCGCCGACGACGCCCGGTTCACGCAGGCCACCCAGGCCAACATGGCCGGCACCGGCGTCGGCACATTCAACGACCGGCTCCGCGACGCGGTGCGCGGCGGCGGCCCGTTCGACGCCAACCCGCGGGCGCAGGGCTTCGCCTCCGGCCTCTACACCGACCCCAACGGCGACGACGTCAACGGTTCGGCGGCCGAGCAGCGGGCCCGGCTGCTGCACCAGCACGACCTGATCAAGGTGGGGCTGACCGGGAACCTGCGCGGCTACCGGTTCACCGACTCCACCGGCAAGCGGGTCACCGGGGCGCAGGTCGACTACAACGGCGCCCCGGCCGGGTACACCGCCGCGCCGGGCGAGGCGGTCACCTACGTCGACGCGCACGACAACGAGATCCTGTACGACGCGCTGGCGTACAAGCTGCCGCAGGGGACCTCGGCGCAGGACCGGGCCCGGATGCAGGTGCTCGCGCTGGCGACCACCGCGCTCGGGCAGGGTGCCGGGTTCGTGACCACCGGCTCGGAGCGGCTGCGCTCGAAGTCGCTGGACCGCAACTCGTACAACTCCGGTGACTGGTTCAACCAGATCCGGTGGGACTGCGCCCAGGGCAACGGGTTCGGCGCCGGCCTGCCGCCGGAGGCCGACAACAAGGACAAGTGGTCGTACGCGAAGCCGCTGCTGGCCGATCCGTCGCTGGTGCCGGACTGCGCGGCGATCGACCTGGCCGACGCCCGGTACGCGGAGCTGCTGCGCGTCCGCCGGTCCTCGCCGGTGTTCGGGCTCGACACCGCCGCCCAGGTGCAGAAGCGGGTGGCGTTCCCGCTGTCCGGGACGAAGGAGACCCCGGGCGTGCTCACCATGACCCTCGACGCGCGAGGGCTGGACGGGAGGTGGAAGTCGGTGACAGTCGTCTTCAACGCCACGCCGGAGACGGCGAAGCAGACAGTCACCGGGCTGCGCGGGGCGAACGTGGCACTGCATCCGGTGCTGCGGGACTCGGCCGACCCGGCGCTGCGTACCGCGTCGTTCGACCGGGCCGCCGGCACGTTCACCGTGCCCGCGCGCAGCGTGGCGGTGTTCGTCCAGAGCTGACCGCACGGCCGACCGGCCCCCTGCCACGTTTCGTGGCAGGGGGCCGGTCGCGTACCCCGGGCCGTCAGGTCAGTTGAAGCAGTCCTCGACGGTGTTGGCGCAGTTGGTGGGGTCGTTGTTGCTGATGAGGGACTTGTCGTCGAGCTTGACGCGTCCTTCGTTGTTGAGGACGCCGCCGGCGACCCGGTGGAGCTTGCTGGAGTCGGTGGCGGTGTTCTTGGTGACGTGGGTCTTGGTCAGGGTGATCTTCGCCTTGTTGTTGAAGATGCCGCCGCCGTTGAGGGCGGTGTTGCCCTTGATGTCGGTGTCGCGGATGGTGAGGGTGGCGTTGTCGTCCTTGTCGTGGTCGCGGACGATGAAGCCGTCCTCGATCTTGACGAGCCACTCACCGTTGAAGATGCCGCCGCCGAAGCGGTTGGCGGTGTTGTCGACGATCTTGCTGTCGGCGATCGTGGCGCTGGCGTGCTCCTTGTTGTCCGGGTAGCCCCAGTGCTTGCCACCGGTGACCACCACACCGCCACCGTCGCCGTCGGCGTGGTTCTTGGCGACGTGGACCTTCTCCAGGAGCAGGTCGGTGTTCTCGGCGTACACGCCGCCACCGTTCTCGCAGGCGGTGTTGCCCGTGATGGCGGTGAAGGAGACCGTGACGGTGCCGCCGCTGCTGAACAGACCGCCGCCGTTCTTGCCGGCGCGGTTGTCCGACAGGGTGGACTTGACGCCGTCCTTGCCGTGGTCGGAGCCGAAGATCTCGACGATGCCGGCCTCGTGGTGCTTGCCCTTCGGGTCGTAGCCCTTCGGCGCGGCGGAGGCCGCCGGGCCGTGCCCACCGGACAGGCCGCTGCCGTTGGCGATGCCGCCGCCGTTGCCGCCTGCGGTGTTGTCGTCGACGTGGGTCTCCTCGACCTTGAGGATGCCCTCGTTGTAGACGCCGCCGCCGTCGCCCTGGGCGTGGTTGCCGACGACCTTGCTCTCCTTGAGCCAGGTGCGGCCGTAGTTGGCGATGGCGCCGCCGTCGCCCTCGGCGTTGTTGTCGACGAGCTTGACGTTGTCCAGGTAGGCGCTGCCGCCACGCTCGACGAGCAGCGCGCCGCCGTCGCCCTCGACCCGCTTGTCGTCGTCCTTGCCGCCGTTCATGCCGTCCGCGACGGGCGTGACAGCGGCGGCCGTGGTCGCCGCGGCCGGAGCCGCGACAGCCGGGGCCGCGACAGCCGGGGCCGCGACAGCCGGGGCCGCGACAGCCGGGGCGGCGGCCGGCGGCTGGCCGCCGCCGGGGTACTTGAACTCGTTGGCGTTGCCGCCCTTGACGGTGAGGTCCTTGAGGGTGAGGTCGCCGCCGTCGACGACGCGGAAGATGCGGAAGGTGTCTTCGGCGTCGCGCTTGATGGTGGAGTTGTTGCCCTTGATGGTGACGTCCTGCTTGATCTCGGGCAGGGCGGAGCCGAACTTGCGGTCCTTGACGCCGAGTTCGTAGGTGCAGTTCTCGGCGAGCTTGATGGTGCCGCCGTGGTCGCGGTTGGCCAGTTCGAGGGCGTCGATCAGGGCGTCGTCCTTGCAGGGGACCTCGCGGGTCTTGCCGTGGTCGTCCTTGCCGTCCTTGCCCCACTCGCCCTTGTCCGGGCCCCACTCGCCGCGGTCGCGGCCTTCCTTGCCGCGGTCCTTGCCGTCCTTGCCGTACCCGTCCTTGTCGTACCCGTCCTTGTCGTACCCGTCCTTGTCGTACTCGCCCTCGGCGCCCTTGTCGCCGTAGTCGCCGTCGCTGAGCTGCTGCGTGGTCGACCACTTGACGTCGGCGAGCCGGTGCGGGCCGGTGGCCCCGGTGGTCGCGTAGGCCACGCCGGCGAGGCTGACCGCTCCGGTCAGGCCCACAACGCCGGTGGCGAGCCACATCCGGCGACGCCGGAGCGGGGAGATGGTCTTGCTGGTGGCGTCATCGTTATTGCGAAGGTAGTTGGACATCGGAGCTCTCTGCCCTCTCCTTGTACCTGACAAGGTCGCTTCGCCCTGGCGAGGCGGCCTTCGCTACAAATCGGTTGTAGCTGCTGAAGATGACCGTATGAGAACCTTCTTCGCCTCGTGGTCATACACGAAAAAAACCCGCATAAGGGTGTAGGTGGGATGGGCGGGCGCAGTGCGGCCCGGATGCCCCGGCGGGGGACACCACGGCCAGCCGGGCTGTCCGGGGTGGGAGCCCTCCTCGCGACACGGCGCGAGGAGGGCTTCCCGGTTATGTGGTGGTTCCGTCAGTTGAAGCAGTCCTCGACGGTGTTGGCGCAGTTGGTGGGGTCGTTGTTGCTGATGAGGGACTTGTCGTCGAGCTTGACGCGTCCTTCGTTGTTGAGGACGCCGCCGGCGACCCGGTGGAGCTTGCTGGAGTCGGTGGCGGTGTTCTTGGTGACGTGGGTCTTGGTCAGGGTGATCTTCGCCTTGTTGTTGAAGATGCCGCCGCCGTTGAGGGCGGTGTTGCCCTTGATGTCGGTGTCGCGGATGGTGAGGGTGGCGTTGTCGTCCTTGTCGTGGTCGCGGACGATGAAGCCGTCCTCGATCTTGACGAGCCACTCACCGTTGAAGATGCCGCCACCGAACCGGCCGGCCGTGTTGTCCACGACGGCGCTGTCGGCGATCGTGGCGCTACCCGCGAGGCCGTCCTTCTCGGCGCCGTTACCGGCCCAGTCCCGACCACCGGTCGTCACCACGCCGCCGCCGTCGCCGTCGGCGTGGTTGCCCGCCACGTGGACCTTCTCCAGGAGCAGGTCGGTGTTCTCGGCGTACACGCCGCCACCGTTCTCGCAGGCGACGTTGCCGCCGATCGCGGTGAACGAGACGGTGACCCAGCCGCCGCTGCTGAACAGACCGCCACCGTTGTGGCCGGCCCGGTTGTGGCTCAGCGTGCTCAGCGAGGCGTCCTTGCCCTCGTGCGCCCCGATGATCTCGACCGTGCCCGCGTGGTGCTTGCCGTGCTCGCCCTTGTCGCCCTTGCCGGGCTTCGCGGCCGAGGTCAGGTCGACCGGCCCGTCGTGGTGCTCACCGCCGCCGTTGGCGATGCCGCCGCCGTTGCCGCCTGCGGTGTTGTCGTCGACGTGGGTCTCCTCGACCTTGAGGATGCCCTCGTTGTAGACGCCGCCGCCGTCGCCCTGGGCGTGGTTGCCGACGACCTTGCTCTCCTTGAGCCAGGTGCGGCCGTAGTTGGCGATGGCGCCGCCGTCGCCCTCGGCGTTGTTGTCGACGAGCTTCACGTTCGACAGGTGCGCGCTGCCGCCACGCTCCACCAGGAGCGCGCCGCCGTCACCCTCGAACCGCTTGTCGTCGTCCTTGCCGTCCGGGACGAGCGCCGTCGGCGCGGGGCCACCGCCGCCGGGGTACTTGAACTCGTTGGCGTTGCCGCCCTTGACGGTGAGGTCCTTGAGGGTGAGGTCGCCGCCGTCGACGACGCGGAAGATGCGGAAGGTGTCTTCGGCGTCGCGCTTGATGGTGGAGTTGTTGCCCTTGATGGTGACGTCCTGCTTGATCTCGGGCAGGGCGGAGCCGAACTTGCGGTCCTTGACGCCGAGTTCGTAGGTGCAGTTCTCGGCGAGCTTGATGGTGCCGCCGTGGTCGCGGTTGGCCAGTTCGAGGGCGTCGATCAGGGCGTCGTCCTTGCAGGGGACCTCGCGGGTCTTGCCGTGGTCGTCCTTGCCGTCCTTGCCCCACTCGCCCTTGTCCGGGCCCCACTCGCCGCGGTCGCGGCCGTCCTTGCCGTATCCGTCCTCGCCCTTCTCGCCGCCCTTCCCGCCCTCGGCGCGGGAGTCGTCGCTGGCGTTCTGCGGCGCGGCGGCGTGGTTCTCCGCCACCGGTTCGGTGCCGGACTTGTCGTCGCGGGCGGCGAGACCGCCGAGTGCCGCCAGCCCGACGACGCCGGTCAGCCCGGCCACGCCGGTGGCGACCCAGAGCGCCCGCCGCTTGCTCGTCCGCGGCGGGGGCGCCATCGGCGCGCCGCCGTCGGGTGTCGTTACGTCGTTCGACATGAGAGCCCTTTCGGTTCTTCCCAAACGGGTCGCACCGCCCCAGGCCGGGCGACCAGCTACAAACCGGTTGTAGCCTCTGATCAGCACCGTATGAGAAGGTTCCTCGCGAGGAAGACTTATCCGAAAAAAGCCCGCATTCCTCCCACGAACGGCGGTCGGTGACCAACCACGTGAGCGGTACGGGAACGGCCCGGTACGGCGGCGGGCCCCACCACCTGCCGGAAAGGCGCGGTGGTGGGGCCCGAGGGAGTTCGCGGCCGCGGGGGATCAGCCAGGCAGGCGGGGGCCCGCCTCACGCTGCTCGGCCAGCCAGGTCTCCACCTCGGCGGAGGCGCGCGGCAGCCCGGCCGACATGTTCACCGGGCCGTCGGCGGTGACCAGGATGTCGTCCTCGATCCGCACGCCGACGCCCCGCAACTCCTCCGGGACCAGCTCGTCCTCCGGCTGGAAGTAGAGCCCCGGCTCGACGGTGAGCACGTACCCCTCGCCGAGCGGCCCCTCGCGGTAGGTCTCCTTGCGGGCGTTGGCGCAGTCGTGCACGTCGATGCCGAGCATGTGACTGGTGCCGTGCAGCGTCCACCGCCGGTAGACCGTGGAGGCCGGGTCCATCGCCTCGTCCACGCTGACCGGCAGCAGCCCGAGATCCTTCAACGCCTCGGCCAGCACCCGCATGGAGGCGAGGTGCACGTCCCGGAACGCCACGCCGGGCCGGCACATCTCGATGCCGGCCTGCTGCGCGGCGTACACCGCGTCGTAGACCTGACGCTGCAACGGCGTGAACCGGCCGTCGACCGGGAGCACCCGGGTCACGTCGGCGGTGTAGAGGTTGCGGTTCTCCACGCCCATGTCCATCAGCAGCAGCTCACCCGGACGGGTGGCGCCGTGGTTGTGCACCCAGTGCAGGATCGTGGCGTGCTCGCCGGCCCCGACGATCGAGCCATAGCCGACGTCGTTGCCGTCGTGCCGGGCACGCAGCGCGAAGACGCCCTCCAGCAGCCGCTCGGAGACCCCGCGGTCGGCGGGCAGTGCCCGCGCCACGTCCTCGAAGCCGCGCACCGTCGCGTCGCACGCCTCCTGGAGCTGCGCGATCTCCCACTCGTCCTTGACCAGCTTCAGCTCGGCGATCGCGATCGCCAGCTCCCGGTCGCGGCCGGGCTGCCCCTCGGCGCGCGCGCCGTCGTACTGACGCACCGCCGCGTCCACCCGGGCGTCGAAACCGCGGAGCACACGGGTACGCCCCGGCGCCAGCTCGGCCAGCGCGGCGTCCAGCTCGCTCAGGTCGGCCGTCGGCAGCCCCAGCTCGGTCGACTTCTCCCGCAGCGTCGGCCGGCGGCCCACCCACAGCTCGCCGTGGCGGCTGCGGAAGAACTCGTCGGTCGCCCGGGACGACCGGGGCCGCATGAACAGCGTGGCCTCGCCGCCCGGCCGCAGCACGAGGACGCTGTCCGGCTCTAGGTCGCCGGTCAGGTACGCGAAGTCGCTGCCCGGCCGGAACCGGTGGTCGGTGTCGTTGGCGCGTACCTTCTCGTTGCCGGTGGGGATGACCAGCGTCTCGCCCGGGAAGGCCTCGGCTAGCGCGGCCCGGCGCTTGGCGTGGTTGGGCACCTCTGCGCGCGGTGTGACCGGCAGTTCGGTGTCCCGCCAGCCCTGCCGCATGAACGACAGGAACGCCTCCGGGAAATCCGGGTCGTGCGACTCCGTGCCGTCCGCCGCCTTGCCCTGCCCGGTCCGCTCCTCGGCCATGATCCGCCCCTCCCTGAGCCTCGTCGCTGGTCCCGACGGTACCGCGCGCACGACAGCGGGAGGTGCCTGCGGTGCCGCGACGGTGGCTTCCGGCGCGTGGAAAGATGGCGGCCATGTGCGGACTCCTGGCCTTCTTCAGCGCGCGCGGCGACGCCGCCGCCCACCGCGACAACATCGCCGGCGCACTGGAGTGCCTGCACCACCGCGGCCCGGACGAGACAGGGGTCGAGGTGGTCGGCGACGCCTCCGGCCGGTACGCGGACGGCGTGTTCGCGCACAAGCGCCTGGCGATCATCGACGTGGCGCTGAGCCACGAGCCCCTGCCGTACGCGGGCGGGCGGTACCTGCTCACCTTCAACGGCGAGATCTACAACTACATCGAGCTGCGCGAGGAGCTGATCCGCGACTACGGCGCCCAGTTCGCCACCAACGGCGACGGCGAGGTGATCGTCGCCGGCTACCACTACTGGGGTGAGCAGGTGCTCACCAAGCTGCGCGGCATGTTCGCGTTCGTGATCTGGGACCGGCAGGAGCGGCGGGCCTTCGGCGCGCGGGACTACTTCGGCATCAAGCCGCTGCACTACCTGGAGACACAGGACGGCCTCTACCTCGCCTCGGAGAAGAAGGCGCTGCTGCCGTTCGCGCACTCGGCGTACCAGGGCGACGCTGGTATCGACACCGCGAACCTGAGCCACTACCTGACGCTGCAGTACGTGCCCGAGCCGGGCACCCTGCACAAGGGGATCAGCCGGATCGGCTCGGGGGAGTACCTGACCTGGACCCCTGGCGGCCGGATCGAGGTGCGCCGCTGGTACCGCCCGGTGTTCCGGCCGGCCCCGGTCTCCGACGAGCAGCGGCTCTACCACGACATCCGGGAGACGCTGCGCGAGAGCGTACGGATGCACATGCGCTCGGACGTGCCGGTCGGCTCGTTCCTGTCCAGCGGCATCGACTCCACAGCGGTGGTGGCGCTGGCCCGCGAGTTCAACCCGAACATCCTCACCTTCACGGTCGGCTACGACGTGCCCGGCTACTCCGAGATCGACGTGGCCCAGGACTCGGCCCGGCACCTCGACGTGACCACCATCCCGACCAAGATCGGGCCGCAGGACATGATCGACGCGCTGCCGAAGATCGTCTGGCACCTGGACGACCCGGTCGCCGACCCGGCGCTGGTGCCGCTGTACTTCGTGGCGAAGAAGGCCGCCGAGCACGTCACAGTGGTGCTCTCCGGCGAGGGCGCGGACGAGTTCTTCGGCGGCTACACGATCTACCGGGAGCCGCTGTCGCTCAACGCGGTCAACAGCCTGCCCGACGGTGTGCAGAAGGGCCTGCGCGCCGTGTCCAAGGCGATCCCGCAGGGCGTCAAGGGCAAGAGCTTCCTGGAGCGCGGCACCACCCCGATCGAGGAGCGCTACTACGGCAACGCCCGGATGTTCACCGAGGAGGAGAAGCAGCACCTGCTGCGCCGCTACGACCCCTCGGTGCGCTACACGGACGTGACCGCGCCGATCTACGCCGAGTGCACCGAGCTGGACGACGTCACCAAGATGCAGTACGTCGACCTCTACACCTGGCTGCGCGGCGACATCCTGGTCAAGGCCGACCGGATCTCGATGGCGCACTCGCTGGAGGTGCGGGTGCCGTTCCTGGACCGGGAGGTGTTCAACGTCGCCGCCGGCATCCCGGTCGACCTGAAGCTGCCGCCCCGCTCCGAGGCCACCAAGTACGCGATGCGCCAGGCGCTCCAGGGCGTCGTGCCGCCGGCCATCGTCAACCGCAAGAAGCTGGGCTTCCCGACCCCGACCCGGGTCTGGCTGCGCGGCGAGATGTACGAGTGGGCGCGGCACGTGCTGGCCACCTCGGGCGCGGGCGACCTGATCGACCTGTCGTACGCGATGCGCCTGCTCGACGAGCACAAGCGGGAGGAGGCCGACCACTCCCGCAAGGTGTGGACCGTGCTGATCTTCTGCATCTGGCACGCCATCTTCGTGGCCAAGACGCTCGACCCGGGCATCCAGCGCAACCAGTCCGCGCTGCTCACCAAGCCGGTCGTCGGCAGCATGGTCCGCTGACCCGCCAGACATGACAGGGCCCCCGGGGTACGCCCCCGGGGGCCCTTCCCGCTACGGGATCACCTGCCGGTGCAGGTGACCGTCGGCAGGGAGTTGGTGCCGGAGAAGTTCGCGGTGAAGCCGAACGTCGTGGTGCCCTCCGGCGGGACGCTGCCGTTGTAGGCGGCGTTGGAGACGCTCACCGACGCCCCGCTGCCGCTCAACGTGCCGTTCCACACCTGGTTGATGGTCTGACCGCTGGGCCAGGTCCAGTTCGCGGTCCACCCGGAGTACGTCCGGGTGCTGTGGTTCATGATCGTCACTTCGCCCTGGAAGCCGCCGTTCCAGGCGCTGACCACCTTGTACACCGCCATGCAGGTGCCGGACGGCATGGTCGGGCTCGTCGTCGGCGCGGGCGTGGTCGGGGCCGGGGTGGTCGGCGCGGGCGTCGTCGGGGCGGGCGTGGTCGGCGCCGGGGTGGTCGGGCCGGGGCTGCCGCCCGAGCCGATCCCGGTCACCTCGCCGTTGCCCCCGTCGAACGTCACGTCGGAGCAGCCGAAGAAGTTCTCCTGGCTGTCCGAGCGGACCCAGCGCGAGTAGATGATGTGCCGGCCGCTCTTGTTCGACGGCAGGTTACCGGTGAAGTAGTAGTGACCGTCGTTGGTGCCGACCGCGCCGCGCTGCGGCGGGTTGGTCACCTGCAGGAACGGCTGCTCCTCCAGGTCGCTCCAGGCCAGCGGCCGGTTCGGGCTCCAGCTGTCCTTGGTCACGTAGAAGTAGAACGTGCCCGGGTGGTGGGCCCAGTTGCTGTACCGGAACTCCATCGACCGGCCCGCCGTCAGGTGAGTGATCGGCCAGTCGTTGCGCGCCGCGTCGTACCCGCTGAAGCCGGGGTTGCCGCCGCTGCACAGCTTGCCGTCGGGGATGAACCCGACGGTCCGCCCGCCGGCGTCGGAGCGCAGCACGCTGAACCAGTTGTACAGCGAGTTCGCCCCGTTCGCGGCCACCGCCGACGAGCAGGCGGGGTTGTTCGGCCGGATCTCACCGGTTCCGGTGAGGCCGTCCTTCCAGCACAGGTAGGTGCGGGCGCCCGGCGTCATGGCCGCGCCGTGCGCGGCCGCCGGTCCGGAGTTGGTGGCCAGGGCGAACGCGCCCAGGGCCAGGGTGGCGGCCGCGGTGAGCAACGCGGCCGTACGGGATCGGTGCACGGGGATCTCCTGACTCGCGGAGCGTGGCCCGGTTCGGCCCGCCCCGCTGCGACGAGCGGATGCGACGATCGCGGTGCCCGCGCCCGGTCGGCGTGCGGCCGGGGCCGTCGGCGGGCGCGCACCGCCTGCGGTCCGTTGCCACGGACCGTGGATGCCCTCGCGTCGGCTCGACCCGGCGGCCGGCGACGCGGCAGCCCCCCGCGTCGTTACCCGGCATCGCCATCCCACCACGTCCGGACGCCGCCCGCAATAGGTGCTGCTCGATGTCCGGGTCGCGGCGCGCCGCGACCCCGCCATGCGCCAGGATCGGGGGAGGACGACGAGGGGAGCCAGGATGGGGTACGCGGTGGTGCTCGGCGAGGCGCTGGTGGACCTGCTCGACGCCGAGCACGACGGAGAACCCGTCTACCGGCAGGCGATCGGCGGCGGCCCGCTCAACGTGGCGGTGGCGATCGCCCGGCTCGGCGGAGACGCGCGGTTCGTCGGATCGCTCGGCGACGACGCGCTGGCCGGGCGGATCCGCGCGTTCCTCACCGACGCGGGTGTGGACGTGAGCGGGACTGTCACGGTGCCGGCGCCCACAGCGCTCGCCGTGGCGACGTTCGCCGGCGCGGAGCCGGACTTCCGCTTCTACGGCGAACCCCGCTCGTACGCGCTGCTCGGCCCGGACGACCTGGACGTGGCGCTGGTCGAGGGCGCGGACGTGCTCTACTGCGGCTCGATCGTGCTGCTCGACCCGCCGGTGCTGGCCGCCGCCCGGCGCGCCTGGTCGATCGCGGGCGCGCTGCGGGTGTTCGACCCGAACGTGCGGCCCCGCCTGCTCACCACGCCGGGCGCGCTGGACGGGCTGCGGGCGGTGGTCGCCGAGTTCGCGGCCGCCGCGCACCTGGTGAAGCTCAGCAGCGCCGACGCGCGGCTGCTCTACCCGGACGAGCCGGTTGAGGGCGTCGCCGCGTACCTGCGGGAACTGGGCGCGAGCACCGTCGTGGTCACGCTCGGCGCGGACGGCGCCCTGGTCGCCGCCGCCGACGACGTGGTACGCGTGCCCGCGCCGAAGGTGGACGCGGTGGACGCCACCGGCGCGGGCGACTCGGTCATGGGCGCGCTGGTGGCCGACCTGCTGGCCGCCGGCGAGCCGGCCGACCCGGCCGGGTGGCGGGAGCGGGTCGCGTTCGCGCTGCGGGTGGCGGCGGTGGTGTGCGAGTCACCGGGCGGCGCCACCGCCATGCCCACCCGCACCGCGGTCGAAGCCCGCTTCGCGTGAAAGGAAGGGCCCCTTCTTAACGCCTCCGGTAGAGGAGGGGCCCCTTCTTAACACCCGCCCCCACGCGCGGAGGCCGGCGTCACGCGCGGAGGGCGAGCTCAGGCGCGCGGACGGGTCATCGTCAGGACGGCGGTCAGGGACAGGAACGCGGCGCCGGCCAGGACCACAGCCATCGGCAGCGCGCTGCCCTCGCCGCCGAGCCCGACCAGCGGCGCGGCGAGCGCGCCGACCACCGACTGGATGCCGCCCATCAGCGCCGCAGCGGTGCCCGCGTGCCGGGCGTGCGCGTCCAGCGCCAGCGCGGTGCTGTTCGGCATCACCATGCCGAGCGAGCCGACGAAGGCGAACAGCGCCACCGCCGTCACGGCCAGGCTGCCGGCCAGCGCGCCGCTCAGCACGCCGAGCGCGGTGACCAGGCCGACCACGAGCGTGGTGACCAGCAGCCGGCGCGGCGTGAACCGGTCGAGCAGCCGGGCGTTGGCCTGCCCGACCGCGACCAGGGCGAGCGCGTTGACGCCGAAGATCACGCTGAACACGGCCGCGGAGACGCCGAAGACGTCCTGGAACACGAACGACGACCCGGAGATGTACGCGAACAGCCCGGCGAACGCGAAGCCCTGCGTCAGCGCGTACCCGAGATAGACCCGGTCGGCGAGCAGCGACCGCATGGTCCGGACGGTGGCCCCCAGGCCACCGGTGCTGCGGCGCTCGGCCGGCAGCGTCTCCGGCAGGCGCAGCGCGACGGCCACGGCGAGCACCGCCCCGATGACGGCGAGCGCCACGAAGACCGCCCGCCACGAGCCGAACCGCAGCACCAGGCTGCCCACGCCCGGCGCCGCCACCGGTGCCACGCCGAAGACCAGGGTGAGCCGGGAGAAGTACTTCGCGGCGTCCCGTCCCGAGTAGAGGTCGCGGACCACCGCGCGGGCGACCACCACGCCCATGCCGCCGGCGACGCCCTGGGCGAACCGCGCGGCGGCCAGCAGCGGGGCGTTCGGCGCCGCGGCGCACGCCAGCGCCAGCACGGTGTACGCGACCACGCCGACCAGCACCGGGCGGCGGCGCCCCCAGCGGTCACTGAGCGGACCGGTGACGAGCTGGCCCAGGGCGAGGCCGATCAGGCAGGTGGTCAGCGAGAGCTGGATGCCGGCTTGGTCGGCGCCGAGGTCGCGGGTCATGGCCGGGAACGCCGGCAGGTACATGTCCAGCGACAGCGGACCGATCGCGGTGAGCGTGCCGAGCAGCACCAGCAGCGTCACGCCGCCGGTGGACGCGGTGGTGCGGTCGGCGGCCGGGCGCGCGGCGGTCGGCGCGGCGTTGCTCACGAGTGGGTACCCCCTGGATCCGGTGCGTCCGGGTACCTTACATCTGTAGTCAGAACTATTGCGATGTGAGGCGGGTGACCCCGTGGCGACGAACGAGCAGGTCGCGCGCGTCGGAGCGGTCGTGGGGGAGCTGCACCGCCTCCTGCGCCGCCGGACCGGGGCGCGCGTCGGACGAGACCCGCTGCCCGAGGCGCAGGTGGAGTTGCTGCTGCTGGTCCGGGAGACGCCGGGGATCAGCGGCAAGGAGGTGGCCCGGCGCCTCTGCACCGCGCCCAACACGGTGAGCACGCTGGTCCGCGACCTCACCGACGCCGGGCTGCTGGCCCGTGACCGCGACCCCGGCGACCGCCGGGTGCTGCGGCTGCGCGTGACCGAGGCCGCCCGGGCCCGGATGGCCGACTACGAGACCAACCGCGCCGCGCTGCTCGACGAGGCACTGGCCGAGCTGGACCCGGCGGCGAGGGAGGCGATCCTGGCCGCCGCCCCGCACCTCGACGCGCTGCTCGGCGCACTGCGGGGCCATGCCCGGCCGGAACCGCCCGGACGGGCCCCCGGAAACCCGGTGGCCGTCGCGCCGTCCCGCCCCGCATGATCACCGGATGGCCCTGCACCAGGACGAGATACCCGTGGACGAGCAGGTCGTCCGGGCGCTGCTGGCCGACCAGCGCCCCGAGTGGGCCGCGCTGCCGCTGACCCCGGCCGGGGCCGGGACCGACAACACGATGTACCGCCTCGGCGCCGACCTGCTCGTCCGGCTGCCGCGCACCGCCGAGAAGGCCGGTGCCCTGCGCAAGGAACAGCAGTGGCTGCCCCGGCTCGCGCCGCTGCTGCCGTACCGGGTGCCGGAACCGGTGTACGCCGGCGTCCCGGCCGACGCCTTCCCGCTGCCGTGGTCGGTGCAGCGGTGGATACCGGGCGACGAGGTCCGGTCCGGCACGGTCGAGGACTGGGCCGCCCTCGGCGCCGACCTGGCCGTATTCGTCAGGCGCCTGCACGCGACCGACCTGCTCGGCGCGACCCGCGCGGGCCCGCTCAGCGGATACCGCGGCGGCAGCCTCCACCCCTGCGACGCCTGGATCTCCGCGGCGCTCGACGACTGCCGGAGCCGGATCGGCGACGAGACGGACGTCGACACCCTGGTCCGGCTCTGGCGGGACGCCCTCACCCTGCCCGAACCCGCCGGGCCGCACGTCTGGCTGCACGGCGACCTCAAGCCCACCAACCTGCTGGTGCACGGCGGACGGCTGCGGGCGGTCATCGACTTCGGCGGCCTGACCGTCGGGCACCCCGACGCGGAACACGCGCCGATCTGGGACCTTCCGCCGCGGGCCCGGCACGCCTACCGGGAGGCGCTCGGCGTGGACGACGTGACCTGGGCACGGGCCCGCGCCTGGGCGCTCGGGGTGGCGGCCAGCGGCGTCTCCTACTACTGGGACACGTTCCCGGCGTTCGTCGCCGAGTGCCGCAACCGTCTCCGCGAGATCCTCGCCGACGCCGGCTGAGCGCGGCCGCCGGTCAGGCCGTGCCGTCCAGCTCCGCGTAGCCGCGGCGGGCGGCGATCAGGCCCGGCCGGGCGCCGAACGGCGACTCGGCCGCCACCCGCTCCGGCGGGGCGCTGCCGGTGTGCCCGGCGCGGATCAGCCACGCCTGCCGCGCGAGCTGCGCGTGCTGCTCGCGGACGAAGTCCACGCCGACCGGCTCGCCGTGGCCGGGCACCACCACCGTCGCGGGCGTGGTCAGCCGCAGCAGGTCGGCCAGCGCGTCCGGCCACTTCAGGGGGTACGACTCCTCGAACGCCGGTGGCCCGCTCTGCTCCACCAGGTCGCCGGCGACCAGCACGTCCGCGTCGGGCACGTGCACCACCAGATCGGCGTCGGTGTGCCCGTGCCCGGGATGGCGCAGCACCACCCGCCGGCCGCCGACGTCGAGCACCGTCTCCTCGTGCACCTCGTGCGTCGGCGCCCGCAGTTCGGTACGCGCCAGCTCCTCGGCCAGCGCCGGGTGCCCGGCACGCATCTCCTCGTACGCGGCGCGGCGCACCGCGTCGGACCGGTCCCGCAGCGCCGCCGCGGCCTGGGCCTGCGCGTAGATCGCCGTGTCCGGCCCGGCCAGCGTGGCGTTGCCGAAGCAGTGGTCGAAGTGGTGGTGCGTGTTCACGATCGTCCACGGGTACGGCGTCACCGCCCGCGCCGCCTCCGCCAGCTCCCGGGCCTGCCGGGCGGTCGAGAGCGTGTCGACGAGCAGCGCCGCGCCGTCACCGGCCACCAGCACGACGTTCACCGCGAGCGTCGGCTCGCGCAGCACGTGCACCCCGGCGGCGACCTCGGAGAACCCGGCCGTCATGACTGGCGCACGGCCCGCTCGACGAAGCGCTGCCGGTCGACGAGCACCCGCTCGACCCGGCCCTGCGCCGCCACGGTGGGCCCGTCGGTGACTGTCACGTCGAAGACGAGCCGCTTCCCGTCGACCTTCACCAGCTCGGCGTGGGCGGCCACGGTACGACCGACCGGCGTGGCCGCGCGGTGCTCCAGCTCCACCCGCACGCCGACAGTGGTCGACCCGGACGGCATCCGGGTCGCGGTGGCGGCCACCGTCGCGGCCTCGGCCAGCGCCAGCACCCGGGGTGTGCCGAGCACCGGCACGTCCCCCGAGCCGACCGCCTGCGCGGTGTCGGCGTCGGTCACTGTGAGCTCGACCCGGGCGGTCAGGCCCGGCGTGAAGGGCGACTCCGGCTGCTCCTGCATGCGGCCGAGCCTAGTGCAGCCGACCCGCGGCCGTCCGGCGTCCGGGCCGCCGCCGGTCCGGTCGCCACCGCCCGCCCGCATGCCCGCCCGTCGCCCGCCGTTAACCTTGTCCGCGATGGCCGAGCTGACACAATCTCCGACCCCCGCCCCCGACGCGACCACCGAATCGCCCGACGGTGGGCGCCGCCGTGTGATCGCGATGACCATCTGGGGCGTCGCCTTCGTCGTCGCCTGGCTCGCCATCGGCCTGCCCACCGACCCGGCGTACGCGTTCCTGTGGATCTGGGCCGGCACCGTCGCGTGGAACTCGGCCCGCCCGTGGCGCAGCCACCTGCGCTTCGCCCGGGACTGGATCCCGGTGGTGCTGCTGCTCGCCGCGTACAACCTGTCCCGCGGGTTCGCCGACAACGGCGCCACCCCGCACGCGATGGAGCTGATCGTCGCCGACCGCTTCCTCACCGGGTGGCTCACCGGCGGCGAGGTGCCGACGATCTGGCTCCAGGAGCGCCTGTACGACGCGTCCGAGGTGCGCTGGTGGGACGTGCTGGTGAGCTGGATCTACTTCTCGCACTTCGTGGCGACGTTCGCCGCCGCCGCGGTGCTGTGGATGCGCAACCGGCGGCGCTGGATCGCGTACATGTCGCGCTGGGGCTTCCTGTGCGCGGCCGGCCTGGTCACCTACTTCGCCTACCCGGCCGCGCCGCCGTGGTGGGCGGCGCAGAACGGCCTGCTCACCGAGGTCGCGCGGATCTCCACCCGGGGCTGGAAGGAGATCGGCATGCACGGCGCGGGCAACCTGCTCAACGCCGGGCAGATCGCCTCCAACCCGGTGGCCGCGATGCCGTCGCTGCACACCGCGTTCGCGCTGTTCGTGGTGCTGTTCTTCATGCGGTCGGTGCGCAAGCGCTGGTGGCCGCTGATGCTGGCGTATCCGCTGGCCATGACGTTCACGCTGATGTACAGCGGCGAGCACTACCTGATCGACGTGCTGGTCGGCTGGGCGTACGTGGGCATGACGTTCCTGGTGGTCGGCCTGGCCGAGCGCTGGTGGGCGGCGCGGCAGGCCCGGCGTGCCGGTGAGCCCGCCGTCGCCGCAGGTGCCCCGTCCGCCGACGGCGACACCGCCGCCGACACCCCGGACCGCGCCGCCGACGACCGGGACGCGGTGCCCGCCGAGCGCCGGTAGGCCCCCCGCCGCCGTCACGGGCGGCCGGGTCGTCTGCGCGCCGCCGTGGTTCGCCGTGGCGTCGCGGCCGCCGGGGTCAGCGGCCGCTGTCGGTACGGCGGGCGGCGCGCGACCGCTCGGTCAGCTCCGCGGCCAGCTCCCACGCGTCGGCCAGATCCCGGTCGACAGCCGCAGCCCCGGCCCCACCGGCGGTGTCCGCGTGCACGGTGGCCAGCCGCAGCAGCCGCTGCACCGGACCGCGGGTGACCCGCACGCTCTGGATCCGGGCGTACGGCACCAGCGTCAACTGCCTGGTCAGCAGCCCGGAGCGGGCCACGAAGACCCGCTCGTCGAGACCGGCGCCGACCACCTTGCGGCTCAGCGGGCGCAGCCACCGGGCCCGCGACGGGGGCGGCGTGGCGGGCAGCGCGTCCAGCCGTACGCCGGGCAGCACCTCCGCCACGACCATCGCGCCGGTGCCCGCGTCGCCGACCGGCAGCAGCCGGTCCGGGCGGTTGCGGTCGTCCGGCTCACCGGCCGAGTAGCCGGCCACCTCCAGCCGCAGCCGCAACCACCCCTTCATCCGCCAGAGCAGCGGCCAGGTCGCCCGTACGGTCTGCACCCGGTGCAGCGGCACGGTCTGCATCCGCGTCTCCAGCAGCCCGTTGTGCACGCGCAGCGTGCCGTCGTCCCGGTCGAGCCGGAAGCTCCAGTCGTCGAGCACCCGGCGGATCGGTTGCAGCACCACGCCCGCCATCGCGGTGAGCGTGCTCGCCACCGCGATGAACGACCACGAGCCCTCGGAGAGGAACTGGGCGCCGACGAACGCCAGGCCCAACGGCAGCAGGAACGCCTGCGGCGTGAGCAACTGGCTGATCAGCAGGTCCTGGTTGCGTACCGCGTGCAGCCGGCGCCCTTCCGGCACGGGCGCGACCGGCGCGCCGGGCTCGGCCGCCGGAACCGGCGCCGGGGCGGAGCGACCGGCCACCGCGAGCAGACGCTGCCGCAGCGCGGTGGCCTCGGCGACGCTGAGGTAGGCCAGGGGCGCCTCGGTCTTGCCCCCGCCGACCACCTCCAGCCGCAGCTCGGCCAGGCCGGTGAGCTGGGCCAGCAGCGGCCGGACCACCTCCACCGCCTGCAAGCGCTCCAGCGGGATGGCCCGGGTACGCCGCCACAGCAGGCCCTCGTAGACCCGCAGCTCGCGGCCGACCAGGTGGTAGCCGGTGTTCCACCAGCTCACCACCGACAGCACCGTGGCGCCGAGCACGAAGACGGTGACCAGCACCGCGAACCAGCCGAACCCGACCCGCGACAGCGTCGACCAGGAGAGCCCGGCGATCACCACGAACAGCGACTTCGCGCCGTGCAGCGCCGGGCTGAGCGGATGCAGCCGCTGCCGGGGCTCCTCACCACCGGCGGGCGGCCCGGCCGCCGGACCCCACGGTCCCGGGTACGGCGGCAGCGGCGCGGGCCACGGCCCGGGCGCCGTGTCGGGTCCGGGCGGCGGCCCGTACCCGGGTGCCGCCGAGCCGGGCGGCCCGTAGCCGGGTGGCGGTGCGTACCCGGGAGGTGGCCCGTACCCGGTCGGAGGTCCGTAGCCGGGAGGTGGCCCGTACCCGGATGGTGGTCCGGGGACGGGCGGCGGTCCGTATCCCGGCGCGGGCGGCCACGGATACCCGTTGGGCTGCTGACCCGGAGCCGGTGGGTGCGCCGCGTCGGCCGGCGTGGGCGGGCCGGGCGTCGGCTCGGGCCGGTCGTCGTGGGGCGGCGGGGCGCCGGAGTCGCTCCGTTCGCTCACAGGCCCTCCGCCCGGTCCTCGCCCAGAGCGGTCAGCCGGTCGCGCAGCCGGGACGCCTCGGCCGGACGCAGCCCGGGCACCCGCGCGTCGCTCGCGGCCGCGGCCGTATGCAATTGCACGGTGGCGAGGTCGAAGGCGCGCTCCAGCGGACCCGCGCTCACATCGACGAACTGCATCCGCGAGTACGGCACGATGGACAACCGCCGCACCAGCAGGCCGTGCCGCACGAGCAGATCGTCGTCGCGCTCGGCGTACCCCCAGGCGCGGACCGCCCGCACGATGGTGACCGACCGCCAGACGCCCATCAGCACCGCCACGCCGACGGCGGCGCCGAGCAGCCAGTGCCCGGACAGCGCCCAGGCCACGCCGAGCACCACGAGCGCCACGGCCAGCCCGATGCCGAGCCGGATCAGCTCCACCCAGATCAGGTCGCGGGAGATCGGCTGCCAGCGGACCGTGTCCGGCCAGGGCTCCAACGCGCTGCGCGAGGCGGGCGGGAGGCCGGCCGGGCCGTCACCGCTCACCGGGAGGACCTGCCGTGCTCGCCGCCGGTACGGGCTCGGGTCATCTGCTCGCTCACGCTTCGAGCGTAGGCGATCAGGGCAGCGGGACCACCTCGCGGAGGAAGCCGCGTGCGTCGAGGAAGTCACCGAGGGAGCCCCGGTGGTCCGGGCAGGCCAGCCAGGTCTTGCGCCGGTCGGGCGCGTGCAGGCGGGGATTGTGCCAGCGGAGCTGGAAGGCGGCGGGCGCGCGACACCCCCGTGCCGAGCAGATCAGCGTCTCGTCCGGGGTGGTGGGAGTCGTCACCGGGGCGAGTCTAGAGGCCGCACGCCGGGAGTTTTAGCGCCGGGCGGCCACGGGGGGAGCCGCCCGGCGACGGGGTGAATCGTACACACTGCGGACCCCTTGTTGTCCACCCGTGTTCAGCGTTTCCCGCGCGGCGGGACGGCGTGGCCGGACGGCGCGGCGAAAATCGTGCCTCTCCCACCCTCGGCTCTCAGCGAGGCATGACAGTCTTGATACGCACCACGCCGCGACGACGAACCTGCTGTGGAGGACCGGTGGCCCAGCCGACCACACCCGACGTGCCGAACCCGACCGAGGTGGCGCCGGACGCGCCGCCCCCGGCGGGCACCACCCCGGCACAGGACGCCACGCTGCTGGAGCGGGCGCTGTTCGAGACCAAGCGGGTGATCGTCGGCCAGGACCGGATGGTCGAGCGGATGTTCGTCGCGCTGCTGGCGCGGGGGCACTGCCTGCTGGAGGGCGTGCCGGGTGTGGCCAAGACGCTCGCCGTGGAGACCCTGGCCCGGGTCGTCGGCGGCTCGTTCGCCCGGGTCCAGTTCACCCCCGACCTGGTGCCCGCCGACATCATGGGCACCCGGATCTACCGGCAGTCCAGCGAGAAGTTCGACGTCGAGCTGGGCCCGGTCTTCGTCAACTTCCTGCTCGCCGACGAGATCAACCGCGCGCCGGCCAAGGTGCAGTCGGCGCTGCTGGAGGTGATGAGCGAGCGGCAGGTCTCCATCGGCGGCGAGAGCCACCGGGTGCCGGACCCTTTCCTGGTGATGGCCACCCAGAACCCGATCGAGCAGGAGGGCGTCTACCCGCTGCCGGAGGCGCAGCGGGACCGGTTCCTCATGAAGATCGTCGTGGGCTACCCGACCGACGCCGAGGAGCGCGAGATCGTCTACCGGATGGGCGTGGCACCGCCCGAGCCGGCCCGGGTGTTCGACACCCCGGACCTGGTCGCCCTCCAGCACAAGGCCGACCAGGTGTTCGTGCACAACGCGCTGGTCGACTACGCGGTCCGGCTGGTGCTCGCGACCCGGGCGCCGGCCGAGCACGGCATGCCCGACGTGGCTCAGCTCATCCAGTACGGCGCCAGCCCGCGCGCCTCGCTCGGCCTGGTCCGGGCCACCCGCGCGCTGGCGCTGCTGCGCGGGCGGGACTACGCGCTGCCGCAGGACGTGCAGGACATCGCGCCGGACATCCTGCGCCACCGGCTGGTGCTCAGCTACGACGCGCTCGCCGACGACGTACCGGCCGACCACATCGTGCACCGGGTGATGTCGACCATCCCGCTGCCCGCCGTCGCGCCCCGTCAGCAGGCCACACCGCCGCCACCGGCCGTCCCGCACAACGGATGGCCCGGGCAGCGGCCGTGACCTCGCCCACCCCGCTGAGCGCCGCCGGCGACCGCTCGGGGGCCGTGCTGGCCCGGCTCCAGCTCATGGTCACCCGGAAGCTGGACGGGCTGCTCCAGGGCGACTACGCCGGGCTGCTGCCCGGACCGGGCAGCGAGGCGGGGGAGTCCCGGGAGTACCGGCCCGGCGACGACGTGCGCCGGATGGACTGGCCCGTCACCGCCCGCACCACCATGCCGCACGTCCGGCGTACGGTGGCCGACCGCGAACTGGAGACCTGGCTGGCCGTGGACATGTCGGCCAGCCTGGACTTCGGCACCGGCCGGTGGCTCAAGCGGGACGTGGCGGTCGCCGCGGTCGCCGCGCTGGCCCACCTCACCGTGCGGGGCGGCAACCGGATCGGCGCGGTGGTCGGCACCGGCGGGCCGGGGACGATGCTGCGGCTGCCCGCCCGCTCCGGCCGCAAGGAGGCCCAGGGGCTGCTGCGGGCGGTCGCCGGCGCCGAGATCCGGCCCGGCCGCAGCGACCTCGGCGCGCTCGTCGACATGCTCAACCGCCCGCCCCGGCGGCGCGGCGTGGCGGTGGTGATCTCCGACTTCCTCGCGCCGCCGCAGCAGTGGGGCCGGCCGCTGCGTAAGCTGCGGGTCCGCCACGACGTGCTGGCCGTCGAGGTGGTCGATCCGCGGGAACTGGAACTGCCCGACGTGGGGGTGCTGCCGGTGGTCGACCCGGAGAGCGGTGAACTGCACGAGGTGCAGACCGCCGACCCGGGCCTGCGCCGCCGGTACGCCGAGGCGGCGGCCGCCCAGCGCGGGGCGATCGCCGCCGAGCTGCGCGCCGCGGGCGCGGCCCACCTGCGCCTGCGTACCGACCGAGACTGGCTGCTGGACATGGTGCGTTTCGTCGCCGCGCAGCGGCACGCCCGCACCAGAGGGACGACGCGATGATCCGTTTTCTGCAACCGTGGTGGCTGCTCGCCGTGCTGCCGGTGCTCGCCCTCGCCGCCGCGTACGTCTGGCGGCAACTGCACCGCCGGCAGTACGCGCTGCGGTTCACCAACGTCGACCTGCTGCGTACCGTCGCGCCCAAGGGACTGGGCTGGCGGCGGCACGTCGCGGCCACCGCGTTCCTGCTCTGCCTGCTGGTGCTGGCGACCGGGCTGGCCCGGCCGGCGATCGACACCCGGGAGCCGCTGGAGCGGGCCACGGTGATGCTCGCCATCGACGTGTCGTTGTCGATGCAGGCCGACGACGTGTCGCCGAACCGCCTGGAGGCGGCCCAGGAGGCTGCGAAGCAGTTCGTCGGCGAGCTGCCGGAGAGCTACAACCTGGGGCTCGTCTCGTTCGCCAAGTCGGCGAACGTCCTGGTGCCGCCGACCAAGGACCGGGCCGCCGTCACCACCGCCATCGACGGGCTGGTGCTGGCCGAGGCGACCGCCACCGGCGAGGCGGTCTTCACCTGCCTGGAGGCGATCCGCTCGGTGCCGGCCGACGGCGCCGCCGGCATCCCGCCGGCCCGGATCGTGCTGCTGTCCGACGGCTACCGCACGTCGGGCCGCTCGGTCGAGGAGGCCGCCGCGGCGGCGCAGGCGGCGAACGTGCCGGTGTCCACCATCGCGTTCGGCACCGACTCCGGGCAGGTCGACATCGGCGGGCAGCTCCAGCGGGTGCCGGTGGACCGCACCGCGCTGTCCCAGCTCGCGGAGACCACGCAGGGCTTCTTCTACGAGGCCGCGTCGGCCAGCGAACTGAAGCAGGTCTACCAGGACATGGGCAGCTCGATCGGCTACCGGACCGAGCCGCGCGAGATCACCCAGTGGTACGCGGGGATCGCGTTGCTGCTGGCGCTGTGCGCGGGCGGGCTGAGTCTGCTCTGGACGTCCCGGCTGGTCTGAGCCGGAACCGGCCGGCGGTGGTCAGTGACCGCCGCCGGCCAGCACGAACAGGACGGCCACCCAGACGGCGGCGAGGGTGAAGCCCAGCGGGGCGACGTAACGGCTCATGAGTGTGCTCCGTGGCGACGGTCGGCCGGTGAGGGCCGTGGGGGGTCGGGGCGTACGCGCACGAAGTCGTGACCGGGTGCTCCGCCGCGCGGCAGGCCACACCCCGGCGTGGTCGCCGGGAAGCGGATGCGGTGCGGAGGGCGGGAAGCGGGTCAGCCGGGTGGACCGAGCCGTGGCTCAGCGGGGCTGACGGTGGGCCCGGCCACGACTGGGAGGATCGCTATCTCGCACAGCGATCACCTCCTGCGGTCGGCGGGGCCCGGAGCGGGCACGGAGCGGCCCGTAGACGCGATCATCGTACACCGGGGGTGTGGGTGTCGCGCGCGCGGCCGGCAGTCTCCGCGGACCCCCGCCGACGTCGGCCGGGGTGGGCCCTGTGACCTGCGCGGGTTAGCGCTTACCTGTCGGTAACCCCTAGGCTCCGACCGACCGAGAGATCACTGGAGCAGAGGGGGATCCGTGGCCCGAACCGTGCTGGTGACCGGCGGGAACCGGGGGATCGGCCTGGCCATCGCGCAGGCGTTCGCCAAGCAGGGCGACCGGGTGGCGGTGACGTACCGGAGCGGCGAGGCTCCCGACGGCCTGTTCGGGGTGCGGTGCGACGTGACCGACGCCGAGTCGGTCGACGCCGCGTTCACCGCGATCGAGGCCGAACTCGGCCCGGTGGAGGTGCTGGTCGCCAACGCCGGCATCACCGACGACACGCTGATCATGCGGATGTCCGAGGAGCAGTTCGCGCGCGTCCTCGACACCAACCTGACCGGCTCGTTCCGGGTCGCCAAGCGGGCCTCGACGAAGATGCTCCGCGGCCGCTGGGGCCGGATGATCTTCATTTCCTCGGTGGTCGGCCTCTCCGGCGGCGCGGGCCAGGTCAACTATGCGGCCAGCAAGGCCGGCCTGGTCGGCGTGGCCCGCTCGATCACCCGCGAGCTGGGCACCCGCAACATCACCGCGAACGTGGTGGCGCCCGGCTTCATCGACACCGACATGACAGCGGGCCTGCCCGAGGAGCGCAAGGCGGAGATCCGCAAGTCGATCCCGGCCGGCCGGATGGCCACCCCGGACGAGGTCGCGGGCGTCGTCACCTGGCTCGCCTCGGACGCGGCCGGATACGTCACCGGCGCCGTCATCCCGGTCGACGGCGGCCTCGGCATGGGCCACTGAGCAGAGCACGGAGGAGACACGCAATGTCCGGACTTCTCGCCGGTAAGCGGCTGCTGGTCACCGGCGTCATCACCGACGCGTCGATCGCCTTCTCGGTGGCGAAGCTCGCCCAGGAGAACGGCGCCCAGGTCGTGCTCACCGGCTACGGCCGGCTCTCCCTGGTGGAGCGGATCGCCAAGCGGCTGCCCGAGCCGGCGCCCGTGATCGAGCTGGACGTCAGCAACGAGGAGCACCTGGCCGGGCTGGCCGACAAGGTGCGCGAGCACGTCGACGGCCTGGACGGCGTCGTGCACTCGATCGGGTTCGCCCCGCAGAGCTGCCTCGGCGGCGGTTTCCTCGACGCCCCCTGGGCGGACGTGGCGACAGCGCTCCAGGTCTCCACCTACTCGTACAAGTCCCTCGCCATGGCAGCGCTGCCGCTGATGTCCGCCGGGGGCGCCGTGGTGGGTCTCACGTTCGACGCCACCAAGGCGTGGCCGGTCTACGACTGGATGGGCGTGGCCAAGGCCGGGCTGGAGTCCGCCTCCCGCTATCTGGCGCTGCACCTGGGCAAGCAGGGCATCCGCAGCAACCTGGTCGCGGCCGGCCCGCTGCGGACCATCGCGGCCAAGTCCATCCCCGGCTTCGACCGGTTCGAGGACGCCTGGACCGAGCGCGCCCCGCTGGGCTGGAACCTCACCGACCAGGAGCCCGCCGCGCGGGCCTGCCTGGCGCTGCTGTCCGACTGGTTCCCGGCCACCACCGGCGAGATCGTCCACGTCGACGGCGGCTACCACGCCATCGGCGCCTGAGATGTAAGGAAGGGCCCCTTCTTAACGCCTCGTGCAGCGGAAGGGGCCCTTCTTAACACGTCGCGGCCCGGTTGGTCACCACACCGACCAGGGGGCGTCGCCACGCCGTGACGGCGGGCGAGGAAGAATGGCCTCATGGCGTACGACGCGTTGGTGCTGGTCTCCTTCGGTGGCCCGGAGCGGCCCGAGGACGTTCTCCCGTTCCTGCAGAACGTGACCCGGGGGCGGGGGGTGCCCCCGGAGCGACTCGCCGAGGTCGCCGAGCACTACCTGCACTTCGGCGGGGTGTCGCCGATCAACCAGCAGTGCCGCGACCTGCTCGCCGCGATCCGCGAGGACTTCGCCGCCAACGGCGTCGACCTGCCGGTCTACTGGGGCAACCGCAACTGGGATCCGATGCTCGCCGACACCGTCGCGCGGATGCGCGACGACGGGATCACCCGGGCGCTGGCGTTCGTGACGAGCGCGTACGGCGGCTACTCGTCCTGCCGGCAGTACCAGGAGGACATTGCCTCGGCCCGCGCCGCGGTCGGCCCGGACGCCCCGCTGATCGAGAAGCTGCGCCAGTTCTGGGATCACCCCGGCTTCATCGAGCCGCACGCCGACGCGGTCCGCGCCGCGCTGGCCCAGCTCGACCCGGCGAAGCGGGACAGCACCCGGCTGGTCTTCACCGCGCACTCCGTACCGATGTCGGCGGCGGCCACCGCCGGCCCGCACGGCGGCCGCTACACCGCCCAGCTCGAGGAGGTCGCCCGGCTGGTGCACGCCGCAGCCGCGCCCGACCTGGCGTACGACCTGGTCTGGCAGAGCCGGTCCGGGCCGCCGCAGGTGCCGTGGCTGGAGCCGGACGTCAACGACCACCTGGCCACACTGCCCGAGCAGGGCGTGACGAGCGTGGTGGTCAGCCCGATCGGGTTCGTCTCCGACCACCTGGAGGTGGTGTGGGACCTGGACACCGAGGCGCTGGAGACGGCCAAGCAGCTCGGCCTGGACTTCGTCCGCGCCGGCACCCCGGGGGTCGACCCGCGGTTCGTGGCGATGGTCCGCGAGCTGGTCGGAGAGCGCACCGCCCCGGACGGGGAGCGGCTGCGCCGCCGACTCGGCGAGCTGCCCGCCTGGGACACCTGCCCGGCGTTGTGCTGCGTGCCCCCGGCCCGCCGGCCCTGAGCCCGACCCGACGACACCCCTGGGGACGACACGATGCTTGACCGCAAGCCGGTGCAGAGCTGGCTCACCGACATGGACGGCGTGCTGGTGCACGAGGGGCAGCCGGTGCCCGGCGCCCCGGAGTTCGTCAAGAAGCTGCGCGCCTCCGGCAAGCCGTTCCTGGTGCTGACGAACAACTCCATCTACACCCCGCGCGACCTCCAGGCCCGGCTGGCCCGGATGGGGCTGGACGTGCCGGAGGAGGCGATCTGGTCCTCGGCGCTGGCCACCGCCCAGTTCCTGGCCGACCAGCGGCCGGGCGGCACCGCGTACGTGATCGGTGAGGCCGGCCTGACCACGGCGCTGCACGCGGTGGGGTACATCCTGAGCGACTTCGCCCCGGACTACGTGGTGCTGGGGGAGACGCGCACCTACAGCTTCGAGGCGATAACCAAGGCGATCCGGCTGATCAACGACGGCGCCCGGTTCATCTGCACCAACCCCGACGCCACCGGCCCGTCGGTGGAGGGCGCGTTGCCGGCTGCCGGTTCGGTGGCGGCGATGATCTCGAAGGCGACAGGCGTCGACCCGTACTTCGTGGGCAAGCCCAACCCGATGATGATGCGCTCGGCGCTGAACACCATCGACGCGCACTCCGAGTCGACCGCGATGATCGGCGACCGGATGGACACCGACATCCTGTGCGGCCTGGAGGCCGGGCTGGAGACGATCCTGGTGCTCACCGGCATCAGCAGCCGGACCGAGGCGGAGCGGTACCCGTACCGTCCGTCGCGGATCGTCGACTCGGTGGCCGACCTGATCGACGAGGTCTGAGCCGGGGGTCTGCGGCGCTAGATGTAATGCCCAGCAGCGTTGTTGACGCGGCTGATGGGTGGTTTGCCGCCGAGCGAGGTGTGGTTGCGGTGGTGGTTGTAGGTGTGCAGCCAGGCGGGTAGAGCGTCAGCGCGTTGCTGGTTGTTGGTGAAGGGTTGGGCGTAGGCCCATTCGTCGCACAGGGTGCGGTTGAAGCGTTCGGCTTTGCCGTTGGTCTGTGGTCGGTAGCGGCGGGTGAAGCGGGCGGTGGCACCGAGGTCGGTCAGGGTCTGGTGCCAGGCTCGGCCGCGGCGGTAGGTCAATGCGTTGTCGGTCGTGACGCGTTCGACGCGGGTGATTCCGTGGGTGGCGAAGTGCTCGGCGGCGCGGCGGAGGAAGCCGGCACAGGTGTCGGTCTTCTCGTCGGGGTGGATCTCGGCGTAGGCGAGACGGGTGTGGTCGTCGATGGCGCAGTGCACGTAGTCGAAGCCGACACGGCCGGCGGTGCGGGCACGGCGGTGTTCCAGGCTGTCGCGGCCCAAGATGCGCCAGCCGCCGCCGTCGCGAACCCGGCCGAGTTTCTTGACGTCGACGTGGATCAGCTCGCCGGGCCGGTCGCGCTCGTAGCGGCGGATGAGCTGACCGGTGGGCCGGTCGAGCCAGGCCAGGCGGTGTAGACCGTGCCGCGTCAGAACGGCGTGCACCGTCGAGGCCGGCATCCCGAGCAACGGTCCGAGCCGGCGAGCCCCGAGTTTGCGTTCCTGGCGCAGTTGGCAGACCCGCGCCTCCAACTGGGCGGGCGTCTTGTGCGGCTGGTGGTGAGCCCGGCTGGATCGATCCCGCAGACCAGCGTCGCCCTCGGCCCGCCACCGCTGTAGCCACTTGTAGCCGGTGGCCCGAGAACAGCCCAGTTCCTTCACGACGTGGGCCACCGGCCGACCCTGGTCAACGACACGCGTGATGAGCAGCCGCCGGCCGTGGATGGTCAGCCGGGCATTACGGTGGGCCATGGAGACCTCCGGTTCCGTGTGGGCGTCAGCACCTCACACCTCGCCCGGAGGTCTCGCCTCGTCTCAAGCCGCCACGCCGTCAACAACCCTCATGGGCATTACAGCTAGAGCCGCAGCGGCGCGTTGCAGGCGGCCACCAGGGCCTGCCGGCACGCGGTGGTGAGCGGACGCAGCGCCGCGTCCCGCTGCTGCGCCTCGTAGGTGTTGACCGCGCCGCCCGGTGCGCTCTCGCCGGCCAGCGCGAGCACCCGGTCCAGCACCGCGGCGCGGGCGAACAGGCGGCGGGCCCGCGGATCGAAGCCGGGCGGCAGGTCGGTGGCGCCGTCCGGGCGGCGCAGCGCGGCGAGCGCACCGGCCAGCTCCGGCCGCCACTGCGCGACGTCCAGCCGGGTCAGCGTCGCGGTGGTCTCGGCCAGCACGGCGGCGAGTTCGGCCTCGGCCTCCGCCGCACCCGGCGTGGCCAGAGACGCCTTCGGTGCGTCCGCCGGCAGCGGATGGACCCGCCAGAGCACCGTCTCCCAGGTCATCCCCGAGCCGGACGTGTGCGTACGGACCTCGGGCACCAGCCCCATCCCGCTCGCCACCACCGCCTCGCCCGCCACCAGCGCCGCCCCGGCGAATGCGCCCGGGCCGGGCAGGCCGCGCGGGTCGCCGGGCGCGGGCAGCACCAGGCGGATGTCGTCGGGTGAATGCTTGGCGAGGCTGGGCAGGGCCTCCCGCAGCGACACGTCGGTCCAGGTGCCCGGGGCGTCGGCGACGAGGTGCTCCTCGTCGCCGGCGACGGCGTCGGCCACCTCGTCGAACGGCACCAGGCCGGCGCGCCAGGCACGCACCCAGGCGACGAACCGGCTCGACCGGCGCGCAGCCAGCGTGGCCGCGCCCGTTGCGGGGGAGGACATGCGGAAAGGGTACGTGCTCCGCGCCGCTGCTGTCTCGGCTGCCGCACCGGCGGCGCGACCTGGCCCCAACTACCCCCTTCGCACCGTTTCGTGCCGACGGATGACGGCCCGGTCGGCGCGTCGCCGGGCGACACGCCGGGGCACTGGTTAGCGTCAGCGGCATGGCGGGGCGATACGACGGGGACGTGCTGGCCGGCGACTGGCGACGACGGAAGGTGACCCCCGAGGTCGACGCCGAACCCGACCTGGTGGTCGAGGACGCCGACTCCGGATTCTGCGGCGCCGTCGTCGGCTTCGACTCCGGCGCGGTGGTGCTGGAGGACCGGCACGGCCGGCGGCGCAACTTCCCGCTGCTGCCCGCCGCGTTCCTGCTCGACGGCAAGCCGGTCACGCTACGACGGCCGGTCCGCGTCCCGGTGCCCGCCGCGCGCCGGCGTACCGCGTCCGGGTCGATCGCTGTGGACGGCGTACGGGCGCAGGTCGCCAAGGCCAGCCGGATCTGGGTGGAGGGCGTGCACGACGCCGCGCTGGTCGAGCGGATCTGGGGCGACGACCTGCGCATCGAGGGCGTGGTGGTGGAACCGCTGGACGGCATCGACGCGCTCGCCGACGAGGTACGCGCGTTCGGCCCCGGCCCGGGGCGCCGGCTCGGCGTGCTCGTCGACCACCTCGTGCCCGGCTCGAAGGAGAGCCGGATCGTGGCCCGCGTCAACTCGCCGCACGTGCTGGTCACCGGGCACCCGTACGTCGACGTGTGGCAGGCGGTACGCCCGGCGGCGCTCGGCATCGCGGTGTGGCCAGTGGTGCCTCCGGGGCAGCCCTGGAAGGAGGGCGTCTGCGCGGCGCTCGGGGTGGGCGAGCCGGCCGACATGTGGCGGCACATCCTGTCCCGGGTGGACAGCTTCGCCGACGTTGAGACGCCGCTGATCAACGCGATGGAGCGCCTGATCGATTTCGTCACCGAGCCCGGGTGATCCGTCGCTGCCCGGTCGTGGTCGCTCTCCGGGCTGTGCTTGCTGTCAGGGTTGTGGTTGCGGTTGGGGTCCGGGGGCGACCGTGCCCGGCTCCGGGCGGTCAGGCTTGATCCCTGCGCCGGTCACGGTCGCCCCCGGACCCGCCGTGCACCAACGCCGCCCGCCCCGAACCCCCGTCCCGGTCCCGGGCGCCTCTCGCCTGGTTGATCAAGGAATTTGTGGGCGTATCGGAGATCAACGCCGACACAAACTCCTTGATCACCGGGGTGGGGGTGGCCGGAGTGTGCGTCGATCTTGCAGTTGCGGTCCGCGTGGATCGGGCATATGGGGCGAAGTGCGGGCCGCAAGTGCAAGATCGACGGGGGCGAGGCGGGGCTGGGCGGGGCGGGGTGGGGCGGGCGCGGGTGGGGGCGGCCGCGGGCGGGGCGGGTGGGGCTGTCAGGGGAGTTCGTCGGGGGTGCGGGTCAGGACGAAGGTGGCTATGTCCAGGGCTGTCGGGGTGCCGGAACCGTCTCGGATGACGGTGAGGATCTCGCCGTCCTGGGAGCCGGAGCGGCCCCGCCACCGCTCCGGGCCCTCCGGGGTGAACCGGAGCACCGGCCTGCCCACCTGACCGCCGACCAGGTCACCGGCGGCGTCGACGCGGAACTCGTACTCGCCGCCCATCCACCACCAGCGGCCGGTCAGCGCGGCCACGTCGGCGGCGGGCGGGCCGGCCGGGCGCCAGGGGGCGGGCGCGGCCGGTTCGGCGTCCAGCGCCAGCGTGAGCGCCTCCCGGCCGAGCGCGCCGACGTGGTGGCCGCGCAGCCCGTACGCGTTGGCGAAGTTGACCACGGCGGTGCGGGTGGGCCGGTGCACGGCCAGGCCGGCGACGTACCCGGGCATGGAGCCGCCGTGCCCGACGTACACCCGGTCGCCGACCCGGTAGAGCTCCACGCCGAGGCCGTGGCCGCCGGTCCACGAGTCCAGGTCGTTGATCACCACTGGGGCGCACATCTCGGTGAGCGTGGCGGGGGAGAGCACCGCCGGGTCCGGGTCGGCCAGGAACGCCGCCCAGCGGCCCAGGTCCTCGACCGTCGACCAGAGCTGCCCGGCCGGGGCCATCGCCCCGGTGTCGGTACGCGGCTCCTCCCGCAGCGTCTCGTGCCACGGGTGCACGACGTAACCGGGGGCGTACGGCTCGGTGGGGTGGTACGTGGTGCGGCGCATGCCCAGCGGTGTCAGCAGCCGCTCGGTCAGCAGGTCCGCCCACGGGGTGCCGGTGATCCGTTCCAGCACGGCGCCGAGCAGCCCGTACGCCAGGTTCGAGTAGTGGTAGACGAAGTGCGGCGGATGGGCGATCTTGTCCGGCGTCAGCCCGGCCAGCAGCGTGTCCAGGTCCGTGCCCTCGGCGCGTTCCCACCAGTCGCCGTCCGGCTCGCGTTGCAGGCCGCTGACGTGCCCGAGCAGGTGGCGCACCGTCACCGTGCCGACCGGGGTGCCGGGCAGGTGGGCGTCGAGCGGGTCGTCGAGCGCCAGCCGGCCGGCGTCGCGCTGCTGCATCACCAGCACCGCGGTCATGGTCTTGGTGATCGAGCCGACCCGGTACTGGAGGTCGCCGTCCGGGCGGGGCGTCGCACCGGCGACCGCCAGGTGCGCCAGCCGGCCGTCGCGGACCACGCCGAGGGCGAGCGAGGGACCACGCCCCTCGGCCTGGGCCCGGGCGACCAGCAGGTCCACCTGACGCGCGGTCTCGGGCAGCAGGGGCATGTCGTCCTCCTCGTCGGCGGGTGCCGCGGTACGCCGTGCCGAGCCTAGCGATCATGACAGTTCGATGACACGTGCGTTGACGTGTCAGGATTGTTCTCGTGGACGCCGTGTTCTGGATCGTTCTGGGTGTGGTATTAGCGGTCGCCGAGATCTTCACGACGACGCTCTTCCTGATCATGTTCGGGGTCGGGGCGTTCGCCGCCGCCGGCGCCGCGGCGCTCGGTGCGCCGGTGGCGCTCCAGGCGGTGGTCTTCGCGGCGGTGTCGGCGCTGTCGGTGGCGGTGGTCCGTCCGGTGGTCCGGCGGCACGCCCGGCCGACGCTGGAGACCGGGGAGCAGCCGTTCGGGGTCGAGGCGCTGGAGGGGGCCACCGCTGTGGTCCTGGAGCCGGTCGACGCCGACCGGGGCATGGTCAAGATCGATGGTGAGCTGTGGACGGCCCGCTCGTACGACGCGACGCGCACGTACGCCGAGGGTGAGCGGGTGCAGGTGATCAAGGTCCGGGGCGCTACCGCCCTGGTATGGCAGGACGACATTTCCACCCCGGGTGAGCTGCCCGAAGCGAAAAGGTGAACGGTATGGAGTTTCTGGCGATCCTGATGATCGCGGTGGCGTTGATCGGTGTGGTGACGCTGTTCAAGGCGGTGCGGATCGTGCCGCAGCAGCGTCAGGACGTGGTGGAGCGGCTGGGCCGGTACAAGCGCACGCTGAACCCGGGCCTCAACCTGCTGGTGCCGTTCGTCGACGCGGTGCGCACCAAGGTCGACATGCGCGAGCAGGTGGTCAGCTTCCCGCCCCAGCCGGTGATCACCTCCGACAACCTGGTCGTCTCGATCGACACGGTCCTCTACTTCAAGGTGGTCGACTCGGTTCGCGCCACCTACGAGATCTCCAACTTCCTCCAGGCCATCGAGCAGCTCACCGTCACCACGCTGCGTAACGTGATCGGCTCGCTCGACCTGGAGCGCGCGCTGACCAGCCGCGAGGAGATCAACCGGCACCTGTCCGGCGTGCTGGACGAGACCACCGGCCGCTGGGGCATCAAGGTGACCCGGGTCGAGATCAAGGCGATCGAGCCGCCGCCGAGCATCCGCGACTCGATGGAGAAGCAGATGCGCGCCGAGCGGGACCGCCGTGCCGCGATCCTCAACGCCGAGGGGCACAAGCAGTCGCAGATCCTCACCGCCGAGGGTGAGAAGCAGGCCGCGGTGCTGCGTGCCGACGGTGACCGGCAGGCCCGGATCCTCCAGGCGGAGGGCCAGGCGAAGGCGATCCGTACCGTCTTCGACGCGATCCACACCGCCAACCCGAGTCAGAAGGTGCTGGCGTACCAGTACCTCCAGGCGCTGCCGCAGATCGCCAACGGCACCGCCAACAAGGTCTGGATCGTCCCGACCGAGCTGACCAAGGCCCTGGAGGGCATGGGCGGCGCGCTGGGCGGGCTCGCGAACATGGCTGGCGACGTGCCGTCGCCGGAGGCCGCCAAGAGCGCCGGCGAGGTCGAGCGGGAGGCCGCCGAGGCCGCCCAGGCCGCGGCCGTCGCGGCCCAGGAGATCCACGACGAGGTACGCGTGGCGGAGGCGCAGGCCACCGGCGGCAACAACCCGAAGGGTCTGCCCGCGCCGGAGCCGGTGTCCCCGGCCAGCCTGGTGAACGACCCGGCGGACCAGCGCGAGCGGGGCTGACCGGCAAATCCGAGAATCCCTCATACGGCGCTCCGGCGACTGCCACCATCGGTTCCAGGACGGGTGGTGAGCAGGGCCGGAGCGCCGTTTGCGCGTCCCGGGCCGCCCGTGGCGCGAACGAGGTGAGGCATGAAGGACCCGGCGAACCGGCTGTTCTCCCGTACCCCGGTCCCCGGCGCGCACGACCCCGCCGGTCCGATCGGCTCCCGGCGTACCGGAGGGGGTTTCGGGGTCCTGCCGTTCGTCTCCGAACCCGGCCCGGGAGCGCCTGCGACCGACGCGACCTGGGCCTGGTCGATCCGCCGGTTCGCCCGCGCGGCGGTCTGGCTGCTCCCGGCGTACGCGGTCCTCTACGGCCTGGTGGCGATGGCCAGCGACGGCGGTGTGGGCAACGACCCGTATCCGGCCGACGGCCGGCCGCTCTACCTGGTCGGCTGGGTCGCCTCGGTGTGGCTGGGGCTGCTCGCCCTGCTCGCGCTCACCGGCCTGCTCGCCGCCACCCGCTGCCGCCGCGTCGCGCTGGCCGGGCTGCTGGCGAGCATCGGCGGGATGGTGCTGATGCTGCCGTTCGCCGGGCTGGCCGAGCAGACGCCGGTGTTCGGCGTGACCGCGCGCGGCATCGTGCTGTTCGGCGCCACCCTCTACAGCGTGGGCTGGTTCCTGACCGGCTGGTCGGTCGCCCGGTCCGGGATGTTCTCCTACGGCGACGGGACCATGCTGATGATCGCCGCCCCGCTGCTCGGCCTGGGCGGCGCGCTGATCGGCTCGCTCCAGACGTTCGGCGTGATCTTCGTGCTGGTCGCCGGCATCGGCATCGGCTACCGCAGCGGCCGCCTGGTGCCCGAGACCATCGCCCGGGACGCCGCAGCCGCCAGCGTCGCCGCCGCACCGGTGCCGCCGACGTCACCGAAGGGCCCACTCGGCGCCGGATGACCGGTTCGTCCGGCCGCCGGGAGCTGAACGGTTGCCGTGAGGTAACTGACAGTTGCCTGGCGAGGTGGCCGGTAGGCGGCTTTCGTGGCAATCCTGGAGTCCATGCCGTCTCCCAGGTCGCCGCTGTCGCGGCTGTTCACCGTGCTGCTGGCCGGCCTGCTCGCCGGGCTCGTCCTCGCGCTCGCCGCGCTTCCCGGCGGCCTGCTCGGCGGGTTCGCCGCGCGGGCCGCGCTCGGCGCGTACGCGGACCTGCCCGACGCGCTGCGCACCCCCGTGCAGCCGCAGCGCTCCTACCTCTACGCCAACGACGGCACCACCCTGATCACCACGTTCTACGACGTGAACCGCACCGACGTGTCGCTGGACGAGATCGCCCCGGTGATGCGGCAGGCGATCATCGCGGCCGAGGACCGGCGGTTCTACTCGCACGGCGGCGCTGACCTGCGCGGCATCGCCCGCGCGCTGGTGGCGAACGTCAAGGGCGGCGGCACCGAGCAGGGCGGGTCCACGCTGACCATGCAGTACGTCCGCAACGTGCTCAAGACCGACCCGAACCGCACCCCGGAGGAGCGGCAGGCCGCCACCGAGCAGACCGTCGGGCGCAAGCTCCAGGAGATCCGGTACGCGAACGCGCTGGAGCAGTCGCTCTCAAAGGACGAGATCCTCAACCGCTACCTCAACATCGCGTACTTCGGCTCCGGCGCGTACGGCGTCGCCGCCGCCGGCCAGCGCTACTTCGGCAAGGCCCCGGCCGACCTGACGCTGGGCGAGGCGGCGCTGCTCGCCGGCCTGGTGCAGTCGCCCGACGCGTACAGCCCGATCGACGGCGACAAGGACCAGGCGCTGGCCCGGCGCGGGTACGTGCTCGACGCGATGGCCGAGACCGGCGCGATCACCCCGCAGCAGGCCGCGGCCGCGAAGACCGAGCCGCTGACGCTGCGCCCGACCGCCCAGCCCAACGGCTGCACCGCCACCGCCCAGGGGCACGACGACTGGGGCTTCTTCTGCGACTACCTGCGCCGCTGGTGGCTCACCCAGCCGGCCTTCGGCAGCACGCCCGAGGAGCGGGAGCAGGCACTGCGCCGGGGCGGTTACCGCGTCGTCACCACGCTCGACCCGGAGATCCAGCAGACCGCGCAGGAGCAGGCCACCAAGGTCTACGGGTACGGCAACAAGCGGGCGCTGCCGATCGCGGCGGTCGAGCCCGGCACCGGCCGGGTGCTCGCCATGGCGGTGAACCGGCACTACAGCCTCGACGCCAACCCGGACGGGCAGGCCAACCACCCGAACACGGTCAACCCGCTGATCTCCGGCGGCGCCAGCGTCGACGGCTACCAGGCCGGCTCGACGTTCAAGATGTTCACCATGCTGGCCGCGCTGGAGGCCGGCAAGCCGCTGTCCACCGGCTTCGACGCCCCCAGCAGGCTGCCCACCCGGTACGCCTCGGACGACGAGGGCAACTGCGACGGCACGTGGTGCCCGGCGAACGCCAACCCGCAGTGGATGGACGGCTACCGGATGATGTGGGACGGCTTCGGCCGCTCCGTCAACACGTACTTCGTCTGGCTGGCCGAGCAGGTCGGCGAGGACAAGGTGGTGGAGATGGCCCAGCGCCTCGGCATCACCTTCCGGGCCGACTCCGACGCCGCGTTCGCCCGCGACAACGCCGCCAACTGGGGCGCGTTCACGCTCGGCGTCGCCGCCACCACCCCGCTGGACCTGGCGAACGCGTACGCCACGGTGGCCGCCGAGGGCACGTACTGCACGCCGCTGCCGGTGGTCTCCGTGACCGCGCCGGACGGCGGCGCCGTCGACGTGGCGCAGCCGTCCTGCAAGCGGGTGCTCGAACCGGACGTGGCCCGCGCCGCCACCGACGCGGCCCGCTGCCCGGTCGGCCAGCAGTCCGCGTTCGACCAGTGCAACGGCGGCACCGCCACCGCCGTCGACCGGATCGTCGGCCGCCCGGTGGCCGGCAAGACCGGCAGCTCGGAGCGCAACGCCACCGAGACGTTCGTCGGCTACACCCCGCAGGTCGCGGTCGCCGGCATCGCCGCCAACCCGGACGACGTCACCGACCTGGTCGGCTCCGCCGTGCAGGCCAAGGTGATCGACGCGGTGGCCCGGACCATCAAGACGGCGCTCGCCGGCAAGCCGGTGGCCGACTTCACCGCGCCGAGCCGGGCGCTGGTCGGCGACCCGCAGCGCCCGCAGCCGCCCCGCCGGACCGAGCCGGACCGCCGCGAGCAGCGCCAGGAGAGCGAGCTGCCCTCCGACGTGCTGCGCTGGCTGCGCGGCCGCGGGTAAGGAAGGGCCCCTTCTTAACGCCTCCGGTAGAGGAAGGGCCCCTTCTTAACGCCGCGCCGCGGCGCCGGACCCGCAACCGCGTCGACGGCCGCGTCCACGACCGCGTCGAGGGCGGCGGCCACCTCGTCCGGGGTGCCGTCGCCGTCGAGCGTGACGAACGAGCCGAACTCCGGCAGTGCCCGGTAGGCGGCGTCCAGCGCGCGCAGGTGCGCCAGCTCCTCGGTGTCGATGCCCCGCGCGGCCACCCGCCACTGCGCCACCCCGGGCGAGGTGGCGAGGAAACACACCACCGCCGGGCGCGGGAAGACCGCGTAGACGGCGCGTACCGCGCGCCGCCCCCGGTCGCCGCGGGCCGCCATGATCACGTCCTGGCACCAGGTCCACCGGTCCAGCACCGCCACCCGTCCGGTCAGGCGGGCCACCGCGACGGTCCGGGCCATCGCCGCCGCGCGCACCGTCGCCTCCAGCGCCGGATAGACGGTACGGCCGAACAGCGCCGTCCCGTCGGCGCGGCCGAGCGCCTGCGCCAGCCGGTTCCACAGCGGCCGCCCACCGGCGTTCTCGAAGTACCGCGCCCGGATGCCCTGCTCGCGCAGCCGCGCCGCCAAAGCCCTGGCCTGGGTGGTCTTGCCGGAGCCGTCGACGCCGATCAGCGCGATCATCACGGGGCGGCCCATGGGCCCGGACGCTAACGCACCCGGACAACGATGCGCGCGACGTGTCGGATCCGGCCCGGCGGCTCCGACCCACCGGTGAGCGTGTCCGACCGGGACGCGCCGATACGCGGAGGAGCAGCGCATGGGCAACGTCGTCTACGGGGTGCACACGTCGGTCGACGGCTTCATCGAGGGCCCGAACGGCGAGTTCGACTGGCCGGAGATGGGGGAGGAGCTGTCCGCGTACTCGATCGGGCTGGCCGAGCGGGCCGACGCCTTCGTCTACGGGCGGCGGGTGTGGGAGATGATGTCCTCCTACTGGCCGCAGGTCGAGTCGATCTCCGACCACCCGCACGACCTGGCGTTCGCGCCGATCTGGCGGCGTACCCCGAAGATCGTGGTCTCCCGCACGCTCGCCGAGGCCTCCCACGGCGCCGTGGTGGTCGGCGGCGGCGACCTGGCGAAGGAGTTCGCCGAGGTCCGTGAGCGGTTCCCCGGCGACCTGCTGGTCACCGGCGGCACCGGCGCGGCGACGGCGCTGGCCGCGCTCGGGCTCGTCGACACCTACGAGGTGATCGTGCACCCGGTGGTGCTCGGCGGCGGACGGCAGGTGCTGCCCGGCCTGGCCCGGCAGAGCCTGCGGCTGGTCGAGACGCGCACGTTCGACGGACGGTCGGTGCTGCTGCGCTACGGGCGGGCCTGACGCCTCAGCGGCCCCGGCGGCGGGGCCGGTACGTGGCGAGCGCGGCCGGCACGCCGCGCCGCATGATGCCGGCCCGGTCGCTGTCCCCGCGCAGCACCGCGGCGGCGGTCTTGCGGGCCTGCTCGACGGTGAAGTGCGGCGGCAGCATCAGCTCGGCCGGGTCCACCACGGCGTTCACCACCACCGGGCGGTCCGCGTCGAGCACCCGCTGCCACAGGCCGTCCACCCGGTCGGGGGAGTCGACCAGCTCACCGCCGAGGCCCAGCACCTCGGCCCACCTGTGGTACGCGACGTCCGGCAGGTCCTGGCTGTCCGGGAACATCGGCGTGCCCTCGCCGGACCGCTGCTCCCAGCTGACGAAGGCCAGATCCCGGTTGTTGAGCACCAGCACCACGAACCGGGGGTCGGCCCACTCCCGCCAGTACCTCGCCACCGTGATCAGCTCGTTGACGCCGTTCATCTGCATCGCGCCGTCGCCGAGCAGCGCGATCACCGGGCGGTCCGGGTGGGCGAACTTCGCCGCCAGCGCGTACGGCATGCCGCCGCCCATTGAGAGCAGCGTGCCGGAGAGGCTGGCCAGCATGCCGGGACGGACCCGCACGTGCCGGGCGTACCAGGCGGTGGCGGTGCCGCAGTCCACGGCGAGCATGGCGTCGCCCGGCAGCGCGTCGTCGAGCGAGGTGAACAGCGACTGCGGGTTGACCGGGTCGGCCGGCTGGGCGGCGACCTCGCGTTGCGAGGCCCGCCACTTGCCGGTGGCGTCGGCGAGGGTGGCCCGCCAGGCGGTCGGGCCCGGACCCGGGCCCAGCTCCTTGAGCAGGGCGCGCAGCGTCGGCCCGGCGTCACCGGTCAGGTTCACCTCGGTCGGGTACCGCAACCCCATCCGGGTGCCGTCGATGTCGATCTGCACCGCCCGGGCCTGGCCCTCCGGCGGGTAGAACTCCGAGTACGGCATCTGGCTGCCGACGATCAGCAGCCTGTCGCACTCGCGCATGAGCTGCCAGCTCGGGCGGCTGCCGAGCAGGCCGATCGCGCCCGTCACCCAGGGCTGCCGGTGGTCGACGGCGGTGAAGCCGAGCAGCGCGGTGGCGACCCCGGCGCCGAGCCGGTCGGCGATCCGGCGTACCTCGTCCTCGGCGCCCAGCGCGCCCTGCCCGACCAGCATCGCCACCCGCTCGCCGCCGCGCAGCACCTCGGCGGCGCGGCGCACGTCGGCCTCCGGCGGCACCGTCGGCTCGCTGCTCGGCACCGCGCTGGTGTGGTAGTAGCCGTGGGCGTGCGGCGGGTGCGGCACCGCCGGCAGGTCCTGCACGTCGGAGGGCAGGACCAGGGCGGTCACGGTACGCCGGGCCAGCGCCGTCCGGCAGGCCCGGTCGACCAGGTGCCGGGCCTGCGACGGGTCGTCGAGCTGGGCCAGGAACGCCGACGCCACATCCTTGTAGAGGGAGAGCAGGTCCACCTCCTGGTAGTAGCCGCCGCCCTCGGCGGGCAGCGCGGTGTGCCCGAGCAGCGCCACCACCGGCTGGTGGTCGAGCTTCGCGTCGTAGAGGCCGTTGAGGGCGTGGATCGCGCCGGGGCCGCTGGTCACCACCACGCATCCGAGCGGGCCGCCGCCGTACTTGACGTGCGCGCCGGCCGCGAAACCGGCCGTCTCCTCGTGCCGGACCTGGATGAACCGGGCCCGCCCCTCGGCCCGCTGCAACGCCGAGGTCATGCCGTTGATCCCGTCGCCCGGGTAGCCGTAGTAGCGGTGCACGCCCCACTCGGCGAGCCGGGCCACCAGGTAGTCGGAGACGGTGGCGTCGCGGGGGAGGTTGCCGTCGTGATCCGCGCCCATCGTGGTCCCTCCGTCACCGTCGGCCTTCCGGCTCCGTTCCCCGCCCGGGACGACGGAAACCCGGCCCGCGCCGGAGCGACCGGGCGGGCCGGGCAGAATCGCCTGGTGCCCGTCCACGAGATCACCGACCCCGACGACGACCGGATCGCCGACTACCGCGCGCTCACCGACGTGGAGCTGCGTACCCGCTGGGAACCGCCGCACGGGCTGTTCATCGCCGAGGGGGAGCTGGTGCTGCGGCGGGCGCTGCGGGCCGGCTACCCGGCCCGGTCGTACCTGGTCGACGCCAAGCGGGTGGACCAGCTCGCCGACCTGGACACCGGTGACGCGCCGGTGTACGCGGCGACGCCGGACGTGCTCCAGCGCGCCACCGGTTTCCACGTGCACCGGGGCGTGCTCGCCTCGTTCCACCGCAAGCCGCTGCGCTCCGCCGACGAGGTGCTCGCCGCCGCCCGGCGGGTGGTGATCCTGGAGGACGTCAACAACCACACGAACCTGGGCGCGATCTTCCGGGGCGCCGCAGCGCTCGGCGTCGACGCGGTGCTGCTGTCCCCGACCTGCGCCGACCCGCTGTACCGGCGCAGCGTACGGGTCAGCATGGGCGAGGTGTTCGCGGTGCCGTACGCCAAGCTCGACAGCTGGCCCGGCGGGCTGGACCAGGTCCGGGCGGCCGGGTTCACCGTGCTCGCGATGACGCCGGCGCCTGATGCCGTACCGATGCAGCGGCTGACCCCGGCGCAGCGCGAGCGGGCGGCGTTGCTGCTCGGGGCGGAGGGGCCGGGGCTGACCGCGGCGGCGCAGGCCGCCAGCGACGTGCGGGTGGTGATCCCGATGCGGCGCGGCGTGGACTCGCTGAACGTGGCGGCCGCCGCGGCGGTGGCGTTCTGGGAGCTGGGGCGGGACGACGCGCTCTGACGACCCGCTCTCCCGACCGGCTTGCATGACCATGCGATGGTGTGCATAATCTTCCTTGTGTCCAAGGTTCTCACCTCCCTGCCCATCGGCGAACGTGTCGGCATCGCCTTCTCCGGCGGCCTCGACACCTCGGTGGCCGTCGCGTGGATGCGCGACAAGGGCGCCGTCCCCTGCGCCTACACCGCTGACATCGGCCAGTACGACGAGCCCGACATCGCCTCGGTGCCCGGCCGCGCGCTCAGCTACGGCGCCGAGGTCGCCCGCCTCGTCGACTGCCGCGCCGCCCTGGTCGAGGAGGGGCTGGCAGCGCTGACCTGCGGCGCCTTCCACATCCGCTCCGGCGGGCGGGCCTACTTCAACACCACGCCGCTGGGCCGGGCCGTGACCGGCACGCTGCTGGTCCGCGCGATGATCGCCGACGACGTGCAGATCTGGGGCGACGGCTCGACGTTCAAGGGCAACGACATCGAGCGGTTCTACCGGTACGGCCTGCTGGCGAACCCGCAGCTACGGATCTACAAGCCGTGGCTGGACACCGACTTCGTCACCGAGCTGGGCGGCCGCACCGAGATGTCGGAGTGGCTGCTGGAGCGCGGCCTGCCCTACCGGGACAGCACCGAGAAGGCGTACTCCACCGACGCCAACATCTGGGGCGCCACCCACGAGGCCAAGACGCTCGAACACCTGGACACCGGCATCGAGACCGTCGAGCCGATCATGGGCGTGAAGTTCTGGGATCCGTCCGTGGAGATCCCCACCGAGGACGTCACCATCGGCTTCGACCAGGGCCGCCCGGTGACGATCAACGGCAAGGAGTTCGGCAGCGCCGTCGACCTGGTGCTGGAGGCCAACGCCATCGGCGGCCGGCACGGCCTGGGCATGTCCGACCAGATCGAGAACCGGATCATCGAGGCCAAGAGCCGCGGCATCTACGAGGCCCCCGGCATGGCGCTGCTGCACGCCGCGTACGAGCGGCTCGTCAACGCGATCCACAACGAGGACACGCTCGCGAACTACCACAACGAGGGCCGCCGCCTCGGCCGCCTCATGTACGAGGGCCGCTGGCTGGACCCGCAGGCGCTGATGCTGCGCGAGTCGCTGCAGCGCTGGGTCGGCACGGCGGTCACCGGCGAGGTCACGCTGCGGCTGCGCCGGGGCGAGGACTACTCGATCCTGGACACCACCGGCCCGGCGTTCAGCTACCACCCGGACAAGCTGTCGATGGAGCGCACCCAGGACTCGGCGTTCGGCCCGGCCGACCGGATCGGCCAGCTCACCATGCGCAACCTCGACATCGCCGACTCCCGGGCCAAGCTGGAGCAGTACGCCTCCGTCGGCATGGTCGGCGGCGGCACCCCGCAACGGATCGTCGGCGCCGCCCAGGCGGCCTCGACCGGGCTGATCGGCGCCATGCCGCAGGGCGGCGCGGAGGCCATCGCCTCCCGGGGCGTGCCCACCGCCGAGGACGAGGCGCTCGATCGGGCCGCGATGGAGTTCGGCGTCGACTGATCGCCGCCGTCCGCGGACCGTCGTCCCTCCGGGCAGCGGTCCGCGGCTCGTCTCACCTGTGACCGCCCGCCGGTCCCGCCTCCCCGCGGGCCGGCGGGCGGTGTGGCTTTCGGCAACGGTGGTGACGCAGGGTAGCGTGTCGCCCGTGTTCCCTACCGTGCGTGAGGTGCTGGACCTGGTGCCCGTGCGCCACGGCGCGCCGCGCCTGGTCGCGGGGAACGCCGGGCTGGACCGGTCGGTGCGCTGGGTGCACATCGCCGAGGTGCCCGACATCGCCACCCTGCTCGGCGGCGGGGAACTGGTCCTCACCACCGGGATCGGCCTTCCCGGCGACGACGCCGGGCTCCGCGAGTTCATCGGCGCGCTGGCCGACGTCGGCGTCTCCGGGCTGGTGGTCGAACTGGGCCGCCGCTACGTCAGCGGAGTGCCACGCGTGATGGCCGCCGCCGCCGAGCGACGTGGCCTGCCCCTGATCGAGCTGCGCCGGGGCACACCGTTCGTCCGGATCACCGAGGCGGTGCACGCGCTGATCGTCGACGCCCAGCTCACCGAGCTGCGCGCCACCGAGGAGATCCACCAGCGGTTCACCGAACTGTCGGTGGAGGGCGCCGAACCGGCCGAGGTGCTGCGGCAGGCCGCCGAACTGGCCGGCTGCCCGATGGTGCTGGAGAACCTGTCCCGGCAGGTGCTCGCGTACGACCCGGCGGGGGAGAACGCCCAACTGCTGCTGGACGGCTGGGAGCGGCACTCGCGGCAGATCCGCCCGCCCGGGCGCACCGCGTACGACCCGGACAGCGGCTGGCTCGTCACCACAGTGGGCGCGCGGGGACAGGACTGGGGACGGCTGCTGCTGCGCTGGCCGGCGACCGAGTCCACCCCGCCGACCCGGCTGACCATCCTGATCGAACGGGCCGCCTCCACGCTGGCGCTGGGCCGGCTGATCCGGCGCGACGCCGAGGGCCTGGAACGGCAGATCCACCGTACGCTGCTGACCGCCCTGATCGACCACACCCGTCCGGTGGACGAGGTGGCGCTGCGCGCCAAGGCGCTCGGCGTCGTCCTGGACCGCCGCCACCTGGTCGGCGTCGTGGTCCGGCACCGCGCCGAGGAGCCGTCCGGTGACGCGGGCGCCCCCGACGACGAGTCCGCCGCCGCCCGGCGCGGCGGACGCCGCGACACCGACGCCGAGGACCCGGAAACCGGCCCGGCCCGGCTGCGCGACCTCGCCGAGGCGGTCAGCCAGGCCGTCCGGGACGCCAAGCTCACCGCGCTGACCAGCCCGCTCGACGACCAGGCCGTGGGCGCGCTGCTGGCGCTCCCCGACCCGGCCGCCGAGGAGAAGGCACTGTCCGCGTTCGCCGCGGCGTTGCGCCGGGTACGCCTCGACGCCGCCCCCGCCGCCCGCCCGGCGTCCCGCCCGTCGGAGTCACCTGACCGGCCCGCCGGACGGGCCGTGACATCGGGGAGCGCACGGCCGGTCGACGCGCCGCCCCGGGCCGCGATCGTGGTGGCGGCCGGGTCCGGTGTGAGCAGCCTGCGCGAGGCACGCCGGTCACTGATCGAGGCGCGGCAGGTGGCGGAGGCGGCGCGGCGGGATCCCCGGGATCTGCCCTGCTACCGGCTGCCGCATGTAGGGCTGGCCGGACTGCTGCACCTGTTGCGTGACGAGCCCCGGTTGCAGACGTTCGTCGAGCGTGAACTCGGGCCGCTGCTCGCCTACGACGCCCAGCACCCGCGGGAGCAGTTGCTCGGTACGCTGCGGGCGTACCTGGAGCAGGGGCGCAACAAGTCGGCCGGCGCGGCCGCCGCGCACCTGTCCCGGCCGGCGTTCTACGAACGGCTGGCCCGCATCGGCCGCATCCTCGACGCCGACCTCGACTCGGTGGACAGGTGCCTGTCCCTGCACGTGGCCCTGCTCGCCCTGGACGCCATCCGCACCCCCTGACGCCGCCCGGGCCAAACCCTGCCCGTCCCGCCCTCCGTCCCTCCGCGCTGTCCCGCGCCGATCTTGGAGTTGTGGCGCCCGTAATGCCCCTGAAGCGAGGTCTGCGCGGTGCCACAACTCCAAGATCGATGACGTGTGGGCGGTCAGGTCAGGGCGGTCAGGGTCTTGGCGTAGAGGGCGGGGACGAAGTTGTCGCCGCCGGGGGTGAACACGTCGGAGGTGGCCGCCGCCTGCCAGGCGGTGTCGGGCAGCGCCGCCACCAGGGCGCGGACCACCGGGACGTCGCGCCACTGGTCCTGCTGGGCGAGCAGGCTCAGCGCGACCACCGACTCCTCCACCTCGCCCACGCACTCGAACGGCTTGTGCCCGTCGATGCCGAGCAGCTCCCGGTAGCCGGGGATCTGGGATTCGTCGGCCAGCAGGTCACCGCCGAAGATGCCGGTCAGCCGCTCCCGGGGCATGAACGGCGCCATGGCCAGGAACACGAACCGGCACTTCGGGCAGTCGCGGCACCAGCGCTCGCTCGCGTCGCGCAGCTTGAACGCCGCGTTGCAGCTGGTCACCACCGCGTCGTACCGGTCGATCTCGGCGAACAGCCGGGCGATGTGCAGCTCGGACAGGGAGCGCAGCAACGAGAAGTACGGCTCGGTGAGCCCGGCGTGCTCGGCCAGCGCCGCGCGCAGCAGCCCTTCCGCCTCGACGCCCTTCGACCACTGGTGGTTGATCTCGTGGCCGTTCCAGATCAGGTTCGGGTCGGACGCGGAACGCTCGTTCGACATCACCACCGGACCGAGCCCGTGCAGGACGGCGGTGGCCACGGCGATCAGCGAGTTGATCGCGGTGACCGGGATGTGCCCGTTGCGCGCGCCTGCCGCGTTCAGCTCGAACAGCACCGGGTCGAGCCGCCGCCGGGCGGCCAGCGGCACCAGGTCGGACGCCTCGTTCACCGACACGATCACGTGGTTCGGGTTGACCGAGAACGGCACCGGGTCGAGGCCGGCGCGGCGCAGCGCCTCCAGCGTGACGATGGAGTCCTTGCCGCCGCCCACCGCCGACAGCGGACGACGGTCGGAGTTGTCCACCGGCACCGCCGGGTCCACGGTGCCCGACGGCACCTCGGGACGCAGTTCCAGCACGTGCGGCAGCTCGTTGCGGTACGCGTACTCGGCGAGGCCCTTGGTGTAGACGGCGGTGACCAGCGCGACGGCGGCGGCGCCCAGCGGTGCGGGCAGCACCAGCCGGGGCGGCGCGGCGGCCTTGTAGTAGCTGACGCCGGCGACCACGTGCAGCAGCTCCAGCACCCGGGCCAGGGTGGCCGCTGTGGCGTCGGAGACCGGCTCGGCCGGCAGCGGAAGCGTGATCACCTCGGTGAACCGCTGCTCGCCGTCGGGACCGGTCAGGGCGTAGTCGAACAGGACCTCACCGGTGGCGAAGTCGATCGAGTAGGACGGGAAGGTGAAGGCGTCCATCCGCCGCAGCTGCTCGTTGGGCACACGCCATACTAGGCCCTGGTTCGTCCGTCCGTGTCCGGCTGGGCCGGACCCTGCCCGCCGTCGACCGAGTCCGAGGAGAGCCCGTGCGCCTGTCTGATCTGCGCGGACGTCATGTCGCCGTCTGGGGCGCCGGCCGCGAGGGCCGGGCCGCGGTGACCGCGATCGCCGCGCACGGGCCGGCCGGCCTGGTCGTCGTCGACGACAGCGCCAATTTCCTCACCCTGCCCTGGGACGGTCCGCTGGCCGCCGCCGCGCCGCTCGTCACCGGCGAGGAGGGATTCGAACGCCTCGCAGCCGCCGACGTGGTGGTCCGCTCGCCGGGTGTGCCGAACACCCACCCGTGGATGGTGGAGCTGCGCCGCCGGTCAGCGCCCGTCACGCAGGGCAGCGCGCTGTGGATGGCCGACCACGCGGACCGGACCGTCGGGGTGACCGGCAGCAAGGGCAAGAGCACCACGTCCAGCCTGATCAGTCACCTGCTCACCGCGATGGACCGGCCGAACGTGTTCGGCGGCAACATCGGGGTGCCGCTGCTGGACCTGCCCGAGGCGGAGCTGTACGTGCTGGAGCTGTCCAGCTACCAGTGCTCCGACCTGACCGACTCGCCGCGGGTGGCGGTGGTGACCGCGCTGTTCCCGGAGCATCTGGACGCGCACGGCGGTGAGCGGGAGTACTACCGGGACAAGCTGAACCTGATCGCGCACGGCCCGCACGCCGTGGTGGTCAACGGCGCCGACCCGCGGCTGGCGGCGGAGCTGGGCGACCGTGCGGCGGTACGCGCCGGCTCGCCGGACACCACGCATGTGGCCACCGGGCCGGACGGCACGCAGTGGTTCCACCTGCGGGACACGCCGCTGTTCCCGCGCGCCGTGCTGCCGCTGGTCGGGCGGCACAACGAGGGCAACCTCTGCGTCGCGCTCGCAGTGCTGGACGCGCTCGGCGTGGACGTGGTGGCGCGCAAGGACAGCCTCGCCGTGGCGGTCGCCGAGTTCCAGGGCCTGGCGCACCGGCTCACCGAGATCGCCGATCCGTCGGGGCTGACGTTCGTCGACGACACGCTCGCCACCAGCCCGTACGCGGCCATGCACGCGATCGACGCGTACGAGGGACGGCCGCTGACCGTGATCGTCGGCGGGGCCGACCGAGGGCTGGACTACAGCCCGCTGCGTGCACACCTGGCCGGCCGGGAGATCAGAGTGATCGGCGTGCCGGACAGCGGCCCCCGCATCGTGGAGGCGCTGTCCGGGCTGCCGTCGGTGCGTACCGAACTGGCCGACGACCTGGTCGCCGCCGTCGGGCTGTCCCGCAAGCTCACCCCGGCCGGCGGGGTGGTGCTGTTGTCCCCGGCGGCGCCGAGCTACGGCCGGTTCCGCAACTTCGAGCACCGATCCGAGGTGTTCGCGCAGGCGGTCGCCGACACCGCCCGCTGAGTCAGCCGCGCTCCGCCCGCGTGTGCCGCGGCGGCCCCGGCTCGGCCGACAGGATCGCGTCGAGGGACTCGGTGGGCGCCGAGCTGTCGACCGGCTCGCGCGGTGCCGGCGCGACCTCGGTGGGCGCGGCCGCCGGGCCGACGTCGGTCGCCCGCCGCTTGACCGGCGTCCACGCGAACGCGAGCGCGCCGCCGACGAGCGCCAGCAGCATGCCGATCAGGAACCCGCCCAGGTTCGAGGTGAGCCAGGAGACCAGCCCGAGCACGAGGGAGAGCACCGCGTAGAAGACGCGTTGCTGCGGCGTGGTGATCAGCAGCACGCCGCAGATCACCAGGACCAGGGGGACCAGGTACGCGGCCAGCCCTTGCGGCCCGACGTGCAGCAGCACCCCGAGCGGCGCGCGCAGCGTCACGAGCATCTCCGCGCCGCCGAGCGCGATGAGCAGCCCGGCGGTGAACGGCCGCGCCCGGCGCCAGCGCCGCCAGCGTGTACGGACGCCGGCGGCGGGCGCCGAGTGCTGTCCTGCGGTCACGTCAGCACCCTTCGGAGCTGAAGCCCATGCGCAGGTTGGGCAGCGTGAAGACGGCGGCGGTGGTGGCGTAGTTGTTCTGCCGCAGGTTGGTGATGGTCACGGTGTCGGCCTGCTGGGCGAACACGCCCGGGTTGCCCTTGACTCCGGGGACCTTGTCGACGGTGCTGGCGTCCTGCCCGACGTCGATGTTCTTGAAGGAGGCGTTACCGGCGATCTCGTCGCCGTCGACCACGAGCGTGCGGGCGGTCACCGGCTTGCCGGAATTGCCGGCGGTGATCCGCAGGTTGGTCCCGCCCAGGTTGATGCTCTGGCAGAGATTGGTCAGCTCGGCCTTGTCGATCGCCGAGACGATCACGAGCACCTGCCCGCCGGTGTCGCCCTGGTTGGGGCTGTCCGGGATCATCTGGTCGAGCGTGGCGAACTGCTCGAACCCGGTGCCCTCCAGCTTGTCGGCGGTGACAGTGAACGGCATGCCCGAGATGGCGAACTGCGCGCCGAGCACACCCTGCGCGGTCAGCACCACCATGCCGGCCGCGCCGGCCGCCACGGCGCCGAACGTGACAGCGAACCGGCGCCAGCGTACGCCGCTTCTCGGTTGATCGGTCTCGATCTGCTCGATCTGCTCCGACATGCCGGCCCCTTTCGAGATCAATTCATCTGCGACGATGTGAATTGGCTTCGCAGGATGTGCGCGCCGAGGGGCGCAGGCCGAAGTTACCGCTGAGTAAAGGGGCGGTCAACTGCCTGTAGCAGATCGTTGGGCGGTATTTGCCAAAAGCGGCCAAAGTGAAAAACCGCTGCGGTTTTCCACCGCTCAGGGCTGGCCGGGCGCGCAGGGCGCGGTCGCGGCCGGGCCGTCGTCCGCCCGGGCCGCCCGGGCGACGCGGCCCGCCTCCCGCGGGCCGAGGAACGGCGCGGTGGCCGCGTACGTGAGCGCCGGCAGCAGTAGCGGCAGCTCCTCGGCCCGCCCCTGCGCCACCCGCTCACGGATGGTGGCGTGGATGCCGCCGACCACAATGGACAACAGTGCGTCCCGGTCCACGCCGGCCGGATCCGGCCCGGCGTCGGCGAAGAACCGGCGGAAGCTGCTCAGCAGCGCGTCGCGCTCCCGGCGTGCGTCGGGGCCGGCCGCGTCCACCTCGACCAGCGCCATCCGGGCGAAGGCGGGCACGCTCGCCAGCACGTCGAGCAGCGTGCGCAGCGCCGCCCGGGCGGCCTCCGGCCAGTCCGGGCCGGCGTCGCGGTAGGCGTCCTCCATCAGGTGCGACACCACCGCGATGCCGTGCCGGTACGCGGCCAGGAACGCGTCCTGCTTGCCGCTGAACAGCGCGTAGAACGCGGGCCGGGTGACCCCGGCGGCGTGGCAGATGTCGCTGACCCGGGCGTTGTCGTACCCCCGGGTGGCGACCTCCCGGACCAGCCCGTCGAAGAGGCGGTCGCGCTGGGTCGCCGCCACCTCCTCGGCCGGCACGCGTCGCGGGCCGCGCTTGATGGCGCGGTCCGGGTCGCGGCCGTGGCGGGCACCCGGCAGGGGTACGGGCGCCGGCGACGGCGGGCTCGGGACTGTCACTCATCGACCTTTCTTGATGCGTTGACTTTACGACCCTCCGAGGTTTATAACTTTCGACACGCTCAGTTCACGCCTCGTCACCGCTGGTGATCTCTTCTCGTCGGTCACCCGAACGCGTCGAAGGAGGGCCGGATGGCTGCCATTATCGCCGCGCGAACCCGTCCCCCCAAGGCCGGAGAGATCCAGGTGACGCGGCGTCGCCGCACTGCGCCACGCCGCCCGGCCCGCTGAGGCCGCAGCGGCGCACCACCACCTGCGGCGGCCCGATCCCGGCCGCCGCACCCACCGGCTCCGTCCATGCCGGACGCCGCCGGCACCGTTTCCTGTCCCACCGCCGGAAGGAACAACCATGCCCAGGTACGGACGCATCGGCGCGGGCCTCGCCGCCCTGGCGCTGCTGACCGGTCTGGTCGGCGCCGCCCCCGCCACCGCCGCACCCTCCACCTCGCTCGCCAGCGCCGTGCTGACCTACCCGACCGTCGCCGGCACCGCCGTGTCGGTGGGCGACGTCATCCAGGCCAGCCTGCGCAGCGGCACCAACGCCACGTTCTACTCCTCGACCAGCGGCACCACCGGCATCAAGTGCGCCGCGTCCAGCTTCAGCGCCAAGGTGCTGACCAACCCGACCGCACCCGGAACCGCGACCGAGAGCCTCACCGCGCAGTCGTTCACCAGCTGCACGACGAACGTCTTCGGCACCACCGGCGTGCAGAGCGTCACGGTCAACAACCTGCCGTACACCACCTCGGTGACCAGCGCCGGCGTGGTCAAGATCTCCGGGACGACGGCGGCGCCGATCCAGAGCACCGTCGTGCTCAACTCGCTGCTCGGCGCGATCACCTGCGTCTACCGCACCAGCACGAACTCGCTGACCGGCACGGCGTCCAACGCCACCAACTCGATCAGCTTCACCAACCAGCCCCTGACCAAGTTCTCCGGCCCGTCGCTGTGCTTCGGCACCGCGTACTTCACCGCGTCGTACTCGCCGGTGAAGGACACCAGCAAGACCGGCAGCCCGGCGGTCTACGTCAACTGACACCCGGCTCTCGGGCCGGTGCGCGGCGATTCGCCGGGCGCCGGCCCGCACGCCGGTTCAGCCGGCCGTCAGCGTCGCGTGCAGCGCGCGCATCGACCGCAGCGCCGACCGGATCTCCTGGAGGTAGCGGCCCGGAGTCAGGGTCGGCTCCGGTACCGCCACCGCGGCACGCGCGGCCGGGTCCACCCCGACCGTCTCGATGCCGCACCCGTACGGCACGGCGAGCGTCCGCAGCGCGTCGCAGTGCTGGAACGGCACGTAGATCGGGGCGGTCACCATCAGCACCGGGTCGTCCGCGCGCAGCCGCACATGCTCGGCCCAGAACCGCTGCGTGTCGGCGGTGTGCGCGCGACGGCGGTCCGGTTCGCTCGACGGCGCGGCGAGCACCCGTACCGGGGGCAGCCCGGCCGGCCGGTAGGTGCGCGAGGACCAGGCCCGATGCGGATGATCGGCCGGCTCGCCGCGCTCGTCGTCCGGCTCGTCCACCCCGAACGCCAGCCGCACCCCGGCGTCGAGGACGTCCACCTCGGTGTCGCAGCCGGACAGGCCGGCGGCGTCGAGCGTGCGGGACTCGGCCGCTGACAGCGGCCGGTAGCTGCCGAGCACGGCCACCTCGCCGGTCACCTCGGCTGCCGTCCGGGCCAGCCTCGCCGCGTACGCGGTACGCCGCAGGCAGGCGTGCGCCAGCCCGCCGAGCACCAGCAGGTGCGCGTACCCGGATCGGGCCGGCGCGACGGCGCGGACCAGGCCCAGCGCGGCGGCGGCGCTCAGCACCAGTCCGGCGGTGGCCGGGTCGAACGCCGGCTCCCGGGCGTCCGGGCGTTCCCGTCCCTGCCGGAAGTCCCAGCGGTGGGCGGAGAACGCGTCCAGCCCGGCCAGCACCGCCGCCAGGTCGCCGCCGGGCCAGTCGCCGCCGAAGTGCGCCACGAGACGCCGCACCGGCGCCGACTCCACCCAGGACCGGACCCCGGCCAGGAGTTGCGCCCGCGTCGTGCCCGCCGCGCCGCCCGGCAGCGTCACCTGATCCGTCCGCACCCGGCGGATGCTACCGCCCGGGACAGTTGTTTCTGCCCCGGTCGCGGTGGGAGCGTGCGGGGATCCACCTCCGCTGAAGGGTGCGCCGATGACCTCCGACGACCTGCTGGCCCGGCACCGGGCCGTGCTCCCCTCCTGGATGCCGCTCTACTATGCCGAACCGCTGGAACTCGTCGCCGGTTCCGGCCGCCGGGTCACCGACGCGGCTGGCCGGACCTATCTGGACTTCTTCGGCGGGGTGCTGACCACGATGGTCGGCCACGACATCCCGGAGATCCGGGAGGCGGTCGAACAACAGCTGCGGACCGGGCTCGTGCACACCTCGACGCTCTACCTGATCCGGCAGCAGGTCGAGCTGGCCGAGAAGATCGCCCGGCTCTCCGGCATCCCGGACGCCCGCGTGTTCTTCACCAACTCCGGCACCGAGGCGAACGAGGCCGCGCTGCTGGTCGCCACGAACCACCGGCGCTCGCACCAGATCCTCGCGGTGCGCAACAGCTACCACGGCCGGTCGTACGCGACGATGGGCGTCACCGGCAACCGCGGCTGGTCGGCCAGCGCCCTCAACCCGTTGCAGGTGGCCTGGCTGCACTCCGGTGAACGGCTGCGCGGACTGCTGGCCCGGCTCGACGCCGCCGACCGGGTCGACGCGGCGGTCGAGGACCTGCGCGAGGTGCTCGCCACCCAGACCGCGGGCGACGTGGCCTGCCTGATCGCCGAGCCGGTCCAGGGTGTCGGTGGCTTCGTGCACGGACCGGACGGGCTCTTCGCCGCCTGGAAGAAGGTGCTCGACGAGCACGGCATCCTGCTGATCAGCGACGAGGTGCAGACCGGGTGGGGGCGTACCGGCGAGCACTTCTGGGGCTACCAGGCGCACGGCGTCACGCCGGACCTGCTCACGTTCGCCAAGGGCATCGGCAACGGGTTCGCGCTCGCCGGGGTGGTCGGCCGGGCCGAGGTGCTGGAGTCGGTGCCGGCGATCAGCTTCTCCACGTTCGGCGGCAACCCGGTCTCCACCGCCGCCGGCAACGCGGTGCTCGACTACCTGCTCGACCACGACCTGCAGGGCAACGCCGCCCGGGTCGGCGCGATCCTGGGCGACGGCCTGCGCGCGGCCGTCGCCGGACTGGACCAGGTCGCCGAGGTACGCGGCAAGGGCCTGATGCTCGCCGTCGAGTTCGTCCACCCGGGCACCGTCGAGCCGGACGCGGAGCTGACCACCCGCGTCTTCGAGGCGTGCCGGGCCAGCGGCCTGCTCGTGGGCAAGGGCGGCCTGTACGGCAACGTGATCCGGATGGGCCCGCCGCTGACGCTCACCGAGGACGAGGCCCGGGAGGGTCTGGCGATCATGGTCGACGCGATCCGCGCCTCGATCGAGGCGTGAGCGTCAACCCGGCCGGCGCGGTCCCGCCCGTCCGGACCTGAGCAGCCGCAGCAGACCCGCCCCGGCCAGGTACGCCACCAGCGCCGGGGCGGGCAGGCCCAGCGGCTCCGGCGCCGTCTTGGGCGCGAGGCTGTTCAGCAGCAGGCCGACCAGCACGCCCGCGTACCCGGCGACGGCCAGACCGGCGCGCAGCCGCCGGCCACCCGCCCCGGCCGGCCCGGTCGCGGCCGGGCGGCGGGTGCGGGCCTCGACCGGACCGAAGACGGCGACCAACACGGCCAGCACCGCGGCCAGCGCGAGCAGCCACGGTACGCGCCACGCCCACCAGGCCGCCGAACCGACCGGGGGAGCAGGCAGCACGCCGAGCGCGTCCAGCAGGCCGACGAGCAGCACCGCGGCGGTCAGGTGCCAGAGGAACAGCGTGAGCACCACGGCGTTGACCGCGAGCACCGCCTGCCAGGGGCCGGACCGGCGCAGCCAGCGCCCGGCCGGGCGTCGCAGCAGCAGGATGAGGCCGAGCTGGGCGGCGGCCGCGGCCATCAGCGCCAGGCTCGGCGGTGCCGCGTTGTCCAGTCGCTCACCCGGCACGTGGAGCATCGCCACCGGGTACGGCCCGGCCACCGTGAGCAGCACCAGCGCGACCAGGCCACCGCCCAGCAGGACCGCGCCGGCCCGGCCGGACAGCGGCAGCCCGCGGCGGAACAGGCCCCGAGGTCCGGCTTCACCAGCATCGGCCGCGTCGGCGCCGGCCGCGTCGCCGGTGCGGCGGGCGTCCGCCCGGGCGGCGTCGTACCAGGCGAAACCGACCTGATGGACGGCCAGCCAGCCGAACAGGTAGTTGCCGTCGGCGAGCGCGGCCGGGCCGAGGAGCCGGCCGAGGTCGCCGAGCGCGACCAGCACCACGAGCGCCGTCGGCACGGCGAGCCCGAACCGGCGGTGCAGCGCGTACATCGGCGGGGTCAGCGCCACCACCGCGACGTAGGCGACCAGGAACCACAGCGGGATGGTGGCGAACCAGACCACTGTGCGCACCTGCCCCGCGTCGGCGCCGCGCAGCGTGGCGATCCCCGCGCCCGCTGACAGGACCAGCAGCAACACGGTGGTGGGGCGGATCAGCCGGGCGCTGCGGTCCACCAGCCACCCGGCTGCCGACCCGCCCCGGCGCCGGCGGGCGGCCAGCGAGGCGGCGTTGGCGTAGCCGCCGACCAGGAAGAACACCGGCATCACCTGGGCCACCCAGGTCAGCGGCCAGGCCCAGCGCAGGTCGGCCAGCGCGGAGTGGCCGGCGGGGCGGCCGTTGTCGTACCCGATGGCTGTGACACCCCAGTGGCCGAGCACGACCATGGTGATGGCCAGCGCCCGGAGCAGGTCGATGTAGCGCTCCCGCCCCGGCGGCGTGCGTTGCGCGAGCTGCCGCAGGCGGCGCATGGGCTCAGGCTAGGCCAGCCGGGCCCGACCGGTACGGATAACGGATCGGTCGAGAGGTCTTGTGGTCCCCGTCGCACTGTCGTAGAAATTCTTCATTGGAAATGCGTCTTGTGAAGACAAGCGACAGGGTGCTCACCGCGCGTACCCGGACCGAGGAGATGCGATGAACAGGCGTGAGATCCTACGGCGCAGCGCCGCCGCCGGTCTGCTGGCCACCCCCGCCGCCGGGCTGCTCGCCGGCTGCGCCACGTCGGGTGGGGGCGATGAGGGCGACAAGGGCGCGTACAAGGGCACCAAGAGCGAGCAGAACCCGCTCGGCGTGGCCGAGGACGCCCCGCTGGAGGTGGTGATCTTCAACGGCGGGTTCGGGGAGGACTACGCCAAGGCCCACGAGGCCATGTACAAGGAGCGCTACCCGAAGGCGGAGATCAAGCACTCGGCCACCGCGGAGATCAGCAAGACGCTCCAGCCCCGCTTCGTCGACGGCAGCCCGCCGGACGTGGTCAACAACTCCGGCGCCGGCCAGATCGACTTCAACGGCCTGGTCTCCCAGAACGCGCTCGCCGACCTGGGCGAGCTGCTCGCCGCGCCGAGCCTCGACACGCCCGGCAAGACGGTCAAGGACACGCTGCTGCCCGGCACCGTCGAGGTCGGCTCCTACGACGGCCGGTTCCTGGTGCTCAACTACACCTACACGGTGTACGGCATCTGGCACTCCACCAAGCTGTTCGCCGACCGTGGCTGGGAGGACGCCAAGACCTGGGACGACCACATCGCGCTCTGCCGCCGGATCAAGGCCGCGGGCATCGCCCCCTGGACGTACGCCGGTGTGCACCCCCGCTACATGAGCTGGCCGCTGATCTCCACCGCGATCAAGCTCGGCGGCCCGTCCGTGGCGCTGGCGATCGACAACCTGGAGCCGAACGCCTGGAAGTCGGACGCCATGAAGACCGCCGCCGACGCCTGGCACCAGATCGTCAAGGACAAGTTCATCCTCGACGGATCCCCGGGCCTGGACCACAAGCAGTCGCAGACCGCGTGGTGCCAGGGCAAGGCCGCGTTCATCTCCTGCGGCTCCTGGCTGGAGAGCGAGCAGAAGGACGTCACGCCGGCCGGCTTCAACATGACGGTCGCGCCGACGCCGAGCCTGGGCAGCGGCGACAAGCTGCCGTACGAGGCGATCCGCGGCACCGCGGGCGAGCCGTTCATGGTGCCGGCGAAGGCGCGCAACGTCGCCGGCGGCCTGGAGTACTTCCGCACCATGCTGTCCCGCAAGGGCGCCCAGGACTTCACCAAGAAGGTCGCCAGCCTGCCCGTGGTCGCCGGCGCCACCGAGGGCATCGACCTGCCGTACGGGCTCAGCACCGTGGTCAAGGCGCTCGACGCGTCCGGGTCCAACGGCTTCAACTGGGTCTACAACAACTACTACCGCAAGCTGGAGCGCAACCTGGTCGACGCGGCCTGCGGCGAGTTCTTCAGCGGCCGGATCTCCCCGGCCGAGTTCCTCGACCAGTGCCAGAAGGGCGCCGACTCGATCGCCCAGGACAACTCGGTCAAGAAGTACAAGCGGTCCGCGTGATGCGACAGGGCCGCCTCCCCCTGATCCTCACGTTCCTGCTGCCACCACTGGCGTTGTACGGCATCTTCGTGCTGTCGCCGTACCTCCAGGCTTTTCAGATCTCCACCACCGACTGGATGGGCTACTCCGCGCAGGCCGACCCGGTCGGCATGGCGAACTTCCGCACGCTGCTGCACGACGGGTACGTGTGGAACGCGTTGAAGAACAACGCGATCCTGCTCGCCGTGGTGCCGGTGGTGACGATCGGGCTGGGCCTGTTCTTCGCCAGCATGCTCACCATGGGCGGCCGTAAGGGCCGGGCCGGTGTGACCGGGGTGCGCGGCACCTCGGTCTACCGGCTCGTCTACTTCTTCCCCCAGGTGCTCTCGGTGGTGATCATCGCGCTGCTCTGGAAGGAGATCTACAGTCCGACGAGTGGCCTGCTCAACGGCGCCCTGCGCGCCGTCGGGCTGGCCACCCCGGCCTGGCTCGGCGACCCGCGCTTCGCGTTCTGGTGCGTGCTGGCGGTGATGGTGTGGAGCAACGTCGGCTTCTACGTGGTGCTCTTCGGCGCCGCCATGCAGGCCATCCCGCGTGACATCTACGAGGCGGTGCTGCTCGACGGCGCGTCCCGCACCACGATGCTGCGGAAGATCACCATTCCGCTGCTCTGGGACACCATCCAGGTGGCCTGGATCTACCTCGCCATCGCCGCGCTGGACGGCTTCATCCTGGTCCAGCTCATGACCAACGGCGGACCGAACTTCTCCTCCGACGTGATCGGGCTGCGGATGTACGACACGTCGTTCGGCAGCGAGAACAAGTTCGGGTACGCCTCGGCGATCGGCGTGGCGATGTTCTTCCTGACCCTCTCGGTGGCGGTGCTGGCGCTGCGCACCGCCCGGCGTGATCGGATCGAGTACTCGTGACCACAGTGGACCCCGGTGCGGCGACCGGCGCCACGACCGCCGGCACGACCCGCCCGGACGACGCGACCCACCCGGCCGGCGCGGGCCGATCCGCCGACCGGCCGCCGCGCCGCGAGCTGGGCGTGGCGAACGTCTTCTCGCACGGCTTCCTGCTGCTCTGGGCGGCGATGACCGTCCTGCCGCTGGCCTGGATGGTGCTCAGCTCGCTGAAGAGCAACGGCGAGATCATCGCCGAGCCGTGGGGGCTGCCCGAGGCGCTGCGGTTCGACAACTGGTCGCGCGCCTGGACCAGCGCCCACATCGGCCGGTTCTTCTTCAACAGCCTGGTCGTGGTGGCCGGCTCGCTGAGCCTGACCATGCTGCTCGGCGCCACCGCCGCGTACGTCTTCGCGCGGTACGAGTTCCGCGGCCGGCAGGTCGTCTACTACCTGTTCGTCGGCGGCATGATGTTCCCGGTCTTCCTGGCGCTGGTGCCGCTGTTCTTCGTGGTCCGCAGCGTCGGTCTGCTCGGCACCTGGCCGGGCCTGATCCTGGTCTACACCGCGTACTCGCTGCCGTTCACCGTGTTCTTCCTGACCGCGTTCTTCCGGACGCTGCCGACGTCGGTGGCGGAGGCCGCGCTGATCGACGGGTGTGGGCACTTCCGGCTGTTCTTCCGGGTGATGCTGCCGATGGCGAGACCGGGACTGATTAGTGTCGGGATCTTCAACTTCCTCAGCCACTGGAACCAGTTCCTGCTGCCGCAGGTGCTCCTGCCCGGCGACGGCCAGGACCGGATGCTCGCCCAGGGGCTGAGTTCGCTCGCGGTGAGCCAGGGCTACGCCGGTGACTACGCCCAGTTGTTCGCCGGCCTGACCATCGCGGTGCTGCCGGTGCTCGTGGTGTACGTGGCGTTCCAGCGTCAGGTCCAGTCCGGACTGACCGCCGGGCAGCTCAAGTGAGGTGGTTGCCACAGGCAACGGGACAGTGGGGAAGATCGAGCTGACCTAGGGTGGGCCGGCACGCTCATCTATCGACAGGAATCTCATGTTCTTCCTCCTCTACACGCTGTTGCTGCTGCTCGGTGGCATCGCGATGATCGCCGTCGGTGTGGCGGTCAAGGAACAGGGGACCGGCTCCCGGATCCTCAACGTGGTGATCGGCCTGGCCTTCTTCGGGTACGGCTTCTATCTGCTGTTCCTCTTCGACGGCGACAGCTACCGGATCTTCTTCTACGTCTTCGTGCTGCCGATCCTGCTGATCGTGCGCGCGGTGAAGGCACGCAAGGAAGCGCGCGAGCAGGCCGCGGCGCAGCAGTTCGCGGGCGGACCGCAGTTCGCGGGCGGCCAGCAGTACCCGGGCGGACCGTCGTTCCCGGGTGGTCAGCAGCACCCGGGCGGGCAGCAGCAGTTCGCGGGCGCGCCGCAGTACCCGGGTGGGCAGCAGCAGCCCGGCATGTACCCGGGGGCGGGGCACGGTCAGCCCGGCCCGGCGTTCCCGCCCGCCCAGGGCCAGCACGCCCCGGGTCAGCCCGCACCGTACGGCGCCGCGCCGCAGGGGCACCCGGGTCAGCCCGCCCCGCAGGGCTGGTACCCGAATCCGCCCGCGCCTCAGGGCAGCGCGCCCCAGGGCCACCCTGGTCAGCCCACGCAGTACGGCGCCGCGCCGCAGGGGCACCCGGGTCAGCCCGCGCCGCAGGGCTGGCACCAGGCTCAGCCGGGTTCGCAGGACCGATACTGATCAGCCGGAGCGCCCCGGCTCACGCCGAGAACTGCCGGAAGCCGCGAGTGGAACGTCATGGGTGTCAAACCGCCGTTTTGACACCCATGGCGTTCCACCCAACAGCGGCCGCCGCAGCGCGGCGGCCAGCGCGGCAGGGCCAGCGCGGCGGGGCGGCCAGCAGGGCGGGTCAGGTGGGCGGGGGCACCAGGCGGGTGTGCAGTGCGGTCGGGTCGGTCACCTCGGGCAGGTCCCGGGCGGCGAGCCAGGCTGCGGCTGCCGCACCGTCCCCGGCGCTGTGCAGCGGTGCGCCGGGCCACCGTTCGGCCAGTTCTGCGCGTACCGCGCCGGCCAGCGGGGTGTCACCGGTGAGCAGCCCGCCGCCGAGCACCACCGGATCGGCCGCGCCCGGCGGGCGGATGCGGGACACGCTCTCCGCCAGCAGCGCCGCGGCCTCGGCGATCAGCGCGGCGGCTGCCGGTTCCCCGTCCCGTGCCGACGACACCACGAGCGGCGCGAGCCGGGCCAGTTCCACAGGCGGCCGCCGGGTCACCGCCTGCACCACGGCTCCGGCCGTCGCGCGCGGCTGAGCGTCCACAGCGGTCGTGCCGGTCAGCTCCGCCAGCACCCGGCGTCCCAGCTCACCGGGAGTCTCCGCGCGGTCCAGGTCGGTCAGCAGCCGCCGGACCGCCTCGCGGCCGAGCCAGAACCCGGAACCCGCGTCGCCGAGCAGCCAGCCGTGGCCGTCGGCGGTGCGGTCCAGCCGCAGGTCGCGTACCTGGGCGGCGATGGCGCCGGTGCCGGCGACGAGCACCGTGCCGTCCGGGGCGGCGGTGCCGGAGGCGTAGGCGACGAGAGCGTCGCCGTGCACGGCGTACGGGCATCGCAGCCCCGCCTCGGCCCACGCGTGGTCGAACGCGTCCCGGCCGCGCGGGTCGGCCAGGAGGCGGCCGGCCCCCGCGAGGCCGATGACGCCGGCGCGTACCCGATGGGGGTCGATGTCGGCGAGCGCCGCACGCAGGGCGGCGAGCAGCTCGGCGGCGGCCCGCTCGGCGCCGTGGCTGGTGGGGTTGCCGCCGCCGGCCCGGCCGGCGCCCAGACGCGTGCCGTCGAGGCTCAGCGCGGTCGCGCGGGTGGACGTGCCCCCGACATCGAGGCCGAGCACGACGGTGTCCGACATGGTCCTCATGCTGGTCGGCCGCGTCGCCGGGCGCAAGATCGCGCCGGTGCGCCAGGTAACAGTTTGAAAACTTCGCCCACGCCCTTGACACGGAGGGCCCTTCAGTAAGAACTTTTACCACTAACAGTTAACACTCTTTTCCGAAAGGCTTCCGCCGATGGTCGAGCACGAGGTGGAGACTTCCGCGGCGACCGCGGTGGTCGATGCCGGTCCGGCCGACCGGCTGGGCGCCGACGGGGTGCTGGCCAGGGTCCGGGCCGGTACGGGGGAGTTGACCGGGGCGCTGCGCCGGGTCGCCGAGCACGTGCTCAGCGACCCGGAGGCGGCGGCCCGGGCCACCATCGTCGAGCTGGCCGAGCGCAGCGGCACGTCACCGGCGACCATCACCCGGTTCTGCCGGGCGATGGGCTTCGAGGGATACGCCGACCTGCGGCTCGGCATCGCCGCCGAGACCGGGCGGGCCCGCTCGGCCGGCTGGACCGTCGACATCGGACGGGAGATCCAGCCCGGCGACCCGCTGTCCCGGGTGCTCGACCAGATCATGGCCGCCGACACGCGGGCCATGCACGACACCGCCGCGCTGCTCGACCTGGCCGAGGTGGAACGCGCGGCGGTCGCCATCGCCGGGGCCAGCCGGGTGAACATCTTCGGGGCCAGCGGCAGCGCGCTCGTCGGCGAGGAGATGCAGTTCAGCCTGCACCGCATCGGCGTCGCCGCGTGGGCCTGGAGCGACGTGCACGAGGGACTCGCCAGTGCCGCGCTGCTGGGCGCCGGGGACGTGGCGCTCGGCATCTCGCACACCGGGCAGACCCGGGAGACGATCGAGCTGCTCGCCGAGGCGGGCAGTCGCGGGGCCACCACAGTCGCGCTGACCGGCTTCCCCCGCTCGCCGCTGGCCGAGCTGGCCGACATCGTGCTGGTGACCGCGAGCCAGGCCACCACGTTCCGGCCGGACGCGCTCTCCGCCCGGCACCCGCAGCTCGTCGTGCTCGACCTGCTCTACATCGCGGTGGCGCAGCGCACCCACGACCGCGCCCACGCGGCCTTCCGGCGTACCGCCCAGGCCGTCGACGGGCACAAGGCCGCGAAGGGGGCCCTCTCATGATCAGTGCCCAGCGGTACGCCGACGCGGTCCGCCCGGTGCTCGACCGGCTGGTGGACAGCCAGGCCGTGGCGGTGGATCGCGCGGCCGACCTGATCGCCTCCGGGCTGCGCGCAGGATGCGTGCTCCAGGCGTTCGGCGCCGGCCACTCGGAGGCGTTCGCCGCCGAGCTGGTCGCCCGGGCCGGTGGCCTGGTCCCCGCCAACCGGCTCTCCCTGCACGACCTCGTGCTGCACGGCGACGCGCCCCGCGACGTGCTCGCCGACCCGAAGCTGGAACGCGACCCGGCCGTGGCGCACCAGCTCTACGCCCTGGCGGCGCCGCAGCCGGGGGACGTGTTCGTGGTCGCCTCGCAGTCCGGCATCAACGGCTCGGTGGTCGAGCTGGCGACGCTGGTCAAGCGCGGCGGCCATCCGTTGATCGCTGTCACCTCGGTCGAGCACACCGCCCGGGTAGCTCCTCGGCACCCCTCCGGGCACCGGCTCGCCGACCTCGCCGACGTCGTGCTGGACAACGGCGCGCCGTACGGCGACGCACTGCTGCCGCTCGAGGGCGGCGGCGCGGTCTGTGCGGTCTCGTCGGTCACCGCGGCGCTGCTGGCGCAGCTGCTGACCGCCGAGGTCGTACGACGGTTCCACCAGGCCGGAGAGGTACCCCCTGTCTACCTCTCCGCCAACGTCCCCGGTGGGGACGAGCACAACCTCGCCCTCGAGTCGCGGTACGCCGGGCGTCTCCGGCGGACCGCCTGACCCGACCCACAAGGAGAGACAAGATGTCGGTTTCCCCCGAGAAGTTCGGCGACGTCAGCCGTCGGACCCTGCTGCGGCGCGCCGCGGCGGCCGGTCTGCTGGCCGTACCGGCGGCGGGTCTGCTGAGCGCGTGCGCCGGCAGCGAGCCGAGCAAGTCGGACGGCGGCGGCGCGGCCAAGAGCAAGGACAACCCGTTCGGCGTCAAGGACGGCAGCGCGGTCAAGGTGGTCGTCTTCAACGGTGGCCTGGGTGACCAGTGGGCCAAGGAAGACAAGGTCATCTTCAACGCCAAGCACCCGAACATCACGGTCAACATGTCTTCGACCCAGAAGATCAAGACCGAAGAGCAGCCCAAGATGGCGACGCAGCCGAGCGATCTGGTGATGAACTCGGGCGCCGACATGATGGACCGCAGCACGCTGATCAACGAGGGCGCGATCGAGCCGCTGGACGACCTGCTCACCGCGCCGGCCTGGGACAGCGAGGGGACTGTGGCCGACAGCCTGCTGCCGGGCACGGTCGCCGACGGTACGCAGAACGGCAAGTTCTACGTCGTGAACGTCGCGTACACGGTGTGGGGCAACTGGTACAACGCCGCGCTGTTCAAGAAGGAGGGCTGGACGGCGCCGACCACCTGGGACGAGTTCTTCGCGCTCGCGCCGAAGATCAAGGCCAAGGGCATGGCGCCGTACGTGCACGACGCGGTGCACGGCTACTACCCGCGCTGGGCGCTGTTCGCCAGCATCTGGAAGGCGGTCGGCAAGCAGGCCGTCGTCGACATCGACAACCTGAAGGACGGCGCCTGGAAGGCCGACGGCATCGTCGCGGCGCTGGAGCCGTGGGAGAAGCTGGTCAAGGACAAGCTGCTGCTGCCGGGCAAGCTCGACCACACCCAGTCGCAGCAGGCGTTCCTGGACGGCAAGGCGGCCTTCATCCAGGTCGGCACCTGGCTGAAGAACGAGATGGCCGCGACCATCCCGCCGGGCTTCGAGATGACCATCTCCGACTACTGGAGCAAGAGCGGGGACAAGGCCGCCAAGGACGTCTTCGCCTCCTCCGGCGAGGGCTTCGTGGTGCCGAGCAAGGCACCGAACAAGGAGGCCGCGAAGGAGTTCCTGCGGGCCATCCTCTCCAAGGCCGGTTCGGCGAAGTTCGCCGAGCTGACCAAGTCGCTGGCCTCCACCAAGGGCTCCGGCGACAACGTCCAGGACACCGCGCTGGCGTCGGCGAACTCGCTGATGAAGAACGGCAGCTCGGACCTGATCTCGGTGAAGTTCCCGGACTTCTACGCCGACCTGGACAAGGAGAGCCAGAACCTCTCCGAGGAGCTGATGGCCGGCCGCCTGACCGCGCAGCAGTTCGTCGACAAGATGCAGGCGGCCGCCGACAAGGTCGCCAAGGACTCGTCGATCAAGAAGCAGACCCGCACCGCCTGATCACCGCGAGGAAGTGAGTCCAATGCGGCACGGAGTCGCGCGTTTCGTCACGGGCTTCCTGGCCCTGCCCGTCGCGCTGTACCTGTTCTACGTGGTGTGGCCGTTCGCCCAGGCGGCGGGTTACTCGCTGACCGACTGGGGCGGGTACTCCGATTCCCAGCGCTTCGTCGGGCTGGACAACTACGTCCGGCTGTTCTCCGACGAGCTGATCCGGAAGGCGTTCTGGCACAACGTGTTCTTCCTGGTCACCGTGCCGCTGTTCACGATCGCGCTGGCCCTGTTCCTCGCGTTCCTGCTCAACGTGGGCGGACGCGAGGACAGGGCCGGCATCCGCGGGGTGTTCGGCTCCGGGCTCTACAAGGTCATCTTCTTCTTCCCGCAGGTGCTGTCGCTGGTGGTCATCGCCGTCATGTGGCAGCAGATCTACCGCACCGACGGGCAGGGCCTGATCAACGGCCTGCTCATCAAGATCGGGCTGGTCGACGCGGACAACCCGATCGCCTTCACCGCCGACCCGGAGCCGTTCCTCGGTGTGCCGGCGGTGCTCTGGTGGCTGCTGTTCATCGCGGTGTGGAGCGGCGCCGGCTTCTACATGGTGCTGTTCTCCGCCGCGATGCAGTCCATCCCGAAGGACATCTACGAGGCCGCGATCCTCGACGGCGCGGGCCGGTTCCACACGTTCTTCCGGGTGACCCTGCCGCTGCTGCGGGACAGCATCTCGGTCGCCTGGGTCTACCTGGGCTTCATCGCGCTGGACATGTACGCGCTGGTCTTCGTCATGACGCCGAGCCAGGGCGGGCCGAACCACGCCAGCGAGATCTTCGCCTCGGTGATCCAGTTCAACGCGTTCCAGAAGGGCCAGTTCGGTTACGCCTGCGCGATCGCCGTCGCGCTGGCCATCTTCACCATCCTGCTGGCCGCGCTCCAGCTGAGGATCACCCGCCGTGAGCGGATCGAGTACTGAGGAGGTCTGGACGATGAGCACTGTGACCCACACCTCCGGCCCGGCCCGGTCCGACACGGCACCGCCGGACCGGCCGCCCGCGGACCGGCGGCCGAAGGACGTCGGCAACGGCTTCGGCGGCCGGATCTTCAACGGCTTCTCGCACCTGTTCCTCGCGGTCTGGGCGATCATGGTGGTCTACCCGCTGCTGTGGGTGGTGATGTCGGCGCTCAAGACCGACTCCGAGGTGATCCGCGAGCCGCTGTCGCTGATCCCCGACGCCCTGCAGTGGGACAACTTCGCCCGCGCCTGGACCGCCGGGATCGACAGCTTCTTCCTGAACACGCTGCTCGTGCTCGTGTTCAGCGTGACGCTGACGATGCTGCTGGGCTCGATGGCCGCGTACGCCCTGGCGCGCTACGAGTTCCGCGGCAACCGGCTGATCTACTGGATGTTCCTGTCCGGGCTGACGCTGCCGATCTACCTGGCCGCTGTGCCGCTGTTCAAGGGCGTCTACAACACCGGGGTGAGCCTCCCGCTGCTCGGCCCGAACAAGCACCTCATGCTGATCCTGGTCTACGTGGCCTGGTCGCTGTCGTTCACGATCTTCTTCATGCACTCGTTCTTCCGGACGCTGCCCGACTCGATCGCCGAGGCGGCCCAGGTCGACGGGGCCTCGCACACCCGCACGTTCTTCAGCGTGATGCTGCCGATGGCCAAGCCGGGCCTGATCAGCATCGGCATCTTCAACGTGCTCGGCCAGTGGAACCAGTGGTACCTCCCGACGCTGCTCATGCAGTCGGTGTCCGGCGAGCCGAAGAACCAGGTGATCGCCCAGGGTCTGATCGAGCTGTCGGTCAACCAGGGCTACAAGTCCGACTGGTCCGGACTCTTCGCCGGTGTCACCATGGCGATGCTTCCGGTGCTGATCGTGTACATCGTCTTCCAGCGCCAGGTGCAGTCCGGCCTCACCGCCGGCGTCGGCAAGTAACCCTCCGGGGGTGTAAGGAAGGGCCCCTTGTTAACGCGCAGCGTTAACAAGGGGCCCTTCCTCTACCGCAGGCGTTAAGAGGGGGCCCTTCCTTACACGCGGAGCGTGTCAGGGGGAGGGGGCAGAATGCGTCCGTGCTGGTGGCGGTGGTGGCGGACGAGCGGGGCGGCGGCGTGCTGCAACCGCTGCACGCCGACGGCACCCCGTCCGGCCCGGCCGAGGAGGTCACCGACCTGGCCGCCGCCGTGGCCGCCCGGGAGGGCGCCGGGCACCCCCGCTGGGTCTGGGCCGCCTGGGCGGGCGCCTACCCGGCGCTGCTGCGCGCCGGGGTGCGGCTCGACCGCTGCCACGACGTCGAGCTGACCGAGGCGCTGCTGCTCGGGCACGCGGGCCGGTGGGGCGAGCCCCGCGCGCTACCAGCCGCCTGGGCCCGGGTCACCGGCGCGCCGGTCCCGCCGGACCCGGCGCCCCGCCCGCCGGAGCCGCCGGGCCACGCCCAGGCCGCGCTCTTCGAGCCGCCGTCGGGCCCGCCCGGTCCGGGCATCACGGCGTTGACCCGGGTGTACGCAGACCAGCTCGCCCGGATCGCCGCGACCACCCACCCCGGCCGGTTCCGGCTGCTGGTGGCCGCCGAGTCGGCGGGCGCGCTGGTGGCCGCCGAGATGGGTGCGGCCGGTCTGCCCTGGCGCGCTGACGTGCACGACGCCATCCTGGCCGACCTGCTCGGCGAGCCGTCCCCGGTCGGTGGGCCGCCGCGCCGGCTGGCCGAGTTGCAGGCCCGGATCGCTGACGCGTTCGGCGTACGCCAGGTGCACGCCGACTCGCCCGCGGAGCTGTTGCGGGCGTTCGCCCGCGTGGGCGTGGATCTGCCGAACACGCGCGCCTGGGTGCTGCGCGGGGTGGAGCACCCGGCGGCGCCGCTGGTCCTCGAATACAAGGAGCTGTACCGGATCTGGACGGCGCACGGCTGGGCCTGGCGCGACGCCTGGGTCTCCGGCGGCCGGTTCCACCCGGAGTACGTACCGGGCGGCGTGGTCTCCGGCCGGTGGGCGACCCGGGGCGGTGGGGCGTTGCAGATCCCGAAGGTGATCCGGCAGGCAGTGGTGGCGGACCCGGGCTGGACGTTCGTGGTGGCCGACGCGGGTCAGCTCGAACCGCGTGTGCTCGCGGCGGTTTCCGAGGACGAGCGGCTGGCGGCGGCGGGCGGCGCCGGTGACCTGTACGCGGCGCTGGCCCGGGACGCGTTCGCCGGTGACCGGGCGAAGGCCAAGGTGGCCCTGCTCGGGGCGATGTACGGGCAGACCGGCGGGGCGGCGGTGCCGGCCCTGGCGGTGCTGCGGAAGAACTATCCGACCGCGTTCGGCTACGTCGAGGCGGCGGCGCGCACCGGTGAGGCGGGCGGGCTGGTCCGGTCCTGGCTGGGGCGTACCTGCCCGCCCGGGTCGGCGGGGTTCGCCGAGGGGGAGGAGGCGATGCCTGACGGCGGGGCCGATCCGCACAGCCCGTCGGCTCGGGCGGCCCGCTCGCGGGGGCGCTTCACCCGCAACTTCGTCATCCAGGCCACTGCTGCCGAGTGGGCCTCGACGCTGCTGGCCACGTTGCGCACCGAGCTGGCCGGCACGGAGGCGGAGCTGGTCTTCTTCCAGCACGACGAGGTGATGGTGCACTGCCCGGCCGGGCAGGCGGCAACCGTCGCCGAGGCGGTCACCGCTGCCGGCGTGCGGGCCACCCGCCTGCTGTTCGGCGACACCCCGGTCCGGTTCCCGCTCGACCTGTCGACAGTGGACTGCTACGCGGACGCGGCATAGTCACGCAATTTTCCGTTTTGCCCCGCTACCCGCCCCCGGCCGCGCTCGTTGGGCCCGGTGTGCGTACGACGGGACGGACCGGGCGGCTGTGCCCGGTCCGTCCCCTGATCGAGGGGGCACCGCTGAACCGGATCGCTGCAATGATCATCGCCGCCGGTGGCGGCCGCCGCATCGGCGGACCCGAAGCGCTGCTGCACCAGGGCGAGAAGCCGCTGGTCAGCCAGATGATCGACACGATGGCCGAGGCGGGCTGCGCACAGGTCGTGGTCGTCCTGGGCGCGGCGGCCGAGCAGGTGCGGCAGACCACCGACCTGAGCGGCGCCACTGTGGTGGTCAACCGTGCCTGGGGCACCGGGGTGGGCTCCTCGATCCGGGCCGGGCTCGCCGCGCTCACCGACGACGACATCGAGGCGGTCGTCGTGGTGCCTGTGGACATGCCCGGGCTCACCGCGGCGGCGGTCCGCCGGGTGACCGCGCTGCCGTACCCGGACGTGTTGGTCTGCGCCACCTACGACGGGCTGCGCGGCTACCCGATGCTGTTCGGCCGCCGGCACTGGTCCGGCATCGCCACGCTGGCCAGCGCGGACGTGGGGGCGCGGCCGTACCTGCTGGCGCACAAGGACCAGATCGTCGACATCGCCTGCGACGCGGTGGCCGACGGCAGCCGGATCGACAGCCCGGAGCTGATGGCGCTGTACGGCCTGTCCATCCCCGAACAGCGCGTGGGCGCCTGAGGCGCGCCCGCTGTCGGACCCGGATGCCACGATGCCGTCATGGCCTACGACGAGGACCTGGCGAACCGGGTACGGGAAGCCCTCGGGCACGAGCCCGGCATCACCGAGCGGCGCATGTTCGGCGGCCTGGCGATGATGCTGCGCGGCAACATGGCGGTGGTCGTGCGCGGCGCGGGCGGCCTGATGGTCCGGGTCGACCCGGCCGAGGCCGAGCGCGCGCTGGCCGAGCCCGGCGCCGAGGCGACAGTCATGCGGGGCCGGGAGATGCGGGGCTGGGTCACCGTGTCGCCCGATGCCTGCGAGCGCGACCCGGACCTGACCCGCTGGGTCGGCAGGGGCGTCCGCTTCGCGCGCACCCTCCCGGCGAAGTAACGCGACAGCGGGGGAAATCCGGCTGCGCGGCCGGGCCGCCCGGCCTACGCTCCTGACCTGCCGCCGACGACGGCGGCGGATCGGAGACGGGCGGATGGCGGTTCACCTCTACGCGGTCAGCCTCGACGCGGGCGACCCACGGCGGCTCGCGCGGTTCTGGTCCGGGGTGCTCGGCCGGGAGATCCTCGACGACCCGCGCGAAGGCGTGGCGCTGGGCGGCGACGCCCACAGCGACTTCCGCATCCGGTTCCTGCCCAGCACTGCGCCGAAGACAGTGCAGAACCGGATCCACTTCGACCTGACCAGCGCCTCGCCGCAGGCCCAGCGGGACACCGTCGACCGGGCGCTGACGCTGGGCGGGCAGCACATCGACATCGGCCAGGGGCCGGACGACGACCAGGTGGTGCTCGCCGACCCGGAGGGCAACGAGTTCTGCGTCATCGAGGCGGGCAACAACTTCCTCGCCGGCTGCGGCCCGGTCGGCGCTGTCAACTGCGACGGCACCCGGGCGGCAGGCCTCTTCTGGAGCGAGGCGCTGGGCTGGCCGCTGGTCTGGGACCAGGACGAGGAGACAGCGATCCAGTCGCCGCGCGGGGGCGCGAAGGTCACCTGGAGCGGCCCGCCGCTGATGCCCAGCGGCGGGCGGGACCGCGTACACCTGGATCTGGTCGCGGACGGTGACCGGGACGCGGAGGTCGACCGGCTGCTGGCGCTCGGCGCGGCCCGGGTCGGTATGGGAGAACACACCGCTGACGACGTGGTGCTGGCCGACCCGGACGGCACCGAGTTCTGCCTCCTGACGCCCCGCTGAGGCGGGTGCGGCCCCGGGGGACCGCACCCGCACCGATCAGCGCAGTCGCAGGCTCGGCTCCAGCGTGACCTCGAACAGCCGGTCCCACGGCAGCTCGACCCGCACCGCGGTGACCCGGTCCAGCGTCGCGGTGAACGTCCTGCGTCCGCGTACCCCGAGCACCAGCTCGCGCCCGGCGAAGTGGTCGGCGAAGTACCGTTCGGTCAGCGGTACCAGCCGGTCACGTACCCAGCCGTCGAAGTAGCGCTTCTGCTCGGCGGTCAGCGCCAGCGGATCCCAGCCCTGCGCGCGGGCGTGCGCGTACGCCTCGACCTGCACCACGTTCTTCCACGGGTCGTCCTTGACGAACCGGTAGAGCAGGTACTCGGCGTGCGCCTGGGCCGGTCCGCGCAGCTCCGGCACGCCGAAGCCGCTGCCGGACGAGCGCAGGTACGCCCACCGCGCGGTGCCGTGCGCGAGCGCCAGCCCGAGCGCGTTGCCGCCGGTGTTCCATCCCGAGTACGACAGCAGCGCCGGCAGGTCCAGGCGGGCCTCCATCCGGGACACCAGGTCGTGGTCGCCCTTGTTGACGATCAGCGGGTCCACCACGATCACCGGGGTGCCGGCGGCCAGCAGCTCACCGATGCGGCCGACGAAGGCGTCCAGGTCGGCGGCCCGCTGTCCGGCCGCCGCCGAGGGGGTGTTCACCGCGAGGACGATGTCCGCGTCGCCGGTCACCATCCGGCCGCCCACCGAGGTGACGTGCCGGCGGATGTTCTCCGCGAACGGGATGCCCTCCAGCGCTGCGGTCCAGCCCTCGCCGGACACCCCGGCGTACTCCACCCGGTAGGTGGGCGTGGCGCCGGCGGCGACGACCCGCGCGACGAGCAGCGCGTTGACCTCGTCGGCGCCGGGGAAGATCTCCACCCGGTCGCCGACGCCGAGCCGCGCCACGAGCGCCTCCAGCTCGACCCGCTCGGCGCGGGCCAGGCCGACCGGCGCGGTGTCGTCCTCGGAGAGCACCAGGTGGCTGATCGTCCCGTCCGCGACCCACTCCACCATCAGCCGGTTGACCTGGTGGTTGCGTGCCCGCGCGGCCAGGTAGTCCTCGACCACGGCGTCCGGGATGCGCGCCCGCACGGCGTCGAGCTGGCCGCGCAGCGACTCCTGGCCCAGGTTGACCACCTGGTCGTACAGCTTGGCCCACTGGACCAGCAGGTCACGGTAGTTGTCCAGGTCGGTGCCGGTGCTGGTGATGGCGAGCCGCTGGATCGTGTCGTGCACCTCGATCACCGCGTCGGACCGGCGTGCGCGCAGCCGCCGGATCGCCTCCAGGTTGCGCAACGCGTCGGCCAGGGCCGGTGCGGCGGTACGCGAGGCGATCAGCCCTCCGTACGCGAGCATGCTCACCGAGATCACGTACCCGTCGGTGCCGTCGGTGCCGTCGAGCCAGCGGGCGATGCCGGCGCCGTCACCGGGGGTGAAGAAACGGCCCAGCAGGTTCCGCGGCGGCAGCAGCACCTCGGCGTCGGCGCTCGCACCGGTCATCTCCGCGCAGTACGTGTTGACCGGCCGGTCGTCCAGCGGCACCAGCGCCACGCTCGGCCGCCGGCCGGCGGGCCGGGCGAACGCGGGGCCGCCGAGGGCGACTGTGGCCAGGCCGGCCGCGCCGGTGGCCGCAAGAAGGGTTCTTCTCTTCATCGATGCTCCCTTTTCTCCGGCGCGCTCGCCGCCCGGGGGGTGGCCGGAACCAGCCGGCGGGTGATCCACAGCGGTGAGGTGACGGCGTTGCCCATCACCACCGCGTGGGCGCCCGCCTCGAAGGCCCGGCTGATCTGCTCCGTGGTCCGGTAGCGCCCTTCGGCGATCACCGGTACGGGCAGCAGCGCGGCGAGTCGCGCCACGAGCCCGAGGTCGGGCCCGTCGATCGGTGGGCCGGCCGGCGTGTAGCCGGACAGCGTGGTGGCGACCGCGTCCGCGCCGGCCTCGACGGCGGCGACACCCTCGGCCACAGTGGCGACGTCGGCCAGGACCAGCGCGTCGCTCTGCTCGTGCACCGCGCGGACGGTGTCGGCGAAGGTCCGCCCGTCGGGCCGGCGGCGGTCGGTGGCGTCCACCGCGACGACGTGCGACCCGGCCCGCACCGCCTCCAGCGCGTGCCCGGCGGTCGGGGTGATGAACACGCCCTGCGTGCCGTGCTTGTACAACCCGATCACCGGCACGTCGACGGCGGCGCGTACCGCCCGCACGTCGTCGGGACCGTTGACCCGGACCGCCACCGCGCCGCCGCGCACCACGGCGGCCGCCACGCGGGCCTGGACGTACGGGTCGCGCATCGGGTCGTCCGGGTCGTCGGGCAGGGGCTGACAGGACACGACCAGCCCGCCGGCCAGTTCGTCCAGGACACTCACGTGCTTGTTCCTCCGTCGTGGTGGATCGGTGCGGTGGCGAGCCGGGCGGCGCCGACCACCACCGCGTCGGCGCCCAGCGCCGCGGAAAGCAGCGGCACGTGCGCCCAGCCGCCTGGTAGCTCCGCCCGGTAGGCGGCCGTCGCGGCGGGAAGCACTGTGGCGGCGGCGCCGCCCGCGACCACCACCGCGTCCGGGTCGAGCAGGGCGACGAGCCCGGCCAGGGCCGCGCCGAGCGCGGCGCCGGCCCGGTCGACGACCTGCCGGGCTGTCGCGTCACCGGCCGCCGCGCGCCGCGCCACCTCCCGGCCGGTGACCGGGTCACCGCCGGCGAGCGCGTACGCGGCGGCCAGGCCGGTGCCGGAGGCGATCGCCTCCAGGTGCCCGTACCGGCCGCAGCCGCAGCGCAGCCGCTGTGCGCCCGGTGCCGGCAGGTGCCCGAGCTGGCCGGCCGCGCCCCGGGCGCCGCCCTCGACCCGCCCGTCGTTGACGATCGCGCCGCCCAGGCCGGTGCCGACGGCGGCCAGCAGCACGTGCCCCCGGCCCTGTCCGGCGCCGGCCCAGCACTCGCCGAGCGCCGCCGCGGCGACGTCGTTGGTGACGCGCACCGGCCGGCCCAGCCGCGCGGCCAGCTCGTCCGCGACCGGGGTGCCGGCCCATCCGGGCAGGCTGTCGGTCGCGTACCGGATGACGCCGGTCGCCGGGTCCACGGTGCCCGCGGTGCCCACCCCGACCGGCCCGGGGCCGGCGGCGGCGAGCAGGTCCGCGGCCAGGCCGGCGGCGGTGTCCAGCACCGCGGCCGGCCCGCCGCGCGCGGGGGTGGGCGCCTCGCGGCGGCCGAGCACCCGCGCACCGGGACCGACCAGGGCGGCGGCGGTCTTGGTGCCGCCGATGTCGATCCCGACGACCGGACCGGTCATCCCTTCAGACCGGTGTGCGCGAGGCCCTCGACGAACTGCTTCTGCGCGATGACGAACACCGCCAGCACCGGCAGCGCGGTCATCGACGCCGCCGCGAGCTGGACGTCCCACATCGGACCGCCGTACGCGTCGACGAACTGGGTGAGCGCCTGCGGCAGGGTGAACTTGTCCGGCGAGGAGAGGAACACGATCGGTTCCAGGTACAGGTTCCAGCTGTGCAGGAACGTGAAGATGGCCACCGCGCCGAGCGCGGGCCGGGACAGCGGCAGCGCGATCTTCCAGAACGTGGCGAAGCGTCCCAGCCCGTCGACCCGCGCCGCCTCCTCCAGCTCACCGGGGAGGCTGATGAAGAACTGCCGCATGATGAACGTCGCCAGCACGCTCGGTGCCCCGAAGATCGGCACGAGGATCAGCGGCCAGTGGGTGTCGATCAGGTCGAGCTTGAAGAACATCTGGAACAGCGGCACGATCGTCACCTCGCTCGGGATGAGCAGGCCCGCGAGGACGACCAGGAACAGCACGTTCTGTCCCCGGAACCGGATCCGCGCGAACGCGTACCCGGCCAGCGACGCCACGGCCAGCGTGCCGACGGTGACCAGCAGCGCGATGTAGAGGCTGTTCAGGTACTGCTGCCCGAACGGCTGCAGTTCGAACACCCGCTGGTACGCGTCCAGCCGCGGGTCGGTCGGCAGCAGCTGCGGCGGGAAGGAGAAGATGTCCGCCACCGGCTTCAGCGACGAGGTGACCATCCACCAGGTGGGGAACACGAACGGGACGGCCAGGACCATCAGCACCCCGTAGAGCACCAGCTTGGTCCGCCGGGACAGGTCACGATTCATGGAAGACCCACCTCTTGCGCATCTGCCACTGCAGCACTGTCAGCGCGAGCACGATGACGAACAGCAGGATCGACAGCGTGGCGCCGTAGCCGAAGTGATGGAACTGGAAGGCCTGCTGGTAGAGGTAGTAGACGAGCACAGTGGTCGAGGTGCCGGGCCCACCCTGGGTGAGCACCGCGATCTGCGCGAAGACCTGCAGCGAGCCGACCACCGTGATGATCGACGTGAGCATGATCGTGGGGCTGATCAGCGGCACGGTGATGCGCCAGAACTGGCGCATCCGGCTCGCGCCGTCGACCTCGGCGGCCTCGTACAGCTCGGCCGGCACGCCCTGCAGGGCGGCCAGGAACAGCACCATGTTCAGGCCGACGTTCTTGAACACCTGCACGACGATCACCGACAGCATCGCCGTGCCCTCGCCGCGCAGCCAGTTGGGGCCGTCGACGCCGATGGTGTCGAGCAGGCCGTTGATGCCGCCGTTGTCCTGCAGCAGGAAGCCCCAGACGATGGTCCACGCGACCAGCGAGACCACCACGGGGGAGAAGAACAGGGTGCGGAACACGATGGTCCCGCGCAGCTTCTGGTTGAGCAGGACGGCCAGCAGCAACGCCAGGCCGAGGTTGAACACGACCAGGCCGACCGAGAACAGGCCGGTCGACCGCAGCACCGGGCCCAGGTTGGGGTCGTCGGCCAGCGCGGCGTAGTTGTCGGTGCCGATGTAGTCGAAGCTGCCGGCCAGCACGTTCCACTCGTGCAGGCTGTACCAGACCACGAGGACCAGCGGCAGGATCACGAAGACCACGCTGCCGAGCAGCTGCGGGGTGATGAACAGGTATCCGGTGAGCTGGTCCCGGCGGCGGGTGGTCCAGAACGGCCGGGCCCGGCCCGGGGCGGGCCCGGCAGCAGCCGGGCCCACCCTGGTGTCCGTCTGGGTCATGATCCTCGGCCCTACTTCGCCAGCAGCGGCTGGATCTTGGAGCAGACGCCGTCGAGTACGCCCTTGACGTCCGCGTCCGCCTTCCACAGCGGGTCGAGCGCGGCGCGCACCTGCTGGCTCAGCTCGGCCTGCCCGGAGTGGCTGGGCTTGACAGTGCCGTTGGTGATGCCGTCGATGACGACCTTCTGCAGCTGTTCCGGCTTGAGCTTCGGGTTCGTCTTGGCCAGCGTCTCGGCGGTCAGCTGGGACTGCCGCGGCGGCGGGAAGAACTGGGCCAGCTTCGCCGAGTTGGCGGGGTTGGTGAAGAAGGCCAGGAAGTCGGCGGCCTGCTCGGCGTGCGGGCTCTTCTTCATCACGCCGATGCCGGCCTGGCCGACCACCGCGTACGGGCCCTTCGGGCCGGCCGGCAGCGGGACCAGGTCCCAGTCGAAGCCGTTCTCCTTCAGCAGCGAGGCGCGGGAGATCTGGGTGACGGTCATGGCGGCGTCACCGGCGAAGAAGTCGGCGGTCGTGCCCGGACCGGGCAGCGCCTTGCCGGTGAAGATCGCCTTGTGCAGCGTGGTCATCGCCTCGACCATCTCCGGGCTGTTGAACCCGCAGCTGCGGCCGTCCTCGCTCCACGCCTGGGCGCCCCAGCCGGTCCAGAACGTGGCCAGGTTGTCCCAGCCCTTGTAGTCGAAGTCGCGGACCACGAGCCCGGCCTTGCCCGACTTCGCCGCTGTGGCGCCGGCCGCGGCGAGCGCGGTGTCCCAGTTCCACTGCCCGGCCGCGATCAGCTCGGCCGGGGTCTTCTGCCCGGCCTTCTTGAGCATGTCGTTGTTGACGAACACGCCGAACGGCGAGGTCGAGAACGGGTACGCGAAGAGCTTCCCGTCGTTTCGCCAGAGCTTCAGCGTGGCGGGGGAGAGGTCGTCGTACTGGTAGCCGTCGGCCTTCTTCAGCGTGTCGTCGAGCGGGCGCAGCGCGCCGGAGGCGACGAAGTCCGGCGCCGAGTTCTCGAAGATCCACGCGAGGTCCGGCGCGTTGCCGCCGGCGATCTGCGTGGTCAGCGTCGTGGTGTAGTTCTCGAACGGCAGCGGGTCGAACTTGATCTCCGCGACGTCCGGGTTGTTCTTGCGGTACTCGTCGGCGATCTCGTTGAACAGCTTGAGGTGCGCCTCGTTCGCCGACCAGACGGTCATCCGCAGGCTCGCCGGACCGTCGTCCTTGGCGTCGCCGCCACCGCCGCAGGCGGTCAGGGCGAGCACACCGGTCATGGTCGCCGCGACCAGGCCGGACAGTCTTCCGTATCTCACTTTCTTCTCCTCACCGGGGGTTCAGTAGCCCGCGATCTGCGGCCAGCGGCATTCCACGCCGGCGGCCGAGATGCGGTCCGTGAATTCGGCCAGCAGGCGGGGGGTGCCGCGGACCGCGCGCGGGGACTCGCCCCGCGCAAGGCAGAAGTCGGCCAGCAGGCCGGCGACCTCACCGACGTTCCACTCGACCGGGTGCAGTCGGTAGCTGCCGTTGGTGACGTGCGTGGTGCCGATGTTCTTGCCGGCCGGCAGCAGGTTCTCCATCCGCTGCGGGATGAGCGCGCCGAGCGGGATCTCGAACGGGCAGGAGCCGACGTCGATGTAGTTGTCGCCGCCGGTCGACGGGTGCAGGTCGATGCGGTACATGCCGACGCCGACCGAGTCGGGGTAGCTCACCGCGCCGTGCTCGCCGCGTACCGCGAGGGAGAGGTCCTGCTCGACCACCGTGTACTCGGCGCGGATGCGGCGCGACTCCCGGATGTAGGGCGCCTGCGCCAGCCCGTCGGGGCTGCCGGTCACGTCGCCGCGCAGCCGCAGCCCCGGGTAGCCGGTGCCGCCGTCGGGGCGGGGCGCCTCGGTCTGCAGCCAGTACAGGACGGAGTACGACAGCTCGCGCGCCTGGGACAGGTGCCAGGACGCGTTCGGCACGTCGATGACCGGGCCCTCGAAGTAGTCGATCATCGGCCAGTTGACGAGCGTGATGTCGCTGCCGTACGCGCCGTCGACGAAGTTGCGCCGCGCCGCGATGCGCCGGAACGTCCACAGGTTGCCGTCGCCCGGGTTGAGCCGCTGGTCGGCGTTGACGCCCAGCGGGTCGTCGTCCGGGTTCGGCGTGAAGCTGCGCTCCACGATCTCCAGCGTGCGCGGGTGCGGCGACCGCCAGGACAGCAGCCGGTCGCCCCAGAAGTCCGGCTTGTAGTCGCGCCAGAAGTCGTAACCGGCGGGACGGTCGATGGTGTGGTCGCCGTCGACGTGGTCCAGCGCGAAGCAGACGGACACCGCCTGCATGTTCAGCGGCTGCGCCTCGGCGGGCGCGCTCGGCTCACCGGTCTGCGCCTGCGACTCGAACCCGGTCACGTACTCGGTGCCGGTCAGCGGCAGCAGCTCACCGGTCTCGGTGGCGTCCAGGACGTACGGCGCCTCCACCTCGATCCGCTCGTCGCGGTCCCGGTGGGCGAGCGTCACGCCGGTGACCCGGTCGCCGTCTGTCTCGGCCGCGACCGGCCGGTACGGCTGCAGCACCGTCAGCCGCCCGGACCCCCGGTACGGCGCGAGCATCTGCTCCAGGACGGCGACCGCGACGCGGGGCTCGTGGCAGAGCCGGCTCACCCAGCCGGCGCCCGGGTTCAGGTCGGTCCACGCCCGGGACCGCTCGGTCAGCGGGTAGTGGCGGCGGTAGTAGTCGCGGATGCCGTCGCGCAGCTCCCGGTAGCTCGCGGTGGCGCCGAACTGCTCGATCCAGGAGTGCTCGTCCGGCGGGACCGCCTGGCTGGTGAGCTGCCCGCCGAGCCAGTCGAACTCCTCGGTCAGGATGACGGACCGGCCGGCACGGGCCGCGGCCAGCGCCGCGGCGACACCGCCCAGTCCGCCCCCGACGACGAGGACGTCCGCACGCATTAGTACCACTTGCTTCCTTCCAGTTGCGCGGCCGGGCGTGTCAGCGCCGGTCGGCCGCCGATCCAGGGACGCCGAGGGTGTCGCCCTCGACGAGTTCGCAGGGCAGGAGCCGTTGCTGGAGGCCGCCGGCGCTGCCGTCGATGACGCCGGTCAGCACCTCGACGGCCTGGCGGCCCATCTCCTCGCGCGGGATGCGGAACCCGGTGAACGTGATGTCGGTGGGCACCGGGACGGTCGGGTCGCCGAGTGTCACGACGGACAGGCCACCGGGCACCGTCAGTCCCTTGCGGCGGGCGGCCGACTCCAGCGCGACAGCGGTGGCGAAGTCCTCCACGAAGGCGACGGTGCTGCCGTCGGCCCGCAGGTCGTCCACTGTGGCGTCGGCGGTCTCCGCCGTCGCGGTGATCTGGCGGGCGCTCTCCGCGCCGGCCGCGCCGGCGTGGAAACCGCTGCGCCGGTCGTGCGAGGACTCGGCCGCGGTGCCCATGCCCACGTACGTCAGGCGCCGGTGCCCCAGGTCCAGCGCCCGCTCCGCCAGCCGGTGGACCGCGCTGGCGTAGTCGGCGCCGACGTAGGGCACCGGCCCGCCGGCGTCGTCGCGGCGCCCGACGGCGACGTAGGGGAACCCGTCGCGGTTGAGCCGGAGCAGCTCCGCGCCGTCGATCTCCCGGCCGAGCAGGATGCATCCGTCGGCCAGCCGCAGCCGGTTGTCCTGGTGGAAGATGCGCCGCCGGCCGTCCACCACCGGGGCGCTGGTGAACAGCAGCAGGTCGCAGCCGACCCGTTCGGCGTACTCCTCGATGCCGAGCAGGAACGGGTGGAAGAAGTCCCGGCTGCCGCTGGGGAAGGCCGGCTCGTAGGTGAAGACGCCGATGATCCGGTTGAACCCGGAGGCGAGGCGGCGGGCGGCCGGGTCGGCGGCGTACCCCGTCTCGGCGATGACCTGCAACACCCGGTCCCGTGTCTCCGGCGCGATCCGGACGTCGGCGTCGGTGCGGTTGTTGAGCACCAGCGACACGGTCGCCTGGCTGACGCCGGCCATTCGCGCGATGTCACGCTGGGTGACACGCCTGGGGGGAGGGGTCACGTCGGTCCTTCCACTTCCGCTAATGCGTATTAGCGATCGGGTCGGGATGGAGCCTCTCTGCTGTCCCGGCGTCCTGTCAAGGGGTGGCCGGAAGATTTCCGTTCGATGAACTCCCTGGAGTAATGCGCATTAGTAGCCGCGCTCGACTCTCTCTGGCAGCTGTTCGGGCGGGGATCTTGACAAGGGCCGACCGGGCGAGCGACAGTAGGCGAACCTCGGCACTAATGCGCATTAGCGTGTCGTCGATCGTCCGCCCGGGTGATCGACGATGCCTGCTTCCCTACCCAGAGTGATGCTGGGTGGCCCCTTCCTGCTGCCACCCCGGGCGCTACCGTTCCCATGGGACGGGCGCCGTCCGCACGGGGGAGGGGACAACGTGGGCACCACTGTCGCTCGTCATCTCGCCGGAGCCACGGCGGCCTGGCTCGTCGTCGTCGCGGAGGCGGTCGCCGGTTACCTCGGTCTGCTGGCGTACGCGCTGGTCACCGGCGCCGACCCGGGTGGCCCGCTGGCCGGGCCGCTGCTGGTGCTGATCGCGGCGCTGCTCGGCGTGGCCGCGCTGCCGCTGCTGTTCGCGCCGGCCGTCGCGCTCGGTGAGGCGGCGGGCAGGCGGCGGACCGGTCCGGCGCTCGCGTTCGCCGGGCTCGTCGCGGTCGTGCTGGCCGCTGGGTACGCAGCCGCGGTGGCGGTCGCCACGGACGTGCCCGGCGCCCGGGTGCCGCTGGTGGCCGGGATCGCCGCGCTGCTGGTCCTCCCGCCGACGGCGGCGTACGCGCTCACCGCCCGCGGCGTGGGCTGGACCGCCTGCCTGATCCGGCGCCGGACGGCCACCGCCCGCCCGGTACGCGCCGAGGCGGGCTGACCTACACCTGGATGTCGAAGCGCTGCAGCACCGACGGGGCGACCAGCCCCACCGCGGCCAGCACGGCCAGGATCGTCATCGCGGTGCGCAGCACCACCGTCTCGGCCTTGCTGCCGGTACGCAGGGCGATCTTGTTGGGCAGGCCGATCATCGTCCACATCCGGCGTTTGATCGGGATGGGCCACAGGATCGGCACCCCGGCCCGGGTGATCATGTCGCCGAGGATGTGCACGAAACAGCCCACGCCGACGGCGAGCCCGATCATCGGATAGCCCCGGTCGCCGGGCAGGTTGGCGAACGTGAACCAGGCCGCGGCGGCGGACACCAGCGTGACCACCACCCAGCCGGCGCGCTCGGCCCACTGGTCGAACAGCCCGCGCAGCGCCAGGCCGATCATGAAGAAGAGGATGCCGACCACCGCCCACTTGCCGTAGTGGGCGCAGAGCGCGGTGGTGCCCCAGCCGACGAGCACGGTGAACGGGATGGTGTGGGTCAGCGTGCGGTGCCCGTTGTTGCGGCGGGGATCCTTGCTGAGCTTGGTGGCGTAGTAGACGCCGAGCGAGATCTTCTCCATCACCTCGGCGACGAAGAGGCTGACCACACCGAACGTGCGGGCCACGGTGGCGCCGCCCTGGTTGCGGGTGACCTTCCCGGACAGGTCGAGGTCGGGGAAGAGCGCCCCACCGGCGCAGACCGCGGTGCCCACCGCCAGGGCCAGCGGTGTCTGGTGGTAGTCCGCGAACTGGGCCATCGCCCAGGAGCCGGTCAGCCACGCCGCCGCGCCCGAGAGCGCGTGGGACGGTCCCATCATCTCGGCTCGCCCTTCCCGAAGATCTTGATCCAGAAAACTACGCCACTGTAGTCAGCCCGTGTGACAGCGGGGCATCAGCCGGACGGTCCACTGGGGAAGGCGCGCCGCGGCCGCCGCATCAGCCCGCGGTACGGGTGGGCCGGACCGTGCCGAGGCTCGCGCGGATGACGGCGAACTGTTTCGAGGCGGCGGGCCAGTCGGCGTCGGAGGTGGTCCAGCCGAGCGTCCAGCCGGCCCGTTCGCCGGGCAGGACACGCAACGCGCGCATCCGTTCCCCGTAGGGCGCGGTCCAGCGGCACTCCCACGCCGCGCCGGGACCGTCGGACTCCAGCCGGACCTTCTGGTAATGCGGCAGCCGGCCGGCCGAGGTCAGATCCCGCTCGGACGACTTCAGCCGGCCCACCGGATCACCGCCCGGGTACGGCTCGACGCCCAGGATGCGCCGCGTCTCCGGGTCCTGGAAGCAGGTGGTGTCGCCGGAGCGCAGTTGCAGCCAGCCGGCGGGCAGGGCGATGCGGAAGCCGCCGGTGTCGGCGGGCCAGACCCAGCCGGTCGGAACGGTCACCGGCGGGTCGTCCGGTGGCGGCCCCTTGCGGACCGGCGTGCCAGCCACGTCGGGCCGGACGCAGGGGAACGGCGGAGGCGGCACGCCCGGCCCGGGCGGGCGGTCCCAGGGGCGGGCGACGGCCTCGGTGGAACTGCCCGCCTGCGGCGTCTCGTCGCGACCACTGGTGATCGCCAGCGCGGTGCCCACACCCGTCACCACGGCCAGCAGCACGGCTCCCAGCACCAGTCCCCAGCGGTGCAGCGGGTTCCCGTCCCCGGAGGTGAGCGGGGGATCGGCGGGGCGGGGTACCCCGGCGGGCCGGGGCGGGGCGGGATGTACCGCGCCGCTGTCGACCGGTCCGCTGTGGGCGACCGGCGGAGGCTTGGCGACCGGCGCGGCGCCGTGGCCGACGATGTGCACCGGGCTGAGGGCGTCGGCGCGGGGCGCCGACTCGGGGCCGGCCGGGCTGCCCGGGTCGACGAAGCTGGTGAGGACGGTGGGGCCGAGGCTGATCGGACCCGGGCGGGCCGGCCCGCTCCGGCGCGGGTCCGGGGTCGCGTCCGGGGCGCCCTGCTCCGGCTCACCCGTGCGGCCTCGCTCCGGGTCACCGGTCCGGCTCCGCTCCGGGTCACCGGTCCGGGCGCGGCCCGGTGGCGCCGCCCGGCCCACCGCCGCCGAGCGACCGACCGCACCCGAGCCGCCGACCGCACCCGAGCCGCCGACCGCACCCGAGCCATCGGCCGCACCCGAGCCATCGGCCGCGGCCGGGCCGCCGATGACACCCGAGCCGCCGACCGCACCCGAGCCGCCGTTCGCGTCCGGACGGCTGATCGCATCCGACCGGCTGCCCGGGGACGGGGGACCGCCTGCGTCCACGCGCCCGACCGCCCCCGAGCCGCCGGCCGGGGACGACGTCCTCCCTGCCTCCGCGCGGGCGGCCGGGACGGAGCGCCCGGCTGTACCGGAGGGACCGGCCGGACCAGCCGCGCCGGCCGCGTCCCCGGATGGTGGCGCGCGGTCGCCCTCGGCGGGCGGGGCCCACTCGCTGCGCTTCGCCGCCCGGCTCCACGCGCGGGCGGCGGCGGCCGGCGGCATCAGGTCCGGGTAGATGCCGCCCGGAGCCGCCGGGTTCCCCGGTGACCCCGGCTCGTCACCCGCCGGGACGTCGGCATCGCGGCCGCCGGCCGGCCGGTCGGACGACGCAGCGGTGGTACGGCCCGCAGAGCCGGCGGCCTCCGCGTCGGCCTCCGACACCGCGGCGACGCCGAGCAGGCGGGCCGTCTCGCGGTGCCCCAGGCGGGTACGCGGATCGCGCCGCAGCAGCCCGGCCAGCACCGGCGCCAGCGGGCCGGCGTGCGGGGCCGGGTCGGGCGGCCGGGTGGCGAGCGCGGCGAGCGTGGCCATCGCGGTGCTGCGGGCGTACGGGGAGCGGCCCTCCACCGCGGCGTGCAGCGTGGCACCGAGCGACCACATGTCCGCCTCGACGCTCGACACACCCTCGGCGGCCCGCTCCGGTGCGACGTACTGGGGGGAGCCGAGGACCAGGCCGGGCCGGGTCATCGCGCCGTCGCCGCCCTGGAACACGGCCAGCCCGAAGTCGGTGAGCAGCACCCGCCCGTCCCGGGCCAGCAGCACGTTCGCGGGCTTCACGTCCCGGTGCAGCACCCCGGCGTCGTGCGCGGCGCGCAGCGCGGCGAGCACCGACAGGCCGATCTCGGCGGCCCGGCCGGGCGGCAGCGGCCCGTCGGTCTCGATGATCTCCTGGAGCGAGCGCGACGGGACGTACTCCATGATCAGCCAGGGTTCGCCCTGGACCCGGACCACGTCGTAGACCCGCACCACGTTGGGGTGGTTGAGCCGCGCGGACGTCCGCGCCTCGCGCAGCGTACGGGCGCGCAGCTCGTCCTGCTCGTTCTCGGCGAGCCAGTTCGGCGGCACGACCTGCTTCACCGCGACCTCGCGTTGCAGCTCCTCGTCGCGCGCCCGCCAGACCTGGCCCATCCCGCCGCGGCCGACCAGTTCGAGCAGGCGGTACCGCCCGGCGATCACTACCTCCTGCACCGCACTCCTCACCGCTGGTCAGTGGTCCACAATAGCCAACGGATCGGACGGTACCTATCGCATGTCAGCGCGTCCTGTTCCTAACTCGCCGCGCCGGCGAGCAGGTTCCCCTCGGGGACGGCGATCGGGGACCGGTCACCGGCCAGCAGGGCGGTGGCCCGGCGGGTCTGGAACGCGTCGTGGTCGCGGCGGGCGGTGGCGTAGGCGGCGGCGGTCCGGGCGGCGATCGCCGACCAGGTGTAGCGCCGGCTGACCATGCTGCGCGCCTTGCGCGCCACCCGCCGGGCGAAGACCTCGTCGCCGAGCAGCCGGTCGACGGCGCCGGCCAGCGCGTCCGGGTCGCCGTGCGGGAACGTCACCCCGGTGACGCCGGGCTCGACGATCTCGGCCAGCCCGCCGGTACGCGCCACAGCGAGCGGCGCTCCGGCCGCAGCCGCCTCCAGCGCGATCATGCCGAACGGCTCGTAGAGGCTGGGGATCACCGTGGCGTCGGTGGCGGCGAGCACCGCGGGAAGCTGGGTGGCGTCCATGAAACCGGCGAACCGGACCGTGTCTCCCACGTGCAGCCGCCGCGCCTGGTCGACCAGCTCGTCGCGGTACGGCCCGTCCCCGGCGATCACCACCCGCAGGCCGGGGTGCCGCTTCGCCAGGTGCGGCACGGCGTGCACGAGGTGCTGCACGCCCTTCTCGTAGACCAGCCGACCGGCGTACCCGACGAGCGGCCCGCCCGCGGCGAAGCGTGCCCGGGCGGAGGCGACCGCGTGCGGCCGCGCCCGCCAGGCCCGGTCGTCGACGCCGTTGGCGACCACGTCGATGCGTCCGGCCGGTACGCCGAACAGCCGGGCCACCTGGTCACGCATGTACCCGGAGCAGGCGATCACCCGGCCGGAGGCGTTGCTCAGCCAGTGCTCGACGCCGTGGATGGTGCGGTTCATCTCCTCCGGCAGCCAGCCCTGGTGCCGGCCCGCCTCGGTGGCGTGGATGGTGGTCACCAGCGGCACGTCCAGGTGCTCGGCCAGCGTGACGGCGGTGTGCGCGACCAGCCAGTCGTGGGCGTGGATCACGTCGTAGGTGCCGGAGGAGGCGGCGCGCAGCGCGGCCCGGGTGAGGGTGTGGTTGAACGCCATCGTCCAGGCCAGCAGCGAATCGGTGGCGAGCGGGAACCGGACCGGATCTTCGGCGGCGCGGACGACGCGGACGCCGTCGGCGTACTCCTCCAGGGGAGCGCCCTCGGCGTGGCGGGTGACGACTGTGACCTCGTGCCCGGCGGCGGCAAGCGCCACTGACAGCGCGTGGACGTGGCGGCCGAGGCCACCGACGAGCACCGGCGGGTACTCCCAGGAGAGCAGCAGCAACCGCAGGCGCCGGGCGGGCTGGATGTCGATCACTTCGGCGTCAGCTGACACGCGGCCCCCTTTGAGTTGTGGCGTCCCCACCCCGGCGGCGTCGCCGCGGTGCCGGGTGGGGTCGCCGCCCATCCTGCCGAGGGGTCGATAACCGGCGGCGACGCGCCGGTTGCCGGTCTGTAACGCGTTACCGGCGCATCCGCCGGGCGCGTAGCAGCTCGGCCACCGACCACGCCTGGAACGGGCATCCGGTGGCCGCGTGCGGCGCCGCGCCGTCGGCTGTCTCGCTCACCGAGCCCAGGCCGTCCTCGGCGAGGTGGCCCACGAGCCCCACCAGCAGGTCGTCGGTGGGCAGCCCGGCCCGGCGGTACGCGTCCAGCAGCGGCCCGGTCAGCCACGGCCAGACGGTGCCCTGGTGGTACGCGGAGTCCCGCTCGGCGGGCCCGCCCCGGTGCCGTCCGGTGTAGCCGGGGGAGTCCGGGGCGAGGCTGCGCGGTCCGAGCGGGGTGAACAGCGCCTCGGTGATCCGTCGTAGCGTGGCCTCGTCCGGCTCCAGCGGGGCGTGCGGAAGGGACCAGGCGAGCAGCTGGTTGGGACGCAGCAGGTCGTCGTCGTGGTGCGCGGCCCCGCCGAGCGGGTACGCGGGCGCCGGGGCGTCGACCACGTCGTGCAGCCAGCCGGCCGGGGCGGGGAACCGCTCCCGGAATGCGGTGGTGGCCCGGTGGTGCAGGGCGTGCAGCCCGGCGGCGTCGCGTCCGGCCAGCTCGGTCAGCTCGGCGAGCCCGGCCAGCCCGTTGATCCACAGCGCGTTGACCTCGACCGGCTTGCCGGTACGCGGGGTCACCGGCACCCCGTACACCCGGGCGTCCATCCAGGTGAGCGCCACGTCCGGCGGGCCGCCCTGGGCCAGCAGCCCGTCGGCCGGGTCGACGCCGATGCCGTACCGGGTGCCCGCCACGTGCGCCTCGACCACGCCGTGCAGCGCGGGCAGCAGCTCGTCGCCCAGGTCGGTGTCGCCGGTGACTGTGACGTGGCGGTGGACCGCGTGCAGGAACCACAGCGTCGCGTCGACGGTGTTGTACTCGACCCGGCCGGTGTCGGCCGTGTTCGCCAGCATGCCCTCGTTCAGCGTGGCCGCGTACGCCCGCAGCAGGTCCCGGCCCTCGTCGGCCCGGTTCGTGCACAGGAACAGGCCCTCGTAGGAGATCATCGTGTCCCGCGACCAGGCCCCGAACCAGGGGTAGCCGGCGACCACGTCGGGGCCGGTGGCGGTGCGTACCACGAACGCGTCGGCGGCCAGCGCGAGCGTCGCCTCGACCGCGTCGCCGGGTTCCGCCGCCGCGACCACCGCACGGCTGCGCCGCCGGGCCGCCTCGACCACGGCGGTCGCCGGTGGCGGCTCCTCGGCCAGCTCGTCCGCCCAGGCCAGCACCGACACGGTCGCGCCCGGCTCGTCGAGCGCGCCGGTGAACCGGCCCGCGTACCAGAGGTCCTCGTCCGGGTGCAGGCCGCGCTCGGCCTCCGTCCGGTGGCGCACCCCGTGCCACCACTGCCCCTCCGGGGTCCAGTCCGGCCCGGCCAGGCGGTACGCGCCGTCGATCACCGCGCCGCCGGCCGCCGGTTCCAGCCGGGGCGCCGGGCCGTCGGCGCGCCGCTCGCCGTGCGCGTCGCGCCAGGTGCAGGCCGCGGCCAGGTCCAGCCGCACCGGGCCGCCGGAGATCAGCCGGTGCACCACCGCCACGCAGGAACGGCCGTACGTCATGGCGATCTCCCGCTCGATCACCACGTCGCCGATGCGCCAGCGCCAGCGGGGCACCCCGTCGGCCAGGTCGAAGCGCTCCAGCAGCTCGAAGCCGCGCGGGTCGACCACGCCGGAGGACCACTCGTGCGCGCCGAGGCGGACCTGCCGCCCCGACGGCAGTGTCACCGCCGGGTCGAGGCTCACGAGTCCCACCTTGCGGGACGCCGGCGTGTCACCGGCCACCACGAGCAGCCCGTGATACCGGCGGGTACGCAGTCCGGCGACGGTGCCCATGGCGTACCCGCCGCGCCCGTCCGTGACCAGCCATTCCCGCGCGGCGGCGGCGGACAGCTCGCCGCAGACCCGCGGCCCGAAACGGATGTCGATCAACTTTCCTCCACCGGCAGCGAGGTGTGACATGCCACGGCGACAATGGCCGCTGTGGAGATGTACCCCGGCGGCGTCGAAGATGTGCCAGTGATCACCGACCGGTCGACCTCCGCGTCCCCCGACCCCGAGCGGCACCGGCTCGCCCAGGCCGACGCCGGGGAGCAGGACTGGCGCGCATGGGGCCCCTATCTGTCCGAGCGGGCGTGGGGGACGGTCCGGGAGGACTACAGCGAACACGGCACGGCGTGGGACTACTTCCCCCACGACCACGCGCGGTCCCGAGCGTACCGGTGGAACGAGGACGGCATGGCGGGCGTCTGCGACGACCGGCAGACGTTCTGCTTCGCGCTCGCGCTGTGGAACGGGCGCGACCCGATCCTCAAGGAGCGGATGTTCGGCCTCGGCGGCGACGGCGGCAACCACGGGGAGGACGTCAAGGAGTACTGGTGGTACCTCGACAGCACGCCGACGCACTCCTTCATGCGCTGGCGCTACCACTACCCGCAGGCCGCCTTCCCGTACGACGAGCTGGTCGCGGTGAACGCGCTGCGCGGCCGGGACGACACCGAGTACGAGCTGGTGGACACCGGCATCTTCGACGACGACAGGTACTGGGCGGTGACTGTCGACTACGCCAAGGCGTCGCCGACGGACATGTGCGTGCTGGTCACAGTGGCGAACCGGGGCGACGAGGACGCGACGCTGCACGTGCTGCCGACGCTGTGGTTCCGCAACACCTGGGCGTGGGGCCTGCCGGGCACCGACCGGATGCCGAAGCTGACCGGCGAGGAGGCCGGGGAGCGGGGCGGCGCCCGGCTCGTCGGTGACCACTGGGTGCTCGGCCAGATCCTGCTGGAGGGCGACGGCGACCCGGTGCCGCTGCTGTGCGACAACGAGACCAACGCCGAGCGGCTCTGGGGGCTACCCGGGCGGTCGGCGTACCCGAAGGACGGCATCAACGACCACGTCGTGGCCGGCGCGGCCACCGTCAACCCGGACCGCACCGGCACCAAGGGCGCGCTGCACTACGTGCTGGACGTACCGGCTGGCGAGCAGCGGCAGATCCGGCTGCGGCTGACCCGTACCGCGCCGCCGCCGGCCGCCGCGCCACCCGCCCCGGCCGACCTGGGCGACGGGTTCGACACCGTGCTCTGGGCGCGCCGGGCCGAGGCGAACCGGTTCTTCGACAGCGTCATCCCGGCCGCCGCCACCGCCGACGAGGCCCTGGTCGCGCGCCAGGCCATCGCCGGGCTCATGTGGGGCAAGCAGTTCTACCACTTCGACGTCGAACGCTGGCTCGCCGGCGACCCCGGCTCCGCGCCCCCGCCGTCCGGCCGCCGGCACGGGCGCAACAGCGCCTGGTGGCACATGAACAGCTTCGACGTGATCTCCATGCCGGACCCGTGGGAGTACCCCTGGTACGCGGCCTGGGACCTGGCCTTCCACTGCGTCACCATCGCCCGGGTCGACCCGGGCTTCGCCAAGGAGCAGATCCTCCTGCTGCTGCGCGAGTGGTACCTGCACCCCAACGGGCAGATCCCGGCGTACGAGTGGGCGTTCGGGGACGTGAACCCGCCGGTGCACGCCTGGGCCGCGCTGAAGGTCTTCGAGATCGACGGCTCCCGGGATCACGAGTTCCTCGCCCGGGTGATGCACAAGCTGCTGCTCAACTTCACCTGGTGGGTCAACCGCAAGGACACCGGCGGCAACAACGTCTTCGAGGGCGGCTTCCTCGGGCTGGACAACGTCGGCCCGTTCGACCGCTCGGCCGCGCTGCCGGTCGCCGGGGTGCTGGAGCAGTCCGACGGCACCGGCTGGATGGCCATGTACGCGCTCAACCTGCTCGACATGGCGATCGTGCTGGCCGAGCACGACCGTGCGTACGTGGACACCGCCACCAAGTTCTTCGAGCACTTCGCGTACATCGCCGCGGCGGCGTACCACCAGGGGCTGTGGGACGCCGAGGACGCGTTCTTCTACGACGTGCTGCGCCTGGCCGACGGGACGAAGGTGCCGCTGAAGGTGCGCTCGGTGGTCGGGCTGCTGCCGCTCGCAGCCGTCACCCGGCTCACCGCCCGGACCATGCGGCGGCTGCCCGAGCTGGGCGCCCGGCTGCGCTGGTTCCTCACCAACCGCCCCGAGTACGCCGAGGTGATCGGCGCCCGCCGGATCGGGCCCGACGGCCGTCAGCAGCGGCTGCTGTCGATGGTCGCCCCGGACCAGGTGGTACGGCTGCTGGCCCGGATGCTCGACACCGACGAGTTCCTCTCCGAGTACGGGCTGCGCACGCTGTCCCGGGCCCACCTGGACAAGCCGTTCACCGTCACGCTCGGCGGGCAGGAGTTCAGCGTCGGCTACGAGCCGGCCGAGTCGACCAGCGGCCTGTTCGGCGGCAACTCCAACTGGCGCGGCCCGATCTGGATGCCGACGAACTTCCTGCTGATCAGCGCGCTGCGCGACTACGCCGCGTTCTTCGGCGACGACCTCCAGGTCGAGTACCCGACCCGGTCCGGCGTGAAGCGCACGCTCGACGAGATCGCCGACGACCTGTCCGCGCGGCTGATCTCGCTGTTCACCCGCGACGGCTGGGGTCGGCGGCCGATCTACGGGGCCGCCCAGCTGTTCCAGACGCACCCGGACTGGCGCGACCTGATCTGCTTCCCGGAGTACTTCCACGGCGACAACGGCGCCGGCCTGGGCGCCTGGCACCAGACCGGGTGGACCGCGCTGGTCGCCGACCTGATCCTCACCTTGCGCCGCTGACGCGGCCGAACCCTCACCTTGCGTCGCTGACGCGGCCGAACCCTCACCTTGCGTCGCTGACGCGCGGGGCGCGACGGGAAGCCCCGCCGAGCCCCGCACGCTCACGGCAGCGGCAGGAACGCCAGCCGGGCGTGGTACTCGCCGGCCACCGTCACCGTGTCGCTGCCGACCCACAGACCCCGGTCGGTGGCGTACAGCTCGCCGGTGCCCACCCCGCGGTCCTTGGTCGGGTTCCAGGGCAGCGCCTTGCCCGTGGTCGGGTGGATCGCCCCGATGCCCGGCCGGGACACCGCGCCCGGGCCGGCCGAGTTGCGGCCCTGCGGGTTGTCCAGCCAGCGCTGGTGCCCGCCGACGTAGACCGCCGTGCCGGTCACCGCCACCGACAGCAGCGTGTCGCCGCCGGTGTAGTTGGCCCAGGTCGGCTGTTTGCCGCCGGTGGCCGTACCGAACTCGAAGCGTGCCGCGGCGTCGCAGAGCGTGCCGGGGAACGCCGCGCCGGTGGTGACCACCGCGAACCAGGTGCCGTCCGGGGAGATGTCCACCCCGCGCAGGTACGACGGCATCGACCGCGCGCACTGCGGCTGGTAGCGGTCGGTGGCCCAGCCGGAGAGCGTGGCGCCCGCGCCGGACAGGTTCGCCACCGCCAGCTGGTGCCGGGCCACCCCCGCCACCGTGCTGAAGTTGCCGGCGAACACCAGCCGGGTGCCGTCGGCGGAGACGTCCAGCGCCTCGACCTTCACCGGCGCGGTGGCGCCGGACGTGGTCTTGCGCGGGCCGGCCAGGTTCAGGTTGACCGACGCGTCGGCCGCCCCGGTGGTGGCGTTCACCGCCGCCAGGGCACGCCGGGTCACCCCGCCGACGGTCTGGAACGCGCCGCCGACGATCAGCCGGTTGCCGACCAGGCGTACGTCGTTCACCTGGTTGTTCAGCGCCGGCGTGGTGAAACCGGCGACCCGGGCGCCGGTGGCCGCGTCGATCCGGGCCAGCCGGGACGCCGCCGTGCCGTTGACAGTGGTGAACGCGCCGCCGATGTAGAGCGAGCGGCCGTCCGGCGCGGCGGCGAGCGCCTTGACCGCGCCGTTGACCTGCGGCCGGAACGTGGTGTCGATCCGGCCGGTGGTCGCGTCCAGCGCCACCAGCCGGGGCATCGCCAGCTGGGCCGACTGGCCGGCGTTGCGCACCTTGGTGAACGTGCCTGCCACGTACACGCGGGTGCCGATCTGGAGGATGCGGTGGACGGTGCCGTCCAGCGCGTGCGGCGTCCAGTCGACCGGGTTGGTGCCGACCTCTGTGGTGTGTGAGGCGTTGACGGCCAGCGCCGGGGATCCCGGCAGCGCCGCGCCCGCGACGGCGAGCGTCGCGGCCACCGCGACGGCGGCGCGCCGCCGGCGCCGTCGTCCAGGTGGATGATCGGGTGAGATCGTCATGGCCGAAGCATGCCGTCGGACCAGGGATTCCGCAGTCGGGTAGCCGCCGGTAACGGGCCGCCGACCGGATAATCCGCGTGGCCCGTCCGGCGGTCGGACAGTACGGTGTGCGAGGTCCGCGAGGGGGAGGGGGACGCGATGCCGTCGCGCCGGGACGCCGCCGTGCTGGTCTTCGACGCCGACGACACGCTCTGGGAGAACAACGTCCTGTTCGAGCGCGTCATCGACGACTTCCTCACCTGGCTCGACCACCCCACGCTGGACCGGGCCCGGATCCGCGCGGTGCTCGACGACATCGAGCGCGCGAACGCCGTTGCGCACGGCTACGGCAGCAAGGTCTTCCTGCGCAGCCTCGGCGAGTGCCTGGAGAAGCTGCGCGAGCGTCCGGCCACCGCGCGGGAGCGCACCGAGATCGAGCAGCTCGCCGCGGCGCTGGTCGGGCACCACGTGGAGCTGATGCCGGGCGTGGCCGAGACGCTCGACGACCTGGCCGGGCGGCACGAGCTGCTGCTGCTGACCAAGGGCGAGCGCGAGGAGCAGCAGCGCAAGCTGGACGCGTGCGGGCTGCTGCACCACTTCCGCGCCGCGCACATCGTGCCGGAGAAGGACGCGGACACCTACCGCTGGCTGGCCCGCGAGCACGCCTTCGACCCGGCCGCCGCCTGGATGATCGGCAACTCGCCGCGCTCGGACATCCTGCCCGCGCGGGCGGCCGGGATGAACGCGGTCTTCATCCCGAACGAGAACACGTGGGTCCTGGAGCACGACGAGCTGGACCCGTCCGACCAGTGGGTGATCCGGCTGGCCGCGTTCCCCGACCTGGTCCACCACTTCTGACCGGGCCGGTAACGTCCGGGACGTGCCGCTGACCTTCCCGTCGCACCTGGCGCCGGTGCTGCCGCTGAAGCTGTGGCGGCCGGGCTGGTTCGACGGGGTGGCGCTGTGCACCGGCGCGGTGGCGCCGGACGTCGCGTACCTGTTCACCGGCACGGCGCCGGCCCAGAACCTGCGCACGCATACGCTCGGCGGCCTGCTCTGGTGGTGCCTGCCGGTCGCTCTCGTGTACGCCTGGGTGGTGCGCCGCGTGATCGCCGGCATTGCGGTGCACCTGCCCGGGCAGCGGTTGTTCGGCTGGCCCTGGTACGCGAGCCTGGCCCGGGTACGCCACCCCTGGCAGGTCACCGTCTGCTCGGTGCTCATCGGCGCGTTCAGCCACGTGGCGTGGGACCGGGTCAGCGACAGCGAGCGGCTGCCCCGGCTGCTGGGGATCGCCGACTTCCACGCCGTGACCGGCGTGTACTGGTACCGGTTCGTGGACGTGGTGGCCGGTCTCGCCGGTGCGCTGCTGGTGGTCGTCCTGGCCGTCTCCGAGGCCCGCCGCGGCGTGCGGACCGGTGGCGTACGCGAACCCGTGCCGGAGGCGAACCCGTTGGTGTTCTGGCGGGTGGCGCTGGCGGTCACCGGGCTCGGCGCGCTGCTGATGCCCGCGCTGCCGGCGGCCGGCGTCCCCGCCCCGGCGGGCATCCGGGCGCTGCACGTGGCCGCGCTGGCGCTCGTCGCCGGGGCCGTCGCGGCCCGGACCGTCCCGCCGCGACCGGCCGGGCGCAGTCCGCGTCTCGAAGTCGAACAGCGCGAAACCGGCTGACCCCGTTACGCCGACATGCCGCAATTCGGCATAGACATCAATCACAAGCGCGGTCGCCGGTCATCGCTTGTCCGGCCTGCGCGGACGCGCCTAACCTGAGCCGGCGCCCACGTCTCGTCGGGGTGAGACGGGGGCGCACCGGAGTCCGGTGGTAAGAGCACCGTGGAGCTGAGTGCGGGCATACCGGCTCGCCGTGCGGAGCCCGGCGGAAGGCGTCGTGCCACGCCTGCCGCGTTCCCGCGGCGCAGACCGCTACCGAACCGGACGGCCGGGGTCAGGACCGGGGAGTTGCGGACCCGGTCCTGACCCGTCCGGCACCCCTCACCGCCGCCCGGATTGCCGGTGGGACACCTCTGGTGCGCGGGCCGGTCACGGAGCGACACTGAGTCATGACACCTCAGCGCGTACCGCTGCTCGCCGGCCTGGTCGTGCTGTTCGCGGCGGCCTGCACGGCGACCGGCCACGACGGCGCGTCCCCGGCGCCCACCCCGACGGTCGCGGCGGCGTCCGCGCCGGCCGGGACCGATGCGCCGGAAGCCACGCCCACCCCGCCCGTGCCGACCGAGGCCGCGTCGACCGCCGGATCCTGGCGCGTCACCTGGGGCTGGGCGGTGCCCGGCGGCCCCGCCCGGGTGACCCATCGGGTACGGGTGCCGGTCACCCCGCCGCCCGGGGAACCGCTGCCCGTCCTGGTGGCGGTCGACGTCGGCGACCACCCGGCGGAGGGGTTCAGCCGGATCACGTTCGCCTTCCGCGGACCCACACCGTCCTACGAGGTCGCCTACGTGCCGCAGGTGGTGACCGAGGGGCGTGGAGCACCGGTCGCGCTGCCCGGCACGGCGTACCTGTCGGTGCGTTTCGAGCCGGCCCAGGCGCACGACGCCCGCGGCGGCGGTACGGCGGACCTGCCACCGGCGGCCATCCGCTTCCCGACGCTGCGCGGATGGGCCGTGGCCGGCGACTTCGAGGGGCACCTCAGCTTCGGGCTCGGCCTGCGACCGCCCGAGGGCGGCCGGCTGCCGGTGCGGCTGGGGGAGGGCGACCGCCCGGACGGCACGCACGTCGTCTCGGTCGACGTGCGGCGGAGCTGACGCGGCCCGCACCGGCGGGACCGGTGCGGGCCGACGGGTCAGCGGTCGATGATGTTGTTGTTCTCGTCGATGCCGTGGGTACGCCAGTAGACGTCCCACTCGTCGTCGACGTGCTTCGGCACCTTGCCCTCCGGGTAGCGCACGTACGGCGGCGTCGGTTCCTCACCGTCCGGCACGCAGGAGCTGCCGCCCTGCGGGCCGACCGCGATCACCGGGTACTCGTCGCTGCCGCAGATGCTCTGCCGCAGGGAACAACCGGTGGTCGCCATCAGCCCGGCCAGCCCGAGGACGGCAAGAACGACCATGATTCGAGTTCGCACGGGGAGAATTGTCGTCGCCGCGGGCGGCCCCGCCATCGGTACGGGTACTCAATTCTCGTGACGTCGGTGACTCAGGTCAGCTCGCCCCGCACGATCGCCACCGCCACCCGGCAGAACTCGTCCATGTCCGGCTGGAAGCCGGCCGCGATGTCCGGGTGCAGGCCGGAGCGGGTCTCGTCGAGCAACCGACGGCAGACGTCCTCCACCGGCTCGCCCGCGTAGCCGGCGCGGACCCGGTCGGCGGCCGCCTGGAGGGCCGAGGTCAGCTGATCCTCAAGCGGGCCGCGCAGCTTCTGCTGCACAGGGTCGAGCCCGCTCGGATCGAGCGTGACGTGTGGCTCCGACATCGGCACTCCCTTCCTCGTCGTCCGCGGTACCCCACCGCGGACGTCGGTCAAACCATCGTCGGTACGGCCGACACCCGGACCCGATACGAGAAATCCTCCGCCGGCTCCTCGACGTACGACAGCCGGCGGATCTGCCGGTCGTCGGACCAGAGCGCGACGTCGACCAGCACCCCGAGGTGGGCGAGACCGATGCTGGAGACCCGCTTCTTGTCCTGGAGCACCGCGCACACGCCGCCCAGCAGCGTGCTGGCGTCGGAGGTGCGGTGCCCGGGCGGACAGCGCAGGGTCAGGTCCACCTCGACCGGCCCGGTCAGCGGGGTCCACCCGGTGCGCTGGGCCGCCGTGCAGGCGGCCTGGAGCAGGGTGCGGACCCTCGTCGCCTGCCGGTGCCCGGCGGCGAAGATGGACAGGGCCTCGGTCTTGACCGGGGGCAGGCCGCTCACCTCGAACGTCAGGGCGAGAGCGCGGGTGTCCTGCACGACGGCACCTCCTCGGGGGAATCCTGCCCAACCGGGGAACGCGCGCACGGCACTTCCCGTCAGAACCAACCGATCGGGCGGGCGATGGGGGACGGCCGGAGGCGCATCGGCGTCGACGGCGACGCGCCGGCTACGGAGCCAGCCCCACGCTAGTGCAGACCGCTGACGCTGGGTAGCCTCGCCGTTTCACTACGTGGGACGACGTGTCGATCGCCCCGGCCCGGTTCGTGCCGTCGCCGTCACATGTCCGTGATGTTTCGCTCCGTCGCAGGTCGGGCACGTTCAGCCGCACGACACGCCCGGGGCGTCGGGCGATCGGGCCGATGCCCCGGTCGTCTCGCCGTGCACCGGGGCGCGGCTCACTCCCCGGATCTTCGCCGAAGAGAGGGGGAGGGTGATGACGACAGTCCCCGACACGGCCGCACGGCGGCCGGCCGGACGCGCGGCGGCAGCGGCCGCCGCGCTCGCGTTGGTGGCCCCGCTGGCCGCCTGCGGAACCGGCGGCGACGGCGGCGTCCCCACGATCAACCTGTACTACCCGCCGGAGCAGAACCTGCAGAAGGTCGTCGACACCTGCAACACGCAGGCCCAGGGGCGGTACCGGATCGACTACCGGGTGCTGCCGCGCGAGGCCGACGAGCAGCGGGTGCAGATGGTGCGGCGGCTCGCCGCGCAGGACAACGGGATGGACGTGCTCGGCCTGGACGTCACGTGGACCCAGGAGTTCGCCAGCGCGAAGTGGATCCGGGAGTGGACCGGCCAGGACAAGGCCGAGGTCGAGCAGGGCACGCTGGGCGGCCCGCTGGACACCGCCCGGTACGAGGACAAGCTCTACGCCGCGCCCAAGAACACCAACGTGCAGCTGCTGTGGTACCGGTCCGACCTGGTGTCGCAGCCGCCCAAGACCTGGGACGAGATGATCTCGACCGCCCAGCAGCTCAAGGAGCAGGGCAAGCCGTACCAGGTGCTGACCATGGGCGCCCAGTACGAGGGCCTGGTGGTGCTCTACAACACGCTCGCCGAGAGCGCCGGCGGCAAGATCCTCAGTGACGACGGCAAGAAGGCGGAGATGGACGCCGGCGCGGTACGCGCACTCGACCAGCTCAAGAAGTTCGCCACGTCGGGCGTGACCTCGCCGTCGTTCAGCAACGCGCTGGAGGACCCGGTGCGGCTGGAGTTCCAGTCCGGCAAGGGCGCGTTCCAGGTGAACTGGCCGTTCGTCTATCCGGCGCTCCAGGAGGCCAACCCCGAGCTGGCGAAGAACGTCAAGTGGGCCCGGGTGCCGGGCATCGACCCGGGCACCCCCAGCAAGGTCACCATCGGCGGGGTCAACCTGGCGGTCAGCACCTACTCGAAGCACCCGGAGGAGTCGTTCGAGGCGGCCCGCTGCCTGCGTAACGCCGAGAACCAGAAGTTCTCCGCCGTCAACGACGGCGTGCCGCCCACCATCGAGGCCGTCTACGACGACCCGGAGATGACCGAGGCGTACCCGATGAAGGAGACCATCCTGGAGGAGCTGAAGGAGCCGGCGGTGCGGCCGCTGACCCCGGCGTACCAGAGCATCTCCACGGTGATGTCGGCGATCCTGTCGCCGCCGTCGGCGATCCGGCCCGAGCAGACCGCTGACGAGCTGCGCAAGGCGATCTCCGACGCGCTGGAGTCCAAGGGGGTTCTGCCATGAGCGTGAACGCCACCCCGGCCGGCGCGCAGGCCGCCGCCGAGGCCGAGGCCGAGCAGCCCGGCGGCCGGCACGCCGCCGTACCGGAGCAGCGGTCCCGGCGCGGCTCCCGCGCCCCGCTGAGTGACAACAAGCGCGCCGAGCGGCGCCTCGGCCTGCTGCTGTGCGCGCCGGCCGCGCTGGTCATGGTGCTGGTCACCGCGTACCCGATTCTGTACTCGGTCTGGCTGTCGCTGCAGCGTTTCGACCTGCGCTTCCCCGACGAGCGGGAGTTCGTCGGCCTGGAGAACTACGTCACCGTGCTGACCAACGACTTCTGGTGGACCGCGTTCGGGGTGACCGCGCTGATCACGGTGGTCACCGTCGCGGTCGAGCTGGTGCTCGGCATGGGCCTGGCGCTGATCATGCACCGGACGCTCGTCGGCCGCGGCATCGTCCGCACCGCCGCGCTGATCCCGTACGGCATCGTCACGGTGGTCGCGGCCTTCTCCTGGCGGTACGCCTGGACGCCCGGCACCGGCTACCTGGCGAACCTGTTCGACGGCAGCGCCCCGCTGACCGAGCGGGCCAGCTCGCTGGCGATCATCATGCTGGCGGAGATCTGGAAGACCACCCCGTTCATGGCGCTGCTGCTGATGGCCGGGCTGGCGCTGGTGCCGGAGGACCTGCTCAAGGCGGCCTCCACCGACGGTGCGACGGCGTGGCAGCGGTTCACCAAGGTGATGCTGCCGGTGATGAAGCCGGCCATCCTGGTCGCGCTGCTGTTCCGCACGCTCGACGCGTTCCGCGTCTTCGACAACATCTTCGTGCTCACCAACGGCGGCAACGAGACGTCGTCGGTGTCGATGCTCGCCTACAACAACCTGATCCGGGGCCTGAACCTCGGCATCGGCTCCACGATGTCGGTGCTGATCTTCATCACCGTGGCGATCATCGCCTTCGTGTTCGTGAAGCTGTTCGGCACCGCTGCCCCGGGCAGCGACGATGGGGAGAGGCGCTGACATGGCAGTGGAAACCACCACGCGGGCGAAGCTGCGCTGGGGCCTGCTGGACGTCGTGGTCGTCGTCTTCGCGTTGGTCCCCGTGCTCTGGATCGCCTCGCTGTCGTTCAAGACCCCGGCCACGCTCACCGACGGCAAGTTCTGGCCGCGGGAGTGGACGCTCGACAACTACCGGACCATCTTCGACACCGACCAGTTCGTCCGGGCCCTGGTCAACTCCATCGGCATCGCGCTGATCGCCACCGCGATCGCCGTGGTGCTCGGGACGATGGCCGCGTACGCGATCTCCCGGCTCGACTTCCCCGGCAAGAAGCTGCTGGTCGGAGTCTCGCTGCTGATCGCGATGTTCCCGCAGGTGTCGCTGGTGTCGCCGCTGTTCGAGATCGAGCGGCAGCTCGGGTTGTTCGACACCTGGCCCGGACTGATCCTGCCGTACATCACGTTCGCGTTGCCGCTGGCGATCTACACGCTGTCGGCGTTCTTCAAGCAGATCCCGTGGGACCTGGAGAAGGCGGCGAAGATGGACGGCGCCACCCAGGGACAGGCGTTCCGGCGGGTGATCGCCCCGCTGGCCGCGCCCGGCGTGTTCACCACGGCCATCCTGGTCTTCATCTTCTGCTGGAACGACTTCCTGTTCGCGATCACGCTCACCTCGACCGAGCGGTCCCGCACGGTCCCGGTGGCGCTGCAGTTCTTCACCGGCGAGTCGCAGTTCGAGGACCCCACCGGGGCGATCTGCGCCGCCGCCGTGGTGATCACCGTGCCGATCATCCTGTTCGTGCTCTTCTTCCAGCGCCGCATCGTCTCCGGTCTGACCTCCGGCGCAGTCAAGGGATAGGTGGTAGCAATGGCCGACATCGTGCTGGACAAGGTGAGCAAGCGGTTCCCGGACGGGACCACCGCCGTACAGGACGTCGACCTGGAGATCGCCGACGGCGAGTTCGTGATCCTGGTCGGCCCGTCCGGCTGCGGGAAGTCCACCACGCTCAACATGATCGCCGGGCTGGAGGACATCAGCTCCGGTGAGCTGCGCATCGGCGGCGAGCGGGTCAACGACAAGGCGCCCCGGGACCGCGACATCGCGATGGTCTTCCAGTCGTACGCGCTCTACCCGAACATGACCGTGCGGGAGAACATGGCGTTCCCGCTGCGGCTGGCGAAGATGGACAAGGAGACCATCAACCAGAAGGTCGACGAGGCGGCGAAGGTGCTGGAGCTGACCGCGCTGCTGGACCGCAGGCCGGCCAACCTGTCCGGCGGCCAGCGGCAGCGGGTGGCGATGGGACGGGCGATCGTCCGGCAGCCCAAGGCGTTCCTGATGGACGAGCCGCTGTCGAACCTGGACGCCAAGCTGCGGGTGCAGATGCGCACCGTGGTGTCGCGGCTCCAGAAGCAGCTCGGCACCACCACCGTCTACGTCACCCACGACCAGACCGAGGCGATGACGCTCGGCGACCGGGTGGTCATCATGCGGGGCGGGGCGGTGCAGCAGGTCGGGCCGCCGCAGGAGCTGTACGACCACCCGCGCAACCTCTTCGTCGCCGGGTTCATCGGCTCGCCCTCGATGAACTTCGTGCACGCCGTCGTGGAGGACGGCCGGCTGCGGACCGCGCTCGGTGACGTGCCGGTCGGCGACCGGATCCGCCGCGAGCTGGAAGGCGGCGACGCGCCCCGGGAGCTGATCCTGGGCATCCGCCCGGAGCACTTCGAGGACGCGGCGCTGATCGACGACGAGACCCGCCGCCGGGGCATGGAGTTCGAGGCGCCGGTGGACATCGTCGAGTCGATGGGCTCGGACAAGTACGTCTACTTCACCGTCGAGGGGGAGCGGGCCACCGCCGCCGAGCTGGAGGAGCTGGCCGCCGACACGGGTGCGGCGGACTTCGCCGGCGCCGGGTCGAACCTGGTCACCCGGCTGTCGGCGGAGTCGCCGGTACGCGAGGGCGAGTCCCGCCGGGTCTGGTTCAACCTGGAGAAGATCCACCTGTTCGACCCGGGCAGCGGCCGCAATCTGACGCTGCACGAGGGCCGCTCCGCCGGCGCGCTGGCCGACTGATCCGCCCCCGCCCCTCATCGGGCTGAGTGGAACGCCATGGGTGCTTCGGCACCGCTTTGACACCCATGGCGTTCCGCTCAGCGTGCCCGGTCCGCGGGGCGTGGTCACCAGGAGTGGCGCAGCTCCAGGCTGAGGAAGCGGGCGTAAGCGTTGAGCGCGGCGTCCACCCGGGCGCGCAGCGCGGCGTCGAACGGCACGAGCTGCTGCACCTTCACCGTCACCGCCCTCGCGCCGAGCGTCCGCGTCCAGGTGCCGACCACCCGCCCGCCGCGCACCACAGTCGACCGGAACACCCCGTTGTTGCCCGGGACCACGGCGGCGGCGTGCGCCGGGTCGAGCATCAGCGAGCGGTCCTTGAAGCCGAGCAGGTATTCGTCGAAGCCGGGCAGCGTGTGCAGGTCGTCGACCGGCGCGCGGGGCGCGTCGAGCAGCGCGGTGTCGACCACTGCCGGCTCGCCGTCGACCTCGACCGGGGCGAGCAGGTCACCGGCCAGCGTGATCGCCCGGGTCGCGTCGGTGACGGTCAGGCCGGTCCAGCGGGCCAGCTCGTGCCGGCTCACCGGGCCGTGGCCGCGTACGAAGCGGTGCGCCAGCAACGCCAGCGCCTCGTCCCGCTCCGGGCGGTGCGGCTCGGGCGCCCACTCGTCGAGCAGCGCGAACGTCTGCTCGGTGCCGACGTGCGGGGCGATGCAGGTGACGCCGCGCAGGCTGGTGAACAAGAGCAGGTGGTAGCCGCGCTGATCGCCCGTGTCCAGCCCGGCGGCGCGCAACGCGGCAACGCATCGGGCGCGGGTGAGCCGGCCGCCCCCGGTCAGCGCCGCGCCCAGCACGTCACAGGCCCGCTCGCCGTCGGCGACGGTCAGCCCGAGCTGCCGCCACCGACCGGCGATGCCCACAAGCGTCCGCACCCCGGTCAGCTCCAGCATCCACCGCGCGTCGCGCGCCGGGACCAGGTGCACGGTGCCGCGCATCGGCCAGGTGCGCAGCGCCTCGCGCCGCTCCAGCGCCGCGCGGACGTCGTCCTGGGTGGCGCCGGGAAGGCGTACGCCGAGCGACCACAGCCCGCTCGCCGCGTCCTGCGCCTGCATGGCGCCGAACCACTCGACCACGTCGGCGACGCCCTGCGGGCGGGTGGTGGGGTGCGGGCGCAACAGCAGGCCGGTCATGCGCAGCGCGAGCGCCTCGGCGCGGTTGAGGCGTACGGTCACGGGCGTCAGCGTAGGCCCGGGGTACGACAACGCGGCCCCTGATCGCGCTGCGCCGGCGGCGCTGCCGACACCAGCGCGATCCCCCGTTCAGGTTCCCGGCGTGGGGGCGGCCGCTGCGGCCGACGCCGGTTCGACCAGCATCCCGTGTGAGCTGGGCCGGTACAGCGGTTGCCGGCGGAACTTGCGCAAATCTTGAGCCGGCTCAGTCCAGGCGCCGGTACATGACCAGCAGATCGACGTACCCCCGGGTGGGGTGCCGGAAGCCCTCCGGCACCCGGCCGATCACCTCGAAGCCCAGCGACCGCCACAGCTCGACGGCCCGTGTGTTCGTGGCCACCACGGCGTTGAACTGCATGGCGCGGTAGCCGTCGGCCCGGGCCGCGTCGAGCACGTGCGCGGCCAGCGCCCGGCCGACGCCGCGCCCGGCGGCGGCCGGGGCGACCATGAACGAGGCGTTCGCCACGTGGTCGCCGGGACCGCCCTGGTTGGGCGCCAGCTTGGCCGAGCCGAGCACCGCGCCGTCCGGCGCCACCGCGACCACCGTCCGCGCCGGCGGGGCCGGCATCCAGAGCCTGCGGGCCTGCTGCTCCGTGACGTCCCGGGGCCAGGTGTACGTCTCGCCGGCCGCCACGATCGCACGCAGGAACGGCCAGATCAGCGGCCAGTCGGCCGGCGTGGCGGTGCGGATCTCCACCCGGAGAGCATGCCACGCCCGGAGTTTGACGGAACAAGTAACGGGTAGTCGCCGGAGCTGACCCGAAACGAGGAGGGAACGTCTGATGGATGGCCAGGTCAAGGTCGCGGTGATCTATTACAGCGCGACCGGCATCACCTACCAGATGGCGCAGGCGGCGGTCGAGGCGGCGGGCGAGGCCGGCGCCGAGGTGCGTCTGCGCAAGGTACGTGAGCTGGCGCCCGACGAGGCGATCCGCTCCAACTCCGGCTGGCAGGCGCACCGGCTGGAGACCCAGGACGTGATGGAGGCGCAGCCGGACGACCTGTCCTGGGCCGACGTGGTCATCATGGGTTCGCCGACCCGGTACGGCATGATCGCCGCCCAGCTCAAGCAGTTCATCGACACCACCGGCCCGCTCTGGGCAGCGGGCGCGCTCGCGGACAAGGTCTACAGCGGGTTCACCTCGACCGCGACGTTGCACGGCGGTCAGGAGGCGACGCTGCTGTCGCTGTACACGGTCTTCTACCACTGGGGCGGCATCGTGGTGACCCCCGGCTACACCGACCCGAGCCAGTTCGTCGCCGGCAACCCGTACGGCGCCTCGCACACCAGCAACAACGGTGAGGTCGCACCGGACCACGTGGCACTGGCGGCCACCGCGCTCACCGCCAAGCGGGCCGTGCTGATGGGCGCCGCGCTGAAGCGGGGCATGGCCGGCTGACCCGACTGGCGACCGGTGGCCGGACGGGGGCTCTCGAACCCGTCCGGACCACCGGTCGCCAGAGCCCTACCCGCGATCGGCCGCTCCATGCGCGCTCAGCGCCGGCCGGTCGAGCAGATGCCCGAGCAGGTCAGCCAGGACCCTCGTACCGTCCTGGCTCAGCACCGACTCCGGGTGGAACTGCACCCCGGCGAAGCCCGCGCCGCGCAGCGCGTGCACCGCGCCGTCGGCCGGGTCGCGGGACACCTCGACCGGGCCGTACGGGCCGGCCACCCGGTCGGCGTCGGCGAGCGCGGTGAAGCTGGCGTAGAACCCGACCCGGCGGGTCGTCCCGAACACCGGCACGTCCCGCGGCAACCCCTGGTACGGGGCGTCGCGGCGGTGCAGCGGCAGGCCCAGCAGCCCGGCGAGCAACTGGTGGCCCAGGCACACCGCGAGCGTCGGCCGGCCCGACGCGAGCAGCTCGGTCAGCAGCGTCCGCAGCGCCACCATCTTCGGCGCGGTCGCGTCCCGCGGGTCACCCGGCCCGGGGCCGACCACCACCAGGTCGTAGCCGTCCAGCGGGCCCGGGTCCGGCCAGTCCCGGCGGGTCACCGCCAGGCCCAGCGCGCCGAGCTGGTGGGCCAGCATGCCGGTGAACGTGTCCTCGCCGTCGACGATCAGCGCCCGGCGCCCGGCCAGCCCGCGCAGCGCGAGCGCGCCCGGTTCCCGCTGCTCCAGCCAGAACCGGGCCAGCGGGGCGTTGCGGGCGGCCAGCGCGGCGCGTACCTCGGGGTCGTCGGCGTACCGGACGGCCGGCTCGCCGGCGGAGCGCGGCGCGTCCGGGCCGAGACCCAGCGCGGCCAGCACACCGGCGGCCTTCGCGTGCGTCTCGGCCACCTCCCCGGCGGTGGTCGAGTGCCGGACCAGCGTCGCGCCGACCGGCACCCGCAGCGCGCCGGTGGGGGAGATCTCGGCGGTACGGATCAGGATCGGCGCGTCCAGCATCTGCCGGCCCTGCTCGTCGCGGCCCAGCAGTGCGAGCACCCCGGCGTAGTAGCGCCGGCCGGTGCGCTCGTGCCGGGCGATCACCCGGCAGGCGTTCTCCATCGGGCTGCCGGTGACGGTGGGCGCGAACATGGTCTCCCGCAGCACGTCGCGTACGTCCCGGGAGCAGCGCCCGGCCAGCAGGTACTCGGTGTGCGCCAGGTGCGCCATCTCCTTCAGGTACGGCCCGACCACCTGGCCGCCGTGCTCGGCGACCACGGCCATCATCTTCAGCTCCTCGTCCAGCACCATGTACAGCTCCTCCACCTCCTTCTCCTCGTGTAGGAAGCGCAGCAGCTCAGCCCGGTCGACCGTCTCGCCCCGGTGCCGGAACGTGCCGCTGATCGGGTTCATCTCGACCAGCCCGTCGGCGACGCTGACGTGCCGCTCGGGGCTGGCGCCGACGAGGATGCGGGTGCCGGTGTGCACCAGGAACGTCCAGTACGCGCCCCGTTCGCGCAGCAGCAGCCGGCGCAGCGCGGCCAGGGCCGCCGCAAGCGGGTCGCCCTGCACTGTGGCGCGCATGGTGCGGTGGATGACGAAGTTCGCCCCCTCGCCCCGGCCGATCTCGTCGGCCAGCACCCGTTCCACGATCGCCGCGTACTCGTCGTCGGCGATGTCGAAGCCGGCGTCGCGGGTGCGCACCTCGGCGTCGGGCAGGTCGTCGAGCACTTCGGCCAGCGGTATCCGCCGGTGCGCCTCGACCGCCAGGAACTCCAGCGGCAGCCCGTCGTCGACGCACTCGAAACCGCGTTCGGTGACCTGCCGGAACGGCACCAGGGCCAGCGTGTGCGGACCGGCGCCGTCCTCGGGCAGCGGCAGGTCGGCGAGCCGGCCGGCGGTGCGTACCGGGCCGGTGAACAGGTCGACGTGGTCGGCGCCCTCGCGGCGGACGAGCGCGAACGGGCCGGGGTCGCGGCCGGCCGCGACGGCGGCGAGCGGGTCGGACAGGCGGGTCATCGGGTCTCCTCGGTGGGCCGGTGGCCGCCGGTGAAGGCGACCCGGGATGCCGGGGAAGACCGGCGGCCGCCTCGTCGGGCGGCCGCGTGGGGAAGCTACGCGCGGGGGTGGGCCGCCGGGTCGGCGGGCCACCAGCAGGACAGGTGCGCGGGCATGACGATCACTGTACGCGATCGGCAGGCGCCGTGGAACCCGATCGCGCGTCACCGGGTACGGATCTTGGCGTGACCGCCGGTCCCGCCGGGTAGGTTGACCGGCGATGGACATTCTCGCTCTGGACCTGGGCACCTCCTCGGTGCGCGGCCTGGTGCTCGACGCGGACGCCGTGCCGCGCCCGGGCGCGCTGGCCCGGCGCCGGGTGCGCCTGGTCACCGGGGACGACGGCAGCGGGACGCTCGACGGCCCGGCCTACCTGGCGTGCCTGGTGGAGTGCCTGGACGAGCTGGCCGCCGGCGGGCACCTGCGGGACGTGGACCTCGTGGCCACCTCCGCGCAGTGGCACTCGGTGCTGCCGGTGGCGCCCGACGGCACACCGTCGGGGCCGGTGCTGACCTGGCTGGACACCCGGCCGGAGCCGCTTCCCGGAGCGACCGGGCCGGCCGACCCGGCGGACTTCCACGGGCGTACCGGCACCTGGTGGCACCGCTGCTACTGGTCGGTGCGGCTGCCCTGGCTGCGTGAGCGCGTCGACGGGTCCGCCCGCTTCACAGGGCTCGCCGAGTACGTGCTCGGCACGCTGCTCGACGACGCGCCGATGTCGATCTCGCTGGCCTCCGGCACCGGGCTGCTCGATCTGCGCCGCCTGGACTGGGATCCGGAGGCGTGCGAGCTGGCCGGCGTACGCCCGGATCAGATGCTGCGGCTGGCCCCGGACGGCTGGCACGGCCGGCTGAACGCGGCGTACGCGCGGCGCTGGCCGCAGCTGGCCGGCGCGCGGTGGGCGCCGCCGGTCGGCGACGGCGCGGCCGCCAACGTCGGCTCGGGCTGCGTCGACCCGACCCGCGCGGCGGTGACAGTCGGCACCTCCGCGGCGGTCCGCATGATCCAGGCCGTGCCGGCCGGTGCGGAGCCGCCGCCGCTGCCGGAGCAGCTCTGGCGGTACCGGGTCGACCACAACCACGTGGTGACCGGCGCGGCGTACTCCAGCGGCGGGAACCTGTTCGCCTGGGCGGCGCGCGAGCTGCGGCTGCCGGAGGGCACGGAGCTGGAGGCGGCGCTCGATCGCGTCGCCGGTTCGGTGCGGGCGAACCCCCGCTTCGGCGGCGACCGGCCACCGGGGGTCGCCCCGGCGGGCTCGGGGGAGCTGCGCGGGCTCAGCTTCGGCACCACAGCCGTGGACATCCTGGCCGGGCTGATGAGCGGCCTGTGCCGGCTCGTCGCGGACGACCTGACGCTGCTGGAGGCCGGTATCGGCGAGCCGATGGAGGTGATCCTCGGCGGTGGGGCGCTGACCGCCTCGCCGTGGTGGCGCGGGGCGTTCCTCGACGTGCTCGCGCCCCGCCGGGTGTGCTGGCAACGCAACCCGGAGATCGGCGCCACCGGCGCCGCGCTCGTCGCGCTCGGCCGGCTCACGGAGGCGGACGAGATCGCCGGGATCGGCCGGACGGACGAGGCCGCCTCGCACGCGTGACCGTCCACCCGAGGCGCTGACCGTCCTGGTCATGCCGTCCGGGCGGCCGTTGACACCGACCGACGGCCTGATTGGATGGACTCCGCTCCCCGACGTGGTGGGGCGGGACGAGGAGGCAACCGTGGGCGCAGCTCCCGACCCGGCTCGCGGTGCGGCCCCTGCGCCGCACCGGCGGCGCTCCGGGTTCCGGCTGCGGGACTGGCGGATGGGAACCAAGCTCGCCACGGTGCTGGTGATCCCCTCTCTGGCGTTCCTCGTCCTGGCCGGCATCCAGACCCGAGGGCTGGTCGGGCAGACCACCACGCTGAGCGCCTTCGCCGAGCAGGTCGGCATCGGCCGGCAGATCTCCACCGCCGTCGACCGGCTCCAGCACGAACGGGACCGCACCGCGGGCGAACTGGCCGCGCTGCGCCGCGCCGGCACCGGCGCGGACCGGGACGCCGCGGTCGCCGCGCTCAAGCCGCTCCAGGAGGCCACCGACCGGGCGATGGCCGAGCTGCGCGCCGCCGCCGCGCCGCTGGCCGACGCGGACGCCGCCTGGCGGGTCTCCTACTCCGAGGCGCTCGAGGCGTACGACCAGGTGGTGAACATCCGGGCGGCGGTGGCGCCGGCGGTGCTCTCCAGCGACACCGTGCTGAGCAACTACCACCGGTCGATCGCGGCGCTGCTGAGCCTGCTGGCCGAGCCGTCGCCCGGCAGCGGCCGGCAGGAGCTGACCGAGGCGGTGCTGCGGTACGTGCAGCTGTCCCGGGTGAAGGAGCTGTCCTCCCGCATCCGCGCCGAGCTCTACGCCGCCGCCCGGTCCGGCCGGTACGAGGCCGACGACCAGGTGACGCTCAGCGACCTGCGGGCCCAGCAGCTCACCGCGCTCGGCGCGTTCCGGGTCGCGGCGACCGCCGACCAGATCCGCCGCTACGACCGCACCTCGGTCGACCCGGCCTTCGTCGCCGCGACCCGGTTGGAGGAGCGGACGCTGCCCGGCGGTGACGCGAAGCCGGTCCTGCTCGACGCGACCCAGTGGTGGGCGGCCAGCGAGCAGCGGCAGGAGCTGTTCCGCCAGCTGGAGAGCGAGATCGTGGCCGACGCGGTACGCCAGGCCGACGACGCCAGCGCCCGCCAGCTGCGCGACACGCTGCTGGTGGCCGGCGGGATCGCCACTGTGCTCCTGGTCGCGGTGCTGATCTCGCTGCTGGTCGGCCGGTCGGTGGCCCGCGCCATGCGGCAGCTGCGCGGCCAGGCGCTGCGGATCGCGCAGGTGGACCTGCCGCTGACTCTGCAACGGCTGCGCACTGTGGACCGCCCGATCGGCGCGATCGACGTACCGCCCTCGGTGATCGACTCGCAGGACGAGATCGGCGAGCTGGCGGAGGCGTTCGTGGCGGTGCACCGCAGCGCCGTCGACGTGGCGGTCGAGCAGGCGATGATGCGGCGCAACGTCAACGCCATGTTCGTCAACCTGGCCCGGCGCAGCCAGGTGCTCGTCGAGCGGCAACTGGAACTGCTCGACGAACTCGAACGCGAGGAGAGCGACCCGGAACAGCTGGAGAACCTGTTCAAGCTCGACCACCTCGCCGCCCGTATGCGCCGCAACGACGAGAGCCTGCTGGTGCTCGCGGGCACGGAGTCGACCCGGCGGTGGAACCGCCCGGTGGGCCTGGGCGCGGTGCTGCTGGCCGCGAGCGCGGAGATCGAGCAGTACCAGCGGGTGCGCCACGAGAACCGGACCGACCTGCACGTCGTCGGGCACGCGGTGGGCGACCTGGTGCACCTGTTCGCGGAGCTGCTGGAGAACGCCACCGCCTTCTCCCGCCCGGACACCGCGGTGCGGGTGGTCGTCGAGCCCGACGGCCGGGGCGCGCTCGTGCAGATCGTCGACGAAGGGCTGGGCATGAGCCCGTCGGCGCTGGCCGAGGCGAACGCGGTGCTCGCCGAGCCGCCGGCCGCCGACGTGTCGGCCTCGGAACGGATGGGTCTGTTCGTGGTGAGCCACCTCAGCGCCCGGCACGGCGTACGGGTGCGGTTGAGCGCGGGCCGGGAGGGCCTGGTGGCCCGGGTGCGGATCCCGGTCGAGCTGCTGGCCGAGGCGCCCGCGCCGGAGGTGGTCCAGGCGACGCCGGCCCGGCTCGCGCGCGGGACGTCGCAGCCGGCGCTCACCGGCCCGGTCGCCGCGTCCGGTGCGCTCGCCGCGGCGACGGCCGAGCTGCCGGTGGCCGGCTGGCGTCCGGCGCCGGGCCGGCCCGCGGCGCTGCCGATGTCCCCGCTGACCGGGCGGCCGCTGGGCGACGGGACGGATGCCGGGGCCGCCGCGCCGGTACCGGCCGCCGCGCCGGTGACCGTGCCGCGTCCGCGCCCGGGGCGGGCCGAGGACGTGCTCACGCCGGACGCCGGCGCGGCCGGCGGCGGGTGGTTCAGCCGGCAGGGGCCGGCCGCGCCGGCGCCGGGTGTGACGCCGGCACCGGCGGCGACGCCGGTGACCGGAGGGATGAACGAGCGGGGCCTGCCGGTACGCGTTCCGATGGCCCAGCTCGCCTCGGCCGCCCCGGCCGACCGTCCGGCGGTGCGGCACGAGCCGGACCCGGAGGCGGTCGGCGGCATGCTGTCGCGCCTCTACAGCGGGGTACGGCGGGCCGAGGCCGAGGAGACCACCGAGATGTACCTGCCGCGCGATGAAGGAGGACGACGACAGTGACGACGTTGAGCCAGGAGGCACGCGACCTGAGCTGGCTGGTGAACGCGTTCGCCGAGCGGGTTCCGGGGGTGGCGCACGCGGTGGTGGTGTCCTCCGACGGCCTCCTGGTGGCGATCTCGGCGCACCTGCCGCGCGACCACGCGGACAAGCTCGCCGCGGTGACCTCCGGCCTGATGAGCATCACCGCCGGGGCGGCCCAGATGTTCGACGGTGACGTCGTCAAGCAGACGGTGGTCGAGATGGGGCGCGGCTACTTCCTGGTGATGCAGATCCGGGACGGCTCGATCCTGGCCACGCTGGCCGGGGCGGACGCCGACATCGGCGTGGTCGGCTACGAGATGGCGCGGCTGGCCAAGCAGGCGGGCGAGATGCTCACCCCGGCGCTGCGCGCCGAACTCCAGCAGGCGCTGCCGCGCTGAGGTGACCGGTGCCCGGCCGGCGTCGCGCCGGCCGGGCAGCCGTGGCCTACAGACCGTTGCGGCGGATCACGTCGCGGTACCAGTGGGCGCTGCGCTTGAGCACCCGCCGCTGGCTCGCGTAGTCCACGTAGACCAGGCCCCAGCGCTGCTCGTACCCCTCGGCCCACTCGAAGTTGTCCAGCAGCGACCAGACGTGGTAGCTCTCCAGCGGCACCCCGTCGCCGACGGCCCGGTGCGCGGCGGCGAAGTGGTCGCGCAGGAAGGCGACCCGCCCGGCGTCGTCGACGTTGCCGTCCGGGCCGGGCACGTCGGGGCAGGGCAGGCCGTTCTCGGTGATGGTGATCGGCACCCGGCCGTAGTCGCGGGTGACCCGGGTCAGGATGTCGTACATGCCCTCCGGGTAGATCTGCTGCCACTCCGCCTCGGAGGTGGGCCACTTGCGGACCGTGCCGCCGTCGCCGGTGACGTAGATCGGCGTGTAGTACTGCACGGCGAGCAGGTCGACCGGGCTGGAGATGATCTTCAGGTCGCCGTCGCGGACGCCGCGGACCATCCGGCTGTCCGGGCCGAGGTCGTCCAGCACGTCCTGCGGGTACGCGCCCTTGAAGATCGAGTCGAGGTAGAGGCGGTTCTCGTAGCCGTCGTGGAGCCGGGTCGCGGCGGCCGATTCGGCGGAGTCGTCGGCCGGGTAGCAGGGGTGCAGGTTGAGCGCCGGGCCGATCCGGCCGGTGAGGCCGGTGGCGCGCAGCGCCTGCACGGCGAGGCCGTGGGCGAGCTGCAGGTGGTGGGCGACCAGGTACGCCGCGTCCTCGTCGCGGATGCCCGGCGCATGGTGGCCCCAGATGTAGCCGTTCTGCACCACGGTCTTCGGCTCGTTGACGGTCAGCCAGACCGGCACCCGGTCGCCGAGGGCGCGGAACACCACGTCGGCGTACTCGGCGAAGCGCTCGGCGGTGTCCCGGTTCTCCCAGCCGCCGGCGTCCTGGAGGGCCTGGGGGAGGTCCCAGTGGAACAGCGTGGCCATCGGCGCGATGTCGCGCTCGTGCAGCCCGTCCACCAGGCGGCGGTAGAAGTCGAGGCCGCGCTGGTTGGGGCGGCCGGAGCCGTCGGCCTGGATGCGGGGCCAGGAGATGGAGAAGCGGTAGCTGCGCAGCCCGAGGTCGCGCATCAGGTCCAGATCCTGCGCGTACCGGTGGTAGTGGTCGGCCGCGACGTCGCCGGTGTCGCCGTTGCGGATCCGGCCCGGCGTGCGGCTGAAGGTGTCCCAGACGGACTCACCCCGCCCGTCCTCCTTCGCGGCCCCCTCGATCTGGTACGCCGAGGTCGCCGCACCCCAGGCGAAGCCGTCCGGGAAACGCAGCCCGCGGTCCGGCTCCGGGTCGGTGGTGCGCTCGGGCGGGCTGTCGCAGCCGCCGAGCGCGACTGTGGTTGCGGCGACCCCCGCCGCGGTGGTGCCGGCGAGCCCGGTCCGGGCCGCGCCGGCCGCGGTCGCGGACAGGGCGGCGCGGCGGAGCAGGCGCCGTCGGGTGAGTAACGACATGAGGTTTCTCCTCGGAGTGACGGGCCGCCCTGGGCCGGGAGCGCTCCCATCATAGCCAGGGAGCGGCCGGCCCCGATCCGGCGGTCGCGGCGAGGTGCGGCGCGGCCGGCGGGCGGCCGGAAAGTGGGTGGGCGGGGGCGTCGCTCGGGAACGTCGCTCGCGGCGGCGTGAGCGGCGAGGGGTGGGGCGGATAGCGAGAAAGGCCGTCCGGGTGGCGTGTCACGCCTGTCCCGTCGGCCTCTTTTGCCGTCGACAACGGGGGTTTAGTGTGGGGACGGGGGAGGGCAACCCCCGTCCCCAACGATGGTGCACACACGCACGAAGTGGAATTGGCGTCCGTCGTGCGCGTCGCGCGGGAGCCGGGCCACGCGAGTGGCTCTGGTTCCACCTCCCTCCGTCTGGCGGGTGACGGCCGGCGGCGGCGTCCGGGCTGGTCCGCCGTCGGCCTCTGGGCCGCGCCGGGCACGGGTGCACCCGGCGATCCAGTACTTGTATCACCGTCGATGGAAGCGCTCCCATCGGCGATGCTGCGACTGTAACGCCCGTCACGGGTTTGGAAAAGCCCCTAAACGAGATCGAAACATGGAAGCGCGTATCTGCGCTGGCCGTTGTGGTGGGAGCGCTTCCATGTCACACTCTCGTCACGCCACGCGGAGCCAGTGAACGCGAGCGCGGGCCGCCGAGGGCACCCGGTGACGAACCGGTGCGGCGCCCCGATCCCCGGCACGGCCGGGACGACCACCTTTCCGGACGCCTCCGTCCCCCCGCGTACGCCCCGTCGGCGCGTGGAGGCGCCCTGCCGGGGCCCACGGTCCCCGGCCCGGTCCGAGGAGACACCGCCCACATGAGACTTCTGGCCAGACGTCGCCGTACGGCGATGGTCGCCGCCACCGCCCTCGTCATAGGCGGGGTGGCCCTGCCCGCGGGCGCCGCACAGGCCGCGCCCGCCTGCGACGTGACCTATGCGACGAGCGACTGGAACAACGGGTTCACCGCCAACGTCACCATCAAGAACCTGGGTGACGCGCTGAACAACTGGTCGCTGAAGTTCGCCTTCCCGAACAGCAGCCAGCGCGTGACCCAGGGCTGGTCGGCCCGGTGGAGCCAGTCCGGCAGCGAGGTCACCGCGACGAACGAGTCGTGGAACGGCAGCCTGCCCACCGGCGCGTCCACCAGCATCGGCTTCAACGGCAGCTACAGCGGCAGCAACCCGAAGCCCACCGCGTTCACCCTCAACGGGGTCGCCTGCAACGGCGCGCAGACCAACCAGCCGCCGACGGTCTCCCTGAGCGTGCCGTCCGGCCCGTTCGAGGCGCCGGCGGACGTGCCGCTGACCGCGACCGCGAGCGACGCCGACGGCACCATCAGCAAGGTCGAGTTCTACCGCAACGGCCTGCTGGTCAACACCGACACCACCGCGCCGTACGGTTACGACCTGCTCGACCTGCCTGCCGGCAGCTACACCGTGCAGGCCAAGGCGTACGACAACGCGGGCGGCACGGCCGTCTCGGAGAAGTCGTTCACGGTCACCGCGGCGAGCGGGCCGAAGCTGGTCGCCAGCCCGTCGGCGGTCACCGTGGCCGAGGGCGGCAGCGCCACGGTCCGGTACACGCTCAGCGCGGCGCCCACCGCCAGCGTGCCGGTGACCCTCGCCGTCACCGGTGACAGCGACATCACCGTCTCGCCGTCCACGCTGACGCTCACGTCGAGCAACTGGAGCACCGGCGTCACCGCCACGGTCTCGGCCGCGGAGGACTCCGACACGGTCGGCGGCACCGCCACCATCACCGCGTCGGCCACCGGCTACGCCCCGATCTCCGTCGTCGCCACCGAGGCGGACAACGACACCCCCGGCGGCGACAACGCCTACATCAAGAAGTTCCTCGACCAGTACGGCAAGATCAAGAACTCGGGCTACTTCAGCCCCGAGGGCGTGCCGTACCACTCGATCGAGACGCTGATCGTCGAGGCGCCCGACCACGGCCACGAGACCACCTCGGAGGCGTTCAGCTTCTGGCTCTGGCTGGAGGCGCAGTACGGCCGGGTCACCCAGAACTGGGCCCCGTTCAACAACGCCTGGACGGTGATGGAGAAGTACATCATCCCGTCGCACGCCGACCAGGCCACCGCCGGCTCGCCCGGCACCCCGCAGTACGCCGCCGAGCACAACCTGCCCAGCCAGTACCCGTCGGCGCTGGAGGCCAGCGTCCCGGTCGGCCAGGACCCGCTGCGCTCGGAGCTGCAGTCCACCTACGGCACCGGTGACATCTACGGCATGCACTGGCTGCTCGACGTGGACAACACCTACGGCTACGGCCGCTGCGGCGACGGCACCACCCGGCCCGCGTACATCAACACCTTCCAGCGGGGCACCCAGGAGTCGGTGTGGGAGACCGTGCCGCAGCCGTCCTGCGACACGTTCAAGCACGGCGGCCCGAACGGCTACCTGGACCTGTTCGTCAAGGAGTCCAGCGCCCCGGCCAAGCAGTGGAAGTACACCAACGCTCCGGACGCCGACGCGCGTGCCGTCCAGGCCGCCTACTGGGCGCTGACCTGGGCCAAGGCGCAGGGCAAGCAGGCCGACGTGGCGGCCACCGTGGCGAAGGCCGCCAAGATGGGCGACTACCTGCGCTACGCGCTGTTCGACAAGTACTTCAAGAAGATCGGCAACTGCGTCGGGGCGTCCACCTGCCCGGCCGGCAGCGGCCGTGACTCGGCGCACTACCTGCTCTCCTGGTACTACGCCTGGGGCGGCGCGTACGACGCCTCGCAGAACTGGTCGTGGCGGATCGGCTCCAGCCACAGCCACTTCGGCTACCAGAATCCGTTCGCGGCCTGGGCCATGACCAACGTCGCGGAGCTGAAGCCGAAGTCGCCGACCGCGGTCTCCGACTGGCAGAAGAGCCTCGACCGGCAGCTGGAGTTCTACACCTGGCTCCAGTCCGCCGAGGGCGGCATCGCCGGTGGCGCCACCAACAGCTGGGACGGCAGCTACGCCCAGCCGCCGGCCGGCACCGCCACCTTCTACGGCATGTACTACGACGTCGACCCGGTCTACAACGACCCGCCGTCGAACCAGTGGTTCGGCATGCAGGCCTGGTCGATGCAGCGCATCGCCGAGCTCTACCTGGAGACCGGCAACGCGAAGGCCAAGGCGCTGCTGGACAAGTGGGTGCCGTGGGCCATCGCCAACACCACGGTCGGCACCAACTGGTCGATCCCGTCGGACATGAAGTGGACCGGCCAGCCGGCCAACTGGAACCCGAGCAGCCCGCAGCCGAACACCAACCTGCACGTCGAGGTGACGGTCAAGGGTCAGGACGTCGGCGTCGCCGGCGCCTACGCCCGCACGCTCATCGCGTACGCGGCCAAGTCCGGCAACACCGCGGCGAAGAACACCGCCAAGGGCCTGCTGGACGCGCTCTCGGCGTCCGCCGACAGCAAGGGCGTCTCGACGCCGGAGAAGCGCGGCGACTACAAGCGCTTCGACGACGTCTACAACGCCGCCGACGGCCAGGGTCTCTACATCCCCAACGGCTGGACCGGGAAGATGCCCAACGGCGACGCGATCGCCCCGGGCAAGAGCTTCCTGGACATCCGCTCGTTCTACAAGAACGACCCGGACTGGCCGAAGGTGCAGGCGTACCTGGACGGCGGTCCCGAGCCGGTCTTCAACTACCACCGGTTCTGGGCGCAGGCGGACATCGCCATGGCGTACGCCGACTACGGCACCTACTTCCCGCAGGGGTGAGGTGACCCCTCCTCCGCAGGCGGGTGAGAGCCCGCCTGCGGAGGAGGCCGACCCGGCCGATGGGGGAACGGAGCGGCCGGGTCGGCGAACGGCCTGACGCCCACGGTCAGGCCGGGTGGGCCGGCCGTCCGGCCGACGCAGCGGACCGGCCGGCCCACCACTCCGCCCGGTGACGACCCATGGCGCGAAAAGGCACGGAAAATTCAGCGGTCCACGGGATCACATCCGGGCCCTGGACGGAGTAACGTAATTGACGGAGAGGCCGCTCCCCCCGTGGCGGCCTCTCCATTATTCTGTGCTCGCCGCCACACCGTCAGTGCCCGCCGGGTCCATCGGGTGCCGCAGCCCCGGATGACCGGCCGGCAGCGAGCGCTGGATCACCACCCAGCTCCCCGCCAGCGCCGCCGCGATCAGCGGCCAGGTCAGCGCCGCCCGCGCCACGGTGAGCGCGACCACCTGCCCGTACAGCCACAGCGGGACGAACACCGCGACCCGCAGCACGTAGGTGGCCGCCCACACCCAACTGGCCCGGCCGTACGCCCGCAGCAGCGCCGGGTCACGCCGCCACCGGGTCCGCTGGCCCAGCGCCGTGCCGACCACCACACCCAGCAGCGGCCACCGCACCACGATGCTCACCGCCCAGGCCAGCGCGCTTGCCGTGTTGGCGGCGATCTGGAGCAGGAAGAAGTCGGCGGCCCTGCCGGTGCGCAACGCGATGAGCGCTGCCACGCAGACCGCGAGCAGCCCGACCAGCACCGAGCGGGGACGGTCGCCGCGCCGCCACCGCCAGCCGGCCACCGCCGTGCCGGTCAGCACCGCCGCGAGCACGCCGCCGCCCAGCCCGCCGAGCACCCAGCCGAGCCCGAACGCCAGTGGGGGAAGCGTCGCGTCCACCGCCCCGCGCCGGCCGCCGAGCAGGTCGGCCAGCGACTCCGGCCGCGGCCCGTCCTCCGGTTGCCGCTGTGGCGTGCCGGTCACGCGCCACCTCCTCGAAATCGCCCGCCTCACCGTACGCCGCCGCCGATGGCGCTCCGCCGCGCGCCGGAGCGGACCTACCGTTAAGTTGTCCGGGTGCGGGAGACGGCGAGGGGTTGGACGGCAGTCTGGTTGGTCGTACTGGCCCTGATCCAGACAGCCGCGTTCGGGTTGGTGTGGCGCTTCGCCGTACACACCGAACTGGGCCAGTGGCTGGACACGGTGGCGCTCACCGGCAACCGGATCGGCCAGGACCGCATCGACGGTCCGGTGGACACGATCCTCAACGCCATGTCGGTGGTGTCGCTGCTGGCCGCGACCGCCGTGATCGGCTTCATCGCGCTGATCCGGGGGCGCAAGGCGCTCGCCGTCACCGCGACGCTGCTCATCGCAGGCGCGAACGTGACCACGCAGCTGCTCAAGTACTACCTGGTCCGTCCCGACTTCGGCATCGACCCGGAACGGGCCGCCGCCGGCAACAGCCTGCCCAGCGGGCACACCGCAGTGGCCGCCTCGGTGGCGATCGCGCTGATCCTGGTGCTGCCGCGCAAGCTGCGGGTCGCCGGGGCGTTCCTCGGTGCCGGGTACGCCGCCGCCGCCGGTGTCGCCACGCTCTCCGCCGGCTGGCACCGGCCCAGCGACGCGGTCGCCGCGTACCTGGTGGTGGGCGCGTGGGCCGCTGTCGCCGGGCTGGTGCTGCTGTTCTTCCAGCGGGAGCAGGCGGTGGTGGAGCCGGGCGACGCGCACCGGGTGGCCGGGGCCGTGCTCGGCGGCGTCGGCGTGGTGGCCCTGCTGGCCTCCGCGGTGGCGCTGTCCTGGCTGGTGGACCGTTCCACCATCCCCGTCGAGAGCCTCGGCCGCCGTCCGCTGTTCATCGGGTACGCGGGCAGCGCGGCCGGCATCGTCGGCACGATCGCCGTGGTGGCGGCGCTGGTGCTGGTCGTGGTGCACCGGCTGGTGCCCCGCTGGAAGGGCTGACCGGTGCGGACCGTACGGGAGGCGTTCCGGGCCGAGTGCGAACGCCTGGAACGGGTGCTGCGCGACCTGGACGACGCGGCGCTGGACCGGCCCACCCCGTGCCCGCCCTGGCGGGTGCGCGACCTGATCGCGCATGTGAGCACCGGAGCCGGTCGCCTGGCCGGGATGCTCGCCGAACCCGCGCCGCCCCGCGCCGAGGTCGACGCCGCCGCCTACTTCGGCGCGGCCAAGTTCAGCCCGCCGGTCGACCGGGACCGCATCGACTCGGCCCGCCGGGCCGCGCGGGAGCACCCGGGCGCGGCCGAGGTGGCCGACGAGTTCGCCCGAGCCTGGCGCGCCACCGACGAGGCGGTCGCCGCAGCGCCGCCCGGCCGGGTGGTGCGCACCCGGCACGGTGACGCGATGGCGCTGCCGGAGTTCCTGCGTACCCGCGTGGTGGAGGTCGCGGTGCACGGCCTGGACCTGGCCGACGCGCTGGACCGGCCGCCGTGGCTGACCCCGGCCGCGGCGGACGTGGTGGTGGGCGTGCTCACCGGCGGCGTGCCGGTGCCGCCGGGCCTGCGGTGGGACGCGCTCACCGTGCTGCGCAAGGCCACCGGGCGGCTGCCGCTGACCGGCGACGAGCGCGCCGAGCTGACGCGGGCCGGCATCGGCCGGCTGGCCTTCGGCGGCTGACCTCAGCGCCCGGCGCACCGCCGCAGGTGCTCCAGCACGATCGGGTCGATCCGGCCGGGCACGAAGCGTTCCTCCAGGTTCTCCAGGCCGGTCCAGGCCGCCAGCGCGTCGTCCAGGCCGGCCGGGCCGACCGGGTGGCCGGTGGCGGCGAGCAGCTCGGTCACCTCGGCCGCGAGCGGGCCGGTGAGGTCACGCAGCGTGGCCGGGTCGGGGCGGCCGAACAGCATGTGGTGGATGCCGAGCAGGCGGCGCAGCTCGGCGACCGGGTCGACGTGGTCGTCCACGCGCAGGTCCACCAGCTCGTCGCCGGTGCCGGCGTAGCCGCCGTGGCGCTGCACCACGAGCATCGCGGCGCTCTGCCGGCCGCGCCGGTCGCCGCCGGCCGCGTCACCGGCGGTGAGTGCGGCCAGCAGGCGCTGCGGGAACGGCAGGTCGTCGCGGGCCAGCCAGGCGTCGCGCAGCGCGTCGATCACCTGCGGGCCGGTCAGGATGTTGCCCTGCGCGGCCCAGCCGTCGCCGGCCTGCCCGCCGGCCCACGGATGGCAGCGCGGCCCGGTCCAGGTGGCCCCGTCGCCGGTCGCCCCCACCACGGCGAGCTGCCTGTCGTCGCGGCCGGGATCGGCGGCGACCAGCCCGGCCACCGCGTCGCCGGCGGTGACGCCGGTACGCAGCAGCGCGAGCGCCTGCGCCCGGTAGGCGAGGTTGGCGTGCGCCTGGGTGGCGACCGCGCCCACCAGTGCCTCGGCCGCAGGCACCAGCGCCCCGGCGGCGAGGAACCGGCTGGCCACCGCCACCCCGTACAGGTGCCCGTCGGCGGAGCGGGCGACGAGCGAGAAGGTCACGCGCGGATCGTAGCCCGGTCGCGGTGTGCCGCACCGGCGTCGCCGCTCAGAACGGCGTCGCCGCCTCCTCCGGCGGGCGGCCCCAGGCGCGGCGTGCGTCGGCCACCGCCACCGCCGTCAGGACCACCGCGGCGAGGATCGCCGCGACCAGCGGCGCGAGGCGCACCAGCAGCGGTACGGGCAGCAGCAGCGCGGCGATCCCCACCAGCCGGGACGGGGAGACGCGGCCGAACACCTCGTACTCGAAGCGGGCCCGGCCGGCCAGGAACACGGCGGGCCCGCCGAGGACGACGGCCATCCAGGGCAGCTCGTTGTGCCCGGCCGGGTGCTCGATGACCAGTTCGTAGCCGATCGCGGTGGCGACCACGCCGATCACCATGACCAGGTGGGTGTCGGCGGCGGACCGCCCGATGGTGGCCGGGTGCGCGGCCCGGGTCACCGCCTCCCCGAGGATCTGCCCGGCCCGCTGCACGTAGATCCGCCACAGCAGCACCGAGGTCGCCAGCGCGACGGCGAACGCGACGACCATGCCCGGGCTGGTGGAGGAGCGGGTGAACGACAGGCCGGCGAGCAGGATCGTCTCGCCGAGCGCGACCAGGAAGATCTGCTGGTAGCGCTCGGCCAGGTGCTCGCCGTGGATGTCCCACCGGGATACCGTCGAGCGGCCCAGGCCCGGCAGCGGCCAGCCGAACCGGGCGGCGAGGTACTCCAGCAGCAGCGCCGTGGTCCACAGCACCACCCGGGCGCTGCCCGGCAGCAGCGCGCCGGCCAGCCAGAGCACACCCGTGGCGCAGAACGTGATCAGCATGCGCAGCTTGAGTCGCCGGTACTGCTGCTTGTGCAGCACCAGCACGAGGATCGCCGGCCGGCTCACCTGGGCCACCACGTACGCGGTGGCGAAGATCAGGCCGCTGTGGCTGAACGCGCGCGGGATCGCCACCCCCATCACCATCGCCGAGATCAACGCGGTGATCACGATGACCTGCAACCACAGGTGATGCGGGTCGTAGCGGCTGGTCGTCCACGCCGTGCCCTGCCACACGGCCCAGAGCGCGAGCAGCAACAGCAGCGTCTTGCCGCCGCCGGTCACCGCCGACCAGCCGGTCTGCCCGCCCTCCAGCACCAGGTCCTCGAAAGCGCGCGCCGAGATCCGGGTCAGCGCGAACACGTACACCAGGTCGAAGAACAGCTCCAGGAACGTGGCCCGGTCGGGTCCGCCGCCGGACGAGCGCAGCGCGGCTGGCTCGGCGGTCCTCACCGCCGAGCCCCGTCCCCGGTCCGACTCATGCGGCAGTCGTAACACTCTTTCCCGGCGTCTCGGTGCGGATCACCCATATCCGCCTGGATCTTGCTCCCGGCGGTGCCGGACGGGCACCATCGACGGGTGACGAACCGATGGGGCATGACCGTGCCGCTGGGCGGTATCCCGCTCGCCGACCACGCCGCCGTCTACGCGGCCCTGGACGACGCCGGGTTCACCGACGTGTGGTCGTCGGAGGTGGCCGGCGCCGACGCGTTCACCCCGCTGGCCCTGGCCGCCGCCTGGTCGCCGCGGCTGCGCCTCGGCACTGCGATCACGCCGGTGTTCACCCGGGGGCCGGGACTGCTCGCGATGAGCGCCGCCGCACTGGCCGAGGCCGCGCCGGGCCGCTTCGCGCTCGGCGTCGGCGCCTCGTCGCCGGTGCTGGTGCGGGACTGGAACGCGATCGGATTCGACGAGCCGTTCAAGCGGACCCGGGACGTGCTGCGCTTCCTGCGGGCCGCGTTGCGCGGCGAGACAGTCGACGGCGCGTTCGACACGTTCGCGGTCCGGCGGTTCACGCTGGAGCGCCCGCCCAGCGTGCCGCCGCCGGTCCTGCTGGCCGCGCTGCGCCCCGGCATGCTGCGCCTGGCCGCCGCCGAGGCCGACGGGGTGATCCTCAACTGGCTGGCCGCCGACGACGTGCCGACCGCGCTGGCCGAGGTGGGCGAGCGGCGGCCCGGCTTCGACGTGGCCGCCCGCATCTTCGTCTGCCCCACCGAGGACACCGCCTACGCCCGTGCGCTGGGCCGCCGCATGATCACCGGCTACCTCACGGTGCCCGCGTACGCCGCCTTCCACAGGTGGCTGGGCCGCCAGGACTCGCTCGGCCCGATGTGGGAGGCGTGGGCCGCGGGGGACCGGCGGGGCGCCTCCGCAGCCGTACCGGACGAGGTGGTCGACGCGCTGGTGCTGCACGGCTCGCCCGAGCAGTGCGTGGCGGCCGTCCGCCGGTACGCCGACAACGGCGTCGACGTACCGGTCATCGCGGTGCTGCCCACGCCCGAGATCACCGAGGGCGGCGCGGCGGCCTGGATGGACCTGCTGCCCCGGCTCGCCCCCGGAAAGGCGGCCTGAGATGAACCTGACCGACCGGGTGGTGGTGATCACCGGCGGGGCCGGTGGGATCGGGGCGGCCCTTGGCCGACGGTTCGCCGCCGAGGGCGCCGCCGCGATCGTCCTGGCCGACCTGGCCGCCGACGCGGCCCGCGCCGCAGCCGACGCGATTGGCCCGGTGGCCAGCGGCGTCGGGCTCGACGTCACCGACGAGGCGGCGGTACGCGCGCTCGTCGAGGAGACCGAGCGCCGCCACGGCCGGATCGACCTGTTCTGCGCCAACGCGGGCGTCGCCACCGGCGGCGGCATCGACGCGCCCGACGCGGACTGGGACCGGGCGTGGCGGGTGAACGTGCTCGGGCACCTGCACAGCGCCCGCGCGGTGCTGCCGGGAATGCTCAGCCGGGGCCAGGGGCACCTGCTGCTCACCTGCTCGGCGGCGGGTGTGCTCACGGCGGTCGGGGACGCCCCGTACACCGCCACCAAGCACGCCGCCGTGGGTCTCGCCGAGTGGCTGGCGATCACCTACCGGGACGCCGGCATCCGGGTCAGCGCGCTGTGCCCGCAGGGCGTGGACACCCCGATGCTCGCCGACGGCCTCGCCGAGGGGCACCTGGGCGCCCGGGTGATCGCCGCGTCCGGGGCGATCCTCACGCCGGACCAGGTCGCCGACGTGGTCGTGGCCGGGCTGGCCGAGGAGCGGTTCCTGATCCTGCCGCACCCAGAGGTGGCCGACTACGCGCGGCGCCGCGCCGAGGACCCGGACGGCTGGCAGGCCGGGCTGCGCAAGCTCGTCCGGAAGTTGCGCGCCGCCGACCGCTGAGCCCGGCCGTCGCGGCGGTTCCCTCGGGCGTGGCGGGCAGCACCGCGGCAGCGGGCCGCGCGCCGAGGCCCGGCCGGTCCGGTCAGCGGCGCCACCGCAGCGGCCCCGGGTGGACCGTCCACAACAGTCGCCCCCACCGGGAGCGGGCCGAGCGCAGCGCGTCGCCGAAGCCCTGGCTCAGCCGTGCGGCCCGCTCCGCCTGTTCCGGGGTGACACTGCCCGGCGCGAATCCCGCCTGGTTGAGCAGGGCGGCCAGATCGTCGACCGCCGCCTCGTCCGGGCCGCCGGCCGCCGCACCCTCCCCGGCCCGGTCCGTGGGACCGGCCGCGCCGTCCCCGGGCCGGTCCGTGGGTCCGGCCGCACCGTCTCCGGACCGCGCCGCGCGGGCCTCGGCGAGCGTGCGGCGGGCCCGCTCGGCCACCTCCGCCGCCGCCAGGTCCGGCCCGGCCGGGTGCCCGGCCAGCCGCAGTGCGTCGGTCAGCTCCCGCCACGCGCCCGCGACCCGCTCGCCCGGGTCGGCGGCGTCCAGACGGGAGCGGGTCAGCCGGCGGCGCGCCGCGTACAGGGCGGCCAGCACCGTGCCGACCAGCAACGCCAGCCCGCCGACGCCGCCGGCGACCAGCACCGGCGTCCCGAGCCCGCCGTCGGCCCGGCCGGGCGCGGGCGCGGCGGCCGGGGGCGTGACGCTCGGCTCTTCGGTGGGCGCGGGCACCTCCGACGGCGGCGGGTCCTCCGGCTGCGGCCGGAAGTCCTCCTCCACCGGGCGGGGCTCCTCATCCGGACGGGGCATCGGGTCGAACGGCACCCAGCCGACACCGTCGAACAGCACCTCTGGCCAGGCGTACGCGTCGGCGGCCCGCACCGGACCGTCGCCCTTGGGCTCGAACCCGACGACCACCCGGGTCGGCAGGCCGGCGAGGCGGCCGAGCACGGCGAACGCGGCGGCGAACTGTTCCGAGGTGCCCCTCTGCCCGCCGCCGTTACGCGGTCCGAACAGGAAGAACGCCAGGTTCGGGTACGCGTGCCCGCTCGGCGCGTCGGCTGTCACCCGGTAGTGCTCGGCCAGGAACGTGGCGATCGCGTCGGCGCGCGCGTACGGGGCGCCGTTCGACTCGGCGAGCTGGGTGGCGAGCCGGCGCACCGGCTCCGGCGCCCCGTCGGCCACCCGCAGCACCCGGGCCACCTCGTCCCCTGCGGGCACGTTCGCGGTGGGCAGCAGGTTCGCGTCCGGGCGCTCCCGCACCGACGACACCTCGTACCGCAGCCCCGGCGCGAGCCCTTCCGGGCGGATCAGCGTCCCGGTCGCCGGGTCGTACGCCACCCGCGCGCCCGTCACCTCGCGCGGCGTGGGCACCGCCGGCAGCAGCCGCCCGGTCAGGTCGCCGACGGTGATCTCCTGGCGCACCTCGTCGGTGGCCGCGTCCGGGGCGGGCTCGGCGGCGGGCAGGATCCGCCCCGCGTTGCGGTACGTGGCGCCGACCCGCCAGGTCACCCCGTCGTAGTCGCTGAGCACCGCCAGCCGGATCCGCGGCGACCCGCCGTCACCCGCGCCCGCGACCGTGCGTACGTCGAGCAGCCGCTGGTCCGGGTTCAGCGCCCACCCGGAGATCCGGATCAGCGGGTTCTCGTCCAGCGACTCCACCCGGGGCGGCTCCACGTAGCGGCGCGGGTCGACCGGCCGCTCGTCGACCTGGGCGGCCACCACCGGGGCGAGCAGCGCCGCCAGCGCCACCACCACTGCCAGCCCGGCCGCGCTCGCCGCCACCAGCCGCAGCCGCACCGCCGCGCGTACCGCAGGAGTGAGACCGGCGACCGGATCGGGCGCCGGGCCGTCGCGGCGCGCGGGCGTCGCCAGGCCGGCCGCCGCGACTGCCGCGAACAGCACCGTCGGGCCGATCGCCGGATCCGCGTTCGGCCCCACCACGTAGAGCGCGCCGGCGTACAGCAGCGCCGGCGGCAGGTAGCCCAGCAGCACCCGCCCGGTCCGCAGCGCCACCTCGGCGGCGGTCAGCCCGGCCAGCCACGCCGCGACCACCGGGACCAGCACGGTGTCCGGCGCCGGCTCGACCGGGATCATCGCGGTGAGCAGCCGCGGGATCGCGTTGCGGGCGGCGTCGGCGGCCACCTCGCCGAGCCCGCCCGGTAGCGCCGCGTGCGCGGCGGCCAGCCGCAGCGACAGCAGCGTCCATCCGGTCAGCGCGGCCACCGACAGCGGCGCCACCAGCCAGGACGGCAGCCGCCGCGCGGCCACGCTGACCAGCACCGACCCGGCCGCCGCACCGGCCATGAGCCGGGTCAGCAGCGGGTCCGCGTACACCCGGCCCAGCACCACGCCGCAGAGCGCGACCAGCACGATCAGCGCGGCCGGGACCGGCGCGGCCCGCAACGCCCGGACCGCCCGCTCCGCCGCCGCTCCGGTCCGCGGCGGCGTCACCACCGGCGGACCCCGTCCCACTCGGCGGCGAACGCCGCGCCGTCCGCGGCGTCCAGCACCGTGAGGCCCGCCGCGCCGGCCGCCGTGGGCCCGTCCGCGCCGAACATCCCGACCACCACCGACGGGTACGCGCCGCGCAGCGCGCCGACGTGCCCCAGGTCGTCGCGGCCACCCGGCCCGGTCAGGAAGACGAGCGTGTCGCCGAGCCGGTCCCGGCGCAGTCGCCCGGTCGCGGCGGGCAGCACGTCCGGCCCGGCGTCCGCCAGCTCCACCGCGGCGAGCCGGTCCAGTGGCCCGGCCGCACCGGCGGGCTCCACCTCGGCCGGTACGACGAGCAGCATCTGCACCGGCAGGTCCTCCCGCACCGCTGCGGCCACCACCGACGCCGCCGCCTCGCACGCCGACTCGAACGACTCCGCGACACCGCCCGCGCGGTCCGGGTGCGCGGACGCACGGTTGTCCAGCACCACCACCAGGCGCGGCAGGCTGGTGTCCACGTTCTCCCGCACCATCAGCTCACCCACCCGGGCGCTGGTGCGCCAGTGCACGCGGCGCAACTCGTCGCCCACCACGTACTCCCGCAGCGAGTCGAACGTGATCGACCCGTGCGGCACGCTGTCGGTACGCCCGTCCAGGCTGCGTCCGGCACCCGTCGGCACCGCGGAGAGCGGGTGGATGCGCGGATGCACCCACACCGGCACGGTGCCGCCGTAGCCGCGCGCCAACGCCACCAGGCCCAGCGGATCCCGGCGCACCACCCGCAGCGGCCCCACCGGCACCACCCCACGCCGGTGCGTCGGCACGTCGTACCGCACCACAGTGTCCCGGCCCGGACGCAACCGCAGCAGCGGCACCGGCACCAGCGCCCCGGCGCAGCGGTCCTCGGCCACCAGGTTCGCCGCCCGCAGCCGCGCGCTGTTTCGCACCGTCAGCTCCATCGCCGCCGGCTCACCCCGGGCCACCCGGTCCGGGTCGGCCCGCCGCTGAACGCTCAGCCGGGGCCGCCAGGCCGCGTTCACCACGGCGTAGCCGACCGCCACCGCGGCCGCCGCGCCGAGCACCGTCAGCTCCGGGTACGCGTACCGGAACCCCACGCCGAGCAGCACCAGGGCGGCGACGAGCAGCCCGATGCCACGGGCGGTGATCCCCACGCTCAGCCGTGCACCGCTGTGGCCTGGCCCGACGGCAGCGGCACCGGCACCGACGCGACCGCCTGCCGCAGCACCTCGGCGGGTGTGACACCACGCACCTGCGCGTCCGGGGTGAGCAGCAGCCGGTGCGCGAACACCGGCTCGACGAGCGCCTTCAGGTCCTCCGGCATGATCCAGCCCCGGCCGTCGATGAGCGCGTACGCGCACGCCGCCCGGGTCAGCGCGATCACCCCGCGCGGGCTCACCCCGACCCGAACCTGCGGATGGGTACGCGTCGCCGCGGCCAGCCGCACCGCGTACGCGTAGAGCGGCTCGGCGATGTGCACCCGCCGGGCCATCTTCACCATCTCGCCCACGGTGGCGGTGTCGGTGACGGCGGTCAGCGAGTCGGGGGAGCGGACCGTGGCGCCGCGCAGCACCTCCACCTCGACCGCCTCGTCCGGGTAGCCGACCGACAGCTTCACCAGGAACCGGTCGAGCTGGGCCTCGGGCAGCCGGTACGTGCCGTCCATCTCCACCGGGTTCTGCGTGGCCACCACCAGGAACGGCTGCGGCACCGGATGCCGTACGCCGTCCACCGTGACGGTCCGCTCCTCCATCACCTCCAGCAGCGCCGACTGCGTCTTCGGCGACGCCCGGTTGATCTCGTCGGCGATCACGATGTTGGCGAACACCGGCCCCGGGTGGAACTCGAAGCCCCGGCTGGCCTGGTTGAAGATGGTCACCCCCGACACGTCGGAGGGGAGCAGGTCCGGCGTGAACTGGATGCGCCGCCACTGCCCCTTCACCGTCGCCGCGACGGCACGGGCCAACGTGGTCTTGCCGACGCCCGGCACGTCCTCCAGCAGCACGTGCCCCTGCGCGAACAGCGCGGTGAGCGCCAGCCGCACCACCTGCGGCTTACCCAGCACGACCGCGTTGACGTTGTCGGCCAGCCGGGCGGCCAGGGCGGCGAAGCCCTGCACCTCCGGCTGGCTCAGCGGTTCGTGCGTGTTCACGGATGCGCCTCTCGGACGGTGCGGTCAGCAGGCGGGCAGCACGTTGAGGTCGTCGCCGCCCTCCAGGTTGAGCCAGGCCCACGGGATGTACGTCTTGCCCTTGTACTCCACCTGGACCCACCAGGTGCTCTGCTTGTTGTTGTTGTAGATCCAGGCGTCCACGTCCTCGCCCTTCACCTTGCAGTACGTGCGCAGCCGCCGGCCGTCCGGCACCCAGCCGGCCTGACGGTCGTTGTCCTGCCGCGGGACCTCGAAGATCTCGTTGCCGTTGCGGCCCGGCACGTCCCTGTCGCAGTACGTCCGCTGGTCGCCGTCCGGACCGTTCTTGCACGTGGCGACGCCGTACACCGGGTCGGTGGTCTGGGCGCGGGAGGCGGTGCCCTTGCCGGCGGCGTTTGATGCGGTCAGCGTCACCGTGTACGCGGTACCCGGCGTCAGCCCGGTCACCCGCAGGCTGGAACAGCTTCCGGTCGCCGTCTTCCCGCCGGTCGCCGCCGTGCAGGAGGCGCGCCCGCCGCCCGCGTCCACAGTGAACGTCACAGTCACCGACGTGGCGTCCGCCGACGAGCCGGTCACCGTGATCCGGGGCTCGGCCACCGTCCGCGCGGTGGTGCTCGCCTCCGGTCCCGGCCCGGCCTCGTTCACGGCCTTGACCTTCACCGTCACGTTCTGGCCGTTGCCCAGGCCGCCCACAGTGGCCTGCACGTCGGTCACCTCGACCGACTTCCCGGCGGCTTCCACCACGTACTTCGTCACCGGCCGGCCGTTGTCCACCGCCGGGGACCACTGCACCGCGATCGTGCCCGGCTGGTCGGCGACAGTCGACGCCCGCAGCTCGGTCGGTGCCTTCGGCACGGTGAACGGCACCACAGTGTTGCTCACCGGAGACGCCTTCGACCCGGCGCCCTTGTCGCTCACCGCGGTCACCGTGAACGCGTACTGGGTGCCGTACTCCAGTTGCCCGGCCGGCACCACCAGCTCCGTCTTCGCCGACTCGCCGGCCGGGGCGCTCGCACCGGCCGAGGTCGCCGTCACCGCGTACTTCGCGATCGTGTTGCCCTGGCCGTCGGCCTCGGGCCAGCTCACCCGCACCGTGCCGTCCGGCCGCGCCTCGGCGGTCACCGACGCCGGCGGGTCCGGCACCTCGGCGGTCGGCACCACCGGGTTGCTGCGCCGCGGCGGCCCCTCACCCTTGGCGTTCACCGCGTGCACCGAGAACGTGTACGTCTCACCGTTGGTCAGACCGGTGACCTCCAGCGCGCGCTGGTTCGCGCCGACCTGGTGGGTCTGACCGGCGCCCTCCACCACGTACCGGGTGATCTCGGCGCCGTTCGACGCGGCGGCCTGCCAGCTCACCCGCGCCGACGCGTCACCGGCGGCGGCGGTGACCGACTTCGGTGCACCCGGCTTGGACACCTTCGGCTTCTTCGGCGGGGGCGGCGGCGGAGCCACCGGCGGCGGGTCGCCGCCCAGCACGTCGTTGGCGTACTTGTCGACCTCACGCACCTGGTTGCGGTCGTCGACCACCTGCGCGGTGGACGAGTCCGGCGGGTTGATGAACAGGTGGTTCTCTCGCACCTCCAGCTCGACCGGGCCGGGCCGGCCGGAGCCCTTGACGGTCTGCACGAGCTGACCCTCGGCGTCGAAGGCGTACACCGTGCCGGTGGTCTCGTCGGCGCAGTAGAACCGGCCTGCCCAGGCCACCGCCGGGCTCAGCCGCGCGCCGGTGCCGGGCACCGTGAACCGCTTCACCTCGCGGCTGTCCCGCACCACGTGCACCGACCGGTCACCGGGGACCGTGACCGGCACCTGCGGCCCGCTGGTACGCGTCGGCAGGTTCCCCGGCGCGCTCATGCTCAGCTCCGCCCGCTGGGTCTGACCGCCGACCACAGTGACCAGCGACGCCGAGGTGCGGTCCAGCACGGCGACACCCTCGTCCAGCGTGGACACCACCAGCTCGTGCGCCGGCTCGGCCACGTCGTACGTCTCGACCAGCTTCGGGCTGATCCCGGCCGGTGGCGCGTCACCGGGCGTCTCCGGCAGCTCGGCGGCGGTCACCGCCGAGACGGTGCCCTCGCTCGGCACCGCGACCCACAGCTTGCCGGCACCGTCGAACGTGCCGCCGGTGATGCCCGGCGGGTAGCGGACCGGCTCGCCCACCGGCGTCAGCGCCCGCGGGTCGAGCTGCCGGACGATGCCCTGCACCGCGTCCACCACGAACGCGGAATCCTCGTGCAGCGCCACGCTCACCCCGAACCCCGGCGCGGTCGGCGTCGTCGCGGTGATCTGCAACGTCGCCAGGTCCAGCGAGCTGACCCGGCCGGTGTTGAGGTCGCGCAGGATCAGCAGCCGGTCGGTCTGCGCCACCTGCATCTGGTGCCGCCGCCCACCCGGCACCTCCATCCGGGTGTCCACCCGCGCGGTGACGCCGTTGACCCGGGCCAGCTCGCTGCGGGTGGTGCTCCACAACCAGGACGACGCGTCGAAGCTCGCCACCGCGTTGTCGGCCGCGCCCAGCCCGAGCACCGTGAGGCCCATCGCGGCCAGCAGCGCGGCCACCGTGCCGATGGTGACCAGCCCGCCCCGCATCCGCGACCGTGGACGAGCCTGCTCCGGCCCGGTGCCCGTGACGTCCTCGATGGTGGTCACTGCCGGCTGCCTCCCCGTGTCGGTGGGGGAGAGACGCCGAGCACGGCCGACCCTCCCCAGAGCCGGGAGCCATCATAGGTGCCGTCCGGAGCCGGTGAAACCCGCACCGTCCTCCTGTGGACACCGAGCGTGTCGTCCGTGGACGCTCAGTTCGGCGTGCCGCCGCCCTCCCGGTCCGTGCAGACCTGACCCGAGGTGGCATACGAGTCGGTCGAGTAGACAGCCAGCACCGTGAAGCAGTAGTCCAGCTTCGCGCTCAGCCCGTTCACCGTGTACCGGGTCTGTCCGGCGTCCACAGTCGCCATCACCCCGAGCTTCTGCCCGGCCCGGCCACCCGCCACCACGAACGGCACCCCGCCGTTCGTCGGGTCGGTCCAGGTCACCGTCACTGTGGTGGTGTCGTCGCGTAGCTTCAGGTCCCCCGGCGGCGGCCCGGCCACCTTCGGCGACGCGGCGCCGGACGCGGGCACGGGAGCCGGAGGCGGCGCCGCCTCCCGGTTCAGCAACACCACGCCGACACCGACCGCAGCGACCACCGCGAGCACCGCACCCCCGACCACCAGGGCCAGCACCGTCCGGTTGCGGCCGTGCTCCGGTTCCTCCGTCTCGGGGTACGCAGTCGGCGGCTGGTGGAACATCGGCGGGGTCGCCGGCCACGCGCCCTGATCCGGCTGGGCCGGCGGCTCCGGTCGGGTGGACTCGGGGAAGTCCAGCAGGTCCTCGTAGATCGTCATCGGCCGGTTCGGCTCCGGCGCGTCCTGCTCCGGTTCGCCTGCCGCGTCGGCGGGCGCCGGCTCGTCATCCTCCGGCTCCGGGTCGGTGGGCCGGTCGACCGGCTGGGACGGGGCGGCGCTGCTCCACGGCGGCGCGACCATGCCCCACGGCGGTACGGAGGAACCGCTGACGGGTGCCGCGCTGACCGGTGCCGCGGGTGGTCCGCTGACCGGCGGTGGATAGGTGCCGGGGGGAGCGCTCACCGGTGGGTGTCCGGCGGGCGGCGCGCTGACCGGCGGTGGGTAGCCGGGTCCGGGTGGTCCGCTGATCGGAGGGCCCGGAGGCCCGCTGACGGGTGGGGCGGGTGGTCCGCCTGCCGGCATCGGGTAGCCGGGTGCGGGTGGTGCGCTGATCGGCGGCGGATAGGCGGGCGCGGGTCCGCCGGCCGGTGGCGGGTAACCCACTGCCGGTGCGGCGCTGACCGGCGCGGCGGGCGGGCCGCTGACCGGTGGCGGGTAACCGCTTACCGGAACTCCGCTGACCGGGTAGTCGGCCGGTCCGCTGACCGGCTGTCCGGGAGGGCCACTGACCGGGTGCGTGGGCGGCGCGCTGACCGGCGACGTCGGGGGTGATCCGGCGGGCGGTGTGCTGACCGGCGGTGCGCTGATGGGTGCTGGGTTGACGGGTGCGGCACTGACGGGCACGGCGCTGGTGGGCGGTGGGCTGATGTGGGGTGCGGCGGGCAGCGGTGCTCGGCCTGCCGGAGGCGCACCGGCGTCGGGCGTGCCGAGGGTGCCCGACGCGCCTGCGGAGGGGGCGCCCGGATGCTTCACGCTCGCGGCGGCGTCGGTGACCGGTGCACCATCCGAGCCGCCTTCACTCGTATCCGACGGGCTCACCGGCGGTCCGCTGACCGGGGACGTGCTCAGCGGTGGCGCGCTCGCTGCGGGCGCGATCATCCCGGTTGAGCCGGCCGAGGGCGTGTTAGCAGGGGATTTGCTGGCCGGTGGTGCGCTGACAGGGGGTTCGTCGGCGGAAGCGGTCGCTGCGGGGTTCGCCGAAGCGTCGCGTGCTGCCTTTGCGGCGTTGCGTTCCGCCTCCTCTTCCAGCAGCGGGCCGATCTGCTGCACCTGGATCGTCGGCTTGTCCCAGCCCGGTCCACCGGGGACGGGCGGCACAGTAGTGGCGCTGGCTCTGCTCGTCTCGGTATCGGCCGGGTCCGTATCGGCAGTCCGATCCATATCGGCGGCTCGGCTCGTATCGGCGCGTGGGGGAGCGGGGACGGCCTCGGTCGTCGGTGTCGCCCGTTGGGCCGGTGCCGGTCGGGGCGCCACGGGGGGTGCCGCTGGGGTGGCAGTAGCCGCAGCGGATTCCGCCACCGGCTGGAAAACCGGCACCGGAGGCGCCGTCGAGCCCGCAGTGGTGCCCGGTGGCGGGGCGGACGGGGTCGACCCCGGCGCGGGGACCGGCGGGGCGACCGGAACGGCCGGCAGTGGTGGCAGGACACCGCGCTCCGTCGACGGCACGCGCGGCGCCGGCGGGAGGACGGTCGAAGGTGGCGGTGGCAGGACTCCCGATGGCGTCCGTGACGCAGGCGGAGTGCCTCCGGTGGAGGGCGGCGTCTCGACGACCGGCGTTGCGGGCGGGGGCGGGATGACCGGCGGGGGCGGTAGCGGAGACGCGCCGACTGTCCCGGGCATCTGTGAGGGCGGCGTAACCGCCTTACCCGGCGTCTGCGGCGAGACGCCGACAGTGCCGGACGTCTGCGGCGGGGCGCCGGCAGTGCCGGGTGTCTGCGGGGACGGTAGCGGTCTCCCAGCGGTGCCCGGCACCGGCGGAGGCGGAATCGGAGGCGTGCCGGCCACGCTCGGCGCCGGTGGTGGCGGGACTGGAGGCGCGCCGGCCACGCTCGGTGGTGGCGGGACCGGACGTGCGGGGGCGGACGGCGCCGAGACGGGCGCGACACGCGCTGCGGCGGCCGAGGACGCCGGGCCCGGCATCGGAGGCACCGCCGGCCTCGCGGGTACCGGCGCGCCGGCCGTGGGTGCCGTCGTCGGCGTTCCCGGCGTTCCCGGCGTTCCCGGCGTTCGCGGTGTTCCCGGGGTTGCCGCCGGGGCTCCGGGGGGCGGCGGGGGCACGGACATGCCGGAGGTCGCCGGGTCCAGGGGTGCGGCAACGGGGACGCGGGGCGGTACCGGCGTCACGCCGGGAGCGACGGCCGGTCGACCGTAGGTTCCCGGCGGAAGCGGGGTCGCACCTTGGGCCGGTGGAACCGCGGTCACGCCCTGAGCCGGCGGAACCGGGATGACGCCTTGAGCCGGGGCCAGCGGGCGGACACCGGGAATCTGCGGGGCTGTCCCGGCAGTCGGCGGCGTCGCTGGTGCGGTGGGTTCGACGGGAACTACCGGGAACCGGGAGGTGGCCTCCTCCGTGATGGGCGCGAACCGGGTCGTCGCCTCCGAGGCAGCCGGCGAGGGCGGCGCCCACGGACTCGCGGGTCCGCTCGGCCCGGCGGCGGGAGGGTGGTGCGGCGGGGCAGGCGCCACCGGGGGCGGAGGGATGATCGGCGCGGACTGAGGTGGCTGCCCGGCGTGGGGCGCATGCGGTGCCGGGCCCGGGTGGGGAGCCCACTGTGAGCCGGGTACCGGCGGATTCGCTGCGGGCGCACCCGGGGCGACGGGCCGGGGCGGTGCCGGAGCGTGTGGGTGCTGCGGTGGGACAGGCCGCAGCGAGACGGTGGGTTCGGACACTCCGTGCCCGGGGTACCCGGAGGAGGCGGGACCGGGTTGGCCGGGCCGGACCGGGCCGGGGCTCCCGGGCAACGCCGGATCGGCATGTCCGGGCACTGACGGATGGGGGTGCCCGGGACGGCCCGCATTCGGGTATCCGGGCGGGGGCGGAGCGGGATGCGGTGCGGCAGCGGCGGCGGAGCCGCCGGGGGAGGGGCCATAGCCTGCGGGAGCGGCGGCGGAGCCGCCGAGGTACTGGCGGGCTGCGCGTACCGCGGGGTGGTCCGGACCGAGCACGGCGGACCCGGCGGTCGCCACGCGGCTGTAGTTGCGGCGGGCCTCGTGCCGGTTGCCCAGCTCCTCGGAGACCCCGGCGAGGTCGAAGCTGAGCGCGAGCATCAGCGGGTCGGCCTCGCCGCGGCGGCGCTCTCCGGCCGCGTAGGCCTCCTCGAGTACGCGCCGGGCGGCGGCCGGGTCGTCGGCCTCGCGGTGCAGCCGGGCCAGCAGGTGACCGGTGGCCAGGACGTCCTGGTGGTCCTCGCCGTACGCCGGGCGGGCCGCGATGATCGCGTCGGCGAGCAGGCGGCGGGCGCTTGTCAGGTCACCCGCGGCGCGTAGCGCGAGGGCCTGGTGTTGAGTGGCGATCAACGGGGAGGGGTGGGACACGTGAGCAATGCTGCCCGGAATCGCCTGTTGCGCGCTACCCACACGATCGTTGTGGCCGCTGACCTGCGCAAACGTGCCGCGCTGGAGCTGATGTGCATGATCGTTCCGGGCCGTGTACAGTAATGCCCCGTGCGGCCCGCCGGGCCGACCGATGCGGTGAGTAGCTCACATTGGTCGACCGGGTAGGCTGGTACGTGCAGGTCCGGGTGGCGGAATGGCAGACGCGCTAGCTTGAGGTGCTAGTGCCCGTATAGGGCGTGGGGGTTCAAGTCCCCCCTCGGACACCAGTACGTGTCATGTGTGGCACAACAACGTAGCGGTGGTCAAGCATGCTTGACCACCTGTCAAATCCCTCCTACGCCGCCTCCGGCGTTACTCCCAGTGACGGGTCGCGAGGTACGGCGACGCGCCGTACCTCGTTAGTGATCCCCGCCGTTGTGATGCCCGGCCAAGCGGCTCGCGTACGCAGCACGCCTGACTCTCCCGCAGCGGCCATGAGGCGGCCTCCGCTGCCACTTCCGACTCTTGCCGTCGCACGCAGCCGTGCAGACGTCTATGGCCTCGTGACCCTCAATTCGCGGGGTCGGATCGCCGATCAGGCCACGATGAAGGTTCTCGATTGGGCTCCCGGGCTACGAGTGAGTATCCGGGAGCGCCATGGGCTGATCGTCGTGTCAGCTGATGAGCAGGGCGTCTTCAGTGTCACAAAAGAAGGACACCTTCGGTTGCCCGCAGTGGTTCGCCAGTGGTGTGGCCTTGCCGCCGGCGACCGGGTTCTTATCGTGGCTGAGCCGGCTTACCGTCGATTGGTTGTACACCCGCCAGCGAAGCTCGACGAGATGATCACGCAGGCCCATGGCGCGGCGTTCGGGAGCGGTCATGAGTGATGGCGCAGCGAATCGTGCTGAGGTGGACGCTGCTCGGCTGCTTCTTGCTCGGATGGGTATATCGCCTGCTGATCTCTTGGAAGCTGCCGTGGCTCGGCCTCCGGCGCCGACCTTCGCAGAGTACGTCCCCGTGGTGGCTGCAGCGGTTACGGCAGGTACTCGGCGTGCCTACGGCTCTTACTGGAAGCGCGTGGTGGAGCACTGGGGGCAGCGAAGGCTCGATGAGCCCACGCCGTCGGAGATCGAGCAGTTAGCGGAGTACGTCAAGGCGCATGTCGTATCTCGACGGAATGCCCGTGGAGGTCGGAGCGCGGCGGAGCACCTGATTGCCGCCTTGCGCTGCCTGTATAAGAGAGCGGTCGCCGATGGGTTGATCGCCGCTGGGTTGCGTCCACGGGAGTGGTGTACGACTTGCCCGTGATGGGCGTGTTGCGTAGATGAGAGACGGCCATCGCGTCGATCCTTCAAGACGACCAAGTCAGAGAAGGAGAAGAGGACGCGATGGCCGCTTCAGAGAGTGTGAACCCTGTTGACCTGCTGCGCGAGCAGATCGAGGGCGCGTCGTCGGACGTGTTGCAAGCGATGATCAAGACGTTCGTGCAGGCGGTGATGTCCGCCGAGGCCGACGCGATCTGCGGCGCCGGGTACGGGCAGCGCAGCGATGAGCGGGTCAACTCGCGCAACGGTTACCGGCCTCGGGAATGGGACACCCGCGCCGGCACGATCGACCTGGCGATCCCGAAGCTGCGACACGGCAGCTACTTCCCGGAGTGGTTGCTGACCCACCGGCGTCGGGCCGAGCAGGCCCTGGTCTCGGTCGTGGCCACGAGCTATCTGCTGGGGGTGTCGACTCGGCGGGTGGAGAAGCTGGTCGAGCAGCTCGGGATCCGGCAGCTGTCCAAGTCGCAGGTCTCGGAGATGGCCGCGCATCTGGACGCGCAGGTGGAGGCGTTCCGCAACCGACCCTTGGACGCCGCCCACTACACGTTTGTGTGGATGGACGCCCTGACGATGAAGGTCCGCGAGCACGGCCGGACCGTCAACGTCCACGCCCTGATCGCGGTTGGGGTCAACGCCGACGGCGGCCGTGAAGTGCTGGGCCTGGACGTGGCCTCCGACGAGGACGGCGCCGGCTGGTTGGCGTTCCTGCGCAGCCTGACCGCCCGAGGCCTGTCCGGTGTCCGCCTGGTCATCTCCGACGCCCACGCCGGCCTCGTGGCCGCGATCGGGGCGGCTTTGCCGGGAGCTTCGTGGCAGCGGTGCAGGACCCACTATCTGCGCAACCTGCTGACGAAGGTGCCCAAGTCGGCGCAGCCGTGGATCGCCACCCTGGTCCGCACGATCTTCGACCAGCCCGACGCCGACGCTGTCCGCGCCCAGTTCGACCGGGTCGTGACCACGATCGAAGCGAAGTTCCCGGCCGCGGCCGAGCACCTCGACGCCGCCCGCGACGACCTCCTGGCGTTCACCGGCTTCCCCCGCGAGATCTGGCGCCAGATCTGGTCGAACAACCCACAGGAGCGGCTCAACAAGGAAATCCGCCGTCGCACCGACGTCGTCGGGATCTTCCCGAACCGGGCGGCGATCATCCGCCTCGTCGGCGCCGTCCTGGCCGAGCAGACCGACGAGTGGACCGAAGGACGCCGCTACATGGGCCTCGAACTACTCGCTAAAGCCCGCCTGATCACCATCGACACAGACCAACACGCCACCGACCAGACCGACCCGACCTCGATCGCCGCATAACATCAGACCGGATCACGCGATGGCCGTCTCCTACACCACCAGCGCGGACGCGACCCGCCGCTGCGGACAACCCTGCGTCGAAAGTGGCAAAGCCACGGCGCCTCCCGAGTACACGACGGGCGGTGGCGGATACGCGCCTGGCCGAGATCAACGAGGTCGCAGCCAGCACAGGCGACGATCCGGCGCTCGACACCTTGCTCTTGCGGCTGCACACCGAGACAGCGTGTCGGCGCGGTGGGGCGCTGGCGCTTCGTCCAGCTGATCTGGACCCCGACCAATGCTTGATCTTGCTTCGGGAGAAGGCGGACACAATGCGTTGGCAGCCAGTTTCGCCGACACTAATGCGTTATCTGCAGCGGCATGCTGAGGAGCGGGGGGCGACACAGACAGGGCAGCTGCTGCGCTACCGGAATGGCCAGCGCATCACGTACCGGCGATACGACTATCTATGGGTACGCATCGGCGAGCATCTGCCCTGGGTTTATGTGCAACAGATCAGCACGCACTGGTTGCGTCACACAACGTTGACGTGGGTCGAAAGAAACTTCGGCTATGCTATCGCACGAGCCTACGCCGGTCATTCGGAAGGTGGCGGTGATGCTGGTACTACGGCTACCTACGTGCGAGCGACATTGCAGGAGATTGCCACGGCTCTGTCGGCGCTTACCAACGAGCCCCATCCTTTGAGCTGATCTTTGGGTGGGTGGGGCTCAGTCCGTCCGTAAGGCTGGGTCCCACCGCGGTTGAGCCCACCGCCTTCTCATACTGCAGACGATGAGCGAGGTCGACGGCATCGCGCTGGCTGTCGTGCTCAGATCGGCGTGCGCAGGTGGGTGCGACGACACCGAACGTGCCCCAACGTCGCGCATCGACGAGCGCCGGGACTCAACCACGGCCGGGAGTTCCACAGACTTCGCCCACAGGTCTCGACCGGGCCTGGCGCGGCCGATGCTGGTGACGCTGCGGGCGCATGGCTACGCGAAGCGGTGCGACGCAAGCCGGTACGGGATGATGGCGACGTGGCCCTCCTCGACTACGACTTGCACAAGCTGGGTTGGCGCGCCTTCCAGGATCTGTGTGCGGTGATCTTGCAGCACGTTCTCGGGCAGACATTCCACACATTCGCCGATAGCAACGATGCCGGCCGTGACGGCGCTTTCCATGGTCATTGGGCAACTCAGGCGACGATCGGGCTGTCGGGGATCGGCGCGAGCACCGCGACAGTCGCGCAGTGCAAGTTCAGCGTTCACGGTTCCGGGACGCTCACGCCGTCGATGCTCAAAGACGAGATCGCCAAGGTCAGGAAGCTGCGAGCACGGGGCCTGTGTGACGCCTATCTACTCCTTACTAACCTCGCGGTTACGGGGCAGACAGAGGCATGGCTGAAGGAACAACTCCACACCTATGGTGTGCAGCAGTGCCTTGTCCTCGACGGTCGATGGGTTTGCCAGCAAATCAGTCAGCGTCCAGACCTTCGACGGTATGTGCCGCGCGTTTATGGGCTGGGCGATCTCGGCAAGATCCTGGACGACCGGCGCCTGCGCCAAGCTCGCGCCTTATTGAGTCGGCTGGAGGCGGACCTCGCGACATTCGTGCCGACGGAGGCGTACCGACGTGCCGCAGACGCGGTGGCCGAACACGGGTTTGTTCTATTACTGGGCGAGCCGGCGTGCGGCAAGTCGACAATCGCGGCGACGCTTGCGATGGCCGCTCTTGACAACTGGGGGTGCAGCGTCCGCCGGGTCGACTCAGCGGATGAACTTGTCGCCGCGTGGGATCCGGACGAACCTCGCCAACTGTTCTGGGTCGATGACGCCTTCGGTGGCATTCGCCACGATGCGGCCCTCACCGACGGTTGGTCGCGCCGGATGGATCAGGTGATGACGGCCGTGGGTCAGGGTGCTCGCGTGATTCTGACCAGCCGCGACTACATCTATCGCGACGCTCGACCCTACCTAAAGGAGTACTCTTACCCACGGCTTCGGGAACGCAAGGTGGTCATCGACGTCACGGACCTTACGGCCGCGGAGAAACGGCAGATTCTCTATAACCACCTTCGTGCGGGTGACCAACCCCGGCAGATCCTCGAACAGTGGCGTCCTCATTTGCGTCGCGCCGCAGCGGTCGCGCGGTTCCAGCCAGAAGTCGCCCGCCGCCTCGCGTGGCGTGCCTTCACCCGCCGTATACGTCTGACCACCGAAGACGACCTTGTCCGGTACGTCGAGCGTCCGGTTGCGTTCCTGAGTGATGTCCTCCGCCAGCTGGAGCCCGGCCCCCGTGCGGCACTCGCGTGCGTCTACCTCTCAGGTAACCAACTCCCAGCGCCGGTCCACTTCACACCAGCGCTTGCGGAGGCCGTGACTCGGCTCGGCGCAACTGAACACGACGTCTTGCGCGCTTTCCCAACACTGGACACCACGTTCCTACGACAGGCTGCCGACACGCACGGCGACCCGGTCTGGCGATTTCGTCACCCGACAATCCGTGAGGGGTTCGCCGCTGTCATCGCCGAAGATGTTAACGCCGTAAGCGTATTTCTTGATGGCCTTGATAACGACGAGTTGTTGCAGCAGGTCGACTGCGGCGGCGCACCCACACGGGGCACGCTCGTCCGTGTGCCCGCCAGCCTGTACGCGCGTGTTATCCCTCGAGTGACTGTCCCGGCTGCAACTACAGTGTCCTTCACTAACCCATTTGCTGAGTTCTTGTTGAACAGGTGCTCACCGGCCTTCTTGCGCGCGTGGGCAGCACAGCACGAGCAGGATCTCGATCACCTGACGCGATTCGGTGGATATATCGACGCCCACTGGGAGCCACGGGTCCTTGGCCGGATGCAGGAGGCAGGGGCGCTACCTGAATCGGTCCGCAGGAAGGCGGTCGAGCGACTTGAGGAGCTGGCCCTCGATATGCTCGACAGTGGGTGGGTGAAAGAGCCGGTCTGTCGGCTTTTCACCGACACTGAGCGTGAAGATCTGCTTGAACGCATTCGTGACGAGGTCCTGCCAAACCTTGAATACGAAATTGACATGTCGGGCGACGGTTACTCGGATGATGTCGAACCAGAACACCGGTACTCAAAAGCCAAGGACGCAATCGCCGCCTACAGGCGGGAGTTTTCGGGCGACCCGCGGATTGGTTCGTTGCTCGACGACGCAGAACGATACTTGGCGGAACGAATCGACATGGCCGAAAGTGATTTCGAGCCGTAGGCGTCCTCGCGACTTGCAGAACGCTCAATCTCAGATCTCAGTACGCTCGGCCGGCGAGACGAGTTCGACGACGTTGCAGAAGGCAGATGATTTCCAGCGGCGGGCACCAGAGATCGAAAGCGCAGCGACCCATGTGCCACCACACAGCCTTATGCGGGTCGATGTGAGCGACCTGTGTGCCCTGGGGTCAGGGCCGTGCCTGAGGGAGGACGGAATCGACCGAAGTAAGGCCGATACCTGTGCAGCGGTCCACCCATGCCTCTCCGCCTGACTTGAGCTCGTTCGGGCTGTACGAAGCTGAGCACGTCCAACCAGCCGACACCGGGATCGGTGACGACGGGGTCGTGTGGCCCTCTGTCACCACGACCCGGCCGGACCTCGACGCGCTGGTCACAACCCGCGACTCCGAGGCCGCCGATCTGCACGGCCGCGTCGCCGTCAGCCAGGCGAAGGGCGCGGTTGCCGCCGCCCGGCAGGAGCAGCGTGCTCTGCCGCCGGCGGTCGGACGTCCGGGTGTCAGCCGACCGCGGCCGGCTGACACGGGCTACAAGGACGGCGCCGTCGACAAGATCGCCGCTGCCCGTCGACGGCTCGACGAGGCTACCGGCGGATTCGACCGGATCTCCGGGGACGTGATCCGCGAGATGCAGCAGCTCTTACCCGCCCGCCACGACGACCTCGACGGGCTGTTCGACCAGACGCGCCGCTGGTGGGATCTCGTCCTCGTCCCTCTGTTCCGGCCCAACGCGCCGGCTCTGGTATGGCCAGGACGATGCTGGTCCTGGGTGGCTCCCGGGCTCGTGCCCCGCTTGAGGCCCGTCGTGCGCGGATCCGTCAGTCGTCGTCGAGGTCGGCGAACCGTAGCTCGGCCGCCGCCTCCGCCATGGCCGCGTCGTCGTAGTCTGGCAGCACCCGCTCTGGCATGTGCACGTCGGCGTCCGGGTCGATGCCCTCGGAGTTGCCGATCAGGTCCAGCAGGAACTCCTCGGCGCCGCGCAGCAGCACCGGGTCCTCGGTCCAGAAGCCGAACTCGAGGCTGCGCCGTGACGATGCAGTGAAGTTTGCCGATCCGATCCACAGCCGCTTCGGCGTGAACGCGGTGACGTCGGCCGGCCCGAAGTCGTCCTCGTCGTGCTCCCAGAGGCGGCCGAGCAGCGCGAGCTTGGCGTGCAGGATCGGCGGCATCGAGCCGTTGGTGCCCGCGCCCTTGCGGAAGCCGATCGTCCGTACGGTGGGGATCACCTCATCCCGGTCCGGCAGTGACCACCCGGGCCCGATCACCGGGGCCTTGCCGTCCACCAGGGAGGTCAGCTGCTCCAGCGGAGGGAAGTAACAGACCGGGAGGCCGGGCGTGCGGGCGTTGAGGTCGTCCAGGCGGCGCAGCTTGTACGGCAGGTCCGGCGGCTGCACGTGCTTGTCACGGGACTGCTTGCTGACCACCACGCAGGCCGCCTCCAACGCATCGAGCTCGTCGAGCAGCTCTGGGTCGTCCATCCACATCGCGCAGCCCAGCAGCGTGGTCCCGTGCCCGCGGTACTGCTGCCACCGCTGCTGGCGGTGTTCCCGGAAGTCCCGGATTCCCTGCACCAGGCCTGCCAGCACGTCACGGCCGAAGAATGCCTGGTTGCCGGCCAGGCCAACGTCGAGCACCCGGTCGTACCACTGCCTGAACTCCGGTCGCGCCTCCTCGTCCACCACTCCGGCAGGCTAGAACTCTGCCGGTCAGGCCATCCGAGTGGGGCTGGATGCACGGTTCCGCAACCTTTGCTGCCGCCGATGGAAGCCCGGCACGCTGCAGGTGCGCGGCTGACGCGTCGTAGCACCGTCACGGGCTGGTCGAGCCGTACGCTGCGCGGGGTGAGCAAGGGGAAGAAGCAGCGGGCGGCGAGCCGCGGCGGGACCGTTGCGGTGTGGCGCGAGGTGCTGGGTATCCCGGCCGGCGGGAAGGTACCGAAGCCGGGGGGCTCGGGTGGCGCGGCCGGCGGCGCCGGGGCGAACCGGGGCGGGGTGCGCAAGGCCAAGCCGACCGAGTGGCGAGGGCGCTATACCCCGGACGTGAGGGTCACCATCGAGCAGGTCCGGGCTCTGACGTGTCCAGGTGCCTGGCGGGCCCCGGCAGGCCATGCCGCAACCAGACGGGCGGGGCCTTATCGGCCGGCCATGCCGCTCGCTAAACCCTCGCCCAGCGCGCTGAGGTCAAGCGCCTGCGTGGCCGCCGCCACGATTCCGAACTGCTACTGCCGCGCGACGAGCACCAGCAGTTGGTCGCCCGCGCCGCACGGGCGCGGCAGGAGCGAGAAGCCCGCATCGACCCCGCCACCGGCAGGAAGGTGCTCTCGGTCGCCGCTGCGTTCACCCGCGACCACACCGCCCGTCCCGGGCAAGCCTGGTGCCCGGCAGACCGGCGGTACCGCCGGCGACAAGCCCTCAAGCAGGAACTAGCAGCTGCTCTGTGTGGTATGGGCCAGTTCTCGTCGGACAGCCCGGATCCCGTGGGCGCGCCATGGATTCCCCTGACCTCGCCGACCCGCCGCCGCCGGAGCCCGAGTAGGTCATGGTTCTCGCTGGGCCACGGAGAATCAAGAGGCACCGCGCTTTTCGGTGAGCTCTTCGAATGGCTCGATCGAGCACAGCACTCGTCGAGGACGCGGAGCGCCCTGGAGGCGGTGCAGGACCACACCAGCAGCATGGACGACTGGGCCGCCGATTGGGAGGACGGCGACACCTATGTAGCGCCCCTGACAGGGACGCCAGCAAGGGCTTCGAGGTCGGGTAGCCGGGATCGGCCGGAGCGGGGCATGCCTTCCCGCTCCGGCCGGTCAGAGCAGCGAACCCACCGTTTCCTCCGACGGATCGAACAGGCGCCTGATCGGCTGCTGCAGCCTGCTCACGGCGATCGCCAGATCAAGGACCTTGGCTCTGGTCGCCGGTGGCTGAACTGCGCCCCCGCCCTTCGTCCTGCGCGTGGTCCGCAGGTCAATCAGAGTCTCGTAGGTCGCCATCAGCACGTCGGCCGCCTCGGTTACCACCTGGAGGGCGTCCTTCAGTCCTACCAGCCCGTCCGCGAGGTCGTCGGCCAGCGCGGTGAGCAAGTTTCCATGAATCATCGCCTGTGCCAGCTGTCCCTTGAGACCGTCGTCGTCGGGTAGGAGCCCCTCGATCGCCTGCAGGACGAGGATCGCTGCGGTTTGCTTCACCTCGTGCCCGATGCGGCGTACCCGGTCGAAGGTGGTCTCCTGCGGAGGCCTCAGGACATCAGCGTGGGCGTGGGCGAAGAGCTGATTGATCAGAGCATCGTGCCGAACAAAGGGGGTGCTGTCGACATTATCCGGGGTGTCGTGGTGGGCGTCGCCGGCGAGCACGGCGGCCAAGCCAGTCTCAACGTCGAATCCGCTCACGGGCTGTTCGGTGAATCGGTGGTAGTGCTCATCAAGAAGGATTTCCCGGAGACCCGCCTCAACGTCCCATGTCGCCTTGATCCGGCGCTGAATGTCGTCCAGCTCGGCGCGAGCAGCCGCAGTGAGCTGGTCCAGGGCCTCCGTGGCGTTGTCGTTCATGATCGCCCCCTCGCTCACTGGTCGCCGCCCAGAAGCTCGTCGAGCTTTTTGCGGCCCTTGTAGAGACTGCTGCGGACCGCCTCGGCGGTCATGCGCAACTGGTCGGCGATCTCTGCTGGCGTGTGGCCCTCGAACGACCAGGCGAGCACCTGCCGCTGCCGCATCGGCAGCTGCCGCAGCGCCGTGAGGATGGCGTGTTTGGTGTCGGCGACGTCGGCGCCGCTTGGGACGGCTGGCAGCCGATCGGCGATGTCCTCGACTGGCACCGGGTCCAGCTTGGCGAGGCGCTCGGCATAGGCCTTGGACGCGGTCGCTTTCACCCATGCCTTCGGGTGCTCGATCCTGCACCAACGCTGGTACGCCTTGTGCATCGTCTCCTGCATGATGTCCAGAGCGTCGGACTGGGGCACGCCGATGCTGATCAGGAAGGCCGCCAGGCGGGTTGCATAGTCGCGGTAGAAGGCGCTGAACTCCTCGACGATCTGGCGCCGGTCGACGACCGCTACCGCTTCGGTGAGCGCCGGGGGAACGTCGCTGTTGAGACCCCTGAACTGATTCACGATCCCGAGGAGCTGCTTGGCTTCTGGGCGGTTCGCCTGGTCGGCAGTTCGTTCATCCACGACGGGCTCCCTGGCCAGCGGCAACGGGCACCGTCAGTGTGGTGCACGACCCGTCGGCACGCTGGTCGCGCAGCCGGCCGCCGCCGGGCAGTGCCTCGGCGATCGCGATGAGAGAGTCACCGCGGGCTTTCTCGGCGCGGGCACGCCACCGAGCGCGGATCCACAGGCCAGCCAGCCCGGTGAGGTTGACGATGACCGCCGTGGCGATCCACCCCCAGCTGATGTCTTCCACTGCACCTCGCTCTGCTCCCGCCGACGCCCGTCGCGCCGCTCCGTCTCTTAGAGCTCCTAACGAAATGATGTTGGGCGTGTCCTCGGGACGCGAGGATCGTTCTGTCTGAACGTGAGGAGGGGTGAGCAGCCGCCGTGGGTCGTCTCGGACGAACTCTGGGCCGAGGTCGCACCGCTGCTGCCGCCCCGTCCGCCCCGGCGGCGACGGTTCCCGGGCCGCAAGCCTCTCGATGACCGCAAGGTGCTGTGCGGGATCTTGTTCGTGCTCTACACCGCGATCCCGTGGGAGTACCTGCCCCAAGAGCTGGGTTTCGGCTCAGGAATGACCTGCTGGCGCCGGTTGCGGGACTGGAACGACGCTGGCGTGTGGCAGCGCCTGCACGAGGTGTTGCTCGGCAGACTCCGCGCCGCGGGCCAGTTGGACATGTCCCGGGCGGTGATCGACGGCTCCCACGTCCGGGCGCTCAAGGGCGGCCCAAAACCGGTCCGAGCCCGGTCGACCGCCGCAAGCCAGGCTCGAAACACCACGTCATCACCGACGCGGGCGGCATCCCCCTCGCCACGGCACTGACCGGCGGCAACCGCCACGACGTCACCCAGCTCATGCCCCTGGTCGACAAGATCCCCCGCATCAAGGGCATCCGCGGCCGGCCCCGGCAGCGACCCGACCGCATCTACGCCGATCGCGGCTACGACTTCGACAAGTACCGCCGCGAGCTACGGACCCGCGGCATCACACCTGTCATCGCCCGACGCGGCGTCCCACACGGCTCTGGGCTCGGCACCCGACGCTGGGTCGTCGAGCAGACCATCGCCCTGCTGCACTGGTTCCGCCGCCTGCGCATCCGCTGGGAGATCCGCGACGACATCCACGAAGCGTTCCTCACTCTCGCCTGCGCCATCATCTGCTGGCGCCGACTCCAACGCTTAAAGAGTTAGGAGCTCTAAGTCGTCGATGACATGCCGGGCCTCCCGGTCGTGCCGGAACCGGCGGTGAGGAAGTCCGCCACAGCCGTACGAAGGTGCTCGTCTTGGGATGCGGTCTTCCGATCTCTCGCCTCGGCGCGAAGCCGTTGCCAAGCCGTGAGGCCGTTGATGAGCGCGGTCGCGACGGCGGCAACCAGACCCGGACGCGAGGATAGAAGACTAAGGCGTGTTTCATAAGCCGGTCAGAGCCACTCGGTGATGATCGTGATGGTTAGGACGGCTTGGAAGCGGACTGCGAGCTTTTCGTAGCGGGTGGCGACGCCGCGGTGGCGTTTGAGTCGGTTGATGCCGTTCTCGACGGCGTGGCGTAGCCGGTAGAGATCCTTGTCGAAGGCGGGTGGGCGTCCGCCCTTGGATCCTTTGGCTTTGCGGTGGGCGTCTTGGTCGCTCTTGCTGGGGATGCAGGTCTTGATCCCGCGTGAGCGCAGGTATCGGCGGTTGCCGCGGCTGGTGTAGGCCTTGTCGGCCAGGACCAGGTCGGGGCAGGTGCGGGGCCGGCCGACGCCGAGGCGGGTCACGCGGATGCGGCGCAGGACGGGGATGAACTGCGGGCTGTCACCGCGGTGCCCGGCGGTCACGGTCAGGGAGAGGACTTTCTGGCCCTGTTCGCAGGCCAGGTGGGTTTTGGTGGTCAGGCCGCCGCGTGATCGGCCCAGCGCGTGGTCCGCGGGCTCGTCGTGCACCCCGCCGGGCGGTTCCTTCTGCAGATGCCCGTCGGTGCGGGCACCCGCGGCGTGCTGGTGCGCGCGGCTGGTCATCGAGTCCACGCTGACCGTCCAACCGATCCGGCCCTGCCTGTCACCGGCGGCCTGCAACGCTGACAGGATCTTGTCCCACGTGCCGTCGCGCTGCCACCGCCGGAACAGGCCGTAGACGGTCGGCCAGGGCCCGTACTCGGCCGGCACGTCCCGCCACGGGGCGCCGATCCGGATCCGCCACCGGATCCCGTCGATGAGCTGCCGTTTTTCCCATTTCGGCGGACGACCCGTGGCCGACGGTGCAGGCAACAGGGGAGCCAGAACAGCCCACTGCCCGTCGGTCAGGTCATGCCGCCTCGTCACCGCTACGCTGGCCACGAGGTCTCCGGTATGAAGTTCTTGCTTGGTCGCAGAACCAGATACCGGAGACCTCTTCAGCTATCGATCACCGCCACGCCGTGGCCTCGACACCGCCAGCCTGACTTACGAAACACGCCTTAGTTCATGCCGGGACCGTATCTGTCGGCTGCCGGTACCAGCCTATAGCGCTGCCGTCCTGGCGGCTCTGCGTGCTCGACGGCCTGGTCCACGCGCTGTCCAGTTCGTCAGCGGGCAGGTGAAGCTCGCCGGTTCGCGTTGTTTCCGGAAGCCGCCTCGTCTCGAATCGCCGACGGTGAGGGCCGGCCATTGGACGTTACGGGTACTCCGATGAACTGTCGTTGCAGAGCCGACTACGGTGCAGGCGGTCTGCCTCACCCTGCCCGACCTATGAGAATGGGCGGCCAGGCTGAGGCGACCGGGCCACAGCCAGGTGTGTTGTAAGGAGATTGGCATGGAGGTGACGGCGATCTTTGAGCTGCCGGTGCACATCTGGGTGATGTGCGACGCGCTCGATGCGACGTGTCCGACTGGCTATGGTGAGCTCCGGTTCAATGTCGTGATGCCCGACGGCCGGCCGCCCGTGGGTGGGCCTCCTCCCGTGCCTGGCGTCGAGTCGCGGTCTGACGTCGGTGAGCAGGTCGTCTGGGTGCAGGAGTACAGCGCCTTCATTCCCGAGTCGCTTCGGCCAGCCACCGCGCTGCATCGCGTGGTTGTGACCGACGTCGAGGGCCCGAGCTACGACCACATGTCGTGGTTTACTCCTGAGCATCAGCTCGGTGAATACATCAACAAGTGGTTCGACGACGTGCGTACCTGGACTGAGATCCTGACTGGCCAGGACCTCGACCCCAATCACCGTGTCTACGACGCAGAGTCGGTCGGCGAAGGGCTGAGATTCATCGAACCACCTCACGATGGTGCATTAGGCGTCAAGGTCACTACACCTCGCGTCCGTCCACTGCGCGCGCAGGAGTGGGCTGCCATTCTCGGGTTCGTCCGTGACGGCTTGGAGCCGCCGCTGGAGGAGGTGCTCAGCCGTGATGCGCGGGCTGCGCAGCGGCGCGGCGCTAATCGGCGCGCGATTATCGACGCAGCCATCGCTCTTGAGATTGCTCTCGGCCGGCACGTCCGCAGCCACAGAGACCAACTGCCCGAAGGGCAGCAAAGACGCATCGGCGAGCGGACAGCTCTCGGCGGCTACATCGCGATCGTTGAGGACTCGGGCCTTCAGGTCGCTGTTCCGGTCGACCGGTTGCGGTGGCTGAATACCCTTCGCAACGACGCTGTGCATCGTGGTGCGGCACCAGGCGATTGGGATGTCGGTAGTGCGGTGCAGGTGATGATCGATTTTCTTGGCGCTCACGGACGAATCCTTAGGACGGGCGAACGGGAGCCTGGCGGCGGGGAGTGGGTGCTGCGGTCCTGAGAGCGATGGTGTCGATGATGCCCAGCTTGTCGAGGAGGGATTGGAAGCCGACCGCGACTTGTCGTTGAGTCGAGTGTGGGACATGTGCGACGAAGTCAGGCTAATTTGGCGCGGCCGCCGCATCTTGATTTTCCCCGCAAGGGCGAATTGGTGGGCGATAGAGGCGGTCGGTGTGGCGTTGTAGCGGTCAGGCTTAGGCCGGAGCTGTCGCGCGCTGCTGGGCGCGGTATGCGCCAGTGGCGGTGCCATTCGTCGGATCTTCGATGGTGTCGGTGGTTGAGGTCATGGCTGGTGTCCGCTGGTGAGGCGGCGGCGCAGTTCGGACAGGGGGAGCCGGTGGCGTTGTCGTTGGCGTTGTTCGGTGAGGATTGTGACGTTGCCGAGTTGGTTGCGTAGCTGGTTTTCGGCTGCTTCGGCGGCGGCGTAGTGGTCGGGGAGGACGTGGAGCAGCCGCGCCCAGTGGTGTTTGCCGGCGCGGACGCATGCTCCGCCGCAGTTGTTGTGTGGTAGGCCGAGGTCGTAGAGCCGTGGTGGGTGTAGTCCGAGTTGCCGGGCGTAGTCCAACTGTTCCTGCTTGGTGAGTTGCGGCGGGTCGAGCAGGGGGAAGCGGCTGGTCCAGGGGCGCCAGCCGGTGGCGATGGCGGGGGCGCGGCGGCGGTCGCGGGGTGAGGCGTCGAGGCCGATGTACAGGGTGGTGGATGCGGGGTCGGCGTGGGCGTCGAGCCATCGTCGGCATGGCCGGATCTTCAGCGTGACGGTGCAGGGCGCGATGCGGCTGTTGCCGAGGTAGTGGACGTCGTGGAAGAGCTGCCAGGGAGTGCGGCCGTCCGCGACGCGGGTGATGGGTACGCCGAGTTGTGCGCTGCTGTCGCCCAGCCAGCGGTAGAGGTCGGGGTCTTCGGTGAGGACGTCGGCGAGTCCGCCGTGAGTTCGGGAATTCTGAAGGCCTCGTTTGGCGAACTGGGGAGTGTGTTCGACATCGGCCGGGCGGTTGTGCGTCGGGTTCGCGGGAGCCGGCGGCCGAGAGCTAACCACGTGAGCGGCTTGGTCGACAGGTTGAGAGTGTTGATGGGCGGGTCGAGTTGAATGGCTTTGGTGGTCTTGCACTGATTCCTCATTCTCCGGGCATGCAAAAGCGCCCCTGCCGGGTGGCAGAGGCGCTTGGTACTGGGTGGTGATGGGCTAGGTGTTCTCTGTTTGGCTCTGGAGCTTCAGGGCGGCGAGGGAGCCAGGAGAGTTCTGCAGACTCGGTCCCGCAGGGGTTTGCCTACGTGGTGCGTCGATTGCGTTGGCGCTTCCTGGCGGCCAGTTGAGATGTCAGGGTGTCCGCGTATGCACGCGAGGCATCACTTCGTGACCGACGCATCGCAGATCAGTCGACGCCTGCTGACGCCCTGCCGGCCACCGATGGGTGCCCGTTCGGGGCGCCGTCGGGTGTGTGCCGGAACTGACTTCGGTGGTGCACGACGGTCCGACGACGGCGTGGGTTTGTGCGAAGGTGGGCCGTATGGGCTTCTTCGATCGCCGGGTAGCGGCACCGGACGTCAAGCCAGAACCGCTCAGACCGCCCCGTCCTGCCTGGATGAAACCCGAGGACGTGATCCCCGGTGTCGTGGCTGAAAACCATCTGCTGGTCCACACCGACCGCGCGGCGGTCGCGATCAGCGGCTTACTCGCTTACCCCACAGGCTTGGAGTTCAGCGTGACTGCGGTTCTGCGTACGCCGGACCACCGGGCCGATCTTTCGCACCACCACCGGATCGGGTATTGGGCGGGTACGCCCTTGCCGGCCGAGTTCCTCCGGGTCGGTGTGCTTTTCGCCGACGGGAGCAGCGTCACCAACATGGACCGGCACGCGTTCACACCGCTGGACACCGAGCCACCTGGTCCGTTGTTGTTTCCGGGCAGCGCGGAGTCGGACGCCCGGCGGCACGTGGCCCACTACTGGGTTTGGCCGCTACCGCCGGCCGGGCCGGTGGCCTTCGTTTGCGAGTGGCCGGCGTATGACATCCCCGAGTCGCGGGTGCAGGTCAGTGCCCAGGTGATTCTGGACGCCGCCGCGCGGGCGGTCCGGCTCTGGCCCGACACCGACGAGACGACCAACTATCCGCACCCAAACCCGCCGACACCGCCTGATCACCTCCGGGGGTAGCCAGGTTGTGGGATGGTCAGGCCTCTGCTGTCGCCTCCGGCTGGTGTCCGCAGGTCGGGCAGGCGTTGCCGCGTACTCGTCGGCGTATGGTCCGGTGTCGGGAGGCTTGCCCGGCGAGGGCTGCCGTTAGCAGCGCCGCACCGGCCAGCATGATCGAACCGGTCGTGGCGGCGAGTGCCGCCGGAGTAGGCCCGCCGCCGTGGCTGCCCCAGATTCCCTGGCTGAGCTGGTTGGCGCCGAGCAGGCCGGCCGGTGTGGCGAGGAGCAGGGTCGCCCAGAGGCCGGCGTCGTCGGCTCGCAGGGCGCGGCCGATGCCGACGAGTAGGACCAGTGCGAACATCAGCCCACCGGCCATCGCCAACAGCTCGGGAGTCGAGCTGTACGAGGTGAACATATTTCCGCCGTTCTCAGCGGCGCTGAATGCCACGGACAAGGCTGCTACACAGCCGGCCGTGAGCAGCGGCAGGCTACGTGCTACCCAGCCGGGGTGGGAGGGCAGCGCGAGGGTGGCCAGGCCAAGCGCGACGGCGGGAAGCAGCACGAACAGCGGCGGCCGGGGTTGTCCGATGAGAGCAGCAACGAGTGGCACGGCGACAGTCAGCAGGAGACCACCGGCCGCAGCGGTGCGGGTCCAGGCCCCGGGTAGCGCGGTGGCGGTGAGGCCGACGATCAGCCAGCCCAGCCAGATGGCAGCGCCGAGAGTCTGGAAGGGACCAACCGGGTCCAGCCTGGCGAAGTAGGGGTCTTCGAACTCGACCTGCAGGAGCAGGAAGGTCGCGACCGCGACGAGGGTGTTCAGCGCGGCGGTCGCGGCTAGGGGGAAGGCCGCGGCCAGCCCAAAGGCGCCGTACCCGCGCAGTCGCTCCCGGAGTCCGGCACCGAGGAGGTCGAGGGCGTCGTGTGGGGAGGGCCAGCGTCGCCCTGGTCTGACCGTGTCGAGGTACGTTGCGACGATCTCGTCGCCTCGCTCGGCCTGGTAGTCACCCGGGTAGGCCCGCAGCAGTCGCCGGTAGCGGGACTCCAGCGGTGATCCGGCTTGCTCCGGCGCGGGGTTGGGCTGGTTCATGCCAGGCCTCCGGTCGGTCGTAGGGTGGGGCGGGCGATCGCCCCCGGGAGGTTGACAGGGGCGCGTGAGGTGCCGCCGGCGGCGGGGATGCCTGCGGGCCGAATCCGTAGCCGTTGGCTGGCGGCCTCGACGTTGCGGCGCAGTCGCTCGGTCTCCGCGGTGAGCACGGACCGGCCCGCTTCGGTGAGCCGGTAGTAGCGGCGCAGCCGTCCCTCGACGACCTCCTCGTGGTCCCGCTCGACCAGCCCTTCGTCGGTGAGGCGATCAAGCGCGCCGTAGAGGGTGCCGGGCCGCAGCGCCAGCCGACCGCCGGAGAGCGCGGCGACGTCGCTGATGATGCCGTAACCGTGCATGGGCTCTCGCGCAAGCGCGGTAAGAATCAGGAAGGTGGGCTCCCGAAGCGGCGTGGGTGTGGCCATGGCCTCAATATACCGGTGATGAAGCTATATCGGTGGCCAGGCGGTGAGAAACGCCGCCCCAGTCCTAGCTTGCAGGGGATGGAGATCCTTTGTGCTGGTTATCGGAGGGGTTGCCCAGCTCCGGTCACAGCCTGAAGCTCCTGATTTCAGATACCGATCTGGGCGGGGCCGACGATGGCGCGTAGCCAGTTGATGAAGGTGGTCCAGCCGCCGGTGAGCAGGGCGAGTCCGATGGTGATGAGTAGTAGTCCGCCGATGCGGGTTATCCATTGGTGGTGACGCCGCACGGTGGCGGTCAGCGTCAGGACGCGGCGTAGGCCGAGGCCGACGCCGACGAAGGGCAGTCCGAGGCCGAGGCCGAGGCAGTAGGCGGTGGCGAGCGCGGCGGCGCGGCCGGTGGTGCCGTCGGTGACGGCAAGGGCCAGTACCGCGCCGAGGGTCGGTGAGACGCACGGGGTCCAGGACAGCCCGAATGTGGCGCCGAGCAGGGGGGCGCCAGCCAGGCCGGCGGCGGGTAGCCGGTTGATGCGGGCTTGGCGTTGCAGGGCGGGGATGAGTCCGAGGTAGCCGGCGCCGAGGACGATGACGATGGCTCCGGCGATCATTTCGATGGTGCGGGCGTTGACCAGCAGCGTCCGGCCGACGGCGGTAAACGCGATAGTGATGGTGACGAACACAATGGTGAACCCTGCGGTGAAGCCGGCGGTGCCGAGCAGGACCTGGCGTCGGGCCGCTGAGGGGGACTTGGTGCCGGTCGCCTTGGCGGTGGCGACGGTGCCGGCGGGCGCTGAGCCGGGGTCCGGTGGTGCGGTGTCGCGTTGATGGGCTGCGCGGAGGTCGTCGGCAGCGAGATCGGTGACGTAGGAGAGGTAGCCAGGTACCAGGGGTAGCACGCACGGTGACAGGAAACTGACCAGCCCAGCGGTGGCGGCGACCAGGACGGCGAGCAGCAGCGGGCCGGTCGCGGCAATGTCGGCGAGGGTGGATCCCACTGTTGTCAGGCTTTCTCGGCGGCGAGGTCCGTGATGACAGGTTCGAGTTCCGTTCGCACCAGCGCTGTGCGGAACACCACGGCGACGCGACCAGTGCGTATGAACTCACGTCTTGTCCCACAAGAGGAGCACGAGCCGTTTGGTGCCGTGCTGGGCGGCGACGCGTTGGGCGGCGGCCCAGCTCCCGATGCCTCCGGAGTATTGAACGACGTGCAGGTGTTCGTCGGGGCTGTGTGCTCGCCGCGGGTTCGGGGCGTGTGTGGGCATGGGGCTCCGCTTCGGGGTCGTCGGCGGTGGATCCTGATGGGGTGGGTGTTCGTCGTGCCTCTCGGGGCGGACGGAGGGTGAGTGGCGAGCCGGGGGAGGCGAGGGGGCGGCGCGTGAGCGCCCCTCGTCCGGAGCCGGGCGCTCGATGCGCCCTGATCCGGGCACCGCGCGCGGGCGAGCGGTGATGGCTGGCTGGTAGGTGGTCGAGGACGGCGGTCGTCGTCGCTGTTTGGCTATTGCTCGTCGGAGGGCTGGTGGTCTTCGTCGGGCGGTGGGGCCTGGAGGCGAGATTCGGGCGTGCCTGGGGTGTAGGGGGATGCCGGTCGGGGGCCTGGTGTGGCCCCCGACCGGCTGGATCAGGCGGCGAGACGGCTTTCGGGCTCGGACCCGGCGGGTTCGTCGGTGTTGTCCGAGGTGCCGGGCGTCCCCTCGTCCGGTCGGGGCTCGGTCTTGTTGTCGGCGGTGTCGGTGTCGAGTCCGGACAGTGGCTCGTCGGGCTTCGGGGCGGTGATGACGGTCAGGTCGGCGCGCTGCTTGGTGCGGTTGGCGACGGCGTCGATGATGAGCTGTTCGACGTCGCCGACCTGGAAGCCGTTGCAGACGCACCACTGCAACCACTTGGCGACCGCCGGGTCGGGTGCCCGCCAGGAGGATCGGGTGATGGCGCTTTCGTTGGCGGCGGCGATGGCGGCGAGCGAGATGACCGAGTACCGGCCGTCGCTGACACCGCGTGCGGGGACGCGCTTGGTGCCGGGCCGCTTGGTCTTGCCCGGCGACAGGAGTTCGTCGAGCATCTTCCGGCCGCCGTTGATCCAGGTCGAAAGGGTGTAGCCGGAGTCGGCCAGCATCTCCGCGATCAGTTTCGCCGTGCCCTTCGGCGGGGTCTTGGCGGTCAGGAACGTCGTCAGCCATTCACGGCGGACCGTGTTGGCGACCTCCATGGCCTTGTTGTTCTCGATGACCAGTCGCCGTTCGGCCTTCTCCTGCTCCGTCATGGAGCCGCCGCGAGTGGGGGTCACGGCGTAGGAGGGCAGGGCGTGGCCGTGCGCGCGCCAGTCGGTGCAGTAGTAGGTTTCGGTCAGCCGGTCGTCGTAGGTGAGGAACAGCCGCACGGCGTGTCCGGGGCAGCCGCTGTGCCCTTCGGCGTCGAGGCGGTTGCCCTCGGCGTCGCGTAGGTCGCTGACCTCCTTGATCTTGGGGTCGTTGTACCCGGGGTGCTCGGACAGCAGCGTGACCCCGGCGTCGGCAAGCTCGGCGCGTCGGGCGGCCTCTGCTGCGATCGCGGCGCGCGTGCCGCGATACTGCTCGACGGCACGGGCGAAGGCGAACGGCCCGTTCTCGGCCTCGTCCAGCAGCATTTCGACGCATTCGGGTTCGTCGGCGAACTCGGCGAGCACCGCGACCTGGGTGAGGTCGAGCCCGAGGGTCTGCGTGCGCTCGGCAGAGCGCTTGTCCAGGGTGGCGAATTGCCGCCCAGCCCTGATCTGTTCCGGCTGGTAGCCGGTGCGCCGGGCGATGTCCTCGTCATCCATGCCGTCGAGGGCGAGTTGCTGGATGCCTCGGGCCTGCTGGGCTGCGGTGAGTTCGGTGCGGTGGACCTGCCGGAGCATGCTGATGAGCTGTTCCCGGTTGGCGGCCAGGTCGTCACGGATGATGACCTGGATCCACTTCTGCTTTGCCTCGACGGCGGACCAGTACCGCTGCTCGCCGTCGATGATGAGGTACGGGCCTTCGTCGACGAGCCCGAGCGGCGTGACGATGAGCGGCGAGAGGAGGCCGCGAACGCCGTCCTGGTGCAGGTTCTGCACGATGCCGGGCAGGGCCTGCGCGTCGTCGCGGGCGTTGTTGGCATTCGGCTTGATGTTCTTGACTTCGACCATGCGGTGCCGACCGGGCAGCTCGGGCATGTCCTGGGCGTCGTCGGTGGCCTGGGCGCTGGCGTCGGTGTCGGTGTCGGTCGTGACTGCCTCGGCGGCCTCGGGAAGGTTGGTGGCTTCCGGGGAGTCGTCGGGGGCCTCGCTGTCGATCTGCGGTGCGGGTGCGGTTTCCGTAAGCACGGTTCGTGTTCCCTTCGGGTTGCGGGTGTTGTTGGTTGTCCGGGGCGTGTCTGGGGTTGCCGTCCAGAGCGCTCCGGTGGTTCGTGGGGCCGCTGTCGATAGCGGTAGCGGCGGTTTTCGCGCGGATCGCTGTGGAGTTGTCAAGGAACGGTGCTGATCAGTTAGGCGGCGGTGGCGACAGCGGTGAGGTGTGGCCGACCGGGCGGTGACGGCATGGTGCAGTCGGTGCAGGTTCCGCCGTTCCATCGGTGAGGGCTGGCACCGTCGCCTGCCGGGCAGGGCAGGAGCTGGAGGTCAGCGAGGTGTGCGCGGTTGAGGCAGACGGGGCAGAGACCCCAATTGGCGGTTGGCGGGCCGGAGATCGGGGTGTCGCAGTGCCCGCAGCGGCAGCCAGCCTGTCGGAGGGCTTGACCGATGACGTCCGCCGTGGCGATTGCGCGGCGGGCGTCGGCGGCGAGGCCCTTCCATGCGGCGGTCTTCTGCAGGCGCTGCCAGTCCTCGTCGCTCAGGGCGGGACGGGGCAGGGTGGCGGGGTCGTCGGCCTGGGCGTGTAGGTAAGCCTCGACCTCTGCGCGGCCGAACAGGGGGCCGGTCCATTGGAAGGTGCGGGCGAGTACGGATACGAGGTGTCGTGCGTCGGGCTCCGCGAGGTGTCGCGGCAGTGATACGCCGTGAGGCAGCCCGATGAACATGGACATGGTTGCTCCATCGATCGAAGGGGATCGGCATGAGACGGCACGCGAGGATCGAGCGTGTCCGGCGGGGGCACCGGCGAGGTCTTGCCGGTTCGGGCCGCTGCGGGTCGGGTGCCGCTGGTGGCGGCACCCGGCCAGCGGTCAGAGCGTGGCAGCGATCTCCATGGCGCGGATGCCGACGTTTTCCATGTCGAACGCGGTGTCGGGGTCGCTGAAGGTCTGCGCGGCGCTGGTGACTGCGTGCAGCATGCCCCCGGCGGTGCGGTCCCCGCCGTCGATGAAGTGGTTGAGGATCAGGCGCTGCTGGTCCTCGGTGAAGCGAAGTCGCTGCCCGACGACTCGGATGGTGTGGTCGGGGTCGGGAATGCGGCGGCCCGCCTTCTCCTCGATCTCCTCGATCTTCCGGCGGACGTAGTGAACGTCGAGGAAGCGGCGTACGGCGTCGCGGGCCTGCTTGCCGATGAGGCTGAGATTCGCCTCGTGGGTGTCGTTGCTCCACCGGATCGTGCCCTCGTCCATCTTCGCGCCGAGGTGCACCGCGCGCAGGGCATCCTTGGTGATGGTGACGCCGTTGTCGCAGACCTGAACAACGATGCGCGGAGTGATGGTCATCGCGCCCGAGCCGGTTTCGCTGTTGGTGAAGACGAGACCGGCGAAGACAACCGGGTTGTCCGCGCCGGTCGCTCCGGTGAAGGGGCTGCGGTAATTGCGCAGCAGAGTCGGAGCGAGGGTCTTAATGGCCTCGGAGTGAACCCGGACGACCATGCGCCGTTCACTCAGGTCGCACGCAAGGTTTACCCGCAGCCCGGACTCACGGATTCCGGACAGCACGGACATCAGAACGTCGAGGTGGTCGATGATTTTGTATCCGTCGCTGAGGAAGGCGCGCAGAATGCCGCTGCCGTTGCCGTCGGACAGGCAGCGGGCAAGAAATCGCTTGCCGTGCTGAAGGTCGAGCCAGCCGTTGACGTTGGCGTCGTAGAGGTGCAGGGCCTGAGTGCGGGTTTTGCGCAGGTAGCCAGTGGGGATGCCCAGCTTCTCGCCGAGCCCGTTATCACCGATTTCGGTGGGCAGGTACAGCCCGTCGGAGGAGGTGACCCCGGTGTCGGTGAGGATCGGCTCTGCGCCGGTGATACGCAGGTTACCGGCTTCGGCTCGCAACATTCCCGTTCCGGCGACGATGTCGAGCTTGTGCCCCTGCTGCTGGTTGAGGATGGTGGTCAGGTCCGCCAGCGAGGCGTTCCGAGCAGTCAGAGGAATAGCGCTGATCGTGTCACTCACGATGATTCCTTCGGTTGGGTTGTTGGCTATTCGGTCGGGGGTTGCCGCCCCTCCCTCATGTATTTAATGGTACATGACGTCGCCTTTGATGTCTAGTCGGATGGCTCAATCTGTGGGCGCTGGCGACAAGTGGTCCGACCTTGATCCAGGTTCATCTCCGTCATGGCGAGTGATGCGCAAGTGACCGGGAGTTAGCTCGGTCGTTGCATGTTGCCGAGTGCGGCGCGGTCCGCGCATATTCCTGCGGCTCGGAGATTCTTCCCGGCGGCCTGATCTGCGATCGACCATTTTTTGTGGTGGGGGGCAAGCTGGTGTGTGGCTTTCCCCCCACCACAAAAAATGGTTGCCCTTGGGCAGGTTGCTGGGAAGAATCGGACGCTGCTCTGTTCCTTCCCGGAGCCTGCCTCGCCGGCGAGGCGCCGCGGTTCAGCGGCGGGACGCTGACCGGGCCGGAGGCCATCGGCCGCAGGCCGATTTCAGCTGGCGGAAGCGGGAACGCGCCCGTAGCGGACGGGGCTGCGACGGACGATCACCGTTGGCTCGTCAAGCAGCCGGGGTCGCGGACCGGCGATGGGCGGGCCCCCGGGAGCTGCCGCTGTCACTCGCACTGCGCGTGCTCCCGATCGCCCGTGCCTCTTTTGTTGATCCACTCCTGCACGCGACGGCGCTTCCAGTAACGAACCATGCCCGGCCCGGCCGCCGGTTCCTCGTGATCGAAGAAGGGGAGGTAGCCGTCCTCGTGGCGACGCCATGCCATTCGGCTGAGGTCAACGTACCTATCCCATGCGCCTTGGCTGACCTCTAGGATCTTTCGAAACTCGGTGGCGGAGATCAGTTCATCCGGATCGCCGGCGAGGTCCACGTGATGGACGCGTGCTCTGGCGGACTCGACGATCTGCGGCAAGAGGACGTCTCGGACGCGCTTCAACTCTTCGAGGGGAAACCATGACTTCTTGTCTAGCTTGACCGGCGCGGGCCAGCCCGAGCCCTGTCGTCGTTGCTTGGGCGAGGTCTTGAGCCGAACTGTCGCCTCGGACCGACGAGTGAACTCAGCCGCCCCGGCGATGTCGGTGTGCGGCTGGCCACCGATGCTCCGGATTTCCATGGCTGTCCCTGCGCGCGACTGACCGGCGGTTGAAACGACCGGGGGACTTCATCGGTGGACGAAGTGGCAACCCCCCGGTCGCCTGAAACAACCCACAATCCCCACCCCACGTCGCGGACGCCGTGAGGCCGAAGAGATTCTGATGCTAGCAGCCGGCTCTGTGGCTGCCGGGTCACTGGGCTCCGTAGCGGAGCGACATCGTCGGCGCCGCTCAGCTACATCAGGGCGTGACCGCTCGCGTGGCCTTCGCCGGCCGTATCGGCGGGGCAGCGGACGGGCGAAGGTTGGGGCTACCGTTGTTGGAGTGGTGCTGCTCGTTCCCCCGTGCGAGCAGCACCGCCTTCGCTCGGCCTGACTGCTAAGGCGTGTTTCATAAGCCGGTCAGAGCCACTCGGTGATGATCGTGATGGTTAGGACGGCTTGGAAGCGGACTGCGAGCTTTTCGTAGCGGGTGGCGACGCCGCGGTGGCGTTTGAGTCGGTTGATGCCGTTCTCGACGGCGTGGCGTAGCCGGTAGAGATCCTTGTCGAAGGCGGGTGGGCGTCCGCCCTTGGATCCTTTGGCTTTGCGGTGGGCGTCTTGGTCGCTCTTGCTGGGGATGCAGGTCTTGATCCCGCGTGAGCGCAGGTATCGGCGGTTGCCGCGGCTGGTGTAGGCCTTGTCGGCCAGGACCAGGTCGGGGCAGGTGCGGGGCCGGCCGACGCCGAGGCGGGTCACGCGGATGCGGCGCAGGACGGGGATGAACTGCGGGCTGTCACCGCGGTGCCCGGCGGTCACGGTCAGGGAGAGGACTTTCTGGCCCTGTTCGCAGGCCAGGTGGGTTTTGGTGGTCAGGCCGCCGCGTGATCGGCCCAGCGCGTGGTCCGCGGGCTCGTCGTGCACCCCGCCGGGCGGTTCCTTCTGCAGATGCCCGTCGGTGCGGGCACCCGCGGCGTGCTGGTGCGCGCGGCTGGTCATCGAGTCCACGCTGACCGTCCAACCGATCCGGCCCTGCCTGTCACCGGCGGCCTGCAACGCTGACAGGATCTTGTCCCACGTGCCGTCGCGCTGCCACCGCCGGAACAGGCCGTAGACGGTCGGCCAGGGCCCGTACTCGGCCGGCACGTCCCGCCACGGGGCGCCGATCCGGATCCGCCACCGGATCCCGTCGATGAGCTGCCGTTTTTCCCATTTCGGCGGACGACCCGTGGCCGACGGTGCAGGCAACAGGGGAGCCAGAACAGCCCACTGCCCGTCGGTCAGGTCATGCCGCCTCGTCACCGCTACGCTGGCCACGAGGTCTCCGGTATGAAGTTCTTGCTTGGTCGCAGAACCAGATACCGGAGACCTCTTCAGCTATCGATCACCGCCACGCCGTGGCCTCGACACCGCCAGCCTGACTTACGAAACACGCCTTAGGCGGGCTCACGGCTGGTCATCGGCGGATGTACGGCGGCACCGCTACAGTGGTCGTTGCCGACACGGGCTTGTTCCGGGTCGGGCTTCTGGATGGTGGCCGGGGCTTGCCGCCACTCGTTCTGCGGGTGGATTGCCCCGGCCATCGCTATGTGACCGCCGGAGGGGCCGTGCAGACCTGGACCGTGGACGGCGTGACGGTCACCAACCGTGCCGGGGCCGCCGAGCGTACGGGCCTGTCGGTCAATACGGTGGCCGAGTACGCCTCGCCGTACGGCCGGGCCCGCTACGGCTGGCCGGATCCACTGCCGGAGCGGGTGGACGGCCAGGAGGTGTACGCCTTGGCCGACCTCGACGCGTTCACGGCCGAGCGGGGCCGCCCGGGTCGGCCGCCGCTCGCGCAGGTCGAGAAGGAGCCGACCGGCGGTGACTTCGGTGTCGACGCCGACAGCAGCGTCAGCCAGGACGCGTTGATCGGTGTTGGCGCGTTCGCCCGGATGCTCGGCCTGCAGCCGGACACTGTCAAGGGCTACGCGCAGGATTCAAGGGACGCCTGGGACCGTGGCGAGGACGGTTACCTGCTGCGGCCCGACGAGATCAGGGTCGGGCCGCAGCGCACGACCTATCGGTGGCGGCAGTCCAGGGCGAGCGCGTATGCGGCGGCGAGGCCGCGGCGCAAGGGTGGTCGCACGGCGGGTCCGCGTCCTACCGCCGCGGATGTGCAGCAGGTCATCGACGACGCCGGGCCGGGGCGCCGGCCGACGGTGCGGGCGATCGCTGCGGCGCTGTCGGAGCGGTTCGGTGAGGTCAGCCCTCAGGTTGTGCAGCGCCGGTTGCGCGGGCTGCCGGCCCGGCCGGCCGGCGAGGACTGAGCCGGCTCGGAGCCTCGCCGGCCGGGCGATTCACCCGTCGAACAGTGTGAGCTGGGCCGGGTCAACTTTCCGCGGGCGGCTGCCGCGCCTCGACCGGGATGGGTGTTGCGGCTGGGCAGACGGGGCCGGCTGGTGGCCGGTGGTCGGCGCGGGCGAGCACGGTGGCGGCGACGCCCTCGATGAGCCAGGCGGCCCGCCGGTCGTCGTGCGGGCGGGCTCGGCCCTGGCGGCGCAGCGCCTGCAGGGCCGAGCGGATCCGCCGCTTGTACTGCTCCTGCCCGTCCTGGATGACCCGGCGCCCGTCGGCCCGGTCCGCGAGGCCGGCCTGCTCGGCGAGCTGGTAGAGCTCCGGCAGCCGGTAGCAGCCGGACTCCAGCGTGCGCAGCAGGTCCGCCGCGGTGCGCAGCGGGCTCATGCGGGGGCCCTCGTGAGGTCCGGGACCTTCGGGTACGGCCCGAACGGCAGGACCGCGTCGTCGGCGAGGTCGGCCCAGTCCGCCCGCAGCTCCCGGTTGATCGTCACCGGCTTCAGCTCGATCTTGAACTGTTTGGCCTGCTTGCGGGTGCCGAGGGGCTTGAGGTAGCGCAGGCAGCCGAGGTGGCGGATCAGGCTGACGCCGACGGTGGGGTCGTCGCGGACCGCGTCGCGCAGCCAGTCCGCCGGCCGTTCCCCGGCGCGCATCGGGCGGGCGCCGTACTGGTCGACCAGGCGCCGCTCGGCCGCCTCGTGCCCGGAGCGCTGCCGGCGGATCTTCTGCATCGTGACGCCGTTAAGGAACGTGCCGTCGGGCAGTTGCCACTGGGTGCGGCGTTCGCTTCGCCCGGCGACCAGGTAGCCGCCGGCCTGGTAGATGTAGCCGACGTGCCCGGGGAAGATCACCCGCCCGGTCGCGTCGACGCGGGGGCACGGGTCGGCGAAGGACAGCACGGCCTGCACGCCGGCGGCGAACAGCAGTTCGCGGCAGCGGGCGTCGAACCAGCTCTCGACGTTCCCGGGCTCGTCCTCGGCGATCACGAACCGGCCGCATTCCAGCGACTCGACGCCCGGCTCCAGCTCGGGATAGGCCAGCCGCAGAGCGTCCTTGCTGGTGACGCAGTAGGCGGAGACGCCGACCAGGGCGTCGGCGCGGTAGAGCCCGAAGCGGCGGCGGCAGGCGACGTGCGACCCGCTGTAGTGGCGCGGGATCACGAAGGCCGCGGCGGTGGACCGGTCGATGGGCCGCACCTCGTAGCGGTCGGTGCGCAGCCGGTCCTCGGGAGCGGCGAGGCTCCACTTCTGCTGGCGTGTGGCGGTCCAGCGCTGGCACCACAGCGACGACGGGTCGAACTCCAGCATCGGCTGTCGGGCCGGGCGGCGACGGCGCGCCCTGCGGGGCGCGGCGGCCGGGGCCGCTGTCGGGGTCGGGTCGGCCAGAGGAATGGGGATGGTCAGTTGGTCCACAGGGATCACCAGGTCTGGCAGGGCCGCAGGACGGCGGCGGGGGCGCGGGGTGGAAGGTGCGGCCGGCTGGTCGGGCGGAATCTGATCACGCATCCGACCAGCCGACGCGGGCAACGGGCGAGGCCCGTTCAGATCGCGACGTCCGCCGGGATCTCGGCCGGGGTGGCGGGGCAGTCCCCGCACAGCGGCGTGTAGCACTCCACCGCCTGGCACGGCTCGTCCCGGTCGGGGAAGCCGCACCGGCTCAGGTGTCCGCACTGCTCGCGCCGGTGCAGGTGCGCGTCGAGGTAGGCGCCGCCCGAGCCGAAGACGGCGATGGACTCCTGACAGGACAGGACAGGTAGCAGCGGCAGCGGCAGATCCTCACCGGGGCCGACGGCCAGCGGCGCCGGCCGAAGCTCACCGGCGATCAGCACCTCGATCGTGGCCAGGACGAGACGGTCCAGCGGCACCCAGCAGGATCGGGGCTGCCCGTCGCGGGTGCGCCGTCGGGCGCCCGAGCGGTTGAGGACCCAGCCGCGCAGGGCGGTGAACCCGGTGGCGTCCGGCACGGCGAGGCGGTTGGTGACGTGTAGTCGGTAGCCAGCCGGGCGGGAGAGGTCGACCAGGTGTCCGATGTCGACGACGCCGCCGGGTGCACGACCAGGGAGGATCCGGCCGGTGGGATGGGGTGCGCGATCAAGGGTTCTCCTCGGGGTGCGTCAGGTTTCTGGTGGAGTCCGGGTTGTCGACCCTCGCACACCCATAATGATACCCCTTAAGCTGCGTGAAAGGTGTCTCGAAGGGTCTACGAACCTGGGCAAACGCTCACCGCGCGCCGAGGGCGTCGAGCTGGCGGGGCAGGTCGAGGTGGGGAACCCAGCGCCACAGCTCGTCGAAGGTGGGGGCGCCGCTTGGTGGCGCCGGCGACGGCGACCGCGAGGTAGAACTCGGTCGTGGGATACGGCGGCGCGGCGCGCTGCAGCACGAGGCGGGGCGCGCCGTCGACCGTCTCGATGGTGCCGCCCCGGGTGCCTGCTGGGCGGTGAGCGGCTCCAACATCTCGGCAGGGGATCCGGCGGCGATCGCGCGTAGCGACCGCCACACGTCTCGGCCCTTGTCGGCCGGGTCGGGGCCGAGCCCTCCAGCCGCGGCCGGTGCTGAGGCGCCGGTCGCCGCGACGGCGGTAGATGCACCGCACCTCGTACAGCTCGGCCGGGCGGCGTCCAGCTAGGCGGCGGCCTGCGCGACGGCCTCGCCCGGGGCCGGCGCTGCGGGCGACCTGCTCGGCGGTGCGGTCGCCGAAGAGCATCGTGCGCGGGTTGATGGCCCGGGCGTTGCGTTCCAGGCTGACCGCCGCGCGGACCTGGCCGGGATCGGCGGACCAGCGGCGGATCATCCGGGCGATGTCCGGACCGGCCTGGTGGGGGCTCCGACGCAGCCCGCCCGACCGACCAAACAACTCTAGCAGTTGATCTAGGCCGGCCCCTGCGCCTGCCCGAACCCGCTGACTGACGTCGCCTGAACTGGTTCAACAGCGACGCCGCCGGGCGGACCGGTCGTACAGTGCGGGGGTGACTATCGCCTACGACTGGGGCGTTGACCAGCCGCCAGATCCGGCCGCTGAGGATGCGGGCGCGGCGGCTGGGCTCGGCCCGGAGGAGCTGCCGGAGGTGCGGGAGCTGGTCGCGCGGGGCTGGCAGTTGGCCCCCGACGCGCCGCTGTACGCGTTCCTGCCGGCGGTGTGGCCGCGCGAGCTGCGTACCTGGGTGCCGGACCGGGCCACCCGCTACGACACGTGGTACGAGCAGGAGCCGAAGACGCACGCCGTTCTGCGTACGGAAACCCGCGAGGCCGGTCCGGCGATGATGGCGGAGATCGACGACGACCATGACTGGGCCTTGGCCAGGGTCGGTATCAGCGGGCGCCCCCGGGGGCGTCTCTGGCTGCTCAAGCCGCCGCCCGGGTACGACAGCGTGGACGCCGTCCTCGACCAGGTGTGGCACCGCGCGCAGCAGCAGGGCATCGAGCTGACGCTGAGCGAGCCGTTCGTGCAGTTGACCGGGCGCACCGTGCGCGGCGAGGCCCCGCCGCCATGACTAACGCCGTGTGCCTTGCGGCAGGAGGCGTCATCTTGCTGGTGTGATGCCGCCGGCATCATGCAGAGCCGGGTGGCCGCGAAGGCGGCACCCGGCTCTGCGTCGGTGATGGTTCAGGCCCAGGGGACTTGGTAGTAGCGGCAGCCGGGGCTGACGGTGCACTGGTTCCAGCGGCCGGTATGGATGGTCGGGGCGTAGAACAGCTGCGAGTAGCCGAAGGCGAAGAACGAGCCGTAGTTGTCGTCGTGGTACTTGCCGCTGCCGGCGGTGAGCTGGCTGTTGTAGTAGTAGCCGGTGGTGCTGGGTTTGTCGCTGCGCCAGCTGCCGGAGCTGACGTTGGCGAAGTAGAACGGGTTCTGCCCGCAGTAGCCGTCCGGGCCGGTGACGTTGGTCCGGCAGTTGTTGGTGAACTCCTGCGGCTGCATCTGCGGGCCGTAGTCCCAGATCAGTGTGTTGCGCCACCGCGGCCGGGTGCCCTCGAACGCCTGGCGGACGATGAAGTCGAACGCGCCGATGACTCCGGCGGCGTTGCCGTAGGCGGCGTTGCCCTTGACCTCGGCGATGTAGTTGCCGCCCACGGTGCGCCCGCACACCGATCCGGACTCGCACCAGCTGTCGTAGTCGTCGGCGGCGATGCCCACCCGGTCGGCGACCGACGTGGTCTGCTGGAAGTCGTCGGCCACGACCGTGGTGGTCGGCTTGCCGCTCGCGCCGGCGGTGGTCAACGCCCCACCCATGCACGTCCAGGACGCCGGGCGCTGCGTCTTGGCCTGCGCCACGCAGGACTGCAACCCGGTTCCGGCCGGGCCGGTCAGGCCCTGCCACGACGGCGCGGCCGACGCCGCGCCGGGCGGGACCGCCGCGATCGACACGACGGCTAGCCCGCCGGCGAGTAGTGCTCTGGTGATCCTCATGAGACCTCCCCTAAGGCTCCTCGGTTACAACCAGACACCGCACCGTAACCATCGGTGCCGATCGACAACAAGGATCGATAGCGGCAGATCCTGCAACTTTCACCACCGACGACCGAGCGGGTCGTCGCGCTGACATATGCCGATCCGTCCGTCACGCCGGCACCTGCCCGGACCAGGTGTTTCACGCCTGCCTTAAACAGCCACCCGTCACTACGTCGCCTGCCCCGGGCTGCGACCAGGCCCGGCCTGCCGGGTCATGCACCACGGGCAGAGCACCAGGACCGCGGCGACCGGGACGGCGAAGGCTTCGCCGCACACCGTGCGTCGGCGCCGGAATCCGGTCATCGGCGGGCGCCGGCGGTGATCCGGAGGTCCCAGCCGGGCGGGTCGTCCTCGTCGTTGGGGACGAGTCTGGTGTCGAACCATGCGGCGTCGGGTCGTCCTGCCTGTTCCCAGTGGTGCAGCCAGGTCCGCAGCGCGGTCAGGGACGGGGATCCCGGGGCGTCGGCGAGGATCGTGCCGTCGGTGAGGACGACCGCGGCGGTGGTCGCGGTGGTGTGCCCGATGCCGCGTGCGCCGTCGCGCAGGGCGACGAAGGTGCGGTGCGGGCCGCCGGCGATGACGGAGTAGGCCGTCCAGGACAGCCAGTCCAGGGGCGCGCGGTGGTAGGTCTCGGTGTGGCCGGGGTTGAGCAGCAGGTGCAGGGCGGTGCGGGCGCCGGTGTGGTGCGGGTCGTCGTGCTCGCGCCAGCCGATGGATATCCATGCCGGTTGCGGCTGGTCGGTGTGGTGGTCCACCCAGCGTCCGGGCAGGGTCAGGGCGTCGTCGACGGCGATGGTGGTGCTCTGGGCGTAGCCACCGAAGGTGACGGTCTCGACGTGCGGTTGTGCCGCGGTCAGGGTGATGGTGGCGATCAGGGTGGTGGACGGCTGGACGGCGATGGGCAGGCAGGCCACGATCCGGCCGTCCGGGGTGAGTTGATCCACCCACGCCCGGGGCAGCCGTGGGGGTGCGCACCAGGCTGCGATGCGCTGGTAGGGGGCGTGCGGCGGGTAGCCGTTCATGCCGTCGGCGGGGTGGCAGGTGATCGTGGTGACGCCGCGTCGGCCGTGCAGCCGGTTCGCCCATGTGACGAGGTGGTCGCTGATGTCGATGCTGGTGACGCGCCCCGACGCGCCGGCTCGGGCGGCGAGCAGCGCGCCGGAGTATCCGGTGCCGGTGCCGATCTCCAGCACGTGGTCGCCGTCGCGGACCTTCAGGGCGGTCACGTCGCGTTGGATGGCTTCCGGCGCGGACCGGTGCAGGGTTTCACCGCGCTCCTCGTTGTGAACGTAGTAGGACTCGGAGACGCTGCTGAGCGGCGGATCGGTGATGGTCACAGGTACTCCTTCCGGAATGGACGATGGCGTGGGCCGGGCGGTTTCAATTGATCGGGGTGCGGATCTGGTCCGACTTCCGTGCCGGGTCGAGGGGCTGGCCTTTGACCGGCGTAGGTCGCTGCGGTGGTCGACCGCGTCGGCGGCCCGCCCGGGTGTCGGTGCCCGGTTAGAACAGGCGAGGCTGTACGTCGGTGTGGCGGGTGCCGGGAGTTACCGGGATTCCGGCTCGCCGGATGAGCTGTGCCAGGGACGGTGGTGTGTCCCACAGCCGGGCGGCGAGTTCTGGCAGCAGGAGGGCGGCTGCGGTGGCGTCCCATAAAGCCCGGTGCGGCCGGCTACCGGCCGCGGCCGTGTCGACGCGGGTTGTCAGGCCGAGCCGGTCGATGACGGTGGTCAGGCTGTGCCCGGCGCCGGCGGCGATTGCGCGCGACAGGCGCAGGGTGTCCAGGAGGCCGGCTGGGCGCAGGCGGGGTAGCTGTCGCCGCAGCAGACGCCAGTCGACGGCCACGTGATGGCCGATGAGGTACCGGCCGGTAACCCGGTCGGTCACGTCACGTTCGAGGTCGGCGAGGGTCGGTGCCGCGCGCAGGGCGGCCCGGCTCACGCCGGGTGGCAGCCGGGTCCGGTAATCCAGTGGGCGGGCGGGATTGACCAGCGTGGCGAGAGCCGCGTCTGGTTGTGGCGTGCCGTGGTGCAGGGGGACGAGAGCGATTTCGAGGATGGCCTCCTCGTCCCGGTCCTGCCCTCCGGTGCCTTCCAGGTCGACACCGACCAGAGCGGCGTTGGTCCAGCAGGTCGCGGTGTCGCTCATCGGCGGTTCTCGTTCCGGTGAGATGCGGTCGGCGGTCCTTCGTGCTCCCCGCCCTGCACGGGGGCGGTGACTGCGGGCGGCTGGCGTATGGCGGGTGTGCGCTCGGCGGAGGCGCAGGGCGGCGGGTCGGTCTGGTCGAGTCGGTCCGGGGCGCGCCGCCAGGGCAGGAACGCCACGCTGGTGAGGGTGAGCGCGGCGGTTGCGGTGATGGCGGTGCGGGCATCAGTAGCGGCGACGATGATGCCCGTGGCCAGGACGAAGACGGGCTGGGTCAGTTTCGAGGTGATCGACCAGGCCGTGATCACCCGTGACATCCGCTGCGCGGTGGTGTGGTTCGCGCGGTAGCCGGCGAAGACGGGGTTGAATGAGCCGGCGAAGAACAGCAGCAGTGTCTCCGCGATCACGATCACGACCAGCCCGGGGGTGCCGGGCGGGGCGGCGGGGATGAGGCCCATCCACAGGGCGCGGCCGGCTCCGGTGGCCAGCAGGACCGGCCGCAGACCGTAGTGGCGCACCAGCGGTCCGGCGGCGTGGGAGCCGAGGATGCCGCCGAGGCAGGGCAGTCCGAACGCCAGACCGTACTGCCATGGCGGCAGGTGCAGGTCGCGGAGCATGTACACCGCGACGACCGGGGCGGCGGCCATGATGCCACCCCCGAAGATCACCGCATTGACCAGCAGCGCACGCAGCCCGCCATGACCGAGGATGTACCGCCAGCCCTTGACGGCCTCCCGCGCCCGGCTTGCCCTCGCGGGCCGTACCGGTGGCGGTGGCTCCGGACTGCGCAGCCGGCGAACAGCGACGGCGGACAGCAGGAAGCTGCCGGCGTCCACGGCGACGGACGCGGTGGCGCCGAGCCACGACACCAGGACACCGCCGGCGGGCGAGCCGGCGCTATGGGCCATCCACTGAGACGTCTCGAACCGCCCGTAGACGGTGACCCGATGCGCGGCGGGCACCAGATCCCGCAGGTGGGCGCCGCTGGCAGCGGCGAACACGATGCCGCCCGCCGTCTGCGCCACGGCGACCACGCACAACTGCCCGTAGGTGAGCCGGCCGAGCAGCGCGGCAGCGGGAACGCTGGCCAGGGCCGCGAACCGCAGAACGTCCGCGCCGATCATGACCGGCCGTTTCGGGCGAAACTCCACCCACGGCCCCAGGGGCAGCGCGACGACGGCGCTGGCGACACCGGACGCCACCGCGAGAAGCGACACCTGCAGCGCGGAGCAGTCCAGCAGCACAACCGCGACCAGCGGCAGGGCGCCGGCACCCACGGCGGAGCCCAGCTCACTGATCGAGTACGCCTGCCACAGGCGACGCACATCCGCGCCCCACGCCCGTGCCGCCCAGGCACCAGCCAGCCGCCGGGCTGTGGTCTGTCCCCGTGGGCGGGTCTGAGCGTGTTGAGGCACGGCCTGAGTCCGCACGTGATGTCAGCAGACCGCTGCGGTGGGGGCAGCGGCCTAGTTGGTTTTGCGGGCGCAGTGCCGGCAACGCTGTGGGCAGGGCGTCTGCGGTGTCGCGGTGGTGAGGCCGCTGGTGTGCAGGATGGTGGTGACCGTTTGCTCGACGGTGCTGGTTTCGCCGATGACGGTTTCGCCGGGAACGTCGAGCAGGTCGCGGTGGGTGTACCAGCGGCGCATCTCGTCGGGGGTGACGGGGATGGGCTCGTCGCGGTTGAGGTGGCGGCGGACGGTTTCGTCGAAGGACACGTCCAGGTAGAACACGGCTACCGGTCCGGGATGCCAGTCGATGAGGTGGTGCAGGACGGTGGCGTAGCGCTCGGTGTGCAGGATGCCTTCGACGATGACGTGGTAGCCCAGGTCGAGGGCGGTGCGGGCGGTTGCGGTGATGAACGTCGGGGCGACCGGTTGGATGTGGGCGCTGTCGTGTTCCCTGAGCAGGGTTCTCCGCAGGTAGTCCTGCTCCAAGAGGGCGGCTCCGCGACCGAAGCGCCGCCGAGTCTCGCGGGCGGCCGTGGTCTTTCCGCTGCCGGAGTTACCCCGAATGATCACCAACGTCGGCGGCCCCGGGGAATCGCGTTGGATGCGCGACAGATCGGCGGTCACTGCGGCTGCTCCGGAGCGGACCAGGTGACGGTTATCGCGGCGTGGCGGCGGGTGACGAGCAGTTGGGATCCATCGGGTGTGGGCGGGTGGGTGCCGGTGGGGTGCACGGTGATGGTCGGGCCGGGGCCGTGTCGGTGGTGGTGGTCCCAGACCGTGATGAGGTCGAGCATGTCGGCGGTCAGGGTGTCGGCGTCGGGTCCGAAGCCGTGGGCGCCGAACTGCCAGGTGGTGTCGTCGAGTGTGCGCATCGCGAGGTAGGCGAAGCTGCCGGTGGTGAGCAGGGTCGGGCAGACGAACCGGTCTTGCGGGTCGACCAGGCCCGCGGCGCGTTCGCGGTCGACGGTGAGCGTGCCGAAGGGCCGGGGCTGGCTGGCCAGCCACAGGTGCAGCGACTCGAACGAAGACCCGTCACTGATGGCGATGGTGACCGGCGACCAGGCGTCCAGCCGGCGCGTGTGTAGCGCCGCGGTGAGGGCGTCCCGGCTCACCTCGGTGCTGGTGTCGTCCAGGTGCACGACGATGTCGTCGCCGCGCAGGGCCAGGCGGCGGGTGGGATGGCGTCCGTCGCCCTGCATCGGCACGAACCCGCACTGCAGCGCCGCAGTGGCCCGAAGATGATCCTCGTGGCGTCGCAGGGTGAGGCACCGGGTCATGCCGCGTATCCGCAGCGGCACGAGGAGCGCACCGGCCGGGGCGAGCTGGTCGAGCCAGGCCGGTGCAACATCCGGTGTCTCCACGGTGACGATGATGGCGTCATACGGGGCGCCGGGCTGGTGTCCGTACTCGCCGTCACCGTGTACGACCGTCACCTGCCGGTAGCCGGCATGGTCCAGGCCGGTGCGGGCGCGGTCGATGACGTCGGCGTCGATGTCGACGGTGACGACCATGCCGTCCGGGCCGACGACGTCGGCGATCAGCGCGGCGTTGTAGCCACCGGAGCCGATCTCAAGAACCCGGGCGCCGGGCCGCAGCCCGGCCTGTTCCAGCATGTACGCCTGCAGCCACGGCGCGGAGATCGAACTCGTCGCCCGCCCGTCCCGGTCGCGTCTGGTGATGACCACATCATCGGCGTACGCGGCGTCGACGCTGACGCCGTCGGTGGCGAACAGATGTCGAGGCACCCGGCGAAACGCCGCCTCCACCGCCGGCGAGGTGATCCTCCGGCCGGCAACGAGCCGGTCGGCGAGCCGGGCACGGGCCTCATCGGCGGAGCTGGTGTCGAGCACGGAACCAACCATGGTCTGACCTCCTGTAGGTAGGCATCAGGGGGATGTGAAGGCGCGGACCGACAATATTGGGCGCATGCGACAAAACATGCCGGGCATGGAGTCGCTCTTGGAAGGCGTCGGCCCCTGCACCGTCGCCCTACCGGGAAGGCTGGCTGCCAACACGAGCCTTGCCGTCGCGCAGGATGTGAAGTCGGTGGGAACTTCGGCATTCCGTGCATGGCCCAGAATTTCGATAGCGCTCCTGCAAGGTGTGCGTCATGTTGGCAGTGTTCTCGGAAAAGGACTCAACGGTTGGCTTGGTTGTTGCGTATCACGGTTTCGGCGAGGTTGAGTGCCGACGAGAGGGTGCGGTGGGCGGTTTTCGGGAGTTGTCCAATGCCGAGGCCGCTTGCGCTGATCATCTGTCTAAGCATTCGGTAGTGTTCGGGGTCAACGGCTGGGTGGTTGAGGAGATCACGCGCCGCGTTGGCGTCCTGTTCCTGGATTACCTCTGCGGCTAGACGATCGATCAGGCCGGCTGCGGCGGTCGTGGGAAGGTTAGGGGCGAGGTCGAGGGCGGTGAGGATTAGCCGGGTGCGAAATACCGAACGTCCGGAACCTGGTGCCAACTTTGATGCTCGGCCGATTAATTCCAAGTGGTCGGCTCGACTTCGATCACCGGCGATGGCTGCGCTCCAGATGTAGAGCAGATCGCGTACCAGTTCCTCCCACGGTTGCTCGCTCGTGGTCCGGTCGAGGACGGCGGTAGCTGCGGGGATGTTGCCGTCGACGAGGTGGGCCACGACCGCGACCTGTCGCCCGTCGTGCAGAGCGGCCCCGATTCCGTCGAAGCGTTGGACATGCGTCAGGGCGTCGGTCCAGTGGCCGGCGACGGTGAGGGCGCGGGTTCCATCGGCAAGCAGGACGTTGCGGAGCCAGTTGCTGATCTGTTGGCGTTCCTCAGCCTCCTCGGGGAGCTGTCGAGGCTGTATCTCTAATCGGCCAATGACGATGGGGGCGCTGTTGATGACCGCATCGTGGAGCCCGGTGAGCAGCAGGTACGCGCGTTCTCCGTCGCCGGCGCGAATGTGCAGGCGGGCGAGATTGACGACTGGTTCGAGAGCAAACCGGGTGGTGTATCCGTTGAGGGGGGCGCGGTCGAGGTAGAGGTTCGCGTGACGGTGACACCAGAGTTCGGCGAGTTCTGCGTCGGCGCAGTCGGAGGCAACCAGTGCGGCTCCGTTGAACACCATGGACGCCTTCTCCGGGTCGTGTTCGCGGTGGGCGGCCTCGGCGAGCCCGGCGAGGCGCGTGACCCGTGCGTCGAGCGGTTTGGCCGGCGGGCGTTTGCGGGCGACGAGGGGGAATCGGGTGGCCATGGTGGGCGCGAGGGACAGAGGCATGGGTGTCCTCATCTGCTGCGGAAGGGCCGTGCCGTGGGCGACGAGGGGGAACAGACGGCTGTCGGTGGTGCTCCGCATGCCGGCCGCGCCCCCTTCGGATGCCGGGCCGGGCAACGCCCCGGCATCCCAGTCAGAAGGAGAGGGCAAAGACCGTGTCGGGCCGGCTGATGTCGCCGGTCCGGACCGGGCGGGTTCCGGCACGGTGAGCGGTGAGGGTGGGCTGGTTGGGGCGGCCCGCCTCGTCCCACTGGCCGAGTAGATCCGTCAGTTCCACAGCGAGATTGTCGGCGTCCGGCCCGTAGGCGATGGCGCCGACTTCGAGGCGGCGGTCGCCGGTCTCTCGGAAGGCGAGGTAGGCGATCGTGCTGCCGTGGTAGATGGCGGCTCCGGCCCAGCGGTAGGCGGGGGCAACCAGCCCGCTGGCGCGGGCGGTGTCACCGACGCGGAGGCGGCCGAACGGTGTGCTGGTGTGGTTGAGGAGCCACAGGTCGAGGTGGCCGATGGCGTCGTCGTCGGTGACTTGGATGCCGGTCCAGCGCACGTGCCTGGGGTGACTGAGGGCGCGGGCGAGAGCGGCGCGGTCGGGCTTGTCGCCGGCGTCGAGTTTGAGGACCACGTCACTGTCGAGGCGTACGTGCTGGTCGGTGTGCTCGGCCGTGCCGCGCATGGGCACGAATCCGCAGACCAGCGGCGTCGTGGTGCTGACCAGCGTCGTGGGGCCGGTGCGGTCGAAGGCGAAGCACCGGGTCAGGCCGCTCTCGTGCACCCGCAGGGGCACGACGACGCGGCCCTGCTCGGCGAGTTGGTCCCACCAGGCCGCGGAGATGTCCCACGCGCCAGCGGTGACGATGATCCGGTCGTAGGGCGCGGATTCGGGGTGGCCGAGGGCTCCGTCGCCACAGATCACCTCGACGGTGTGGTAGCCGGCGCGATCGAGGCCGGCGCGGGCGCCGTCGGCGAGGTCCTGGTCGAGTTCGATCGTGGTGACCGTGCCGCCAGGACTGGTCATTTCGGCGAGGAGGGCGGCGTTGATGCCCGTGGCCGCGCCGATCTCCAAGACGTGGTCGCCGGGTTGCGGGTCGAGTTGTTCGAGCATGTCCGCGACGAGGCTGGGGCTCGATGCCGACGACAGCGCGGCGCCGTCGGGGTCGCGTTTGGTGACGATCTGGCGGCGGGTGTAGACGGTCTCCAGGTCGACGCCGGGAAGGAACTGTTCGCGGAGCACCGTCCGAAAGGCCTTCTCGACAGGGGCGGAACGGATGTGGCCGCGCTGCTTGAGGATGGTGACGAGTTGTTCGCGCAGCGCGGCTGCGTGGGAACCTTCATACCCAGTTTGGGAGGTTTTCACTGCTTTTACCCTACTGTCGGTGATCCCGGCGCAGCGGTCGCCGGGTGAGATGTCGGACGCGTGGAAGGTGACGTGCACGGCGGCCGTGGCCAGGAGCCAGGTATCGGTGGCCGAGATGCCGAGCCGGTTGAACAGGAACAGGACGTGATGGGTCAGCACGCCGCGCAGGTCGCGGGTCAGTGTTCCGTGCCGGTCGAGGAACCGGAGGTCTCGGCCGGCCTGCTCGTGAGCCTCCGACCATGACGGATTGACGCTCAACGGGCTGCGCGGCGTGTCGTCGCCGGCGGTGACCAGACGCTGCACAGCGGCGATCAGCCCGGGGCTCGGCGTGGGCGCGTGGGGTTGGTGCCGACGCGTGACGATGTGCCGCCAGACATCGCCTTGTTCGGAGAATTCCAGTCCGGCGGCGCGCATGAGGCGGGTGGCGAGCAGCACACCAAGCTCTCGTCGGTGGTCGCCGCCGGCGGCGAGGTGGCCGAGGACGTGGCGGCTGTCGGCGTGGAAGAAGGTGTGAGCGATCGTCATCGCCTGGTCGCCGCCGAAGGCGTACGCCTCGGGCCGGTAGATCGGCTCGGCGACATCGCGAATGCGGTCGTCGGCGGTGATGTCGGCGAGCAGAGCGTAGACCAGAGCGAGCCGGCTACCGGGCAGCAGCCGCAGTCGCCACGTCTCGGCCTTGCGGATGAACCAGAATGCGGCGATCGCACCGTCGTCCTCGGCGACGGCGAGCGCCGGGGCAAGCCGGGTTGCGGCGTACTCCTCAGCTGTCCGCCAGCTCGTGAAGGTCAGGTTGACCTGGCGCCACCGACTGACCGGCCCTGCGCCCGATGGCCGCTCGGCGTCGGGTTCGGGATCGAGGTCCATGACGTGCTCCTCGTCTAGGTGATCAGCAGGCTCGTGGACCAATGGATATCGGTGCCGGTCGCGAAGGTGTGCAGGGCGAGGGCGATGCCGGCCGGGCCAGAGATCAAACCGGATGGCGCGGGAGTCGCGTTGGTGGCGTGCTGGACCAGCAGGCGCATCAGGTAGGGCACGGTGGCGGGCAGGCGGGTATCGCGGGCGTCAGCGGCGGCGTACCAGAGCGTGGCGGCAACCCCCGCCCAGCCATGACACAACGATGGATCGATGATCCGGCCGAGCTGGACGGGATCGGTCAGGCAGCGGAACAGCGCGTCTTCTGCCGCCTTCTGCCGGCCGGGGTCGCCGAGGGCGATCCCGGCGAGCTGCCCGGCGCGGGCGATCCCCGGAGTGCCGTAGCACCAGGACGGCCGCGCCGGTTCGCTCACGGCGAGCTGCCCGGCCTGCAACTCCGCCATGGTGATCTTCTCCGGCCACCACGGGCCGGCCGGGCTCGTCTGCTGCCACCTGTCCAGCCACGAGCAGATCCGGCCGATCGCCTCGGTCTGTCCCGGCACCCGAATGTCCTGACGCAGGGCCAGCGCCAGCAGGGCCAGAGGGCCGGTGATGCCGTGCGCCATGCCGACGTTGGCCTGTCCGCCCCGCTCCGTTCCGTCGTCGGGTGGGTCCGCGCTCCACCAACCGGGCGCGAGCCGGCCGGCGGCGTCGTCGGCGTCGACCGGCTCGGTGAGCCGCACCAGGTACGCCAGCACTCGGCGCAGCAGGTCACCGTCCGGGAAACGGCGTACCAGGTGGGCGCCCAGGCCGGTCAGCCCGCGGACGAGGTCGAACTCCGACAGCGCAGGCCGGGCGCCGGCCGCGAGGCGTGCCTCGGCAGCGGCCAACCGACGCTCGGCCAGGTCCGCGACGGCGTGATCCAGGGCGTCCAGGTCAGCCGGTTGGGCGTGCGGCATGGCCGTGGTCAATGCGTGGGTGACAGCAGGTGCGCCGAACCACAGGCCCGCTCCGGTGCCGTTGTTCAGCGTTTCCGCGCTCGCGCGGCGCAGCCAGGCGCGGACCGGCTCCCACCCCCCGTGCTCCGTCTGAGCGCGCACCCCGTGCAGGATCGCCACGCCGGCGGCCCCTTTGGACAGCGATTGGCCGTACCAACGCGTGCTCCGCGGCCCGTAGTCGACACCGGTGGGCTGCGCGGGCGGCTGGAGCAGGGTGTCGGTGATGCAGGAGGCCATCGTCTCGGCCGCTCGGAGCAGCGGCGTGGCGAGCAGTGTGACAGTCATCGGCCAGCTCCTGCGGTGCGAGCACGGCGGCGGACCGCCGCCAGCGCGATGTGGCGGGCAAGCCGATACGTGACCTGCTCGGCAGCATCGTCCGGACCATGCGCGCGAACGAAGTGCAGATGCACCAGCGACGTGAGCACCTGCGCGGGAGTCAGCGGGCTGCCGGAGGCGGACAGCGCAGCGGCGTACCGGGAGGCGGCCCGCGATCGTTCCTGCCATGCGCGCTGAACCAGCTCCGGCACGGACGTCGGATCGACGGTGACCGCCTGCCGCAGGACGCCTCGGTCGATCGGTGCTCGGCCGGGGTGTGCCGGCCGGGCGACAAGCCACTCGCACCCGTCGTCGCGGCTGCCGAGCATCGCGGCGGCCAGGTCGAGCATGCTCGCGGCGGTCAGCGCCCGCCGGTCGAGCGGAGAGTCGTCCTTCGCCGCTACCTGGGCCACGGCGGCGCGGGAGTCCGCAGCGAACAACTCCTCGGCGGCGGACATGGCCCGGCCGTCGCCGTACCGGCCGGTCTCGGGTCGGTAGCTGTCGAGGCGCAGATCACCCGCGAGTCCCTGCCGCCGCAGCGCCGCAGCCCACCGGCCGACTCTGACCGCCGCGTCGCCGTAGTCGTCGGTGTGCAGCCGAAGCCGCACGTGCGAGTACGGACGGCGCAGCCGGACAAACCACCACATCGGAGACTCAGGCCAGTCGGCGAACAGCGCCGGCAGCCCTCGCCACAACACCAACTCCACCATCGACGGCTCAACAGCGAGAGATCCGGACAACAAGCCGCTCGACCCGGGCAGAACCGGGCCCGCGGGCACCGGAGGCGGCCACGAGCCCCGGGCCGCGACCGCGGCCGGCACCGCAGCCGGAGCCGCGGTGGAGGCGACCGGTACGACGATCTCGTGCGCGCGGCCGGACAGCCACCCGAAGTCCTCCAGCCCCGCCGCCTCAACGATGGTGACCGCCCCGTCGCTGGTGGCGTCCAGGTGGGCGCGCAACAGCGACCGGTCCATGGCCTGATCGAGGTCGAGCCGCAGCCGCTGGTCGCCGCTGCCGACCTGCACCCACCTCGGCAGCCGCAGCCTCTCCCGCAGCGCCGCCCACGCCGCCGACCATTCCCCGTCGCTCGCGTCGGCGCCGGGCAGCCGCGCCGGGTCGATCCGCCACCGCGCCGCAGACAGGACAACCCGGCCGTACCGCACGGCGGGCCGAAACGGCAGACAGGACGCCGCGCCCCAATCGAACGGCTTGAGCCGGGCGTCCAAAGCCCGCGGCAGCTCGACAAGGAACCGGGCGAGCAGCGGCATGGTGTGCACGGCGCCAGCGTGCGCCACAGTCGGCTCGACCACCCGCCGCCGTGACATCGACACCAGGACCAACCTGTCGGCACCAGCCGCCACGCCGAGGTCATCGAGGCCAATTACATCCCCGGCAACCGGGCGGTGCTCGGCCATGCTCACCAGCCACGGAAGAATCTGCGGGGACCGGAGTACATTCTGGGCGTGCAGCCTCCTCGGGGGGAAGCTCACCTGTGCCGGCATGGCCCCCTCCACGGCGACCGGAAGGCGCGCGAACTTCCCGCGCATCAACTCCCGCTCGGCATATGGCAGCACGTCGAGGAAGCGTCCGCTCGTCGCCATCGCCGACCGGCCCATACCCGTCACCACGACCAGGAATTGGCCTTCCTCCAGTGCGCGCAACGACACCGCACGCACCTCCGCCGACACGTCGACATGCGGACTGACACTGTCCTCGTCGTGATCTGGGCCAGCGAGCGCCCGCACGGCCGCATCATCGAGGACCACCTCACGGATGCCGTCGAGCACCGCCTGCTGCGCCAACACCAACAAGCGCTCATCCCGGCCGGACAACGGCGTCGCCCGGTCGGCACCGTCGAAGTGCTCCGGGTAGCCCAGACCGGCCACCGGATCGACCACCTCGGCAAGCGGCACCACCGCCGCCATCCCGTACCGATCGACAAACCGAGCATGGTATCCACGCCACTCCGGCCGCCCTTCTGGATGTGGCGTCAGCCGCCGCAGAACCTCCACCGATGCGACGACCTCCGCGGTGACCTGATGCGGCACGACGACTTCATCCGCGAGCCGAAGATCCACCGCCAACGGCTGAGTACCTACCGCCATCTCCCGCATCCGAGCGGCCAGCCCACGAAGATCTATCGCCTGGCCTGCGGTGGCACCGAGGCGACGCTGCAGCGCCTGAAGCTGCTCAACCGTCTGCCCGACGTATCCGATGTGGGGGGCTGCGTCCAGCTGGTCCAGGAGATGCTTGATCGGGTCGGTGCAGGTAGACGGCGGCTTAAGGGCCGAGATCAATACACCCTGCTCGACCAGGCCGGCGACCAAAGCCTCGACCGACGCACGCGGGAACTCCCGATAGCCGACAGCGATCTTCTCGACGAGCTCGGTCCACCGCACCGGCTCGGCACTCAGAGACATCGCCAGCCGCACCGCCTCGGTACGCCTTACCGAAGAAACCCCGTCGACGGGCGCGGAGGCGTGGGGCCGACACTGCACGATGATCCGAAGCCCCGACACCCGCGCCAGGTTGTTGGCCTGGACGAACAGCCCGTTGCGCACGTTCGGGTCGGTCTCAAGGCGCGCGATTAACGACGCAAGCCATTCTGCGTCCGGCCGCACACAAATCGCTGACTGCTCCGACGGCGTCACTGCGGCTACCGCGTCGAGGCGTAGTGGCGCGACTCCCGAGAACAACCCGAACGGCGTAGCTCGACCGCGTGCGCGGACCAGGTACCGCGCCAATGCCAACGCCGTCCGCCACGCCTGGCGGGCGTCGAACCTCGCGCCAGCGAGAGTCGCCTCGACACGGTCGGCGAAGTCGGGACTTGCTACCCAGACCGCTTCCGCGACGCCTATCTGACGCCAGGTCGCTCGAAGCCAAGATTCGACACCGGCAGGATCATGCCGTTGCGGCCAGGGCACTTCACGATCCGGCGAGACGCGAGCCGCGATGCGAATGGTGGCGGCATCAACTATACGAAACATGCCGCCCTCCAGTCGTCGAGTCTTCTTGCCGCGGACCTGCCTCGTGGTGCCGGCTCCAGCGGGCGGCTGGGACCACCCACCGGAACCGGCCGGTACGTCGAACTAGCAGTCGCTGCCCTTCACGGTGTCGCAGCCGTCGTCCGTGTCGGCCAGCAACGCGGCAGCGACCGGGCCCTCCGTGACGATCTCCACGTCGAGCTGGAACGGGTCACCGCTGACGGCGAGCAGGTTCTCCATGACTGGTCCCTCCAACGAGACTTCGGGGTGGATGGGCAGGCAGACCTCGCGGCCACCAGCCCGTCGGCTACTTCGCGCTTCCTCCGCAGCCGGGATCGGGTAGCGGGAGCTGCCGCTGCCGGCCGAGCAGCGACACTTGTCTTCCGTGACCTCCACGACGGCTCCGAAGCGGCTGGCTGCCGCCCCAAGCCTTACCAGCTACACATGACACGATCACTCATGGTTAACAGTGCGGGAATACCGACTTGCGGTCCGACTTCGCGCCCCCTCGCGGCGCGACAGTGTGAAGGCTGGATGATCGAGACAACCGGTGGCATAGTCGGCAGGGCTCAGCAGGCTGGGTAAGGGGAAGTCGTGCCTCGTCATCCGGACACCATGATCAGTCCGAACACCGTGCTCAGCGAAGCCCGGCATCGGCTGTCCTCACCTGTGCGGCCCGGCCAGCGCATGTCCCGTAGCGAATTGGCCGATGCGGTCAACGCGGCGCTCGATCGGATATACCCCAGCCGCGACGTCACCGCCCAATACGTCGACTCCCGCTGGATCGGCAAGCTCGAACGCGGCGAGCATCGTTGGCCCAGCGAAGCGCGGCGGAAAGCTCTGCGCCAGGTGCTCGGTGCTCTCACCGATGCAGACCTCGATCTCTACAGCCCTCGACGCAGCGACGGCGTAGAAGCTCAAGGGCCGGTGGTCGAGCCTCAGCCGGGTAGTTGGGACGAGGCCATCTACCTCCTGCGCGAGCAGTGGCATCTGTTGGTACAGAACGACAAGATGTTCGGTCCCGAGTACACACTGATGGGTGTCAAGAGGCAACTGGCCACGATCGAGGACACCCTGTCCAGGGTGCCCGAAGCACTTCGGCCCGCCGTCATCCGCCTCGCCGCTCAGTACGCCGAATCCGCGGCATGGCTCCACCAATCTCTCAACGACCACGCCGCCGGCCACCGCCGAACACGACAGGCACTCGCCTGGGCGGACGAGATCGCGGACTCGACGATGACCGCTTGGGCCACGTACCGCAGCAGTCAACAATGGTTGTCATCGGGGTGCGCCGCCCGAGCCGTTGAGCAGGCAGAGGCCGCGCTGCTGCACGACCCGAAGCTCCCTCGTCCAATGCGTGCAGCGCTGCGCGTGCAGCACGCGCACGCCCTCGCTGCGACGGGCGAGCACCAATCGGCCATGCGTCTGCTGGACGCCGCGCACCGCTGGGCAGCGGACCGTTACCCGGGAAAGCCGGAAGGCGAGCACGGCTCCTACTGCACCAGCGGATATATCGAAGTACACCGCGGGGCATGCCTTCGGCTGGCACACAAGCCCCAGGATGCGATCGAGGTACTCGACCGAGCCCTTCCGGCGATTCCGCGCCGGCACCGCCAGGACTTCGCATCAGCCTTGCTGATCAAGGCGATGGCTCATGCCGCAGCACACCAACCGGATCAGGCAGCGGCAGCGGCACACCAAGCGCTGCCCATCGCGCGCCGGGCAGGATCACGACGGGTCTTGCATCAGCTCGCGCAACTCGGCGCCACAGTCAGCGGGCACCAGCAGCTGCCAGAGGTCCACGCCTTCCTCAATGATCTCCAGGAGGTCACCTGATGGCATCCAACGTCGAACTCGCGGCGATGCGCCAAGCGATCATTCTGTCGTCGCTCGGTCTGGGAACCACAAGCCCCAACCCGCCCGTCGGCTGCGTCATCCTCGACCGCCACGGCGCGACCGTCGGCGCGGGCTACCACCGACGCAAAGGAGAGGCACACGCCGAGGTCAACGCGCTAAGCGCAGCAGGCCCCGCCGCGCTAGGCGGCACCGCTGTCGTCACGCTCGAACCCTGCAACCACGTCGGCGTCACTCCAGCCTGCCGTCAGGAACTCATCGACGCCGGCATCGCGCGAGTCGTCATCAGCCTCATCGACCCGACTTCCCGAGGCGAGGGCGGCGCCGCGGTACTCACCGCCCACGGCATCGACGTCGAAACCAACGTGCTCCCCGACGAGACACTTACCGTCCTCGGTCCCTGGCTCACCGCCATCCGCCGACGCCGCCCCTACCTGACCTGGGCCTACGCTCTCGAGGGCCAGGACAGCCAAATCAGCTGTGAGCAACTAACCGCGGAGTTGCGCAGCGGGACGGATCTCGTTCTGGGCGAGAAGACGATCGAAGAAGGCACCCCGGGCGGACACACCCCTCAACACTTCACCCTGCCAGGGGAGCCGAGCGACGATCTCCAACGGTGGCTGTCGGCCTGCTACGCCACCGGCTCGCGCACGGCCATCGTCACTGGCGGACGTCATGCCGGTGTACTACGAGACAACCTCAACTGCGTTGACGAGCTCGTGGTTGCTGTCGAAAAGGCACCACCGGGATGCGGTCTCGCGGCAGTCACCGCAGACCTCGCGCACGCGGGCTTCGAGTTGGCCGATATCTCCCCCGGAAGTCCGGGCGTGCGTGTTCGCCTCCGCCGACAGAGGCCGTCTTCCGCCTGAGCCCGGCTGCTCGGGCCGCCGATGTGATGGAAGCCCCTCGCCGGCCTCCGTGAGCAGCGTGTTGGGCGTGATGATGGTGTCCAGGTTGCGGGCCATCCTGTGCCTCTGCCTCCATCCGAAGCCCGGTCCGGGAGCGCTAGTACTCCAGCCGGGGTTGTTGACCTTGGCTGAGCTGCGGTTCGGTGTGGTGCGGGAACGAGGGCAGCCACCGTCGATCATGGGCGGTTGTGTGGACTGACCATGATGCAGCGGTGGCTGCCGGATACAGGGTAGACGCCCAGCGGTGGCGGGTGTTGTTCGACGACCTGATGCTGACGATCGGGCAGCGTTTCCGCAGGCCAGAGCCTCGCCGTCGGGTGTGTGACTTCGTTCGGGGCTTGCTGGCGCCGTTACCGCGGAAAAACTGCTGGACGATCGCGGAGCATGCCGGTGACGCGGGTCCGGATGGGATGCAGGACCTGCTGACCCGGGTGAAGTGGGACGATGCCGAGGTCCGTGCCGATGTCCGTGAGTTCGTCGGCCACCACCTCGGTGATGCTGAGGCTGTGCTGGTCATCGACGAGACGGGCGATCTGAAGAAGGGCCGGCACACCGTCGGCGTGCAGCGGCAGTATTCGGGCACCGCCGGGAAGATCGAGAACTGTCAGGTGGCCGTGCACCTCGTCTACGCCACCGATGCTGGTCACGCGATGCTCGACACGGCGCTCTACCTCCCCAAATCCTGGTGCGACGACCCTGAGCGCCGCGCCGAGGCCGGCGTCCCTGAGCAGGTGCGGTTCGCGACCAAGCCACAGCTGTCGTCTCGGATGATCACCGCAGCGGTCACCGCCGGGCTGCCGTGTCGATGGGTAGCCGGCGACGAGGCCTACGGCAACGATCCACGCCTGGCAGCCCAGCTCCGACAGCTGCGACTGGGCTACGTCTTGGCCGTGGCCTGCTCTCATCAGGTGACCACCGGCCTTGGCGTCTACCGCGCTGACGCCCTCGCCGCCGGTCTTCCCGCCACCGCCTGGCAGCGGCTCTCCGCGGGTCGAGGCGCGAAAGGCTACCGCTACTACGACTGGTCCTTCACCGCACTGCCACACGCCGCCGACGCCCACGGCGGGCACCACTGGCTGCTGATCCGCCGCAACCGCCGCACCGGTGAGCTGGCCTTCTACCGCTGCTGGGCATCCGAGACCGTCCCGCTACGCAGCCTCGTCCTGGTGGCCGGCCGCCGCTGGAAGATCGAAGAGTCGTTCCAAGCCGCGAAGACCGGACTCGGCCTGGACCAGCACCAGAACCGCCGCTGGACGTCCTGGCACCGCTGGACCACCCTGGCGATCCTCGCCCACGCCTTCCTCGCCGCCGCGACCACCCACCGCAGCCGTCCCGACCCGGCCGGGCTGATCGCGCTGACCGCCAACGAACTACGCCACCTGTTCAACATCCTGATCATCGAACCCACCCGCCGCCACTGCGACCCACTGCTCTGGTCCGTACGCCGACGCCGTCACCAACAACGAGCCATGACCAGCCACTACGCCCGGCAAGCCCTCACCGAGCCGTGATCACAATCCCCGGCTGGAGTACTAGTCGAGATGCAGTTGTGGCACGTCGTAGAGGGTGCTGTTGGGTAGTCGACGCCTGGCGGGTGAGACCACCTCGATAATGAGCATTTCGGTAAGGAATTGAACGGTGGCATCCAGTAGATGGCTGGTGTGAGCGGTAGCGCTGTATTCCTTGAGTCCGGCGGTGATGTGGATGTGGGGGAGAATCTTCTGGTTAGTGTCGTCCCAGGCGATGGTTCCGCCACCGAGTGCTTCGACGTTGGTGAGGTCGACGTGGGTCCAGACGGGGGCGTTGGGATTGTCGAGGCGTTGACAGGTGCCGACGATCTTGGCGGTGGACAAGCCGGCGATGAACATCGGGATGTAGCCCTGCTTGATGTCGTGGGCGCGGCAGGCTTCGGCGAGGGCGGTGAAGAAGTCGTCACTGTGGTCGAAAACCACACTGATCATTCGTCCTGGGGTCAGATTGTGGCTACGCATGCGCTGCTGGGACCTTCGCTCGATCGCCAGCCCAGGATGTGACACCGCCGTGCCAGATGTCGCCACCGGGAATCCAGGTCATGGCGATCGGGCGCCTCTCGTTCATAGCAAGCCCGGGCAGCGCGATGTACCCCGGGGCAATCGGTAGCGCGGCGTGGATTCCGGCGGGTTCCATCAACACCATGGCAGACAGTAGCAGCATTCTTTTCAGACGTCGATGGCGCGGCCACAATCAGTCCGCCGCAGGTCGCGACTCAGTGAAGTCGAGAATCATCGAATCGTATACGGGGGCGTCGTCGAAGGGCTGAAGTTCGCCGATCCTTTGCCACCCCCAACTGCGGTATGCCGCCTGGGCGGCAACATTGTCGGGCAGTACGAGTAGCGTTGCTCTCTCCTCGCTAGCCTCCTCAATGAGGGAATCATGCAGCTGTCGTGCGATCCCACGACGCCGCCATCTCTTACGCACCATGATTTCGTTGAGGGCAAACGTCCTGGTGCCGGTTTCAACGAGTGCCTTGACGTCCACGTCGGATCGCAGCCCTTGCCACCACCGCGTCTCCGCGGGCAACCTGTATCCCAGGGCATATCCGATCAGCGTTCCGTCGACCTCGCCGACAACAGCCCGAAACCCGTCCCTTGCCGCGTAGGCCCTGAGCCGGCTCCAGTACCTCTCTGGCGAGAAGAACGGATCATCCAGCTGTTCCGCGTATACCTCTTCATAAACCTCGATCAGCTCATCCCGGTATTCGTGGAAGGAATCTTGTTTCAGCCTTCGGATTCGCACGGTATGGATCTGCTCGTCTATCTCCATGGTCACGTCTTTCGGTATCGGTCGAGAAAGGAGTCAACCCCGGCAACGCCGTGGTGGGCTGCGAAAAGGTGTGACACCTTAGCCATTTCTGTGGAGACTCGCCAGCTTTCCACTTCCCCAACCATGTCGTCCAGTGCGGCTTTCGCTGCGTAGGCCGCACCCACCGGTTCACCCTGCAGGAGGCGTGCATGGGCGAGCCGAACGCGGTACAACGCCCGGTTTCGGGCGTAACCGTCGCTGTAGCCGCTGACAGCTTTGTCGAGTAACTTCTCCGCGCGGGCCGGTCGGCCGAGTGTCAGTTCGCATGTGCCGTGGAGTCCATCGATCTCGGTGTGGCCCAGGAAGGAGCACCATTCTGCGGCTGGTTTCTCGCTGTCGCGGTCGACGATCCTCCGTGCGTTCGTGATGGCAGTTTCGGAGGCGCGCGCATCGCCTGTAAGCGATGACGCGACGGCGAGACGCAGCCAGGGGATGGCGGCCAAGCGCGGGTGCTGATTGATCGTTGGTACCTGCGCGGCGGATGAGGCGAAGCGGAGGGCCTCTCGCGGTCGGTTGAGTGAGTTGGCCTGACCTGCCAGGTAGGTAAGGGCTGCCGTTTCGACCTCTGGATCCTGCGCCTGTCGCGCCAGGATCAGCGCTTCGGTGAAGCGTGTGCGTGCGACGACATGCTCGCCCGCGTCGAGGGCGAGCCATCCGGTGCACATCTCCAGTCGGGCGGTGGCCCTGAGGAGCCGGCTCTCGGTTGGAGGGGAGTAGGAGCCTTGTTCCAGCATCGAGTAGCCGTCGCGAACTTTGGCGGCGGCGGCCTGCCACAGGCTGCCGCCGCCGATCTGATAGTCGAGGCTGTACAGATGTCTCACACTGTGTTCCAACGGCACCACGTCGCCGACACCGATCTTGCGTGCCCTGCCGTTGGTGAAGTCTGGTAGGCGCTGTTCGGCGCCTGCGAGAGCGGCCATCACACCTAACGCCACCACGGTCCTTCGCCTCACATCATCGGACGTTACGCCCTGCGGCTGCGCTAGCTGTAATGCCCAGCAGCGTTGTTGACGCGGCTGATGGGTGGTTTGCCGCCGAGCGAGGTGTGGTTGCGGTGGTGGTTGTAGGTGTGCAGCCAGGCGGGTAGAGCGTCAGCGCGTTGCTGGTTGTTGGTGAAGGGTTGGGCGTAGGCCCATTCGTCGCACAGGGTGCGGTTGAAGCGTTCGGCTTTGCCGTTGGTCTGTGGTCGGTAGCGGCGGGTGAAGCGGGCGGTGGCACCGAGGTCGGTCAGGGTCTGGTGCCAGGCTCGGCCGCGGCGGTAGGTCAATGCGTTGTCGGTCGTGACGCGTTCGACGCGGGTGATTCCGTGGGTGGCGAAGTGCTCGGCGGCGCGGCGGAGGAAGCCGGCACAGGTGTCGGTCTTCTCGTCGGGGTGGATCTCGGCGTAGGCGAGACGGGTGTGGTCGTCGATGGCGCAGTGCACGTAGTCGAAGCCGACACGGCCGGCGGTGCGGGCACGGCGGTGTTCCAGGCTGTCGCGGCCCAAGATGCGCCAGCCGCCGCCGTCGCGAACCCGGCCGAGTTTCTTGACGTCGACGTGGATCAGCTCGCCGGGCCGGTCGCGCTCGTAGCGGCGGATGAGCTGACCGGTGGGCCGGTCGAGCCAGGCCAGGCGGTGTAGACCGTGCCGCGTCAGAACGGCGTGCACCGTCGAGGCCGGCATCCCGAGCAACGGTCCGAGCCGGCGAGCTCCGAGTTTGCGTTCCTGGCGCAGTTGGCAGACCCGCGCCTCCAACTGGGCGGGCGTCTTGTGCGGCTGGTGGTGAGCCCGGCTGGATCGATCCCGCAGACCAGCGTCGCCCTCGGCCCGCCACCGCTGTAGCCACTTGTAGCCGGTGGCCCGAGAACAGCCCAGTTCCTTCACGACGTGGGCCACCGGCCGACCCTGGTCAACGACACGCGTGATGAGCAGCCGCCGGCCGTGGATGGTCAGCCGGGCATTACGGTGGGCCATGGAGACCTCCGGTTCCGTGTGGGCGTCAGCACCTCACACCTCGCCGGAGGTCTCGCCTCGTCTCAAGCCGCCACGCCGTCAACAACCCTCATGGGCATTACAGCTAGCGGCTCGGCAGTCTCATCGGTGAGTGAAGGGGTGTTCGGGACCTCGCGGGCGTGGTCGGCAGAAGCCGGTGCACTGGTGCGCCGTGGGCTGTAGAGGCCGAGATCGGTGTCACGTGCGGCGCCGAGGACGAGTCGTAGCGCGGCACGCCGTTCTTCGCTGGGCCATCGGTGTTCTCCGCGTTCCAGCTTGCCGATCCACCGGTGGTCGACACATTGGGCGGTGAGGTCGCGGTCTGGGTAGAGCTGATCCAGGGCGGTGTTCACGGCGTCGGCCAGCTCGGTCCGGGACATGCGCTGTCCGGGGCGCCGCGGTGACGGCAAGCCCGCGCGTTTGTCGGCGAGCTGTGCGTTCGGCGTGATCTGCGTGTCCGGATGACGAGGCACCGACACCCTCCCGTGGACCCAACCGGACTCAAGTAGACGTGCGAACTCACCGGGCGTCCCTCAGTCGAGGCCGTAGACATCGCGCGGCTGGCTGCTGCCATCGTGGCGTCAGGATCACGCAGAGTCAAGGCGGCCTTGAGTGGCGTCGCGAGACCGGAAGGCCCGGCCTCGGCCGCCCGAGATGCAGTGTCGCGAGGTGCTCTGCTACTGCTTGCTTGCCGTCGGAGTAGAGAAGCCGTGATCACGTACGGCCTGTGTGAAGGTGTGCCATTGCTCGGGGGCGAATCGCAGTACCGGTCCGGCGCTGTTCTTGGAGTCGCGTACCAGGATCGGTTCGTGGGTGTCGGCGACTTCGATGCAGTTGCCCTCGTCGCTGTGACTGGACTTGCGCCAGCTGGACTGGGTGCTGGGCCGGGTGGTCATATCGAGGCTCCTTCGGTGGGTGCCAGACTCTCTGCCGCGGCGCGGAGGAGACGGATGCTTGACGCGGGATCGAGCGCTGCGGCCTTGAGTCGGCTGTGCAGGCTCACGTAGGGGTCCAGTTCATCCGGATCGGTGTGAATGATGTCGCGGGTCAGGGTGTCGACCGCGACAGCCTGTGAGCCCTGCGGATCGCGATAGCGGTAGAGCGAGTACGCCGACCGGGGCGCGCTGTGACCTGTGATCGACGTGTCGGACGGCGGCACCTGGACGACCACGGATGGGTGGTTCGTGCATACGGCGATGACGTGTCGAAGCTGTTCCGCGACGACGACGGGGTCAGCGGCGCGTCGCCGGATCGCGCTCTCGTCGATGACGGCTTCGTAGCGCGGCCCGCCGGCAGCGAGCACCAGGCTCTGACGGCGAGCGCGGGCGGCGACTGCGGTAGCGGGATCGAACCCGTCGCCGTGGCGGGCCGGTTCGCTGCGAAGCCGCGCAGCGGCGTAGGCGGGAGTCTGAAGTAGGCCGGGGATCAGTGAAATGGCGTACTCGGTTAGCGTCTTGGTGCCGCTTTCCAGATCCGCGTAGACGGCCTGTCGGCTTCCCATCCGTTGTGCGTCGGCCACCCACCACCCACGCGCCCAACCATCGGCGGCGGCGTCCATAATCGCGGCCCGCCGATTCACACCGACCGCGAGGTAGTCACAGATTCCGCTGACAAGATCGATGTCCGGGCCGAGATGCCCGTTCTCCAGCGCGCTGATCTGCTGCCGCGAAAATCTCAGCGCACGGGCGATCGACTCGCTCGTGATGTCATGCTCCTCCCGCAGTCGGCGGACTTCACGTCCGAGCCATTGTCGGCGGACATACGGACTAGGGCGATTCACCGGCAGCCTCCAGGGACCACGCAACCCCGGTCGACGGTGCAGTCGGTCGGGTGTGCTCACTGTAACCCCGCTATCGCTTGGTGGACTCTGAGCTAGCGCGCGGTCCGCCGCTGTTTGCGCAGGCCAGGTGCTGGTCGGACCGCAAGTCGGTATGCCAAGTCGGACCGGAAGTGGGTATTCCCAGCGCTGACCTCTGCTCGGCATGATTTCGGTGAATGACTAATGGTTCAGCTAGAGCGTTCCACTGCCGATCGGTATTGACGGTCACTCAGACGGGCGGTGCCGCTGTGTTGCTATCGGCGATTGCCGTCCTGGTCAGTCTGGCTATCGGCTGGCTGGCCGGGATGGTCACTTATCGGACTTCCCGACGGTGGTGTGGCCGGTGCGGTGGTTCTCTTCGTTGCGCCACCTGCGAACCGGACTCTGGCAGTGGCCGGCTGATTCGTGAAGGTCAGCAGCACGTTGGAATACCAGCAGAATCAGGGCAGAGGTGACGGGTTTGGAAAGCGCTGCGAGACGAGGCATCGCCGCGAGGACGCGTCCGTTGGCGGACCTTCCTGTTCGGCTCAAGGCGGCACTGATTGTCGTGCCGACCGTATTGGCCGCGGTGCTCTCGACAGGGTTCGGCCTCTGGGCTTCTGTCCGGGAGGCTGGAGCTGCGCAGCGCGCCGGTGACATGTTTGCCGCGAGTACGGCCGGCGCGGAGGTGACGCAGCGGCTTCAGGCCGAGCGGAACGCTGCGGTGGGTCTGCTGCTGCCCGGCTCGAAAGTCACTCCAGCTGCCTTCGAGCGTGCGGTTCAGGACACGGATCGCGCGGTATCGCGGTTCCACGAGCAGCGCGACCGGCTTGACGACGTCCCGGAGTCCGTGAGGGCGGTGCTAGTCAGAGCAGACGCCAGCTTGGCGGATGTGGCCGCTCAGCGGCAGCGGGTGCGCGGCGACGGGCTGGTATCGCTGTCGGCAGTCGCGTTCGGCTACCGGATCGTGATCGCGGACCTCGACAGCGTGCTTCCTGCGGTGGCGCAGAGCGGGGTGACACCTGAACTCGCGGATGAGATTCGGGCGTCGGCGGCGTTGTCGCGGGCCCGCGAGTCGGTGGGTCAGCAGCAGGTGGCGGTGTTGCAGGCGGTGGCGGCACGCCGGTTGACTCCGGCGCTGCATGCCGAAGTCGTTGCCGCGCGATCGAGCCAGGACGAGGCGCTACGCGAGTTTGATGGTCTCGCGCGGCCGTCGTGGCGGGCGCTGCTGGGCCGGACGTTGACCGGCCCGGACGTGCTGGCCGGCGTGCGGTTGGACGGAGCGGTGTCGGGCACGGGCGTGTACGAGCCAGTGCGGCTGGCGGGTGGCGCCGAGCAGTGGAGCCGGGTGATGACCAGCCGGGCGGACCTGCTGGCCCAGGTGCAGGCAGCCGTGAACGACGACATCGGGAATGCCGCCGATGACCTGTGGATGGAGCAGGTCCGCTCTGCCGTGCTCCAGGCCGGTGTACTGACGGTGATGCTCGTGGTTGCCGTGTTCACCGCGTTGCGGGTGGCGCGGTCGCTGGTCGGGCAGCTGTCAACGCTGGAGCAGGGCGCGCGGCGGGTCGCCGACGTCGAGCTGCCGGCGCTGGTCGGGCGGCTGCGGGCGACGTCGGATCCCGCGGAGGCGCAGCGGCTAGCCGAGGGTGCTGGCGGCGTGGCGGTGCCGGTGGTCGGCCGGGATGAGGTGGGCCGAGTCGCGGATGCCTTCAATGGGGTTCTGCGGTCGGCGGTGGACGCGACGGTGGATCAGGCGCGGGGCCGCGCCCTGGTGAGCGCGATGATCACGTCGGTCGGGCGGCGGGTACAGGCGCTGACGGAGCAACTGCTGGGCAGCATCGACGATCTTGAGCGCGACGAGGAAGACCCGGATCGGCTGGCGCGGGTGTTCGCCGCCGATCAGCAGGCGACCCGGCTGCGGCGGTACGGCGCGAACCTGCTGATCGTGGCTGGCGGCGGCCCGGGCCAGACGCAGCGGCAGCCGGTGGAGCTCGGCGACCTCATCAACGCGGCGTTGTCGGAGACCGAGGGCTTCGCCCGGATCAGTCTGGGGCGGCTGGTCGAGGTTGAGATCGACGCCCGCGCGGTCGACGCGGTCAAGTCGATCCTGGCGGAGTTGCTGGACAACGCGACCCGGTTCTCCGCCGACCAGGTGCGGGTGTTCGCCGAGTGGGCCGGGCGTGACGTGCAGATCCTCGTCGCGGACGCCGGCCTGGGGCTGCCCTCCGCGCAGTTGGAGCGCGCCAACGCGTTGCTGGCGAGCGCGGAGGTGGATGTCGCGGTCACCGACCAGATGGGCCTGGTCGTGATCTCCCGCCTCGCCGCGGAGTTCGGCGTGCGGGTGCGCCTGACCCCGACCCGGCCGACCGGCATCACAGCCGAGGTGACCGTGCCAGCGGAGTATGTGACCCGGGTGCACGTGCGCGAGATCGTCGTGCCCAGCCAGATCCAGCGACGCGTCCAGCCGGCCCCCGGGCCGCCGGCCGGCCCGGCTCCCACCCCGGCGCCGCCGCCGTCGATGCCCCGGACCGGCACCGGTTGGACCGGCCCGACCCAGCCGTCCCCGGTGGTGCCGTCACCGCCGGTGGACGCGACGATGGAGCTGCCGCTCGTGCGCCGCGAGCGACGGCCGCTCCCGTTGCCCGCGGGCAGCGCCCGGCCGGCGGACACACCGATGTTCCGGGAGATGGCGGCCCGGTCACCGTGGCTGTGGCCGCAGAACGACGAGGGCCCCGGCGGGTTCCGTACCGCGGCCGACGACGGATGGCAGGCCGCAGCGTCCACTGCCGAGCCGGCCACTGACGGGCGTACCGCGTCCGGGCTGCCACGACGTCGCCCGCAGGCGCACGTGGTGCCAGGCGGGTCGCCGACGCAGCGCACCGGCTCCGAGCCTTCCGCGCCGATCGATCCTGCGGCGATCCGGGCGCAGGTCGCCGGCACGTTACGCGGTCTGCGGGCTGCGTCTGTTGCCCCTCCTATATCCCCCCTTTCGACAGGAGAACGCTGATGAGCGTCACCACTGCCACCCCCCGCAATCCCCAGCTGTCGGTCGTGCTGGACGGTCTGGCCAGGCAGATGCCGGCCGTGGCGCACGTCGTCGCGGTGTCCGGCGACGGGCTGCTGCTGGCCAGCACCGCCGGTCTGGACCGGAACCGGGGCGATCAGCTCGCCGCGATCGTGTCCGGTCTGGTCAGCCTGGCCCGCGGCGCCACCGACCTGCTGGAGACCGGCGGTGTGCAGTTCCAGATGCTCACCATGAACGAGGGGATCCTCGTCGTGCAGCAGGTGCCCGACGGAACCTCGCTGGCGGCCCTGGCCCGCACCGACTGTGACCCGTCCCAGGTCGCCTATGAGCTGGCGGCGCTCGCGGCGCGGATCGGTGAGCAGGTCAAGCCGGGACCGCGCGCAGCCGGCTGACCTGATGCGGACGGTGATGAGCGTGGATCAGGACACCGGTGTGACCGGCAGCCGGACCTCGGTAGGCACGGTCCTGGTGGCCGGCGGCCCGGGAGCAGGCAAGACCTGTTTCCTGCGGGCCGCCAGTCACGGCCAGGCGGTGCTGGCGGGCCAGCCGGGCAGCGCGTGGGAGATCGGCTTTGCCACCCTGTCCAGCGGTGTCACCGTCGCCCTGCGCAGCACTCCCGATCAGCGGCGCTGGTGGTGGATGTGGGACCGGCTCGCCGGCGGCGCGGTCGGTGCCGTGGTGCTGGTCGACATGACCGGGCCGTCCGCCTCGTATCCGGTGCTGGACTGGCTCGACGCCTGCGGTCTGCCGTATCTGGTCGCGATCAACCGGCCGCTGGGCGGGGCGCGCAACCGGCGCGAGATCCGCGATGCCCTGCGGGTGAGCGTGCAGGTGCCGGTGTTGACGTGCGACGCCACCGAGCCGGCCTCCGTCCTGGCTGTCCTGGAGCACCTCATCACTGCCGTGCACACCGGCTGCCTCCCTCACGCTGTGCCGCCGGCATCACCCCTGACCGCGCGGAGCCACCTCATCGCCCCCGACCACGCCGGCCAGCGCCGGCGCATCCCTCAGAACCGATCGACGAAAGGAACCCTGTGACCCCTCACCAGAGCACCAGCCGATCCCGATGGCGACTGGCTCTCGCCGCCGCCGTCACCGCCGTGCTGCTCGCCGTCACCGGATGCTCCGGCTCCAGCCTCGACGGCGCGGACACCAGCGGCGAGGAGATCCGCATCGGCCTGATCGTGCCGAGATCCGGCCCTTACAAGGCGATCGGTGACGACCAGGCCGCCGGGTGGCGGCTGGCCCTGGACAAGCTGGGCGGCAAGCTCGGCGGCCGACCCGTGAAGGTGATCGAGGGCGACGAGGGCGAAGGCAAGGCGACCGCCCTGGCATCGGCGCGGAAGCTGATCGAGCAGGACAAGGTCCTCGCCCTCGTCGGCGGGGGAACCGCGGACACGGTGCAGACCCTGTATCCGCTGTTGAAGGAGTCCCGGGTGCCGCTGATCGGAACCGGCGGCCGGCCTTCCACGGTCGCCGATCCGACGTACCTGTGGTCGACGTCGTGGCTGAGTCAGGAGACCGGCGCGTCGATCGCGGGCTACCTGCGGCAGACGGTGGGCGAGGGCCGGGTATGGGTGATCGGCCCGGACTACATCGGCGGCCACGACCAGATCGGCGGGTTCGTCGACGCGTTCCGCAAGGCCGGCGGCCAGCTGGCCAACCCCGGCGGGAAGCCGACGTGGACGCCGTGGGCGCCGGCCCCGACCACGGAGTTCTCCCCGTACCTGACGAAGATCAAGCAGGCCGCTCCGGCGGCGGTGTACACCTTCTACGCCGGCGCCTCCGCGGTCGAGTTCGTCAAGCAGTACCGGCAGTACGGCGTGGACGTGCCGTTGTACGCCTCCGGGTTCCTCACCGAAGGCGCGCCACTGACGGCACTGGGGCCGCAGGCGAAGGGCATCTACACCGCCCTGAACTACTCCACCACGCTGGACAACGCCGCGAACCGGGACTTCGTGCGCCGCTACACGGCGGCCAACGACGGGAAGCTGCCGAATCTCTACCACGTGTGCGCGTGGGACGCGGCGCTCGTGCTGGACAAGGCGATCGCCGAGGCGCTCGCCCGCCCGGACGCCCCGGCGGCTACACCTTCCACCACGGGCTCGCCGGTGCCCAGCAGCTCCACGACGGCCAGCCCGACCGCCGCGTCCTCCTCGGCTGCCGCGGTGGGCGGGGGGAGCGGGGGGCTGACCGGGCGGTCGCTGACGGCGGCGCTGTCGCGGGTTGGGTCGATCGACTCGCCCCGGGGCGCCTGGCAGTTCGGGCAGACGAATCACACCCCGGTGCAGGCGTACTACCTGCGCGAGGTCGCTCAGGACGGGCAGGTGTGGGTCAACCGCACCGTACAGACCTTGACCACCCTCGGCTCCTGACCCGGAAGGGATAGACACGATGACCACGACCACCACCGGCAAGCAGACCGCCGGGTACATGTTCGACAACGCCACCGACGAGGCGAGAAACCAGTTGCGGTTCCTCGGGGAGATCCTCGACCCCGGCACCCGCCGGGTTCTGACCGACGCCGGTGTGGCGCCGGGCTGGACCGTCACGGATGTCGGCGCCGGGGCGGGCACGCTGACCGCCTGGCTGTCCGACCAGGTGGCCCCGGGCGGGCACGTCACCGCCGTGGACCTCGACCCCCGCCACCTCCCGGCCGGACCCACCATCACCGTCCGGGCCGGCGACATCCGCCACCTCACGCTGGAGGGTTCGCAGCAGGCGGTGGTGGCGCGGCTGGTGCTGATGCACCTGCCCGAGCGGGAGCAGGTTCTCGCCCGGCTGGTGGAGGCTCTCGCTCCGGGCGGGGTGCTCGTGGTGGCGGACTGGGACTGCACCTGGCGGGACATGATCCGCCACAGCCCCAGCCCCCGCGCCACCGAGCTGATCGAGCGCTTCCACGACGGCCTGCTCGCCTTCGGTGAATCGCGGGGGGCGGACATGGGCTGGGCCAAGCGGGCGCCGGCGGCGATGCAGGCCGCGGGCCTGGTCGACGTCGAGAGTCATATCGAGTCCCGGTCGTGGCGCGGCGGCACCGGCATCTGCCTGCTGCACCGCTCCAACTCCCTGCAGCGCGAAGCCGAGTTGCTCGACGCCGGGATGACCCGCGAGGACCTGGCCGAGCTGCGGGAGGTGTTGATGGACCCGGAGCTGCTGCTGTCGGGCTACCTGATGCACACCACCGTCGGCCGCCGCCCCACGACGGCCTGACCAACCCCTGTAGACGAGAAGGAGGAGTGCCGTGGGCGTGAACGGGCTCGTCAACGCCTACACGATCACCGCGCTGAACGGTGTCGCGTACGGGCTGCTGCTGTTCACCATCGCCGCCGGCCTGACGTTGATCGTCGGCGTGGCCGGGGTGTTCAGCATGGCCCACGGCACCCTCTACCTCGCCGGCGCCTACCTCGCCTGGCGCCTCGCCGACGGCGGCTGGACCGGCCTCGCCCTCGCCCTCGCGGCTGCCGTGCTGGTGGGCGTGCTCGGGGGTACAGTTCTGGCCGCGGCGGTGCGCCCGCTGACCGGCCGGCCCCTCGATCAGGTGCTGGCCACCCTCGGCATCGCCTACATCGCCGCCGACCAGTTCACCACGATCTTCGGCGCCGAACCGCGCTCGGTCGACCCGCCCCAGGCAGCCGCCGGGTCGGTCACCCTGGGCGACTACCAGTACCCGGTCTACCGGCTGGGGTTCATCGCCGTCGGCCTCGCCGTGGTGGCGGCCCTGTTCTGGTTCGTGGAGCGGTCCCGGGTCGGGGCGGTCGTGCGGGCGGTGGTCGCCGATGCGGGCATGGCCGCCGCCGCCGGCCTGCGTACCAGCGCCGTCCGGACCGGGGTGGTGGTCGGTGGGGGAGTCCTCGCCGTGACCGCCGGGGCGCTCGGCGCTCCGGTCATCGGCCCATCGCCGGGGGTGGACACCACGATACTGGTCTACTCGCTGATCGTCTGCGTCGTCGGCGGCCTCGGCAGCATCCGCGGCGCCCTGCTCGCCGCGCTCGGCGTCGGGCAGATCCTCACCCTCGGCGTCGCTCTCGTCCCTGGGGCTGCCGCGTTCATTCTCGCTGCCGCGATGCTCGCCGCGCTCACCATCCGCCGGCGCACCGCCCTGCCGGGACGGCCCGCATGACCACCACCCTCACCTCAAGCCCCGACACGGCCGTTGCGCAGACGCCGATCCGCCGCTCCCGGTTCGGGCCAGCGTGGCTGTTGCCTACGGCGGCGGCCGGTGCTCTGGCGGCGGCGGTGGGATTGCCGTGGCTGGTCAACGCCTACCTGATCTCGCTCGCCGCCACCGCCCTGGTCATGGCCGTGCTCGCGATGAGCACCCAGCTCCTGGCCGGGCTCGCCGGGCTGGCGCCGCTGGGCCAGGCCGCCTACCTGACCGTCGGCGCCTACACCGCCGCGAGCGTCGCGGCGCTGACCAGCCTCGGCCCGGTCCAACTGCTCGCGGCTGCCGCCGCCGGCGCGATCGCCGCCGCGGTCACCGGCCTGCTGGCGGTGCGGGCCCGGGGCACCACCTTCCTCATGGTCACCTTCGGTCTGGGTGAACTCGTGCACGCCGCGGCGAACCAGTGGGCACCGGGCGGCAGCGAGGGCGTCCACGCCCCGCCCGTCGTGGCGCTGCCCGGTCTGCCGTCGATGGTGCAGCCCGGCTGGGTGTACCTGTACGTGCTGGCCTGCACCCTGCTCATCGGCGTCGCCGTCGCCGTTGCCGTCCGCAGCCGCTTCGCGCTGCTGCTGCGCGGTATCGCCGCCCACGAACCCCGGGTGCAGGCGACCGGGCACCACACCGGCGGGCTGCTGCTCACCGCCTACGTGCTCGCCGGTGGCATCGCCGGCGCGGCCGGAGCCCTGCTGATCGCGGTCACCCGGTACGTGTCGCCCGCCGACGCGGCCATGGGCGTCTCCGCCCTGGCCCTGGCCGCCGCGCTCATCGGCTCCGGGAGCATGACCGGCGCCTGCGCCGCAGCGGTCCTCCTCGTCGCGGCCCGGGATTGGGCCGGCGGACTGCTCGGGGGCCACGGCCCCACCCTGCTCGGCCTGGCGTTCCTGCTGCTGGCCTACCTGCCCCGGCACCGCCTCGCCGGCCTCACCACCCGACTGCCCGGGAGGCGGACATGACCGCTGCGCTCCTGCGCCTGGAAGCGCTCAGCCGCGCCTACGGCGCCCGACGGGCGGTCGACGACGTCAGCGTCGACCTGCCGGCCGGGGTCCGGCACGCGGTCATCGGCCCCAACGGCGCCGGCAAGTCCACGCTGCTGCACCTCGTCGCCGGAACCCTGCGCCCCACCACCGGCCGCATCCTCTACGCCGGCCACGACATCAGCCGCTGGCCGGCGCACCGCCGGGCCCGCGCCGGGATCGCCCGCACCTGGCAACACCCGGCCCTGGCCAGGCCGCTCACCGCCGTGCAGAACGTGCTGCTCGCCGTGCCCGGACAACGCCTCACCGCCCTACGCCCGCAGCCGGACGCGGTGACCGCCGCTCACACGGCGCTGGCCCAGGTCGGCCTCACCGGCCACGCCGAGCGGACCGCCGGCCAGCTCGCCTACGGCGACCAACGCCGCCTGGAGATTGCCGTCGCGCTCGCCGCCCGGCCGCGGCTGCTGCTGCTCGACGAACCCTCCGCCGGCCTGGCCACCGGCGAGATCACCCGCCTCACCGAGCTGATCCGGACGCTGCCGGACGACATCACCGTGCTGCTGGTCGACCACAACCTCGACTTCGTCGCCTCGGTCGCCGACACCGTCACCGTGCTGCACCACGGCCAGCACATCACCACCGGCACTCCCGCGCAGGTCCGCGAGCACGCCGACGTGCGCCGCGTCTACCTCGGTGCCGACGCACCCACCAGCCTCCCATCGGACAACTCGGCCACCACGGCGGACGTGGCGGCCGTGGCCGGGACGCCGGTCCTGCGCGTGCGCCACCTGCAAGCGAGCTACACCGGGGCGCCGGTGCTCACCGACGTCACCCTCGACGTGCGGGCTGGGCGGGTGACCGCGGTCGTCGGCCGCAACGGCGCCGGCAAAACCACCTTGATCAACACCATCGCCGGCCTGCACCCGAGCCAGCCCGGCACCGGCATCCTCCTGCACGGGCAGAACCTGGCCGGGCGTGACACCCGCCGCCGCGCCCGCGCCGGTATCGGCCTCGTTCCCCAGGGCCGCCGCCTGTTCGCCGGACTCACCGTCGACGAACACCTCGCCCTGCCCCGGCCGCACCCCACCCGCCCCCGCACGGTCGACGCCCGCCAGGTGCTCGACCTGTTCCCCGCCCTCGCGCGGCGACGCCACCACCAGCCCCACCAGCTCTCCGGCGGCGAACAGCAGATGCTCGCCCTGGCCCGCGCGCTGCTGGCCACCCCGGACGTGCTGCTGCTCGACGAGCCGTCCGAAGGACTCGCCCCCGCCGTCGTCGGGCAACTCGCGGCGATCATCACCGCCCTAGCCGACGACGGCGCCGCGGTCCTGCTCGCCGAGCAGAACCTCGCCCTGGCCTGCCAGGTCGCGCACGACATCGCGGTGCTCGACCGGGCCCGCATCATCCGCCGCATCGCCACCGCCGACATCCGCGAGTACCCCACCGACCTGCACGACCTGCTCACCGTCCCGACCACCACACCGGCACCGTCATGACCACGACCAGCGGTCAGCACCGACCCGGCGAGGCCGCCCCCGAGCCTCGCCACCGTCCACCCGCCGCGGCGGCCCGGCCGCACCGGGTGGACACCGCCGCCCGCACCACCAATCCGGCTGCCGGCGGCGGTGGTGGGTGGTTGGCGACGCTGACCCGAACACCGTCGCCAACCACCCCACCCGCCACCAACCGGCCGGTGACACCGTGACCGGCGACGATGACACCAGCCTGTGGCTGCTCACCGACCTGGCCGCCTGCACCACCTGCTGGCTGACACTCCAGCCCTACACCTGCGCACGCCGGCGCTTCTACGTCTGCTTCTGCTTCACCCTCAACGACGCGCAGCACCTGGAGGCCCTCGTCGTCGGACACGCCGCCGCCCACGACCGGCGCACCGCCACCGAACGACCCTTCATCACCTACCAGCGGTGGCACCAAGCGACCCGGGCCGACCTGCGCCAACACCTGCTCCGCCTGGTCGACCACGCCCTGGTCCACACACCACGCCGCGTTGATCTGCGCTGGCATCCCCAACCCGCCGCCACCGCCGTCTACCAGCCCTGACCGAGACACCGCGCCAACCCGGAGGAACACCATGACCACCACGCTGCCGGGCCATCCCGGGCCGATCCACGAGCTGCTCAACCCGAGCATCCACGCGGAGCTGGACCGGCTCGCCATCAGAACCAACCAGCGGGTGCTGGAGATCGGCGCCGGCATCGGCGAGATCACCGCCCGCCTGGCCGACATCGTCGGCCGCTACGGGTCCGTCACCGCCGTCGACGCCGACACCCGCCACCTCACCGGCACCGCCGTCATCACCGTCCACCAGCTGGACGTCAACCGTGACCCGGTGCCCGGCCACGCCGGCGGCTACGACTACATCCTCGCCCGCTGGCCCCACGGCGGCCTGCGGGACCCGGCGGACCTGATCGAACAGATGATCACCCGCCTGAGCCTGGGCGGCTGGCTCGTCCTCGCCGACATCACCCCCACCCCACCCCGCATCTACCGGGCCCCCGACGACGAGTCCGCAGCCCTGATCCGCTCCGTCATGCAGCAGGTCCACCGCACTGTCGCCGGCCCCGACGGAACGACCTGGACCGCCGACCCCGAAACCCTGCTGATGAGCCACCGCATGGTGCAGCACTGCACCCACACCGCCACCGAAACCTGGACCGGAGGCGGCGCCGGCTGCCGCCTGCTCGCGGACATCGTCACCCACCTGCGGCCCCGCCTGAGCATCAGCGACGCCGACGCCGACCGGTTCGCCAATCTCATGACCGACACCCGTGTACTCCTGGCCTCGTATGAGCGCAGGGCCATCCACGCCCGCAAGGGCACCTGCTGAAGGCACGAACCATGACCCACCCGCACCTGCCCGCCCGCCGCCGCTGTGCCGCGCTCCTCGGTGCCGCCCTCATCCTGCTCACCGCCTGCCAGCCCGCCGACACCGCCACTGCAGGACCGGACGCCAGCCCGCCCGCCTCCTCGCCGCCGGCCGCCGCACCAGCTCCGGCCGCCACCGCTGCCGGGCTCACCGCCCAGCAGCGCCTGAACCTGATCGCCGACACCATCAGCACCGCCCCCGCCGACACCACCGACGGACTGCCCTACACCTACCTGCATCTCCAGTGCTGGGCACGCGCGAGTACCACGATCGTCCGCACCGACGTGCGGCGCTGGCGGCTCGACGCGGACGGCTCCGGCCGCGAGACCATCCGCCGGGCACCGGACCTGCGCGGCCTCGACCACCAGCCCACCCCCGGGGACCGCCAGGAACTCAGCCGGGCCACGCCGCACACAGTGCAACACGGCATCGGTCAACTGCACCCCTACCTGCCCGGAGACATCCCGGCCGACCCCCGCGAGCTGACCCGACTGCTCGCGCCGCCCGCGCTGGCCGGCGAGCCCGCCTACCCGAGGATCCTGACCAGCGGCATCGTCGGGCTGGCCGCCAGCCAACACCTCGATCCGCGGCAGCGCGCGACGACCCTGCGCGTCCTGGCGGCGGTTGCCCACCTCACCTACCAGGGCACGACCACTGACCTCGCCGGCCGGACCGGACTCGCCTTCCAGGTCGTCGCGGACGGATCCACCTCGACGCTGCTCATCGACCCGGCCACCGGCGACCTGCTCGCCGCGACCGAATGGATCAACGGCGGGCGCCGACCCGGCCTGCACTCCTCCACCCTCGTGCTGGAGCACGGCCGCACGCGCAGCACCGGCAGCTCTGTCTCATCCAGCACCGCCGCAGCCGTGACCCGCCCGCGCTGACAAGCCGGCCGGCCGCCGCGCCCAGGGGGTGGGGCGGCGGCCGATCCCTTGTGGCCCGGCGGCAGCGGGTTCCCCGTTCCCTGCCGCCGGCCACCCCACCCCGCACGACGACCAGCAGCAAGGAGCATGAGGTGACGGATCGAATCCGGGGCGCCCGATGGGCGGAGAAAGACGCTGTCGCCGCGGTGATCGCCGAGGCCCTGCAGCCCACTGCCATCGCCGCGTGGCTGGTCCCGGACGAGGAGCAGCGCGGCCGGGTCCTGGCCGATGTCGCCGCCATCTGGGTCGAACACGCCCTGTTCTACGGCGACGTGCACGTCACCAGCGACGTCACCGCCGCGGCCGTCTGCTTCCACCAGTACGGGCCGGTGCCACCACCGGCCGACTACAGCACGCGCCTGGCCACGGCCGCCGGCCCGCACGTCGAACGCTTCCGTGTCCTGGACGACATCATGGACAGCCGGCAGCCGACCACGGCGCACTACCACCTCGCCTACCTGGCTGTGCGCCCCACCCACCAGCGGACCGGTCGGGGCCGGGCGCTGATGGAACACCTGCGCTGCCGGCTCGACCTCATCGATCTGCCGTCCTGGACTCTCACCCTCCCCGCCGGGCAACGCCTCCTCACCCAGGCCGGCTACCACACTGACCACAGCATGGTGCGCCCGGCCGGCGGCGTGGCCATTCAACCGATGATCCGGCGCCCCGGCCGACGCGAGGCCGCCGCCGTGCTCCACCCGGTCGGTCGCCAGCGATGCTCACAGGTCTGACGCCGGGTGCCGCAGCCACCATGGACCAGGCGCGGCCACCAGTCAGTCGGGGCGACCGTCCCTCCGCACCGGGAAGGGCGCACCGCCGGCGTCGCGGGCGGCGATCCGCGCGTCCCCGCTCCGTCGCCGCCTGCCACACCCCCGCCCTGACGAAGAGGACCACCATGGGCGCCGGGCACCAGCGCGCCCGCACCACCGTCACCGCTGCCGCCGGCGGCAGTGCGGCGGCACCAGCAGAGAAGCCGGTGTGCGCGATCATCGACCGGGCCGAGGACCTGGCCGCCGCCGGCCGTCTCCACGACGTCGCCACGCTGCTGCGGCCTGCGCTGGCGCAGCTGAGCGGCCACGCGGTCACCGCCGAGGCTCTCGACGCCGCCGTCCTCTACGCCCACGCCCTCACCGGCACCGGCCACCCCGCGGTCGCGGCTGCCTGGGCCGGCTGGGCGCACACCCGCAGCCACCGCCACCGCGACCGCGGCCCGGGCCATCCGACGACGATCCGCGCGCTCGGCGTCGCCGCCGCCGCGCTGCTCGCCGACCACCGTCCCCGCCAATCCGCCGCCCGCTACCGCAACCTGGTCGCCGCGCTCACCACCACCAGCGGTCCCGCCGGCGGCCTGCGCCTGGGCGACCGGATCTTGCTGCTGTCCGACCTGGACGCGCCGTGGTGACCGCTGGTACGGGGCTGATGCGGTGCTCAGCCGGTCGAGCCAACCTGGCTGAGCTTCACGGGATGTGGCAGGAGGTCATGCGGCGAGGGCGTCGGCGAGTCGTCGTGCTGCTGATGTCGTGCGTAGGTCGGCGGGGATGCTGCGGTAGAGGTCGACGGCGCGGCGGCGGGTGAGGCCGGTGCGGTAGCGAGCGGGGACGTCCAGCAGGGTTGCGGTGGCGGCGTGGCAGGCGTCGATGGTGTGTCCGTCGCGGTGTTGGCAGGTAGCGGCGTCCAGTCGGAGCAGGGTGCGGGTCAGGGTGCTGGTGGGAGCGGATAGGGCAAGGGCGTGGGCTTGGCTTTCGCGGGCGCGGTGTGTTTCGCCGAGGGCGGTCAGGGCGTGGGAGAGGTGGACGTGGTGTTTCTGTTCGCAGTGGCCGAACCAGGTGTCGGCGCGTTCGCTCTCGGGCAGCTTGCCGGCGAGGTGGTCTGCGTCGCGTAGCGCGGAGTCTGCCTTGTCGCGGCGGCCGGCCAGTGCGTAGGCGCGTGCGGTGACCGCGGCTGCGAGGGTGGCGGCGGCGGTGGGTCTGGTGCCGGCGATGTGCCGGGCCTGTTCGGCGAGGGCCGCGGCGGCGTGGGGGGCGCCGAAGTTCAGGGGCACCATGGCCTTGCGGGCGAGGATCCAGGCGTGCAGGGTCCGGTCGCCGGACTCCTGCGCTGAGCGTGCCGCTGTGGCGAACCAGCTGTCGGCTTCGCGGCGGTTGCCGAGGTCGTGCAGCACGACGGCTGCCATGCCGCCGAGCTGCCCCATGATCCGCGTCAGGGCGATGCGGGCCGCGGCTGGCTGAGGGCGTTGGAGCAGGGGGACGGCGTCGGCGAAGTCGGCGATCAGGTCGGCCAGGACGTCGGTGGGTGCTCGCCCGCCGTAGCCGTAGCTGTGCTGTTCGGTCGCCGCTTCCAGCCGTCCGAGGTCGGCCGGGCCTGCGGCGGCCAGCGCGTGGTCGGCCCTGGCCAGCACGTCGGTGAGATGGTTGAGGGGCGTGGCAGTCAGGCCGGCGGCGAGGCTGGTCCGCAGGAGTTCACGTCGATGCATGGATTCATCCTCCCTCGCGGTCTGCGGCTCGGCGTCGGTGCCGCTTTCCCAGGATCGCGCGGCAAGGCCCAGCATGGCACCCGGGATGCGCAGGCCGTCGGCGATGCGCTCGATGGTGTCGAGGGCGGTGATGCGCGCTTCTCCGCGGGCGACCAGGCTGATGCGCTCGGCTTTCAGCCCCGTCGCACCGGCGATGGCGTTGAAGCTCATGCCGGCGGCCTTCGCGGCGGCGAAGACCGCGTCGAAGGAGCGGTCCCGCAGGGCGCGCACCACGATGGGGTCGCGGAGCAGCCGGCGGGGTAGGACACGACCTGCCGCCGACGACTCCACGAGGCTCCTCAATGGACGCGGACGCTAATCGATGGAATATACCGCCGATCACCCCGGCCGCGTGACCCCCCGTAGTGGTGCCCCCCTCGTAGGGTTACGCGCCGCGGGTTGGCTGGGATGTAGTGGCTCCTGTCGTTGCAATCCTCTCAGGAAGGCAGGGCTATGGCCTCCACCAGTTCCACCGCCTCCGCGGCGGGCGTTCCGACCACCGGCCGCTCCGACCAGGTCCGGCAGTTCTCCTCCGTGGCGCAGGCGACGCTCGCGCTGGGCTGCAAGACCTACACCGGCACCATCGCCCAGGGCGGCGGCGAGATCCCCACCGTGACGCCGGCGCAGTAGAACCGTCCGTTCCCGATCGACGGTCCGAGATGGCTGCCGGCTCGCGGCCCCGCCGCGGGCCGGCAGCCCTCACTCTGGGAGGCACCTGGTGATGACACTTCCCTCCGCGCTGCGGATGGCGGACCTGCGGTTTCGCCACGAGCATTTCGGCGCTCTCGCGTGGAGCACCACCCAGCCCCGACGCTTCTTCGAGTTGCCCGGCGCGGCGGCCGGGGTCGCACTGCTGGCCCGCGAGCCGCTCACCCCGCAGTACCCGGAGCAGGCGCAGACCGCGCTGGCCGATCGCTTCGGTCTCGACGCCTCCCGGTGGCACACCATCCTCGGGGAGCTGCATGCGGCCGGCGTGCTCACCTCGGCCGACGCGCCGGCTGAGCCGCTCACCGACGCGCGTGTCCATGCGGTCGCCGACGAAGCGGAGGCGGCCCGGCCCCGGTCACCGGTGCTCAAGCCGTTCTGGGTGCACCTGCAACCGTTCACGGTCTGCAACCAGAAGTGCCTGCACTGCTACTGCTCCGGCGGGCCGAAAGCGGACCCGTTCCTGCTGCCCGTGGAGCAGTGGCACGAGATCATCCGCCGGCTCGACGACTACGGCGTGCCGGACGTCTACATCACCGGCGGGGAGAGTCTGCTCCTGCCGGGGTTCTTCGACCTGGCGGCCGACATCATCGGCCGGGGGTTGGGCTTCGGGGTGTCGACCAACGCCACGGTGCTCAACGCCGGCCGGCTGGAGCGGCTACGCGATCTGCGGGTGTCCCCGGTGCAGGTGTCGCTGGACGGCGGGCAGGCCGCCACGCACGAGATGATCCGGGGCGCGCCCGGCTCCTGGCCCAAGACCCTCGCCGGCATCCGGGCGCTCGGCGAGTTCACCGAGGTCGTCATCAACACCGTGGTCAACCGCGTCAACCTGGGCGAACTGGAACAGGTCGTGCAGGCCGGGCTCGGCGTCGGGGTACGCCGGTTCAAGTTCTTCCCGCAGAAACCGGTCGGGCGCTCCAACCCGGCGGTGACCTTGGACGACGCCACGATCCTGACCGTGCTGCTGCCGCAGTGCCAGCGCCTGGCCGAGGCGTACGCGGTGGAGATCGAGACGATCAGTCCGGACCAGGGGTGCGGCAGCGGCAGCATCGGCTTCGCCGTCGACCAGCGCGGTGACGTCTACCCGTGCATCTTCGGCGTGGAGAACCGGTCCCTGCGGGCCGGGAACCTCCTCACCGACGACCTGGACACCATGTGGTTCGGCGCGGCGGTATGGGAGCAGTTCCGCGGCGAGACGGCCACGCCGTGCCGGCGATGCGAGGCGCCATGCCCGCGGTGACCGGCCCCGGCCAGGCGCGGGTGTTGGTGTGGGCGCCGACGCTGTACGAGTCCGGGTTCAAACAGCGCCACGTCGACGGTGACGCCCTCGCGGTGCAGGCGTCCCTGCGCACCGCCGGCTACGACAGCGTCGTGCTGGACGCCTACTACCGGGGCCGGCCCGCCGCGACCCTGGCCAGCACCCTCGCCGACGCCGCCGGGTTCGACGTGCTCGTGGTGCACCTGTTCACCTCGGACGCGTACGGGCCCCGGCTGCGAGGCATCGCCGACGAACTAGTGGCCGCCCGGCTGCGGCACCCTCGGCTGACCGTCATCGGCGTCGGGCCTCTGGCGGTGTCCGCCGCCGGGGAGTTGATGGCGCACGGCGCAGTCGACCACGTCGTCGCCGGTCCCACCACCGTCGCGGCCGACCCGTTCGTCGCCGGGCTCCTCACGCACCTGCGCGCGCACCTGGCGGTCTACACGTCGCTGCGGTCGCTCACCGCCGCCGACCTGCCCTACGGCGCCGACTCGGTGGTGTCCGTGGCCGCGAGCCGCGGCTGCCGGTCCCGCTGCACGTTCTGCGCCTACAACGCCGACCTGCCCGGCGGTGGCTGGCGGGACCTGCCCATGGCCCAGGTGGTGGACGACATCGCCCACCTGCACCAGGCCATCGGTGCGACGACGTTCGCGTTCTCGGACTCCGACTTCGGCGGCACCCGCCGAGAGTGCGCCCGCCGCGCCGCCGAGCTACGCGACCGCCTGCGGGCGGCCGGGCTCGCGGGCACGCTCACGTTCGCGATCAGCGTGCGCGCGGAAACCCTCGACCCGCACACCGTCGGCGTGCTCGCCGACGCGGGGGTCCGCACCATGCTCATCGGCGTGGAGTCGTTCAACCCGGACACCCTGCACCGCATCTACGGCAAACGTCAGGACCTCACCCACCTGCGGGAGGTGGTGGCCGCCGCCGACGACGCCGCGGTCACGACCGTGGCCAGCTACATCCTGTGGCATCCCTGGCAGACCCTCGACGGGCTTCGCACCGAGCTGGACGCCCTGGACCGCTTCGGCCGTCACCGGATCCCGCACTTCATGGCCCGCAGCCGCCTGGAGGTCATCCCCGGCACCGTCATCGAACGGCAGACCGCCGCCGACGGGCTGCTCATCACCGCGCCGTTCCACCGCGCGTTCACCATCGCGGACCCGGCCGCCGCCGCCGTGGCCGACGCCCTCACCGACTGGTTCGCCACCACCGCGGCGCCGGTGCTCGCCGGCCTGCACGAAGCCGACCCCGGCAGCCTGGACCGGCTCGCCCAACTCAAGATCGCCGAGTGGGCCTGGCTCACCGACACCGTCAACCGGGAGGCCGCCTGCCATGGGTGATCTGCTGCTCGGCATCCACGGCGGCGCCAACGCCACCGCCGCCATCGCTGTCGACGGGCACCTCACGCACTGCGTGCAGGAGGAACGCCTGACCGGGATCAAGGGCTACATGGGCTTCCCGCACCACGCCGTCGCCGCCTGCCTGCACGCGGTCGGCGCCGACCCCGGCGACGTCACCGAAGTCGTCTACGGCAGCCGCTCCGGACCGGTGGACCACTGCCCCCGCGACGAATGGCTGCGCCGCCTCGCCGCCTTCCACCGGCAGCCGGCCCTGGCCGACAGTGAGGACCACCTGCTGGCCGCCGCGCCCGGCGCGCTGCCGCAGCGGGTCACCGAGCTGCTGCGCCGCGACGGCCTCACCGGCGCGAGGGTCACCTACGTCGACCACCACACCGCGCACGGCGCCGCCGCCTACTACGGGCTGCGCACCGACCCCGACCGGCCCTATCTCGTGCTGACCTGCGACGGGTTCGGTGACGGCGCCTGCGCGACCGTCTCCACCTGGACCGCCGGGCACCGTACCGAGATCGCCCGCACCGACATGCGCAACTCCATCGGCCTGCTGTGGTTCTGGTTCACCCACGCCGCCGGGTTCACCCCGCACGAGGACGAGTACAAGCTGATGGGCATGGCCCCCTACGCCCGCCCCGACCGGGCCCGGCAGGTCGCCGACATCCTGCACACCTACCTCCGTCTCGACCCCACCGGCCTGCGGCTGCACCGCACCACCACCGTCAGCATCGAGCGGGCCTGGCCCGACATCGAACAACACCTGCGAGGCCGACGCTTCGACGACCTGTTCGCCGGCCTGCAACTGTTCACCGAGCACCTGCTCACCCGATGGGTCCGCAACGCCGTCACCGCCACCGGCATCCGAGACGTCCTCGCCGGCGGCGGCGTCTTCATGAACATCAAGCTCAACCAGCGCATCGCCGCTCTGGACTGCGTCGACACCTTCGCCGCGTTCCCGTCCTGCGGCGACGAAAGCCTCCCGCTCGGCGCCGTCTACCACCACCTCGCCGCCACCCAAGGCCACCACAGCGTGCGCCCGCTGACCGACTGCTACCTCGGCGACGACATCACGCGCGACGACGCCCAGCAGGCGGTCGCCGGCACCGGCCTGCACCTGCACGAACCCGGCCGCATCGAGGACGTGGTAGCCGGACTGCTGGCCGACGGACAGATCGTCGCCCGCTGCGCCGGCCGCATGGAATACGGCGCCCGCGCCCTCGGCAACCGCTCCATCCTCGCCAACCCCGCCGACGCCGACATCCCCCGACGACTGAACCAGCTCATCAAACAGCGGGACTTCTGGATGCCGTTCGCGCCCGCGCTCCTGCGCAGCCACCAGCACCGCTACATCCGCAACCCCGACGGGCTCCGCAGCCCCCACATGATGCTCGGCTTCGACACCCAACCGGACGCCGCCACCGACATGATCGCCGCGATCCACCCAGCCGACCTGAGCTGCCGCCCCCAAATCGTCGACGACGACAACGCCACCGGCCTCGCCGCGATCCTGCGCGCCTACCACACCCGCACCGGCCGGGCCGTGCTGCTCAACACCTCGCTGAACCTGCACGGCCACCCCATCGCCCGCACCGCCGCCGACGCCGTCACCGTGCTCCTGCGCTCCGACCTGGCCTGCCTCCAACTCGGCCCGTACCTCGTCACGAAACCCGTATCGACATGCTGAGGCTCATCGCGATATCCACCGCCTGATCGGCCGTGATGATCGCCTCTCGCAGCTGCACCTCCCGCGGGTCGAACGCGGTCAACACGCTGCCCCGCAGGTCCGCGCGAGCGAAGTCCGCCTCCCGCACGCTCGCACCGGACAGGTCCACATCCCGCATCACCACACCCTGACACCGGGCACCGCTGAGATTCGCTCCCCGCATCCGCACCCGGACGAACTCCGCGGTACTCAAGTCCGCGCCCAGCAGCTCGACGTCCGACCAGTCCCCGCCCGTAACCTCCACACCGGACAGGTTGCACCGGTCGAACACCGACCCGGTCAGCGTGCAGTCCGGCAACTCCGCATCCCACCAGTTGCAGCCCGCGAACCGGCAGCCGGTAAATGCCACACCCTCAGCGCGGACACAATTGAACCGGACAGCGGTGAACGTGCACGACTCGAAAACGCAGTCCTTGAGCCTCGCGCCGCACAGATCGATCTCCCGGATGGTGGCCTGCTCATACCGCAGACCCACGAACGAATCCGCCCCATCCGCATCCGCGTTCGGCGACGGCCAATCAGCAACCGTAACCACCTGCCGGGCCGATACCCGTCGGGTCGACGTCATGACTGTTCATCCTCAATGGAAATGCCTGCCGCCCGAGCAAGGCCGAAAGACAAACTGATCAGATCAGTAGAATGAACGATCGCGCCCCGCCAGTTTGACAGATCACCGACGCCTGCGAGGTTGCAGCCCCGGAACCGCGTACCGGCCATGTCGGCGTGATGGAATACCGCCGTGGTCAAATCACAATCACGGAACGACGCGCCGCGCAGATCAGCATTCGTGAAGTCCGCGCCAGTGAGGTTGCAGCCCACGAACTCCACCGCGTCGAACGTCGTCATCCGCCACGCCGACAGGTCAGCGCGACACTCGCGTACCGACACATCCCGCACCACGCCGTCAGCCCACACGAGGCCCGTCAGCCGGCACTCCGTGATCCGCACCCGCGTCAACCCGCCACCATCAGCGCGCAGATTCGCCAGATTCGAATCCTTCAGCAGGCAATCGGTCAACGACACCCGATCCAACCGGCACTCAGAAAGGTCCGCGCCCTGAAACCGGCACTGGGAAAACGACACCGACAACGCATCCTGTCCCGCAAGCTGGGAACCGTAGAACGCCGACGCCTCCAGCTCCGCCTCCGGTTCCAACTCCGCCGCCTCAAAATGGCGCACCTCCGCAGGCGGCACCGGCTTTCGCGGCTCGCGAGCACGAACAGCAGAGGAACGTGTCACAGACGATCGACGCGCAGCCATGCCCCCTACTCTAAAGACCCTCGGTCGATCTGCAGGCACCGCTGGACCGCGAGTCGAACGTCAGGTACAACCCGCGACGGCCTGGCGTACGGGGCACACACCGCGCCGACGGTGGCCCGGGTCCGCGTCGGCGCACTCGTCGCGGTCCAGGCGTGCTCGTGGCCGTGCCCGTCCTGCCCGTGGCGGAAGGACAACGCGCGCCGCTACCGATATCCCAACCTCCGCGAGTACCTAGCCGGGACCGTGCCGGGGGAGCCCGACTTCGGGAAGCCGGTCGACGGTGACCCGCTCTCAGCGCTCGGGACCATGTTCGCCTGCCACCGCATCCCGAACGACAACGCGCACCTGTGCGCCGGGTGGCTCGCGGCGCACGGGGCGGAGCACCCGATCGCCCGGCTCGGCATCGCCTGGGGCCTGATCGACCCGGCCGCCCTGACGCCGCGTCAGAGGGCGGTTCGCAGGGTTAGGTCCGTTTCGAGATGAGGGTGAATACGCCGGGTTCGTCTTCAGTCAGGATGTTGCGGCTGACCATTCGTTTCAGCTTCGCGCGGGTGCTCTCGACGTGGTTCGGTGAGGGCTCGACGTCGAGTGCGATGCAGATGGTTTTGGCTCGCATGCCGGCGGGCGCGGTGGTGAGGACGTCCAGGATCTGCTGGTAGGGGGCGCTGGCGATGGTCGGGTCGTCGGCGATGAACTCGGCGGCGGTGAGGGCGTTCAGGGTGGTGCGGGTGGTCGTCAGTGCGGCCAGTTCGCCCTCGATGCGGGTGAGGTCGGCGGTGAGGGCGGTGATCTGCTCGCGCAGCCGGCCGGCGGCCTGACTGGCGGTGGCTTCGCGTGCGGTGATCAGGTCGAGAATCACGGTGAGGTTCACCGGTGCCGCCAGGACGGGGTGCTGGAGCCGGTCAGCCGACGCACGATGGTCGCCATCGACGCCCACAACGTCCGGGATACCGCCGATTCTGGGCGGCTCTCGTACTCGCGGACGAGACGACGGTGCAGCATCAAAGTGCCGCAGGTTTGTTCTACGATCCACCGCTTGCGGACCGGCACGAAGTCGGTGACCGACGCCGCGGTCACCACGACCGCGATGATCAACCCCAGGGCGTCCACGGCCAGGCCACGCTTGCGGCCGGACACCTTCTTGCCGACGTCCTTGCCGGTCGTGGCCGCGGGCACATGATTCGCGGCCCGCACCGACTGGCTGTCCAACACGACCGCGGTCGGATCCTCACGACGGCCGGCCTTCTCCCGCACCTGACACCGCAGCAGATCATGGATCGCCTGGTCCGTGCCGTCGTCGCGCCACAGCGCGAAGTAGTAGTAGGTCGCCGACTTCGGCGGCAGGTCATGCGGCAGGTACGTCCACTGACAACCCGTCCGGTTCTGGTAGAGGATCGCGTTCACGATCTCCCGCAGGTCGTAGTCACCCTGATGCCCCGACGCTGAGACCCGCCTGGCTTTCCACGCCCGCAGGAACGGCCCGATCAGCGCCCACTGCGCATCGGTGACGTCACTGGGGTACGGCTTCCGATCACCCATGACCGACCCAACGCCGCTACCGCTCGGCGGTCACGACCGCCCCTCACATTCCCGCATCGAGAGACATCAACCTACAAACGAGACCACCGAAGGCTACTCAATCGGACTCAAGGCATAGATCAACCAGAAGGCCCGCGAACCGCGGTGTACTCGATGCCGCTACGGGTGAGGCCCTCCCGGGGCAACTCCCGGCGCGACCGGACCGCTGCCAGAAGATTCGCGATGTCTGCGACGGGAGACAAGCCGGCGAGCAGCCGACCACGTATCCCGTGCAGGGCAGCGGCGAAGCGCAGCACAGCGTCAACCGACGAAACATCCGGGGCCATAAGCCCCAGTATGAGCATCCTGCCCACAGGTGTGATCACTGCCGCGGCAGGGTCACCGGATATCCACTCATCGGCGCATCCGGACGCCGTCGAACGGCGCCGACGGCACTTGGGTGACGAGCGCCTCGCAGCATGAGCGGCCGGCGTAGCGATACAGGATCGAACTAAAGACGATGCGGTCACAGGTATGACCAGCGATGATCGGTCGGTGGGAAAGGTGCGCGGGGTCGATGGTCTGCGCGGCCGTTTCGAGGGCGCGTTGCGCGACCTGCGGGGGCGGCGCCTAACGTCGGTCGACTACTGGGACGTGCACAACTTCGGCCCGGAACGCGCGCCATGGGACTATGGCGACTGGCATCACGCCGTCATGGGCGTGCAACTCGGCACCGACCTCGGCGCCGTGACCGTGACCTGGACCGACACGTTCTACCCCTATGGCGTCGAGGTCTTCCACGAGCCGATCGGACATCACCTCGTCCTCGGCGAATCCGGTCCGGCCCGCGTCGGCCCGGAGGTCGAGGGCCAGAGCCGCTGGGCTCCACTTCTCGGATCAAGGGTGCACAGCACGGCCTGCCACTGGGAGCAGCTCCAGATCGGGCCGAGCCGGCGGGCGAACGGCAGCATCGCCGCGGCGGCGCATTCGGTCGACGTGCCCGTCGCGTTGCGCCTGGACTTCGCCGCAGGTTCGATCTGGTTCGTCGCTGCCATCCCGCAGCTGCCCGACCCTCAGGGCGTCTTCATCCCCGGCGACGAAATCATGGTGGTCTTCTCCGCCGAGAAGATGCGCGACCTGGGCTTCGAGGACCCCGCGTTCGCACGGACGTCCCCGGGGCCCGGTGGAACGGAGCCGACCTTCGAGGCGTAACCGCCGAGCGCGTCATTGGGTGGCTGCACGATCTCTCGGAATCCGCGGATACGTCCGGCTGACGTTGGACCAACCGACCTGGCACCGCGTTCGCCCGCCTGTCCGCGCTACCTCAGCTAGTCACCTGCACCCGCCCCAACCACGACGAGCACCGCACTGGAGGACGCCGCTTACCGCGTCGGTGACCGGGCCGTCCTGCGCCACGTCGGGCAACGCCGGCCAATCAGCATGCCCGCGCGTCCTGACGGTCCACCGGACAGAGCAGCTGCCCTGGGCCACCGCTTTGATCAACAACTAACGAAAGACGGAGGCTAACAGCGGCAGGTGCGGATGCTGCCAGTACCGATCCAAGAAGGCTTACTGCCGTTCGCAGGTTGCCGAGTTCGGCGTGTTTCCCGGCGAGCCTAGGCTGTGCAGCATGCAAGGATTGGCGTGGCTCCTGCTGTGCCCCTGCGCGTTTTTTGTGTTGCTGTTCTTCGCCGCGACCGTAATCCTCTGGTTTCACACCAAGCCAGGAAGCCGGTAGCTGAAGCGGCCACCGGTAGGGAGGACTTGCGCGCAGACCGGGGCGGCTCTGGAGACGTAGGGGCCACGGCCCGAACGGGAGCCGTGTCGCAGACGCTCCACGGCCAGCCAGACTGTGTCGTCCCCGCCTCGGACGTTGTCCCGCACCGGGTTTGATGGAGACATCGAAACCTGGGAGGAACACCAGCGATGCCCGCACCGAAGAAGTACAACGATGAGCTGCGTGAGCGTGCGACCCGGTTGGCGGTCGAGGCCCGCCGGGACCCGGCCAGCGCGGTGGGCGCGATCCGCCGGATTGCCGGCCAGCTCGGTATCCACCCGGAGGCGCTGCGCACCTGGGTGAAGAAGGCCGAGACCGACGTCGGGGAGCGTGCGGGCACGAGCAGCAGCGACGCGGAACGCCTCGCCGCGTTGGAACGGGAGAATCGTGAGCTGCGGCGGGCCAACCAGATCCTGAAGTCCGCGGCGAGTTTCTTCGCGGCGGAGCTGGACCGCCCGTCGCGATGAAGGTCGACTTCGTCGACTCCCAGAAGGCCGAACACGGTGTCCAGCCGGTCCTGCAGGCGCTGCAAGACACGCCCGCGGCGATCGCACCGTCGACCTACTACGCCGCCAAGACCCGCCCGGTCTCGGCCCGGTCACGGCGCGACGAGGAGCTGACCGCGATGATCGAGCGGATCCACGCGGAGAACTACGGCGTCTACGGCGCCCGCAAGCTCTGGCACGAGCTGCACCGCCAAGGCGTGCCGGTGGCCCGGTGCACCGTCGAGCGGCTGATGCGCGAGTCCGGGCTGCGCGGGCTGCTGCGTGACAAGTCGCCGCGCACGACCCGGCCTGAGCTACCCCCGCTTTCATGGAGCTTCTTGATCATGGTCTGATGGCCGTGGGGAGGAAGTTGTCCGTGGCAGCACCGAAGAAGTACCCCGATGAGCTACGTCAGCGCGCTGTGCGTTTGTACCGCGAGTCGGATCCGAAGCCGGTGATCCGGCGCCTGGCCGAGCAGCTTGGTGTGCATCACGAGGCGTTGCGGAACTGGATCCGCCAAGCCGAGGCCGACGCCGACGAGCGTCACGACCGGCCGACCAGCGAGATGGCGGAGGAGAACCGCCGGCTGCGCAGGGAGGTCGCCGAGTTGCGGCGGGCGAACGAGATCCTGAAGGCCGCGAGCGCGTATTTCGCGGCGGAGCTCGACCCGACCCGGCGACGGTCATGAGGTTCATCCACGAACACCGTGACCAGTTCGCGGTCGCGCTCCTGCTACGGGTCCTCAACATCGGCGCCTCGACCTACTACGCGTGGGTGAAGCAGGTCGAGCAGCCCTGCGACCGCGACGTGGTCGACCTGGGTCTGGTCTCCAACATCCACGAGATCTGGGAGACATCGGGGCGCACCTACGGCGCTGACCGGGTCCACCGGCAGCTACGCCGTGACGGCATCCGCGTGGGCCGTAAGCGGGTCGAGCGGTTGATGGCGCAGCAGGGCTGGCAGGGCGCGTTCCTGCGTCGAGGCTGGCGCGGCGGCTCCACGAAGCAGGATCCCCGGCACACGCCGGCGCCGGATCTGGTCAACCGGCAGTTCACCGCCGACGGGCCGAACCGGCTCTGGGTCGCCGACGCCACCCGCATCCCCTGCGGTGAGGGCGTGTTCTGGTTGGCTGCGGTCCGCGATGCGTTCTCCCGCCGGATCGTTGGGTGGAAGACCTCCGACCGCTGCGACACCGACCTGATCCTCGCCGCCCTCGAATACGGCATCTGGTCGCGCGACGTCCGCGACGGCCAGTTGATCCACCACTCAGATCGCGGGTCGAACTACACGTCGTTTCGCTTCGCGGAACGCTTACAGGACAACGGGATCCTGCCCTCGATGGGATCCGTCGGCGACTCCTACGACAACGCGCTGATGGAGAACTTCTGGTCGACGTTGAAGATCGAACTCGTCTACCGCACGAGCTGGCGGACCCGCGACGAGGCCGAGAACGCGATCTTCGCCTACATCGACGGCTGGTACAACACCCGCCGCATCCAGAAGGAACTGGACTACCTCAGCCCGAACGAGTACGAGACCGCCTGGCACACCCGCCAGACGCAACCAGCCGAGCCACCTATCGCCACCCCTGCGCCAGCCGGCAGCAGGTAACCACCGCTCCATCAAAGCGGGGGGAACTCAGCCCGCAGCCGAGACCAGCCGACCCGCTGACCTGGTCAAACGGGACTTCACCGCGGAACATCCGAACCAGCTGTGGGTCGCTGACCTGACCTACGTGCGTACCAGTGTGGGCTGGGTATACGCCGCGTTCGTCCTCGACGTGTACTCCCGCATGATCGTCGGCTGGCAGGTGTCCACGTCGCTCTACACGGATCTGGCGCTCGACGCGTTGAAGATGGCGATCTGGCGTCGTCAGAACCAGGGCGCTGACCTGGACGGACTCGTGCATCACTCGGACAGGGGAGTCCAATACCGAGCGATTCGCTACACCCAGCGCCTCGCCGAGGCCGGCGCCGTCGCCTCCGTCGGGTCCAAGGGCGACTCCTACGACAACGCGATGGCCGAAGCGTTCAACTCGCTCTACAAGGCTGAACTCGTGCGCAACCGAGGCCCGTGGCGTGGACTCGACGACCTGGAGATGGCCACCGTCGAGTACATCGACTGGTACAACAACCGCCGCCTACACGGCGAGCTCGGGCACATCCCGCCGGCCGAGCACGAGGCCCTACACGCGATCACCCACCCGGTCACCGCACCCCTGAAAACCAGCTAACCAACTCTCCATCAAACCCGGGGCTTGACAGATGCCTGGGAACCTCCCGCCAGCCTTTCCAAGCTTGCCCGTAACCCGTGATCCGTGACCAAGGAGCTTGTCGGCGTTCGAGGCGCCGGCGCTTCGACGCTCGCACCTTGCAACTCTCCGAAGCCCGCGGCTTCCCTCCCCGCCCCGCTGCAGTGGACGTCTCCCAGTTGGCAGTGTTCTCGCGGTAGCGGCATCATCCCGCGGCGTTGGTCGGCTGCACCGGACCTCGCGTCGGATTTCGTCGCCCGGTGCGGCGGCGTCGAGGACGCGGCGTGCGGTGGCCGGGCGTGATCGACACCGTTGCGCGGCACCTTCGCTCAGGCGCAGGCCGAACAGCGAAACGAAAATCAATATCGTTAAGCTGTGGCGTGACCCCTTGAGAAGGAGAGCGTGATGGCCGTACCGAAGCGGAAGATGTCGCGGTCGAACACCCGGCACCGGCGGGCGCAGTGGAAGGCGAGCGTTCCGCCGCTGACCCCGTGCCCCTGCCCGCGCAAGGAGATGGTGGTGCCGCACCGGGCCTGCACCCACTGCGGCCTGTACAAGGGTCGTCAGGTGGTGGACCAGCCGTGACCGTCCGGCTGCCGGTGACCGTGCTGTCTGGGTTCCTCGGTGCCGGTAAGACCAGCGTGCTCAACCATGTGCTGGCCAACCGGGACGGGCTGCGGGTGGCGGTGATCGTCAACGACATGAGCGAGGTCAACATCGACGCCGCGCTGGTGCGCGACGGCGGCGCGTTGTCGCGGACCGAGGAGCGGCTGGTCGAGCTGACCAACGGCTGCATCTGCTGCACCCTGCGCGATGATCTGCTCGACGAGGTGGCCCGGCTGGTCCGGCAGGGCCGCTTCGACTACCTGCTGATCGAGTCCAGCGGCATCTCCGAGCCGATGCCGGTCGCGGCGACGTTCGCCTTCGGCGTGGAGGACGGGCAGGTCCTCGATGACCTGGCCCGGCTGGACACCACCGTCACCGTCGTCGACGCGGCCGGTCTGCTCGCCATGATCGAGGCGGGGGAGAGCCTTGAGGCGCGCGGCCTGGCGGCCTACGAGGGTGACGACCGCGGTATCGCGGATCTGCTGGTGGACCAGATCGAGTTCGCCGACGTGCTGGTGGTCAACAAAACCGACCTGATCAGCTCGCAGAACCTGGCCGTGGTCGAGGCGCTGCTGACCCGCCTGAACCCGGCCGCCCGGCAGGGCCGTGCCGTCCACGGCCGGGTTGCGCCGGCCGAGATCCTGCACACCGCACGCTTCGACCTGGAGCGGGCGGAGACCGCGCCCGGCTGGGTGGCGGAGCTCAACGGCGGGCATGTGCCGGAGACCGAGGAGTACGGCATCTCCAGCATCGTCTTCCGCGACCACCGGCCGTTTCACCCGCAGCGGCTGTGGGACCTGCTCACCGGCGGCCTGGACGGCTATGGCGTGGTGCGCTCGAAGGGGTTCCTGTGGCTGGCCAGCCGTCCGGACGTGCAGGCACTGTGGTCGCAGGCCGGCCCGTCCGGGCGGTGCGACCCGGTCGGCGTGCCCGTCGCGGTATCCGGGCAGTGGCCGCAGGACCCGGACGAGCGAGCCGAACTGGAGTCCCGTTGGCATCCGACCTTCGGGGACCGGCAGCAGGAACTTGTGCTCATCGGCGTCGGCCTGGATAGCGCCGGCCTGCGGGACGCCCTGCACGGGTGCCTGCTCACCGACGCGGAGGTCGCCGCCGGGGAGACTGCCTGGCGGGCGCTGCCCGACCCGTTTCCGGAGTGGGATCTTGGGGACGTCCACGACCATGCCGAAGCGGTCCCGGCGTGACGAGGCCGAGCACCCTCAACCCGGAAGACGTCGCGCGGTGGCGGCGCGACTGGGACACCATGATGCGCCACTACCACCCCGACCGCGACGATCTCCTCGCTGCCGGCCTTGCCGCCGCCGAGCAGATCCGCGGTCGTCAACCCGAACGGATGCTCGACGTCGGGGGCGGCCCGGGTACCACGGCCGAGGCGGTGCTGCGGCGGTGGCCCGATGCGCATGTCACTGTGCTCGACGTCGACCCGGCCCTGCTGGCCCTGGCCGACGTCGCACTGCCGCAGGTACGCGCCGTGCGGGCCGACATCTCCTCGGCAGGGTGGCTTGCGTCGGCCGGCGGCCCGTACGACCTGGTGCTGGCCCTGATGGCCCTGCACTACCTGCCCGAGGACCGGGTGCGCGACTGGTACGCCGAGGCCCGCCGGCTGCTGAGCCCGAACGCGCTGCTCCTCGTCAGCGACGCCATGCCTGACGCCCCCACCGCGGCGCGGGCGCACCGCAGCGGCAGCGACCCGTGGACCGCCTGGTGGACGATGCTGGCCCGGGATCCGGCGATGGCATCGCTGCTGCACGAGCGAACGGCCGCGCTGAGTGATCTGGGCTGCGCGGAGTTCGTCGCGCCGCCCGACTGGCACCGCGAGACGGCCTTGGCAGCCGGGTTCACCGACGCCACGGTGGTCCGCCGGCGGGCGGGCCACGCCCTGATGGCGTTCCTCGAGCCTCCCGACGACCAATGAGCATCCCCACGTTCCGCGATGCCGATGTCACCGTCGTCTACTGCGACGGCCACCGGTGCCGCGCCCTGCGTCACCGTGGCCGCCCTGGAGAAGCTGACGGCGAGTCGGAGGACCTCGCCGACGTCCTCCGGCAGGCGGTGCGCTCCAGCCAGGGCGGCGTCCTCATCCGGGCGGAGTGCCTCGGCGCCTGTCATCGCGCACCCGCTGTCCTGCTCCTCAGCGGAACGGAACCGGCGGGGCGACGCGGAATACTGTTCGGCCCGATCGAGGATCCGCAGCACATGGATGAGGTTGTCGAACTCATTCGGCACCCGGACAGACCGCACCCCTGACTCCACCAGCGGGTTCCCGGGGGGGTGTCCCTATGGGTTCGTCAAGCGGCGATCGGCGTCGTGGGGCGGGGTTGGTAGGGGATCTTGTCGCGGAGCATGGCGTATAGGACGTCGCAGCGACGGCGGGCGAGGCAGATGAGGGCGGCGTTGTGGCGTTTGCCTTCGGCGCGTTTGCGGTCGTAGTAGGCCCTGCTCACGGGGTCGGCCAGGGCTGCGAACGCGGCGAGGAAGAACGCGCGTTTGAGGTTCTTGTTGCCGCCGCGGGGTGGGTGTTCGCCACGGATGCTGCTGCCGGATCGTCGGGTGACGGGGGCGAGGCCGGCGTAGGCGGCGAGGTGGCCTGGGGTGGCGAAGGCGGTGCCGTCGCCGACTTCGAGCAGGATCCGGGCTGCGGTCCTGACGCCGATGCCGGGCATCGAGGTCAGGACCGGGGCAAGAGGGTGCGCATCAAGCATCCTTTCGACCTGGGCGGCGGCCTGGTCGCGTTGCCGCAGGATGTCGCGGAGGCTGTCGGCCAGGCGGGGCAGGATCGTCTCCGCGGCCTGGGTGCCGGGGACGGTGACGGTCTGCTCGTCGAGAGCGGCCATGATCTGCTCGACGAGCCGGTCACCCATGCGAGGTGCGTGGACGGCGGCGATCGAGAGCAGTTTGCGGCGGCCGGCCTTGCGCAGGCCGACCGGGCCGCCGCAGCGGGACAGCAGTTCCAGGACCGCCTTGTGGTGGACCTTGGGGCCGAGGACTCGTTCCAGGGCGGGGTGGATCTGGGTGAGCAGTCCTCGGATGCGGTTGGACACGCGGGTGGCTTCGCCGGCGAGGTCGTCGTCGAAGCCGACCAGGATCTCCAGTTCGGCCAGAGTTTCGTCGCCGGTGTCGACCCGGCGCAGCGTGTGCGGCAGGGTGCGGGCCGCATCAGCGATGACGTAGGCGTCGCGGGCGTCGGTCTTCGCGCTGCCGGGGTGCAGATCGGCGATCCGCCGCATCGCCAGGCCAGGCAGGTAGGCCACCTGATGCCCGGCCGCCCGAGCCACCGCGACCGGCAGGGCGCCGATCGAGGCCGGCTGGTCGACCACCACCAGGACACGGCCATGGCGGGCGAGTTTGTCGAACAGCTGCCGCAGCCGAGCCTCGGTGTTCGGCAACGCCGCGTCGTGCAGCCGCTTGCCGTCCGGAGCCAGCCCGACCGCGTGGTGATCACCCTTACCGACGTCCAAGCCCAGGAAGACGCCATATCCGTCGTGCACCAGACCCGCCTCCACGCATCGCATCGTGGCCCTCGGCCGCAGTCAGGGCGTCGGACTGCCGGCAGCCACGTTACGAAGAGACCTACCCCAATACGGGTGGCCGTGTCCCTATCAGCGGTCCGCCGACGCCACCCGACCCGGCGACAACACCCCCCGGATCATCCGAACGACAGGGGCAGGAAGTCATACCGGGCCGGGCGACCGAGGATTCCCCGGCTGGGGACGATCAAAAAGGTAACGGGGGGGACCAGCGCCGGCGGGTGCGACGGCGAACTCTGGATCTCCTTGAACGCGCCACCGATCGCCACCGGGCCGAACGGCCGCGTCACCGGGGCCGACCTCGCTGCGGCCATGGTGGCGCGTATCGCTGAGGACGCTACTTGCACCGGCCCGGCCGATGGCCGGCGGCGCTGAGCAGCCCGGTTGTCCCGTCCGCCAGCTCGACCGCGACCACTCTGATCCGGGTGGCAGTAGCGGCGCTGCCGTCCGGTACCGCACACCGGGCATAATTGCCGAGGGATCTCACCAGTCGCAGGCCGTGGATGGCTTTGGCCCGGTCCGGCGTGCCGCCTGCTCCCGAGCAGGCCTGGGGGCGCGGAAGTGCTCGCACGACGCACAGCCGTACGGCACACGAATGGTGAGACGTCAGGCGACGGGCAACACAAAAGGATGCGACCACGGTGACCCAGGTGATACCGAATGCGACACGTAACACCCGCCAGCGTGGCGAGGTGCTGGCGCTGCTGCGCGAGGTGGAGGGGTTTCATTCGGCGCAGCACCTGCATCAGATGCTGCTGTCCCGGAAGGCGCGGGTCGGCCTCACCACCGTGTACCGGACGTTGCAGCTACTGGTCGACGCCGGCGAGATCGACTCCACCCGGCTGCCCGGCGGCGAGCAGCTGTACCGCCGGTGCAGCCAGAGCAAACATCACCACCATCTGGTCTGCCGCGACTGCGGACGCACGGTGGAGGTCGCCGGACCCGCCGTGGAGCGGTGGGCCGACCAGGTGGCCGCCCAGCACGGCTTCACCGACGTCGGCCACACCTTGGAAATCTTCGGCGTCTGCGCGGAGTGCGCCCGCTGATCGACGCCGGCCGGGGAAAGCCGGTAGGTACTGCCCCGACCCGATCCGCGACCGCGCTGCCGGCTCAGCCGAGAGCCCGTACCGGAAGCCGTGCCGCAGGCCCCATCACGAAGTCGGGGTCGATCTGAGCGGTGAGATCCGTGCCGGCCCGCTCGTTGGCCCAGGCGTGGGCGTTGCGGCGGTGGAACTCGTGGGCGTGGCGGGTGAACGCCTCCCAGTCCTGGTCGGTGGCGTCGACGGCGTCGGCCAGTTGCGCCAGTACCGCACGGTTGGCGGGCTCCAGGTCGTCCAGGGCGCCGATGATCCCGCGTTCGGCGCGGCGCACGTACGCCGACCGGCTGACCCAGGTGAGCAGGTCCGCACCGACGTGCTCGCGGAGGAAGTCCACGTCGGCGGCGTCCTCGACCTTGTTGCCGACCACCGACAGGGCGACGCCGTAGTCGCGGGCGTAGCCGGCGTACTGGCGGTAGACGCCGACGCTGCGCACGGTGGGCTCGCAGACCAGGACGGTGCGGTCGAAGCGGGTGAACAGGCCGGAGGCGAAGGAGTCGGCGCCGGCGGTCATGTCCACCACCACGTACTCGGCCGGGCCGTCGGCCATGTGGTTGAGCAGCAGTTCCACCGCGCCGAGCTTGGAGTGGTAGCAGGCCACCCCCAGGTCCTCCTCCCGGAACGCGCCGGTGACCGCCAGCCGCACCCCGCCCACCTCGCGGACGCACCGGTCGTACACCGGGTTGCTCTCTACGACGCGCAGCAGCCGGGAACCGGCACCGGGTGGCGTGGTCTTGACCATCTCCGCCGCCGAGGCGATGCGCGGGTTGTCGCCGCGCAGGTACTCCTTGATCTGCGGCAGGGCGTCACCGAGTGCTGGCAGCTGCGCCGCGACCTCCTCGCCGGCGCCGAGCGCCACCGCGAGATGCTGGTTGATGTCGGCGTCGATGGCCAGCACCGGCCGGTTCCCGGCGGCGAGGTGGCGAGCGAAGAGGCCGCCAGCGTGGTCTTGCCGCTGCCGCCCTTGCCGACGAACGCGATCTTCATTCAGCCTGCTCCACGATGATGTAAGTGGAAACCATTTCCACTGACGACACTGTAGCGGCCAAGGCTGTGCTACGTGCCGAGACTGGCCTGTGGCCATCGTGGCTCGGCGGCGTGTCGCGGTCGGGACGTTGCTCGGGCTGCGCCACGGCACCCATGGTCACGTTTGGCGCAGGTCGCGCAGATTCCTCTGAGGTCGAGTCGGTCCGGGTGCGGGGTGAAACCGGTGTGCTGGTGCAGTTCGGTGAGCCAGCTCGTCACGACCTCGGGTGGGCACTCGGTCACCGTCTCGCACCCGGTGCAAATCAGGTGCTGGTGCGGTGCCGTTCCGCAGTGGCGGTAGGCGCGTTGGCCGTCGAGGTCGAAGGTGTGCAGCAGTCCAGCATCGGCGAGGCTGTGCAGCGCGCGGTAGACGGTGGTCAGGCCGATGTGCCGCACGGTACTGGTGAGTTCGGCGTGCACCTGCTGGGCGGTGAGCGGGCGGGAACGTCCGGCCAGCAGCGCCAGGACGGCGCGGCGCTGCGCGGTGGGCGCCAGACCCACGACCCGCAGCTGCGCGTCCGCCACGAGGAAGGTGGTCATGGCGGCTCAGGGGCGGACGCCGAGGTGCACGCTGCGGGCCGACAGCCGGAACAGGTCGCCGCGGTGGCCCAGCCACTCCTCGTCGGCCGGGTCGAGGAGGCGGTCCCAGGCGCCGAGGTCGGCGGCGGTGAGCAGTCCGGTGGGCCGCAGCCTGCCGACCCGTTCGGCGAGGGCTTCCAGGACGGTCCGTCGGGTGCTGTCGGGCAGCGGTGGTGGCTGCTCGTCGAGGGTGGTGCGGGTCGTGACCGGCGACAGACCAGCCCGCTGGAGGGCTTCGGTCCACCCGTACGGCATCCGCCGGCTGCCGGGAAGTCCTGCCCGCATCCGGGCGAACCAGCGGTCCTGGGCTGCGTGCAGCCGGCCTTCCAGGCCGGGTTCGCCCAGGCCGACGTCCCAGGGCAGGTGGCGCTCCGGTAGTCCGCCCTCGGCGAGCGCGAGGCGTCCGCCGGGGGCGAGCAGTCCGGCGAGGGCGGTGATCGCGGCCTGTTGGTCGCCGACGTGGTGGACCGAGGCCGATGCCCAGACCAGGTCGGCGGGAGCGCCGAGCGTCTCGCGTAGGGCGTCCGTCTGGGCGGGGATGTCGGCGCGCAGCGGCTCGACGCGGACGCGTGGATCCGCCCACTCGGCGCGGATGTGACTACGTGCGGCGTCGAGCACTGCCGGATGCGCGTCGACCGCGACGACCCGGCCGCAGGTCATCATCCGGGCGATGGCCAGGGCCATTCCGGCGGCGCCGCAGCCGATGTCGACCGCGAGCCGGTCGCCGGGGGCGACCAGCTCGCGGGCGATCGTCAGGTACCAGGCCCGGTCCTGCTGGGCGGCGTCGACCAGCTGCGGCGCCAGTCCGGTCCAGTCGACCGGCGGGTCGGTGCTCATCCGCCCTGTGGTCCGCGGCGGGCGTACTTGGCGCGGAACTTCTCGACCCGGCCGGCGGTGTCGAGCAGGCGCTGCTTGCCGGTCCAGAAGGGGTGGCTGGCCGAGGAGATCTGGACGTCGATGACGGGGTAGGTGTTGCCGTCGGTCCACTCGATGCTCTGGTCGCTGGTGGCCGTCGAGCGGGTGAGGAAGGCGAAGTCGGCGCCCTTGTCGCGGTAGACGACGGGCCGGTACTCGGGGTGGATGCCGGGCTTCATACGGGTCGTACTCCTTCGGTGTTGGTGTCGGTGTCGGCCGGTTCTTCCACGACGAGGGGGAAGCAGCCGGCGAACGGGTCGGTGTAGGTGCGCCAGGTGTCCTCGCCGTCGGCGAGTTCGGCGTCGGTGAGCAGGCAGCCGGCGAGGGTGCGGTGCAGCTCGACAGGGTCGACGTCGAGGCCGATGAAGACCAAATGCTGGTGGCGGTCGCCGTAGTAGGGGTCCCAGTCCAGGGCGGCGGCGAGTCGGCGCTGGTCCTCGACGTGCTCCCAGCGGTCCTCGGGCAGGCTGACCAGCCAGTGCCCGAGGGATCCCATGGACAGGCCGCCACCGGCGAACTCCCAGGCGATGACGGTGTCGGGTTGGCTGGCCAGCCAGAGGTGACCTCTCGAACGGATCACCTCGGCGTTGACCTCTTCCAGCACGTCGTGCAGGCGCTGCGGGTGGAACGGGCGCCGGGCGCGGAAGGCGGCGGAGACGACACCGCAGTCGGGCTCCGGCTCGTGCGCGCCGAGGGTGTAGCCCTGCAGGCCGCGGGCGAGCACCCCCGGAGTTTCCGGCCGGTGCCGGTGGGTGTGACGTAGCTGACGGGTCAGCGCGACGGCATCGATGAGGTCGCCGTCGACCCGCAGGTGGGTCGCCCAGGGGGCGATCCGCTGGAGCAGGACGGCCAACCGCCCGGTGTCGAACTCTCCGCCGCGGGACTGTCCCCAGAGCACCAGGGTGTCGGCGTACTCAATCTGCCGGACGACGACGTCGGCGAGCGCGCGGTGGTCGTCGTCGGCGGCCTGGATGCCGAGCGTGCTCAGGTCGTCGGTGGTGGCCAGGCCGTCGAGCAGGTGTTCGGCGTCGAGGACGGTGACGTAGGAGTCGACCCGGATGAGGTCGGTGATGGGTGCGCCGTCGACGAGGCAGTGGGCGCAGGCGGCGGCGACCGCCTCGGGTTCCACCACCTCGGGCAGCATCAGCACCAGGTCCCGGCCGGGGTGGCTGCGGGTGAGCCGGGCGAGGGTGGGCAGCACGTCCTCACGCAGGGTGCAGGAGGCGCAGCCGTGCCGCAGCGCGACCTGCTCGTCCTCGATGACGCCGGTGCCGGAGCGGATCACCCGGCGGACGACGCCGTCGCGGATGCCGGCGAGGTCGTGCCGCACCAGCAGCAGCGACGCATCGGCGGCGAGCAGCGTGCGCGCGACGGCGAAGGTCGCCGCCGGCCAGAACCCGGACAGCACGGTCAACGACGGGCGGGTATCGGCGTCGGCGGTCACGGCGCGGGTCGGTGCCTGTGGTGAGGACGACATCGGCTTCCCCTCGACTCAGTTGAAAATGATTGTCATTTAAGCATATGCGAGGTGGCGACGGGGACAGGGATGTGCCGGTGTGCGCGGACGAGGGCGCCACGAGCCGACGACGTTCCCACCGTCACGGTCGGCACGGTGTCGATATACCGGTGGCGACGACGCTGCGGGGCTGGGGCTACCGCCTGGGCGCCGACCGCTCGGCCGAGATCGCCGACGACCCCGGCGTGGAACTGGCCGAACAGCTGATGTAAGACTGAAAACCGTTTTCGTTACCGTTACCGAGTTGAGTGAGGAGTCATCACTGTGTCCCGACGTTGTGACGTCACCGGCGCGAAGCCGAGCTTCGGCAACGCCGTGTCCCACTCCCACCGGCGCACCCGCCGCCGCTGGAACCCCAACCTGCAGAACCACCGCTTCTGGCTGCCCTCGGAGCGCCGCTGGGTGCGACTGAACCTGACGGCCAAGGCGCTGAAGACCGTGGACCGCAAGGGCATCGAGAAGGTCGTCGCCGAGATGCGCGCCCGGGGAGTGACGCTCTGATGGCCCGCCAGACCGACGTCCGCCCGATCGTGCGGCTGCGCAGCACCGCCGGCACCGGCTACACGTACGTGACCCGCAAGAACCGCCGCAACGACCCCGACCGCCTGGTCCTGCGCAAGTACGACCCGGTCGTACGCCGCCACGTCGAGTTCCGCGAGGCCCGCTGATGGCCAAGAAGAGCCTGGTCAACCGGCAGACGCGCCGCGAGAAACTGGTCGCTCGGCACGCGCAGGCGCGGGCGGCGCTGAAGCGGCTGGTCGCCCATCCGGACACCGACCCGGACGCACGCGCCGAGGCGGTCCGCCGGCTCAGCCGACTCCCGCGCGACTCCAGCCCTGTGCGACTGCGGTCACGCGACCAGATTGACGGGCGCCCGCGCGGGGTGCTGACCCGGTTCGGGCTGTCCCGGGTGCGGTTTCGCGAGCTGGCCCTGCGCGGCGAGATGCCAGGAGTGCGCAAGGCCTCGTGGTGAAGGCACCACATGAACCACCGCGCCAGGCGCGCGGTGTGAAAGGGGAGGTATGAATGCGACAGTGAGGGCTCGCGGTTTCGCGGCCCTGCTCGCCGGGGCGGTGGTGGTCGCCGGCACGGTGCTCGCGCCGACCGCTGCGTCGGCGGCGGAGAAGGTGGTGCTGTCCAAGGGGCACACCGATGCGGTCGACGTGCACTACAGCGACGGGAAGCTGTCGTTGAAGGTCAACGACGACACGGTCAGCCCCGCGATGAAGCGGGACCCGGCGGATGTGACGTTCCAGGTCCTGCCGGAGGCGGCCATGGCCGTTCCGGACGATCCCCGGTTCGCCTTCCTCGGGCCGGCCGGCAGCCAGGTCTGGCTGCTGCCGATGACCCAGGATCCGGATCTGCTGTGGCCGGGTTGGAACACCACGACGCTCGACTCGGGTGTATTCGAGGGAAACAAGGTGCGGCTGAGCCTCGTCGGCGTGCAGGGGCCGGGCAACGTCACGCTGTTCACGCAGGACTCGTTCGGCGGTCCGATCGTCAAGTTCCGCGGTGACGACGGGCTGCCCGACGCGATCGACGTGCCAGTGAAGACCCACGCCCACTCGAACTGGGCGTTCAGCACGCAGGGCAGCTACACCCTGAAGTTCCAGGCCGATGCGACGCTGACCGACGGCACGACGGTCAGCACCGGGCCGGTCGACTACACGTTCGTCGTCGGCGAGCTGTCCGGCGGTGGGCCGGAGGTGAGCCTGTCGGTCAGCGGCATGGCCGACGAGTACCAGCCCAACGACACGGTGACGCTCACCGCGGTGCAGACGCCGCAGACGGAGCTGGACCACTACCACTGGTTCAGCAAGTGTCCGGGCGCGGCGGACTGGACGGTCATCGCGGGCGAGGCGGGCGCGAGCTACTCGTTCACCGCGACCCGGGAGCTAAACGCCTGCGAGTACGTGGCCAAGCTCTACGACAACGACCACGGCGTGGCCGCGACCAGCGAGCCGGTGACCCTCTGGGTGGCGTTCCCGCCGCAGGAGCCGGGCACGTCGCAGACGATCACCGCGTCGATCGACGAGACGCAGGGTGCGCTGGTGATCAGCGTCAACCCGGACGACCGGGCCGTGGTGCTGCCGCCCGCGCAGCTCACCGCAGGCGGCGACCGGTGGGAGAGCACCGGGGAGCTGCGGCCGGTCACGGTGACCGACACCCGCGCCGGTCAGCCGGGATGGAGCGCCTCCGGGCAGATCCCGGCCGACTTCACCGGCCCGGACGGTGTGACGTTCAGCGCCGGTTACCTCGGCTGGACCCCGCAGGTCCTGACCCAGGGCGCTGCGCAGGGCGTGGTCGCCGGCCCGCAGGTGGCCCCGTACGTCGTCGGTAGCGGCGGTGGCCTCGGCACCAGCGCGGTGCTGGGTTCAGCGCCGGCCGGCGCCGGGCGTGGCACCGCCCAGCTGGGTGCGGGGCTGCGGCTGAGCCTGCCCACGGAGACCGCCGCGGGAACCTACACCGCGACCCTCACCCTCACCGCAATCTGATCGCCCGAACCCGTCCGGTGACCCGGCGCTGAGCCGCGTCACCGGACGGCCGCGGGGTGGGCGAGGCGTTGCCGCGCCGCCCACCCCGCCCCATCCCTCACTCAGGAACGGAAACCGTCTGCACCATGCGCCTGCTCGCCGCCATCGCCACCGGCATCGCCCTGCTCGGCGCGGCGCCTGCTCCGCCCGTGCCGACGCCGAGCGCATCGTCGGCGCCGTCCGCCGTGACCTGGGGGGTGGCGCCGTCGAGCGCGAAGGGTCCGAATGGCCGACCGGCGTTCGCCTACAAGCTTGACCCGGGCGCCACCCTGACCGACTACGTCGCGGTCACCAACCACTCGGCGCGCCCGCTCACCCTGAACCTCTACGCCAGCGACGCGTTCACCACCGCCCAGGGCGGCTTTGACCTGCTGGCCGGCGGCCGGCAGCCCACCGATGTCGGCGCCTGGGTCCGCCTCAAGCAACGCCGCGTGACCATTCCGTCGACGTCCCGCCTGATCGTTCCGTTCACCCTCACGGTGCCGGACAACGCCACCCCGGGTGACCACGCCGGAGGGATCGTTGCCTCACTGGCCGCCACGACGGCCGACGCCCAGGGCAACCAGGTCGCCGTCGACCACCGCGTCGGCGCGCGGATCTACCTGCGGGTGACCGGTGAGCTGCAACCGGCGCTGGCCGTCGAAGACCTGCGGGTGCGGCACAGCGGCTCGCTCAACCCCCTGGCTGGTGGCACGCTCACCGCCACCTTCACCGTCCGGAACACCGGCAACGTCCGGCTCACCGGCCGGCCAACGCTCGGCGTGGCGGGTCTCTTCGGTCTCGGCCGGCGCTCAGTGGACGCGGCGGCCCTGCCGGAGATCCTGCCTGGCGGTGAGCTGACCACCACCGTACGCATGACGGGTGTCCCGCCGCTGTTCCGGCTGACCGCGAGCGGCGCTGTCACGCCCGCCGCCGTGGGCGACCAGGTCCTCGACCCGCCGCCGGGGGTCGACACGGCGCGGGCCTCGGTCTGGGCGGTGCCCTGGTCGCAGCTGGTCCTGCTGGCCCTGCTCGCCCTCGCGGTCTGGGCGCTGATCGCCGCTCGCCGGCGGCGGGCGCGACAGATCGCGCGGGCGGTGGCCACGGCCCGGGAGCAGGGCCGCATGGAGGCCAGCCGGGACACCGACCGGACCTCCGGCGGCCGGGACGCCGCGGTTCCCGCCGCGATCGGTGCGAGCGCCCCGTCCGGCGGCGACGACGCGACGACGCCGGACCGTTCGACGCCGCGGGTCGATCGGCCCGACCAGGGCCGCGACAACCGACGACCGGACATCGACCACACGGGGAGGGACACGCCGTGACCCGGTCACGCCCTATCTGCCTGCGGACCGCGTCGGGCAGCGGCACCGGCCACGCCGTCGCGACGGGGCACGACGACACACCACCACGTTGCCTGGGGAGCGAGCAATGACGATGAGAAGCATGCGTGCCGGCGCCGCCGGCCTCGCCTTGGCCGTGCTGGCCCTGACCGCAGGGACGACGCAGGCGGCCGCGGAACCGGCCGCGATCACCACTGTCGGCGCGGACCTGGTCTCGGTGGCGCTCGACGGTGACGCGCTGTCGCTGCGCATCCGGGACGCCGCGCAGGTAGCTCGCGACGTGCCCGGGCATGACCCGGCCGAGGTGATACTCGGCCCCGAAGGCGGCCTGGCCGGCCGGGTACCGCCCGGCAAGGCCTTCGCCTTCCTCGGACCGGCGGGCCAGCCGGTGTGGTCACTGTCCGCCGGGGACACTGGGTTCCCGGCCCTGGACACCACCGGCGTACGCCCCGACGCCCTCGCCGACGCCACGGTGACCCTCACCCTGGGCAACATCGAGGGGCCGGGAACGTTCACCGCCTACACCCTGTCCGGTCTCGGCACGGCGAGCCCGCTCTTCGGCAGCGGCGCGACGGTGACCCGGTCGGTGAAGCTGCCAGCGGCAACGCGCACCGCCGGTGTGGTGTGGGCCTTCGACGCCGCCGGCGACTACCGGCTCACCCTGGCCGCATCGGCGGCCCTGCGCTCCGGTGGAACGGTCAACGCGGAGGCGACCTACCGGATCCGTGTACCGGCGATCGTCCCGGCCGGGCAGGTACCGCCACCGGCGGCGCCGCAGCGGACGACGCCGGACGAGCAGCCGACGGCGCGCACGTTCGCCGCTCCCGCTGAGGCGAAGCCGGCTGCGGCACCGACGCCCGCCGCCGCGCCACCGCCGGCCGCGAAGGCGGCGACCACGGCGGCCGGCGCCCGGCAGGTGATCGCCGACGGGCACGTCGACATGGGCCCGCAACTCGCGGGCGACGCGTGGACGATCCGGATCAAGGACGACCGCACCAGCCCCGCCGTGTGGCGGGAGACCGCCGACGTGGTTCTGCAGGTCAAGGACAACGCGAAGATCACCGTTCCGGCCGGCGCGGAGTTCCTCGGCAAGCAGGGCGACACGGTGTGGCTGCTACCGCAGTCCCAGCAGGCCGGCATCGTCTGGCCCGGCTGGAACACCCAGCACCCGTCGGTCGTGTCCGGCATCAAGGGCACCGTTACCTGGACGCTCAAGGGCGTCACCGGGCCCGGCCGGTACGCCCTGTTCCTGACCGGCTCCTTCGGCAAGGCCGACGTGCTGTTCGACTCCGCCAAGCCCTTCCCGCAGCAGCTGAGCGTCCCGCTGAACACCCACGCGCACGGCAACTGGGCGTTCACCAAGCCCGGCCTGTACCGCCTCGCAGTGCAGATGAGCGGCACCACCACCGCGGGCAAGGCGGTCACCGACACCAGGACGCTCACCATCGCCGTCGGCGACAGCACCGACCCGACTAGTGGCTTCGGGCCGGGCAGCGGCTCCGCAGGCGGCGGAGACAACGACGGGAAGGAGCAGGGCGGTGCCGGCCGTCTGCCGCGTACCGGCACCGGGTGGGTGCTGTCGGCCGGCGCGGCCGGCGTGGTCCTCGTCGCCGCCGGGGCCGTGCTGGTGATGCTCACCCGTCGGCGCCGCGCCGGCCTCGCCGACACCGAGACGGTGAACACGTGAGCCCGCTGGTCGCGCCGCGGCTGTGGCTGCGGCGGGCGATCCTGCCGCTGCTGATCGTGGGGCTGGTCGCCGGCTGCCGGTCGGAGGTGGCGTTGAGCGCCAACGACGAGCGCCTGCAGGTCATCACGACCACCGGAATCCTGCGGGACCTGGTGAGCAACGTCGGCGGCGACCGGGTAGCGGTCAGCTCGTTGGTGCCCGACGGCGCCGATCCGCACAGCTACGAGCCGTCGCTGCGGGACATCCGCGACGTCGTCTACGCCGACGTCGCGTTCAGCAACTACCTGCTGCTGGAGGAGCAGGCCATCATCAAGGCGCTGGATGCGAACCTGCGCGACGGCGTCCCGAACATCTCGCTGGCCGAGGGAGCGGTGAAGTACGCCGCGGAGATCATCCCGCTGGTGGAGGACGTGTCGCTGGACACCATCTGGCTGGGCATGCGGGTACGCGGCACCGGCGCGATGCTCGGGGCGAACCGCGCCTCGGACGTGTTGGTCAGCGCCACCTCCACCGACGGCCCGGGCGAGGTGGTCGCGTACCTGACCGAGTCGTTCGGCAACCCGTCGTTCTACGTCGACTCCACCGACGGGTTCGATCCCGCAAACGGCTTCCGCGACGACACCGCCACGCTGCCGCCCGATGCGCACACGCATATGAGTTGGGCGTTCACCAAGCCCGGTGTCTACCGGCTGACCATGCGGGCGCAGCTGGCCGTCGATGCGCAGTCGCCGCCGGTGGCGATGGGCGAGCAGGTGTTCACGTTCGCCGTGGGGGTGGATCCGCACTCGGTGCCGGGCATGACGGGCGCGGCGGTTCTGAACTCCGGGCACGCCGACCTCACCGTCGACCTCGACCAGCGGCGGCTCTACCTGTTCGCCGATCCCGAGGGCAGCGGCGAGGCCAGCCAGCGGGTCTACGACCCGGCCCGCACCGTCATCGAGGTCCCGAGCAAGGCGCTGCTCGAGGTGCCCGGTGACCGAAGGTTCCGGTTCCTCGGCCGGCCCGGCACCCAGGTCTACCAGCTTCCGCAGGCGGTCCTTGGCAAGCACGTGCACGGCGAGATCGACCCGCACCTGTGGCAGAACGTCCGCAACGCCATCTCCTACACCGAACTCATCCGCGACACCCTCATCGCAGCCGACCCCCAGGGCGCGCCGGTCTACCGGTCGAACGCCGCGGCCTACATCCGGGAGCTGGAAGAACTGGACTCCTACGTCCGGGACACCATCGCCCGGATCCCGCCGTCGCGGCGGCATCTGATCACCACCCATGACGCGTTCGGCTACCTGGGACAGGCGTACGGCATCCAGATCTCCGGGTTCGTCACCCCGAACCCGGCTGTCGAGCCGAGCCTGGCCGACCGGCGCCGCCTGGTCGAGACCATCCGCAACCTGAGGATCCCCGCGGTGTTCCTGGAACCCGGCCTCGCCGCCCGGTCCACCACCCTGAATGAAGTCGCCCGCGAGGAAGGGCTGCGCGTGTGTGCGATCTACGGCGACACCCTCGACGGCGACATCACCAGCTACGTCCAGATGATGCGGTTCAACGCCGAGTCGCTGCACGAGTGCCTGACCACCGACAAGCAGGGGAGGACCCAGTGACGGCAGGACGGCCGCGACACCGCACCCGCGCGACCGAGCTGATGACGCAGTGCGCGCTGGCGACGCTGATCGCAGTGACGATGACGCAGACGCCCGCGACGGCCAAGGAGCCCACCCCCGGTCTGAGCCAGTCGATCGCCGCCGACCAGCCCCTCGCCACCGACCGGGCGGAACTGTCCGCCGGGCACGTCGACCTCGGCCCCCGCTACGTCGACAACCAGTGGACGCTGCTGATCCACGACGGCACCCAGGCCCGGCCGGTGTGGCGCAACCCCGACGAGACCGTGCTGCGGGTCTCCGACGCCGCGCTACAGACCGTTCCCGACGACCCGGCGTACGCCTTCCTCGGCGTCGACGCCGGCGAACGGGTGTACGTGGTGCCGCAGGTCCAGAACCCCGACGTCGTGTGGCTCGGCTGGAACACCCAGGACCCGCGGGTGATGCAGAGCATCGACCGCGGCGTCACCCTGACCCTGCTCGGCGTACGCGGGCCAGGCAGTCTCACGACGTACCTGCAGTCGGGCACCTTCGCCGCCCCGCAGCCGCTGTGGCGCTCCACCGAGCCAAAGGCGCAACCCTTCTGGGCCGAGGTCAACACCCACACCCACGCCAACTGGGTCTTCACCGCACCTGGCGTCTACCTGATCGCGGTGCAGGTCTCCGCCGACCTGATCAGCGGCGAGACGGTGACAGCGACCCGCACGTTGCGGTTCGCCGTGGGAGACGCCACCAGCACCGACGAGGCGTACGCCGCCACCGCGGACATCCCCGTGCCAGCGGGGCAGGCATCGCCCGCCGGCGATCGGACCGGAGCCGCCGAGCGGACCGACGGCTCCGACAGGCCACTGATGGTGGGGCTGACGGTCGCAGCCGCCCTGCTGGCCGTCGGTCTGGTCCTACTGCTCCTGCGCGGGCGCGGCGCGAAGCGGCGAGCCGAACGGGAACGCGCCGCCTCACCGTCGAAGGAGAAGCTGTGAGAGCGCTCGACATCGAAGGGCTGGACGTGGAGCTCGGCGGCCGGCCGGTCCTGCGGGACATACGCCTGACGCTGGATCGGGGCGAGATGGTCGGGCTGCTCGGACCCAACGGTGCCGGCAAGACCACCCTGCTGCGCGCCATCCTGGCCCTGACCCGCACCCGCGCCGGTCGGGTGCTCGTCGAGGGCAAGCCGTCGCGGCCCGGCCGGTCCGGCATCGGCTACGTTCCCCAGCGCCACGAGTTCACCTGGGACTTTCCCATCTCCGTCGAGCAGGCCGTCATGACCGGTCGGGCCGGCCGCATGGGGCTGCTGCGCCGCCCCGGCGTCACCGACTGGCGGGCCGTCGGCGACGCGCTGGACCGAGTGCAGCTCACCGAGCTGCGCCACCGACCGGTCGGCGAGCTGTCCGGTGGGCAACGCCAACGCGTCCTGGTCGCCCGGGCCCTCGCCCTCGCGCCGCGCATCCTGCTGCTCGACGAGCCGTTCACCGGCCTCGACATGCCCACCCAGGAACTGCTGGGCCAGTTGTTCACCAGCCTGGCCGGCGAGGAGCACGCGGTGCTGATGACCACCCACGACCTCGTCGCCGCGGTGGACACCTGTAGCCGCCTGGTGCTGCTCAACGGCCGGATCATCGCCGACGGACACCCGGCGGACCTGCAGGACGCCGAGCTGTGGACCAAGACCTTCGGGGTGAGCGCCACTTCCCCCCTGCTGAAACTCGTGAGGGCGACCTGATGTCGATCACCGATTTCCTCACCGACCTGCTCAACCCCGACCTCGCGTTCCTGCCCAAGGCGTTGGCCATCGCGGTCATGTCCAGCATCGTCTGCGGCGTCGTCGGCTGCTACGTCGTCCTGCGCGGCATGGCGTTCATCGGCGACGCCGTGGCCCACGCGGTCTTCCCCGGCATCGCGCTCGCCTTCGTCCTGCAGGGCAGCCTGGTCCTCGGCGGCGCCGTCGCCGGTGTCGCCACCGCACTGCTGATCGCGATCTTCGCGCAGAACCGGCGCGTCAAGGAGGACTCCATCATCGGCGTCTTCCTGGTCGGCGCGTTCGCCCTCGGCATCGTGATCATCTCGCAGGCCCCCGGGTACGCCGGGTCGCTGCAACAGTTCCTGTTCGGCTCGATCACCGGCATCCCCGACCGGGACCTATACGTCGTCGGCGGCGCCGGCCTGGTCATCCTCGGCCTGGTGCTCGCCCTGCACAAGGAATTCGTCGCCGTCTGCCTCGACCGGGAGATGTCCCGGGCGATGGGGCTGCCGGTCTTCCTTCTCGACATCGTGCTCTACGTCCTGGTCACCCTCGCCGTGGTGATCTCCCTGCAGACCATCGGCACCATCCTCGTCCTGGCCCTGCTGATCACCCCCGCCGCGGCGGCCCGCCTGCTCACCGACCGGCTCGGCGTGATGATGCTGCTCGCCCCCATGATCGGCGGCACGTCGGCGACCGTCGGGCTGTACCTGTCCTGGAGCTACGACACACCCGTCGGCGGCACCATCGTCCTGGTCGCCACCACTGTTTTCCTCGCCGCCTGGCTGATCGCCCCACGACACGGCCTGCTGACCAGACGGCGGCGACGTCCGAGTGGGCAGGATCCCGCTGACCTCACCCGACCCGCGCCGCTGTCTGACCTCGCACACCCGCAGGACCCGTCACCGGCCGTGCGATAGAAGCCGGGCGCCGGTGGGTGACCCGGTCGCCGGAGCCGGCAACGCTTCCCGTGAAGCGGACCTCCCCGCCGGTGGCCCGTGGGGTGCGCCCGGGCGGCTTCTCAAGGAACAGAGCGTGGGTGACCTCCAGTGTCCTGCCCGGCACGACCGTCCGGTGGCCCAGCCACCGTGGGCTACATGAACCCGGTTATCATTTCTGTGATCCGTCGAGGAGCGTGGTACCTCCGGTGGGCGGATCTGGGGAGACGTGGCGGTCTCGGTGACGAGGCCGCCACGTCGGTACCGGTGCCGACCCAGATGAACCGGCCGCCTGCTGCGAATGCCATCGCCAGGACGCGTGCTTCCCATTCCGTTGTTTCGCGCCGCCGCGCCTACAGACATGCCGCCTCGTCACCTCGGACCAGGTGCGAGCCGCGTAGCGCCGGACATCCCGCACACCTCGCATGCCGCGACGGCGGCGCCGGACAAAGAGGCTGAGACGGTCTGGCCGGTGTTCCAGCGGCGCTGGCGAGTACCTGCGCCTGGACACGTACCGATCACGTACCGGAAGGCAACGCAGGCCGACAGCGGCGGGCGGGCCGACCATGGCCGCGGTCGCCGCCGCAGCCGCACCGTGACGCCTCGCCGGAAGCGCACCGCCGGTGCGGCCGTCACCGCCTCCACCGATCAGCCCTTCCCCCCATTATCGCTAACGACTATCATTTCCAATAACTGCGGTCCACAGGGGATCGCGGGAAGGAGTCCTTCGTGCGCAAGCCCATCCGCCTGCTGCTCGCCACCGGGGCGGTGACCGCGGCGCTGCTCGCGGCAGCGCCACCGGCGCAGGCCACCGTCGTGACATTCAGCTCCGGACACCTCGACCTCGTCGACATCGCCTACGAGGCCGGTGAGCTGGAACTCGGCATCCACGACGAGGACAACGACGTCGAGTACGCCACCGACCAGGTCAAGATCGTCGTCAAGCGACAGGCCAAGGTCACCGTCCCCAGCGATCCCGCCTTCGGCTTCCTCGGCACCCCCGGGGTGTCGAAGGTGTGGATCCTGCCCGAGATCCAGAACACCGACCTGATCTGGCCCGGCATCGCCGCCGAGGAGATCGAGCCGGGCACCTTCACCGCCGACGCACTCACCCTCGGCGTCCAGTCGGTCAGCGGGCCCGGACAGCTCGCCATCTACACCGAGAACGCCGTAGGGCAGCCCACCGTCCTCGCCGACAGCGGCGACGGCCTGCCCGACACCATCGCCCTGACCGCCGGCGACCACCTGCACGCCAACTGGGCCTTCGACCGCGCCGGCACCTACTGCATCACGTTCCGGGCCACCGGCACCCTCGCCGCCACCGGGCAGCAGGTCACCAGCGAGCCGGCCACCCTCCACGTCGTGGTCAGGGCGTGATCGCCATGCGTACCCGCAACCGTATCCTCGCCGGCCTCGCCCTGACCGCCGCCCTGCTCGCCGGCACCGCCGCCCCCGCCGCCGCGGTGCCGATCGTGCTGTCCAGCGGCCACGTCGACGTCATCGACGTCGACTACGCCGGCGGCGCGCTGAGCGTCAACCTGCTCGACGACACCGTCAGCCCGTCGGTGGAGCGCAACCCCGCCGACGTCGTCCTGCGCGTGCCCAACACCGCCAAGCTCACCGTCCCCAGCGGCAGCGCCTGGTCGTTCCTCGGCACCAGCGGGCAGGCCTGGGTGCTACCCCAGGCCAGCACCACCGGACTGCTCTGGGGCGGCTGGAACACCACCGAGGTGCCCAGCGGCGTGTTCCAGAACAACCGGGTCACCTTCAAACTCACCAAAGTCACCGGACCGGCCGGCTTCAGCGTCTACACCGTCTCCGGCGGCACCCCCACCGTGCTGTTCGACAGCGGCAACGGACTGCCCGACAACCTCAACGTCAACCGCAACACCCACGCCCACCTCAACTGGGGCTTCGACGCCGCCGGCACCTACAGCGTCACCTTCGAAGTCACCGGCGTACTCGCCTCCAACGGCAGCACCATTAGCTCCGGCGCCAAGACCTGGACCTTCGACGTCCTCCCCTGACCACCGCCACCCCGTAGTGGTCCAACACAGCCGTCCGCCGAGGTAGGGGGTACCTGCAACCGGCGGACCCGGCCGGCGCGAGCCCACCGCCCACCCGGGCCTCGCGCCGGCCGACCCCCACCTCTGCCGGTCTGCACGACCAGAAAGAACACAGTGGTCCACGTCGTCGAGACCGACGGGGGCCATTGACGCAACAGACGGTGCGTGGTGTGCTCATGACGCGCCGCTAACGACAACAGTGATCGTTATCGTGTGAGGAGGAGCATGTCTCTCGCCGTGCCACCGAACCTGTTGCAAGCCGCCGAAGCAGGTCCCGTCGACGACGAGGCGTTCGTGGCCTGTGTCCGCGACTCGCTGCCGTACGCCTGGCAGGTCGTCAGCCGCGTGGCGGCCGACCTGGAGTCGTCCGACGCCGACTTCGCCGACAACGTCGTGCCACCGCCGAGCGAGACCGAGCGGGGCCAGCTCCTGCGCGCCCTGGCCAGCGACGCCATCCGGTCCAGCCTTGAGCGCCACTTCGGCGCCTCTCTGTGTCAAGAGGGAGTCCCGAAGGAGGTGTTGGCGTCGTGGAGCAGGGTTCGATAGACCACGTCCGCGAGGCGGCGCTTCAAGCAGCGTAGTGCTTCTCGGTGGCTTTTGCCGGCTTGTCGTTTGCGCTGGTAGTAAGCCCTGCCTGCGGTGTCGCCGCGGATTTGGGTGATGGCGATGACGTGCAGAGCACGGTTGAGTTGCCGGTCCCCTGCCCGGGAGAGTCGGTGGCGAACGACGTCGCCGGAGGAGACTTCGATCGGGGCGACGCCGGCGAAGGACGCGAAGTGTGCTGAGGAGGCGAACCGGCTGACCGAGCCGGTGCGCGCGAGCACGATGGCGGCGACGATGTCGCCGACGCCGTAGAGGCGGGTCAGAGTGCTGCCGGCTGCGGCGACGGCAGCGGTGATGGCGTCACCGGCCGCGCTGATGCGTCGGTCCAGGCGCCGGATCTCGGCGACGAGGTCGACCGCGATCTGGCGCTGCGTGCGGGCCAGCAGCTCGCGGGGACGCACGGTTCGCAGCAAGGCGGCGGCGCTGTCGGCCGTGAGGTTGGCTGCGCCACCGGCGGGCAGCAGCTGAGCGAGCAAGACGTGCAGCCGGTTAACGGTCTGAGTGCGGGTGCGCACCAGGTCCTCCCGGTGCTCGGTCCACGCCCGTAGCGCCGCCGTGGTCTGGTCTGTCTCGACGCTACGCAGGCCTTGCGCGGTCAGCGCGGCGATCGCGACGGAGACGGCGTCCGCCTGGTCGGTCTTACGGTTGTGGCCGGTGGACAACAGGCGCACCCGGGCAGCGAGTTTGGCTGGCACATCGACCGCCTGGACGTCATCGGCTGCCAGCCGCGTCACCAGCGGCGCACCCAGTCCACCAGCACCCTCGATCGCCCACACAGCACGAGGAAATCGGCGGGCGAAGCGGCGTAGTTGCCGGTAGCCGTCGCGATTAACCTCTACCCGCACCACAGCCAGCACCCGCTGGGAGCTGTCCACCGCCGCCGCGGTCCAACTCGCCTTATGCGGATCGATGCCGATAACGACCTTGCCAGCCATCCGTATCCTCTCCTCGTCCACAACCTGTGACGAGCGAGGAGGGCACACCGACTTTCAGCACCACAGGCCTCTCTCAAGCCACTCCCCGCCAGCGGCGATGGCCGGGACGCAGGCCGAAGAAAAGCCAGCCCACAGGCGGCAGGTGTGAAGCGAGCGACCCCGACCACCGCCTCGAAGATCCTGGCTGCAGACCGTGATCTCCGGCCACCATGAAACAAGTCGGTGTGAAGCTGGCCTTCCAGAACTGCCACCGCGTCGCGGCGTTCCGGCTGGCCGCCGTCGACTCCGACACCTACCGCCGCTTCGTGTCCACCCGTGGTCAGCTGCTCAACCAGTCGCCCGAGCTGCGTGACTGCTGATCCGGTCACCGCCCGGCGAGCAGGTCGCGACGTGGACGTCCACCTGTTCCTGCTCGCCGGGCACCGCCCGGGCGCAACCCACGCCACGGCTCTCGCCGACGCCCACGCCTACGGCCGGGCCGCGGAGGTCGCCGGGTACTCCGGGGTGTGGATCGCCGAGCACCACTTCATCTCCTACGGCGTGTGCCCCTCGGCGATCACCTTCGCCGCGCATCTGCTCGGCGCCACCCGCACCATCACGGTCGGCACCGCCGCCTGCATCCTGTCCAACCGCCACCCGGTCGCCCTCGGCGAGGAGGCAGTGCTGCTCGACGAGTTGTCCGGCGGACGGTTCCGCCTGGGCGTCGGCCGGGGCGGCCCGTGGGTCGACCTGGAAGTGTTCGGCACCGGCCTAGACCGCTTCCACACCGGCTTCCACGACGCGCTGGAGCTTCTGGGCCGGTGGCTGTCCGGCGCCCCGACGGTCGCCGGCAACGACCGGTTCCCGTTCCGGCCCGTGCCCGTGGTGCCACGGCCCGCGCGGCGGATACCGGTGTGGGTCGCGGCGACCTCACCGCAGACGGTCGACCTCGCCGCCCGGCACGGCATGCCGCTGCTGCTCGGCCTGCACGCCGACCTTGACGAGAAGGCCGGCCTCCTCGACCGCTACGCCCGGGCCGCCGCCGCGCACGGCCACGACGTGCACCGCATCGACCATGCCAGCGCGCACCTAGCGCACGTCGAGGACGACGACGCCCACGCCGCCGACGCCGTACGCGCCGGACTCCCGGCGCTGCTGGCCGGCACCCGCGAGTACGTCCGCCTCGACGGCACTCCAGCCGGTCCCTCGGACCTGGCCTCGTACGTGGAGCGGCTCGTCGCCATCCACCCCGTCGGCTCGCCCCGCCGCTGCACGGAAACGCTGGAGCAGGCCGCCACCCTGCCCGGCATGCGGCACCTGCTGCTGATGGTCGAAGGCGCCGGCGGACGCGACCGTACGCTCGGCACGATCCACCGCATCGCCCAGGATGTGCTCGGCCTGTCACCCGAGCGGTCTCGAAGCCAGCCGACGGCGCCGACAACGCAGGCGGCGGCTTCAACCGCCACATGCCGCTGAACGTCTGTAACGGGGCAGCGCATGTCGGCGCCTACAGAAGGGATGCGGCTGTGAGCGTCCGTGCGGCAGGGGCGGGTACCCGACACCCCTACGCCCCCCAGAGGTGAATCCCGTCCCTGCCGCCGCACCTCAACAGTCGCGACCACACGCCGCCTGAGCACACCAGACTGTCGTGCGGCGGCTAGAGCGACCTGCGGTCCCTGCCGATGAGTCGCCTGGAGACCCGCCGGATTCGGGCATCGCTTGCCGTCCGGCCGAGTCTCCACCTGGCTTGGCATCCCCGCGTAGCCCGTACACCCGAAGGCTTGGCCTGCTCCGGCGACTCAGCCCGCAGGTCACTGACCTGGCGTCGGATCTCATCGCCCGATGCGGCGGCGTCGAGGACGAGGCGCGCGGTGGCCTCGGCCGCTTCGCGTTGGGTGTCGGGCAGGACGCTGGTGTAGGTGTCGGCGGTCAGGTGGATGGTGGCGTGCCCGAGCTGGTCCTGGACGGTCTTGAGGTCAGCGCCGGCGGCGTGGGCGAGGGTCGCGGCTCCATGCCGCAGGTCGTGCAGCCTAATCGGAGGTAGCCCTGCCCGGCCGACGAGCAGCCGCAAGCGTTGGGTGAGGTAGCCGGGATGAATCGGTAGCCCGTCGGGACCGGTGAACACGTAGCCACTGTCGTGGCCCACCTTCCCGGCGTCGATTCGCGCGGCGCGTCGCTGGCGCTGCCGCTCGCGGTGCTGGCGCAGCACCCGAACGGTGTGCTGGTCCAGCGCCACGGTGCGGCGGCTGGCCTGTGACTTGGGTGGCCCTTCGTGCACGTCGTAGCCGGCGGTCGTGCGCTGCCGTACCACCGATAGTTGGCCGGTGTGCAGGTCGACTTCGGTCCAGCGCAGCCCGGCGGCCTCACCGCGGCGCAGCCCCCGTAGGGCGACCAGCCACCAGAAAGGGAACAGGCTGTCGTCGCGGACGTAGTCGAGGAAGGCGGCAAGCTGCGTCGGCGTCCACACGGCGATGGTGGGACGCTCGCCGCTGGCCTGCCACTCGGCGACGCGAGCTTCGGTCCACACCTGGGCCTGCGGGCGGGGGCGGGCGGGTAGCTCGATGCGACGTGCCGGGTTGTCCCGGATCAGCCCTTCGCGGACCGCGCCGGTCAGTGCCGCCCGCAGCGTGGTGTGCAGGTGCTGCAGGGTGCAGGCGGACCGCAGCTGCCCGGCACGGTTGCGGGTGGCCGCGATCGCGGCGAAGGCGGCGGTGAGCTGCCGCGAGGTCAACTCACCGAGGATCAGCTGGCCGATATGCGGGATGAGGAACTGCTCGATGTCGCGGGTGTAGTGCATCCGTGTGGTCGGCCGGATCCGGGTCCTGGTCGACAACCAGTACCGCAACCAGCGAGTGACCGTCCACGACCGGCCGGCCTGCTCCTCCCGGGACAGCGCCAGCAACTCGTCGCGTGCTCGGCGGGCTGCCGCCTGCGACGGGTAACCGCCCCGGCGTATCCGCTCGGCCTGGCCGAGCAGGTTGCGGGTGGAGCAGTGGAAGTACCAACTGCCGTGCTCACGCTCCGACAACCGCGGGCAGGAACTACCCCGGCGGCGGCCCGTCGCCGTGTCGAGGCACCCGCACCGCTTGCCGATGACGCCCTGACTGTTCATGGTCTCTCCCTTGACCTGGTGTGGGCTCATCGTCGCGACACCGTCGATGACGAGGGACGCTTTCGGTCTCGATGTTCGGCATCCGCCGAGTAGAGATGAAATGGGCTGAAAGGCGCCTGCAGCAGATCGATGGTCCGCGGACCCTCGAACGGTCCGCCACCGAACCGGCCCATTGCGAGGGTCGTGCACACGCTGTCCGTCGTTGGGCGAGAAACGTGCGTGACCATTCCGGGATGGTTGACTTGTTGAAACCGACCGTCAGTTCGCACATGGCGACACGCCTCGACGGTTGCCCGCCGTGGTGCGTCGAGGTGCACGCCGGGGAGGCGGTGAGTGCTACGGGCGGGCGGACCCGGCGGCACTCCCGGACGTTCATGGAGACCCTCGACGGCGGGGCCGGCGGGACAGCAGTGGAGATCCGCGCACTGGAGTACCTTGAGCGGCCCGAGGAGAGCGCACCGACGGTGGTGCTCGTGTCCGCCCGGGAGCCGCTCAACCTCACCGACGCCAGCTACCTCGCTACCTCCATCCGCACGGCGGTCACATTGGCCCGCCAGACACACCGGCCGTACTGGCTGAAGCGGGCGTGTCCGTCCTGGTGCAACGCGACCCACCTCGACGGCGACCACCTCGATGACCGACTCCACTGGCCAGACGACACACCACCGGTGCTGCTGTCGCTGCACGATGCGGTGAGTACGGCCGGTGAGTCGTGCCGCGGTCAGGCGTACCGGCCGCCGCAGTTGGAGATCGACCTGGAACAGCACGCCGACGCGGTCGAGCCGGTGGTGAAGTTCGTGGTCGAGGGTGCCACGGCGGTGTTGCGCCTCACCCTCGACGAGGCCGAGCAGGTACGGACGGCCGTTGACCGAGTGGTGACCATGGCGCACGACGCAGACAGCCAAGCGACCGAGGCCACTCAAGCCCCGGCGATTCCGGTGCCGGACCGGCCCAGCCTCGACCCGGCCCTGGTCGACCGAGTGATTGACGACCAGGGCCTGACGGCTGCACAGAAGATCAGAGTGCTTCGCGGCGCGGTCGCCGCCAGGATGACCGAGCAGGGCCTGAGCGTCCCTGAGCAGGCCGCGCGGTTGCACTGCACCGAGGAGCAGACAATGGACGCGGTGGTGGACCTCGCGATGTGGTCGCACGCCGGCTACCTGCTCCCACCCGCGCGGCCCTCCGATCCGGAGTGCCCGGCGTGGTGCACCGGGAACTGCCGCGCCGACGACGGCGTCCGTCTGCACGACCGGCACGTGGCCATCGTGCATGGGCAACACAGCGACGACGCCAACGACATCAAGGTGGTCACCGTCGACCTTGCCGCGTTCAACTCGCCCGACGGATACGACGAGCCGCCATCAGTGACGCTGGCCATCGACAACCCGGAACCGCGCACCGCCGACATCGCCAAGACCGACGGGATGGACCACGGCACGGTCCGGAACCTGGCCGCGTCGCTACTGTCGGGCTGCTGGGACCGCACGACAATGCGCCTCACCCCACAGAAGGCGGCGGAACTCGGAGCGTCACTGATCGCCGCGTCCCGCGCCGCCCACAACAACACGGCAGTCACGGCCTGACCACGGCGAGGATGTAAAGCGGGGCCCGGACCGTGTGCAGCGAGGTCCGGGCCGATCGTTCTTGAGAGCTCCACCCGTGCCGATGAATTGCCTCCACACCGGTCACGGGTGCCTTGGAGTCCTGGGGCCGCTGCCGCCGCGGTTGATGATCGGCGCGGTGCTCCGCCTCCGCCTCCGGCAGATCTGCCGTGGTGCGCGATGGTCGCTCGCGTTGCGTCAACGGGGGAGTGTCGGGGGTGCTGGTTAGGGTGACGGTCACCAGAAGACCCCGCAGCCACTGGCGCACGGGGGCGACGGGCTACGGGGTCGTTTCTTGATTCGCACTCAGGAACATACCCGGTGAAGGTTGCCGGCGGCAGATGATGTCGCCGCCGGGCGAACCTGCTCACGCGCGCCTCCTTCGTGCTGTGCCTGCGGGTACGCCACGGCCGGACTCCGGTCCGAGAGGAAGACGCGATGTCGTTGGAGGACCAGCTCGAAGAGGGTCGTAAGGCCCTCGAGGTCACGCTGGAGGAACTGCGCGAGGCCCGCAGACGGCGAGGGCTGCTGGCGGCTGCGTTGCTCGACGCGTTCCCCGGTTCCCGTACCTACATCAACGGATCGGTTGCGCACGGCGACGCGAACACGCCGCTGACCGACGTCGACCTCGGGGTCGTGGTCGACGTGGCCGGATACGGGCCGGACGGCTCCGGGCCGCTGCCGCTGATGGAGCAGGCCCGCGACGCGATTCGGGAGCACCTCGAGGACGAGTTCGACAACCTGACGGTCACCGTCGAGGGTCAGAAGCGGTCCGTGCTGGTGCGGTTCGGCGCCCCGGTCACCCCCGAAACGGACTTCACCGCCGACGTGATCGTGGCCTTGGACCACCCGAACAAGGGGTTGTGGATCCCGAACACCACGATGGCGGCCGGGTGGGACCGGGCGCACCCGGAGAAGCACACCGAGCTGGTCCTGCAGGCCAACGAGGACACTGGCAACGTGTTCGCTCGCACCGTGCGGCTGCTCAAGCACTGGCGCACCCACCACGGCAAGCCGCTGTGCTCGTGGAACATCAAGGCCTTGGCCCTGGGCTGCATCGCGGACGAGAAGCGGCCCCTGTTGCAGGCGCTGCACGACTTCTTCACCTACGCCGCCGACGAGATGGCCGTCGGACTTACCGACGACCCTGCGGACGTGGCGGGGACGATCAAGCTGCCGTCCGGGATGACCCGCGAGGGTGCGGCCTGGCGGCTGGGGTTGGCGCGGGACAAGGTGGCGGCGGCCATCGAGCACGAGCAGGCCGGCCGGCACGCCCTGGCTCAGCACGCCCTGCACAGCGTGCTGCCGCACGTGGTTGCTGACAGCGACCAGGGCGCGCAGATGGCCGAGCAGGCGCTGCTGACCACCGGCGCGTCGGCCGCCAGCCTGATCGTTCCCGCGCCGGAGACTTCCGCGCGGGCGTGGTCGCCGCGGTGATCGACTGGTACGGCCGGCGAGCGTCGTGGTGGGTCCCGCTGGAAGCCGCCGCCCGGCGGCGGCTTGGGCCCACCCTGTCCCACCAGTACGTCTTCGAGCCGGCTTGCTACGGCAGGGAGTGTGAGATCCTCGTCTACCGCGTCGAGGCGCTGGAGGTGGTCGGCGACCCGGAGCCGGTCGACGTGACGATCCGCTTCCACAAGCTGCCGCCGTACGACACGTACGGGCTGCCCCCGCAGGATTATCCCCGGGTCTTCGCCAGGCCGGGCGCCACTTCCAAGCACCGCATGCCCGACGGGGCGTTGTGCATGTGGATGCCCCTGGACCCGCCGCAGCGGCGGTGGACCCACGACAAAGGGCTGCTCGAACTCGTCGAGCTGATCCGCCAGCACCTGTTCCTCGAGAACTACTGGCGCCAGAACGACGGGGTGTGGCTGCTCGAAGACGCACCCCACGGTCTTCCGCGAACCCAGGGAGGTGACAGCACATGGCCTACGCCCAAGCCGCGCAGAGCGGCTGGACGGCCGCCCAGACGGCGATCGTCATCGTCGCCGTGATCGCGATCCTCGGTGGCGTCGTCTCCGCCTCCGTCACCTACACGCTCAACCAGCGCGCGACCCGCCGGGAACGGCAGGCCAAGGCGTTCGCCGAAGCCCTCAACGCCGTCGAGGACTACGCCGAGATGCCGTACCGGATCCGCCGCCGTCGAGACACCCCCGAGGCCCGCTACGACCTCACCGACGAAGTCAGCAAGATTCAGTCCCGGCTGGCGTATCACCAGGCACTCCTGCAGATCGAGGCACCCGAGGTCGCCGCCAGCTACGCCGCGCTCGTCCGCGCCGCCAAGATTCAAGCTGGAGGGCAGATGCGGCAAGCGTGGGAACAGCCTCTGCTCACCACGGACGCCGACATGAACCTGCAGGTCCGCTACCCCCGAGATCAGATCGATGCCGCCCGAGGGGCCTGCATCTCCACGATGCGCGAAGCCCTGCGACGACACCGAACTCGCCGCGCGCCCACCCTCCCCACCGCCAACAGCGACCAACCGCAGATTCCTCGTGCGACCGGTGAAGGCGAAGAGCGATAGACGTGGCGCGGGCGGCGTATTCGGCTTGTCCGCGGGACCTGTACACCGCGACGATGGGTACTCCGTGGCGAGTTGACCTTCGGGGGACACGTGGGAGTGCTTGACGACAAGGACCCGACCGGCGCTGCGCGGCTGAAGGAATGGGCCGACGGCCTGCGGGGACTCCCGCCGGGCGCGCCGCCTACGTTCGAGTTCCAGCGGATGATCCACCCCGGGATGGTGCCGGCGGACGGGGACGGGTTGCTCGCCGCGGACGGTCAGGGTCTGCTGGAGGTTCCGGGTGAGCACATCCAGTCGGTGTCGGTCCTGCACTACATGCGCGCGGGTTCACCGTCGGAGCAGTTCGACGTCGTCGGCTGGGACGCGATGTTCGGCGCCCTGCTGACCTTGGTGACCGACCGTCGCTGCCAGGTCGTTCCGGAGGTCATGGCGAGGGCCGAGGGGCAGGAGCATTCCGTCGCGCTGCCGCTGGCCGGGGCGGTGGATACCCGTCTCGGTGCGCCTATGCCTGACTGGCTGCAGGTCGACGTGGGGTTCCGCAACGCGGTAGCCCGGCTCACCAGCCTCCCCGACGATGACATGCGGGCCCTCAGCGCGGCGATCCATATGCATTACTGCGCCTCGCTGCTGACCACCCGTGATCTTGTCGGTGCGTACGCGCTGATGGTCGGGGGCATCGAGTGCCTCGCGCAGCACTTCGGCAGTCCCCCGACGGAGTGTGCGGACTGGGACGAGTCGGCGAGTTGGGAGAAGTTCATCGCCCGCCAGGGCTTCACCCAGGCCCAGGCCGCGGCCCTGCGTGCCCGCCTGATGAAGGACAAGCACATCAAGCTCGCGGAGACCTTCGCGACGTACGCCGTGACGCGGCTGCCGGCCGGTTTTTGGCAGGAGCCGGTGCGCTCCTACACCTGGGGCGTGGACGCGATGAGCGCCCGCCCGCGGGAGGGTTCCTGGTCTGATCCGCAGCCGCGCGGCTCAGTATTCGCCGACGATCCGGCGGTCCTGAAGGCGGCGCTTAAGACCGCGTACAAGCTCCGCTCCCAGTTCCTGCACGCGGGCAAGCGGGCGATCTCGTTCGCCGGTGACGTGTTCGCGACTGTCGTGGCTACGGACCGACCCGCTGGCGAAAGTCCACGCCTGAGCGCCGCCCAACTGCGCGCCGTCCTGCGGACCCTGATCCTGCAGGAGTTGACCGACCGTGGCAGCACCGATCCTCGGGGCTTGGACGAAATCACGTTCGTCACACGTTCGACGCCGACGTCCTGAGCTGGACCGCCCCAGATGTCGGTGGTGGTGTCGAGACCGTCCCGCGGACCATGGCCGGCGGATACCGACGGGAGGTGCTTACTGCCAGCAGCGCCAAGGCGCGCGGCGGTGAGCGGGCCGAGAATGTCGGACGCGAGGTAGACCATCGGGATAGTGGCCAACACGTCGCGGCGAAACGTGCGGTGAGAAGGGCGAGATGATCGGCGAGAACGGGCGGGATGACGAGCCGTGGCGGTGCTGGGTCGACGACATGATCGACTCGGATCCGAGCATCCTCGACGAGATCCAGCAGTGGTGGGACACGACCTCGCCGGTGCTGATGGTCGGCAGCCGGCACCACACCGTCCCGCGCCGCTATCTCGAACGCTTCTCCGCCTCAGGTCAAATCCGTGTCCGCGACCGGATCACAGGACGGGCGAGCGTGCGCAACATCAAGGACGTTGGCGCGATCCGCGACTTCTACACCTTCATCAACCTCGACGGTGAGCGAGACGGTCGACTCGAACGGATCCTCGGCGTGATCGAGGACGGGGCGACCGCGGTCGTCGACCGCATCCTCGACCCCTTCCGGACACCGCGACCGCTCACGCCGGAGGAATCACTGCACCTGAGCATCTTCATCGGCTTTCAACTGCTGCGTACGCCCCGACACCGTCGTGAGGTCGAGTTGATGGGCGACTACCTCATCCGCTCGTCGCGGCCGGACATCCGCGGGATCACCGAGGTGCGGGTGGTTCCGGACCCGAACCTGCACCTCGACTACCTGACCAAGAACGCCCCCAAAGTCGCCGAGGTGTTCTTCGGCCGCCCGACGACGCTCATCACGATCGACCAACCGCTGTTCATCACCTGCGACGAGCCGGTGATCCTGCGTACCCGCGGCGACGTCAGCCACGTCCAGCACCTGCCGAGCTGCGCCAAGCCCGAGCGGCGGCGGAAGAAGGACGCACGTAAGCCCAGCAGAAGCCGCGCCCGCAACGCCGACACGGTCCACGTGTACCCCAGCCGACCCGGCGTGGCCCAAGCGCACGAGGTAGCCCTCCCGCTCACACCGCGAGCATTGCTCATCATCGGCCCGCCCCACGTCGCCCACGTCGTACCACATCGTCGTTTGCAAGGTGGAGCGGCCGTCGCCCTCGCAAACGACGTGAACTCGAGACTCCTCACCCACGCCTACCAATGGGTCGCTGCCCACCCCGCCCACCCGACGTTCACGGACATGGAACTTCCTGAACCCGGGCCCATCGTCCACGCCTGCGACGGCGGCACGACCTTCGCCCGTGAGCTGCAACAGCCACCCGCACCTCGACAACCCGAGCTGCTGGGCCGCCGTGGTCGTTGAGGGGAGGGCCACGAACGCCAATGTAGCTGGCCGGTGGTGGGATGTGGTCAGGTCAGGCTGCTGAGGAGCTGGCCGGCCACGGCGTTGCCTCGACCGTGGAGGCGGGCGAGGATTTGCCGTCCATTGTCTGCGGTGGGGCCGGAGCCGCGCAGCGGGTTCGGGGTGCGAGTGGAGATGGTGACCAGGAACTCGGTGACTGCGGTATCCATCCGCTCACTGGTGGGGTTGGAAGAACATTCGCGGGCGGCGAGCCAGCCGACGGCGTCCTGGACGAACGCTGCCGCAGCCGGCTCCTGGAAGAAGCGGACGGCCGCGTAGGCGAAGTCGTCGTGGCCCATGTGCTCGCCGAACCACGTCGACCACGTCGGCACGGCTGCGCGGAGGGCGGCTGTCTGCTGCTCGCTGACCGGCGAGTGCCCCCACTCGCCGAGGCCGGCGACGGCGAGCGCCAGGACGCCTCTGCCGGAGTGGCCCTGCCAAGTGCTGGCGGTGGTGGCGAAGTGGAGCATGTCTGCGACTAGGGTGGGAAAGGCTTCTGGCCATGGGTCCTTTGCGCAGGCGGTTCTCCAGACCTGGCTGAGGTAGTTCTCCACCCAGGAACGTGCGGTGGCGCCGAGGGTGAGGATCGGCTCCCAGATCGTCCGGGCCTGGGTGGCGTTGGCGCTGATCGTGATCTCAGCGAGTAGCTTAAGAGCGCTACGTTCCTCGTCGTTGGGGTAGCGGGGGGAACGATTGGCGGCCTCGGTCGGGGTCAGCCCGGAGGCGAGGAACGTCGCGAGGTCGGCGGCGAACTCGACCGCTCGTGCTCGCGTGAGCGTATCCGCCGCAGCAGCAAGGGCTGTGAAGTGCGGGCGGGAGGCGACGAGGTAGCCGAGGTCGAGGGTGCCCGGTGTGCGGGAGCGGGCTTCGCGGGCGTCGGGGAATCTAATCGTGAGGGTGGTGGCGATCCAGTCCGCCAGCCGGGGCACCTCGGCGGGCAGGCCGCCGTTGGCAAAGGCGTCGAATGCGGCCTCCGCGGCCGCCTCCAGCTCCGGGAGGCCGTCGATCGGGCCGTGGCCGGGTTCGTCGTCCTCTTGGTTCACGTCGAGTCCATCGGCTTCCTCCGGGTCGGTGTCGAAGTCGAGGTTGTCGGCTTCTTCAAAGTATGGGTCGATGTCGTAGTGCGACATCGGCAGCCGCGCGCGGTGCAGCGTCAGGTGCTCGAGCTTGCGCAGATCGTCGGTGAGGTGGGGGTGTGCGGCGGCGAGTCGCATCACGGTGGTGAGGGTGAGGCGGCGGGGAACGAGCAGCAGCCGTGCGATGGCCGCGCGCACGGTGACGTCGTCGGGGGTCTCGGCCCACAGGGCTGTGAGCGCTTCGGCGCAGAAGACGTCCCATTCATCGTCGGAGGGGCTGTCGGGGTATGCGTCGGACCGCGTGGCGGTCGGGTCGGTAAGGGGGCGCGTTAGTACGGCCCGGCACCACTCATCGCGGTCGGGGTGGTTCTGCAGCCAGTCGCGGGCGCACAGCACCAGCCACGCCGCGTACCCGCACCGGAGGTCCTCCACACTGCTGATGGAGCTCGGCGACTCAGCGTCTGGGGCGAGAGCGTCGAGTTGGGGCTGTACGGTGGCCCACTGTTCCTCGAGCTCGGTGTCGCTGGGGCGGACCTGGTCGGTGATGTTGCGGCGCATGGTGTGGGCGAACATCATCCAGGCGCGGTCGCGGTCGAGGTGATCCCGCATCTCGCGGGCTTCTTCCTCAAGGGCCGCCGGCGGGTTGTACACGAGGTAGGTCCTTCCGTCCGTGGCGCGGACGGCGTGGTAGTTCGCAATGTCGGTCGCAGCGAGCATCACCCGCCACCGGTGTGCGTCTGTCGCGGCCCAGTGCTCTCGGGCGGTAGTGAGCTGCTCGGTGAGCCGGCCAGTGACGAATGCGCCCAGGTGCACCAGGTCCAGGAGCGGGATCTTGCGGTGGTCCATGGTGTGCCACTTGCGGGCTCGCTCAGCTCGGGTGGGATCCATGACGAGCGGGAGCACGCTGAAGGAGCGCATCTGGACACTCATCCGGTCGTCGTCGAGCAGGTCGGCGCTGGTGACCAGGGGAGCAAGCGGGCCTTCCAGCAGTGCAGGAGTGTGGCGGGCGATATCGGCAAGCAGCCCCCATGTCGCGACCGATCGGCTGCCGGTGAGCTGGACGAGGAGCGCGGTGATGTCGCGGCCGTCGTCGAGGGCCTTGTAGAGGTGGGCCTCCAGGGCCATCACCGCCGCCGCCAAGATGTCCGGAACCCGGTGGCCACCGTGGCTCCAGGCCAGGACGGTGGCGTCACCGACCAGCGCGACAGGGGCGCCGTCGATGAGCAGCTCGAACGCCGGCCGCTCCTGCGTGGGTTCCTGGCCGCTTGACACCGGGGCGTTGCAGGTGCGTCTCCAATGGGTGGTCGCGTGCTCGATGAGGGCGAGCACCACGTCGACGCCCTGCGGTTCAGCGTTGATGAGCATTGCGCGGAACGGACCGCACTCGTGTATCGGATCGAAGGAGCGCGGGGCGCTGGCGATGCCGAGGCCGTCACGCAGCCGGTGATGGACGTAACGGCGGTGATGGCGGTCGGAGTCGATGGATGCCCGCAGCACCAGGTCCCGGGCCATCTGCGCGGACGCCGGCAGCAACGGCATCACGGTGTCGACGTCCAGCAAGGCTGCACGGAGTCTTGTATGGCCGCGACGCTGGCGGCCACTGATCTGGCCGCTGCGCTCGAGCTGGCTGTCAATAGGGGGCAGCAGCGTATCGAGGAAGCTGGCGACGGCGTCGGGTTCGACCGCGCCGGCGGCGATGACGCACCGCCACAGCGCCGGCTCGACCGTGTCGTCGAAAAAGCCTCCGCCGTCGATGTGCGCGACGATGTGCCGTCCGACCGCCAGGCCGATCACGGCAGCCTGATCGCGGGCCGGCCACGTGTCGGGGGCGTGCCGCAGCCACAGGTCGGCGATCGCGGCGACCTCCGGGGCGGCCGAGGCGACTGCGGTCTCATGCTCCGCCGCGAGGACGCGTAGGACGGGAAGCCACAGCGGCCACACGGGCAGCCGCGACTGCGCGGCGGCGTAGACCGCCACGTCCGGCATGTCGGCAAACACAGTGATCCAACCTGAGTCCGGAACGGTCGCGGAGAACCTGAACCTGCGCAACAGCCGTGCCAGCAGAGCGCTGTCGGCGGCGAGGCGCGACCACAGCTCGCCCAAAAGCCGGTCGGCGTCGTGAGCGTAGAACACTGCATCGAGGTACAAGTCCGCCACGAGCGGCTGGTCGGCGGCGTCCAGGGCAGAACGGTCGGCCTCCCACCGGTCGACACCGTGCTCGCGGAGCACGCCGGCGGCGTGCAGGCGGATCGCTCGGTGCCACGACGGCAGCGCCGACTTCTCCGCGATCACGCCGATGACGTCGTCACGGGAGCGCAGGTGATGCAACAGCGTCCAGTCGTCGAACAGGTCGTGGGCGAAGGAGACCCGGCCGTCGACCTCGGAGAGGATCCCGTCGACGCGCAGCTGGTCGACGAGCCCAACGGAGTCGACCGGCAGGTCGTCCAGGAGAGTGTGGGCCCGCAAACGGTCGGCCTGCTCGACGGCGATCCGCCGCAGCAACGTTTGGCGGGTTGCGCCGTTCGGGCCCCCGCCGGCCAGGCGCTGCCACCACAAACCAGCGATTGACGGCTCGTCGCGGATAGCGGCAACCGTAGCCCCGGGCATCCGCAGCACCAGGTCGAGGACCTTCGGGCGTCGTAGGACACCACGGAGCCCACCGGCGACGACCACCGCGGCCAGGTCCGGGTGCCCGCGTAACACCAGATTGATGTCGGCGTCAGACAGGTCCCCCATCACGAGCGGGGCGGCCTGCGGGCCGTTGGCCTGCACCAAGCGCTCCGACACTCGGGGGAACTCCGACTGCTGCGAAGTGATCAGCAACCGGATCCGGTCGCCGGTGGCGGCCGCGAGGCGTGCCAGGGCAGCCGTCGCGGCGAACGGCTCGTCGGTGTAGACCCGGTCGAGGCCGTCGACGACGACGCGGACCTCTCCGGGGGCAAGCGTCAGCACCTCCTCCAGGCGCCGGGTCAGCCCGAGTCGCGCGCCGACGCCGGCCTCGAGGCCCGCGGCCGACAGCCAAACCGCCCGGTGCGTGCCCGAGGCGGTCAGCCACCTCTTGGCGGCCACGGTCTTGCCGCAGCCCGACGGCCCGGACAGCACGTTGACCGCCCCGGCGTTGGCGAGCACGGCGGTCACGTCCTCACGGACCAGGATCACGTCGTCGCCGAGCCGGTCCCGGACCCGGGCCGTCATGTTGGTGGTGTGGGCGGTGAGCAGGCTCCAGTCAGGGGCTACATCCGGGCGCAGCTGGAACGCAAACTGACCGCCCAGCCGGTCAGCCACAAGCTGCCAGGTGACTGCCCCGCCTTTGGGTCGCAGGTCGGCGACCACCTGGAGCAGCGCCGTCCACAGGTCCACAGCCCTCCCGGCCTGCTGCGGGACGAGCGCGGCGCGGCACCGCCGGATCGCGTCCGCGATCGCCTGGGAGGTAGGGGTGAGGAAGTCTAGGCGCAGAGGCAGAAGCAGGGCCAGCAGCCGGGCGGGAGAGGAGTCCACGTTGACCCCGTGCTGCTCGGCGAGCGCCGTCGGACACTTCGCCGACTCCCACAGCGAGCGCTTCGTCTCGTTGAACGCGCCAGGCACGCCGATCCGCGAGGCTATGCCAGCCTGGTCGGCGGCGGCTTCCCCGATCAGCTCCGCGAGCTCGACCCAGGTGCCCTGCGCCGCAGACCCTGACACGAGACCGACCCGGTCTGCAGCGCGCCGGAAACTGTCGGTAAGGATGTCGCGCCAGGCGGCCTCCACGAACTCCGTGTGCAGCCTGGCTCCGGTCAGCATGTCGAACGACTTGACCGACGCCGACCACCGCGGCCCACCGGTGGCGTCACCGGTGACGACCATGTCATCGAGGAAGAACCCCGACGCACTGCCCTGGAACCGCACCTCCGCCGGGACCGCGACCCCGAGGCCCAGCGGCATCTCGCCAGCGGCCATCGCAGCGACGAGCCACGCACCAACATGGTCTTCGAAAGTGAAGCCGCCACCGCCCGTGATGAACGCCGTCGCCACCGACCGCCCGTCCGACGCCTCTCTGCTCGACATCGCCTGAGGCTACCGGCCCGCATCCCACCCGGCCGCTCCACTGCCCGAGACGAGCCACCCCCTCAGGACCACCGTGGTGTTGGGACACTTAGCGGGCGTTGCGGCGGTACCAGCCTAATTGCGACGCACCCGGTAGCGACCCAGGCCGACGTCGCTCTTTGCGCGGCCTGGAAGCCGAGAGCGGCGGCGAGGTGTACCAGGGATAGGTCGGCCGCGTCGGCGGCCCGCAGTCGCTGGCGAGCACCGCTGGCCACCCCGGCCGCAAAGTCGGCTGTCGGATATGCCCATTGCTGCGGATAGCACAAATGGCACAGCTTTCCCGGGTGGCACTGTGCCATCTGTGCCATCGTCAGTTCATGACTCCGATCCCGCTGTCCCAATGGGCCGACCAGAACGGTGTGCCGCGCCGTACCGCCTACAACTGGGCCAAGAACGGCAAGCTCAACGTGCCGATCCACCGCACCCTCACTGGCCGCCTGGTCGTACTCGACGACGACGAGACACCCGGTGATGCCCATCCGTTCGTGGCCGCCTACGCCGAGGCGCTGAGCCTGCCCGTCGGCGTGCACTCCGGCGACCTGCACCACTCGCCGGTCCTCGAGGCTTGGGGTGTGGACCTGTACGACACCGTCGCCGACGACCTACGTCCCGTAGTGCTGCAGCTGGCCCTCGCGGCGGCCTGCTCCCGCCCAAAGCGCGACGCGTGGTGGCGACTGACTGACTGGCTCGGCCGCGTCGAGCTGGCCGACTGGTACACCTCGACCGGCTTCCCCGAGGTGGCCTCGCTTATCAGCGAGCGGCAGCCGATCACCGACCAGGACAGCTACCTCGACTGGTGGCCGTGCGGGGTCGGCTCGCACGAGTTCTGGCAGGACTTCGACGCCGCCGCGGCGCAGGCCGTCGCCGCCGCCGGGCTCGGCCCGTCTGAGCACAGCGACGCGGTCTCGTGGCTGACCGAGTCGGCCCTGACCGACAACATTGCGATCGCCGGACGCCGCGAGAGCCTACGCAACCGGCTCGACAGGCTGGCCGGGACCAGAACCGACCACGACCAGATCCCCACCATCCCCGACCGCAGCGACCTGTGGAGCCTGCGCGGCATGTACCCCGAGCCGGCCTGGGCCATCGCCCGCCCGCACACCCGGCGCACCGCGCAGAGCATCTGCGCCATCGTCGGCTGGGACCCCGAGAGCCCGGCACCGCCCGACGGGCACCCGCTACGCGAGATCGGCTACCGCGCCTGCCTGCACGCCGGCGAGGCCGCTCTCGTCCCGTACGTACACGACGCCCACCTGCGCGAGATCGACGCCTTCCGTCGTATCGCCCTCGGCAAGCCGTGGCAACTCATCACCTCATGAGGAAGCTGCGGCGGGGCAGTGGCTCGATCAGCCGCCGGGAGAGCAGCACATCACACTGCCAACCATCGGTCGCCCAGTGTCGCTGATCGAACTCCAAAGCCGTAGCTAAGAGCTCCTAACTCTTTAAGCGTTGGAGTCGGCGCCAGCAGATGATGGCGCAGGCGAGAGTGAGGAACGCTTCGTGGATGTCGTCGCGGATCTCCCAGCGGATGCGCAGGCGGCGGAACCAGTGCAGCAGGGCGATGGTCTGCTCGACGACCCAGCGTCGGGTGCCGAGCCCAGAGCCGTGTGGGACGCCGCGTCGGGCGATGACAGGTGTGATGCCGCGGGTCCGTAGCTCGCGGCGGTACTTGTCGAAGTCGTAGCCGCGATCGGCGTAGATGCGGTCGGGTCGCTGCCGGGGCCGGCCGCGGATGCCCTTGATGCGGGGGATCTTGTCGACCAGGGGCATGAGCTGGGTGACGTCGTGGCGGTTGCCGCCGGTCAGTGCCGTGGCGAGGGGGATGCCGCCCGCGTCGGTGATGACGTGGTGTTTCGAGCCTGGCTTGCGGCGGTCGACCGGGCTCGGACCGGTTTTGGGCCGCCCTTGAGCGCCCGGACGTGGGAGCCGTCGATCACCGCCCGGGACATGTCCAACTGGCCCGCGGCGCGGAGTCTGCCGAGCAACACCTCGTGCAGGCGCTGCCACACGCCAGCGTCGTTCCAGTCCCGCAACCGGCGCCAGCAGGTCATTCCTGAGCCGAAACCCAGCTCTTGGGGCAGGTACTCCCACGGGATCGCGGTGTAGAGCACGAACAAGATCCCGCACAGCACCTTGCGGTCATCGAGAGGCTTGCGGCCCGGGAACCGTCGCCGCCGGGGCGGACGGGGCGGCAGCAGCGGTGCGACCTCGGCCCAGAGTTCGTCCGAGACGACCCACGGCGGCTGCTCACCCCTCCTCACGTTCAGACAGAACGATCCTCGCGTCCCGAGGACACGCCCAACATCATTTCGTTAGGAGCTCTTAATCGACGTACCCGAACCGGCTCTGCCACCCCGACAGCCTGACGCCGCAACCCCAGCCCGACCGCCACCCAGGCCCGGCGTGTCACCAACACCGCGAACGTTTGTGGTCCGAGCACTAGCCGCGCCGAGGGCCCGTTCTGATAAGCGCGAGCGAGATCACGATCATGACGAGGCCGAGGCCAGCCAGGACAGTCGGCGCCTGCAGGAGCAGATCCTCCGTCGCGTACCCGTCGGGCGTGGCAGCCCGGGTCGGATCCGTCCTGTCGACGCGTACGTCGAGTAACTCCCCGACGCGGAACTCACTCTCGTCGAGTTCGCTGGAGAACCGCTCCCGATACCGCACGCCGTCGAACGTGTAGTCCACAGTCAGCCTCGTGGCGGAGAACGAACGCGTGATCCTGAACCGTTCGACGTGGACCACTTGGCCTGTCGTCTCGGCGCCGACGCGAACCCGCTCGTCGATCGCCTCGTTCAGCCGAACGGTGAGCAGCATCCCCACGCCGATCAGAAGGGTGCCGAGGACAACCGCGAGGACCAGCTTCAACTCTCGCCAGCCGAACGGGCTCTCCACCACCGGCCCTCCTCGCGTCTCGTCCGGCGGCCTGGCTTAGAGCTCCTAACGAAATGATGTTGGGCGTGTCCTCGGGACGCGAGGATCGTTCTGTCTGAACGTGAGGAGGGGTGAGCAGCCGCCGTGGGTCGTCTCGGACGAACTCTGGGCCGAGGTCGCACCGCTGCTGCCGCCCCGTCCGCCCCGGCGGCGACGGTTCCCGGGCCGCAAGCCTCTCGATGACCGCAAGGTGCTGTGCGGGATCTTGTTCGTGCTCTACACCGCGATCCCGTGGGAGTACCTGCCCCAAGAGCTGGGTTTCGGCTCAGGAATGACCTGCTGGCGCCGGTTGCGGGACTGGAACGACGCTGGCGTGTGGCAGCGCCTGCACGAGGTGTTGCTCGGCAGACTCCGCGCCGCGGGCCAGTTGGACATGTCCCGGGCGGTGATCGACGGCTCCCACGTCCGGGCGCTCAAGGGCGGCCCAAAACCGGTCCGAGCCCGGTCGACCGCCGCAAGCCAGGCTCGAAACACCACGTCATCACCGACGCGGGCGGCATCCCCCTCGCCACGGCACTGACCGGCGGCAACCGCCACGACGTCACCCAGCTCATGCCCCTGGTCGACAAGATCCCCCGCATCAAGGGCATCCGCGGCCGGCCCCGGCAGCGACCCGACCGCATCTACGCCGATCGCGGCTACGACTTCGACAAGTACCGCCGCGAGCTACGGACCCGCGGCATCACACCTGTCATCGCCCGACGCGGCGTCCCACACGGCTCTGGGCTCGGCACCCGACGCTGGGTCGTCGAGCAGACCATCGCCCTGCTGCACTGGTTCCGCCGCCTGCGCATCCGCTGGGAGATCCGCGACGACATCCACGAAGCGTTCCTCACTCTCGCCTGCGCCATCATCTGCTGGCGCCGACTCCAACGCTTAAAGAGTTAGGAGCTCTAAGTGATCAAGAAGGACAGCGGCTGCAACGGCTTGTGCGCCGGGGCACGGGCTCGGCCGTGCGGCTGCGGCGGGCGATGGTCGTGCTTGCCTCTGCGGGAGGCAACAGCGTGCCAGTCATCGCCCGGCTCGTGCAGGCCGACGAGGACTCCGTGCGGCAGGTGATCCACCGGTTCAACGAGATCGGCATGGCCAGCCTGGACCCTCAGTGGGCGGGTGGCCGTCCCCGCCGGATCAGTAGCGACGACGAGGCGTTCATCGTCGTGACGGCCAACACCCGCCCCGCGAAGCTGGGGCGGCCCTTCACCTGATGGAGCGTGCGCAAGCTCGCCGAGCACCTGGCGCACAACCCGGACCGGCGGGTGGTCGTCGGCCGGGAGCGGCTGCGGCAACTACTGCGCAAACACGAGATCACCTTCCAGCGCACCAAGACGTGGAAGGAGTCCACCGACCCCGACCGCGAGGCCAAGCTGGCCCGTATCGAGCAGGTGATCGAGCAGTTTCCGCACCGCACGTTCGCCTTCGACGAGTTCGGGCCGCTGGCGGTCCGACCGCACGGCGGCGTCGGCTGGGCGCCGAAAGGTCGCCCGCGTAGGCTGCCGGCTAACTACCACAAGCTGCACGGCGTGCGGCAGTCCCACGGCTGCTACAGCATCGGCGACGACCAGTTGTGGGGCGTCATTCGCACCCGCAAGTCCGCGGCGAACACCCTGGCCGCGTTGAAGTCGATCCGGGCCGCTCGCCCGGACGGCGCACCGATCTACGGCATCCTGGACAACCTGTCCGCCCATAAGGGGTTCAAGATCCGGCAGTGGGCGGCCCGGAACAAGGTCGAGATGTGCTTCACCCCGACCTACGCCTCCTGTGCCAACCCCATCGAGGCGCACTTCGGGCCGCTACGAACCTTCGTCATTGCGGGCTCGGATCACCCCAACCACACCGTCCTGGCCCGCAACCTGCACGCCTACCTGCGCTGGCGCAACGCCAACGCACGCCACCCCGATGTCCTGACCGCCCAACGCCGCCACCGTGCCGAAATCCGCAGCGAACGACAACGCCGCTGGGGCCAACGCGCCACCCGAGCCGCATGACCAACCCGGCCAACGTTTGTGGTCAGAGCACTAGGTGGGCTGGTGGAACCCGACTGGCGCCCCCCGGCCGCGGATCGGGGCGGCTGTTCCGCGCGGAGAGTCGTCAACTCGTAGATGGCGGAAGGGTGGTAGTCCGCGCTGAGACTCGAATCCCACCGGATACCTGCTGGCTAGGGCACTTGCTCGGTGACCTCTTCGGCGTGCCCGAAGTGTCTGCGGCTCGGCATACGGGGGCCGACGGGCTGATCATTTGGGCCTATATTCGCCCTAGTGAAGTCGACGGGTTGGCGTAGATGGCTGCGGCGGGGGACGCGGGTTGACGCTTCGCTGCGCCAGGTCGGGGCGGTGGTCGATGAGGCGGTGGAGCTGTCGCGCGCTGGTCGTTTCGACGATGCGGTCGAGACGGGCCGCCGGGCTGTGGAGATGTTGTCTGGCTTGACAGCACGGGACCGTGGCACGGTTCTGCCCACTCTCGTCCTGGCATGCAGCAACCTGTCCTATTACTTGTCGGACGCTGGCCGGCCGACGGAGGCGCTGGAGTGTGCGGAGGAGGCGGTCCGGCTGGCCCGGGAGCTTTACGCCATCGACCGCCGTCACGAGGAGCAGCTCGCGGAGGCCCTGGACGCGCTCGCCAGGCGACTTATGAGTTGTGGCCGAACGCCGGAGGCGCTGACTGCTGGCCGTGAGGCGTTGGCGTTGATGGACGTATGTCCTGACGTCCTGCTGTCGCGCCTGCTTGAGCCCTACGCGATGGCGTTGGCGGCGACCGGCCAGCACGCCGAGGCGCTGCAGGTCAGCGACCGTGCCCTGCAGTTGCTGCGCAGGCTGGCTGTGGATCAACCGGTCGGCTCGCAAATGCACGACGCCCTGGGCAGGGTCTTGAGCCTGCACGCGAACCGGCTGTTCGAGGCAGGGCGGTGGGAGGAAGCGGTCGACGTCGGCGCCGAGACGGTCGCGCACTTCCGTGAGTCGATGACGGGCAGCCAGCCGCGGCGTCTCGGCTACCTGGCGACTGCTCTGAAGAACCAGGCGGTTTGTCTGGCGGGAGTACGACGGACGGCGGAGGCTCTGGCGGCGGCCGCGGAGGCGGTCGAACTGAGTCGTGAACTTGTCGCAGCCCAGCCCGAGGTGCATCATCCGCTCCTCGCCTCGTGTCTGGACACGTACGGCGGGCGGCTCAGCGAGATGGACCGGCGGGCGGAGGCCGCGGCCGCGACCGATGAGGCGGTGAAGCTGTATCGCGCTCTGGCCGCTGTCGACCGGGCGGTATACCTGTCGAGGCTGGCCGAGGCGGTGGGCAATCAGGGAGCCGTCACCGAGGATCGACAGGCCAGCCTCGCCCTTACGACAGAGGCAGTGCAGTTGCGTCGGGAACTCGTTGCGGACAACCGGGCCGGACACCTGCGGGACCTGGCGCTGTCGCTGTTGAACCTGGCTAACGGCCTGGCCAGGTCCGGCCGGCTCGACGAGGCCCTGGCCGTTGGCGAGGAGACCCTTGAACTGCAGCGTGAGGTAGCGACGGTCGACCGGCCTGCAATCCTGTCGCGACACGCGGAGATGCTGCGGCGGCAGGCGGTGTGGCTGGACGACGCCGGCCGTACGGTCGAGGCGCTGGCGCTCGGCGAGGAAGCGATCGCGGTCGCTCGCGAGGCCGTCGCCGGTAACCGGGCCGCCAATCTCAAGATTTTGTCGTATGCGCTGGAGGATCAGGCGGCACGGCTCGAGAAACTGTCCGGTCGCGGATCGCGGCAGACGCGACGGCCCGGGGGCACGCCAAGCTTCAGCAAGAAGAAGGCGCGCCGTGCGCAGGTGATGGCGCGCGAGGCGCAGGAGTTGTGGGCGGAGTACCAGCAAGGTGCGTCGGCCTCCGGCTAAGCGACGCCACAGCGTGCGTCATCGCGTGGTGGTTCCGGAGCGGCCGTTCGGTGCGGTCGGGAAGATCCTGTCGGATCCGCTGCCTAGGGTCAGCGCATGTACTTCGTGTGCCGTTGGCGAGAGGATTCTCCATACAGTAAGCGCGTTGTCACCCTGCCTGATGCGAACGTGCTCGACTGGTTTCGCCGCGGCTGGAAGCACGACGACCCGACGGGGTGGATCGACAGTGAGCTGGGCGGCGATGTGTACGGCTTGGAGTCGATCTTTGAGGCGGCCGGGGAGCGTAACCTGCCGCCGCCGGAGTCGGTGGACGAGCTGCGGCAGCTGCTGACCGAGTACCTGTGGGTGGAGGGCGACGACAAGGGCGACTTCATTCGGCTCGGTGAGCACGCCCTGAGGGTTCGCACCGATGACGACGAGGTGGATCTCGCGTACTACTTCGTCGATGACGACGCGGCGTCTGCCTCACCTGACCGGCTCGCGTTCCTCCTGCACGACACGTGGCCGCTGCCCACCGGCGCGGGCGGGTCGGAGACCGTCTTCCGCCACAGCGTTCCCGTCCGCAGCGTCCGGCTCGCCCCGCCCGGCACGGACTGCACCTTCTCGGTCCGCCTGTGCTGGCAGTCGCCTGACCTATACCGGAACCTGGATCTGACCGGTGCCATCCAGTTTCCCGGCGTGAGCCTGCCGGACCTCGCCACCCACCTGGCCGTCGATGGCCCCGGCAGCCACCGATGGCCACACGACGTCCGGCTGCTACGGGCGCTTGTCGCTCCCGGGGAACACGATATGGGTCGGGCATTGGAGCGCTACGCCCAGCTGCCAGGTTACGCCCCATCACCTGCCAGTCTCGACCGAGCCCCCGCGCATGAAGCCGTTCTTCAGGAGATAACCGACCTGCTGCACACGGAGCGTCTCGCCGAATCGCTGATACGGCTGGATGCGCACATCGCGCAGGTCGCCCGATACATCGACGGCTTCTTCGGGTTCGACCAGTGGATCCTGTTCGACAATCGCTGGGCGGCGACCCATCCCGAGCTGGCACGCTCGCTGCTGCACTACGCCGCTCACTGGGACCCCTACGAGAAATAGCTACGGGCGCGGGTCGTCGTGATCATCGAGGGGGTTGCCGGGTGAACATTTCGTGGAGTGCTACGTCTCCGACGACAGGGACGTTCGCAGCGGTGGAGCGCTCGGGCATCGCTGGCCTCATCGAGCGGTTCGATGGACTGCGGACCCAGGGGCGCGGGTACGTCGAAGTGCGGGCCGGCGATGTTTTCCCTGTGCTCACGCTCGGGTTCACGGAGTCCGCGGCGGTCGTCCATCTGATGACAGGCGAGGACGCCATATCCCTGCTGGCCGCCGACGAACCTGCGAGCATGAATGCGCAGGTACTGGTGCTGGACGACCTGGTCGAGTTCGCCGCGGACTTCATTCTCGACCTCGAAGGCGCCTGGCAGGTCGTCGAGGAGTTCGTCCGGACGGGCGACCCTGGCCGGGCAGGAGGATGGCGTGAGTTGTAGTGACGGCCATCGCGGATGGCGTCCACGCGCTGGCGTCACGGCCAAGCCAGCACGAGATTGCTGAGCCCTTACTCAATCCGTTCTAGGCCGTCAAACGCCACCCAACGATGCGCACGTCCAGCAACAGGGCCAGCTAGCTGGGGTAGCGCGGTTAGGCGGGTGAACGCGATGACAGCTCGGTGGCCCAACATCAACTGGACGTAACCCCGGAATCTAGAGATCGTTCGGCCACCCAATGACGCGCTCGGCGGTGACGCCTCGAAGGTCGGCTCCGTCCCACCGTGCCCCGGTGACGTCCGTGCGTCCGTACTCCGGATCGTGCGTCCTGACGTAGCCGAACCGCGCGTAGGACAGGTCGGTGTCACGCAGGTCGGCGCCCCGCAGATCGCAGCCGGCAAAGCTGACACCGCGAAGAGACGCGCCCCGAAGGTCGGCGCCACGGAAGTCACACAACTTGAACGAGTGCCCATCCAGGGTGCGGTGCCGAAGATCGCGACCCGCGAACGATTGCCTCGTCGCGCGGAGCGGGGTGCTCACCCGCGAACCGTAGCGTGGTCGCCCGTCGCCGAACCAGCGGTTTCTGCCCACTCACTTGCGGGGCAGTCCGTAGCGCAGGACCGCTACTTCGCCCGCACGTCGTGACGCGCGGGCGCCAACCCGAGCTTGACCGTTAGTCGTAGACCTCAGGCCGCCACAGAGTCTCTTCTCTGCGATCCGCCTCCGGCGGAGCCTGAAGCAACGGATGATCTTGTAACGGGCTGCGGTAGACCTCCAGTTTGTGTTCCGGCTGTGCGTTCCGTAGGGCGGCCACGAGGTCTCCGAGTTCCTCGACGACGGCGATGATCTGCTCCTCGCTGTAGCGGGCAGGGGCGTTGGTCTTCTCTTCGGCTGGCGTGTGCTGGTGCCGTTCGGCGTGTTCGCGTTCTGCCTGGGTCTCGGCGATCCAGCCGGCAACGACGCCTGGGTCGGCGTCGGCGTCGAGCGCCGCCCGGTAGCGCGCCAGTTTGGCGTCGCACCCGGCGATTGTGGGTCCTTCGAGCGCCGTCGGGGCGGCGGTGGGCGCTGCCGCAAGTGTGGCCAAGTTGCTCGCCGAACACGGTCGCATCGAGGAGGCCATCGGCCTGCACCGCAAACGCCTGGACGCCGGCAACGAACTCGCCGCCGGAGACCTCGCCGAACTGCTCGCCGAACACGGCCTTACCCGCGAACTGGAGGCAGAAGTACACGCAGGTACTTCTACGGCCACGTACTGGGTCGAGCTCTCGCCCGATATAAGACCCGGGCGGTGGCGTGCCGCGCGCAAGGACCTGAGCGAGAATGGGCCAGTTCGAACTCTGCGCAACCCTGGAAGGACCCCTCCCTTGGCCGGTGGACTCGTAGCCCTGCTGGATGACGTGGCGGTGCTGGCCCGAGCCGCTGCCGCGTCGATCGATGACATCGGGGCGGCCGCCGCGAAGGCCGGCGCCAAGGCTGCGGGCGTCGTCGTCGACGATGCTGCCGTCACGCCGCAGTACGTACGGAGCCTGGCGGCCGAGCGTGAGTTGCCGATTATCAAGCGCATTGCCCTGGGGTCGCTGCGCAACAAGTTCTTCATCATCCTGCCGGCGGTGCTGCTGCTCAGTCAGTTCGTGCCCTGGCTGCTCACTCCGATCCTCATGCTCGGCGGCGCCTACCTCTGTTACGAAGGCGCGGAGAAGGTGTGGGCCAAGATCGCCCATCACGATGCCCACGGCGCGGGCGAGGAGAAGGTGCAGGACGAGACGACACTGGTGTCCGGGGCGGTACGGACCGACCTGATCCTCTCGGCGGAGATCATGGTCATCACCCTGAACGAGGTGATCGATGAGGCGTTCTGGTCCCGCCTGGCGATCCTGGCTGTCGTCGCCGTCGTCATAACCGTCCTGGTATACGGCGTGGTGGCCCTGATCGTAAAGATGGACGACGCCGGACTGCGCCTGTCGCAACGTTCCGGCGCCGTCGCCACGTTCGGCCGCGGTCTGGTGAGGGCGATGCCGGTAGTCCTCACCGTGCTGACGGTGGTCGGCACCGCGGCGATGCTGTGGGTGGGCGGGCACATCCTGCTGCTGGGCACGAACGAGCTGAACCTGCACTTCCTGTACGAGGCCGTGCACCACGTGGAGGTGGCCGTCCACGACGCCACGGGTGTTCTCGGCGGGCTCGTCGGCTGGCTCGTCAACACGGTGGCCAGCGCGATCCTCGGGCTGATCGTCGGAGCGCTGGTCGTGCTGGTCATGACTCTCACGCTCCACCGCCGCAAATCCAAGCCTGCGACTGCGACTGCGGCGGCCGCGACTCGTACTGACGGCATCATCCCCGCTCCGCCGAGCCGTGCAGCTCAGCGTCGCGACGCTCCTGTGGACCGAGCGCCGCGCGGGTGACCGCAAAATCATCGCAATTCGACCAGGGGGTCAGGCGTTCTGGTGCTGAACCGCTCAGTACTCCAGCCGCACCTGGTGGAGCCAGAGTCTTCACTGGTAGTGGGCCGTTCTGACGCGGTATTGGTGTCGTCGTCGCCATCGTGACCTACCGACACAAAGACCGCGCCCTTGGCCGCGTCCCCGCAGCCACCAAGACCAACGGCTAACTGACTCCACGCGCGCCTACTGCCCGCATCCCGAGCGATGCAAGACCAGGCCAGGGCGCTACCAACATCGGGTTCGGCCCGGGCGGTTCTCGGGCCGGACGGGATTGGCGGGGCAGCCATCGGGGAGGGGAGCGGCCGTTTCGGGCAGGATAGCGGGGTGGCGGTGGGCTTGGACTGGGCGAGCTTCGAGCGCGTGCTGGTAGACGCCCTGGTGCAAGCCGTCCGGTCGACCATCGCCGAACATCCTGACGAGCGGTTCTACGCCGCGGCGTTGGACCGGATCTACCGCGAGACCGATGGCCAGATCACCCTGCCCAGCCTCGCGATGAACAGTGTCGAAGCGTTGGCGCAGCTTCCCGCCGAGGAGCAGACGGATGTGCGGTGGAACGCCGCCGACTGGGACCACTACGACGACGAGTGGCTCGCCGAGGGCCTGACCCGGGATTGGGAACGGCAGCTGGCCGCGGAGGCCTGCCGAGGGACGACCCGGCAGTGGGAGGCGACGTTCCGCCGGTACCTGTCGATGCTCGTGCGCGTGTGTAAGCGAGCCAGGGTCGCACTTCGCACCAGCGGCGTCACCGACCGGGACTTCGTGGTGCTGCTGCTCGACGACGAGTACCACGAGACGCTGATCAAACGCGTCCTCACCGAACGTGAGGTGAGCCGGCACATCCCTGAGTACGACCAGCGGGCGGTCGTGATGGCCCGGGTCGCCGCACTACCGGAGGCCGGACGCGCCGCGTACTACGTCGCCCGGCTGGACGCGTTTGACGGCCCGATCAGCGGCGAGGACGCCCAGGTGGCGCTGCGTGATCTCGGGCTGGCCGCGTTTCCCGCCTTGATCCCCCTGCTCTCTGCCAAGGACCGGGCGTGGCGGGCCGCCAAGCTGCTAGCCGACATCGGCCAACCCGACGGCGGCGTCCTGCGGGCACTGCACGAGGCGCTGACCGAGCGGGAAGGACCGGACCAGTCGTGGGCGGGCCGTGCGCTGGCGCGGCTGGGCCGCCTCGATCTCGTGCTCGACCAGATCCACCGTCTTCCGCAGGAGGTTGTGATCACCGCCGTCGCCGCCCCGTACACCAGCTTCCGCAACCAGGCGGTCATCGCACGGCGGTTGGACTACCGGCCCTTGCAGGACGTCATCGAGCGCCGGCCGGCGTATGTGCCGGCGCTGGCCGAGGAGCTCAAGCCAGGGCGGGGGTACTGCGACATCACCGTCGGCGAGGTCGACGAAGCGATCCGCGGACTGGCCTCGCCGTACGTCGTCATCCGCCGGCACGCGGTGTGCGTGCTCGGCGAACGGCGTCTCGGTGCCGCCGTCGCGAGGCGGGTCCTTCCGCTACTCGGACAGACGGTCAGCCAGGACCCGGACGCCACCGTGCGACGGCTGGCGATCCTTTCCCTGCGTGGCTGGCGCAAGGAGTCTTACCGGCACGCGAACGTGATCAGCGAGGCGCTCAACGACCCAAACGAAGACGTCCGCGAAACCGCCGCCTACTGGCTACGGGAACAGAACGGGCGACCCGCGTGACCGCGTATGTGCTCACGTGGGGTGGGCAGCCGTTGGCGCGCCCATGCCTGGGCTGCCGCGGCCAACTCGTGAGAGCTGCTGAATCGCGACCTGGCCCTCGCGGACGTCGGATAAGCAATGACCCCCACCATGGGGTGGAGCCGGGTTGAGCTGCCGGACCGTGAAGGAGCGTTAATTAGTGGACGAACGGACCCGCGGACTTCTCGACGCCGCGGTGCGCGAACAGCTTGACACTCACAGCCGGGTTCTACCGCCATGGCGAGCGCACCCGGAGATCGAGCGGTACAGCATCGGCTGGCGCATGGGCTACGGCGAATGGCACCTGATGCTCTGGTGGCACTGGTGGGAGTCCGCCCCCATGGACCAGGCGGCGCGGATCGCGTACTTCCAGGCCGACGAGCCGCCGCACCAGTGGCTGGACTGGGCCGCGGACCAGATCTGGCCGGATGAGGATTTCGGTGAGGCGAGCGTACGCCGCCTCGCCGCACACGGGATCGGTACGCGTCCGCTGTTGTTCCTGGACGTGGACGGAACACTCCTGCCGTTCGCCGGCGCCGCGCGGCAGATGGACGACGAACCCAACCCGTTGCTGGCCGGACTCAGCCCTGAACACGGCCGTCGCCTGGCCGCGTTGCCGTGCGACCTGGTCTGGGCCACGACCTGGATGGCCGAAGCGAACGAGGTACTCGCGCCGCGGCTCGGCCTGCCTCAGCTGCCCATCGTCGACTGGCCGGACGAAGATGACGACGACGGTCGGCTGCACTGGAAGACCCGCCACCTCGTCGAATGGGCCGCGGGACGCCGGTTCGTCTGGGTCGACGACGAGATCACCGACGCCGACCGGTCCTGGGTGGCCGCGAACCACAGCTCTCCCGCGCTCCTGCATCGTGTCGACCCACGCCATGGCCTCACCGATGCGGACTACAACACCATCGCAGGATGGCTGATGAAAGACGGCTCCACATGCATGAACGAGGAGACCACGTCCTAGGACGCTCTAGAGGGTGTGCCAGCCACCTCAGGCTCCAGTCGGTTGTCGTGTCGCTGAGTAACCGCGGTGGCCCGCCCCATGATCGCCGCCGATGCGTCCGGCGACTCGGCCCGCACCGTCGCCCGGCAGTAGCGGGCCACCGTCCGCCGAGATGTTCCGGCACCTCGACCGCATCGATCCCTGGCTGAAGCGCATGGACCCTGCCGGGCCGCACGAACGCCCCCAGGAGCGCAGCACGCTGAGCCGCGACAACAAGGAGATGCATCCGTACCAGCTCAGCCAGGCTGCCTGGCACGCCCTCTCGCACGCCGTCGACCACCTGCACTGCCTGCGCACCGTCCTGAAAGACGCGCACGTCATGCACATGTACGCCCCGTACTCGCTGGCCCGAGCCGCCTTGGAGAACGCAAGCGCGGCGGTATGGCTGCTCGCGCCGGAAGACCGGGCCGAGCGAGTCCGCCGGCGGTTGCGCTTCGCTGCGCTGGACATCAAGGGCGGCGAGGCGGTCAGGGAACTGCTCGGTGCGCCGGAGGGACGCAAACCCGCGGAGGCCCGCATAGAGCAGCTGCGCGAAATCGCGCGGCGGAGAGGTGTCGATCCGAAGACCGCTGTGCGCCGGCTGACGTACGGGAAATCGTCGAAGCAGCTGGCGACACCATGCCGGGCGGCAGAGTGCCGTTCGTGCACACGTGGAAGATGTGCAGCGCTATCGCCCACGGCGACTCTTGGGCCACGATCAACGTGGTCAGCCAGGAGGAGATCCCGGGCGCACCCTCTGGCCTCGCCCACCTGAAGATCACCGCGGACCCGAAGACGTTGTTCTTCGCCGTCTCGATGACCGCCGCCAGCTGGCGCCTGTACGACGATCGGTCGCGCCGCATTCGCACTCAGCGCGACGTCACCCTGAGTGTGGGAACCGTAGAGACGCAGAGGACGGCGAGGGGTTGGCGTTCGCCTCCGCCCCGGCTGACTGCCCGCGGGTGGTCTGCGGTCAGGTCGGTGGCCTCGTGTGCTGGTCGACGCCAGCCGGGGCACCAGTTGCCGTGCTTTGGCCCTGTGCTGGGCCACGGCCTGGGCTCAGCGTGCACTTTCGCCGGGTAGGCGGGGTCGTCTGGCCCGCTTGGCTTGCAGGGTGGCGGACGCGGGAAGTTTGACAGGTAGGGCAGCGGCTGTCGGATTCGGGCAGGGGCGTTCGTAGTCAGTGTGAGGGACAGCCTACGAGGGTGCTGTCGCGGTCACAGGAGGTGATGGGTGATGCGCCCGTGCGTCAAGGTCCGCTGCATGTTCGATCTCGTCGGCCCATTGCCACCGTGACCTTTTCCGAGGTGCCGAACGAGGCGTTCCTGGCCCTCGGTATGCGCGACTGCTGGGGCGGCTACTTCGCGGGCCGGGCCGCGCTGCTGGGGCTGGCACCGGCGCAGGTGATGCACGCGGTTTTCGGCAATGTGCGGGTGGCCGATCGGCCTTGCCACCTGGGCCGCGGTCAGCGCGCCGACCGCGGGCCGGGCTCTGTTTGCCGGCTCCGGGCGCTGGCTGGGCCGGAGGAGCCGGTGGCCCGGCTCCAGGCGTTCACCACGCTGATGAGCGTCCAGGCTGTTGCGGTTGATCATCGAGAGGTAGGGACATGGCAAAGCTGATTTACGTGAATAACGTGTCGCTTGACGGCTACATGGAGGACGAACGCGGCGCGTTCGCCTGGTTGCCGATGGACGACGAACTATTCGTTCTCTACACCGATCTCCTGCGGTCCGTGGGCACGTTCCTCTACGGGCGGCGGCTGTACGAGGCGATGGCCGTCTGGGAGACCGACGCCGCTCTGGCCGCGCAGTCCGATCTCATGGCCGACTTCGCAAGCGCCTGGCAGGCAGCGAGAAAGGTCGTGTACTCCACGACTCTCGCCGCGGTGTCGACCGCAGACACCCGACTCGAACGCCGCTTCGACCCCGAGGCGGTACACGAACTGAAGGCCACGGCCAGCAGCGATCTCACCGTTGGAGGTGCAAACCTCGCGGCGCAGGCTCTTGAGGCCGGGCTGGTCGACGAGTGCCAGCTGTTCGTCTGGCCCGTGGTCGTCGGCGGGGGAAAGCCGGGCCTGCCGACCGGCATGCGCGTCGACCTCGAGCTCCTCGATGAGCGCCGATTCCGAAACGGCGTCGTACACCTCCGCTACCGCCCTCTCGGGCAGTGAACGACGGCCCCGCCCGATCGCCAGCGCTTGCATGACGGCGGAGCGCTGACTACTGATCCGACCGGAGACCTCCCAGAGAAGACCGAAGTGGTCAGCGTTGGTTTCCGCAACTCGAGCCTGCGGGCGCCGACCAGGTGCCGACGCGGCGTGTCTCGTAGGCCCACATCACGATCTCGACGCGGTTGCGGGCGTTGAGCTTGCGCATCAGGGCGGCGATGTGGGTCTTGACGGTGCTGAGGCTGATGGACAGCTCATCGCCGATCTCGCTGTTGGTCCGCCCGCGAGCGGCAGCCAGCAGGACCTGTTCCTCGCGAGCGGTCAGCGGCTCGACAGGTTCAGGTGGCACCGAGCGCGGGCGGCTGTTCGCGAAGGAGGACAGGAGCCTCGCGGTGATGTTCGGTGCGATCAGGGCGTCGCCGCGGGCGGCGGCATGGATGGCCTGGGTGAGCATCTCGGCGCCGGCGTCCTTGAGGAGGAAGCCTCGGGCGCCTGCCTTGAGCGCGCCGTAGACGTACTCGTCGAGGTCGAAGGTGGTGATGACGACGACGGCCAGAGGATCGGCGACGTCGGCCCCGGCGAGCTGGCGGGTGGCTTCGATCCCGTCGACCTCGGGCGCATGCGGATGTCCAGCAGGCACACATCGGGACGTAGCGAACGGGCCATGGAGATCGCCCGGCGGCCGTCGGCGGCGTCGCCGACGACGGCGATGCCCGGTTGGGCGTTCAGGATCATGCAGAGCCCTGCTCTGACGATGTCCTGGTCGTCAGCGACCAGCACGCGGATGGTCATGACGCGCGCGCCGTCCGAGGAAGCGTGGCAGGCTTTCCCGCCGTTGTGTTCAGGCCGCGGCGTCCTTGAGGTCCTGCGCACGATCGGTGTTCTCCCACAGCAGATCGGGCAGTTCCCGGCCGAAGTGGCCATAGACGGCGGTCTGCCGGTAGATCGGGCGGAGCAGGCGCAGGTCGCGGATGATCGCGGCCGGCCGCAGGTCGAACACCTCGTCGATCGCGCGCTCGATCCGGTGCGTCGGGACGTTCTCGGTACCGAACGTGTCCACGAGGAAGCTCACCGGGCGCGCCTTGCCGATCGCGTATGCGATCTGCGTCTCGCAACGCTCGGCCAGGCCGGCCGCCACCACGTTCTTGGCAACCCAGCGCATCGCGTACGCCCCCGAGCGGTCCACCTTGGAGGGGTCCTTGCCGGAGAACGCGCCACCGCCGTGGCGAGCGTATCCGCCGTAGGTGTCGACGATGATCTTGCGGCCGGTCAGGCCTGCGTCGCCCATCGGCCCGCCGATCTCGAATCTACCCGTCGGGTTCACCAGCAGCCGGTAGTCCTCGACGTCCACGCCCAGGCCGGTCAGCTCCGGCTCGATCACGTGTTCGCGCACGTCCGGGGCCAGCAGTGAATCGAGTGAGATGTCCGCGGCGTGCTGGGACGACACCACCACCGTGTGCAGGCGGGCCGGGCGCGAGCCGTCGTACTCGATGGTGACCTGGGTCTTGCCGTCGGGCCGCAGGTAGGGGATCGTCCGATCCTTGCGCGCGGCGGCGAGCCGGCGGGCCAGCCGGTGCGCCAGCGCGATCGGCAGCGGCATCAACTCGGGTGTCTCCGAGCAGGCGTAGCCGAACATCATCCCCTGGTCGCCGGCGCCCTGGGCGTCGAGGGCGTGCACCGAGCCGCCGGCCACCCGCTCGATCGCCCGGTCCACGCCGCGTGCGATGTCGGGCGACTGCGCGCCGATGGAGAGGTTCACGCCGCAGGACAGACCGTCGAAGCCCTTCCGCGACGAGTCGTACCCGATGTTCAGGATGGTGTCCCGGACGATCTGGGGGATGTCCGCGTAGGCCCGCGTGGTCACCTCACCGGCGACGTGGACCTGACCTGTCGTGATCAGCGTCTCCACCGCCACGCGGCTTTGGGGATCCTGCGCGAGCAGGGCGTCGAGGACGGCGTCGCTGATCTGGTCGGCGATCTTGTCCGGGTGGCCTTCGGTCACCGACTCGGAGGTGAAGAGGCGACGTGTCACGGTGCTCCTCGGGGGTGGCGGACTCGGTCGCCGAAGCCTGGCGGCACCGGCTCAAGGAAGGCTCAAGAGCGGGCGGACGATGCGTCCATCGGCGTTCCAGTGATGTCGCGGCCGGGATCGTTAGCGTGCCCGTATGACGACCATGCTGATCACCGGCGGAGCGGGCTTCATCGGCGCGAACTTCGCGCACCACGTCCGCCGATGTCATCCCGGATACCGGATCATCTTGCTGGACGCGCTCACCTACGCAGGGAACCGCAGCTCCCTCCGGCCGATCCTCGATCACATCGAGTTCGTGCACGGCGACGTCCGTGACGCCGAAGTGCTGGATCGGCTGGTCGCGGCCAGCGACACCGTCGTGCACTTCGCGGCCGAATCCCACGTCGACAACTCGCTGCTGGATCCGGCGCCGTTCGTGCAGACGAATCTGGTTGGCACGTTCAACCTGCTCGAGGCGGTACGCCGCTACGATCGGCGGCTACACCACATCTCCACCGACGAGGTCTTCGGTGATCTCCCGCTGGACTCCGACGAGCGGTTCACCGAGTTGAGCCGCTACGACCCCTCCAGCCCCTACGCGGCCACGAAGGCCGGCTCCGACATGCTCGTGCGCGCCTGGGTGCGCTCCTACGGGGTGCGAGCCACCATCTCGAACTGCGCGAACAACTACGGTCCCTACCAGCACGTCGAGAAGTTCATCCCCCGGCAGATCACCAACGTCCTCGCCGGTGACCGGCCGAAGGTCTACGGGCGGGGCGACAACGTCCGGGAATGGACCCACGTCGACGACCACAACACGGCGATAGACGCGATCCTGCGGTCCGGCCGGATGGGTGAGACCTACCTCGTCGGCTCCGGGCAGGAATGCGACAACCGACAGATCGTGCGCCTGATCCTCGAGTTGATGGGCCGGCCCGCGGACGACTTCGACTTGGTCACGGACCGCCCCGGGCACGACGCGCGCTATGCCAACGACAGCGACAAGCTGCGGACCGAGCTGGGCTGGAAGCCCCGGTACGCCGATCTCTCCGCCGGCCTGGCCGGCACGATCGACTGGTACCGCCGCAACGGGTGGTGGTGGAAGCCGCAGAAGGACGCGACGGAGGAGCGCTACCGACGACTGGGTCGCTGACCGGCTCCGTCCTGACGCCTGGCGGAGCCGGCCCGGGAACGGGCCGGCTCAGGCGTGCTCAGGCCAGCTCACCCGCGATGTCCATCACGTAACGGCCGTAGCTCGAACCAGCCATCGCCTCGCCCAGCCGGTGACAGGCGGCGGCGTCGATCAACCCCATCCGCAGCGCCACCTCCTCGATGCAGGCGATCCGCACGCCCTGCCGGGCCTCCAGCGTGCCGACGTAGAGGCTCGCCTGGAGCAGCGACTCCGGCGTACCGGTGTCCAGCCAGGCGAAGCCCCGGCCGAGGTCGACCAGCCGGGCCCGCCCGCGTTCGAGGTAGACCTGGTTGACGCCCGAGATCTCCAACTCGCCGCGCGGCGACGGTCCGATGTTCTTGGCAATGTTGACGACGTCGTTGTCGTAGAAGTAGAGCCCGGTGACGGCCCGGTTGGAACGTGGCTTCGCCGGCTTCTCCGCGATGGACACGAGTCGGCCGTCCCCGTCGGTCTCGGCCACGCCGTAGCGCTCCGGATCGTGTACCGGGTAGCCGAAGAGGACGCAGCCGTCCACCTCGCGCGCAGTCTCCAGCAACAGGTCGGAGAAGCGCAGCCCGTGGAAGATGTTGTCGCCCAACACGAGGGCGACCTCGTCGTCACCGATGTGGTCGGCGCCGATCAGGAACGCCTCGGCGATGCCGCCCGGGTGCGGCTGCTCGGCGTAGCTCAACCGGAGCCCGAGATGCGCGCCGTCACCCAGCAGCCGCCGGAACTGCACGAGGTCGGCGGGGGTCGAGATGAGCAGGATCTCGGTGATGCCTGCGAGCATGAGCACCGACAGCGGGTAGTAGATCATCGGCTTGTCACCGACCGGCAGCAACTGCTTCGACACGGCCAGCGTCAGCGGTCGCAGCCGGGTTCCGGAGCCGCCGGCAAGGATGATGCCCTTCACTGGTCCACCTCGGTCCTCAGTCGTCGATCAACGCGACGGCGCGCGTCCAGCCGGCACCGGCGCCGGCGATGCGGATGGGGAAGCACGCGACCCGGAAGCCGTACGGCGTGGGTAGCTCGCCCAGGTTGGCCAGGCGCTCGATCTGGCAGTACTCGCGCTCGCGCCCGACCATGTGCGCCGGCCACAGCACCGACCGGTCACCGGTCCTGCGGTAGCGGTCGATGATGTCGCCGAACGGCGCGTCCAGGCTGAACGCGTCGGTGCCGATGACGCGCACCCCCAGGTCGAGCAGCAGCCGGGTGGCGGGCCCGTCGAGGCCCGCGAACCGGGTGAAGTATTCCGGGGTACCCGCCCGGGCGTCGGCACCGGTGTGCAGCAGCACGATGTCCATCGGGTCGGGACGCCGGCCGATGCGCGCGAACTCCTTCTCGATGCGGGCCACGTCGATCACGCCCGTCCCGGCGTCGGTGAGGTCGAGGACCATGCCGGGCCGGAAGAACCAGTCCAGCGGCATGCTGTCGATGTGCCTCGGCGTCCCGTCGCCGTACGTGGTACGGGAACCGTAGTGCGACGGCGCATCGACGTGTGTGCCGGTGTGACTGGTCAGCGAGAGGCGGTCGAGGGACAGGAACTCGCCGTCGGGCAGCTCGTGCGGGTCGAAGTCGACACCGAAGTGCTTGCGCATCTCGGCGCACATGTGTTCGGCGCCCTCGCGCGGGGTGAGCACTTTGTGCACCACCGGGTCGGGCTCGGCAGACGATGCGTCGATCGCTGAGGATAGGTCGATCAGCCGCACACAGCACCTCCGCGGTCGCGTCAGTCGGATGGCCTCGATGCTGCGCGCGGCGGCCGGAACGGCGGTCGAGCGTCGCTTGCGGCCGGAACCAGTGAAGTTCGATGTGTACCGGGCACCGTCGAGCGGAAGCCGAGAAAGCCGATGGAGGACTCCATGCCGCTGGACACCGATCAGACCGCGGGTGCGACCCACACGTACGCCCGGGTCCAAGACTTCTACGCCCGGCACATGCACCTGCTCGATGCCGGCGAGGCGGCCGAGTGGGCCGCCATGTTCACTCCGGACGGTGTGTTCGTCCCGCCGTCGGCGCCCGAGCCGATCCGTGGTCGCCAAGCGCTGGAGGCGGGCGTGCGCAGCGCCGCCGCGGCGCTCGCGGACAAGGGTGAACAGGTCAGGCACCTGCTGACGATGGCGGCGGTTGAGCCGCGCGCCGACGGTGTGCTCTTCGTGCGCAGCTACACGCAGGTCGTGGTGACGCCGCAGGGCGGTAAGCCGCGGTTGGACATCATGTGCGTGTGCGAGGACGAACTCGTTGCCGCGGGCGACGAGTTGCTGGTGCGGCACCGTCGGGTCACCCGCGACGACCTCCCCTGAGCGCCGTGGCCGTCGTCGTCGAGCGCGGTGCGAGCGCGGCACCGGCCGCGTGTGACAGGGTCGTCATGTGACACGACACGAGGAACGCGTCTGGCTCGTCACGGGCGCATCGCGCGGGTTGGGCCGGGCGGTGACCGAGGCGGCCCTCGAAGCCGGTGACCGGGTGGCCGGCCTGGCTCGCGACGTGACCTCCTTGGCCGCGCTCGACCGGAAGTATCCGGGCCGGCTGCTCGCCCTGCCGACCGACGTGTCCGACCGAGCGGCGGTGTTCGGCGCGGTGGATCGCGCGGTCGCCCAGCTCGGCGGCCTCGATGTCGTGTTCAACAACGCCGGCGAGCTGCTCGCCGGAATGGTCGAGGAGTACACCGAGGAGCAGGTGCATGATCACCTCGCCGTGAATTTCCTCGGCGCGCTGTGGGTGTCGCAGGCGGTGCTGCCGCGGCTGCGCGCCCGTGGCGCCGGTCACCTGTTCCAGGTGACATCGAAGGGAGCCGGTGAGGGGCGGGGCGGCTACGGTCTCTACGGCGCCGGCAAGGCCGCCCTGAAGGCCCTCAGCGAGGCCCTGGCCGACGAGAGCCGCGACTTCGGGGTCCGGGTCACGATGCTGGAACCCGGCCCGCACGCGACGACTCTCGGTAACGCCATGAAGTCGACGCCGCGCCTGGACGTGTACGACCGGACGCGGCGCCGCCTGGCAGCCGAGGCCCCGCCGCTGGGACCGGTCGCCAGCACCAGGAAGTCGGCGGCCCGGATCCTGGAGATCGCGGGACTCTCCGATCCGCCGATCCGGGAGCCCCTGGAGGCCTGACCGGCTCCAGCGTCGCTCAGCGTCACGTCGAGCGTGCGGCCGCATGGTGCGCGCATGCGAGTGCTGTTCACGCCGTTTCCGTCCAGTTCCCACGTCAACAATCAGGTGCCGCTCGCCTGGGCGCTGCGTGCCGCAGGGCACGAGGTCTGCATGGCGACCCAACCCGACGCGACCGAGGACATCCTCGGTGCAGGGCTGACCGCCGTGCCGGTTGGCGACATGCTCGACGTCGCGCAGCACGTTCGCGACGCGGAGGCCCGCGAGGAGGAACGCCCGCCCGCCGACGGCGAGGCCGGGTCGTGGCTCGACACCTTCGACATCAGCGAAACCCGCACCGAGTCGCTGACCTACGACTATCTCCACGGCACCCTGACCGCCTGGACGAACGTCGTCCTGCAGAACACCATGCCGCGCCGGGCGCTCGACGAACTCGTCGCCTTCACCGCGCACTGGCACCCCGACCTGGTGATCTGGGACCCGATGTACTTCGCCGGCGCGATTGCCGCGAAGTCGTGCGGTGCCGCGCACGCCCGCTTCCTGTTCGGCCTCGACGTCCTCGGCAACCTGCGCCGGCACTACCTCGCGGCTCTCGCGGCCCGTCCCGCGATCCTGCGCGAGGACCCTCTCGCCGAGTGGCTCGGCCGGTTCGGATCCGGGTTCACCGAGGACCTTGTGGTCGGTCAGTGGACCCTCGACCCGGTTCCGTCCTCGCTCGCGCTGGATACCGGACTGCCGCGCGTCGGTGTGCGGTACGTGCCCTACAACGGCGCCTCCGTCGTGCCGGACTGGATCGGCGAACTGGAGGCCGGCACCGCACGCGTGTGCATCACGCTGGGCATGGCGCATCGCGAGGTGTGGGGCACCGATCGGCTCTCCGTCGGCCGGATCCTCCAGGGTGTCGCGGACCTCGGCGTCGAGGTGATCGCCACCCTCGACGACGTCGAGGCCGACGGGGTGCGGGTCGTGGACTTCGTGCCGCTGGACGTGTTGCTGCCGCTGTGCTCGGCGGTCGTGTCGCACGGTGGAGCGGGATCCTTCCAGACCGCGCTGGTGCACGGCGTTCCGCAGGTCGTCGTGCCGGACATGCTGTGGGACACCGGTCTGAAGGCACGCCGTCTCGCCGGGGCCGGTGCCGGCCTGTACGCCAACGACCTGACCGGCCTGCGGGACCTGGTCGGCCGGGCGCTTCACGATCGGGGGATCGCGGCGGCGGCCCGACGCCTGCGATCGGAGGCGCTCGCCATGCCCGCGCCGAGCGAGGTCGTAGCTCTCCTCGAACGACTCACGGCAGCGAACCGGCCAACGGCAGCGGGCTGAGAGAGACACCCGCTCCAGACACGCTCGACCTCGGCTCGAGCCCGCGACTCCATCGTCGATCGTAGGAGACCGGCACCAATGAGCAGGTCCGCAAGAGCGGGGGAGTCTGCGTGAGTCAACGTCGGGTCGTCATCACCGGGATCGGCGTCGTCGCGCCCGGCGGGTTGGGAGCGAAGGCCTTCTGGGAACGCATCGTGGCGGGCACCCCGATGACCCGCCTGATCACCGCCTTCGACTCCGCCGACTTCCGGTCGCGGATCGCTGCCGAGTGTGACTTCGATCCGTTCCAGTACGGCTTCAGCGAGCACGACATCGGGCGCTTGGACCGGGCCGCCCTGTTCGCGCTCACCGCCACGCGGGAGGCGATGAGCGACAGCGGCCTCGTCGTCGACCGCGACGACGCGCACCGGGTCGGGGTGAGTCTCGGTACCGCCGTTGGCGCCACGCTGCGGTTGGAGGAGCGTTACCGCGCGGTCAGCCACGAAGGGCGCGACTGGCTCGTCGACCACCGGCTCGCCGGCCCCGACCTGTACGACTACTTCGTGCCCAGCTCGATGGCGGCCGAGGTGGCCTGGGCCGCCGGCGCGGAAGGACCCAACGCCGTCGTGTCGGCCGGGTGCACCTCCGGCATCGACGCGGTGGGACACGCCTGGGACCTCATCCGCGACGGATCGGTCGATATGATGATCGCCGGCGCCACCGACGCGCCGATCGCGCCGATCACGGTTGCCTGCTTCGACGCCATCAAGGCCACGTCCAACACCAACGACGATCCAGGCACCGCCGCGCGGCCGTTCGACCGTACGCGTAACGGGTTCGTGCTCGGCGAGGGCTCGGCGGTCCTGGTCTTGGAGGAACTGCAGAGCGCGCGCCGCCGCGACGCGCACATCTACGCCGAGATCCGCGGGTACGCCTCCCGTGGCAACGCCTTCCACATGACCGGCCTGCGGCCCGACGGGCAGGAGATGGCCGCGGCGATCCGAGCCGCCCTCGACACCGCCCGCATCCCGGCCACCGCCGTCGACTACGTCAATGCGCACGGCACCGCGACCAGACAGAACGACCGCCACGAGACCGAGGCGCTCAAGCGGGGCCTCGGCATGCACGCCTACGACGTGCCGATCAGCTCCATCAAGCCGGTCATCGGACACTCGCTCGGCGCCGTCGGAGCGATCGAGGTCGCCGCCAGCGCGATGGCGATCGAGTTCGACGTCGTGCCGCCGACGGCCAACCTCCACCACCCCGACGCGGAGCTGGACCTGGACTACGTGCCACGCGAGGCCAGGCAGCGCAAGCTTTCCACAGTGCTGACCGTGGGCAGCGGCTTCGGCGGCTTCCAAAGCGCGATGGTGCTCGCCGCGCCCGAGGCGGTGGCAGCATGAGCACCGCCGTGGTGACAGGGCTCGGCGTCGTCGCGCCCAACGGCGTCGGTGCCGGGGACTACTGGGCGGCGACCCTGCGGGGCCGCAGCGCGATCGGGAGAATCGACCTGTTCGACGTCGAGAACTACCCGAGCCGCCTCGGCGGCGTGGTCACCGGCTTCGACGCCGGGAACCACCTGCCCAGCCGGCTGCTGCCGCAGACCGATCGCATGACCAGGTTCGCGCTGGCCGCCGCGGACTGGGCGGTCGCCGACGCCGACATCGACCGGTCGGCGCTGGCCGCGACCGACCTCGGCGTGTCGACCGCGAGCGCGTCGGGCGGATTCGCGTTCGGACAGAAAGAGCTCGAGCACCTGTGCGCCGACGGACCGAGCCACGTCAGCGTCTACCAGTCGTTTGCCTGGTTCTACGCCGTCAACTCCGGCCAGATCTCGATCCGGCACGACATGCGCGGCCCGATCGGTGTACTCGTCGCCGACCAGGCCGGTGGTCTCGACGCCATCGCGCACGCCCGCCGCTCCGTCCGAAAGGGCGCGCCGCTCGTGCTCACCGGCGGGATGGACTCCGCGCTGTCCCCGTACGGGCTGGCCGCGCTGATCTCCAGCGGCATGCTGTCCACCGCCGACGACCCGCGCCATGCCTACCTTCCCTTCGACCGCAAGGCGAACGGCCACGTGCCCGGCGAGGGCGGCGCCATCCTCACCGTCGAGGACGGCGACTGTGCCCGCGAGCGTGGTGCCCACGTCTACGGCGAGATCGCCGGGTACGCCGCCACGTTCGATCCCTCACCGGGCTCGGGTCGTCCGGGCAACCTCGGGCGTGCCGTGCGGGCGGCCCTCGCCGACGCCGGGGTCGGCCCGGACGAGGTCGGCGTGGTCTTCGCCGACGCAGCCGGCGATGCGGACGCCGACCGGGCGGAGGCCGAGGTGATCGTCGACCTCTTCGGCCCGCGTGGCGTCCCGGTCACCGCGCCCAAGACGATGACCGGTCGCCTGTACTCCGGCGCCGGCCCGCTCGACGTGGCGACCGCGCTGCTCTCGCTGCGCGACAAGGTCATCCCGCCGACCGTGAACGTCGTCGCGGACTACGCCCTCGACCTGGTCGAGGCCCCCCGGCCCCTGACGGCGTCGGTTGCCCTGGTGCTGGCCCGCGGCCGGCAGGGCTTCAACAGCGCACTGGTTGTACGTGCCCCATGAAAGGAAAGCTGATGAGTCAATCCGTCCGATTGAGCGTTCCCGATCTGCTGACCATCCTGGCCACCTGCGCCGGCGAAGCGGAGCCCGTCGACGCGGCCGCCGAAGACCTCGGCGAGGTCCCGCTGGCCGACCTGGGCTACGACTCCCTCGCGTTGCTCGAAGCGTCGAGCGCCGTCGAACGGCGGTTCGGTATCTCGCTGCCCGAGGAGGAGGTGGCCGAGGTGCGGACGCTGAATCAGCTAGGCGACCTGGTCAATGACCGCCTCGCCCAGGTCCGGTGACCGGTGCCGACCCGATGCGTCTGATCGGCAGCGGTTTCCTCGCCCGGCATCTGCGGCCGCTCGCGGACGCGTACCCCGGCGTCACCGTGCTCGCTGCCGGGGTACCGAGGCACCCGCTGCCGGACGCCGAGCACGAGCGTGAGGCTCGGCTGGTGGCCGACACACTCCGGGACTGTGTGCGCGACGGCCGGCAGTTGGTGTTCTTCTCGACCGTCAGCATGTACGGCGGGCCGGGTTGCCAGGGACGCGAAGACGACCCCGTCGAGCCGGCCCTCCCGTACGGACGGCACAAGCTGGATCTGGAAGGGATGATCCGCGACTGCGGCGTTCCGTACCTGATCCTGCGCCTCGGGTACGTGCTCGGTCCCGGAGAACCGGAGTTCCGGCTCGTGCCCGCCATCATCCGGCAGCTTCGCGCCGGACGCGTCACGGTCCAACCAGGCGCCCGGCGCGACATCGTCCACGTCGAGGACTGGATGACGGTCGTCGACCGGCTGCTCGCCACCGGCGTCACCGACGAGGTCGTCAACGTGGCGTCGGGCGACTGCGCTGAGATCGCGGCCGTGATCGACGTGCTGGAGCGGCATCTCGGCGTGACGGCCGAGCGGGTGCTCCTCGACTCGACAGTGTCGCACTGCCCGTCGATCGCCAAGCTGCGCACGCTCGTACCGGAGGTGACGGCGTTGGGTTTCGGGCCGGGCTACCATCGCGTAGCCCTGGCCCGCTACCTCTCCTCCCTCCGCGCTACAGGGTGATGAGCGGGAATCCCTCGTCGTCCAGCGGCTGGCCGGGCTCGAATCCCGCCATGTGCCCGTCCTGGACGCCGGGGCGGTAGGTGGCGTCAGCATTGACGTACACGATGCCGTGGCCCATCCGACGTGCGTCGGACGTGTTGCTACCGGCCAGATGCACGGTACGGCAGTGGTGAAACGTCACGTCACCGGCGCGCAGTGGCACGGTCACCCGCGGCTGCCACGGGAACTCCGGCCAGATGTCGGTGATGTCGGCGAACTCCTCGAAACTCGTCATGTGCTCCTGCCGGTGCTCCGGCGGTCGCAGATGCGAACGGGGCACGTACGACAGGCAACCGCGCTCGACCGGGACGTCGGACAGCGCCACCCAGGCGGTCAAGGCCCGCGACAACGACGACAACGGCAGCCCGGTCTCGTCGTCGTGTACGAGCGTCGGCGCCGCCTTGTGCGGCTCCTTCGCGAGCACCTCGCTGGTGTACAGCCGCATCGGGCCATCGGCGAGCTGCAGCGCGATCGAACCGATCGCCGGGTGAAGGGCCAGTTCCCGGATCGTGTCGCTCTTGCGCCAGGCCTGCGCGACGTAGTTGACCTCGACACCGTTGACGCCGTCCCAGATCTCCATGTGGCTGTCGAGGAGCTGGGCGGCCGCCTCGGCATACCGGGCCACCTCGTCGGCGTCGAGCACGCCCGGCACGTGGACGAAGCCCTGTTCCCGGTAGCGGCGGATGGTCTCGTCAGAAATCGGATCGATCATGCTTCGCGCGCCTGTGTCTCCCATGGACTACGTCCTCCCGTCACGGTGACTGCCGCCCACAGGGTGCGGCGCGCCGCTCGAGTCCTTCGCGTCAGCCGGTAGACCCGCACCGGCCCGGCGTGCTCGCTGCCCGAGTCCGTTTCGAGCGCAGCCTGGGATCGTCCGGAGTTCCAGCCCTACGACCGGGAAGAGAGTCGGGTTCTGATGACGACACCGAACCGGGGCAGCGGCGAGCTCGACGCCCTGCTGGACCAGTTACGTGAGTACGTGACGCCGCAGCCGCCGTGGATCAGCCTGCCGCCACGAGCGTTCACCTCGCCCGAGCTGTATGAGCTGGAACTGGACCGGATCTTCCGCCGCTCGTGGATCATGGTGGCCCGGGCGGACCAGCTCGCCGGGCCCGGCGACTACCTCGCGCTGACGATCGCGGGGGAGCCGTTGCTGCTGACCCGCGACCGCACCGGCGCACTCAACGCGATGTCGCCGATCTGCCGGCACCGGATGATGCCGGTCGTCGCGGCCGGTGCCGGGCGGGCCGAGCACTTCACCTGCCCGTACCACCTGTGGCGCTACGGCCTGGACGGCCAGCTGATCGCTGCGACGCACATGCGGGGGAACCCCGCCTTCGACCCCGGCACCTGCCGGCTTCCCGGGTTCGCCGTCGAACAGTGGCAGGGTTTCGTCTTCGTCAACCTCGACAGCGGCGCACCGCCGCTGCGCACCCACCTGAGCCGCATCGGCGAGGACCTGGGTAATTACGAGCTGGGCGCCATGACGCAGGTGGGTTCGTTCGTCGAGGACTGGCACTGCAACTGGAAGGTCGCCGTCGAGAACGTCCACGAGAACTATCACGTCATGGGCTTCCACCCGGAGACGATCCAGCCGTCGACGCCGGGCGGCTCCGACACCGACGTGCGCGACGATTCACCCCTGGTGCTGCGGTTCACGGTGCCGTTCAAGGAGCCGCAGGATGTGGAGTTCCTCCGGCTGACCGAACAGGAGCGACGCCAGGTCTACAACGTCTCGGTCTTTCCCTGCACGAGTTTCGCCGCGGCCGGCGAGACGGTGATCTGGCTCAGCTTCATCCCGACCGCGATCGACCGGACCGAGGTGCGCGGCGGGATCCTGGCGCCGAGTCAGACCGTCGAGGGCACCGACGCCGAGCAGCTTCAGCAGATCCGCGAGGGGAACGAGGCCTACGCCGCGGTGATCAACGGCGAGGACCAGCGTGGCCTCGAAGAGGTGCAGCGGGCCGCCGGATCCCGTTTTGCCGGACGCGGTCACCTCAGTCCGAAGGAGCCGGCGGTGCCGGTTTTCTACCGCAAGCTCGCCGCCGCGCTGCTTGCCGAGGAGTACCGGGAACCGGCGGAGGCCGGCCCGCTAGCCGCCGTCCAGTCGTCGTTGAGCTGACGACCAGCGCCTTGGCCGACGGTAACCGGATCGACAGCAGCCGCACGAGAATGGGGATACCGGTCATGTTGAGTTGTCGGACGTGCGGTGGGGAACTGCGCGAGTTCTGTGACTTCGGCCCGCAGCCGCTGTCCAGCGGCTTTCTGGAGCCGGACTACGTCGGCGACGAGTTCTTCTTCCGCCTGGCCGTCGGAGTGTGCGGGCAGTGCTCGATGGTGCAGCTGATCGAGGAGGTTCCGCGGCACCTGATGTTCAACGGGCACTACCCGTACCTGTCGTCGGGCTCGGCCACCATGCGCAAGCACTTCGAGCAGACCGCCAAGCACTTCATCGACACCGAGCTGACCGGCGACGACGCGTTTCTGGTCGAGTTGGGCTGCAACGACGGCGTCATGCTGAAGGTCATCGCCGACGCCGGGATCCGGCACCTGGGCGTCGAGCCCTCGCAGAGCGTCGCCGCGGTCGCCCGCGCCTACGGCGTACAGGTGACCACCGAATTCTTCCAGGAGTCCTCCGCACAGCAGATCCGGGCCGCGTCCGGGCCGGCGCAGGTGATCTACGCCGCGAACACCATCTGCCACATCCCGTACCTCGACTCGATCTTCCGCGGCGTCGACGAGTTGCTGGCACCCGACGGCATCTTCGTGTTCGAGGACCCGTACCTCGCCGAGATCGTCGACCGCACCTCGTTCGATCAGATCTACGACGAGCACTTCTACTTCTTCTCGGCCGTGTCGGTGCAGGCGATGGCGGCACGGTTCGGGTTCGAACTGGTCGACGTCGAGCGGCTGCCAGTGCACGGCGGCGAAGTGCGGTACACGATCGCGCGGCGCGGCGCCCGTCCAGCCTCCGCTAGGGTCGCCGCGCTGGTGGCCGAGGAGCACGGCCGTGACCTCGCCGGGCAAGGTACGCTGAAGCAGTTCGTCGGCCGGGTGGAGCAGGCCAGGGAGGAACTGACCACGCTGCTGCGGCAGCTGAAGGCCAACGGCCAGACGGTGGTCGGCTACGGCGCGACCGCGAAGAGCGCGACGGTGACGAACTACTGCGGCATCGGACCCGACCTGATCTCCTTCATCTCCGACACGACGCCGAACAAGCAGGGCCGGCTGACCCCCGGTTCGCACATCCCGGTGCGGTCGCGGGATGCGTTCGCCGCCCCGTACCCCGACTATGCGCTGTTGTTCGCCTGGAACCACGCCGACGAGATCATCGCCAAGGAGCAGGAGTTCCGGAAGGCCGGCGGCAAGTGGATCCTGTATGTGCCGGAAGTCCGGGTGGTCTGAGCCCGGCCGTGAACCGGCCGCAGCCGACAGGGAGGCGGCCGGTTCAGGTCTGCGCGAGCCGCCGCAGCACCGGTACCAGCTCCGCCGGGGTCGAAGCGGCGAGCATCTCGTGGCGCAGGTCGCCGGCGCAGGCCCGGAACGACGGCTCGTCGAGGACGCGTCGGATCAACGCCCGCACCTCGCTCGCCGCGGACCGTCCCGCGACCCCGCACACCGCCACCCCGGCACGCTCCATGCGTTCGGCCCGCGGGCCGTTGCACCACAGCTTGTACGGCACGATGACCTGGGGTACGCCGTGGATGAGTGCGGTCTGGGAGGTGCCTGATCCGCCGTGGTGGATGATGGCGGCGCAGGTGGGCAGGAGCACGTCGAGGTTGACGAACTCGACGGTGCGGACGTTGTCCGGTATGGGGTGGCCGGGCGGGATCTGGCTGCTGCTCAGGGTGGCGATGACGTCGACGTCGAGGGTGGCGACGGCGTCGAGGAGTTCGGTGACCGCGGTCCGGTCCCCGCCGAGGGTTTCGCGGAACGAGCGGCCCAGGGTGAGACAGACCCGGGGCCGGGTCGGTGGCTCGCGTAGCCAGTCGGGGACGGTCGCGGGCCCGTTGTAGGGGGTGTAGCGCATCGGCAGGTAGTGGTGGTCGACCGGCAGCCGGAGGGAGGCCGGGACGGGGTCGATGGTGAACTGTCCGAGGACGGCTTGCTCGGTGAACGGGTGGCCGTGTCGGGCCAGGACGTCGCCGAGCCACTCCTGCAGCGGGTCGTCGCGCAGGGCCGGCACCCGCCCTCGCAGCAGCTCCAGGTGCCGCTGCCGGACATGGCCGACCAGATCCAGGCCGAACAGCAGCCGCCCGTGCGCCGCCCCACTCGCGATCGCCGCGACCGAACCGGCGAAGGTCACCGAGTCCCACACGACGAGATCCGGACGCCAGTCCCTCGCGAACGCGACGAGATCGTCGATCATCCGATCCGGGCACAGCGTCCGGAAGCCGAACATCGTCACAGCCGTCAGCTGCCTCTGCACGTACTCGTAGGTGAGGATCTCGTCGCGCAGCTCGCTGATGTCGGTCAACTCGATGTAGTCCGCCGGCGCCGGCTCGTCGTCGGGCGCCTCCTCGACCTCGCGCCGGTGCTGCTCGTCCAACTCCCGCACCTGCTCCTGCTGGTTCAGCGGCTCGCCGACCGCGACAGCGGTGAGCCCGGCGCCGGTGATCGCCTCCGTGAGATCCGGCTGGCTCGCCACCCGCACGTCGTGGCCGGCCGCACGCAACGCCCACGCCAGGGGCACCTGCGCGTGCAGGTGCGTCGGCTGGGCGAAGGTTGTGAAGAGCACCCGCATCGTCAGCCTCGGCGGGCCTGCTCCGCGTACGCCTTCGCGTGCCGCATCGTGGTGCCGCTGTTGCGCCCGAGCGCGGCGCGGATGTACGAGCGAGCGTCGGCGACCGTGGCATCCTCACCGAGAACGCCGGCGATCGCCGACTCGTTGATCACGACGGTGTGTCCGGCCACCATCTCGGTGTCGCCGTTGTGCTCGCGGAACGACCAGAACCCGGTATGCGCGCTCATCAGCTTCGGCGTCTGCAGCTGCTTGTACACGATGCGGTCCGGCGGCAGGCAGATGCGGATCGACACGGTCGTGTGCACCGATCCGTCCGCGGTGCGGGTGTCCATGGCGAGGCTCTGGACACCGCGTACGCGCTCGTCGAGGACGACCCGGGCGACGTGCGGCAACCGCTGCGGCCACAGCCCGGCCTCGTCGATGACGGTGTACGCGTCCGCGGCCCTTCCGTTGATCGACACCGCGTCCTCGAAGGACAGCAGCAGCTCGTCGTCGCGCCCCGCCGCAGCGGCCAGCGCGCTCAGTTCGGCCTCGCTGTTGCGGTCGACGGCGCGCCGAATCCAGTCGAGGTGACCTGGATCGTCGTCGACCGCCCGGTAGGTGTGCAGCAGCCGCACGACCGTCTTGTCGGGTCCGGCCGGTTCGAACCGCCACTCGCCGCTCATGGCCGCCACCGGATGAGCCGGCCGGTCCTGCCGGAACGTGATCGAGCGTGCCGCCCGGTCCAGGATCCGCCGCGAGGTCCAGTTCTTGACCTCGTCGTTCGCGGTGGCCCAGATCCGGATCCGCTCCCCGTCGCCGCTGCGCTCGATCTGTTCGGCGTGCACGGTCGGTGGGAACACCACCGGCCAGCAGCTCACGTCGGCGACGAGGTCGTAGATCACCGCTACGGGTGCGGCCACGGTCACCCGGTGATCGGTGTGCTGTTCCGACATGTCGTCGCTCCCCTCGGGTCAGTAGTTGCCGAGTCCGCCGCAGACGTTGAGCGCCTGCGCGGTGATCGGGGCGGCAGTGTCGGTGACGAGGTAGCCGACGAGGCCGGCGACCTCTTGCGGAGTGCTGTAGCGGCCGAGCGGGATCTTCGCCTGGAACCGGGCGAGCACCTCGTCCTCGGTGCTGTCCCAGACCTCGGCGTACCCCCGTCGGACCCGCTCGGCCATCGGTGTCTCCACGTACCCGGGGCAGACGGCGTTGACCGTCACGCCGGTCTTGGCCAGCTCCAACCCGAGGGCCTTGGTGAAGCCGACGACGCCGTGCTTCGACGCCGAGTACGGCGCTCCGAGCACGACACCCTGCTTGCCGCCGGTCGACGCGATGTTGATGACACGTCCCCACCCGCGCTCCAGCATGCCGCCGGTGGTGAGCACCTCGCGGGTCATCCGGAACACGCTGGTGAGGTTGGTCTCCAGCACGTCGAGCCACAGTTCGTCGGTGATCTGGGCGGTCACCCCGCCGCCGTTGCGGCCGGCGTTGTTGACGAGTACGCCGACTGGTCCGAACCGTTCGACGGCCGCGGTGACGAACGCCCGCACCTGGCCGGCGTCGCGGACGTCGCACGCCTGGCCGTCGACGTCGTGACCCTTCGCGCGCAGCTCCTTGACGGTCAGGTCGACGGCGTGGCCGTCGCGGGCGCAGATGTAGACCGCCGATCCGCGTTCGGCGAGCAACGTCGCGACCGCGTGTCCGATGCCGCTCGTCGCGCCGGTAACGACAGCGAGGCTGTCCTGCGTCAATGTTCTCTCCCGTCCTTCGTGCCGAGCCACATCGTGGCGATCGCCGCTGTCGGGGCGGTCGACGATCGGTGGACCGGCGCTGAACCCGCTGCTCCATCGGGGCTCAGGGCCGGCACGAGCCGTGACGTCCAAGGTGTCCGGCATGCGGGTGCTCTTCACGACCATCGCCGCGCCGACGCACCTGCACGCGCAGGTGCCCCTGGCGTGGGCATTGCGTGCGGCCGGCCACGACGTGCGGGTGGCGAGCCAGCCGGATCTCACGGAGGCGATCACCGGCGCCGGGCTCACAGCCGTCGCGGTCGGGCCGCCGCTCGGCGCGGACCGGTGGTCACAGGACGTCGTGGAAGAGGTGGCCGAGCGGTGGGAGTTCACCGGCGACGAGCTGTGGGGCCCGGGCGGCCGGATGCGCTGGGAGCTGTTCGACCTGTGCGAGCTGCGCCGGCAGCGGCTCACGTACGACTACGTCCAGTCCGTGCTGACCGCCTGGACGTCGCTGGACCACCAACTGTCCTGCTCCGCCGGGATGATCGATGATCTGGTTGCGTTCACCCAGGACTGGCGTCCGGATCTCGTCGTCCGCGACCCGGTGACCTTCGCCGGTTCGGTCGCGGCGATCGCCAGCGGCGCCGCCCATGCGCGGCTGCTGTTCGGTCTCGACGTCTTCGGGCACATGCGGTCGACCTACCTCGAACTGCTGCGAGGGCGGGTGCCGGCCCTGCGCGACGACCCGCTGCAGGAGTGGCTCGGCGACGTCCTGGCCCGACACGGCCACCCGTTCACCGAGCAAGCCGTCCTCGGACAGTTCACCATCGACCCCGTCCCGGCCTCCCTCCGGCTGCCGGTCGACCACCACTACCTGCCGATGCGCTACACCCCCTACAACGGGCCCGCGACCGTCCCCGACTGGCTACGCGAGCCACCGACCCGGCCCCGGGTCTGTCTCACCCTGGGCCGCTCGTTCCGCGAAACCCTCGGCGGGGACCGGACCGCGGTCACCGAACTCCTCGACGCCGTCGCCACCCTCGACGTCGACGTCATCGCCACCCTGAGCAACAGCCAGATCCCGCCCGGCCACCCCATACCGGACAACGTCCGCACCGTCGAGTTCGTCAACCTCGACGTGCTCCTGCCCACCTGCGCCGCCATCATCCACCACGGCGGATCAGGCACCTCCCAGACCGCACTCATCCACGGCGTACCCCAGGTCATCGTGCCGGCGGTGTTGCTCGACAACCACCTGAAGTCGTGGCGGGTGGCGGAGGCGGGAGCGGCACTGTGCGGCAGCGCCGAGAAGTGCACGGCGCGGGAGCTGCGCGCACTGCTGTCGAGAGTGCTCGAGGAGTCGTCTTTCGCGGCCGCGGCCGCCCGGCTGCGGGTCGAGATGCTCGCCGCGCCGGCACCGGCCGAACTGGTGCCGGCGCTGCGGCGCCTCACCCGCGCTCTGCGGTGAGCTTCTCCAGCATTGGAACCACGTCGTTCGGCGAGGGCATCGCACTCATGGCCTCGCGCAGCTGTCCGGCCCGGTGCCGAAACGAGCCCTCGTCGAGGATTCGGGCCAGGAGGCCGCGCAGCCTCGCCGGGGTGAGGTCGGAGGAGTGCAGGGCCAGTCCCGCACCGAGCGCCTCGGTGCGCTGGGCCCGGTAGACCGCGTCCCACATGTATCCGAGCGACAACTGCGGTACGCCCAGCGCTGCAGCAGTCGCCCAGGTGCCCAGGCCCCCGTGGTGCAGGACGGCGGCGCACGTCGGCAGCAGAACGTCGAGCGGCACGTGTTCGACCAGCCGGACGTTGTCCGGCACGTCCGGCACGAGGGCCTGCTCCTCGGCGGAGAGCGTGGCGACCACCTCGACGTTGAGCTCCGCGACGACCTCGAAGAGGTCCTCGATGGCGATCATGTTCGACCAGTTGCTGGTACGGGCGGTCATGCCGAGCGTCACGCACAGACGCGGCCTGCCGGGCGGCTCGCGCAACCAGTCCGGCACGATCGACGGCACCTGGCCGTTGTAGGGGATGTAGCGTATCGGCACGGTCGGCTGCCGGGTGTCGATCCGAATGCCCTCGGGCATCGGGTCGATGGACCACTGCCCGGTGACGATCTCCTCGTCGAAGCCGTGACCGTAGCGCGCAAGGGTCGAGTCGAGCCAGGACGCGAGCACGTCGTCGCGCCGCCCGGCAGGTAGCCGGTCGAGCATGGACAGGTGTCGCTCACGGGTGCTGAGAAACATGTCCGGCATCGTCAACAGCCGGGCGTGCGCCGCGCCGGTGACCCGGGCGGCGACCGCACCCGCGAACGTGAACGGCTCCCACAGCACCAGGTCCGGCTGCCAGCCGTAGGCCAGGTCTACGACGTCGTCGATCATCGAGTCGCTGTTCACCTTGGAGTAGAACAGCGCAGTCATCACGGTCTCGTGGCCCCTGAGGAACTCCAGGCCCAGCCTGTCGTGGCGCTTTTCCAGGTAGTCGCGGTCGTCGTGCAGCGCGAGGATGTCAGCGCCGACCTTGGCGAGCATCTGATCGTGGGCGTGGTCGACGCCGACCGGCGCCGCGGTGAGTCCGGCACGCACGACGGCCTCGATGAGCGCCGGCTGTCCGGCGACGAGAACCTGGTGCCCGGCGGTGCGCAGGGCCCAGGCGAGGGGCACGCATCCGCTGAAGTGGCTGTCGACGGCAAAGCAGGTGATGAGTACTCGCATGTCCGCGCCTCCTCTCGCTCACGCAACGACGGGCCGCGACAGCGGGCTGCCGGTCACGGGGGACCGCAGCCGCCGGTAGCCCTCGCCGGCGGCACGCAACGTGGGCAGGTGTGCCGCGAGGGCGGACACGGCGACGGTGGCGTGCCGGCGTACCGTCTCGGCGACGACGCCGGCCGGCATCGCAGGGTGCGCCCAGAGGATCTCGGCAGCCGGCTCGCGTCCCGGATCGAAGTGGTCCGGGTCGGCGAACGCGGCGGGGTCGCGATTGGCAGCTTCGAGCAGGACCACGACCTCGCTGCCCGCCGTGATCGCGGTGCCGTCCAGATCGAGGTCGGTGCGGGCGACGAGGCGTTGCAGCCGGACGGGCGGCGCGAAGCGCAGGGTTTCGCGTACCGCGGCGGCAGCGAGACCCGGATCCGTCGCCACGGCTGTCCACCGCCCAGGCTCGGCGAGCAGCGCGCTCATGGTGTTGGCGATCAGCGTCGCCGTAAGGTCGGCGCCGACGGCACAGTGGAGCAGCGCCACCGGCAGGACGCTGTCCGGCTCGGTGCGCGTCAGCTCGCCGAGCAGGTCGTCACCGGCGCCGGTCGGCAGCGAGACGAGCAGTTCCCGCAGCCCGGCGATCGAGTCGAGCAGCAGCCGGGCGGTGTCCAACCGCGGCGGGCACAGCGTGGCGTCGAGGGCGGTCGCGGCGCCCGCACACAGCCGCGCGAACTCCTCCTGGTGCGCTGCCGGCACGCCGAGCAGGACAGAGGTGGCCATGGTGGCGACGGGCACCGCGTAGTCCGAGGTCAGGTCGAACGTGCCGTTGAGGCCGGCGGCCAGCCGGTCGATCCGGACGGTGATCTCCGTGTGTGCCTTTTTCAGGCGTGGTGCGGCGAGTGCGGCCGCGACGCTTCGCCCGAAGCGTTCGCAGTCCGTCCGGTCGAGTTGGAGCCCCACGTCGTCGAGGGGCAGCACGTCGTCGAGGGTCGGCATGGCCCACGACGGTGCGCTGTCGGTGGGCGGCGGTTTGCGCAGCCCGAGCCGCTCGTCGCGGAGGAGCCGGACGGCCAAGGCGTGCGTCGCGGTGACCCAGGCCTCGGCACTGCTCCAGGTCAGCGCACCGTTCGCGCGTACGCGCCGGCCGAGTTCGTGGGGGTCGTCGCTCTCTGCCCGGAGCAGGAGGGCGTAGGGGTCCTGCCGGGCCCCGTACACCCACTGGAAGCCGCGCAGTGTCATGAGGGTCGAGCCGAGGGCGTCGTCTGTGCTGGTCGCCGTCATGCGGACAAGCTAGGAACGCGCGCTCGTGGTGCCCTCAAGCTTCGCTGTACCGCCTTGCCGCGTCGTGCCACATGTCGCGCAGCGACGCGTCGAGCGCGGTCCGCGGCTGCCAGCCGAGCAGCCGCGCCGCCCGGCGGTTGTCCGCCCGGGTCCAGTCTCCGCCCTTGCTCTGCACCGCGGCGCCCTGCTCGTCGATCGTGTCGGGCGGCAGTCCGGCCGCGGCCAGGAGCCAGTCGACGAGCTGCCGCATGGCGACCGCCTCGCCGCGGCCGACGTTGATGACCTGACCCACCGTGCTCTCGGGCGCGCGGGCCGCCCGGACGACCGCGTCGGTGAGGTCCCGCACGTCGAGGTAGTCGCGGCGCGCGTCGGCAATCGTCATCGGCACGCGGTCGCCCGGCCGGACGTCGCGGATCCGGTCGAGGACCGCGCCGAGGAAGCTGGCGGAAGTCGTGCCCGGCCCGCACACGTTGACCGCGCGCAGGACCACGCCCCGTGCGGTGCCGGCGGCGGTCGCGTTCAGAAGCGCCTGTGAACCGGCCAGCTTCGTCCGGGCGTATCCGGTCTGCGGCTCCGGCGTGCGGCTTTCGTCGATCAGTGTCCCGGCCGGCACCGGGCCGTACTCGTGGATGGTGCCTATGTGGACGATGCGCGGCGGATCGGGCATGAGTGTGCTGGCGGCGACCAGCCGTTCGACGATCTGGACGTGGGCGAGGTGCATCGCCTCGGCGCTGAGGACCCAGCCCCCCGTCGCGTTCACCACGATCTCGGTGCGGTGTGCGGTCAACGCTGCGGCGAGCTGCGCCGGCGCAGCCTCCGCGAGGTCGAGGCGGAGGGCGGAGCCCGCCGCGGATGGGCGCCGGGCGATGCCGAGCACGTGGTCACCGGAGGCACGGAACGCCGAGCACACGTGCTGCCCGACGCCACCGGTGGCCCCGAGTACCGCGACCGCGGTGCTCACTCGCGACCCCGGGGCGCGGCGAACAGTTCGCTCTCCAGCTTCTGGCACTGTGCGTAGTCCGGTAGCAGGCCCAGTCTGCGGGCCTCCTCGATCGTGGGCGCGGACCTGTCCCGATCGGAGAGCACCCGCTCGACGCCGGTCGGCAGCGGCAGATTCAGCGCCGGGTCCAGCACGTTGACCGCCTTTTCGTGCGCCTCGACGTAGCCGTCGGAGAGCATGTACGACACGACGGTGTCGTCCTCGAGCGCGGCGAAGGCGTGGGCCACGCCAACCGGCAGGTAGACGGCCCGGAACGCCTCTTGGTCGAGCAGGACCTGATCGAACTGCCCGAAGGTCGGGGAACCGACTCGGATGTCCACGACGAAATCGATCGTCTTGCCCCGCGCGCAGTACACGTACTTGGCGATTCCGGGCGGGGTGAGGGTGAAGTGCGCGCCCCGGACCACGCCCTTGCGTGAGCGGCTGTGGTTGGTCTGGGCCACCGGAAAGAGTGGGTGGCCGAGCGCCTCGACGAAGGCGGTCTCCTGGAAGGGTGAGACGAAGATCCCGCGGTCGTCGGGGAAGACCCGTGGGGTGAATTCGACGGCGCCTTCGACCTTCAGTGCGCGGGCCTGCATGGTGGATGACATTCGGTGCTCCCGAATCGGTTGGGCGATGGACGATCAGTTCGGACCGGCGGTGACCGGCCGACGATGCTGCTCGGTGAGCAGTTCGAGGGCGGGAACGATGTCGGCCGGTGTCGGGGCGCCGAGCACCTCGCGTCGCAGCCGCGCCGCCGCCTCGCGGTACGACGGATCGATCAAGACACGGCGGACGGCCGCGGCCAGGGCCGGCGCGGGGAAGTCCGGGTCCCGGATCCACACCCCGGCACCCGCACGTTCGATCAGCTCGGCCTTGTATTCGGTGTCCCACATCAGGTCGGGCACGACGACCTGCGGTACGCCGTGCAGCAGCGCGGTCTGCATCGAGCCGGAGCCGCCGTGGTTGATGATCGCCGAGCAGGTTGGCAGCAGCACGTCAAGGGCCATGAAATCGACGACCCGGACGTTTGACGGCACCGGGCCGAGGCCGGCGAGTTGCCGCGCGTCGAGCGTAGCGACGATCTCGGCGTCGATGTCGGCCGCGGCGGCGAGCAGTTCGGCGCTCGCGGTGCGGTCGCGGCCGAGCACGTCGCGTCCGCTCTGACCGAGCGTCAGGCACACGCGTGGCCGGTGCGCCGGGGCGCACGTCATCTCCGTCGCCGTGGCCGCGCCGTTGTAGGGCACGTACCGGACCGGCACGCGAAGCTGGTCGGTGGCGAGCCCGACCGAGGGTGGCACGGGATCGATCGTCCACTGCCCGACCACGGCTTCCTCGGCGAACGCGACGCCGTACTTGTCGAGCGCGCTGCCGAGCCAGTCGCGGAACGGGTCGTCGGGTGCGTCGTGACGCCGGTACTCCATCCGTGCGCGGGCGATCAGGTCGAGTCCGAACAGCAGCCGCGCGTGCGCGGCGCCGCCGGCCATCGCGGCGACGGCGCCGCCGAACGTCATCGTGTCCCAGACGACGAGGTCGGGCCTCCAGTCGAAGACGAGGTCGACGAGCTGTGCGATCATCGGCTCCGGGTTCAGTGCTCGGTAGACGTCGGTGGATATCGCCAGGGCGGTGCGCAGGTATTCGCGCGTGCGCCGGTCGGGCCGCCGGCAGCTCAGGTCGGCCAGTGCCGTGAAGTCGACGGAGCCGTCGTCGGGCCGGTCGATCTGTTCGGACAGGGCGAGCGGCTCGCCGACGGGCACGAACAGATGGCCGGTCCGCGCGACGGCGTCGGCGAGATCCGGCTGGCCCGCGATCCGGACGTCGTGCCCGGCTGCGCGCAGCGCCCACGCGATCGGCACCTGGATCTGCAGGTGCGAGGGGGCAGCGAACGTCGTGAACAGGACCCGCATGAAGGTCTCCTCGAATGCGGACGGCGGCTGCCTCAGGCCCAGAGATTCGCACCGGGCGCTTGCGATCCGCTCGAGTCGGACTCGATGACTCCGTCTCCGCTTTCGAGCCGGAGAAGTGGGATCAGGATGTGCCAATCGTGGAGTACGATCTCCAAATTAGTTGCACCCATGTTCCGCTCTGGGCCACTATCCTGCTAGGCTGGGTCAATGGTCACGGAGGTGCCGGAGTCCGGAACGCGCAACCGAACCCGGCGCGCGATTCTCAACGCTGCGGCGTCGGTCTTCGCGCACAATCGTTCGGCCACCCTGGCCGACGTCGCGGTGGCGGCCGACGTGGGTCGTAGCACACTGCACCGCTACTTCCCCGACCGCGACGAGCTGATCAACTCGGTGGTCGCCGACTGCTACACGGCGATCGAGCAAGCCGTCGTCGACGCGCACGTCGAGCAGGGCAAGCCGCTCGACGCCATGCGCCGCCTGGTGGCGGCCATGGTGGAGCTCGGCGACCGTCTGCTGTTCCTGTTCGGCGACCCACGGCTGGCGGAGGAGTTCGCCAACCGTAAGCCCGAGAAGCCGCCGATCGTGCAGCCGGTCATCCTGCTGATCGAGCGAGGTCAGCAGGAGGGGGTCTTCGATCACGCCGTTGATGCGCGGTGGATCCAGCACGTCCTGTGGTCGCTGGTCTATACCGGCTGCGAAATGTCCGGCCAGGGCATGATGTCGCGGCACGAGGTCACGTCGACGGTCATCCGCACGCTCGAGCGTGGTGTCGTCCGCGACGCGTGAGCGCGACCGGACACCACCCCTACAAGCCATTGGGAGCAACGATGAGGATCCTTGTGACCGGTGCGACGGGTTACGTTGGCCGCAACGTCCTGCCGCAGTTGGTGTCCGCCGGCGTCGACGTCCGCGCGCTGACCCGCGACCCGGCCAGGGCAGAGGTGCCGGCCGGCGTGGACCTGGTCCGCGGCGACCTGAGCCGGCCGGACTCGCTGAGCGAGGCGCTTGAAGGCGTCGAGCGGATGTACCTCTTCCCGGCACCGGAGACCGCGCGTGAGGTAGTCGCCCGCGCCGTGAAGGCCGGCGTGCGGCGCATCGTCGTGCTGTCGTCGGGGGCGGTGACCACGGGTTACGACACCGACTTCCACCTGCCGGTCGAGCGGGCAGTCGAGGAGTCCGGCCTGGAGTGGACCCATGTCCGGCCCGGCGAGTTCGCGACCAACACTCTGCACATGTGGGCGCCGTCGATCCGTGCCGAGAACGCAGTGTACGACCCGCATCCGGACGCCGTCGGCGTGCCGACGCACGAGCGTGACGTCGCCGACATCGCTGCTCTCGCGCTACTCGAAGACGGGCACACAGGTAAGGCCTACACCATCGTCGGGCCGCAGCCGCTCACCCACGCCGAGCAGCTGGAGGCGATCGCCGCGGCGGTCGGACGGGAACTGTCCTTCAAGGACGTCACCGCGCAGGAGGCATTGGCGTACTACCAGGCGCTCGGTGGCTGGGCAGCAGCGAACGCACCGTTCCTGCTAGGTCTCGTCACGTACTCCAACGAGGAGACGACGCCAGAGGCCGAGCACCAGTACGACAAGGACACGGTGGAGGAGCACCCCACGGCCGAGAGTGTGACCAACCGGCCCGGGCGCACGTTCGCGCAGTGGGCTCAGGACCACGCCGACGACTTTCGCTGACGGGCTGCCCAGCGCGCTTCGAGCCGGCCACCACGGCCGGCTCCTAGCTTCGCGGTATGCGGGTACTCCTGACGACCTTCGCGGTCCGGTCCCATATCTACAGCCTCGTGCCGATCGCGTGGGCGCTACGTGCGGCCGGCCACGACGTGTGCGTCGCGACCCACCCCGAGGGGGAGGAGCACGTCGTCAGCGCCGGCCTGCCGTTCGCAGGGGTCGGCGAGCCGATCCCGAGCGTCGGTGAACAGGACACCGGCGGGGACGTCGAGAGCGGGGCCGCGCAAGACGGCGGCGGGACCTTCGGTTGGGCGGACTGGCCGGAGCTGCTCGACCTCGCCGAGACCGACCCGACGACGCTCACCTACGACTACCTTCTCGGCGTCTTCGCGGCGTACACGCCGATGGTCTTTCGGTACTACACCGACGGCATGGTCGACGGCCTGGTGGAGTTCGCCCGCAGGTGGAAGCCCGATCTGGTGCTGTGGGACACGATGTCGTTCGCCGGCCCGGTGGCGGCGGCGGCGTGCGGCGCCGCCCATGCGCGGGTGCTGTTCGGACTGGACATCCTCGGCCACGCCCGCGGCGCGTTCCTGCGCGCGGCCGCACGACGCCCCGCGTCCGCATGCGACGATCCGCTGCGCGAGTGGCTCGACGGCGTGCTGCGCAGGCACGGCCGCACGTTCAGCGAGGAGGTGGTGGTCGGGCAGTGGACCGTGGATCCGGTGGTGTCCTCGTTGAGCCTGGGCACCGCATCGCCCCGCATCGGCATGCGATACGTGCCGTACAACGGGCCCTCGGTCGTTCCGGCGTGGCTGGCCGAACTCGATCCGGAGGTGCCCCGGGTATGCGTCACGATGGGAATCTCACACCGGGAGATATGGGGCGCGGACCGCGTACCCGTCGCCCGGTTGCTGGACGGGATCGCCGACCTGGGCGTCGAGGTGGTGGCGACATTGTCGGGCGGTCAGCGCGACGGCGTCGACACCGAGCGCGTACGGGTGGTGGACTTCGCGCCGCTGGACGCGCTGCTGCCGCTCTGCTCCGCCGTGGTGAGCCACGGCGGAGCCGGTTCGTTCCAGACCGCGCTCGTGCACGGGGTGCCGCAGGTGCTGGTGCCGGACATGCTGTGGGACACCGGTTTGAAGGCGAGCCGCCTCGAGCGGCTTGGCGCGGGTCTGCGCGTGCGGGAGGTGCCCGCGACGTCCGCGCTGGTGGAGCGGGCCCTGACTGACAGACGGCTTCGCGACCGGGCGACGCGGCTGCGGCGCGAGGCCCTCGGCATGCCGGCCCCCCGCGAGGTGGTACCAGTCCTCGAACGGCTGACGGCACGTCACGGCGTCAGGTGAGGGACAGGCCCCCGTCGATCGGGATCACTACGCCGGTCAGGTAACCGGCGTCCGGCTCGACGAGCTTGCGCACCCAAGTGGCGATCTCCTCCGGCGTGCCGACCCGTCCCGCCGGCGCACGGTCGGCCATCCACTTGAGGAAGTCGGCGTACTGCTCCTCCGTCATGCCGCTGCGGACCCCGATACCCGTATCGGCGACACCGGGCGCGATCCCCACGACCCGGATCCCGTGCGGAGCCATCTCGACGGCCCAGGTGCGGGTCAGGAAGTCCAGCGCCACCTTACTCGCGCCGTACGCCCCGTTGGCGGGCCACGTCCGCTGGCCGAGCGCGCCCGCCGTGCTGATGTTGACCACCACGCCCCGGCTGGCCGCGAGGGGTTCGAGAGCACACCGCGTCAGGTGGATCGGTGCCATGACATTCGTCGCGAACTGCGACTGGATCTCCTCCTCCGTGGTGTCGGCGAGGAGCTTCGCGACCGACGTGGCGGCGTTATTGACCAGGACGTCGATCCGCCCGTACGCCTGCTGAGCCGCGTCGACGACGGCCTGCGGTGCGCCGGGAGCGGTGATGTCGGCGACAGACGTCCGGATGCCCGGGTAACCCTCGGCGGTGTCCCTCAGGCTCGCCGCAGTACGGCCGACGATCAGGACGTCATCGCCCTGCTCGGCGAACCCGCGGGCCACGGCGCGGCCGATGCCGGTGCCGCCGCCGGTGATGACGATGCTGCGCCTCAGCGCGGACTTGTTCCCATTACCCATGGCCGGATTCTGCGCTCCGCACCTCGAGCGGGTCTGTCTGGAGACCGGACCGTCGGGTACGTGTGGGCGAGCGCCGTTCGAGCCGGGTTCGAACCGGTGACGATCGGCTGCTGCCAGGGTCGGGCAACCGCCCCGACCATCGGTAGGAGCACCGCATGAGCAGTCAGACCGACGCCGTACGGCGCGTGATCAACGCGTTCAACACCGGCAAGACCGACGACGTCGACGAGTACATCCACGACGAGTACCTCAACCCGGCGACGCTCGAACACGGCATCTCGCAGGGTCCGAAGGCCTTCGCGATGGTCGTCGCCTGGGTACGCCGGACGTTCTCCGAGGAGGCGCACCTCGAAGAGATCAACGTTACCGAGAACGGCGAATGGGTCCGCGCCCACCTTGTGCTGTACGGCCGTCACGTCGGCAACCTCGTCGGGATCCCGCCGACCGGCCGGCGCTTCGCCGGCGAGCAGATCCACCTCTTCCGGATCGTCGACGGCAAGATCCGCGACCACCGCGACTGGCCCGACTTCCAGGGCACCCTGCGCCAGCTCGGTGACCCGTGGCCGGAGAACGGCGGGTGGCGGCCGTGACGACGCTCAAGGCCTCGGACTACAAGACCGAGGTGGCCGCTGCTTTCGACCGGGTCGCCGGGACCTACGACCGGCTCGGGGTCGAGTTCTTCGGACCGATGGGGCGACGGCTGGTCGAGCGTGTCGCGCCCGCACCCGGCCACCGGGTCCTCGACGTCGGCTGCGGCTCCGGCGCCTGCCTGTTCCCGGCTGCGGCCCGGGTCGGTCCGGCCGGCCGCGTCGTCGGCATCGACATCGCGGCGGGCATGGTCGAAACAGCCCGTGCCGAAGCCGCCCGGCGCGGCGTCGGCAACGTCGAGGCACGCGTCATGGACGGCGAACGGGTCGACTTCCCGGCGGCCTCGTTCGACGTCGTGATCGGCAGTTACAGCCTCATCTTCCTGCCCGACGTGCGCAGCGCGTTGCGCCGCTACGCGCAGGTGTTGGTGCCGGGCGGCCGGATTGGCTTCACCAGCCCCCAGTTCCGCACCGGCACCTTTCCCTTCCTCCCGCCGGTCTTCACCGAGCTGATTCCGAACGATCTGTTGCGCAGCCTGCCCGAGCAATGGCGGCCGGAGGCGCTGCAGCGGCGCTTCAACAGCTGGCTGGAGGGCCCGGCCGACCTGCGCGCGACAATGGAGGCGGCGGGATTCGTCGATGTCGACGTGCATGACGAGGCGGTACCGCTCGTCGCGGCCACCGGAGAGGTTTGGGTCGACTGGTCACACACGCACGGCATGCGGCTGATGTGGGACCACCTGACCGCCGACGACGCCGCCGCGCTGCGGGCCCGGCTCATCAAGGCCCTCGATGAGATGCGCGACGGCGCGGGACCGCTCGTCATCGACACCCCGGTCCGGTTCGTCACCGCGCAGACGCCTCCGGTGCGATAACGGGTCGCTGTGTTCGTCGGTCAGGTGACCGACGAACACAGCGACCCGGTCTTCTCTCGGGAGTCCGGTCAGAAGTCCGCGACGTGGTCGGCGGCCCATTCGGCGAGCGTGCGGGTCTGGCGGCCGATCACCCGTTCGGCATCGGGAGAGACCTGCGGTGGATGTTCGACCCACCGCTCCTCGAAGGCGAGGAGGTAGTCGGCGATCTGCTCCGGGAAGCCGAGGCCGATCAGGTCCGCGCGTGCCTCCGCCGGGCTCACCTCGATGAACGTGAGCGGACGGCCGATGCCGGTCGCGATCGCGGCCACCTGCTCACCCGGCGTCAGCTGCTGCGGACCGGTCACGCGGTACGCGGCGCCCACGTGGTCGTTGCTCGTGAGCGCCGCCGCCGCGACGGCCGCGATGTCGGCCTCGTGCACCGGTACGCCGCGCGCCGCCGGGTAGGCCGCACGCACCACGCCCTTCTCGCGGATCGAGCGACCCCAGGTGTCCAGCTTGTTGAGCGCGAACTCGCCGGGCCGCACGTGGGTCCACTCGAGGCCGGACTTCTCAATCGCGCGCTCCACCGGCAGGTGGTAGACGGTGTCGGTGCCGTCGGTGACCGCGTCCGAGGAGAGCACGACGGCGCGGCGGATCCCGGCGGCGCGGGCGCGCTCGGCCACCGCCCCGGCGGTTTCCGCGACCGGGAAGAGGAACATCCGGTCGACGCCGTCGAAGGCGGGACCGAGGGTGTCCGGTGCCGCGAGGTCGCCCCGGACGATCTCGACGCCCGCGGGTAACCCGGCGACGGCTGGTTCCTGGCGGGTCAGCGCGCGTACCTCGACGCGCAGGGCGAGGAGATGCGCGATGAGGTGCCGGCCCACGTTGCCGGTCGCACCGGTGATCAGAATCCTCATCGTCTACTCCCAGGCCCGAACGGATAGCCCGTGGTGGAACACGTCGAGCGGGTCGTATGTCCGCTTGACCCGCTGCAGCCGTGGATAGTTGTCGCGGTAGTAGAACGCATGCCAGGGCACCCCTGACCGGTTCCACGCGGGATCGGCGATGTCGACGTCCGGGTAGTTGATGTAGGTACCGCTGTAGGCCTCACCCGGCACCGGTACGCCGCCGGTGGAGGCGTACACATCGCGGTAGCACTCGCGGGCCCAGGTGAGGAGCTTGGTCTCCTGCTCGGGCGTGAACCACACCGACTGGATCACCGAGGCGAAGCGCGCGTCGCGGTGCGCCATCGCCGTGGACGCTGCATCGACGGTGTTCACCTTCCCGCCGAAGTACCCGATGAAGGCATTGCTGCCGTAGAACTCGTAGCTGCCCTCGGACAGATAGCGGTACAGGGTGGACAGTTGTTCGCCGGTCCAGCCCGTACGCAGGAACGCGTCCTTGGCCTTGAACGAGTAGTCGCCGGCAGGCGGCATCGACAGGGTGGCCTTCAGCCACGGAGTCACCGACCGTTCCTCGGTGTTGGTGATGCCGAGTCCGTCGGACAGCGCGGCCAGGTATCCGGTGAGCAGCGCGTCGGCATCCGGGCGGGTGCCGTCGACGTTCACCCCGAGCTGGATCTGACCGTTGATCTTATGGTAGAGGAAGATTCCCGCGTCGATTCCGGTGTCGGTCGTCCCGTCGCCGCCGTGCTCCTCGTGCCACCGGCAGAAGTTGTGGACGAGGCGGAGGAAGATCTGCTCGTTGATGTCGCTCCAGTTCCAGTTGACCGCGGCGTGCAGCAGCGTGGCGGGCGGCCGGGGCAGCAGGGCGGCTGCGCTGGCGCCCGTCGCGCCGGGGGAGCGCAGCAGGTAGCGGGTGACGACGCCGAAGTTCCCGCCGCCGCCGCCGGTGTGCGCCCACCAGAGGTCGCGGTTCGGGTCGTTCGGCGCCCGGGTCGCGACGACCGTGCGCACCCGTCCTGACGCATCGACGACGACGACCTCGACGCCGTAGAGATGGTCGGCCGCGAGCCCGTGCCGTAGCGCCAGCGTGCCGTAGCCACCACCGGCGAGGTGCCCGCCGATTCCGACACTGGGGCAGACGCCGGCCGGCAGAGTGACACCCCACGCGAGGTACAGCGTCCGGTACAGCTGGCCCAGCGTTGCTCCCGACTGCACGGAGATGGCCCGGTGCACCGGGTCGTAGGAGATGCCGCGCATCTCGGAGACGTCGATGACCAGGCGAACCTCGGGGCTGTCGACGAAGTCCTCGAAGCAGTGCCCGCCGCTGCGCACCGCGAGCCGGGCTCCGGTGCGCCGGGCGTCCCGGACCGCCTCGACGACCTGGGCGGGGGTATTCACCAGCCGTACCGAGTCGGGTGTGCCGGTGAAGCGGCGGTTCGCGCCCCGGATCGTGAGCTCCTGGTAGCGCGGGTCGTCGCGCCCGACGCTCACCGCGCCGAACTCGGGTGCGCAGCCGGCGGCCGCGGCGCCGCCGGGCGCGCCGATACCGCCGACGAGTGCGGAGCCGCCCGCGACGATCGATCCGCCGAGCAACCGGCGGCGGGTCAACGGGGTCATCGCTGCTCTCCGGCGACTTCCCGGTACAGGTTCGGTTCGCTGCTGCTCAGGGCTCGCAGGGCGCGGGCGTGCGGGGTGAATCCGGGTTGTGCCAGCGCGTTGTGGAATCGTTCGGCGTCGCGCCACACCGCGATGTTGACGTAGCTCTGCTCGTCGGTCGTGTGTCGCAGCAACGTGTTGCCGAGGTAGCCGTCCTGCGCGGCCATGAACGCGGTGGTCGCGGCGAACGTCCGTTCGAACTCCTCCGCGGACGCGTGCACCGTGAAGCGGTTGATGAATGTGACCGGTGCTACCGGTCCGGTCGGTTCGTTACCTGCCACCTGATCGCCCTTCGCTACGGTGCGGCGTCGGGCCTACCGGGCCCGGGCGCCGGTCAGGCTGGCAGGGACGCCTCGCGCGGGGATCGACGATCGCTGGTCGGCCGGCGCGTCACCGGCTCAGGTTGCGCCACCGGCGCACGGCCAGCGGGAGGAAGACCGCGGTGATCACCAGCGGCCAGACGATGGCCAGAAGGGTGGCGTGGTCCGCGGCCCAGGAACCACCGGTGCGCCCGGGATTGCCGAACAGTTCGGCGCTGGCACCGATGGTCGCCGAGAGTGGGTTCCATTCGGACATGACCCGTAGCCACGTCGGCATCTGCTCCGGCGACACGAACGTGTTGGCCAGCAGCGAGACCGGAAACAGCACCACGAACGACGACCCGGCGGCCTCCGGGGAGAGCCGGAGTCCGATGTAGATGCCCACCCAGATCAGCGAGTATCGCAGCAACAGCAGTAGCAGCACCGCCAGAACGGCGCTCTCCCAGCCGTTGTGCCAGCGCCAGCCGATGGCCAGGCCGCACAGGATCAGGCTGACCAGTTCGAGGAAGGAGTGGAACATTCCGGTGAAGCAGTGCCCGAGCACGACCGACGAACGCGAGATCGGCATCGAGCGGAGGCGGTCGGTCACCCCCTTGGAGCTGTCGTTGGCGACCGTCATCAGGGTGGTGACGATGCCGAAGAGCATGGTCTGGCCGAACAGGCCCGGCATGAGGTATTCGCGGTAGTTGTCGACCCCGTCGACGGCCATCGCGCCGCCGAACACGAAGCCGAACAGCACGACCATCTCAACCGGCCAGAACAGGCTGTATGCCATCTGAATCGGCACGCGAACCCAGCTGATCAGGTTGCGATGCCACATGACGAAGCTCTCGGTCAACGTCCAGCGCAGGTGTCCGGTGAGGCGGTCCGGCGACGATACGACCGTCGGGTTCATCCGACCGGCTCCTTGGTCTGATCGATGGGTATGCCCTCCTGCGCCGGGTCTGCGGTCAGCCGCAGGAACACCTCGTCGAGGGTCGGCCTGCGCAGCGCGATGTCAGCGACGTCGATGCCGGCCTCAGCGAGCCGGCGCGTCACCTCGACGAGCGTGCCGACCCGGTCTTTGACCGGAGCATTGATGCGGCGGGTGTCTGGCTCGCTGTGCGCACTCTGCGTCGTGACGCGTTCCACCAGGGCGGTAGCCGCGGCCAGCTCAGCGGCGTCGCGCACGACGATGTCGAGCTGGTCGCCGCCGAGGGTCGACTTGAGCTGCTCCGGGGTGTCGTCGGCGATCACGCGGCCGTGGGCCATCACGGCGATCTGATCGGCGAGCTGGTCGGCCTCGTCGAGGTACTGCGTCGTCAGCAGAACGGTGGTACCGCCGTGGGTCAACATGCGCACGGCGTTCCAGACCTCGTTGCGGCTCCGAGGGTCGAGGCCGGTGGTCGGCTCGTCGAGAAAGAGCAACCGTGGGGCGAGGATGAACGCGATGGCAAGATCGAGCCGGCGGCGCATGCCGCCGGAGTAGTGCCGAACCTGCTTGTCGGCTGCGTCGGTGAGCCTGAACTGTTCCAGCAGCTCGTCGGCGCGGATCCGCGCCGCCCGGGCCGGAAGATGGTACAGGCGGCCCCACATGCGCAGGTTCTCGCGGCCTGTCAGCATCTCGTCGACGGTCGGCTGCTGCCCGGTGAGTCCGATCTGGAAGCGCACCCGGGCGGGCTCGCGTACCACGTCGAACCCGGCGACGGTCGCGCTGCCGCTGTCGGGCAGAAGCAGGGTTGTCAGGATGCGCACCGCGGTGGTCTTGCCCGCGCCGTTCGGGCCGAGAAGGCCACACACGGTGCCCTCCATGACCGTGAGGTCGAAGCCGTCCAACGCCTTCGTCTTGCCTAGCTTCTTGCACAGGTCACGGGCGATGAGCGCAGGTCTGGTCGGCATGCTGCGCCTCCTCTCGGCGCCCTGAATCTAGCACACGAAACTCCAGTAATGGAACACTGATGTTCCATTGAGATTCGATCTCTTGGCAGAATGGGCTTCGCTGGTACTCTTTCGTAAGGCATCGACGTACTCTTTTCACTCACAGGGGCATGTTTCCGGCGGGGGCTGGCGGGTGCTCACCGACTCGCTGAGGTGTTGATGAAGATCGATTCACGATCGGAGCCCGACTCGACGTCACCGGCGATGGGGTCGCCTGTTGGTCACGTCCGCCCGACGACATTGATGATCGTGGATGGCCACGACCTCATCCGGCACGGGGTGCGCCAGATCCTCGAGACCGAGCAGGATCTGTCGGTCGTCGCCGAGGCCGGTGACAGCGTCACCGCAGTGACCGTCTCGATGGCGGTCCGGCCCGATGTCGTCGTGCTGGACATCGAGATCCCGGGTGGCGACCCCGTCGGCACGGTGCGCCGGATCAGGGAGGGGTCACCCGACACGGCCGTCATCATCCTGAGCATGCTCGATGGCCCGGAGCTGGTGCGCGATCTGCTCGAGGTCGGCGTGCGGGGCTATCTGCACAAGAGCGTGGCGCGGCACGACCTGGTGAGCGCGGTCCGAGCCGTCTCGCGCGATCGGGCCCGGGTCGTGCTCGGAGTCTCGCGCAGCAGCCTCGACCATGTCTACGGCCGGCGCGACGAAGTGCTGTCGCCGCGCGAACTCGAAGTGCTCGCTGCTACCGCCGAGGGCCTCAGCAACGCACAGATCGCGACCCGTCTGTCTCTCGCGGAGACAACCGTGAAGCGGCACCTGCGCAACATCTTCGCCAAGCTCAGCGCGGTCTCGCGAATCGATGCCGTCAACAAGGCGGTGGCCGCCTCGATCATTCAACCTCCGGGCGCCCGCAATTCCTCCCGGCCGGGCCTCGTCGCAGGGGCGGTGCGGCCCTTTCGTGGTCGCACCAAGAATTGACAGGGGCCTTAAGGCCGGTCAATCTCTCGGCTGTCCAGCATTCCCAAGATGGCTGCAAAATATGTTTACATGCATGCAACAAATTGGGCGCCCAACTCGTCGCCAACGCCACCTCTGAAATGCCCATATCGACGCTCTACTACTTTCGATACCACTCTCTGCTTCCTTTGTGCACTGCGGTCCCGAGTCTTTGGCCTGCGGTGTAAAGGTCGTTTACGCTCGACCTCGTCTACACCGAACGTCGAGTTTGGGGGACTCAATGGACTTTCGAGTGCTCGGGCCTCTGGAAATGTACGCCAACGGACGGGAGGTCGTTCCTACCGCACCCAAGCCGCGCCAGGTCATTTCGCTTCTCCTGCTGCGTCGAAACGCCCTCGTGCAGACCGGCGAGCTCATCGACGAGCTGTGGGAGCAGGACCCTCCGGCAAGCGCGATGACGACCCTGCAGACCTACGTGTACAAGCTGCGCCGGGCCCTGGTCGGGTGCGGGTCGGAGCCGATCCTGTCCACCAAACCGGGTGGCTACCTGCTCAACGTCCCGGACGAGGCGGTCGACCTGTACCGGTTCGAGACCGACGCCGCCGAGGGACGCGCGCTACTGGAGGCCGATGACGCCGAGCGGGCCGCGACGACGCTGCGCCGTGCCCTCGCCCTGTGGCGCGGGGCCGCGTTGGTCGACGTGGTGCCCGGCGCGTTGCTCACCTCGTACGTGACCCGCCTCGAAGAACTCCGGGCCCGCATCCTCGATTTGCGCATTCAGGCCGATCTCACCCTCGGCCGGCACAACGAGCTGGTCAGTGAACTGAAAGCCCTCGTCCTCACCCGCCCGCTCGACGAGCAGCTGCACGCTTCGCTCATGCTGGCACTGCACCGCTCCGGCCGCCGTCAGGAGGCCCTCGAAGTCTTCCGGACCCTGCGCGGCAGAATGATCGAGGACCTTGGGCTCGAACCGGGCCACGCCCTCGGCGCGCTGCACCATTCGCTGCTGTCCGACGCCCCGATGGTGCCGAGCCAGCCCGGGCCGCCGGCACGTGAGCGGATCGTCGCCGGCGGGCAGACGCCCGCCGAGCCGGCTCCGGGTCGCCGGACGGTGTCCGAACAGCCCCGGCCCGTGCCCACCGCCCCGGCGAGTCAGCTGCCGCGGCCCGCCCAGCTGCCGACCGACATCGCGGACTTCACCGGACGGGCCGGCGTACTCGCCGAACTCGGCGCACACCTCGCGATGGACGCGGACGTCGGGTCGCGGACCGCGACCCGCATCGGGTTCATCACCGGCATGCCCGGTGTCGGCAAGACCGCCCTCGCGACGCACCTGGCGCACCGGCTGCGGCGCTCGTACCCCGGGGGTCAGCTGTACGCCGACCTCAACGGCTCCTCAGGCCGGGCCCTGGACCCGGCCGAGGTGTTGCACGGCTTTCTGCGGACGCTGGGTCTGGCGGAGGAGCACATCCCCGACGACCTCACCGAGCGGTGCAAGACGTACCGGTCGGCGACGGCGGGACGACGACTCCTGGTGCTTCTCGACGACGCCGCCTCCGTCGACCAGGTGCGGCTACTGCTGCCGAGCGACCCGCGGTGCGCGGTCGTCGTCACCGGACGTCGCCGCCTGTACGGGCTGGGCGGCCTCTGGAACATCGATCTCGACGTGTTCGACCACGCCGAGAGTCTGGAGCTGCTCGCCCGCATCATCGGCCGGGACCGTGTCGATCGCGAACAGCGGGCCGCCCGCACCCTCGTCGACATGGTGGGCCGGCTGCCGCTCGCGTTGCGGTGCATCGGCGCGCGGCTCGCCGCGGTACCGGCCCGCTCGCTCAGCGGCATGGCCGAGCATCTGCAGAGATCGCGCGAGGTACTCGACGAGCTGTGCCTCGGCGAGCTGGATGTGCGATCGGCATACGACGCGAGCTACGACCTGCTCAACCGGGTGGAGCAGAGCACCTTCCGGCTGCTGAGCATGCTGCCGCACGGGGAGTTCACCGCTGAGGCCGTAGCCGACCTGCTCGGCTGGGAGGTCCCGCCGGCGGAGCGGCTCCTGGAGCGGTTCGCCGACAACCACCTGCTGAAGGTGAGTGTCGTACCCGGCGCCCGAGACCAGCTGCACTACTCGTTCCCGAGGGTGGCGCACCTGTACGCCCGGGAACGGCTCGACTCGGTGCTGTCGACGATGCGTAAGTTGCCGCCGAACCCGATCGAGCGGGTGTCGAGCAGCCGATGAGGCGTGCCCGCCAGGGTCGCCTTGGTTCGCACGTACGCCCGCGCTGAGAGGTGCCCGTTGTCTGGATCCGGTTCTGTGCTTCGGATGGGCGTGCTCGGGTGCGCCGACATCGCCATCCGGCGGTTGATGCCCACGATCGCAGGGCTCGACGGTGTCGAGGTCGTCGCGGTGGCCAGCCGGAGCCGGTCCAAGGCCGAACAGGTCGCCGGCCGGTTCGGCTGCGCGGCGGTGACCGGCTACCGCGATCTGCTCAAGCGCGACGACGTCGAGGCGGTGTACATCCCGCTGCCGCCGCGGCTGCACTACGAGTGGGTGGCGGAGGCGCTGCAGGCCGGCAAACACGTGCTCGCCGAGAAGCCGTTGTGCACCACGCACGTGGAGACGGTCGAACTGATGGCCGTCGCCCGCGAACGCGGACGTGTCCTCGCCGAGAACTTCATGTTCCTGCACCACTCGCAGCACGACGCAGTCCGGGCCATGGTCGCCGCCAACGCCATCGGCCGGCTGCAGGTGTTCTCCAGCTCGTTCGGTGTGCCGCCACTCGATCCGGCCGGGTTCCGCTACCAGCCGGCCCTCGGCGGCGGCGCACTGCTCGACGTGGGGGTGTACCCGCTGCGGGCGGCGCAGCTGTTCCTGCCGGAACTCGAGGTGCTCGCCGCCACGCTGCGGTACGACGAGACCACCGGCGTCGACGTGGCCGGATCCGCCCTGCTGGCCGCGCCGGACGGCGTGGCGGTACAGCTGGCGTTCGGCTTCGACCACTCCTACCGGTGCGAGTACGCGCTGTGGGGCAGCACCGGCCGGATCGCCGTCGACCGGGCGTTCACGCCGCCGGACCAGCTGAAACCGCCGGTCCGGGTGGAACGCCAGGATCAGGCCACCGAGTTGGCGATGCCGGCCGACCCGCAGGTACGCAACGCGGTGCGGGCGTTCGTCCAGGCGGTTCGCTCCGGTGTCGACGGGCCGATCGAGGAGCGGGCCACCCTGCGGCAGGCCCAACTGGTCGAGGCGGTCCGCGACGTGGCACGCGTGACCGGTTCCCCGGCGAGAATGCTGCGTGCGGCCGGATGACGGTGCCGCACGCCCTCACTGTCGGATACCGACGAACAGGCCGCGCCCGGTCGGCGGGCCGGGGAGGAACTCGATCGAGCATCCGGCATCGCGGAAAGCTGATTCGTACTCCTCACGCGTGAACAGCGTCAAGCGGTCGATCTCCACGAACTCGCGGATACCCGACTCGTCGGCGACCAGGAACCGGACCTCCATCCGGGTGGCCCGGCCGTCGAGTGTCGAATGGGAGATCCGGGCGATCGTGAGGTCCTCACCACGGGCCAGGTCACCCGCCACGTAGCCCTCGATGAACTGTTCAGGGAACCACCAGGGCTCGACGACCAGGACCCCTCCGGGCGCCAGGTGCCGCGCCATGCAACCGATGGCGGCGCGCATCTCCTCGACCGTGTCCACGTACGCGATCGAGCAGAACATGCACGTGATCGCGTCGAAGGTGGTGTGCAGGTCGAAGTCGCGCATGTCGCCGGCCCGGATGTGGACGCCGGGCAGCCGCAGCCTGGCCCGCTCCCGCATCGGTTCGGCCAGTTCGAGGCCCTCGACGTGCGCGAATCGGCGGGACAGCGCTTCGAGATGGGCCCCGGTTCCGCAGGCGACGTCGAGCAGCGTGCGCGCCGCCGGGCGGTGCCGGCGCACGACCTCGTCGACGAGGACGGCTTCGGCGCCCCAGTCCTTGCCCCGGCTCTGATAGATCCGCTCGTACACGTCGGCCAGATCGGCGCTGTACATCGGCGCTCCTGCGAAAAGGGGAGGGTGTCGGCCAAGAACCCTGGCAGAGCCCGCTCGCGGCGTGCTGAACGGCTCACCAAGGTGTATCGAGCCGCGTTGCAGCGGTTCCCGAGCGCGTGCTGCGAACGTCGTGCCGACCTAGCCTGGCGCAGCGAACGGATGAGGGGCCGGCGCATCGATGAGCGACAACGTATGGGACTACCTCGGCGAGTACGAGACCGAGCGGGACGACATCCTCGACGCGGTCGACACCGTGTTCCGGTCCGGTCAACTGGTGCTGGGCCAGAGCGTAAAGGCGTTCGAGGCGGAGTATGCGGCCTGGCACGGGATGGCCCACTGCGTCGGCGTCGACAACGGCACGAACGCGATCAAGCTCGCGCTGCAGGCGGCCGGGGTCCGCCCGGGCGACGAGGTGATCACGGTGTCGAACACTGCAGCGCCGACGATCGTCGCGATCGACTCGGTCGGCGCGGTGCCGGTCTTCGTCGACGTCGACAGTGACACGTACCTGATGGACAACTCAGCGGTGAGCAGCGTGGTCGGCCCGCGGACCACCTGCATCCTGCCGGTGCACCTGTACGGACAGTGCGTCGACCTGACCGAACTGCGCGCACTCGCCGACGCCCACGATCTGATCCTGCTGGAGGACTGCGCGCAGGCGCACGGCGCGCGCCACCGCGGCCGGCTGGCCGGAACGACCGGTGACGCCAGCGCGTTCTCGTTCTACCCCACCAAGGTGCTCGGCACATACGGCGACGGGGGAGCGGTCGTCACCGACGACGACGAGACGGCCCGGCGGCTGCGCAGGCTGCGGTACTACGGCATGGAGGAGCGCTACTACGTCGTCGAGACGCCCGGTCACAACAGCCGCCTCGACGAGGTCCACGCGGAGATCCTGCGCCGCAAGCTGCGCCGGCTGGACAGCTACATCGCGGCTCGGCGGGCGGTGGCCGACCGGTATGCCGCCGCGCTGGCCGGGACGGACCTCGCGCTGCCGGTGGTCGCACCCCACAACGAGCACGTCTACTACGTCTACGTGGTGCGCCATCCCCGGCGGGACGAGATCATCGCCGCTCTGCGCGAGTACGACATCAACCTCAACATCAGCTATCCCTGGCCGGTGCACACGATGACCGGCTTCGCGCATCTGGGCTATGCCGAGGGCGCCCTGCCGATCACGGAGAAGCTGGCGGGGGAGATCTTCTCGCTGCCGATGTATCCCGCGCTGGAGCCGGCGAAGCAGGACCGGATCATCGATGCGCTCCAAAAGGTTCTGGCCAAGCTGTGACCGGGCCGGTGCGCGAGCCTGCTCGCGCGCCAGTAGAGCGCGGATCCAGCCATCGTCGGCGGTTACCCGTGACGGGTGCGCGACCGTCGAGACTTCGCACTTGGTAACGACGACGGAGGACTGCCGCATGCCTGTCCTGCCCCCTGCCACGACGTTACGGGTCGATCGTGAGCCGATCCACCTGCGCCTAGCCCGCTCGGCTCTCGTCCGCGACGGCGCCGGCGTTGCGGACGTCCGGGGCTGGTTTGACGAATTCGCCCGGCGCGCGTACACCGACGTACGCCGGATTCCGTTGTCGGCGCTGAAGAGCTGGCACACCGACCCGGCGACCGGCGACATCCGCCACGACCTGAGCAAGTTCTTCGTGGTGCAGGGCATCGACGTGGCGGTTCCCGGCGGGCCGGTCGCCCACTGGCGCCAGCCGATCATCCACCAGCCGGAGATCGGAATTCTCGGCATCATCGCCAAGGAGTTCGACGGGGTACTGCATTTCCTGATGCAGGCGAAGGTGGAACCGGGCAACGGCAACGGCCTGCAGTTGTCGCCGACCGTACAGGCGACCCGAAGCAACTACACGCGGGTACACAACGGCCGTGCCGTGCCGTACCTGGACTACTTCCGCCACCCCGGTATGCACCGGGTGATCGGTGATGTACGCCAGTCCGAGCAGGGGTCCTGGTTCTACCGCAAGCGCAACCGGAACATGGTCGTCGAGGTGACCGGGGACGTCGAGGTGCTGGACGGGTTCCGCTGGCTCACGCTCGGCCAGATCCATGCCTTGCTCAGCGCAGACGATCTGGTGAACATGGACGCTCGCACCGTGTTGTCATGCCTGCCGTTCGCTGGCGCCGGTGTGCACAGGGTGCTGTCCGGCGGCGGCGCGATCCGCGAGTCGCTGATCCGTGCCTGCGACGAGACCGCCGGCAGTCTGCACACCACGGGCGAGGTCCTCAGTTGGATCACCGAGATGCGCTGCGGGCTCGACGTCGAGACCCGGCGGATCCCGCTGAACGAGGTGACCGGCTGGCATCGGACTGAGGACGCGATCGTCCACGAGAGCGGCCGGTTCTTCTCGGTCATCGGAGTCGGCGTCTCGGCGGGCGGGCGTGAGGTCGCCCACTGGACGCAGCCGATGATCGAGCCGGTCGGCACCGGGCTGATCGGACTCCTGGTGCAGGACATCGGCGGCGTGCTGCACGTCCTCGTGCAGGCCAGAGTCGAGCCCGGGTATCTCGACGTCGTCGAACTCGGTCCCACCGTGCAGTGCATCCCCGGCAACCACGAGATGCTGCCACCCGGCGACCGGCCGCGGTTCCTCCCAGACTTTCTCGACGCGCCTGCCGACCAGATCCACTTCGACACCGTGCTGTCCGAGGAGGGCGGTCGATTCTTCCACGCGCTCAACCGGTACATGATCGTCGAGACCAGTCGCGGCGCCGAGCTGGAGCATCGGGCGTTCCGCTGGATCGCCGTGCACCAGCTTGTGGCGCTGCTGCGACACAGCCACTACCTGAGCGTCCAGGCGCGCAGCATGCTCGCCTGCCTGCACAGCCTGATCACCTGAGCACCCGCCGGCCGCCCGGCGGTCAGGCGGGGCGGTCGTCGGTGTCGTTGAGCGGCAACCGCAGCCGTATCCGCAGTGCCGCCAGCCGGTCCGCTCGACACGTGCAGCTTCGATGATCGCCGTCAGGGAGCCGGAGAGCTGTCACGGAGGAGGAAGCAGAGAGTCAGACGCCGATCAGGTCTACGAGATCCGCGGGCGTCGGCCGCTGCTCCATCTCTCCGCGCAGCCGCACGGCCGACCGCCTGTACGACCCGTCGGCGAGCAGTTCGTCGATGGCACGGCGGATCGCGGCGGCGTCGACGAGGTGACCCGGTAGCTGAACCGCAGCGCCGGCGGCGGCCACCCGGGTCGCCGACGCGGCCTGTTCGGAGGCGAACGTCAGCAGCACCTGTGGCACGCCCGCCCAGAGCGAGGTCAGGGTGCTGCCGCCGCCTCCGTGGTGGACAACCGCTGAGCACGTCGGCAGCAGCAGCCGTAACGGAAGCCGCTCGAGTACCCGCACCGTCGGCGGCACCGGGCCGAGCTCGGCCACGTCCTGTGCGGTCGCGGTGAGCACCACCTCGGCGTCCAGGCCTTCGAGCGCACGCACTGCCTCGGGCAGCACGAACGAGCGGGGACCCGACATCGAGCGCAACGCCGTCGACCAGGACAGGCAGACCCGCGGACGGTCGATGGGTTCGAGCAGCCACGTCGGAGCCGGGGCGGTGCCGTTGTAGGGGACGTAGCGCACCGGCAGCCGCTCGGCCGCCAGCGGCGGTTCGACCGATGACGGGCACGGGTCGACGACCGTCTTGATCATGCCGGCGTCGAACGGGCCGAGACCGTAGCGGGCGAAGGAGCCGCTGATGTCATCCGGCACGATCCGCATGTGCTCTGGTTCGGCCGGACCGACCGGACCCCACAGCACCATGGCCGTCTTGACGCCGGTGACGAGGCCGGCGAGCAGGCCCTCCAGGCTCGCCGGGTCGTGCAGCACGAAGTCCGGCCGGAACGCCGTCGTGTACTCGACCGCGGCGTCGAAGCTGGCCGCGGCCCGGGCGGCGACCTCCGGGAGCTGACGCTCGCGAAACCCGGTCAGGTCGAAGTCGTCCAAGCCGTCCAGCTGCGCGCCGGTGATCGGATGCAACGGCGGCCACGGGTACGGCCATACCCCGTCGACCGCCTCCATGAAGTACTGCAGGCGGAGCCGGATCTCGTCCGACGGACTGTCCAGAATCGGCACCGGAGTCAGCCCCGCTGCGCACAGCGGCGCTACCTGCGACGGGGTGCACAAAACGCGCACCTCGTGCCCGCCGGCCTGCAGTGCCCAGCCGATCGGCACCATCACGGCGTAGTGGGTGGGCCAGGACGACACCGTGAACAGGACCTTCACCGCAGCTCCCTCGGTACGGATGCGCACGGCCTGCGCGTCGCCATCCTGGCCACATCCGGTCGAAAGGTGCTCGAGCGGGCGTCGATGCGTCGCCGACCGGAGCCGGGCAGAGTCGCCATGACACGACGTTCAGCACGACAGAAAGAGGTCCGTCGATGCCTGGACCACCCCACCGCAGCAACCATCCGGCTCCCCAGGTCGTACTCATCGGTGGCTCGCTGTGCGCATCGTCGCGCACCGGCCGGCTTGCCGTGTGGTGTGCTGGTAGATGCGCCGAGGAGGGAGCCGTCGTCACGTGCCTGCGCGGCGCCGACCTCGAGTTGCCGTTCTACCGGCCACACCGCGGGGACGGGCCGCAGCGGGTACCACGGATCGTGGCGGCCCTCGCCCGTGCCGACGGGGTCGTGCTCCTCTCACCCACGTATCACGGCACCGTCTCCGGCCTGCTGAAGAACGCTCTCGACTACGCCAACGACCTCGCCGACGCCCGTGAGCCGTTCCTCAGCGACCGGCCGATCGGCTGCGTTGCCATCTCCTCCGGGGAACAGGGCGCGCACTCCACCCTGGCCACCCTGCGGACCATCGCGCACGCGCTGCGCGGCTGGCCGACCCCGCTCGGCCTCGCCCTGCCCGGTGAGCGCGCCGAACTGGACACGACCGGAGCGCCCGCCGACCCCCGTACTCGGGCCGCTCTGGAGATTCTGCTGGATCAGGTACTCGTCGCCGCCCGCCGTCGGGTGCGGCCGACGGTGGCGGGAGCGCGGCGATGACGACATCGGTGCCGGCGGCCGGCATGTACGGCGAGGAACAGGCCGAGGTGTACGAGCTGGTGCACCGTGCCCGAGGCAAGGATTACGACGAGGAGGCCGCGTTCGTCGCCGAGCAGGCGCGGGCGTTGCTGCCCGGCGCTGCGACCCTGCTCGACGTCGCCTGCGGCACCGGTGCGCACCTGCGCGCGTTCGCTCGGCTCTTCGACCGGGTGGAGGGCCTGGAACTGTCCCCTGCGATGGTCGAGGCGGCCCGCACGAACATCCCGGGGGCGGTCGTGCACCACGGCGACATGCGCTCCTTCCATCTCGGCGAGCGGTACGACGTGATCACCTGCATGTTCGGCTCCGTGGGTTACCTCACCGACGTCGAGGAGCTGAACGCGGCCCTGCGGCGCTTCGCGGCGCACCTCTCGCCCGGCGGTGTGGTCGCGATCGACCCTTGGTGGTTCCCGGACACCTACCTCGACGGATACGTGTCGGCCTCCCTCGTCGAGGCCGACGGGACGACCGTCGTACGCGTCTCGCACTCCAAGCGCGACGGCGACGCTTCCCGAATGGAGGTCCACTACATCGTCGCTCGCCCCACCGGCGGCGTCCACCACTTCGTCGAGCAGCATCGCATCACGCTCTTCCCCCGCGACACGTATGAGAAGGCATTCCGGGGCGCGGGATTGAGCGTGCGCTACCTCGAGGGCAGCCAGTCGGGCCGTGGCCTCTTCGTCGGCTGTGCCGGACACCAGGAGGACTGAAGCCCTTTCCGAGCGCCGGGTGCCAGCATCGGCGGCAACCCGGCAGACCCCAGAGCATGAGGAGTTGGCATGTCGCCGCTGGAGAACAAGAATCGCTGCCTGCAGATGGTCGCCGCCTGGAACCGGGCAGACGTGTCGGGGGTGACTGAGCACTGGGCGCCCGACGTCACGCATTACAACCTGGACGGCGAGCCGCACGACACTGAACTCGTCCTGACGGCGATGCGTGGCTCGCTGGTGTCCTTCTCAGACCTGCGACTCGAAGTGAAGAGCATCCTCGCGGAAGGCGACCGGGTGATGCTCCGGTTGACCGCGACCGCCACGCACAGCGGTGAGTTCGCCGGGATACCGGCGACCGGGCGGAAGGTCACCTGGCACTACCTCGAGGAGCTGCGCTTCAACGAGGAGGGCAAGGTCGTCGAGCACTGGGACATATTCGACTTCGCCCCGCTGTTCCGGGAACTCGGCCACCCGGCACCGGCGCTCTGAGCGTCACGCCGGGCAGCGCCGGCAGTGTGAAACGGCCTCGTCCGGTCGCCGCGGGCGAGGCCGTTTCGCGTACCGGCTCACCTGGTGAGCTGCACCAACCGGGGAACGAGGTCGGCTACCGGCGGCATGGTGGCGGCCTCGGAGGCCGCGTCCCGAGCCGCCTCGCGCATCGAGTCGTCCTCGAGGAGCCGCCGGCACTCTGCAGGACCCAACTGGGCCGAACTGGTCGAGAAGCCGATGCCTCGCTTGACCAGCACGTCGCGCCCGATGTTCTGGAAGGAACCCTGCGGGATCACACACTGCGGCACCCCGGCGACGAGCGCGGTCATGATCGTGCCGCTGCCGCCGTGGTGGATGATCCCGGCGCAGGACTCCAGGAGCACACCAAGCGGGAGCCACTCGATGACGCGGACGTTCTGCGGCAACTTGCCGAGCAGCGCCTCATCACCGCCGCCCAGAGTGAGCACGAACTCGGCCTCGACAGAACCGGCGGCCTCGATGAACGGGGCCAGCTGGGCGATCCCACCCCAGCGGGCGTCGATCGTGCCGAGCGTGACCGCGATGCGCGGCCGCGCCGGCGCTTCCACGAGCCACTCCGGCAGGATCGCACCGCCGTTGTAAGGCTGGTACCGCACCGGCCAGGCACCCGGCGTGTGCGGACCGGGCAACAATGACTCGATGCTCGGCGCCATCGGCATGAGCCGGACCCGGGTACCGGGCGAGCCGCCGACAGCGTGCCGCTCGTAGTCGGTGGCCATCGCCGCACGGATCAGCGATGGCAGCTGCTCCTCACCGTCGGCCGGCCCGAGCGGCAGTTCGGCGCAGGGTATCCCGAGCGCAGCGGCGACGAGTGGCCCGGCACCCTGCGTCGGGGTGTACACGACCAGGTCCGGCCGCCACTGCTTCGCGAACGCGAGCGCGCCGTTCACCACGGCCCCCGAGACCCGGGCGAACATGGCTGCGAGATCAGCGACGCCCGCCTCGTCGGAGTGCATCGGGTCGACGCCGTCGGTCTCGTCGGGGATGAACAACTTCGCGTAGTCGGCGCCGGGCGAGGCGTCGACGCCACACAAACCGGCCTCGGCGACGGCATGGATGTCGCCGCCACCCGCGTACCGGACGTGGTGGCCCGCGGCCTGAAGGGCGCGGGCGAGCGGCACGGTGGGCAGGATGTGGCTGAGCCCGGGGGACGGGATGAACAGGACGCGCATGGCTCTCCTAAGGGGACGGCTCGCGCCGGGCTCTGATCGCCCGGGCGCTGACGTAGTCGTTGTCCTGGTCGAAGCAGAGGACTTGGCCGCTGAGGTAGTCGATCGCGTCGACGTAGGTGTACGGCTGCATGTATCGGCCGGCGCGCACGTCGCGGTAGTGGCGGGCGAGCGGGTGCCGGGCCGAGAAGGAGGCGCCACCGACGACCGTCATGCAGCGATCAACAATGTCTGACGCGAGCTGGTTGACCATGAGCTTCGCGCACTGGAACGGGGTCATCATCCGGCGGCCGCGCTCATCGGCGTCGACCGAGAAGTCGAATGCGAGCTCGTCGGCATTGCGTAGCGCGGCGGCGGCCGACGAGCGCAGTGCGAACAATCGCGCCTCGATCTCGGCGAGCAGCGTCCGGACCGCCGCTCCTGGGTCGACCCGGCGCCGGACGGTCCAGTCGACGGCCACGTTGCGCGCCGCCGACGCGATCCCGGCGTAGATGCCGAGCATGGTGACCGAGCTGACCGTCTGCCCAGCGAGCACCGCGTCCTGGCGGGCACCGACGGCGGCCCTGGGGAGGACGTCCTCCGCTGCGATCGGGCAGTTGTCGAAGACGATGTCGACAGTGCCCGAGCCGCGCATGCCGAGGCCGTCCCAGTTGTCGAGGACCGTGAGGCCGGGCGTCTGGCGGGTCAGTACCGGCGCGGCGAGGCGGAGCGGTTCCTCGTCGACGTGCACCTCGGCGTATACCGCGAAGTGTGTGGCGGCGGGCGCGAGGCTTACCAGGGTCTTGCGACCGTTGAGCAACCAACCTCCGCCAGGCGCCGGAGTCAGCCTGGTCGTGGCACGCGGCGCGTCCTTGACCGCGCCGCAGATGATCGCCTCGCGCTCGCCGACCGAACGCATGAGCCGCTCGGCGAGGGACTGCGCCTCCGGCGCGCCGTAACGCCACTCGTATGTGAGGGTGAGCCCACGGCTGAGCTGCATGTGCAGCGCGAGCGCGACGGACGCGTCGAACTCGGCGAGGGTACGTAGCGCGAGCGCCACGTCGTGCATGTGGCTCACCCCGAGACCGCCCAGTTCGGCGGGAACGGTGGCGGCCAACACCCCCGAGGTGCGAAAGCGATCGAACACCTCGAACGGGAATGTGCCGTCCCGGTCGTGCGCTCCGCTTACCTCCCGCACGTACGGAATGTGCAAGGCCAGCAGGTCAAGGAACGCCTGCCCCTCCTTGCTGACCGGTGCCAGCAACTCCCCGGCCGCCGGTGCTCGTACAGGCGTGGTGGTCATCCATGCTCCAGTCTGTGACCGTGTGCGTCAGATGCATCCGACTCTGCTCCGGACGATTTGAGCCTCACTGGAGCGGCATGATCGCCGTCAAGGAGGATTCGAGGGACCAACGCGACGGACGTCGGCCGGCCCGCCGTAGCCCTGGATGGCGCCCCCGAAACCCATCCAGAGCGGAACAGGGAGTCTGTTGCCTGGTATCTCGCCGGGTTGGCCGCCGCCGTACGTGGGCCCGGTCAAGACGATTCAGTCGTCGAGCGTCTTCAACAGTCCAAGCGCGCGCGACTCGATCAGCCGGTAGCCGGCTTCGATCGCCATGCGCAGCGCGGCCTCGGCGTGCTCGCGAGCGACGTCGGGCTGCTCGGTGGCCAGGCACACCGCCGCCAGCCCCACCAGGGCACTCGCCTCGCACCACACGAACCGGGTCTGCCGGGCCAGGTCGAGCGCCAGGCGGTGTTCCTCGGCTGCCTCTGCCGGCCGTTCAGCGGCCAGCAGCACGCGGCCGTAAGCCTCGCGTGCCCACGCCTCGGTGCCGGCGTCGCCGATCTCCTGGGTCAACGCCACTGCTTGTCGCGCGTCGGCGCAGGCGCGTGGTGCGCGGCCGGTCATCGACCACAACAACGCACGTCCGCTGAGTGCCGTCGCCTCGCCGTACTGATAGCCCAGATCACGGTTGGCGACCAGCGCCCGGTCGTACAGCTCCTCGGCGGCTTCCCGGTCTCCACGGTCGCGGCGGATGCCCGCGAGGTCGACCAGAAGTACCGCTTCGTTGTACCGCGAGCCGCTCCGTTCCGCGCAGGCTAGTGCGTCCCGGATGTGCTGGTCCGCCTGTGACAGCGCGCCGAGCTGCCAGTGTGCGAAGCCGAGGTTGGCGAGGGACATGGCCTCGCCGCCGTCGTTGCGGTATTGCCGGTTGAGCTCCAGGGATTGTTGGGCGCACTCGATTGCGGCTCGGGGGTTGCCGAGGCGCTGGTGCACCGCGCTGAGATTGTTCAGCAGGGCCGTGCGTCCCTCCGGCCACCGGTCATGGGCGTTGATGCGGAGGCCGTCGAGGAGGTGTTGGCGGGCTTCCTCGTACCGGCCGGCGGTGACGTGGGCGAGGGCGATGCTCAGGTGCATGCTGGCCTGGGCTGTCAGGTCGTTCGCGGCCTGGGCGGCGGCCAACCCTCCGGTGGCCGCGGACAGCCACTCGGCGCGGCGTCCACGCTGGTGGAACCAGGCGCGTAGGGCGTCGGTGAGCTGCCAGACAAAGCGTGCATGCCCGTGGTCGGCGGCGTGGTTGATCGCCGCGATGACATTGGCTGCTTCTGCGTCCAGCCACGCCGACGCCTCGTCGGCATCCGGAAACGATTGTTGCGGGACGGGCCCGGGGAGCCTGAGGAAGTGGGGGATGAGTTGACGTCCGGCGGCGTCGGCCCTGCTGCGATAGTGCTCAAGCAGACGCTGCCGGGCGTCGTGACGGGTGGTGTCGTCGTCCTCCGTGACGAGCCGGTCCACGGCGTACTGGCGGAGCAGGTCGTGAAACCGGTATCTGTCGCCTCCCTGATGCTCGATCAGGTGTGCGGACGCGAGGGCGCGAAGTGTTCTCGTCGCGATGGGGGGCGCGACCCCCTCGAGCGCGGCGGCGACGTGGGGGGTGAAGCTGCCACCGGGGACCAGCCCGATGTGACGGAACATTCGTTGCTGTGCGGTGGGCAGGGCCCGATACGACATCGCGAAGGCCTTCGTGACCGCGCCCTCGTCGGCACCGTCGACGGTCAGGCTGGTGAGAGGACCGCCCTCGTCGAGTTCCTCGGCCAGTCCGGCGATGTGGGGATGGCCGCTCGTCTGCAGGTTCGCTGCCGCTATCCGCAGTGCCAGTGGCAGGTGCCCGCAGAGGTGGGCGAGGCGGGCCGCGGCGCCGGCCTCGACCCGGACGGCCTCGTCGCCGAGCATCGCCGCCAGCAGCCGTACGGAGTCCGTCGGGCTGAGCACGCCCAGCAGCAGAGATCGGGCGCCGGCCCGGACGACCAGCTCACCGAGCCGACGACGGCTGGTGATCAGCACGGTGCCGCTGGGCGGGATCAGTGGTATCACCTGGTCAGCGTCACGAGCATTGTCCAGCACCAGCAGAATCCTGCGGCCGGTCATCGTCGAGCGGAACAGCGAGACCCGGCCGTCCTGATCGTCCGGAACGACGCGGGGGTCGACACCAAGCCCACCGAGTAGCTGTCCGAGCGCGGCGGACGGTGTGACGGGTGGGCGCTCGACGTCGAAGCCGCGCAGGTCGATGAACATCTGACCGTCGGGGAAGGCGTCACGTACCCGATGCGCCCAGCGCACCGCCAGCGCCGTCTTTCCGACTCCGGGGATTCCGCTGAGAACCCAGACCGTCGTGGCGCTGGATCCGCCCGACAGCTGGTCGAGACGGGTCATCTCGTCAGTTCTACCGATGAAACCTGGCACGTCCTGTGGCAGCTCTTCCGGACGGTGCGGGACGCTCGGCAGTGCGTCGTCGCGTTCCGCCGGCAGCACCGGATCGCCCCTGAGGATGAGCCGGTGCAGGCGGCTGAGCTCGCGTGACGGTTCCAGGCCGAGATCGTCGTGTAGCCGGGTGCGGAGATCGCGGTAGACCTCCGATGCTCGATCGGCCTGGCCCTCGAGATACAGGGCTGTCATGAGCTGACCGACGAGGCGGTGCCGATAGGGCTGTCCGGCCACCTGGTCGGACAGCTCGCGCACCACTCTCCTCGTGCGACCCAGCCGCAGCAGCGCGTCCGCCCGGTCCTCCGCAGCCGTCCAGCCGGCCTCGATGAGACCCGAACAGAGCAGTTGGCGTCCGGAATCGTCGACGACGTCGAGCAGTGGCTCACCTCGCCACAGGTCCAGCGCCTGGTCCAGCAACTCCACGGTGGTGCGATCGTCGGAAGAGCCTGCGGCCTGCTGGACGAGGGCGGAGAAGCGGTGTGCGTCGACGGTCGCCGGATCGGCGTGCAGCCGGTAGGCGCCGCGCTCGCTCAGCAGCTGCGCGGATGCACCGATCTGCCGGAAGGTGGCCCGTAGGCGCGAGACCATGGCCTGCACCGTCGCTCGTGCGCTGGGTGGGGGCGCCTGAGCCCAGATCAGGTCGATGAGCCGGTCCGCAGGTACCGGTCGATTGGCCTCCAGGACGAGCGCCGCCAGGAGCAACCGGGGCTGTCGTCCTCCGATGGCGACGCGGACACCCTCGGACCAGATCTCCACCGGCCCGAGGACCCGAAACTCCATGTGCACTTCCCTGCCGTCGCTGCGTGTGCGGGCCGGCGCGACTCCTCTGCAAGCATTTTGCAAGATCGCTGCATGCGCCGGCCCTGATTATGGTCGAGCCCGCTGACAGTGAGCGGGCGGTACGAGCGTGCGCTTCGCGGCGCGGCCAGCACGGGGTGGCCGCGAGCGACGAAGGGTGCGCAGAGTCCGGTGCGCTCATCCGGGGGGGCGATGAGCGACGCAATCGCCGGGGTGCGATGCCTGCTGGCCGAGCACAACGATCCACCGGCCCGACGCGCCGTCCGCCGGACGGCACCGGCACCGGCCGGTCATCCAACAGAGGGAGTGCGATGAGAGACCCCCTGGCCCTGCTCAGCGCGACAGTTGTGCTGGCAGCGGCCGTGTTGACCAGTGGCGCCGCGCAGGCGGCGCCCGATTCGGCCGCGGCGCCAGCCGCCGTGGGAGCCGTCGCGCCGCCGCACACCGAACCGCGAGTCGCCGCCCCGCCGGTCCCGCAACCGACGCCGTTCAAGGAGGCGCCGCTCAGCACCGCCACCGGCAGGACGGCCGCCCCGCCCGACTTCGGCCCCGGGGAACGCGTGCTCTCGGCGTACCACCGGGGGAAGCTCTCCCGCGACGACGCGGTGCGGTACGGCCTGGGCGCGGTGCGCTCGCCCCGGTCGGTGCCGGCGCACCTTCGACCGACCGGGGCCATCCGCGACCCGCAGCGATATCTGACATACCTGTCGATGTTGGCGGCGAGCGCCGATCCGGAGGCGGCGCGGACGATCGCGCCAGATGTCGCGGTGCCTGCCGGCGCCGCCACGGCCGCCGGCTACGACGACTGCGCCGCCGAACCGTACGACTACCTCGGGGTCACCTATCGCTGCCGGGCGTCGGCCGGCGAGTTCCTCGTCCTCTACAACATCGCCGGTGGAGGCAGGCCGGGCATCCCGGCGGACGCCAACCCGAACGGCCGGGCGAAGGCGGTGCAGCATCTGCTGAACGCGCTCTCGATCGCCGTCGACGAGTATCGCGAGATGGGCTACCCGCTGCCCGTGCGGGACGGCAAGCCCTGGGTGCTGGTCTACGGCGTCGACGAGATTCCGATCGTCGGCGGGGTCGGCCTGCCGATCGACGCGCCGTTCGTCCTGCCGTTCGGCTTGAACCAGCAGGCGACCATGCTGGTGCCCAACGGGCAGGACGACTGGGACTACCTGCCGCGGCATGAGCTGTTCCACGTCATGCAGTACCAGTACTGGGACCGGTCCGACGTCGGCCTGGACTACCTGGCCCTCTTCGTGGGTGGCAAGGAGTTCGGCTCGATGAACTGGTGGATGGAGGCCACCGCGGAGTGGGCGACCCACCAGACCTACGTCCGGGCGCCGTACGTGCCCATCCCCGGCGAGGAGAAGCTGTACGCCCGCAACGTCTACGACGTGCTCAGCAAGCCCGGGGCGGCACTCAACTCCTGGGGCGGGCTGGGCGGCGGTCCGCAGTATGGCGCGTTCCTGCTGCCGACCTACCTCACCGAGCAGGTCGACGCCTCCTTCGTGCGACGCACGTGGGAGAGCATCCGGGACCACGACCATCTGCCGATCGAGGCGATCCGGCACACCGCTGAGGGCTACGGCCTGAACTTCGCGGACATGCTCCTCAACTACCACATCGCCAACTACCGGCTGGCCAAGGCGAACGCCGCGCCCGCCCCGACCGTGGACGCCTGGCGCATCTACGGCTACTCCGACTCCGACGCGAGCCTGTGGCGCAGCAACCTCACCGGCGCGAGCGGGACGAGCGACGACGCCCTCGGGGGCGCCAGACCGGCCCGTAAGAGTCACTCGACGCCCGCCGGCGCCCAGGCGGAGTACCAGGACATCCTGCGTAAGGGCGGTGCTGTCTACCACGACTTCCGCGCGGTCAGGAACTCCGGCGACGCGAGCTGCGGATACTGCTCGACACTGATGGTGGACACCACCAGGGACGCCAACCGCAGATCTGCCGTCGTCGTCTGGTCGCCGACGGGAAGCACCGGCACGCTGGCGAAGTACCCGAGCATCCACACCGTGCGCCATCCCGACGCGGGTGGACTGATCACGGTGCCGGACTTCGCGTACCCCATGGTGGCCACTCTGGTGACCACCTGGACCGAACTGGACATCCACTCCGCCGACGCGGACAGCAGCCCGAAGACGTTCACCACGAATGTGGAGAGCGTGCTGCCACTCACGGCCCGCTCGTGCGCGCTGCGCCCGCTCTCGGTGCACAGCGTCGAGACCACGGTCGAGCCGGAGGGCGCGTTCAACAGATACGCCGCCAGCACGCCGGACGGCTGGACCGGCGGCGACTCCACGTACTCGGTGAAGCTGCCCGACGGCCGGATCGTCTGGTTGTTCTCCGACACCTGGATGGGCCCGCTCAACAGCGACGGCACCCGCCCGGTGAGCGCCCCCCTGGTCAACAACACCTTCGTCGTGCAGAACGGCGGCAGCCTCACCACCTACCAGGGCGGCACCGCCGGGGCGCCTCGGGCGTTGATGCCGCCGTCCGGACCCGGAAAGTGGTACTGGGTCGGTGACGGCCACCTCTCGGGCGGACAACTTCAAGTCGTGTACCAGGAGTACGAGCGGTTCGGCTCCGGCGCCTGGGACTGGCGGTTCAACCGCAACGTCGTCGCCAACTTCGCCCTGTCCAACCTGCGGACCCCGGTCAGCGTCCGGGAGTTGCCCTCTGCCAGCGGGGTCGCCTGGGGCTCGGGGCTGCTGCCGGCCAGCCGCAGCGGCGACGGCTACACCTACGTCTACGGCGTCGACGACTCCCCGATCAACAAGCAGATGCGCATCGCCCGGGTGTACGGCAGCGACCTCGCCAACGGCACCTGGCAGTACCACACGCCGTGGGGCTGGACGCTCCGCGAGCAGAACTCCCGCAACCTGCTGACCGGCATCGCCAACGAGTACAGCGTCACCCCCTGGGGCGGACAGTTCCTCCTCCTCAGCCAGGACAGCACCGAGGCGTTCAGCGGACAGATCAACGCCTGGACGTCCTGCTCACCGTACGGCCCCTTCACCCAGAAGACCCCGGTCTACCGCATGCCGGAACCCGGCCCCTACGGCAGCTACTGGAACCCCAACGTCATCTCCTACAACGCCCACGTGCACCCCGCGCTCAGCTCCGGTGACACCTTCATCGCCTCCTACAACGTCAACAGCATGGACACCCGTGTCTCCCCGGAAGCGGACCACTACCGCGATCCGGGCATCTACCGCCCCCGCTTCTTCCGGTTCGTCCTCGGATAACCACTGCGGTTCCGCCGGGCGTAGGACACGCCCGGCGGAGCCATCGGGCATCACCGGTACCGGTGTGTGCCTCCAAGAGCGCGACCGCGACGTGGGGTCAGCGACTTCGACGACCTGCGGGCCCCACGTCGCGGCGTGCCTGGGGCCGCCGATGCCGGGCGTGCCGGACCCCGGCCACCCGTACCTGCTCATCGCCGGCGACCTGGCGTGCGCCGACACCGCCGGTCTCGAACCAGGCCTGGTCACCGCCGAGGGCGGGCCGACCAGCCACACCGCGATCCCGGCCCGGACCCTCGGCATCCCGGCCGTGGTCGGCTGTGTCACGTGCGGCTGGCGACGCCGAACAGGTAGCGCAGCTCGTCCAGCATGACGACCAGCACGCCGACGGCCAGCGCGGCGGTGCCGGCCAGGACCGCCTCGCCGGGGCGTACGGCACCGGCCGGCGCGAGCGCGCCGGCGACGGCACAGGCGACGAGGAACGCGTTGCGCCACACGTGGTGCCGGCCCAGGGGCGCGGCGGTGCGGCCGAAGCAGCGGCAGGTGCCGCCGCCGCGCCGCAGGTTCGCGACGATGGCGGCGGTGAAGGCGAGCAGCAGGGCGCCCGAGGCGAGGAATCCGGCCAGCGGGAACACCGCCAGCAGGACCACGGCGGTGAACTCGGCGGCGACCACGGCCGCGGCGAGCGGGCCGGCGGGCCGGAAGCCCATGTCGCGCACGGAGCGCGTGAACTCGCGGTAGGCGTCGCGGCCGGAGACCTTCCCGACCGCCGCCGCCAGCAGGACCGTGCCGAGCAGCACCCGGCACCCGATCTCGACGTACATCTGTCATCGCCTCCCTCTGACCACGCCGAGGACCGCCTCGGGTGGCACCGCGCCGAAATGCCGCGAGTCCTGGCTGTGGGTGTTGTCGCCCCGTACCGTCACGGCGCCGTCCGGTTCGACCCGGTGCACCCGCTTGACCATCCACGTCAGGTCGGAGGCGGGGACGACGTCGCGGGCCCGGAAGACGACGAGGTCACCGACGGCGGGCGCCCGGCCGACGCGGACGATGAGCCGGTCGCCGTCCCGCAGCGTCGGCGCCATGCTCTGCCCGCTCACCACCACGAGGCGCCAGCGGCGGCGCAGCCAGCCGGTCATGTCGCCGCCAGCTGGTAGCCGTCCGCCTGGAGGCGGAAGAGCCGGGCGTACTCACCGCCGGCCGCCATCAGCTCGTCGTGCGTGCCCGACTCGACGACGCGCCCGGCGTCCAGCACGACGATGCGCCGAGCGTCGCGCAGGGTGCTGAGCCGGTGGGAGATCAGCAGCCCGGTGCGGCCGTGGCGGATCCGGGTCAGCGAGGCGTGCACGCGGGTCTCGGCGTCCGCGTCGAGCCCGGAGCTGGGCTCGTCCAGGATGAGCAGGTCGGCGTCGGCGCGCATCAGGGACCGGGCGAGCGCGACCCGCTGCCACTGCCCGCCGGAGAGCGTCACGCCGGGCTCGCCGTCCTGGCCGGCGAAGGTGCGGCTGAGCAGCGTGGCGTACCCGTGGGGGAGGGCGCGGAGGCGGTCGTGGATCTCGGCGTGCGCGGCGGCCTCGGCGACCTGCTCGGTCGTGTGCGGCAGCCGGCCGATGCCGACGTTCTCCTCGGCGGTGAGGTCGTAGCACATGAAATCCTGGAACACCGCGCCCATCCGCCGGCGCACCGTCTCGATCCGCAGCTCGCGCAGGTCCACCCCGTCCCACGTGATCCGGCCGCGGTCCGGGTCGTAGAACCGGCAGAGCAGCTTGACCAGGGTGCTCTTGCCGGCCCCGTTGAGTCCGACGAGCCCGACGGCCTGCCCGGCGGTGATCGTGAGGTCGACGCCCCGCAGGACCCAGGGGCCGTCCTCGTCGTAGCGGAACCATACGTCCTCGAACCTGATCGCGGTGCGCAGCGGCGGCGCCGGCAGGGTTCCGTCGACCAGGTCGGTGGGGCTGTCGAGGACGGCGACGTAGTGCCGGAACAGCCGCATGGCGGCACCGGCCTCGCCGAGCTGGGCGGCGATGCCGGCCAGGCCGCTGTGCGCCGCGGTGAACGCGGCCAGCAGGAGGGTGAGGTCGCCGAGGCTGAGCCGGCCACGGACCGTGGCGTTCACCGCGAACACCGTCGCGGTGAGGGTCACCGCGGCGCCGGCCAACGCCCAGCACGCCTGCACCGTCGTGGTGTGCCGGGCGGCGGCCAGCTCGATCCCGGCGGCCGAGCGCACCGCGCCGATGAGCCGGTCGTGGAAGAAACGGCCGAGGTGGTAGAGGCGCACCTCCCGGGCGGCGCGCAGGTCGGTCAGCACGGTCTGGAACAGGAACCGGGCCCGGAACAGGCTGGCGCTCTCCTCCACGGCCCGCGCGGTCCGCCGGGACAGTCGCAGTTGGATGAGGAAGTCGGGCACCGCCACGGCGAGCAGGAGCAGACCGGCCGGCGGCCAGAGGGACGTCAGGATCACGGCGAAGCCGCCGATGGTGACGACGTTCTGGGCCACGTCGACCGCGAACATGACGACCACGTACGGCGCCTGGGTGGCGGCCTGCTGGGCCAGCGCCAGCCGGTCGCGCAGGGCCGGCTGCTCGAACGGGCCCAGCCCGACGAAGGTGTTCAGTTTCCGGTACAGCCGCACGTCGGCGGCGATCGTGATCGCGTTCTGCAGGGCCGTGGTGAAGTATCCGGACACCCGGCTGGCGATCGCCGCCAACGCGCCCAGGACGGCGATCGCCACGGCGTACCAGGTGGCGGTTGACGGGTCGGCCGAGCGGCCCCTGCCGACCTCGTCAAACAGCAGCTTGGTGAACCACGCGACGCCGATCGGGGGCGCCGCGCCGATGACGACGAGGGCGACCGTGGCGGCGAGCGCCCTGCGGTCCGCGCAGCCCAGTCGCAGGGCGGCTCGCAGCGTGGCCACGTCTCAGGCCAGGACCGGAAGCTGGTGGCTGGAGTTGACGACGACGCCGTCGACGACCGACAGCACGGCGGGGAAGCCCTTGACCCCGAACTCCTTCTCCGCCTGGTCCTCGTTGATGGTCGCCGTGTCGAAGTCGGCCAGGCGGGGCGCCATCTCCACCGTGTCCTCCGGCATGCCGATCATGAACACGAAGGTGTCGTGGCGGTAGCGCCGGGCGTCGACGGTGAGGGTGTCCAGGATGGTCTGGCACGGTGGACAGGTGGGGGTCAGCATGACCACCGTGCGCCGACCGGCGGTCAGGTCGACGTGCGGGAAGCCGGTGACCTCCAGGCCCGGGGCGGGCAGCACCTCGGGGGCGGCCCCGCCGTCGTGGGCGGTGGCGGTCTGCGTCTCCCGGAGCCGCCGGGCGAGGGCCAGGGTCAGGACGAGGTTGAGCACGGCTACCGCGCCGATCACGGCGATGGCGGCGTAGGCGAAACCCGGCATGGGAACTCCTCAACGAGTCAGCGGGGAGTGGGGGCCGCGCCGACGGCGCGGCCCCCGAGGATGAGCCAGGTCAGCAGACGCCGACCTTCTTCGTGTAGCAGATCGGCGACGACGTCGTGACCGAGCACACGCCGGTGCAGGACAGGGTGCTCCGCCGGTAGTAGCGGAAGTACGAACCGCCCGAGCAGTAGCCGTTGGACACCGCGCAGCACGACTGGCCGTGCTCCGGCACGCAGGCGCCGGCCACCTCGCGGCCGAGCACCTTGCTGAGCATCGCGTCGCCGACGCGGTTGATGAGCTTGGTCATGGCAGACCTCCTTGGTGGGTGACTGCCATCACTGTGCTGGGTGCCGCTGCGCGCGCCCTGCGCTCCTACTGCGCGCCGGCTGCGCTCCGCCAACGCGTCAGCGATTCGCGCAGGTCGTCGACGTACGCGGAGTCGAAGTGCTCGAAGATGTGCAGCGCCTCCTCGCCCAGCGCGACGGCCCGGTCGTGCCTGCCGAGGGTGGCCTGCGCCCGCGCGAGCAGGTGCAGCGAGTTCGCCAGCGGGAACGGCTGCCCGACGCCGCGCAGCATCGCCACCGAACTCTCCAGTTCCACCACCGCCCGGTCCGCGTCGCCCTCCTCGAGGTGCGCCTTGCCGAGCAGCCGCCGGGAGATCGCTTCGCCCCACTCGTGACGCAGCTCGTGGAACGCCAGCACCGTACGCCGCAGCAGCCGCCGTGCCGCCTCGCCGTCGCCGGCCGCGAGGTGCGTCGCGGCCAGCGCCTGCTCGGCCGTGGTCACGCTCATCCGGTCGCCGAGCCGGCGCGCGGCGGCCACCGCCTGCCGAAGCTGCTCCACGGCTGGCGGCCACTGCTCGGCGTGCCGGTGCAGCAGCCCGATGGTCTCCCGCGCGAGCGCCTCGCCCCACACGTCGCCGTCGTCGACGAAGACCCGCAGGGCCGCAGCGCAGGCGTCCAAGGCGAACGGGGAGGTGAGCCGGTACTGCCCGTGCTGCATGCCGAGGGCCAGCAGCACGTGCCCGCCGACGCGGCCGACCGGCCAGTGCGCGGCGCACAGCCGCACCATCACCAGCAGCGCGGCGTCCGCCTCCCGCAACCTGCCGAGGTGGCGGCAGCACAGCGAGTAGCCCTGCAGGGCGACGAGGCGGTGCGCCACCCACCGCCCGCGGCCGGCCCGCTGCGCCGCGCGCAGCAGCGGCACGGCTTCGGCGTGCCGGTTCAGCGACCGGTACGCCGTGCCCAGGTGCAGCCGCAGCGACATCCGGGTCGCCGACGGCAGCTCGGCGTGGCGGTCGAGCACGGCGCGCAGACAGTCGACCAGCTCGGGCAGGTGTTGGCTGCGCATCGTCGCGAAGTTGCCCATCGTGCAGGCCAACCGCCCCGCCAGGTCGACGGCGCCCAGCCGCAGCAGGTCCTGCACCGCTGCGACCAGGTTCTCCCGCTCCGCCTCGAACCAGTCGACGGCCTCCCAGGCGTCGAGCGCCGGCCCCGCGCCGGCCACCGGCAGGGCCCCGCAGGGCAGCGACGCGTCGGCCCGCTCGGCGTACGCGTGCAGCCGTGCGTACCACGCGACGACCTCGTCGACGGGGACCTCGGTGCGTTCCCGGGCGACGAGCCTGACCAGGTCGTGCATGCGTACCCGGCCGCTGGCGTCGTCGGTCAGCAGGTGGGCCCGGCACAGCTGCTCCAGCAGCGGCTCGGTGGTCTCGTCCCACATGCCGAAGCTGCGCAGCGACGTGCGGCTGAGCACCGCGAGCAGCCGCGCGGCGGGCTGCGGCAACCGCTCGAACCCGACGGTGAAGCTGCTGCGCACGTCGAGCCCGTCGAGGGAGAGTTCGTCGAGGCGCCGTCGCTCGTCGCGCAGCCGCTCGCGTAACCGCGCCACGGTCATCGCCTCCCGCTCGGCCAGCCGCACGCCGGCGATTCGCAACGCCAGCGGCAGGCGACCGCACAGCTCCACGACGTCGGCGGCGGCCCCGGCCTCCCGGTCGATTCGCTCGCCGCCGGCGAGCCCGGCCAGCAGGTCCAGGCCGTCGTCGATCGGCAGCACGTCGACCGGGACGACCTCGGCGCCCGCCAGCCCCGGCAGCGCTCCCGTGCTCGTGACGACAGCGCTGCCGCCGGGCGGCAGCAGCGGACGCACCTGCGCCGCGTCCGCCGCGCTGTCCAACATCACCAGCAAGGTCTGGTCGGCGAGCACGGAGCGGTACAGCGCCGCGCGCTCCTCGGCCGCCGCCGGGATGGCCTCGCCGGCCACGCCGAGGGCGCGCAGGAACGCGCCGAGCACCGTGCCGGGCCGCGCCGGATCCGGGGTGTTGCCGCGCAGGTCCGCGTAGAGGCACCCCCCGGGGAAGCGGTGCCGGCTCTCGTGGGCCGCGCGCAGCGCCAGCGTGGTCTTGCCCGTTCCCGCCAGCCCGGTCACGACGATCACCTGGGCGACCCCGGCGACCGTCGGGGTGCGCCCCAGCAACGACAGCAGCAGCCCCAGCTCCTTGTCCCGCCCGACGAAGTCACCGGTGACTCCGGGAAGCTGGTTGGGGCGCACCCACCCCCGCGGGGACGTCTCCTGCTCGCTGCCGAGGATCTCCCGGTGCAGTTGCCGCAGCTCCGGCCCCGGGTCGATGCCGTGCTCCTCCGCCAGCACCCGGACCCCGGCCCGGTACACGGCGAGCGCCTCCGCCTGTCGGCCGCTGCGGTGCAGGGCCACCATCAGCTGGCCACGCAGCCGCTCCCGCAGGGGTCGGTCGCGGACCAGCGTGGTCAGCTCCGGCACGAGTTCCCGGTGCAGACCGAGCGAGAGCAGTGCCTCGGCGCGCAGCTCTGTCGCGTGCTCGCGCAGCTCACGAAGCCGATCGCGCTCGTACTCGACGAGCCGCGACCCGACGTCGACGAACGCGTCGTCGCGCCAGCGCGCCAGCGCCCGGTCGAGCAACTCCACGGCGCGGCGGGCATCGGCGGTGGCCGCGGCGGCCGCTACCTCGGCGGCGAACTCCGCCGAGTCGACGACCGCCACGGGGTTCAGCTGGTAGCCGGGCGAGCGGGTGAGGATCAGCTCCGGCTTCGCGCCGCGGCGGACCGAGGCGACGACCGCCTGGACCCGGTTGCGCGCCCCCGTGGGCGGATCGTACGGCCAGAGCCCGTCGATCAGGCGGTCGACGGAGACGATGCGTCCGTGGTGGGCCGCCAGGCTCGCGACGAGTGCCCGCTCCAGCGGGGCGAGCGACACGGCCACACCGTCGACGCTCACCTCGATCCGACCGAGGATGCCGATCCGATACCCACGCACGGCGCAAAACTAGCGCGGTCTGCGCCCTTCGTGACCGCACGTCCGGAACGTTCCCGGCGCGGAAAGCGCTGGTCACGACGTTCCGGCCCGAAGATCGTGACCAGAGCCACTGTCTGCCCGGTCGCGGGGTGGCCGGTCCGACGCGGACACCGCGACGCCGGTGGCCTGCCCGAGCCCTGGTGACCTGCGCGTGTCCGACCTTGGCGGGGCCGCCGTCGATTTGCGCGGGACCAGTGAGCTACTACTCCTTGCTAGTAGTTGCCCTATGATGGCGACCGCGTCAGGTCGGAGCGATGGGCGCCGGGTCCATGTCTTCTCGACGGAGGGTTCAGCAGTGCCTTTCTCGCGGCATGCCCAGGTGGCCTGACGGTGTCCGCCACATCGACGAGGTCTTCCCGGCGCAGGTTGCCGATGCGTGGCGTGGCACGGTGGGTGCTGCTGGTATGGCTGGCGTGGTGTCCAGCCCTGTTCGTGGTGCTCGGGTTCGCCTCGCCGGCCGCCGCGCACTTCAAGCTGGTCAAGGCCGTGCCGGCCGACGGCGCGCGGGTGAGTGGCGCTGTCGGAGAGGTCCGGCTGACGTTCAGCGCGCCCGGCACGCCCACCGGGGCCGGTTTCCGGCTTTCCCGCGACGGCGAGGCCGTTGCGGTGACCAGTCACACCCCGGACGGGGGTCGTACGTGGCTGGTGCACCCGGCCGCCCCGTTGACCGGCGGGGAGTTCGCGCTGCGGTGGAGTGTCGCCGCCCCTGATGCTCACCCGCTGACCGGCGACGTGGCGTTCACTGTGGTTCCGTCGGCTGCGGCACCCGGGGCGACGGCCACGCCCCGGCCCACCGCCGGTCCGCCCGGGCATGCCGGTCACGGTGTGCCAGGACTGCCGTCGGCGTCGCCGTCGGCCCATGCCGGCGGGCACGCGGTGGGTCATACCGCTGACGCCGAACAGGGGGCGGTGCGGTTCGTCGGCGTGGCGGGCCGGTGGCTGTCCTACGGGGCGATCCTGCTCGGTGTCGGTGGTCTGGTCTTCGCGCTGACCACGCTGGTGGGAACGCGCCGCGACATCCAACTGGTCCAGGTCTGGGTGCGGGCGGCCGGGCTGACGGTGGCAGCCGGCGCGGTGCTCGAACTCGCGGCGCTGGCGGCGGTGTTCAGTGCCGATGGTGGTCTCGCCTCGGCGGCCGGCACACAGGCGTTGACCGCGCTCAGTCGTACACCGGTGGCCGCCGGCCTGGGTCTGCGGCTCGCCGGCGCGGCCGGGTTGCTCGTGGCCGGGTCCTTGGAGCCGGCGTTGATCCGGGGCCGGCACGCGGTCGGTCGGCATGCCGCAGCGACCGTCGCCGGTATCCCGACCGACCCTCAACCCCTGGTCGTGCCCACCGTCGGCGAAGCGCACGACGACGACGCGCACCGGGTCCGGGCGCGCGCGGTCCGGCCTGTGCTTCTGGGTGTCACCGTGGCGCTGCTGGTGGGTTCGTTCCTGCTCGACGGGCACACCGTCACCGCGCGACCGCGGATGATCGTCGTGGCGGCGGACGTCGCGCACACTCTCGCCGCAGCCGTGTGGGTCGGTGGGGTCCTGCTCCTGGCCGCGCTGCTGCTGGGGCGTGCACGTCTCGGTGCGCCGACCGGGGCCGCCGAGATGGCGGTGCGGTTCTCCGTGCCGGCCACGGCGGCGGTGACGTTGACCGGAGTCGCCGGCGTCGCGTTGACCGTGGCGATCCTGGACCGGCCGGGTCACCTGGTGAGCACCAGTTGGGGGCGGGTGCTGCTGGTCAAGGTCGCGTTGGTGGCGGTCGTCGCCGTCATCGGGCTCTACAACAGCAGGCGGGTGGTACCCCGGTTGGACGATCCCGCGCCGGGCGGCACGCGTCGCCTGCGTCGCACGGTGCTGGTCGAGGCGGTGCTGATGGTCGCTGTCCTGCTGGTCACCGCGATCCTGGTCAACGCCGGCACGTAGGCAACGCCCACCGGACGCACGGCCGCGTGTCGCGGACGGGGTTGCGGGGGTTACAGGCAGAACAGGATGCCGGCGGCCACGCCGACGACCAGGGGTGCGGCCAGGGTGGCCGAGGCGAGCGCGGCGCGGGCGAGCCCGTTGCGGCGGTCCGGCCGGTACCCCTGAAGGCGTTGGAGTCGGATGGCCACCTCGGCGCCGGCCATCGACAGCGCCGACGGTGGGTGCGGCGCGCCGGCGAAGGTCAGTAGCGCGTCGCGTACGGCGCGCGGGCCGCACTCGCGGACCGCGGCGGCATCGGCGCGCAGTTCGACGAGCAGGCGTACGGCCGAGGGCGCCTGCCGGGTCAGCGGCAGCCACGGTACGGCCGCCGCGAGCCCCTCCACTGCGCCGACGAGGAGGTGGTGGCGCTCGCGCAGGTGGGCGCGTTCGTGGCTGAGCACCGCGGCGAGCTGCTCTGCCGGCAGGTCACCGGCGGCGCTGGCCAGGACCGTGAGTCCGCGGGATCCGCCGATGCTGTACGCCATCGGGGTCGGGTGTGGAATCCACAGCACCGCCTCACCGGACGCAGGCGGCCCGCCGACGAGCGTGAGCAGGTCGGCGTGGGCGCGACGGGCGCGGTGGGCGCGGTAGGCCCGCTGGGTGCAGGTCATGGTGAAGCGGGCGAGCACGGTCAGCAGGAGCAGGGCTCCTACCGCCCCGACGACCTCGTCGACGGCGGCCGGCCGGCTGGGTTGGGCCCAGTGCCAGCAGACGCGAGCGAGGTCGTGCAGTGCCCACTGCCGGGTGCTGCCCGGGGCGAGGAGCATCACGGTGGCCAGGAGAAAGGTGGCGATCATCGCGACGAGCAGGCCGAGCCAGCCGAGCAGCATCGCGACGGGATCGGCGACATGCCGGAAGCACCACCGCAACGCGGCGGGACCCCACCAGGCCACGGCCGCGGCGCCGGTGACGAGGGCGAGCGCGAGGCTCACGCCTCGGACTTCCGCTCGTCGAGGACCCGCCGCAGGATGTGCAGCTCGTGGTCGGAGGCGGACCGGGCGAAGTGCATGAGCACCAGGTCGGGATGACTGCTCGTCTCGATGACCCGACGCAGGGTGCGCGCGGTGATCTCCTCGCGGGTGCCGGCGGCGCGATAGCGGTAGGCCTTGCCGTCCTTCTCGCGAACGGCCCAGCCCTTACGGTGCAGATTGTCCAGCACGGTGAGGACGGTCGTGTACGCCAGCGCCCGCTCGGTGGTCACCGCGTCGAGGACGTCGCGCACGAGCACCGGATCAGAGGCACGCCACAGCACGTCCATGACGGCCGATTCGAGTTTGCCCAGTTCCGCCACGTGCCCTCCTTCGTGTCGCTCAGGGTACGCGAGGCGACGCGACGGAGTCACCGCGCGGCGGTGCGGCCGGTTCCGACGCCAAGGCCGGAACCGGCCGCACCACGCCGGCTACAGGCGGTCGAGGATCTTCTGCAGGGTCTGCACCTCGGTGGCCTGATCCGCGGCGATCTTGGCGGCCAGCGCCTTGGCCTCGGGGTTGCTCCCGTCGGCCTGCTCGGTCCGGGCCATGTCGATGGCGCCCTTGTGGTGGGCGATCATCATCTCGGCGAACATCTTGTCGAACGCGGGGCCCTTCGCCGCGGCGAGGTCCTTCATCTGCTGCTCGGACATCATGCCGGGCATCCCCGCGTCCATCCCCGGCATGCCGTGCCCGGGCGTGGCGCTCATGCCGGGCATGCTGTGGTCGCTGGGCAGGTCCGTGGGCTTGCCCCAGGCCGTGAGCCACCCCTTCATGGTGGCGATCTCCGGATCCTGCGCTGCCTTGATCCTGGCGGCCAGGTTCTTCAGTTCGGGGTCGCTCGCGCGGGTCGGGGCCAGGTCGGCCATGGCGACGGCCTGCTGGTGGTGCGGGATCATCATCTGGGCGAACATCACGTCCGCGTCGTTGGCGTTGGCGCTGGCCGAGGACGAGGCGCTCGGCGTGGCACTGCCGGCGTCGTGCGTCATGCCGCCGGCGTCGTCCGCGCCGCCGCAGGCGGCGACGGTGAGCAGGGCGGACAGGGCGACGCCCGCGAGGGCGGCGCGACGCAGGATGGTTGGCGTCATCTGGTACGTGGTCCTTGTCGTGAGGTGGGTCGGAACAGGGCCGTCGGTCCGGGTGAGGCGCCGGACCGGGGTCTGCTCACGTGCGCAGGACCGTGACGGCTCGCAGTCGCAGCCCGATGGGCCGGCGGGGTGGACCTCGATCCGGGCTGATCACCCGCCGGCGGTGGCCGGTCGGCGTGCGTGCGCCGCGATGGCGGGACCGCAGCAGGGACAGGACGCCGAGGATCAGGGCGCCGCCCAGCACCGCCAGGCACACGGTGAACGCGTGCTCCCCGCCCCGGTGTCCGGGCGAGCCGTCGGGTCCGTGTTCGGCGGCGGGCGCGGCGGCGCTCCGGTGGGCGGTGCTCGCGTGGGCGGCTCCGGGTTCGCCCGGGTGGCCGAGGGTGTGCATGCCGAACACGCCGAGCGTCACGGCGACGAGAAGCGCCAGCCGCAGCGGCGCACGCGCCGGTGGACGCCCCACCCTCACCTGTCGCATCCCACCCCCAGAGGTCGGCCGCCCCGACATCCTCTTCTACTACAACCGCATAGTAGAAGGATTATCACGGCGGCTCGGCACGGGGCTGGCGTTTACCCGGATTCAGCTTTGTCGTGCCTGGCCCGACCGGTCCGGCGCCGGTCAGGCCGTACCGAGACCGTCAACCGGCGCGGCGGGCCAGGCCTCCCATCTTCACCGCGGTGAACACCGCGGCGGCCAGCGCCACGTCGGAGAGCAGCATCAGCCCGATGGCGTAGGAGCCCTGCGACCCGTACACCCAGCCCATGATCAGCGGCGGCACGAACCCGCCGAGCCCGCCGGCGGCCCCGACCAGCCCGGTGACCGCGCCCACCTGATCGGCGGGGGCGACCTTGCCGACCAAGGCGAACACCGCGCCGCTGGCCGCGCCGAGCAGCACCGCCATGCCGAGCAGCGCGACCGTGGCCACCGGCATCAGGGCCGGCTGGAAGGCCTGCACGACGGCGAACCCGGCCACCCCGGAGAAGCACCACACCAGCACCGGCACGGGGTGTAGCCGGTCGGAGAGCCAGCCGCCCACCGGGCGGGCCAGCACGGCGAGCACGACGAACCCGGCGGTCCGCAGCGCACCGTCCGCGGCACTGAGCCCGTAGGCGGTGCGCAGGTACGCCGGCAGGTACACGCTGAAGGCCACGAACCCGCCGAACCCGACCGCGTACAGGAAGCACAGCTGCCAGGTGACGGTCAGCCGGGCGACGCCGGCGAGCCGCTGCCAGGCCGACCCGGTGGGCCGGGCCGGGCCCGGCGCGTCGCGCAGCAGCAGGAACGACAGCACCGCGTACGCCGCCAGGATCGCCGCGACCAGCAGGAACGGGGCCCGCTCCCCGTAGGCGTCGGCCAGCCGGACGGTGGTGAAGTTGGCGATCGCGGTGCCACCCATGCCGACACCGAACACGCCGATGGCGAAGCCGCGCCGGGCCGGCGGATACCAGCCGGACACCAGCGGGACGCCGACGGCGAAGGCGGTGCCGCCGATGCCGAGGAAGAAGCCGGTCACGATCAGCGCCGGGTAGGAGGAGACCGTGGTGAGGGTCAGCACCGGCACGATGGTGGCGACGGTGACCAGCGGGAAGACTACCCGGGCCCCGTACCGGTCGGTGAGCGCGCCGACCGGGATGCGGCCCAGCGAGCCCACGATCACCGGCACCGCGACGAGCAGGGACTGCGCGGCGAAGCCGAGCCCCAGCCGTTCCTTGATGCCGGGGCCCAGCGGACCGAGCAGGGCCCATGCCCAGAAATTCACCAGGAAGCCGAGGGTGGCCATGGCTAGCTGGAGGGCGGCGCCGGAGGTGGCCTCGGGACGCCCGACCGGGGCGGTGGACCCGGCTTGCCGGTCACGGATGCTGGTCATCGTTCAACTCCGTCGGGATCGTCGTGCTGCTGTCGCGGCGTCAAAGGGGAATTCGGCGGTCCGCTTCACCGGTACGAGCCTCGCTTGAGCCAACCCACCCCGGCAGGGCCGGAAGACCCGGCCCAGGAGGACGTCCCACCTGCCACGGCAGGGTGAGCAGACCGACCGGGGTGCCGGGACGCCAACCGGGCGGCACCACGGCCAGCGCGTCGGCGTCCGCCGCCGCGCCCAGGTATCCCGGGTGCGCCCCGTCGACCAGCCGCAGGCCCCGCGCGCCGCGCCGGACCGGCACGATCCGGGTGTTCCGCTCGTCGAGGCGCAACGGATCGGTGAGGACGGCGGTGTCCAGATCGGCCGGCGGCCGTCCGGCCAGCCCGGCGAGCAGCGGGTCGATCAGGGTGAGCGCGGCGACCAGCGCCGCGTACGGGTTGCCCGGCAGGCCGACGATCCAGCGGGCCCCGGCCTGGGCCAGGACCTGTGGGTGCCCGGGCCGGCACCGCACCCCGTCCACGTGCGCCACGGCCCCGAGGTGCCGCAGCGACGCGTGCAGCCCGTCCGCCGGGCCGACGGAGGACGCCCCGCAGACGACCGTCACGTCGGCGTCTCGCGTGCTGTCCGCGATCGCCTCGGCGAACCAGTCGGGCTGGTCGCCGACCATCCGCGGACCGAGGAGGTCCGCTCCCCAGGCGGACAGCAGCGGGGCCAGCATCGGGCCGATCGCGTCCCGGACCCTGCCCCACGGGGGACGGCCGGCGTGGACCACCTCGTCGCCGCTGATCAACAGGCGGGCCCGGGGTCGGGCCCGGACGGTGAGGTGGTCGAGGCCGACGCTCGCGGCCAGCCCCAGCACCGCCGGCGTGACCGGCGAACCCGCGGGCACCAGTTCCTGACCGCGGGCGGCGTACTCGCCCGCGCACCGGATGTGCCGACGGTCGCCCGGCACCGCCCGCAGGACGTCACCGATCCGGTCGGCGATCTCGTAGGGCACGACCCGGTCCGCCCGGCCCGGGACGGGAGCGCCGGTGGCCACCTCTACGGCGGTCCCCTCGACCAGGGGCGCGACGGCGTGGGTGCGACCGGCCAGGATCTGGCCGACCACCCGCCACGGGCCCGGACCACGCACCGCGTATCCGTCCATCGCGGAGTTGTCGAACCCGGGCAGCGGGACCGCCGCGACCAGTGGCGCCGCGAGGGTCCGGCCGGCGGCGCAGGCCAGCGGTACCGACTCCGCGGGCAGGGGAGCGGGGAGCCGGTGGGCCAGCGCCCGCGCCGCGGCCCACTCCGTCGCTGGTCGGGACGAATGGTGACTGCCGGTGTGGTGCGGTGCGGTGGTCACCGGCGTGAGCGGGTCCGACCGCCGCGCGGGGTGGGCAGCCGGGGCGGCCCCTCCCATCCGGGGCGGGTCGGCCGCAGTCCGGGCCGGTCGTCCCGGCTGCGGTAGACGACGTAGGGGCGGGTGGCGTAGCCGACCGGGGCGCTGAACGCATGGACGAGGCGGGTGAACGGCCAGAACGCGAAGAGCGCGAAGGCGGCCAGGATGTGGATCTGGAAGCCCACCGGGACGCCGGCCATGATCTCCGGGTCCGGGCGGAGGTAGAACAGCGACCGGAACCACGGGGAGATGGTCTCCCGGTAGTCGTAGCCGGGGCCGGCGACGTTGGCCCGCACCGTGGCCCAGAGGCCCAGCACGATCACCCCCGCCAGCACCACGTACATCGCCTTGTCGTTGCGGGTGGTGGCGGCGAAGACCGGCCCGGTCAACCGGCGACGGGCGATCAGGATGCCCAGCCCGATCAGGGTGCAGAAGCCGGCCACCGTGCCGATGAACACGGCCATGAGGTGGTAGGTGTGCTCGGTGACGCCGACCGCCTCGGTCCAGGACTTCGGGACCACCAGGCCACCGATGTGTCCGATCAGGACCATCAGCACTCCGAAGTGGAACAGCGGGCTGCCCCACCGCAGGATGCTGCTCTCGTAGAGCTGGGAGGATCGGGTCGTCCAGCCGAACTTGTCGTAGCGGTGGCGCCAGATCACGCCGCCGACGAGGATCGCGATCGACAGGTACGGGTACACCACCCACAGCAGGATGTTCATCGGCGTCCTCCAGTCGTGTCGACCAGTCCGAATGGTTCGAGTCCGACCTGCTCCACCGGCGGCCCGGTGCGGGCCAGCCGGGCGGCGGCGGCGATGTCCCCGGGCTGGGCGGGCGGCAGCATCTCCCGGACGGCGGCGACGGCCTGCCGGTACACCGACTTCTCCCGCCCCAGCGCCTCGACCAGCAGGTCGAGGCCGACGCGGTTCTCCCGCAGCAGCCGCCACCCCTCGTCGTCGGCGGCGGCCAGGTCGAGGACGGCGGGCAGGAAGTCGGGCAGCTCGCCGTCGACGACGGTCAGTCCGGCCGCCTTGTACGCGGCGGCGAAGTCGACCAGCGCCTCACCCCGGCGACGGGTGTCGCCGCAGGTGTAGTACGTCAGGTGCAGGCAGCAGCGGCGCCGGAAGTCGAACACCTCCACGTAGGCGGTCCGCAGGTCGACCGGCGCGGCGGCTTCCCGGTGGGCGACCACCTCGCGCAGCGGCCGGGCGACCTCGGCCGGCAGGCCGTCGAGCGCGGCCCGCACGGTGGGCAGCGCTGCGAGAACCTCCTCTTCGGGATAGCGCAGCAGCAGGGACGCCGCGCGGGCGGCCACCGCCCGCCAGGTCGGCCGGCTCACGGGTTACCTCCGTCGACGGGTGCGGATTTGCGGCTGCGGGGCGGGAAGAGGCCCTTCGGGCTGCCCTTGCCGTCCCAGTTGAGCAGGTTGACCCGGCGGGGTTCGTCGCCCGGGTCGGTGAAGCCCTCCGCGGTCTGCCGGTCGCGCAGCATGTGGAAGGTCTCCACCTGGACCGGCACCGGCGTGCCGGAGGACTCCCCGAAGGGCCCCTGGCCGTACGGGCCGCCGCCGCCCATCCCGGGGCCGCCCTCGTAATCGAGGCTGCACTCGGTGGCGATCTTCTCCAGCCGGTGCGCGTCCTCGGCGTGCGCGGCGGGGATGACGTACCGCTGCTCGTACTTGGCGATGGCGAGCAGCCGGTACATCTCGTCCATCTCCGCGCCGGTCATGCCGACTGCGGCGGCGATGGACTCGTCGCGCTCCTCGCCCAGGTTGATCCGGCGCTGGTAGGCGCGCATCGCGGCGAGCCGGTTCAGCACCCCGCGCACCGGCTCCGGGTCGCCGGCGGTGAAGAGCTCGGCGAGGTACTCCACCGGGATGCGCAGCGCGTCGATGGCCCCGAAGAGGTTGCCGGCCTCCTCCGCGTCGTGGCCGGTCTCGCGCAGCGCGTCGGCCACCGGCGACAGCGGCGGGATGTACCAGACCATCGGCATGGTCCGGTACTCCGGGTGCAGCGGCAGCGCCACCTCGTAGCGCATGATCAGGTCCCAGATCGGCGAGCGCTGCGCGGCGTCGATCCAGTCGTCCGGGATGCCGGCCTCGCGGGCGGCGGCGACCACGGCCGGGTCGTGCGGGTCGAGGAAGACCGACCGCTGCGCGTCGTACAGGTCGTGTTCGTCGGCGATGGCGGCGGCCTCGGCGACGCGGTCGGCGTCGTAGAGCATCAGCCCGAGGTAGCGCAGCCGCCCCACGCAGGTCTCGGAGCAGATGGTGGGCTGGCCGATCTCGATGCGCGGGAAGCAGAAGGTGCACTTCTCGGCCTTGCCGGTGCGGTGGTTGAAGTAGACCTTCTTGTAGGGGCAGCCGGTCACGCACATCCGCCAGCCCCGGCAGCGGTCCTGGTCGACCAGCACGATGCCGTCCTCGGCCCGCTTGTAGATCGCCCCCGACGGGCAGGAGGCCGCGCAGGACGGGTTGAGGCAGTGCTCGCAGATGCGCGGCAGGAAGAACATGAAGGTCTTCTCGAACTCCTGCTTCACCTGGCCGGAGACCTTCGCCAGCACCGGGTCACCGGCGGCGATCTCGTTGCCGCCGGCGAGCGAGTCGTCCCAGTTGGCGCTCCAGGTGATCTTCGTATCCTGGCCGGTGAGCAGCGACTTCGGCCGGGCCACCGGGGTGTCCTCGCCGGCCGGCGCGTTGATCAGGTGCTCGTAGTCGTACGTCCACGGCTCGTAGTAGTCCTGCATGGACGGCAGCTTCGGGTTGGCGAAGATGCTGAACATCTTCTTCACCCGGCCACCGGAGCGTGGCTTGAGCTTGCCGGAGCGGGTCCGCACCCAGCCGCCCTGCCAGCGCTCCTGGTTCTCGTAGGTGCGCGGGTAGCCCTGCCCGGGGCGGGTCTCCACGTTGTTGAACCAGACGTACTCGACGCCGGAGCGGTTGGTCCACGCCTGCTTGCAGGTGACCGAGCAGGTGTGGCAGCCGATGCACTTGTCGAGGTTCATCACCATCGCCATCTGTGCCATGACCCGCATCAGTACTGCACCTCCTGGGAGCGGCGGCGGATCACGGTGACCTCGTCGCGTTGGTTGCCGGTCGGGCCGAGGTAGTTGAACGCGAAGGACAGCTGCGCGTACCCGCCGATGAGGTGGGTGGGCTTGACCAGCAGCCGGGTCAGCGAGTTGTGGATGCCGCCGCGCCGGCCGTTGGTCTCCGACTTGGGCACGTCGATCACCCGTTCCTGGGCGTGGTACATGTAGACCGTGCCCTCGGGCATCTTGTGCGTCACCACGGCCCGGCAGACCACCACGCCGTTGCGGTTGACCGCCTCGATCCACTCGTTGTCCCGGACGCCGATCTTCGCCGCGTCGGCCTCGCTCATCCACATCGTCGGCCCGCCCCGGGACAGCGTGAGCATGATCAGGTTGTCCTGGTACTCGGAGTGGATGGACCACTTCGAGTGTGGGGTGAGGTAGCGGACGGTGATCTCCAGCTCCCCGTTGCGGCCGAGTCTCGGTTCGCCGAAGAGCTTGTGCATGTCCAACGGCGGCCGGAAGATCGGCAGCGCCTCGCCGGCCTCGTGCATCCAGTCGTGGTCGAGGAAGAAGTGCTGCCGGCCGGTGAGCGTGTGCCAGGGCTTGAGCCGCTCGGTGTTGATGGTGAACGGGGAGTAGCGCCGGCCGCCGTGCTCGCTGCCCGACCACTCCGGGCTGGTGATCACCGGCACCGGGCGGGACTGGGTGTCGGCGAAGGTGATCTGCTTGCCCTCGTGCTCGGCAGCCAGGTCCGCCAGGCGTACCCCGGTGCGCTTCTCCACGTCCCGGAAGCCCGCGGTGGCGACCCGCCCGTTGGTGGTGCCCGACAGCGCCAGGATCGCCTCGCAGGCGTGCGTGTCCTTCGCCAGCGACGGCCGCCCGTCCGCGGCGCCGCCGCGCACCTCACCGTTCTTGTGGCGCAGATACTCGACCTCCGGCCGCACGTCGACCGAGAAGCCCTTGCCGGTGGTGCCGAGGGTGTCCATCAGCGGCCCGAGCGCGGCCATCTTGTCGGCGATCGCGCCGTAGTCCCTCTCGACCACCACCAGTTTCGGCATGGTCCGGCCCGGCACCGGGGTCTCCCCGGTCGCCGCCCAGTCGCGGACCCGGCCGTGCGGGGTCGCCATCGCGTCCGGGGTGTCGTGCAGCAGCGGCGCCGCGACCAGGTCCTTGCGTACGCCCAGCCGCGGCCCGGCGAGCGTGGAGAACGCCTTCGCGATGCCGTGGAAGGCGTCGAAGTCGGTCCGGGTCTGCCACGGCGGGTTGATCGCCGGGGTGAAGGCGTGCACGAACGGGTGCATGTCGGTACTGCTCAGGTCGTGCTTCTCGTACCAGGTGGCGGCGGGCAGCACGATGTCGGAGAAGAGCGTCGTGGAGGTCATCCGGAAGTCCAGGCTCAGCAGCAGGTCGAGCTTGCCCTCCGGGGCCTCCTCCCGCCAGGTCACGTCCTTGGGCCGCAACTCCTCCGGCGCCTCCTCGGCGCGCAGGTTCGCGTCGGTGCCGAGCAGGTGCCGCAGGAAGTACTCGTTGCCCTTGGCCGACGAGCCGAGCAGGTTGGCCCGCCAGACGGTCAGCACCCGTGGCCAGTTCTCCGGCGCGTCCGGGTCGGTGCAGGCGAACTTCACGTCGCCCTCGCCGAGCCGCTCGGCCACCCAGCCCGCCGGGTCGTCCGGCCGGGCGGCGAGAGCCTCGTCGGCCAGGTCGAGCGGGCTGCGGTCGAAGGTGGGCATCGACGGCATCCACCCCGAGCGGGCCGACTGGGCCAGCAGGTCCATGGTGTGCTTGCCGGCGAACGCGCCGGTGCCGGTGGGGGAGGAGACCACGTCGGCGGAGTAGGTGTCGTAGCGCCACTGGTCGGTGTGCACGTACCAGAAGGCGGTGCCGATCATCTGCCGGGGCGGGCGGACCCAGTCCAGGCCGAACGCGAGCTGCGCCCAGCCGGTCGCCGGGCGGCACTTCTCCTGCCCCACGTAGTGCGCCCAGCCGCCGCCGTTGACCCCCTGGCAGCCGGTGAGGGTGACCAGCGCCAGGATCGCCCGGTAGGTGGCGTCGGAGTGGAACCAGTGGTTCGTGCCGGCGCCGAGCAGGATCATCGACCGTCCGCCGGAGCGGTCCGCGTTGTCGGCGAACTCCCGCGCCACCCGGGCCACCTGCGCCGCCGGCACCCCGGTGACCGGCTCCTGCCACGCCGGCGTGTACGGCGCCTCGACGTCGTCGTACCCGGTCGGCCACTGGCCCGGCAGGCCGTCGCGGCCCACCCCGTACTGGGCCAGCACCAGGTCGAAGACGCTGGTCACCAACTGGCCCCGCACCGTGCGGGTCGGCACGCCCCGGCGCAGCGCCTGCGGGGTGTCGGTGTCGAACCGAGGCAGCTCCACCTCCACCGCGTCGCCCGCCCCGAGGCAGGTCAGCGCCGGCTCCAGGTCGCCCAGGTCCAGGTTCCACTGGCCCTGCTGCTCGCCCCAACGGTGGCCGAGGCTGCCCCGCGGCACGGCGGGAGCGTCGGTGGCCGAGTCCCAGAGCACCGTCCGGAAGGCCGCCTCCTTGTCCGTCTCGCCCAGGTCGTCGGCGGTGAGGAACTTGCCCGGCCGGTACGCCCCGTCGGCACCCGGCTCCAGGGTGACCAGGAACGGCAGGTCGGTGAACCTGCGGACGTAGTCGACGAAGCGGGGGGTGCGCCGGTCGACGAAGAACTCCTTGAGGATGACGTGCCCCATCGCCATCGCCAGGGCGCCGTCGGTGCCCGGCTGGGCGGGCATCCACTCGTCGGCGAACTTGACGTTGTCGGCGAAGTCGGGGCTGACCACCACGACCTTCTGCCCCCGGTAGCGCGCCTCGGCCATCCAGTGTGCGTCCGGCGTGCGGGTCACCGGGACGTTGGAGCCCCACATGACGAAGTAGGAGGCGTCCCACCAGTCCCCGGACTCGGGCACGTCGGTCTGGTCGCCGAAGACCTGCGGGGAGGCCACCGGCAGGTCGGCGTACCAGTCGTAGAACGACAGCATCGAGCCGCCGAGCAGGGACAGGAACCGGGCACCGACGGCGTGCGACACCATCGACATGGCCGGGATGGGGGAGAAGCCGGCGACCCGGTCCGGGCCGTACTCGGCGATCGCGTGCACGTGCGCGGCGGCGACCATCTCCTGCGCCTCGTCCCAGGTGATCCGCACCAGGCCGCCCTTGCCGCGGGCCTTCTGGTAGCGGCGGCGTCGTTCCGGGTCGGCCTGGATGTCCGCCCACGCGGCCACCGGATCACCGAGGCGCCCCCTGGCCTCCCGGTACATCTCCACCAGCACGCCCCGCGCGTACGGGTAGCGGACCCGGGTGGGGGAGTAGGTGTACCAGGAGAAGGCGGCACCCCGGGGGCAGCCCCGAGGCTCGTACTCCGGCCGGTCCGGTCCGACGCTCGGGTAGTCGGTCTGCTGCTGCTCCCAGGTGATGATGCCGTCCTTGACGTACACCTTCCAGGAGCACGAGCCGGTGCAGTTCACCCCGTGCGTGGAGCGCACCACCTTGTCGTAGGACCAGCGGTCCCGGTAGAAGGCGTCCGCCTCCCGGCCGCCGATCTGGTGCAATGTCCGGCCGTCGGCGGAGACCTCGGCCCGGCGTACGAGGCCGCCCACGGCCAGCAGCGCCCGCCCCGCACTATCGGTGGCTCGCGACATACGCCTCATTCCTTCGATAGATGGCCGTACTGCCCCACGTTCTCGGCAGATGCGCCGGAGCGCAACCCCGAGCGAGGGCGTCCTGGCCATGGTGCCGACGTACAACCTCGGGAAACCGGGCCGAAGGTCCCGAGATCATCGGCTTTGTACCTGCGGGTCCGTGGCGGGACTTCGGGCCCGGTCGGGCGGTCACCGGCGGGGCACGGAGCGGGGCCCGGCCGTCTCGGTGTCACCCTGCCGGAGATCGCCGGGCAGGTTCGGGACCGGGGGCCACCGTGGAGCGTGTTCTTCCTGGTGCCGGCCGGGTGGGGCGCCGCGCTGGGCGGCCGCGACGCGGGCAGACCGAGGACGTGCTCGACGCCCTCTACGACCTCGGCGAGACCGTGCCGGTCAAGACCACCGAGGCGCACCGCCGGTAGCCGCGGGGCGGCGTCGGCAGCGGCCGACATCCGGGCCGGCTCACCTGGCCGCCGCCTCCGCCGGGGTGATCCGGTCCCAGGCCGGGATCGGCAGCGCGATCACCGCGGCCGGGAAGAGACCGTGCTCCTCGTTGTCGATGTGCCGGTGGAGCCGGTCCAGGGCGGCCAGCACTGCGGGCCAGTCCGGGTCGGCCCGGTCGACGCCGCCGAGCACGCCGTGGATGTCGTCGTGCTCCGCGCAGAGCTTCGCCACCGCCCCGGCCAGGCTGCCCTCGGCCCGCAGCTCCACGAAGAGGCCGTCCTCCTCAGTGGAGGTGTGCGGCATCAGCAGCGCCAGCAGCGCGTCCAGCGCCACCAGGGCGTCCGGGCCGGAGGCCCGCACCGCGCCGCGCAGCCGGCCGGCCGCGTTCGCGATCGCCTCGTGCTCGGCCGAGAGCCGGCCGATCAGCGGGAACTCCCGACAGCCGCAGTAGTTGCACACTTCGTCTCCTGACCACGAGGGTGGGCGACTCCATCGTGCGCACCGGCAACCTCCGTCAGCAGGGCCGGACGGCCCGGTACGCCGCGACGGCGGGCCCTGATCCCCACCGCCCTGGCACCGACAGACTGCTCAGACCGTCACCGGCCGGCGGGAGAGCCGGATCTGCCACACGTCCGGCCCGTCCTGCAGCCACTCGCTGGTCATGCCGTCGCCGTAGCGGGCTGCGACCTCGGCCAGCAGCGGGCGGGGTGCGTGCGGGGCGACCAGCACCAGCGCTCCACCGGCCGGCAGCGCCTCCAGCGCCGCCAGCACCCGCGCGTGGCGCTGGTCGTGCGGGAGCTGCCGGACGTCCAGCCGGGGATCGATGGTGAGGGTCGGGGCCGGCGCGTCGGCCGGTGCCCGGTCACCACCGCAGCCGCAGCCACCCCCGCCGCAACCGCCGCCATTCGAGCTTTCCGAGGAGCCGAGCAGATCGTGCATCCCCTCCAGCAACTTCGCCAGCGAGACGTCGGCCGCGTCCACCAGCAGCGGGACGACCAGGTCGTTCTCCTTGGCCAGGTGGACGGCGAAGAGCGCGGCGAGGGCGCGCGCGGTGCCGGCGAGGCGTACCGGCCGGTTGCCGGTCTCCAACTCGGCGACCAGGCCGGTGATCGCCTGGTGCTCGTCGAGCATGCCCCGGACCAGCAGCGCACCCTCGGCCCGCTCACCGGCGGCGGCGTAGAGGGAGTCCTCCTCGGCGTGCGCGTGCGGCAGCAGTTCGTCGCGGAGCCATCGGAGCAGTTCGTCACGGTGCCGGAGCGCCCCGGCGGCGTCACCCTGGTCGGCCGCGGTCAGCAGGTTTCCGACGTGCCGGTCGAGGTCGGCGGCGAGCTGGGCGTGGTGCCGGACGACGGCCTGCGCGGCCTCGCGGTCGGCCGGGGAGCGTGAGGCGGACATGGAACCCTCCAGGGTTTTGCGGTTGAACGACGTTGTAACGTTATCTAACGTGGAAACCCCGAGAACAGGGCCGGTCGGCGAGACCATCGACCCGCAGCGCCACCGGGCTCTCGGCACCGCCAGCCGGGCCTCGATCCTGGAGCTCGTGCGCGCCGCCGGCGCCGGCATGACGATCGCCGAGGTGGGGGAGCGGACGGGCCTGCACCTGTCCACCGCCCGCGCCCACCTCGACCGCCTGGTCGACGCAGGACTGCTGGTCAAGGCGCGGGCCAGTGGGGGCCAGCCCGGACGGCCGGCGTGGCGCTACCGGGTGGCCGTCGCGGAGGCCCCGGCCCCCGCGCCGTACCGGGCACTCGCCGCCGCACTGCTCGACCACCTGTCGCGGCGGGGCCACGGAGACGTCCGGGCGGAGGCCACCCGCGCCGGCCAGGACTGGGGACGCCACCTCGCCGCCGCCACCCCGCCCGGCAGGGAGCCGGTCGATACGCTGCTCGACGTCCTGCGCGGGCTGGGCTTCAGTCCCCGCCGACACCGGACGGCCGACGGGGCGACCGAGATCCACCTGCACACCTGTCCCTTCCTGGAGCTGGTCAACCGCAACCCCGACGCGATCTGCGCCCTGCACGTCGGCGTGGTCCGCGGCACGCTCGAACACGCCGGTGCCTCACCGGCCGGCGCCGTGCTCGAACCCTTCGGCGCACCCGACGCCTGCGTGGTGCGGCTGGCCCTGCCGAATATCACCGAAGAGCCGGCATGAACCCACGGCCGATCGCCGTACAGTGGCGGCTCCCCGTCCTCGCCGCGGGCGGCTTCGCCCTGGTGAGCGGTCTCTACGCCGCCCTGCTGCTGCTCGGCCTGCCGGTGCCCGCGCCTCACGTCCCACTGGAGCAGGTGCACGGCCCGCTGATGGTGCTGGGCTTCGTCGGCACCCTGGTGGCGCTGGAACGCGCGGTGGCCCTCGGCACCCGGTGGGCCCTGCTCGCGCCCGCCTGCTCCGGCGCCGGGGCGGTGCTGCTGGTGCTGACCGGGCCGAGCCTGCCCGGCCGGCTGCTGCTCATGCTCGCCTCGGTGCTGCTGCTGCTCATCTACCAGCGGCTGTGGTGGCGGCAGCCCGGCCCGGCGCTGCTGGCCCAGGTCACCGGCGCGCTGAGCTGGTACGCCGCCACCCTCCTCTGGCTCGCCGGCCTCAGCGTGCCGGAGATCGTGCCCTGGCTGGCCACCTTCGTGGTGGCCACCATCGCCGGGGAGCGTCTGGAACTCGCTCACCTCACGCTGCCCCGGCACGGCGTCGGCTGGTTCCTCGCCGCCCTCGGCATGCTGACCGCCGGCGCCACCGCCACCGCGCTCTGGCCGGCCGTCGGGGCGTACCTATTCGGGGTCGGCCTGCTCGCGACGGTGGCCTGGCTGGTGGTCTGCGACGTCGCCCGCCACACGGTGCGCGCCGTCGGCCTGCCCCGCTACGTCGCGGTCGGCCTGCTCACCGGGTACGCCTGGCTGGCGCTGGCCGGCCTGCTGTGGGCGGGCGCCGGGCCGGTCACCGGCGGCTCCCGTTACGACGCCACCCTGCACCTGGTCTTCCTGGGCTTCACCATGTCGATGATCTTCGCGCACGCTCCGGTGATCCTGCCGGCGGTGCTTCGCCGCCCACTGCCCTACGGGCCGTGGCTGTACGCCCCGCTCGCCCTGCTGCACACCACCCTGACGATCCGGGTCCTGGTCGGCGACGTGCTCGGCGTGCCGGCCGGGTGGCGCTGGGGCGGCGTCGGCAACGTCCTGGCGGTGCTCGGTTTCGTCGGCGGAGTGGTGGCCGCGTTGGTCCGCGCCGCCCGGCGGCGGACCCGGACGGCGGTCGTCCCGCCGGTCGTGCCGGCGGTGCGGTGATGGCCGGCACCCGCGGGGACTCCGCCCCGACCGCGCCCTCGGGCCCGGGGGCCGGGCGGACCGTCTCGGCAGTCGCGTCGGCCGGTCCCGCCGCCCCGGCCCCCGGCCCGGTGACCGCTCCGGCCGTGGCGGCGGGCCTTGGGCGGGCCGGCTGGCACCGCCGGGTCGCTGCGCTGCCGCTGGCCTACCTGGCCGGGCTGGTCGTGCTCGCCTTCGTCCATCCGTTCCTCCCGGCGTGGCGCTGGACGGCCGTCCACCTGCTGCTGCTCGGTGCGGTCAGCAACGCCGTCGTGGTGTGGAGCGCCCACTTCGCCGCCGCCGTGCTGCGTGCCCCCGCCCCGGACCGCCGCCGCGCCGAGGCGGCCCGGCTGGCCGCGCTCAACGTGGGCGTGCTGGCGGTCCTGACCGGCGGCACGGCCGACCGCCCCTGGCTGGGCGTGGCGGGCGCTACGCTGGTCTTCGTCGCGGTGACCGCCCACCTCGTCGCGCTCACCCACCGGCTGCGCCGCGCCCTGCCGGCCCGGTTCTCCGTCACGGTCCGCTACTACCTGGCGGCGACCGTGGCCCTGCTCGCCGGCGTGCCGGTCGGCGCCGGGATGCTGGTGATCGACGACCCGCTGCGCCCCCGGCTGCTGCTGTTCCATGCGCACGTGAACCTGCTCGGCTGGGTGACGCTGACCGTCCTCGGGACGCTGCTGACACTCTGGCCCACCGTGCTGCGTACCCGGATGGCCGACGGTGCGGTCCGCGCCGCCACCGTCGCGCTGCCGGTGGCGACGACCGGACTCGTCCTGCTGGGCGTCGGCCTGCTCGCCTGGTGGCGGGTCGTCGCCGCGGCCGGGCTGAGCCTGTTCGCCCTCGGCGCGCTGATCGCCCTGCGCCCCGCGCTGGCCGTCGCGCGCACCCGCCCCCCGTACGCGTTCGCGTCCTGGTCGCTCGCCGCGGCCGGCGGCTGGCTGATGGTCGCTCTCGCCGTGGACGCCGCGACGCTGCTGCCCGCTGCGGACCCGGCCGGCGCGGCCGACCGCTTCGGTGCGGTGCTGCTCCCGCTGCTGGTCGGCTTCGTCGCCCAGGTCCTCGTCGGAGCCCTGACCCACCTGCTGCCCGTGGTGCTCGGCGGCGGACCCGCGCCGGTGCGCCGCCGCGCCGCCCTGCTGGAGCGGCACGGCCCGCAGCGCGTCGCGATGACCAACGCCGCCCTGCTGGTCCTCGTCCTGCCCACCCCGCCGTTCGTCCGCATCACCACCTCACTGCTGGTCCTCGCCGCGCTGGTGCAGTTCCTCGTGCCGGCCGTGCGGGTCCTGCTCACCGCCCGGAGGTAACCCGTGTCCGCGCGCACCGAAGCCCCCGTGCCCCGCCCGCTCGGCGGAGCAGCCGTGGGTCTCGCCCTCGTCCTCGTCGCCGTCCTCGTCGGGGTCGCCGCCCAACGCGTCTCCGGTGACGCACCCGTCCCCGCCGCCGCCACCGCCGTCACTCCGACCGGGCACACCACCACGGTCACAGTGGTCGCAGACGGCATGCGTTTCCACCCCGACCGGATCGACGTGCCCCGGGGTGATCGACTGGTCATCGAGCTGACCAACCGGGACAACCGCCGCCACGACCTCGTCCTGGCCTCCGGGGCGAGGACACCGCTGCTGACGCGGGGCGGCGACGCCCGGCTGGACGCCGGCGTGATCGGGGCGACGGTGGAGGGCTGGTGCTCCCTGCCCGCCCACCGGCAGGCCGGCATGACACTGCGGATCGTCCCGACGGGGGCCACGGTGACCGCTCCGACAGGGACGGCCGTGGCGACGGAGGGAACGAGGCCGCGCCTCGATGCCATGGCCGACCCTGGCGCGGCCTTCGTCGCCCGGGACGCCACCGCGCCGCCCGCGCCGCCCGGCCGGCTGCACCGGCGTGAGCTGCACGTCCGGGAAGTCGTCCGGGAGGTCGCGCCCGGGGTACGGCAGCGGCTGTGGACCTTCGACGGAACCGTGCCCGGCCCGGTGTTGCGCGGCCGGGTCGGCGACACCTTCGAGATCACCCTGGTCAACGACGGCACCCTGGACCACGGCATCGACTTCCACGCCGGTGCCGTCGCCCCGGACGAGGTGATGCGCCCGATCGACCCCGGGCAGCGGCTGACCTACCGGTTCACCGCGACCCGCGCCGGCATCTGGATGTACCACTGCTCGACCATGCCGATGCTGCACCACATCGGCAACGGGATGTACGGTGCGGTCATCGTCGACCCGCCCGACCTGCCCCGCGTCGATCGCGAGTACGTGCTCGTCCAGTCCGAGTTCTACCTCGGCCCGGACGGCGAGCCCGGCGACCTGGCCGCGATGCAGGCGGAGCGCCCCGACGCCGTCGTCTTCAACGGCTACCCCGCCCAGTACGCGCACCGTCCACTACCCGCCCGGGCCGGTGAACGGGTCCGAGTCTGGCTGCTCGACGCCGGCCCCAACCGAGACAGCTCGTTCCACATCGTCGGCGCCCAGTTCGACACCGTCTACCGGGAGGGGCACTGGGAGAACCGGCCGACCGACCCCGGCGGAGCCCAGGTGCTGTCCCTCACCCCGGCCGGCGGCGGCTTCGTGGAGACGGTCTTCCCCGCAGCCGGGCACTACCCGTTCGTCAGCCACGCCATGGTCGACGCCGAGCGCGGCGCCCGTGGCCTGTTCGAGGTCCGGTGACCACCATGAACACCGCTGTCGTAGCCGACCGCCCGGTAATGCGCCGCCGCCGCGTGCGGCAGTTCGTCCCACCCCAGCACGGCGCGTGGGCGATGCTCCTGCTGCCGTACACCGTGGGGGTGGCCTTGGCCGGCCCGCGCTGGCCGCACCTGCCGCTGCTCGGCGCCTGGCTGACCGGCTACCTGCTGTCGTATTACGCCTTCCAGGCGATCAAGAGCCGTCGGCCGAGCCGCTTCACCCCCCAGCTGCTGGCGTACGGCCTGCTGGCGGCGCCGCTCGCGGCGACCGTGGCGCTCGCCCGGCCCGCTGTCCTCTGGTACGCCCCGGGCTACGCCGCGCTGCTGGCGGTCAACGCCGGATACGCCTGGCGTCGCCGGGAACGGGCCCTGCTCAACGACTTGGCCTCGGTGGCGCAGAGCTGCCTGCTGGTCTTCGTCGCGGCGACCATCGCCGGTGTGTCCGTCACCCGGGTCACCCCGGCCTTCGCAGTGCTCCTGCTCTACTTGTTCGGCACTGTCCTCTATGTCAAGACGATGATCCGGCAACGCGGTGACAGCCGCTTCCTCCGTCTCTCCGTCGGATACCACGTGCTCGCCCTGGCCGCCGTGGTCTGGCTGGTGGATGTGCTGCTCGGTCCGGTCTTCCTGCTGCTCCTGCTCCGGGCCGCGCTGCTGCCGGCACGCCGGCTCCGCCCTGTGCAGGTCGGGATGATCGAGATCGGTTGCTGCCTGGTCGTTCTGGCCGGGGTGCTGGCGACGCTCTGATCCGTGCGCAACGTCCCCCACTCGGAGGCGGTTGGTTCCTTGTCTCTGTCTGCTACCAAGAGGCCGTTGCCTGCCGGCCGTGGGCATAGTGCGGCCGGAGCGCCTGGGTGAAGGGCTAGGGGTGCGTGGATGAGAGCGGTTGTGTACGACCGGTACGGGTCGCCGGATGTGCTACGGATCGAGGACGTCTCCAAGCCGTCTCCCACCGGCCGGCAGGTGCTCGTCAAGATCGCAGCGACCTCGGTCAACCTGAGCGACTGGGAGACCCTGCGCGGCTCGCCGCTGTATTCGCGCATCGGTGGGCTGCGCTCACCGGCACGCCGGACACTCGGTTCGGACATCGCAGGCCGGGTCGATGCGGTCGGCCCGGCGGTCACCCGGTTCCGGCCCGGTGACGCGGTGTACGGTGACAACCTCATGCTCAAGGGCGGCTTCGCCGAGTACGCGATCGCTCCCGAGTCGGTTCTGGCCCATAAGCCCGCCGCCCTGACCTACGCCGAGGCCTCAGCGATTCCGCAGGCGGGTGCCATCGCATGGCAAGGGACTCAAGGCGCGGCAGCCGGAAAACGGGTTTTGATCAACGGTGCCGGCGGCGGATCGGGCTCATTCGCCATTCAGGTTGCCAAACAGTTCGGCGCCGAGGTGACCGGCGTCGACAACGCCGGCAAGCTCGACTTCATGCGATCGGTCGGCGCGGACGAGGTGATCGACTACCGCAGCCAGGACTTCACCCGCAGCGGCCCGTACGACCTCATCCTCGACCTGGTCGCGCACCGGTCGGTGTTCGACTACCGCCGGGCACTGGCCCCCGGCGGCCGTTACCGGTGCGTCGGCGGCTCCGTCCCGGCGCTGCTCCGCGTACTGACGATCGGTGCCGCGGCCGGCCGGCTCACCCACCGCCGCCTGGGTGTGCTCGCCGTCAAGGAAGGGCCGACGCATTTCGAACCGGTGGCCGACCTCTGCGCCACGGGTGACCTCACCATCCACATCGACCGTTCCTTCACACTCGATGAGGTGCCCGAGGCGTTGGCCCACGTCGGAGAGGGCCGTGCCCTCGGGAAAGTCATCGTGACCGTCGTCTGACCCGATACGCCGGTATCGATTTACATTGACAGCCGTCTTTACTAACATCGTGGCTGGGAGTCGCCATGCGCTGCTGGGCAGCAGTGCCGTCCACCCCTGGGACGGCTTGAATCGATCGGCGTCACCTTCTCCGGGGTGGGCACCCAGCGAGGGCCACTGGGCGCCGGCGCATCCACTGGAGCATCATGAAAATCTCACGGACAGGACGCCGTCTGGGACTGGGCGCGGTCGCAGTTCTCCTCGCCTCGTTCACGATGGTCGTCGTCAACCAGGCCGATCCGGCCTCGGCGCACGGATCGGTCACCAACCCGCCGACACGCAACTACGGATGCTGGGAGCGCTGGGGTTCCGATCACCTCAACCCCACCATGGCCCAGACCGACCCGATGTGCTGGCAGGCGTGGCAGGCCAACCCGAACACGATGTGGAACTGGAACGGCCTGTACCGCGAGAACGTCGGCGGCAACCACCAGGCCGCCGTGCCGGACGGACAGCTGTGCAGCGGCGGTCGCACCCAGGGCGGCCTGTACGCCTCGCTCGACGCGGTCGGCGCGTGGACCGCGAAGCCGATGCCGAACAACTTCACCCTCACACTGACCGACGGCGCCAAGCACGGCGCCGACTACATGTTGATCTACATCACGAAGCAGGGTTTCGACCCGACCACCCAGCCCCTCACCTGGAACAGCCTCGAGCTGGTACTCCGCACCGGCAGCTACCCGACCACCGGGCTCTACGAGGCGCAGGTGAACGCGGGCAACCGCACCGGGCGGCACGTCGTCTACACCATCTGGCAGGCGTCCCACCTCGACCAGCCGTACTACCTCTGCAGTGACGTGATCTTCGGCGGCGGCGGCAACCCGCCGCCGACGACCCCGCCGCCCACCACGCCGCCGCCCACCACCCCGCCGCCGACGACTCCGCCGCCCACCACGCCGCCGCCGGCCGGAAACGGTGCCTGCACCGCCACCTACCGCAAGACCAACGAGTGGTCCGGTGGATTCGGCGCCGAGGTCACCGTCCGGGCCGGCAACGCCGCCATCTCCGGATGGACGGTGGCATGGACCTGGCCCAACGGCCAGAGCATCACCAACGCCTGGAACGCGACGGTCACCTCGAGCGGTTCGTCGGTCACCGCGTCGAACGTCGGTTACAACGGTTCCCTGAGCGCCAACGGCTCCACCAGCTTCGGCTTCAACGCCTCCTGGAACGGCACCAACTCCACACCCACCCTCACCTGCACCGCTCGGTAACAGCATCTGCGGTGGGGTGGCGCGGCACGCGCCACCCCACCGTCGGTGCCCTCCGCCACCATCAGGAACCGCGACGAGGTGAAGAACGATCATGACTTCCCGGGTAGGCGCCGGCGGCTGGTACCGGAGCCGCGTCGTGTGGATCGAGGTGTGCCTGCTGGCCGCGTCGATCGGTGTGGCCGCCGTGGTCACCTCGACCACCCCGAGGACGGACCCGGCAGATCTCCGCCGGCAGATCCTGGCCCGGATGCGTACGACCCTCGAGCAGGCGGACCCGGCACATCACCAGCACGCCGGGCACACCGCCCCGCAGGTGCCGGCCGGAGAGCAGGCCGCGCCGGCGGTCGTCTGCGGAGTCCATGTCTACGGCCACGAGCCCACCGGGGCCGCCACCCTGGCCGACGTCCGGACGGTCTACGGCTTCCACCTCTGCGGCGTCGCCGAACAGAAGCGCCACTGGGACGGGGCGGTCAAACTCGTCGGCCCGGTGATCATGGACATGACCACCCAGCCTCCCGGCATCAAGGTGGTCGAGGCGACCGCCGACGTCAGGTTCGTCGACCGGCTACGGGAGATGTTCCCCGACAAGTACGAGGTCCTGGCACTCAGGGAGGCGTTGCCCCCGTCGGAGATGGCCGACCTGCGGCGCCGGTACGACGCCGCCGCCGGCCTCTGACCACGCCGAGCGGCCGATACCCGCGGCGCGGCGCCGCAGGCGGCGAGGGCGAGAACGCCGGCGGTCAAGGCGTCCGCACCGGGCAGGGAAGCGCTACGAGGACCGGACATGAGCGGATGTCGGACCGGCCCCTGGCCGCGCAGGATCACCTGATTCTCACGTCTCCGCCGGTGGTCGACGGGCTGCTCGTCCTGGAGTCCGGCGTCGCTGCGGACGCAGCGTGCCACGACGGTGCCGCAGCGCGTAGAGCGCCGCGCTGACCGCGAAGATCGCTGCGCTGGCCAGCAGCCAGCGGGCCAGCAGCGGCTGCGGGGTCAGGCCGGTCGCCGCCGTGTACGTGTCGCCGCCGAGCCCGAGGATGCCGGGAAGATAGACGAGCAGCAGCAGTCCGGAGGCGAGCGCGGGCACCCGCACGTGATTCAGCGCCGATCGGCGCCCGGGGCCGCACACCGCGGCGCGCAGCGCCCGGTCGACCAGCGCGTAGAAGGGGAACAGGAGCAGGTCGTGGGCGACGACCGCGCCGACGAACCAGAGCAGCATCCGGCCGGCGGCCGGTTCTCCGGCCAGCCGCAGAGCAATCCAGCCGGTCACCGCGAAGCAGCCCAGCAGGAGCAGCAGGTGCCAGGGCGCGGCGCCGTAGCCACGCCGGAACTCAGTCATCAGGCTGGTCCTCGAAGGTGATGTCGCGGACCCACTTCGTGCAGTGCACGCCCGGCAGCGCCGGCACGACGACCCGGGCGGGGTAGCCGTGGTCGGCCGAGAGGTCCACGCCGTTGACTCTCAGGGCGAGCAGCGAGTCGGGGTGGCGGACCTGGTTGACCTGTAACCGGGCCTGACGGAACAGACCGCCCCGTTCCAGCGACTCGACCCGCGCCACGGCGCTGCCGGCTGCGCCGACCAGCGCCGCGAGGTCCCGTAGCCGCACCCCCGTCCAGGTCTGCGTCGTCGACCAGCCCTCCACGCAGGCGATCGGCAGGTCCGCGGTGTGCTGCGTCATCGCGAGCAGGCCGTCGCGGTCCACCTCCACCGTGCGGCTGCCGGCGCGCACCGTCAGCCGCCACTGAGCACCGGTGTCGTCGGGTCGGACACCGGCCGCGGCGGCGGTCCGGTTGACCGGGAAACCGTTGGGTCCGTCGTCGTGCTGCCGGCCCCGTGGTAGCAGCAGCGCGGTACGGCGCAGCACCCCGTCCAGGCCCTGCCCGACGGTCAGCGCAGCCAGCAACAACGCGCCGCCCCCGGTCAGGGCGAGGACGCCACGCCGGCTCATCGTCGCCGGGCCGGGCCGGCGGGCCACCAGCCCGTCCGGATCCGGCGGCTCCGGCACTGTCTCCTCCGCCGTCGTACGCATGAAGCGCGGGCCGCGCAGCGCGGAGATCGTACGAGGAAGCTTGATCAGCACGTGCGCGACGAGGGCGGCGGTGAAGATCCAGGCGCCGTACCAGTGCGCGGTGTAGAAGTCGAATCCGAACAGGTAGGCGTACTGGATGTTGAGCAGGCCGGTGGCCGTCTCGAAGAGGATTCCGCCCACCAGGAGCAGTAGGGAGAGCCGTTCGAGCACCTGGGCCACGGACCGGGCCGGCGGCCAGTCGAACAGCTTGGGTACCACTGACCAGAGTTTCGCCACGACCACCGGTAGCAGCACGATGCCGAGCGTCACGTGCAGTCCCTGGGTGAGCCGGAACAGCCAGGCGGGACGGGTCGGCCAGTCGAAGACGGGAGGGTGCAGCCAGCCCACGTCGCTGGGAAATGCCTGGCCGAGCCGGGGACCGTACGCGATCCAGTCCAGGAAACCGGTGATGATCACCAACGGAAGCGTGGCGAGCAGGACGACGCCGAACACGGACGTCAGCCAGGGACCACGCACCGGACTGCGCCACGCGTCGGCGGCGGCGTCGGCTCCGGGCGGGCGATGCCGGTCCAACGTACGCCACAGCCGCGCCGGGTAGGCGGCAGGTGGTTCGTCGGACGGCGGGTCGGCTGGCACGGTTCCTCCAGTCGGCGAGGCCGTCGGACCGGACGCGACGGGCTTCGTGCAGGACGCTAACCGGCAACGGCGCCCTCGGGCGGGCTTTGCCGCATTACCGAAGGCTTACCGGCCGTCCCCTTACGAAGTGCTGACGTCGGAGCCGAACGAGCCCCGGCGGCTTCTCCGCTGACCTAGCGTGACGCAATGCGGGTACTCGTCACCGGCGCCGCCGGGTTCATCGGATCGCAGGTCGCGGACCTGCTCGTCGCGCAAGGCCATCAGGTGGTGTGCCTGGACGCGCTGTTGCCCCAGGCGCACGGGAGTGAGCCGCCCGAGTGGTTCCGCCGCCATGAACCGGTTGTCGGCGACATCCGCGATGCGCACCTGCTCGACGATCTGCTGGCGGGCGTCGACGCCGTGTGTCACCAGGCGGCGATGGTCGGGCACGGGCTGGACCCGTCGGACGCGCCCGACTACGTCAGCCACAACGACTACGGCACGGCGGTGCTGCTGGCAGCGATGCACCGGGCCGGCGTGTCTCGCCTGGTGCTGGCGAGTTCCATGGTCGTCTACGGCGAAGGGCGATACACGTGCGCCCGGCACGGCGTCGTCCGGCCGGCCCCGCGCCGCGCCGCCGATGTCGCCGTCGGCCGGTACGACCCCACCTGCCCGGTCTGCGCCGGCGCACTCGCCAGCGCGCTCGTGCCGGAGGACGCCCCGCTCGAACCGCGCAGCACCTACGCGGCCAGCAAACTGGCCCAGGAGAACCTGGCCGCCGCGTGGAGCCGGCAGACCGGGGCGGGGGTCTGGGCACTGCGCTACCACAACGTGTACGGCCCCCGGATGCCCCGCGACACGCCGTACGCCGGAGTCGCGTCGATCTTCCGGTCGGCGCTGGCCCACGGCCGGCCGCCGCGCCTCTACGAGGACGGCTTGCAGCAGCGCGACTTCGTGCACGTCTCCGACGTGGCGCGCGCCAACGTGCTGGCGCTGACCGCTCCGGCTCCGGACGGCCTGGTGCCGGTGAACGTCTGCTCCGGCCGGCCGCACACAGTCGGTGATCTCGCCACCGCCTTGGCGGCGGCGATGGACGGTCCGGCGCCGGTGGTCGTCGGCGGTGCCCGGCCGGCCGACGTGCGGCACGTGGTCGCCGACCCTCGCCGCGCACGTGACCTGCTCGGATACACCGCACGGGTCAGCTTCGCCGACGGGGTGGCCGCCTTCGCCACGGATCCGCTGCGGGAACGCGCCGCCGTGTCGGTCTGAGCGGCCCGCCCCGGCCCGCCACCGGCGGCAGGGCGGCTCACGAGACGGTGAACACGAGGTGATTGACGGCGAGGGCGGTGAGCGCCTGCCCGGCCAGCCACCAGCGGTGCGTCGCGGCGGGTAGGTGCGCCACGGCGACGAGCAGCCAGACCGTGAACGGTAGCCAGATCCGCTCGACCTCCGCCTTGCTCATGCCCGACAGGTCGGCGGCGAGCACCGCCAGCACCGCGGCGGCCGGTAGCAGAACGGTCGGCCCCAGTGTCCCGACCCGTCGCGCGAGCGCGCCGAGCCGCCGGTTCCGCACCGCGACGTGGGTCAGCGGGTCACCGCCAGGTGCTGGTCTGCCGGTGCCGGGCGTCCAAGCGGCCGGTGCCGGGGAACCGTCCCACCCTCGCCAGGCCCGGGCCGCGTGCAGAGTGCGGCGCAGTGCCGGTCCGACGACCGGACCGGCAGAGAGCAGCAGCGCCGCCAGGTTCGCCCAGACCCAGTAGGCGTACGGACGGTCGGCCGCCCAGCCTTGGTAGTAGCGCTCGACCACCCGGTCGTACCCCTGCCACCAGTGGAAACCCGCGACGGTGAACACCGTCGCCACAGTGGCCACCCCGGTCGCACCGGCGAGCAGCGCGGCAACCCGGCCTCCTGGACGCAGCGCGAGCACGACGAGAGCCAGGGGCGCGACGAGCACGAAGCCGTAGGACAGGTACAGCGCGAAGCCGAGCAGCACGCCGCCCGCCAACGCGGTCGCGGTTCCCCGCACGGCCAGCAGCGCGAGGCCGGCGGCCACTACCCCGGTGAAGAGACCGTCGGCGGAGGCACCCGCCCAGACCGCTCCGGGCAGCAGCACCAGGAACGGCAACGACGTGCGGGCGGCCCCTCCGGCGCCCAGTGCCCGTAGGACGATCGGCACGGACACCACGACGCTCGCCCCGACCAGGACGCAGGCCATCGCCGCGGCCGTGCCACCGCCCAGGCCGACCCGGTCGAGTGCGACGAACACCAGCAGGGCACCTGGTGGATGGCCGGCCGTGTGGGTGGACCACGAGTCCGGCTGGAAGTCCAGGATGCGGTCCGCGAAACCGGCCAGCATCCGCCCGACGTCGGTGACCCGGGGTACCTCGTGCAGATACTCCGCCTGCGCGGTGAGCCGTGTCGTCAGCCCCGCCGACCAGCCGTCCACCAGCGCCAGGGCGAGCGTCCAGCCGACCGCCGCCAGGTAGCCGACGGACAGCAGAGGGCCCCACCGGGCGGTGCGGGCCCACTGCGTTCCGGGGCCGACCACCGCGACGGCGATCGCCAACGCGGCCGGCGTGCCCCAGCCCAGGTGCGGTCTCCAGGTGGCGTAGAGCGGCGCGGCGTCGGCGTGCAGGCCCACTCCGGCGCGGTTGAGCATCGCGCCCACCGCCACGGCGGTGACCAGCAGCGTCGCCTCGACGCCCAGCACCAGCAGGTCCCCCCGGTGTCGATCCGGGAGGCGGTGGTGGACGGACGAGCGGGAAACGGTGGCACCGAGTCTCATGTCGACCGGACGGTACGGCTCGGTTCCTCCGCTGTCAGCCGCTTCGCCGGTACGTCACCGGACGGTAAGGAGTGTCGGCACGGTAAGTGTTCCGTAAGGTTGAATCGAGCGCGCACCGCCGTCGGGCGGCCCTAGCGTCGGCGGTATGCCGACACAGATCGACGTGGTGCTGCCGTGCCTGGACGAGGCCGCTGCTCTGCCCGCCGTGCTGACCGCGTTGCCGCCCGGGTACCGGGCGATCGTCGTTGACAACGGGTCGCGCGACGGCTCACCCGAGGTGGCCGCCCGGCACGGGGCCCGGGTGGTGCACGAACCACGGCGCGGGTACGGAGCGGCCGTGCACACCGGGGTCGAGGCCGCCGGCACGGAACTGGTCTGCGTGCTGGACGCCGACGGCTCCTTCGCTCCCCGGGAGTTACCCGCTCTGGTCGCCCTCGTCGCCGACGGGGTCGCTGATCTGGCCGTCGGCCGTCGCCGACCGGTCGGCGACGGGGTGTGGCCCTGGCACGCCCGGGCGGGCACGGCGCTGGTCGCCGCGCTGCTGCGGCACCGGGGCATGCCGCTGCGCGACCTCAGCCCGATGCGGGTGGCGCGCCGGGAGGCGCTGCTCGCCCTTGGGGTCACCGACCGGGCCTTCGGCTATCCGCTGGAGCTGTTGATCCGAGCCGCCGCGGCGGGCTGGCGCATCCACGAGGTGGACGTCACCTACGCACCGCGCGCTGCCGGCACCCGTTCCAAGGTCTCCGGCTCGGTACGGGGCACCCTGCGGGCCACCCGAGACTTCGCCGCCGTGTTGCGTACCGTCCGGAAGTCGCGGTGACCGTCGTACTGGTGATGGCCAAGGCGCCCGTGCCCGGTCTGGTGAAGACCCGGCTGTGCCCGCCGGTGACTCCCGTCCAGGCCGCCCTGCTGGCCGCCGCCGCGCTGCTCGACACCCTGGACGCCGTCCGGGGGACACCAGGGGTGACGCCGGTTCTGGCGTTGGCCGGACATCTCGCGGAAGCCGTGGACGGCGTGGAGCTGACCGCCGCCCTTGCCGGTTGGTCGGTTCTGCCGCAGCGCGGCACGGACCTCGCCGACCGGCTCGCGCACGCCCACCTCGACGTCGCCGAGATGTTCCCCGGCCGCTGGGTGCTGCAGATCGGGATGGACACTCCGCAACTGACCCCGGCGGCGCTGGCCGCCGCCGTGCGCCGGCTCGAAGATGCCGACGCGGCGCTCGGCTTCGCCCACGACGGCGGCTGGTGGGCGCTCGGGCTGCGCGACCCCCGGCAGGCCGTGATGCTACGGGCGGTGCCGATGTCGACGCCGGTCACGGGCCGATCGACATGGTCCGCGCTGACCGGACGCGGGTTACGCCCCGTGCCGCTGCCCGTGCTGCGGGACGTGGACGACTGGTCCGACGCGCACGCCGTGGCGTCGGCGGTCCCGGACGGCCGGTTCGCCCGCCAGGTCGAGGCCGTGCGTCGCGACATGGTGGTACGTGCGTGAACGGGGACGGATTCGCCTCCGCGCTACGCGACCCCGCCGGAGACGTGCACTGGCTGGTGCCTGCGGACGGGCCCAGCCGCCGCCTGCCGGTGGAGCGGTGGCATCGGCAGGCCACAGCCGCGGAGGCGACGGTGGTGGCCCGCTGTGCCGGCGCCGGTGCCTGCAGGGGCAGGCCCACGTGGAGACCGGACGACACCGGCGGACCCCCTTCCGCCGGGCGTGGCTGGACCCGGATGCGATGTCAGGTGTCGCTGTGGCGGCGCGCTCGCCGATGACAACCGGGAGATCTACGAGGACATCGTGCGGCTGGCCGGTGGCCCCGGCCGGACCCGGATCGGCATCGTCACCGCCGCCGCGCCGGTGCGGGCCGAGGATCCGACGCCGGCACTCCGGACTGCAACAACGGCGACTGCTACGCCGGCCTCTTCCGGACCTGCGGGGCGGCCGACGCCCAGTGGATCCCGATCGACCTCGACCACCCGGGCGCCGCCGGCGACCGGTACCGCTACGTCACCACGATGACACCACAGCCCGGGCGACCGCTCCGATACGTAACCGAATTCCGGAATCCTACTTCTTATCTCGGGTAGGATCGGTGGTGTGGAGGCGTCACCGTTCCATGGCGTGGTGGCCTGCCTGGCCACCATGCACGGCAAACAGTGGGCGCTGCGTCCGCTGCTGCGACGACGGCTCGGGATGAGTGTGCGGGTGGCGCCGGTGGACACCGACGCGCTCGGTACGTTCACCGGCGAGGTGCGGCGGGTCGGCTCGGCGCGGGAGACCGTGGTGCGCAAGGCCCGGCTCGGGATGGCCGCGACCGGGTCCGTGGTCGGGCTGGCCAGCGAAGGGGCGTTCGGCCCGTACCCGGCGGCTCCCTGGACTCCTGCCGACGTGGAGTACGTGGCGCTCGTCGACGACCGGTCGGGTCTGACCCTGGTGGAGAGCGCTCTGAGCGTCGAGACCAACCACGGCCAGGTGGTCACCGACGGTCGGGACCGCGGCGCCGTGCTCGCGTTCCTGCGCCGGGCCGGGTTCCCGCACCACGCGGTCGTCGTCCGGCCCGCGGCCGGGCCCGGTCGGCCGGTCAAGGGACTCCGCCGGCTCGCCGACGTCCTCGTCGCCGTCCGGCGGGCCGCCCTCGACTCCGCCGACGGCACCGCCGTGCTCGGCGCGGACCTGCGGGCCCACGTCAATCCGACCCGGATGCGGGTCATCGCCGCCGCCGCCGACCGGTTGGCCCGGCGTCTCGCCACGCCCTGTCCCGCCTGTGCGGCGCCGGGATTCGGCCTGGTCGGCACCGAGCCGGGACTGCCCTGCCGCGACTGCGGCACGCCCACCGCCCACCACGCGCTGCTGGTCTCGGGATGCGGCAGGTGCGCGTACCGCTCGCGCCGGCCCGTGGGCGGCGCCGCGGACCCCGGTGCGTGCCCGGTGTGCAACCCCTGATGAGGCGTTGCCCCACTCAGTGCGACCGCATCGACGCGTTGTTCGGTGGCCGCAGGCGGCAGGCCCGCCGGGCCGGCGGTGGCAGCGCGGGCCGCACCTCGTTGAGGAGGCGGTCCGCGTCGTGCCAGATCATGCCGTGGATGCCGCAGCGGCCGGAGCGGACGGCCTGGTCGAGCAGGGGGGACCGGCGGCGCAGGGCGGTGAGCGTGGCGCGTACCCGGTCCGGCCCGCTGCCGCCCGCCAGGGAGCAGGAGGCGTGGCCCAGCACGACCAGCAGGGGTGCGCCGAGGCGCGCGACCGCGTACTCCAGACTGCCCAGCGCGGCCGGGCCGACCTGCAGGCCGGCGGTGCGGACCGCGTAGACGTCGACGCCGCCGAACACGGTCACGGCCTCGGGCTGCGGGTCGGCGCACGACAGGACCGCGGCCACCGGTGTCGCGCCGGCCGACGGGACGGGAAGGCCGCCGGCCCGGAACCGGTGGTGCCCGGCGCGTAGCCGGGCGAGGGCGAAGCTCGGGCTGGTCTGCCACACCTGCGACGGGGATCCGGTCGCGTCCATCGCTCCTCCTCGTGCCGAGCCACTGTCGTGCGTCTCACGATACACGAATTAGGAATCGTGTAATACAGTGCGCGTGTCTGAGGAGGTGACGATGTCCGTCGCACTGGTTCTGGGAGTCCTGGCCGGGCCCGCATCGGCGGCGCTGTGCGCGCTGGCGGTACCCGATCCCCGTCGAGCCGCCCGGGTGGTGGGGGCGCTGCTCGCTCTCACCGCCGCCGCGGCCGCCGTGCTGCTGGCCCGGGTCGCGTACGACCCGGTGGTCCCGGCGCTCCTGCTCCGGCTCGACCCACCCGGGCCGGCGTTCTCCGTGGGGATCCGGCTCGACCGGTTCACTGCGCTGTTCGCGCTCCTCGTCTGCGGGCTCGCCGCCGTCGTCGCCGGCTACGCGCGCCGCTATCTCGACGGCGAGCCGGGCGCCCGCGCCCTGCAGGCCCGGATCGCGGCGGCCACCACGGCGACCCTGGTGATGACCACCGCGCCCAGCCTCGTGCAACTGGCCGTCGGCTGGATCGCGGCCGGGCACCTGCTCATCGGGCTCATCGGCTACTACCGGGAGCAGCCCCGGGTACGGGCGGCGGTGCGCCGTACCCGGGCGGTGTTCCTCGTCGGCGACGTGGCCCTGGTCGCCGGCCTGGCGCTGCTGGTCGCGCCGACGGGCGACGCCGACCTGGACGCGGTCCGGGCGGCCGCCGGCGACCGGCCCGGCTGGCTCCTGGCCGCCGTCGGCGGGCTGCTGCTGGTGGCCGGCGCGGTGCGATCGGCCCAGGTGCCGGCGCACCGCTGGCTGCCGTACACCCTGGACGCCCCGACCCCGGTCTCCGCCTTCCTGCACGCAGGCATGGTCAACATCGCCGGCTTCCTGATGATCACACTGGCGCCGGTGGTGGTCGCCACACCCGGCGTGATGCCGGCGATGGTGCTGACCGGCCTCGTGACCGCGGTGTCCGGGACGGTGTTCGCCGCGGTGCGCACCGACGTCAAGGGCACCCTCGCCCGGTCCACTGTCGCGCAGATGGGCTTCATGCTCGCCCAGTGCGGGCTCGGCGCGTTCGGCCTGGCCGCCGTGCACCTGGTCGGGCACGCGGTCTACAAGGCGTACGCGTTCCTGTCCGCCGGCGGCGCGCTCCAGGCCCAGGCGCGGACCGCGGCCGCGCCCCGCCCGGTCGGCCCGCCCCGGACCCGGACCGTGGCGCTGGCCGGCGCGGCGGTGCTCGCCGCCGTGGCGCTCACCGAGCTGTCGCTCGGCGCCAGCCCGAGCGGCCTGCTCAGCGCCGTCCTGGCCGGTGCGGCCGCGCTGACCGCGGTGCGGTCGGCGCTCGCGGACCGCGAGGTGCCGGCGCGGACCGCTGTCGCGATCACCCTCGCGGCGGGCGCGCTGGCCGGCGGCTACCTGGTCGCCGGTCGGGCCGTCGCCCGGTGGCTGGGGCTGCCGACCTCGGTGACGGACGCCGGGGTGGGCGTCGCGGCGGTCACGCTGGCCCTGGTGGCCGTCGCCGGCGCGTTCCTGGTGCGCCGGCACGGCGCCGCGCTGTGGTGGTGGGCCTGGCGTGACGGCGCCGGCGCGTGGTGGCGCCGGTCCGCCGGCGTGGCGGCGGGGGAGCCGGCCGCCTGGGCCGTGACCGCCGTACGCCGCCGCGACGCGTCCGACCGGTCGGACGCCGCCCGGGTCGTCGCCGCGCTGGCCGCTGCCGGTGACCACGTCGCCGCGGTCTGGCCGCTGGACACGTTCGTGGCGGTCAACCCGCTCGCCGGCCGGGAGCGGGTGCCGTTCGCGCGGGCCACTGCCGAGCTGCGGGCGCTCGGCGGCGCGCGGACCCACCTGCCGGCCGACGAGTACCGGCGGCGGCTGCGCGACGGCGAGATCGAGCCGGCCGACCTGACCGCGGTGCTCCCCCCGGCGGCCTCGGCGCCGGTCACGCTCGGCGGACGGTCGATCATGGCCGCGGACCTCCAGGTCGCTGCACTGGCCCACCCGGTGCACGACGGACCGCCCCCGCCACCCGACCTGCTCGCCGTGGCGCGGCGCCGGCTCGCGGTGACCCGGCCCGCCGTCGAGGCCGACCCGGACCCGCTCACCCTGGCCGAGTTGCTCGACCGGGTCCTGGGTACCCGGATCGGCGCCGACGTCGACGAGCTGGTGGCCGGCTGGTGCGCGGCGCACTGCGGCCGTCCGGCCGCCCGCTGGCCGGTTCCCGGCCCGGCCGACGAGAGCTGCTGGGCGCGCTGGCGGCGGGTGGCCGGCGTCGACCGCGCGGGCGTCAGCGGCCTGCGGGCACTCGTCGCCGCGCTGCCCGCCGAGCCCGAGCGGGCAGTCGCCCTGCTCCTGCGCGCCCTCGGCGTGGCGCCGGCGGCCTGGCCGGCGTATCTCACCCGGTCCCTGCTCCGGTTGCCGGGCTGGGCCGGCTACGCCCGCTGGTCTCAGACGCGTCCCGGTGAGCGACCGGACCTGACCCCGCTGGACCTGCTCGCGGTCCGGCTCAGCTACGAGCTGGCGCTGGCCGGCACCGCCACCCACCGCCACCTCGGCGTCCCGCCGACGCTCCAAGCGGTGACCGCCGCGACGACCCCCACCGCCGCGACGCCGACCGCCGTGTCGACGCCCACCGCCGGGACGGCGGGGACCGTACCGGCCGCCGGTGCGCCGGGGACGGACGAGCCGGCGGCTCTCGCCCGGCTGGTCGCGGCGCTCGGCGTCGACGCGCCGGCCCTGGCGCTGCTGCCCGAGGAGACGGTGGCGGTGGTGCGCGACGTGGTGGCCGAGCTGTCCCCGGCGCGGCAGGCCGAGGTGTGGCTCGCCGCCGCGGAGCACGCATACCGGCGTCGGCTGCGGAACCGGCTGGACCACGGGGCGCGGCCGCGCCCACGCCGCGCCGCCCGCGTCACCCCGCTCGCCCAGGCGGTGTTCTGCATCGACGTGCGCAGCGAGGGCCTGCGCCGGCACCTGGAGGCGGCCGGGCCGGTGGACACCTACGGCTTCGCCGGCTTCTTCGGCCTACCCGTGCGCACCGTGGCGGCCGATGCCGCCCGGGGCCGGGACCGCTGCCCGGTGCTCATGCGACCGGTGGCCACCGTCGGGGAGACCGCCGACGCCACGCGGGTACGCCGCCGGCGGGCCCGGCAGGCGTGGCGCCGGGCGTTCGCCTCGGCCAAGGCCGACCCGGTCGGCGCGTTCGCCTTCGTGGAGGTCGCCGGCGTGCTCGCCACCGCCGCCCTGGCGGTGCGCGCCGTGGCGCCGGGCCGGTTCGCGCCACCCGCCGACGACACCGCGCCGACGGTGGCCGACCTCGCCGCCGCCCTGACCCTCGACGAGCAGGTCTACTACGCGGAGGCGACGCTGCGCACCGTCGGGCTGACGACCGGCTTCGCCCCGCTGGTGCTGCTCTGCGGGCACGGGGCCACCAGCACCAACAACCCCTACGCGGCCGCGCTCGACTGCGGCGCCTGCGGCGGCAACCGGGGCGGGGTCAGCGCCCGGCTGGTCGCCGCGCTGCTCAACCGGCCCGAGATCCGCGAGGCGCTGGTCGCCCGGGGGATCCACCTGCCCGCCGACACCCACGTCCTGGCCGGCGAGCACGACACCGTCACCGACGAGGTGCGCCTGTTCGATGTCGACACCGTCCCCGTCCGGCTGCGCCCGCACGTCGACGACCTGACGCGCCGGCTCGCCGAGGCGGGAGCGGGTCTGCGCGCGGAACGGGCCACCCGGCTGCCCGGCCGGCCGGGCTCCCGCCACCTGCCCGGCCGCGCCTCGGACTGGGCCCAGGTGCGGCCGGAGTGGGCGCTGGCCGGCAACGCCGCGTTCATCGCCGCGCCGCGCGAGCTGAGCGCCGGGCGCGATCTCGGCTGCCGCACGTTCCTGCACTCCTACGACTGGACCGCGGATCCGGACGCGGTCGCGCTGGAGACGATCATGACGGGCCCGCTCGTCGTGGCGTCCTGGATCAACCTCCAGTACTACTTCTCCACGGTGGATCCGCACCGCCTCGGTGCCGGCACCAAGACCGTGCACACCGTCCTCGGCGACGCGCTCGGCGTCCTCTCCGGATCCGGTGGCGACCTGCGTGCCGGGCTGCCGCTGCAGTCCGTCGACGACGGGACACGGCCGGCGCACGACCCGCTGCGGCTGCTCGCCGTGGTCCACGCCCCGCACCACCTCGTCGACACCGTGCTCGGCCGCAACCCGGCCCTGCGCCAGCTGATCGACGGCGGCTGGATGTCCCTGACCGTCATCGACCCCCGTACCGGCGAATGGAGTGACCCGGGCGGATCCCGGCGCACCACGCCGCTCCCGGCCCTCGGCCCAGAGAAGGAGTACAGCGTATGAACGAGCTCGGACTGACGCGCATGGTCAAGGTGGAGGTCGTGACCCGCGCCGACGACGTCGACGCCGTCCGGACGCTGCTGCACGCCTCCGGCGTGAGCGGTTGGACCAGCCTCAGCGGGGTCTCCGGCTTCGGCCACCACGGCACCCACGAGGGCCGGCTGCTCTTCAACGACCGGGCCGGACTCGTCATGGTGATCGCCGTGCTGCCGCTCGAGCGGGCCGAGCCGGTCGCCGTCGGCCTGCGCGACATCCTGGCCCACCGGCCCGGCGTCATGTTCGTCAGTGAGGCATGGGTGAGCCGGCCCGAGTACTTCGGCGCCGATCGACCGGCGGGCCCGGTGACCTGAAGGGGGCGAGTCGCGTCCGGGCGGGGTGGCGACCGCCGCCCCGCCCCGCCCCGCCGTGGCGGCCGGACCCGGCCGAGGAGGCCCTCGGGCACGTCCGGTCGTCCGCCGCTGTACGCACCCGGCCGACGCCCGCATCCCAGCTGATGCGCTCGTTCACGCGCGCGGCGGGTCCAGGAAGCGTTGTGCCAGTTCGGCGAGGGTGTCGGCGGTGTTGTCGACGGGCGCCGTCGGCAGCACGATGTGGCTGACGACCAGTCGCGCGAGGGATTCGGCGCCGACGGCGACTTCATCGGGAGGCACCCGGGGCAGGTGCGTGTCCGCCCACTCCCTCAGCACCGTGACGGCGGCGGCCAGGGCCAGGTCGGCGCGGGTGGTCAGGTAGGGGAGCAGGGCGTCGGTGCCCCGGGCACTGTTGAGGACGGCTTTGACCAGCGGGTCGGTGCCGGCCTGCGTCAACACGAACGTGACTGCGGCATGGACGGCGGCTCGCACGTCGCCGCCGTGGGCGGACAACGCCTCCCGCACACCGTCCATGAACCGGTCGATCTCGCGGTGTGCGATGGCTTCGCCCAGTCCGGCCTTGTTGGTGAACTCGTTGTAGAGCGTCTGCCTGCTCACGCCCACGCGGGCCGCCACGTCGGCCATTCGTACCGCGTCCCAGCCGCGGTCGATCGCCAGGTCGCGGCCGGCCGTGATGACCGTGTCACGCAGGTGCCGGCGCGCGGTGTGGCGATAAGGCGGAGGGGCGGCCATGGTGCGTCGAGTCTATCGAGTAGACACACATGCCTTGCGTGTCTACTCAATTGACGCAGAGCCGGATATTGTCAAGCGTGGTTATCCGTGTGACAGTCGACGCAGCGCTCGACACTCCGGAGGCGGTACATGCAGACCTCGATCGATGCTCCAGCCGCCGGCTGGCGTGACGGCAAGAAGCACCTGTGGCCACTGGCTCTCCTCGTGCCGGTGCTGCCGTTTCTGGCGTACGCGTTGTGGCAGGCCGGCGCCGGACCCGCTGCCTGGTGGCTCACCCCGGCGGTGGTCTTCGGACTCATCCCGATCATCGACGTGCTGCTCGGTGACGACGGAGAGAACCCGCCCGACGACATCGCCCGGCGGTTGCAGGAGGTCCGCTACTACCGCTGGATCACGTTCCTGTTCCTGCCGGTGCAGTACGCCGCCCTGCTGCTCGGAGCGTGGGTCTGGACGCGTGGCGGCCTCGGTGCCGCCGGCGCCGCCGGCCTGGTCGCCACCATCGGGATCGTCAACGGACTGGCCATCAACACCGCACACGAGCTCGGCCACAAGCGCGAAACGGTCGAGCGGTGGTTGTCGAAGATCGCCCTCGCGCCCACCGGGTACGGCCACTTCTACGTCGAGCACAACCGCGGGCACCATGTCCGTGTCGCCACACCGGAGGACCCGGCCAGCGCCAGGCTGGGGGAGAGCTTCTACTCGTTCTGGCCGCGTACGGTCTGGGGCAGCCTCATCTCGGCGTGGCGGCTGGAGATCGGCCGCTTCCGGCTGCGGCACAAGAGCCCGTGGACGCTGCGTAACAACCTGCTCAACGCCGGGCTCATGACCGTCGTGCTCTTCGCCCTGCTGATCGCTGTGTTCGGCTGGCGGCTCGTGCCCTTCCTGTTCCTGCAGGCGATCGTCGGCTTCTCGCTGCTGGAAGCGGTCAACTACCTCGAGCACTACGGATTGTGCCGCCGGCGCACCGCCACCGGCCGCTTCGAGAAGGTCGACCCACGGCACAGCTGGAACAGCGACCGCGTCGTCACCAACGTGTTCCTCTTTCAACTGCAACGCCACAGTGACCACCACGCCAACCCGCTGCGCCGCTACCAGACGCTGCGCAGCTTCGACGTCTCGCCGCGACTGCCCGGAGGCTACGCCTCGATGGTGTTGCTCGCTCTCGTTCCGCCGCTGTGGTACCGGGTGATGAACCCACGGGTTCTGGCGCACTACGGCGGCGACCTGAACCTCGCCAATCGCAACCCCCGCGCCGAGGCCCGACTGCGTCGCCGCTACGGCCGGCCCGCAGCGGACACCACAGCGGTCCACGCCGCCTGACCCGACCCGGTGTAGGTCTGACGGCACCTCTCCGTGTCAGGGCGTAGGATTTCGGTTCCTGCACGGAACGGGGCCGTGCCCGGCCGGTCGCGCCGCTTCGGCCTCGCCGGGCGCCGTGGCGTCCGGGACGAAGGGTGGACACCCCGGATGCACCAGCGGATCCTGCTGCGAGCCCGCAAGGGCCCGTTCGACGTCGTCACCGCCGAGGAGACCTACGAGCGGGACTGGATCGGCAAGAACAGCGGCAACCTGGTCTTCAGCCACGCCGCGCACAAGCTGCTGTCCACCTCGACGGCGGAGATCACCCCGTCGCGGTTCCGGACGGACCCGCGCGATGCCGACGAGATCAACGAGAAGTACGACGTCTTCGTGATCCCGCTGGCGAACGCGTTCCGCCACGACTACGTGAACCGGTTGACGTCGATGACCCGGCTGATCGAGCGGCTCAAGATCCCGGTGGTGGTGCTCGGGGTCGGGGCGCAGACCGACGTGGACGGCGACCGGGAGTACCTGCGCCCGATCGACGAGCCGGTGAAGGCGTTCTGCCGGGCGGTGCTGGACCGATCGCACAGCATCGGCGTACGCGGCGAGATCAGCGAGAACTACCTGCGTACGCTGGGGTTCTCCGCCGTCGAGCAGATCGGCTGTCCGTCGATGTTCCTGCACGGCGACAGCCTCCGGGTCGAGAAGGCGAAGGCCACCCTGGACACCGAGGATCGGCTCGCGTTCGTCATCTCGCCGTACGTCCGCGCGTTGGCCCCGATCGTCCAGCACCACCACCAGCGCTACCCGAATCTGCGCTACGTGGCGCAGGGCCTGTACACCCTCGGCACCCTGCTCTACGGCGACGCACCGAAGTTGCGCGGCAAGACCGACGACATGCCGATCCACACCTCACACCCGCTCTTCGTCGAGGACAAGGTGCGGATGTTCATGGACCCGTGGCCCTGGATGGAGTATCTCTCCGGATTCGACTTCGCCTTCGGCACCCGGATCCACGGCACCATCACGGCGCTGATCTCCGGCACTCCCGGGTATCTCCTCGCACACGACTCGCGCACCCTGGAACTGGCCCGCTACTTCGACATCCCGCACCGGTTGATGCGCGACGTGCTGGCCGACGTCGACGCCGCCCGACTCTACGAGGAAGCCGACTACACGGCCCTGAACGAGGGCCACAAGGAGCGCTTCGCGCGGATCACCGCGTTCCTCGCCAAGCACGACCTCGGCCTGTCGTTCGCCGACGGGGACAGCGCCACCCGCTTCGACGAGCAGGTCCGCCGAACCGTCTACCCGCCGGCGGTCCGGCCGGCCTCCGCCTACACGGCCGAGGAACTGCTGACGCGCATCCAATGGCTGCGGGACGAGAACCGGACGCTGCAGCAGAAGCTCACGGCACGCCGCGCGCAGCCACTGCGCGACCAGGTCAAGCAAGCGGTGGGCCGCCGGGTCCGCCGGATGCTGTCGCGCTGACCGTCGTACGCCTGCTCGGCAGCGGAATGGCCGGCGCCGCGACGGCGGCGTTCGGCGTGGCGGTGCGATCAGCCCGCCGCGAATCGCGAGAACCCTTCTTATTTCCATCGACCGGAATTACGCTCTGGGCCAGCCCCGAGGTGCATCACATCGGAGGTTCCTATGAGGACGATGACCATCCGTCGCACGACTGCACTCCGCCTGGTGTCCGGCGCACGCCGCCTGTGGATCGAGTGGTGCTGGTAACTGCCGGCCCGGCGGGCGCTCCCGGGCGCCCGCCCCTGCGGCGGTGGGCCCTGCGGTGACGGACGGGGCGGAGCGCTACGACTGCCACCGCGACCACGGGCCGTACGCCGGGGTCTCGGCCTTCCTCGGCCGGGTCGCCGCCGACCCTGACCCGGCCCGGCCGGGGAGCCGGCGCTCATCGTGCGCCGGCCCCGGTCCGGGGAGGGGAGCGGGTTCAGCAGCCCTGGCGGCGGCTGTAGATCTGGTGGCGCTCACCGGCCCATCCGATGTAGCCGACCGCCTCGACGCAGTAGTTCGCCGTACCGGTGACGGCGACCGGGCCGGCGTAATAGCTGAAGTCACCGGAATTGGTGTCCGCGCCGCCCGACCGGGTGCAGTGCGCGCCCTCGCCCGACCGCTCCGCGCAGCGGTAGATCTGCACGAAGGTCGGCGCCGACCTCCCGTACGCCGCGCCGCGGTGGTAGAAGCAGGCGCTGTTGGTGCCCCCGTTGCTGCTGTTGTAGTAGATCACCAGTTCACCGAGCCCGGACGACTGCACCTGGCTGTAGGTGATGGTCCCCGAGCAGGAGCCGGCCGCCTGGGCGGCGGGGGCGCCGACAGTCAGGCCCGCCGCGACGGTCACCAGCGCCGTCAGCGCCGAAAGCATGCGTTTCATGTACCTACCTACCCAATCCACAGTCGACTGTTCCGTAGTGGATCTTAATCAACCGGTGACCTTCGCCGTGGCCCTGATCCATAGGCAACCACCTATTGACAAACAATATTAACAATTGGACCCTGCTGAGAGAGCGCTCTCCCGTCCCCCTGTCTCCCGCGAGGTGTCCCCATGCGTCTCCGAAGAAGGCTGCTCGCCGCCGCGTCCGCCCTGCTCGCCGGGCTCACCGGCGCCGTCGTCGCTACGCCCGCCCAGGCGGTCGGACCGGCGTTGCTGCCGGTCACCGTCACCAACACCACCGGCCGCAGCGACCCGGTCCACCTCTACGTCATCGGCGTCCAGCTGTCCTCCGGCCGGCTCGGCTACGTCACCTCCGGCGGCGGATTCGTACCGTGGACCGGCGGGCAGCTCCCGCCGTCGCCCGCGCCGGACGTCTCGATACCGGGCCCCGGCAACGGCGGCAGCACCACGATCCAGTTCCCCCGCGGCTTCTCCGGCCGGGCCTACTTCTCCCTCGGGCAGAAGCTCAAGTTCTTCCTCACCCCGGACGGACTGGTGCAGCCCGCGCCCTGGGCGGCCGGTGACGCGAACCGAGACATCCTCTTCGACTGGAGCGAGTTCACCTACAACGACTCCGGGCTGTGGCTCAACAGCTCCCAGGTCGACATGTTCGCGATCCCGCACGCGGTCACCGTGACCGGCGCCAACGGCGTCACCAAGCGCACCGGCGACGTGGTGGCCAACGGACGCAACGCGGTCATCGACGGGATCCGGGCGCAGCCGGGCTGGGCCGGCACCGTCCACACCCGCTCCGACGGGACCGTCCTGCGCGTCCTGGCTCCGGGCAAGGCGGCCGGGGCCGGCCTGCTCAGCACCACCTACCTGGACTCGTACATCGCGTCCGCGTGGAACGCGTACACCACGAAGACCCTGACCGTGGCGCCCTTCGCCGACCAGCCGGCCATCCGGTACTACGGCCGCACCTCGGGCAACACCATGACCTTCACCAACGGCAGCGGCCAGGTGGTCGCCTCCTTCAACCGGCCCTCCTCGGCCAGCGTCTGGGGCTGCGACGGCGACCTGCCCGCGCCGAACGACCAGGTGGTCGGCCCGATCTCGCGTACGCTCTGCGCCGCCCTCAACCGAGGCACGCTCGGCACCGTCGACACCCAGCCGAGCACGAACGCCGCCGACTTCTACCGCAGCAACCCCACCAACCAGTACGCACGCCTGATCCACGCCAACATGACCGACGGCCGGGCGTACGCGTTCGCCTTCGACGACGTCGGTGGATTCGAGTCGCTGGTGCACGACGGCGATCCCCGTTCGGCCGGACTGATCCTCAGCCCGTTCACCGGCGGTGGCGGCGGCACCCCGACCACCGGGGTGCCAGTGGTCAGCAACTGGAACAACAAGTGCATCGACGTGCCGAGCTCCAACTTCGTCGACCGCGCGCCGTTGCAGATGTGGAACTGCAACAACACCAACGCGCAGAAGTGGACGTTCAGCGGCACGGCGCTCAAGAGCCAGAACAACAAGTGCATGGACATCGACGCCGGGTCCACCGCGAACGGGGCGGCGGTGCAGCTCTACACCTGCAACGGCACCGGCGCCCAGCAGTTCACCCTGAACGCGGCCGGAGACCTGGTCAACCTCCAGGCCGGCAAGTGCGTCGACATCAAGGACTGGAACGGCAACGACGGCGCGAGGCTCCAGCTCTGGGACTGCGGGGGCACGGCCAACCAGAAGTGGCGCAAGGGCTGACCAGCCATGCGAACGGTGGCGGGGGCCGACCGCGAGTCGCTCCCGTCACCGGCAGGCGACGGACGAGACGGCCGGTGACACGACGCCGCGCACCGAGGCGTCCATCGACGTTCATCCAACAGATCGATGTGCGTAAGCTCCGCCCGGTCAGATCTGGGGAACCTACCGAGGAGGTTCCATGGATCGTCGAGCAATGCTGCGGGCCACTGTCGTCGGTGCGGGCGCTGTCGCGCTGCCGTTCACCGCGTGGTCGGCGGCGTACGGAGCCCCGGCGCAGAACGCGGCGGGCCCCTATGGTGGGCTCCAGCCCGCCGACGCCAACGGCATCCAGTTGCCGGCCGGCTTCACCAGCTCGATCGTCGCACGATCCCGTCGGACGGTGCCGGGGACGTCGTACACCTGGCACGACGCTCCGGACGGTGGCGCCGTGTTCCCGAACGGCACCGGCTGGATCTACGTGTCGAACTCCGAGGTGTCAGCCGGTGCGGGCGGCGGTGCCTCACGCCTCGTCTTCAACTCCAGCGGCGCCGTGGTCGGGGCGTCGCGGATCCTCTCCGGCACCAACAACAACTGCGCCGGCGGGAAGACGCCGTGGAACACCTGGCTCTCCTGCGAGGAGGTGTCCCTGGGCCGGGTCTTCGAGACGTACCCCCTCGGCGGGACCGCCGTGGCGCGTCCCGCGCTGGGCCGGTTCAAGCACGAGGCGGCCGCGGCCGACCCGGTCCGCCGGGTCGTCTACCTGACCGAGGACGAGACCGACGGCAAGTTCTACCGGTTCGTGCCGACCACCTGGGGCGACCTCTCCGCCGGAACCCTCCAGGTCTTCCGCGCCGGTACGGCGACCTCCGGCACGTTCACCTGGGCCACGGTGCCCGACCCGGACGGCTCGCCCACCCCGACCCGGCAGCAGGTGTCCGGCGCGAAGACGTTCAACGGCGGCGAGGGCTGTCACTACGCGGATGACACCGTCTGGTTCACCACGAAGGGCGACAACCGCGTGTGGCAGGTCAACCTGGCCGCCGGCACGTACGAGCTCGCCTACGACGACAACCTGGTCAGTCCGGGCACCCCTCCGCTGACCGGGGTCGACAACATCACCGGGTCCACTGCCGGTGACCTGTACGTCGCGGAGGACGGCGGGAACATGGAGATCTGCATGATCACGCCCGACGACAAGATCTCGGTCTTCCTGCGGATCACCGGACAGAGCGGTTCGGAGATCACCGGGCCGGCGTTCACCCCGGCGGGGGACCGGCTGTACTTCTCGTCGCAACGCGGCACGACCGGCTCGTCCTCCGGCGGCATCACCTACTGCGTCACCGGGCCGTTCCGCCGATGACCGGCTCCCGGCCCCGCTGACAGTGACCACGAGGTCGAGGACGCCCGGTCTTCACCGGGCGTCCCGCCGGCCGTCACGGCACGTGTCCGGATCCTGGCGCATTGACATCGGCGCTCCGGCCACAGCAGACTGTCGCGACAACTGAACCACCGCGTGTACGTGCGGGGGAAGACCGGTCGAAATCCGGCGCTGGCCCGCAACGGTAGGCCGCCCAGAGAAATCTGCGGCGGCGAGCCCGAATACCCGTCGTACGCGTGCATCCGCTCCCCACCCGTCGTGGCCCACGGGTCGGAGTCCCGGTCGACGCGGCGTTGCCGCGGTCGTCCGGGCTTGCGACCGCCGGGCCGGAAAGGCGCTTCCGATGGTCGTCCGCCGAAGCCGGCACCGCCTGCTCGCGCTCCTCTGCGGCGTACTCGCCGCTCTCACCCTCACCACACCCGCCGTCGCCGCCCCCGAGCGCGCCGCCCTCACCCGCCCGGAGGCCGCCGGCGGCTGGCTCGCCCGGCAACTCGTCGACGGCGAACGCTTCGAGGCGGTCTTCGACGGTGTCGCGTACCCCGACCAGGGGCTGACCCTCGACGCCGTGTTCGCCTTCGCCGCCACCGGCGTCGCCGACGACCACGGCGCCGACGCGCTGGCCTGGGTCACCCGGCCGGACATCCGCGACGGCTACCTCGGCGACGGCGTCTCCGAGGCGTACGCGGGTGCGACCGCCAAGCTCGCCCTCGCCGTGCAGGTGCGCGGCGGCGACCCGGCCGACGTCGGCGGGGTGGACCTGATCGCCCGGCTGCGCTCGCTCCAGACGCCGGCCGGCAGGTTCAGCGACCGGTCCGCGTACGGCGACTACAGCAACGCGTTCAGCCAATCCTTCGCGCTGCTGGCGCTGGACCGTACGGCGGGCGGAGCGCCACCGGCGGCGGCCGCCTGGCTGGCCGGCACCCGGTGCCCGGACGGCGGCTACCCGCTGCTGCCCGCGCAACCGGTCTGCACGTCCGACGTGGACGCCACCGCGCTCGCGGCACAGGCGCTGCGCGCCGCGGACCGTCCGGCCGACGCCGCCGCCGGGCTGCGCTGGCTGGTGTCCGTTCAGCGTGCCGACGGCGGCTTCGCCAACGCGGGCGGCACGCCGAACGCCAACAGCACCGGCCTCGCCGCGCAGGCCCTGCGCGACGGCCACCGGCTGCCGGCCTGGGCGCGGGCCCGGGCATTCCTCGCCGGACTCCAGGTCGGCTGCGCCGGGGCGCCGGCCGACAGGGGCGCTGTCGACTTCGACGGCGGCGGCTTCGACCCGGCCACCGCACCCCGGGCGACCGCCCAGGCCGTCCTCGGTCTCACCGGGATCGGGTACGCCCGTCTGTCCGCCGTCGGCGCCGACCCCGGCGCACCGGCACTCGCCTGCCCGTGAACCGCTTCGCCGCTCGCCCGATCACAGGAGGATCCGTGTTCCGTCATCGTTCCACAGTCCGCACCTGGCTGGCCGGTCTCCTGGCCGCCGTCGTGGCCGGCGTCGCGCTGACCGCAGTCGAACCCGCGCCCCGGGCGGCGCACGCCGCCGCCTGCGCGGGCACCTCGGGAGTCACGGTGGTCGTCGACTTCGCCACGCTCGGCGGCGGCGTCCAGGTCGCCTGTGCGCCGGGCGATCCGGCCACCGGCCTGGCCGCGCTTCAGGCCGCCGGCTTCACAGTCACCGGCACCGCCCGCTGGGGCCTGGCCTTCGTCTGCCGGATCAACGGCAAGCCCACCGCCGCGACCGAGCCGTGCGTCAACACCCCGCCGGCCACGGCGTACTGGTCGTACTGGCATGCGTCCAGCGGCGGCTCCTGGTCCTACAGCACGTCGGGGGCGACCGGCTACAACCCCGCGCCGGGCAGTGTCGAGGGCTGGTCCTTCGGCGCCGGCGCCCCGCCGAGCATCGCCGCTCCCTAGGTGTGACCGGCGGCGCACCGGGTGCCGGCAACTGCTCTGGCGTCGTCGCGCGCCCGGGCGGTACGGTGTCGGCACCCGGTGCGCCGGGCACACAACTGCATACGTCCCGCGCGGGGGGAAGCCGGTTCGAAGCCGGCGCTGACCCGCAACCGTGAGCGAGAGTCCCCCTTTCGCGAGCCGGAATGCCCCGCCCGGGACGAGCGGCTTCCACTGTCGAGGTCTACAGGGTGAAGTCCGGGCCGCCGAGGTCCGACCACCCCGCTCACCGCAGCACGCGGAGCGGGGTGTCCGTTTCTCGGGGTGCTTTCCGGAGGTTTCACCGACCGCTCTGCGAAAGGCACCCCTGATGCCCCTGTCCCGGCGTCTCACCACCGGCCTCGGTATGGCCACGGTGACGGCTCTCGCCGCGATCACCGGCGCCCCGCCGGCCGTTGTCGCGGCACCCGCCCCGGCCCACGTCACAGCCGCCCGCGAGGCCGCGTCCTGGCTGGCCGGCGAGTTCACCGACGGTTCGCTGCCCGGCCCGTTCGCCCCCGAGGACTGGGGGCTGACCATCGACGGACTGGTCGCGCTGTCCGCCACCGGCGTCGACGCGCCGACCCGGCAGGCGGCAACCGCGCAGGTCGCGAGACACGTACGGTCCTACAACAGCTACGACGACTGGGGCATCGAGGGCTTCACCGACGGCGGGGCCACCGCCAAGCTGCTCTACGCCGCGGCCGCCGCCGACGCGGACCCCACCGACTTCGGCGGCTACGACCTGCGGGCGGAAACGCTGTCGCTGATCGCCACGGCCGACGCCGGGCACCAGCGGGGGCGGATCACCAGCCGTACCACCGCCGACAGCGGCCCGGACGCCAGCAACACCTTCGACCAGTCCTTCGCCGTGCTCGGCCTGGCCCGCAGTGGCGATCTGCCACAGGACACTGTGGACTTCCTGATCCGGCAGCAGTGTGCGGCAGGTGGCTTCCGGCTCTACCCGGACGCCGCCGACGGACCCTCGCCGTCCTGCGACGACCAACCCGGCGCCACCCTCGACGTCGACTCGACAGCGATGGCCGTGCAGGCGTTGCTGGCCGCCGCCGAGGACGGCGCCACCGGCGCCGGCGACGCCGCCCGCAAGGGCGCCGACTGGCTGGTCACCCAGCAGCACACCGACGGCTCCTTCGGCGGCTCGGGACCGACCACCGGCGCGAACTCCAACAGCACCGGCCTGGCCGGGCAGGCCCTCGCCGCCGCCGGCCGCGACGACGAGGCCGCCCGGGCGGCGAAGGCCCTGGCCGCGCTGCAGCTCACCGCGGGCAACGGTGGGGCGGCCTCCGCCGACGCCGGCGCGATCGCCTACAACACCGACGGGTTCACGACTGCCGCCGCGGCCGGGATCACCGACACCGACCGGGACCAGTGGCGCCGGGCCACCGCGCAGGCATTGCTCGGGCTGGCCCAGGTTCCGCTGGGCCGGATCGGCCTCGACCCGCCGCCCACGTCGAATCCCACCCCGACCGGCACGGCCTCGCCCACCGCGCCCGCCACGCCCACCGCGTCTCCCACGCTCACCACGTCGCCTCCGCCGACCGGCAGCGCCGGCCCGACGCCGAGCGTGACCAGTCCTCCGGCGACACCCGCGCCCACGACCGCGGCGCCGACCACCGCCGCTCCGCCGATCACCACCCCGGCCGCGTCAGGGCTGGGCGGGCTGCCGACCACCGGCGCGGCGATCGGCAGCTACCTGCTGATCGCGCTGCTGCTGATCGGTGGCGGAGTGACACTGCTCGTGCTCGGCCGACGGCGGGCGGGATGAGCCTCCGCGCCGCCCGCGGTGCGCTGGCCGTCGCCCTGGTCACCGCGGGCACCACGATCGGACCGGGCGGTCCTGCGGTGGCCGCCGGGTCGGCCGGATACTGCCCGGACGCCTCCGGGGTGACAGTCGTGGTGGACTTCAACGAACTCGGCGGCGGAACGGTGGTGCGCTGCGCGCCGGGCGCCCAGGCCAGCGGCCTCGCGGCGCTCAAGAACGCGGGCTTCCCGATCACCGGAACCCTGCGCTGGGGTGAGGGGTTCATCTGCCGGATCGACGGCAAGCCGTCGGCCGCGACGGAGAAGTGCGTCGACACGCCGCCGGCGAGCGCCTACTGGTCGTACTGGCACGCGCCGAACGGCGGCAGCTGGACGTACAGCGACAAGGGTGTGCTCAACCGCAAGCCGGCGGCCGGCAGCTTCGAGGGCTGGTCGTTCTCCCTCAACCGCAACGCCGATGACGCGCCTCGTCCCGGCGTCGCGCCGAAACGCCCCGCCCCTCCACCGCCGCCACCACCACCGCCCCCTCCGCCGCCGCCACCCGCGGGCGGCGGGCCGGCGGTGCCACCACCGGCGGGAGGAACCGTCGCACCGCCGCCGGTCGCCGGTGGCCGGCCCGGCGAGCCCACCCGGCCGGCCGGCACCTCCGGCCCGCCGGCCTCCGTCAGCCCGCCGGCCTCCGCCGGCGCGTCACCGACGGCCGGTACGCCGACCCTGGCGGCGACGCCGGGTGCCGCCACCGGAACGGCACCGCAGGGCTCCTCCGACGAGCCGGTGGTGACAGATGTCGCCGCGTCCCGTGACGACGACGGCCTGCCACTGGGCACGATCGCCGGGGTGCTGCTGCTCGCCGCGCTCGCCACCGGCGCGCTGGTCGCGGCCCGACGACGCCGTGCCGCCGGCCCGGATGACTGACGCCACGGGCACCGGGTCGCGGACGGCTGACGCCGGCCGGCTGCCGGGCCGGTGGCCGGTGTGGTGGCTACCCCGAGGGCTGCACCCGGGCGCATGGTGGCTGTGGGCGCTCGGCCTGGCCACCGCGGCCAGCCACACCACGAATCCGCTGCCGCTGGCCCTGCTCGTCGCCGTCGCCGGTCTGGTGGTGGTGCGCCGCCGGGGCGACGCGCCGTGGGCGTTGGCGTTCCGCATGTACGTGTGGCTCGGCGCGGTGATCGTCACGATGCGCGTCGTGTTCCGGATCGTGCTCGGCGGCGGCCAGGGCGAGCACATCCTGGTCCGGCTGCCGGAGATCCCGCTGCCCGAGTGGGCGGCGGGCATCCGTCTGTTCGGACCGGTCGCCGTCGAGCAGATCCTCGGTGGCTTCTACGACGGGCTGCGGCTGGCGGCGATGCTGATCTGCCTCGGCGCGGCGAACGCCCTGGCCAACCCGAAACGGCTGCTCAAGGCCGTACCCGGAGCGCTGTACGCGGTCGGCACCGCCGTCGTGGTCGCGTTGTCGGTCGCCCCGCAGCTGGTGGAGAGCGTGTTACGGGTCCGCCGGGCCCGTCGGCTGCGCGGCGCGTCCGGCCGGGGGATGCGGGCGCTGCGCGGGATCGCCCTGCCGGTGCTGGCCGACGCGTTGGACCGGTCCCTGGCCCTCGCGGCGGCGATGGACTCCCGTGGTTACGGCCGCACCGCGGCGGTGCCCGCCGGGCAGCGAACCGTCACCGGCGCGCTCGTGCTCGGCGGGCTGGTCGGCGTGTGTGCCGGCACCTACGGGCTGCTCGACACCGCCGCACCCGGCTACCTGGGGCTGCCGATGCTCCTGGCCGGACTGACCGCCGCCGTGACCGGCATGCTGCTCGCCGGCCGCCGGGTCCGCCGCAGCCGGTACCGACCGGACCGCTGGCGCCCGGCCGAGCTGCTCGTGGCCGGCTGCGGGGTGGCCGCCGCGGCACTGACCATGCTCGCCGGCTCAGTGGACCCGGAACTCCTCTACCCGCCGGTCAGCCCGCTCACCTGGCCCCAGCTGACCCCGCTGATGCTTCTCGCCGTGGGCGTCGCGGCGGCACCCGCCTGGCTGGCGCCGCCACCACCGCCGACGGCACGTGCCGGACGCCCGCCGGCGGTGGACCGGCCGTTCCCCGTCACGGACGTGCCGGCAGACGGAGAGCGCGCCGCGACCGCGACGACACCGGGAGACCGTCCATGATCACTTTCGACCGGGTCACCGTCCACTACGCCGAGGGCGGCCCGCGGCCGTTGCGGGACGTGACGCTCCGCATCGAGGAGGGTGAACTCTGCCTGGTCGCGGGCCGTACCGGCGCCGGAAAGTCGACGCTGCTGCGGGCGATCAACGGCCTCGTCCCGCACTTCACCGGCGGCACCCTGCACGGCGCCGTCACCGTCGACGGCAGGGACACCCGCACGCACCCGCCGCGCGATCTCGCCGACGTCGTCGGCGTGGTCGGCCAGGACCCGCTGGCCGGGTTCGTCACCGACACCGTCGAGGAGGAACTGGCGTACGGGATGGAGCAGCTCGCCCTGTCACCCGCGGTGATGCGCAAGCGGGTGGAGGAGACCCTGGACCTGCTCGGCATCGCCGACCTGCGTGACCGGCCGCTGCGGACGCTGTCCGGCGGGCAGCAACAGCGGGTCGCCATCGGCGCGGTGCTCACCGCGCACCCCCGGGTGCTGGTGCTCGACGAACCCACCTCCGCGCTGGACCCCACCGCCGCGGAGGACGTGCTCGCCACCGTCACCCGGCTGGTGCACGACCTCGGAGTGACAGTGGTCCTGGCCGAGCACCGGCTGGAGCGCGTGCTGCAGTACGCCGACCGGCTGCTGTACCTGCCCGGCGACGGCCGCGTCCACGACGGGACACCGGCAACCGCGCTGGCCCGCATCGACATCGCGCCACCCCTGATCGAGCTGGGTCGCCTCGCCGGCTGGACACCGCTGCCGCTGTCGGTCCGTGACGCCCGCCGACGGGCGTCCGACCTGCGGCACCGGCTCGCCGGCGTGGACCCGCCGCCGGTCCCGGCGGGAGCGGACACCGGTCCCACGCTGACCGCGCGGAAGATCGTCGTACGGTATCCGGGGACCGTCGCGGTGGCCGGTGTCGACCTCGATCTGCGCGCCGGACGGGTCGTCGCGTTGATGGGCCGCAACGGATCCGGCAAGTCCAGCCTGCTCTGGGCGGTGCAGGGCAGCGGCCCCCGCCACGGCGGCACCGTGGCCGTGACCGGGCCGCAGGGCACCGTCGACCCGAAGGCCCTGCCGGCCGGTCAGGCCCGCCGGCACGTCGGCCTCGTCCCGCAGAACTCCGGCGACCTGCTCTACCTGGAGACCGTCGACGCGGAGTGCGCCCAGGCCGACCGGGAGACCGGCGTGCCGGCCGGCACCTGCCGGGCGCTGGTGGACCAGCTCGTCCCCGGACTGCCCGGTGACCGGCACCCCCGGGACCTGTCCGAGGGACAGCGGCTCGCCCTCGCGCTCGCCGTGCAGCTCACCGCCGCTCCGCCGGTGGTCCTGCTCGACGAGCCGACCCGCGGCCTGGACTACCACGCCAAGCGGCAGTTCACCGCCGTCGTCCGGATGCTGGCCGGCGACGGCCGGGCGGTGGTGGTCGCCACCCACGACGTCGAACTCGTCGCGACCCTCGCCGATCGGGTGATCGTGATGGCCGAGGGGGAGATCGTCTCCGACGGCACCACCGCAGAGGTCATGCTGGCCTCGCCGGCGTTCGCGCCGCAGGTGGCCAAGGTTCTCGCCCCCGCACCCTGGCTGACAGTGGAACAGGTCGCCGCCGCGATCAACGCGACCGGGGCACCGGCATGAGTGTCCTGCGGGTCGCCCCGCGTACCGCTGTGGTGCTGACCCTCGCCTCGGCCGCCGCGCTGGCCACCTTCACCTGGCCCTTCTTCGTCCCCGCACACCCGGAGACCACCGCCCGCACCGGCGAGGCGCCGCTGGTCTTCATCGTCATGCTGCCGGTACTCGTGGCGCTCGTCCTCGCCGAACTCACCTCCGGCGGTATCGACAGCAAAGCCCTGGCGATGCTCGGCGTACTCGCCGCCGTCAACGCCGCCCTGCGCCCCCTGGGCGCGGGGACCGCGGGCATCGAGACGGTGTTCTTCCTGCTCGTCCTCGCCGGCCGGGTCTTCGGACCCGGGTTCGGGTTCCTGCTCGGCGCCACGTCGCTGTTCGCCTCCGCCCTGCTCACCGCCGGCGTCGGGCCGTGGCTGCCGTTCCAGATGCTCTGCGCCTCCTGGATCGGCCTCGGCGCCGGCCTGCTCCCGGCCCGGTTGCGCGGCCGGGCCGAGGTCGCCGTCCTGGCCGGGTACGGGGTTCTCGCCGCCTACGGCTACGGCCTGCTGATGAACCTGTGGTTCTGGCCGTTCAGCGTCGGCGCGGACACCCAGCTGTCCTACGTCGCCGGCGCCCCCGTACTGGAGAACCTGCACCGTCTCGCCCTGTTCACCGCCGTCACCTCCACCTTCGGCTGGGACACCGGCCGCGCGATCACCACCGCCGTGGCGATCGTCCTCGCCGGTCCGGCCGTCCTCGCCGCGCTGCGCCGCGCCGTCCGGCGGGCCGCGTTCGGCGCGCCGGTCACCTTCGCCACAGCGTGCGACCCGCCCACGCCCCGGGCGGACGGCGACGACGTGACCACGCCCGGCGTCCCGCTGTCGTCCTCGCGTCAGGACGGAGACGTCGTGACCGGGCACGCGCTCGGATCAGCGGCGGATCAGGCCGAGTTCGGTGGCGGAGGCGACGGCCGCGGTGCGTGAGTCGACGCCGAGTTTGGCGTAGATGCGGGCCAGGTGGGACTTGACGGTGCCTTCGGTCAGGTGCAGGCGGGTGCCGATGCTGTGGTTGGACAAGCCGTCGGCGACCAGGGCGAGAACCTCGGTCTCGCGTCGGGTCAGGGCGGTGCCCGGCGTGCGCAGCCGGTTCATCAGCCGGTTCGCGACGGTGGGCGCCAGCGTGGTGCGCCCGGCGGCGGCGGTGCGGACGGCGGCAGCCAGGTCTTCGGGTGGGGCGTCCTTGAGGAGGTAGCCGGTGGCACCGGCCTCGATGGCGGGCAGTGTGTCGGCGTCGGAGTCGTAGGTGGTGACGATCAGCACGCGCGGCGCTTCCGGGCGGGCGGTGATCCGGGCGGTGGCTTCGGCGCCGCCCATGCCCTTCCCGAACTGCAGGTCCATCAGCACGACGTCGATGTCGCCTTCGCCTGCACGGGTGACGGCCTCCTCGGCGGTGGCGGCTTCGGCCACGACGACGAGGCCGGGTTCGGTTTCCAGCACGGCGCGCAGTCCGGCCCGTACGACCGGGTGGTCGTCGGCCAGGAGGAGGCGGACGGGGACGTCGTCGGTCACGGGCGGCCCTCGGGCTCGGTCCTGCTGGGCGGGGTGAGGGGAAGCTCGGCGGTCAGGGCGGTGCCGTGGCCGGGCGCGGACTCGACGGCCAGGGTGCCGCCGAGGGCGTTCATGCGGGCGCGCATGGCCGTCAGGCCGAAGCCGCCGCTGTCGACGTCGGGGGCGGGCAGACGGTCGGGGTCGAAGCCTTGCCCGTTGTCGACGACGTGAAGGGCGATGCGGTCGCCGAGACATCTGAGGGTGACCTCGGCCGTGGTGGCCCGGGCGTGGCGGACCGTGTTCGCGAGGGCGGACTGGGCGATACGCAGGAGCGCCACCTCGTGGGCGGTCGACAGCGATACGGGGGCGCCGACGAGGTGGAAGCGGGCGGCGATGCGGTGGCGGGCACTGGTGGTGGTGCACAGGCGTTCCAGGGCGCCGGCCAGGGTGGTGCCTTCCAGGGTGGGCGGGGTGAGTGCGGCGACGAAGCGGCGGGCCTCGGCGAGGTTGTCCACGGCGACCTGGCGGGCCGCGTCGACGTGGCCGGAGGCGGCACCGGGCCGGCCGGGCAGGGCGCGCTCGGCGGCGCGCAGCAGCAGTTGGATGCTGGACAGGCCCTGGGCGAGAGTGTCGTGGATCTCGCGGGCCAGACGCTCGCGTTCGGCGAGTACGCCGGCCGTGTGCTCGGCCCGGGCCAGGTCGGCCCGGGTGGCGGTGAGTTCCTCGATCAGCTGCCTGCGCTGTTCGCTCTCCCGATACAGGGCCTGGTATCCCCACACCACCCCGACGGCGACGGCGGCGCCGAGCGCGGGACCGATCACCGTGGCCGCGGTGAAGGAGCCGGTGTGAGCACCGAACCCGGCGACGGCCGCCGCGGCGGTGGCGATCACGGCAGCCAGGCCGGCGCGGCGCGGCAGCAGGTGGAGCTGGAGGAAGTACAGCGGGAAGGCCACCCAGATCGCATCGGGGGACAGGCTCAGCAACACCAGCCACGCGGCGCCCACGGCGGCCAGCCACCAGGCGGCGGCCCACCGCGAGCGGCGGATGCGGGGGAGGAGCGGCCCGATGGCGTACGCCAGGCCGCACGCCACCGACGCAGCGACGATCGATCCGGCGCGGGGCCGGTCGTCGGCCACCGCCCGGCCGGCAGCCAGGACGAGCAGGCCGATGATCAGCAGGTGCAGGCACCAGGCCAGGGCTCGGGTGGTCGGGGTCAGGGCAGGGGCAGCGGTGCTCACAGTGCGTCCCACGTTGCCGAGGCCGGCGCCCCGGGGGCCTCTATCGAAAGTTAGAACCCGTGCGCCGTCCTTCGGCCCGCGAAGTGCCCGCCTACGCCAGACGCGGACACGGGCGCCGGCCGCGATGGTGGAGTCGTACCGCTTCCACCGCCGAAAGGACAGGCCACTGCCGTGTTTGTCGCCTGGAGAGATCTGAAGTTCGCCAAGGGACGCTTCGCCCTGATGGGGACCGTCATCGTGCTGATCACCCTGCTGGTCGGGCTGCTGTCCGGGTTGACGGCCGGACTGGGCCGGCAGAACGTCTCCGCCATCACCGGCCTGCCCGCCGACAGGATCGCCTTCCAGGCCCCCGGCGAGGGCCAGGGCGTGTCGTACTCCAACTCCACAGTCACCGAGAAGCAGTGGCAGCAGTGGGCCGAGGCGCCCGGAGTGACAGGCGCCGAACCGCTGGGCATCGCCACGACGAGGGCCACCGCCGGAAACAGGAGCGCCGGGGTCTCCGCCTTCGGCGTCCGGCCCGGCTCCCACCTGGCCCCCGGCAGCGGCCGGATCGACGGCCGCTCGGCAGTGCTGTCCACCAGGGCCGCCGACGACCTCGGTGTGAAGGCCGGTGACTCCGTCACCCTCGCCGGGCAGCGACTGACAGTGGCGGCCGTACGCGGCGACGCCTCCTTCAGTCACACCCCTGTGGTGTGGATCAGCTTGGACGTGTGGCAGAAGATCGCGCCTCCCACCGGCACCGGCGGCGGCAGCCCGGCGGCCACCGTCGTCGCCCTGACCACCACCTCGGGGGCCGATCTGGTGGCCACCGACCGGCAGGCGGGCACCAAGACGGTCTCCGTCGACGACTCGCTGTCCGCGATCGGCTCCTACACCTCCGAGAACGGCTCCCTCCAGCTGATGCGCGGCTTCCTGTTCGCCATCTCCGCCCTCGTCATCGGAGCGTTCTTCACCGTCTGGACGATCCAGCGCAGCGGCGACGTCGCAGTGCTCAAGGCACTCGGCGCCTCGACCGCCACCCTTCTCAAGGACGCCATCGGGCAGGCCGTCGTCCTGCTCGCCGGCGGCACCCTGCTCGGCACCGGCATCGCCGCCGCGCTCGGCGCCCTCGTCGCCGGGTCAGCTGTGCCGTTCGTCCTCACCCCGGTGACCGTCCTCCTTCCCGCGGCCGTGATGGTCGTCCTCGGCGCCCTCGGAGCCGCCCTGGCCATCCGCCGCATCACCTCCGTCGACCCGCTGACCGCCCTGGGGAGCGCCCGATGAGCCTGAACCTGACCGACATCACCCTCACCTACCCCGACGGCGAGGGCCGCCTGACCGCCCTCGACCGCGTCACCCTGGACGTGCCCAAGGGGAGCCTCACCGCCGTGATCGGCCCCTCCGGCTCCGGCAAGTCCAGCCTCCTCGCGGTCGCCGCGACCCTCATCACCCCCGACACCGGCACCGTCACCGTCGACGGCACCCCGACTACCGGTCTCATTCGGGCCGAACTCGCCGACCTGCGCCGCCGCAAGATCGGCATCGTCTTCCAGCAGCCCAACCTGCTGCCCTCCCTCACCGCCGCCGAGCAGCTCCAGGTCATGGCCCAGATCGACGGCCGCCCACCGGCCGATGCCCGTACCCGCGCCGTGGAACTGCTCGACGCGGTCGGCCTCGCCGGTCAGGCCGACCGCCGGCCGCACCAGCTCTCCGGCGGCCAGCGCCAACGCGTCAACATCGCCCGCGCCCTGATGAACAACCCCACGGTCCTGCTCGTCGACGAACCCACCAGCGCCCTCGACCACGAACGCGGCGCCGCCGTCATCGACCTGATCACCCGCCTCACCCACCAGCAGGCCACCGCCACCGTCCTGGTCACCCACGACCGCACCCACCTCACCGCCGTCGACCAGATCGCCGAGGTCCACGACGGCCGCCTCCACGTTCCGGCACCAGCCCGCTGAAGCGGGTGTTCCGGGGGGCGGGTCGGCGCAGCGGCCTGCGGGCTGCTGTCGACGTCGTGATCCAATGAAGCGCATGGTTGTCCAGCGGATCACCGCCGGCCTGCTGTTGCTGATCGGGTTTCTGGCGATGGCGGCCTCCCACACCTTCCCGTTCCTCGACGATCTCTCCGAACCGGCAGAGTCGGCGGTCGCGATCGGGGGCGCGGCGTGCCTGCTGGCGGGGGTGTGGCTGTGGTTGCGCAAGCCGGCGGACCGGTCGTCCGCGCCCTCGGCCGGTGACGGTGAGAGCCCGTGACGGCGCGCGGATCGAGGCCGGGAGAGAGCCGGCGCTCGCGGTGACACGTCCGCCCGCCGCTCACTCCGGCGGGCGCCGCCCGTCGTCGTGCTCGACGGGCGGTCCCGGCTGAGGCGTCGGATACTGAGCCGATGACCAACCCCGACCTCGATCCCGAGGTGTACCCGCCGATCGACCCTCGTGAGGACGTGCCGGACGACCCCGGCGAACTCCTCCCGGACACGCCCGGCGAACTGCCCGAGGCGCCGGTCGAGCCGATGCCCGACGACGGTGAGCCCGGGGGCGTTCCCGAACCGGCCTGACCGGCCGGCACCGGGGCACCCGACAGATCGACGATGATGGATAATCCTGTGGTGACCGGCGCGCCGACCGCAGGGGAGACCGGATGAGGATCGTCGACGCCCGGGTGATCGTGACCTGCCCCGGCCGGAACTTCGTGACCCTGAAGGTCGTCACCGACGCCGGCGTCACCGGCGTCGGTGACGCCACCCTCAACGGCCGGGAACTCGCAGTCGCGTCCTACCTGCGTGACCACGTCGTGCCGCTGCTGATCGGGCGCGACCCGGCCCGGATCGAGGACACCTGGCAGTACCTCTACCAGGGGTCGTACTGGCGGCGCGGGCCGGTCACGATGAGCGCCGTCGCCGCCGTGGACACCGCGCTGTGGGACATCAAGGGCAAGGTCGCCGGGCTGCCGGTCTACCAGCTGCTCGGTGGCCGGTCCCGCGAGGGCGTGACCGTGTACGGGCACGCCAACGGCGAGACCGTCGACGAGGTGCTGACCGAGGTCGCCCGCTTCGTCGACCTCGGCTACCGCGCGGTCCGGGTGCAGTGCGGTGTGCCCGGCCTGCCCCGGACGTACGGCGTCAGCGCGGACAAGATGTTCTACGAGCCCGCCGACGCTGCGCTGCCGACCGAGGCGAGCTGGTCGACGGAGGCCTACCTGGCCCACGTGCCGGGCGTGTTCGCCCGGGTCCGCGAGGAGTTCGGGCCCACCCTCCGGCTGCTGCACGACGTGCACCACCGGCTCACCCCGATCGAGGCGGCGCGGCTCGGCAGGAGCCTGGAGCCGTACGCGCTGACCTGGATGGAGGATCCCGTACCGGCGGACCTGCAGGAGGGTTTCCGGCTCATCCGCTCGCACACCACCACGCCGATCGCGGTCGGCGAGGTCTTCAGCAGCATCTGGGACGCGGCCCAGCTCATCCGGGAACAGCTCATCGACTACGTGCGCACCACTGTGGTCCACGCCGGCGGGATCACCCACCTGCGACGCATCTTCGACCTCGCCGCGCTGCACCACGTCCGCAGCGGCTCGCACGGGGCCACCGACCTGTCCCCTGTCTGCATGGCCGCCGCGCTGCACCTGGACCTCGCCATCCCCAACTTCGGCCTGCAGGAGTACATGCGGCACACCGAGGCGACGGACGAGGTGTTCCCGCACGGCTACCACTACGAGGGCGGCTACCTGCATCCGGCCGAGACTCCGGGACTCGGTGTGGACATCGACGAGCGAGCGGCGGCTCGCTACCCGTACGCGCCGGCCTACCTGCCTGTGAACCGGTTGACGGACGGCACCGTGCACCCGTGGTGAGCGCGCCGGTTCAGTGGATGCGGCGACCGTGCGCGTCCGGCACCCCGGACTTGCGGAAGAAGTAGGTGTTGATCTGGTCCCGCCACTCGACGGCGCTGCGGAACTGCTCCTCCAAGCGCTCGGCCACCCGGTCGTGGACGGCCGGGTCGACTGCCCCGGCGACGAGCCGCCACCGTTCCCGCATCGCCGCCACCTCCTCGACCCCGGCGAAGTGCGTGTCGTAGATGTGCTGGATCACGGTACGGCCACTGCGCAGCACGTGCCGGTACGGGACGTGATGGAAGAACAGCAGCAGTTCGTCGGGGCAGCGCTCGCGTGACTCGTACACCTCCGACCACGGCGGCGGGTACTGGCCGGTGAAGCCGGTCCCGGTCGCCCGGGTCCGGTCCACCCCGACGCCGTGGCGGTCGGCGAAGTGGTACGTGCCCCACGGGGTGTACTCGTAGCCGTCCACGTCCGGGCCGTAGTGGTGACCGGGCCGCACCATGAAACCGACGCCGAGCGGGGCGGTGTAGCGCTCGTAGGTGCGCCAGGAATCGTCCATGACCGCGTGCATCGTCCGCCGTACCGCTTCCGGATCGCCGGTGGTGACCGGCAGCCAGGTCAGGTCGATCCACTCGTCGAGGATCGCGGCGGGATCCAGCAGCGGATCCCAGGCGAGCCGGCCGAAGGCGTACAGGTTCGCCTGCGCCAGCGGGTGCCCGGTCCAGAACGGGTCGTCGCCCACGTTGGCCACTGCCACCAGACCGCCGCCGGTGCCCGCCCGGCCGGCCGCGATGTCGGCGATCGTGCCGCCGGGCTCACCCCGGGGCCGGAACCGCAGCACCTCACTCCACCAGGGCGCGAGGTAGCAGACGTGCCGCTGCTGGCCGGTGTACTCCTGCGTCGCCTGCACCTCCACCGCCAGCCGGGTGGCCGGCATCGCGGCGAGCACCGGGGACACCGGTTCGCGTGTCTGGAAGTCGATCGGGCCGAACTTCACCTGGAGGATCACGTTGTCGGCGAATCGTCCGTCCAGCGGCGCGAAGTGGTCGTGCGCGGCCCGGGCCCGGTCGGTCGACCGGTCCCGCCAGTCCTGGTGGTGGTCGTAGACGAACGCCCGCCAGCGCACCACGCCTCCGTGCGGGGCGAGCGCGTCGGCGAGCAGGTTCGCGCCGTCGGCGTGGTCGCGCCCGTACGCGAACGGGCCGGGCCGGCCCTCGGAGTCGGCCTTCACCAGATAGCCGCCGAAGTCGGGGATCCGCCGGTAGACCCGCCGGGTGGCGGCGGCCCACCAGGCCCGTACCCGCTCGTCCAGCGGATCGGCTGTGGGCAGGCCGCCGAGGACCACCGGGGCGGCGAAGGTCACCGACAGATGCACCCGGATGCCGTACGGGCGGAGCACCCCGGCGATCTCCGCGACGTCGCCGAGCCGGTCGGTCAGCAGTAGCGCCTCGGTGTCGTGCACGTTGACGTTGTTCACCGTGACGGCGTTGACGCCGCAGGAGGCGAGCAGGCGTGCGTAGTCGCGGAGCCGGGCGGTCTCGTGCCGGGCGGCGCCGTCGCGCCAGAACAGGGAGCCGCCGGCGTAGCCCCGCTCGACCTGGCCCGACACCGGGTGTACGGCCACGTTGTCCCAGTGGTCGAGCATCCGCCGGTCCAGTGCCGGTCGGTGCCGCCGAGCCGGGAGGTCGTCGTCGAAGGCCGCCGCGCCGAGCCGGACCACGTGGAACATCCCGTACAGCAGGCCGGCCGGCGCGTCGGCCAGGACCACTGTCACGCCGTCCACCCGCGCCAGCAGGTACCCCTCGTCGCCGAGGGAGCCGTCGCCGGTGCCGTTCACCGCCGGTGTCGCGCCGAGCCGGGCCGTCTCGGCTGCCGCGTTCGGCACCGGGCCGGCCCCGCGCAGGGCCAGCACCAGGTCGGCGTCGACCTGCCACGGTGGACCGTGCCAGAGCCGTCCGCCGTACCGGCCGCAGGCCCGGCTCACCTCGTCGAGGACCGTGTCGACCAGGGGCCCGTCGCCGTGCACCAGCACCCCGCGGGAGCCGAGTTCGCGGAACGCCGCGGGCGGGAGCCAGGCGGCGTGCCAGGCCGACTCGCAGGCGTCGGCAGACGCCCGGCCGGTGACCGGGACGCTCATGCGGTGAACTCCGCCCGGATCTCGTCGATCATGGGGTCACCGATCCGCAGCAGCGCCAGCACCAGGAGCGCGCCGAGCAGGGCGAGTACCGCCTCGGAGAACACCGCTGTGACGCAGGCGACGGCGGCCAGCAGCACGACGTTGCCGACTGTGACGCCGGGCTTGCGCGCCACGTAGTAGACGGCGAGCCGGAGCACGTCGCGGGTGCGGAAGGTGAACAGTGAGACGATCACCAGCGCGTTGACCCCGACCAGGATCACCCCCGCCCCGACCACGACGAGCGGCACTGCCCACCAGCCGGGGACGGCGGCGGCGGGCAGGTTCGCCAGGTTGACAGCGATGACTGCGAGCCACAGCAGCGTCGGCGCCCAGACGCGCAGCACGCCCGGCAGGTTGGCCCGGTAGGCCCGGAGGAACGTGGCGGCGGGACGGAGATCGGTCAGGTCGGGGCGTTGGTGCCGCAGCGTGTGCAGCGCGGCCGAGACGGCCGGACCGAGCGGCAGCGCGGCGGCGGCGACCAGCGGGAGGTTGCTGCTGTCACGGTCGAGCAGCACGAGTACGGCCAGGCCGGGCAGCGTGCTCACCAGGAGCAGCAGTTCCACCACGAGCAGGATGTGGACCGTCGCGGCGGCCCGCGACAACGGCCCGTCGCCGAACTCCCGCAGCCCGCTGGTCGCGCCGGTCACTGCCGGTCCCCGGGCGGGTCGAGCAACCTGTCGTCCCACCACGGCGGGGTCTCGTCCACGACCGGCGTCAGTTCGGCGAGGGTCACCTCGTGCCGGGTGAGGACGAGGTCGAGGTCGGCCCGCCCGGCCGCGACCGGCACTGCGCGATGGGTACGGGCCGGCTCGGCGGCTTCCCGCAACGCGTCGAGCTGCCGGGGCCGTGGCGAGTGCGGGCTGCCCATCTCCCGCCAGGCCGCCCAGGCGTTGCCGGCGTCCTCGCTCACCGACGAGCGGAGCAGGAACGCCGACACGGTGCCCGGCGGGCCGATCGGGACCGACAGCGACAGGGTGTGCCGCTCGGGTGCCGGTTCCCGGCCGGTGACGTCGACCGGTGCCCAGGCCAGCACCGCGACCCGGCCGTCGGGGTGCCGGGTGACGAGGTGGTCCGGTCCGCGTGCGAGCACCTCGTCGCCGAGCCGAGCCATGAAGGCGTACAGGTGGTAGGTGGGTTTCTTGATCTGCCGGTGGGTGAGCAGGCCGAAGCCGCCGTGCAGCGGCGCGGTCGGCACCCCCTCCTCCTCGAACACGTCGCTGAAGGTCCAGTAGGAGAAGGAGTCGACCAGGTCCCCGCCGCCGGCCAGCACCGGGGCGAGGTAGGCGGCGTGGAAGGCCGTGTCGTGGATCGGGTTGTCCGGCCGGTAGGAGGAGTTGAACTCGGTGATGTGCACCGGGTGGTCGGCCAGCGCGGTGCCGGCCAGGTGCCGGCGGGGCGCGGCGAACTGCTCCAGCAGGTCCGCGGCCGGGGCCAGCGTCTGCCGGGTGCCGAACGGCAGGTGCCGGGCCGGGCCGGAGGTGTAGGCGTGCCGGCTGACGAAGTCGACAGGCACGTCGCGACCGGTGACGAACTCGGCGAACGGCTTGAGCCACTCGTCGGCGCCGGGGGAGAGGGCCGGGCCGCCGACCTGGATCGCCGCGTCGACGTCCTTGACGGCGTGCGCCGACACCTCGTACAGGCGGTGGTAGGCGTCCTGGTCGGCACCCTGCCAGAACGCCGTCAGGTTGGGCTCGTTCCACACCTCGACGGGCCAGCCGCGCACCTCGTCGAGGCCGTACCTGTCGACCAGGTGGGCCACCGTGGCGCGGACCAGGTCACCCCATTCGGTGTACGACCGGGGCGGCGTCACGTTGCCCCGCCACCAGAACACCGTCTGGTCGCCGGAGGCGAGCGCCGAGGGCATGAACCCCAGCTCCACGAAGGGCCGGACGCCCATCGCGAGGTAGGCGTCGACGACCTGGTCGACGTAGGTGAAGGCGTGCCGCACCCGGCGCTCGCCCTGGTACGAGTAGGGGCGGTGCACGCCGGCGCCGTCGCTGAGCAGCCCGTGCCCGCGGATGTGCCGGAAGCCGATGTCCCGCTGCACCAGCGCCAGCGAGTCCTGATAGTCGCGTCGCAGGGCCAGGTCGAACCGGCCGGTGCCCACGCAGGTACGCCAGGCGTCGGTCAGCCGGCCGATGGGCCGCTCGGGAACGGTGCCGCGCATCGCCGGTCAGCCGTGGCTCTTGCGGTACCGCTCGTACGCCTTGTTGACCAGGTCGGTGTAGGCCTGCGCGTTCTTGCCCTTCAGTTCCGAGACGTAGGCGTCCCACTCGCTCAGCGGCCGCTGGCCGAGGGCGAACTTCAGCGTGTTCTGGGTGACGTGGTCCTTCAGCGCGGTTGCCCACAGCGTCGTCTGCTCCCGCTCCTCATCGCTGAGTGGCGCGGGCGGCGGAGTCACCCAGGGCGCGGGCTTGCGGGCGTTCATCTCCTTCTGGAACTCCAGCTCCTCGGGCGAGAAGAACGACTGCACCAGGTCGAGCTTGCCGCCGTAGGCGAAGACGCCGTTGTAGAAGCCGAAGTCCTTCTGCAGGTGCTTGCTGCCCTTGGGGTTGAGCCCGATGACGTTGACGTCCGGGGCGAGGCTGCGCTTGCCCGAGGCGTCCTTGGTGTACGTGGTTCCCTCGACGCCCCACTTGGCGAACTCCTGGCCGGCGTCGGAGTACCAGAGCCAGTCGACGAACTGCATCATGGCCACGAAGTTCTTGCCCTCCCGGGCCTTGCTGGAGATCATCACGCCGTTCTCCAGCCGGCTCGCCGCGTTGACCGGGCCGGCCGGCCCGACCGGGAAGAGGATCTTGCCGAGCCGGGCGTTCGGGTTGATCTTCGCGATGTCCGGGCGGTAGTCGTTCACCAGGGTCTGCGCGTTCGTGCTGATCACGAACGACTTGCCGCTGGCGAGCTTCTGCCGGGCCTGGTCGTCGGTCTGGGTGAACGTCTCCGGGTCGAGCAACCCCTCGGCGACCAGCTTGTGGAGATACGCCACCACCTGCCGGTAGCCGTCCGAGGCGCCGGTGAAGACGTACTTCCCGGCACCGGCGTCCCAGCTCGTCGGCTGGTAGTTCCAGCCGGCGCCGGGCAGGCCGTGTGCCAGGGCGAGCATGTTCAGCAGGTTGCCGGCCGGGTTGGGCTTGCCGAACCGGTCGGAGAACGGGATGACGTCCGGGTGGGCCGCCTTCATCGCCTTGAGCATGGCGTACACCTCGTCCCAGGTGGTCGGGGACGGAATCTTCAACTGCTCCAGCACGTCGGTGCGGACCGCGAGCGTGTAGTCCTGCCAGGGCTTCTCGTGCAGGCCGGGCAGCAGGTAGAACTTCCCGTCCTCCTGCCGCAGCGTGTCCATCTCCGGCTGGAGTCCCCACCGCTCGATCTTGTCCTTGAAGTGCGGCATCAGGTCGAGGTAGTCGCTGACCGGCAGGATGGCGCCGGACGAGACGTACGAGCTCTCCTGCGGGTGGTAGGTCTTCGGGATGATCAGCGGGGCGTCGCCGGAGCCGACCAGCACGCTGCGCTTCTGCTCGTAGTCGCTCAGCGGCACGGCGACCGGGTCCAGCTTGACGTTCGTCCGCCGGGCCAGCTCGGCCCAGAACAGCCACTCGGGCTTGAGCGGGTAGTTCGGGTGGTTGTTGTAGAGGATCGAGAACGTGACCGGCTCGGTGGCCTTGAACTGGTCACCGATGCCGTACTTCTCCATCGCGCCCGTACGGTTGCGGTCGAGGTCCTTCTTGTCCGGGGTGTCGTCGCCGCAACCCGCCAGGGCGGCGACGGCGGCCGCGCCGCTGGCGAGCAGCACCTGGCGCCGGGACAGCTTGGCCATGGATTCTTCCTTCCGGTGGTGGGGTGGTGGTGCGGGGGGGGCTATCCCTTCACGGCGCCGAGCATGATCCCGGAGACGAAATAGCGCTGGATGAAGGGATAGACCGCGAGGATCGGCAGGATCGTCAGCACGATGGTCACGGACTGGATGGTGGCGGCGGACTGGACGACGTCGCCGGCGCTGCCGAGGCCGCCGCCGGTCTGCGTGGCGTCGGTCGCGCCCGCGATGAGGTTGCGCAGATAGACGGTCACCGGGAGCAGGTCCTGGCGGTCCATGTAGAGGAACGCGGCGAACCACGAGTTCCAGAACGAGACGGCGTAGAACAGCACCATCGTGGCGACCATCGCCTTCGACAGCGGCAGGACGATCCGCAGCAGCGTGCCGTACGTGTTCAGCCCGTCGACGGCGGCGGCCTCCTCCAGCTCGACCGGCAGGCTCTCGAAGAACGCCTTCATCACCAGCAGGTTGAACACGTTTATGGCGTTGGGCAGGGCGATCGCCCACACGGTGTTCTTCAGTCCCAGGCTGGTGACCAGGACGTAGTTGGGGATCAGCCCGCCGGTGAAGAACATGGTGAACACGGCGATCCCGACCAGCGCGGTCCGGCCCCGCAGGTGCCGCTTCGACAGCACGTACGCGTAGCAGGTGGTCAGCACGACGGAGATGAGCGTGGCGACCACCGTGTAGAAGACGGTGTTGCGGTAGCTGATCCAGAACGTCGGGTCCGACGTCACCACGCGGTACGCGGTGAGGTTGAACCCGCGCGGCACCAGGTTCACCTCACCCGCGACGATGTACGCGTTGTCGCTGAGCGAGCGGGCCACGATGGTGAGGAACGGATACAGGGTCACCACCACGACGCCGGTCAGCACGACGGCGTTGACGACCTGGAAGACCCGGTAGCCCGCTGTCGGCCGGGGGCCACGCGGGCGGACCGCCGGTGCCCGCGTACGGGCGCGCGTGCTCACCACAGGCTCGTCCCCACCGTGCGGCGGGAGATCGCGTTCGCCGACAGCACCAGCGTCAGCCCGATCACGGACTCGAACAGGCCGATCGCGGCGGCGTAGCTGAGGTTCCCGGAGACGATGCCCACCCGGTACAGGTAGGTCGAGATCACGTCCGCCGTCGGGTAGGTGAGCGGGTTGTACAGCAGCAGGATCTTCTCGAAGCCGACGGCCATGAAGGTGCCGATGTTGAGGATCAGCAGGGTGACCATCGTCGGCCGGATCCCCGGCAGCGTGACGTGCCAGGTCTGCCGCCACCGGTTGGCGCCGTCGATGCGGGCCGCCTCGTACAGGTCGCCGTCGACGGTGGTGAGCGCGGCGAGGTAGAGGATGGTGCCCCACCCGACGGTCTGCCAGACCTCGGAGGAGACGTAGATCGTCCGGAACCATCCGGCCTGCTGCATGAACGGGACCGGCTCACCGCCCACGGCACGCACCATCTGGTTCACAGTGCCGTCCACCGACAGCAACTGGAGGACCATGGCGGCCACGATCACGATCGACAGGAAGTGCGGCAGGTAGGACACCGACTGGACGAACCGCTTGAGGGCACGGTTGCGCACCTCGTTGAGCAGCAGCGCGAGCACGATCGGCAGCGGGAAGCAGAACAGCAGGGTCAGCGCGCCCAGCACGAGCGTGTTGGTGAACACGCTCCAGAAGGTCGGGTCGGTGAAGAACAGCCGGAAGTACCGCAGCCCGGTCCAGTACTCGCCGAAGATGCTGCCGCCCGGCTGGAAGCGCCGGAACGCGATCACGTTGCCGAGCATCGGCAGGTAGCGGAACGTCAGGAAGAACAGCAGCGGCAGGACGGCGAGCGAGTAGAGCTGCCAGTCCCGGCGCAGGGCCCGCCGCCAGGGCGTACGACGACTGCGCGGGGTCGGGGCTGCCAAGCTCGTCCTCCCGCCTGACCGTCGGCCGGAACTTTCCGGTAATACGTCGTAAGCCTTTCGGAAATTTATGGGTATCGTTATCAGCGTGTCAAGAGCGTCGATTGATATCTCCCTCGACCGGCTCCGCCGCTACACACCGGCCGTTGTCGAGCCCGCCGACTTCGACCGGTTCTGGCGCGCCACCCTCACCGCCGCCGCGGCCATCCCGGTGCTCGTCGACGTCCGTCCCGAACCCACCGACCTGCGGCTGGTCGACGTGTGGGACGTGACGTTCGCCGGGTACGCCGGCGAACCGGTCCGGGCCTGGTACACCCGACCCGCGGGCGTACCGGCGCCGCTGCCGGCAGTGGTGGAGTACCCCGGCTACGGACGCGGCCGGGGCCTGCCGGGCGAGCGGCTCACCTGGCCGGTGGCCGGCTACGCCCACCTGCTGGTGGACAACCGGGGACAGGCCGGCCTGTACAGCCGCGGCGACACCCCGGACCCGCACGACGCGCCCGGCGGGCCCAGCCCCGCCACGCGGGGGATCCTGTCCCCGGACGACTACCACTACCGCCGCCTCATCACCGACGCGGTCCGCGCGATCGACGCCGTCCGTGTCCTGCCCGGGGTGGACCCGGCCCGCGTCGCCGCGGTGGGCAACAGCCAGGGCGGCGGGCTCGCCCTCGCGGCGGCGGGCCTCGTCGACGGCCTCGCCGCGCTCCTGGTCACCGCCCCGTTCCTGTGCGACATCCAGCGCGCCATCGAACTGACCGAGGCCTCCCCGTACGGCGAGATCGCCCGCTACCTGGCGGTGCACCGCGAGGCGGAGGAGCCGGTCCGGCGCACGCTGTCCTACGTCGACGGCGTGACCTTCGCCCGGCGGGCCACCGCCCCGGCGCACTTCGGGATCGGTCTGCGGGACGACGTCTGCCCGCCGAGCACCGGGTTCGCCGCCTACAACCAGTACGCCGCCGCCGGCTCGACAGCGCCGCTACGGGAGATCCACACGTACCCGTTCAACGGCCACGAGGGCGGGGAGGCCGTCCACGTCCGGCGGCAGCTGCGCTGGCTCGACGCGGTGCTCCGTCCCGCCGGGGCGGCAGCCGGCTGACGGGCTCACCGGCGGGGCCCGCGACATCTACCATCCCTGATCATGATCTCGACCGTGTGGCGGGTACTCACCCGCCAGATCGACCCCAACCCGGCGCAGGACGACGCCGTGCTGCGCGAGGCGTGCACGCAGGCGCGGTACGGCTCCGACATCGGGCCGGCCCGGACGGCGCTGGTCGCCACCCGGAACGACTACGACCGCCGGGCCCGGTACGTCCGTGTGCTCGCCGAATCGACAGCTCGCGGGCTGGGATCGCGGATCGACCGTACGACCGGCCGGGTCGACACCACGGACGCCTGGACCGATCGCTGGGCGTCGCGCGCGCCCGCGGACCCGGATGCCCAGCTCGTTCGTGCCCGTTCCCTGATGGCACGGGCGTGGGAGGTGCGCGGCGGCGACTGGGCCGCCGGCGTACGCCGGGAGCAGTGGGTCGAGTTCAGCCGCCTGCTGGACCTGGCCCGGCAGGTGAATGATGTCGCGATGCGGCTCGCGCCGGACGACCCCACGCCGTGGGCGCACCGCCTGGACCTCATGATCGACACGAGTGCGCCACTGGAGGACGTCGAGGAGGCGTGGCGTGAGCTGACCAAGCGGGATCCCGGGCACCATCTGGGCCACGTGCTCCGGCTGACCTACCACTGCCGGAAGTGGAGCGGCTCGCACGAGGCGATGTTCGGCTTCGCCCGCTCGGTCGCCGCCACGGCTCCTACCGGCTCACCACTGCTCGTGCTGCCGGTTCGGGCCGCCGCGGAGTGGGCGCTGTGGGAGCAGGATCGCGAACCCCACGGCGGCACCCCCGACGAGATCGGCGAGCGGTGGCGACAGGATCCGGTCATGCAGGCGGATCTCGACAACGCCCTGTCCCGGTGGTTCCACCAGCCGGCGACCCGGCACGCCGCCTGGCTCGACGACGCGAACTTCCTGGCGTACGGGCTGGTGCGCACCGGCCGCGACGCCGAGGCCGCGCCGGTGTTCGCGTCGATCGGCCGGTACATGACCGGCGTTCCGTGGGGCTGGTGGGGCGACGAGCGGGGCGACGCCGTCTTTCTCCGAGCCCGTCGCCGCGCCCGCCGCGCTGCCTGACGGCGGGCGGCACCGTTCCGGCCACAGTCGATTCCCCCTCGGAGGGACCGTTCTTACCACTCCCTTACGGGACAGCAGCCGGGCACGCGCACAGCTTCGCGGAACGCGATGCTGAGGTCCGACCACCGATCGGGGAAGAGGGCCACCATGGGATCACTGGCACGGTACGGGCTGTCGGTAGCGACGGTCTCCACTCTGACGGCAGGTGTACTGCTCCCGCCCGTCACGCCGGTCGCAGCCGCGGCCCCTTCGACGTGGACGGCGACGATCCCTGCGCTGATCCACGAGAGCCGGCTGACCGACGTGGCCGCCACCGGCCCGAACAACGCCTGGTCCGTCGGCTACCAGGCGTCGACCTACACGGGGTACTCGATCGACCAGCCGTACGCCCTGCTCCGGTGGAACGGGCGGACGTGGACGGAACGGCGGCTGCCGCACCAGGCGTATCTGCTGTACAAGGTGGACGCGGCGAGCGCCCGGGACGTCTGGACGGTGGGCTCCCGGCGCCTCGGCGAGTCGTACGCCGGGCACTTCGACGGCACGACCTGGACGGCGCACGCGCCGTGGCCCGCCCCGGCCGGGACCGCGGAGCTGCTGGACGTGGCCGCCACCGGCGGCGGGCGGGCCGTGTTCGTCGGCCACGACGGTGGCCGGCCGCTGGTCGTCGAGGGTGACACCGGTCAGTTCGGCCGGGTCGCGGTGCCGGGAACCGATGGACTCAACGGCGTCCTGCGGGCGGTCTCGCGTACCCCGGACGGCGGCGTGTTCGCCGCCGGGGAACGGTACGTCGCCGACGCGCCCTACCCGGAACCGATGATCGCGCAGCGCGTCGGCGGGTCGTGGCGGGTGGCGCCGCTGCCGTCGATCCCGAGCGCCCGGCTCACCGGCGTGTGGGCCCGCTCGTCGACCGACGCCTGGGCGGTCGGCACCCAGGACTACGACTCCGCCCCCAAGCCGGTCATCCTGCACTGGGACGGCCGGACGTGGCAGCGGGTGGCCGGACCGGCATCGGCCGGCTGGGTGTACGCGGTCGCGGGCGACGCGAACGGCAACGTCTGGATCAGCGGCACGAACCCGATCCCGCCGTACGTCGAGTACCCGGGCACGCTGCTGCTGCGCTACACCGGCGGGCGATGGAGCGTCGCGTACGGGCCGAAGGTCGAGGGCAACGATCCGAGCCTGGACGCCCTGGCCAACATCCCGGGGACCGCGTCGTTCTGGGGGAGTGGCACGGTGTCGACGGCCGGGCTCCGCCTCACCGCCGTGATCGAGCGGACCAGGTGAGGGCAGGGGCGTGAGCGCGGCACGACTCACGCCCCGCCACCCTGGCACCCGTCGGGAGGAACTACCGCCCGGAGGCCAGCACCGACCGGGTCAGTGCGGTGAGCCCGGCATCCCAGCGCTCGTCGGGCCAGTCGCGAAGGTGCTCGACGAGATCGCTGCGCACCGCGGCCAGCAGGGCGTGGGCGAGGAACTCCGCCGACTCGGGGCCCCGGGCCTCGGACACGACGGCGGTCAGCGTCGCGTGCCACTGCTCGTACGACTCGTTGCGATAGGGGCTTCCGCTTCCCGCGTTCTCCAGGGCCAGCGTGAGGACGCGGTTGGCCCGCTTGAACCGGACCAGTTCCCGCAGCAGGTGCAGGGCGCGGTCCGCCGGCGAGTCGCCGGGCGGGCTCGCCGCGAGTGACGCCCGAAGCTGTTCGCCGCGCGTGCCGTAGAGGGCGCGGACGAGGCCCAGCCGGTCGCCGAAGTGGCGGAACAGCGTGCCCTTGCCCACGCCGGCGGCAGCGGCGACGTCGTCCATGGAGATCCGGTCGGGGTCGTCCGCCGCCTCGAACAGCCGATCGACCGCGGCGAGCACCGCCTCCCGATTCCGCGCCGCGTCAGCCCGCACTTCTGCCCCCTCTCGCAAACGGACCGCCAGTCCGCTATGGTGAAGCGGACCGGCCGTCCGCTTATCGTAGATCACCGCTTGGCGGCCGCCGACAGGAAGGAACAGCAGTGCCGAGTACCGCCACCGATGTGTTCCACCAGGCCCTGGACCGTCTGCTCGCCAAGGACATGCCGGGCTTCATCGCCCTGTTCGCCCCGCTGGCCGTGCGGGAACTGTTCGGCGAGGGGGTGCGGGCATGATCCTCGTCGTCGGAGGCACGGGAACGACGGGCCGGCTCGTCGCCGCGAGACTCGCCGCCGCCGGCCGCCGGGCCCGCGTCGCCAGCCGCCGGGCGTCCGCCGAGGGCGTCCGCTTCGATTGGTACGACCGCAGCACGCACGACACGGCGCTGGACGGTGTGACAGCGCTCTACCTGATCGCGCCCCTCGGCGACGCCGACCCGGCGCCGACCATGCTGCCGTTCCTGGACCTGGCCCGGCGTGCCCGGGTACGGCGGGCCGTCCTGCTCAGCTCGTCGGCGATCGAGGCCGGCACGCCGGGACTGGGCGAGGTGCAGGCCCAGCTCGGCGAGATGATCCCCGAGTGGGCGGTGCTGCGACCGTCCTGGTTCATGGAGAACTTCGTCGGCGACCATCCGCACGCCGCGAGCGCCCGGGAGCGTGGCGAGATCGTCAGCGCCACCGGCGACGCCCGCGTGGGCTTCGTGGATCCGGCCGACATCGCCGAGGTGGCGGTGCGTGCCCTCACGGATCCCGCGCCCCACGACACCGAGCACGTCATCACCGGTCCCGAGCGGCTGAGCTACGCCGACGTCGCCGCCACGCTCACCGACTTCCTCGGCCGCCCGGTCCGGCACCGTGCGGTCGACGAGGACGCGCTCACCGCGTACCACGAGGCTCACGGCCTCGCGCCCGACTACGCCCGCTTCCTCGCGGGCCTGGACACGGCCGTCGCCGCGGGCTCGGAGGACCGGGTCACGACGACCGTCGCGGACGTGACCGGCCGGCCACCCCGGACGTTCCGGGACTTCTGCCGCGACCGGCTGGCCGGAGTCCCTCGGACCGCGGACGCCTCGCGGGCCTGAGATCGACGCGCGGCCGGCGTCAGGACGGGTTCGGTTCGGTCCTGCTCGCGTCGGGCAGCGGCGTGGACGAGGCTCTGCCGGGGGCCGGCGCGGTCCGGGCGGCCAGCGATCCCAGCAGGCGCAGGTTGTCGTACGACGGGCTGCCGGGATCGGTGGTGTAGAGGAACAGCGTCTGGTCCGGGTCGCCGGGCAGGACGAGGGCCTCGTAGCGGAGGGTGATCGGCCCGACCGCGGGGTGGTGCATCCGCTTGGTGCCGTGCGTGCGTTCGTGCACGTGGCGGCCGTTCCACCAGGCCCGGAACTCCGGGCTCTTGATGCTCAGCTCGCCGACGAGCTCGCTGAGCTGCGGATCGTCGGGATTGCGTCCGGCGTAGAGGCGCAGGGTGCCGACCACGTCGGCGGCCACCGCCGGCCAGTCCAGGAAGGCGTCGCGGGCGCCCGGGTCGAGGAAGACCCACCGGATGTAGTTGCGGTGCCGCGGCGGGAGCAGTGTCCAGTCGGTGAGGAGGGCACGGCCCAGGGCGTTCGAGGCGAGCACGTCCGTGCGCCGTCCGAGGATGAGCGCGGGGTGTTCGGTCATCGAGGCGAGCAGCTGGTGCATCGCCGGGCGTACCCGTTGGGCGGGCATCTGCCGGCTGCTGCGCCTCGCCGGCCGCGCGAGGTCGGCGAGGTGGGCGCGGGCGGCGGCGTCGAGCCGGAAGACCCGGGCCAAGGCGTCGACGACAGCGGCCGAAGGGCTGGTGTGCCGGCCCTGTTCGAGCCGGGTGTAGTAGTCGACGCTCACGCCGGCGAGCAGGGCCACCTCCTCGCGGCGCAGTCCGCGGACGCGGCGTCCCTGCGCCACGGCGGCGATGCCGACCGCTTCCGGAGTCAGGTCGGCCCGGCACTGACGAAGGAATCGGCCGAGGTCGGAGTGTCCTGCCATGACCCGATGATCCGCCGCGAACGTCGTCCGCGACACCGCCTGGGTGGGTACGCCGTTCCCAGGCAGCGCTGGGCTCGTCCGGCTGTGTTCTCGGCCCACCCTCGTACCCACGATGGAGTGGCGTCCCCGGCCGGGGACACGACGACACCGAGATCCGGGAGTTCCCATGCCCTACCCCACCGCAGGTCCGGCCACGTGGTTCGTCACCGGCACGTCCCGCGGCATCGGCCTCGAACTGGTCAAGCAGTTGCTGGAGCGGGGTGACGACGTCGCGGCGACGACCCGGTCGGCCGAGCGGCTCGTCGCGGCCCTCGGGCCGGTCGACAGTGAGCGACTGCTTCCCCTCGAACTCGACCTGACCGACGAGGCCGCGGTGACGGCGGCCGTCCGGGCCACCACCGACCGTTTCGGCGGGATCGACGTCGTGGTCAACAACGCGGGGTACGGCTTCCTCGGTGCGGTCGAGGAGGCAGGCGACGCCGAGGTCCGGACGATGTTCGAGGTGCAGGTCTTCGGCGTCTGGAACGTGCTCCGCGCGGCCCTGCCCGGCATGCGCGCCGCCGGCAGCGGCCACATCGTCAACGTGTCCTCGATCCTGGGGCTGACCGCGTTCCCCGGCTGGGGCCTCTACTGCTCCGCGAAGTACGCCCTGGAGGGTCTGTCGGACTCGCTCGCGGCCGAGGTCGCACACCTCGGCATCAAGGTCACCGTCGTGGAACCCGGGTACACGCGTACCGACTTCCTTCGGACGTCCTCCCTCGGCCTGCCGGCGCGCACCACCGACGGCTACGAGGCGATCCGCGAGATGACCGAGGCGCACCTGGCCATGCCCGGCACCCAGCTCGGCGACCCGGTCAAGGCCGCGGCCGCCATCGTCGAGGTGGCCGTCGGCGGCAGAGCGCCGCTGCACCAGGTGCTCGGCTCCGACTCATACGGCCTGGCCAAGGCCCGCGTGGCGACGCTGCTCGCCGACATCGAGGCCGGCCGCGAACTCGCGCTCAGCACGGACGCCGACGAAGCCTGACCGCTTCGTCGACGGGTCGCGGCGTGCCGTCGCGCACCCGGACAGCTCGCGTCGGCCCGCCTCCGGAGGCGGGCCGACCGGTCGCACCGGCGTCGATCCGGCTCTGTCGGAGCCCGTGGCTATCCTTTCGCCGTGTCGTACGCCGATCTCAGTCATGCCCAGTGGAACGATCTCTCCGACGGCGCTGCCGGCCGGCTCGCCCAGGACGTCGCCGCGCGGCACGAGCTGACAGTGACCGGCCTGGGCGACACGGCGTACGCGGGGCGGTCGCACCGGACTGCGCTGTTCGACCGGGGCGGGATGCGGTTCGCTCTCGTACCCGGCGGCCGGCCGACGCTCGGCTACGACGCGGCCCGCTTCCGGCCCGCTGCGCACCAGGCCGCCGACTACGCCGACAGCGCCGCCGAGTTCGGCCTTCCGTCGCTGACCGAGTACGTCGACGCGATGACGTCGCCCGTACGCGACGTCGACATGCCGGCGATGCTGGTCGCGGTGGACGCGTTCGACCCGTGCGAGGTGCCGCTGGCGCCGGACGACCCTCGGGTGCGGGAGCTGGTCGCGTCGGTCGGGAACCGGTTCGGCGGGGTGCGCACCTTCCGGTCGGGTGACGGGCTGACTGTGGAGTTCGACCGGACGACCGGGCAGGTGGTGCGCGCCCGGGCGATCCGCGAGGTCTCGTACGACGAGGCGATGGCCGGGCTCGGGAGCCTCGGCGTGCGGACGACCACTCCGGACGAGTGGGAGTGGGCGTGCGGCGCCGGTGCGACGACCCTGTTCCGCTGGGGCGACGACTGCCCCGGAGACGGCTATCCGTACGACCACAGGACCGGCCCGCACCGGCAGGAGAACCTCTGGGGTCTGGCGATCGGGCAGGACCCCTACCGGCACGAGGCGACGACCGAGCGCACCGTCGTCTGCGGTGGCGACGGCGGCGGTGCCACCTGTGGCGGGAGCGGCTTCTTCCTGGGCTGGCTCACCCTCGCGACCGCGTACCGCGACGAGGATTTCGGCCGGTGGGTCGCCTCCGACGACGGATACGCCGACGAGATCCTGACCCGGCCCGTCATCGAGCTGGGCTGAGGCCCGGATGACCACCGAGCGTCCCCACGGTTCCCGCCGCCCGCGCCGCCGCGCCCCGCGCGTCCTGCTGATCGTCGGCGTCCTCGCGGCGCTCGCCGCCGGTGCGGCGGTCGTGGTGCCGCTGGTACGGCCACCAGGCCCGCGACCGGACTTCCAGCTCCCGGTGGCCTGCGGCGAGACGTGGCGGCTGTCCACCTATCCGGGGCACGACGACTACGACGTCGACTTCTTCCCGACTTCCGGGGACGCGTGGGGACGGCCGGTGCTCGCCTCCGCCGACGGCACCGTCACGGTGGCGGGGATCAACGGCTCGCTGGGCGGACGTACCCCGCAGGATCCGGACGGGCCGCGGGGGCGCGGCGGCGGCTACTGGGTCAAGATCGACCACGGTGGCAAATGGGAGACGCAGTACCTGCACCTGCTCGAACCGCCGTCGGTGCATGCCGGTCAGCGGGTGGCCCGGGGCGACCAGCTCGGACGGGTCGGCAGCACCGGGAACTCCGGCGCCCCGCACCTGCACTACGAGCAGCGCCGGGGCTGGGAGAAGGTGGAGGCATACTTCGACGGCGTGCCGTCCGGGATCACGTCCGACGACCGCGAGTACTCGGTGCGGCTGACGAGCGCGAACTGCCGGCCGACGCGCCCGTGACCGGAACCGTCAGCGTTCGTCGGTGGACGATCCGGCACGCCGGGCCTTTCCGATCAGGCCGAGGTGGGTGTGCTCGAACCCCTCGGTCGTCTTGAGGCCGTAGCCCAGGGCGCGGTCGACGGCGATGTGGAACGCCCACGCGACGGCCAGGACTCCCAGCCAGTCGATCCGGTCGCCGGACGCGGCCGCTGCCACTGCCACCGCGCCGAGCGCCGCCGGCAGCGTGTACGAGTGCGCCACGTTGTAGCAGACGGCGCCGACGCGCGGCCCGCGCAGGTAGCCGAGCATGGACAGGTCGAAGACGAGGAAGAGGGCGAGCAGCGACCACCACGGGTACCCGGCCGCGACGGTCACGACGACGGCGAGGGCCGCGACGGCGACGGCCTCCACGCGCTGCGCCGCGACCGGGTTCAACTGCGGCATCTCCCACCTCGATGTCTGTCAGTGGCCCTTGCGCAGGCCCGAGCCCCCCGGTGGCCGGGGTGGTCGGAGGCAGCCGGCTCGTGCCGCCACCAGCTCTGACAGGGTACGCGGCGGAGGCCGTGCGCCGGCGGCAACCGCGACGGTCAGCCGCCGAAGCGTTGCCGCAACTGGTACTTCAGCACCTTGCCGGTGCCGCCGCGGGGCAGCGCGTCGAGGCGGTGGATGCGGGCGGGGACCTGGTGCGGCTCCAGCCGCTCGGCGAGGAACGCGGCGAGCGTCGCGTCGTCCAGGGCCGGGTCGGCCGCCACGACGGCGGCGACGATCTCGCCGTGCTCGGGGTCGGGCAGCGCGACGACTGTGGCCTCGCGTACCGAGGGGTGGTCGTAGAGTGCGGCCTCGACCTCCAGCGACGACACGAGCTTCCCGTCGGTGGTGATGACGTCGGTCATCCGGTCGAACAGGAACAGCTCGCCGTCGGCGGTGGCGCGTCCGAGGTCGCGGGTGCGGGTCCACCCGCCGGCGTGCACGCGGGCGTTGAGCGCCTGGTCGAGGTACAGCCGCTTGGGCGCCTCGCAGCGCAGCCACACCTCGCCGAGTTCGCCCGGCGGCAGCGGCTCGCCCTGCTGGTCGACGACGCGCATCTCGGTGCCGCGTCCGGGGCGTCCCAGCCACATCGGCCGGTCCGGGTCGACGTTGCCCAGGATGATCGCCGGCACCGCCTCGGACTGCGCGTAGGCGTTGGCGATGGTGGCGTTCGGCATGGCCGCGAGGAGGTCGCGGGCGATGCGCGGCGGCATGATCGCCGATGCGTTGCCGATGGTCTTGACCGAGCCGAGGTCGTAGCGGTCCTGCGGGCGGATGGCGGCGAGCCGGATCGCGGTCCACGGGGTGAGGATGAGGGTCGCGCAGCCGTGCGTGGCGAGCAGGCGGGCGATCTCCTCCGGGTCGTCCGGTGAGCACACGATCAGCGGTGACGGCGTCGTGGTGGCCAGCACCGCGACAGTCGTCGCGCTCGACGTGGTGCCCAGCGGCATCGGCGCGAGCAGCGGTGCTGGGTCGACCAGCTGCCCGAGGGCGGCGGACCCGCGCCCGTACGTGAGGTTGCCGTGCGGGTTGGTGAACGGCTTCGCCGGGCCGGTGGTGCCGGAGGTGTAGAGGATGTCGGAGATGTCCTCGGGGGTGACGCCGGTGTCGACGGCGGCGGAGTCGCCCTGGTCGAGGTCCGCGACGACCACCGACCAGCGTCCGGCGTCGTCCCGCCACGGCGGGAGCGCCGCGCCGCGGATCACACCGGCCACCGCACACTGGTCGAACCGGCGGCGCAGCTCCACCGCCGGCATCGTGTCGTTCACGTGTACGGCGGTGGCGCCGGCCTTGAGCACGCCGAGGTAGGCGACGGCGTAGTCGATCCAGTCGTCGCCGCCGAACAGCAGCGCCACCCGGGCGCCCCGCCCGGTGCCGCCGAGCCGGTCGAGCACCGCGCGGGCGACGGCGTTCGAGCGCCGGTCCCAGTCCCGGTAGGTGATCGCCGTCTTGCCGCGGACGTTTATCGCCTCCTGCTCGGGCATCAGGCCGGTGCGGTGCCGGAGCAGGTCGGGTACGACGACCGCGGACGTGGGCACACTCATGGGTCCTCCCTCGGATGGCGCGCTCAACTCCACCGGTACACGCGGTGGAAGTCTTCGATCCGGTCGAGCAGCAGCAGGCCCCGGCCGGCCACGTGGCTGTCCAGGACGGACCGGTAGGGGCCGGTGTCCAGGACGGCGTCGCGGACGCCGAAGGCGCGGTCGGCGGTGTGCCGGCTCCATTCGTCGAACTCGGCGACTGTGAGCCGGCGGCGTTCCTCGACGGCGCGGGCGAGCGGGCGGGCCGCGAGCCGGCCGGCGGCGCGCTCGGTGACGACGCCGCTGAAGAACTCGGACCCGCAGCCGGAGCCGTAGGAGAACAGGCCGATCCGGCGGGCCACCGTGAAGTCGGCGTGGTCGATCAGCGAACACAGCGCGAGGTAGAGCGAACCGGAGTAGAGATTGCCGATCTGGCTCGTGTACGACAGCGACGGGGCCACCCGCGCCGCGAAGTCCCTGTCGATGTCGGCCGGCGCCATGCGCTTGGTCTTGCGCAGCAGCGTGCGGTGGGCGCCCTTGACCATCCCGGCGAAGGGGATGTGGAAGACGAGGTGGTCGAACGTGGTGACGATGTCGGCGCCCTCGACGCGGTCCCGGTAGGCGGCGAAGCACCGTTCCAGACAGGTGAGATAGGCGAGCAGGGACAGGTCGGAGTTCACCACGTCGACGTCCGGCCGGGGCCGCAGCGTGTCCATCACCTCCTGGGTGTGGTACCCGCTGGCGCCCAGGTCGAGCCGCAGCACGTCGGGCGTACGGCTGACCAGCATCGCGACCGCGCCGGCGCCCTCCGACGGCTCGAAGTAGCTGCCGGCCGCCGCGACGCCGGCGATGTCGGTGGCGATCACGAGCGCCCGCGCGTCCGGCGCCGGGCTCGCGGCGATGATCGCCGCCGCGCTCTGCAGGGCGGCGGTGCCGCCGTAGCAGGCGTGCTTGACCTCGAACGACCGGCAGCGCGGCGGCAGGCCGAGGAGGTCGTGGACATAGGTGCTGATCGGCTTGCCGAAGTCGAGCCCCGACTCGGTGGCCACCACCACCAGCTCGATCGCCTCCCGCTGCTCTGGCGACAGGGCGTCGACCAGTGGCCGGGCGGCGTTGACCGCGTGGGTCACCTGGTCCTCGCAGGGCAGGCTCACCGACCGGCGGCGCATCATCAGGTTCGGCAGCCGCGACGGGTCCAGGCCGCGCGCCTCGAACAGGCTGGGCACGTCGACGTACGCCCGGCCGGGGTAGACGTGGAGATCCTCGATGCCGACCGCCGTGGTGATCATCCTCGGGCCTCTCCTCTTCGTGGATCCCTCACCGCCGCGGTCCCTGACGTTGTACGACCGCGGGCCGGGCGTGTCTGCTCAGAGTTGAGCGCCCGCGATCGGCCCGGCCGGTTACCATCCCGGGTCATGACGAGATACGTCGCTCTGTTGCGTGCGGTGAACATCGGTGGCGGTAGCTCGATGGTGATGACGGAGCTGAAAGAGGTCTTCGTCTCCTGCGGCTTCGACGGCGTGGCCACGTACATCCAGAGCGGCAACGTCGTGTTCGGCTGCCCCGAGACCGACGAGGTCGCGATCCTGGCCGAGATCGACAGGGGCATCAAGCAGCGGTGGGGTCGCGACGTGCCGGTGCTGCTGCGCAGCCTGGACGAGCTCGACGCGATGATCGCCGCCAACCCGTATCTCGACGTGCAGACGGACCACACGAAGCTGCTCGTCACCATGCTCAGCGGCGACCCCGGCGCGGACAAGCAGGCGGCGCTCGCCGCCCCGCCCGGCGAGAGCGGCACGCTGACGCTGCTCGGCCGCGACGTGTTCGTGCACGTTCCCGACGGGTACGGGCGCAGCAAGCTCAGCAACGCCTTCGTGGAGAAGAAGACCGGTGTGGTCGGGACGACCCGCAACTGGCGCTCGGTGCTGAAGCTGCGCGACATGGCGGCGTCCTGACCGCGTACCCGTCATCGCGGGCTCACCATTGACGGGCCGGACACGGCGCCCGAGGCGCTGTCACCGGCGTCGGCGGCCCGCACGAACCGGTCCGCCAACGACAGCAGCGGGCCGGTGAGAAGCGTCGTGACCAGCGCCATGATGAGCAGGGCGAGGAACAGCGGCGGGCTGAGGATGCCGGCCTGGAACGCGACCTGGAGCACGATGAGCTCGGTGAGCCCGCGCGTGTTGAGCAGGATGCCGATCCGTGTCGCCTCTGCGGGAGAGCAGCCGCCGAGCCGGCTGCCGAGATAGCCGCCGCCGATCTTCCCGGCGAGTCCGAGGACGAGCACGACGACCACCAGCGACCACGGCGTGCTGGCGACCGCGCCGGTCAGCGCGGTGAGCCCGGCGCTCACGAAGAAGATCGGCAGCAGCGACCGCCCGAGCCGCGACACGGCGGCGGTCGGCGCGTCCCAGGGCTCGCCGGGCGGCACCGCCAGGCCGACCAGGATCGCGCCGAACACCGCGGTCAGCCCGAGGAGGTGGACGCCGAAGCCGACCACGAGAGCCACCACGCCGAGCACCACGGCACTGGCGGCCGGCCACCGGCCGCACCACAGTGCCGCCCGGGCGCGGCGCAGCACCCATCGGATCCCGCCGGCCAGCAGCAACGCGCCGGCGAGGACCGCCATCGCGCGGCCGAAGGTCGCGGGGTCTCCGGCGCCCAGCCCGACGGCCAGGGACAGCAGCAGCCAGCCGACGACGTCGACGACCACGGCGGCGGCCAGCGCGAGGGCCCCGGCCGTCGTCTCTGTCAGGCCCCGCTCGGTCAGCAGCCGCGCCAGCACCGGTACGGCGGTGATGGACAGCGTCACCGCGACGCCCAGCACGAAGGCCGGCATCGGCGCGTCGCCGCGTACGGCCGGTCCGGCGACGAACTGGACCCACAGTGCGACGAGCACCCCGCAGGCCAGCGCCGGGACGAGCGCACCGGCGGTCACCCAGGCCAGCCTGCGGTCGTCGCGCGCCGGCCCGACCCGCAGCTCACGCGCGAGGCCGACCAGGAAGAGCACCAGGGCACCCTCGGCGACCAGGCGCAGGAGTGCGCGTATGTCCTCCGGCAGCACCGCCGCCAGCCCGTCGTGACCGGCGAACAGGACGAGGGCCGGGCCGACGAGGAGACCGGCGACGATCTCCCCGATCACCGGCGGCTGCCGCAACAGCCGCGCCACGGCTCGTCCGGTCCCGCCGACGAGCAGCAGCGCCACGAGCAGCGCGGCTCCGTGCAGGAGGACCAGGACGGCGCTCATGCGGACAGTTCCCGGTCGCCGCGCAGCAGGCGTGCGCCGTTCACCGGCCGGATCGGCTCGGCGCCCCACCGGGCGGGCTCGTACTGTCCGCACTCCACGTACCGGGTCAGCGCCGGCTCGTTGATCAGGAGATATCCGCCGGGCAGCTGATCCACCAGCTTCGCCGCGCGGAAGTGCTTGAGGAACAGCCCGACGCGGGACCGGGTGGTGCCGACCATGCTGGCCAGCTCCTCCTGGGTGATCTTCGCGTCGATCTGCATGCCGAGGTTGAGCCGCCGGCCCACCTTGCGGGCGAGTCGCAGCAGCGTCGCGGCCAGCCGGTGTTCGCTGTCCATGGTGACCAGTTGGGTGATGGCCTGCTGCTGGTCGAGCAGCTTGGCCATGAGGAACCGGGTGAAGTGCCAGTTGAGCTGTTCGTCGCTGCTCAGCAGGTCGAACAGCTTCGCCGAGTTGACTCTCCTGATCACACTGTCGCGCATGGCCCGGGCGGTGTCGTGGCGTGGCCCGCCGAGCAGGCCGAGCTCGCCGAACATGTCGCCCCGTGTGTGGATCGACAGCAGGCACTGCTTGCCGTCCGCGGAGGACGCGATGGTCTTGAACTGGCCGACCTCCACGAGGTACATCCGCAGATCGTGGTCGCCGGAGTTGTACGCGGCCCCGCCTCGCGGGACGTGTGTGCGGACGGCGAAAGTCGGGTCGTCCCGGATCAGCCGATGCAGCTCGTTACGCAAACTGGTGGTGGCGCCGGCGATTCGCAAGGAGGCCTCCTGGCGCCCGATGTCGTGGCTCGGGCGTGTTGTCAGGTTCCTGATCATTCGCTGGTGAAATGCGTGACGCTATCAATCGTTGACAGTACAGCCGCAACGCCGGCAAGTATTTCTTCAGCCGGTGTCGGCAAACTGTCGGAATTGCAATACGGCCCGTGCCGGCCGTTCGTCCCGTCGGTCGTGCTCGGCATGCCGCGCGCCCGGCGCTGAGGCGACTCACCTGCATTTCCGCAGGCAGGAGCGCTTGATCTGGGCGGCGGCATGGCGCGACCTACGATGTCCATCTATCTGTGGTGTCTGGTTTCTTCCATGTTCGGGACGCGTTCATCCAGTGAAGCAAATGCATGCAAGGGGCCTTTCGGGGGTGTGGGCGAGGGTTGCGCATACTGCTTGATTGAGCCGTATTAATGCCCGCCGCCATCGTAACTAATTGGGTGGCGGGTGTCTACGCAGCGCAATGACCAGGCATTTTGCGACCTCGGTTGGGTTCGTAGGGGGTGATTGTCAGCGGAATGGGAGTCGGCTGGCCTTTTTAATGATTTAGGTCAATTTGCCTCGCTGAGCAGCCGCTCGGTGACCGACTCGGCGTGCCGGGCGCGCCAGTCGGCCAGCGGCTCCGCCGCGACGAGCCGGTTGAACGCCCCGACGTCGGTGGAGGCCGGCACCCGGTAGTTCAGCCGCTGACCCGGCGTTCCGCGCAGGGCCGCGGCGGTGGCCTCCCGGCAGTAGGCGGCGCAGACCGACGCGAGCACGCGCCGGTCGTCCCGCCCCGCGACGCCGAGATCGGCGCGCACGTCGTCCAGCGGGCGGCCGAAGTGCGTCCGCTCCAACTCGGCGAGCCGCCGCGGGCCGACGTCGGCCAGCCGGTCGTAGCGCAGGAACATCCGGTACAGCTCCTCGGCACGAGCGGCGAACAGGGTGCCCCGGTGCGCCACCGGAGACCGCGCGCCGAGCTCGAACAGGTCCGGATCGGGCGCCTCACGGATGTCGGTGACGTCGAGCGCGGCGAGCAGATCCTTCGCCGCGTCCGACGTGGCGGCCTCGGCGGTGCACTGGTTCACCGTCGTCGTGACGACGAAGTCGGCCCCGAGCGCGAAGGCGGCGGCGACGGCCGCCGGGGTGCCCACCCCGGCCACCCCGATCCGCGCCCCCGGCGCCTCCCGGTCGCGTAGGGCCACCAGAGCCGGCACCAGCGCATGGGCGTCCCGTTCGACTGCCACGTCGGTGGCGACCGCCTCCCGTGCCGCCGCGCCCGCTGCTCCGCCGTCCAGGTGCCCGGCGGCGGCCAGCGCCCGTACCGTCGCCGGGTCGGCGGGGCGCAGGAACCGGACCGCCGTGGCCAGATCCGGGGCACGGACCAGGACCTGCCGGGGACCGTCGCCGTAGCGGAACCGCACGAGCTGCGGCGACACCACGGCGAGCGGACCGGTGACCTCCACATGGCGGACGTCGTGGGCGAGGTACAGGTCGCACAGCGCCCGCTCGTCACCACCGGACGGCCAGGCCATGCCGTACCGGCGGACGTCGCGAAGCTCGGCCAGCGCGGCCCTGATCTCCGGCGGCGCCAGACCCTGGGCGCCGAAGAAGCCGAGCAGTCCGGCCTCCGACAGCCGTCGCAGGAACGCCGGCGACGTGACGCCGAACGGGGACGACCCGGCCAGGCAGGCGTACCGGATGCCGTAGTCGGACCGCAGCCCGGGCGAGCCCGCCGGGCGCGGACGCGACGCGGTGGCCGGCGGTGGGCCGAGGGCGGGACCTCGCGCCACCGGCGCGGCCGGCGCAGTCACCGGAAGCGCGGCCGGCGCGGCGGGCGCGACCGACGTCGCTGGCGGGGGCGGCGGGACCGGCGCGGGCGGCGGGACGGGCGCGGCGGGCGCGAGCGGCCCGCCGGGAGCGGGTGCCGGCAGGCTCCCGGCGGCCCGGCGCCACATCTTGGTCAGCACCTCACCGGGACCGACCTCGACCGGCTCGGTCACCCCCGACCGGGCCAGCAGGCACATCGTGTCCCACCACCGGACCGGCTCGACGAAGTGCCGCAGCAGCGTGCCCGGGATCTCGCCCGGGACGTGGGGCGCCCCGGTCACGTTGCTCACCACCGGGATCGACGGCGGGCCCGGCGTGACGTCGCGCAGGGCCACCGCGAACGCCTCCGCGGCGCCGGCCATGAACCGGGAGTGCGCCGGCACGCTGACCGCCAGCGGCACGCACCGGCCCGTACCGAGCCGCGGCACGGCGTCGACGACCGCGCGGATGCCCGCCGTGCTGCCGGCCAGCACGAACTGGTCGGGCAGGTTGTGGTTGGCGAGGTCGACGTCCGGGATCCCGGCCAGCAGCTCCGTCACCCGCGACAGCGGCAGGCCGAGCACCGCCACCATGCCGCCGCCGGTCACGCTCTCCATCAGCCGCCCACGGCGGACGACCAGGCTCAGCGCGCTGTCGAAGTCCAGGCAGCCGGCGAGGTGCAGCGCGGCGTACTCGCCGAGGCTGTGCCCGGCCACCACCTCGGGTGGCGGACGGCCGTCCGCCAGCGCGGCCCGGGCGGCCAGCACGCTGACCAGGAACACGGCCGGCTGCACGTACCGGGTGCGGCCGAGGTACTCGCCCCGGGCGTCCCGGCACAGCTGCGCCGGCGGCACGCCGATGAGCCGCTCGGCGGTGGCGCACTCGGCGGGGAAACGGTCCAGGAGACCCTCGCCCATGCCGGGATGCTGCGATCCCTGCCCCGGGAAGACCCACGCGCGCACGGCGATCACCGTTCCCAGGGGTAGCGGCCGTGCGCGACGAACTCCGTGATCCGCTGCCGCACCGCGGGCGCCGACATCAGCCGGCCGAACTCGGTGACCGCGTGGTCGCGCAGCCGGTCGTCGACGCCGGAGAACGCCCGGAAGTACCGCTTGGCGTCGCCGACGACCACCGGGTCGAGGCGGTTGAGCCGGAACAGCAGCTGCCGCAGCACCGTCTCGGGACGCTCGGCGACCTCGTCGACGAGATGGATCCGGTACGCCTCGGCCGCGGCGATCGTCTGCGTGCTCAACGTCGCGGCGTACGCCTTCTGGAACCCGACCCGCCGCACCAGGAACGGCAGCACGCAGCAGGGCAGCAACCCCCACAGCGCCTCCGGCAGCGCGAACGTGCTGCGGGCGGTGGCGTGCACGAAGTCGCTGGCGGCGACCAGCCCGACACCACCACCGGCGACCTGCCCGTCCACCTGGGCGATCACCACCCGCGGCACTGTGGTGAAGCGTTCCAGCAGGGCGAAGAACGCCGCGCCCCCGTCGGACGCGCCACCGTCACCGGCGGCGCTCTGGAAGTCCATGCCCGTGCTGAACACGCCGTCACGCCCGGCCAGGACCACCGCCCGGCAGGCGGCGTCGCCCTCGGCCTCGTCGAGTGCGGCGTGCAGCTCGCGCAGCGTCTCGTCGTCGATGCCGTTGCGCCGCTCCGGCCGGGCCAGCGTGACGCGCAACAGCCCGGGCTCGCGCCGGAGCTCGATCGTGCGGTACGCCATCGGAGCTCAGGCCGCGCCGCTCGGCACCTGCGGCAGCAGCAGCGTGTCGCGGATGCTGCCCTCGATGAACAGCCGGTCCCAGGTGCCGCCGCCCTTGGACTCGTGCAGCCGGCGCCGGCCGAACACCTCGGTGGCCATCTCCTTGCCGCGCTCCAGCTCGCGCAGCTCGTGGTAGTCGTCGACGCTGCGCAGGTGGATCAGCTGGAACAGGTGGTCCTGCTGGCCCCAGGTCTGCTCGTACAGCGTCGCGGTGACCCGGCCGGCGAGCCGCTCGTTGACGAAGTGCTGCCAGTGGGCCGCGTACATCCGGCCCTCCTCGCGGAACTCGTACTTGACGTCCGAGGTCCGCATGACGATCGCGCCGGCCGTCGCCGAGTTGATCTGCTGCTCCGGCGGCTGGTTGAGCTGGGACGAGGCGGGCGGCACGAAGGTCGCCGGCTCGGCGTCGTCGCCGTCGTGGTCCATCCCGTGCTGCGGTACGAGCACGTCCTCGTGCAGGCTGCGGTGGACGAAGATGCGGTCCCAGTTGCCGCCGCCCTTGTGCGGCAGCCGGTCCTCGTCGGAGATCCGGCGGAACTCCAGGTCGTGGTCGACCATGTTGAGCAGGATCCGGTAATCCTGCGGGGACTTCAGGTGGATGAACCAGTGCATCCGGTCCCGGCCGCCGAACACCTCCTCGAAGGCGAACGACGTCGCCACGCCCTCCTGCGAGGTGTTGATGTACTGCAGCAGGTCCACGCTGAACTGGCGCCCCTCGGCGGCGAACCCGTAGGCCATCTGGCCGACCCGGTGCAGGATGAAGCCGGAGTTGAGCGTGTGCAGCACCCGCTCCAGCGGCAGCGACGATTGGTTCAGCGCGCGGTACGGCTCGACCGTCGTGGTCATCGGTTCGCTCCTCAGGTGAGATCGCCGGTTCCGGCCCGTTTCTACGGGGGCGGCCGACGGCGTGTCTGCTCACGGTTGAGCGGGCGCCGGAAGCAACCGGCCTGCTCAAGGTTGAGCAGGCGAAGCCGGTACGACTGCCTAGCGTGATGACTCGGCCGGGATCCTCGGCCGTCGACCCTTCCCAGGCGGGCAGGTGCCGTGACGCAACAGACCGATCCAGCCCACGCCGTTGTCCTCTCCGCCGCCGATCCGGAGCGGCTACGCCGGTCCGCGCACCGGCTGCGCGAGCACGTCTCCACCGCGGACCCGGCGCTCGACCTCGCCGACGTGGCGTACACCACGCAGGTCGGCCGGATGCCGTTGCCGCACCGGCTCGCCGTGCGGTGCGCGAGCGTCGCGGACCTGGTCGGCGGACTCGACGCCTACCTGCGCGGCGAGGCCCGCGACGGGGTGCTGCACGGCGTCGCCGGGGCGCCGTTCGCGCCGGCCGCCGCGCCGACCGACGCCGACGCCGCCGCGGACTGGGTCGGCGGCGGCCTGGTCGACTGGCGGCGGTACTGGCCGGGACCACGCCCGCGGGTGCCGCTGCCCGGCTACCCCTTCGGTGCGGCGCCGCCGGCCCCGCCCGCCGCACGGCCGCGCGACCCGGCCGGGTCGCTGCGGGCCTATCTGGTCGAGGTGTACGCCGAGGTGTCCGGCCTGCCCGCCGAGTCCGTCGACCCGCTCCTGCCGCTGACCGAGCTGGGCCTGTCGTCGTTCCTCGTGACGCGACTGACCGCCCGGCTGGAGAACGACCTGGGCGAGCGGTCGCGGACGCTGTTCTTCGAGCACGCCACCCTTGGAGAGGTCGCCGCGGCGCTGGCGGCGGCCGGCCGCACGGCTCCCGCCGGCGCGGCTCCCGCCGAGCCCGCCGAGCCTGCCGAGTCCGCCGCACCTGCCGCACGCACCGAGTCCGTCGCACCTGCCGAGTCCGCCGCACCGCCCGCTGCGGACGTCGTGCCGGCGCCGGCCGTCGCCGTGGAGCGGGAGCCGGAGGAGGAGCGCGAGACGGAGATCGCGGTGATCGGCGTCGCGGGACGCTACCCGCGCTCGCCCGATCTCGACGCGTTCTGGGACAACCTCGCCGGCGGCCGCGACTGCGTCACCCCGCACCCGCCCGAGCGCGCGCGACCGGGATGGCCGACCCACCTCATGGACGGCGGGTACCTCGACGACGTCGACCGGTTCGACCCGCTGCTGTTCGGCATCACCCCCCGCGACGCCGCCCTGATGGACCCGCAGGAACGGCTGTTCCTCGAAGTGACCTGGGCCGCGCTGGAGAGCGCCGGATACACCCGCGCCCGGCTACGGGAGCGGCACCACTCCTCGGTCGCCGTGTACGCGGGCGCGATGTGGAACGAGTACCCGCTGTTCGGGGCGGAGCGGACGCTGCGCGGCGTCCCGCAGGACTCCGGCGCGACGCTCGGCGGCATCGCCAACCGGGTGTCGTACTGCTTCGACCTGCACGGCCCGAGCCTCACCGTGGACACGATGTGCTCCTCCGCGCTGGTCGCGCTCGACCTGGCGGTGCAGAGCCTGCGGCGCGGCGAGGCCGAACTGGCGGTGGCCGGGGCCGTCAGCCTGTCGCTGCACCCGAACAAGTTCATCCAGCAGCACCGGATGAAGCTCACCGCGACCGACAGGCGCAGCCGGACCTTCGGCGCCGGCGGCGACGGGTTCGTGCCGGCCGAGGGGGTCGGCGCGCTGATCCTCAAGCCGCTGCGGCGGGCGCTGGACGACGGTGACCCGGTGCACGCCGTGATCCGCGGCACCGCCGTCGTCCACGCCGGACGGACGAACGGCTACATCGTGCCCAGCCCGGTCGCGCAGGCCGACGTGGTACGGCGGGCGCTGCGCGACGCCCGTACCGGACCCGCCGAGATCGGCTACGTGGAGGCACACGGCGCCGGCACGGCGCTCGGCGACCCGGTCGAGATCGACGGCCTGACCCGGGCGTACCGGGACGCGGCCGGGACCGACCTGCCGCCCGGCAGCATCCCGATCGGCTCGGTGAAGTCGACGATCGGGCACACCGAGGCCGCCGCCGGACTCGCCGGTCTCACCAAGGTCATCCTGCAACTGCGGCACGGCGTGCTCGCGCCGTCGCTGCACGCCGACGAACTCAACCCGAACATCCCCTGGGACGCCGTGCCGTTCCGGGTGCAGCGGCAGCGGGCCGAGTGGACCGGCCCCCGGGTCGCGGGCGTCAGCTCGTTCGGCGCCGGAGGGACCATCGCCCACGCGGTCGTCGCCGCGCCACCCGCCCGCACCCGCCCGGCCGCGCCGCCCGGCCCGCAGCTCGTCGTCCTGTCCGCCTACGACGAGGACCGCCTCGACGAGGTGGTGCGGCGGCTCGTCGCGTACCTGCGCCGGGACCGCGGACCGAGCACGGCGGACCTCGTCGCCGCGGTCCGGCGGATCGCCGCCGGGGAGCACCCCGGTTCGGCCGCCGACCACGCCGCCGCGCTGCTGGCGCACGACGGGCCGGCCCTCGCCGACATCGCCTACACGCTCCAGGTCGGCCGGGAGCCGCTGCGGCAGCGGCTGGCGGTCGTGGTCGAGGACGTCGCGACGTTGTGCGAGCGTCTCACCGCCTACCGCACCGATCCCGCCGTGCTGCGCGGCCGCGCGCCCGCCGCGCCGGACCCGGACGCCGTGCCGCCGGCCGGCGCGAGCCTGACCGACCTCGCCCGGCACTGGGTGGCCGGCGGCGCCGTCGACTGGGCCGCGCTCCACGAGCCGGGCCGGACTGTCGTGGACCTGCCGGCGTACCCGTTCGCCCGCATGCGGTGCTGGGCGCCGGAGGACACACCGGCCGGTGTGTCCTCCGGCACGCAGGCGCCGACCGTCGCGGCGGCACCGGGCGCCGAGGTGCCGCTCTACGTCAAGGGGTGGGAGCCGGATCCCGATCCCGGGCCGGCCGCGTCGCCGGTGGCCGGGGTGATGCTGTGCGTCGGCGGCAGTCCCGATCTCGTCGCCCGTCTCGGCGGCCTGGCCGTGCGCGACGTGGCGGACCTCGCCGCCGTGCTGTCCCGCGTGCCCGACGTCGGCGGGCTGGTCGGCCTGCCCGGCGGGCCCGGCTGGGAGACCCGGGTACGGATGGTGCAGCGGCTGCTGGCCGAGCGTCCCACCACGCCGTTGCGGATCCTGGAGACGGCCGTCGACGACGTCCGCACGGCCGGCTTCGTCAAGGTCCTCGGCGCCGAGTACGCCCGCGTCACCGCCACCGTGCTGCACACCGACCGGACCGGCGACGACGCCGATCTCGCCACCCGGATCCTCGCCGAATGGGTACGGGCCGACGCCTACGGCGAGGTCCGGTACGCCGACGGCCGGCGGTACCGGCCGCGCCTGGACCTCGTACCGGCGCCCCACGCGCCGCTGCGGTGCGACCCGGACGGGGCCTACCTGGTGACCGGCGGCACCCGGGGCGTCGGTGCGCTCGTCGCCCGGCACCTGGCCGGTCACGGCGCCCGGTCGATCGCCCTGGTCGGCGTCCACGCGGACACCGGCGTCGCGGACGACCTGCGCGCCCGCGGCGTGCGCGTGCTCCAGCACGCCGGCGGGTTCCCCGGCGTCGAGGAGTTCCTGCGGCAGGTCCGCGCCGAACTCGGCCCGCTGCGGGGCGTCGTGCACTGCGCCGGTGTGGAGAGCCGGGGCAACCCGGCGTTCCTGCACAAGGACCTGGCGGACGTCCGCGCGGTGATGGCGCCCAAGCTGGACGGCTTCGAGACCCTGGCGCCGCTGTGCGCCGACGACCCGCTCGACTTCTTCCTGGTGTTCTCCTCGGTGTGCGCCACGGTGACCGGGCTGGCCGCCGGGGTCTCCGACTACGCCGCCGCGAACATCGCCGTCGACGAGCTGGTCCGCGCGCGGATCGCCGCCGGCCGTACGGAGTTCCGCTCGGTGGACTGGCCGCAGTGGGCACAGACCGGGTCCACGAGCGGACGCCCCAACCCGTGCGCGCCGGCCGGTCTCGCCCCGCTGGACGACGCCGCCGGACTACGCGTCGTCGACCGCGTGCTCGCCCTGCCGGCCGGCGCGGTGGTGCTGCCGTGCCCGCCGCTCGGCGACGCCCCCGACCCCGACGCCCTGCTGCGGCTGCGCCCGCGCCGCCCGGCGCCGACGTCACCCCCCGTCGTGGCAGGCGCTCCGGCTGCCGGTACGCCCGCCCCGGGCTCGGCGACAGCCTCGGTCCCAGCCCCGGCCTCGGTCCCAGCCCCGGCCTCGGTCCCAGCCCCGGCCTCGGTCCCGGCGTCGGCCTCAGCCTCGATTCCGGCCCCGGCGCAGGCCCTGACGACGGGCACGGCCACGGCCCCGGCGGCGCCGGGTGGGCCGGCGGCCCCGCCGGGCTGGCTCGTGGGCATCTTCTCGGCGGCGCTGGGCATTCCCGAGCGCGACCTCGACCCGACCGTCGAGTTCGGCGACCTGGGCGTGGACTCGGTGCTCCTCGGCGAGCTGCTGATCCGCATCGAGGAGCGGCTCGGCACCCATCTCGACCCGGCGACGCTGCTGCTGCACCCCACGTTGGAGCGCCTCACCGCCCACCTCGGCGTGCAGGCCGCGACTCCCGAGCCCGAGCCGCCGACTGCGCCCGAGGCGGTGAACTCGCCCGGGCCGGTGGCTGCGCCCGTACCCGTGACTCCACCCGACGCGGTGACGGCGCCCGTACCCGTGACTGCGCCCGTACCCGTTGATGAGCCTGTGCCGACGGCGGCGCAGGCGGCGGTGGTCGCGGGCGGCGGCGCGCGGCCGGACCTGGACCGGCGGGTGGCGGTGATCGGCATGGCCTGCCGGTTCCCGGGAGCGACCGACGTCGTGACGCTGTGGGACAACCTGCTCCACGGGCGCTGCGCGGTCACCGAGGTGCCGGCCGAGCGGTGGGACCACCGCCGCTGGTACTCGCCCGAGCCCGGCCTCGGACGGTCGATCAGCAAGTGGGGCGGCTTCGTCGAGGGCATCGAGTGGTTCGACCCCGGCTACTTCGACATGAGCGACGACGAGGCGCGCTGCCTGGACCCGGCGATCCGGATGTTCCTGGAGGGCACCGCGGAGTGCCTGGCCGAGGCCGGGTACGCCCCGGACGAACTGCGCGGCCGGCGCGTCGCCGTCGTGGCCGGGGCGCGGCTGTCCGACTACGGCCGACGCGTCCCGATCCGCACCGACGTCCTGCGCTCCGACCAGAACTTCATCGCCGCCCGCGTCGCACACCACTTCGACCTGCGCGGCCCGAACCTGGTCGTCGACAGCGCCTGCTCGTCGTCGCTCGTCGCGGTGCAGGTCGCCTGCCGCAGCCTGCTCGCGGGGGAGTCGGAGCTGGCGGTCGTCGGCGGCGTCGAGGTGCTGCTGGACCCGGAGACGTACCTCGACCTGAGCGCCGCGCGGGCGCTGTCCCCGACCGGCCGGTGCTGGACGTTCGACGAACGCGCCGACGGCTTCGTGCCCGGCGAGGGCTGCGGCGTGGTGCTGCTCAAACCGCTGGCGGCCGCGCTCGCCGACGGCGACCGCGTCCACGCCGTGATCGACGGCGTGGCGGTGAACAACGACGGGCACACGATGGGCGTCACCACCCCCAGCCCCGCCGCCCAGGCCGACGTGGTCCGGCAGGCGCTGGCCGCCGCCGGCCGGCGCCCCGCCGACATCACGATGCTGGAGGCGCACGGCACCGGCACGCTCATCGGCGACCCGATCGAGCTGCGTGCCCTCAACGACGTCTTCGGCGACCGGCCCGGCGGCCGGATCGAGATCGGCAGCGTGAAGTCGAACCTGGGCCACCTGCTCAGCGCCGCCGGCATGGCCGGGCTGTTCAAGGTGGCGCTCGCCCTGGAACACGGCACGATCCCGCCGACGCTGTTCTGCGACACCCCGAACCCGCGGTTCGACTTCGACCGCTCACCGCTGCACCCCACCACGGAACCGGTCGGCTGGCCGGCCGGACGGGAACGCGTCGCCGGCGTCAGCTCGTTCGGCCTCGGCGGCACCAACGCCCACCTCGTACTCAGTGGCGCGCCGCCGGGGCCGGTACGCCGGGCGCCGCTGCCCCGCCCGGTGTTCCGGCGCAGGCGGCTGTGGCTCGACGGCGACGGCCCGGCCGGGGCGCCACCCCCGGCCCGGCCGGACACGGGCGAGCCGCTCACGGCGTCCCTGCTGCGACTGCAACTCGTCACCACCGACTGACCAGAAGACCGGAGGCAGGTTCCCGATGGCCGACGTCCAGAGCCGGTTCCGGCTCACCCACGACGACTTCGTCATGCGGAACCACCGGCTGCACGAGGTGTCGGTGCTTCCCGGCGTCGTCTTCTTCGACCTCGTCTACCGCACCGCCGTCGCGGCCGGCTGGGACCACCGCCGGCTCTGCGTACGGGACACAGTGCTCGCCGAGGCGATCGTCACCACCGACGGCTTCGACCGCGAGGTCGTGCTCACCATCGGCGAACCACAGGACGCGGGGCGTCCGTTCACCGTCCGCAGCCGCTGGCTTCGCGGTGACGACCCGGTGTCCGGCTGGCACGACAACGCTCACGGGCTGATCTGCCTCACCGACGAGCCGGTCCCGCCGCCGCTCGACCTGGCCGCGCTGCGGGCCGCCGCCGACCGGCACGACGACGTGGAGGTGCTCTACCAGCGGGCGGTACGGGAGCACATCCGCCACGGCCCGGCGATGCGCTGCCGCGGCACCCTGCACATCGGCGGCGGCGCGCTCCTGGCCGACCTGACCCGCGAGCAGCAACCGGGGGCCGCAGCCGCCGGGTTCCACCTGCACCCGGCCTCGCTGGACGCCTCGACGCTGGCCGGGTTCGGGCAGGTCGGGATGCCGACCGACGACCCGTTCGTGCCGATGTTCGTCCAGGAGTTCCGGGCACCCGAGCCGCTGCCGCCGACGTGTCATGTCCACGTGCCGCGCCCGGAACGGCTCGCGCCGTCCGGCGACGTGATCACCACCGACTACACGATCCGCGACGCGGACGGCCGGTTCCTGGCCGGCTTCACCGGCCTCACCTGCAAGCGCATCCGCGAATCCGGGCTGGTACGCCGGCTGCTCGCCGACGTGTCGGCCGACGCCGCGCCGGTCCGGCCCGCCGCCGCGCCACCGGCGACGGTGCCCGGGCAGCCCGCGGCGTCCTCGCCGGGCGCCGCGAACGGCTTCACCGACACGCTGCGCGCCGCCGTCGCGGACATGCTCGGCCGGCCGCCCGCCGAGGTGGCGACCGGCACCGGGTTCTACGACCTCGGCTTCGACTCGGTCGCGCTGCTCCGGCTCACCGAGCGGGTCGAGCAGCTCGTCGGCCGCAAGCTCTACCCGACGCTGTTGTTCGAGCACACCACCATCGACGCGCTCGCCGCGCACCTGTCCACCGGGCAGGCCCCGGCCGCGCCGGCCGTCCCTCAGTCGTCCGACGCGCCGGTGGCCGCCGCGGCTCCGGCCGCCCCCGAGTCGACGGTGCTGTCCTTCGTCGACGCCTGGGTGCCCGCGGACCCGGCGCCGCCGAGCACCGGTACCCCGGAGGCGCTCGTGGTGGGCGGCGCGCTCCCCGCCGGGCTCGCCGCCGCCCACGTGGACTCCGTCGACCGGCTCCGCGACGCCCCTGACCTGCCGCCCGCCGTCGTCCTGCTGACCGACGACCCGGCCGCCGACCTGTGGCGCGCCGCCACCGCCCTCGTTGACGCCGGACCGCGCGACCTGCTCGTCGTGCACGCCGGTGAGACCACCGCCGAGCAGGCGGCGACCGCGGCGCTGGCCCGTACCGTGACCGCCGAGATCCCCGGCCTGCGCTGCCGGTTCGTCCAGGTCGATCACGCCCGCGACCTCGCCACCGCGGTACGCGCCGAGCTGCGCGCGGGCGACGCCGAGCCGGAGGTCCGCCACGTCGGCGGCCGGCGTCTCGTGCGGCGATGGCGCGAGGTGGACCCGGCCGCCGGGGCCACGGGCGGGGAGCCGTTCCGCGACGGCGGCGTCTATCTGATCACCGGGGGATCCGGTGGTCTCGCCGCCGTCCTCGCGACGCACCTCGCGCGGCGGCACCGGGCCCGGATCGCCCTGCTGTCGCGTACCGCGCCCGCGGCGGCGCTCGTCGACCGGTGCCGCGCGGCGGGCGCCGAGGTGCACGTGGCCATCGCCGACGTCACCGACGCCGCCGCTGTGGACGCGGCGGTGACCGGTGTACGGGAGCGGTTCGGCCGGATCGACGGGGTCCTGCACTGCGCCGGCGTCACCCGGGACGGGCTGTTCTTCCGCGGCGATCCGGGCGACCTCGCCGCCGTCGCCGCCCCCAAACTCGACGGCCTGCGCCACGTCGACGCCGCCACCGCCGGTGACGCGCTCGACTTCCTGGTCGCCTTCTCCTCCGCTTCGGCCGACGTGGCCAACCCCGGTCAGGCCGCCTACGCGTACGCCAACGCGGGCCTGCGGCACGTCGAGCGGCGCGGTCGCGGCCGGACCGTCGTCATCGGCTGGCCGTACTGGGCCGAGGGCGGCATGCGCGCGCCCGCCGACGCCCTGCGCCGCTCGACCGAGCACACCGGCCAGGAGCCGATGCCCACCGACACCGCGCTGGGCGTCCTGCGCGACGTGCTGCGCGGTCCGTACGACGCGGTGCTGGTCCTGCACGGGCAGGCGGACCGGCTGCGGGAACTCGTGCCGGCCGCCGGTGCGGCTGCGGCCACCGCCGCCTCGCGCCCGGCTGCCGGGTCCGACGGCGGACCGGCTGTCGGTGAGCCGGCCGTGGGCGGGCCGGGCGACGACGCGGTCGCGGTGGTCGGCGTGGCCGGGCGTTACCCCGGCGCGGACGACCTGGACGCGTTCTGGCGCAACCTGGCCGGCGGCGTCGACGCGATCACCGAGGTGCCCGCCGGCCGCTGGGACCACGCGGCGCTGTTCGACCCGGAGAAGGGCACCCCCGGGCGTACGTACGGCCGGTGGGGCGGCTTCCTCGACGGCGTCGACCGCTTCGCGCCGACCTTCTTCGGGGTGTCCCGGCGCGACGCCGAGCGGATGGACCCCCAGGAACGGCTGTTCCTCACCACCTGCTGGCACGCCCTGGAGAACGCCGGACATCCGCCCGAGACCCTGCGCGGCGAGGTCGTCGGCGTCTACGCGGGCGTCATGTGGAACCACTACCAGCTCGTCGGCGGGGCCACCGACGGCGTCGCCCCGACCGCGATGCACTGCGCGATCGCCAACCGCGTCTCGCACACCTTCGACCTGACCGGGCCGAGCCTGGCCGTCGACACCGCCTGCTCGTCGTCGCTGATGGCCGTGCACCTCGCGGTCGAGAGCATCCGGCGGGGCGAGTGCACGCTCGCCCTGGCCGGCGGCGTGAACGTGACGGTGCACCCGCAGAAGTACCTCCAGCTCGCGCAGGGGCAGTGGTTGTCCACCGACGGCCGGTGCCGCGCGTTCGGCGCGGACGGCACCGGCTACGTGCCCGGCGAGGGGGTCGGCGCGGTGCTGCTCAAGCCGCTGTCGCGCGCGCTCGCCGACGGCGACCACGTGTACGGCGTCATCCGCGCGACGTCGGTGAACCACACCGGACGTACCGCCGGGGCGACAGTACCGAGCCCCGGCTCCCAGGCCGCGCTCGTCCGCGCCGCGCTGGACTCGGCCGGCTGGGCCCCCGCCACGCTGGGCTACGTCGAGGCCCACGGCACCGGCACCGCGCTCGGCGACCCGATCGAGGTCGAGGGCCTCCGGCAGGCGTTCGACGGTGCGGACCTGCCGGCCGGGGCGTGCGCGATCGGCTCGGTCAAGTCGAACATCGGGCACCTGGAGGGCGCCGCCGGGATAGCCGGCCTGACGAAGGTGCTGCTGCAACTGCGGCACCGCGCGCTCGTGCCGTCGCTGCACGCCGAGGAACTCAACCCGCACATCGACTTCGCCGCCGTGCCGCTGCGGGTCCAGCGCACGCTGGAGCCGTGGACTCCGCCGCCCGGCGTACCGCGGCGGGCCGGCGTCAGCGCGTTCGGCGCCGGGGGCACCAACGCGCACGTGCTGGTCGAGGAGTTCGCCCCCGCCGCCGCACCCGCGCCGGACGGGCCGGCGCTCGTGGTGCTCTCCGCGCCGACCGCCGAGACACTGCGGGCGTACGCGGGCGCGATGGCGGCCGGCCTGCCGGAGTCGACCGGCCCGACCGCGGCGGTGGCCGACCTTCTCGGCGTACCCGAGGAGGCGCTGGAAACGTCGGCGACCCTCGGCGATCTCGGGCTCGACCCGGCGCGGCTGGCGGACCTGGTCGGGGTGGAGGCGATCGGCCGGCTGAGCGTTGCGACGCGCCTCGACGAACTCGCCGCGGACCGGGGCGTCCGCGACATCGCCTACACGACGCAGGTGGGACGGGCGCCGCAGGCGGTCCGCATCGCCGTCGTGACGTCCGGCACCGACGCGCTGCGCAGCGCGCTGGAACGCTTCGCCCGCGGTGCGGACACCGGGGACGTGGTGACCACCGGCGCGCCCGCCACCGGCGATCCGGTGGCGGCCTTCCGGGCCGGTGACCTGCACGAGGTGGCCCGGCACTGGGTCGGCGGCGGCGCGGTCGACTGGTCCGCCTGCTACCCGGACGGGCATCCCCGCCGCGTACCGCTGCCGACCTGCCCGCTGCCGGAGGAGCCCTGCTGGATCGGCGGCTGGGACGCCGCTCGCGCCGGCTCCGCCGGCACGCTCCGCGCCGGGACCGGCGGTGGCGACGCCGTCGCGGTGGCCGCGAGCCCGCCACCGGCCGTCGACGGCGACGTGGTCGTGCCGGACGGGCCGGACCTGGAGTTCCGTGTCCTGGACCAGGGCGTCGCGCTGGTGTCGATGCGCGCGCCGATGTTCACCGACGGGCTGCTCGCGGCTTTGGGGGACACGTTCGCGGAGATCGAGCGGCGCGACGACGTACGTGCGGTGGTGATCACCGGCCACGGCTCGGTATTCAGCATGGGCGGCACTCCCGAGGCCCTGCGGGCGCTGGCCGAGGGCGAGGGCACGTTCACCGACGCCGCGCTCGTGTACGAGGGCATCCTGCGCTGCACCCGGCCGGTCGTCACCGCCGCCGCCGGGCACGCCTCCGGCGGGGGACTGGCGTTCGCCTGCTACGGCGACGTGGTCGTCCTCGGCGACACGTCGGTGTACAGCGCGAACTTCACCCGCTACGGCTTCACCCCGGGCATGGGCGCCACCTACATCCTGGAGCAACGCCTCGGCCCCGCCCTGGCCGCCGAGATGATGCTGACCGGACGGTCGATGACCGGCGCCGAGCTGAGCCGGCGCGGAGCCGGCGTGACCGTGCTGCCGCCGCAGGAAGTCGTTCCGGCCGCGCTGGACCTGGCCCGGTCCATGGCGGACAAGCCACCGGCGGTGATCCGGTCGCTCAAGAACGAACTCGCCGGCCGGATCCTCGACCGGCTGCCCGAGGTCATCGCCAGCGAGGTCCGAATGCACGGGAACGTCCTCGGCGCGGAGTCCGCCGCCCTGGTACGGGAGCACTTCACCAAGGTCGACGAGTTCCGTAGCCGGGCGACGCCGGCCGCGCAGCCGGAGCCCGGACCGGACGACGGCGCGGTGGGCGACGCGGTGACGGAGATCGTGGGCGCCCTGCTGTACCTGCGCCCGGACGAGGTGCTGCCGTCCCGCACCTTCGCCGACCTGGGACTGGACTCCATCGGCGCCGTCGAGCTGGTGCGGGACCTCAACCGCCGGTTCGGCACCGACCTGGACTCGGCAGCCGTGTACGACCACCCCACAGTGCCCGATCTCGCCCAGGCGGTGCTGCGCAACCTGGCCGAGTCCGCCTCCCTGCGCGCCCAGGCCACCGCGCCCCCGGAGCCGTCCGTCGTGGACGAACCGGTCCCGGCCAAGGTGCCCGGGCCCGCCGCACCCGCGCCCGCTGTCACCGAGGCCGCTACGCCGGCCGTCGCCGAGGTGGCCGCGCCCGCTGCGGCCGCTGTCACCGCGCCGGCTGTCGCCTCGCCGGCCGCCGCGGGCCCGCCGCCACTGGTCCTGACCGCGCCCGGCGCGGCGCCCGGGACTGCCCCGCCGTCCGGGGCCGCCCCCGCCACGGCCCCGGAGCCCCCGCCGCTGACGTTCGCCGTCCGCCCACCGCCCGCGTCGCCTTCCCACCGAGAGCCGGCACCGGCGGCGACACCGGCACCGGCGTCGTCATCCGCACCGGCCGGGACACCGGCCTCGGACGCGGCGTCGCCGGGCGCGGACCCGTCGACTGCGATCGCGGTGATCGGGATGGCCGGACGATTCCCGGGCGCCCCGGACCTCGACACGTTCTGGGACAACCTCGCCGCCGGCCGGTCCGCCATCCGGGAGGTGCCGTCCGACCGCTGGGACCTGACGGGACTCTACGACCCGGACCCGGCCGCACCCGGCCGCACCCGCAGCCGGTGGGCGGCGCTGCTGGACGACGTGGACGCGTTCGACGCCGGGCTGTTCCGCATCTCACCGCTCGAAGCCGAGGCGATGGACCCGCAGCAGCGGATCTTCCTGGAGCAGGCGTGGGCGGCACTGGAGAACGCCGGGTACGCCGGGCGGCCGATGCGGTGCGGCGTCTTCGTCGGCTGCGGCGCGGGCGACTATCCCCGGCTGCTGGAGCGGCACGGACGCAGCGACAGCAGCGAGGCGTTCCTCGGCGGGGCCAGCTCGATCCTGCCGGCCCGGATCGCGTACCTGCTCGACCTGACCGGGCCCACGATGGCGATCGACACCGCGTGCTCGTCGTCGTTGACGGCGGTGCACCTGGCCTGCGAGAGCCTGCGCTCGGGCGACTGCGACACGGCGCTGGCCGGCGGCGTCGCGGTGATGTGCACGCCGCAGATGCAGGTCTGGACCAGCCAGACGGGGATGCTGTCGCCGACCGGCCGGTGCCTGCCGTTCGACGCCGCCGCCGACGGCATCGTGCTCGGCGAGGGCGTCGGCGTGGTCGTCCTCAAGCGGCTGGACCGGGCGCTCGCCGACGGCGACCACGTCCACGGCGTCATCCTCGCCGGCGGCGTGAACGGCGACGGCCGTACCAACGGCATCACCGCGCCGAGCGCGGTCTCCCAGGTCCGTCTGCTGCGTGAGGTCCACGCCCGGGCGGGCGTCGAGGTCGGGTACGTCGAGACGCACGGCACCGGCACCGCGCTCGGCGACCCGATCGAGGTCAAGGCGCTGGCCCAGGTCGTCGGCCCGCACTGCCGGATCGGCTCGGTCAAGGCGAACATCGGTCACACCACGATGGCCGCCGGCGTGGCCGGCCTGATCAAGGTGCTGCTCAGCCTGCGGCACCGGCAGTTGCCACCGACCCCGCACGCCACCGAGGCGATCCCCGGGCTGCCGGTGGTGCGCGAACTCACCGGGTGGCACGACGACCGGCTGGTCGCCGGCGTCAGCTCGTTCGGCTTCAGCGGCACCAACTGCCATCTCGTGGTGGCCGAGGCGCCGGCCGCGACGGCGGGCACCGGCACCGGGCCGGTGGTGGTACCCGTCTCGGCCCGTACCGCGTCCGCGCTGCGCGACCTGACGGACCGGCTGGCCCGGCGCCTGCGTACCGAACCGGCCGACGTCCACGACGTCGCCGCGACCCTCGCGCGGGGCCGGGCGCACCTGGCGGTCCGGGCCGCGTTCGTCGCCGCCGACACCGCCGACCTGGTCCGGCAGCTCGCCGGCGGGCCGCCCGCGCCCGACGCGCCGGCCGACCTGGTCGCCCTCGCCGAGCGCTGGGTGGCCGGCGCGGACGTGGACTGGACGGCGATGCCGGCCGGGCGTCGCATCCCGCTGCCCACGTACCCCTTCGACCGCGACCGTTTTTGGACCGGCCGCGACCGGCGGGAGACGGCCCTCACCCCGGCCGACCCGCTGGTGGCCGACCACACGCTGCACGGCGTCCCGGTCCTGCCCGGCGCGGCGTTCCTGCACCAGGCCACCGCCGGCGGGACCGCCCGCGCCGCCGACGTGACCTGGCTGCGGCCCGTCGTGGTCACCGAGCCGGTGACGGCTGTCGTCACCCGGGACGACCGGATCACCCTCACCGTCGGGGGAACACCGCACGCCGTCGCCACCCGCCGCGCCCCCGACCCGGCACCGCCGGAGCGGGTGGACCTGCCGTCAGTCGAGGCCCGCTGCCCCGTCCGCCGTCCGGTCGACGACCTGTACGCGGGATTCGCCCGGGCCGGTCTGCGCTACGGGCCGTCCTTCCGGGTGCTGACGGAGCTGCGGCTGGGCGCCGGTGAGGCGCTCGGCATGCTCGCCACCGGCCCCGACAGCGACGTCCAGCTGCTCGACGGGGCGTTGCAGGCGGTCGCCGGGCTGGTCGATCCCGCCGACCGGATGCTCGTCCCGTTCGCCGTCGAGTCGGTCTTCGTCGCGGACCGGCTGCCGACGACCGCCCGCGTCCACGTGGTACGCCGGGACGGCGGACGGTTCGACGTGGTCCTCACCGACCTGACCGGTGACGTCCGGGCCCGGCTCGACGGTGTGACGCTGCGCCCCTACATGGCGTCCGGCGCCGCATCGGCCGAGAGCCGGCCGGTCGTGACGGCGCCGCCGGAGGACCTGCTGTACGTCCCGGCCTGGCGGCCGGCCGGTGCGCCCTCCGGCCAACCGCCTGCCGGGCGGGCCCTCGCCGTGCACGGCCCCGCCGACGCCGCGCTCGCCGCCGCCCTCGGCGCCGACGACACGCTGCCGCTCGGCGAGCTGCCCACCGGCCGGTACGACACGGTGTACGTGCTCGCCCGCACGGCCGACCCGGCCGCCCCGCCGCAGGACGACTCCGCGACGCCCGAGGCGTTCCGCCTGCTGCGCCGCCTGCTCGACCTGGGCGCGGACCGGGGACCGCTGACGCTCACATTCGTCGTGTCCGGGGTGGCCGGCCTGCCCGGCGAGCCGGTCCACCCGCACGCCGCCGGCCTGGCCGGGCTGGCGAGCGCGATCGCGGCCGAGTATCCGCAGTGGCGGGTCACCTGTGTCGACGCCGGTCCCGGCGACGTCACCCCGGCCGACGCGATCCGCCGCGAGGACGGCACCGACCGACTCGTCGCGCTGCGTGGTGACCGCCGCCTGGTCCGCCGACTGGAGCCGGTGGCCGGGCCGGCAGGCGTGGCGCCGCTGCGCGACGGCGGTGTCTACCTCGTCGTCGGCGGCACCGGCGGCATCGGGTTCGAAGTCAGCCGTCACCTCGCCCGGACCCGCCGTGCCCGGCTCGTGTGGCTCGGCCGGTCCCCGGAGGACGAGCGCATCCGGTCCCTGGTGGCGCAGATCGAGGCGCTGGGCGGACAGGCCGTCTACCTGCGTGCCGACGTCACCGACGCCGTCGCGGTCCGCCGCGCGGTGGCCGAGGCTCGACAGCGGTTCGGGCCCGTCGACGGCGCGTTCCACGCCGCGGTCGTGCTCCGTGACCGTGCCCTGTCCGCGATGGACGAGGCGGCGTTCACCGAGGTGCTGCGGCCGAAGGTCGCCGGTGTCGGTGTGCTCGCCGACGCGCTGGCCGGCGAGCCGCTGGACTTCCTCGCGCTGTTCTCCTCGGCGCTGTCGTTCGCTCCGGCCCCGGGGCAGGCCAACTACGCCGCCGCGAGCACGTTCGAGGACGCGTACGGGCTGGCGCTGCACCGCCGGGGACAACCGGTACGCGTGGTCAACTGGGGCTGGTGGGGCAGCGTCGGCGTGGTCGCCGACCCCGGGTACGCGGCCCGGTTCGCGACGCTGGGCATCGGCTCCATCGAGCCGGCCGAGGGCGTCGCGGCGCTGGAGCGGATCCTCGCCGGCCCGCACCCACAGGTGGCTGTCCTCAAGGGCACGAGGGACGGGCTCGCCGCACTCGGCGTCCACCCGTCGGCGCCCGCCGACGACGCCGTCACCGCGCTCGCGGCACCACCCTCGACGGACGGCACCGCCGCCGGGGACACCGACCCGTCGCTGGACCGGTCCAGCGCGGCCTTCCGTACCCTCGACGGGCTGGCCCGCGACCTGCTGCGCGACCGGCTCCGGGACCGTCAGGTGCCGGCCTCCGGGCCGCTGGCGGCCGCCGTCGCCGCGGCCGTGTCCGCGCCCCCGGCCGGCCTGTCCACCGCTGCCGTGCTCGCCCGGCACCCCGACCTCGCCCCGCACGTCGCGTTGCTGGCCCGGTGCGTCGACGCCCTGCCCGGCGTCCTGGACGGCCGGACCTCACCGACCGAGGTGCTCTTCCCCGGCGGCAGCACCGACCTGGTCGCCGCCGTCTACCAGGGGCAGCAGGCCGCGGACTTCTACCACCGCCTGGTGGCGGCGCAGGCCGCCGCTGCGCTCGGACGGACGGACGGCCGCCCGGGCCGGGTGCTGGAGATCGGCGCCGGCACCGGCGCGGGCTCGGCGTTCGTCCTCGACGCCTGCCCGGGCGTCCGGTACGACTTCACCGACCTGTCGACCGCGTTCCTCCGCGAGGCCGAGGACCGCTTCGGCGGACGCCATCCGGGCCTGCGGTTCGGCGTCCTCGACATCGAACGGGAACCGGCCGGGCAGGGCTTCGAGGCCGGCTCGTACGACGTCGTGCTCGCCACGAACGTGCTGCACGCCACCGCGGACGTGGTCCACAGCCTGCGCCATGCCCGATCCCTGCTGCGCCCCGGCGGTGTGCTGCTGCTCAACGAGGTCACCCGCGCCTCCGACTTCCTCACCGCGACGTTCGGCCTCCTGCCGGGCTGGTGGCGGTTCACCGACGCCCGGCGGCGGCTGCCGCACTCCCCGCTGCTGTCGCCGGCCGGGTGGCGCGCGGCGCTCGCCGAGGCGGGCCTGACCGGCCGGATCCTCGGCATGCCCGGTGTCCCCGACGACGAGCAGGAGCAGTGCGTGCTCGTGGCGACGGCCGGTGCGGCGCCGGTGGACCGGGTGCCGGCCCGCGCCGCCCGGGACTACGTCCGCGCGGTCTTCGCGGAGGTCCTCAAGTACCGCCCCGACCAGCTCGACGACGACGTCACGTTCGACAACTTCGGCGTCGACTCGCTGGTCAGCCAGCACCTCGTACGCCGGTTCTCGGCCGACCTCGGCGACCTGCCGGCCACCCTGCTGTTCGAGCACCTGACGATCGAGCAGCTCGCCGACCACCTGGCCCGGGAACGGCCGGGCCCGCTCGCCGCCACGCTCGGCGTCGCGGCGGTGGACGCCGTGCCGGCGCCGGTCCACCCGGCGGAACCGGAGCGACCGGCCGTCCCGGCGTTCCCGGCCGCCCCGGCCGCCCCGGTCACCTCGGTCACCTCGGTCACCTCGGCCTCCGCCGCCCGGGGCGACGCGGACGCGATAGCTGTCGTCGGCCTGTCCGGCCGCTATCCGGGCGCGCCGGACCTGGAGCGGTTCTGGCAGAACCTGGTCACCGGCACCACCTCGATCACGGAGGTGCCGCCGGAGCGGTGGGACTGGCGCGAGCACTTCGACCCGCGCCGCGGCCGGCCGGGGCACACGTACAGCCGGTGGGCCGGGTTCCTCACCGACGTCGACCGGTTCGACCCCGGCTTCTTCGGCATCCTGCCGAAGGACGCGGCCGCGATGGACCCGCAGGAGCGGCTGTTCCTGGAGACCGTCTGGCTGATGCTGGAGGACGCGGGCGCCCTCGGCGGAGCCCTGCCGCGCGACACCGGCGTCTTCGTCGGCACCATGTACGGCTCGTACGGCCGCATCGCCGCCGCGCAGGGCTGGCCGGAGGGCCGCTACACCGACGGGCACTCGGCGTACTGGTCGATCGCCAACCGGGTGTCGTACACGCTCGACCTGACCGGGCCGAGCTTCGCCGTCGACTCGGCCTGCTCCTCCTCGTTGACGGCGGTCCACCTGGCCTGTGAGAGCCTGCGCCGCGGGGAGTGTTCGGCGGCCGTCGCCGGTGGCGTCAACCTGGTCCTGCACCCGGCGCACCTGATCGCGCTGTCGTCGATGACCATGTTGTCGGCCGACGGCGCCTGCAAGGTCTTCGACGAGCGCGCCGACGGGTTCGTGCCCGGCGAGGGCGTCGGCGCGGTACTGCTCAAACCCCTGTCCGCGGCCCTGCGCGACGGCGACCGGATCTGGGGCGTCATCGAGGGCGGCTTCGTCAACGCGGGCGGCAGGACCGCCGGCTACACCGTCCCCAACCCCACCGCGCAGGCCGACCTGGTGGTCCGGGCGCTCGCCGCGGCCGGGGTGACACCCGGCGACGTCGGCTATCTGGAGGCGCACGGCACCGGCACGGCTCTCGGCGACCCGATCGAGATCGCCGGTCTCGGCCGGGCGCTCGGTAACGCGCTGCCGGACGGCCGGCGGATCCCGGTCGGCTCGGTCAAGGCCAACATCGGTCACCTCGAAGGCGCCGCCGGCATCGCCGGCCTGACGAAGGTGCTGCTGCAACTCGCGCACGGCACGATCGCGCCCTGCGCGAACCTGTCCACTGTCAACTCCCGCATCGACCTGTCCGGGTCGTTCCTCCTGCCGACGAGCGCACAGCCGTGGACCGCGCCGCGGCGCGCCGGGGTCAGCTCGTTCGGGGCGGGCGGCGCGAACGCGCACCTCGTGGTCCGGGAGCATCCCGCGCCGCCGCCCGCGCCCGTCCAGCCGGGGCCGCACGTCGTGGTGCTGTCGGCGCGGACCCCGGAGCAGCTGCGGACGCTCACGGCCGACCTCGCCGACCTGGCCGAGCGGACGCGCCCGCGCCTCGACCAGCTCGCGTACAGCACCCAGGTCGGGCGGGCGGAGTTCGACAACCGGCTCGCCGTCGTCGTGTCCGACATCGACGAGCTGGTCCGCCGGCTGCGAGCCGGCGAGGTCATTACCGGAACCGCCGGCACCGATCCGCTGTTCGACGGCGACGGCGGCGCCGAGATCGCCGCCGACCTGCTGCGCCGCGGCCGGCTCGACCAGTCGGCGAAGCTGTGGGTACGCGGCGTCCCGGTCGACTGGGCGGGCCGGTGGCCGGTACGGCCGGGACGGGTGCCGCTGCCGCCGTACCCGTTCGACAGGCAGCGGCTGTGGCTGCCCGAGCCGACCGGTACCGCACGGCCGGCGCCGCCGTCCGTACCGGAGGGTGACCTGACCGCCGACGGCCGGACCGCCGTGCTGCCGGGCCTGGCGGTGCCGGAGGCGACGGCGCCGGAGACCGCCGCGCCCGAGGCGGCGGTGCGGGAGACCGTCGTGCCCGAGGCGGCGGTGCCGCAGATTGTCGTGCCGGGGAGCGTCGTGCCGGACGTGGCGGCGCGGGAGACCGGCGTGCCCGAGAGCGACCCGTGCGTGTACCTGCGGCCGCAGTGGCGGGCCGAGCCGCCGCCGGAGGGTGGGCGACCGCCGGCCCGCATCCGGGTGATCGGCGAGGGCCCGACGTTCGGCGGCCGCCACGACCAGGCCGACCCGGACGTGATCGTGGTGCACCTGCCGGCCCGTGCCGGCGGGCTCGCCGACGAGGTGCGCGAGAGCCTGCACACCGTCCTGCGGGCCGCCGTCGAGGTGCTCACCCCGGATCCGGCCGCGCCGCTGCGGATCGTCGTCGGCTGCCCGGACGAGCGGCCCGCGTACACCGCCGTGACGGCGGCGCTGCGCACGCTCGCGCTGGAGCACAGCGGCTTCTCCGGGGTGGTGGTCCGGGGTGGTGTGACCGCCGAGGCGGACCTGTGGCACGTCTCCGGGCCGCCGGAGCAGCGGGTCGACGACATCCGCTGGACCGGCGGCGTCCGTGAGGTACGCCGGATGGTGCCGTTCCGGCCCGGCCCGGCCGTCCGGCGCACCGGCGGCGTGTACGTCGTGGTCGGCGGCACCGGCGCCGTCGGCCGGCACCTCGCCGCGCACCTCGCCGCGACCCGTACGCCCTCGGCGGTGGTGCTGGTCGGCCGGACCGCGCCGACCGACGACGCCTTCGCGTTCGTCCGCGCGGACGTGACTGTCGAGTCCGACGTGCGCAGCGCCGTGGCCGAGATCCGCCGCCGCTACGGGCGCATCGACGGGGTGATTCACGCCGCGGGCGTGCACGACGACGCCCGCGCCCTGACGAAGCCGGACGCCGCCGTCGACGCGGTGCTGGCCCCGAAGGTGTTCGGCCTGCGGCACCTGGTGGACGCGCTCGGCACGGAACCGCTGGAGTTCCTCGCGCTGTGCTCGTCGATCGCCGGACGCACCGGCAACCTCGGGCAGGTCGACTACGCGTACGCCAACGCGTTCCTGGACGAGTTCGCCGCAGGCCGGCCCGGCACGGTGTCCGTCTGCTGGCCGCTGTGGGCCGACGGTGGGATGGCCGTCGACGACGCCACCCGCCGGTTGTTCGCGCGGCGCTGGGGGAGTGCCCCGCTGCCGACGGCCGACGCGGTACGGGCGTTCGACCGCGTCGTGTCGGGCACCGAACCGGTGGTGGCGGTGCAGCGCCCGGCGGACGTCGCGCCGGAGGCCCCGGCCGGTGTTCCGGACCCGGAGCTGGACCTGGACGCGGAGCTGCGTGCGCTCGCCGCCGGGTTCCTGCTCGTCGAACCGGACGAGGTCGACCCGGACATCCAACTGCTCGACCTGGGCTTCGACTCCATCTCGCTGACCGGGCTGGTGAACGAGACGAACGAGCGCTTCGGCGTCGACCTGCTGCCCACAGTCCTCTACGAGCACCCCACGCTCGCCGCCTTCGGCGCGTACCTGCGCACCGTACTCCCGGCCCGGCCGGCCCCGGCCACCGTGGACGCCGGGCTCACGGCGGCCCGGCCCGCGGCGGAGGCCGCCGAGCCCTCGGCGGACCTGCCGGCCGACGCGGTCGCCGTGGTGGGAATGGCCGGGGTACTGCCCGGCTCGCCGGACCTCGACGCCTTCTGGCGGCACCTCGCCGCCGGCGACGACCTCGTCCGCGCGGTCCCGGCCGACCGCACCGACCTGCTCGGCGACCCGGCCACCGCCGGTGTCCGCGCCGGTTTCCTCGACGACGTACGCTCGTTCGACGCCGACCTGTTCGGCATCGCGCCGCGCGAGGCCGTGCTGATGGACCCGCAGCAGCGGTTGTTCCTCCAGACCGCCTGGCAGGCCGTCGCCGACGCGGGATACCGGCCGGCGGACCTCGCCGGCACCGACACCGGGATCTTCGTCGGCGTGTCCGCCTGCGACTACGACGACCTGCTCCGCGCGCACGACGTGCCGGTCGAGGCCCACACCGCCAGCGGCCTCGCCGACTGCATCCTGGCCAACCGGGTCTCCTACCTGCTGGACCTGCGCGGCCCCAGCGAGGCCGTCGACACCGCCTGCTCCAGCTCCCTCGTCGCGGTGCACCGCGCGGTACGGGCGCTGCTGGCCGGGGAGTGCGCGACGGCGCTCGCCGGTGGGGTGAACGTGCTGCTGAGCCCCGGCCTGTTCGTGGCGTTCCAGTCCTCGGGCATGCTCAGCGCCGACGGCCGGTGCAAGACGTTCGACGCCTCCGCCGACGGGTACGGCCGCGGCGAGGGCTGCGGCGTCGTGTTGCTCAAGCCGCTGCGTGCGGCGGTCGCCGACGGGGACCAGGTGATCGCCGTCATCCGGGGCAGCGCGGTGAACCACGCCGGCCGCGGGCCGTCGCTGACCGCCCCGAACCCGCAGGCGCAGGCGCAGGTCGTCAGCCGGGCGTACCGGGCCGGCGGCGTCGACCCGGCGAGCGTCAGCTACATCGAGGCCCACGGCACCGGCACCCGGCTCGGCGACCCGATCGAGATCGAAGGGCTGAAGAAGGCGTTCGAGGGCGTGGACGCCACGATCGCGGTCGGGACGGTGAAGACGAACATCGGCCACCTGGAGGCCGCGGCCGGCATCGCCGGGCTGCTCAAGGTGCTGCTGAGCCTGCGGCACGAACGGCTGCCGCGCACGCTGCACCAGCACCGGCGCAACCCGTACCTGCGGCTGGACGGCACCCCGTTCACAGTGCTGGACCACGACGTGCCGTGGACCGGCGACCGGGTCGCCGGGGTCAGCTCGTTCGGCTTCGGCGGCACCAACGCCCACGTGGTCGTGCAGTCGCCGCCGCCGCTGCCGGCGTCCCCGGCGTCGGGCCCCTGGCGCCTGGTGCTGTCCGCGTCCGGTCCCGCGGCGCTGGCGGAGTACCGGCGCCGGGTCGCGGACCACCTCGCGGAGAGCACCGACATGGCCCGTGCCACGTACACGCTCCAGGTGGGACGGGAGGCCCTGGCCCACCGGTTCGCCGCGGTGGTCGCCGACGCCGCCGAGGCGGTGGCGGTGCTGCGCGGCGAGGCGCCGCCCCGCCTCGATGCGGAGACCGAGACCTGGCTGGCCGGCGGCGACGTCGACTGGGCGGCGACCTGGGACCACCGGCCGGCCCGGATCTCCGTCCCCGCCCCGCCGCTGGAGGCCCGGCCGTTCTGGTTCGACGAGGGCCCGGCCCGCGCCGCCGCACCCTCCCGGCCCGCCCCGGCCGAGCTGCCCGCCCCGCGTGTTCCGGCGGAGCCGCCCGCCCCGGTCCGGCGCACCGCCGCCGACCGGATCGTGCTGCGTGATCCGTCGGCGTTGCGCAGGAACGGCGCGGTCCGGCGCACGGCCGCCGACGCGGGAGCGGTGAACGGCGGACCCGCGTCGAACGGCGCGGCCCCGGTGGGCGTGCTCGCCCGCCCGGCCCGACCGGCCGCCCACCCGGCCGGAGCCGGTCCCGCTGCTGCCGCGCCACCCGCCGCCGCGCTACCGGCCGCCCCCGAGCGGCCGGCCGCCGCCGTCGCCCAGGGGCCCGCGCCCGCGGAGGTGGCCGAGGCGGTACGGGACTGTGTGGCGCGGGTGCTCGGCGCCGACCGTACGGAGATCACCGCCGACCGGGCGTTCGCCGACCTCGGCCTCGACTCGATCTTCCGGATGGAGCTGGCCCGGCTGGTGGTGGCGACGTTCGACGTGGAGATCACCGCCGCCGACCTGTACGAGCACGACACGGTCGAGGCGGTGGCGGCGCTCGTGGCCGCCGGTACGCAGGCATCACGCCCGGTCACACCGGCCGGAGACGGCGTCGAGGAGATCGTGACCGGGGTGCTGGAGCGTGCCGTCGAGCCCGGCCGGACGTTCGCCGACAGCGGCCTCACCTCGTTCGACATGCTGCGGGTCGTCGGCGCCCTGGAACAGCGCTACGGCGCGCTGCCTAAGACCCTGCTGTTCGACCACCCCACGATGCCCGACCTCACCGCGTTCCTGGCCGGGCGGTCCGCCGGGACCGGCGTCCGGACCGAGACGGGCACCGGTCCACGGGCCACCGGCCGGACGATCGAGAGCGGCGCCGAGGTCGACGGCGAGCCGGTAGTCGTCCGCAAGCGGACCCTGCCCGGCCGCCCGGCGCTGCGTGACCTCCTGGCCGACCTCGACCGCCGCCACGCCAAGGAGGGCGGGCTGGCCGGACGGGACATCGCACCGTACGCGTTCGTCGACTCGGCGCGGGCCGGCTACGTCAACTTCTCGGTCCGCGGCGACGACGTGTTCGCCTGGAGCTTCGTCGGGCACCACGACCACTTCCACGACCTCGTCGCGGAGTGGATCGCGTGGGCACGGCGCAACGGCCTGCGGCCCAACTTCCTGTCCCTGGCCCACCTGACCGAGGTCGCCGGGGAACCGGTCACCGCGACCCCGTTCGGGGCGGTGCAGCGCCTGACGGACCTGGCCTCGTTCACCGTACGGGGCGGCCGGATGCAGCGCCTGCGCAGCCTCCTGCACCGGTTCGAGCGGGCCGGTGACTGCCGGATCGAGGAGTATCAGGCCGGCGCGTCGCCGGAGACCGACCGGCAGATCGTCGGTCTGATCGACTCCTGGGGTCGCCGCAAGCAGATGGTGAACCCGTACGTCGGCGTGGTCCGGGAGGAGATCGGCGGCGGCACGCTCGACCCCCGGCACCGGGTCTTCCTCACCCGTGTGGACGACGTTCTCGTCAACGCGGTCATCGTCACCCGGATCCCGTCCGAGCGGGGATACCTGCTCGATCTGGAGTTCTACGCCGACGAGATGCCCGCCGGTGGCCTGGAGTGGGCGATCGTCCGGATCATCGAGGTGACCGCCGCCGAGGGCTGCACGTCGTTCAGCTTCGGGGCGAGCTTCGGCGTCGCCATCACCGAGTCGCCGAACGCCGACCCGGCGGTGGCGGACGCGCTGGCGGAGCTGCACTCGGTGGGCGTCTTCGGGCCGGGCAACTTCCAGTTCAAGAACAAGTTCCGGCCCGAGAACACGCCGATCTACCTGTGCCAGCCGGCGACCGGCGACCGTACGTCGGTCACCGACATCATCCTGATGATCGCCAATCCAGACCTCGTGGACGGCGCCCCCGCCGATCCCGCGCCGCTGAACGCCGCACCGCCGCCGCACGCCATCGTGCCGCCGGACGCCGCCGTGCCGTCGCACAACGCCGCGCCGCCGGAGGACGCGGGCCCGCCGCCGGACCCGGCGCTGCGGCCGGGACGTACGGATCTGCTGGCCGCGCACGGGTACAACGCGCTCGCCCTGCCGACCGAGCTGGTCCCCTTCGACCTGCTCACCGACTCCTGGGCGGAGCGGGCGGACGGCTTCGTCGCCGCCCGGACGCGGCTGCTCGCCGAACGGTCCGGCCCGCCGGAGCTCACCGCGCACGACTGGCTGCCCATGCCCGAGGTGGTGCCGACCCGGTCCGGGCGGACGGCCGAGGAACTGCTGTGCCGCTGCCACCCCGGCCCGCGCGGCGTCGTGCTGCACGCGGCGGCCTTCCCGACCTGGCTGTCGACGCTCGCCGACCTCGGCTACGAACCGGTCGCCGTTGGGGTGGGCCGGCTCGACCCGGAGACGATCGAGGCGTTCGCGGCGGAGCTGACCCGCCGGCCCGCCGGGTCGGTGTCGTTCGTGGTGGCGGAGGCGGCCAACAACGCCGCCGGTGGCGTACCCGTCGAACCCGACGCCCTCCGGGAGCTGCGCCGCGTCACCGCCGCGCACGGGGTGCCGCTCGTCCTGGACGCCAGCCGCGTCGTCGACAACGCCGTCGCGCTCGCCGGCCCCGGCGGGGATCCCTGGGCGGTGGTGCGGGACCTGCTCGCCGTCGCCGACACGGCGACGCTCAGCCTGTCCAAGGACTTCGGCGTCACAGCGGGCGGCCTGGTCGCCACCCGCGACCCGGAACTGGCGGCGCGGCTGCGCGAGCACGTGGCGCGGCGCGGCTCCGAGGTGGACCGGGCCACCCGGATGACGCTGCGGGCCGCCCTCGCGGACCGCCGGGGCGTCACGGAACTGGTCCGGCGGCGCGTCGCCGCGGTCGCGGTGCTCCGCGACGGCCTGCGGGCGGCCGGCCTGCCGGTCGTGGACGTCGACGGCGCCCACTGTGTCCTGCTCGACCTCGCCCGGATGCCCGGCCTGGCCGGTCAGGAGCACCCCACGATGTCCGGGCTGGCCTGGCTCTACGCCGGCGCCGGAGTCCGGGGCGCGCCGCACCTGGCGATCGGAGGGCCGCTCGCCGGCACCGTCCGGCTGGCAGTGCCGGTCGGCTTCGGGCCCGACGACGCCGAGGCGGTGGTGGCCGCCGTCGCCGCGCTCGCCGCCGCACCGGGAGAGATGCCCGAACTGGTCACCGGCGGGGTCCGCACGGCCGGGGAGGCGGCCCGGGCGGTCTACCAGCCCGCCGACCGGGTGCCCGAGGACGTCCGGCAGGCGCTGCGCGACCAGGCGCCGGCCGACGACAACGGCAGCGTGCTGCGGGAACACCAGCCGGCCGTACGCCGACGGGTGGTGCCGGTGGCCGGCGCCCAGGTGGAGGTCTTCACCGCCGGCGACGGCCCGCCGCTGCTGCTCGCGCACCCGTTCAACATCGGCGCGGGCGTCTTCGCGCGCCAGTTCGAGGCGCTGGCCGGGCGGTACCAGGTGATCAGCGTCCACCACCCCGGCGTCGGGGCGAGCACCGCCTCGGCCGACCTCACCCTGGACGGGATCGCCGCCCTCGAACTGCGGGTGCTGCGGGAGATCGGGGTCGACGGCCCGGTCCACGTCGCAGGCGCGTCGTTCGGCGGCCTGGTCGCGCTCACGTTCGCCCTGAATCATCCGGAGGACACCGCCTCGCTGATCCTGCTCGGCAGCTCCTACAAGATCGGCAACCGGGTCGGTGAGATCAACCGGCTGGCCGTCGTGGCCGCCCAGGACCTCGACCGCACGATCGAGGGGTCCGGCGCGGACCGGCTGCGGCACGAGCGGGCCGCCGTGGAGGCGCTGCTGCTGCGCTGCGAGAGCATGGACCCCCAGACCGGGCTGCGTTACCTCGACGTGTTCGCGGCCCGGCCGGACCTCCGCGACCGGCTGGGCGAGCTGGACCTGCCGGCGCTCGTGGTGCAGGGCCGGCACGACACAGTCATCCCGTCGGAGACGGCGCGGCTGCTGCACCAGGGCATCAGGGGCGCCCGCTACGAGGAGATCGCCGACGCCGGCCACTTCCCGTATCTGACCAGCCCTCGGGAGTGCAACCGGATCCTGACCGACTTCCTGCGCGGCGCCGGAGGGGAGGGGTCGTGAACGTCCTGACTCCCGAGCTGGAACTGCTCGGTCCCGACGCGACGACCCGTACGACTGTGGTGCGGCCCGGCATGTGCGGGCCGGGGTCGCTGTTCGTCGGCCAGGTCGGCGACTGGACCTGGGACACCGTCAGCGCGCTCTGCGACACCAACGTCTACACCGCCCGCGACGCCGACGGGATGCCGACCTACCTGGCGTTCCACTACATCCACCTGCGCGGCGGCGCGGACCTGCACGTGCGCGGCATGACCTTCGGCGACGTGCTGCGGGTGGACTCGCGGTCCTTCGCCTCCGGCAGCGAGTCGGTGCTGACGCTGCACGAGATCCGGCGCGGCGACCGGCCGGGACGCGTCGTCGACCCGGACGAGTTCTACGCCCACCCCGACCCGGGATGCCTGTACGCGCAGAACTTCAACCGCTGGGTGGTGCGCGGCCCGTCCGGCGGCAACGGCGACCTGCGCAGCGCGTCCCCACCGGGGTTCCGGCACGGGCACCTGCCCGTGCTGCCCGCGCGGCACTCGCCCCGGCGCGCGTACGCCGAACTGCGCGCCCTCGGCGCCGAGCCCGACCCGTCCGACCCGCTGGACCGGCTGGCGCTGGACTACCCGGTCGATCCGAGCCGCGACCTCAACGGGGTGGGACTGCTCTACTTCGCGTCCTACTTCTCCATCGTGGACTGGGCGTCGCTGCGGCTGTGGCGGCACCGCGGCGGCACCGACGCCGGCTTCCTCCGGCGGATCGTGCTGGATCAGCGGATGAGCTACCTCGGCAACGCCGACGTGGGCGCGGTGCTGCGGGTGCGGGTGTCCCGGCGGCCGGGCGGCGACGTGCCCGGCGCCGACGAGACGGTCCGGGTGGTGCTCGCCGACCGCGACACCGGACGGCCGCTCGCGGTGGCCCTTTCGCAGACCCGGACGGAGGGAACGACGTGAGCCCCAGCGACGAAGCGGTCCGGCGGGTGGTCCACGAGGTGATCGCCGAGATCCTGCCGGCGGTCCCCGGCGACCGGATCCCGGGGGACGCGCACCTGCGCGACCTGGGCGCCGACTCGATCGACCGGGTCGAGATCATCCTGGCCCTCCGTGAGCGGCTCGGCGTCGACGAGCCCCTCGGCAGCTTCAGCGACCTGCCCGACATCGACCACCTGGTCGCGTACCTCTGCGAGGTGACGGCATGAACGTGGGCATCGAGGCCCTGAACGTGTACTGCGGGGTGGCCTCCGTCGCGGTGCCGGTCCTGTTCGAGGGGCGCGGTCTGGACGCGGCCCGCCTCGGCAACCTGATGATGACCGCGAAGTCGGTCGCGCTGCCGTTCGAGGATCCGGTCACGCATGCGGTGAACGCCGCCAAGCCGATCCTCGACGCGATGGACGAGGCCGACCGCGACCGGATCGAACTGCTGGTGACCTCCAGCGAGTCCGGCCTGGACCTGAGCAAGTCAATCGCCTCGTACGTGCACCGGCACCTCGGGCTGAGCCGCCGCTGCCGGATGCTGGAGGTGAAACAGGCCTGCTACGCCGCGACCGGGGCGCTCCAGCTCGCCTGCGGCTACCTCGCCGCCGGCCTGTCACCGGGCGCCAAGGCGCTGGTGATCGCGACGGACGTGTCACTGGTGAACGAGAACGCCTCGTACACCGAGCCGGCGATGGGCACCGGCGCCGCCGCGGTGCTGCTCGGCGACGACCCGCGGGTGCTCGACGTGGACCTCGGGGCGTTCGGGACGCACAGCTACGAGACGTTCGACTCGGCCCGGCCGGGCCCGACGTTCGACGTCGCCGACGCCGACCGCTCGCTGTTCGCCTACCTGGACTGCCTGACGAACGCCTACGCGCACTACGCGGAGAAGGTGGCGGACGTCGACTTCGCCACCACGTTCGCCGGGCTGGCCATGCACACGCCGTTCGCGGGCATCGTCCGCGCGGCGCACCGCAAGCTCGCCCGCGAGCACCGGCTGCCCGACGCCGACGCGGACTTCGCCCGCCGGGTCGCGCCCGGCCTGGAGTACCCGCGGCTGGTCGGCAACCTCTGCTCCGGCTCGGTCTACCTGGCCCTGGCCAGCCTGATCGACCACCTGCGGCCCGACGACCCGGTACGCGTCGGGATGTACTCGTACGGCTCGGGCTGCGCCGCCGAGTTCTACAGCGGCCTGGTCGACGGCCGGTCCACCGCCGAGGTCGGCCGGATGCGCATCGGCGAGCACCTCGCCGGCCGGTGCGAGCTGACGTTCGACGAGTACAAGCGGATCCTCGCCGACAACGCCGACTGCCTGGTGCCGGTGGCGGACAAGCGGATCGACCCGGGGCGGTACGCCGAGGTGCTGGACCGGGTGGCCGGTGCGCGCACACTGCTCGCCTGCACCGGCGTCCGCGCCTACCACCGCAGCTACGAGTGGATCGGAGCAGGCGCGTGACGCCGGGGCGGGATCTGGCCGCCGCGCTGCTGGCGGCGGGTCCGCTGCTGCGGGTGCTGCCGCCACCGGTACGGGTGCGGTGCGCCGACCCGGCCACCGCGGCCGCGCTGGCCCGGCTGTGCGACCGGCTGGACGTGCCGGCACCGACGCCGGTGACCGACGCCGCCGACCTCGGCCCCTTCGAGCGGGTGGTGAGCGACCTGCTGGACCTCGACGCGAACCCGGCACCGCCGCCGGCGGACGAGCCGCGCGTGGTCGCCGAGGCGCGCGAACAGGACTTCACCTGCCGCTTCCGGCGCACCGACGTGCGTACCGGCGACGGGGTGGTGCTGCCCACGTACGCCGCCGGCGACCCGGACCGGCCGCCGGTGCTGATGGTGTCCGCGTGCGGGATGCCCGCCCGGCTCGCCGAGGGCTGGGCCGGCCGGCTGTCCCGCGACTTCCACGTGCTCGTCCCCGAGACGCGGGGCCTGTTCGCGGACGTGGACGGATTCTCCGCCGACACCGGCGTGGTGGCCCAGGCCGACGACCTCCTCGCGGTGCTGGACCGGTTCGGGCTGCGCCGCGCGCACCTGATCGGCCTGTGCGGCGGCGCGGTGCTCGCGGTCGTCGCGGCCGCGCGGGCGCCGGAGCGGGTGTCGTCGCTGAGCCTCTGGCACGGCGACTTCGACCTCGGCGACGAGAGCCCGAAAACCGACCACCAGCAGAACCTGCAGGCCCTGATGGCGATGGCCGCCCGCAGCCCGCAGCAGGCCGCGGCGGTGCACGCGGTGCTCACCAACACCATGCTCGGCGTCGCCCCGCCACGGCTGGCGCACCTGGTCACGTACCCGTACGCGACGCCGGAGCTGCTGCGCCGGTACTGCCGGCTCAACGGCGCGATCATGGGCACGGACCTGCGCCCGTACCTCGCCGGGCTGACCACGCGCACGCTCGTCGTCACCAGCGAGGACGACCACACGGCGCACCCCGCCGGGTCGCGGGCCGTGGCCGCCCGGATCGCCGGGTCCGTCCTGCACGTCGCCGAGCACGGCGACCACCTGTCGCTGTTCCACGCCGAGGAGAGCCTCGTCGACCTCGCCGCGCGATTCGTCGCCGGCGACGACGCCCTCGGCACACGATCTCCCGCCGAAGCCGGCCGGCGGGTGCCCCCCGTCCCGACGAGAGGTGGAGAGGAGGTGTTCCCATGACCAAGGAGACCGCGCCCAAGAAGTCGCTCCCGGTGCGCAAGCTGGAGTCCATCAAGGCCAGCACCGTCGCCCCGTGCGCGCCCGCGCTGAACTGAACCCGGTGACACGGGGGCGGGGGTCCGGCTGCCGGACCCCCGCCCCTGCGCCCAGTCCCGCACCGTCAGAGGAGAGGTCCCACAGTGACCGAGTTCGCCCTCGACGCACCGGTCCTGGTCCGGCCGTACACCGCCCGCAGAGACGGTGACTTCGCCGTGATCGGTGACGACAGTCGTCAGGTCTACCTGTCCATCCCGGCCGAGGGCCTCGACCTGCTGGAGTGGCTGCGCGACGGCGCCACAGTCGGTGAGGCCGTCCGCCGCTTCGAGGCGACGCACGAGGCGTCACCGGACGCCGACGCGTTCCTCCAGGCGCTGGCCGACGAGGGGTTCCTCGCCCCGGCCGGCGCGCACGACCCGCCACCGGACGCCGAACCGGCCCGGCCGCCACGCCCCGGGCATCTGGCGTGGCTGTCCCCGCAGGCCGCGCGGCGCCTGCTGAGCCGGCCCGTGCTCGCCGTCTGCGGGGTGATCGTCGGAGTCGCGGTCGCGATGGCCGTCGACCGGCCGGGGCTGGTGCCCGGGCCGTCCAGCCTCATGTTCCACTCCCACTTCTGGGCCTACCTGCTGGTCGTCCTCGGCATCGCGGTGATCGGCGTGTGGCTGCACGAGCTGGCCCACGTCGTGGGGGCGCGCGCCGCCGGCACGTCGGCCCGCATGACTGTCGGCAACCAGATGTACGCCATCGTCGCGCAGACCGACCTGTCCGGGATGTGGATGGCGTCCAAGCGGGAACGTTTCGTCGCGGTGCTGGTCGGGCCGCTCGTCGACGTGATCGGCGCGGCACTGCTGTTCATCACGCTGTGGCTGAACGACGTCGGCGTCCTCGGCCTGCCGGAGCCGGTACGGCTGGTGGTGGCCGGCGTGCTGTTCACCTCGTTCATCCGGCTGCTCTGGCAGACGTTCCTGTTCCTGCGTACCGACTTCTACTACCTGATCACGACGGCGCTGGACACCCGGAGCCTGATGGCCGACACCGGCGCCTACCTGCGCAACCTCGTCCGGCGGGTGCTGCGCCGCCGGCTCATCGACCAGTCCGGGGTGGGGCGCGGCGAGATGCGCACCATCCGGATCTACGCGGTCGTCTGGGTGCTGGGCCGCGTCGTGGCCCTGGCCGTCCTGTTCACCGCGACGATCCCGCTGCTGTGGTTCTACCTGGTCCGGGTCGTCGGCTTCTTCCGCGGTGACGAGATGACCGGCCAGTTCACCTGGGCGGACGTCCTCGCGCTGGCGATGCTGTCGTTCCTGCTCGACGGCGGCGGCACCCTGATGTGGCTGCGGTCGCTGCGACGCTCCAGCCGGCTGCGCCGCCGCGCGCCGGACCGCGTCCTGGTGGAGTAGGCCCCCACGGACGACGACTCCGCCCGCACGCCGACGGCGCGGGCGGAGTCGTCGTCTGCGAGGCGCCTCAGCGCCCGGCGGACCTGCGGAACTGGGCGATCGCCAGGGGGATCGACAGGGCCAGCAGAGCGCCGATCCACAGCCCGGAGGCGGCGACCGGGTGTTGCAGCGGCCAGACGTCCGGCGCGGTGGACGGGTCGACGTTGCCGAACTGGACCCGGACCGCCTGGACGATCGCCGAGACCGGGTTCCACTCGGCGACCGGTTGCAGGACGCCCGGCATGGAGTCGATCGGCACGTATGCGTTGGACAGGAAGCCCAGCGGGATGGCGATGGTGAAGCCGGTGCTGCTGACCGCCTCCGGCGCCCGGGACGCCAGCCCCACCACTGCCATCAGCCACGACAGCGCGTACGCGAACGCCAGCAGGATCAGAAACCCCAGCGCCGCCTCGGGCAGCGACGTGCGGCTGCGCCACCCGACGACCAGGCCGAGCAGCGCGGTGACGGTGATGACCACCCCGCTGTTCACCAGGTCGCTCGTGGTGCGGCCGACGAGCACCGCGGACCGGGAGATGGGCATCGACATCAGCCGGTCGACGATGCCGTTGCGCAGGTCGGCGGCGATCGCGGTGCCGGTGTTGACGGCACCGAAGAGGACCGCCTGCACGAAGATGCCGCCGAGCAGGTACTCGCGGTACGGCACCCCCTGCGCGTCGATCGCGCCGCCGACGATGAAGCCGAACAGCAGCGTCATCATCGCCGGCGCGATGGCGGCGTTGAGCAGCATCTCGGGTACGCGCAGGATCATCCGCAGGTTGCGCTTCGCGACGACGACGCCCTCACCGAAGGCCAGTACGACGGCGTTCACTGCTTCTCCTCCACGGTCTCCTTGACGGGCTCGTCGCCGGTGCCCCGGCCGGGGCCGCCGGTGAGGGCGAGGAAGACGTCGTCCAGCGTCGCCGTGCGCAGCGCGGCGTCCCGGACCGGTATGCCGGCCTGGCGCAGCAGCCGCGCGCCGGCCAGGAGCGTGTCCACCCCGTCCCCGGCCGGCACGGAGATCCGGCCGGCTGTCTCGTCGACGCTGGCCGGACCGGTGCCGAGCGAGGTGAGTACCGTCTGCGCGGCGGTCAGGTCGGCGTCCGGTCCGACCGTGATCTCCAGGCTGGTGCCGGAGACCCGCCGCTTCAGCTCGTCCGGCGTGCCGCCGGCGACCACCCGGCCGTGGTCGATCACCACGATCTGGTCGGCCAGCCGGTCGGCCTCCTCGAGGTACTGCGTGGTCAGCAGCAGCGTCATGCCGCCGGAGACCAGCTCGCCGATGGTGTCCCAGAGCGCCGTCCGGCTCCGGGTGTCCAGGCCGGTGGTCGGCTCGTCCAGGAACAGCACCCGGGGGGTACGGATCAGCGCGGCGGCCAGGTCGAGGCGCCGCCGCATGCCACCGGAGTACTCCTTCGCCCGGCGTCCGGCGGCGTCCACGAGGTCGAAGCGTTGCAGCAGCTCGTCGGCCCGCTGCCGGCTCTGCCGGGCGCCCAGGTGCAGCAGCCGGCCCAGCATCTCCAGGTTCTCGAACCCGGAGAGGTTCTCGTCGACGGCGGCGTGCTGCCCGGACAGGCTGATCACCCGGCGTACCTCGGCGGCCTGGGTGACCACGTCGAACCCGGCCACCTCGGCCCGGCCGCCGGTCGGGGCGAGCAGTGTGGTGAGCAACCGGACGGCGGTGCTCTTGCCCGCGCCGTTCGGCCCGAGGATCCCGGTGATGGTGCCCTCCGGCACCACCAGGTCCAGGCCGTCCAGCGCGGTCACCTTGTCGAACTGTCTGCGTAGCCCGTCAGCGACGATGGCGTTCGCCACGTCGTCTCCTCCCTCTGCGGTTCGGTCGGATGCTCACCGGCCGGCCGGCCGAACCGCAGTGGGAGCCGGTCGCGCCGGCCCGGTCAGAACTCGACCGTGAGCGCGGTCAGCCCGCGCAGCGTGAGCCCGGGCCGCCAGGGCGTCTCGTCGAGGCTCTCCGCCGGGCGCAGGTCGGGCATCCGGGCGAGCAGCGTGGTGATGGCGACCTGCCCCTCGACGCGGGCCAGCGGCGCGCCCAGGCACATGTGGGCGCCCCGGCCGAAGGCGAGGTGCCGGTTGGCGGTCCGTTCGATGTCGAGCCGGTCCGGCTCCGGGTAGCGGCCGGGATCGCGGTCGGCGGCCGCGAGGACCCCGATGACCATCTCGCCGCGGCTGATCGGCACGCCGCCGATCTCGGTGTCCTCGGCGGCGAACCGCGGGAAGCTGATCTCGATCGGGCCGTGGTAGCGCAGCATCTCCTCGACGGCGCCCGGCGCCAGCTCGGGCTTGTCGCGCAGCAGCTGCAACTGCTCGGGGTTGCGGAACAGCGCCAGGACCATGTTGCCGATCAGGTGCTGCGTGGTGCCGAGACCGCCGACCACGAGCAGCGCCACCATCTTCAGCAGCTCGTCGTCGCTCATCCGCTCGCCGTCGGCCTCGGCCAGGGCCATCCCGGAGATCAGGTCGTCGCCGGGCTCGGCGCGCTTGCGCTGGATCAGCGCGTCCAGGTAGCGCACGAACTCCTCGATCTCCGCCATCACCTCGGCCGGGCTCATGCCCTGTGGCGCGGACTGCGCGGAGGTCGGATCCAGCGACAGCAGCAGCTCCGACCAGAGCCGGAACCGGTCCCGGTCGGCGCGGGGGATGCCGAGCATGTCGGACATGACGGTGAGCGGCAGCGGCACCGCGAAGTCCTCGACCAGGTCGAAGGTCCGTCCCTCGCGTTCGAGCAGCCCGTCGACCAGCTGGTCGGTGATCTGCTGGACGCCGGGGCGCAGCCGTTCGACGTACTGCGGCGTGAACGCCTGCTGCACCAGCCGGCGCTGCCGCGTGTGCTCGGGCGGGTCGACGCTGCCCATGCTGCCGCCGAGCAGCCGTACCACAGCCTCGGGCAGCGCCGGCGCCTCCATGCCCTCGGGCATCACTGTCGGACTGGTCTTGAACCGGTGGTAGTCGGTGAGGAAGCTGGTGCACTCGTCGTAGCCGGTGACCAGCCAGACGTCCTGGCCGGTGGGCATCCGGACCCGGGAGACCGGGTTGGTGTCGCGGAGGGCGGCGTAGGTGTCGTAGGCCGTCTCCCGTGCGGCTGGTGACATCAGGTCCGGTTGTTCGGAGGTCGTCACGTCGGCGTCCCCTCTCCAGCGTTCGGCCGCACCGGTCGGCGCCGGCTCCGGATGAGCATTTCCGGGCCATGGCGACACCTCTGCTCAGAGTTGAGCACCGGCCACCCTGCGCACTACTGCGCAGACGTCACCGGCCCTCTTCCGGTGGACTGCGTGCTGTTGTCCTGGTTCCCTTCGATGACGGAGCGCCGACGCATGGACCTCGAAACCACGGAGACCGAACGCCTGCGCACGCTGGACCAGCAGCGCGTGTGGCACCCGTACACCCCCACCGACGCCTACCTCAACGCCAAGCCCCTGGTGATCACCCACGGCGAGGGTGTCTACCTGGTGGACAGCGACGGCAACCGCTATCTCGACGCGGGCTCCTCGCTGGGCGTGAACATCCACGGCCACCAACGTCGGGAACTGAACGAGGCGCTGGCCGCGCAGGCGGCGAAGATCGCGCACACCACGCTCTACGGCATGACCCACCCGGGCGCGGCGGAACTCGCCGACCGGCTGGTCCGGCTCGCCCCGGAGGGCATCGACAAGGTGCTGTTCCTGGAGTCCGGCTCCAGCGCCGTGGAGACGGCGATGAAGATGGCGTACTCCTACTGGGTCTTCAAGGGATCGCCGCAGCGCAACAAGTTCGTGTCCATGGGCGGGGCCTTCCACGGCGACACCATCGGCGCGCTGTCGGTGGGCCAGATGACGATCCTGAAGAACTTCTACCAGCCGCTGCTGCGCGAGACCAGCTCGTTCGCCCAGCCGTACGCGTACCGCTGCGGGTTGTGCAACAACAACTGCAACCTTGCCTGCGCGGACACGCTGGAGGAGGTGCTGGAGCGTGAGGGCGACGAGGTCGCCGCCGTGCTCGTGGAGCCGCGCGTGCAGAACGTCAGCGGCATGATCGTGGCGCGCGACGGTCACCTGGCCCGGGTCGCCGAGATCGCCCGCCGGTACGGCGTCCTGCTCATCGCCGACGAGCTGGGTGTGGGCTTCGGCCGTACCGGCCCGATGTTCGCCTGCCAGGCCGACGGCGTGTCGCCCGACATCCTCTGCGTCGGCAAGGGCCTGACCGGTGGGTACATGCCGTTGACGGCGACGATGGCGTCGGCGGAGGTGTTCGACGCGTTCCGCGGTGACGGCAAGATGCTGCTGTCCGGGCACACGTTCTCCGGCAACCCGCTCGCCGTCGCCGTGGCGCTGGCGAGCCTTGACCTGTTCGAGAAGGACGACCTGATCCGGCACGGCCAGGCGCAGGCCGTGGTCCTGGCCGAGGAGCTGGACAAGTTCCGCAGCGTGGCGCACGTCGGCGACGTCCGGCAGTGCGGCCTGCTGGCCGCCGTCGAGCTGGTGGCCGACGTGGAGACGCGCGAGCCGTTCCCGATGGAGCTGGGAGTCGCGACGCGCATCACCGAGCGGTGCCGGGAACTCGGCATGATCATCCACTCGGCGCCGAGCGACACCATCGTGATCGTGCCGCCGCTGGTGATGACCGAGGAGGAACTGCGCACGATGGCGCGGATCCTGCTCCAGGCGACGCAGGAGGTCGTGGCCTCACTGCCGGCCTGAGCGCGGAGAAACGGGAACGGGACGGGCCGAGAGGCCCGTCCCGTTCCGTCGTCTCCGGACCGCCTCAGGACCGCACGGCGAGATCGGCCAGCAGCGCCTCGGCCAGCTCGGCGGGCGGGCCGGCCAGGTAGAAGTGCCCGCCGCTGAACACCCGCAGGCTGAAGCCGGCCGACGTGACGTCGGCCCAGGAACGCATCTCCACCACGTCGACCTCCGGGTCGGCGTCCCCGGTGAACGCCGACACGGGACAGCGCAGCGGCGGGCCGGGCAACTGCCGGTACGTCTCGTTGACCGCGAAGTCGGCGCGCAGCCCCGGCAGGAACAACGCCATCAGGTCGTGCCGGCGCAGCACCTCGTCCGGCGTGCCACCGAGCGCCGCGACCGCGGGCAGGAACTCGTCCGCGCCGAGCGTGTGCCGGTCCGGCCGGCGGGCGGGCAGGTGCGGCGCGCGCCGGCCGGAGACGAACAGCCGTGCCGGGCCGCCGCCCGGACCGGCGGACAGCCGCCGGGCGGTCTCGTAGGCGACCACCGCGCCCATGCTGTGGCCGAACAACGCGTACGGGCGGTCCGCGTGCGCGCTGATCGCGGCGGCCAGCGGGGGCACGAGGTGGTCGATGCTGGTGTACGGCGGCTCCCGCAGGCGGGACTCCCGGCCGGGCAGCACGACCGGGCAGACGCCCAGGTACGGCTCCAGCGCGGCGCGCCACGGCCGGAAGAACGAGCCGCCGCCCCCGGCGTGCGGGACGCAGTACAGCAGCATCGGGGCGTCCCGGTCGGCCGGGCCCTTGATCCACTGGTTGCTCATCGTTCCTCCTCGTCGGACCGCAGCACCACGTGCCCCACAGTGCCGGTGGCGCCGACCGCGGTGACGAGCGCGCGCAGCGGGACGCCGTTCCACGGCTCGGGCCGGCGCACGAACCGCACCGGCAGCGCGTCGAGGTCGACGAGCGGGTGGGGCGTCTCCGCCAGCAGGGTCGGTACGAGCCGGCGGTGCCGCAGCTGGAGGAGCACCTTGGTCAACTGCGCGAGCCCGGATGCGGCCTCCGCGTGGCCCAGGTTCGGCTTGAGGGTGCCGATCGGCACGCGTACCCCCTCGGGACCGGGCGCGGCGGCGGCCAGGAACCGGCCCACGGCCTCGATCTCGGCGGCGTCGGACAGGGCGGCGCCGGAGGCCGCGCACTCGACGTATCCGATGTCGGCGGGGGTGAGCCCGGCCCGGCTCACCGCCTCGGCGAGCGACCCGGCGAGGGTGGCCGCGTCGGGCGTGCCGAAGCGGCTCGTCGCGCCGCTGTGCCCCACCCAGGTGCTCTCCACCACGGCGTCGACGCGGTCGCGGTCCCGGCGCGCGTCGCCGAGCCGGCGCAGCAGCAGGGCGCCGGCGCCCTCGCCGGGCGACCAGCCGGCGGCGGTGGCGTCCAGTGCCGGGTGCGGCGTCTCGGCGACCAGGCCCAGCCCGCGCAGCACCGCCACGTGGTACGGGTGCGCCAGCAGGTTGACCGCGCCGACCACAGCGGCGTCGCAGTCGCCCCGGTCGAGGCTCTCGGCCGCCTGGCGCAGGGCGGTGAGCGCGGAGGAACAGGAGGTGTCCACGGCGACGCTCGGGCCGCGGAAGTCGAAGGTGTGGGAGATCCGGTTGGCGATCTCGGAGCCGGTGCCGGAGATCCGGGCCGGGTCGCCGTCGCGCCACCGGTCGGTGCCGGCGAGGCGGTGGTCGTGCCACATCACACCGACGAAGACACCGACCCGGCCGAGGGACGCCGGGGTGTGGCCGGCGTCCTCCAGGCACGCCCACACCACTTCGAGCAGTACGCGTACCTGCGGGTCGAGGACGGCGGCCTCGGCCGGCGCGATCCCGAAGGCCATGCTGTCGAACGTCTCCAGGCCGGACAGGTAGCCGCCGGCCGGTCCGGAGCCCCGCCCGGGCGGGGGCGGAGTGATCGCGCAGTGGCCGGCGTCGAGGTTGCGCCAGAGCGCACCGACGTCGTCCGCGCCGGGGTAGCGGCCGGCCACCCCGACCACGGCGATCTCGCCCGGCCCGGCGACGGACGGCGGACCGGCGGCGGGGGTGCCGGGCGTCTCGGCCTCGTCGTCGCGCGTCACCGGACCGCACAGGAACGCCTGCTGGAACACGTGGCCGTCGTCCAGCCGCAACGCGGCGCGGACCGGCGCCTCGGCGACCGCGCCGACCGGGCACAGCCCCAGCCCGTGGTCGGCCTGGGCGCCCATCAGCACCTGGCCGAGGTAGCCGGCCTCCAGCGCGAGGTACCGGTCGGCGTCGTCGCCGTAGAGCGGGCGGATCGCCCGCGCCTGCCCGACGAGGAGGAGCTGGAACGCCGCCCGGTCGTACACCGGCCGGTTGTAGACGAAGTGCGCGGTGCGGTCCAGGGCCGATCCGTCGCCGATGCGGCGCAGCGTGTGTTCGTCGGGGTGGTGGTAGTAGACGCCGGCCGGCAGCCCGGTGACCCGGTCGCCGGGCACGTGGACGTAGACCTGCACGCCGTAGGTGTCGCCGGCCGACGGGTACAGCCGCCGCGTCCGGTCGCCGTCGGACAGTGGACGCAGCAGGCTCAGCAGGTCCGCCACAGTGGACAGCGGCACGGGCCGGTCGAGGAAGTCGCGGCGCGAGGCCCGTCGCCGGTACCGCCGTGGCGCGGGGTGTTCCCCGGGCAGCGGCACGGCCTCGCCGTCGTCGCGCAGGTCGAGCCGGGCCGCGGCGAAGGCGGACCGTTCGGTGGGGGAGAGCACGTCGACCGTCCGCGGAGGCGGCGCGACGGCCGGGGACGGGTCCGCGGGTACGGGCGCGGGCGTGCCGGGCGACAGGTGCGCGGCGATGCCGTCGATCGTCGGGTTCTCCAGCAGCGCCGCCACCGGCACCCGCGTGCCGAGACGCTCGTGCAGCCGGGCCGAGACCTGGACCATGGTGAACGACGTGGCACCCTGGTCCCACAGGTCGGCCGCCGGGTCGACGGCCTCGCCGAGCAGTTCGCCGAACAGTTCCGTGAGCACCTGACGGACACCGGGCTCGTGCGGAGCGTCCGCCGGTCCCGGTGGGTCCGGCGGCCCGACCGGCGGCCCGACCGGCGGCAGCGGCCACGGCAGCCGGGCGCGGTCCAGCTTGCCGTTGTCGGTGGCGGGGAACTGCTCCAGCACGGCCAGGTGGCTCGGCACCATGTAGTCGGGCAGCGTCTCGGCGGCGAAGGCCCGCAGGTCGCGGACGGCCGGTGCGGCGCCACCGGAGGACAGCAGGTACGCCACCAGCTTGCGTTCGCCGCCCTCCTCACGGGCCACCACCACCGCGTCCTTGACGCCCGGATGGCCGCGCAGCCGGTGCTCGATCTCGCCGAGTTCGACCCGGAACCCGCGGATCTTCACCTGGTGATCGGCCCGGCCCAGGAAGGTCAGGTTGCCGTCCGGCAGGAACGCCGCCCGGTCGCCCGTGCGGTACATCCGGTCGCCGGGCGGCCCGAACGGGCACGGCACGAACCGGTCCTCGGTGAGGTCCGGCCGGTTGTGGTAACCGGCACTGAGCACCTCCCCGGCGATGTAGAGGTCGCCCTCGACGCCGGGCCGGCACGGGCGCCGGTCGTCGTCCAGGACGTAGTAGCGGGCGTTGTCGATCGGCCGGCCGTAGGGGATGCTGCGCCACCCGGGCTCGACGGTCCCGACGCGGTACCAGTTCGACCACACGGTGGCCTCGGTCGCCCCGCCGAGGTTGACGATCTCGGCGGCGGTGAAACAGGCCCGCAGCTCGTCGGGCAGGGACAGCGGCGTGTGGTCACCGCTGAGGAACACCAGCCGCAGGTCGGTCGTGCCGGGCCGGCCGCGGTGCGCGGCGGTCAGCGGTACGACGTGCGCCAGGGTGGTCGGCGCGGAGTTCCAGAACGTGACCGGCTCCCGCAGCAGGACGTCCAGCAGCAGCGCCGGGTCCTTCTGCTGCTCGGAGTCGGCGACGTAGATCGAGGCGCCGTAGCCGAGCAGCCCGAGGATGTCGAACACGGACAGGTCGAAGCCGAGCGAGGTCACGCACAGCCCGGTGTCCTCCGGTCCGAAGCGGAACGTCCGGCGCGCCCAGTGCAGAAGGTTGTGCACGGCCCGGTGGGTGACCGCGACACCCTTGGGCCGGCCGGTGCTGCCGGAGGTGAAGATGACGTACGCGAGGTCGTCCTCGCCGGTGCACGGCTCCGGATCCGGCACCGCTGCGGAACCCACCCGGTCGGCGTGGACCACGGCGATCCCGTCCGGCCGTCCCGGCGCCGGCAGGTCCAGGTCGCTCGTCGTGACGAGCGCGACCGCGTCCGCGTCGGCGAGCATCAGCGCGGCGCGCGCCGGCGGCAGCGACGGCTCCACCGGCAGGTAGGCGCCACCGGCCTTGAGCACGCCGTGCACGGCGGCGACCATGAGCGGCCCCCGGGCGACGCTGATCCCGACCACGGACCCGGCGCCGACGCCCGCGGCGCGCAGCCGGACCGCGATCCGGTTCGCCACCGCGTTCAGCTCACCGAAGGACGTGGTCCCGCCGCGCCCGCGTACGGCCACCGCCTCGGGCCGGGTTCGGGCCTGGGCCTCGAACAGCAGGTGCACCGGCCCGGCGTGCGGGAACTCGACGACGGTGTCGTTCCACCCGTACACGACGTCGCTGAGGTCGGCCAGTTCGGCCAGCGCCGACCGGTACGCGTCGAAGATCCGGTCCAGGTCGTCGTCGCCGATCGCACCCTCGGTGGCGTCCCAGAACAGCCGCAGCGTGTCGTCGCCCTCGTCGATCGCGATGCAGTCCAGCGCCACGTCGGGCGTGCACGTCAGCCACGGGCCGGCTGTCACGCCGTCCGGCAGCGGCACGTCGCCGAGTTCGAGCAGCCCGGTGCACACGACCGGGTACCCGGCGCCGCCGTCGCGCATCCGCCGCAGCACCAGCCGCCGCAGCTCGGCCAGGCCGGAGGCGCCGTCCGCCGCCGCGTCGGCGGTGATCTGCCGGTCGTAGCGCCCGGCGAGGTCGAGCAGGCCCTCGCCCGGTTCGCCGGCGGCCAGCCAGCTCAGCGCGGTCAGTTCGGCGGGCCGGAACGGCTCGGACCGGGACGTCCAGCGCACCAGCGGCACCGCGAAGCGGTCGCGGTGGCAGGTGCCGATCGCTGTGGTGAGCGCGGCCATGAGCAGCGCGTCGAGGGCGAGGCCGCGTTCCCGGGCCAGCCGCCGGATCCGCGTCCAGCCCGGCACCCGGGCGGTACGCCGCCGCCGTGGCCCGGTGCGCGCCTCGATCGGCGGGCCGGGCGGAAGGTCGGCCAGGCGGTCCTGCCAGTACCGGCGGGCGTGCGGGTCCGGTGCCGCCTGCGGTGCGCGGGGCGGCCCGGCCACCGGCGTGCCCGGCTCGGCGTAGCGGCGCATCAGCTCGCGCAGCAGCAGGTGGATGCTGCGGCCGTCGGCCACCAGCAGGTCCAGCGCCACGTGCACGGTGGCCCCGCCTGCCTCGTCCACCTGGACGCGCAGCTCACCCTGGGGGAGCCGGCCGAGCGGGAAGGCCCGGCCCACCATGTCCCGCTGCACCGCGTCGGGCGACGGCACGCCGCCCGGTGCGTCCGGCCCGGTCACCGGGATGTGCCACCGGTCCGGCACGTCGTCGCAGGTGACCAGCCGTCCGTCCGGGGTGACGACGGTCCGCAGCGGCTCGTGCGCGGCGAGCAGACCCAGCCAGGCCGCCTCCAGCCGGGGCAGGTCGAGCCGGTCGACGGCGAAGGCGTGCACCACCTGGCAGCCGCTCCACGGGCCGGTGCCGCCCGTGGTCCGGGCCACGAAGTACGCCTGCTGGAGGTCGTTCAGGGGCCGGCCGGCGTCGTCGGGGACGGGCCGTAGCCAGCGCAGCGTGTTGACGAACCAGGCGAAGGTCGCGGCGACCACGCCCGGGCCGAAGGCGTCCTCCGCGACGTCCCACCGCACGCGCAGTTCGCCGTCGCGCTCGCCGATCTGCGCGTCGAGCGTGACGCCAGTGGTCTGGCTGACCGCGTACCGGCCGTCGGCGCCGGTCCCGCCCACGTCGAGCAGGCTGGTGAACACCACCGGCAGCTGCGCCGGGACCGGCAGCCGGCGGGACCGCAGCTCACGGAGCGCGGCCACACCGGGCACGTCGGCGTGCTCGAGGTCGCGGCGCAGCCGGTCGTGGACCGCCCGGGCGGCCTCGGCGAACGGCCGCCCGGTCGTCGCCTCGGCGACGAACACGGTGGTCGAGGTGAACGGCCCGGGCACACCCGCCGCCTCGGCGGGCAGCCAGAGCCGGCTGTTCGTGGTCAGCACGAGCGAGAACGCCGCGTCGGCGCCGGCCCGCCGCAGTGCCTCGGTGAAGGCGGTGAGCACCACAGCGGTCGGTGAGACGCCGAGATCGCCCGCGTACGCGGTCACCGCGGCCCACTCGCGTCGCGTCAGCGCCGCCGTGTACGGCACCCGCACCGGGCCGGGCTCCACGCCGGAGGTGGGCAGGGCGGGTCCGGGCGGCAGGTCGCGCAGCGCGTCGGCCCAGTACTCCAGGCCGGCGCGGTAGCCGTCGCCGTCGCGGTGGGCGGCGAGGGCCACGCCGAGGTCCCGCAGGCCGGCGCCGGGGGCGGGCAGCTCGCGCCCGGGGTCGTCGTGGAGCGCCCGGAGCTGCCCGACGAGCAGCTCCAGCCCGGCGCCGTCGACGATCGCCGCGTCGACGCTGAGGTGCAGCACGCCGCCGCCGTCCGGGGTCCGGGTCACCTCGACCGTCCACAACGGCTCGTCGGCCGGGCCGTAGGAGTGGTGGGAGAGGCGCCGGCGTACGTCCTCGGCGTCGTCGCCGACCGGCATGGTCCAGTCCGGCGGCCGCTCGGCCACCCGCTGGCGCCCGTCGGGGGTCAGCACGAGCCGCAGCGCCTCGTGGTGCCCGACGAGCCGCCCCCACGCCGCGCGCAGGCGGTCCACGTCCAGGTCGGGGAGGTCGTACTCGCGGTAGAGGTGGCAGCCGGGCAGACCGGTCGCCTTGGCCAGCAGGTACCCCTCCTGGAGCGGGGTGAGCGGGAACGGTTCGTGCCGCCGCCCGGGCTCGGGGCGTACGTCGGGACGCAGCCCTGCGCCGGCGGGCGCGGCGTGGGCAGCCAGCTCGGCCAGTTCCCGGGCGGTGGCGCAGCGGCGCAGCGCGTCGGTCGGCAGCTCGGTGCCGAACGCGGCGCCGACCTCCAGCAGCAGCCGCGCGGCGGCGAGGGAACCGAGTCCCAGGTCGCCCAGGGCCGTGTCGGCGTCCGCTGTGACCCCGGCCGGCAGCACGCCCGACAGGACGTCCAGGACGATCTCCACGCGGTCCGGGATGGCGGTCTGCTCGTTCATGCGCTCCCCGCTCCGAAGGCCGGCGTTCGCCGCAACCTAAGCGGCGCCGGACCGGACGTGCTGCTCAACTCTGGGCAGCACGTCCGTCCGGCGGGCCGGACAGTCCAAGTCGTGTCCTTACGACCGAAGTCCGCCTGGGTGTTCCCGGGGCAGGGCGCGCAGCGCCGGGGCATGGGCGGTGACCTGTTCGACCGCTTCCCGGACGAGTGCGCCGCCGCCGACCGGATCATCGGCGTACCGGTGACCCGGCTGTGCCGGGACGACGACCTGCTCGGCGACACCCGGTACGCCCAGCCGGCGCTGTTCGTCGTCGGCGCGCTGGCCTACCTGGCGGCACGCGACGAGGAGCCGCCGCCGGACTACCTCGCCGGGCACAGCCTCGGCGAGTACGCGGCGCTGTTCGCGGCCGGCTGCCTGGACTTCGAGGAGGCGCTGCGCCTGGTGTGCCGCCGCGGCGAGATCATGGCCCGGGCGGCCGGCGGCGGCATGCTCGCCGTCCTCGGTGAACGGCTGGACCGGCTGCCCGGGGTACTCGCCGACGCCGGTGTCGACGACGTGGACGTGGCCAACGACAACGCCGACGGCCAGGTGACGCTCTCCGGCCCGCGCGAGTCGCTGTCGGCGGCGGCGCGGGCGGTCACCGGCGCCGGTCTGGGCCGATGCGTCCCGCTTCCGGTGGCCGCCGCGTTCCACTCGCGGTACATGCGCGCCGCGGCGGGCGAGTTCGCCGAGGTGCTGTCGCAGGTCCGCTTCGCGCCGCCGCGGGTGCCGGTGATCTCCAACGTGACCGCCCGGCCGCACGACCCGCTGCTGCTGCCCGACCTGCTCGCCGTGCAGCTGCGTCGCCCGGTGCGGTGGCGCGAGACCATGGCGTATCTGGTCGGCCGCGGCGTGCGCACGGTGCGCGAGCTGGGTCCGGGCCGTGTGCTGACGGACCTGTTCCGTCCGGTGCTCGCGGCGGCGCCGGCCGTGCCGGACGGCGGCGATCCGGGACCGGCGGCGCTCGGCTGTCAGCGGTTCCGCGCCGACTACGGCGTCACGTGGTCCTACCTCGCCGGCTCGATGTACCGCGGGATCAGCTCGGTGGCGATGGTCGCCCGCCTGGGCAAGGCGGGCCTGCTCGGCTTCTTCGGCGCGGGCGGCTTCGACCGCGACGAGGTCGAGGCGGTCCTGCGCTCGCTCACGGCGGATCCCGGTCCGGGCCGCTTCGGCATGAACCTGCTGGCGATGCCGGACAACCCGGCGCTGGAGTCGGCGCTGGCGGAGCTGTACGTCCGGCACGACGTCCGCTACGTCGAGGCGGCCGGGTACACCGGGGTCACCGCGGCCCTGGTGCGGTTCCGCTTCGCCGGCGCGCACCTGAGCGCCGACGGCACCCCGGTCGCCGTCCGGCACGTCGTGGCGAAGGTGTCCCGGCCCGAGGTCGCGGCCGCGTTCCTGGCCCCGCCGCCGCCGGCGATGCTCGCCGCTCTCGTGGCCGAGGGCGCGCTGTCCGCCGGGGAGGCAGCCGCGGCGGCGCGGCTGCCGGTGAGCGGCGACCTGTGCGCCGAGGCCGACTCGGCCGGGCACACCGACGCGCGGTCCCCGTTCACCCTCGTGCCGGACCTCGCCCTGCTGCGCGACGCGGAGATGCTCCGGCACCGCTACCACGAACGGATCCGGGTCGGCGCCGCGGGCGGCCTGGGCACCCCGGAGGCGGTCGCCGCGGCGTTCGTGCTCGGCGCCGACTTCGTGGTCACCGGGTCGATCAACCAGGCCACGCCCGAGGCCGGGACGTCACCCGAGGTCAAGGACCTGCTGGCAGGCGCCGGGATCCAGGACACGGCGTACGCGCCGGCCGGTGACACGTTCGAGTTCGGCTCCCGCGTGCAGGTGCTGCGCCGCGGCACGATGTTCGCGGCGCGGGCCACCCAGCTGCTCCAGCTCTACCACCGCTACGACACCTGGGACGAGGTGCCCGCCGCGATCCGCGACGCCGTGGAACGGACCACCTTCCGCCGGCCGTTCGCGCAGGTGTGGCGGGAGACCGAGCGGCACTACCGGGACACCGGCCGGGCCGCGGAGGTGGAGCGCGCCGGCCCGCGACGGCGGATGGCACTGGCGTTCAAGTGGTACTTCGCCCACGCCACGGAGGTGGCGCTGCGCGGCGACACCACCGAACGGGCGAACTTCCAGGTCCACACCGGACCGGCGATAGGCGCCTTCAACAGGTACGTGCGCGGCACCGAACTGGCCGACTGGCGGCTGCGGCACGTCGACGTCATAGCCGAACTGCTGATGCGCGGGGCGGCCGACGTCCTGCGCCGGCACCGTCCGCCGGTGGCCATTAGTGAGCAGAGCCGCTGGTCCGATGCTGACTAGCGTGTCCGGGCGCCCACCGAACCAGCCGAAGCGAAGGAGTCTCCGATGACCACCACATCGAGTCCGCCGTTCGTGTTGCCGACCGCCCAGGCCCAGACCACGATCGACCGGGCCGCGATCCTGCACTCGGGCAACGCCGGCGTGATCGTCGAACGGGTCGGTCAGTTGCGTGCCGAGTTCCGCTCCGAGGCCCGGCAGTTCGCCCGGGAGCTGTCGGAGTACCTCAACACCAACTACGCCGGCATCATCACGGTGTTCGTCTACGAGGAGACCTTCGGCACGAAGGACCGCCTCCACTGGCTGATGCACCTGAAGTCGCTGCACGCGTACGAGACGCTGATCGAGATGGGCAGCCGCGACGCCGGCTGGCGGGACATCATCATGCGCCAGCGCATCGACCCCGCGCGCGGCGGCGGCACGTGGGACCGGATGTTCCTCGACGGCGACCTGCACGAGACGGTGCTCATCCCGTCGGCCTTCGGCATGTACGGCACGTCGGACGAGACGCCGGACTCGGTGCGGACCACCGAGGGCGCCGCCACATTCACCGTACCCACCGCGCAGCTCCAGACCGACGTGCCGGTCGAGGACCAGCTCAACTCCGCCACCTGCGGCATCCTCATGCACCGCACCGGCGAGCTGCGCTACGAGTTCCGGGCCGAGGGGCGCGCGTTCGCCCGGGCGCTGTGCGAGAGCTGGAACCGGGCGCTCGCCGGCCACGCCACCATCTACCTGTACGAGGAGGCGTTCGGCCGGTCCGACCGCATCCACCACTTCATCCACCTGAAGTCGCTCAGCTCGTACTACACGCTGATGGGCGTCCGCGCGATGAGCGACCCGGCCACCCGCGAGGTGTTCACCCGCCAGTGGATCCCGGAGGAGAAGGGCGGCGGCGGCTGGGAACGGATGTTCGTCCAGTCCAGCCTGTCCGACCTGTCGCTCACGCCCCAGCACTGGGGCATGTACGCCACCAAGACGGAGCGGTGACCGATGCCCGTGACTGACTGCCTGCACACGATCTTCTCCCGGCGGGCGGCGGAACAGCCGCACCGGATCGCGGTGACCTGCGGCGACCACCGGCTGTCCTACAGCGAGCTGGACCGCCTGTCCGGTGAGCTGGCCGAGCGGCTGCGCGGGTACGGGGTCGGCCCCGGCGTCCACGTCGGGGTGTGCGTGGACCGCTCGGTCGACCTGGTCGTGTGCGTCCTGGCGGTGGTGAAGGCGGGCGGCGCCTACGTGCCGGTGGACGCCGAGCATCCGGCCGCGCGGGTCGCGGCCGTGCTGGCCGGAAGCCGGGTTCCGGTGACGGTGGCGGTGACCCGGACCGCCGACTCGCTCGCGGAGTGGTCGGGTCCGGTGCTGTGGGCCGACGACAGCGAGGACGACGACGACACCGACGACGAGGACGGCGAGGGCACGGCCGCCGAGGCCGCGGCCGGTGCCGGCCCGGCGGACCGGGCCGTCGGCGCGGACGCGGTACGGGAGCCCGCCGGTGAGGCCGGGCCGGACGACCCCGCGTACGTCATCCACACGTCGGGCTCCACCGGGGCGCCGAAGGGCGTGGAGGTGTCGCACCGCAGCGTCGTGGCGCTGCTGGAGCACGGCGCGGAGCGCTTCGGCTTCGGCGGCGACGACACGTGGACGCTGTTCCACTCGATCGGCTTCGACTTCTCCGTCTGGGAGCTGTGGGGGGCGCTGCTGTCCGGCGGCCGGCTCGTCGTCGTACCGGGGAGCGTCGCCCGGACCCCGGCGCTGATGCTGGATCTGGTGCGGCGCGAACAGGTCACCGTGCTCAACCAGACCCCGTCGGCGTTCCGCCAGTTCGCCGCCGCCTACCTGGCCGACGAGGGCCCGGACGAGCTGCGCCTGGTGGTGTTCGGCGGCGAGCGGCTCGACGTCGGGGTGCTGGCGCCGTGGATCGCCCGGCGCGGCGACGACCGGCCGGAACTGGTCAACATGTACGGCATCACCGAGGTGACCGTGCACGCCACCGAACGCCGGATCGTCGCGGCGGACCTCGACCGGCCGTCGGTGAGCCCGATCGGCCGGCCCCTGCCCGGCGTACGGATCGAGCTGCGCGACGAGACCGGTGCGCCGGTGCCGGACGGCACGCCGGGGGAGCTGTACGTGGCGGGCGCCGGGCTGGCGCGGGGCTACCTGCACCAGCCGGAGCTGACCGCCGAACGCTTCGCCGAGTCCGGCGGTGAACGCTGGTACCGCTCCGGGGACCGGGCCGTGCGGACCGACGGCGACCTGGTCTACCTCGGCCGGGTCGACAGGCAGTTGAAGGTCCGCGGCTACCGGATCGAGCCGGGCGAGGTGGAGGCGGCGGTCCTGGCGCACCCCGGCGTCGGCACCGCGCTGGTGACCGCCCAGGACTTCGGCGAGGGCGACGTACGCCTGGTCGCCTACGTCGCGCCCCCGCCCGGCGCGGACCCGTCCGCGCTCACCGAGGCGGACCTCGCCGTGACCGTGGCGGACCTGCCCGGCTACCTGCGGCCGTCCCGCTTCCACGTGGTCGCCGACATCCCGCTCACCGTGCAGGGCAAAGCCGACGTGGCGGTCCTGGACCGTCTGGCCGAGCCGGCCGAGCAGGCCGAGCCGGCCGGCGACGACGCGGTGTCCGGGGTGAAGGCCATCGCCGACGAGGTGCTGCGGCGCGACGTGCCGGTGGACGGCGACCTGTTCGACCTGGGCGCCACGTCGCTGGCCCTCACCCGGATCGTGGCCATGGTGAACGACCGGTTCGGCATCGCGCTGACCGGCGCCGAGATGGAGGAGCCCACGGTCGGGTGCCTCGCCGAGGTGGTGGACGCGTCCCGACGCCACCATTCCCTGCAACAGGTAGGAGGATGACATGGAGGACGACTACACGCTCACCGACGAGGAGCTGGCCGACTTCCACCGCAACGGGTACTTTGGCCCGTTCCCGGTGTACGAGGTCGAGGAGATGCAGCGGCGGTGGCGGCGGGAACGGCTGCGCCTGCTGGACCGCTCGCACGCGGTCTACCAGGACGAGGCCGCGCTCTCCGGGAACACCAACATCTCCAACTACGACCGGCACCTGGACAACGAGTTCCTGGCCGACCACATCTGCCACCCGCGGATCGTCGACCGCGTCGTCAGCGTGCTCGGCCCGGACGTGCAGTGCTGGCGGTCGGAGTTCTTCCCCAAGTACCCGGGCGACGAGGGCACCGACTGGCACCAGGCCGACACGTTCGCCAACGCCTCCGGCAAGCCGCAGATCCTCTGGCCCGGCGACGCGAAGGACTTCGGCGGCACGATCACCGTCTGGACGGCCTTCACCGAGGCCAACGAGGAGACCGGGTGCCTCCAGTTCATCCCGGGCACCCACCGGACGATGTACTACGACGAGACCAAGCGCATGCACTACGACCCGGCCTCCATCAACAGCACCGACAAGGACGGCGTACGCCGCGGGTTCTTCGGCTACGACTACCGCGAGCTGCAGATCGACCCGGACTGGAAGCCCGACGAGTCCAAGGCGGTGTCGATGGTGATGCGGCCCGGCGAGGCGATCATGTTCTGGTCGACGCTGATGCACGCGTCGCTGCCGCACGCGGGACGCACCGAGGAGATGCGGCTCGGCTTCGCCGGCCGGTACGTGCCGGTGTCGGTGGACGTCTACCCGGACACCGACGTCATCGAGGAGTACGGCGGCGCCGTGTCGCTGGACCGCTGGGGCTCGGTGCTCGTCGCGGGACACAACGGCAACCCGCACAACCGGATGGCGACCGAGACCACGCGCGGCCACCGGTTCACCCGGCGGGACCGCTCCGGGGCGCGGGTGTCACCGGCATGACCGTCTTCGAGGTCGTGAAGGCGAGCCTCGTCGAGGTCGTCCCGGACGTCGACCCGGCGAGCGTCACCGCCGGGCGCACGCTGAGCGACCTCGGCTGCACGAGCATCGACCGGGCCGAGGTCGTGACGCTGGCCATGGAGCGGCTCGGCATCGTGGTGCCGATCTCCGAGTTCCGCGACGTCAACGACCTCGACCGGATCGTCGAGCTGCTGCGGACGCACATGTGAGCACGGTCGCGGTGACCGGCACCGGGATCGTCTGCGCGATCGGTGCGGACGTCCCGTCGTTCACCACGGCGCTGCGGGCGGGCCGCAGCGGTGTCGTCGGCACCGCTGACGGCCTGGCCGCGCCGATCACCGGGTGGTCGTTCGACGACGCGGTGGCCGGCGTGCCCGAGCCGCTGCGCCGCCGGGCGGTCCGGGCCGCGGCGCGCGCGCCGCAGCCGGTGCGGGCCGCCGTCGCGGCGGCGCTCCAGGCGTGGACCGGGGCCGGCCTGCCCGGCGCCCGGATCCCCGGCGACCGGGTCGGGATCGTGGTGGCCGGGCACAACCTGACCGCGCGGTACACGCACGAGCTGTACCGGACCTGGCAGGATCGGCCGGCGTACCTGCCGGCGCGGTTCGCCCTGCACGTCCAGGACACCGACCACGTCGGGACGCTCAGCGAGGTGCTGTCCGCCACCGGCGAGGGTTTCACCGTCGGCGGGGCCTCGGCCAGCGGCAACGTCGGCATCGTGCACGCCGCCCGGCTGGTCGCCGCCGGCGCGGTGGACTGCTGCGTCCTGGTCGGCGCGGTCACCGAGCTGACACCGATGCACCACCGGGGTTTCGCGGTGCTCGGCGCGCTCGCCGAGCCGGGTGGCGACCCGGCCGCCGCCTGCCGGCCGTTCGACCACGACCGGCGCGGCTTCGTCCCCGGCGAGGCCGCCGCGGCGCTGGTGCTGGAACACCCGGCCGCCGCGGCCCGGCGCGGCGCGGCGGTCCTGGCGACGGTGGCCGGGTACGCCCTCGGCCTGGACGCCAACCGGCTCGCCGACCCCGACTCGGCCGGGCAGGCCCGCGTGATCCGGGCCGCCCTGGCCGCCGCGGGGCTGGCCCCGCACGAGGTGGACTACGTCAACGCCCACGCCACCGGTTCCCGGCTGGGCGACGAGACGGAACTCGCGGCGCTGCACGACGTGCTCGGCGCCGCCGCCGGCCGGCCGTGGGTGAACGCCACCAAGGCGCTGACCGGTCACTGCCTCGGCTCGGCCGGGGTGGTCGAGGCCGTCGCCACCGTCGCGCAGCTCACCGGCGGCTTCGTGCACCCCAACCCGAACCTGGCCCGACCGATCGATGCCCGGATCCGGTTCGCCGGCGCCGGGCCCGAGCCCGCCCGGCTGCGGTACGCGCTGTCCACCGGCTTCGGCTTCGGGGGCATCAACACGGCCGTGGTCCTCGCCCGTACCGCCGATGGAGGTTGAACGATCATGTACGACGTCGTCGTCGTCGGGGCCCGCTGCGCGGGCGCGCCGACCGCCATGCTCCTGGCCCGCCAGGGCCATCGGGTGCTGCTGCTGGACCGCAGCGCCTTCCCGGCCGACAAGCTCTCCACGCTGTACATCCAGCAGCCGGGCGTCGCGCGGCTGGCCCGCTGGGGTCTGCTGGACGCGCTTCGGGCCACCGGCTGCCCGCCGCTGGACCACGTCGTCTACGAGCTGGGTGACGTGCGCGTCGAGGGCTGCTGCAGCGGCATCGACGGCATCCGCGCGGCGTACGCGCCCCGCCGCTCGATCCTGGACCCGCTGCTGGCCGGCGCCGCTGTCGACGCCGGCGCCGAGTTCCGCGACGACTGCCGGGTCACCGGCCTGCTGTGGGAGGACGACCGGGTCGTCGGTGTGCGCACCGACCGCGGCGACGAGCGGGCCGCGCTGGTCGTCGGCGCCGACGGGATGCGCTCCACCGTCGCCGGGCTCACCGGCGCGCCCACGACGACGTCCCACCCGCCGCTGACTTGCGCGTACTACGCGTTCTGGGACGGGCCGAAGACACACTTCGAGATGTACGAGGGCGACACCGGCTGGGTGTCAGCGGTGCCGACGAACGACGGCGCGGTGCTCATCGCCGCCTACTACCCGCAGCAGCGCTTCGACGAGGTCCGGCACGACGCGCGCGCGGCCTACCTCGACAACGTGCGGACCAACGCGCCGCGGCTGTACGAGCAGATGGAGCGCGGCCGGCAGATCGGCGGCGTGCACGGCACGGGTGACCAGCAGAACTTCTTCCGCCGCGCGCACGGCCCGGGCTGGGCGCTCGTCGGCGACGCCGGCCACCACAAGGACTCGCTGACCGCCCGCGGCATCTCCGACGCGTTCATGCAGGCCGACCTGCTCGCCGAGTCGGTGGGCGAGCACCTGGCCGACCGGACACGGCTCGACGCCGCGCTGGCCGACTACGACCGGGAACGCGAGCAGCGGCTGATGGAGAACTACCAGGCGACCCTGCTGGTGGCCCAGGCCGAGGCCCGGGACAAGCGCCGCGCGCTGCTGCGCGCCGTCGGCAGCAGCCCCGAACTGACCACCCGCTACTTCGACGCGGTGGCCGGGATCGTGCCGCTGCGGGAGCTGTACACACCGGAACTGATGGCGCTGATGTCCGCCCCGACGGCCCCCTGACACCGCGCCCTATTGAGCAGACACCCGTGCCGGTGATCGGCGACCGTCAGATCCGCAGACGTCTTGCGATCCGACCTCACCGGCACGACCTTTGTGGAGGAACCATGTCGCCCACCCCTTACGACTCGCCCTTCAATCGCCGCGCGCTGCTCCGGATGGGGCTCGTCGCGGGCGCCGCAGTGGCCGGCGTGCCGCTGCTGTCGGCCTGCGGCGACGACGACGAGCAGCCGTCGCCGGCGGCGGCCGGCGGGGGGTCGCTGGCGGTGCTGAAGGTGGGCGCGCCGAACGCGGTCACCGACGCCGAAGCCGGCAACCCGCTGCTGACCAGCATCGGCGCGACCCTCATCGTCATGCGGCACGTGTACGACTCGCTGATGGTGCTCGACAACGGCGAGTACAAGTACCAGCTCGCCGAGTCGGTGCAGCCGAACGCCGACGGCAGCGTGTGGACGATCAACCTGCGCTCCGGGGTGACGTTCCACGACGGCAAGCCGGTCACCGCGGCCGACGTGGTGCACAGCATCCGTACGCTCGGCGCCAAGCCCAGCAACCGGGCCTCCGTCTACGCCAACGTCGACCTCGCCAAGGTGACAGCCGTCAACGACCGCACCGTCACCGTCCCGCTGCTGACCCCCCGCGGTGACTTCAAGGAAGCCGTCCTCGTCGTCTTCTCGCCGGTCTTCCCGGCCGGCATGACCGAGTTCAGCAAGCCGATCGGCTCGGGCCCGTACCGGCTGGCCGAGCGCAACGGCACCACGACCCGGCTGGTCGCCAACGAGCAGTACTGGGGTGGCAAGCCGAGCGTCGCCGAACTCCAGATCGTCGGCATCCTCGACGCCGGCGCCCGGCTGTCGGCGCTGAAGGCGGGACAGGTCGACTACGCCGTCAGCATCAGCTCCACCGGCGCGAAGACCGAGGCGGCGAGCAGCGAGCTCACCGTCGTACGCGGTGGTCCGGCGAACGCCAACGCGCTGTCGTTCGCGATGAACCAGAAGCTCGCGCCGTTCGACGACGTCCGGGTCCGCCAGGCGGTCCGGCTCGCCGTGGACCGGCAGGCGCTCGTCGACAACGCGCTGCTCGGGCTCGGCTCGACGGCCGACGACGTGGTCGGCAAGAGCCTGCCCGGCTACGCCGACCTGCCGGCGCGCGCCCGTGACCTGGAGCAGGCGAAGCGGCTGTTCGCCGAGGCCGGGATCACGAAGCTGACGCTGCGGACCGGCGAGATCGTCCCCGGCATGCTCAACGCCAGCCGGCTGATGGCCCAGCAGCTCAAGGAGGCGGGCGTCGAGCTGACCCTCCAGGAGATCTCGCCCGACGCCTACTACGCCGACCTCATGACGCTGGCCACGCACCCGTTCCAGGCGTTCTACTACGTCAACCGGCCAGCCGCCGTGCACCTGTCGGCGGTGACCCACGGCAAGGCGCCGTTCAACGTCACCGGCACGTCGGCGGCCTACCAGGCGCGGCTGGCCAAGGCCCAGGCGACTGTCGACGACAGCGCCCGCGCCGAGGCGTTCAAGGCGTTGCAGGAGGAGTTCTACAAGGAGGGCGGCGACCTGCTGTGGGGCTTCCAGGAGCAGTTGGACGCCGCCCGTAAGGGGATCAGCGGGGTCCGCACGATGCAGTCGGTCCAGCTGTTCGACCGGGCGACCGGGCCGGCGTGACCGCGCTCGGGTTCCTGGCCCGACGGCTGCTGGCGACGGTGGCCACGCTGTTCGCGGTGGCGGTGGTGCTCTTCGCCGGCTCGGAGGTGCTCCCGGGTGACGCCGCGTCGGCGTCACTCGGGCCCGACGCCACCATCGAGGAGGTCGCGCAGCGCCGGGCCGAACTCGGCGTCGACCGGCCCTGGCCGGTGCGGTTCGTCGAGTGGGGGACCGCGGCGCTGCGCCTCGACCTGGGCACCAGCACCTCGATGCACCGGCCGGTGGTGGACGTCGTGGCCGAGCCGCTGGCCGCCACCGGCCTCCTGGTCGGGCTCACCGCGGCGGTGACGGTGCCGCTGGCGATGGGACTGGGGCTGCTCACCGGGCTGCGGCCGGGCGGCCGGGTGGACCGGGCGGTGTCGGCCGTCGCGGTGGTGGCGGTGTCGATCCCGCAGTTCGTCACCGCCGGCCTGCTCGTGCTGGTGTTCGCCGACCTGTGGCCGCTGCTGCCGGCGATCTCGCTGCCGCCGCTGGGCGGCGGACCGCTGGACCGGCCGGAGATCCTGGTGCTGCCGGTGGTCGCGCTGACGCTGTTCGGCGCGGCGTGGGCGAGCCGGATCGTGCGGGCGACTGTCATCGACGCGGACGCGATGCCCCACGTCGAGGCGGCCCGGCTGGCCGGGCTGCCCGAGCGGGTGGTCGTGGCGCGGCACCTGCTGCCCGCGGCGGCGCCGCCGTGCGCGCAGACGTTCGCGTGGCTGCTGTCCGGGCTGTTCGGCGGCACCACGGTGGTCGAGGTGGTGTTCAACTACCCGGGCCTGTCGCAGACGCTCGTGGCGGCGGTCCGCAACCACGACACCGCCGTCCTGGAGGGGGTCGGGCTGCTCCTCGCCGCGATCATCCTCGTCTCGTTCATCGTGGCCGACCTGCTCGTCCTCGCGGTCGACCCCCGGCTGCGGGTGGCCGCCCGATGAGGGCCGCGCGGTGGCTGCTCGCCGGGACGGCCGTGGCCGTGGTGCTGTTGGTGCTGGGCGTGGCGCTGTTCGGCCCGTTGTTCGCCGGCGAGCCGGAGCGGATCGTCGGGTTGCCCTACAGCGCCCCGACGGCCGGCAGCCCGCTGGGCACCGACAGCGCCGGACGGGACGTGCTGGACCGGGTGCTGGCCGGTGGCCGGCCGCTGGTGGCCGTGCCGGTGGTGGCGACGATCCTGGCCACCGTGCTCGGCCTGGTGCTGGGCCTGGTCGGCGGCTACTTCGCCGGGATCACCGACGCCGTGGTGTCCCGGCTGGACTACCTGCTGCTGGGCCTGCCGCCGGTGCTGATCCTGCTGGTGCTGCTGCACGGCTGGGGGTACAGCGCCACCACGATGATCATCGTGGTGGTGCTGACCGGCACGCCGTTCGTCTCCCGGGTCACCAGGGCCGAGACGCTCCGCGCGGTCGAGGACGGGTACGTGGTGGCCGCCTACGCCGGCGGTGACTCGCACCTGTCGGTGATCGTCCGGGAGATCCTGCCGAACATCGTCCGGCCGGTGCTCGCCGACTTCGGCACCCGCCTCGCCATCGCGGTCACGCTGACGGCGGCGGCGGCGTTCCTCGGCTTCGGCTCCAGCGGCCCGAACTGGGGGGCCATGATCAGCCAGAACGTCGAGGGCATCCAGCTCACCCCGTGGGGCGTCGCGGTGCCGGCGATCCTGCTCGGTGTGCTCACCGTCGCCGCGAACCTCGGCATCGACCGGATCGTCGGGCGGGTGCTGCGATGATCGAGATCAGTGGGCTGCGGGTCGAGGACACCGCCGGCCGGGCCGTCCTGGAGAACCTGTCGTTGCGCGTCGCCGAGGGTGAGCGGGTCGCCGTCGTGGGCGAGTCCGGGGCGGGCAAGACGACACTGGCGATGGCCCTCGTCGGCGCGGTACGGCGCGGACTGCGGGTGGCCGGGGGCACGGTCGTGGTCGACGGGCACGGCGTGCTGACGGCCTCCGGCGCCGAGGTACGCCGGGTCCGGCGGCGGGTGCTGGCGTACCTTCCGCAGGACCCGCCGTCGGCGCTGAGCCCGACGCTGCGGGTCCGGGCGCAGATCCGGGAACTGGCCGCGGACCGGTCCGACGCGGCCGTGAGCCGAGGGCTGGTCGAGGTGGGCCTGCCGGGCGACCGGGCCTTCCTGCGCCGGTACCCGCACCAGCTCTCGGGCGGCCAGCAGCAACGCCTGGCGCTGGCCCGGCTGCTGGCCGGCGACCCGCGCGGCCTGGTGCTGGACGAGCCGACGACGGGCCTGGACGGGCTGGTGCGCAAGCAGGTGCTCGACCAGCTGGACCGGCTCTCCGCCGACCGCGGGCTGGCGGTCGTGTTCGTCACCCACGACCTCGCCGCGGCCGCCCGGATGACCGATCGCCTGATCGTGCTGCGGGGCGGCGTCGTGGTCGAGGAGGGGCCGACAGCGCAGGTGCTCGCCCGCCCGGCCGCCGCGTACACCCGGGACCTGCTCGCCGCGGTGCCGGACCTGCCGGCCGAGATGCGCCGCCGCGCCGCCACGCCGGTGCGGGGCGCGGAGGTCCTGACCGTGTCCGGGCTGACCGTGCCGCGCGGGGGGCGGGTCGTCCTGGACGACGTGTCCCTGCGGTTGCGCGCCGGCGAGGCGCTGGCCCTGCTCGGCACGTCGGGCTGCGGCAAGACGACGCTCGCCCGGGCCGTCGTCGGGACGCTGCGCCCCAGCTCGGGCCGGGTGACGCTGTCGGGCGAGGTCCTGGAGCCGACGCTCGGGCGCCGGCCGGTGCACCAGCGACGCCGCATGCAGCTCATCCCGCAGGACTCCGGCGGGTCGCTGAACCCGCGGCGGCCGGTGGGCGCGGCGATCGGCCGGGTGGTCCGCCTGGCCGGTGGGATGACGGCCGAGGCGGTGGCGGCGGAGACCCGCCGGCTGATGGGGCTCGTCGGCCTGCCGGGGGAGCTGGCGTCGCGGCTGCCGCGGGAGCTGTCCGGCGGGCAGCGGCAACGCGTCGCGATCGCCCGCGCGCTCGCCGCCGGGGCCGACGTGCTCGTCTGCGACGAGATCACGTCGAACCTCGACGCCCAGGTGGCGGCCTCGGTCCTGGCCCTGCTCGACTCGCTGCGGCGGACCCTGGGCCTGGCGGTGCTCATCGTGACGCACGACCTCGGTGTGATCGCCCGCAACGCGGACCGGGTCGCCGTGCTCAGCGGCGGGCGGATCGTCGAGGAGGGCACCGTCGAGCAGGTGTTCGGCAACCCGCGCCACGAGGCGAGCAGGATGCTGCTGGACGCCGCGCGGCCCGTCACGGCGGTGGCGGACGTGCCGTGACAGCCCGAGGCGGAGGGCCGCTACCGGGAAGCCGGTAGCGGCCCTCCGCCTCGATCTCAGCGCGTCAGACGAGCTCGTCGAGGAGTTCGTAGTTCAGCGTGAAGGTGTGGCTGCCGTCCTCCAGCTTGCGCATGGTGGCGGTGCCCTGGATGCCGGCGAGCCCCTCGGTGCCGGTCCCCGGCACGATGTGCCACTCGGCGCCGCCCTCCTCGTCGCTCATCAACCCGACGGCCTGGTGCTGGAGCATGAAACTGCCCTTGGAACCGCCGATCGACACCTCGATCACTTCGTGACCGACGTATCCGGCGCCGCCCTTGCCATAGGCGAACAGGAACTGCGCGCGGCTGGTGCCCTCGAGTTCACCGGAATACGTCTTGGTGACCGAGGCCCGCGAGAATTTCATGCCGTCGGGGGTCTCCTGCCACTCGTCTTCGTCCCAGGAGTCGAGCGTAAATGAAGCAGTCGCGGTGCTCACCTTGTCTCATTCCTTCCGTGGTTCTCTTTCAGTCCCAGACCGAGGCGCAGAACGGGTGACCGGCCGGGTCGAGGAAGACCCGCCACTTCGCGTCGCCGGGCTGGTCGGCGGGCTTCGTCGCACCCAGGCGCAGCAGCTCGGTCTCGGCCGTCTCGATGTCGTCGACGGCCAGGTCGAGGTGCAGTTGCTGGGGAACCGTCTGCCCGGGCCACTCCGGACGCCGGTAGTTCTCCACCCGCTGCAACGCCACGGCGACGCCGTCACCGTTGCTGAGGAACGCGCCGGACTCCGACTCGTGCACCGGCTCGAGGCCGGCCGCTTCCCGGTAGAAGGCCACCAGCGGGGCGATTTCGGAACAATCCAGTGTTACCGCCGCCAAGCGACCGACAGCCATTCATGTCTCCTGGAGATTTGTCGTCCGATCGAAAGCGTGGCCCGAGCCTAGCAATCCGCCGTCGTCCACGCCACGGTCGCCGGGTGTGTCGCGACCGGCCTGCTCATTAGACGGTTGCGAATGGACAGCAGGCCCCGAAGGTTCGGCAGCATACCGGCTGAACCGTCGGCGGCGCCACCGATACACCAATCGAGTTGCCCTCACTTCGTGCTCACAACAGCGCAGCGTCAGGCGCACTCGTCCGCCACGATTCGCCGGTACCCCAATCACCGGCGTGGAGGAGAACACGGTGGAAGGCTTCGAGATCTTCACCTACGGGGACGCCGTCGCCGACGTCTTCGACGGGACGGGATGGGCCGGCGACCCGGGTGACACCGAGGAGACGATCGAGTGGCTCGCCGAGAACGCCGGCGGCGGGCCTGTGCTCGAACTCGGCGTCGGCACCGGCCGGGTCGCCGTCCCGCTGGCCCGCAGGGGCATCGAGGTGCACGGCATCGACGCGTCGGAGGGGATGCTGACGCAGCTGCGCGACAAACCCGGCGGCGAACTGGTGCACGTGCACGTGCAGGACTTCACCGACTTCACGCTGCCGTACAAGTTCTCGCTGGCGTACGCGGTCTTCGACACGCTGCCGTTCATCACCGACCAGGAGGAGCAGATCCGCTGCTTCCAGAAGGTCGCCGACGTCCTGGAGCCGGGCGGGCGGTTCGTGATCCAGACGTCGATCCCCGACCCGGCGCGGTACGACCGCAACCAGCGCACCCAGACCGTACGGGTGGAGAAGGACCACGTCGTGATGACGTTCACCCGGCGCGAGCGGATCTCCCAGTGCTCGTCGATCCAGTTCGCGGTTCTGCGGCCCGACGGCATCCGGTTCTTCCCGATGCGCATCCGCACCGTCATGCCGTCGGAGATGGACCTGATGGCCCGCCTCGGCGGGCTCACCATGGAGTCGCGCTGGGGTCACTGGGACGGACGACCACTGCGCGACTCCGACGAGCGGCACATCACCGTCTACCGCAAGTAGAGCGGCGGATCGGTGGAGCACAGCCAGACGAGCGCCGGCGGTGCGGGCCGGCGCCTTCGGGTGGTCCTGGTGCAGCAGGGCGTCTGGGACATGCCGCTGGAGTCGCTGCCGCTCGCCTCGGCGTACCTCAAGGCGATGGTGTCCGGCGACGCCGAGCTGAACGACCAGGTGTCGGTGGAGATCTGCAACTTCCGGGGGCGGGTGACGCACGGGGAGATGGCCGCCCGGCTGTTCGCCGGCCCGCTGCCCGACGTGATCGGGTTCTCCGTCTTCGGCTGGAGCCAGCGCGCGTTCGGGGCACTCGCCGCCACCTACAAGCAGCTCAACCCGCAGGGGTGGGTCATCTTCGGCGGCACCCACGTCAGCGCGCAGGCCGACCGCGTGTTCCGGCTCTACCCGGAGATCGACGTGGTGGTCAACGGCGAGGGCGAGCTGACCTTCCTCGACCTGCTCCGCGCCCGGCTGGCCGGCGTGGCCCCCGACGCCCTCGGCGACGTGCAGGGCATCTCCTGGCACCGCGCCGACGGCAGCGTGGTCACCAACCCGGACCGGCCCCGGATCGAGGATCTCGACATCATCCCGTCGCCGTTCCTCACCGGAGCCGTCGATCTGCTCGACGCCGACGGCCGGTTCCGCTACGACGTCGCGCTGTTCGAGACCAACCGCGGCTGCCCGTACAAGTGCTCGTTCTGCTACTGGGGCGGCGCGGTCGGCCAGCGGGTACGCGCGTTCTCCCGGGAACGGCTGCGCGCCGAGCTGGAACTGTTCGCCCGGTGCGGCGTGCACACAGTGGTCGCCTGCGACGCCAACTTCGGCATGCTGCCGATCGACCTGGAACTCGTCGACGACCTCATCGACATCAAGCGGCGGCACGGCTTCCCGCTGGCCTTCGAGAGCTCGTGGGCCAAGAACAAGTCGAAGGTGTTCTACGAGATCGTGCGGCGGATGAAGGAGGCGGGGCTGCGCAGCTCCTTCACCCTGGCCCTCCAGTCACTCAACCCGGACGCCCTGACCCTGATGCGCCGGCGGAACATGAAGGTCAACGACTGGCGTGACCTGGTGCGGTGGCTCAACCGGGAAGGGCTGGACTGCTATGCCGAGCTGATCTGGGGCGCGCCGGGCGACACCGTCGAGTCGTTCCTGGCCGGGTACGACGAACTCGCCCAGCACGTGTCCCGGATCGCCGTCTACCCGATCATGCTGTTGCCGAACACCGAGTACGCGGAGAACAAGGAGCTGTACGGCATCGTCGCGCTGCGCGGCGACAACGACGACTTCGAGTACGTGCTCGCCCACCGCACCATGACCTTCGCGGACAACGCGGTGATGCAGCGATTCCTGTTCTGGGCCCGGGTGATGGCCGAGAACGCGGTCCTGCGTCACTGCTGGCTGCCGCTGCGGCGGCTCGCCGGGTGGGAGCAGTCCCGGGTCCTCAACAGCCTCGCCGACTGGGCGGACACCACCACGGCGCGGGAGGCGATCCCGTTGCGGGAGGCCGCGATGCGGGGTCACGGCGGCGGCGCGCCGGCGTACGCGGCCGCCATCGGCTACCTCTTCACCGAGGCGGACGGGCGGCGGGCGCTGGAGCTGTGGTGGCAGGAGGTGGTCTCGCGGCAGCTCGCGGCCGACGTCCGCCCGTTCCTCGACGAGGTGTACCGCTACGACCTGCTGACCCAGCCGGTCTGCGAGCCGGACGGACTCGCCGTCGTCGAGATCGGTGGCGTCGAGTACTTCCACCGCCCGGACGTGACCCTGGCCTACGACGTGCCGGGCGTCCTCGCCCGGATGCGAGCCGACGAGCCGGTCTCGCTGGAGCCGGAACCGATCCGCGTCGACATCTACTACCGCACCGGCGCCATGACCGCTGTGATGTCGACGAACCACGAGGAGATCCTGCACTTCATGGGGGAGGTGCGCAGAGCAGGCACCCCGCTCACAGTCCCCTGACCGATCGCCGGTGTCCGGAGTGGACCGGCGCTGCCATACTCGGCCCGATGGGGTCGTCGTCGAGGTGACTGTGCAGTTCCGGGTGCTGGGTCCGCCGGAGGTCGTCCGGCACGGGCGGGTGGTGCCCCTCGGCGGGCCGAAGCAGCAGGCGCTGCTGGCTCTGTTCCTGCTGCGGCCGAACCGGTTCGTCGCCGCCGACTGGCTGGTCGACGCGCTCTGGGACGCACGACCGCCGGCCAGCGCCCGGACGACGCTGCGCACGTACGTCGCCGGGCTGCGCCGGGCCGTGGAACCCCAACGGTCCCACCGCGAGCCGGCGCGCGTCCTGCGCAGCCACCCCGGGGGGTACGAGCTGCGGGTCGACGCCGACGCGGTGGACGCGATCCGGTTCGCCGGCCTGGTGGACCGGGCTGCGGACGCGCTCGCGGCCGGGCAGGCGGCGGCCGCCGAGCGGACGTACACCGAGGCGCTGGCGTTGTGGCGCGGCGAGCCGCTGGCGGGCGTGGCCGACCTGACCGCGGTGCGTCCGGAGGCGGCCCGGCTGGCCGAGCTGCGGCTGAGCGCCGAGGAGGGGCGGCTGACAGCCGCCGTCGCCGCGGGCCGGCACGCGACGCTGCTGCCGGAACTGCGCCGGTTCGTCTCGGCGCACCCGCTGCGCGAGGGCGCCCGGGCGCAGCTGATGCTGGCCCTGTACCGCTCGGGGCGGCAGACCGAGGCGCTCGCCGTCTTCGACGAGGGGCGCCGGATCCTGGCCGGCGAGTACGGGCTCGACCCCGGTGAGCAGATCCGCGCGGTGCACCGGCTGATCCTGGAGCAGGCCGTACCGCCTGATCGGAGCAGTCCCGCGGACACCGGCGGCCCGGCGACCGCCGGGGCGGTGCCGGAGCGGGACGGCGGACCGCTCGTGGGCCGGGACGCGGAACTGGAGCGGCTGCGGGACACGCTGGACGCGGCCACCGGGCAGAGCGGGCGGGTGCTGACGCTGGTGGGGGAGGCCGGCATCGGCAAGACCAGCCTCGCCGCGGCACTCGGCGCCCGCGCCGCCGCGACCGGCGTCCCGGTGGTCTGGGGCCGCTGTCCGGACGTCGGGCAGGCGCCGCCGTTCTGGCTGTGGAGCCAGGTGGTACGCGCGCTGGTGGCGATGCCGCAGACCGGCGCCACCGGCTCGGCGGGCCGGCTGGGCGGGTTCGCCGCCGGCGCGCCGACCGGGCCGGCGGACGGTCGCGGTCTGGACCCCACGGCGCGGTTCCAGGTGTACGAGGCGGTGGCCGAACTGGTGCACGCGGCGGCCCGGGAACGTGGCCTGCTCGTGGTCCTGGACGACCTGCACGCCGCCGACCCGGACTCGCTGCTGTTGCTGCGGTTCCTCGCCGCCGCCCTGCCCGCGTCCCGGGCGCTGGTGGTCGCCACGCTCCGGCCGTACGACGACGACCCGGCCCTGGTGGCGACCGTCGCCGAGTTGGCGCGCGGGAGCGGCTTCGGTCAGGTCCGGCTCGCCGGGCTGGACGCCTCGGCGGTCGCCGACCTGGTCCGGGACCGGACCGGCGAGGCGCCACCGGAGCCGGTGGTGACCCGGCTGGTCACCCGGACCGGCGGGAACCCGTTCTTCCTCACCGAACTGCTGCGGTCCCGGACCGGCCCGGGCGCCGGCGCGGAGCTGCCGCCGAGCATCCGGGACACCGTGCGGCTGCGGCTCGCCGGACTGCCCGGCCCCACCCGGCGGTGCCTCGACCTGCTCGGCGTGGCCGGACACGACCTGGACCTGGCGGTGCTGGCGGCGGCACTGGACAGCACCCCCGAGGCGGTCGCCGATGACCTCGCCCCGGCCTACCCGGCCGCGCTGGTGGTCGAGACCGGGCCGGGCGCGCTCGCGTTCCGCCATCCGCTGATCGCCGAGGTCACCTACGCCGAGCTGGTCCCGCCGCGCCGGGCCGCGCTGCACGCCCGGCTGGCCGCCGCGTACGAGCAGTCGGCCGGCACCTCCCCGGCGGAGCTGGCCCACCACTACGGCGAGGCGGTCGGGCTGGGCCACGGCGAGGACCACCTGCGGTGGTCGCTGCGCGCCGCCGACGACGCCACCCGCCGGGTCGCCTACGAGGACGCGCTCGGTCACCTGGAACGCGCCGCGCTCCGGCTGGCCCCGGCCGCGCGGGTCACGCCCGACGCGGCGGTCACCGAGCTGACCGTCCAGTTGCACCGCGCGGCCCTGCTCCAGATGACTGTGGGCGTCGGCAGCGACGCGGTGGACCGGGTCTGCGCCCGGGCCCGCGAACTGCTGACGCTCGTGGGGCCGGACGCCGACATCCGCCACGCGCTCTGGGCGCTCGGCGAACTCGCCGCCAACCGGGCCGAGTTCGCGATCTGCGCCGACCTCGCCGGGCGGCTCGTCCGGGCACCCGAGGACGGCAGCGGGCTGACCGCCGTCGCAGGTGAGTACCTGCTGGGCGCGGTCGCCTACTTCACCGGCCGGCAGGCCGAGAGCGAGCGGCGGCTCACCGCCGGGATCGAGCGGCTGGGTACCGTCGACCGGGTGCTGCTGCGCCGCGAGGTGGGCCGGCGTCCGGTGCTGGCCTGTCACAACTTCCGGGCGCTCGTGCGCTCGATGCGCGGCGACCCGGCCGGCGCGTGGGCGGACATCGCCGCCGCCGAGGCCCTCGCCGAGGAACTCGACGATCCGTACGGCCGGGCCAACGCGGCGCTCTACGCCGCCTGGCTGGCGATGCAGGAACACGACGTCGCCGCGGCCGACGCGGCGGGGCGACGGTGCCGGGACGTCGGCCGCGCCACCGGCCTGCCGCACATGACCGCGACCGGCGCGTACTTCCTGGAGTGGGCCGCCGCGCGCGGCGGCGACCACGGCCGGCTCGACGCGATGCGCGCCGCCGCCGAGGAGTTCTACCGTCCCGGACTGCGGTCCACCCGGACCATCACGCTCTGCGCGATGGCCGAGGCGTACCTGACCGGCGGCCGTCCGGACACCGCGGCGACACTGGCCGAGGAGGCGCTGGCAGTGGCGGACCGGGTGGGCGAGCGCGTCTTCGTCGCGGAGTTGCACCGGATCCGCGGCGCGGCCCGGCGCGACCGCGCGGAGTGGGACCTCGGCGCGCGGATCGCCGCCGAACAGGGCGCCGGGCTGCTGCTGCCCCGGTTCGCCGTCTTCTGACCGGCGTGGAATCCCGCCTCCACGCCGCCTCCACACACTTTCCACAGCCGTTCCACGCCCGGCTGGTGCCCTGGTCGGTGTCGGGTAGGACGGCCGGAGCCGTCCGGGACCATGTTCCGAAGGGGCACCACCATGGGATCAGCTCAGCCGCCGGCTCACCAGGAGGTCCAGGAGGTCGAGGTCGCCGTCGTCGGCTGCGGGCCGGTGGGTGCGCTCACCGCCAACCTGCTCGGCGCCCGCGGGGTCACCACGCTGGTCGTGGAGCGCAGCGCCACGCCGCACGGTCAGCCGCGGGCCTTCTCCTGTGACGACGAGGCGCTGCGCATCTACCAGCAGGCCGGGCTGCTCGACGAGGTACGCGACGAGACGATCGCGCCGCCGCTGGTCGAGTACGTCAACGGCGCGGGCCGGGTCTTCGCCCGGATGAAGCTGTCCGAGACGGACTTCGGGTACGGGCACGCGCCGCTGCGCTTCTTCGACCAGCCGCGACTGGAACGGACGCTGCGCGCCGGGCTGGACCGCTTCCCGCACGTCCGGCTCGCGCTCGGCACCGAGTTGGTCGGCCTGACCCAGGACGAGGACGGCGTGACGGTGCTCCTGTCCGACGTGGTCACCGGGCAGCGGCGGGCGGTCCGCGCCCGGTACGTGCTCGGCTGCGACGGCGCCCGCAGCGCCACCCGCGCCGCCGTCCGGATCCCGCTGTCCGGGGCGAGCTACGCCGAGCCGTGGCTCGCGGTCTCCGGCGACGTGCCGCCCGACGCCGTGCGGGTGGCCGACACCACGTTCGTGTGCGACTGGCGGCGCCCGGCGTTCGTCTCTCCCGGCGCGGCCGGCAGCTACCGGATGGAGTTCATGCTGCGACCGGGCGAGACCGAGGACGAGGTGCAGCGGCCGGAGACCGTCGCCGCGCTCGTCTCGCCGTACGTCGACCCGGACCGGTTCGCCGTCACCCGGGCGGTCGTCTACACCTTCCACCACCTCGTCGCGCAGCGGTGGCGGGAGGGACGGGTGTTCCTGCTCGGCGACGCGGCCCACCAGATGCCCCCGTTCATGGGCCAGGGCCTGTGCAGCGGCCTGCGCGACGCGGCGAACCTGTCGTGGAAGCTGTCGCTGGTGCTGTCCGGCGCCGCCGATCCCGCGGTGCTCGACACGTACGAGACCGAGCGGCGTCCGCACACGGTGGAGATGGCACAGACGAGCGTCCGGCTGGGACGCGTCTTCCTGGCCCGCAACCGGATCTCCGCCTGGCTGCGTGACACCGCGCTGCGGGCGGTCCAGACGGTTCCCCGGGTACGGCGGTTCGTGGAGCGCTTCGAGTTCAAGCCGGTGCCGGCGTACCGGCGGGGCCTGATGACCGGCGGGCGGCGGGACGGCGTGGTCGGGACCATGTTCCCCCAGCCGCGGGTCCTCATCCCGGGTGCGCCCGGCGAGCGCCTGCTCGACGAGGCGCTCGGCGACGGCTTCGTCGTGCTGGGTCGCGCCGGTGTGGACGACCCGCCCGGCGCGTGGTGGCAGGGGTTGCCGGTGCGGTTCGTCGCGGTCCACCCGTCCGGCACGCCGCTCGCCGGCCTGCCGGACCCGCTCGCCGGCCTGCCGGAGTCGTCCGCGGACGGCCGTCCGGACCGGATCGACGTCGTGGACGCCGACGGGGTGCTCGGCGGGTGGCTGCGGCGGCACGGCGCCGACCTGGTGGTGCTGCGGCCGGACCGGTTCGTGTTCGCGCTGGCGACGGCCGATGGGATCGAGCAGGCCGCACGGGACCTGTCGGCCGCCCTCGGTGCGCCGCCGGACGGCGGCCGGAACCGGGCGGCCGGCCCGGGACTCGCGACGGCGCCGGCAGTGCCCTCGTCGTCGTGACCGCCCTCGTCGGCAGCCGGGCCGATCTCCCACGCCCGCCGTCGCGGCGTGCCGACGTGCGGCCCCGGCCGTGGCGGTCCGCCGGCGGCGGTGCCGAGCCGGCTCGGCGTCCACCGCCGCGCGCAATCGTCTTCCCGACTCGGCCGCCCGATGTGGCCGGACGGGCAGGGGGTTGTCTTGCGCGCGGGCAGAAAGATCCGGCACGCCGTTGCGCCGCCCTGGACCGCCGACCCTGTAGCCGGACGTCCCCCGGGGACGAGACTCGTACCGGACCGGCGGTGCCCCGCGTGCGGCACCCGGCCCGGGCCGGCTGTCTCCCGGTCGACCCGATCGAGACTTCCCACTCTCCTACGACGATCGTGCGCCGCCGTCCGGCCTCGCGCCGGACGGTCGTGCGCGCGGAAAGGTGGCAGTGATGCGTTCACGAAGATCAGGCCGGTGGACCGGCGCGGTGGCGGCCGCTCTGGCGGTGGTCCTGCTGGGGCCCGGGGCGACAGTGCCGGGCGCCGCGGCACCGGTCCGGGTCGCCGGCCCGCCGGGAGCGGGCCTCGTCGCCGGCTGCGAGACGTTCGGGTTCACGGCCATGCCGGCGGTCGCCGGTGTGGCCGCTCCCCGTGACGTCGAGGCGGTCGACACCAACCAGAACGGCTTCGACGACCTGCTCGTCGCCTCGGCGAGCGGTGACGGCGACGTGCACCAGCTCATCGCCGTCGGTAACGGGACGTTCCGCACGTCGGTGGGGCCCGGCGCCCCGCCGGAGGTCTATCCGGCGCCGGGCACGCCGCGCGCCGTCACCGTCGGCTACTTCAACCGGGACGCCAAACCGGACTACGCCGTCGCGACCACCGACGGGGTGGGTGTCTGGTTCGGCGCCGCCGGTGGAGACCCGGGCTTCGGGCCGGGAGGGCGCGTGCTGGCCGGCCGCAGCGTGGCGGACGTCGCGGTGGCCGACTTCGACCGTGATCTGCTGCCCGACCTGGCGGCCCTCGACCCGGAGGACCGGACCGACCGGGACGACGACCGGGTGCGGGTGTTCCGCAACCTCAACGGCGGCAGCTTCGACCAGAGGTTCCTCCTCGGTGACCAGCCGACGTACGTCCAGCCGGACTTCCTCGCCGCCGGCGACCTGACCGGCAACGGCGTGCCCGATCTCCTGGTCAGCAGCCGCACACAGGGCACGGTGTCGCTGATCCGCGACGGCGCTAACAGCCCCGCGCCCCGGGTGGAAGGGATCGGCGAGGCGTGGAAGCCCGCGATCGCCGACTTCGACCTCGACGGGCGGCTCGACGCGGCCGTCGCGATCCCCGGCGAGGACCGCATCCGGTTGTGGAGCGACTACCGCGACCCACCGTCCGGCGGCTTCCCGTCGGCGCCCCGGGAGTTGCCGTCGCTGGACCTGGGGCCGCTGACCCCGGGGCGGGAGGGTCCGCACGACGTGGACGTCGCCGACGTCAACCGGGACGGCCGTCCGGACCTGGTGGTGGTCGGCTACGCCAGCCGGGCGGTCTACGTCTTCCCGGGCCGTGGCGACGGCACGTTCGGCACCCCGGCCGTCCTCGCGGCGGGCAGCCAGCCGGTGCAGGCGGCCGTGGGGCGGTTCGACAACAACCAGTCCCTCGACGTGGCCGTCCTGGACGAGGTCGACAACACCCTGCGCGTCTACCTGAACACCTGCACCGCGCCCGGACCGAACCTGACCGCCGGCGGGCTGGAGGTCACCCAGGTCATCCAGGACCTGGGCAACTCCGTCGACCTGGTCGCCGACCGCCGCACCGTCGTCCGGGCGTACGTCGGCACCGACGCGCAGACGCCCGCGGTGACCGCGGCCCTGCACGGGTTCCGGGCCGACGGCACGTCGCTCGGCCCGCCGCTCGCCCCGGCGAACCCGGGCCGCCTGCTGGTGCCCGACCGGACGGTGCGACGCGGACAACTGGGCGGCGGGTTCCTGTTCGAGCTGCCCACCCAGTGGACGAGCGAGGGCCAGGTCAGGCTGCGGGTCGAGATCAACCCGGACCGCCGGGTCACCGAGCCCGACCACCTGGACAACGTGACCGAGCGCACGGTGCGCTTCCAGGCGTCCCAACCGGTTCGCGTCAAGCTGATCCGGTTCGGCTACCAGCGCGACGGACAGACAGTGCTGCCTCCCGAGTCCGACCTGGACCGGGCCGAGTCGCTGCTGCGGCGCACGCTGCCGACGAGCCGGCTGGAGGTCACCCGCGCCGACTACCGCGACGACCACCCGTTCTTCTGGATCGGTGACGACAGCTTCTTCCTCGACGCGCAGGACGCGCGTTCGGTGCTCGACCGCTACCGGCAGGCGACGGCAGGGACGCGGGAGCCCGGCGTCTACCACCTGGTCATGGTGAACCGGGACCGGATGGGCGGCATCGCCGAGAACATCCCCGGATGGGTGGCGGTCGGCGGAGCGCACAACCCCACGACCATCCTGCACGAGCTGGGGCACCTGCTCGGCGCCGGGCACGTGGAGTGCACGGACAATCCCGGCGACGAGACCGGGCCCCGGTCCTACCCGTACCCGCGCGGCACCATCGGCGGGCCGGACCCGGCGAATCCCGGCTTCGCCGGCTACGACATCGGTGACGCCTCGGTCGGCGCTCCGCGCCGGATCGTCTGGGCGCCGGACACCAGCCCGCCGGTCGCCGACCTGATGAGCTACTGCCGCAACACCTGGGTCTCCGACGACCTGTGGCGGCTGTGGCGCAACCGCGTCCAGAACCCGCCCGCCCAGCAGGGCGCGACGGGTGACCTGCTGGCGCTGTCCGGCGCCGTCGGCGACGGCACCGCCACCCTCACCGGGCAGCGCCTGACCCGCACCACCCAGCGCCCGGCCACCACGCCCGGCCCGTACGCGCTGCGGCTGCTCGACGCCGCCGGGGCGACGCTCGCCGAGCACCCGTTCACCCCGGCGGCCACCGAGCACGCCGCGACACGTCCCTTCCACGAGGTCGTCGACTTCGCCCCCGGCACCCGCCGGGTGACGCTCGTGGACACCCGCGCCGGGCGGGACCTCGCCACCCTCCCGGTGTCGGCGAACCCGCCCGTCGTGGCGCTGGCGGGCGAGGCGCCGCCCGCGTCGGTGCCGGCCACCGGGCCGGTCACTGTGGGCTGGAGCGCCGGCGACGCCGACGGCGGTCCGGTCACCGCGAGCGTCCTGTACAGCCCGGACGGCGCCGACGACTGGCGGGTGCTGGCCACCGGGCTCACCGGGACGTCGTACACGCTGGACGCCGCGCAGCTCGCGGGCACCGGCGGCGCGGCCACCGGCCGGCTGCGGGTACGGGTCACCGACGGTGTGCACACCGCCGACGCGACGAGCGGTCCGCTCACTGTCGCCGGCAAGAACCCGGCGGTACGGATCACCGCTCCGATGGGCGGCACGTTCTTCGCCACCGGGCAGACGGTCACGCTCGCCGCGTCCGTCACCGACCCGGAACAGGGCGACCTGGACGGGTCGGCGGTGCGCTGGACCTCCGACCGTGACGGTGACCTCGGCACCGGCGCCACCCGTACGCCGGGGCAGCTCAGCGAGGGACGGCACGTCCTCACGGTCACCGCCACCGACGCCGACGGCCTGCGGGCCACCGCGCGTACCGAGGTGACTGTGGGCCGGGTCCTGCCGGCCGGTGGCCCGCCCACAGCCGACGCCGGGCCGGACCGGACCGCCGTCGAGGGCGACACCGTCACCCTCGACGCGACCCGGACCACCGACCCGGACGGCGATCCGGTGACCCTGTCCTGGACGGTGCTCGCCCAGCCGGAGGGTGGCGGCCTCGGCGGCGGCCTGCGGCTGGAGGGTCCGGCCCGCACGCCGTCGTTCCGCGCCGACCGGGCCGGCACGTACCGGCTGGAACTGACCGCCACCGACGCCCGCCACGGCACCGCCACCGACACGGTGACAGTCACCGTGGCGAACCGGCCGATCGAGGTGAGCCCGATCGCACTGGACGAGGAGTTGCGGGTGGCCGGTCCGGTCACCGTGCGGGCCACGTTCACCGACCCGGGCGTGCCGGACACCCACCGCTGCGCGGTCGACTGGGACGGCGGGGGTCCGGCCCCGGCCACGCCCGGTGCGGTCAGCGAGGACCGCAACGAGGGCGGTTGCGTCGCCACCGGCGATCTCCGGCCCGGCGTGCACGTCGCGCGCCTCACGGTGACCGGCGACGACGGCGGAACCGGGCAGCAGACGGTACGGATCGTGGTCTACGACCCGTCGGACGTGACGGTGGCCGGCGCCGGCGCGATCGTCTCACCGGCGGGCGCGCTCAGCGCCGACGTGGCCGCCACCGGGCCGGGGGAGTTCGCCTTCGTCGCGGGCCTGGTGAAGGGTTCACCCACGCCGTTCGGCGCGACCACCTTCCGGCTGCCGGGACGCGAGTTCACGTTCGCCGGTACGACACACGAGCGTCTGACCGTCGCCGGATCGGTGGGCCGGTACCAGGGTGAGGGCACGGTGAACGGCCGGCCGGGGTACGCGTACCAGCTCACTGTCGCCGACTCCCCGGACGGACGTGACGTGGACCGGTTCCGGATCAGGATCTGGGAGAGCGACGGAGGGCGCGTCGTCTACGACAGCGGCCGGGGCGCACCGGACGATCTCGACCCGGCGCACCTGCAACCGCTGAACCAGGGCCGCGTCGTGGTCGTCGGCTAGCCCGGCGCCCCTCCCGCCGTCCGCCGCCGGGAAGAGGCGGACGGCGGGAGGCCGCGCCCGTCACACCACGTAGTGCTTCGCGACCCTGTCGATGTGCGGGCCCTTGCCGAGATCCGGTCACGGGCGTAGGAAGAACACCACCGTCCGCTGTCGAAGGAGACACGCGTGCCCACCCCCAGACGGCTCCGTCTCGCCGTGTCCGCGTTGGTGACCGCATCGGCCGTGCTGCTCGGTTCCGGCGCCGCCGCGGCGCCGTCCGCGCCTCCCGCACCGGCCGGGCAGCGGTCCTGCGACCCGATCGACCCGGCGGCCTGCCTGCTGCCGTTCCCCAACGACTACTTCACCGTCCCGGACCGCAGCACCCCGACCGGCAAGCGGGTCCGGTTCGCGGCCTCCGCGATGCCCGCCAACGTGCTCGGCGTGCCGATCGACCCGGCGGAGTGGAACCGGCAGGACGGGTTCAGCCCCGGATCGCCGATCCTGGCGCGCGTACCCGGCCTCGACGCCGAGCGGACGCGGATCGCGCCGGTCACCGACGTGGGCCGCTCGCTGGCGCCGGACGCGCCGATCGTGCTGCTCGACGCCCGCACCGGCAGGCGCACGCCCTACTGGGCGGAACTGGACGCGCACGCCGCCGGCAACCCGGACCGGCAGGCGCTGATCATCCGGCCGGCGGTCGCGCTGACCGAGGGCACGAGGTACGTCGTCGGCCTGCGCGGCATGCGCGACGGCGACGGCGCGCTGATCCCGGCGCCGAAGGCGTTCCGCGCGTACGTGACCGGCGCCGGCCTGGACCGGCGTGACCCGCGCGCGCCGCAGATGAGGCGGATCCTCGCCGACCTGAGCCGGGCCGGTGTCAAGCGGCACAGCCTGTACCTGGCCTGGGACTTCACGGTGGCCAGCCGGCAGGGCCTCACCGGGCGGATGCTCGCGGTCCGGGACGGCGCGTTCGCCGCGCTCGGCCGCCGCGCGCCCTCGTTCACAGTCAACCAGGTCACCGACTACACGCCGGAGCAGGATCCGCTGATCGCCCGGCAGGTGACCGGCACCGTCGCCGTACCGTCCTACCTGACCGGTGACGGCGGACCGGGCTCCCGGCTGCACTACGGGCCGCCCGGCGGCGACGGCACCTCGCCGGCGCCGGACGCGCTGCCCACACCGTCCGGCACGACGGTGGCGGCCGACTTCGTCTGCAACATCCCGCGCAGCGCGTCCGCCGCGAAGCCGGCCCACCTCTCGCTCTACGGCCACGGCCTGCTCGGCCGGCCGACCGAGGTCAACGCCGGCAACGTCAAGACCATGTCGCAGACGTACGACTTCACCTTCTGCGCCACGAGCTGGATCGGCATGGCCGCCGCCGACGTCCCGTACGTGGCGGGCGCCTTCACCGACCTCAGCGCCTTCCCCGCGGTGGCCGACCGGCTCCAGCAGAGCTTCCTGAACTTCCTCTTCCTGGGCCGGACGATGATCCACCGCAGCGGGTTCGCCGCCCACCCGGCGTTCCGCGACGCCGCCGGGCGACCGCTGATCGACGTGGCCGGCGGGCTGCACTACGACGGCAACAGCCAGGGCGGCATCAACGGCGGCGCGCTCACCGCCGTCGCCCAGGACTGGACCCGCTCGGTGCTCGGCGTGCCCGCGATGAACTACTCCACGCTGCTGCAACGCAGCGTCGACTTCGCCCCGTTCCAGTCCGTGATGGACGGCTACTACCCGGACCGCATCGACCAGCAGCTCATCTTCGGTCTGCTCCAGATGCTGTGGGACCGGTCCGAGGCCAACGGGTACGCCCAGCACATGACCGGCCGGCCGCTGCCGCGTACCCCGGCGCACCGGGTGCTGATGCACGTGGCCTTCGCCGACCAGCAGGTCTCGACCGCCGCGGCGGAGGTCCAGGCCCGCACCATCGGCGCCCGCCTGCACGCCCCGGCGCTGGCCGACGGCTGGTCACCGGACGTGCGGCCGTTCTGGGGCATCGCGCCGATCCGCAGGTACCCGTACGCCGGCTCGGCCATGGTGGTCTGGAACAGCGGCGCCGCGTACGCGCCGCCGCCGACCAACCTGGCCCCCGCCGGACCGGAGTACGGCGAGGACTCGCACGAGTTCCCGCGCGCTCAGCCCGGCGCGCAGCGGCAGAAGGCGGTGTTCCTGCTCACCGGCAAGGTGATCGACGTCTGCGCGGGCGGACCCTGCCCGTGAGCTGCGTCCGGCCGGTCTGAACACGCCTACCCACAGGCCGACCTCCCGCGGCAGCCGGCACACCAATGTCCTAGGACGCTCTGGCGGGTGTGCCGGCCGTCGCGGTGCAGCGCAGCGCCGTGCCCACTCAGAGCAGCACCTCGACCGGCGCCGGATGGCCGAGGAAGTGCACCGGGCTGGCGGTCGGCCCGTACGCCCCGGACTGGTGCACCACCACCAGGTCGCCGACCTCGCACCGGGGCAGCTCCACCCGCCGGCCGAGCGTGTCCAGCGGCGTGCAGAGCGGTCCGACCACTGTGACCGTCTCCCGCTCGTCGGCCGGCTTCGCGGTCACAGCGGACACCGGGTAGTTGCGGCGTACCACCTGGCCGAAGTTGCCGGAGGCGGCGAGGTGGTGGTGCATGCCGCCGTCGACCACCAGGAACGTCTCGCCGCGCGAGTGCTTGCGCTCGACCACCCGGCTGACGAAGACACCCGCCTCGCCGACCAGGTACCGCCCCAGCTCCAGCACGACAGCGGTGTCCGGGTGGCGGCGGCGCCACCGCTCCACCTCCACGGCCAGGTGCCGGCCGTACGCGGCCAGGTCCAGCGCCTCGTCACGGGGGAAGTACGGGATGCCGAGCCCGCCGCCGATGTTGACGTGCGCGAGGTCCAGCCGGTGCTCGCGTACCAGCCGGTCGGCCAGCTCGAACGTCTGGCTGACCCCCGTGGTCAGCGCGTCCAGGCGCAGGTTCTGCGACCCGGCGAAGATGTGCAGCCCGCACAGTCCGCGCCGGCCCGGCCCGCGCAGCACCTCGCCGACCGCCTCGGCGTCGATGCCGAACTGGGTCGCGCCGCCGCCCATCGTCATCCCGGAACCGGAGAGCTGGAAGTCCGGGTTGACCCGCAGCGCGAACCGGACGGACCGCCCGACCGCCGTCTCGATCCGGCGCAGCCGGGCCAGCTCGTCGCCGGACTCGACGTTGACCACCACGCCGGCGGCGATCGCGGCGGCCAGCTCCGGGTCGCGCTTGCCCGGCCCGGCGAAACTGATCTGCTCCCGGTCGACGGCGGTGCCGAGCGCGGTCAGCAGCTCACCGTGGCTGGCCACGTCGAGTCCGTCGACGAGCGGCGCGAGGCGCTGCACCAGGGCCGGCATCGGGTTGGCCTTGATCGCGTAGTGCAGCAGCACACCGTCGGGCAGGGCCGCCCGCAGCTCGGCGACCCGGTGGCGGACGGCGGCGAAGTCGTACAGGTAGAAGGGCGTGCGGCCGGCGATGTCGGCGGCGAGGTTCAGGTCCATCAGGGCTCCACGCGGTAGAGGGTGAGGTCACGCAGCAGGTCCATGTCGTGGCCGAAGGCGACCCGGTCGGCGCCGTAGACCATGAACACGGCGGAGGGCGGCTCGACGATGTGCGCGCTGGCGCGCGCGACGGTCTCGCCGACCGACACGTGCACCTGCACGGTGTGCTCGCTGCGCAGCGCGGGCAGGTCGACGGCGCTGACCCGGCCGGCGTGACGAGGGGTGATCACCCAGGCCCCCAGCTCGCCGGTCGGCCGGGCCCGCACGTCGTACGGCTCGCCGGCCCGCAGCAGGTAGTGCGCGAGGTCGATGTCGACGCCGTGGGTGCGCAGGTAGACGGCGCGCATCTCGCCGCCGGGCGGCCGGGCCGCGACCTCCAGGAAGACCAGCTCGCCGTCGGGCGTGCCGAACACCTCCATGTGTACGCCGCCGTCCGGTGGCCGCAGCGCGGCGAGCGCCCGGTGGCCGAACCCGGACACCCGCACGGCCGTCGGGTCGTCGGCGGGCAGCGTCCACACGCCGAGCGACCGTCCGGCGGCGAACTCCATGCAGGGGTTGAGGTTGGCGCACACGTTGCTCCACACCACCCGGCCGTCCTGCACCAGCGCGTCGAAGTTGTAGAGCGTGCCGGAGACGAACTCGTCCACCTCGTAGCTGTTGCGGTCCTTCGGCGAGGACGCCCAGCTCGCCCAGGCGCGCAACGCCGCCGGCCCGTCCAGCCGCCGCACGTCCATGCTGGCGTACCTGTCGACCGGCTTGACCACCATCGGGAAGCCGATCTCCGCGGCGATCCGCTCGCAGTAGCCGCGCGGGTCGGCGGCGTGCCGGTCGCGGTCGAAGCGCAGGTGCCGCGGCAGCCGCAGCCCGCTGCCGGCGAGCGCGGCCTTGCTGGCCATCTTGTCCACGAACGGCAGCAGGCGCGCGGCCGGCCAGCCGGCCGTGCCGAGGTGCTCGGCGAGTCGCGCGCAGATCAGCTCGCAGGACTCGTCGTTGGTGAGGAACCGGAGTTGCTCCGGCCGGGGGCGGGGCAGCTCCCGGTCCAGCAACGCCACCAGGTCGGTCGTCTCCATGTCGTCGGGCACGACGATCCGGGCGTACGCGGCGCGCTGCTCGTCGGTGAGCCGGCGCGCGTAGTGCGGGCTGGAGACCAGCCAGAGTTCCGCGTCCGCGAGCCGGCCCAGGTCGGCCAGGCCGGATCGGATCACGTTGTCGTTGATGAGGATGACGTACAGCTTCTTCACGCGACTCTCCTCGCGGGTCAGTGTTCGAGCAGGACGGCGCCGAACGTGCCGCCGACCCCGACGGACGCCATCAGGGCCAGGTCACCCGGGCGCAGCCGGGGCCGGACGGTGTCCAGGTTCAGGAAGATGTCGGCGCCGAAGCAGTGGCCGTACCGGGGCACGTTGTCGAGCACGATCCGATCGGCCGGTACGCCGATCACGCCGGCCGCCGCCCGCCACACGTTGACGTTGACGTTGTGCGGCAACAGGACTGTCAGCTCGTCGGGACGGCGTCCGGCCCGCCGCAGCGTCCGGTCGACCACGTCGCCGAGATGCTCCTGGAAGCGGCGTTCGTACTCCTGGCGGCTCGGCGCGCCGGGCTCGGTGTAGATGCCGCCGGCGTACTGGCCGTGCGTGGCGACCGCGTGGGCGAGCACCCGGTCGCGGGGCCCGTTTCGGCGCAGCAGCACCGCGCACGCCACGTCCCCGGCGATGCCGGTGTCCAGCACCCGCAGATCCGGGCTGTCGGCGGTCTCGCCGATCAGCAGGACGCCGACGGCGTCGCCGGGCCGCCCCGCGAGCAGCCGGTCCATCAGGTCCAGCGCGCTGATGCTGGAGACGCACTTGTTGGACTGGGTGCCGAAGCACAGCGTGTCGCCGCCGAGCTGCCGGGCGACCAGCCGGGGCAGGCCGGCGCCCACCGGTCCGATGTACGGGCCGGTGTGCGCGTGCACCACCACCGCCACGCGGTCCGGTGTCACGCGCGCCTCGTCGAGCAGCCGCCGGACGGCGTCCAGCAGCATCGGGAACTCCTGCCCGGCGGCGGCCACCGGGATCCGGTCGTAGCCGTAGAGCCGGCCGTACACCCGGGCGCGGGCCGAGGTGAGGCCGAGCAGCGCGTGGTCGTCGGTGACCGACAGCCGTCGTTCCGGTTCCACGCGTACCACCGCGTCAATCGCGATCATCGGGTGTCCTCCGGGCGGGCGGCGCGGCGACGACGCGGCGGCCGTTGACCGGGCTGCACGACAGCACCCGGGCCGGCACCCGGACCAGGCGGGTGGCCCGGTAGCGGAGCAGCAGCTCGCGCCACTGCTCCGGATCGCGGTCGTCGAGCGCGGCGAGCCGGCCGAGCTTGCGGTACTGGAGGAACCCGCGCGGGCGGGACTGCGGGCGGGCCCGGCGGATGTAGCCCCAGGCGTCCCACATCAGCGGTTCCCAGCCGGCGAGGGCGGCCAGGTCGTACAGGAACAGGTTGCGGGCCTGCCAGCGGCCGGCGTCGGCGTTCAGCATCAGGCCGCTGAGGCGCAGCGCCGCACGCTCGCCCTCCTGGGCCCGGCGCCAGGCGCGGGCGCCGGTGAGGAACACCGACTCCGGAACGTCGTCCCGGTAGTGGTCGGGCAGTTGGAAGGTGTCCCGGGCGGTCCGGTACATCCGGCCGTCGGCGTACCGCCACCGGCCCTCGCCGGCCGACCAGTACTCGACCACCACGTGGTCGTGCATCGGCCGGTAGGGCACGTACAGGTGGTGGGCGGTGCCGTACCGCAGCCGGGCCGGCACCCCCTGCTCCCGCAGCACGGCGCAGAGCAGCAGGCTCGCGTCCCGGCAGACGCCCAGCCAGCGGCGGTGCAGCGGCCGGGCCCGGGTCAGCGGCGCCGGGTCGAGGGCGAGCACCCGGTCGAGCATCCGCCGGGTGGTGCGCAGGTCGACCTCGGCGAGCCGGTCCGGTCCGGGCTTCCAGCCGGCCGCGGGCGGGTCCAGCTCGTAGTGGGCGAAGAGGCCGCCGATGACCTCCACGAGGGCCGGCACGTCGGCCGGCAGCCGGCGCAGCGCCTCGGCGTGCGGTCCGGGTTCGGTCATCGGGGTGTGCCGGCGGTAGGTGGCGAGCATCCGGTCCAGCCCGGCGGCCGGTGTCCGCACGGCGGCGGTCACGCTTCCTCCTCGAGCCGGCGCCGCAGCTGCGGGTAGTCCACCTTGAGGCTGCGGTTCTGCGGCAGCGGGCCGACGTGGATCCGGCTCGGCCACAGGTGTTCGGGCAGTTCCCGGCTGATCCGGCGGCGCATCTCGGGCACCGGCGTCGCGGTGTCCGCGACGAACGCGACGAGCCCCTGGACGAGGCCGCCCGGCGCCACCGGCCAGCCGACCACCGCCACGGCCTCGGTGCCGAGCACCTGCCGCAGCAGGGTCTCCACCTCGAGCCGTTCCACCCGGTGCCCGCGGACCTGCATCTGGTCGTCGCGGCGGCCCTTGAACACCAGCCCCCAGCGCGGGTCGTGGGCGACCAGGTCGCCGGTGCGGTACCAGCGTCCTGGCGCGTCCGGCAGCTCGACGAACCGGGCCGCGGTCTGCTCCGGGTCGCCGTGGTAGCCCGGGACGAGCTGGCTGCCACGCAGCAGCAACTCGCCGGTCTGCCCGGCGGCCACCCCGGCCAGGTCGGCGCCGACGACGCGGACCTCCTGCCGGGGGTACGGCCATCCGATCGGCACGACGTCCGGCAGGTCCTGGTCCGGCCGCCAGCCGAAGGAGGTCACCGCGATCGTGCACTCGGTCGGCCCGTACACGTTGAACAGCTCCCCGTCCGGGTTGGCGGCGTGCCACGCCTGCGCGAGCCGCCGGGGCAGCGGTTCCCCGCAGAACAGCGTCCGGCGCAGGCTGGGCAGCGCGCCTGGCCGGAGCAGGCCGAGGTCGAGCAGGCTGACGCCGGTGGTGGGCACGGACAGCCAGAAGGTCAGCGCGTGCTCCCGTACCAGCGCGGGGAGCTTGTAGACGGCCTGGTCGGGCAGCGCGTACACGGCCGCGCCGACGGTCCACGGCAGCGCGATGTCATGCACCGACAGGTCGAACGTGAAGTTGTTGACCTGGGCGAACCGGTCCTCGCAGGTCGGGCCGAACAGCTCGATCGCGCCGTCCAGGTACGCGGTGAGGTTGTCCAGTGTGACCAGGACGGCCTTGGGCACCCCGGTGCTGCCGGAGGTGAACATCAGGTACGCGCCGCCCTGCGGCCGCCGGGGCTCGCCCTCCCACCGCGGCCCGGGGCCGTGGTCGAGCACCGGCGCCGGCGGCGCCATCATCGTCCGCAGCCGGTCGTCCTGGTCCGGGTCACCGCTGTCCAGGACCGCGACCACCTGTCCGTCGAGCCGTTTGAGCACCTTCTCGCAGTAGGCGGGCGGCGACGTGGGGCACATCGGCACGAACGCCTTGCCGGCCAGCAGGCTCGCCAGGATCGCGACGTACCGGGTCAGGTTCCGGCCGCAGTACACCAGGCAGAACGGCTCGTCCCGCTCGTCGAGCCGGCCGGCCAGGGTGTCGGCGCGGGCGAACAGCTCCCGGTACGTGTACGCGCGGTCCTCGACCCAGAGCGCCGTACGCTCCGGGTGCCGCCGGGCGGCGGCCAGCAGCCGGTCGCGCAGCTCGGCGCGGTATCCGATGGTCATGTGTGACTCCCGTATTCCAGCACCACGGCGGCGAAGACCGCGCCGAGCCCGACCGTGGCGAGCATCAGCCGGTCACCGGGCCGCAGCAGGCCCGCGCGGTCGGCGGCGGCGAGGTTGAGGAAGATGTCGGCGCCGAAGCAGTGCGCCGTGTGCGGCACCTGGTCCAGGTAGACCGACTCGAACGGAATGCCGGCGCGCGCCGCGACCTGCTTCCAGGAGAATGTGTTGACGTTGTGCGGCAGCACCATGCGGATGTCCGGCCAGGTCAGCCCGGCGTCGTCGAGCGCGCGGCGCATCACGTCGGCGAGCCGCGCCGGATACTCGGCCTCGAACTCGGCGTTGGCCGCCTCGTCCTGCCACTGACAGGCGGCGTGCCGGCCGTACGTGTCGATCCGGGCGGCCAGGACGCGGTGACCGGCGTCGCGGCGGCTGAACAGGCAGGCGACCCCGGCGTCGCCGGTGACCGAGCTGTTCGGGATCACCTGCATGATCGGGGTGAACGCGACGTCGGCTGTCACCACGATCGCCACGTCGGTGGCCGAACCCCGGGCCAGCAGCCGGTCGACCACCCGCATGGCGGACACCGTCGACGCGCAGTTGTTGGTGGTCATGCCGAACGACTGCGCCCGGTCCAGCCCGAGCCGGCGGCAGATCCGGGCCAGGCCGGCGCGGCCCACCACGTCCTGGTGGGTGCCGGTGTGGGCGTGCACCAGCCAGCGGACCCGGCCGGAGTCCACACCCGACTCCTTGAGCAGGTTCGCCACCGTCTCCTCGACCAGGGCGGCGGTGTCGCCGGACCACACCGGTACCCGGTCGAGGCCGTAGATCCGGTGGAACACGGCCAGCTCGGCGCGCGGCATGTCGTACCGGCCGGCGAGGGCGAAGAGGCTGGGCCGGTCGTCCGGCACGACGGCCTGCACGGCGGTCAGGTTCAGCACGGCGCACCGGCCGGTGCCAGGGCCGCAGTGGGCACCGGGTACCGGCGCAGCAGCTCGGGCTTGTCCACCTTGCCGTTGCTGTTGCGCGGCAGCGTGGCGAGCACCTCGTACCGGGTGGGCCGCTGCCAGGTCTCCAGGCCGGACCGGCAGGCCGCACGCAGCGCGGACGCGTCGACGGCGGCCGGGTCGGCGGCGACGAAGGCGGCGATGTCGTGGTCGCCGTCGTCGAGGGCGGTGCAGACCACGCTCGCCTCGGCGACGCCCGGCACGGACCGCAGGACCTCCTCGACGTCGCGGGGGATCAGTTTGCGTCCCCGGACCTTGATCACCTCGTCGATCCGGCCCTTGAAGAAGAAGTGGCCGTCCTCGTCGAGGTAGCCGTAGTCGCCGGTGTAGAGGCAGCGGCCGCCGCGTACCGGGTGCTCGCGGATCTTGCGGGCGGTCTCGTCCGGCAGTCCCCAGTAGCCCTGCATCACCGTGCCGCCGCGCACCACGAGCTGCCCCACCTGGTACGGCGGGCAGGGCCGGTCCTGCTCGTCGACCACCAGGATCTGGGTGTTCGGGATGGCCTGCCCGACGCTGCCCGGCTTGGCGTCGAGCAGCTCCGGCGGAAGGTAGGTGCAGCGCTTGCACTCGGTGACGCCGTACATCGAGTAGATGTCCGCGCCGGGGAACAGCCGGCGGATCGCGGCGATGTGCCGGGGCAGCAGCGCGGCGCCGGTGTTGGTCAGGCAGCGGACGCTGCTCACGTCCGGCATGCCGAAGCGGCTGAACTGCTCGACCAGCTCGAACAGCACCGGCACGCCGGGCACGACTGTGCAGCGGTAGCGGGCGATGTCCTTGACGACCTGCAACGGCAGGCTCATGTCCCGCTCCAGGACCAGCGTCGCGCCCTGCGAGAACGCCATGATCATCTGGTAGAGCCCGTAGTCGAAGGCGAGCGGCAGGGCGCAGAGGAACACGTCCTCCGGGCCGTTGCGCAGGTACTCGTTGAGCGAGTCCAGCGCGGTCAGCATGTTCGCGTGGCTGAGCATCACGCCCTTGGCGTCGCCGGTGGAGCCGGACGTGTAGACCAGCGCGGCCAGATCCTCGCTGATCACGTCGACGGGTGCCGGCGTACCGGCGAAGAGGGTGTCCTCGGCGCCGACCGGCAGCACCGCCCGGACCGACGCCGGCAGGCCCAGGCCGGTCAGGGAGCGCGCCATCGGCTCCAGCGCGAGCAGGACGGTGGCGGCGCAGTCGGCCAGCACGTGGCGTACCCGCTCGGGCCGCTGCTCGTGGCCGACCACCACGGCCACCCCGCCGGCGGCCAGCGCCGCCCAGAAGGCGGTCACCGTCTCGACCCGGTTCCCGGCGCAGATCACCACCCGGTCGCCGGGGCGCACGCCGTCGGCCTGGAGGCGGCCGGCCAGGCCGGCCACGCGTGCCGCCAGGTCGCGGTAGGTCAGCCGGTGCGGTCCCGCGATCAGGGCGAGCTTGTCGGGATGACTGTCCACTGTGGCGGTGAGGACGTCGTACAGGGTTCGGTGCATCGTGTTTCCTTCAGCTCGTGGGGATGGCGCTGACCCGCCCACCGAGGCGGCGGGCGCGGAGCAGCTCGTGGACGACGAAGCCGACGGCCGGCAGGTGGGCCACGGCCAGCGCGAGGTAGACGTGGGACACCGGATGCCCGGCGCGGGCCAGCCCGGCGGCCAGGGCGAGCTGGACGACTGTGAGCGTGGCGTTCACGACCAGCGCCCGGACCCCGTTCCCGGTCTCCTCCAGGAAGATCGACAGGGTGAGCAGCGGACCGGCGACCAGATAGGCCGGCGCCAGGTGGCCGAGGTAGTCGGCGGCGGCCCGGGCCACCGCCGGATCGCCGGTGAGCAGCCCGGTCCCGGGCCCGCGGAGCAGCCAGACCAGGGCGGCCACGACCGCGAACACCGCCGCCGACAGCCCGACCGCGGCGACGACCGACGGTCCGACCCGCCCGCCCCGGCGCTGCGCGGCGAGCCGGTTGACGGTGATGCCGGCGCCCACACCGAGTGCGATGGCCGGCAGCAGCACGAGGTTCTGCACCCGGTACGCCACGCCGTACCCGGCCACTGTCAGCGGGGAGTAGCCGGCGAGGATCCGGGTCAGCACCAGCCCGCTGCCGAACAGCAGCAGGTAGCCCAGGCTCACCGGCACGCTGATCCGGCAGACCTCCCGCCAGGACCGGCGGACCGGTGCGCGCAGCCCGATCCGGGCCCAGGGCCGCACCCCGCAGCGGGCCAGGCGGCGGGACGCCCAGACCGCTGTGGCGGTCGCGGTGGTGGCGGTGGCCGCCGGCAGGGCGAACACGCCGAGCCAGCCGACGAGCGCGGCGGTGAGCACCACCCCGGAGCCGAGGCTCACCAGCGTGCCGACGGTCACCGCGCGTACCTGCCGCAGCCCGTAGAGGCTCGACATCAGCGCCACGCTCACCGCCAGCACCGCGCCGGTGAGCGTGTTGAGCTGGACGAACGCGTACACCAGGGTGCGCGAACCGGCGGGCACCGCGTACAGGTCGAGGAAGAGCGGGTGCGCCACCAGGAACAGCAGCGCCACGCCGAGGTTGACCGCCACGCCGAGCACGAGCACGGTCCGCTGCCGCCGCGCGTACGTGTCGAGGTCGCCGCTGCCCGACGCCTGGGCGGCGAACGCCACCGACGCGACACGCAGGCTCTCGTTCACCGAGTTCTGCAACAGGATCATCGGCAGCACCAGCGCCAGCGGGTACAGGTAGGCCGGATCGTGCCGGCCGATCACGGCGGTGTTCAGCAGCGGCGCCACCAGGCTCGCCAGCGACGCGAGCAGCACCGGCAGCGCGATCGCCAGCACCGGCCCGAGCACCGGCGGCGCGGCGCTGTCCCCGGCCGGGCGCGACTGGTCGACGGCTGTCATACCGGCACCTCCCGGCGCAGATAGCCGGCGTGCACGTTGGCGAGCTGGATGGGCGTGGTGCCCTCCATGAACTCGTACGCGACCACGTCGGTCAGGGACCGGGCGAGCCACGGGTGGTCGACGAGCGCCGCCACCGGCAGCTCCCGGGCGAGGACCGCGGCCACCTCCTCGGCCGCCGCTGTGGCCCGCTGCTTCGCCAGCGACACCAGCGCGCCGCGCAGCGGCTCCTCGTCGACCTCGCGGGCGGCGGCGGCGTTCAGCTCACGCGACCGCTCCAGCATCTGGTCGAACCGGTCCAGCTCCGGGCGGGCGGCGCCGACGTGGTCCCGGACGTAGTCGACGAGGGCCTGGGCGTGGCCGAGCGCCATCGCCGCCACCCCGGGCCGGAAGCGGTGGAACGTCTTGAGCATGCCCATCATGCCGCGCTCGGTGGCCTTCAGGTGGCTGCCGAGCACCGCCTCCGGCGGCACCCGCAGTCCGTCGACGCGCAGCTCGGACAGTTGCGCGCCGGGCAGGGCGAACATCGGGAGCACGCGTCGTCGTACCGCGCCGGACTCGATCAGCTCCGGCGTCATCAGCACCGCCACCAGGTCCAGCGGACCGTCGCCGGTGCGCGCGAGGACGGTGCCGACGGGCGCCACCGCCCCGTTGCCGAACAGCAGCTTCTCGCCGGTCAGCCGGCCGTCGCGCAGCGTGGTGTCCAGGTGGGCGGCGTCGGAGCCGCGTCCGGGCTCGGTGACCGCGAAGAACGTGCGGCACCGGGTGGTGGACACCAGCTCCCGGAACCAGGCCCGCTGCCGCGGTGTGCCCAGCGCGTCCAGCAGCACACCGGACAGCGACGGGCCCGGGGTGGTGAGCAGGAAACTCGCGCTGCCGTAGCTGAGCGCCTCGAACATCGCGGCCCGCCGGCGGGTGTCCGCCGCGAACTCGGCCTCGATCTTCTGCGCGACCGCCGGGTGGTCGAGGTGCCGCAGCACCAGGTCGGGATCGTCCGGCACGGCCGGCGAGTTCTCGCGGTACCAGCTGGCCGCGGCCAGCCACTCCGGCCCGTAGCGGGCGGCGAAGCGGTCGGGATTCAGTCGGAACACGGGGCACCGTCCAGGTAGATCCGGTTGGCGTAGAGCAGGGCGGTGCGCATCTGCGCCATCTGCCCGGCGAGGACGGACCGGCCGCCGGCCATCCGGATCAGGTCGCGGGCCAGCCCGTCGACCTCCCGGACCCACCAGGCCCGGCCCGCCGGTTCGGCGAGCGCGGCGGCCGCGTCGGTCTGGCGCAGGGCGGCGGCCCGGGCCACCAGCCCGGCCATCTGGTGGGCCACCACCGGGTGGGCACTGAGCCGCTGACCGGCCGAACGCCGGCCGGCGAGGAACCGCCGGCACCAGCGGACCGCCTCGCCGAGCGCGTCCCGCTCGGCGTCGGCGAGGGCCTGCCGGAACAGCCGCAGGGCCGGTGCGTCGGCCGGTCCGCCGGCCGCCCGGTACCGCAGCACCACCAGGCCCGCGCGGGTCAGCAGCTCATGGGGTACGACGGTGAGCCGTTCCGCCCCGAGGACGGCGCCCGTGGTGAGGTCGAACGCCTCCACCGGCGCCGCGTCGCGGTCGGCGAGCACCAGCCCGGCGTACCCGGCGGCCTGGCCGGATCCGGCCGGCAGCGCGCCGGTCTCGCAGGCCCGGGCAACGGCGGCGCCGACTGTGAACCGGACGGCGACCGGGTCGGTGGCCGGCCCGGCGGGCCGGGTGGGCAGTCGCAGCACGTTCGTCACGGCGTCACCGCCCGGGTCAGCACCACGGCGGCGGACAGGCTCTCCACGTCCTCCTCGACGTAGGCGACGTAACCGCCGGCCGGGGTGGTGGACTCGGCGCCGAGCCAGCGGAACAGCCCGGTGCAGGTGCGCTCGGGCGGCAGGAACTCGACCCGGCACGGCCAGGAGTCCGGCCCGTACGCGTAGGCCCACCGCCGGTAGAGGAACGTGGCCCGGTTGACCCGCACGGTCAGCTCCGCCGGGTCCACGTCGTACTCCGCGCACCAGCGCGCGACCAGGCGGGACAGGTCCCCGTCGTCGCCCAGCACCGCCGGCTCGCCGAGCGCCGTGACGGTCAGGATCTCCGTTCCGGCCGGCCGGCGGCCGATCCGCACCGCCCCGGCGGTGGACCGGCTCGGGCCGGGGAAGTGGGCGCCGACCGGGGCCGGGACTGTGGTCTGCTCGACGCTGAGCAGCAGGCCGTCGCGGTCCGCCGGACCGGCCCGCAGGAAGTCGCAGAGCACCAGCAACGCGAGCGCCGGGGAGATGCTGCCCTGGTCGACCAGGTCGAACGAGGTGCAGTCGAGGCGGTGCCGGTGGTGCAGGTACGGGCCGAACGCGGACACGTCCGGGTCGAACTCCGGCGTCCAGTAGCTGGTGACGAGCACACCGAGGTCGCGGAAGAGACCGGGTCCGGTGCGGTCGGCCAGCGCGTCGGCCAGGTCGACGAAGGTGTACTGGTCGCCCCGGGTGAGTGTGGCCTCGTCGAGGACCACGCCGGCCATCCGGTGCAGGTCCGCCTGGTACTCGACGAAGCGCGGCCGGGGTGGGTGCCGGTCGTCGCGGGTGGGCAGCACCGCGTGGTGCGCCGCCTGTACGTAGAGGCCGGTCATCGGTCAGGCGATCTTCGCGGTGCTCAGCTGCGTCCGGACGTACTCGTAGATGCTGCCGATGGTCTGGAAGTGCTCGGCCTCCAGCGTCGTCGCGTCCACGAAGAACCCGTCGACCGCGTCCTCCAGCGCCATGAGGAACGTCAACGACGTCATCGAGTCGATCCCGAGGTCCTCGCGGAGCTGGGTGTCGAGATCCATCTCGAGGACGGCGTCGTCGTGCGTCACGTCGGCGAGCACGCGCTTGACGGTGTCGATGAGCTCGGATTCCTGGATGGGCACGGAAATGCTCCTTCGTTCGGTTCGGAGGCGGCCGGAACCGGCCCGCGAGCGGGCTGGGAATCGCCCGGGTGGGCGCACGGTTGTCCGCCGGCGATGGTGATCGGTGCGGAAAGGATTTCGGGGATCGCGATAAGCCGCCGGAAAGTGTCCTCCGGTTGCGGTCGGCGGAAGGAACTTTGCCGAACCGCGATCGGGGGTGTCAATGCTTTTCCGACTCGGCGGGTGACGGCAGTACGACTGAGCGTGTCAGTCGGAAATGCGGCACTGCGGCGATTCGTGCGGACGCGGCCGGCTCGCCTTTCCGGTGTTCCCGGCCGACCCGGTCCGGATCGGCGATGTCGGACCTGGCCGTCCGTACCCGGATCCGCGCTATCTGTCCACCCTGCCGGGTCGGACCGGGCCGGAGGTGCCGCTCACCCGGGCCGGACGGGTGGTCGCGGGATGTCTCCGCCCGGCCGGCGCGTGCTCGTGGCGATTACTCCATGAGGGCGTGTGGCGCTACCCGGTAGCCGACAGTCGTTTCCCGCAGTGATGCCGTGTGACGCAACTCGCCAACCGTCCTTCCGGCGGCTGTCACTCCGCTTGCGGATGAGTTATCGGCGAATCGCCGGCATCGAAAGGATGATTCGGAGTGGTCTCTTCGGTCCGGCTGTCGGAAACCGAATTGACCGCCTTCCGATCACGCGTCATCACGCGTTTACGAGAATGTGTCGCGGTGGGAATTCCACAACGGCGCGGCACCCGAGGCGGCCGCCTCTCGCCTGCGTCCGCCGAAGCGGGTCGCGGTGATGCCGCGCCCGGACCCTCCGGCGGCCCTTCGTGCATCGGAGATCCGCGATGCTAGCCTGCCCGTCTGGTAAGGACAGTCTTCTCGACCGGGTTCAAGAGTGGATCGATGACGGATGGTTCGGACGCCCGGCGTTCGCGGCACCACGCAACGTCCGGGACCACACCCGTGACCGGTGTCGGCAGCCGAGGTGGTCGCGGATGACCCGGACCGCACCGGCAGCCGCCCGGGCCGCGCTCGCCGCCGTCGTCGCGTCGGCGGTGCTCGCGCTGACGCCGCTCGCGCCGGCCGCCCGCGCCGAGGGCGACCACGTCAAGTACTACACGGTCGAGGCGGCCCACCAGGGCGAGCCGGAGAACCTCACCGAGATCGCGGAGCGGTTCCTGGGCGACGGCGCGCGGGCGGCCGAGCTGTTCGCGCTCAACGCCGGGCGGATCCAGCCGGACGGCACCACCCTCACCGACGGTTCCCGGCTCCGGGCCGGCTGGGTGCTGGTGCTGCCGTGGGACGCGTACGGCAGCGAGGTCCGCCGGGGCGTCCCGCCGGCCGCGAAGCCGGCGCCCGGCGCGTCCACGCCGGCCGGACGGCAGCCCGCCGCCGACGGCGACGCGGCCGTCCGCCCGCCGAAGGGGTGCCGCACCGCCGCGACGTCGCGCGCCCGGTCACAGTGGGCGGGTCCGCGCGTCGCCGCCGACCAGGCGTGGCCGCACAGCCGGGGCCGGGACCAGCTCGTGGCCGTCGTCGACTCCGGCGTCGCCGGCGGCCTGCCCCCGCTCGCCGGCCGGGTGACGACGGGTGTCGACCGGGCGACCGGCGGCGCTCGCGGTGATACCGACTGCCTCGGCACCGGTACGGCGATGGCCGCGCTGATCGTGGCGCAGCCGGTGAAGGGGTCGGCGGTGGCCGGCATCGCGCCGGACGCGGCGGTCATGCCGGTCCGGGTAGCCGGCCGGACACCCGGTGCCTCGACCGCGGCGAGCGTGGCGGGCATCCGGGCGGCGGTCGGCTCCGGCGCCTCCGTCGTCGCGCTCGGGCCGCAGGTGGACCTCGGCCAGGCCGAGGTGGTGTCCGCCGTCAACGAGGCGGTCGACGACGGCGTGGTGGTCGTGGTGGGCGCCGCCGCTGAGTCGGCGCCACCGGACCCGGACGTGCCACTGAACGACGCGGTGCTGCGCGTCGGGGGGATCGGGCCGGACGGGGGTACGGCCGACAGCTACCGGTCCGGCGGCGTGGACGTGGTCGCACCCGGCGTCGACGTGACCAGCCTCGGCATCACCGGTGCGCGACCGGTGAACGGCGCCGGCACCCACCTCGCCGTCGCGTACGTGGCGGGGCAGGCGGCGCTGATCCGGTCGGCGTACCCGGATCTCGACCCGGCGCAGGTCCGCAACCGGGTGCTGAAGACCGCGAAGACCACCGGCGGCGTCGCGCCGGAGATCGACCTGACCGCCTCCGTCACCGCCGTGCTGCCCGAGGAGGCGCCCCGGGCACAGGCGGCCGCGCAGGCGTCCGGCTCCGCCGGGATCGGCCGCCGGGCGGCGTTGCTGACGCTCGCCGGGCCGGCGGCGCTCGCCGCCCTCCTGCTGGGCCTGCGCGCCCGCAGGTCGGCGCGGACCGGTGCCGGGCGGCCGGAGGCGGCACCCGCCGGGACCGGGACGGCAGCCCCGTCCGTCCCCACCGTCACGGCGGACGCCGCCGCGACGCGGACCGATCCGGCCGTCGCCGCCCCGCCCCCGACCGATCCGGCCGTCGCCGCCCCGGACGTGACGGCGGCGGTCGCGGAGCTGAGCCGCGACCCCGCGCTGCGGCACCTGGCCGCCGACGAGGCGGGCATGGCGTACCTGGCGGAGACCCGGCCGGAGGCGCGCGAGAAGGCGCTCATCGGCCTGGTGCCGGGCATGGACGACGAGACGGTGGCAGCGCTGCCGGCGATGGTGACGGCGCTGCCCGGCACCGACGAGCAGGAGCAATCGCTCACCGGCGTCCTGGTCGACGTCCGGCGTCACCTGCGCGGCGACCCGCTCGCGCTGGACCGGGCGCTGGTGCGCGCCGGGAAGGTCCGGTGGCAGTCCCAGCACGAACTGGCCGAACACGTCACGTCGTACGCGCAGCAGCATCCGGAACTGGACCGGCTCGCCACCGCCATCGCCGAGACCCGCTGGTCGAGCGGCGCCGGGGAGCCGGCGCGGGGCAGCTGATCAGAGCAGCACGAGTTCCTGGGCCAGCATGTCGGTCCAGGTGCGCCGGGTGAAGTTGCAGCCGGTGTGCGCCACGAACTGCTCCAGGGTGCGTACCGGCCCGATGCCGAGCCGGTCGACCGGCGGGGTGTGCAGCATGTAGAGCACCCGGCGACGGCTCAGCTCCTCGTAGCGGGACCAGTCCTGCTCGACGTGGTCGCTCCAGTGCCGCGGCCGGTCCTGCCGGATGTAGTAGTGCCAGGTCAGCACCTCGGTGGGGTGGAACAGGTCGTAGCCCCACGTGTAGGCGCGCAGGGCCAGGGTGATCTCCTCGCCGTGGAAGTAGATGCCCGGGTCGTAGGGCACCTCGGCGACGAACGAGCCGGGCGCGAAGAGGAACCCGGCGGCCAGGAACAGCGCCGGCTTGGGCGGTACGCCGGGCGCGGCCCCCTCGATCAGGCGCTGACCGAAGACCGGTACGCCGAACGTCGTCCAGTCGCTGACGACGATCTCGGCGGGCGCGCCCGCGCCGGTAAACTCCTGATCGGGCTCGTAGCTTGCCGGGTACGCGGTCAGGACCGGCTTCGCCGCACCCGTCTCCCGCGCCATCCGGATCATCCGCACGTCCCAGCCCGGCGCGAACCGGGTGTGGCTGTCCACCTGCAACAGCCAGTCCTCGCCGCGGTATTGCTGGAACGTCTTGTCCCGGGCCCAGCAGGCGCCGCGGCTGTCCCGGGCGTCGTACTCCTGCACGTCCACCTGCGGCAGGTCCCGGATGGCGGAGATGTCCTCGTCGCCGAGGTGCTGCCAGCACACCCCGATGCGGACGTCCTCCGGGTGCGCCGCCTTGGCCAGGCAGTCCAGCACCGTCGGCACCAGTTCCCGGTCCCGGTACGACGCGACCGCCACGAAGATCGTCACGCGTCCGCCTCCGCCTCCGCGTCCGCCTCCGCGTCCGCCTCCGCCGGGACGAGGGCGTACGACTGGAACAGCAGCGCCAGCGCGCGGTGCTCGTCGGCGGGGTCGGTGACCGGGAGCCGGTCACCACGTGACCGGATGTGGGCCAGGAGGTCCGGCTCCGGCGCCAGCCCGTACGCCTGGAGGTAGTAGGCGACGGACTCGGGCCAGAGCCAGCGCCCGTCGGTGCGGTAGGTCATCGGCACGACCCGGCCGCGTCCGGGCTCCACCACGTCGGGCCCGCGCGCGGTGGTGGCGAGCACCGGCGTGCCCGCGTCCAGGTACGCCGCCGCCCGTTCGAGGTCGGTGCCGGACAGCCGCTCCCGGTCCGGCGCGAAGCGAGCACCGTCGTCGTCCACCTCGTCGAAGACGCGGGCGATCCGCAGCGGTTCGGTGTCCCGGCCGGCCCAGAGCAGCGCGCCGGACCGGCGGGCCGCGGCCGCGTACGGCGGGAGCTTGTCGCCGGGGCGGTACACCTCGACCAGCGGCGCCGAGATCCCGGCCCCGGCGAGTGCCCGCATCACTGTCGCCGCCGTCACCGCCTGCGGCCCGTTCGTCTCCAGCACGTAGACCGGCGCGGGCGGGATCACCGAGGCCGCCCACTCCGGGGCGAGCCGCCATCCGCGCCACAGCGCCACCGCGCCGGGCTGCTGCCGGGCCGCGGCGACCGCGACCCGGTCGGTGTCGTCCATCAGGCCGTCGCGGCCGGTGAGGTCGGCCAGTGGCGGCACCCGGCCACCGAAGACACGCGGATTCGGTACGGCCGACGCGAACGTGAACGGCAGGTCGACCGGTCCGGGCGGCTCCGGGAGAGACACCGTGCCGGTGTCGGCGAGCCGCAGCCGCGCCTCGGCGAGCATCGCGTCCGGCACCCGGCCACCGAGGTGCAGCAGCGCGATGTGCAGCTCGTCCTGGTCCGTCATTCCCGGCCTCCTCGCGTCCTCGTCGGCGGGCGTCGGCGCATTCGACCACGGCGGCCGACGGGAGCGCCGCGCAGCGCCGGGGCTCGTGCCCGAAGGACACCGCGACCCGAGGCGTTCGTGCACCGGTCAGAGCGCCCTCGCGCGTACCAGGGCGGCGAACGCCCGGTGGACGGCGACCGCGTCGGCGGGCGCGGGCGGGTCGGCCCGGCTCCGCCGCAGGTGCCGCAGCAGACCCTCGTCGGCCAGCGCGCCCTCGTCGAGCAGCCGGTCGGCCACGTCGGCCGGCCAGACCCAGGTGCCGTCGGTGCACAGGTGCGCGGTCAGGGCGGGCGCCGACCGCAGGTGGGTGACGAACGCCGCGATCTCGTCGTCGTCGACCGGGAGCCGGGCGTCCCCGTCGGCGGCCAGGTGCACCTCGCCGGGCGGCTGAGGAGCCCAGATCAGCGCGGACCGGGACCGGGCCGCCCACTGGTACGCGGGCAGCGGCAGGTCGGGCCGGTACACCTCGACCGGCGCGGCGTGCCCGGCGTCGGCGAGGGCCTGCTGCCCCCGGTCGGCGATCGCGGGCAGTTCGTCGTCGGGCGCCGTCGCCTCGACCAGGTAGACCCGCACGGCGTCGACGGTGCCGTCCGGCCCCCGGGTGATCCGCCAGCAGCGCCACACCCCGGCGGTGCGCGCCGGGTCCAGCACGTCGAGCAGGGCCCGGTCGAGGTCGTCCACGGTGCCACCGGCTGTCTCGTCCACCACCGGCGGCGCGGCCGTCGCGTACAGCGGCAGGTCGGCCGGCGGGAACGGGACGAACAGGGCCGTCGGTTCGGCGTCCACGTTCTCGTCCGCAGCCGGTTCGGGCAGCAGCGGCGTCTCCGGGGGCAGCAGCGCGGTGAGCACCGCGATCTCCGCCGCTGACTGCGGGAACGCGCCGAGCAGCCGTGCGGCGCAGGCGCCGTGGTCGCCGTGGGCGAGCAGGCCACGCAGGCCGGCGAGGTCGCCGTCCGGGATCCGGCCCGCGGCACGCAGGCAGAGCAGGTGCAGCAGACCGGTGCTCATCGCGTCGCCGCCGTCTCGTGCAGGAAGGCGGCGGCCAGCCGGGCGGGCGCCGGGCCGCCCGGGTTGACGAGCACGTCACCGTCACCGGCCACCCGGGCCAGTTCCGCCAGGTCCAGCAGCCGCCACCCGGGCGCCGGCACCGGCTCCCGGTGGGGTTCGCCGGTGGCGACCACCACGCACCGCTCGTCGTCGGGGGCGCTGACGACGAGCGGCCGCCCGTCGCCGTTCACGGCCAGGTGCAGGGGGGACGCGCGCAGCACCGACCGCAGGTGAGCCGGCTGCGCCGCACCGGCCGCGACCAGGCGCAGCAGCGCGTCGACCGGGTCGGTGGGGGAGTCCGGGAAGTGCGGGCGGTAGTCCGGGTTGCGCCGGAACTCGCCCACCTCGCCGTCCGCGCCGACCTGCCACACCCCGACGACCGCCTCGAACGGCGGTTCGTCGTCCTCGCCTGCCGGCCACTGCGGGTCGAGCAGGAACAGGAACTCGTCGTCGCTCATCCGTCCGTGTCCTCGTCGGCGAACCGGAGGGCGTGCCAGACGATCGCGGCGGCCAGCCGTACCGGCTCGGGGCGGTTCGGGTCGACCAGGACGTCGATGCCGTCCGGAAGCAGCTCGGCCAGCTCGGCCGCCTCGACCCGGCGCCACCCGGGCGCGAAGGTGCGGGCGCGCTCGTCGGCCGAGGTGGCCACGACCACGCACGGCAGGTCGTCGAAGGAGCGGACGACGAGGGGACGGCCGTCGCCGTTCATCGCGAGGTCGAGCGGGGAGGCGCGCAGCGCGGACTGGACCTGCTCGATCGCGGCGTCGCCGCGCATCATCCGGTGCAGCAGCACGTCGAGCGGCTCGGCGCTGTGGGTCATGGTTCCTCCAGGTGGCGGCGGCCCGCCGCGACGGTACGGTCACGGCGGGCCGTCCGTCCGGCTCAGGCGAACGGGTCCGGTGCGGCCGGGACCGGCACCGGAGGCAGTCCCTCCCGCGCGGCGTACTCGTTGAGCCAGCGCTCCAGCGGCGGACCGGACGGCGCCACCCACGGCTCGGCGCCGTTCTTCGGCACGACCAGCGGGCCCACCGCGAGCGTGTCCATGATGTCGCCGGTCTCGGTGGCCCGGACCGTGTTGAACGGGTACACCCAGCACCACTCGTACTCGGCCGGTGCGTCCGGGGCGAGCAGCGTCAGCGGCTGCTCCGGGTTCTCCAGCCGGCGCAGCGCGGTCTGCGCCCGGGTGCGGGCGTCGTCGGCGTTCATCGGGTAGTCCTTCTCTGTCGTGGTTCGTCTGACGGGATGCCCGCCCCGGCCGCCGTGACGGCCGGGGCGGGCGGCGGGTCACCGCCGGGGTACTGGAGCGGTGTGCGGTTCCGGCAGGGAACCGCCGGACGAGGTGGACATTGTGGCGCCGCTCGCCACCCGGCCGGCGGCGTCGTGCTCCAGCCGGGCCTGCGAGCCGCCGTCCTCGGCCGGGACGACCCGGCCCGCAGCGTCGTACGCGATGCGCGTCACCGACTCGCCGGTGCGCCGTTCCACCACCCGGCCGAGCAGGTCGTACGTGTAGTGCGTGACCTCGCCGGCCGCGTCGGTGCGCTCGACGAGCTGCCCGGCGGCGTCGTAGACGTACCGCTGGGTGCGGCCGTCGAAGTCGGTCTCGGACACCATCCGCCCGTTCGGGTCGTACGTGTAGCTCCACGTCGCACCCGCCGGGTTGGTGACACGCACCAGCCGCAGCTCGGTGTCGTACGCGTACTCGGTGCGGTTGCCCTCGTCGTCGATCTCGGCCGTGACCAGGTCGAACGCGCCGTACTCGCGGATCGTCCGGCGGCCCGTGGCGTCGACCCACTCGACCAGGTTGCCCTCGCCGTCGTAGAGGAACTCCTCGACCGAACCGTCCGGGTTCTCCCGCCAGGCCAGGTCACCCTCCAGCGTCCAGCCGAACTCGGTGAGACCGGTGTCGTCCTGGATGCTGAACAGGCGGCCGAGCGCGTCGTAGGTGTACTCCGTCTCGCCCTGCCCGGTGCTCACCGCGGTGATCTGCCGGGCCGGGTCGTGCACGACGGCGGTCGGTCCGACGTGGGTGGTCGTGCCCCGGCCGTCGGCGGCCGGCTGCTCGTACCGGACCACCTCACCGGAGGCGTCCACCTCGGCGATCAGCAGGCCGTCCGGGCCGAACTGGCGGTTGCGGGTGCTGCCGTCGAAGTCGGTCCAGGACACCGCGCGACCGAGTTCGTCGTACGTGGTGACGGACCGGCTGCCGTCCGGCCGGGTGACCGCGACCAGCCGCCCGTACGCGTCGTACTCGCTCGCGGTGGTGCGGCCCAGCGGGTCGGTCGTGGACCGCAGGCGGTACGCCTCGTCCCAGACGTTACGCGTGGTCGCGCCGAGCGCGTCGGTCTCCGCGACCACCTGGAATCGGTCGTTGAGCTCGTATACGCGCACCGCGCCGAGCGAGTCGGTCACCACCGTACGGCCCGGCTGGTAGTCGAACCGGTAGCGCAGGTAGCCGCCCTTGCCGTCGGTGGCGACGCACCGGCCGGCCTCGTCGTAGGTGTACGTGTACCACTCGCCGTTGCGGTCCTCCCATCGCACCAGCCGCCCGTCGGCGTACGTGAAGCGCTCGGGGTCGCCCGAGGAGTTCGTCACCTCGATCAGGTTGAGGTCGCCGTCGTAGCCGAACTGCGACGCCGCCATCAGGTCACCCGCCGCGTTGGGCAGCGAGACCATCGTGACCAGTCCGGCGGACGAGGTGAACGCGATGGTGGCCCCGGTGGACGACAGCAGCTGCGTCGGCGTACCCCGGCGGTCGCGGTGGATCGTCCAGCGGACGCCGCCGTCGGTGACGTCGGTGAGCAGCGACTCGGTGCGCGACGCCGCGGCGAACAGCAGGCTGCGGCCGGACGTCGGATCGGTCAGCAGCCACCCGCCGCCCACCAGTCGGCGCAGCGGCAGCGTCCGGCCGGTCTCCGGCTGCGCCACCTCACCCTCCGCCGGTAGCGGGTAGGTGAGCAGCGAGCCGTCGGCGGCCAGGTACCGGACCTGCTCGCCGTCGACGATGATCCGCTGGTCGAGCGTGGAGGCCCAGGCCCGGCCGAACGACCGGCCCCACCGGTAGTCGGAGCGGTAGGTCCGCTCCAGCGTGAGCCCCGGCATCACGGCGTCGGTGTGGGTGAGAATCATCCGGCCGGTGGTGACGTCGATCGGGTCACCCACGGTCGGCGTCTCCGCGGTGGTCTTCGCCACCGCCTCGGGCGCCACCCCGGCGAACGTCTCGGTGGTCGGCGAGAAGTCCGTCATGTCCACGTCGGAGTCGCTGTCGCGGACCGAGGCCATGTCGACGTCGCTGTCGGCGTCGCGGACCGAGGCCATGTCGACGTCGCTGTCGGCGTCGCGGACCGAGGCCATGTCGACGTCGGAGTCGGCGTCGCGGACCGAGGCCATGTCCACGTCGCTGGACGGGCCGGGCACCGGGTCGCTGGTCCGGATCAGGACGACGGAGCCGTCCGGTCCGATCTGCGGCAGCGTCGCCAGACCGGGCACCTGCGAGTCCTCGAACGTCACCCGGCCCCGCGAGTCCTTCGACACGTTCACCACGTGGCCGACGGTGCCGGGACCGCCCGTGCGGAAGCCGACGATGCCGTTGGTGCCGTTCGGCATGGCGCCGAGCGCGTCCACCAGCCCCTGGAGGGTGCCGACCTCCTCGGTGGTGCGCCCCGGGTACTGCTTCTGGAGGTCGCTCAGCTCCCTCGGCTGCGTCTGCGACGGGATCTGGGTGATCAGCCCGGACTGCTTGTAGCTGTCGACCGCCATCGTGAGCGTGATGCAGTCGTTCTGGTTGCCGGCGTCGCGGGACTGGTGGATCTGCCGCAGGTGCCGCCGGTCCGCGTCGTTGAGCGTCTCGAGGTCGGCGGCGGTGTTGGCCGTGCCGCCGTGCGAGTTCGCCGCCATGATCTGCAACGTCGACCCGTTGCTCAACGGGACGTCCCGGGACAGCGCGTCCCGGAAGGTGTCGAGGATCCGGTTCTGTGCCTGCGGGTCGCCCTGCGCCGCTGCCAGCTGCTCGGCCAGCGGCGTCGTGGTGTCCGCCTGCGTCGCGGCAGAGGCGGTGCCGATGCTGACCGGGCCGGTCTGCTGCCCCTGGAAGCCGTACTCCTGGCGACGGCCTCGCCGGTGGCTGCTGCCGCTGGGGCGGCTCCGGTCCCGCGGGCTGCGCGACCGGTCGCTGCGGTCACGGCTGCCGCTCGGCTCGCCGTCGACGGCGAACGCGTGCGTCGTGGTCCGCTGCGGCCTGCGTGTACCGGTGATCAGCTGATCGGGCCGGGGCCGCTGCGACGGCGGAACGTAGTCCTCCTCGCTGGCGTAGCCACGACGGGCGGGGCCGTACCAGTGACCGACGTTCTCCCAGTAGTGCTGTGCGCGTTCGCTCCTCGCCAGTGAGTGGATCTCCTGGAGCGCGTTCGCCGCCTCGTGGCGCTCCTGGGCGTAGCCACGGGCCTGCTCCGCGAATGTGACCACGGTGGCGAACTCCCGGCCGGCGGCGCTGGTGATGGAGTCCAGCGCCGTGAACCCACGGAGGTAGTTCGCGATCTGGCCGGCGGTCCGGCGACCGCCGTCTGCCTCCGCGCCGATCCGGTCGCCGAGGCCGGTCCCCTCCGCGTTGTTGTACGGGCGGTTGCCGACCATCGGCTCGTTGAAGTGACCGTCCCGGTTGCTCCGCGGCCCGGTACGCGGGCGGTGCCCGGTGCTCGCGTACAGGTCGGAACGGATGCTCTGGTAGCTCTGGTACGCCGTCGAGGACGTGTCGGCCAGCGTCGTCTGCGAGGCGAAACCGACAGTGTCGAACCAGGCCTGGGCCTGCGCGGTGACCTGCCCGACCGGTGTGCTCAGCGGCGGCGGCGACGGGGTGTCGCGCTCCACGTACTCGTAGGTGACGGTGCCGTCCGGGTTGCGCCTGGCCTCCCGCACCCAGGTCGGCATGCCGTAGAGCGCGCTCGGCGGTGGCGGCGCCGCGTTCGTGGGCAGGCTGCTGGGCGTCTGGTCGGAGGGCGCGGCGAGCGCCGGCTCCACAGCGGCCAGCGGGTGCGGCGTCGTCGGAGCGGGCGTGCAACTGGTCAGGCCCAGCGGGTCGGCCACGGTCAGCGGGTTGCTGACGTACGCGGTCGGGTTCGGCCCGCCGGACAGGCCCAGCGGATCGGGGCTGACGTACCGGCCGGTGGCCGGGTCGTAGTAGCGGAACCGGTTGTAGTGCAGGCCGGTCTCGGCGTCGACGTACTGGCCGGGGAAGGCCAGCGGCGTCGCGGTCCGGTCCGCGCCGCGTCCCCACAGGTCGCCCCGCGACCACCAGCGCAGCCCGCCGCCCGGCTCGACCAGGTGGGTCGGGGTGCCGATGGTGTCGGTGATCACCGCGCGGAGCGTGCCGTCGTCGGTCTGCGCGACCGGCACCGCCGCGTCCGGACGGTAGTCCCACGTGGTCGTGGTGGTGGCGCCGGCGGCGTCGCGGTGCGTCTGCTCCAGCATCAGGTCACCGGACCAGGCGAACGACACCTCTTCCAGCACCCGGTCGCCGTCGCCGAGACGCTGCTTGGCGATACGCCGGCCGAAGCCGTCGTAGCGGTAGCGCCAGCGGTCACCGCCGGGCGTGACGGCCAGGACCATCCGGTCCTCGGCGTCCCACTCGAAGCGCCACGCGCCCGCGTCGTCGACCCGGCCGGTGAGGCGGCCCTTCGCGTCGTAGGAGAACGTCGCGTCGTCGGAGCGCACGAGCATGGTGCCGGTGAACTCCCAGCGCCCGCCACCGGCGCCGACCAGGTTGCCGGCCTCGTCGTAGTCGTACCGCTGCGGGACGTCGCCGTCGACGGCCCGGATGCGGCCGGTGTCGTCGGCGGTGAAGGACTGGTCACCGGCGAGCGAGTCGGCGATCGCGGTGACGCGGTCGGCGGCGTCGTAGGTGTAGCGGCGCTCGGCGGCGTCGGCGATGTGCTGCCCGGTGAGCCGCCCGGCCGCGTCGAAGGTCTGCCGCAGCGCGACCAGGCCGCCGACGGTCCGGCCGATCTCCCGGCCGGCGTCGTCGTGGGTGAAGCCGAGCAGGTGCTCCCCGGCGGTCAGGCTCTCCGGGCGGCCGGCGGCGTCGAACGTCCACCGGCTCGACCGGCCCGACGGCGTGGTGCGCGCCTCGACCGTGCCGGAGGCGGTGTACGAGGTGCGCACGGTCCGGCCGTTGATCGTCTCGGACAGCACCCGGCCCTCGGCGTCGCGGGTGAACCGCACCTGCGCGTCCGGGCTGAGCACTGCCGCCACGTGGCCGTCGGCGTCGTACTCGACGCGGGTGACGGCGTCGCCGACCCGGCGTTCCACGACCCGGCCCCGCGCGTCCCAGCGGTAGCGGGTGACGGTGCCGGCGGCGTCGGTGTGCGCGACCAGCCGGCCCGCCTCGTCGTGCTCGTAGCGCTGGGTACGGCCGTCGAAGTCGGTCTGCCCGCACAGCCGGCCTGCCGCGTCGTACTCGTAGTGCCACGTCCGGCCCGCCGGATTCGTCACCCCGACGAGCCGTAGTTCCGTGTCGTACGTGAACTCGGTGCGGTTCCCCGCCTGATCCACCCGTGCCGTGGGTAGATCGAAGGGGCCGTACTCGAAGCTCACCGCCCTTCCTGATGCGTCGATGACGTCCACCAGATTCCCTTCACCGTCGTAGAACCACCGTTGCGTGGAGCCGTCCGGGCGGACCCGCCACGCGAGATCCCCCTCGGCGGTCCAGCCGTACGTCGTGACCGCGCCGTCCGGGGCCCGGGTCGCCCGGACCCGTCCGAGCGCGTCGAACTCGATGTCGTCCGCGTGCGCGGGCGGGCGCGGCGGGACCGGGTGGGTCGAGCCGTCCGGGAGGGTGAGCGTGCGCGCCTCGTGGTCGAAGCGGGTGACGCGACCGAGCGGGTCGGTGCGCGACAGCAGCCGGTGCGCCGCGTCCCACTCCTGCCGGACCGTCCCGCCCAGCGGGTCGACGATCGCGGTGACCAGGTGGCGCTCGTCGAACTCGTACCGGGTCACCTCGCCCAGCGAGTTCGTCACGTGCGTGACGCCGTCGTCGTACCGCAGGGAGTAGCGCAGGACGTCGCCGCCGCCGCCGGCCCGGACGCAGCGGCCCGCCTCGTCGTAGTCGTAGCCGAACCACTCGCCGTTGCGGTCCTGCCAGCGCACGAGCCGGCCCGCGTCGTCGTAGCGCAGCCGCGTCTCGTGGCCGGAGGAGTTGCGGACCTCGACCAGGCGCCGCCTGTCGTCGTAGCCGAAGGAGGGGAGGTGGACGGTGCCGTCGGCGGCGCGGACGTGTGCGCCGACGACCAGGCCGCCGGTCAGGTGCGGCACCACGACCGGGCCGGACGCGGAGAGCAGCAGGCCGGGCGTGCCGTCGGCGGAGCGTTCGATCCGCCACCCGGTGCGGTCGGTGACCACGTCGGTGAGCCAGGAGTCGCCGTGCGCGTCGGCCGGCGCGAACAGCAGCGACCGGCCCGGCTCGGTGAGCAGCCAGCCGCCGCCGGTCAGCCGGCGCAGCGGCCCGCCGGGGCCGGCGACCGGCAGCGCCTCGTCGCCCTCGGCCGGCATCGGGTACGTGTGGATCGAGCCGTCGGCGGCCAGGAACCGCGCGTACGTGTCGTCGGTGACGACGCGCTGGTCCAGCGTGGAGGCCCAGGTCGGGCCGAAGCAGCGGCCCCACCGGTAGTCGGAGCGGTGGGTCCGTTCCAGGGTGAGCCCCGGCAGGCGGGCGTCGACCTCGGTGTAGAGGACCCGGCCGGTGGTGACGTCGACCGGGTCGCCGACCACAGGGGCCTGCGCGGTGGGCGTGGCCACCTCGGCGGCGGGCACGTCCACCGGCGGAGCCGGTGCCGGTGGTGGCGGGGCCACCTCGGCCTCGTGCGCACGGTAGGCGTCCCACCAGGCGTTCTCGGCCTCCGTCACGGACTGCTCGGCCTCGGCGGCGGCGTCGGCGTCCGCGTCCGTCCGGGAGGCCAGGCCGTCCAGGCGGGCCGCCGCCGCCGACAGCTTCTTCGCCGCGTCGGCGACGGCGAGCGCGGACGCGCGCAGACCGGGGGAGAGGTCCCGGCCGATGACGTCCCGGGCCGCCGCCTCGTCCAGCCGGACCACGAAACCGCCGGGCACCCGGACCTCCGTGCCGGCCCGGTGCCTGCCTGCGGCGTCGCGGGAACGCGCGACGAAACGGAACTCGACGTCGTACTCGACCGCGGCGGTGAGCTTGTCGTCCGGGTCGGTGCGCCGGGCCGGCTTGCCGGTCGTGCTGACCGAGACCTTGCCCTCGTCCTTCACCTGGGCGCCCGGGTCGGTCCGGTAGAGCTGCTGCTCGACCAGCGTGGCCGCGTTGACGGCGGCGAAGTCCTGCCGCTCGCCCACCCGGCTCGCGCCGCCCGGATGGCCGACGCCGCCGACGACGAGCGGCCCGGCCGTCTTCAGCGCGAACGAACGTCCGGCGGTCTGCTCGTACTCGGTGTCCGCGGCGCGCTTCGCCGAGCCGCCGATCTTCACCGTGGCGTCCGCGCGCAGGAGCTTCGGGCGGGCCACCAGCCGGGCGTCGAGGAACAGGTCGCGGCCCAGCCCGGCCGGCATCGGCAGCGGGAACGCGCCGTTCAACATCGCCGGCAACGCCTTGATCCGGCTCACGGTCAGTGTGTCGCGCAGCGCCGCGTCGACGTCCCTGCCGGGTGCGGCGCCGGAGGCGACGAGCGCCTGCCGGGCCGCATCGTGCAGGCCGGGCAGGTCGACCAGGACGTCCTCGACGGCGAACCGGCCCGGCTCGGGCAGCCGGTCGAAGCCGGCCTCCTCGCGCCATCGCCGCCGGCCCTCGTCGGTGGTCTGCCCGGCGGCGACCAGTGTGACCGGGCCGGACGGGGCCAGTTTCCTGCCCTCGGTCGCCGAGTACGTGGTGACGTCGTGGACCGCGTGGACCGACACGCCGCCCTCGGGCAGCCCGCGCCCGGTGACGGTGACGGTCAGGCGGACCGCCCCGCGGTAGGTGGGCACCGGGCCGGACACGGTCAGCGACTGCTCGTACGTGCGGCCGGTGCGCTCGATCGCCTTGGTGGCCTGGTTGCCGAGGGCGGCGGTGCCGGTGAGACCGGCGGCGACGGTGCCGGAGGCCGGGCCGTGCCCGGTGGTGCGGGTGGCGTCGTCCTGAACCCGGTCGGTCTCGGTGCCCTGCGCACGTCCGGTCAGCGTGACCTGCGCCGCCGTCCGCGACGTCGTGCGGGTCTGCGCCTCGCCGACGACCGCGCGGTCGGTGACGGACAGTTCGTCGACAAGGTCGATGCCGGTGAAGCTCGGCTCGCCCACCGGCTCGGCGGTGAGCGTGACGTCGTACGTGGCGCCCCGGAAACGCCGCTCCAGCCGTACCGTCTCGCTCCGGCCGCCGTTGAGCGCGTCGGCCAGGTGCAGGTGGGCGGCGCCGAGGAAACCGGTGCTGCCGAGCCCTCGGACCGGGTCGTCCGGGCCGCGGTCCCGGGTGGACGGCAGGATCGCCTGGGCGAGCTCCTCGCTCGACTCCCGCGCCAGGGCACGCCGCAGGTGCGGGATGCGATCGGTGAGGTCGATGTGGGTGGTGACGCCGCCGATGCCGAGGGACCGTTCCGGTCCGGCCCGGAACTCCGGTTGTGCCGCGTGGGCCGGTGCGCCGGGGCCGGCGGCGTCCTCGTTCTGCCGCTGCTGTGCCTCGCGTACCAGGTCGCGTTCCCGCTGCTGCTGTTCGGCCTGCTCGGCCCGCTCCCGCTCCTGCGCCGTCCGCAGCGCGTCCGTGGCCGCCTCGTGCGCCGCGGCCAGATCCTCGCGTTCGCGCCGGTGGCGTTCCTGGAGATCGGCCAGGTAGTCGTCGGCGAGCTGCCGGCCCGCCGGGCTGATGCGGCGGTCCCGCCGGACCCGGTCCACGTAGGCCTGCACGTCACGCAGGTCGGTGTGCTGCCGCCGCAGCAGGTTCCCGAGTTCCGTGGCCTGTTCGCGCGCCATCCGGGCGAGCTGCTCGCGCTGCTCGGCGCGGAGCGTCTCGGCGTTCTCGGCGTGCCGCAGGTGCAGCCGCACGTCGGCGGTGCCGTGCCGGCGGGCGCGGTCGCGGTCCTGGAGTCGTTTCAGCTCCGCCGGGGTCATCCGCATGACGACAGCGCCGGGCAGGGTGAGCCGCCGGCCGGCCCGCCGGGCCGGTGTGCCGGGCCAGCGGCCCAGCGGACGCAGGTTGCTGTCGTGCCGGGCCTCGGCGACCACCTCGGCCTCGACGTCCACCCGCACCAGCAGCTCGCGTTCGGCCCGGCCACCGCCGAGACGCAGCTTGGAGACCCCGGAGGCGCTGCGCTCGCTGATCCGGCCCCACGCCCGCCGCCACGGTGTGACGGACAGGATGACAGCGCCCCCGGGCCGGCCGGTGCTGCCGCCGTGGTCGGCGACCGGCCCGCTGACCGACGCGACGCCGGTGCCGGAGACGCTCACCTCGATCGCCCGCGCGTCGGTGGTCTTGCGGGCGGTGCCGCTGGCGAAGGTCCGCTTGACGCGCGCGAACTCGGCGCCGTCGAGCACCGCCGGGTTGGTCGGGCGCAGCCGTACCCGCACGTCGGCGCGGGCGTCGGCGGCCCGGCGGCCGTGCCACAGGTTGCTCAGCGCCAGCGGGCGGCTGAACAGCTCGGCGTCACCGGTGAGGCGCTCGGGCGACAGCTCGTCGGCGACCACAGTGGAGATCCGGCCGTCCTCGACCGCGTAGACGTCGTCCCGGCTCGCCTCGCGCAGCGTCTCGACCACCGCGTCCTGCAACCGGTCGGCGCCGACGAACGACTCCACCCGGCGTCCGTCGAGGTCGTGCGGCCCGCCGGTCATCCGGCTCAGCGGCGGCGGGTACGCCATGGTCTCCACGTCGCGGGGGACCGGGCTGGGCTCCGCGCCGGGGCGTTGCCGGGAGACCCGCGACTCCGGGACGAGCATGCGCACGTCGAGGCGGTGCGTGCGGGGGCGCTGCTCTGATGCGGCTACGACGGTGGGCACGTCCCGGCCGTACGCCCCGAACGACAGCTGCCGGCCCGCCTGGTTGACCCGCACCGTGGACGTGGTGGTGACGGTGAGGTCGAGGGTGGCGGCGAACTCGCGCAGCCGTACCCCGGTGGGCTTGCCCTCGTCGTCGAGCGCCGGCCCGTGGTCGCTCTCGGTGGACTGCCCGCCGGTGACGGCGCTCTCGTCGGTGGTGCCCCAGGTGACCGCGGCGCGCGGTCCGCCGAGCAGCGTCGAGGCGGCCTGACCGAGCGGGCCCAGGATGCGTGGCTCCAGGCTCAGCTCGGCCGACCGGCTGTCGTCGCGGGCGCTGGTGACTGTGGACCTGGCGGTCCGCTTGGCGGCGGTGCCGATCTTGTCGTGGTCGAGCAGGTCGCCGTCGGACACCTCGCCGAGGCTGCCCTTGATCGTCACCACCGTGACGTGGTCGTGGAACGTGCCGGTACGGATCAGCGGGATCTTCAACCCCGGGCCGACGATCCGGTCCGCCAGGTGGCGCAGCTGGTCGGGGGAGAGCTGCGTGCGCAGGTCGGTGGCCCGGGTCAGTGCCGCCTGAAGCTCGGGGGTCAGCCCGTCGGCGAGCTGCTGGTCGCCGAAGTGCCGCAGCGTCTCGTCGCGGGTGGCCAGGCGGAACCGGTCGTGACCGGGCACCGACCGCACCGCGTCGGCGACCGTCTCGTACAGGCTCCGGTCGCCGACCCGGGTCAGGTACGCGCCGCCGAACGACTCACCCCGCTCGATGCGCGTCGGTGCGAAGTGGGTCCGGTCGGTGCCGCGCCGTCCGCGCCACTCCCGGCCGTCCGGGTCGAGGGCGGTGCCGGGCAGCCGGTCGCCGGTGGTCCACTGGAGCGCGTCGACGGAACCGGACAGCATCCGCGGCGCGCGGCCCAGGACGCGCACCTGGACGCCGTACTCGACCCGGTAGCGGACGCCCGGCGCGGTGCCGGTCACCGTCTGCTTGCCGCCGGTCCGCTCGGTGATCGTCCGGGTGGCGCCACGCTCCCGGCCGCCGCCGATCCGCGGCCCGACGACCAGGCTCAGCGGCGCGGCGTCCACTCCGGCGCCGGCGAGGCCCCACAGCCCCCACTGCCGCTTGGTGGCGGCGGCGCTCGTGCTCTCGGCGGCGAGCGCGGACGTGTCGACGTGCGTGAGCCCGTCGACCCGCTCCACCTCCTCGACGTGCCGGGCGACCAGGCGGACCTCGACCTGCCGGGCGCGGCCCGGGAAGAAACGCCGCCAGCCGCTGCGCGCGGCGCGCGGCAGCGAACCCGACCGGACCCAGCCGTCGTGGACGTTCGCCGGGTCGGTGACCACCATCGCCGGCAGGCTGCCGGAGAACGTCGCGTCGCTGAGCAGCTTCTGCATCACCGGGCGGCCGGGCGCGCCGATCCGCACGAGGTCGGCCATGCCGTCCTCGGCAAGGATCGCCTCCACCTGGTCGAAGAACGTGGCGCCCGGATCGGCCGGCCGGCTGCGTACGCTCTCCACCCCGAACCGGGCCGGCACGGGCGCGCCGAGCGCACGGTCCGCGGCGGCCGGCGCTGTCGCGTCTGCCGTCCGCAACCCCGTGTGTACGGCGAGAGCGACGCTGCCCGACGTCTCGACCGGTTCGGCGGCGGGACGGCCGGGCCGCACGAGCCTTGCGACGAACCGGATCGGCACCGTCACCTCGGTCAGCCCGGTGACCTTGACCGTGGTGGTGGACGTGTAGGTGTCCTTGTGGGCGGCGGAGTGCTCGGTGGTGGGCGCCGTCGGCACCGAACCGCCGACGCCGACGACGACACCGGGTATCGCGGTGACTGTCACCTTCGGCTCGACCCGCCGGTCCCGGTTGTGGCGCAGCGTGTGGGTGAGGTTCTCCCGGTTCTTGGCGGAGACCTTGCGCGGGTCGTCGTGGGCCCGGTCCACTGTGAGCGCGTCCCAGTCGAGGACGGCGGTGACCCGCAGCTCGGCCGGATGCCCGTCGATCGTGACCGGGTACGGGCGGCCCTCGCCGAGGAACTGGTCCACGTCGTCGCGGCTGTCCGCCTCCACGGCGGCGACCACGTCGTCGGACAGGCCGGGGTCGAGGGTCCGCAGCGCCGCGCCGAGCGCCGCGTTCTCGGTGGCGCGCAACTGTTCGGCGAGGCCGAGGGTGCGGCTCTCCCGCAGGTAGGAGGGCAGGCCCCGGCGTACCGCGTCGGGCGACGGCAGCGCCGAGGTGGTCCCGGTGGCCGACGACGTCCCGCCCGCGGTGTCCTCCGCGGCGGTGGTCTCTTCTGCGGCGGTCTCTTCTGCGGTGGTGGTGTCGTCGGCGGCCGACCGGGTGGCCGGGTCGTCGGCCGGCGTGGACGTGGCGAGACCGTCGTCGCTGTCGTCGCTTCTGTCGTCGTCGAAGCCGCCGTCGAAGCCTCCGTAGCCGTCGTCGTCGCCGAACAGGTCGAAGCCGCCGGAATCGCTGTCACTGTCGCTGTCGGTGTCGCTCGCCGGGGCCGACGGAGGTGGCACATGGCGTGCGTAGGTGACGTGACCCGACGGGTCGATCGTGCGGAGCAGCTCCAGCCGTCCACGGGGCCGGGCGCCGACCACCGGGTAGTCGCGCGGCGTCCCGGCCGGGTCGTCGTACACGACGAGGTGCACCTGGGTGCCGCGGGCGGCGGCGAACTCGACCACGTCGTGCGCGTTGGCGCTGCGCTGCCGTTCGGCGTCGTCGACCGGCGTGTCGCGGCGTCGCCCCCCGGGGTCGGGGGCGAGTACGGCCCGGACGAAGTGGCCGTTGTCGTACGGGTTGCGCTGCCGCATCGCCGCGGCCTCGTCGAGACTCATCGTGTCCCGGCCGGCGTGCAGCGTGCTCATCCGCAGGGCGTCGGCGTCACCGTCGGGCAGCGCGGCGGCGATCGCGTCGTAGAGGGAGCCGGACTGCCGGTCGAGCCCGCCACGGTCGGCGACGGCGGTGGCGGCGGCGAACTCCTGCTGGATGGTCCCGGAGTCGTTCGACGTCGCGACGAGGTGCGCGGCGACGAGGCGCTGGCTGTCCGGCAGGCCCACGGTCCGGGCCGGCCGTGCCGGGTCCAGGTCGGGATCGAACTCGGGTGGGACGTCCGGCGCCGTGGTGGTGTCCGGCGCCGGCAGCGAGACGGCGGTGACGTACCTGTTGTGTGGTTGCGCGCCGAGCTGCCGCAGCTGCTGCGGCGTGAGCGTCTGCTGCCACGTCCACGACGGGCCGGGCCCCACGTCGGTGGGCGCGGCGAACGGCTTCGGGGCGGCGAGGTCCGGCCTGCGCAGTTCGGCCCGGTACTCCTTGAAGCCGGTGCCCTCGGTGTAGAACAGCTGCCGGTTGACGTTCGTCGGCACGGCGTGCGACTGCGGCAGGAAGTTGCCGACGGCGAAGTCGGCCGCGAGCCGGGACAGGTCGGTGGGCGTGGCGGCGCCCACGAAGTCCGTCATGAAGGCCAGGTCGCGGTCGGGATGCCTGTTGTTCTGCGAGTCGACCTGGACGTCGACGGTGAGGACGTCCGCCGGCAGGCCGGCCGGCGTCGCCGCGCCGTGGGCGACGGCGAGCTCCTCGCCGTACGCCCGGTGCAGGCTCTCGGCCAGCAGGAGGAACTCCGCGCCCGCGTCGCCGAACCGGACCTCGGGCCGGCCCAGGGTGAGCAGGCCGTCGACGAACAGGTTCGGCTCCGGCGAGTACGGCAGCATCGGGTGGACGCTGGCCTGCCGGTCCCGGGACCGCATGTCCTCGTCCACGGCTGTGGTGAAGTCCCGGACGAAGGCGTCCCGCCCGGCCTGCGTGTCGAGCTTGGCGAGGCCGTTGTGCACGGCGGCCAGCTTCTGCTGCTCGGTCGTGCGTTCGCTGCCCGCGGGGAGGCCGGCGATCCTCGCCCGGTGGTCGCGTGCGCGTCGTTCCAGCCGTTCCCGGGTACGCCGGATCAGCTCCTCGGTGTCGCCGACGCGGTAACCGCCGGAGATCATCATGGGCCGGGCCGGTGGCTCGTCCTGCGGTCCGGTCGCGTCCGGGTCGAAGCGGGTCCGGCTGTCGATGCGGTCGAAGACGTGGGTGCCGTCGGAGGTCGTCCGGGCGCCCATGTCGAAGTCCTGGATCGACACGTACGGGTAGCGCCGGGCCTCGCCGTCCGGACCGCCCTGCGCGAGGCCCTGGATCGCGGCGACCGTGTCTGGGTCGCGGAGCACCTGGTTGCGGGTCCGGCCGTACGGGAACTTCCCGTTCTTCGTCCCGACCGCGTAGCCGTTGACCGCCACCGGCACGTCGAGGCTCTCGGCGAGCCGGGCGGCCCGGGCGACCGCGTCCCGGAAGGCGAGGTCGGGCACCTCGGCGGTGGTGTTGACGCCGAAGACGAACGCGACTGTGGTGCCCGGGGCGAGTCCCTCGGTGACGGCACGGACCACCTCGGGGATCTGGTCGACGTCGTCGGCGGGCAGCATCGAGTTGACGACGAACCCGATGGGCGCGCCGTCGTCCTTGAGGTCGGCCGTCTCCTTCCGGTAGTTGCCCGGACCGACGTCGCGGGTGTGCCGGGTCAGCTCGTCGAACCGTGCGTTGCGGCCGCCGGGCACCCGTACCGGCTCGAACCGGACCGGCGCCGTCCGGGGCGGCAACCCGCCACGGTCGGGTGAGAGCACGTCGCGCTGCTGACCGGCGATCCGGTGGACGTTGCGCGCCAGCAACCGCGGATCGTTGCCGGGCTGCCGCGTGGTGGTCGCCATCAGCGAGTTGTCGCCCTGGACGAAGGTGCCGTCCAGGGCGCGGTCCGCCACCGAGTACTCGTCGCGCAGACCGAGGAAGTGCCCGATCTCGTGCGCGAGGTCGAAATCGGAGGAGTGCGTCGACCAGGTGGTCTGGGTGGTCGGTGACGGAGAGCCGTGCAGCGCCACGACGGCGTGTGCCTCGCTCGGCCGGGTCACGAACTCCACTGTGACGTTGAGCTGATCGGCGCCGATCCGGAAGCCCTGGTTGTAGATCGCGTCGACCGCGTCGCGTACCCGGGTCTCCACGTCCGGCCGGGCATCCGCCGCCGCGTCGTCCCGGGGGTCCAGGAAGACCTTGACCGTGAAGTCCTGCACGTTGCGGTCGCCGAGGTCCAGCACCCGATGGTCGTACGCGATGCGGTTGTCCACCGCGTCGAGGCGCAGGCGGGGCCGGTCGCCCGCCGGAACGGTCAGGCCGGCCTGCTCGTACGAGCGGGCGACCACGTCGGGCACGCGGGTGTCGGGATGGAGCCCACGGTCGATGACGTCGTACGCGCTGGTGTTCGCGATCCGCCGTGGCGCCGTGTCGTGCTGCTCGGCGCGTGCCCGGGCGATCTCGTCGCGGGTCTTGGGCGTGGGGAACCGGTCCGGCAGGACTCCCGGGACGCGCAGGGTGCTGTCGGCCGGGGGAGCGCCGGGCGCGGCGTCGGTGCGCGGGCGGGCGTCCGGGTCCAGCGGCAGGCCGGTGACCGTGGCGAGGGCCTGGTCGACCTGGTCGGAGCCGGTCTGGCCGAGCGCGTCCCGCCATCCGTCGAAGTACGTGCGGACACCGCCGTCGTCGTCCTGGACGAAGTCCCGCACCGTGGCGGGGTCGCCGCCGTGCCGCAGGTACTCCGACGCCACCACGAGCCGGTCATGGCCGCCCCGGGCGGCGTCGTCGTTCCGGACCGACGCCGGCTCGTTGCGCCACGGCCTGGTGTCACCCTCGGAGCCGGTCACGGAGAGCGTGGGCCTGCCCTCCGCGAGCGCCTCCTGCCATGTGTTCGCGCCCTCGGTGACCACGAGCGTGGCGCGGTCGCGGAGACCGGCCATCTGCTCCGGTGTGACACGGGGCAGCGCGGCGACGTGGACGTCGGCGTTGCTCGTGGTGAGGACCCGCTCGTCGTTGCCGAGGACCAGGACGACGGTCTTCCGGCCGGGCCGGGCGGCGGCGGCCAGCCGGTCGACGACCTCCTGGTGCGGAGGAGTGTCAGGCGTGTCGCCGTAGTAGACGAGCACCACGTCGGTGGCGTCGTCGTCGACCACCGTCGCGAGGTCGTCGGCCCCGGGGATCCCGGTGGCGGTGATGACGTCCCGGGCGGCCGGCCGGGTGGAGGGCGGCGGGCGACGGTAGGACGGCACCCCGGTCGAGGTCTCGTCGAGTTCCGCCTCGACCGTCCCGGTGGTGCTGCGGACCTGCCGGGGGAACTGGTCCCACAGGAACGGCTGGAGCGTGACGACGTCGTGGTCCCTGCCACGGGCGGCGTCGCGCAGCGGACCGGCCCACGCCTGCTGGAACCACTCCCGCTTCTGCTCCGCGGTCCACTCCGAGCCGTCGTCGTTCTTCGGTACGTCGACAGCCGGCAGCACCGTCAGCACGTCGCCCTCAGGGAGCAGGCGGGTGGCGAGCTCGTCCATGCGCAGGCTCTGGGTGTTGCCCTGCTCGCGGATCTTCTGCTCCCGGAAACCCTTCTGCCGGTCCACCTGCCACGCCTTGGCCCGTGGCGCGCCGGGCCAGTCCGTCGTCTTCCAGGCTTTCTCATTGGTGCCGGGCGGCCCCTGCGGTCGCATGACGACGTCCATCCCACCGCGGTGGCCGGTCCACTCCCGGTGGAACAGGTCGTACGAGCCCGCCGGTGTCTCGAACTCCTCCTGTCGGCCGAGCTGCTCGGCGTAGAAGGGCGTCTTGTTGCCGGGATAGGTCAGCACGACAGTGCCCCGGTAGCCGGTGGCGGCCAGCCCGTCGAGCATCGCGACCGTCGCGGCCTGGTGTCCCACGCCGGGTGACCCCTGGTCCACGACGTGCACGACGCCGTACTTCTCGTTCAGCCTCTGGCCGACGGGGGTGGGCGAGGGCCTCGGGTCACGGTGCCGCAGCGTGGCGGGTGAGAGGTCCGTCGGGGTCAGGTCGACGGCCTGAGTCGTGGGACCGGCCGACGGCGGTGGCGGCATGCCGGGTGGTGGCGGCATGCCCGGCGGCGGTGGCGGCGGGAGCATGCCCGGCATACCGGGTGGCGGTGGCGGTGGCGGTGGTGGCGGCATGCCCGTCACGCCGGGCGGTGGTGGCGGCGGCGGTGGCGGGGCCGGGGCGCGGGACGGGATCTGCGGATTCGGACGCGGGTCCGGCGTCTGGTCGTGCGCCGTCTGCGGCACCGGCAGGTCGCGCACCGGGCCGGCGGTCAGCGCGGCGTCGTGGATCGTCGCCAGATCCTGCGCGGTGAGATAGTCGACCGGCCCGGTCGAGGTCGCGGCCTGCTCCGACGACGTCGGCAGGGCGCCGACGTCGACGCCCATCACCCCGGGACGGTCGACTGTGGTGAACAGGTGCTCGGGGGCCTGGTGACCCTCCTTGGCCCCGAGGTAGTGCATCACCTCGTGCACCATCACCGAGAGACGGTCCCCGGTGTTCCACAGGTGCTGGTCGGTGCTCACCCCGGTCTCCGAGGTCACCTCGACCGGCGGGTTGCGGCGCGGATCCGCCTGCCAGTCGCGGGTCATACCGTCGCGCCACGGAGGCGTGTCGACGACCAGGTCGATGTGCAGCAGCCGGCCGTCGGGCAGCGTGTACCGGCCGTTGACCATGTCGTCGACTGTGCGCTGCACCGTCTCCGCGAAGTCCCGCAACTCCCGGGGGGACATCTGGTCGTTCTTCGAGACCAGATCCAGGTGTACGTCGAACGACCGGTAGTCCCTGCCGTCGGCGGTGAACTCCCGGGTGGTGAAGTCGATAGTCGTGATCTCGCCGCGCAGCAGGTGCGTGCCGGGGACGACGGTGTCCTTCCAGGGCACGTACCGCTCGGTGCGCAGCCGCTTCGGTTCCGCGCTCGCCTTGGCCTGCCGGAACTGCGGGCTCCGCTCGGCCCGGCTGGGCGTGGCAGGGTCCGCGACGGCGAGCGGCGGCGCTTGCACGCTTCGCGACCCGTCCGGCGTCGGTTCGGCGGTGTCGCCCTGTCCTGCCGTCGGTCCGTCCGGCGTCGGTGCGGTGCCGACGGCGCTCGTGTCCGTGGCGTGTTCCGCCACCGTGTCGGCGGTGGCGTCCACCGAGGCGTCCGAGTGGACGTCGCTCGATGCGGCGTCGGTGGTCGGGCCTGGTACCGCGACCGCCTGCTCCCCTGTGGACGGCGTGCCGACACCCGGATCGGTGGCCGGGGAGGCGACCACGGCCGGGCCGTCGACCGAGATGCCGTCGACGGGCGCCATCGGTGGCGGGGGCGCGGCCCCGGCGACGCCGCGTGGGGGAGCGGTCGGCTGGCCGCTGGTGGTCGAACTCGACGACGGCGTACCGGTGGCCGGGGTGCTCGTGGTCGACGTGCCGGTGCTCGGCGCGCTGGTCGGTGGGCTGGTCGACGGCGTGCTCGCAGACGGGGTGCCGGTGCCGGTACTCGGTGCGGCTGTGCTCGGCGTGACGGCAGTGGGCGGTGCGGTGGTGCTCGCGGTGACGGTGGTCGTCGGTGCGGCGGTGCCCGGCGTGGCTGTGCCTGGCGTGGTGGTTGCCGGTGTGCCTGCGCTCGGTGTGGCGGTGGACGGTGCGGGGTCGGCCGGGACGGCCACCGGGCCGGCAGTGGTGGCGGGCGAGGTCACGGGTGCCGGGGTGTCGGCACCGGCTGTTCCGCCGCTCGACGTCGGAGTGTCGAAACCGGGAAGTCCGCCGCCATAGGGCGCGGCGACGTCGGCGCCCGCTGCCGGGGTGCCGGTCGTGGGCGTACCGGTGCCGGTGCTCGCCGGGTTGCCGCCCGGCGTACCCGTCGAGTCGGCGCGCGGTGCCGTGGCCTCGCCGCCTGCGGCCGGGCCCGGCCCCGTGGCGACCCCGCCGACCCCACGCGGGTCGGCGCCGGCGCCCGGACCAGCCGTGCCGGGCCCGCTCGGGGTCTGACCTCCGACGCCGTCGGGGCTCGTGCTGCCGTTCGATACGCCCGCTTGCGACCCGTCGCGGACCTGACCACCGGCGGCCTGACCATCCGCGGTTGGACCGCCCGCGGTCTGACCTCCCGCGGTTTGGCCGCCCGGAGTCTGACCTCCCGCGGTTTGGCCGCCCGGAGTCTGAGTGTCCGGGGTCTGACCGCCCGCAGTTTGGCCGCCCGCGGTCTGACCGCCAGCGCTTTGGCCCCCGGAGGTCTGACCGCCCGGGGTCTGAGCACCCGCAGTTTGGCCGCCCGCAGTTTGGCCGCCCGCGGTCTGGCCCCCAGGAGGCTGGCTGCCCGGAGCGGTGCTTCCGGCGCTGCCCTGACCGGTGCCCTGGTTGCCCGGGCCCTGGTCGCCGGAGCCCTGATGCGCCGGCCCCTGACCCCCGGTGTCGCCCGGGCCGGACCCCTGACCGGCACCGCCTCCGGCGACCGGGCCGCCCGAGGGCTGCGGACCCGGGCCGCCACCCTGACTGCCTGGACCGGCGGAGGAGCCGGCGGGTGGGGGCACGGGCGGTCCGTCCACGGCGGTGGGCGGAGGCGTGGGCGCGGTGGTCGTGAGGTTCTTCGTCTCGATCGTCGGCGGTGGCGCGCCGGCACCGGCGCCCGGGCCGTAGCTCTGGCCCACCACAGTGGCGTAGTGGTGGGCCATTCCGCCGATCATCGACGACGTCATGGTGGCCCACGGGTTGAAGCCGCCGCCACCGACCATCATGGTGAACAGGCCCTCGAACAGCGTCTCGGCGAGTGCCGACAGCCCTTCCCGCGACAGGACACTGTTGTTGATCTTCGGGAAGAACTTGCCGCCGATCATCTGCACGCCGCTGACGCCCGCGCCGATGAACGCGCCTCCGGCGAACGCCATCGCCAGGTCCTTGTAGTCCAGGGACTTGCGGTTGCCCTCGATGATCTGCGTGACCTGGGCGGCGGCGCTCTGCCAGAGTTCCTCCAGGCCCTCCTGGAACGCCTCCCAGGCCAGCCGCATCAGCATGTTGCGCAGGCGCTGGCGGAACAGGCTGATCAGCGCCCCGACGATCTCCTGACCGATCCTGATCAGGGCGGGCACCGCCGCGGCGCCGAAGCCGGAGGCCAGCGCGATGGCGATCTCCACGACCTGGGTGAAGGCCGCGATGACGATGTTGTACTGGGTGTTCTCCGAGTCCAGCGCGAAGTTGTAGGCCGAGCCGCCCAGTGCCAGCGCGATGTTGCCGCCGGCCGGCACGTTCTTGGTGATACCGACCTGGTACTGCTGGAACGCGTCCATCGCCGGGCCGGACAGGCTCCCGGCCAGCCCGTAGCCGAGGTTGGCGGTCGCGCCCATCCCGTTGAGGATGGTGCTGCTGAGCGCGTACAGTTCGTCGCCCATGGCCCGCAGGGCGGCGGGGTCGGCCTTCGGGTACTCCTCGCCGACGGCGACGAGGATCAGGTCGTACGCCCACTGCCACTGCGGGTCGTTGGGGATGTGGAAGTCGGGCATGTCCTACCGGGCGCGGGTGGGTGGCTCAGGCGCCGGGGATGATCGGGGTGGGCGTGCCGTCGGGCGCGTAGCTCAGGTACAGCGGCTGGTAGCCGGGCACAGCCGGGTCCACGGCCGGGTTCTCCTTGACGACGAAGAACCGGCCCTGTCCGGGATCGATCGCCCTGCCGTCCGGCGTGGTGACGGGTGTGCCGGTCAGCGGAGTGATCGAGTCGTAGAGGTTCGCGTCCACCCGGGTGCTGCCGTCCTCGAACGGGTTGAGCGCGATCAGCCGGTACCCCTCGGGCAGCGGCCGGCCGCCGACGTGCGCGGTCGCGTACTCCGGCCGCACGAAGTAGGACGAGATGGCCGGAGTGGCGGCGGTGAGCGGGGTCAGCGCCTCGGCGGGCTCCAGCGGCAGCAGCGGCGTGCCCTGCTGCTGCGGGAGGAGCCTGGCCCGCTCGGCGACCGGCTCGCCGGCCGGCTCGCCGACCGCCAGGCGGCGGGACAGCAGATGGGGCCGGCGCGGCTCACCCTCCGCCGTGGGCTCCAGCATCGGGCCCGCCACCGCCCGCCTCGCGTACGGGGGTCCGTCCAGGCCGTCGAAGTCCTTGGCCATCTTCCGGCTGACGTCCAGGGCGGCCTCGTCCGCCTCCCGGTACGCCCGGCCGCTCTCCTTGAGGCCCTGGGCGGTGTAGTGCAGGGTGCCCTTGACGCCGCCGATGATCGCTTCGAGGTTGTCCAGGCCCTGGAGGAACTTGGTCGAGAACTGCTCGCCCATGTCGTCGTCGCCCCAGGCGTCGGCGTACCGGGCGCGCAGGGCGGTCAGCTGGGAGAGGTAGGACTCGTAGAGCTGCACGTGCGACTCGTACGCCTTGCCGAGCCCCTCCACGCCGTCCGGGTCGACCCACAGCCGCCCGCCGGGATTGTTGCTGATCATTCGGGCCCCCGGGTCAGGAGTTCCCGCACGCTCGTCACCATGCGGGGTTCCTTGGGCAGGAACGCGTCGGCCCCGGCCTGGCCCCGGACCAGTTTGTGGGCGTCGAGGCCGTCCGGCAGCATCGGCGCGAGCACGTCGGCCGCCTGGTTCATCACCTGTTCCTTGGCGTCGGCGTAGGTGTCCATGATGAGCCGCGTCAGATCGGCGGTGGTGAGCCGCTTGTGGGCGCCGGAGGGGAACTGGATGTCGGTCAGCACGCCGTTCTGGCCGACGGTGACGCTCACCTCGCGGCGCGGTGACGTCGCGGTGGCCGAGAGCGCGCTCATCCGGGCCTGCATCTCGGCGAGGCTGGTGCGCTGCCGTTCGTACTCCTGGAACAGGCCTTCGATGCGCTCGCTGTAGTTCACGACGGACCACTCCCTCGACGTCGCGGTCCAGTGAAGACGCCACGACCGTCGCGCCGGAACTCCGGCCGGGGATCAGTGCATGAAAGTGCAACCACTCTTCCCGGGCTGTCGGCCGGTGGCGGCGGTTGCGGGGGCGCTGCCGTGCAATGTTGGGTGACGTTCGGACATGGTGGCGCGACCGGGTTGCCGCGGGGCGCGGCCGCGGATCAACACTCTTCCCTGCCACCTTTCCCTGACATGAGGAGTCCGGCCGTGACGATGCCGACCGTCAGTACCACCGAAGAGGGTATGCAGCGGGCTGCCCAGGAGTTCTCCGACAAGGCCACCGCCTTCACCGGCCAGCTGCGGGCCGTGAACGGGCAGATGGCCATCCTGATCTCCTCCTGGACCGGCCAGGCGTCGCAGGGCTTCAACCAGGCGATGGACAACTGGGAGAACGCGTTCCAGCGGGTGATCAACGAGCTGCTGAACATGCTCGAGGTCATGGGCGTGACCACCAAGGGCTACCAGACGGCCGAGGACGAGGCGTCGAGCGTGGCCAACTCCTTCGGCGCCGCCCTGCCGGGCATCTGAGCCGTACCCCGACCCCCGATCTCCCGAGAGGACTGACGTGTCCAACTACACCTTCGACTTCGTGCAGGCAGACGCCGTGCTGACCGACATGAACCGCATCAACGGCCAGATCCAGTCGTCGCTGGAGGAGATGGAGCGCACTGTCGAGGCCAGCCTCGCCCAGTGGACCGGTGCCGCCCAGGAGCAGTACAAGGTCTCGAAGCTGGCCTGGAACCAGGCGGCCGACTCGATGGTCGGCTACCTGGAGCAGGCCCGCATGACGCTGCTGCAGATCTCGGACAACTACGGCACCACCGAGCAGCGTCACGCCATGATCTGGAACGACGTCCGCGGCGGCTGAACCGCCGGACGGCCGCCGCGGACGCGGCGTGGCGGCCGGCGTCGTCCGTCCCCGGCCCGGTGAGCTAGACGACCCGGGCCGCTGGGGTCTGTGCCAGCGTTCCGCCGTCGACACCCGAGTGGAGTGAGCTCCTTGGCCCGCATTGACTGGGGATACCCCAACGACAAAGCCATCAGCGCGATGAACGCCTACGGCATGGGCGACGCCGCCATCGGAAAGCCGGAGGGCACCACCCAGGCGGCGTACGACTCCTGGATGGCCTTCTACAACAAGCACCAGAACAACCGCACCGGGGTGAACTACGAGCGGTGGAAGGACGAGGTCCGCGCCGAGCATCCGGAGTGGATCGAGGCCCGCGAGTGGTACGACAAGAACATCCTCGACACCGACGGCTGGCGGAACCTCGTCAAGACGTACAAGGACAAGATCACCGACCCGTCGAACGTGACGCCGCCCGCGTTCACCGACAAGTCCGACTGGATCGACGAGGACAAGACCCCGACGAACTCGGGCTTCACCCCGCCGGGAATCAACCCGACGTTCAAGGGTGACACCGCCTCGACCAGCGGGGTCGCGGTGAACACCGCCGCGCTGGAGTGGTTCGCCAAGGAGATCCTGGGCAAGATCACCGGTGCCGGGAACATCCTGCTCACCACGGCTGACCAGGTGGGCGCGATCGACCCGCGTCCCGGTGCCTTCGCCCGGGCCGAGGTGCTGCGGCAGGCGGTCGTCGGGGCGACGGCCCAGGACGGCGGCGTCAAGGGCGACATGAAGGACATGCTCGTCAACATGAACACCGCCCTCCTCGCGGTGCAGACCGCCCTGCTGAAGATGGCCGCGGACTACCGGAACCTCGAAGAACTCAACGCGCTGACCACCGACAAGCTCGGCGAGATCATGGGTGACTCCTTCAAGGGCCTGGACAACCTGAGCACCTACGGCCAGAAGATCATCAAGACCGACGGCAACTGACGCGGGCGGACAGGTCCGGCAGCTCGCGAAGAGGGACGGGGCATGGGAAACGGTCTCGGCGACACCAAGCTCGACGGGTGGAACGACCCGGCGGAGCCGGAAGGAACCTTCCCCCCGAAGGTGATCCCCGTCGGCGACCTGTACGACTACCGGACCTGGGCGACCGAGACCCGGGGCTGGCGCAAGCTCATGGCCTCGGTCAACGGCGGCGCCGCGGTGTTCAGCGAGGAGGGCCTGAAGTACGCGGCCGGCCGCGTCAACGTGGGGTCGGTGGTCGAGGCCGCCCGGGCCTTCCAGGCGACGCAGGACCTGCTGATCTGGCTCGAACAGACCATCCGCACCGCCGTCGCCTCGATGGTCGGCGACGACAAGGCGTGGAAGGGTCCGGCGGCCAACGGGTTCCGGGACAAGATGAACTTCTACGCCGACCTGCTCGGCAAGCAGGCCGAGCACCTCGCCGGCGGCGCGGTTCCGGACTCCACCACGGCGGCCAACAGCATCAACTCCTCGACCAACGTCACGTCGCTGCCGTCGCAGCTCTACGACGCCGCCAACCACCTCTCCTGGGCCCAGCAGACGATCTCCTACCTGGACGGCGCCTGGGCGACGATCGCCTCCCAGAACGGCGTCGGCAGCGGCAGCGGTCCGGTGCCGATCAGCGGCACCGAGTACGAGAAGCCGATGGCCCAGCAGATGGCCGATGTCGTCCACACGGTCGCCGAGCAGTACAAGATGACCACCGACAAGGCGGGGACGTCCGGCATCACCATGCCGACGCCCAGCATCACCACGCCGACGATGCCGAACTTCACGACGCCGAACCTCACGACGCCGAACCTCACACCCCCGCCGACACTGACCCCGCCGGGGTTCACCCCGCCACCCGTCGGCGGCATCACCACGCCGGGGTTCACCACGCCGCCGAACATCACAGTGCCCACCATCACGCCCCCGAACCTGGCCGGCATCGGTGGTCCGGGCTCCGGCCAGGGGCCGGGCGGCGTCACCCCGCCGTCGTTCTCAGGCCCCGGCGAGATCGGCGGTCCCACCCCCGGCGGCGGCAGCGGGCTGCCCGGATTCGACGCGCCGGGCATCAACGGCCCGGGGGGCGTCGGCTTCCCGGGCGTCGGCGTACCGGGTGGGGGCGGCCTGCCTGGCGGGCTCGGTTCCGGTGTCGTACCGCCGGGCGTCAAGCCGCCCGGCTCGGCCAACCTCGGTGGCGGGGCGGGCGGCGCCGGCTCGGTCAAGCCGCCGTCGTTCTCCGGGCCGGGTGAGGTGGGCGGCCCGAAGCCCGGGGCGGGCACGGGCACGGTCATCGGCAAGCCAGGCGGCGGGTTCACCGCGCCGAGCATCCCGGGATTCGGCCCGCCCGGCGGCGCCGGCCCCGGCGCGGGCGGCAGCCCCGGACTGCCGGAGAAGCCGGACGCGAACGGGCTGCTCGGCAACAGCGACGACTTCGCCCCCGGCACCGTCGGCGGTGTGGACATCCCGGCCGCCCCCGGTGGCGCCGTGCCCGGTGGCGGTGGCTTCCAGTCGCCGATGATGCCGGGCATGCCCGGCGCGGGCGCGCCCGGTGCCGGTGCCGGTGGCGGCTCCGGTGTCCCCGAGGCGCCGGACGCCAAGGGCCTGGTGGAGGGCGACGAGGCGGACTGGCGGTCACCCGGGTTCGACGGTGTGCAGGTTCCCGGCGCACCGGCCGGCGCCTCGTCCGGCGGTGCCGGGCTGGGTGCCCCGATGCCGGCCGTGCCCGGCATGCCGGGGCCCGCGGGCGGAGCCAACAACCCCGCTGGGGCCGAGTCGCCCGACGCCCGGGGACTCGTCAGCGGCGACCCCGAGACCTGGGGACCGGTGGGCGTGGACGCGGGCGTGCCGGACGGGTCGGCCGGTGCGCCGGCCGGTGGCGACGGGCTCGGCGTCGACGGTCCGCAGATCCCCGCCGGCCCGCCCGTGGCCCCGGGCGTCGGCGTCGACTCTCCGGTCGCGGCGGCGCCGCCCGGAGCCGCCATGCCGATGATGCCCGGCGCGCCGGGCGCGCCGGGCGCCGGTGCGGGCACGCCCGGCGGGGGCGTGCCGGACGCACCCGACGCCTCCGGGCTGATCGAGGCGGACATCGACGACTGGCGCCCGTCGACCCCCGACGCCGCAGGACCGCAGGCGCCCGCGGGCGCAGGTGCGGGCGGCACCGGGCTGGTGGAGCCGCCTCCCTCCGCGCCGCTGATCGCCGGTGCGACGCCGATCGCGGGTGTGGTGCCGCCGGTGGCCGGCCCGCCGGGCGGCAACGCACCCGCCGGGACCACGCCCCGGACCGCGCCCGACGTGTCCGGCCCGCAGCCGGGGCCGGGGGGGCGGCACGGCGGACCTCGACGGTTCCGTGCCGGTCACCGGTGTGCCGGGCGCGCAAGCGGGCCCGGACGGTCCGCCGGCCGGTCCGGATCCGGGTGTGCCGGAGGCCGCCGTCGAGGAACCGGCCGCGCCGGACGTTCCGGCAGCGCCCGTGTCCGGCACCGGCGGTACGTCGCCGGGTGCACCCGTACCCGAGGTGATCGCACCGCCGACGGCGGTGGAGGTGCCGACTGTGGTCGACCTGTCCCCGGCGGCGGAACCGCAGCCGCAGGCCGAGCCGCCCGCGGCCGTCGCGCCGCCTCCGGCCGTCGCGCCGCCTCCGGCCGTCGCGCCGCCTCCGGCCGTCGCGCCGCCGGCGGTCGGCGGTGTCGTGGCGGCTCCGGTGATCGTCGGCCACCCGGGCCAGCCAGGGCAGCCGAGCCTGCCCGCCCAGCCCGGCCCGGTGCCGAACCCACCCGCCCAGACGGCCACGCCGAACCCGCCCGGGCAGCCGAACCCGCCCGCGCAGTCGAACCCGTCGGTCTCGCCGGGAGGCGGCAGTCCGGAGGGGACGCACCGGAAGGCCGGCGTCGCCGCTGCCGTGGCCGACGGTGAGGTTGCCGTCGCCGTCCCCGGCGCGCTCGGCCTGGCCGGCGCCGCCGCCGTGGCCGGACTCGCCGGTTCCGGCCCGCAGCCCTCCGGTCGCGCGACGCCCGGCGCGGACCCCGACGAGCCGGCCCGCGCCGGTACGGTCCGGGGTCGCTCCGATCGCGACGACGACCGCGAGCCCGGCGTCGACCGGGAGCCCGCCGCCGGCCTGCGCGAGGACGACGCCGTCTGGGGCGGTGACCGCGCCCGGCCGGCCGCCGACGACCACGTTCCGCTGGTCCGGCCGGACGACGACCCGGACGACACGACCGACTGGGACGACCTCAGCGACGCGGACTGGCTGACCGGTACGTCAGCGGACGACGGCAGGGAAGGGTGACCATGTCGGAGACACCGCAGCCCCCGCGCGCCGTGTGGCGGCGGGTCACGCCCGCGAAGGCGCCCCGGCCGGCCGGCGGCACGTTCGACTTCTTCAGCGCCGACCTGGAGAAGATGCGCCGGTGCGGCGAGCCCGGCGTCAGCGACGCCGAGTTCACGACGTCGCTGGCCGAGGAGGAGAAGGCGGCGGCCGCCCGCGCCGAGGCGTTCTGGGCCGAGCAGGAGCGACGCCGCAGGGACGAGGAGGAGCGGGCGGAGAAGGAGAAGAAGCGCCAGGCCGAGGAGGACGACGACGTCAAGGTGGCCGAGCGCTACCGCAACGACCGCTACGCGGTGAAGCTGCTGCGCCAGGAGCGCACCGTCTGGGGCGGCGACGGCGCCGACGCGGGGACGATCGGATGAGTACGGTCACCGTCAAGCGCCCGCCCCGCGCGCCCGGCCCGGAGGCGCCGGAAGGCTCGATCGAGCTCCAGGAGCCGCCGCTGATGGCGGAGGAGGCCCCGCTCGACTTCCGCTCGTTCGCGATGGTCGTGCCGATGGGCCTCGGCATGGGCGCGATGCTTGCCATGTTCGGCCTCTACAACCGCACCCCCGTGATGTACGTGATGGGCGGCGCGATGGCCGGCGGCATGCTGCTCATGGGCGTCATGCAGATCGGCCGGGCGGCCGCCGAGCGCAAGCGCAAGATGCGCGGCGAGCGGCGCGACTTCCTCCGCTACATCGGGCAGTTGCGCAAGCAGGCCCGCGAGGCGGCCGACCAGCAGCGCCGCCACGTGCTGTGGAACAACCCGCAGCCGGGCTGGCTGTGGTCGATCGCGATGGGCAGCCGGCTGTGGGAGCGCCGGCCCAGCCACGACGACTTCGGCCGGGTCCGGATCGGTCTCGGCCGGCAGACCGCGATGCTGAAGTTCAACCCGCCGTCCACCAAGCCGATCGAGGACCTCGAACCGCTGTCGTCGATCTCGCTGCGGCGGTTCTCCGAGGCGTACCGGACGGTGTCCGGCATCCCCACCTCCGTCGGCCTGCCGAGCTTCACCAGCGTCGAGTTCGAGGGCGCGATCGACCCGGCGATCGACCTGGCCCGCGCCATGGTGGCGCAGCTCGCCACGTTCCACGCCCCGGACGAGCTGCGGATCGCGGTGCTCGCCGCCGAGGTGCACCGGGGCCCGTGGGAGTGGGTCAAGTGGCTGCCGCACAACGCGCACCCCACCGCGTACGACGCGGCGGGTCCGGTCCGGATGTTCGCCGGCAGCCACGACGCGCTGATGGACATGCTCGGCCCGGAGATCACCGACCGGGGCGACCACGACCGGGCCGTCAGGCCGACCACCAGCGAGCCGTTCCTGGTCATCGTCGCGCATCTGGTGGACCTGCCGGACAGCTCCCGCCTGCTCGGCGCGGGCATCCGCAACGTGGTCCTGCTCGACCTGACCGGCGCGATGCCCGGCGGCCCCAAGGTGCTGCGGCTGACAGTCACCGACGACGTCGTGGAGTTCCCGGCCGGCGCCACGACCGGCTCGGCCAAGCGGGACGGCCTGGACCAGACCCAGTGCGAGGCGCTCGCCCGCATCATCGCGCCGAAGCGGACCAGCGGCACGCTGGAGGTCTCCGACGAGCCGCTGGACACCAGCTTCGAACTGACCACGCTGCTCGGCATCCGCGACGCCATGACCTTCGACGTGCAGGCCCTGTGGCGTACCCGCACACCGCAGCGCAACCGCCTCATGGTGCCGATCGGCGTCACCGAGGAGGGCGAGGTCATCGAGCTGGACCTGAAGGAGTCCGCGCAGGGCGGCATGGGGCCGCACGGCCTGCTCATCGGCGCCACCGGCTCGGGCAAGTCGGAGCTGCTGCGTACCCTCGTCTGCGGCCTGGCCGCGACGCACAGCTCGGAGATCCTGAACCTGGTGCTGGTCGACTTCAAGGGCGGCGCCACCTTCCTCGGCATGGACAAGCTGCCGCACACCTCGGCGGTGATCACCAACCTGGCCGACGAGCTGCCGCTGGTCGACCGGATGCAGGACGCGCTGAACGGCGAGATGACCCGGCGGCAGGAGATGCTGCGCGCGAGCGGTTACGCCTCGCTGTTCGACTACGAGAAGGCGCGCGGCAACGGCGCCCAGCTCGTGCCCTTCCCGGTGCTGCTGATCATCGTGGACGAGTTCAGCGAGCTGCTGTCCAGCAAGAGCGAGTTCATGGACCTGTTCGTGTCCATCGGCCGGCTCGGCCGGTCGCTCGGCGTGCACCTGCTGCTCGCCTCCCAGCGCCTGGACGAGGGGCGGATCAACCGGGTCGAGGGACACCTGTCGTACCGGCTGGCACTGCGCACGTTCTCCTCGATGGAGTCGCGGTCGGTGATCGGCGTGGGCGCGGCGTACGAGCTGCCGCCCGAGCCCGGCAACGGCTACCTGAAGGTGGACACCACGAACCTGGTGCGCTTCAAGGCGGCGTACGTCTCCGGCGCGTACACCGGAAGTGGACGCCGCGGCGGCGTCGCGGACGCCGGGGACGAGCCCACCGCGGACGTGGTGCCGTTCACCACCCGGCAGGTCGCGGTGCGCCACGACCCCGGGCCGGAGCGCCCGGCCGAGCAGGTCGAGGAGCCCGCCGCCGACGCGAACGGGCCGAGCCTGGTCGAGGTGCTGCTGGACCGGCTCGCCGGCTCGGGCCCACCGGCCCGCCAGGTCTGGCTGCCGCCGCTGTCCAGCGCGCCCAGCCTGGACTCGCTCATGCCGAGTGTGCTGCCCGACCCGGTACGCGGCATGACCATCGACGACCCGGCCGTCCAGGGCGGCCTGCGGGTGCCGGTGGGCGTGGTGGACCGGCCCGCCGAGCAGCTGCGCGAGCTGCTGGTGGTCGACCTGAACGGCGCGGACGGCCACGTCGGCATCGCGGGTGCCCCGCAGAGCGGCAAGTCGACGCTGCTGCGCAGCCTGATCCTGGCGCTGTCGCTGGCGAACACGCCGCGCGAGGTGCAGTTCTACGGCCTCGACTTCGGCGGCGGTGGTCTCGCCTCGATCGCCGGCCTGCCGCACGTCGGCTCGATCGCGACCCGGATGGAACGCGACCGCGTCGTCCGGACGGTCGAGGAGGTCCTCCAGGTCATGGAGAGGCGCGAGGCCGAGTTCGCGCGGCACGGCCTCGACTCCATGACCAGCTACCTGGCCAGGGTCGCCGACGGGGTGATCGAGGACGGCTTCGGGCACGTCTTCCTGGTCATCGACGGCTGGTACACGATGAAGCAGGACTTCCAGGAACTGGAGCAGAAGTTCCAGGAACTCGCCTCGCGGGGCCTGTCCTTCGGCGTGCACGTGATCGTCACCGCGACCCGCTGGTCGGAGCTGCGTACCTGGATGCGGGACCTGCTCGGCACGAAGCTGGAGCTGCGGCTCGGCGACGCGATGGAGTCCGAGCACGGCTCCCGCAAGGCGGCCACCGTGCCCAACCAGGTCGGCCGCGGCCTCACCGCGGGGGCGCTGCACTTCCTGGCCGCGCTGCCCCGGATGGACGGCAGCTCCGAGGTGGGCGACCTGGCCGAGGCCACCAAGTCGGTGGTCGAGGAGGTCGGCACGTTCTGGCCCGGCCCGGCCGCCCCGCCGGTACGGATGCTTCCGGCGCACCTGATGGTCGAGACGCTGCCGCCGCCCGAGTCCGACTTCAAGTTCGTCATCGGCCAGGACGAGCAGCGTCTCGCCCCGGTCTGGCACGACTTCATGACCACCCCGCACATGCTGGTCCTCGGTGACAGCGAGACCGGCAAGACCAACCTGCTGCGGCTCGTGCTGCGGTCCATCCAGCAGCACTACCCGCCGGAGCGGGCGAAGGTCGTGCTCGGCGACTCGCGCCGAGACCTGGACACCGCGATCGGCGCCGCGTACCAGGTGGGCTTCGCGTTCACCGGCGACAAGATGCACGAGCTGGCCGGCCAGGCGTCGGTCTCGATGAACCGGCGGATGCCCGGGGCGGACGTCTCGTCCGAGCGGATGCGCAAGCGCGACTGGTGGGAGGGGCCGGAGCTGTTCGTCATCGTCGACGACTACGACCTGATGACCAAGAGCACCGGGATGGGCTCGACGCTCGACCCGCTCCTGCCGCTGCTGGCCCAGGGCGCCTACATCGGCCTGCACGTGATCGTCGCGCGGAGCACCTCCGGCGCGATGCGGGCCATGATGGACCCGGTGATCCGGCGGATGTGGGAGCTGGGCACGCCCGCGACGCTCTTCTCCTACCCCAAGGAGGAGGGCAAGTTCCTCGGCGAGGCGAAGCCCCGTCAACTGCCGCCCGGGCGCGCCCAGCTCGTCACCCGGCGCGGCGTACGCCTGATGCAGACCGGTTTCGTGTCGGACACGGCCCGATGAGAGAGGCTCGCTGGTGACCGCAGCGCTGAACGACCAACTGTGCCGGATCACGGTGATCGGGCCGGCCCGCCGGGCCGATCTGGCCGTGCCGGCCCGGATGCCGGTGGCGAACCTGATGCCGCTGCTGGTGCGGCACACCACCGACGTGGCCCGGGTGCCCGACGGCGAGGTGCCCGACGAGTCGTGGGTGCTGCAACGCCTCGGCCAGCCGCCGTTCGAGCTGTCCGGCACGCCGGAGAGCCTGGACTGGCTGGAGGGCGAGGAACTGCACCTGCGCCCGGCACAGGACCCGCTGCCCGAACTCGACTTCGACGACCTGGCCGAGGGCGTCGCCACTGTGGTCAACCGGCGGGCCGACAGGTGGCAGCCGGAGTACCGCCGGGTGCTGTTCCTCGTCCTCTCCCTGGTGGCGATGGGCCTGATCGCCGCCGTACTCGTGGACCGGGGCCCGGTGCTGCCCCAGGTGATCGCCGGCGCGGTGCTCGCGGCCGGCCTGTTCACCGCGGCGATCGTCAGCGCCCGCCAGCAGACCGACGGCGCGTTCCCGCTGCTGTTCGGCGGCGGCGCGGCGTTCTTCGCGGCCGTCGCCGCGTCCAGCGCCGTCGACGGCGACCCGGACGGCGTGGCCTGGACCGCCGCCGCCGGGCTGGCCGCCGCCGTCGCGGTCGTCGCGGTGACCGCGTTCCTGCTGATCGCGCAGCGTACGGTCACGCCGGTCATGCCGTTCGCCCCGCTGCTGATCGTCGCGCTGACCGCCGCGATGGTGGTGCTCGTGCTGCTGGCCGGTGACGGCTTCGCGCTCACCGCGCCGCAGGTCTCCGCGGTGGCCGTGTCGGTGATCCTGGTGCTGATCGTGATCGCGCCCCGGGCGGCGGTGAAGCTGGCCCGGCTGCGCGGACCGCAGCTGCCCAAGACCGGCGCCGACATGTCGTACGACATCGAGCCGGAGGACTCCGACCTGGTCAAGTCGCGCGCGGACGAGGCGGACACCTACCTGACCGCCTGCATGACCGCGTCCGCCCTGGTCCTGCCGGTGCTGATGCACCACACCATGCGGGTGCCGGGCTGGTCCGGGTGGACGCTCGTGCTCGTGACATCGAGTGCAATCCTGTTGCGCTCGCGTACCTTCTTCGGGTTCTGGCAGCGGGTCGCCCTGGTGGCGGCCGGTACCGTCGGCTACCTCATGGTGGCCCTGATGTTCTCCGACAAGCTCGCCCCGACCGGCCGGTACGTCCTGCTCGGCGGGCTCGTCGCCCTTCTGGTGCCGCTGGTGACGGCCGCGCTGCGGCCGTGGCCGCGGCGCATGCTGCCGTTCTGGGAGTACACCGCCGGCGGGCTGGACGTCGCGACCGGCCTGGTCGTGCTGCCGGTGCTCGCCCAGGTGCTGGGGCTCTACGCCTGGGCCCGCGGACTCTTCGGGTAGCCGGCGGTGCAGACCCAGCGCGACCACGTCCACGCCCACCAGTTCATGATGGGCCGGTTGAGTTCCGCCCTGGTGCAGGGCGACCCGTCCACGGCGGAGATTCCCGGGCAGCGCGCCGTCACCGGCCTGGCCTTCGGCGTGCTCATCAGCGTCCTGGTCGTGGCCGGGTTCGCCGTCTACGGCTGGATCGTCCCGGGCGGCAGCAAGGCGTACACCAAGAGCGGTGTGATCCTGGTGGAGAAGGAGAGCGGCAACCGGTACGTCTACCTCGACGGCGTGCTGCGCCCGACGCCGAACCTGACCTCGGCCATGCTGATCCAGGGCAGCGGCGCAACCGTGAAGCTGATCTCCAAGGAGTCGATCAAGGACGTTCCGCGCGGACCGTCGATCGGCATCGACGGCGCCCCGCAGTCGGTCGCCACCGGGTCGATGGTCGCCGGCCCGTGGCTGGCCTGCCTGCCGGGCTCCGTCGCCGACGAACCCGGCGACCGCCTCGGCCTCAACCTCGACCCGCGCGCCGAGGCCGTCCCGCTGCCGGCCGACCGCTTCGCCGTCGTCCGCGCCGCCGACGGACCCACCTACCTGGTGACCGCCGGCCGCAGGCACCGGGTGGCCGACCCGGCGGTGCTCGCCGCGCTCGGCGCCACCACCACCCGCAAGGTGCCCGCCCCGCAGGACTGGCTCGACTTCCTGCCCGACGGACCGGACCTGGCGCCGGCCGAGATCCCCGGCGAGGGCCGCTCCGGGCGGGTCGGCGACCGCTCGTACCCGATCGGCACGTTGTTCCGGCAGCGGCCCGACACCGGCGCGGAGCAACTGCTGGTGCTGCGCCGCGACGGCCTCGCGCCGCTGAGCCGGACCGAGTTCCTGCTCGCCACCGTCACCTCCGGGGAGGAGCCGGTGGAGCTGAGCGCCGCCGACCTCGCCGCGGCCCGGATGTCGGCCGACCGGTCGCTGCTCACCCGGCTGCCCGACCTGACCGGCCTCACCCCGCAGGAACCCGGCCCGTACGCGCTGTGCCTGCGCCAGAGCGCGGTGGACGGGACGCGGTTCGACAGCACCGCGGTCCTCGTCCCGCTGGCCCGCTCCGGCGTCCGCCCCGACGGCCGCACGACGGTGCTCCTGGCGCCCGGCAGCGGCATGGCGGTGCTCCCGGCGCCGGTCGGCCCCGGTGCGGCGCAACCCCTGCCCACGTACATCGCGGACGACGGAAAGGCGTACCCGATCGGCGACCAGGACGCGGTACGGGCGCTGAAGCTCGACCGGGTCGTGAACGTTCCCTTCCCGAGGGAGCTGCTCGCGCTGGTGCCCCAGGGCCCGGCGCTGGGCATGAGGGCCCTCGCGGCCGCAGAAGTGGGGTAGGTCGATCATGGCAACCCGGATCCGGGACCTGTTCGGCGGCGGCAAGGACCGTCCCGAGGGCGTCGTCCAGCACACCGTCGGCAACGCCCTCGTGGTGCACGCCGAGGACGCCATCAGTCCCGAGGCCCAGTCGCTGGCGCTGTCCGTGATCGAGGACGCGGAGAACGACGTCGTCGTGCTCGACCTCGGCGACGGCATGCCGATCAGCGCGTGGGAGGCGATGGCCGGGGTGCTGCCGCGCCGCCGCCGCGGCATCCGGCTCATCGCCTGCGGCCGGCACGGCAACTCCGCGGCGATGGCCGGTCAGTGGCTCTCCGAACGCCTCAACCGCACCGTCATCGCCCCGGACGGCGACCTGGTACGCGGCTCCGCCGGAACGCTGTTCGTCCACTCCGCACCGGGCAGCGGCTGGGTGCGGTTCCGGCCCGGCCGTCCGCCCGCCTGGGACGCCAAGCGCTACCCGACGCCGCGATGGGACCGGGCCGCGATCGACACCCGGCCGTCCAGCGCCACCGCCGAGATCGAGCCGATCCCGGCCGGGGTCTGGATCCACAGCAACCGCGACCCGCAGGTGGTCGACCCGCAACGGCAGCGGCTCACCGCGTACGTGCCCTGCCAGGCGGAGACGATGACCGTGTTGCTGGGCTGCCCCGGCACGCTGCCGCTGTCGCTCGACGACGTGGTGCGCTTCTGGCGCGGACTCGACGAGGAGAACCGCCAGCGGGTGCGCTTCGTGCAGTTCGGCGAGGTCCGGATCCCCGAGGGCGAGGCGTTCGGCCAGGCGCTCGCCGACCTGCTGAACACCGACGTCACCTGCTACACCGGCGTGCCGATCGGCAGCCCGCACCGGTACGAGATCCGTACCGTGCTGCCGGACGGGGCGTTCGGCTGGGCGCCGTACGCGCTCGAACTGTCCTACACGCCCCGGGCGCACCCCAACTCGCGGGCCCGCCGCCCCACTGTGCTCAGCCACCGTCCGCCGCTGGCCGGCGCCGAGGAGGTCGCGCCCCGGGTCTACTGGTTCGCCCCCGGCGCGGTGGTCGAGGTGGTGCAGACCGGCCTCTGGGTACGCTCCACCGCCGAGCCGAAGAACGCCGAGCAGGTCCGGTCCGCGATGCTCGACGCGGGCAGCGGCACGCTCGTCTTCGACGACACCGTCCACTCCACCGCCCACCGGATGCGGGAGCTGGCGCTCGACCTGGCCGCACGCGTCGACGGCATGGCCGGTACGAGCCGCGCGCTGATGCCCGCGTCGGTGCTGGTGCCCGGCGCGAAACCGGCCAGCCGGGCCGAGGTGGTCATCGACCTGGAGACCGAGATGCGGGCGGTGGGCGCGACCGTGCCGGTGCCCGCGTACGTGGAGGTCGCCCCGCCCGCGCCTGTCGCACCGCCCGCGGCGGACAGTGTGGTGGTCGCCGTTCCCGCGCCGGTCCCGCCCCTCCCCGCCGGCCGGGAACAGCCGGCCGCACCGCCCGCGGTGCCGCTTCCGGTCGCGCCCGCACTGCCGCCGCCCCCGGTCGCGCCGCTCGCGTCCGAGTTGCCGGCTCCGCCCGTGGTGCCGCTCGTGTCCGCGCTCCCGGCTCCGCCCGCGGTGCCGCTCCCGGCAGCGCCTCCGGTCGTCTCCGAGCCGCCTGCGCCGTCGGTCGTGGCGGAGCTGCCGGAACCGCCCGCCGTGCCGCTCGTTTCCGAGCTGCCCGCACCGCCTGCGCCGCCGGTCGTGTCCGAGCTGCCGCCTCCACCTGCTGTGCCACTGCCGACGGCACCGCCGGTGGTGCCCGTGGTGGTGTCTGCACCCACGCCGCCGATCGCCGCCGGTGAGCCGGTCACGCCCGCCGCACCTGCCGGGCCTGGCGCCGCCGACGGACCGGTGGTCGCCGCCGACTCCGGGAGCGGGCCCTCGGCGGCACCCGTCGAGGACGCCGGACACGACACGTACCCCGCGCCGCCCACCATGCCGGCGGGCTTCGGCGAGCCGGCGCCGCCGACCATGCCCGCCGGTTTCGGCCAGGCGCTCGCGACGCCGCCGGTGGCGGCCGGGCCGGCGGCGCCGGTCGCGGCCCTGCCGTCGCTGCCTGCCGTCGCGGTCGACCTGCCGCCCGCCCCGCCCGCCGGAGCCGGTCCGTCGCACGTGGCCGCGCCCGCGCGGACCGCCGAGCCCGACGGACAGAGCGAGCCGTCGAACGCCGCCACGCCGTCGGAGAACGCCGAACCGTCGGAGGTGGCCGCCGAGGCGCGGGTGCAGCCGGTGCCGTCGGCCGGCGCGGGCGCGCTGCTGTCGGAGAAGAAGGGGCTCGCCGACGAGCGCGCATGGCTGCGCCGCACGCTCAGCCGCGAGTTCGACGTGATGGCCAGCTCGGTGTCCCGGATCATGTCCGAGCACCCGGGCATGCAGGGCTCGGGCGTGTCCACCGAGGACGTGCTCGCCGACTCGGTAGCGCTGCGGCTCTATCTGACCGGTCGCGGACCGGGTGTCGACGCGGGTCTGCGCTCCGGCCGCAAGGGGCCGCACGTGCCGTTCGCGCGTTGCGTGGTGGCCGGCGTCTCCCGGATGCCGTCGTTCCGGGGCACCACCGTCTACCGGCTGTCGCCGACCGCCAGGGAGTGGGCGCTCTACCAGGACCGGCGGCTGGTGACCGACTGGAGCTTCGTCAACGCGCTGACCCAGCCGTGCGCGTCCGAGGACGGCGACACCGACGTGCTGATCTGGTCGATGACCGCCCGCCGGACCAGCCTGCTGGAGCCGGAGGGGGACGAGCACGTCGAGGACCGGGTGCTGTTCCTGCCCGGTACGAACTTCAAGGTGCTGGACCTGCGCCGGCCCGCCGAGGGTGAGCGCGGCGCGGTCCTGCTGCGGGAGATCGGCGCCAACGAGATCGACGACACCGGCCGGGTCGACTCCAACCGGGTGTCGCTCGACGAGCTGGCGATCACGTCGCTGCGGCGCAGCGTGGACCGCTGGGCCACGGCCGAGCCCCGGGTACGCATCGGCGCGGCGGCCCGCGGGCGCCTGCGGGTGCTGCCCGGGCTGGACCGGAAGGGATGACGCGGTGAGTCGGCAGGTTCTTGTGGTGGGCGACCGGAAGCCGGGCTCGTACCCGACGATCGGCTCCGCGCTGTCCCGGGCCGAGCCCGGCGCCACTATCGACGTCCACCCCGGCCGGTACGTCGAGAAGCTCGTGGTCGGTGACCGGGTGACGATCAGCGCGGCCCGGCCCGGCACCGTCGAGGTGCAGGTGGAGGAGGGCAGCGTCCTCGTCGTACGCGGTGAGGGCGCCCAGCTGCGCGGCATCACGCTCAGCAGCGCCGACACGACGCTGGCGGCGGTAGACGTGTACGCGGGCGAGGTGGCGCTCGACGACTGCCGGGTCAGCGGCGCCTCCTGGGTGACGCTGCTGGCCCGGATGCAGGGCACCGTCGCGCTGCGTGGCTGCGACGTGACCAGCTCGGCGGGCGCGGGTGTGGTGGTGATGTCGGCCGGGTCGAGCACGATCGAGGACACCGACGTCCACGACGTCGCCACGAGCAGCGTCGTGGTGGGGGAGCAGAGCGCCCTGACGCTGCGCCGTTGCCGCCTGCGCACGGCCGGCGCGAACAGCGTGTGTGCCGGCGGCGACGCCCGGCTCACGATCGAGCAGTGCGAGATCACCGGGGCCGGCAAGCCCGCCCTGGTGGTCGAGCAGCGCGCCTGGGCGCGCATCCGCGGCCTGGCCGTCACCGGCAGCGGCAACGTGGACGTCTTCGTACGCGGCGAAGGCGACGTGCAGATCAGCGACTCGACGTTCACCGGCGCCGCGGTGCAGTCGGCGCACATCGCCGAGGGCGCGTCGCCGTCGTTCCGCAACTGCACGTTCGGCGGTGCCGGGCACACCGCCGTGCAGGTGCTCGGCGGCGGCCGCCCGACCTTCACCGACTGCACGGTCCAGGACGCGCCGGTCGGGGTCGCCGTCACCGGCGGCTCGCCCCGCTTCCTCGGGCTGACCGTGCGGGGCACGCGCGACAACGTCGCCGTGCTCACCGGTGAGTCGGCTGTCGTGCTCCAGCGGCTGCGCGCCGAGATCACCACGGGCAGCGGGGTGCTGGTCCAGGACGGCGCCTCACTGGAGGGCACCGACCTGGTGATGGACGCGGGCGAGGCGACAGCGCTCGCGCTGACCGGCCCCGCGCGGGGCGTCGTGCACGAGGCCCGCCTCACCGGAACCGGCGTGGCCTGCGTCCGGGTGGGCGCCGGCGCCGACCTGACGCTGCGCGCGTCCCTGCTGCGGGGTGCGGGCGTGCTGGCCGAGGGGACGCTCCAGCTCGGCGACAGCGAGATCGTCGGCGCGGCCCGCGACGGCCTGCGGGTCACCGGGTCGGCGACCGTCACGCAGACCCGGGTGCGCGACGCCCGGGCCGACGGGATCGTCTTCGAGGCGGGCTCCCGCGGGTCGGTGAGCGACGGGGAGGTGCTGGGCAGCGGCGGGGCCGGCATCGGCGTGGACACCGTGGAGCCGGTGGCGCTGACCCGGTGCGTGGTGCGCGACAGCGGCGGCGAGGACGTCCGCCGCGGGCCCGGCGCCACGGTGACGACCGAGGCGCTGACCGTGGGCCGCCCGCAGGCCACCCCGGCGCCCGCCGGCCCGCCGGCCGCCGCGCCGGTCCCGGTGGCCGGCGACGAGGGTACGGCGGCGGAGAGCGGCGCGGACGAGCTGAGCGAGCCGCTTCGCGAGTTGAACGGGCTGATCGGTCTGCGCGGGGTGAAGCAGGAGGTCACCGCGCTGATCAACCTGATCAAGATGTCGCAGGTCCGGCTCCAGATGGGCCTGCCGATGCCGCCGATGAGCCGGCACCTGGTCTTCGCCGGGCCGCCCGGCACCGGTAAGACCACAGTGGCCCGCCTGTACGGCTCGGTGCTCAAGGAGCTGGGCATCCTGTCCAAGGGCCACATGGTCGAGGCGGCGCGGGCCGACCTGGTGGGCCAGTACATCGGCTCCACGGCGATCAAGACGACCGAGCTGGTCACCAAGGCGCTCGGCGGCGTGCTCTTCATCGACGAGGCGTACACGCTGTCCAGCGGCTCGGGCGGCTCCGGGCCGGACTTCGGCCAGGAGGCCATCGACGCGCTGATGAAGATGATGGAGGACCACCGCGACGAGCTGGTGGTGATCGTCGCGGGCTACTCCGAGCTGATGGAGCAGTTCCTCGCCTCCAACCCCGGTATGGCGTCCCGCTTCACCCGCACCGTCGAGTTCCCGAACTACTCCGTCGAGGAACTGGTCACCATCACCTCGAACCTGGTCAGCAAGCACTACTACGAGCTGACCGACGACGCGGTGGACGCGCTCACCGCGTACTTCACCCGGGTGCCGAAGAACGCGACGTTCGGCAACGGCCGGGTGGCCCGCAAGCTGTTCGAGGCGCTGATCAACAACCAGGCGTCGCGCCTGGCGACCACGCCGCCCACGAAGGACAGCGAACTCAACCGGCTCACCGCCGCCGACGTCGAACCCGAGCTGGCGCTGCTGGAGGACCTGCCGGTCGAGCAGGGCGAGCAGCCCGACGCGGCGACCGACCCGACCGGCGCGATCAACGCGGCCCGCAGCTGGAAGCGTATCTGCGGCCTGGTCGGCGGGCAGCGCGTCAAGGAGGCGGCCGGGCAGACGCTGTTGCAGCTCTGCGAGGGACGCAACCGCCGGCGCGGCCCCGGCCGCACCGGCAACGTGCTGCTCGGCGGCCGGGCCGGGAGCGGCCGCAGCGAGTACGCCCGGCTGTACGCGGCATGCCTGTCGGAGCTGGGCCTGGTGCCGGTCGGCCAGCTGGTGCGGGTGAGCACGAGCCGGGAGCTGGCGCCGCAGTGGCCCGGCCAGGCCGGGAGCCTGGTGGACGCGGTCCTCGACGACGCGGCCGGGGGCGTGCTCCAGCTCGACTACGTCGACGACTCCTCGGGCGTCGCGCCGGAGATCGCCGAGGCGCTCGTGAGCCGGATGCGTTCCCGGCTCGGCGATCCGGTGGTGGTGCTGACCGGCGAGGAGGCGGCCTTGGCGAGCCTGCGGACCGCGGTGCCGGCGGTGAACGAGGTGTTCGGCCAGCAGTGGTCGGTGCCCGAGTTCAGCACCGACGAGCTGGCCACCGTCGTGCTGCGGCACCTGGTGCGGCGGGGCCATGAGGTGCCCGACGACGTCCGGGCCGCGCTGACGCAGATGGCCGGCCGGCTGCCCGAGCGCACAGTCCACGCCGCCCACCAGTTCTCGCTCGCGCTGACCCGGCGCACCGGCTCCCGTACCCTCGCGCTCGCCGACCTGGCCGCGCCCGGCCCGGCGGCCGGCGAGCGGCTCGGCGGCCTGGCCGCCGTCGGCTGACCACCCGCCCACACACAGAAAGGCCCGGCATGCAGCCCGAGTCCACGCCGATCCCACCCTCGTTCCAGGAGTTCATGGAGAACGCGCAGCGCCTGGAGGACCAGATGCGCAACGCGCAGTCGGAGCTGGAGCGGGCGATCGTCACCGGCCGCTCCCAGGACGCCACTGTGGTGGTCATGGCCAGCGGCCTGGGCAAGGTCCAGGCCGTCCGGGTCGACCCACGGGTGTACGAGCAGCGTGACGCAGCGTCGTTGCAGACGGCGATCATGGAGGCGATCCAGGCCGCCGCCGCTAACGCCGGGAAGCTCGCGACGGAGAAGATGGGCCCCGTCGAAATCAATCTTCACTGACTGAAAAAAGTCTGACCAGAGGTTATGGGCAGATCTTCATGGCTCGACGCCATCAGGAAAGAGAGTGTGGAGATTTCTTGAAGGACTCTCCATGAGACTGTCAGCCCCTACTGACAGTGATGGAGATGGCTGTGGAGCAAGTTGCCGTCTTTGTGCACGCGCCCGACCCGCTGACCCACACCGGCCTGACCGCCCACCTCCGGTCGCGCTCCGACATCACGCTGCTGGAGAGCGCGGACCGGACGCGGGCGCAGGTGCTCGTCGTCGCCGCGGAGCGGCTCACCACCGACGTGATCGCCATGCTGCGCCTCGCGGCGACCGAGATCGGCGCCCCGGTCGTCCTGATCACGACCGAGGTCAGCGAGCAGGAGCTGCTGACCGCTGTGGAGTGCCGGGTGGTGGCGGTCCTGCCGCGCGTGGCGGTCACCGCCGAACGCCTCGTGCACAGTGTCCGGGCGGCCGCCTCCGGCGGCGGCGTGCTGCCCCCGAACCTGGTGGGCGAGCTGCTCAAGCACATCGAACGGCTCCAGCGCGACGTGCTCAACCCCAACGGGCTCAACGCCTCCGGCCTGACCGCGCGCGAGATCGACGTGCTGCGGCTGATGGCCGAGGGCTTCGACACCAACGAGATCGCCGACGAGCTGCGCTACTCCGAACGCACTGTGAAGAACGTCATCTACGGCCTCAACCACCGGCTGAAGCTGCGCAACCGCTCGCACGCGGTGGCCTACGCCCTGCGCTCCGGCATGATCTGAGGTGATCACGCGCCACACCGTCGGCAACGCCCTGGTGCTGCACGCCAGCGAGCGGATCAGCACGGAGGCCCGTACGGTCGCGCTGTCGGTGGACCGGGATCCCGACAACGACATCGTGATCCTGGACCTGCAACACGAACTGCCGTTCGACATCTGGGACACGGTCGCGACCGAGCTGCGCCGGCAACGCCTGCGCCGGGGCATCCGGCTGGTCGTCTGCGGCGCCCGCCCGGAGACCGGGGCGCTCGCCGGCCAGTGGCTCTCCGACCGGCTGGGCCGGCCGGTGATCGCCCCGTTCGGACGGATGATCCCGGGTGCGGCGGGACTGCTGTTCGTGCACGCCGCCGATCTCGGCGGCTGGGTCTGCTACCGGCGCGGCCACACGCCGGTCTGGCAGTCGAAGCGCTATCCCGTACCGGCCTGGGACGGCGCCGCCGTCGACCACCTGACGATCAGCTCGACCTGTGCCGCCGAGCCGCTGCCCGGCGGTGTCTGGCTCCGGGAGAGCCGCGACGAGGCCGCAGTCGCCGTACACGGAAGCCACCTCACCTCGACGATGCCGTGCCTGCCGGACGCCATGCCGGTCCTGGTGGGCTGCCCCGGCACGGCGCCGCTGCGCCTGGACGACATCGCCCGGTTCTGGCGCGGCCTGGCGCCCGAGGGCCGCGAGCACGCCCGCTTCGTCCAGTACGGCCCGGTCGCGCTGCCCGACGGCGAGCAGTTCGGGCAGGCGCTGGCCGACCTGCTGCGCAGCCCGGTGCGCGTCTTCACCGGCGTGCCCAGCGGCCGGCCCGACGGCCCGGCCATGTTCACTGTCGACGCCGACGGGCGGCCCGGCTGGCAGGTCTTCGCCGAGGAGCTGGCCTACCGGCCCCGGGAGACGCTGGGGGCGAAGGCGGTGACGCCGCGCATCCTGCGTCACCGCGCGCCGCCGGAACTCGGCGAGCCGGTCGGTCCGCGCGTCTACCAGTACGCCCACGACGCGGTGGTCGAGGTGATCCCGTCCGGCCTCTGGCTGCGCGCCCCGGAGCCGCCCCGCCACGCCGACCGGATCCGCGCGGTCCCGATGGACCCGAACCGCGTCCGGCTGGTCGTGGACGACCCGGCGCCGGCCGCTGCCGACCGCCACCGGGAACTGGCCGGTGACCTGGCCGCGCGGCTGGACCCGGCGACCCGCAGGCGCGCGGCGGTGCAGCCGTCCTCGCTCGTGGCGCCGGGACGCCCGGGGCTCTCGGCGCGCGGGATCGAGGCCGGGACGTACCGGCACACGACGGGTCACGCCGCCGGACTGCTCCCCGCGCCGTCGGTGCCGGCGCCCGTCCCGGAGCCGGTGCCCGTCGCCGTGGCCGGCCCGCCCGCCCCGTCAACCGGCGAGGTGGCCGCGACCGTTCCCGCAGTCGCCGGTCCCGCCGCCCCGCCGGACACGCCCCTGCCGGGCGGCACCGGGCTTCCCGGCCCAGGGGCAGAAGCGACCAGGCCTCACGGTGCCGGGCCGGACGCGGCCGGGCTTCCCGGGGCCGGGCTGAGCGTTGTCGGGTCGGAGGTGGCTGGGCCTCACGCGGCTGGGCCTCACGCGGCCGGGCTCGACGGCATCGGGCCGGACGCGAACCCGCCGGATGCGGCGGCGCGGGACGTGGCCGGGCCGGTGCTCGACGGCGGCGCGGGCTGGGCGACCAGCCCGACGATGACGCTGCCGGTGCACCGCCCCGCGCCGGCGCCCGTCCGCTTCCAGCGCACCCCCGGCGACGACGCGCGGGGCGTACGCCCCGGCCCCGACCTGGACGAGGAGCGGGCCTGGTTCCGGCGCGCGTTCCGCCGCGAGATCGCCGCGGTCTCCGCCGACGTGGCGGACGTGCTCGCCGCGCATCCGGCGCTCGCCGGCGGCGCCGACGCGGTGGAGTACGCGACAGCCGTCCGCCTCTACCTCTCGGCCGCGGGCGACGGCCTCGACCAGGCGCTGCGGTCCGCCGAGCCGGGCGGACACGTGCCGTTCGCCAGGTGCGTGTCAGCGGGCGTACGCCGGCTGCCCGTGCACCGCGGCGTCGCGTACGCAGGCGCCGGGCTGACCACGGCGGACCTGCGCCGGATCGCGCAGCGGCGGGTGCTCACCGACTGGGGGTTCACCAACGCCCTCGCCGAGCCGCCCGCCGACCTGCCGGGCACGGTCGAGGTGCTGATCTGGTCGGCGACCGCGCGGCGCACGGCGGCGTTCGAGACCGGCGACGGCGTGCCCGCCCGGGTGCTGTTCCTCCCCGGTACGGCGTTCACGGTGCTCCAGGTGCAGGAGCCCGAGGCCGGTGCACCCGCCCGGCTGCTGTTGCGGGAACTGGCGGTGGAGGAGCCGCCCGTGGACGGGCGGGTACGCTTCGACGCCCTCGCCCTGGCCGCCCTGCGCCAGCACCTCGTGCGCCGCACCGGCCCGGGTACGCCGGTCCCGGCGGCCGCCGCACGCCGGTTCACGGGCGTTCCCGGGCTGCGCTGAGGCGCTGTACCGGCCGAGCGCCGAGGCGCTACCGGTCGAGACCGTCGAGGAGGGCGGCGAGCGTCGCCCGTTGCGCAGGCGGCAGCCGGTGGCTCGCCAGGGCGCGGCGTACCAGCTCGCGGGCTGCCTCCGGGGCCTGCCGGGACAGCTCGGCGCCGTGCGCGACCAGCCAGCCCACCAGCCACTCGTCCACCTCGGGCGGCCCGGCGAGCAGGTGGTCGGCGACCCGGGCGACGGGGCCGCCGTTGTCCGCGAGCGCCTGCGCCGCGTGCCGGTGCAGCGTCGGCCGTAGCGCGGCGGGGATGCTGCCGGCGAGGGCCCGCCGCAGCACCGGTTGCCGGAACGCCAGCTCGCTGCCCGCGTCCACGAGGACGTCGGCGGCGACCGCCTCCTCCAGGTCGGCCATCAGGTCGAACGGGGTCCGCCCGGTGACCGCCGCGACCTCCGTGACGGCGAACTCGTCGCCGAGCAGGGCGGCGTAGCGCAGCGCCTCCCGGGCGCCGGGGGAGAGGTGGTCGAGGCTGGCCCGCACGGTGTCCAGAAGCGAGCGCGGCATGTCGTCGGCCCGCGCGTCGACCTCGGCGAGCCCGTCGACCACCCGTACGCCGTCCTCCGCCACGAGGCCGGTGACCAGTTCCCGGGCGTACAGCGGGTTGCCGGCGGCCAGCGGCGCCAGCGACCGCAGCGTGGCGCCGGGCGGCACGCCAACGGTCCGGCTGAAGATCTGCTCGATGTCCGACGGGGGCAGGGGAGTGAGCCGGATCAGGTGCCCGGCGCGGGTGCTCACGCCGCGCCGCAGCCGGGCCAGGTCGCGGCGGCCGGGCTCGGGCCGGGCGGTCGCGACGAGCAGCAGCGGCAGCCACCGGGTCAGCGCGGCCAGCCGCTCCCAGGCGAGCAGGCTCACCTCGTCGGCCCACTGGAGATGGTCGACGGCCAGGACCAGCGGGCCCTCGGCGGTCAGCCGGCGGACGTGGTCGAGCACCCGGTCGACAGCCGTCGCCGGGTCGTCGTGCGGCGCGTCCTCCAGGCGCAGCGCCCGGCGCATCACGTGCAGGGGGATGCGGCTGCTGAGTTCCTCGGCGCTGCCGCGCGCGACCCGGTGGCCCCGCGCACGCGCCTCGTGCAGCGCCGCGTCGAGCAGCGCGGACTTGCCGATGCCCGGCTCACCCTCGATCCACACGATCGCGCTGCGGCCCTCGCCCACCGCGTCCAGCAGGTCGCGCAGCAGCGCCAGTTCGGCGTCGCGTCCGACCAGCCGGCCCCGCTGCGGTACGGGCGGCGCGGCCACCGCTGCCGGCACCTCCGCTACCGGCGTCACCGGTACGGCCGGAGGGGCCGCCGCCGGCTCGGCGAGGATCCGGCTCTGCAACTCGCGCAGCGCCGGGCCGGGCTCGACCCCGAGTTCGTCCACCAGCACCCGGCGCGCCGCGTGGAAGACGTCGAGCGCCTCGGTGCCCCGGCCGGCCCGGTGCAGCGCACACATCAGCAGCTCGTGGAACGGCTCGTGCAGCGGGTGGTCGCGGACCAGGGCGGTCAGGTCGGCGATGAGCGCGTCGTCGCCGCCGCCGGTCAGGACCAGCCGGGCCCGCCGCTCCGCCGCGGCGATCCGCATCTCGGTCAGGCGGTGCCGGTCGAGGTCGGCGAAGAGTCCGGTGACGTTCGCGTACGGCTCGCCCTGCCACAGCGCGAGCGCCTCGTCGAGCAGTGCGACGGCCGGTGCGGGCCGCCCGGCCGCGGCCGGTGCCACTGCGGCCTCGCACAGCGCCTCGAACCGGTCGGCGTCCAGCGCGCCCGGGTCGAGGCGCAACGTGTACCCGGCGCGGCCGGAGCGCAGCATCCCCCCGGCCGGGCCCAGGCTGCGCCGCAGGCCGGAGACGTAGGTGTAGATGTTGCCCGCCGCGGCGCTCGGCGCCGACTCGCCCCACAGCGCCCGGATCAGCTCGGCGCGGGTGACCGGGCGGTTGGCGTTCGCGGCCAGCATCGCGAACAGGGCCCGCCGCCGGGCCGGTCCGAGGTCGATCTCGACCTCGCCGTTCCAGGCGCGTACCGGCCCCAGAACGGTGACGCGCAGTCTCCTCACCGGTGCCCGACGACCGCCGGTCCGACGCTCGGGGACGGCCCGCCCGGGCCGGCGATCCGGCTCATCTCGGCGCGCGTCGCGGCGTCCCCGGTGTGCGCCGACACCCAGCTCGCCTCGGCGCCCGCGGGCAGCCCGCAGCGGTGCAGCACCCGGGCCAGTTCCGCGGTGAGTAGCTCGCGGGACGGCGCGGAGAGGCCGGGCGAGGCGACGGCGTGCCGCAGCACCGCGATCGCGGGCGCGGGGGCGACGGCGCCCAGTTGCGCGGCGTGCGTGGTCAGCCAGTCCTGCACCCAGGCGTCGACCGGCACCGGTCCGGCCAGCAACTGGCCCGCGACCCGGCCGAGGTCGCCACCTGCTTCGGCGAGCCGCTGGGCGAACTGCCTGTGCATCAGCACCCGCAGCGCGGTCGGGATCGCGCCGCGCAGGACCCGGCGCAGGACCGGATGCCGGAACCGCAGGCGACGCCCGTCCTCGACGAGGACCCCGGCGGCCAGCGCCTCCTCCACCGCGGGCACGAGTTCCGGCGCCGACTTGCCGGTGACCGCGGCCAGGTCGGAGACCAGGTAGTTGTTGCCGAGGAACGCGATCGCCCGCAGCAACTGGCGGGTGTCGTCGGCGAGCGGTTGCAGGTGCCGGGAGACCGCGTCGGTCAGCTCGGGTCCGGGCGTGTCGGCGGTCCGGCCGTCGCGGTCGGCGAGGACGAGATGACGAAGGTAGTACGGGTTCCCGGCGGCCGCCGCGACGAACGAGCGGGTGGTGCCGGGTTCCGGGCCGGGCGGACGGGACCAGTCGCGTACGAGCGCGGTCGCGGTGTCGTCGTCGAGCGGACCGAGTTCGACGAGCGTGGTGCCGTCGCGGGGCAGCACCCGGCGCAGGAGCCGCACCTCGTATCCGGCCGGAACCGGGCGGGCGGCCGAGACGAGCAGCAGCGGCAGCCGCGTGGTGAGCTTGTGCAGCGCGTGCCAGACCAGCAGCGACATGTCGTCGGCCCACTGGAGGTCGTCCAGGACCAGCAGCAGCGGCCGTTCGGCGCACCGCGCCACCACGAACCGCTGCACCGTGTCGATCACGGTCATGGTCGGCGGTGCCCCGGCCGTGCAGGCGTGCAGCGAGGCGGGCAGGCCGTCCGCGTCGTTGCCCAGGGAGAGGCACTCCAGCACGATGCTCAACGGCATCCGGTACGCCAGCTCGTCGCCGACGGCCCAGCCGACCTGGACGCCGAGCGGGGCCGCGCCGCTCAGTCCCTCGGCCAGCAGCGCCGACTTGCCGATGCCCGCCTCGCCGCTGATCCAGACGCTGCCGCCGCGTCCGCCGGCCAGGCCGGTGACCGCCGACCGCAGCCGGGCCAGCGCGGCGGAACGGCCCCGGAAGCCGGGGTGCCGCCGCGGGACCGGGCCGGGGCCGCGTGCCGGGGTCGCGGTGCCGGCCGACAGTTGTTCGTGGATCTGCCGGACGGCGGCGGCGGGTTCGGTGCCCGACTCCTCGACCAGCCGGTCCCGCAGCGTGGCGTAGAGCGCGAGCGCCTCGGCGGTACGGCCCTGCGCGGCGAGCGCGCGCATCGCCACCGCGTACAGGCTCTCCCGGGCCGGGTGGCGGTCGACGAGCGCGAGCAGGCGGTCGACGACCTCGGCGCCGCGTCCGAGGCCCAGCATCAGCTCGGCCTGCCGTTCCACTGTCGTCAGGTACAGCTCGCCCAGCCGGATCCGGTGGCCGGCGGCCCGTGGTCCCGGTACGCCGACGAGCGCCTCGTCGCCCCGCCACTGCGCGAGCGCGGCGTCCAGGGCGGCCAGTTCGCCGGCGGTGTCCCCGGTGGCGCGGGGCGCGCGGCTGCGTTCGCGCAACCGCTCGAAGCGGTGCACGTCGACGGCGTCGGCGTCGAGGTGCAGCCGGTAGCTGCCGCCCTCGGAGGTGAGCACCCGGCCGGAGGACCACCTGTCACGGTCCGGTTCGAGCATCCGGCGCAGGGCGGAGACGTACGTGTAGAGGTTGCCGGTCGCGCTGGCCGGCGGGTGGTCACCCCAGACGGCGGTGATCAGCTCGTCCCGGGACAGGCCCCGCTCCGGGGTGAGCGCCAGCGCGCTGAAGACGGCCCGGCGCTGAGCCGAGCGCAGTGGCAGTTCCCGCCCGGCGTACGTGATCCGGAGATTGCCCAGCAAGCGGATGTCGAAGCCACTGCACTGTGCCGTCATGCCGTCCTCGTGGTGACCGGATACCTGCCTCGGTGACAACCGTTCGGCGGAACCCTAGCCCAACCATCTACCATGTCAACTTCGTGTGGATGGCGGAAAGGCTTACGGCGCAGGGCTTTCCGGTGTACGTCGCGTTCATCTCCGGCTGCCGCCGGTAGCGCTAGCAGGCAGTCTTCCCGAGGGCGGGCCCGAACCGTCCACGACGGACCGGCGGGCGGCCGGGCGTCCCGGCGAGACGATACTCACCTCGGGCGGGGCCGGGGTCCGGCGCCGGCCCCGCCGAGGTGGTTCAGCTACCGGCGCAGGTGGCGGTGGCGCCGCCGCCGGTCCCGGTGCCCTGGAATCCGAAGGTGGTGCTCTGGCCCGCGCCCAGCCGTCCGTTGTAGCTCTGGTTGGCCACGGTGACGGTGCCGCTGGTGCCGCTGGGCACGCCGTTCCACAACGAGCTGATCGCGGCGCCGCCCGGCAGGGTGAGCGTCACGCGCCAGCCGGTCAGCGCGTTGCTCCCGGCGGTCACGGTCACGTTGGCGACGAAGCCACCGTTCCACTGGTCCTGGACGGCGTAGACGGCGGTGCAGGAGGCCCCACCCGGCGGGGGCGTGGTGGGCGGGGGCGTGGTGGGTGGCGGGGTCGTGGGCGGGGGAGTGGTGGGCGGCGGGCCGTCCAGCGTCAGGTTCTTCTGCTGGACGCTCCACTGGCTGCGGCACAGACCGCAGTCCGGGCCGACGAAGTTCGCGCCGGCGCCGACGTCGCCCTTCAGGCGCCACTTGAGGTAGAGCACCGCGACCCGGCCGAACTCGCCGCCGTTGGGCTGGTCGTACGTGCCGCCGTGCCCGACGTTCAGGTTGCCCATGAAGGCGGGCAGCCCGGCCGGCAGCTTGCCCCAGTCGTCCATCGCGTTCGGGTACGCGATGTCGCTCGGCCCGCCGACGAAGTACGCGATCGGCTTGGTCAGTCGCCGCAGCTGGTAGTCGTCGGCGTCGTTGAGCAGGCCGCTGCTGAAGATGCCGGTGGTGGTGACGCGCGGGTCGTTCGAGACCGCGTACGCCTCCAGGCCACCGCAGGAGAACCCGGCCACGGCGATCTTCGTGGTGTCGATCCGGTTGTAGTACCTGCTGCCCGGCCGGGAATTCTCCGCCACGGCCCAGTCGATGGACTGGGTGAGCATCTGGGCGTTCGTGGAGCCGGAGCCGTTCGGTGCGCCGTTGGCGATGGCGAGGAAGCCGTGGGAGGCGATCTCGCGCAGGAAGTTGCCCTGCGACAGGCCGTTGGCCGAGCAGCCGCCGTTGCCCCAGACCAGGACGGGAAGGCGCTCGGACGGGAGCGTCTGGGGCCGGAAGATGGTGTGGTTGGGCAGGCTCGACGAGGTCTCGTAGTCGGCGGGGTAGGGCCCCGAGCCGCCGATCGCGGCACCCGCGGGTGTCGCGCCGAGCGCCACGACCACGGAGGCGAGCGGGACGAGGGCGGCCGCCAGCCCCGCGTAGATCTTCGATCGTCTTCTCATGCGCCCTCCAGGGGACACGTCGTGACGGCGCTCCCTGGATGGTGGTGGTGGCGGTGGGTCGGCCACGTCGGTGTGGCGCCGCCGCGATGCGTCCCCGCGGAGGGACCGGCGGGAGCTTTTGCAGTTACTATCACCGCCGTAACAAAATGTGTCAATACACGTTGGTCGATGCCTGACACCGATTTGGTTGACAACTCAACCTTCCTGCGGCACCGTTGGCATCGATGCGCATCGCTCCTGACGGGGTGGGAAACCGCCGCCCCCTCTTGGCCGCCCACCGTCCCTGGAGGACAGAATGCGCACGTCCACCATGCGAATCGCCGCCGGTCTCGCCGCCGCGGCCCTGACCGTCCCGCTGTTCGCCGCGCCCGCCGCCGCCGAGCCGGCCACGATCCCGAACCCCGACACGGGCCTGGTCTTCTACTCCAGCGATCCGCTCGCCGTGGTCGCCCGGCAGGCCGCGCCGGACGACCTGTGCCGCCCGTTCCCGGCCGACGCCGACTGGCTGCTCGGCTGGAGCGGCGGCTTCCAGAACGTCATCGGCTACCAGTCCGCCGACTGCAGCGGGCACGGGTACGGGCTCGGCCTGTTCCGGGGCTGGACGACGCGCGGCACCTTCGGCTCGTACAAGACGCTCTGACCGACCCCCGCGACGCCGGTCCGCGGTACGCCGAGCGCGGCGTGCCGCGGACCCCTCGCGCCACATGTCTTGCGCGCACATCGCCGACGCGCTGGACAGCGGACGCGACACCGCCGAGATCCTCGCCGGTCTCGGCGCACCGAGCGCGGTGGCGGGCCAGGCGCGGGAGGAACTGGGCCTGCCGGTCCGGGACGGCGCGGAGCGGGCCGCCCGGACGCTGTCAGTGGTCGCGGTGGCCGCCGGTGTGCTGATCGCCGTGTGCGTGAGCTTCCTGCTGCCGTCCGCGGTGCCGGTGGACCCGCTCGGCGCGGACTCCGGCGAACAGGGCGTCGTCCGGCGGTTCGGCCCCGGCATCGCGTTGCTCACGCTGCTGCCGGCGCTCCTCGTGGCCGCGCCGCTCGTGCTGCGGGGCCGGTCCCGCAGCACGGCACGGTTCGCCGGCGCGGCGGCGCTCGTGCCGTGGGCGATGCGGCGAGGCGCCGGTGCACGGTGGTGGCGCTACCTGACCGGCGGCTTCGTGGCGATGCCCGGCGTGCTCGTGACCGTTGCGACCGTCGGTGGCTCGGTCGGCATCGGCTGGGCGGGTGCGGCGCTGTGGATCGCCGGACCCCTCGTGGTCGGCGCGCTGTGCGCGTACGGGATCCGTGCGTGGTACGCGGTGACCGCCCTGGCCGGCGTAGGCCGCGTCGCTCGCCGCCCACGGTGACCCGGCCGCAACGCCCGGCCCGTCGCCGCGACCCGCGCCGGCCCCCGGAGCCTGACCGGGGCCGTGACGCCGGCGGCGCCGGGCGCGGTGAGCTGACCCGGTGGCCGGCCGGGGGTGCCGGTGCGGCGGGGCGCCACACGCCACCCTCCGGATCGAGGTATTGACACCTGCCTAAGTGGACGCCGAGAATTCTCCGAAAAGGTTTTCGGAGAATTCTCGGCCCACCTCGCCGGGCTGAGCCCGAGGGCCGGCATCGGCAACCGCTTACCGCTTCAGCCGTGGAGCCGGCTCCGGCTCCCTCAGAGAACGGGAGGCCGACATGACGATCACACCGAGCCGACGCGGACGGCGGTGGCTGGCCGGGCTCACGGCGGCCGTGCTGGTTCTCGGCGCGGCGGCGTGCGACGACGACGGCGGCGACGACGGGGCACTGGCCCAGGCCGGCCCGAACGGGCTCGACGACGGCAGCAAGCTGACGCTGTGGACCCGGGCGCCGCTCGAGAAGCAGGCGAAGCTGCTGGTCGAGGCGTACAACGCCAGCCACCGGAACAAGGTCGCGCTGGCCGTCGTCCCCAACGACGACTACGTCGCGAAGGTGGGCGCGGCGGCCGGCTCCGGCAGCCTGCCGGACCTGTTCGCCGCGGACATCGTGTACGTGCCGAACTGGGTGAGCCAGGGACTGTTCCAGGACCTCGGCGCCAACATCGACGGCCTCGACTTCAAGGACTCGGTCAACAAGGGCCACCTCGCCGCCGGTACGCGTGACGGCCGGAAGCACGTGCTGCCGTTCGTGCTCGACCTGTCGATGCTGTTCTGGAACAAGAAGCTGTTCCGGGAGGCCGGGCTCGACCCGGACCGGGCGCCGGCGACCCTCGCCGAGTACGCCACGGCCGCCAAGGCCGTCCAGGCCATCGGGAGGGACGGTGTCTACGGCACCGCCACCGGCCTCAACTGCGGCGGCTGCCTGGCCTTCACCTGGTTCCCGTCGATCTGGGCGGCGGGCGGCGAGGTGCTCGGCCCGGACGGCACCACCTCCGAACTCGCCGGAGACACCGCGGAGAAGGTCTACCGCACCTGGGCGGACCTGTGGCGCTCCGGCGCGGTCCTGCCGTCCTCGGCGGGGGAGACCGGTCCGACCTGGACCGCGGCCTTCACCGAGGGCAAGGTGGGCCTGATGTTCTATCCGGCGACGCTGCTCTCCTCGACGCCGTTCGACGTCGGGGTGGCCGGCATCCCCGGCCCCGACGGCGGTGCGTCGACATTCGTCGGAGGCGACGGCATCGGCGTGTCGAAGGACTCCCGGAAGTCCGGGCAGGCCTGGAACTTCCTCAACTGGTTGATGTCGGAGCAGGCCCAGGTGGAGGTGCTGGCGAAGAACAAGGACGTGGTGTCGCGCTCCGACCTGGCGGACAACAGGTACGCCGCGCGGGATCCCCGCCTGGTCACCGTCAACGAGGTGGCCGGCAAGGGCGACACCCCGGTCGCCCTGAACTTCCAGCAGGCCTTCAACGCCCCGGGCAGCCCCTGGCTCGCCCTGGTCCGCGGCCAGGTCCTCCAGGGCGGCGGCGACATCCAGAAGCAGAACGACCAGATCACCGCCGTCCTGAAGCAGTAGGCCGCGGCGGGGGAGCGAGGAACTGCCATGGAGGTCACCGCACCACCGGATCCGCGCCGCGCGACGACCCGCCGCCGCTTCCGTTCCGGACGCCGGCAGGCGCTGCTCGGCTGGCTGTTCGCCGCACCCACAGCGGCCTTCGTCGCAGCGCTGTTCGCCGTTCCCCTGCTGCTGGTGCTCAAGATGGCGGCGTCGAGGTGGCCGTTGCTGGCCGGCGACCAGGGACTGAACGCGCCCGACAACGTCACCCGGGCGGTGAGCCACCGCTTCTTCAGCGACTCGGTCGTCTTCACCGTCAAGTACACACTGCTCGCGACGGTGCTGCTGATCGCGCTCGGGCTGGGGCTGGCACTGCTCGTACAGGAGTCGAGCCGGTGGAACAACCTGCTGCGCGCGTCGTTCCTCGTCCCCGGCGCCCTCGGGCTGGCCTCGGCGTCCCTGCTGTTCTACGTGATCTACTCGCCGTACGCCAGCCCGTTCGCGCCGGTGATGCGCCGGCTGGACGTCACGTTCCTCGGCTCACCGAACGCGGCGCTCCTGTCGACCGTCTTCCTCGTCGTCTGGCGCTACGCCGGCTTCTACATGGTGCTCATGCTCGTCGGCCTCCAGAGCATCCCGGCGGACGTCTTCGAGGCCGCGCGCGCGGACGGCGCGAGCCGTTGGCAGACGTTCCGGCGGGTGACCCTGCCGCTGCTGCGCCCGACGCTGGCGCTGACGACGGTGCTCTGCGTGACCGGTTCCCTGCTCGCGTTCGAACAGTTCTACATCCTCACGAAGGGCGGCCCGGACAACAGCACCGTCACCGTCGTGCAGCTGATCTACATGATCGCGTTCCAGGGCCAGAACGACCTCGGCGTCGCCGCCGCGCTGTCGGTCGTCGTCCTGGTGGCCCTGGTCCTGCTCAACGCGCTGCAACTGCGCGCCTTCCGGCCCGAGGAGCGCTGAACCATGGCCGTCGACTCCCGTTCCGCCCGGACCCCTGTGGACGGAACGCCCCGGCGTCCTGCCCCGGCGCCGGCCGCCGCGCGCAGGCCGGACGGTCTCACCGTCGCCGGCGTGGCGCTGCGCACGCCGTACTGGGTGTTCACCGGAGGGATGGCGCTGATCTTCCTCTTCCCGCTGGTCTGGACGGCTGTCGCGTCGGTGTCCCCGCAAGCCGGGACCGGCCAGACGCAGGGCTGGGGGTTCGGCAACTACGCGACCCTGGCCGGATACCAGGCGGGCGTGGGGCGCTATCTCGCCAACTCGGCGCTGGTGTCGCTCCTGACGGTCGTGCTCACCCTGTCCGTCTCCCTCCTGGGCGGCTACGCGTTCGCACGGTTCCGCTTCCCCGGGCGCAACGCGCTGTTCCTGCTCACCCTCGCCATCCTGATGGTGCCGTACGCGACCCTGCTCATCCCGCTCTACGTCCTGCTCAACCGGGTCGGGTTGCAGAACTCGCTCGTCGGCGTCGCCCTGGTGCTCACCATGTTCCAGCTCCCGTTCTCCACGTTCCTGATGCGTATCTCCTTCGAGGCGGTGCCGCGTGAACTCGACGAGGCGGCGATGGTCGACGGGTGCTCGTCGTTCGGCGCGCTGCGCCGGGTGCTCCTCCCGGCCGTCAAGCCCGGCCTGATCACCGTCGGACTGTTCGCGTTCCTCGCCTCGTGGAACGACTTCATGGCGCCGCTGATCCTCATCAACGACTCCGAGCGGATGACCCTGCCACTCGCGGTGGCCAACCTTCGCGGCCAGACCCAGGGCGTCGTCGACTACGGCGCGACCGAAGCGGGTGTCGTCGTGCTCGCCCTGCCGTGCGTCGTGCTGTTCCTGCTGCTCCAACGACACTACGTGCGCGGCTTCATGTCCGGCGCGGTGAAGGGATGACCATGGCTCGTAGCGTGCCCGCCGCCGCACCCGTCCTGCCGACGCGCGGCCGGTTCCGGCCGCTCGGGCTCGGTGAGGTACGCATCACCGGCGGATTCTGGGCGGACCGGCAGTCCGTCAACGCGGACGCGAGCCTGGGGCACATCGGGCACTGGCTGGAGCGGGAGGGCTGGATCCGCAACTTCGACCTGGTCGCCTCCGGCGGGCCGGCCGGCGGGCGCCGGGGGCGCGAGTTCTCCGACTCGGAGGTCTACAAGTACCTCGAGGCGATGGCGTGGGAGATCGGCCGCAGCGGCGACCCGCGGCTGGAGTCGGTCTTCGGCCGCGTCGTCGGCCGGGTGGCGCGGGCGCAGGACGGCGACGGCTACCTCAACACGCGGTTCGGGCACCGGGGGCAACCACCGCGCTGGTCCGACCTCGGGCACGGGCACGAGCTCTACTGCGCCAGCCACCTGCTCCAGGCGGCCGTCGCCCGGGCCCGGACCCGTCCGCACGCCGACGACGGACTGGTGGCGGTCGCCCGGCGGGTCGCCGACAACATCTGCGACACGTTCGGGCCGGACGGGCTCGACGGGCTGTGCGGGCACCCGGAGATCGAGACCGCGCTCGTCGAGTTCGCCCGCACGACCGGCGACGACCGCTACCTGGCCCAGGCGGCGCTCTTCCTCGACCGGCGCGGCCACGGCCGGCTGGGGGACGTGGAGTGGGGACGCGAGTACTTCCAGGACGAGACGCCGGTACGCGAGGCGACGGTGCTGCGGGGACACGCGGTCCGCGCGAACTACCTGGCCTGCGGGGCGGTCGACGTCGCCGTCGAGCGGGACGACCCGGGGCTGATGAAGGCGGTACGCCACCAGTGGCGTACCGCTGTGGCCCGGCGGACCTACCTCACCGGCGGGCAGGGTTCCCGGCACCAGGACGAGGCGTTCGGCGCCGACTGGGTGCTGCCGCCCGACCGCGCCTACTCCGAGACGTGCGCGGCGGTGGGCTCGGTGATGCTGGCCTGGCGGCTGCTGCTCGCCTCCGGCGACCCCGGCTGTGCCGATCTCATCGAGCGGACCCTGTTCAACGTGGTCGCGGCGTCCCCGGCGGCCGACGGCCGGGCGTTCTTCTACACCAACACGCTGCACCGCCGGGAACTCGGCGCCCGTCCTGACGACGACCGGCCGAGCATCCGCGCCGAGGCGGCCCAGCGGGCGCCCTGGTTCGAGGTGTCGTGCTGCCCGACGAACGTCGCGCGCACCCTGGCCGGCCTCGGCGCGTACGTGGCGACCACCGACGACGAGGGCCTCCAGATCCACCAGTACGTGCCGGCGACCGTCGCCCACCGCACCCCGGACGGGGGCGGGCGGCACCTGACGGTCACCACCGGCTATCCGGACGACGGCATGGTCCGGGTACGGATCGACAGCGACGACGAGCGGCCCTGGACCCTGTCGTTGCGGGTGCCGGACTGGGCGGGGCGGGGTGCGACGCTGACCGTCGGCGGCCGGACCCGCACCGCGCATCCGGGCTACGTCACCGAGCGCCGGACGTGGCGGAGCGGGGACGAGGTCGTGCTGAGCCTGCCGGTGCAGCCCCGGTTCACGTACCCGGACCCCCGCATCGACGCGGTCCGTGGATGCGTGGCGGTGGAACGCGGGCCGCTGGTGCTCGCGGTCGAGTCGGTGGACGTGCCGCCGGGCGCGGACCTGCAAGGGCTGCACGTCGACACGACCCGGCCGCCCCGGAGCGCCGGCGACCGGGTGTCGGTGCGCTGCCGGCGGCTCGACTGGCCCGACCACGACTGGCCCTACCGTGGTACGGCCGCGCCGCCGGCCGAGTCGGTGACGGAACCGGTCGAGGTCCCGCTCGTGGCGTACCACTCCTGGGCCAACCGGGGGCCGTCCACCATGCGGGTCTGGCTGCCGGCCGGCTGACTCAGCGCGCCGCCGGGGGCGCCGCCGTGCTGTCCCGCACGACGAGTTCGGGCGTCAGGAGCACGCGTCCGGGCGCCGATCGGTCCCCGCCCGCGTCGAGCTGGGCCAGCAGCAGGTCAAGGCTGCGCCGGCCGAGTTCGGCGAAGTCCTGCCGCACGGTGGTCAGCGGGGGCAGGAAGTAGCCCGCGTCGGGCATGTCGTCGAAGCCCACCACGCTGACCTCGTCCGGCACCCGCCGGCCCGCCTCGTGCAGAGCGCGGAGCACCCCCAGGGCGATCTGGTCGCTGGCGCAGAAGACCGCCGTCACCGACGGATCCCGGGCCAGTCGTCGGCCCTGCGTGTAGCCGGCCCGGGCGGTCCAGGCACCCGGCACGGCGTACGGCGACGGCCGGCCGGTGGCGTGCAGGCCGGCTCGCCACCCGTCGGTCCGCTCGGTCGCCTCCGGCCAGTCGGCCGGGCCGGCCACGTGATGCACCGTGGCATGCCCGAGGTCGAGCAGGTGCCGGGTGGCCAGCCGGGCGCCCGCGGCGTTGTCGATCTGGACGTTGGGCACCGCCTCGTCGTGCCCGCCGCCCACGCCGACGACCGCCAGGCCGTCGGACACCTGGGCCAGCGCGGCGGCCACGACCGGCTTCGGGGCGATCGCGATGATGCCCTCGACCGACTGCGCGCGCAGCCAGTCCACCGCGTCCAGCACCGACCGGCGGTCCAGGTCGCGCAGTCCCGCCACGCTCAGGAAGTAGCCGGCGGACCGGGCCGCGCCCTCGATCGCGTACAGCATGGAGGTCGGGCCGTACAGGGCGCTCTCGTACGCGATGATGCCGAGCGTCCCGGAGCGGCGGGTGACCAGCGCGCGGGCCGCCGGGTTGCGGCGGTAGTCCAGCGCCCGCACCGCCGCCAGCACCCGGCGGCGGGTGTCGTCCCGGACGTGCGGGTGCGCGTTGAGCACCCGGGAGACCGTCTGGTTCGACACCCCCGCCAGCCGCGCGACGTCGCGCATGATCGAGTGCCTCGGCACGGGTGTGTCCTCCGGCGTCCTCATCGACTCGGGCGAGGTGTCAGCCGGCCGGCTCGCCGGAGGGGGCGGGGAGCCGCACCCCGGTGGCTACCGGAGTGCCGAAGTTCGGTGTGCCGTCGGCGTTCCAGGTGAACTTCTGCGCCCGGGTGCTGCGGTTCATGTCGCAGCCGCCGGATGCCGAGCTGTTCGCGTGGTAGACGATCCAGTCCTCGGTGCCGTCCGGCGACGTGAAGAAGCCGTTGTGGCCGGGGCCGAAGACGCGGTTGGCGTCGCTGCGCTGGAAGACCGGCTGCGGGGACTTGACCCACGACGAGGAGTTGAGCGGATCGCCGCCGTTCCAGGTCAGCATCCCGAGCTTGTAGTCCGGTGTGCTGCAGTGGCTGGCCGAGAAGATGATGAACGTCCGGCCGTTGCGTTGCAGGACCTCGGCGCCCTCGTTCACGGCGCCCCCGGACGTCTCCCAGCCGTAGGTGGGGGTGGACAGCAGGCGCCGCGTGCCGGCGGCGGTCCACGGGTTGCTCAGCTCGCGGATGAAGTTGGGCTGTGCGCCGTTGTAGTACGTGCCCAGCAGGTACAGCTTGCCGTTGAGCTGCATGATGCTGGGGTCCAGCTCCCAGGTGTTGTCGGCGGTGGGATCCAGCAGGTCGGCCTTGAACGTGTACGGCCCCGTCGGGTCGGTGCCGGCGCTCTCCAGCACGTGGATGCGCTGGCTGCCCAGGTCGAACGGCTGGCGGCCGGCGACGTAGTACAGGTACCAGCGCCTGCCGTTCGGGCCGTCGAGCAGGTGGAACTCGGGGGCCCACATGGTGCCCGCGCCGTTGGGGCGGGTGAGGGTGAACAGCACGGTGTCGGCCGCGCCGGCCAGCCCGTCCAGCGTCCGGGACCGCCGCATCGTGACGGTGTTGTTCCAGGTCGTGGTCGCCAGGTAGTAGTAGCCGTCGTGGTACTTCAACCACGGGTCGGGTCCGTTCACCTTGATCGGGTTGGCGTACGTGTTGGGGCCGGGGTTCGGCCCGCCGCCCGGGTAGCCGGTGAGCCGCCACGTCCGGCTGGCGGCGCTGGTGCAGGGCAACTGGACCAGCGCGGTGCCGGCCGCGCCGCCGTCGTTGACCGGAGCGACGCACTTCCCGCTGGAGACGGCGGTCAGGTTCACGGTGCCGGCGGCGCCGTTGGCCACCAGGCGGAACTGCTGGTTGGTGCCGCCGTGGCAGGTGTACTGGATGACGGCGGCGTTGTCGGCGGTGGACGCGCCGTAGATGTCGAGACAGCTGCCGGGGGTGAGTGTGGTGATCGTGTAGCGGTCGGTCGTGCCGGCCACCGGCGTGACGGTGAAGGTCTGCCGGGCGCCCGCGCCGCAGCCGGCCTGGACGAGCTGCAGCGCGTTCGTGGCGGCGCCGCCGGGCACCTCGACACAGTTCCCGTTCGCCTGGTTGACGACTGTGGTGCCGAAGGCGCTGACGGCCTGGGCGGGGCTGCCGGGGAGCAGGGGCAGGAGCGCGGCCAGCAGCAGGATCGCGACGGCGGCCCCACCGGTGCGCCGGCGGGGGTGCCGGGACAGGTCCATGGGGAGGTCCTTTCGGTGTGGTGACGGGGCGGACGCGCGGCGGTGGGTGGCGGGGCCTACCACCGCCGCGGCTCAGCTGACCTGGATGCGGTCGAGGTCCGGCGCCCAGCCCGCGGTGTTGCCGAAGGTGAGGGTGTTCGTGCCCGCGTCGAGCGGGAGCGTGACGCTGACCGTGCCGACGGTGTCCCAGCCGCCGGTGCCCGGGTGGCGACAGTGACCGGGGCGCCTCCGTTGACGCTGATCTGTGTCGACCTGGCCTCGGCCGAGGCGTAGGAGACGGTGACCGTGCGCGGTCCGGCGGCGTTCGCCGTGACGTTCGTGAACCGCAGCGTGTTCGCGGTGCCGTTGCCGACGTAGCCGACGAGCGCGCCGCCGGAGGCGCCGGCCGAGGAGCGCACCGCGGCCTGCCCGGTCAGGGTGTTGCCGCTCGCCTCCGCCTCGTACGAGGTGGAGGCCGGTGGCGTGGACCCGCCGCGGTGGTAGGCCTGCACCTCGGTCAGGCCGGACCGCGCGCCGCCGGCGTGCGTCAGCACCACCCGGATCCGCTGGGCGGCCACCGCGGCGAAGCGGACGTTGTTGTAGTTGCCCTGGGGTGCCGCCGGCGTGCCGACCTGTGCGCCGACGTTCACCCAGGCGCTGCCGTCGTGGTACTGGACCTGGTACGACGCCGGCGGCCGGTAGGTGGCGCCGGCCGGGCGGCTGTCCTTGACGTACAGGCGCAGCTCGTCGACGGTCTTCGGCGAACCGAAGTCGATCTCGTACCAGTCCTGGGCGGCGGACCCGCCGGCGCCCCAGAACGGCTCGTTCGTCGGGTAGCCGTCGATCGCGGCGCCGGCGCTGGTGCCGCTCGCGGTGGTCGAGGCCGTCACTCTCGCGCCGTCGGCGAGGTCGGGCAGGTTCGCGCTCAGATCCACCCCCGCCTTGGCGAGCAGGTCCACCGTGCCGGCGTCACTGTGGACCACCTGGTTGGGGGCCCGCATGCCGGGCACCGGCGTGCTGAAGGTGACACCGGCGGTGGCGCCGGGGAAGCTGACCGATCCGCTGGACGGGTCGAAGACCAGCGGCACGAGCTTGTCGACGGTGACGGCCCGGTTCCCGTTGACGTAGATCGAGTACCCCTCGGGGACGCCCGGGTACCGGGTCACCCCGTCGCCCGGGTCGTCCCAGACGATCGTCAGGTCGCTGGTGCGGTAGCGGATGTTGTTGACTGTGAAGTTCGGCCAGCCGATGGCGATCGGCGACAACTCGACCCGGTTGTCGTTGCGCGGCCGCAGACCGGCCACGTCCTCGACGACCGTCCAGTTGCTGCTGCCGAGGATGTTGTGGTGGATCCAGGAGCGGTAGTCGATGCGCTTGCCGCCCGGGTTCCAGTCGGCCCAGAACTCGTTGGCGTCGGGCCAGCGGGTGTCGCCGTTGACGTACTGGGCCCAGACGTTCCAGTAGAGCAGCTTCTTGTAGTCCTCCGGGCCGACCCACTGGTTGGGGTAGGTGCGCAGGACCGAGGAGAGCAGCCGGAACTGCACTGTGGAGTTGATGGTGGAGAAGTTGTTGCTGCCGGGCGAGCCGGCGGCCGCCGCGGCGGCCTTGTCCCGCTGGTTGGCGGTGTAGAACGGGAAGATCGGGTACTCCGCCGGGTCGGCGAGGAGGCGCAGCGCCTGCTTGTACTGATCGGTGGCGGGCATCAGGCCGACCGCGTACGGGTAGTAGTTGTTGATCTCCTTCCACGGCACGTGGGCGTTCGTCGCCACGTGCCGGTGTTCCAGCAGGTTGTCGGCCGGGTTCCAGAGCACCGTGACGATCGCGTTGCGGATCCGGGCGGCCAGGGCCCGCATCTCGGCGGCCTTGGCCGAGTTGCCGACCGCCTCGTACGCCTGCGCGGCGGCCAGCGCGCCGCTGTACTGGTACGCGCCCTCGGCCCGGTCCAGGTTGCCGGGGCGCCAGTGGAACGAGACGGCGTCGGCGTCGTTGCCGGTCAGCGCGCCCCAGTCGTACTCGATGATGCCGCTGCCGTCGCGGTCGTAGTGGGCGAGCTGGCCCTTGACGTCGCCTTCGGCGTAGCGGGCGAGGCTGGCCGCGATGCCGGGCTGGCCGCCGTGGAGCTGGTAGCTGCGCCAGGCCGCCTCGGCGATGTACTGGGTGTAGCTGTTGGACCAGTTCTCCGGGTCGCCGGGGTTGTCCAGGAAGCGTCCGCCCTTGGACACCTGACCGACCGAGAGCCAGTCGCCGTAGGCGTACTTCGGGTCGCGCAGGTACTTCAGGTCGTCGATGTGCATCGGCTGGGTCAACGCGATGGCGTTGTTGTAGCCCAGCGCGCCCTCCACCGACGTCGGGAACTGGAAGGTCTGCCCGGGGATGTCGGCGTCGAGGTGGTTGAAGCGCATCAGCCACCAGCGGTAGTAGATGTTCTTCTTGATCGCCGGTTCCGGCACGTCGATGTAGGGGACGTTCTCGGCCCACCACCTGTGGTAGGCGCGGACGTGGGTGGCGAAGGCGGCGTCCGGGGTGGCGTCGCGGTAGCTCAGGTAGTCGGTCGACGACTGCGGGATCTCCCGGGCGGTGAACCCCATGACCACCTTGGTCTGCACCGTGGCGCCGGCGGCGACGGTGACCGTCCGGGTCAGCGCGCCGCCGGACGCGGTGAAGCCGTCACCGGCCAGCCTCGTGGCGAGCGTGGTGAGGCCGTTCTTCACACCGGTCGACCCGGTCAGCTCGTTGCCGCTGCCGGACGACGCGTACGGCGAGGTGGCCCGCAGGGTGAGTGTGACAGGAGCGCCGCCGCTGTTCCTGATCGACAGGTTGGTGACCGCGACGTTGTTGTCGGTGATGAACTTGGTGACTGTGGCCTGCACCGGGCCCCCGGCGTACACGCTCCTCCAGTGGCTGGGCGCCTGCCAGCGCTGGCTGCTCTGCTCGGTGAACGTCCCCGGGCCCAGCGCGATCGAGTACGCGGCGGCCTCGCTGATGCTCTCCCAGTACGCCACCCGGCCGCCGAAGCCGATCACCGCCGGGTTGTGCTGTTTCATGAACAGGGCCCGCCCGCGGGTCATCAGGATCCCGCCGTCGGCGTCGGACGGATCGCCGCCGCCGGAGCGCGACAGCAGCCGGTCGATCCAGAAGTCGGTGCCCGCCTTCTCCGCGTCGTAGATCGACTGCATCATGTTGCCGGTGGTGTACCCGACCGGCGGCTGCGGGACCGCCGGGCCGCCGAAGGTGGGATAGCCGATGGTCTGAGCGGCCTGTGCGGGGCTCGCGGCCACCGGGGTGAGCGCGCCGACGACCACCAGGGCGAGCGCCGCTCCGGTGACCCGCCGGAACCGGCGGACGGCCGGGGGTGGCGACGTGCGCACCTCCGGCCCGGCCCGATCGAGGTGTGGACTTCCGGGAGGATCCCATGTGTTCATGGGTGCTCACCGAGACCTTTCGTTGTCGGGATGAGAACTGCATCGCGACAGGCCGGACCGCCGGTACCGCGGCGGGGCGGCGGTCGGGGTGACACCTCGTACCGGTTTCGGGCGGCCGTCGTGACCCGCGTGCGCGGCGGGTGGAACGGCCCCCGGTCGTCGACGCCCGGTCGTCGGCGACTGCCTCGCCCGGCCGGCCGGCTGCCCCGCCGACCTGAGCCGAAAACCTTTTCAGCAACATACCACCGCATCGGAGGCTGTCAATCCTCTGCGCAGCCCGGGAGCCGTTCGGTGTGCGGCCGACGGGGGTGCCGGCCGTGCGCCGATCGTCCGAAAAGCTTTCGGGCGAGAGGTGTCGGCGGGCGGGCCGGCGGTACGCGCCGGTGGTGGCCGGCGCAGGCGCGCTGCTCGAAATCCTTTTCAGAAATCGGCCGCGGGGTCGGGTATAGTCGGTACGCCTCGGTGGCTGCCTCGGTGATCCAGCCCCGGCCCGAAGGGGATCTCGGTGCGTAGACGACGTTCGCAGTCGGTGACTCTGATGGATGTGGCGAAGCTGGCCGGCGTGTCGGTGGCCACCGCGTCCAAGGCGCTCAACGCCCGTGAGGAGGTGGCACCGGCCACCCGCCGGCGGGTGCAGCAGGCCGCCGAGCAGCTCTCCTTCCAGCCGAACGGGCTGGCCCGGGGGCTCATCTCCGGACGCTCCCACACCATCGGGCTGCTGACCGAGACGCTCGGCGAGCGGTTCGCCTTCCCCGTCCTCAGGGGAGTGGAGAACGCCCTGGGCAACGAGCGGATGTGCGTGCTGCTGTGCGACGCCCGCGGCGACGTCATCCGCCGCCAGCACCACATCCGGACGCTGCTGTCACGTCAGGTCGACGGTTTCGTCATCCTCGGCGACTCCAACGACGTCCGGCCGTCGCTGAGCCGCGACCTGCCCGTCCCGGCGGTCTACGTCTACGGCGAGTCGGACGACCCGGACGACCTGTCCGTCCTCGCCGACGACGAGGGCGGCGGTCGGCTCGCGGCCGAGCACCTGGTGTCGCTGGGCCGCCGCCGCATCGCCCACATCACCGGCCCGCAGACCTACCGGGCCGCCCGCGACCGGGTGGTCGGCCTGGAGGCGGTGCTGCGCGAGGCGGGTCTGCCGCTGGTCGGCGGCGGTCCCCGCTACGGCGACTGGTCGCAGCGCTGGGGCCGGCAGGCGGCGGCCATGGTGATCAACGCCTCGCCGGACACGGACGCCGTCTTCTGCGGCAACGACCAGATCGCCACCGGGGTGGTCGAGGCGCTGCGCGACCTCGGCCGCCGTACGCCGCAGGACGTGGCGGTGGTCGGGTACGACAACTGGGAGGTCTTCGCCACCGACTGCCGTCCGCCGCTGACCACAGTGGACCTGAACCTGGAACAACTCGGCGCCACGGCGGTCAAGTACCTCTTCGCGGCGCTGGACGGGAACCCGTCGCGCGGCGTCATCCGGCACCCCGGCCGCCTGGTGGTCCGGGACTCCACCGGCCCGCCCCCGCTCGGGGACGGGCCGGCGGAGGGCGTCAGGACAGGAAGGCGCCGTACGGGCCGGCGAGGATCTGGTTCTTCTGTGCCTGGCTGAAGTGCGTGTTCGGATAGTCGTAGAACGAGGCCGACATCGGGGTGCCGTCCGTCGACGTCGAGTCCGGCAACCCGAGCGCGTGGCCGAGTTCGTGCACCATGCCGCCGTACCAGCGGTTCATCGGGCCGTTCACGCCCGCCGCGCCGTCGGCGTCGTGCTGGCAGAGGATCACCCAGCCGCCACCGCCGCCACCCCCGGCGCCCGGACCCTCGGCGCTGATCTCACCCACGTTGATCCAGCGGTTGTCCGGTGCGCGCAGGCTCAGCTTGCGCATCAGCTCCTGCTGCATGTTGAACACCGACCACCAGTACCGGTCGGAGCCGTTCGGGGTGTTCTCGTACCAGGACTTGACGTGGTCGCCGTCGACCACCTCCACCACCGGGTTGTTCAGTGTGAACGTCCGGCCCAGCTCCTGCCGGTAGTACCGCTGGGCCTCGCGCATCACGGCGGCGATGCCGTCCGGCCACCGCTGGTCGTACGCGACGTCGGAGGGCTTGAGCCAGTAGACGCGCACGGTGCCCGGCGGCGGTGTGCCGCCGGGCGGCGGCGCGGTCCCGGTCGGTGCCGGCGTGGCGGTCGGGGCCGGCGGTACCGACGTCGGCGGCGTACCGCCGGTGCAGGCGACGCCGTTGAGGGTGAACGCGCTCGGGGCCGGGTTGGCGGAGCCGTTCCAGGACCCGTTGAAGCCGAACGACGCGGACGCCCCGGTGCCGAGGCCGCCGTTGTAGCTGACGTTCGTCGCGGTGACAGCGGCGCCGCTCTGCGCCACCGTCGCGTTCCATGCCTGGGTGACTGTCTGCCCGGCCGTGAACGACCAGCGCAGCGTCCAGCCGCTGATCGGGTCGCCCAGGTTGGTGACCTGCACGTTCGCGCCGAAGCCGCCCGGCCACTGGGAGCTGACCGCGTACGCGATCCGGCAGCCCGCGGCGGCCGCGTGGCCGGCGCCGCCGGTCGCCACGACGGCGCCGGCCAGGATCACGGCGAGCGTCGCCGCCGCGAGACGGAACGGGTTTGCACGCATCGGGCACCCCCGTCAGTAGCCGTAGCGGCTCTTGAGGTGCCGCCACCAGTCGCGCAGCATCCAGGCGTCGAAATCGGTGATCGAGGCGGCGCTGCCGGCCTTCATGACGAAGCCCTGGCCCGGCAGCGGGTCCCAGTCGTAGAAGTCGTCGAGGCCGTAGGTGTGCCCGATCTCGTGCAGCAGGATGTGGATGTTGTCGCTGCCGAGGTTGGACATGAAGTACTCCCGGCCGATCCGTTGCCCCCAGTCGCCGCCCGCGCCGCCGCCGAACCCGTCGGTCAGCCAGAGCGAGTGGTCGTAGTGGCGGCCGGCGCCACCCGGGCAGTTCGGGTACTGGCCGTTCTGGTTGAAGAACCGGCCGCACGGCTCGCTGCACTGCGGCGCGTTCTCCCGGATGTCGTTGACGTAGATGTCGACCGAGTTGTCGGACCACTGCAACTGGTTGCGGTCCCGCACCGCCCAGCCGACCACCTTCACCGGTACGTCGGTGTAGGGGAAGCCGTTGTGGCCGGCCAGGACGTTCATCCACTTCTTGTACTGGCGGGCCAGCGCGGCCTGGATCTGGTCACGTTGCGCCGCCGTCACGGTGGCCGACGAGTCCCACCGGACGCAGTAGTTGATGTAGCCCCGGTTCGCGAACAGCTGGTCCCAGCCGTAGTTGCGGAAGCCGTACAGGTTGCCGTTGTTGTAGGTCTGCTCCACGTGCTGCCAGACCTGGTTGAGCGGTCCGGCCAGGTTCGACGGCGGGTTCCAGCCGGAGCCGGGGGTTGGCGTGGTGGGGCCGGAGGTGGGGGTGGGCGCCGGTGTGGTCGGCGCGGGCGTCGTGGGAGCGGGCGTGGTCGGCGCCCCGGTGCAGGCCGTTCCGTTCAGGGTGAACGACGTGGGCGCCGGGTTGGTGCCGGTGAAGGCGCCGTTGAAGCCGAACGAGGCCGCGGCGCCGGTGCCCAGGGAGCCGTTGTAGGAGGCGTTCGTCGCGGTGACCCGGGTGCCGCTCTGGCTGACGCTCGCGTTCCACGCCTGCGTCACCGTCTGTCCGGCCGCGTACGACCAGGCCAGCGTCCAGCCGGTGACCGGGTCGCCGAGGTTGGCGATCGTCACGTCGGCGCCGAATCCGCCCGGCCACTGGCTGGTCACCCGGTAGTCGACCCGGCATCCGGGCGCCGCCGCCTGCGCCCCGGTGACCACGAGCGCCGCGCCGGCCACAGTGGTCAGGGTGGCGGCCAGGACGACCGCCAGCCGCGCGCCACCTCTCGCTGATGTCACGGACCTCTCCTCTCCTCTCGGTCGGGGCGGCGGCCCGGGAACAGCCGTCGCGCCGTCCTAGGTGAAATCGATTAGCACCTATTGCTTTCTCGACCACCATGGAGCCCGAAAAGGTTTTCGTCAAGGACCGGCCCACGTGGCAGGCGGACAGCGCGCAACCGCCGGACGGCCCCGGCAGGGGCACATCCGGCGGTACGGCGGATCAGCGCCGCGGGGCGGTCAGACCGGCGCGGACCGCGGGTCGGTGGCGGCGTCGTGGGCGGCCATCGTCTCCTGCCGTGCCGGCTCCTCCCGCAGGATCGCGGCGTGCAGCCACGCGTCCGGGATGGCGAAACCGTCCACCAGCGTGCGCATGTACGGGCGCAGCTCCTTGAGCAGCCCGTTCACCACGCCGGTGATCGCCTTGGACCGGGCCGGGGTGAGCCGGCCGTGCTCCATCAGCCAGCCCTTGTTCGCCTCGATGACGCTCAGCGCGTACAGGTCGCAGACCCGGGACAGCAGCTCCTTGACCGCCGGGTCGGCTGTCGCGTCGATACCGGCGACGAACGCCTCCAGGGTCACCCGGTCGACGTGCGCGGCGGCGACGGCGAGGACGTGGTCCTGCACGTCGTTGAAGATGTCGAACGGACGGTCCTTCTTGGTGGAGGCGCCACCGCGCAGGCGGCGGACCGCGCTGTCGAGCAGGTGCTCCTCGCGGTCCTCGAACACCTTGAGCTGCCAGCCCCGGTCGGTGACGGCGACCTCGTCGTCCCGGCCCGGCACGGCACCGACCAGCCGCGCGATGAGCGCCCGCGCGGCGGTGCGTTCCAGCACCATCTCGCGTACCTGCTCGGCGACGAACGAGGCGCGCCCCCAGCCGTCCAACGAGCCGAACTCGTCCCGGTAGCCGGTCAGCAGCCCCTTGGCGACCAGCTGGAGCAGGACCGTGTTGTCGCCCTCGAACGTGGTGAACACGTCGGTGTCGGCCTTGAGGCTGGGCAGCCGGTTCTCGGACAGGTAGCCGGCGCCGCCGCACGCCTCCCGGCACGCCTGGATGGTGCGTGTGGCGTGCCAGGTCTGCGCCGCCTTGAGCCCGGCGGCACGGGACTCCAGCTCCCGCTGCCGGTGCTCGTCGACCGGCCCGTCGCCGCCCTGGATCTCGTCGAGCGCGGCGACCAGCTCGGTCTGGGCGAAGTGCAGCGCGTACGTGGTGGCCAGCGCGGGCAGCAGCTTGCGCTGGTGGGCCAGGTAGTCGTTGAGGAGCACCTCGCGGTCACCCTCGGCGTCACTGAACTGACGGCGGATGTCGCCGTAGCGCACCGCGATGGCCAGCGCCGCCTTGGTGGCCGCCGACGCGGCGCCGCCCACGCTGACCCGGCCCCGCACCAGCGTGCCGAGCATGGTGAAGAACCGGCGGGAGTCGTTCTCGATCGCGCTGGAGTACGTCCCGTCCTCGGCCACCTGCGCGTACCGGTCCAGCAGCATGTCCCGCGGCACCCGTACGTGGTCGAAGCTGAGCCGCCCGTTGTCGACGCCGAGCAGGCCGGCCTTGGGTCCGGCGTCGCCGATGGTCACGCCGGGCATCGGGTTGCCGTGCTCGTCGCGGATCGGCACCAGCCACGCGTGCACCCCGTGCCGGCGCCCACCGCTGATCAGCTGGGCGAAGACCACAGCCATCCGCCCGTCCCGGGCCGCGTTGCCGATGTAGTCCTTGCGTGCCGCCTCGTGCGGCGTGTGCAGGTCGAAGGTCCGCGTCTGCGGGTCGTACACACAGGTGGTGCGCAGTTGCTGCACGTCGGAGCCGTGGCCGGTCTCGGTCATCGCGAAGCAGCCGAAGATCCGTCCCTCGACGATGTCCCGGAGATAGGCGTCGTGGTGCCGCTTCGTGCCGAGGGCGGCGACCGCGCCGCCGAACAGGCCCCACTGCACGCCGGCCTTCACCATGAGTGACAGGTCGACCTGCGCGAGCATCTCGGTGGCGACGATCGAGGCGCCGATGTCGGACCGGCCGCCGTACTCGGGCGGGAAGCCCGCGGCGATGCCCAGCTCGACCGGCAGTTCGCCGAGCAGCCGGGTGATCCGCTCGCGCGCCTGGTCACCGGTCTCCCCGTACACAGGGAGGAACCGCTCGTCGAGGTGTTTGCGGTGAGCCTGACGGACCTCGGCCCACGGTCCGTCGAGCGTCTCCTGAAGGCGGGCGATGTCGATGCGGCGGGACGCGTGATCGAGCATGGTCGCTCCTCGGGGCAGCGGACATATGGGTGCACTCTCGGCCTGATCAACATTACCGGCGGTCACCGTGCCCCGCTGGCGGAGAGCGTGGTGAGCCGTGCCACCCGACTCGGCCACCGAGGCTGAGGTTAGGCTGTCCTCACTTCGATCACTGGAGGCATCCCCTCGTGTCCCCGCTCCCCGCCGGCGGCGCCGTCACGGCCCGGTACGTGCTGCGTCAGGCATTGCGCCGCCAGCGACGGCCGGTGCTGATCGGCGTCACGCTGCTCGGCCTGCACCAGGTCGCCGAGGCGCTCGTGCCGGTGGCGATCGGCGTCATCATCGACCGCGCCGTGGTGACCGGTGACCCGTGGGCGCTGGCGTACTCGGTCGCCGGCCTCGCGGCCCTGTTCGCCGTGCTCGCGTTCGCCTACCGCAACGGCGCCCGCCAGGCGTTCGCGGCGGTGGAGCGGGAGGCGCACCTGCTGCGGGTGGAGATCGCCGAGCGCGCGCTCGACCCGCGCGGACACCGTTCCGGCCTGCGCGACGGCGAACTGCTCTCGGTCGCCGCCTCCGACGCCGAACTCTCCGCGCTCGTGGTGCGGGTCGCCGGATTCGGTGTCGCCGCGGTGACCGCGCTGACCGTCGCGGCGACCGCGCTGCTGGTCATCGACATCCCCCTCGGGCTCGGCGTGCTCGTCGGCGTACCGGTGCTGGTCCTCGTACTGCAACGGATGGCGCCGCTGCTGTCCCGGCGCAGCACCTCCCAGCAGGAGGCCCTCGCGGAGACCACGGCGCTCGCCGTGGACCTCGTCTCCGGCCTGCGCGTGCTGCGCGGCATCGGCGCCCAGCACCACGCCGCCGGCCGGTACGCCGCCGCCAGCCGCAACGCGCTCGCGGTGACGCTGCGCGCCGCCAACACCAAGGGACTGCATCTCGGGCTCACCACCGCCGCCAACGGCCTGTTCCTCGCGGCGGTCGCCGGGGTGGCCGGCTGGCTCGCCCTGCGCGGCCGGCTCACCATCGGCGAGCTGGTCACAGTGGTCGGACTCGCGCAGTTCGTGGCCGAGCCGGTGCAGACCATGGGCTGGTGCGTGCAACTGTTCGCGATGGCCCGCGCCTCCGCCGCCCGGGTGGTGCGCGTGCTCGGCGCCGAGCCGCTGACCCGGCCCGGCGACGCGTCGGCGCCGGCCCACCCGGACGGGCCACGGCTGGCCCTCGACGACGTCGGGCACGCCGGACTGGACGGGGTGAACCTGCGCGTCGGCCCCGGCGAGGTGGTGGGCGTGCTCGCGTACGACCCGGCCGACGCCGAAGCGCTGGTGGCGCTGCTGTCCGGGCGGGTGTCGCCGGACGCGTGCCGGGGCACCGTGCGTGTCGACGGCGTGCCCGCCGACGACCTGCACGTCGACGCGCTGCGCGGCACCGTGCTCGTCGAGCCGCACGACGTGACGCTCTTCGAGGGCACGGTGGCGGCCAACCTCGCCGCCGGCGCCCCGGCCGACCAGGCGCGGCTGCACGCCGCCGTCCGGGCGGCCGCGGCCCAGGACGTCGTGGACGCACACCCCGGCGGCCTCGACCACCGGCTCGTCGAGCGGGGCGCGAACCTCTCCGGCGGCCAGCGCCAGCGGCTCGGGCTGGCCCGGGCGCTGCACGCCGACCCGCCCGTGCTGGTGCTGCACGATCCCACCACCGCTGTCGACGCCGCCACCGAGGCGCAGCTCGCCGACGGACTGGCCGAAACGCGCCGGGTGGGGCCCCGGGGCACCCTGCTGATCACCAGCAGCCCGGCCCTGCTGCGGATCACCGACCGGGTGGTGGTGATCGCCGACGGCCGGGTGGCCGCCGAGGGACCGCACGAGCACCTGCTGGCCTCCGACGCCCGCTACCGCGAGGAGACACTGCGGTGACCGCTGACCCGCGTACCGCCGAACCCGGCCGGACGTTGCTGCCTGTCGCGTCCGCCCGGCAGACCTGGACGACGCTCGGCGCCCAGTTCCGCGCCCGGCCCGGCCTCAGCGCCGCCGCGGCGACCGTGCTCGTCGTCGCCGCCGCGGGTGGCCTGGTCGCGCCCTGGGTGCTCGGCCGCCTGGTCGACGACGTCATCGCCGACGCCCCGGTCTCCCGGATCGCCGGCCGGGTGGCGGTGATCGCCGGCGCCGCCGTGTTCACCGGCCTGCTCACGGCGCTCGGCGCCGCGCTCGCGTCCCGGCTCGGCGAGACGGTGCTGGCCCGGCTGCGCGAGCGCGTCCTCGACCGCGCGTTGCACCTGCCGTCCGCGACGCTGGAGCGGGCCGGCACCGGCGACCTGCTGGCCCGCGTCGGCGACGACGTGGCGGTGGTGACGAACGTGATCGCGGTGAGCGGCCCGGCGTTCGTCGGCGCGCTGCTGTCGGTGGTGCTCACCGTGTTCGGGCTGGTCGCGCTGGACTGGCGGCTCGGCCTCGCCGGGCTGCTAGCAGCGCCCGCGTACGCGCTGGCGCTGCGCTGGTACCTGCGGCGCTCCGCGCCCTACTACGCCCGCGAGCGGGTCGCCACCGGCGAGCGGACGCAGGCGATGGCCGGCGCGCTGCGCGGCGCGGCGACGGTGCGCGCGTACCGGACCGAGGACGCGCACGTGGCAGCCATCGCCGAGCGGTCCGGCGTGGCGCGCGACCTGTCGCTGGAGATCTTCAACCTGCACACCCGCTTCGGGCTGCGGATCAACAGGTCGGAGTTCCTCGGCCTGGCCGCCGTGCTCGTGGCCGGGTTCTTCCTGGTCCGCGACGACCTGGTAACCGTCGGCGCGGCGACCACCGCCGCGCTCTACTTCCACCGCCTGTTCAACCCGATCGGCCTGCTGCTGCTGGAGTCCGACTCGGTGCTGCAGGCCGGCGCGAGCCTCGCCCGGCTGGTCGGCGTGGCAGACCTGCCCGACACCGGCCCGGCCACCGCCTCCGGCCCGGCCGCCCCGCCCGCCAGCCCGCGCGGCCCGGCCGCGCTGGACGTCACGGTGCGCCGGCACCACTACGACGACGGGCCGCTGGTGCTCGCCGACGTCGAACTGCGCCTGGCGCCGGGGGAGCGGGTCGCGCTGGTCGGCGCCAGCGGCGCGGGCAAGAGCACGCTCGCCGGCATCGCCGCCGGGATCATCGCGCCCACCGACGGATCGGTACGCCTCGACGGCGCGCCGCTGACCGGGACGGGCGAGGCCACGTCCCGGCGCGACGTGGCACTGGTCAGCCAGGAGGTGCACGTCTTCGCCGGGCCGCTCGCCGAGGACCTGCGCCTGGCCGCACCGGACGCGACCGACGCCGAGCTGCTCGACGCGCTGGAACGGGTCGGCGCCACCACCTGGCTGCGTGCCCTGCCGGACGGGCTGGCGACGCCGGTGGGCGAGGGCGGCCACCGGCTCACCGCCGCGCAGGCCCAGCAGGTGGCCCTGGCCCGGCTGGTGCTCACCGCGCCGGCCGTCGCCGTGCTGGACGAGGCGACAGCCGAGGCCGGCAGCGCCGGGGCCCGCGACCTGGACCGGGCGGCCCTCGCGGCCACGCAGGGGCGGACCACGCTGATCGTGGCGCACCGGCTCAGCCAGGCGGTGAGCGCGGACCGGATCGTCGTGCTCGACCACGGCCGGATCGTGGAGCAGGGCACGCACGAGGAGCTGCTGGCCGCCGACGGCCGGTACGGCCATCTCTGGCGTTCCTGGCGCGTCCCGGTATGATCACCGACCGCTGCACCGCCCAGGCGAGGTGACCATGACCGACCTGCCGACCCGCTTCGTGCTGTTCCCGGGGCGGCACCACCTGCTGACCCGGTTCCAGGCCGACTACCTGCGCCGGCTCGCCGGCGACGAGGCCACAGTGGTCTGGGCGGTGACGTCAGCCAACCACGAGAACACCAGGCGCAACCCCGTCGCGTACCACAGGCGGGAGGCCGCGATCGAGCGGTTCAGCGTGCTCAGCGGGCTGCGCTCGCTGGCCGTGCCGATCTTCGACACCGCGTACACCGACGCGTTCGCCGAGGTCACGCTCAAGAGCATCGCGGTGGCCACCGGGCTCGAACTCACGCCCGCCGACACGGTGGTGGCCTGCTCCACCCCGGAGGTCGCCAAGCTGTACGAGCGCCTCGGCTTCGGGATCGCGCTGGTCGAGGCCGATCCGGACCTGCCCGGGACGCCGGAACGGCCGTGGGACGTGCTGCTGCGCCTGGCCGCCGGCGACGAGAGCTGGCGGACGCTCACCCACCCGGCGACGATCGACGTGTTCGAGCGCTACCGCCTGGTCGAGGCGATCCGGTCGGTGGTGAACGACCCGCTCGTCGGCGACGAGGGCGGCCTCACCGTGACCCGCGACTACCGCACCTACGTGGAGGCGTTCGCCTCGGCCGCCCAACGCAAGTGGGACTCGGTGCGCCGGTACGTGCAGCCCGGACGCATCGTGGACATCGGCTGCGGCGCGGGCGCGGTCCTGGAGCTGGCCGACCGGGAGGCCGCGCTGCGCGAGAGCGACCTGATCGGTGTGGAGGTGGCCCGCCACCTCTACCAGGAGTGCCTGCACAAGAAGGCGCAGGGCGTGTTCCGCAACGCCAACGTGTACTTCTTCCACCGCAACGTCCTCGGCGGCGCGGTGTTCAAGGACCGGTCGGTGGACACCACGCTCACCTTCGCGCTGACCCACGAGATCTGGTCGTACGGGCGGCAGCGGGAGTCGCTACTCCAGTTCGCCCGCCGCATCCACGACCACACGGTGCCCGGCGGTGTCTGGCTCAACAGCGACGTGTGCGGGCCGGACGAGCCGGACCGGCCGGTGATCCTGCGGCTGACCACCGACGACGGGGACAACCCCGCCTCGCCGCGCCGGGATCTCGCCGACCTGACCTCGGCCGAGGTCCGGCGGTACGTCTCCGGACTGTCGACGCGGGCCCGGCTGGACCAGTTCGCCGTGGACTTCGCGTTCGGCTTCGCGTACGAGCCGCTGGCCGACGGCGCGGTACGTCTCGGCCTGGGCGCGGCGATGGACTACCTGACCCGCAAGGACTACACCGACAACTGGCTGTCGGAGACCAGGGAGCAGTTCTGCGGCCTGAGCTTCGCCGACTGGACGGAGCTGCTCACCGAGGCCGGTTTCGAGATCGGCCCCGCCTCGGCGCCGGTCCGCAACGACTGGGTGATCGACAACCGGATCGCGCCCGTCGCGTCCCTGACCGACCTGGACGGCCGGCCGCTGGACTGGCCGACCACCCACGTCCTCACCGTCGCCCACCGCCCGCGCAACGCCTGACATCACGAGCGCCCGCCGGACCGGCTGGACGGCCGGGCCGGCGGGCGCCGTGATGCAGGTCAGTGGCTCAGCGCGATCCGTACCGCCAGGACGATCAGGATCAGCCCGGTCAGCCGTTCGATCACCAGCAGCACCGACGGCCGGGTCAGCCAGGGCTGCAACCGGTCGATGAGCAGGATGTAGCAGGCCCACCAGAGCACGGCGAGGCCGATGAACGTGGCGGCCAGCACCGCCGTACGGGCCGCCGCGCCGTCGCCGGGCTTGACGAACTGCGGCACGAACGAGACGTAGAAGACGACCACCTTGACGTTCAGCAGCTGGCTGGTGACGCCCATGACGAACGAGCGCCGGGCCACGTGCGGCTCGTCGGCGGCCACCGTCTCCGGCGCGGCGACCGGGCCGGTGTCCGCGTCCGGCCCGGGGCCGCCCGCGCCCACGGTGACCGGCTGCGCGGCCGGGGCGGTCGCGCGTCGTGGCCGGGTGGCCCAGAGGATGGTGCCGCCCAGGTAGAGCAGGTACAGCGCGCCGGCCACCCGCAGCACCGTGTAGAGCGCCGGCGAGGACACCAGCAGGGCGGACAGGCCGGCGGTGGCGAGCGAGGCGTGCACCAGGGCGGCGGCGAACAGCCCGGCCAGCACCACGAACCCGGCCCGCCGCCCGTACCGCACGGTCTGCCGGGTGACCAGGGCGAAGTCGACGCCCGGCACGATGATGATGAGCAGGCTCGCCGCGACGAAGCTGACGATCTGGATGTCAGACACGCTGCTCCTCCCTCGCCTCGGCGCGGGCCGGGGCGGCCTCCTCGATGACGGAGACGCCGCTGTCGCGGCGCGGCCCGTGCCGGCGCCACTGCTCGCGCAGCCGGATCCGGCCGTCCGGCAGCCGCTCGGGCCGCGACTCGCACTCGCCGACCACGATGCTGCCGTCGGTGAGCACCTCCACGTACGCGAAACGCACCACGCCCTGCGCGTCGCAGGTGCCGGCGAGCCGTCCGTGCCGTACCGGGCCGCCGGAGATCTCCGCCCAGACCAGGTCGCCGCGCTGGTGGTAGTGCCCCCGCAGCTGATCGGCGTCACCGGCGTGGTCGACGGAGACGAAGATCCGGTCGTCGTAGTCGAACGATGTCATCGCGCTCACGCCCATCGGGTGCTCAGGTAGTCGTCGCGGAACCGGCAGACCGTGCGGCCGGCGATCGAGTTGAGGATCATCGCGCTGCGGATCGGCAGGATGCTCAGGTTGGAGTCGACGAGCCCCTGGACGTACCGCCCCCGGTTCAGCACGAAGATCTTGTGGTCGTCGGCGTGCTTCCACCGGATCGAGTAGTCCGACTCGATGACCGGCTCACCGCGCTCGTCCAGGTCGATTAGCGCGGTCAGCTCCGGGTCGAAGGGCAGCGGCGCCTGCCGGCGTCCCGCCGCGACGACGAGGTTCACCGCCCGGTGCCGTTCCTCGCCGCTGCCGGCCGTCAGGCACTCCAGCTCGACCTCCCCGTCGAGCTGCCGGGCGCCGGTCACGGTACGGCTCGGCATGATCGTCACCGGGAACCGGCCGGTGCGCAGCCGCTCCTCGTAGTTGTGCTGGTAGACGCCGCGCAACGTGCCCGGGGAGATGCCGTCGCTGGTCAGGATCTGACCGGAGACGAGCCGTTCCCGCACGTCCCGGGACAGGGTGAGGAACGCCTCCTGGTAGGCGGGCCGGTACAGGTCGTTCGCCGACGGGGAGTCCTCCAGCGGGGCGAACCACGACCGCCGCCCGATCCACCTGATGTCGCGGCACCCGCGGGCGAGCAGCGCCGCGACGCACTCGGCGCTGGTCTGGCCGCTGCCGATCACGATCCACGGCAGGTCCGGCTCGTCCGGCACCGTGGCGAGGCGCTGGTGCAGCTCGTCGGCGACGAACAGGTGCCGCGGGTCGAGGGCGTCCAGGAACTCCGGTACGAAGGGGACGGTCCCGCTGCCGAGCACCAGGTGCCGGGAGCGGGCGACCTCCGCACCGCCGCTGCGGCTGACCAGCGCGCCGTCGAACTCGACCCGGTCGACGCGGGTGCCGTACGTGATGCGCGGCAGCCGGCCCGCCGCCCACACCAGGTACTGCTGGTACTCGATCCGGGGGATGGTGTCGAACCCGGCGCCCAGCAGGGCGTACACCCGGCCGGTGGTGACCAGGTAGTTGAGGAACGACAGCGGGTGGGTCGGGTCGTAGAGCGAGACCAGGTCCTTGACCCAGCCGGTCTGCATGCGGACGCCGCTGTGCAGCATCCCGTCGTGCCAGCCCGGCTGGTCGCGGGCCTCGAACAGCGCGATGTCGTGCGGCGCGAGGGTGTCGTACATCGCCGCGAGGCTCAGGTTCGCCGGCCCGGCGCCGATTCCCACTGTGTGAAAGGTCTGCGTCATGAGTCTGCCTCTGTCTGGCCGTGGGGGACAGGGATCGCGGTTCGGGTGTTCAGCAGGGCGGTGGCGGCGAGCCGGCTGGCGGCCAGGACGGTCTTGGCGGCGCCGCCGCTGCCGCCGGTGAAGGTGTGCACCGCACCGGACACGTGGCGCAGGGCCAGCCCGGCGGGTTCGCTGTAGCAGTCGGTGGCGCTCACCGGCGGGCCGGCCGGTCGCGGGTCCAGGCCGGGCAGCCGCCGTGCCGCCACGGTCAGGACCCGTGCCGCCAGTGCGGCGTCCGGCTCGGGGGACGGCGGGTCGACGTCCCACCTGTCGCTGGGCAGCCCGAGCAGCACCCGCCTCGGACCGGCCGGCCGGCCGTAGAGGCCGCTGGTCTCGTCCACGAAGCACGGCAGCTCGGCGACGCCGGTGACGTGGTGGGCGTACTGGATGTGCTTGGTGCGCAGCGAGGTCGGCAGCCCGGCGGCGCGCAGCAGACGCGGGGTCCAGGCCCCGGCGGCCACGACGACGAGGTCGCCGGTGAGCCGGCGGCCGTCGCGCAGCTCGACCACGCGGTCGTCGAGGCGGCCCACCGGTGCCGTCTCGGTCCGGCCGAGGCCACGCAGGACGGTCCGGCGCAGCCGGTCCGGGTCCAGGTAGCCGGCCCGGTCCTCCCAGATCCCCACCGTGCCGTCCGGGAGCCCGGCGAAGCCGAACCGGTCGGCGACCTCGGCCCGGGTCAGCACCTCGGCGCCGTCCACGCCGGCCGCCGCCCGGGCGTCGAGCAGGTAGAGCGAGCCGGTCCGCCGCCACCCGGCCGCTGTCGCGAGGGACGGATCGGCCATCAGTTCGGCGAGGCTCGCGGCGGCGAGGGACCGGGCGGCCGGGTCGGGCTCGAAGGCACGCATCAGTCCGCCGGACGCGGCCGTCGCGTCGGCGGGCCGCCCGGCCGCGCCGCCGCCGTGCGGGCCGATCAGGACCGCGTCGGCGCCCGCGTCCCGCAGCCGCCGGGCGAGCAGGACGCCACTGATGCCCGCGCCGACGACGAGCACGCGCGGCTCACCCATCCGAACCCGCCGGTTCCGCGCCGCCGACGACGCCGAGCAGCCGGGCCGCCCGCTCCGGCGCACCGGGGTACGCGGCCAGCGCCGCCCGGACCGCGGTGGCGGGGTCGAAGTGCTCCAGCCGCAGCGCCTGCTCGCCGCGCGTCAGTTCGGTGTCGGCCAGCACGCCGTCCAGGCCGGCGGTGGTGCCGGCCAGGGTCGCGGCGTACCGGGCGGCGAACGCCTCGTACGCCTCCGGGCGGAAGTCCGACTCGTAGCTGTCCGGCCGGTCCCAGCTCAGGAACGCCCGTACCACAGCCGGGTCCTCGGTGGCCAGGAACTCGTGCGCCCAGATCGCGTGCTCGCGGCTGGTGGAGAACTTGGCGCCGGTGAGCCGGTAGAACTCGTTGACGACCAGCCCGGTCGGCCGGTCGGGCAGCCCGGCGGCCAGGTGCAGGGCCGGGATGAGCAGCGCGTAGTAGAACGCGTTGTCGACCCCGAGGAAGATCCACTGCTCGTCCACGTCCCGCCACGCGTCCAGGTACCCGGCCAGCGTGTCCGCGTCCGGCCGCAGGTGGCGGGCGGGCAGCACCAGGTTGGCCAGGGCCATCTCCGCCCAGACGTCGATGCGCAGGCCGTCGTCCCACTCGATGCCCCAGTCCGTCGGGTACGCCAGCGGCACCTCCGGCAGCCCGCCGTCCAGGTACGACGCGACGAGGCGCCGCAGCCGGGGCGGCAGCACCGCACGGGACCAGAACTCGGCGAGCCGCTCCCGGTGCTCGTCGAGCCGCAGCACCGGGACCGTGCGGGTGACCGGTTCGGGTGCGGCGTCGCAGCAGGTCGACCGCGCGCCGGCCAGGTTCGCGGCGGTGCAGAACCCGCCACAGCCCTCGCAGGTGCCGCCGTTCGCGCCGGCGCCGCAGGCCGGGCAGCGCCCGGCGACCCGGACGTGGTGCAGGGTCCGCCCGCAGGCCGCGCACGCGCGCAGCGACACCGGGGCGACCTCCACCACCTTCGCCTCCACCAGTTCGGTGAGCAGGCTCGCGACCGCCCGGCGGTAGCCCTCGTCGGCCAGCGGGTCGGCCATGACGTCGTACCGGATGCGCGCGGCGCGCAGCGCGGCGTGGATCGACGACCCGTACCGGGCGACGGTGTCCGCCGGGGTCTCGCCCAGCGCCTCCGCCCGGGCGGGCACGTAGTTCTGGTGCGCGTCCAGCCCGCACTGGGTCACCACCCGCCGGCCGGCGGCACGCAGCGCGCGGGCCGCGACGTCCCCGGCGACGTACGGGCCGCTGAGGTGCCCGAGGTGCAGCGGCCCGTTCGGCGTCGGTGGCGGCGTCACCACCAGCACCACGCCGGAGGACGTGGCCGCCCCGTCAGTCACGGCCGGCTCCGTCGTCCGCGCCGGCCTGCGCCGCGTCGTCGGGCCGGGGCATCCAGTAGATGCTGAGGATGGTGAGCGGCTGCTCCGGCGAGGGGTTGTGGATGACGTGGCTCTGCTCGGGTTCGAGCAGGATCACGCCACCGGTCGGCACCTCGACCTTCTCGCCGCCCGCCTCGTAGATGGCCGTGCCGCGGGTCACCACGGCGAACTCGACCTCGGGGTGGACGTCCTCGCTGCTGCTGCCACCGGGCGGGATCACGCACCACATGGCGTCGAACGGCAACGGGCCGAGATCGCGGTACTGCGTCCAGCGGCCGATCCGGATGCCGTACTCGTCGGTGAGTTCGGCGGTGTCGCTGACGTACCTTCGCATGTTCGTCCTCCTGGTCGGCGCGCTGCCCGCCGGGCCCGCGCCGGACGGGTCTGAGGTTTGCGGAGAGTGACCGGAAGTGCTGCTTCTGCGACGCTGCACCGATGCCGGGAAGGGCCCGTCTCGTCGACCGTCGATTCGACTCCGGTCGATAGCGTCGGACCCACTGTGGACTTAACCTCGTCTGGCCAACAGGAGCTTCACCGGCAGATCACCGGCAATGTCGCTGCTGACTGCCCGCTCAGCGGCCTCGGCTTCGGTGGTCCACCGGCATGAATCCACCAGAACCGGTACGGAGACGACGCTGTGATCGGCTACATGGATACGTTGGGTCATGAAATCGCTACCGCGCGGCGACTGGCCAACCTGACACAGGAGGAGTTGGCCGCCCGCACCGGACTGAGCGTCCGGAGCATCCGCAACCTGGAGTCGTCGCGGGTGACCCGTCCGCGGCCCGCGACCGTCCGGCTGCTCCGTGAGGTCCTCGGCCTGCCCGCCCACCCGGCGTCCGCGGCCCGGATCCGCCCCATGCAACTACCGCTGGAGATTCCCGGCTTCACCGGCCGTTCCGCACAACTGCGGCAACTCGACCGGCTGCTCGACGGGGGACCGCGGCGGATGTCGAGCGTCGTCGTGTGCGTCCTGTCCGGCCGGTCCGGCATCGGCAAGACGGCGCTGGCGCTGCGCTGGGCGCACCGGTCGGCCGCCCGGTTCGCCGACGGGGTGCTGCACGTCCAGCTCGGCGGCAGCGACCCGGGAAGGGCGGCGGTGGCGCCGGCCGAGGCGCTCGGCGGTCTGATCGAGGCGCTCGACGTACCCGGCGGCGTCCCGTGCGGGCCGGCGGCGCGCACCGGGCTCTACCGCAGCGCGCTCGCCGGACGCCGGATGCTCATCGTGCTCGACGACGCCCGCGACGCCGACCAGGTACGGCCGCTGCTGCCCGGCGTACCCGGCTGCATGGTGGTCGTGACCAGCCGGGACCGCCTCACCGGCCTGGTCGTCGGCGAGGCCGCGTGCCCGGTCGTGGTCGACGAGCTGGCCGCCGGCGAGGCGTGGGACCTGCTGGCCGCCCGCCTCGGCGAGCGTCGCCTCACCGCCGAGCGCGCGGCGGTGCGGGAGATCATCGCGCACTGCGCCGGCGTACCCCGGGCGCTGGCTGTGGTGGCCGCCCGCGCGGCCGTCCAGCCCCGGCTGCCGCTGGCGGAGGTGGCCCGCCAGCTCCGGTAGACGGACCGGGCCCGCCCGGCCGGTCAGCCCTGGTCGGCGCGGGTGCCGTCGCGCGCGGCGACGTGCGCCGGCACCGGCGTCGCCGGCGGCAGCGCCGGGTCGGTCACCGGCTGCTGCCAGCGCGCGACCAGCGGAAGCTCGCCGGCCCAGAGCCCGAGGGCGGCGTCCGGGCCGTCGCCGTCGTCCGGCGGGCCGCTGCGCGTCTTGACCGACGCCTCGGCCAGCGGAAGCGCCAGCAGCGCGGTGGCCGCCAGCTCCCGCCGGTTCGGGCGGCGGGCGTGGTCCCACTGGCCGGGGGCCACGTGCTCGGTCAGCAGCCGCAGGCCGTACAGCTTCTCCTCGGCGTCGGTCACCCACCGGGGCCGGCCGTAGACCATCGCGCTGCGGTAGTTGATCCCGTGCTCGAACACCGAGCGCGCCAGGACCAGGCCGTCGACCACTGTGACCGTGACGCAGACCTCGGCGTCGGTGGTGAGGCTCCGGCTGGCCACCGAGCCGTGCAGGTAGAGGTGCCGGTCGTCGAAGCCGTAGACGGTCGGCACCACCATCGGGCCGCCGTCGACCAGCACGCCCAGATGGCAGACGAAGGCGGCCCGGAGCACGTCGAACAGGGCGGCGCGGTCGCGGTGCCCCTTCTCCTTCATCCGGCGCAGCGTCGTACGCGGCGTCGCGGACAACCGTCCGTCGGTATCGGTCATGGCTGATTCTCCTGTCGGTCCCGCCGTTTCTACCGGGTCGGGCCGCGGTCCTCAAGGGCCGGCCCGCCGGGCCGGTGGGGGAGCGGGTCCGGGGGAAGGATCCGGCACAGCGCCTCCAGCGCGGCGGCGTACGCGTGCTCGGGCGGCGTGGCGTAGCCGACCACGAGGCCGTCGAGGGCGGGCATGGTGGCGTCCGGGTGGCGGAAACCGGCCAGCCCGTCGAGCGCGATCGACTGAGCGGCGGCGGCCTCGACCACCTGGCGCTCGGTGCCCGCGGGCAGGCGCAGCACGGCGTGCAGCCCGGCGGCGACGCCGGTCGGCGTGACGTGCGGGGCGCGGGCGGCGAGCGCGGCGACGAGACGGTCGCGGCGGGCGCGGTACCGCTGCCGCATCCGGCGCACGTGCCGGTCGTACCGGCCGGAGTCGAGGAAGTCGGCGAGGGTGAGCTGGTCCGTCACGCCCGCCCACGCCTCCCGCTCACCCTTGGCGTCCAGCACCGGGCCGACGAGCCGTTCGGGCAGCACCATCCAGCCCAGACGCAGCGCGGGGGAGAGGCTCTTGCTCACCGAGCCCAGGTAGACCACGCGCTCCGGGGCCAGGCCCTGCACCGCGCCGACCGGATCCCGGTCGTACCGGAACTCGCCGTCGTAGTCGTCCTCCAGCACCAGTCCGTCCCGGCCCTCCGCCCACCCCAGCGCGGCGAGGCGCCGCCGGGGATGCAGCGGCCCGCCGGTGGGGAACTGGTGCGCGGGCGTGAGCAGCGCCGCCCGTACCCCGGCGAGGTCGGTCAGCTCCCCGGTGCGGGCGCCGTCCGCGTCGAGCGTGAGCGGGACGGTGCGGACGCCTGCCGCCGCCAGGACCGCGCGGTGGAACGCGAGGCCGTAGGACTCCACCGCCAGCGGTCCGCGCAGAACCCGGCCACCGAAGAGCAGGCGCAGCGCGTGCGCGACACCCGAACACACCACGATCCGGTCCGGGGTGGTGCGGACACCCCGCGCCCGCGCCAGGTACCCGGCCAGTGCCCGGCGCAGCTCCGGGCGGCCCCGCGGGTCGCCCGGCCCGAACGCCTCGTTCGGCGCGGCGGTCAGGGCGCGGCGCGTGGACGCCAGCCACGCGGCGCGCGGGAAGGAGGCGGCATCCGGCTGCCCCTGCCGCAGGTGGTGCACGGCCGGGGCCGGACGCGCGGGCGTCTGCCTCGGGACGCGGGCGACCCGGGCGGGCTCGGCGCGCGGCGCCACCCGCGTCCCGGAGCCCTGCCGGGCGACCAGCCATCCCTCGGCCACCAGCTCGGCGTACGCGGCGGCGACGGTGTTGCGGGCCAGGCCGAGGTCGGCGGCGAGGGACCGGTACGGCGGCAGGAGGGTGCCGGCGGCCAGTCTCCCGTCCCGGACGGCGTCGCGCAGCGCGCGGATGAGCGCGGACCGGCGGCCGCCGGCGCCGGACAGTTCCAGATGCAGGTCGCTGCCGAGCCGTCGCGCCGGATTGGCCCACGAATCCGTCATGCGAATGCACCCTAGTCCGGGTCTTTTCCGACCCTAGTGTGGGCTCATGGACACGATCATGAACGCCCCGCACCCGCTGCGCTCCACCGTCCGGGGCCGGGTCCTGCTGCCGGGGGACGAAGGGTTCGAGGTGGCCGGCCGGGCCTGGAACCTGACCGTCGCGCAGTCACCGGCGGCGGTGGTCGAGGCCGCCGACGCGGACGACGTCGCCGCGCTCGTCCGGTACGCCCGCCCGGCCGGACTGAGCATCGCCGTGCAGCCCAACGGGCACGGTGCCACCGGCCGCGCCGACGGCGCGATCCTGCTGCGGACCGGCCGCCTGGACACCGTGGAGATCGACCCGGCCGCCCGCCGGGCCCGGGTCGGCGCGGGTGTGCCGTCCGGCCGGCTCCAGGCCGCCGCCGCGCCGTACGGGCTCACCGGGCTGCCCGGCAGCTCCCCCGTGGTCAGCGTGACCGGGGTGGCGCTCGGCGGCGGGCTGAGCTGGTTCGGCCGCGCGTACGGCTGGGTGTCCGACGCGGTCACCGCGTTCGACGTCGTGGACGCCGAGGCGCGGCACCGGCGCGTCACCGCCGAGACCGACCCCGACCTGTTCTGGGCGCTGCGCGGCGGTGGCGGAGACTTCGCGATCGTCACCGCGCTCGAAATCGCGCTGCACCCCGCGCCGGAGCTGTACGGCGGACGCATGATGTGGGCGGCGGCGCACGCGCCGGACGTGCTGCGGGCGTTCCGGCGGATCACCGCCACCGCGCCCGAGGAGCTGACCGTCTGGATGGACCTGCTGCACCTCCCCGGCGCCGACCCGATGGTGGCCCTCGACGTCACCCATCTCGGCGACGGGACCGGGGCGCGGGACCTGCTCGCACCGCTGGACCGGTTGCCCGCGCCGATCTCCGACAGCAGGCGGATCATGCCGGTCACCGAACTCGGCGGCATCACGGCTGAACCCACCGCCCCCAGCCCCGGCATCTCCCGCGCCGAACTGCTGACCCGCCTCGACGACGACGCGGCCGGGGCGCTGCTGGCCGACCCGATCGCCCCGCTGCTGAGCGTCCAGCTCCGGCACCTGGGCGGCGCCCTCGCCCGGTACTCCGACAGCCCGCACGGCCCGCTCACCGAGCCGTACGCGCTCTACCTGTTCGGCGTCGCCACCGACCCGGCGGCGGTCACGGCGCGGCAGCGGGCCCTGGCCGCCGCCCTGCCGGTCAGCGGGCGCAAGCCGGTGACCTTCCTCAACCCGGACGAGACGGTGGCCGACGCGTTCACCCCCGCCGTCCTGACCCGGCTCCGGGCGGTCAAGCGCCGCCACGACCCGGACGGCCTCGTCCGGTCCAACTTCCCGGTGGCCGGCTGACGCCCCGGGGCGCGACCCGGTCAGGCCGGGGGGTGCGCGCGGCAGCCCGGCAGTCCTCTGCTCAGCGGACCTTCTTCGTCGGCCGTTTACGAGGCGGGGTCAACGACTCGGCGATCGCCGAGATCGCGGACGGCACCAGGCGGTAGTACGCCCACACACCCCGCTTCTCCCGCTCGAGCAGGCCGGCCTCGGTGAGGATCCGGAGGTGATGGCTGACGGTCGGCTGGGAGAGACCGAGCGGCGCGGTGAGGTCGCTGACTGACGCCTCGCCCTCCGGAGCGGACTGGATCAGGCTGAGCAGGCGCAGCCGGGCCGGGTCGGCGAACGCCTTCAGGACTCCCGCGAGCCGCTCGGCATCGGCACGCTTGATCGGCTCGCCGGCAAGTGGCGAGATGGCAGGGGTGGCAGTTTTCGCAGTTCCCACGCTTGCATCGTTGCACCAATGGCGGCCACCTGCCCGGGCAACCAGGACCGGATCATCCGGTCAGGCGGTGGGGTGCAGTTCGGCGAGCAGTCGTTCCACCCGGGTGCGGATCTCGTCCCGGATGGGGCGTACCGCGTCGAGGCCCTTGCCCGCGGGGTCTTCGAGCTTCCAGTCCTCGTACCGCTTGCCGGGGAAGACGGGGCAGGCGTCACCGCAGCCCATGGTGACGATGACGTCCGAGGACTCCGCCGTCTCGTACCGGAGGAGCCTGGGGGTCTGGTCGGTGATGTCGATGCCGACCTCGGCCATGGCCTGTACGGCGGCGGGGTTGACGGTCTCGGCGGGTGCGCTGCCGGCGGAGCGGACCTCGACGGTGTCGCCGGCGAGGTGGCGCAGCCAGCCGGCGGCCATCTGGGAACGGCCGGCGTTGTGCACGCAGACGAACAGGACGCTGGGCTTGTCGCTCATCGGGTCTCCATGATTCCGGTGGTCGCCGCGCGGCGTGCCGCGGCGCAGTCGAGGCATCTCATGGCCGGGCTCCCGGCGTGGGGAACAGGCGGGCGCGGGCCCACAGCGACACGTAGACCAGGCCGACGAGGACCGGGACCTCGATCAGCGGGCCGACGACGCCGGCCAGGGCCTGGCCGGAGGCGATCCCGAAGGTGCCGATCGCGACCGCGATGGCCAGTTCGAAGTTGTTGCCCGCCGCGGTGAACGCCAGGGTGGTGGTGCGTTCGTAGTTCAGGCCGATGGCCCGGCCGAGCAGGTAGGAGCCGGCCCACATGAGGGCGAAGTAGGCCAGCAGCGGCAGAGCGATGCGGGCCACGTCGGCCGGCCGGCCGGTGATGGCCTCGCCCTGCAGGGCGAACAGCACGACGATGGTGAACAGCAGTCCGTACAGGGCGACGGGTCCGACCCTGGGCAGGAACCGCTGCTCGTACCAGTCGCGACCCTTGGCGCGTTCGCCGACGCGGCGGGAGAGGTAGCCGGCGAGCAGTGGGATGCCGAGGAAGACGAGCACGTTGCCGGCGATGTCCCAGCCGGAGACCTCCAGCGCGGCGCCGTCCAGGCCCAGCCAGCCCGGCAGCACCGACAGGTAGAACCAGCCGAGCAGGCCGAAGGCGAGGACCTGGAACACCGAGTTGACGGCGACGAGGACCGCCGCCGCCTCCCGGTCGCCGCAGGCCAGGTCGTTCCAGATGATGACCATCGCGATGCAGCGGGCCAGGCCGACGATGATCAGACCGGTGCGGTACTCCGGCTGGTCGGCCAGGAACACCCAGGCCAGGGCGAACATGACGGCGGGACCGACGATCCAGTTGAGGACCAGCGACGAGACCAGGAGACGCCGGTCACCGGTGACGGTGTCGAGGCGGTCGTAGCGGACCTTGGCCAGTACCGGATACATCATGATCAGCAGGCCGAGAGCGATGGGCAGGGAGATGCCACCGACCTCGACGGCGCCGAGAGCGTCGTCCAGGCCGGGAACGATCCGGCCGAGCAGCAGACCGGCGACCATGGCCAGGCCGATCCAGACCGGCAGGAACCGGTCGAGGCGCGACAGGCGTGCCACCACCGGTGGGGCGTGGTCGGCTCTGGTGGCGGTGCTCATGCGCACTCCCGTGGGTTGTCGGTGCCGGCGCGTACCCCGATCTCCTGGTGGATGCGGGCGCTGGTGCCGGTCATCGGGTGTCTCCCGACGTGGCGGCGGGGGCGAGGCGGTCGACGCGGTCGGCGAGGTCGGCGTAGGCCGCCTCGAACGCCTCGTCGGTGTCGACGCGGACCGGGTCCGGCACGGACCAGTGCAGGCGGGGGCGGATCGGCCCGGTGAGCTCCTCGTGGGCGTTGTCGCAGACGGCGACGATCAGGTCGTCGTCTCGGACGACGTCGTCGACGTGTGCGGTGCCGGTCGGGTCGAGGTCGAGTGCGTGGCGGTGGGCCACTGCGACCGCGCGGGGATGGACCCGCGGCGCCGGTCTGGTGCCGGCGGACGCGGCGTCGCCGTCGGTGCGTCGCCTCCACAGCGCCGCGGCCAGCTGCGAGCGGGCGGAGTTGTGGGTGCATACGAAGACGACCCGATGCACACCCGCCAGCGGTGGCGGCGCGAGAGCGGAGAGGGCGGCCGGCTGGAGTCGCAGGTAGGTGCGCCGCCGATCGCCCTCCGACCGGCCCCGGACGACGAGGCCCGCGTCGGTGAGGACCTTGACGTGGTGGGCGACCAGGTTCGTCGGCATGTCGAGGGCGTGGGCGATCTCCCCGGGGGAGGCGTCGCCCAGGGTGAGCGCGTCCACGATGGCCAGGCGGGCCGGATCGCCCAGCGCGGCGTGGATCCGCGCGCGCTCGGCCAGAGAAGTAAGCTCAGTTTCCATTGACTCAATTGTTGCTGAGTAACCTCGGAGCCGTCAAGCCGGCATCGGCCGGATCGCTGGGCGGAAGCACAGGGCGCCGTGCGGTACGGCGGCCTACCGCTGCGTCGCGGCGGTCGGCTCGATCGACAGCAGGCCGGCGAGCCGGCGCAGGATCTGCGGCCGCGCGCGGTAGTAGACCCAGGTGCCCCGCCGCTCGGCGTCCACCAGGCCCGCCTCGCGTAACGTCTTGAGATGGTGGGAGATCGTCGGCCCGGTCAGGTCGAACGCCGGCGTCAGGTCGCACACGCACACCTCGCCGCCTTCGGCGGAGGCGATCATCGACATCAGCTGCAGCCGTACCGGATCGCCGAGGGCCTTGAACGCGGGCGCGAGCACCGCGGCCGTCTCGGCGGGAACCCGGCGCTGCGCCAGCGGGGGGCAGCACGGCGCGTCGGCGCTGAGGTCGACGAGTGGGATCGGCGCCTGCTGCTTCGACATGTCCCTAGGTTGACATCTGTCTAATCAGCGTGCAAGTCGCCGAGCAGGCAGTTGCCATGCCAGGGTGTCCGGAGGAAGTGAGGCTCGCCGGACACGCATCCCTCCACCGGTGGGCCGCCTCGTCGCCGCCGCTGTCGTCCGGCTTCCATGATCGGCGCGGCAGGCTAGGCGAGCAGCGTGCGCAGCGCCTCGGCCAGGCCGGAACCGGCGGTGACCGGGCGGGCGAAGGACAACCGGGTGTCGGCGTGACCGTCCGGCCGCTCCGCCCGCAGCACGATGCCCTCGGCGTCGAGCGCGACCGGGACGACGCGCGCCGAACCGGCTGTGACTGTGGGGTCGACGAGCGTGCCGAGCCGGTCGAGGACGTCGCGGTGGCAGCGCGTCAGGTGCGCGAGGTGGGCGGCCTCGTCGACGGCGATCGGATCCGGCCGGGCCGCGCGGTACGCGCCGAGGTCCACCGCGACGGGATCGGCGGCCCGGTCGAGGACGACCTCGTCCGGCTCGACGGCCCACAGCGCCAGCGGGGGCAGGTCGAGCAGCGACATCACGGTGGCCGGGTCGCAGGCGTCGAGGACGGCCGGGTCGAACCGGCGGGCCGTGCCGAGGATCCGCAGCCGGGACCGCACCCGGGAGCGCACGGCGACCGGGGCTAGGTGGGTCACGTCGAGGCGTACCGCGCCGCTGTGGCCGCGCGCGGCGACCAGCATGCCGCCGGTGCGGCTCATCGCGTCGACCGCCAGGACGATCGTGCCGTCGGGGAGGACGGCGTGGGCGGAGAGGAGGTCGGCGGTGGTGTCGCCGAGCGTGAGCCGCAGCGAGGAGGCAGCGGTCAGCACGCACCGGGCGGCGACGGCGTCGCGGGGCGTGGAGGAGGTGCCCGTACCGCCCGCCGACGACCCTGCGACCGGGACGACGCCGGCCGGCGGGGCCGGACGCCCGGCGGGGTGCAACGCCATGTCTGTCTCCTCGGCCGGGAAGGGGTGAAGTCGGCCCAGGTCAGACGGTAGTAGGTAAGGCTTACCTCTGCAACGGCGGGTCGGGTGCCGCGCATGCCGTACGGGTCACGACGGTGACCGTCGTGACCCGTACGAGCGTGGTGTCCGGTTCTGTCAGGCGGGCTGGTAGGTGAGGCAGTCGCTGACAGTGGCGCCCGGACCGACGGTGATCGACTCGGCGGTGCAGGCCAGGTTGGTGTTGAACACGCACTCGGCCCGCGCGCACGCGCCCACCGCGCCGGTGACCTCCGCGATCCCGCCGCTGAGCGACGACTCGACGAACGTCGCGCAGGAGGCCGCGTCGGCGGACGCCGCCACGGTGATCGCGGGAGCGTGGCAGCCGTTGTCGTTGAAGCTGCACGCGGTGGCGGCGCATTCACGTACCGGCGGAGACTGCAACAGGGTCTTCATGGTGCCTCCAAGTCATGCGGGCCGGCGGAAGCGAACGGCCGGCCTCGTGGTGCTCGAATGCCATCTGGTATTTGCCGTGCGGCCGGTCCTCAAACCCGTCGGCCGTCAGTGAGGATCATGCTCACCTTAACAACGGAATGCGGGGTTGGCGGCCGGAAGGAGCCGTTTCCACGCCGAATACCGAACGACGAAGATAAGGCTAACCTTGGTTAGGCGAGTCTTTCTTCACCCACCGGTACAGCGAATGCCGATGCGCAATTTCCGCCCGTCCGACCAGGGTTCATCTGCGGGAACGCCACTGTCGCCCCGGACGGAGGCTGCGCCTCGGTGGTGGAATGGGCGAGCGCGGAACGCCGGTGAGGACGGAACGGCGCGCCCTTCGGGTCGCGCCGAAATGCCGGCCGGTAAATCAGCGGATCGGCAGGGATTCGGGACCGGCCGGGCGGCGGAATGCGAATCCGGTGGCAGGAAGCGCGGGCTCCGCATACGCGATGTCCGGGCCGGGGTCACCTGTCGGCGCGGGCGTGGCACCCTGAGCGGACCGCACGGGCCCGGTGCGGGTGCGGCGGATCCGGGGCGGGACGGGTGGAGGCGGCGTGATCGAGGGATGGCACGGCTGGTTCGGCACGATCAACGGGGTCGTGCTCCTCACCGTGGCCGCGTTGCCGGCGGCTGCGCTCGCGGTGTGGGTCCTGGCCCGACGGCGCGGCGGGGCGGGGCCGGCGTGGCGGAGGTCGCTGGCCGAGGTGGGCATCGTCTACGGGACCGTGCCGTGGGTCTGGATGATCATGCTGCCGGGGGACGGGGCCGGCGTGGTTCCCGGCCGGGTGAGCCTGGTGCCGCTTCGGGACCTGCTCACCGTCCTCGCGAGCGGGCCGCTGACGGTGACGGTCCAGATCGTCGGCAACCTGCTGGTGTTCGCGGCGCTCGGGTTCCTCGGCCCGCTGCGGTTCGCCGCGCTGGCGTCGGTGCCGCGGATCCTGGCGCTCGCGGCCGGCTGCTCGGTCCTGGTCGAGGTCGCGCAGTACGTCCTGCGGCTGGACCGCGTCTCCTCCGTGGACGACGTCCTGCTCAACACCGCCGGCGCCGGGCTGGCCGCGCTGGCGTCGCGCCGCTGGTGGCGCCGGCCGGCTGAGGTGTCACCCGCCACCACCGGTCCCGGCACCGGCCCGCTGAGCGGGGCACGACCCGGGTGACGCGGACGGCACGATGGGCCGGGCCTGCCGGCCCGGCCCATCGTGTGCGTCAGGTCGACGCGATCAACGTCCGCTCAGCAGATCTTCTTCGCCAGAGCGGTGGTGGCGCCGCCGTGCTCGTACGAGACGAGCAGCGAGGTGCCGGCCGGGAGCGACCCGCTCAGCGGCAGGACGAGCGTGCCGTCCTTGCGCAGAGCGGCGGTGGTCTCCGCCACGACCCGGGTGCCGTCCCAGAGGAAGGCGCGGGCGGTGCCCGCCTTCTTCACCTGGAGCTGCACGGACACCTTGCTCGCGGTGCGGGTGACCTTCTTGATCTTCACGGTGCCGTCCGGCAGCTTGGCGTAACCGCCCGGCGCCACCCCGTCCGAGACGGACTGCAGGAGGGTCTGCGGCGAGTCCACGCTCTGCGCCGCGGTGTCCGGCATGATCGGAGCCTTCGGCGCCGACGGCTTCGCCGCCAGGGCCGGCAGCGTCGCGTTGCCCCAGCGCCACGGGTCGGCCCGTACGCCGCTCCAGGTCGACCAGCCGACCCGGGTCTGCGCGGACAGGTCCTGCGTGTCCGAGTCGTTGACCAGGATGTTCAGGCCCATGCGGTTCGGGTCGACGGCGTCCGGCAGCACGCTGAACGGGATCTTGACCTCGATCCGGTAACCCGTGTAGGGGCTGCTTGTCACCACGGAGGCGATCTCCACGCCCGGCGCGGTCTCCGGGCCGCCCTGGTGGTTGTCCCGCTCCCGGGCGAAGCACGGCGGGTTCCCGTTGGCCGGGTCCTTCGTGGCCGGGAAGAGCGCCATGTTGAACACCGTGGAGGTGTTCGCCGAGTTGCCGCGCGGGTCGATGCCGAACTCGATGTTGTCGTTACGCCGCGGACGCTTGCAGTCCTCCGGCGGCAGGACGGTGCCGAGCACGTCGTCGGTGATGGTGAAGACGGCGTACAGGGCGTCGTCGGTGTGGGTCAGCTGGGCGGTGCCGGAGATGTCCGACGCCGGGGCGGCGGTGCCCTCCCAGCGGGTGGAGATGTCGATGACCTCGCCGGTGTACTCGTTGTCGTGGGCGTGTCCGTCGACGGTCGGCGCGCTGGCGGCCTTCGGGATCGTGGTGACCGGGACCAGGTTGAACGCACCGGGCTCGTTCGCGCTGCCGCCGGTGTAGCTGGTCTCGATCTGCACCCGGTAGGCGCCGTTGTCCGGCGCCCGGTTGGCCGTCGGCAGCGACGTGTCGGTGTTGGTGACTGTGAACGTCACCGAGGTGCTGGCGCCCGGCCGGAGCCCGCTGTACGGCACCTGCTGCTCGGCCACCGAGAAACCGGCGGGGACGTTCAGCTTGACCGCGCCGGACTCGACCCGGGTGCCGTGGTTGGTCAGGTTGACCTTGACGCTGCGGGTGCCGCCGCTGGGGATGTTCAGCAGGGACTCGATGAGCGCGTCGAGCTGCTGGGTCTTGTTCCGCACGGTCCACGCGCGGAAGTCGGCGATCTCCTCCAGCGGCTCCAGGGTGCCGCGCACCGGCGCGGTGCCCTGAACCCGGGCGCTGCTGGTGCCGCTGCCGTCCTTCTTGCTGGTCAGCGTGGCGTCGATCTTGAAGCGGGTGCCCACCTCGACCTGCGCGGGCGGGGTGACCGTGAAGGTCTTCACGACCTCCTTACGCGGGGTCAGCGTGCCCACGTTGCCGTTGCCGGTGACCGTCCAGCCGGCCGGCACGTTCAGGGTGACCTTGGCCCCCGGGACGGCCTTCTCGGCGTACAGGACGGTGTCCACCTTGATGGGCTGGCCCGCGACGGCCTCCCAGGTGCGCGGACGCACGTGGACCTCGGTGCCCAGCGGCAGGCCGCCCTGGGCGCGCAGGGTGGCGCCCTGGAGCGCACCGGTGCCGGCGCCCACGTTCGGGTCCGGGTACGGGGTGCGGGTGTCGATCAGCGTCAGCCGGTTGCAGCCGATGGCGTCGGGGTCGGTCGTCGGGAAGGAGCTGTTGCCCCAGCCCTGCGACACGTACTCCCGGCGGGCCCAGGTCTGGACCGTGTTCCACCGGTTGCCGTCGTGGCGCGCCGACTCGTAGCCCTGCCAGGTGCCGAAGACGACGTTGCTGGCCTCGGCCGGCGTGAAGGTGGTCTCGCAGGCGGGGCCGTTGGTGCCGGTGGTGCCGCTGCCGCCGGTCTGGAAGATGCGGGAGGCCCGCCAGGGCTGGAGGCCCTCCTTCTTGATCTGCTCCGGGAACGCCTTCGGGTCGGCAGCCGCGTAGAAGGCCTCCACGGCCAGCATGGCCGCCTTCTGGTGGTTGCCGTGGTTGCCCTGCGTGGCCGAGGGGTTCATCGTGAGGATGACCTCGGGCTTGGTGGTCCGCAGGACCCGCACGATCCGGGACAGCGTCTCCTGGTGGCCCCAGACCTCCTCGGTCAGGGGAGCGCTGGCGGTGTACCAGAAGTCCAGCGCGTCCAGGTTGTAGATGTGCTCGACGCCGGCCCAGCCGACGGCCTTGCGCTCCTCGGCCTCCCGCAGGATGCCGAGCTCCGGGCCCTCCTCGAGACCGGTGGCGTTGCCGCCGCCCTCGCCGCGGGTGGTGGTGATGACGCCGGCCTTCATGCCGTGATACTCGTTCCAGTATCCGAGCATGCCGAGCTGGCCGGCCTCGTCGTCCGGGTGGGCGCCGATGAACATGATGTCCAGGTCGACCGGCTTGTCGGACTTCTTGGCCTGGGGCTTCGGTGATGCTTGCTGGGGGTTGGCCTGGGCCGGAGTGGCCAGGCCCAACGACAGCAGACCGCACATGGCGATCGCCGCGCTGGTGCGCCATCTCATGGGCATACCTCTTCGTCTCGAAGCGAGAGTGCTGCGGCTGGGGACGGTCGGCCCGGCACGGGCCGGCTGACACGGTGGCTCGTGCCGGGCCGTGTTGCAGACAGCTGTCCACAGAGGACCGTGAGGTCCTCGGGGGTCGTGGTGCTCGACAACGGGATGGTGGTGCTCGCGCACCGTCACGGCGTGAGCGGTACGCACGGTGGCGACGTCGGTCCACCGGAAGGCCTTCGGGCCGTAACCTAGGGATCTTGCGAAGGCGTCGTCAATAGCTCCGGACGACTTTCTTCCTTATCCGAATAAACGATCGCCCCTGCTCAGGGCGATCATCCGGAGGCCGGCCGTGACGTGCGGGCAGTCTTTGTCCAGGTTTGGCACCCCAATGTGGACCACAGGGCTCGGTTTTGCGCGACATGTCGGGCTGGCCCCGGCGCGACCGGCTTGTCGGCCGAAGAATTTTCCCTGGTCGGCGGACCGAGATCATCTCGTTACTTGACGCCAGAATTTTTTCTCACTAGGAAGAAAGTGTGTCTGACAAAGCCCCGACCAGTCCGGTCAGCCGTGAGCGGTCCCGTGAGATCAAGCGTCTCTCGGTGATCTTGGCCGCCCGGCAGGCCCGGCGGCTGTCCCGCGTGGACCTGGCCGAGATGACCGGCCTCTCGGCGGCGACTGTGACCGCGCTCGTGCGGGAACTCGTCGCCGAGGGTTACCTCATCGAACGCGGTCCCGGCGCGCCCACCACCGGCCGGCCCCGGGAGATGCTCGAGTTCAACCCCCGCGCCGAGCTCGTCGCGGCGGTGTCGCTGGAGCCGCCCCGGATCAGCTGCGAGATCGCCGACAGTGAGGGCGCGGTCATCGCGCACCGCGTCGCACGGCTCGGCGCGAACGTGGTGGAGACCGTCTGCGAGTTCGTCCTCGACCTGGTCGGCGACAACCTGCCCTCGCTCCGCGGCGTCGCCATCGCGGTGCCCGGCGTGTCCAGCAACGGCGCGGTACGCCTCGCGCCGTCGGTCGGACTGGTCGAGGCGTGGCCGATCGGCGAATCCGTGCAACGGCGGCTCGGCGTACCCGTGGTCGTCGACAACGACGTCAACCTCATGGCCGCCGGCGAGTGCGTGGCCGGCGCCGGCGCGGACGTGGCGAACCTGCTGCTGATCCACGTGGCCGACGGCATCGGCGCCGGCCTCGTGCTCGACGGCAAGGTCCGCCGCGGCGCCAGCGGAGCCGCCGGCGAGGTCGGCTTCCTGCCGCTGGGCGGCGCGACCGAGCGCCGCTACAGCGGCGTCGGCGAGTTCGAGGCCCGGTGGTCGGTCAACGCCATCGCGGAGCGGGTCGTCGCGCTCAACCCGGGCCGCCGGCCCGAGTCACCGGTACGGGAGCTGAGCGGGCTCGCCGCGACCTCGGCGCCCGCCCGCGAGTACCTCGACGAGGTCCTCGGCGCCTGGGCCGGGCTCATCCTCTCCTGCGCCTGCGTCGTCGATCCGGGGCTGGTGCTGCTCAGCGGCGCCGCGGCGGAACTCGACGACGCGGCCCTCGACCAGCTACAGACCCTCGTCTCCGCCCGGACCCCGGCTCCCACCGAGGTACGCCGGGCCACCCTCGGCGACCAGGCCGTGCTGCACGGAGCCATCAGCTACGCGCTCTCGGCCGCGGTGCCCCGACCCTCGCTTCCCTGACCACCACCTGACCCCGGCCCCCGACGACCCCGACCCCGACACCCACCCCACCGTCACCGTCACCGTCGCGGCGACCGCGTCCGTATCCCGGACGACCGGTCGCGGCGCGATGCGGCGCGCCCCGGTCCGGGCGCGATCCGCGGACCTTCGACCCCGTCCCGGGGAACCGGCGAACCCGCCGGCGCCCCGGGTCGGGATCGCACACCGTCTTTCCCCGCTCCCGATAGTTCCCCCGCAAAATGGAGGTACCAATGAAACGTCGTTTGGCCCTGGCCGTCGCGTTCAGCGCGCTGCTGGCCGTCAGCGCGTGCGGCAGCAGCGACGACGACAAGGACACCGGCTCCTCCGGCTCCGCGTCGGCCGAGAAGGTCGTCATCTACAGTGCCCGCGACAAGTCGGTCACCGACTACGTCGTCGAGCAGTTCACGACCAAGAACCCCGAGTACAAGGGCAAGGTCGAGGTGCTCAACATGGGCGCCCAGGAGGTGCTGGAGCGGGTCCGCGCCGAGAAGGCCAACCCGCAGGCGTCGGTCTGGTGGGGCGGCACCCAGCAGGGCCTCGCCGCCGGCGCGTCCGAGGGCCTGCTGGAGTCCTGGCAGCCGTCGTTCGCCTCGAAGATCGACGCGCGGTACAAGGACGCCGAGGGCCGCTGGTTCGGCGAGATCCTGCTGCCCGAGGTCATCATGTACAACAACAAGGCGCTGACCCCGGAGACCGCGCCGAAGGACTGGGACGACCTGGTCGACCCGAAGTGGAAAGACAAGATCATCATCCGGGACGTGGCCGCCTCCGGCACCATGCGCTCGATCTACGCCTCGATGATCCAGCGCTTCACGGCCGACGGGTCCAACCCGCAGCCCGGCTACGACTGGCTGCGCAAGCTCGACGCCAACACCGTCGAGTACGCGGCCAACCCCAGCGACCTCTACCTGAAGATGTCGCGTGAGCAGGGCGTGGTGAGCGCCTGGAACCTCCAGGACATCCTGCTCCAGGCCAACGAGAAGATGCCGTTCGGCTACGTCATGCCGGCCTCCGGCGCGCCGGTGCTCGTCGACGGCGTGGCCGCGGTCAAGGGCGGCAACAGCGAGGGCGCGAAGAAGTTCCTCGAGTTCCTGTTCGACGACTCGCTGCGGGCCAGCCTGGCCAAGGACTACTTCCAGATCCCCGCTGTCGACATCGCCGAGAAGCCCGAGTGGCTGACCAAGCTCGACCTCAAGCCGATGAACGTCGACTGGAACGTGATCGGCAAGAACGAGACCGCCTGGATCACCCACTGGAACGCCCAGATCAAGGGCAAGGGCTAAGACGCTCGGAACCGGGCCGTGCTCCGGCACGGCCCGGCTTCGTCCTGGAAGGAGCCACGAAATGATCGATGTCCGACTGACGGCGGTCAGTAAGCGCTTCGCCAAGTCGAGCGACTCCGCGGCGGTCGATGACGTCACCGTCACCATCGGAGCCGGCGAGTTCTTCACGCTGCTCGGGCCGAGCGGCTGCGGCAAGACGACGACGCTGCGCATGGTGGCCGGCTTCTACTTCCCGACGTCCGGTCACATCCACTTCGGCGACGACGACGTCACCCACTGGACGCCGAACAAGCGGGACACCGGCATGGTGTTCCAGAACTACGCGCTGTTCCCGCACATGACGGTGGCGCAGAACGTCGCCTACGGGCTCAAGGTCCGCCGGGTCTCCCGCGCCGAGCAGGCCCGCCGGGTCACCGAGGCGCTCGAACAGGTGCACCTCGCCGGCTACGGCGACCGGCGCATCGACGCGCTCTCCGGCGGCCAGCAGCAGCGCGTCGCGCTGGCGCGGGCACTGGTGATCCGTCCCCGCACCATGCTGCTCGACGAACCGCTGTCGAACCTCGACGCGAAGCTGCGCGAGGAGACCCGTGCCGAGATCCGGCGCATCCAGCGGGAGAGCGGCACCACCTCGATCTACGTCACGCACGACCAGGCCGAGGCGATGGCGATGTCGGACCGGATCGCCGTCATGGAGTCCGGCCGGGTCCAGCAGGTCGGCACCCCGCACGAGGTCTACTACCAGCCCGCGAACGCGTTCGTGGCCCGGTTCATCGGACGCAGCAACGTGCTGAGCCTGCCGGTGACCGGCGCGGCGGAGCAGCGCGTCCAGGTACGCCTGCCCGGCGGCGCCACGATCGAGGTAGGCGCTCCCGCCGGACACGGGCTCGCCGCGGGCGACACCGCACTGGTCTCCGCCCGCCCCGAGCACATCGCGCTCGGCGGCGACGACGACACCGCGGCCATGCGCGGCCGGGTCAGCCACGTCGAGTTCACCGGCATGGCCACCCACGTCACAGTCGACGTCGACGGTGACGAGGTGATGGCCGCCCTGGTCGACGCGCCCGCCGGCATCCAGCTCGGCGACGTCGTGGGCCTGCGGCTCGCACCCGAGCGGCTCTGGGTGGTCAAGCCGTGACCGCTGCGACCCCGACCGCCCCCGGCTGGGCGGCGGCCCTCGGCCGGCGCCTGGCCGGCGGGGCGAACTCCCGATGGTTCCCCTATCTGCTGGTGCTGCCGCTGGTCCTGGTGCTGTGGGGCTTCGTCGTCCAGCCGATGTTCGCCACCTTCCGGGAGAGCGTCAGCGCCAACGGCACCGACAACTACCTCCAGTTCCTCTCCTCCTCCGGAGTGGCCCGCGAGTCGCTGTTCACCTCGCTGTTCATCTCGGCCGCGAGCGTGCTGCTCTGCGGCGTCGTCGGCGTGGCGATGGCGTTCCTGCTCAAGCGGTTCCACTTCCGCGGCCGGCGGCTCATCGAGGCGTTCATCCTGGTGCCGGCGGCCCTGCCGCCGCTGATCGGCGCCGTGTCCTTCCAGCTGCTCTACAGCAACATCGGCATCGTGCCGCGCGGCCTTCAGGCGCTGCTCGGCACCGAGAAGCCGGTCCTGGCCTTCGACGGGATCGCCGGTGTGCTGGTGGTGCACACGTTCACCATGTACCCGTTCTTCTTCCTGGCCGCCTCCGCGGCGCTGGCCGGGATGGACCCGTCGGTCGAGGAGGCGGCGTACAACCTCGGCGCGGGCCGGGTACGCGTGTGGCGCACCGTCCTGCTGCCGATGCTCACCCCGGCGCTGATCTCGGCGTCGCTGCTGGTCTTCATGACGTCGCTGGCGTCCTACACCGCGCCACTGCTGTTCAACGTCAGTCAGACCATGACGATGCAGATCTACATCAACCGCACCAACGGCGACCTGCCGATGGCCTCGGCGTACGCCTCAGTGCTCGGCATCGTCTCGATCATCTTCCTGCTCGGCATGCGCTGGTACGAGGGGCGGCGCAACTACCAGTCGCAGTCCAAGGGCGTCTCGGCGGTCCGGCGGGAGATCACCAACCCGATCGGCCGCTGGCTCGCGCCGCTCGCCTCGGTGCTGGCCACGCTGGTCCTGCTCGCCCCGGTCGGCGCGATCGCGCTCGTCGCGTTCTCCGAGGACCGGTCCTGGACCACCGAGGTGCTGCCGCCGACGTACACGTTCGAGAACTTCGTCACCATCTTCACCGACCCCAAGGCGTTCCAGCCGATCCTCAACTCGGTGCAGATGAGCCTCATCGCGGTCGTGGGCTGCGTGGTGATCGGCGTGCTGATCGCGTACGCGGTGCGGCGGCTGAAGTTCGTCGGGCGCGGCCTGCTCGACGTGGCCGTGATGATCGCCTGGGCACTGCCCGGCACGGTCGTGGCGATCAACCTGATCTCGGCGTTCAGCACCGGCAACGCGTTCAGCTTCGGGCAGGTGCTGGTCGGCACGTTCTGGATCCTGCCGCTGGCCTACTTCGTGCGGTTCCTGCCGATCGTGTTCCGGTCCAGCTCCGCGACGCTGGCCCTGATCGACCCGTCGCTGGAGGACGCCGCGCGTAACCTGGGCGCCTCCTGGCTGCGCGCGTTCTACACGATCACCGTGCGGCTGATGCTGCCCGGTGTGCTGGCCGGCGCGCTGCTGGCGTTCGTGCACGGCGTCGGCGAGTTCGTCGCCTCGGTGCTCATCTACACCTCGTCGACGGTCCCGATCTCGGTCGCCATCAACAACCGCATGTACAGCTTCGAGCTGGGCACCGCGGCCGCCTACGGCATGCTCCAGGTGCTGCTCATCTTCGTGGTGATGTGGTTCTCCGGACGGCTGGAGAGCAGCCGCACCGCGACCCGGAGGGCCGAGCAGTGGACGAACTGATCGAGCGGTGGCGGACCGGGGGAGGGCTGCTTCCGGTCACCCGGGTACCCGGGCACGCGTTCGCCGCCGTGACCGAGGCGGCCGACCTGGCGGTGCTGCCGGTCGGCGCGGTCGAGTGGCACGGTCCGCACCTGCCGATCGGTACCGACCTGATCCTGGCCGAGGGCTTCGCCGGGGAACTGGCCACCGGGTCCGCCCGGGCGGTGCTGTTCCCGGCCACGCCGTACGCCGCCTGCCCGGGCCAGACCCGGCCGTGGCCGGGCACTGTGGCGCTGCGGCCGGAGATCGCCGTCGGCTACCTCGCCGACGTGCTCGCCGGCATCGTCGAGGCGGGCTTCACCCGGGTGCTCGTGGTCAACGGGCACGACGCCAACATGTCCACCGTCCGCGCGGCGATGGAGTGGGTGTCCGGCCGGCACCGGGCCAGCATGATGCTGGTGAACTGGTTCCAGCTGGTCGGCCCGGACGAGACGGCCGAGATGTTCGGCGACCTGCCCGCCCGGGGGCACGGCGGCGCGTACGAGAGTTCCGCCGTGCTCGGCTTCGACCCGGCCGCGGTACGCCTGGACGCGGCACCGGACCTGCCGCCCAAGCCGAAGCTGCCCACCCCGTACCCGTACGTGCTGGTGGAGTCGCGCCCCGACCCCTGGCAGGGCTGGTCGGGCCACGTCTCGCTGGCAGGCGAGGAGGCCGGCGGCCGGATCCGCGCCACCGCCGGCACCCGCCTGCGCGAGCTGGTCGGGGCGTGGCTCGCCGCGCCGCTGCCGGGACCGCCCGGCGCCGACCGGCCGGACCAGCCGGCCGGATGACAGTTACGCCCCAGGACCACGCACCACCTCGGGAGGCCTCCATGAGCCCGTCACTGACCGTCTACCAACAGCACCACCTCCGCGTCGTGTTCGACCACCACGTCGCCCACCTCTACCCGGCGATGGTCACGGCCAGCAAGGCCCACGTCGTCATGCTCGCCGAGCAGGGGCTGATCTCCGACGACGCCGCCGCGACGATGCTGCGCGGCCTGGTCGCCCTCGCCGCGGACCGGCCGGAGGAACTGGAGTACGACGGCAGCGTCGAGGACGTCTACTACACGCTGGAGAAGCGCCTCGCCGCCGCGGCCGGCATCGAGGTGTCGCAGCTGAGCGTGCAGCTCGCGCGCAGCCGCAACGACCTCGACGCCGGCGTCTTCCGGATGGTGCTGCGCGACCAGCTGCTCCAGGTGCTCGACGCGCTGCTGGCGACCGGCCGTACCGTGCTGGACCGCGCGGACCGGCACGCCGACGTGGTGATCACCGGCTACACGCACCGCCGCCCGGCCCAGCCGACCAGCATCGGGCACGTCTTCGCCGGCTACGCCGAGGCGCTCGCCGGCGAGGCCGCCGCGTACGCCGGCCTGCTGGACGAGATGAACCGCTCGCCGCTGGGCTCCTGCGCCTTCGCCGGCACCGACCTGGACATCTCGCCCCGCCGGCTGGCCGACCTGCTCGGCTTCGACCAGCTCATCGTCAACTCGTACGAGGCGGTGGCCGGCGCCGACCACCTGGTCCGGGTCGCCACGCTCAACGCGCAGGCGCTCGCCACCGGCGCCCGGCTGGCCCGCACCCTGATGGACTGGCTGAGCTGGGGCTGGGTGGTCACGCCCGGCGAGTTCACCCAGGGCAGCAGCATCATGCCGCAGAAGCGCAACCCGGTGGTGCTGGAACACCTCGTCTCGATGGCCGGCGCCGCCGCTGCCGACGCGGCGAGCGTGCTCAACAACGTCGGCGCCGCCTGGTGGGAGGACTCGAACAACGCCACCACCGACGTGCAGTCCCGGCTCTGGGACGGCGACGACCGGGCGTACCGGTTCTTCTCGCTGCTCGGTGGCCTGATCGACAAGCTGGACCCGCAGCGCCCGCCGTCCGGCGAGGAGATCGTCGCCTCCGGCGCCACCACCACCGCGGCAGCCGACGCGCTGGCCCGCCACGGCGTGCCGTTCCGCGGCGCCCACTCGCTGCTCGGCCGGCTGGTCCGCGGCGGCGCCCCGGCGACCTGGACCGAGGATCTGGTCCGGTCCACCGCCGCCGACCTCGGTCTGGCGCTCGACGACGCCGCGGTACGGGACCTGCTGGCCGCCGCGGTCCGCCCGGAACTCGTGCTGCGCCGCGCCCAGGCCGACGGTCCCGGCGAGGCGGCCGTCCGGGACCAGGTCGGACGACTGTCTACAATGCTCGACGCGGTGCAGGAGCGGGCGCAGGCGTTGCGCGAGCGGCTGACCCGTGCCGACGCGGCTCTCGCCGAGGCGGTCGCGGCGAGGGTAGGCCTGTGACGGGGCGGCAGCCGCAGCTGGCCGTGGTCGCGGACGTCGTGTCGCGGCGACCACGTGATCTGGACCGACGGCCCGAAGGGCGATCTGACATCACCATGGAACGACCGGCAAATCCGCGCCTGCTCGGCATCGACTTCGGCGGCACCAAGATGGCGATCGGCGTGGGCGACACCGACGGCCGGCTGCTCGTCTCCGAGCGCCTGCCCACGATCGCCGAGCGGGGCGCGCAGCAGGCCCTCACCCGGGCGCTGGACCGGGCGTGCGAACTCGCCGAGCAGACCGGCGGCACGATCGTCGCGGCCGGCATCGCCTCGCCCGGCGTCGTCCACGACGACGGCATCGAACTGGCGCCGAACGTGCCCGGCTGGGAGCAGTTGCGGCTGGGCGAGGCGGTCCGCGCCCACCTCAACCTGGCGCACGTGCGGGTGACGAACGACCTGAAGGCGGCCGCCTACGCCGAGCTGCGGCTCGGGGCCCTGCGCGACGCCGATCCGGGGCTCGTCGTCGGGCTCGGGACCGGGGTGGCCGCCGCGGTGACGGTCAACGGCGAGGTGCTGCCGGGCCGCCACGGCGCGGCCGGCGAGATCGCCTACGGACTGACCGACCTCAGCTGGCCGCCCCGCCTGGAACCGATGCTGGAGGCGACGTTCTCCGGCCGGGCCCTGGACGAGCTGGCGCAGCGCCTCGGCGTGGACGGCCGGGCCGCCGGCCTGTGCGCGGCGGCGGAGCAGCCCGGCCCGGTACGGGAGCAGCTCCGCCTGCGCGTCGACGAACTGGCCCGCCAGCTGGTCACGTGCTGCCTGCTGCTCGACCCGCAGCGGATCGTGCTGGTCGGCAGCGTCGCCGGCAACGACCTGGTGCGGGAGCTGCTGACCGAGCGGCTCACCCACACGCTGCCGTACCCGCCGGAGATCGTGCTGTCGGACTTCGCGCAGGACGCCGCGCTGCTCGGCGCGCTCGTCATGGCCACCGAGGCACAGCCCGCCGTGGTCTGACCGGAGCGGCGGCGTGATGCCGCCGGGCGGGGCGCACAGCGGCGCCCCGCCCGGTCCCGCGGCGGACGGGTCACCTGCGGAACGCGGCCACCGCCTCCTGGATCGCCGGCCCGGTCGCCGAGGACGCCTGGGCCCACGACTCGAACTCCAGCGCGGCGGCGAAACCGGCCGTCTCCGCGGTGCGCACCGACGTCTTGATGTCCCGGGCCAGCGCCGGGTCCAGCGCCGCCCACCGTTCGGCGCGCTCGTGCGCGGCCGCCAGCGGGTCGTCGGCGAGCGTCGCGGCGAGCCCGACGCGTACCGCCTCGGGGCCGTCCACGCTCCCGCCGTCGAGCAGCAGTTGCAGGGCGCGTTCCGGGCCGAGCGCCCGGGTGAGGAACCAGGTGCAGCCCCCGCCGGGGTGCAGGCCGAGCTTCGTGAACGAGGCGATCAGCTTCGCCTTCGGCCCGACGATCCGGGTGTCGCACGCGAGCGCCAGGTTCAGCCCGGCGCCCACCGCCGGTCCCTGCACCGCGGCGATCGTCGGGATCGGCAGCGCCCGTACCCGCAGGAAGCTGTCGTAGACGCGGTGCAGGTCGGCGCGGATCTCCGCGACGCCGCGGCCTGGTTCGCCGAACATGGCGGGCAGGTCGGCGCCGGCGCAGAACGCCGTGCCCGCGCCGGTGACCACGAGCGTGCGGGCGTGCCGGTCGGCGGCCACCTCGGCGATCGCGTCGCCGAGCGCGTCGCGCATCTCCGCGTCGATGGCGTTGCGCCGGTCCGGGTCGTTCAGCGTGAGCGTCCAGCGCCCGTCCGCGTTGTGCAGTTCCACTTTGCTCATGACTCAGCCTCCTGATCGGTCAGCCAGGACCAGACGCCCGCGCTGCCGCGCGGCACCAGCGCCGCGCCGAGCGTGGCGGCCCAGAACTGCTGGGTGCCGTTCTCGTCCCGCCAGGACCAGAGCCTGCGGGTGGACAGGTGCAGCGGGTGCTCACGGGTGACGCCCATCGCCCCGTGCAGCTGGTGCGCGCCGCGCGCCACGATCGTCGCGGCCCGGCCGGTGAGCACCCGCGCGGCGGCGACCCGCAGCGGGTCCGGCCCGGCCAGCGCGGCGTCGAGCGCGGTGCCGGCGAGCAGCGTGTGCGCGGTCATCCGGGCCAGGGTCTGCCCGACCGCCTGGAACGCCAGCAGCGGCCGGCCGAACTGCTCCCGCGTCGTCACGTGCTGCCGGGTGTGCTCCACAGCCGTCTCCAGCGCGCCGGTGAGCGCGGCGGCGGTCAGCAACGCCGCCTCGGCGCGTACCGCCCCGGCGGGCGCGACGCCGGTGAGCCGCATGTCGCCGGTGACCGGCACGTCGAACACGACGTCGTCGCGCGGCTCGGCGGCCAGGTTGCGGCCGGGCGTGACCCGCACGCCGGGGTGGTCGGCGGGCACCACGAACGCCTCGTCGCCCGCGTACACCAGCAGTGTCCGCGCGGCGGCGGCCCACGGCACGCGGGCAGCCGTGCCGCGCAGCCGCCCGCCGGCCACCGCGAGCCCGTCGCCGGCGACCACGGTGGCGACGCCCTCGGGCAGGCCGCGACCGGCGGCGGCGAGCTGCCGGGCGGCCAGCACGGTCCCGGCCAGCGGCAGGGAGACACCGTGGCGACCCAGCCCGCGCACGAGCGCGGCCAGGTCGGCGAGCGTGCCGCCCGAGCCGCCCGCGTCCTCCGGCACCGACACCCCGGTCCAGCCCAGCCCGTGCACTGTGGACCAGAGCGTGGGCAGGCCGTCCGGGTCGCCGCCGTGACCGCCGAGCACGTCGTCGGTCAGCTCCCGCAGCTCGTCGCCGCCGCGCCGGGGCGCGTGGGCGGCGCCCTTGGCGATGATGGTGCGCAGCACCTCGGTGGTGCCGCCGCGGATCGAGAAACCTGGCGCGGCCAGTAGCCCCTGGGCGAGCAGCCCGGCCGGTCCGTCGCCGTCGGGGTCAGGCTCGACGTCGAGCACGGTACGCGCGATCTCGTTGACGTCGGCCTCGAACTCGGTGCCCAGGTCCTTCAGCACCGCCGCGGCGTGCACCGGGGCCTGCCCGGCGTCCAGCTCACCGGCGATGCGCCAGGCCAGGCCGCGCAGCCCGGCCAGCCGGGCCAGCGCCTCGCCCAGCGCGGCGTCCGCGTCCCGCCGCGCGGCGCACGCGTCGACGGTGGCGGCCAGCAGCGGGTACGTGCTGAGCACCCGCTCCATCCCGCCGCGCTCGAAGGACAACTGCTCGGTGACCTGCGTCCAGCCGTTGCCGGCGGTGCCCAGAACGTGGTCGCCGGACACCCGCACGTCGTCGAAGACGACCTCGTTGAAGTGGTGCTCGCCGCGCAGGTCGACGATCGGCCGGACGGTCACGCCGGGCGCGGACATGTCCACGATCAGCTCGGTCAGGCCCTCGTGCCGGTCGCCGCCGGTGCCGGTGCGGCACAGCACGTACGCGTGCGTGGACCGGTGGGCGTGACTGGTCCAGATCTTGCCGCCGGTGAGCCGCCAGCCGTCGCCGTCCGGGCGGGCGGTGGTGCGCACCGAGGCGAGGTCGCTGCCGGACTCGGTCTCGCTCATGCCGAGGCAGAACGTCACCTCCCCGGCGGCGATCGCCGGCAGGTACCGCTCGCGCAGCGCGGGGGAGCCGTACCGCAGGACGGCCGGGCCGATCTGCCGGTCAGCGATCCAGTGCGCGGCCACCGGCGCCCCGGCGCGCAACAGTTCCTCGGTGACCACCAGCCGGGCCCGGTTCGAGCGGGCCTGCCCGCCGTACTCGCGCGGCCAGGTCAGGCCGATCCAGCCCCGGTCCGCCAGCGCGCGGCTGAACTCCGTGTCGTACGAGCGCAGCCACGCGTCGCACACCGGCCGGAACCGGTCGCCGTCGCGCCACTCACCGACCAGCTTCCGTACCTGCCGGCGCAGCTCATCGAGATCGTCGTCAGTCATCCTCTGTCCGTTCCCTTCGCCACTGAGTAGCCCCGTACGGCGGCCCGCCGCAGCACGCCCACGGCCGCGGCGCGTTCGGCCGTGGTGACCGGCGGCCGGGGCGCCGCGCCGTCGACGGGTACGCCGAGCGCGGTCAGGTGGGCACGCAGCACCTCGCCGTCCGCGGTGACCTCCTCCAGCCGCGGATCCGCGCTGAGCCGCACCACGCCCCACCGGGTGTGCAGCCGCACCAGCGCGTCCGGGGCGGGCGCGGCGGTCACGTGCTCGACCGCGCGCACGATCCGGCGTGGATCCCGTGCGCCGTGCAGCAGCACCAGTTCCCGTGCCGCCGCCGCGATGTCGGCGGCGCCCCCGCCGCCGGGCAGCCGCACCGTGGGCCGCTCCCGGGGGCCCAGGTACGACGAGTTGATCCGGCCGCGCAGGTCGACGTTGCCGGCGTCGAGCACCACCCGGTCGAACCGGTGGCCCATCGCCAGGAGCACGTCGGCGGTGCCGCCCAGCCAGCCGAACCCGCCGGCGTACGCCGGGTAGTCGGTGGTGCTGGTCGGCACGTCGGCGCCGGGCCGGTGCGCGCTGGCGCCGGCCTCGAAGACCTGGCTGAACGGTTCGCCGGGCAGCGCGTACGCGCACTGGCCGGCGAGCACCGGCCAGTGGAAGCCGGTGAACACCCAGCCGCCGCGCCGGAACTCCCGCGCCGCCCGGACCAGGAAGTCCGCTGTGGTCACAGCACCTCCTCGGCCAGCCACCGCCGGAAGCCGTCGGCGGTGGCCGAGCGGCGGGCATACCGCTGGTACGCCTCGACGTCACGCGGGTACCGGCCGACCGCGCCGTCGGGGTGCACCGCGCCGGGGGACTCGACCACCGCGTCGACGAGCAGCCCGGGGATGCTGATCCCGGCGGCGCGTACCGTCTCGGCGTCGGAGACCTGCTCGGCGACGAGCACGGTGCGCCGGGCCGCCTGGGCGGCCACGAGCACCTCACCGAGCGGGCCGCGGATCACCCCGTTGCCGTCGGCGTCGGCCAGGTCCACGTGGACGAACGCCACGTCGGGCCGCTCGGCGCGGACCACCCGGGCCGGCCCGAACGCCGAGTCGACCCGGGACAGCCGCCCCCGGCTCCAGTCCTCGTCCAGGTAGCCGGTGCCGGGCAGGTCCGGCACCGGCATGAACGGCACCCGCCAGGCGCCCGCGGTGAGCGCTGCGGTGAGCAGCCCGAGGCTCAGCTCGTGCAGCGCGACCCGGGTGTCGCCGTCCTGAGCGGCGCGCCGGAAGTTCCAGGCGGGCGCCGGGCCGACCGGGCTCCAGCAGTGGCCGTACGTGGCCGAGCGCAGCACCCCGGCGCCGAGCAACTGGTCCATCAGCAGCCCGCCGGAGGCGATCACCACGTCCACGTCCCGGATCCGCTGCCGGATCATCTCGTGGCCCACGGCGAACAGTTGCGCGCCGAAGTTGCCCAGGTAGACCCGCCGGCCGGGGCGTACGTGCTCGGCCACGACGTCGGCGAGGGCGCGGCTCACCGGTACGCCTCCGCCAGCATGTGCAGCCCCGGTCCCAGGTGTGCGCCGCCGTCGAGCTGGATGAGCTGGCCGGTCATCATGGCGGCGGCCGGGCCGGCCAGGAACGCCACCAGCTCGGCGACCTCCTCGGCGCGGGTCGGGCGGCGCAGCGGCGTGGCCCGGTCCACCAGGTTGTCCCGGACGTGCCGGTCGGCCTCGGCGTCGAGCGCGGCGGTGAGCACCGTGCCCGGTCCGAGGCAGTTGAGCCGGATACCGTCGGCGGCCCACTCCAGGGCCAGCGTCCGGGTCAGCCCGAGCACGCCGGCGCGGGCCGCGACGGCGTGCGCCATGCCCTGCCCGCCGCGTTCCACCCCTGACAGCGACATGTTCACCACCGCGCCGCGGGTGCGCCGCAGGTACGGGTACGCGGCGGTGGTGAGGTGGAAGACGCTGGTGAGGTTCAGGTCGACGACTGCGGCCCAGCCGCCCGCCGAGATCCGCGTGGCCGGGGCGAAGAACTGCCCGCCGGCGTTGTTCACCAGCAGGTCGATGCCGTGGGCGTCGCCTGCCTCGGCGAGGGTGGCGGCGGCGCGGTCGTGGTCGCGGACGTCGCAGACCGCGTACGTGTAGCGGCCGCCCCCGGTGGCCGCCTCGCCGGTGATCGCCTCGCCGGTGGCGGCGAGCGTGTCGGCGTGCCGGCCCAGCCCGGTGACGTGGGCGCCCAGCTCGGCCAGGCGTATCGCGACCGCCCGGCCGATGCCGCTGCCGGCGCCGGTGACCACCGCGCGCCGCCCGGTGAGCACACCCGCGCGCAGCACGGCCACGCCGGTGTCGTCCCCCCGCGTCACCGGGCGGCCCTCGCCTCACCGATCGCCTGCCGCCGCAGCAGTTGCGCCGGCCGGTAGCGGGGGTCGCCGAACGCGTCGGCCATCGACCGCAGGGCCTCGTACACGGTCCCCGCCCCGGCGGCCCGCAGCGTCTCGAACGGGCCGCGCGGATGGTTCATCGCCAGGCGCAACGCCACGTCCACGTCGTCGGCGGTGGCGGTGCCCTCCTCGACCACAGTGGCCGCCTCGTTCACCAGGCAGTGGGCGAGCCGGTCGCCGACCAGGCCGGGCAGCGCCGGCACCCGCACCGACGACGCGCCGAGGTGATCCAGCAGCCGGTCGACGAAGCCGGGGACGGCGACGCCCGCGACCGGGTCCTCGACCACCTCGGCGAACACGGCGTCGTCGGCGCGCCGGTGCAGCCGGATCCAGCCGACGTCGGCGGGCAGCACCTCGGCCCAGCCGGCGTCGGAGCTGTCCAGCACCACGTTCTGCCGGGCCGCCAGCCGTGCCAGCTCCGCCACCCGCTGCGGGGTCGGCGCGCCGAGGCTCACCACGCGGGCCGCCGGACCGTTCGGCGGCCCGGGCCGCCGGACCACCCGGGCGTTGGCGTCGCGCGGCGCCTCGGTGGCGTAGTCGTAGAAGCCGCGGCCGGCGGCCTTGCCGGTCAGGCCGGCCCGGACCAGGCCACGCACCTGGGGGATGGGCCGGTAGCGGGGGTCGCCGAACTCGCGCAGCGCGGTCTCCGAGGAGGCCAGGTGGGTGTGCAGCCCGGTGAAGTCGAGCAGTTGCAGCGGACCCATCGGGTGCCCGAGCGCGCCGCGGGCGACCGCGTCCACCACCGCCGCCTCGACGCCCTGCGCGAGGAGGAGCTGCGCCTCGTAGTACAGCGGGCGGCAGACCCGGTTGACGATGAAGTTCGGCGAGTCGCGGCACACCACAGCGGTCTTGCCGAGCGACTCCACGAGCGCCAGCGCCCGCCGCACCGTCGCCTCGCCGGTGGCCGCGCCGACGATCACCTCCACCAGGCGCATCCGGGTGGGCGGGTTGAAGAAGTGCAGCCCGAGCAGGCGTTCCGGGGCGCCGAACGCGCGGCCCATCTCGTTGACGCTCAGCGACGAGGTGTTGGAGGCGACGAGCAGGTCCGGCCCGCCCGCGGCGGCGACCCGGGCGAGCAGGTCGCGCTTGGCGGCCATGTCCTCCACGATCGCCTCGATCAGCACGTCCGCGCCGGCGAGCGCGGTCTCGACGTCGGCGGCGGCGCCGAGGTCGCCGGTGGCACCGTCGGCGCGGATCCGCTCCAGGCCGGCGCGGCCCAGTTCGGCGGTGGCGTCGACGACCCGGACGGTGTGCCCCGCCCCGGCGAGGACCTGCGCGATGCCCCGGCCCATCGGCCCGAGGCCGACCACGACGGCGATCACCGGGTCACCCGCTCGATCACGGCGGCGATGCCCTGTCCGCCGCCGACGCACAGGCTCGCCACGCCGTACCGGCCGTCGCGGCGGGCCAGTTCGTGCAGCAGCGAGACGATCAGCCGGGCGCCGCTCTGTCCGGTCGGGTGGCCGAGGGCGATCCCGCCGCCGTTGACGTTCACCCGCTCCTCGTCCAGGCCCAGCGCGCGCACGTTCTGCACGATCTGCGCGCCGAACGCCTCGTTGATCTCGAACAGGTCCACGTCGGCGGCGGTCAGCCCGGCCCGGCGCAGGGCCAGCGGAATGGCCTCGGCCGGTCCGACGCCCATCATCGTCGGGTCCACGCCGACGGCCGCGAACCCGACGATCCGGCCCAGCGGGGTCAGCCCGTACCGCCGTACCGCCTCGCCGCCGGCCACCACGACCGCGGCGGCGCCGTCGGCCATCTGGCTGGCGTTGCCCGCGGTGACCGTGCCGCCGTCGGTGAACGACGGGCGCAGCCGGGCGAGCCGTTCCGGTGTGGTGTCGGGGCGTACCGTCTCGTCGCGGTCCAGCTCGTCCAGCGGCAGGACCTCCTGCGCCATCGCGCCGGACTCCCAGGCCCGGGCCAGCCGCTGGTGGCTGCGCGCCGACCAGGCGTCCTGGTCGGCGCGGGACACGCCGAACTCGCGGGCCACCTTCTCCGCGGTCTCGCCCATGCTCAGGCCGCAGATCGGGTCGGTGCCGCCGTCGCGCCAGCCGTCCTGGAGCAGGACGTCGCCGCGGCGCACGCCGTCCCAGCGCAGCGTGTACGGCGCCAGGTACGGCATCGTGCTCATGCTCTCCGCGGCCACCGCCAGTGCCACGTCGGCCTCGCCGGACCGCACCGACCGGTGCGCGAGCTGAACCGCCTTGAGGCCGGAGGCGCAGGCCATGTTGATGGTCTGCGCGGGCGTCGGCACCGGCACGCCCGCCGCGAGCGAGATCTGCCGTCCCGGGTTCGGGCCGTTGCCCGCCTGGCGGCAGTTGGCCACCACCGTCTCGTCCACCGCCTCGACGGGCACCCCGGCCCGCTCCAGCGCGGCGGCACCGGCCAGCCCGCCCAGGCGCACCACCCGCACGTCGCGCAGCGCGCCGCCGTACCGGCCGTGCGGGGTACGCACGGCGCCGACCAGGAACGCTTGCCTGTCCATCACGGAACCTTCCGGTCGGCGCGTACGACGCGCTTGCTCTTGTGGGTGCTGCGCGGCAGCGTGCCCTCGGGGACGGTCTCCACCACCGCGCGCACCGTCAGCTCGGCGCGCACGGCGTGCGCCAGCTCGCGGGCCACCCGCTGGCCGTCGCCGGTCGCCTCGACGCGCAGCTTGATGCCGGTGAGGTAGCCGGTCGCCGGGTCGGTGACGTCGTCGTCGAGGACGATGAGGTATTCGCCGCAGGCGCCGGGGGTGGCGCGGACCACCTGCTCGACCGCGGACGGGAACAGGTTCACCCCGCGTACCACGAGCATGTCGTCGGCCCGGCCGACGACGCCGCCCGGGAGCCGGGCGAGCGTGCGCCCGCACGGGCAGGCGGTGCTGTCGCGGACCACCACGTCGCCGGTGGCCCACCGCACCAGCGGGCTCGCCCGCTTGTCCAGGTGGGTGAGCACCAGCAGGCCGGGTGCGCCGTCGGGCACCGGCTCGTGGGTGTACGGGTCGAGCACCTCGGCGTACGCGAAGTCCTCGGCCAGGTGGCCGCCGGCCTGTTCCTCGCACTCCCAGGCGATCGGCTGGAACTCCAGGCTGCCGTACCCGTCGAAGCACTTGGCGCCCCAGCGTTGCTCGATGTGCGCGCGGGTGGCCGGCACCCCGGCGCCGGGTTCGCCGCCGACCTGGATCCGCCGCACCGGTGAGTCGCGCAGCGGTGTGCCGGCGCGTTCCGCGGTCTCGGCCAGGTGCAGCATGAACGACGGCGTGCCGCCGACGGCTGTGGTGCCGTACCGGAAGATCGTGTCGATCTGTCGCTGGGTGTCGCCGGACCCGGCGGGCAGCAGCGTCACGCCGATGCGCTGGTAGCCGGCTGTCGCGCCGAGCCCGCCGACGAACCAGGCGTAGCTGAACAGGCACTGGTACACGTCGGTGTCCCGCACGCCCTGGCTGTACGCGGCCCGCGCGTACAGGTCGGCCCAGCGGTCCAGGTCGTGCGCGGTCCACAGCACCGGAGTCGGGTTCGAGGTGGTGCCGGAGGAGAAGTGCACCCGGCGGCGGTCGGCCACCGGCGCCGCGACGGCGCTGCCCCACGGCGGGTGGGCGGCCAGGTCGGCCACGTAGTCGGCCTTGCCGACCAGCGGCAGGCGGCGCAGGTCGGCCAGTTCCCGGACGTCGCCCGGGTGGAAGCCGAGCGCGTCCCACCGGGTGCGGTAGAAGTCGCTGGCGGCGTACACGTAGGACAGTTGCGCCTTCAGGCGGGTGAGCTGGTACGCGGCCAGCCGCTCGCGCGGCCACGTCTCGGCCTCGTGCCAGTGGCGCTCGGAGAACGGCCCGGTCATCGCGGGCTCCGGCGCAGCCCGCCGACGATGAAGTCGGCGTACTCGTCGGCGAGCCGCTGGCGGGTGTTGTAGTCGCCGCGCTGCGGGTCGTACCAGAGGCTGATCCAGTTCAGCGCGCCGAGCAGCGGCTTGGTGGCCAGCCGGCTGTCCACCTCGCGGAACACCCCGGCCTTCCGGCCCTCGTCGATGACGTCGGCGAAGATCTGCTCGTACCGGTCGCGCATGGCGATCACGGTCTCCAGGGCCTGCTGCTGCGCCGGGGCCTCGCCGAGGCGGCGCATCTCGACCGCGCGCATCGCCACCCGCTGGAACGAGTTGCGGGTCATCATCAGCCCGGCGTGGTGGTGCGCCATCCGCCAGAGCCGGGTGGCCGGGTCGAGGCCGCCGTTGCCGGCGATCGGCTCGATCCCGTCGATCAGCTCCTGCATGCCGGTGGTGACGATGTCCAGGAAGACGTCCGCCTTGGCCCGGTAGTAGTGGTAGACCCGGCCCTTCGTGGCGCCCATCTCGCGGGCGATGTCGTCGATGGTGGTGGCCGCGTACCCGTTGCGGGTGAACGCGGTGGCGGCGGCCTCCAGGATGTCCCGCCGGCCGGGGGCGGCCGGGCGCGCGGCGGTCTCGTCGTCGGCGGTCATGCGGTGGTCTCCGGTGCGGTGGTGTCGGGTACGACGGCGAGCGGCCGGATCGGTGACCCGGTGCCGCCGCGGATGGACAGCGGGGCGGCGATGAAGAAGAAGTCCCAGACCTCCTCGGCGGCCAGCGGCGCGAGGTTCATCGCCTCCATGATCGGTACGCCGTGGTCGACGAGCAGGTGGCAGTGCACCGCCAGCGCGGGGCTGGGCATGTGCTCGAACGCGATGGTGTCCGCGCCGGCAGCCACCACGCCGTGGTCGGTGAGCCAGCGCGCGCCGCTGACGTCCACGCCGGGTGCGCCGGTGGCGACACCGAGGTACGCGGCGTTGTCCGTCCACTTCTCGTCCCAGCCGGTACGCACCAGCACCACGGCGCCGGGGCGGGGGCGGGGGCGGTCGGCGAACCAGCGCTCGAACAGCTCCGCGCCGACGCCGTCGGCGGGTGTCAGCGGCCGGCCGAGCGCGACTGTCGCGTCCACCAGATGACCGGGCGCCAGCATCGGCGGCAGCTCGTGCACCGACACGTCCGGCACCCCGCCGGCGTACGACTGGCTCGCGGTGACGTCCACCCCGCCGTACACCTTGCCGAGCCGGGAGACGTGGGCGAGCCCGTCGACGTGGGTGCCCACGTGCCCGCCCGTGGTGATCATCTCGGCGGCGGCGGAGACGCCGTCCGGGTACATGATCTCGCCGTGCCGCTTGGTCAGCGTGAAGCTGTACGGCGGGTGGTTCGGGTGGTGCGGGATGCCGGTGTACATCTGCTGCGCCAGGTCGAACACCCGGGTCGGGCCGGACGCGGGCCAGTCGACGTTCAGCCGCCAGGACGCGCTCATGCCGCCACCGACGCCTTGATCGCCCGGCCCAGCACCAGCCGCTGGATCTCCGAGGTGCCCTCGTAGATCTCCAGGATCCGCTGGTCCCGGTAGAGCCGCTCGGCGGGGCAGGGCTTGCAGAAGCCGTCGCCGCCGAACACCTGCACGGCCGTGTCGACCGCCCGGTGCGCGACCTCGCTGGCGTACAGCTTGGCCATCGCGCCGAGGATGCCGACGTCGCCGCCCTCCTGATGGGTGCGGGCGGCCTCGAAGGTGATCATCCGGGCGGCGGTGATGCCGGTGGCGACGTCCGCCAGCGGGAACGAGATGCCCTGGTTGTCGATGATCGGCCGGCCGAACGTCTCCCGCCGGGCCGCCTCCCGCGACGCGACGTCGAAGCCGGCCAGGGCGACGCCGAGCGACTGGGCGGCGACGCTGATCCGCCCGGCGGACAGCGTCTGCATGGCCAGCCGCATGCCCCGGTTGAGGTCGCCGAGCACGTCGCCGTCGGGCACCCAGGTGTCCAGCTTGAGGTTGCTGGTGAGCGTCCCGCGGATGCCCATCTTGTCCTCGTACCGGTCGATGACCACGCCGTCGGCGTCCTTGTCCACCAGGAACGCGGTGATGCCGCGGGTGCCGGCCTGCGGGTCGGTGAGCGCGAAGACCACGTAGTAGCGCGACGCGCCGCCGTTTCCGATGTAGATCTTCTCGCCGCGCAGCCGCCAGCCCGCGCCCTCGCGCTCGGCTGTGGTGCGGATCCGGGCGGCGTCGCTGCCGGCGCCCTCCTCGGTCAGCGCGAAGCTGATCGCCTCGCCCCGGGCCAGGCCACCCAGGTAGCGCTCGCGCTGCTCGGGGGTGCCGGCCAGCACCAGCGGGGTGGCGCCGAGCGCGTACGCGGTGAGGATCGCGCCGGTCGACGGGCAGGCGCGGGAGACCTCCTCGATGACCGCGCAGGCGGTCACGAACGACGCGCCCCGCCCGCCGTGCTCGCGTTCCACGAGCAGCCCGGCCAGCCCTTCCTCGACGAGCACCCGCACGCTCTCCCACGGGTAGCGCTGCTCCCTGTCGAGTTCCTCGGCCAGCGGCGCGAAGTGGCGCGCCGCCACGTCCCGGGCGAGGTCGCGCCAGTGGCGGCCCTCGTCGTCCAGGCGTGGCTCCCAGATCACGGACACGTGGTGCCTCCCGGTTCTCCGGCGCGGGCCGGTCGTTGCGCCGCACGCCATACCGTTGCGTATGTCGAGATGTCTAGGCGGTGCGCTGGAAGTGTGTCAAGCGCTTCCCGGATGCTGTTTTCCCTTGTGTCGTACGCTTGCCAAGCCGTCCGCGAAGATCTTGACGACATACCGAAGAGTATGTTCGCCTGGTGCGGACGACAGGGAGGTGATCCGTGGAACCCGTCGGTTACGCGGTACACGACGCGGTGGCGGTCGCCACCATCGACCGGCCGCAGACACGCAACGCGCTCAGCGCCGACGTCCTGCGCGCGCTCGCCGCGGCGATGGACCGGGCCGAGGCCGACCCGGCGGTACGGGTGCTGGTGCTGACCGGCGGCCCGCGGCTGTTCGCCTCCGGCGCGGACATCCGCGAACTGCGCCGCACGTCGCCCGCCGACTACCTGCTCTCCGAGCGGCTGGAGTGCTGGAACCGGTTCGCCCGCTTCGGCAAGCCGGCCGTCGCAGCCGTCGCCGGATACGTCCTGGGCGGCGGGTGCGAACTGGCCATGACGTGCGACGCGGTGGTCGCGGCCGACTCCGCCGTGTTCGGCCAGCCGGAGATCAACCTCGGCATCATCCCCGGCGCCGGCGGCACCCAGCGCTGGGCCCGCGTCGCCGGCCGGTTCCGGGCCGCCGAGCTGGTGCTGGGCGGCCGGCTGGTGGACGCCTGGACCGCGCAGCGGATGGGCCTGGTCAGCCAGGTGGTGCCCGCCGAACGGGTGGTCGAGGCCGGGATCGCGCTGGCCGCCTCGATCGCCGCCCGCAGCCCGGTCGCGGTCCGCCTCGGCAAGCAGGCGCTGCGTACCGCCGAGGAGGTCGGCCTGACCGCCGGCCTCGCCCACGAGCGTTCGCTGCTGCTGACGCTGCTGTCCACCGACGACCACATCGAGGGCATCGACGCGTTCCTGGAGAAGCGTCCGGCCCGCTTCACCGGCCGATAGGAGAGACACGTGACGCAGGTACACGAGGCCGCCGACCCGGGCGCGGGCGAACGGCTCGGCCCGGCCGCCCGGGCCGCCCTGCTCGACGCGCTCAAGCGCCACGCCCGTACGCCGGGGGAGCCGCTGCTGATCCGCGTCGAGGGCGACGCCTGGCGGCACGAGCCCGACGACCTCACCCAGCCGGTGGTCAGCGGGCAGTTGCACGAACTCGTGCTGCGGGTGCACGCCGCACCCGGCCCGGTGATCGTCCACGTCGACGGCGCGGTACGCGGCCTCGGGCTCGGCTTGGCCCTCGCCGCGGACCTGCGCGTCGCCGCGCCCACCGCGACGTTCGGCACCGGCTCGCCGGCGGCGTTCCTGGCCGGCGGCGCCGGACGGCTGCTCGCCGGTGTCGCCGGCACCGGCGTGCTGGCACACCTGGCCTGGACCGGCGCCACGCTCGACGCCGACGAGGCGTTGCGGCACGGCCTGATCGGGTCGGTGTCGGCCGACCCGGACGCCGGGGCCGCGCTCGCCGCACGGGTCGCCACGATCGGCGCGGGCCCGGCGTCGGCGCTGGCACGCGCGCTGCGCGGCCGGGACCGGCCGGAGCTGACCGCCGCGCTCGACTACGAGTCCTGGCTGGCCGGCGTCGCGTGAGCCGGTCGCGCCGGCGCGCCCCGGCCGTTCCGCCCCGGCGGGACCAGCCGGGGCGGGCCGGGCGGGCGCCGGCACGGGACCGATGGCCGGGGAGCCCGGGCCCCGTGCCGGCGGCCGGGTCACGCGACGGCGTCCAGCCCGGCGCGCGCGACCTCCATGTCCTGCGTGTAGTGCCCGCCGCTGACCCCGATGCCGCCGATCACCGCGCCGTCGGCGGTGATCGGGTAGCCGCCGCCGAACACCACCAGCCGGTCGATGCCCGTGGTCGCGCCGGTGGCCAGCGGCGCGTCGTCCTTGATGAAGTCGTACCAGCCGTCGGTGGGCATGCCGAAGCCCGCCGCCGTGTACGCCTTGTCCTGCGCGACCTGCACCGACAGCAGCGCCGCGCCGTCCATCCGGGCGAACGCCTTCAACACGCCGCTCTCGTCGACGACGGCGATGACGCACGGCAGCGCGATCTGCTCGGCCTTGGCGATCGCGGCGGCGAGGATCCGCTGCGCGGCGCCGATCGTGACCGACGTCTTGGTGAAGTTGTCCATGAGGGGTTCCTTCCGTGGTGGTGGGTGGGGTGGGCTCAGACGACGCCCGCGGCGCGCAGGCGGGAGATCTCGTCGCCGTCGAGTCCGGCGACGTCGCGGAGCACCTCGTCGGTGTGCTCGCCCAGCTCGGGCCCGACGCGGCGGATGCCGCCGGGCGTCGCGGTCAGCTTCGGCACGACGTTCTGCATCGGGAACTCGCCGAGGTCCGGATGCTCCAGCCGGACGATCGCCTCCCGGGCGGCGAAGTGCGGGTCGGTGAGCATCTCCTTGGCGGTGTAGATCCGCCCGGCCGGCACACCGTGGCGGTGCAGCAGCTCCAGCAGCTCGTCCCCGGCGTACCCGGCGCACCACTTGGCGATCAGCTCGTCCAGCTCGTGCTGGTGCCGGCCGCGGTCGGTGTGCCCGGCGAACCGCGGGTCGGCGGCCAGTTCCGGCTGCGCCATCGCCTCGGCCAGCCGGCGGAACACGGTGTCCTGGTTCGCCGCGATAACCACCATGCCGCCGTCGGAGGCGACGTAGACGTTGCTCGGCGCGATGTTCGGCAGGATCGAGCCGGTGCGTTCCCTGATGTAGCCGCCGATCGCATACTCCGGCACCAGCGACTCCATCAGCGCGAGCACCGACTCGTAGATGGCGCTGTCGACGATCTGGCCCCGGCCGGTCGCCTCGGCCACCCGCAGCGCGCCCATCGCGCCCACAGCGGCGAACGTGCCGGCCAGCGAGTCGCCGATGCTGATGCCGACCCGGCTGGGCAGCGAATCGGGATCGCCTGTGGTGTAGCGGATGCCGCCCATCGCCTCGCCGATCGAGCCGTACCCGGCGCGTTCGGCGTACGGCCCGGACTGCCCGTACGCGGACACCCGCACGATCACCAGCCGCGGGTTGATGTCCCACAGCACGTCCGGGCCGACGCCCCAGCGCTCCAGCGTGCCGGGCCGGAAGTTCTCCACCAGGACGTCGGCCTCGGCGGCGAGCCGGCGCAGCACCTCCTGCCCCTCCGGAACGCGCAGGTTGAGGGTGACCGAGCGCTTGTTGCGGCCGAGCACCGGGAACCACAGCGACTTGCCGTACGGCCGCTCGCGTCCCCATTCGCGCATCGGGTCGCCCCGCCCCGGCTCCTCCACTTTGATCACGTCGGCGCCCAGGTCGCCGAGGATCTGGCCGCAGAACGGCCCGGCCAGCAGGACCCCGGCTTCGATCACGCGCAAGCCGGACAACGGGCCGCGGGCATAGTCGTTCATGTCGTCCCTGTTCTCTCGTCGGTCGTCTCGTTGGTGCGGGCGGAGGTCAGGCCGGCACGGCGTGCGGGCGGGCCTCCGGTTCGGGTTCCGGCTCGGGGGAGTGCCGCTGGGTGCGCTGGCGGATCCAGCCGAGCGACACCGCGCCGAGCAGCGTGACGCCGAGCAGGATGTCGCCCAGCGGCAGCGGCATGCCGCGCAGCCGGAAGATGTTCAGCACGATGCTCAGCGAGAGCAGGCTGAGGAACGCGGTCATCGGGCTCCCGTGCCCGCCGCCGGCGAGCCGGAACCCGGCGATCAGCAGCGCGCCGTAGACGTACAGTTCGGTGCCCTCGCCGAGGGTGACGGCCGAGGCGCCGGTGCGCATCACCTGGACGCACCCGGCGACCGCCGCGGCGGTGCTGGTCAGCACGAACAGCGCCACTGCCCCGGCGGCCGGTGAGCGCCATCCCGCCGAGCAGCAGGATCGAGATCACCCGGAACTCGGTACCCGGGGTCAGCGTGGACCGGACGATGTCGCCCTGGGACGCGAGGACCAGCCCGGCGAGGCCGGCGACCAGCCCGCAGGACACCAGCGCGCCGGCCTGGATCCGGTCCGGCCGCAGGCCGCGCACGATCAGCGCCGCGTTCACGATGCCGATGAGCGTGCCGAACACCAGCACCGCCACCAGCACCACGGCGAACGGCGCGCCGTCGGTCAGCAGCTGGGCGGCGATCAGCGCGGCGGCCACAGCGGTCACGCCGACGGACAGGTCGAACTCGGCACCGCTGAGCATCACCAGGCTGACGCCGACGACCAGGACGCCGATGAACGCCATGTTGAAGGCCACCGCGATGACGGTCTGGTGGGACAGGAAGGCCGGCGACTTCACGGCGTGGCCAGCACCAGCGCGACCCAGAGCGCGGCCAGGGCGAGGGTGGCGCCGTGGCCGCGGAGCACGGGGAGAACCGTGCTCCGCCGGACGGCCGCCTGCGGGGCAGACACGGACATGGTCAGGTGTAGCCCTCGTACCAGAACGGGGTCGAGCCGCCGAGGCCGGCGGCGCTCGACGTCCCCCGGACGAGGGACTGTCACTGCCTGCTCTGTCATGGCGAGAGAGTCAAGCAATGTATGCAATCACTGTCAAGGATTCTCCGCGAGGCGGTGGCTACGGTGCTCGCCGCCGGGTCTCATTCGACCCGGCGTGTCGAGAAAGTCGGGAAAACAACCAGGTGAAGACGCTGCTGGCGGCATGCGCCGGCCGATCTCACTGACCACGAGACAGTCTTGACCGCTCCGGGCTGCGCACCTATGTTGTGTACATTCTCGGGCTGCTGGTGGCCGCGATCACATACCGCGCAACGCCCCGACGAGCGGCCGCGCCCGTCCACCACCTCGTCGCGCTCCCGTCGACAGGAGAACGGAGTTGACATGATCAATGGGATGGTCGTGGTGGACGGTGTCGTCCACGGGTACGACTTCCGGCCCGGGAACCGGGCGCCGCACTGCTCCCAGGCCGCGTACGACGGCATGGTGAACGCGCTGTACCGCATCGGCCACACCCCACCCGAACATCTGGGCGACGATCGAGTCGGTGTCGAACATGATCGTGCGCAAGCCGCGCCGGTTCGCCGAGATCGTCGGCATGCTCATGATGCACGGCGGCACGGATCGCATCATGTTCGCCACCGGCGTGCCGTCCGCGCACCCGCAGCCGATCATCGACGCCTTGACGGATTTCGAGATGCCCCGGGATCTGGTGGACGGGTGGGGCTTCCCGGAGTTCACCCCGGACGTGTTCGCCAAGCTGATGGGCGGCAACGCGTTGCGCCTGCACGGCCTGGGCGGGGAGAAGGTGCGCGCGGATGCTGACCGAGCACGGCCGGGCGGTCCTGCGCATCGGGCGTTCCGCGGCGTCCGTCCGCTGACGCGTACCCCGCGAGCCTCACGTCGGAAAAATACAATTTCTCCGCCCGGTCGGGGCGAACGCGCCTCCCTCGCGGGCTGGAGAAACGCTCTCTAACAGGGCTTATGTTTCGGCATTGCGAACTATTGACTGTCGATGTTGATCGTGTTGGACTGCGATTGCATGCAACCCGAAGCGCCCGTCACGCGCCGGGTTTGTTTTCGCCCCTCCCTGCGCCGACTCATCGATTCGCTTCTTTTCGACGACTGCCACCCACCGAGGGAGTAGCACCGTGACACACACTTTCGGAGCCCGCCGGCTCCGCGCCGCCGCCGCCGCATTCGGGGCGGCCGCCCTTCTGCTCACCACCGCCGCCTGCGGATCGGGTGCGGAGAGCACCGCCTCCGACACGCCCGCCGCGGTGAACGACGAGTACACCGAGACGGCCCGCAAGCTGATCGCCGCCGGCACCGGCGGGATGCTCTACTTCGAGGGCAAGGAAGCCGACATCACCCTCGACAAGATCAAGGTCTACGAGGAGTGGTCCGGTCCGACGACGTCGGTGAAGCCGCCGGCGAACGGCAAGCTCAACATCATCGTCTGCAAGATCGGCACCTCCTGTGAGGAGGTCGGCAAGCGGGCCACCGCCATCGCCGAGAAGCTCGGCTGGAGCGCCGAGATCCTGGACGGGCAGGGCACCCCGGAGGGCTACCAGAAGGCGCTGGCCACCGCCGCCGCCAACAAGCCCACCGCCGTCATCACCGTCGCCATCCCGGAGAACCAGGTCGCCGACGGCATCGCCGAGCTGCAGAAGGCGAAGATCCCGGTCGTGGGCGTCTCCGCCGTCGCCGAGGGCGGCGCGGTCGGCTACGACGCGCACGTGTCCAGCCGGGAGACGTTCCAGGCGGTGCTGGCCACCGCCAAGGCCGTCGCCGACTCCAACGGCAAGGCCAAGGTCGTCTTCCTCTGGGACGTCGGCTACCCGCACCTGGTCGAGGCGCTCAACGCCAGCAAGCGCGTGCTCGCCGGCTGCACCGGCTGCGAGTTGCTGGAGGTCCGCGAGCGCACGCTGGCGCAGGCGGTCGACCCGATCGAGATGCAGAACATCACCACCTCGCTGATCCAGAAGCACGGCGACAAGCTGCAGTACATCCTCACCCCGTACGGCAACGGCGTGGAGTCCGTCATCGCCGCCATCCGGGCCGCCGGCCGCAACGACATCAAGGTGCTGTCGAAGAACGCCGAGCCGGAGCGGCTGGGCAGCGTCGCAGCCGGTGACCAGCTCGCCGACTTCGGCGCCATCCGCGGCTGGAACGCCTACGCCGCCATCGACCAGGTGGGCCGGCTGGCCGCCGGTCAGCCCGCGCTGCCCGACGCCGAGCAGGGCATCCCGGCCACAGTCTTCGACAAGTCGAACGCCCCCAAGGACGGCGCGGTCGACTGGAACAGCTACGTGAACTACGCCGAGCGCTACGAGAAGATGTGGAGCGAGGCCCGATGAGTGCCGCCCCGGTGCTGGAGGCGGTGGGCGTCAGCAAGTCCTACGGCCGGGTACGCGCCGTCACCGACGTCTCCTTCGACGTACGCCCGGGCGAGATCCTGGGCGTCGTCGGGGACAACGGCGCCGGCAAGTCCACGCTGATGAGCATGGTCAGCGGCGCGCTGGCGCCGGACACCGGCCGCCTGCGGGTGGCCGGCCGGGACCTGACGCCGCACACCATCGGCGCGGCCCGGTCCGCCGGGATCGAGATGATCTACCAGGATCTCGGGCTCTCCGACAACCTGAGCATCGTCGAGAACGTCTTCCTCGGCCGCGAGTGGACCGGCGGTGTACGCGGCCTGCCCGTGCTGCGCAAGCGGGCGATGCGCGAGCGTACCCGGACGGTGCTGGAGGAGCTGGGCATCGACCTGCACGACATGAACGTGCTGGTCGAGGGGCTCTCCGGCGGGCAGCGGCAGATGGTCGCCATCGCCCGCGCGCTGGTCACCGAGAACGAGCCGCGCGTGATGGTGATGGACGAGCCGACCGCGGCGCTCGGCACCACCGAGTCCGACGGCGTCAACGCGCTGATCCGCCGGCTGCGCGACCGCGGCTACGCGGTCATCGTGATCAGCCACCGGATCCCGGAGATCCTGTCGATGGCCGACCGGCTGCTGGTGATGAAGGGCGGCCGCAACGTCTACCACGGCCCCACCGAGGGGCTCGACGTCGAACGGTGCGTGCAGCTGATCGTCGCGGGCACGCTCGCCACGGCGGGGGAGGCGGTCCGATGACCGCCGCCACGACGAAGACGCCCCCGGGCGGCGGCCGCACCGTCGTCAAGCAGAGCGCCGACCGGTCCCGCGCCGGGGCCGGGGAGCGGGCGGTCGAGGGGGTGAGCCGGTTCGGGCTGCTCGGCATGCTCGTCCTGGTGATCGCGGTCTTCTCCGCGCTCACCCCGGACACGTACTTCACCACCACCAACTTCCGGCTGATCCTGGTCAACCAGACAGTGACGGTGATCGTGGCGATGGCCGCCACGCTGCCGTTGCTGGCGCACTATCTGGACGCGTCGGTCGGCCCGATGCTGGGCCTGGCGCAGGGCGTGAGCATCTGGCTGATCGCGGTGCAGGGCGTGCCGATCTGGCTGGCCCTGCTCGCGGTGCTCGCCGTCGGCGTCGCGGTCGGCCTGCTCAACAGCCTGCTGGTGCTGAAGTTCGGCATGAGTTCGATCATCGCCACGCTCGCCGTGGGCAGCCTGCTGATGGGTCTGCTCTACATGGTCACCGGCGGCCGGGTGCTGTACCAGAACGTGCCGCCGGCGTTCACCGAGATCGCCCGCGGCGACCTGGGCGGCGTCCCGCTGCCGCTGATCTACCTCGTGGTGCTGGTGCTGGCGCTGGAGTTCATCGTCGTCTGGACGCCCTTCGGGCAGCGGCTCTACGCGATGGACGGCAACCTGCGCGGCGCCGCCCGGGCCGGCATCGACGTCCGCAGCTACACCGTCCGGGCGTTCGTCGGCGCGGCGGTGCTCGCCTCGCTGGCCGGCGTGCTGCTGGCCTCGCGGATCGGCTCGGCCCAGCCGACGGTCGGCGAACAGTTCCTGCTGCCGGCCTTCGCCGCGGCCTTCCTCGGCGCCGCCGCGCTGCGACCAGGCCGGGTCAACATCCTCGGCACCGTGATCGCCGCGTACTTCATCACCTTCACCATCGCCGGTCTGCAACACCTCGGCGCCGCGACCTGGATCGAGCGCGTCTTCAACGGCCTCGCCGTGATCACCGGCGTATCGGTCGCCGCGTGGTCGGTGCGCCGCCGCCGCCAGCTCGCGGTCCGGCACGTCGAACGCCTGGAGAACGACACCACCCCGAAGGGACGTCCCACCCCATGAAGAACGGCTTCTTCGTCCTCGACAACGCCATCCACATGTACAAGCTCACCGACGAGAACATCGACTTCAACCACGGCGGGAAGAAGTCGACGAACGCGCTCGTGGAGTACGCCCGCAAGTACTCCGCGCCGGGCTACCCGTACGACGACATCTCCGGCCGCGAACTGTCGGTCGAGGACGCGTACCGGCTGATGTTCGAGGAGTCCGACACCGACATGGCGATGGCCCAGACGGTGCCCAGCCACGGCGGCTGGAAGCTGGGGTTCTCGCCGGCGGAGAACAACTACAAGCTCAAGGAGGCGTACCCGGATCGGGTGCTGTTCTGCGGCGGCGTCGACCCGATCACGCACGGCCGCTACGGCGCGGTGACCGAGATGATCCGCCAGATCGAGGAGTGGGGCGCCACCAGCTTCAAGTTCTACCAGGCGCACTCCGGCGGCCTGTCCTGGAAGATCGACGACCGGCAGGTCGCGTACCCGCTGTGGGAGACCGCCCTCGAACACGGCGTGACGAACGTGCAGTTCCACAAGGGCCTGGCGTTCAACACACAGCACATCGCCGACCTGGCCCCGTACGACCTGGAGCGCGCGGCGCAGGACTTCCCCGAGATGACGTTCATCGTGCACCACCTCGGCGAGCCGTTCATCAACGAGACGATCAACATCGCGGCCCGGTACGAGAACATCCACCTCGCGCTGACCGCCTGGATCAACCAGTACCCGGTCGCGCCGCGCGCCGCGCTGCACGCCATCGGCAAGTGCCTGCTGCACGTCGGCCCGGACCGGCTGCTCTGGGGCTCCGAGGCGTTCGTCTGGCCGAAGGTGCAGGCGTACATCGACCTGTTCGCCGAGATGCGCATGCCGGAGGACCTCCAGGACGGCTACGGCTACCCGGAGCTGACCGACGAGATCAAGGAGAAGATCTTCGGCCTGAACTTCGCCCGGGTGCTCGGCATCGACGTGAAGGCCAAGAAGAAGGAGCTGTACGGCAAGAGCGGCAAGAAGTCCGCGAAGAAGGGCCGTAAGGATGGGCGCTGACAAGAGGGCGAAGGCCGCCGACCGCGCGCTCGACGGCAAGGTACGCCAGCTCGTCGAGGCGCACGGCGGCGGCGTCACAGTCGACGTGGACGCCGACGGCGACGCCCGGGTGACGTTCCACGGCCGCTGCGCCGCCTGCCCGTCGGCGCCGGTCACCATGGGCTCCCTGGTCCGCCCGGCGCTGCTGAAGATCGAGGGCGTCCGGTCGGTGACCCGGGCGGGCGCGGTCTCCCGGTTCGCCGAGGCCCGCATCGAGAAGATGTTCGGACTGTCGGAGCCGGCCGGATGACCGACGGCTTTCCCGACGGGCCGCTGACCGGGGTACGCGTGGTGGAGGCCGGCGTGCTGCTGGCCGGGCCGTTCTGCGCGCAACTGCTCGGCGACTTCGGCGCCGAGGTGATCAAGGTCGAGCAGCCGGACGGCGGCGACCCGATGCGGCAGTGGGGGCGGGAGAAGCCGCACGGCAAGTCGCTGTGGTTCCCGGTGGTGGCCCGCAACAAGAAGTCGGTCACCTGCAACCTGCGGATGCCCGAGGGACAGCAGCTCATGCGCGACCTGCTCGCCGGCGCCGACGTGTTCGTGGAGAACTTCCGCCCGGGCACGCTGGAACGCTGGGGACTCGCGCCGGAGGAACTGCACCGGATCAACCCGCGGCTCGTCGTCGTGCGGGTCACCGCGTTCGGGCAGGACGGCCCGTACGCGTCCCGGGCCGGCTACGGCTCGATCGGCGAGGCGATGGGCGGGATCCGGCACGTCACCGGCGACCCGTCCACGCCGCCGAGCCGCATCGGCGTGAGCCTCGGCGACTCGCTGGCCGGCACGTTCGCCGCGCTCGGCGCCATGATGGCGTTGCGGGTGGCGACCAGCACCGGCCAGGGCCAGGTGGTGGACAGCGCCATCTACGAGTCGGTGCTGGCCCTGATGGAGTCGCTGGTGCCGGAGTACGCGCTCACCGGCTACATCAGGGAGCGGACCGGCTCGATCCTGCCCAACGTGGCGCCGAGCAACGCGTACCCGACGCGCGACGGCGCCACAGTGCTGATCGCCGCGAACCAGGACACGGTGTTCCGCCGCCTGGCGGCGGTGATGGGCCGCCCGGACCTGGCCGACGACCCCCGGTACGCCACCCACGCCGCCCGCGGCGCGCACCAGGCCGAACTGGACGACCTGATCGCGGCGTGGACCGTCACGTTCGAACCGGCCGCGCTGCTGCGGCTGCTGCATCTGGGCGGCGTACCGGCCGGGTCGGTCTACACCGCCCGGGAGATGCTGACCGACGAGCACTTCGCCGCGCGCGAGGCGATCGTCGAACTCGACCACCCGGAGATGGGCGCGTTCCCGATGCAGAACGTCGCGCCCCGGCTGTCCCGCACCCCGGGCCGGCTGCGTTCGGTGGGCCCCCGGCTGGGCGAGCACACCGACGAGGTCCTGCGCCAGGTGCTGCGCCTGGCCGACGACCGGATCACCGAACTGCGCGCCGCCGGCGCGATCTGAGGAGGCAGTCATGGCGAAGAACCCGTACGTGGTGAAGAAGCGCTCGATCTCCGCGCCGGCCGCGCGGGCGATGGTGGCCGCCGCCGTCGCCCGCGCCGAGGAGATGGGCTTCGCGGTCACCGTCGCGGTGTGCGACGAGAGCGGCGTGCTGAAGGCGTACGAGCGGATGGACGGCGCGCCGCTGGTGAGCGTCCAGCTGGCGCAGGACAAGGCGTACACGGCAGTCGGTTTCGGGCTCAGCAGCGACGGCTGGTACGACTTCATCAAGGACGACGGGCCGCTGGCGATGGGCGCCCCGCCCGCGATCGACCGGCTGGTGACCTTCGGCGGCGGCTATCCGGTGAAGGTCGACGACGTGCTGGTCGGCGGCATCGGGGTCAGCGGCGGCCACTACACGCAGGACATGGAGGTCGCGCAGGCCGGACTGAAGGCGCTGTCTTGAACGTCGAGATCGTCGAGGTCGGCCCTCGGGACGGCCTCCAGAACCACCCGGCGGAGCTGACCACCGGGCAGAAGGCCGAACTGGTACGCCGGGCGGTCGCGGCGGGCAGCCGGCGGGTCGAGGTGACGAGCTTCGTCAACCCGGCGAAGGTGCCGAAGCTCGCCGACGCCGACGCGCTGGTGGCACTGGTCCGCGACGAGCCGGGCCTGGCCTCGATCGGCCTGGTGATGAACGGCCGCGGCCTGGACCGGGCGGTCGCCGCCGGTGTCACCGAGGTCAACTTCGTGGTCGTCGCCACCGACACGTTCTGCCGGCGCAACCAGGGCACGACCACCGCCGAGGCGGTGGCGCAGGTGCGGCGGCTGCTGCCCCGCGCCCGCGAGCAGGGGCTGCGCGCGTCGGTCACGGTCGGTGCCGCGTTCGGCTGCCCGTTCGAGGGGGAGACGCCGCCGGAGCGCGTGCTGCGCGTCGTCGACGACCTGGCGCCGGTGGCGCCGGACGAGGTGGCGCTCGCCGACACCATCGGCGTGGCCGTGCCGTCCCAGGTGGAGCGCCTGTTCACGGCCGTACGCGAGCGCACCGGGGCGAGCCTGCGCGGGCACTTCCACAACACCCGCAACCTGGGCCTGGCGAACGTGCTGGCCGCCGTCGGGGCCGGGGCGCGGGCGATCGACGCCAGCGTCGGCGGCATCGGCGGCTGCCCGTTCGCGCCGGCCGCCACCGGCAACGTGGCCACCGAGGACGTGGTCTACGCGCTGGAACGCTCCGGCACCCGGACCGGGGTGTCGCAGGAGGCGGCGATCGGCAACGCCAGGTGGCTGGGCGAGGTGTTCGGCGCCGAGCTGCCGGGCATGCTGAGCCGGGCCGGTGGGTTCCCGTGACCGGGCCGCTGACCGGACTGCGGGTGCTGGACCTGACCAGCACGTTCTCCGGTCCGTACTGCACGCTGATGCTGGCCGACCTGGGCGCCGAGGTGATCAAGGTGGAGCCGCCGGGCGGTGACATCGCCCGCCAGCTCGGCGCCGCCCGCACCCCCGGCATGGCGGCGGTGTTCCTCAACATGAACCGGGGCAAGAAGAGCGTCCTGCTGGACCTCAAGGCGCCCGCCGACCGGGCCGCCTTCGACCGGCTGGTGCCGACGGTGGACGTGCTGGTGCACAACATGCGCCCGGCCGCCGCGGCCCGGCTCGCGCTCACCTACGACGACGTACGCGCGCTGCACCCGGCGATCGTCTACTGCGCGATCCCGGGCTTCCGGGGCACCGGCCGGCACGCCGACCGGCCTGCCTACGACGACGTGATCCAGGGCGCCTCCGGCATCGCCCGGCTCCAGAGCGTCAACCAGGACCAGCCCGGGTACGTCGTCACACCGCTCGCCGACAAGATCACCGGGCTCACCGCGTCCACCGCCGTGCTCGCCGCGCTGCGGCACCGCGACGCCACCGGCGAGGGGCAGCGCGTCGAGGTGCCGATGTACGACACGATGGTCGCCTTCGGCCTGCTCGAACAGCTCGACGGCTGGACGTTCGACCCGCCCACCGGGCCGCCGCTCTACCCGCGTACCGCCGCGCCGAACCGCCGCCCGTACGCCACCGCCGACGGGCACCTGTGCGTGCTGATCTACACCGGCCGGCAGTGGGAGCGGTTCCTCACCCTGGTCGGGCGCGCCGACCTGCTGCGCCACCCCGACTACGACACCGTCGGCAAGCGGATCGCCAACGCCGACGGGCTTTACCGGGTGGTGGCCGAGGTGCTGCGCGGGCGTACCACGGCCGAGTGGCTGGCGGAGCTGTCCGCGATCGACGTGCCGTGCGCGCCGCTGGCCGGCTACGAGGAGATCCTCCGCGAGGAGGAAGAGGCCGGGTCCGGCCTGGTGTCGATCGTCGAGCATCCGGTGGCCGGGCGGCTGCGCAGCGTCGCCTCGCCGATCGTCATGTCGGGCTCGCCGTTGCCGGCCGGCCGGCTCGCACCGACGCTCGGCGAGCACACCGACGAGGTGCTCGCCGGCGGTACCGAGGGGAGAAGCGGATGAGGGGCAGGGTCGCCGTCGTCACCGGCGCCGGATCGGGGATCGGGCTCGCCGTGGCCCGCCGGCTGGCCGACGAGGGCGCCGAGGTGGTCTCCGCCGATCTGGACGTCTCCGCGTGCGTGGGCGTCCCGGTGACCGCCGACCTGGGCACCCCGGCCGGCGTCGCCGCCGTCGTGCGGGAGGTGACCAGCCGGTACGGCGGCGCGGACGTGCTCGTCAACAACGTGGCGCTCGCGCCGTACCGGGACGCGTTCACCGACATCGACGACGCCGCCTGGCAGCGCACCTGGGACGTGAACGTGATGTCCTGCGTGCGCCTGTGCCGCGCGCTCGTGCCGCTCATGGTCGAGCGGGGCGGCGGCAGCGTGGTCACCATCGGCTCCGAGGCGGCGCGGCACCCCAAGCCGCACATGCTCGACTACGCGGTCAGCAAGGCCGCGCTGCTCAGCCTCGCCAAGGGCCTGGCCCTGGAGTACGGCTCCCGGGGCGTACGGGTGAACACCGTCGCGCCCGGCCCGACCCGGACCGCGACCATGGACGCCTACCTGGAGTCGGTCGCGCTCCGGCTCGGCATCGACGTCTCCGCCGCCGCCGACCACGTCGTGCACGAGCTGCGCCGGCTGCCGCTGGGCCGGATGAACGAGCCGGAGGACGTCGCCGAGGTGGTGCTCTTCCTGGCCGGGGACCGGTCCCGGCAGGTGACCGGCTCGGAGTACGCCGTCAACGGCGGTTCCACCGCGTCGATGTAGGTTCACCATCGGTGAACAGAGGGGGACGCATGGGCCGGGCCACGCAGTCGGCGTACGAGTCGATCAAGACGCGCATCCTCGGTGGGGCGTACGAGCCGGGGAAGAAGCTCTCCGAGGAGGATCTCGCCGCCGCGGTGGGGGTGAGCCGCACCCCGGTACGGGAGGCGCTGCGCCGGCTGCACGCCGAGGGCCTGGTGGACTGGGAGGCCAACCGGGGCGCCACCGTCCCGGCCTGGCGCGAGCAGGACCTGGAGGAGATCTTCGAGCTGCGCGCCCTGCTGGAGGGGTACGGCGCCGAGCTGGCCGCGACCCGGATCACGCCGGAGGAGATCGCCCGGCTGCGCGAGCTGTGCGCCGAGATGGAGGGCTACGCGGCCGGTCAGCGGCGGGACCGGGCGGACCGGATCGCGGTCTGCAACGCGCAGTTCCACGAGATCATCCTGGGCGCCGGGCGGAACCGCCGGTTGAGCGCGCTGCTCGGGGCGGTGGTGCAGACGCCGCTGGTGAACCGCACGTTCCGCCGGTACGACGAGGCGGCGATGGCGCGCAGCATGTCGCACCACCGGGAGCTGATCGACGCGTTCGAGGCGCGCGACCGGGCCTGGGCCGGCTCGGTGATGCGGGCGCACATCCTGGCCGCCCGCGCCACGCTCGGCACGCCCTGACCCACGCCGGGCCGGGACACGTCGTACCCGTCGACGGTCCCCGGCCCGGCGTCACGTGTCACCCGGCGGACGCCTCGGCGCGGCGTACCACCTCGGCGGCGGCCCGTACCACCGCCCGGTCCAGCAGCCGCCCGCCGGCGTCGGTGGCCACCCCGGAGCCGCCGCGTTCGGCCCGCTCCAGCGCCTCCAGCACGGCCCGCGCCGAGGCCACCTCGGCCTCGGTGGGGGTGAACACCTCGTTGACCGTCGCGATCTGCCCGGGGTGGATGGCGCTGCGCGCCCGGAAGCCCTGCCGCAGCAGCGCCCGGGTGGTCTGCTCCAGCCGCTCCGGGTCGCGCAGCGTCGTCTCCACCGGTCCCACCGGCGGGGTGATGCCGGCCGCCGCCGACGCGACCACGACCTGGGAGCGGATCGGCGCGAACTCCGCCCGCTCCGGCCCGGGCTGCAACCCCAGCTCACCGGCGAGGTCCGCCTCGCCGAGGCCGAGCCGCAGCACCCGCGCTGCGGCGGCCACCTGCGGCGCGGTGAGCACGCCCCGGGCGGTCTCGATCAGCGCCACCACCCGGAACGCCGGGGCGTCCGGGCCGAGCCGCCGCTGCACCCGGGTCAGCGCCGCGTCGACCTCGGCGAGCAGGTCCGGCTCGGCCTTCGGTACCCAGACCCCGGCCGCGGCGGGGGAGAGCACCTCGACGTCCGCCTCGACCTGGTCGCTGTTGATCCGCACCCACAGCTCGGGGCCGGCCGGCGCGGCGGCGCCCAGGTACCCGGCGACCGTCTCCCGGGCCTGCGCCTTGCGGGCCGGCGTGACCGCGTCCTCCAGGTCGAGCACGAGCGCGTCCGCGCCGCGCCCGGCCGCCTTGTCCAGCAGGTCCGCCCGGTCGCCCGGCACGTACAGGTAACTGCGCGCCACCGCCGCCATCAGTCGTTCCCCTTACCGCTGCGGGCGGGCGAGGTAGCGGCCGGCCGGCTCGCCGGTCACCTTGCCGTCGACGAGCACGTGCTGCCCGCGGACGAAGGTGTCGGTGACCCGTGCGGTCAGCTCGAAGCCCTCGAACGGCGTGTACTCCTGCGTCGACTCGGAGTCCTCGGCGTGCACCGTCCAGGTCGAGTCCGGGTCGACGAGGCAGATGTCGGCGTCGTACCCCTGCAGCAGCGCGCCCTTGTTGCGCAGGCCGAAGCGCTGGGCCGGGTTCCACGAGGTCAGCTCCGCCACCCGCTGGTACGACAGGCCGCGCCGGTTGCCCTCGGTGACCAGGCCGGGCAGCAGGTACTCGGCGCCGCCGAAGCCGGACTTGGCGACGAAGATGTCGTCGCGCGGCTCACCGAACTTGACCTCGTCCTTGCAGCAGGCGTGGTCGCTGACCACCCAGTCGATCTTGCCGTCCAGGACGTACCCCCAGAGCGCCTCGACGTCGGCGCGCGGGCGCAGCGGCGGGTTGACCTTGCCGCCCAGGCCGTGCGCGGTGTCGATGTCGGCGACCAGGTGGCCGATGGTCACCTCGCGGCGGAAGTCGATGTGCGGGAACGCCCGCGCCATCCGCAGCGCCGCGTCGACAGCCTTCTCCGAGGTCAGGTGCAGCAGGTTGATCTTCGGCAGGCCGGTCTCGTGCGCCAGGTACGACGCGATCGACACGGCCAGTCCCTCGGAGTGCGGCGGCCGCGAGGCGTGGTACGCCTCCAGCCCGCGCAGCGTGCCGTCCTGCTCGACCTGCTTGGTGTACGCGCTCATGATCTCGGCGGTCTCGCAGTGCAGCGACAGCGAGATCTCGTCGGCCAGCTCGGGGAAACGCTCCCGGGCCGCCTGGACGCCCCGCATCACGAACTCGAAGTGGGCGTAGTCGTACCGCTCGCCCTCCGGGATCATCAGGAACGAGTTCTGGTCGGCGGACCGGCCGTGCAGGCCGTGGCTGCCGTAGAACATGAAGATCTTGAACGAGGTGACGCCGTGCTCCTCGACCAGGGACGGCACCTCGCCGATGTGCTCCCGCGACATCGGCGCCAGGTGGAAGCCGTAGTCGATGTAGGAGCGGCCCTCGGTCGCGGACAGCACCTCGGGGAAGAAGTCGGCGTACCGGCCGCCCCGGTTGAGGTAGTACTGCCCGGTGCGCATGTAGTTCAGCGCCGTGGTGACGCCGCCCTGCACCGAGGCGCGGCTCTCCGAGACGGCGTCCTCGCTCAGCGGGTTGTAGATGCCCCAGTGCTGGTGCGCGTCCACCACGCCGGGGAAGGCGAGCCGGCCGCCGCCGTCGACGACCTGGGCGGCCTCCGCCCGGTCGATCTGCGGGGCGACGCGGCTGATCCGTCCGTCGGTGACGCCGATGTCCATCAGCTCGGGTTCGGGCCGGTCGTGCCGGACCACGCGGACGTTCGTCAGCAGCAGGTCGTAGGTGCTCATGGTGTTGCTCCTCGTGCTCGGTTCAGCGGCGGTTGATCAGGCCCATCAGGCCGTGGACGTCGGGGGCCCGGTCCAGCCGGTGGACCTCCTCGGTGATGCGGTCGGCGGTCGCCTCCGGCAGGGCGGCGGCGTTGGTGCGGAACTTGACCGCCAGTTCGGCGTCGCTGAGCGGACGCTGCGGCCCGCCCCGGTTGGCGAGCACCTCCTGCATCCACTCCCGCCCGTCGCGGGTGACCACCCGCAGCACGGCCGGGAACTGGTGCGGGAAGATCGCGTCGCACCGCTCGTCGCCCACCACGTCGACCAGCGCCATCAGCGCCCGCCGCTGCGGGTCGTGCGCCAGGGCGTCGGTGAAGTCGGCGAGGTCCACGCCGAGACCGCCGCCGCCGATCAGGCCGGCGACCACCGCGTACGGGCCGCTGAACTGCGCCTCGTAGCCGGTCTGCGGCGCCCGCTTGCGCTCGATGGGCTGGCCGATGGTGCGCACCGTCGGCGTCGGCACGCCGAGCGTGATCGACTCGATCTCGTCCAGCGGCAACCCGCGCTCGCGCAGCGCGATCGCCGCGTCGATGGCGGCGTGGGTGAAGTGGTTCGCCGGATACGGCTTGAAGAAGATGCCCGGCACCGCCCAGTCGGTGCCGAGCCCGCGGACGATCTCGTCGCCGTCGAACTCGCCGCGCAGGAACGCCTGGAAGAAGCCGAAGCGTCCCTCCAGCACCGTCGGCGGGCCGGTCACGCCGTGCCGGGCCAGCTGCGCGGCGCTCACCGCCGCGTGCGCCGCCCAGCCGCAGTGGATCCGCTTGACGGTGCCGCCGTTGCGGTTGGACTCGATCAGACCGGCGGCCATCGAGGCGGACACGCCGAGCGCGTCGAGCGCGCCGTCGGCGTCCAGCTTCAGCAGCCGGGCCGCCGCCACCGCACCGCCGAGCGTGCCGCAGATCGAGGTGGCGTGCTGCCCGTGCTCGAAGAAGACGGAGTTGCCGGTGGCCGGGTCGTAACCGGCCATGCCGAGCCGGACGCACACCTCCAGGCCCACGGCGATGGCCGCGACCGTCTCCCGCCCGGACGCCCCGGACGCCTCGGCGGCGGCCAGCGCGGCCGGCACCACCGACGCGCTCGGGTGCAGCACCGACGGCAGGTGCGTGTCGTCGTAGTCGAGCGAGTGCGCCAGCACGCCGTTGGCGAACGCGGCCAGCGCGGCCGGCGCCTTCTCGTCCAGGCCGACGACAGTGGCCTGGCCGCGGCCGCCCTGCTCCTCGACGTAGGCGAGGGCCGCCTGGCTGGTCGGCAGCGGCCGGGCCGCCACGCAGAGGCCGAGCACGTCCAGGACACGGGCCCGGACGCTCGCGACGACCTCGTCGGGCAGCGTCTCGGCGGCGGTGTCGGCGGCGAAGGTGGCCAGGTGGCGGCCCAGGGTCGGCTCAGCCACGGCTGATCACCGCCAGCGGGCGCACCGGGGAGCCGGTGGCGCCGTACAGCGGCAGCGGCGCCATGACGAATGTGAACTCGTGCACCTCGTCGCGGGCCAGCTCCTCCAGCGCCATCGTCTCGATCAGGTAGACGCCGTGCTCGACCAGCAGGATCCGGTGGGCCGGCAGCGAGCTGTGGCCCTTGCCCGGCGGCAGGCACTCGAAGGCGATGGTGTCCGCGCCGGCGGCGTGCACCTGCCGCTGCGCCAGCCACGTCGCGCCGTCCGCGCCGACCCCCGGCACGCCGGAGTCCTTGCCGACGTACACGCCGCGGTCCTCGTGGTCGAACAGCCGGCCCCACCCGCTGCGGATGAGCACGACGTCGCCCGGGCCCACCGGCGTGCCCTGCCGGGACACCGTGGCGTCCAGGTCGGCGGGGGTGATCTCGTAGCCGGGCTCGCAGGCCTCCACGCCCAGCGCGGCGGGCACGTCCAGCAGCACGCCCCGGCGGACCATCGGCGCGACGGTGTGCACGCCCAGTTCGTCGAACCGGCCGCCGACCTGCGCGTCGGCGGCGTCGGCGCCGCCGTGCAGCCGGCCGTCCTGGGAGACGTGCGCGAGCGCGTCGACGTGCGTGCCGACGTGCGTGCCCATCACCAGCAGGTCGTTGGCGGCGGAGCCGCCGTCGGCGCGCACCATGTCGCCGTGGCGGCGCGGCAGGGTGAGCCCGAACGCCGGGTGGTTCGGTGACTGCGGCATGCCGACGGTCAGCCGCCGGCCCAGGTCGTAGATCGTGACACCGGCCTGCACGGCGTCGAGCAGGCGGTCGGCGGTTCTGGCTGTGGTGCCCACGGGGTTCCTCGCGTTTCGGCTGTCGGCGTCGTCAGGCGACGACGCCACGGGCTTTCAGGTCGGCGATCTCGGCCGGGTCGCAGCCGAGTTCCTCGACGAGCAGGGCGTCGGTGTCGGCGCCGGGGGAGCGTCCGGTGAACCGGATCCGGCCCGGCGTCTCCGACATCCGCCACATGACGTTGTGCATCCGCATCGGGCCGAGGTCGGGATCGTCGACCGTGGTGATCATCTCGGTGGCCCGGACGTGCGGGTCCTCGACGATGTCCTTGGCGCTGTAGACCGGGGCGACAGCGGCACCGGCCTCGGCGAACGCCGCGGCCACCTCGTCGCGGGTCCGCTCGGCGATCCACGACCCCACGTACTCGTCGAGCAGGTCCGCGTGCGCCACCCGCCCGACGCCGGTACGGAACCACGGCTCGTCGATCACCTCGGGGTGGCCCACCAGCCGCAGCACCCGCTCGGCGATGGCCTGGGCGCTGGTGGAGATGGCCACCCATGACCCGTCCTTGGTCTGGTACGTGTTGCGCGGCGCGTTGTTCGTCGAGCGGTTGCCCTGCCGCTGCTCCACCACGCCGAGCTGGTCGTAGACGGTGGGGCCGGGACCGACAGCGGTCATGATCGGCTCCAGCAGGCTCATGTCGACGACCTGGCCCCGGCCGCCGGAGCGCTCCCGGTGCCACAGCGCCATCATCACCGCCGACGAGGTGGCGATGCCGCAGATGCTGTCGGCCAGCCCGAACGCGGGCAGCGTGGGCGGGCCGTCGGCGGTGCCGGTCAGGTGGGCGAACCCGCTCATCGCCTCGGCCAGCGTGCCGAACCCGGCGCGGGAGGCGTACGGGCCGGTCTGCCCGAAGCCGGTGATCCGGGCGATCACCAGACCGGGGTTGACCCGGTGCAGCTCCTCCGGGCCGACACCCCAGCGCTCCAGCGTGCCCGGCCGGAAGTTCTCCACCAGCACGTCGGCCCGCTCGGCCAGCCGCAGCAGCAGCGCCGCGCCCTCCGGCGCGGACAGGTTCAGCCCGACCAGCCGCTTGTTGCGGGAGATCTCCTTCCACCACAGGGGATGGCCGTCCTTGGCCTTGCCGTGGCCGCGCATGCTGTCACCCATGGTCGGGTGCTCGATCTTGATCACGTCGGCGCCGTAGTCGCCGAGGATCTGACAGCACAGCGGCCCGGCGAGGATCGTCGAGACGTCAAGCACCCGCAGGCCCGTCAGCGGTCCGTCACTCACCTGTTCCACCTCCCCAGTTCTGTTCCTGACCCGTCCGCCCGGCGACACGCTGCGCCGGCGGCCGGAAACCCAGTTCGGCGGAGATCTCCGCCGCCGCCGCGGCGACCAGCGCCCCGTGCGCGGCGCACACCTCCGGGGTGAACCGGTTCTGCGGCCCGCACAGCGAGATCGAGCCGAACACCTGCCCGGTCGCGTAGCGCACCGCCGCGGCCACACTTCCCGCGCCGTTCTGCCGCTCGCCCATGCTCACCGCGTACCCCTGACGCCGGATCCGGGCCAGGTCGGCCCGCAGCTTGGCGGTGGAGGTGATGGTGGCCGGGGTGACCGCGTCCAGCGGGTGGTGGCCGAGGTAGTCGTCGACCTCCGCGTCCGGCAGCGCCGCCAGGATCGCCTTCGACGACGACCCGGAGTGCAGCGCGTGGCTGGTGCCCAGGGACACCGACATCCGGACCTCGTGCGGCGACAGCACCTGGTCGATGTAGACGCGTGACCAGCCCTGCCGCACCGACAGCGTGGCGGTCTCGCCGGTGTCGCGCACCAGCCGGACCAGGTAGCGGCGCGCGATGTCCGGCACGTCCAGCGCGCGCAGCGCGGCCAGGCCCACCGCGAGAGCGCCGGTGCCGAGCCGGTACCGCTTGGTCTCCTCGTTGAAGGTGAGGAAGTTGTCGGCCACCAGCTCCTTGAGGATGCGGTGCGCGACCGCCTTCGGCAGACCCAGTTCCCGCGCGATCGTCGACACGCCGAGGGTCTCCGGTGCCCGTTCGGCGATGATGTTGACGATGTCGAGGGCGCGGCCCAGACCGGAACGGGTCCGGCCGGCGGTGCTCTCGACGACCGCTGTCGTGATCATCTCTGTTCCTCCACTGTCGACGTACGTGCGTGGGGTCGCCGGGCGTCAGGCGGGTGCGACGGGGGTCTTCCCGGGCGGGAGGCCGTCGGCCTGCCGGGGTCGCTCCCGCGCGATGACGAGCGCCACCGAGGCGAGCACCACGGCACCGGCGAGCACCTGTCGTCCGGACAACGATTCATCCAGCACCATCATGCCGAGCAGGACCGCCACCACCGGGTTGACGTACGCGTAGGTGGACGCGAGCTGGATCGGCGCGTTGCGCAGCAACCACGTGTAGACGCTGAAGCCGACCACTGTGCACACCAGCATCAGGTAGGTCCACGCCAGCCAGGACCGGCCGGTCACGCCGGCCGGGTCGAACCGTCCCAGCTCACCGCTGACCACGCTCGCCACCGCCACCGCGACGCCGCCGACGAGCATCTGCCAGCCGGTGCCGACCAGGTGGTCGGCCGGCATGTGCAGCCGCTGCGACAGCGTCGAGCCCAGCGCCCAGACCATCGTGGAGACCACCAGCAGCAGCATCCCGCCGAGGTGCCATCCCTTCGTCGGCACCGAGAACAGCAGCGCCAGCCCGGCCACCCCGCCCAGTACGCCCACCGCCGCCAGCGCCGACGGCCGCGGACCGACCGCCAGCCGCAACACCAGCACCCACAGCGGCATGCCGGCCACCACCAGCGACGTCAGCCCGGTCGGCACGTACTGCTGGCCCAGGGCGAGCAGCGCGCTGCCCGCACCGACCATCAGCAGCCCGCTGGCGCCCACCCCGCCCCACTGCCGCCGGGGCAGCAGCAGCCCGGCCGGTCCCCGGCGCAGCGCCGCCACCGCGAACAGCAGCAGCGCGGCGGCCAGGAACCGGGCCGAGGTGGCGACCAGCGGCGGGATGCTGTCCAGGGCCACCCGGTTGCCCAGGTAGGTCGAGCCCCAGATCAGGTAGACCGCGCCGAGCCCGACGGCCAGGGCCATCGGGCCGGCGGGCCGCTGCGGATCCGCCGGGTGGCGGACCGCTGCGGGCCGGGTCAGGTCAGCGGTGGCCATCGACCCGGATCGCCACCGCGGTGTTGCCCCGCAGGGCGTTCGAGTAGGGACACATCCGGTCGGCCAGCTCCACTGCGCGCTCCAGGTCGGCCTGCGGGCACTGCGGCGCGGACACGTCCAGCACCACGGCGATCGCGTACCGGCCGTCGTCGGTCTGCCCGAGGGAGACCGAGGCGGTGACGGTCGTCGGACCGGGCCGCACGCCGGCCTGCCGGGCGGCGACCGCGAGCGCGCTGTCGAAGCAGGCCGCGTAGCCGGCCGCGAACAGCTCCTCCGGGTCGGTGCCGGGCGCGTCCGGACCCCGCTGCGCGGGGCGGGTCAGGTCGACCCGCAGCGACCCGGTCAGCGACCGGGCGCTGCCGCCGCGACCGCCGGAGACCTCGACTGTGGCGGTGTAGACAGTGTTCGCCGGTACGACCTTCGCCTCGGTCACCGGGGTGCCGGCGCTCATGCCGCCACCTCCCGCCCGAGGTCGGCGTGCACCCGCGCGGCGACCGCGTCGGCGAACGCCTCCGGCTGCTCGTCGGCCACGAAGTCGGTGCCGCCGGGGATGGTGACCAGCTCGGCGCCGGGCAGCGCGGCCCGCACCTGCGGCGTCATCCGGTCCAGCAGGTCGTCGGCGCCGTGCAGCAGCACGATGGGCAGCGCGTCCAGGGCGGCGGTGTCGACGTGGTGGTCGAACACCGCCCGGTACGCGGTCGCGTAGTCCGGTCCGGTCAGCAGGTACTCGGTGACCTGCCGGTCCGCCTCCTCCGGGGTCAGGCGCGGGTACAGGCCGTACACCCGGTCCCAGATCACCTTCAGGTGCCCGCCGTCGCGCGCCGGCACGTAGCCGGGCGCGTACGACCGCTTCTTCTCCGCCCGCTCCTGCTCGTCGTAGAGCGGGATGCCCTGGAGAATCAGCCGGTGCACCCGCTCCGGCGCCGACATCAGCGCCTCCGCGCCGACGATCGCGCCGGTGTGCTGCCCGAGCAGGTGTACCCGGGACAGCCCGAGGGCGTCGGCGAACTGCCACACCCCGGCCGCGTACTCCGGGATGGACCACGGGCGCGGCGGCGCGTCGGACATGCCGAAGCCCGGCGTGTCCGGGGCGATCACCCGCAGGCCGCGGCGGGCCAGCGGCTCGATCACCGCGTCGTAGGTGGCCGAGGAGAGCGGGGACTGGTGCAGGATCAGCAGCACCGGGGCGTCGGCGTCGCCGCCGTGCCGGTAGTGCACCTGACCCCACGGCACGTCGACGTAGGCGCGGCGGGCCACGCCGCGGGCCCGGGTCACTCGGCCACCGCCAGCGCCGCCATGACCTCGATGACGTGCTTGATGCCGGCCTTGTAGTCGTCCAGCCGGATGTTCTCGTTCGGGCCGTCCACACCGGAGTCGGCGCGGGACACGCCGACGCCGACGATCGGCCGGTCGGCGATCACGCCCTGGTTGCCGATCCACTGCGTGTACGGCTCGATCACCGGCTCGGTCCCGTACACCCGGCGGGCCGCGTCGGCGACCAGCGCGACGAACGGGTCGCGGTGGTCGGTGAGGTTGGGCCGGCTGGTCGCCATCACCTCGATGCGCAGGTCACCGAAGCCGGTCGCGGCCAGGTGGTCGCGGATGCAGCCGAGCACCCGGTCCGGGTCCTGGCCCGGCACCAGCCGGATCTCCAGCTTCGCCGAGGCGGTCGACGGGATGCCGAGCGTCACGTCGTCGCGCATGTCGCCGCCGGCGAAACCGGCGACGGTGAGCGTCGGCACGGTACGGATGGCGACCGCGGCGCCCTGGTCGTCCAGGTCACCGGTGAACCGGTCGACCTGGGCCCGCTTGCGCAGGAAGTCCCCGTCGAACGCCACCTTCTCCAGCAGCGCCCGCTCCTCGTCGGTCGGCGGCCGGGCGTCGTCGGCGAAACCGGGGATCGTCACGGTGCCGTCGGGCCGCTGCAACTGCGCCAGGGCGGCGGCCAGCCGGGCCGTGGCAGCCGGCAGCAGCGCGGTGTTCTGGCTGGTGAGGTCGCGCGGCAGGGTCTGCGCGGTGAGGCGCAGGTAGAGCACGCCCTTCTCGGCGAGCTTGAGCAGCAGCCGGTCCTCGCCGTCGAGCCAGGAGTTCTCCCACAGCGCCGCGTCGCTGGCGAGCCGGTCGGCGTGCGCCTCGACGAACGAGCCCAGACCCGGGCTGTGCAGCCACTTCTTGCCCTCGAAGATGATCCGGTTGGTCACCGGCGGGGTCAGCCCGGCCAGCTTCCAGGCCGCCGCCGCGTGGATGCGGGACATGACGACGCCCTTGTCGTCGGCCACGCCCCGGGCGTACAGCCGGCCGTCGTGGATCTCCGCCGCGTACGGCGGGCTGATCCAGACGGCGTCGTCACCGGCCGGCTCGACCTCCACGTCGTAGTGGGTGAAGTGCAGCAGCGCCTTGTCACCCTCGCCCGGCACCTCGGCCAGCACGTACGGGTACGACTGCTCCCACGGGATGATCTCGGCTTCGCCGCCCCAGCGGCGGACCGACCCGGCGATGAACTCGGCGGTGGCCTCCATCTGCTCCGGCTCCTGGCGGCGGCTGCGGATGCGGCACAGCTGCTGGAGCTCCTCGACGAACTCGTCGAAGTGCGCGTCGACGGCCGCAAGCGCGGCCGCGGTATCCGGTTTGGGCATGGTGGTCCTCACAGAAGGGGTCGGGGAGGGGGGAAGTCAGTGGATGGTGACGCCGCCGTCGACGAAGATCGTCTGCCCGGTGGTCATGGCGGCGGCGTCACTGAGCAGGTAGGCGACCGCGTTGGCGACGTCCTGCGGCTGCGCCATCCGGCCCAGCGGGATCGACGCCATCTTGTCGGCCAGGTACGCCTCGTCGCCGCGGACGTCGGAGGTCATGTCGGTGGGCACGATGGTGGGTCCGACGGCGTTGACCCGGATCCGGTCCGGCGCCCACTCCAGCGCCAGCACGCGTGCCATGTGCATCACGCCGGCCTTGCTGACGCAGTACCCGAGCGTGTTCAGCACCGCGACGTGCCCGTTCGTGGAGCCGATGTTCACCACCGCGCCGCCGCTGCGCCGCAGCGCCGGGTACGCGGCCTGGCTCATCCGGAACGTGCCGGTCAGGTTGACGTCCAGGACGGTGGTGAAGTCCTCCTCGGACATCGTGGCCGCCGGTCCGCGCCGGACGATCCCGGCGTTGTTGACGAGCAGGTCCAGGCGGCCGTGGGCGTCCAGGACCTCGGCCACCAGCTGCGTGCAGGAGGCGGCCGACCGGACGTCCACCCGGTGCCGGGTGTGCGCGCCGCCGGTCAGCTCGGCCTCCGCCCAGTCGTCGAGCAGGTCGGCCTGCGCCACCGTCGCGCCGCGCTGTGCCAGCGTCGTGGCGATCCGGGCGCCGATGCCGCGGGCCGCCCCGGTCACCACTGCCACCCGTCCGTCGAACCGGTTCGGGTCGGTGTTCATGTCTCGTGTCCTGCCTTTCCGGTCCGGCCACCGGCCGGGCGGGCGTGAACCACGCCCGGCCGGTGCTCCGCACGCGTGACGACGGTCCCGTCAGCTGTCGTCACGCGCCGATCACCTTCGTGTCCTCGGCCCAGAAGGCCAGCCGCTTCTGCAGCAGCCGGATCACGAAGTGCGCCACCAGACCCATCACCGACAGCACCACCAGGACGGCGAACATGCCGGCGATGTCGAAGTTGTAGTTGGTCTGCAGCAGCAGGTAGCCCAGGCCCTCCTTGGCGCCGATGAACTCGCCCACGACCGCGCCGAGGATGGCGAAGACGATGCCGATGTCCAGGCCGGCGAAGATGAACGGCAGCGCGCTGGGCAGCCGGACCATCCGGAAGATCTGGGTCTTGCTCGCGCCGAACACCGTCAGCATCTGGATCTTGTCGGCGTCGGCCGCCCGCAGGCCCTCGATGACGTTGACGAGCATCGGGAAGAACGAGATCACCGCGGCCATGACCACCTTGCTGGTCAGGCCGAAACCGAACCAGACCACGAACAGCGGGGCCAGGGCGACCTTCGGGACGGTCTGGAAGGCCACGATGTACGGCATCAGGGTGGCTTCGACGATCTTGATCTGGGAGATGAACGTGCCGAGGACCAGCGCGGCCCCGACACCGATCACGAACCCGAGCAGCGCCTCCTGGGTGGTCACCCAGAAGTGACCCCAGAACTGGTCGTCGCCGAGCTGCTGCCACAGCGACTCGACCACGCTCGACGGCAGCGGCAGGACGTACTCGTCAACGCCGATGAGCTGGACGCCGTACTCCCAGGCCAGGACGACCACGACGAAGACCGTCGGGACCAGCCAGAGCTGGGGCTTCTCGCGGAGGTCGAACTTGCGCCGGGCGGGCTTGGCGGGCCGGGCGGACGGCGCCGGTGGCTGGGCCGGCTCGCGGACCAGGTTGCTTGTTGCCATGGCTGTCCCTCGTCAGTCGATAACGCCGGCGGCGTTGAAGTGTCGGCGGATCCGCTCCACGTAGACCCCGGCCCGGTCGGACGACATGACGCCGAGGTCACGCGGCCGCTCCAGGTCGATGTCCATGACCTCCGCGATCCGGCCCGGCCGGGGGCTGAGCACGACCACCCGGTCGGAGAGGAAGACCGCCTCCGGGATGGAGTGCGTGACCAGCACGATCGTCTGGTTGCTCTCCTGCCAGATGCGCAGCAGCTCCACGTTCATGTACTCGCGGGTCATCGCGTCGAGCGCGCCGAACGGCTCGTCCATCAGCAGTACCGCCGGGTCGTGCACCAGCGCCCGGCAGATGCCGGCCCGCTGCTGCATGCCGCCGCTGAGCTCGTGCGGATACTTCTGCTCGAAGCCGTTGAGACCGACCATCTCGAGCAACTGCTGGGCGCGTTCCCGGTGCCGGCGGGGATCCAGTCGCTGGATCTCCGCCGGCACCATCACGTTGTCGAAGATGGTGCGCCACGGCAGCAGCGTCGGTGCCTGGAACACCATCCCGACCTCGGGAAGGGGCTTCGTCACGTCCCGCCCGGCGATCCGTACCGCGCCGCCGGTCTTCGGGCTGAGCCCGGCGAGGATCTTCAGCAAAGTGGTCTTGCCGCACCCGGACGGTCCCACGACCGAGATGAACTCGCCGCGACGTACCGTCAGGTTGATGTCGCTCAACGCCTGGGTCGGTGCCGACTTCCGGGGCCGGTACTCCTTGTCCAGCCCGTCGATCTCGATCCAGGAGTCTTCCGACACCGATGCCGGAGCCTGCGTCTGCGCCCGGCGGGCCGTCGCCTTGATGGCCATCGAAATCCCTTCCGCTGTCCGCTGCCTAGGCGGTGTAGTTCGCGGCCTTGCTCAGCACCGCGGCCTTGTCGAAGTTGTTGGCGCCGGAGAGCAGGCTCGGATCCCACAGCTTCTTGAGGTCGACCTCGCCGGTGATCTGCCCGGCCTCCTTGGTGTACGCCTGGGTCTTCGCCCACTCCTCGTCGCTGATCGCGCCCCAGTCGCCGAACTGCTCCGGGTCGCCGCTGGCCGGGGTGGCCGTCTTCAGCCAGGCGGTCAGGCTCTCGGTGTCCGCCTTCAGGCGCTCGTCGGCGGACTTGCCGGCGAGGATCTGCGGGAAGACCTTGTAGCCGATCTTCATGGCGGCCTCGGGGTTCTTCGCCGAGAAGAGCATCGCCTTGTACGCCGCGCGCAGGAACCGCTCGTACGAGTCCTTCTTGGCGTCGAAGTCACGGGCGCCGACGCTGAAGGTCAGCGACCGGATGCCGGAGAACACGTCCGGGTTGGTCAGGTACTTCAGCTCGGTGCCGGCGTTCTCGATGACCGCGTACGCCTGGGTGTAGAGCGCCAGCATGTCGACCTTGCCGTCGTTGAGCGCGGCGGCGGCCTGCGCGCCCACGCCCACCGGCAGAAGCTCGACGTCCTTGGTCGGGTCCAGGCCGGCGGCCTTGACGTAGGCGCGGGCGTACGGGGCCGAGCCGGAGGCCAGGCTGATCACGCCGATCTTCTTGCCGCGCAGGTCAGCGCCACCGGTGAGCGGGGAGTCCGGCTTCACAGCCATCACCCACGGCCAGTTCTGCACCAGGCCGCCGATCGCCTTGATCGGCACGTTCTTCTCCGCCGCGCCGAGCGCCGAGCCGGCGTCGGCGGGGGTGATGTCGCCGCTGCCGGACGCGACCGCCTGGAGGGCGGCGACCGAGCCGTCGGCGTTGATCGTCTCGACGGTCAGCTTCTCCTCGGCGAAGTAGCCGAGTTCCTTGGCGACCGCGTAGACGGCCACCTCCTCCTTCGGGCCGATCACGGCCGAGGCGATGGCCATGGTCAGCTTCGCCTCCTTGCCCTCGCCGCCGGCGCCGTCGTCGTCGGAGCCGCCGCCGCACGCGGACAGGACCAGCGCGGCGGCCAGCGCCGCCGGGAGCAGAGCCCACTTTCGTTTCATATGCACACACCTCGTCATGAGTCGGGGGAGACCACCTCCGCCGCCGGAGCGGCGGAGGTGGGGGAATCAGGCGTCGCGCTGCTGCGCGACCGTTGTCCGTCAGGCGTCGCGCTGCTGCGCGACCAGTGCCAGATCGTTGTAGACGTGCTGCTCGACGATCAGTCCGCCGTCGAGCACGAAGACGTCCGCGTAACGGATGTCCTCGAACGGAGTGCCGTCGAGCCATTCCCCGTACAGCCGCCCGAGCGAGGTCACGGTGACCCGCCCGTCGGCCTCACCCACCAGGTAGCGGTCCCGGTGCTTGCGCACCCACCGGTAGGTTCCGGTCGACGCGGCCGCCATCTCCCGCAGCGACGAGTACTCCCGGCCGCCCGGGAAGACCAACCGCGCCCGCTCCGCGAGAAAGCGCCCCGCTTCGTCGAGTTCGCGGTCCTCGCACAGCTGCAGGTAGCTGTCGATCAGGCCGGGCGCGTCCGGTGTGCTCATCAGCCGGTCTTCTCGCTCAGCGCCGCCTCCCACTGGTCCCGCAGCGGGTGCTCCGCGGGGCCGTGCTCGGTGAGGATGCGCATGAGGCGGGCCAGCAGCTCGTCCCGCTCGCGGTCGAGGACCTTCTGCTCCTCCTCGGTGGAGACGAACCCGTCGACGGCGCCCGCGGTGAGCGCGCCGGAGCGGGTCAGCAGCGCCTCGACGACGCGTACCCGCTGGCGGGTCACGTGCAGCTCGGTGGAGAGCTGCAGCACCAGGTCGAGCAGCTTGCCGACCTTGGGGTCCCCGAAGTAGTCGAACTCGGTGCTCATCACGCCTCCGGCTTGGTCGCGGCCAGTACGGCCCAGGGGAAGTGCCACTCGGGACGGTCGCCCCAGCCCTGCGGCTGGACGCCGTTGCGGCGCTCGTCGAACGGGGTCCACGACACGTCGGTCAGACCGGCCTCGGTGCAGACCTCGATCAGGTCGGAGCCGAACAGGTCGTGGAAGAACGGCTCGTTGTTGCGCTCGGCGTGCTCGTAGACGGTGGCGTCGCGCAGCGGGTCGCCGGTGAGCATGAACTCCAGGAAGCGCAGCGAGCCGCCCGGCTTGAGCAGGCGCGCGGCCTCCACGATCGTCTCCCGGATCGCGGTGGCGGGCATCTCGTGCAGCACCATCGTGCCGGTGACCACGTCGCAGCTGTCCGCCTCGATGCCGGTGGCCCGGCCGTCGGCCTGCCGGTAGTCGATCGCGACTCCGGTCGCCTCGGCCTCGGCGTGGGCCAGGCGCAGACCGGGCGCGGCCAGGTCCACGCCGATCACCTGCGCGGTCGGGTACTTGGCGGGCAGTGGGCGGGTGCTCTTGCCGAAACCGCACCCGATGTCGACGATCCGGGTCGCCGCGGGCAGCTCGGGCAGCGCGGTCTGGGCGAACAGCGTGTGGAACTTGTAGCCGTCGTTGTCGCGCAGCATGACGATGCGCGCGCCGAACTCGTACACGTAGGCCGACATGTCGTCGGAGAAGAAGCTGCCGGGCTGGATGTGGATGTCGTAGTCGGTGTACCAGTCGGGCAGTTCCAGGTCGGGGTTCAGCTCCAGCGAGCCCTTCGGCTGCTCGGGCAGCGAGGTGAGCTGGCCGGTCAGCTCCTCGCGGCGGCTGAGCACCGCGTCGCCGGCGACCTTCCACAGCATCTTCTGCTGCACCCGCTCCAGGTGGCTGAACCACGGGTAGAGCGGGAGACCGCGCAGCACCTGACCGGCGTCGGCGACGGTGGTGGCCGACGCCCCGGTGGCGCCGTACTCCTCGCGCAGCGCCGGGTAGACGGTGTCCGCCCAGCGCTTGCGCAGGCCGAGGACGAAGTCCACGGCGGAACGCTCATCCAGGGTGAGGCGCTCCTCGACATCGAACATGCCTTGTCTCCTCTACAGGTGGGGGAGGTCCGGCCCGCGGTGCACCGCGACCGGGGTGGACGGGTCAGTGGGCGTACCGCACGCGTTCGGCGGCCGCGGTGTCGAAGGCGCCGAGGAACGCGCCGGCCATGCGTCCCTCGTAGACGGCCTCGAAGGCGCTGCGGGGAGCGTTCGCGTCGCCGACGACGTGGACGCGGGGGCCGTCGGGCAGCGCGTCGAGCTGCCGGTACAACTCGTCCGCGGCCTGCGCCGAGCCGCCGTCGACGACTGTGGTGACGCCTTCGACGATCGTCTCGCCGCCGGCGAGCGGGCCGCCGAGCGCCACCGCGCCGGCGCCCGCCGCACGGGCGGTCCGCATCGGGTGGACCGCGATCCCCAGGTCCGCGAAGCGCTTGAGCAGCGCCAGCCGGGAGTACGTGGTGATCTTGGCGCTCACCGTGGCGGTGGGGGAGACGAGGTGGACGCGGGCGCCCCGCCGGGCGAACGCCTCCGCCACCGACGCCGCCGACCAGGTGCCCTCGTCGTCGAGCACGACGACGGCGCCGTCCGGCCGGTAGCCGGGGTCGGCCAGGTGGTCGACGGCCTGCCAGATGTCGACCACCGGCGGGCCGCCGGGCAGGTCGCGGCGGGCGGGCCGGGAGCCGGTGGCGAGGACGACGTCCTGGTAGCCGCCGGACAGCACGTCCTCGACGCCGGCGCGGTGGCCGAGCCGGACCGGGATGCCGGCGGCAGCCACGTCGCGGGCCAGGTCGCGGGTGAGCAGCCCGAGCCGCTCCCGGCCGGGTACGCGCGCGGCCACCTCGACCTGCCCGCCGAGCCGGTCGCGTGCCTCGACAACTGTCACCCGGTGCCCGGCCCGGTGCGCGGAGAGCGCCGCCTCCAGGCCGGCCGGACCGCCGCCGACGACCAGGACGTCCCGCGCGCCGGACGGTCCGGGCAGCTCCGGCCAGGCGTCGGCCCACTCCCGCTCGGCGCCGACCTCCGGGTTCACCACGCAGGAGATGGGCAGGCTGGTCTCCAGCCGGCCGATGCAGCCCTGGTTGCAGGCCAGGCAGGCGCGTACCTCGTGCTGGCGGCCCTGCTCGGCCTTGCGGACCAGGTGCGGGTCGGCGATGTGCGGGCGGGCCAGGCCGACCAGGTCGGCCTCGCCGGCGGCGACGAGTTCGGCCGCCTCCGGCAGGCTGTCCAGCCGGCACACCGCGAGCACCGGCAGGTCCGGGAACTCCTGCTTGAACAGCGCCGCGTGGTGCCGGAACGGGGCGTGACCGAAGCTCATGTCCGCCATCTGCGTCGCGAGCGACCAGCTGCCGTGGTAGGCGGAGTGGCTCACGTGCACGTAGGCGAGGGGGAACTCGGCGCGCAGCTTCCCGACGATCTCCAGCACCGCGGCCGGGTCGAGGCCGCCGGGCAGGAACTCGTCGGCGCTGACGCGCAGCCCGACGGGCAGTTCGGGTGCGGCGGCGAGAACCGCGGTCAGCACCTCGCGGGTCAGGCGCATCCGGTTGTCGAGGCTGCCGCCGTACGCGTCGTCGCGGGTGTTCGTGTGCGGCGAGAGGAACTGCTGGAGCAGGTGGCCGTGGCCGGCGTGCACCTCCAGGCCGTCGAAGCCGGCCTCGCGCATCCGTCGCGCGGCGGCGGCGAACGCCTCGACGACGACCGCGATGTCCCGGCGTCCCATCGCGTGCGGCACGTGCGAGCCGGCCGCCCACGGCACCGGCGACGAGGACCAGGCGGCGGTACGCGTCGCGTCGCCGTTGGCCTGCCGTCCGGCGTGCATGATCTGGGCGAACATGCGGGCCCCGTGCTCGTGCACGGCCTCGGTCACCGCCGCGTACGCCGGGATCGACGAGTCGTCGAAGCTGCCGAGGCTGATGCTGCGGCCCGCGCTCGTGGGGTGCACACGGATCGCCTCGGTGATGATCAGGCCGGCGCCGCCGCGCGCCCGCTCCGCGTGGTACGCGACGTGGCGGCGGGTGGGCACATTGTTCAGTCCGAAGTTGGTGGTGTGGCCGGGGACGAAGACCCGGTTCCGCAGTGTGAGACGCCCGAGCCGGGTGGGGGAGAGAAGAGCGAGAAGCTTGTCGTCAGGCATGCCTCGGACTTCCTGTTTCGGGCCGCACTCGGCGAGGCCGAGAGCGTTCGGATGAACCGTACGCCGTTCGATTGAGTGGAACGGTAGGGCCGGGTTTACATGCCGTCAACGGGCTACTGATCAGTAACTTAGTTCCCCGTACCGCCTCTGAGCTGCTGTTCCACTAGGCGGAACGCTGACCGATGACGACCGTCGATGCGGCGGTCGATCGTTCGGTTCCCCCTGCTCGGACGACAGTGCCGGCCGCCCATCGCCGGTCGGAGGCCCGTGCCGATCGTTTGGACGGCCGCTCCGGCCCGCGTCGGCGGACGCCCGCCGGCAGCGCCGGCGCGTCCCCGAGTGCCGGGTCCGGACATGCGTCGGCCCGGGTCGTCGCCCGTGCGCGCACGCGTGGTGCGGCTGCCGGCGACGACCCGGGCCGACGTTGTTCAGCAGGTGTGGTGGTGCCCGGACGCCGTCGCGCCGAGCCGGATCTCAGGGGCGGGTGGTCAGCCGGCGTCCGGGCGCAGGTACGGCGTGAGCAGCTCGCGGGCGAGGCCCCTGGCCGCCGGAAGGCCGAGACCGTTCTCGATCATGCGGCTCAGGGCGTAGACGACCGACTGGACGAGCTCCGCCATCCGGTCCGGGTCGCTCGCCCCGTGTTCGGTGAGCGCGGCGCGCAACGGCGCCTCGAGGCTGTCGTGCAGCAGCCGGCTGGAGGTCGCCAGCACCTCGCTGTTGCCCGCCGACGCCAGTGCCCGGGCCAGCGCGTGGTCGCCCCGGGCAACCAGTTGCAGGTTGGCCTCGACGTACGCCAGGATCCTCGCCCCCGGCGTGCGGGCCTCGGCCATCTGCTTCTCGACGAAGGCCGACCACCGGGGGAACGTGTCGGCGACCAGCACGTCGAACATGTCGGTGCGGGACTTGAAGTACGAGTACGCGCTGGAGCGGGCCAGCCCGGCGTGCCGGGCCACGTCGGCCAGGCTCGGGATCTGCTCCGGGTGCTCGGAGAGCAGGGCGCGGGCGGCGTCGAGCAACGCCGCCCGCTGCGCGGCCCGATGTTCCGCGACGGTAGAGGCTTGGATCTTCGGCACAGCGACCTCCCCGTGTCTCCCGCCGCCCGTGTCCGGTCCGCGTCGCTCCCTGCTCGTCGCGGTCAGCTGCTCGTGGCGAGCTTGCCGTCGATCATCTCGTAGATGGTGTCACAGTATTGCAGCACGTCGTGATCGTGAGTGACCATCACGACGGCCACCGAGCGCTCCCGCGCCTCCTGGGCGAGCAGCTGGACGATGTCGTGGCTGCGGGCCCGGTCCAGCGCCGCCGTCGGCTCGTCCACCAGCAGCACCGACGGCTCGGTCATCAGCGCCCGGGCGATGCCGACGCGCTGGCGCTCGCCGCCGGAGAGCTGGTGCGGCCGGCGGTCGGCCTTACCGGCCAGGCCGACGTGCGCGAGCATCTCCAGCGGGTCGCGTCCGGACCGTTCCCGTCGCCCGCCCAGCCGCAGCGGCAGGCGCAGCTGGTCGGCGGCGGTCAGCGCGGGCAGCAGGTTGCCCGACTGGAACACGAACCCCACGTGCCGGCGGCGCAGCTCGGTGCGCGCCCGGCGGCTGGACACGGTCATGTCGTGCCCGGCCACCGTGACGGTGCCCTGATCGGGGCGGGCCAGCCCGCCGGCCACGGCGAGCAGGCTGGACTTGCCCGCGCCGGACGGTCCGACGATCGCGGCCAGCTCACCGGGCGCGACGGTCAGGTCGACGTCGTCCAGCGCGTGCACGGTCTCCGCGCCGTCGCCGTGCCGCAGGTGGACGCCGCGCATGACCAGGCCGAGGCCGGCTCCAGCGGTGCCCGGCGTCGAGAGGGACGGTGTGGTCCGGCTGCTCATCGGTTGCCTCCCAGGGCGGTCGCCGGGTCGATGGAGGTGAGGCGGACGACGGCGGCTGCCGCGCCGACCAGGCCGAGCACGAGCAGGCCGGCCGCGGCGGCGGCGATGCTCTGCGGGTGCAGCGCGAACGGAACGTTGCCGCCGGAGATCAGCGCGCCGAGGCCGAGGCCGATCCCCATGCCGACGGCGATGGCGAGGGCCAGCAGGATCAGTGCCTGGGTGAGCGCGTCGCGCAGCACCCAGCCGGTCGAGGCGCCCAGCGCCCGCAGCACGGCGACCTCCTGCTTGCGCTGGATCGCCCAGACCGCGAAGAACGCGCCGGCCACGAGCGCCGAGATGGCGTAGAGGAAGCCCTGGATCAACTGGAGCGTGGTCGTCTCGGCGGTGTAGCCGGGCGAGGCGCCGTACGACTCGTCGAGCGTCAGGCTCTCCGTGCCCGCGGCCTTGTCGCCCGCGGCCAGGTCCACCGAGCCGCCGCCGGCCGCGCGGACCGCGACGGCGGTGATCTCCTGGGTCGCCTGCGCCGGCACCTGCGCGCCGGCCGGGGTGCCGGACTTGACCGCCTGCCACGTCGCCAGCGGCACGTACGCCACGTCGACGTGGCCGAACGTGTCCTGCTGCTCGGTGACGCCGACGACGCGCAGCCGCGTGCCCAGCCGGTCCACAGTCACGGTGTCGCCGACGCGCAGGCCCGCGTCGATGGCGGTGGGGCTCACCACGATCCCGTCCGCCGGGCCGAGCCGGTCGCCCTCGCTGACGGCGGGTGACAGGAACGAGCCGGTCTCGACGCCGAACAGCGCGAGGTCGACCTCGGTGCCACCGTCGGTCCGCCCGTTGACGAGCGTGTTGCCGAACGGGGTCGCCTCGGCCACGCCCGGCTGGTCGCGCCAGGTGTCCACCGCCGAGGCGTCCACCACGCTGCGCGAGAACGCCGAGTCGTGCTGCACGCCGTGGGCGAAGGCGAACGAGGTGACCGGCAGGTTCTGCAGGCCGGAGACACCGTCACGGACCAGCCCGACGGACAGGCCGGACAGCATCACCATCAGCACCGAGATCAGCGCGATCACGGCCCCCATCAGGGCGAATCGCAGCCGCGCGAACCCCAGCTCACGAATGGCCAGGAACATCAGCCGCCACCTCTCAAACTTGTCGACACCATGTCGTCATGTTAACAACACGGTGTCGGCAAAAAGGGCCGGCGGCGGCTGTCTACCCGACCACACTCCGTGACGGCGCGGGCCGGTCCCGCGGGCGGCGCCCCGTGCCCGGCGTCAGGCGGCGACCGGGCCCGCGGTGGCGCGGCGCGCGCGCCGGCCGAGGGCGGTCACCGCGACGACGATGATCGGGGCGAGCGTGAGGTGGCACACCGCGAGCGTGATCTTGCTGGTGGTGTCCAGGTCCGCGGGCAGCGTCATGGTGGCGATCGTGAGCACCGCGAGCGCCGGGCCGATGATCAGCGCCGCCCGGACCACCCAGGCGAACCGGGACGCCAGCAGGGCGACGGCGGTGAGCCCGAGCGCCAGCGGCAGCGCGCTGAAGCCCGCGACGGTCACCGCGTCGACCTCGACCCGCCGGCCGTCGGCGGTGAACAGGAAGCTGCCGCCGGCCGCCCGGCCGATCGCGTACACGATCAGGTTGACGACCACCGCGACGGCGGTGGCGAGCGCGACGACGGCGGTGCGGGACAGGTCAGCCACGGGAGGTCTCCTCTGCGTGCTCTCGGATCAGGTACGCCTCGATGCGGGCGAACGCCCCGGTCCAGACCTCGCCGACGAAGAAGTCGCGCAGCTGCGGGGTCGGGAAGCCGCTCTGCACCACGGTCATCAGCGTGCCGCCGTCCTTCGCCTCGAAGGTGACCTCGATGCGCGTGGTCATGGTCGTGCCGTCCGGGCCGGTACCAGTCGACTCGGTGACCAGCCGGTGCGGGCGGTCGATCTCCAGGAACGTCTGCGTCTCGCGGAACAGCATGTCGGGGGAGGGGCCCCAGACGGCGGTCTGCTTCCCGCCGACCCGCAGGTCGACGTCGATCTCCACGATGCCGGGCTGCTCGTCGAGGATGCCGAACCAGATCTTCTGTTTGCCGGCGTCAGTGTAGGCGTCGAACGCCTCGTCAGGGGTGCCCGGAAGGTGTCGTGTCACTCGCATGTGGAGCGTCATGGTCGCGGTCCTCCGTGGTGAGTGTGAGGTAGGCGTCGAGGCCGTCGAGGCGACGGGCCCAGAGACGTCGGTAGAAGGCGATCCAGGCCATGGCCGAGTCCAGCGGCGCCTCGCTGAGCCGGCACTGCCGGGACCGGCCGACCTTGCGCGTCACCACGAGGCCCGCGTCCTCCAGCGCCCGGACGTGCTTGCGCATGCCGGTGAGGCTCATCCCGGTGGGCTCGGTGAGCTCGCTGATGGTGGCCGGGCCCGCGCCGAGCCGGATCAGGATGTCGCGTCGGGTGGGGTCGGCCAGGCTGGCGAAAACCCGGTCGAGCGTCTCTTGCTGAACCACGAGGTTCACCGTACGACACTGAACCATTCGGTTCAACGTTATGCCGAGGTGGGCGTGGCGTACGCGTGAAACGGCCCCGCGACCTCTCGGGTCGCGGGGCCGTCCCCGGCGCCGTGGGAAGAACGCCGGAGTGTGCGGTGCCGGTCAGGCGAGTGTGCAGGGTGCGCCGTTGAGGCTGAACGAGCCGGGCCGGGCGGTGTTGCCGGTGTGCGTGGCCTGGAAGCCGATGGTGGTCGAGCCGCGAGCCGGGATGACCGCGTTGTACGCGAGGTTGCGCGCGGTCACCTGACCCGAGGCGGGGGAGTAGGAGGCGTTCCAGCCCGAGGTGATGGTCTGGCCGCCGGGCAGCGTGAACGTCAGCGACCAGCCGTTCACCGCGGCCGAACCGGTGTTGCTGATGGTGATGTTCTCGGTCAGCCCGTTGTTCCAGGCGTTCAGCTCGATGCTCACCGAGCAGGCGCCGGTGCCGGGCGGGGGCGTGGTCGGGCCGGGCGGAGGTGTGGTCGGGCCGGGCGGAGGCGTGGTCGGGCCCGGCGGGGGCGTGGTCGGGCCCGGCGTGGTGGTCAGGCCGAAGAACGCCACCGCGGCCGCGGCCATGCCGGCCGAGGGCAGGCTGTGCCCGGCGCCCTGGATGCTGTACGCCTCGACCTGCACGGTGCCGGTGCCGTCGGCGTAGCGCCGCCGGTTCCAGCCGGACTGCGGCGTGTCGGTGGACGTGGGCGTCTGGCTGAGGCCGAACACGTTCGTCCACTGCTCGATCGTCTCCTGGAGCAGCGAGTACGGCACCAGCGTGTCGTTGGTGCCGTGCCACAACTGCACCCGGGGACGGGGACCGGTGTAGCCGGGGTATGCCTGGCGGACCGCGTCACCCCACTGCTGCGGGGTGCGGTTCATGTTCCCGCCGGTGCACTGGCTGGATCCGGGCGGATAGTCGGCGGCGCCGGCGAAGCAGTTGAACGGCACGCCCATGAACGCCGCGCCGGCCTTGAAGACGTCCGGGTAGAGCGCCAGCATGTGGTTGGTCATCATGCCGCCGGACGAGCTGCCGGTGGCGTAGACCCGGTCCGGGTCTGCGCCGTACTGCTGCTGGACGTAGCGGACCATCGAGATGAGCGACACCGGGTCGCTGCCGCCGCCGCGCCGCTTGGCCGCGTCGGACCAGGTGTCGAAGCAGTTGCCGAAGCCGGCCTGCTGGGTCGCGCTGGGGTAGATGACGATGAAGCCGTACCGGTCGGCCAGGCCGGCGAACTCGCTGCCGGAGTAGAAGCCGGGGCCGGAACCGCCGCAGCCGTGCATGGCCACCACAGTGGCCGGACGGGCCGGGCGGGCGTCCGGGACGTAGACGTGCATGCGCATCCGGCCGGGGTTGTCGCCGAAGCTGGTCACCTCGGTCAGCGACGCCGCGTACGCGGGTTGGACGGCGGGGATCACCAGGCCGGCCGTCGCCAGCGACGCGGCCAGGGCCACCACCATCTTGGCTCTGATTCTCACGGAGACTCCTTCGATCGCCCTGTGCGGGCGGGGTCGGGCGGATGCGCCCCGCGCCGGCGACCCGGGCCGCCGCGGTGTCGCGCCTCACCCACTGACGTGGCTCGCCCGGCCCGGCTCCGTCGTGTGGCACATAGTGTTCCGGCCGGACGGCGAAGTGTCAATCGACATGCTCCGATGAGCTGCGGCGGCGTTCGTCTACAGTCGGTGCACCGTCCCTGAGCCGAGCCCGGAGCGCGTGTGGCAAGCCCGTTCGACATCGAGGAGATCTACCCGGACGAGGGACCGGCGCCGCGGCTGCCCCGGCGGCAGGCCGGCACCTCGCCGCAGAGCGTCGCGGTGACGCTCCTGACCGACTACACGCTGCGTACCCGCGCCGCGCTGCCGTCCGCGGCGATCGTCGCGCTGCTCGGCGAGGCCGGCGTGACCAGCGCCGGCGCGCGTACCGCGATCAGCCGGCTGGCCCGCCGCGGTGTGCTGGAGGGCAGCCGGCAGGGCCGCAACAGCTTCTACCGGCTCAGCCGCGCCGCCGCCGCCGACCTGTCCGCCGGCGGGAACTGGATCACCGCCTCCACCGCCGAGACGCAGGCGTGGGACGGATGCTGGACGATCGTCGCCTTCTCGCTGCCGCAGGACCACGGCACGCAGCGCCGGGCCCTGCGCGGCCAGCTGCGCTGGCTCGGCTTCGCGCCGCTCTACGACGGGCTGTGGATCTCGCCGTACGAGCTGGCCGGACCCGCGTGCGCCCGGCTGGCCCAGCTCGCCCTCGGTGCGGTCACGGTGTTCCGGGGACGGCAGGACGCGCTGGACGCGATCGGCCAGCGCGCCCCCGTGGACGCCTGGGACGTCGACGCGATCAGCGGGCACTATGAGGCGTTCCTGCGGCGGTGGACGCCGCTGGTGTCGCGGCTCGGCTCCGTCGACGGCGCCGCCGCCGTGCGGGCGCGTACCGAGGTGATGGACACGTACCGGCGGTTTCCCACGCTCGACCCGCGGCTGCCACTGGAACTGCTGCCCGCCGGATGGCCGCGCCGGGCGGCCCGGGACCTGTTCGCGGCCGTCTACGACGGCCTGGCCGGGGCCGCCGAAGCCCACGTCCGGGCGGTCGTCGCCCGGTTCGCCGACCCGGTGCCGCCCGGCATCCGGGCGCACACCACCGCCGACATGCTCGCGGGCGTCGGCGAGGAGCGGCCATGCGCGTGACCATCTCCCTCGACGAGCTGCTCGGCGACGAGGTACGGCGCGACCCGTACCCGTTCTACGCCCGGCTGCACGAGGCGGGAGAGGCGGTCGCGCTGCGGCCCGCCGACCCGCACGCGCTCGTCGTGCACGGGTACGACGCGGTCAACCGGGTGCTGCGCGACCCCGTCTTCCGGGTACTCGGCGCCGACTACCTGGACCGGGCCGGGGTGCGCTGGCGCGAGCACCAGGTCATCCGGATCCTCCAGTCGTCGATGCTCAACGCCGCCGAGGGCGACCACCTGCGGGTCCGACACCTGTTCTCCCAGGCCCTCACCCCGCGCCGGGTCGCCGCGCTGGAACCGGCCATCGGGCGCATCGCCGACGGCCTGCTCGACGGGCTCGCCGCCGAGGGCGCGGACGGCCGGCCGGTCGACTTCATGGCCCGCTTCGCGCTCCGGCTGCCCAGTGACGTCATCGGCGAGCTGCTGGGCGTGCCGGAGGCGGACCGGGAGTGGTTCCCGTCCCGGGTCCGCGCGTTCGACGCGGTGCTGGAGATCGGCCGCCGGTCCATGCGCGAGGTCCGGGCAGCCAACGTGGCGGCGGCGGAGCTGACCGCGTACTTCACCGACCTGGTCGCCGCACGCCGGGCGGCGCCGCGCGACGACTTCGTCTCGGCGCTGCTGCGCGGCCTGGACGACGAGCCCGGCCGGCTGAGCGCCGACGAGCTGCTGGCCAACCTCATCATCATGTACAACGCCGGGTTCCGGACCACCGCGAACCTGCTCGGCAACGGGCTGGTGCTGCTCACCGAGCGGCCGGACGCGCGGGACGCGCTGCGCGCCGATCCGTCGCTGGCCGCGTCGTACGTCGAGGAGATCCTGCGGTACGAGCCGCCTGTGCACTTCGCGGTCCGGTACGCCGCCGAGGACACCGAGGTCGCCGGCCTGCCGGTGGCGGCGGGCCGGACGGTGGTGGTGCTGACCGGTGCCGCGAACCGGGATCCGCGCCGCTTCCCCGACCCGGACCGGTTCGACCCGTCCCGCACGGACAACCGGCACCTGGCGTTCAGCGCCGGGCCGCACTACTGCTTCGGGGCGACGCTGGCCCGGACCGAGGGACGGCTGGTCCTGCCCCGCCTGCTGGACCGCTTCCCGGCGCTGGCCGCCGAACCCGGGCCGCGCCGCGCGCTGATGCTGCGCGGGTACGACCGGCTTCCGGTACGGCTGACCGACCGGATATCTTGCCAAACCAATCCGATCGAGTAAGGTCGATGCTACGCGGAGTGTCCGCTCCGCGCCTCACAGGTTCCGTCGAGCAGGTCGAGTGCGCCGCCAGGACACCGTGGAAGGGAAACACCGGGCATGACCGACGAGATCCGCGCGTTCCTCCTCGCCGCACTCACCGAGATGAAGTACGACGTCTCCGACGTCGACGACGACACCGTCTTCGGTCCCGCCGGGCTCGACGTGGACTCCCTCGGCCTGGCCGAGCTGGCGGTACGTGTGGAGGACCGGTTCGGGGTCGCCTTCGACGACGACGAGGCGGAGGATCTCGCCATGATGACCGTCGGCGAGTTCAGCCGGACGGTGGCGGCACGCATCGCACCGGCCTCGGCGCACTGACCGATGTCGGGGCACGGCACCCGGCCGCGCGGCGTCCCGGCGCCCACGTCGGCGCAGCGGTTCCGGTGAGCGTGCGCGAACCGGTCACCGTCACCGGGATCGGACTGGTCAGCCCGGTCGGCGCGACCGCCGCCGAGGTGTTCGACGCGGTCTGCGACGGCCGGTCCGGGCTCACCCGGCCCCCGGCCGGCCATCCGCTGCGCGGCGTCGTCGACGTCGCCGCGTTCGCCCCGGCGATCGACCCGGCGAGCGTGCTGCCCGGCCCGGAGTCACGCGTCGTGGACCGGTCGATCGTGATGGTGCTGCGCGCCGCCGAGGACGCGCTCGCCGACGCCGGACTGCGGATCGGCCAGGACGTCGATCCGTACCGGGTGGCGGTCGTCGTCTCCGGCGTCGGTGGTCTGTCCACGCTGGAGGAACAGGTGCTCGCCCGCGCCGGGCGGGGCCGGTTCGGGGTCAGCCCGTACATGCTGCCCGGGACGCTGCCGAACATGGGCGCGGCCCGAATCGCGATCAAGTTCGGCATCCACGGCTACACCTCGTCGATCGGCACGGCGTGTGCGGCCGGGGCGCAGTCGATCGGGGAGGCGCTGCGCATCCTGCGCGCCGGCGAGGCGGACGTGGTGCTCGCCGGATGCGCCGAGGCGCCGCTGTTCCCGACGTTCGCCGACGCGTTCGGCAACGCCCGCGCGCTGGCCCGCGGCTGGGCCGACCCGGCCGCCGCGAGCCGCCCCTTCGACCGCCGCCGCAACGGGCTCGTCCTCGGCGAGGGCGCCGGGGTGTTCGTCCTGGAACGCGCCGAGCACGCCGCCGCGCGCGGCGCCCACCGGCACGCCGACGTGCTCGGCTGGGGTGCCACGAACGACGCCCACCACCCGACCACGCCGCGCCCCGACGGCGCGGGCGCGGCCCGGTGCATGCGGATGGCCGTCCGCGACTCAGGGCTGGTGCCTGGCGACATCGGGTACGTCAACGCGCACGGCACCAGCACCCGGGCCGGGGACGCCGCCGAGCTGGCCGCGCTCGCCGAGGTGTACGGCGCCGCCCCGCCGCCGCTGAGTTCGACCAAGGGCGTGACCGGGCACATGCTCGGCGTCTCCGGCGTGATCGAGGCGGCCGTCGCGGTCGAGGCGCTGCGTCGCGGCCTGCTGCCGCCCACGCACAATCTGGACGACCCGGAGCGCGACGGCGAGGTCGACCACATCCGCGGGCGGGCACGCGCCACGGCGGTGGACGCGGTGCTGTCCAACTCGTTCGGCTTCGGCGGGCACAACGTCAGCCTCGTCCTGGCCCGGCCCGCCTGAGCGGCGCGGCCCCCTGCCCGGCCGGGTACCTCAGCGGAGCGTGATCACCGTGGCGGTGTCGTACGCGGCGACGGCGACGGTGAAGTGCGGGCGCAGCATGTCGGCCACGTAGTCGAGGTCGGCGACCAGCGGCACCGGAAGCAGGGCGCGCTGGTCCGGGCCGGTCCGGGTGGCGACCAGTTCGATCCGGTCGGCCTTGAGCAGCCCCCGGGTGAGGAACGCGGGCAGGTCCTCGGGCAGCAGGCACCGCCACATGTCGACGTTGACGATCAGGTCCAGCGCGCCGGCCTTGAACTGCTGGAGCACGGTGCCGAGCAGGTGGGAGTTCGTCTCGCCGACCGGCGCGTCGTGATCGAACGTGTGCGACCCGGCGCCCAGGTCCAGCGTGGACACGCCGTTGCCGACGATCAGCGCCGCGCTCGCCGTCAGCTCCTCGCGCAGCGACGCGGGCAGGACGTCCGGCCGGCCCAGCCCACCGGCCCGATACGCCTCGATGGCCTGGCCGTAGAGCCGGATCCGGCCCAGGTGCCGGCCGAACGTGTTGAGCCCGTACAGCACCTCGACGTCGTAGCGCAGGTGCTTGCGCAGCAGGTACTTCATGTTGTCCATCGAGGCGAGCCCGTTCGACGTCTTGCGGAAGTGCGGCAGGTGGTAGGAGAGCGCGTCGACGTCCAGCCGGAACAGCTCCGGCGGCGCGCCGTGCAGGTGGAACACCCGGTAGAAGAAGTCGAGGTCCTCGAAGCCCCACTTGACCATCGCCTCGTCGAAGCCGCCGACCCGCCGGAACGACTCGTGGTCCACCGAGGCGTTGTGGGTCAGGCCCAGCACCCAGGGCGCGCTCGGGAAGTCGTCCGTCCGCTGCGGGAGGGCGATGTCCTCCAGCCGCGGGTCGCCACGCTCGGCGTCGAGCATCACCGGGGCGACCGGTTCGCCCCGGCGCAGCGCGTCCGCGCCGACCCAGTCCAGGTCGTACCGCTGCCCGAGCAGCACCCCGGGCCGGCCGGCGCGACCGGAGTGGAAGTCGCGGTGCCGCTCCAGCAGCCCGGGATGCGCCACCGTGTCGGCGTCGAGGAACATCAGCGTGTCCGCGCGGGCCCGGGCCGCCGCCGCGTTGCGGTTGGCGCTGCGGCCGCGGTTCCGCTCGCTGCGGACGTAGTCGATCCGCAGCCGGTCCCGGTAGGCGTCCACCACCGGGCCGAGCGCCACGGCCGAGCCGTCGTCGCCGACGATCACCTCGAAGTCGCCGGGCGGCAGCGTCTGCCGGGTCAGCGACCGCAGCGTCGCGTCGAGTGCGGAGCCGTTCTCGTGCGCGGGCACCACCACGCTCAGGCCGGGCCGGTCCACGTCTCGGCCTGCTCAGCGCGGGGTGGAGTTGGCGGTGATGTAGTCGGCCAGGTCGCCGAGCGTGGCCATCCGATCCTCGTCGAGTTCCTCGACGTCGATCTGGATCTCCAGCTCGTCCTCCAGCGACAGCAGCAGCTCCAGGCCGAGCGAGGAGCTGAGGCCGAGGTCGTCCATCAGCTGGGTCTGCTCGGTGACCGGCGTGTCCGGCCGGAGCATGCGGGTCAGCAGGACGGTCAGGCGGTCGACGACCTGGTCACGGGGCGGCGCGTCGGCCGGCGCGTCGTGTTCTAGCACCGGGCGTCCCACGAGTCGATCATGCGCGTCGGCATGGAGTCATCAGAGCAGGGGACATCGGCAGGTGTCAACGGGTACGGCGATCGTCACCGATCGTGACCGAGGCCGGTGTGGCACTCGACGGCGTACGGCCGGTCGCCGGCGAGCGCGACCGCCACCGCGTACCCGGCGGGTGTGGGCAGGTCGGCGAGCCGGTGCGGGCCGGCCGGCTCGACGCACTCGACCACGTCGGCCCGGTGCACCGGCACGGCGAGGTTGGGCCACAGCCGGCCCCCGGCCGCCTTGACCGCCGCCTCCTTGCGCGCCCACAGCCGGGTGAACCGCAGTGCCCGGCCGGCCGGGTCCGGTCCGGCGGCGACGTGCCGGGCCTCCCGCGGGTCGAAGAAGCGCGCGGACGCCGACACCGGGTCACCGCCCGGCGCGACGTGCTGGATGTCCACCCCGACCGGGCGGCCCTCGCTGAGCGCGACCGCCACCAGGTCGCCGGAGTACGACAGGCTCGTGTGCAGGCCGCTCCACGGGCCGGTCAGCGCCGGTTTGCCGTACCGGCCGCGGTGCCAGGTCAGGGCCGCCGGTGGCGCGCCGGCAGCCCGCCCGGCCAGGACGCGCAGCGCGCCGTGCGCCACTGTGAACCGGTCCCGCAGCGCCCCGGCGCCGAGCCGCGCGGCCCGGTTCCGCTCGTCCGCGTCGAGCACCGCCCGGTACCGGGCCAGCTCGTCCGCCGGCACCGCCACCGGGACGATCCAGACCCGGACGGCGTCCCGCATGGACGGCAGCGTAACCGTGCGCCGTCACGTTGACACACACCGATGCGCGTTGCTCTGATGAGCGGGTGTTCGCGCAGACGGTCCAGGCCCAGGTTCCCGTGGCGTTCGCCGGGCCGGGCGCCGGCACCGCGCCCCTGACCTGGGGGCAGAAGGCCATCATGCAGGACATGCGGGAGACCGGCTGGACGCACAACGTCAGCGGCGCCCACCCGATGCCCGCGGGTGTCACGATCGAGCAGGTGGCGGCCGAGTTCGCCGCGCTGATGGCCCGGCACCCGGCGCTGCGGATGCGGCTCGGCGCCGGCGACGGCGGCGGCCCGTGCCAGGTCGTGTCGGCGAGCGGCGAGACGGTCCTGGACGTGGTGGACGTGCCCGACGACGCGGACCCGGCCGACGTGGCCGCGTTCGCCTACGACCTGGGCCACGCCCGCCTGCTCAGCCACTACGACCTCTACCGGGACTGGTCGGTGAGGATGGCGGTGATCCGGCACCGCGGCGCGCTGGTGCACCGGGTGCTGACGATCGACCACCTCGTGGTGGACGGCACCGCCACGTCCCTGATCCTGGCCGACCTCGGCCTGGCCGGCCGGCCGGTCCGCCGGGTCGCCGACCCGCGTACCGTGCAGATCCTCGACCTGGGGCGGCGGGAGGAGACGCCGCCGCTGCGCCGGCTCAGTGACCGGGCCGTGCGCCACTGGGCCGAGCATCTGCGGGACGTCCCGCCGCTGACGTTCGGTGAGCCGAAGGCCGGTGGGCGCCGGGGCCACCGGTACTGGCACGGCCGGTTCAGCTCGCCCGCCGCGTACCTGGCGGTGCGGGCCATCGCGGCGCGGACCCGCACGGACACCTCGCGCGTGCTGCTCGCGGTCATCGCGGTCGCGATCGGCCGGGCCACCGGCGTCAGCCCGCTCACCGCGAAGCTCATCGTCGGCAACCGGTTCCGGCCGGGCTTCGCCGAGGCCATCGCCCCGCTCAGCCAGAACGGCGTGCTGCGCGTCGACACCGCGGACACCACCGTGGACGAGGTGGTGGCGCGCGCCCGCCGGGCCGCGGTCTCCGCCGGGAAGTACGCCTACTACGACCCGGCGCAGCTCGCCGAGGTCTCGGACCGGCTGGACGCCGAACGCGGGTACCCGGCCCGGATCAGCTGCCGGATCAACGACCGGCGGGTGACCACCCGGCAGGCGGCCGACGGCGGGCTGCACGACGACCCGGTGACTGCCGAGCGGATCCGCCGCCGGGCCGACGAGACGTTCCTGGTCTGGGACGGCCCGCTGGACCACCTGCCCGAGCAGGTCTTCATCACCGTCGAGGACCAGCCGGAGACGGTTCACCTCCAGGTCATCTTCGACTTCGGCTGCTTCACCGAGGAGCAGGCGGAACGGCTGCTGCGCGGCGTGGAGGAGGTGGCGGTGGAGGCGGCGCTCGACGCCGCCGCGCCGACCCGGGTCGTCCCCGGGTCGGCGGGCGGCTGACCGGTCACCGGTCCCAGGTCACCGGCAGCGACTCCAGGCTGCGCACCACCAGCCCGGGCCGGAACCGCAGCTCCGCCTCGTCGACAGCGAGCCGCAGCCCTGGCAGCCGCCGCAGCAGCGCGCCCAGCGCCTCCTGCAACTCCATCCGCGCCAGCGCCGCGCCCAGGCAGTGGTGCGGACCGGCGCCGAACGCCAGGTGCGGATTGTGCACGCGGGTCAGGTCGAGCGTGTCCGCGCCCGGGAACACAGTGGCGTCCCGGTTGGCCGACGCGATCGCCGGCAGCACCGCGGCGCCGGCCGGCAGGCGTACGCCGCCCAGCTCCACCTCCTCGGTCGTGACCCGGGGCAGCAACACCCCGTTGTCGCCGAGCTGGATGAAGCGGGACAGCTCCTCGACCGCCCGGGCCACCGCCACCGGATCGTCGCCGCGCAGCCCGGCCAGCTGCTCCGGATGGCGGGCCAGCACGAGCAGGAACAGGTTGAGCTGGTTGGTGGTGGTCTCGTGCCCGCCCACGAAGATCCCGGCGGTGACCGACACCAGCTCCCGTTCGGTCAGGTCGTCGTGGTCGTCCCAGACCGAGATGAGCGCACTCATCAGGTCGTCGCCGGGCTCGCGGCGCCGCTCGTCGATCAGCTCGCGGAACGCCTCCAGCGCGGCCCGGGGCGCGTCCGGATCGGCGTCCCAGTCGCCGACGAGAGCGTCCGACCACTGGCGTACCCGCTCCCGGTCCCGCTCCGGAATGCCGAACAGCGTGCTGATCACGGAGATCGGCAGGGGACCGGAGAGGTGCGTGATCAGGTCGGCCGGCGGACCCGCGGCCTCCAGCTCGTCGATCATCCGGTCGACGAGCGCCGCGACCCGCGGGCGCAGCTCCTCCACCCGGCGGACGGTGAACGCGTGCGAGACGGCCCGGCGCATGGTGGTGTGCCGGGGCGGGTCCATCCCGATCAGCGAGTCCTCGGCGAGTGAGCCGAGTTCCCGGGTCGGGCGGTTCGGGCCGGCCGCGGCGGCCCGGCTGAACCGCTGGTCGGTGAAGACCCGGCGCACGTCGGCGTGCCGGGTGGCCAGGTACGCGCACGCCCCGTCGGGCAGCTCGACCCGGGCCACCGGGCACGTCTCCCGCATCCGGGTGTAGTCCGGCGACGGGTGGTAGATCGTCGGAGCCGGCGCGAGCGGGTACGGGATGGCCGGTGGCTCCTGCGTCATCTGCGACTCCTCAGATCGGGCCGCCCCGGGCCAGGGCGGCAAGCGCCGGCACCAGATCCGCGGGGGCGGGCATGGCGTGGACCCGGTCACGCATCGACGTCGCGGCCCGTCGCCGGGGCCCGTCACCGACCAGTTCGCCGACGAGTTCCCGGACCGCGTCGGCGGTGGCCTGCTCACCCGTCAGCGAGGTGCCGGCGCCGGTGGCGGCCAGCCGTTCCGCGTTGAAGTGCTGGTCACTGACCTGCGGCAGGACGAGCTGCGGCACGCCGTAGGCGAGCGCGGTCATGGTGGTGCCGGCCCCGCCCTGCTGCACGAGCGCGGCGCAGGTCGGCAGCACCAGCCGTACGGCCAGCGGCCCGTCGACCAGGCGGACCCGGGCCGGCAGCGGGCCCAGCCCCTCGTGCTGACGCGGTTCGACCACCACGACGACCTCCACGTCGAGCTCGGCCACCGCCCGGATCACCCCGCCCAGGTCGAACCGGTCGTGCAACCCGGCGGCGGCCATCATGGTGCCCGCCGTGACGCACACCCGGGGCCGGCCCGCCGGGCGGCGCAGCCAGTCCGGCACCACGGCCGGACCGTTGTACGGCACGAACCGCACCGGACGGCCGGGGCGCGCCGTCGGCACCTGCATGGGTGGCGGCACCGGATCGAGCGTCAGGACGCCGTCCAGCGGCACGTCGGCGGCGCGCAACCCGAACCGGGCGGCCAGCGGCCCGACCACCTGATCCGGGTCCATGCGCAGTGTGGTCGAGGAGTCCGGCCCCCACAGGTTCAGCACGCCCGGCACGCCCAGCGCGGCGGCGGCCACCGGCGCGGCCAGGTTGAACGGCTCCCAGAGGACCAGGTCCGGCCGCCAGGACCGGCCGAAGGAGACCAGGTCGTCGAGGACGGCGTCGGCGAACCGGACCACCCCGCCGTCGGCGGTGATCGCCGGCACGACCGCGCCGGCCGACGCGGAACCGGCGAGCGGGGCCACCGTGCCGATCCGGCCGGCGAACGCCTCGGCGAAGTCGACGTCCGCGCCCAGCGGTACGGCGGCGAGCCCGGCCGCGCTGATCGTGGCGGCCATCGACGGGTGACTCGCCACCCGCACCTCGTGACCGGCGGCCTGCAACGCCCAGCCGAGCGGGACCAGGCTGTAGAAATGCGACCGCCAGCCCCACGTCGACATCAGAATTCGCAGCGGCGCAGTCAAATCCCACCAATCCGCGCGGCGAAACGGCAGCCCTGGAGAACCGATGCTAGGGGATCGGCACCGGTACGCGGAAGGCCGCGGACGCATGCGACGGATATTGACGCCGGACTAACCGATGCTGGACTCTTAGCCGATGTCGGACGTGGACCGCGATCAGCTGCCCGGTGGCCCGGTGACAGTCAATTCCGGGCTGCGTTCCTATCCGTTCGAACCGTTCACCGGAGACCTTCCCGCCGAGCTGCTGGAGATGGTCGTCGCCGAGCCGGTCAGCCGGGTGCGGCTGCCCGACGGGCGGGCGGCCTGGCTGGTGCTCGGCTACGAGGACTGCTGCACCGTCCTGGCCGATCCCCGCTTCTCCCGGCTGCCGCTGGGCGCGACGGCGACACCGGACGGCGGCGGCCCCCGTGAGTTGAACATGGACGGTCCGGCGCACGCCGTGGTGCGGCGGGTGGCCGGCCGCGCGTTCACCGCCCGGCGCATCGGGACGTTCCGGCCCCGGGTGCAGCGGCTGGTGGACGAGCTGGTCGACGCCATGCTGGCCGGTCCGCGCCCGGCCGACGTGGTGGCCGGACTGGTGGCGCCGCTGCCGGTGCTCGTGGTGTGCGACGTGCTCGGCGTCCCGGCCGCCGACCGGCCCCGGTTCTACGCCTGGATCGAGGGGCTGAACTCGGTCACCGCGTACGGCTCGGCCGCCGCCGTGACCGCGCAGGCCGAGCTGCGGGACTACCTGGCCGGGCAGCTGGCGCGCAAGCGGGCCGAGCCCGGCGACGACCTGCTCTCGGCCTGGGTCCGCGGCGGCGGCGCGCACGAGCTGGTCGACGCCGAACTGGTCGAGCTGGCCATGGGGGTGCTGCTCGGCGGGCTGGAGATCAATTCGACGAGCGCGGGCCTGCGCGCGTTGTTCCAGCACCCGGAGCAGCTGGCGAAGCTGCGGGCCGCGCCGGGCAAGCTCGCCGCGGCCACCGACGAGATCCTGCGCTACACGTCGGTGAGCGCCATGTTCCGGGTGCAGGTGGTCCGCGAGGACCTGGTCCTCGGCGGGGTCGGGATGAGGGCCGGCGACTGCGTGATGGCGATCCCGTGGGCCGGCAACCGCGACCCCCGGTTCTTCCCCGAGCCGAACGTCTTCGACATCGACCGCCGGCCCGGTGTGCCGCATCTGACCTTCGGCTTCGGGCCGCACTTCTGCCTCGGCACGGCGCTGGGCCGGATGCAGGTGGAGCTGTCGCTCGGGGCGCTGCTGACCCGGATGCCGGCGCTGTCTCCGGCCGTGCCGCTGGCGGAGATCCCGTGGCGGCACGACCGGATGAACGGCGGCATCGCCTCCTTCCCGGTCACCTGGTGACCGGCGGTCAGTAGCTCTCCACCGCGTTGACCCGGCCCGGCCAGTAGCGCTCGCCGGGTGCCGGGACGTAGTGCTCCCACCGGGGCTCGTTCCCGGTCGGGTGGTCGCCGAGCACGGTGATCCGCTGCCCGCGCCGCAGCCCGTCGTAGTCGTTCACGGCGTAGTGCTGGGTGACCCGGTTGTCCCACACCGCGACGTCCCCGGTCCGCCACCGGTAGCGGCAGGTGAACTGGGGACTCTCGGAGAAGGTGAACAGGTGCTCCAGCAGCGCGTCGCTCTCGTTGCGGGTCAGCTGCGGGATGTGCGAGGTGAACAGCCGGTTGACGTACAGCGAGCGGCGCCCGGTCTCCGGGTGCACCCGGACCACCGGGTGTTCGGCGCGGCTGGTGAACTCGGTGCCGATCCGGATGACGTGGATGGCGGTCAGCCCGTCGAGCAGGTCCCGCATCGGCGCGGAGAGCGCCTCGTAGACCCGGTACTGGTTGGTCCACATGGTGTCGCCGCCGACCTCGGGCAACTGGATCAGGTGCAGGATCGAGGCGATCGGCGGGCTCTGGTGGAACGTCATGTCGGTGTGCCAGACGTCGACCTTGCCGCCGTCGGCGGAGTCGATGACGACGATCTCCGGGTGTCCGTCCAGCCGGGGCAGGTACGGGTGCAGCTCCACCTCGCCGAAGCGGCGGCCGAACGCGACGTGCGCCTGCGGCGTCAGCCCGGTCTGACCGGCGAGGAAGACCACCTGGTGCTTGAGCAGCAGGTCGTGGATCAGCGCGAAACCCTCGTCGGTGAGCGTGTTCAGGTCGATGCCGTGGACCTCGGCGCCCAGCGCGCCGGAGACGAGCCGGACCTCGGCCGCGATGGATGTGGTCATCGATGATCCCTCCGGTCTGCGCGCCTCGGCTGGTCCGCGAATTGTTCCACGTCCATGAATGTCCTCACCAGCCGTCGTCGTTGACTCACCCGCCGTACGCCTGGAAGCATGCGCACCGGCGGGGGCGGCGGTGCCGGCCCGCGACGCGGGAGGAGGCGCCGGTGTCGATCGATGCCCAGATCGAGGGTGACGCGGGGGAGCGGCTCGACCGGCTCACCGACCTGGCCACCCCGTTCGCGGTCCGCACGGCGGTGACGCTGCGCGTGCCGGACCGGATCGCCGCGGGCGTCACCGGTCTGGGTGAGCTGGCCGACGCCTGCGGCGCGGACGCCGCCGCGCTGGGCCGCCTGCTGCGCTACCTCGCGCACCGGGGCGTGTTCGTCGAGGTGTCGCCGGACGTGTTCGGCCTCACCGACGTCGGCGAGCTGCTCTGCGACCGCGACGGCGGCGGCCACGGCGCCTACCTGGACCTCGGCGGGCTCGGCGCGCGGATGGACCTGGCCTGGACCGGCCTGCCGCACGCGATCCGCACCGGCGGGCCCGGCTACCGGGAGGTGCACGGGCGCGACTTCTGGGCCGACCTCGACGCCCACCCGGACCACCGGGCCTACTTCGACGCGCTGATGCTCAGCCAGCAGCGGTTCACCGCCCCGGAGGTCGCGGCGCTCTACCCCTGGCACGAGGCGAAGCACGTGGTCGACGTGGCCGGGGGTGCGGGCGGGCTGTTGCGGGAGGTGCTGGGCGCCCATCCGCACCTGCGGGGCACGCTCGTCGACCGCGACGAGCCGGTGGCCACCGCCGCCGCGACGTTCGCCGCCTGCGGCCTCGCCGACCGGGCCGAGACCGTGGTGGGGGACTTCTTCGCCCCGCTGCCGCCCGGCGCCGACGTGTACGTGGTCTCCCGCGCGCTCACCGACTGGAGCGACGCCCACGCCACCGCGATCCTGCGGCGCTGCGCCGAGGCGGCCGGGACCACCGGCAGGGTGCTCGTCATCGAGGTGCTGCCGACGGTGCCGCACGTGCCGCACCTGTCCCCGTACGACCTGCGGATGCTGGTCCTCGTCGGCGGCCGGGAGCGCGGGTTGCCCGAGTTCGCCGCGCTCGCCGCCGCCGCGGGCCTGGCGCCCCGGCGCACCTACCACGGCACCGACGGGCTGACGCTCATGGAGTTCGCCGCCGGCGCCTGAGCGGGCCCGGGGGAGCCGAACCTGTCCGGTGCCGTCCCGTGCGCCCGAACATTGACGTATATGCATCGAGATGGCGGCCGTGGGTCAAACGGCGGATTTCTCTGCGCATCGGTCAATGTGCTGAAGAATGCTGTCGCGACATTTGCGCCACCCATGTCCATGCGCGTTTATCAATGGTTGTTCCGGGGAGGACCTACCGGTAACGTCTCGCGTGGCGACTAGCCGATCCCTGGCGAAAGGGTCGACGCGTCATGACGGTTGCTGGCTCCACGCGATATCCGCCCTTCATCGACGACCTGGCCCGCAGCGAATCGGGGCGGCTGCTGCGCGCCGAACTCGGCCGGCGGTGGCCGGAGACGCCCGACCAGCTCGACGCGATCGTGCGCTACGCGCTGCTGCCGGCGGGCAAGATGCTCCGCCCGATGATGACGCTGCACGCCGCCGAGGCGGTGGGCGGATCACCACGGGACGTCCTCGCCGCCGCGCTCGGCACCGAATACCTGCACGTCGCGACGCTCGTGCACGACGACATCATCGACGCCGACACGCTGCGCCGTGGCCGCCCGGCGGTCCCGGTCGCGTACGGCATCCCCGGCGCCATCGTGGCCGGCGACCACCTCATCTTCCACGCCTTCCAGGCGATGGTGGAGAGCGGCCGGGCGGTCCCCGCGGCGTCGGTCGTCGCCGCCGTCACCGCGCTCGCCGAGGCCGGCCAGGACCTGTGCCGGGGCCAGGCGCTGGAGGCGCGGCTCGTCGGCGACCTGGACGCGGGCGCCCGCTGGTACCCGGAGATGATCCGGCTCAAGACCGGCTCGCTGTTCCGCGCCGTGTGCCACATCGGCGCGTTGCTCGGCGGCGCCGACCCGCTGGTGGCCTCCGGGCTGGCCCGCTACGGCGAGCACGTCGGCACCGCGTTCCAGATCCGCGACGACCTGCTGTCCTACCTGTCCACCCCGGAGCAGACCGGCAAGCCCGCGACGAGCGACCTCAACAACGGCCGCCCCACGCTGCCGTTGCTGCTGGCCTACGACGCGATCAGCGACGCCGCACGGGTGGAACTGCTGGCGGTGCTGCACCGCCGTGGCGCCGGTCCCGGCGACGTCGAGTGGGTCACCGCCCTGCTCCGCGAGGTGGGCGCTGTCGACGGCGCCCGGCGGCTGATGGTGGAGCACGCCGAGCGGGCCCGCGCCGAGCTGGCAGCGCTCACCCCGTCCGCGAGCGCGGACGTGCTCACCGGCATCGCGGCCTGGATGACGAGCGAGATGGCGTGAGCACGGCCGGCGCCGTGCGAGCACTGCGGGCCCACGTGGAGACCTGGCGGCCCTACACCCTCTGGTACGTCGGGCTCGTCGGCCTGGCCGGCGCCGCAGTGGCCGGTGGCCACGATCCGTGGCTGCTGCTGTCGGCCTGGGCCGCGCCCACCGCCGGCTGGCTGGGTGGCCACTATCTCGGCGACTACTTCGACCGCGACCTCGACGCCGGCAGTAAGCCGCACCGGCCGATCCCGTCCAGCCGGCTGCGCGCGGGCACGGCACTGTGGTGCGGCAGCGCCTGCTTCGCCGCACTCGGGGTCCTGGCCGTACTCGGTGGATGGGGCACCACAGTGGCGGCGCTGCTGGCCGCGTGCGGCATCGTCGCGTACAGCAGGTGGTTCAAGGCCCGGGGGATCGCCGGCAACCTGGTCCGCGGCGCGCTCGGCGCGGTCGCGCTCGGCTACGGCGCGCTCGCCGCCGGCCTCGCGCCGGACCGGGACTGGGCGGTGCCGGTGCTGCTCGCGCTCGTCGTCGCGTTCTGGTCGCACGACGCCATGTCCAACCTGGTCGGCGCGCTGCGCGACATCGACGGCGATCGTGCCGGCGGCTACCGCACGCTGCCGGTGGGGCGGGGCGTGCCGGCGGCCGTACGGACCGTGGTGGCGCTCTACGCCGTCACGATCGGCGCCGCCGTGACCGCCGGGCTGCTGGCCGAGCCGGGCACACGGATGGCGTACCTGGCGACTGTGCTCGTCGTCCTGGTCACCGGCGTCGCCGCGCTGGCTCCGCTGGTGGCGCGCCGCGACGGGATGCCCGTCCTGGTGGCGCTGCGCGCCCACTCGGTCCTGGTCGTCGAGCGGGTGGTGCTGGCCTCGGCGGCGGTCGGGCTCGGCCTCGGCGTCGCCGTGCAGCTCGCGCTCGCGCTGCCGATGGTGCTGCTGACCTGGCTGGCGCAGCGCGGCATGCGCGTCCGGCACGAACTCGGCCCGCCGGTCGCGGGCCTGACCCTCGCCACCCACAGTCGACTGCCTCTGGAGGACGCGCCATGACCGCTGTGACCGCCGAGGCCGTCGGGAAGGCCCTCACCGCTGGTGCCGAGGCGCTGTTCCGTCGCCGCCGCCCCGACGGCGCCTTCAGCGACGACCCACCCGCCTCGGTGCTCGGCACCGCTGGCGCTGTCGCCGCGCTGCACGCCGCCGACCCGTCCGGCTGCGCCGACCTGGTCGACGCCGGAACCGCCTGGCTGCGCCGCGCGCAGCACGACGACGGCGGCTGGGGTGGCGTCGTGGGCGCCGGCACCGCCGTCGTACCCACCGCCGTGGCGGTCGCCGCGCTGGCGCTGAGCGCACCGGCTGACAGTGCCGACGCGATTGCGGCGGGCCGCGCCCGGCTGGCCGCGCTCGGCGGCGTCGACACCATCACCGATCCGGCGATCTCGCTGCTGTGCCGGCAACTGCTCACCATGGCCGGGATGACAGCCGAGGCCGGCCCGCTGCGCCGGCTGCCGCTGGAGATCGTCCTGTTCGACCGGGTACGCCGGCAGCGCCTGTCGTTCCGTACCGCGCCGTTCGTCGGGCTGGCCCTGATGCAGGCCGACATGCTGCCCGCGGGCCGGCTGCGCCGGGCCACGCTGCGCCGCGCCCGTCCGGCGGCGGTACGGCTGCTGCGGTCCATCCACGACCACGAGGGCCGCACCGGAGCGCTCAGCGAGGACCCGTGGCCGGCCGCGCTCGTCCTGCTCGGTCTGGCCCGCAGCGGCGAGGCGCCCGACATCGCCCGCGCCGTCGTCGGCTGGCTGCGCCGGGCGGTACGCCCCGACGGATCCTGGGACGCGGTCAGCAACCTGGACCTCACCCGGTCCGGGTACGCGGCGACCGGGCTGATCGCGGCCGGCTACGCCGACGATCCCCGGCTGCACGCCACCCGGGAGTTCCTCCACGCCGCCCGCAAGACGGAGGCGTTCGAGGTGCTTGACGTGCCGCCGGGCGGGTGGAGCTACTCGAACGCCCGGGGCTGGCCGGTCACGCTGGAGTCGGCCGAGATCCTCTCCGCGCTCGCCGGACTCCCCGGTGCCGGCACCGACCCGGTGCTGCGCCAGGGACTGGCGTGGCTCGTCGGCCGCCAGGACAGCCGCGGCTCGTGGAGCCTGTGGGTCCGCGACACCCGGCTCCCCAACGACGGACCCTGCCCGGCCATCACCAGTCAGGCGATCCTCGCGCTGCACGACGCCGGGCATCCGGACGACCATCCGGCGATCGCCCGCGCGGCGGCCTGGCTGCTCACCCGGGCCGCGCCCGACGGCACGTTCGAGAACCTCTGGTACCGCGACCACACCTCCGGCACCGCGGTGGTGGTCGCCGCGCTGTCCCGGGTCGGGCACGCCCGGCACGAGGTGGTGCGCCGCGCAGCCCGGTGGCTGCGCGACACCCAGCTGCCCGACGGCTCGTGGGGCCCGGGCGACGGCACCGGCGGCACTGTGGAGGAGACGTCCTGGGCGGTGCAGGGCCTGCTCGCGACCGGCGATCCGGACGCCGCCGACGCGGTGGACCGGGGCGTCGCCTGGCTGGTGGCCGCCGCCGGACCGGACGGCGCCTGGCCCGCCGCCCGGGTGTGCAACTACATCCGCCACCACATGCGGTACCCGAACGCGGTGATCACCCAGGCGCTCGCGCTGCGGACGCTCGGCGAGTACCGCCGGGCCGCCGCCACGCGGTCCGGCGCCGCACCGGGGGCGATGGCCCGATGACCGCCGACGTGGTGGTGGCCGGCGCCGGCGCGGCCGGGCTGGCCTGCGCGCACGCGCTCGGCGCGCTCGGCCTGCGGGTGCTCGTGCTCGACCGGCAGCGCGCTCCCGCGTCGATCGCCAAGGGCGAGATCCTCCAGCCCGAGACGGTCCGCATCCTCGACTCCTGGGGCGCGCTGGACGCCCTGCGGGCCACCGGCGCGCGCCCGGTCGGGCGGCTGGCCATCCGCGACGCGCACGGCGAGCCGCTGCTCTGCCTGGACTACGCGGGCCTGCCCGGGGCGTACCGGCAGATCCTCTGCGCCGACTACGGCGACCTGCGCGCGGTGCTGACCGACCGGCTGCCGGCCGGCGTGGAGGTCCGGTGGGGTGTGCGGGTGACAGGCGTCCGGCGCGATCACGACGGGCGGATCGACGGCGTCCGGGTCGTCGCGGACGGCGCCGAGCGGGACATCGAGGCGTCGCTGGTGGTCGCGGCCGACGGCATGTCCTCGCCGCTGCGCCGCGCGGCCGGGATCGGCGTGGAGCGCCGGGAGTACCCGCACGGCCTGGTCGCCTTCGACGTGGACAGCGCCGAGGTGGCCGACGAGGTGTCCGCCTACCGCACCGCCCGGGGACTCTGCCTGGTCTACCCGCTGCCGGGCGGGCGGTGCCGCCTCTATGTGCAGGTCACACCGGACGAGTTCCGGGGCCGCGTGGACCTGGACGCGTGGTGCGGACGGCTGCTCGCCGCCGTCCCGGCGATCAGCCCGCTGGAACCGGCCGTGCGCGCGAGCCTGCACCGGCGCCAGTTGCTCGCGGTCTACCGGCTGCGCAGCGCGCGCCTGGCCGCACCGGGGCTCGCGCTCGCCGGTGAGGCCGCCCACGCGGTGCACCCGATGGCGGCGCAGGGCGTCAACAGCTCCCTCGGTGACGCTGAGACGCTCGCCGCCTGCCTGGCCGCCGAGGGCGGCGCGCCGGAACCGGCCGCCGTGGACCGGGCGCTGCGGGCCTTCGAGGCGGCCCGGCGGCCCCGGCTCGACCACGTCGCGACCGTCAGCCACAACGCCTCCCGCATGATCACCGCCGTGTCCGGGCTGCCGAAGCTGCTCGGCGCGCGGATGATGCGCCGTACCGCCGCCAACCCCCGGCTGCTCGGGCTCACCGCCGGCAACCTCTCCGGCACCGACGTCCGGCCGCTGTCGGCCGTCGACCGGCTCTACCAACTGGGGCTGCTGGCCGACCGGCACGCGCACACCCCGTCCCCACCGGTCCCGTCGGAAAGTGAGCGATGATGACGCCTGCCACCGCCGTCGGGACGCAACCCCCGGCCGACCTGTCCATGAACGAGACGCCCTACCCGCCGCTGCCGGGGATCCGGCGGGTGGTCGAGGGCGCCGCCGCGACGCTCCAGCGCTATCCGGACCGCACGTCGTCGGCGCTCGTCGCGGCGCTGTCGGCGCGGCTCGGCGTGGGCCCCGAGGCGATCCTCGTCGGCCCCGGCTCGGCCGGACTGTGCCAGCACCTCGTGCAGTCCCTCGGACCACGCCCGGACGTCGTCCACCCCGCCCTGTCGTTCGAGGGCTACCCGCTGATCATCGGCAACGCCGGCGCCCGCGCCGTGCCGGTCCCGATGCGCGGGTACGACCACGACCTGCCGGCCATGGCGGACGCGGTCACCGACCGGACCCGGTGCGTGCTGCTGTGCAACCCCAACAACCCGACCGGTACGGCGCTGCGCCGCGACGACGTCGAGGCGTTCCTCGACCGCGTCCCGGCCAACGTGCCGGTGATCGTGGACGAGGCGTACCGCGAGTTCGTCACCGACCCGCGCTCGCCGGACGGGATGGACCTGTACCGCGCGTACGACAACGTCTGCGTGCTGCGCACGTTCTCCAAGGCGTACGGGCTCGCCGCGCTGCGCGTCGGGTACGCCGTGGTGCCGCCCCGGCTCACCCGGGCCGCCGCGCTCACCGGGGCGGTGTTCTTCCCCTCCGCGCTCGCCCAGGCGGCGGCGGTGGCGAGCCTGACGCCGGAGGTGGGTGCCGAACTGACCCGGCGGTGCACGGAGCTGGTGGCGGCGCGTACCGGCCTGATCGGCGCGCTGCGCGGCCTCGGGCTCACCGTGGCGCCCAGCGAGGCCAACTTCGTGTGGCTGCCGCTGGGGGAGCGGGCCGTGCCGTTCGCCGAGCGGGCCCGGGAGGCGGGCATCCTGGTGATGGCGCTACCAGGCGCCGGGGTCCGGATCACCGTCGGCGCCCCGGAGGCGAACGAACGGCTGTGCGCGTTCGTCCGCGCCGCGCTCGCCGACGGGCTCTGACCGGCCCGCCGGCGCCAGCGCGGCCACGCTCAGGTAGCCCAGGCCGGGCTCGTAGTCGGCCACCACCACCGGCCGGGGCCGCGCCGCGTCCCCGGCGAGACGGTCCAGCAGCGCCCACCAGACCCCGGTGGACGGCTGCCTCGGTGGACCGGTCGTCACCGCGCCGCCGCCGGGGCCGGGCCACACGGCCGCGAGGTCGGCGCCGAGCACGACCGCGACATCGGTACGCCCGGCCGTCAGCTCGTGCACCTCGGCCGCCGCGAGCGCCGCCACGTCGCCGGGGCCGACGTCGGCGTGCTGGCGCAGCCCTGTCACCCGCGCCCCGCCGGTCCGGGCGGTGTCGTCGGCGGCGGTGCCGTAGAGCATGGCCACCGCCCGGTGGCGGGCCGGTACGGGCACCGCCGTGTCGTACGGCAGGACCGCCTGCTCGACGGTGAGCAGCAGGGCGCGGCGGCACCCGTACTCGCGGGCGATCCGCAGCCCGGTGAAAGCCGCCGCCGAACCCTGGTCGCAGAGCGCGAACGACATCGGCGTGCCCGGGCACACGTGACTGAGGTACGCCGCGGTGGCCCGCCCGGGCAGCACGTCGTGCACGGCGAACGCCAGCACCAGCAGGTCCACCGGCTCGTCCGGCGGCACGACCGCCCGGATCAGCTCGGCGGCCATCTCCCCGTACGACTGACCCAGCGCCCCCGACGGCGCGTCGAACAGACCGTCCGGCACGCGCAGCCCGTACGGCCGGGTCAGGTCCGCCAGGTAGCCGGCGGTGCGCTCGCGCAGCACGGGATCGCCGAGCAGCGCGGCGGGGCCGGTGACCGTGTGCCGCGCGGCCCGCAGCAGGCGCAGCCCGTCGTCCAAGGTGGCCTCCCGCACGCCGGTCAGTGCTCGAACACCATGGCGGCGAACGTCGCGCCGTCCCCGGCGCCCACCGCCGCGACCAGGTACCTGTCACCCGGCCGGAGCAGGTCGCGCTCCCGGGCGGTGCGGTAGTTCACGAACGCGTCGGCGCAGAACACGTGGCCGGCCTCGGTCACGTTGTCCAGCAGCACCCGGTCCAGCGGCAGCCCGATCAGCCGGCACAGCCGCTTCCAGGTCATCAGGTTGACGTTGTGCGGCAGCACCAGCCGCAGCTCGGACAGCGCCGTCCCGGCCCGGTCCAGCGCGCGGCCGATCACCTCGGCCAGCGCCGGCCGGTACGCCCGCTGGAACCGTGCCGGGGACTCGCCGCCGGCCACGTCGAACTCGCCCCGCTGGTGGCAGGCGTACGCGAGGAGCCGGTCCCGGCCGCCTCCGGCGCTGAGCAGGCAGGCCGAGGAGCCCTCGCTGAACACCGACGTCTCGGGGATGAACTGGGCGTCGCGGGTGAACGCCTTCTCACCGGTGAGCACCAGCGCGAGCGGCGGGCCGTCGGGCGTGTCCGGTTCGGACGCGAGCAGCCGCCCGGCCACGTCGATCGCGGCCAGCGCGCTGGCGCAGGACTGCTGGGTGAGCGTGAACGCGAGTGCGTGGCCCAGCCCGAGCGTGCGGCACACCTCGTGCAGCGGGTTGACCGGATAGGGGGTGACCACCGGGAACGCCCGCCCGTACACCACGAACCGCACGCGCTGCCGTAGCGCGGGAAGCGCGGTGAGGCCGGCCGCCGCGTGCAGCAGCAGGTCGGTCAGGGACAGCCCGGGGTCGCGACGGACCTCGGTCAGGCCGTGGAAGCGGCGGAACAGGCGGACCTGCATGTCGGTCAGGCCCAGCGGCGCGGCCAGGCTCTCGACCGGCACCCGGCGCTGCGGCAGGAACACCGAGACGGCGTCGATCGCCGTCATACGCGTACCGTCACGCCACGGATCAGATCAGTGACGCCGATGGATGTCAACGCGCGTGCGATCATATCGACGTGGCTCGTTTCCTCTTCGTCGTGCTGCCGGTGGAGTCCCATCTGCACGCCCCGGTCGCCATCGCCCAGCAACTGGAGGCGGCCGGGCACGAGGTGGCCTGGGTCGGGCCGCGCAGCGACCTGCGTCCGCTGGTCGGCCCGGACGCCACACTGTTCCCGACCGGCAAGCGCTACTACCGCCCCGACGGCGCGTCCGGGCCGGACTCCGTGCGCAGCCTCTGGGAGGGGCACGTGCTGCCCGCCAACCGGTTCATCCGCGACGCCGCCGACTCGGCGGTCGAGCGGTACCGGCCGGACGTGGTGGTGGCCGACCAGTACGCGCTGGCCGGCGCGCTCGCCGCGCACCGGCGCGGGCTGCCGTGGGCGACGTTCTGCGTCGGCATGCTGGAGCTGACGCCGCCGACCGGGGAGATGCCCGAGTTCACTGACTGGGTACGCGCCCAGGTCCGCCGGGTGTGGGCGATGACCGACGTACCGGTGGACGAGACGATCGACCTGCGCTTCTCGCCGTACCTCGTGATCGGGCTGACCACCACGGCGCTGACCGGCCCGGCGCCGCTGCCGCCGGGCTGCGTGCTCACCGGGCCGGCGCTGGGACGGCGGCCGAACGCGCCCGCGTTCGCCTGGGACGCGTGGGATCCCGGCCGCCGGCACGTGCTGGTCACGGTCGGGACGATGGCCGAGCACCTCGCAGCCGACTTCTACCGGCGGATGACGGCGGCGACCGCGCCGCTCGCCGACCGGGTCCAGGTGATCCTCACCGCCGCCCCCGGCCTGGTGCCCGACCCGCCGCCGCACGTGCTGGTCGCGCCCCGGGTGCCGGTGCTGGAGCTGATGCCCCGGCTGGACGCGCTGGTGTCCCACGGTGGCCTGGGCACCGTCTCCGAGGCGCTGGCACACGGCGTGCCGGTGGTGGTCGCGCCGATCCGGCACGACCACCCGGCGGTGGCGCGTCAGGTGCGCCGGGCCGGCGCCGGCCTGGAGGTCTCCTTTCACTCGGCGACCCCGGCGGAGCTGACCGCCGCCCTGATCGCGGTGCTCGACGAGCCCGCGTACCGGGCGGGCGCGCGCCGGGTGGGGGAGTCGTTCGCAACGGCCGGCGGCGCCCGCGCGGCGGCGACGCACCTCGCCGCGTTGGCACGGACGGCTCCCGACGCCTGACGCATCGACCGTTGTCCAACAGTCGGGGCCGAACTAGCCTGGCCTGACGCACCCGCGCAGGCGTCGTGCCGCACGAGGAGGCTCGATGATCGAGGCCACCGGCCTACGCAAGTCCTTCCGGGTCGGGCGCGGGCGCGGCGCCACCACCGTCGACGCGGTACGCGGCGTCGACTTCGCGGTACGCCGAGGCGAGATCGTCGGGTTCCTCGGCCCGAACGGCGCCGGTAAGTCCACCACGCTGCGGATGCTCGCGACGCTGATCCGGCCCAGCGGGGGAGCGGCCACCATCGCCGGTGTCGATCTGCTGCGCGCGCCCGCGCAGGTCCGGCGGCGGATCGGCTTCGTGGCGCAGGCCAGCGGCACCTACGACGACTCCACCGCCCGCCGGGACCTGGTGCTCCAGGCCCGGATGCACGGCCTGTCCAAGTCGGTGGCGCAGGAACTGGCAGCCGGGGCGATCCGCGCGTTCCAGCTCGACGACTTCGCCGACCGCAAGATCAAGACGTACTCGGGCGGGCAGCGCCGCCGTCTCGACGTGGCACTGGGTGTTATCCACTCGCCGCAGGTCATGTTCCTGGACGAGCCCACCGCCGGGCTCGACCCGCCCAGCCGGGTCCGGATGTGGCAGGAGGTACGGCGGCTGCGCGAGGAGGGCATGACCATCTTCCTCACCACGCACTACCTGGACGAGGCCGACAGCCTCTGCGACCGGGTCTCGATCATCGACGCCGGGCGGATCGTGGCCGAGGGCACCCCGTCGGCGCTCAAACGCGAGATCTCCGGTGACGTGGTCGCGATCGACTTCGCCGCCGCCGACGTCGCGGGCGAGACCGGCGGCGACCTGCCGGCAGCGACGAAGCTGCTGGCCGAGGCGCCGTACGTGCACGCGGCCGAGCCGGTCGACGGCACGCTGCGGCTCTACGTGGACAGCGCCGCCACCGCCATCCCGCAGATCATGCGGGCGCTCTACGACAGGGGCATCGAGCCCGGCGCGATCGAGGCCCGCCGGCCCAGCCTCGACGACGTGTTCCTGGCCAAGACCGGCCGGTCGCTCGCCGAGTGACCGGACGCCGAGAGGAGTACGGCGTGAAACTCGTCCGCGACACCTGGCTGATCTTCCAGCAGGAGGCCGGCCTGATGGTGCGCAACCCGGTGATGGTCGCGTTCAGCCTGGCCCAGCCGATCACCTACCTGATCCTCTTCGCGCCGTTCCTCAAGGTGGTGATGGTCGACCGGGGCGCCGCGTCCTACGCCGACGCGTACCGGATCTACGTGCCCGGCCTGTTCGTGGCGATGGGCCTGTTCGGTGGCCTGTTCGCCGGTTACGGGCTGCTCAGCGCGCTGCGCGCGGGCATCATCGACAGGTGCCGGGTGACGCCGGTGAGCCGGACCGGCCTGCTGCTGGGCCGGGCGCTCATGCACGTGTGCCTCAACGTGGTGCAGGCCGTCGTGGTCACGCTGGTGGCGCTGCCGTTCGGCCTGCGGGTGCACCTGGCGAACCTGCTGGTGTCGTACGCGCTGCTGTCGGTGATGGTGCTGCTCAGCACCTCGATCTCGTACGACATCGCGTTGCTGGTACGCAACGAGAACAGCCTCGGCGTGCTGGTGAACACCGTCGGGCAGCCGGTGTCGCTGCTCGCCGGCGTGCTCATCCCGCTCGTGCTGGCGCCGATCTGGATCCAGCGGGTCGCGGTGTGGAACCCGTTCGCCTGGGCCACCGACGGCATGCGAGCGCTGTTCGCCGGCCAGATCACCCAGACCGTGGTGTGGCAGGGCGCGCTGATCATGTCCGGGCTGGCCGCCGCCAGTCTGTTCTGGTCGTCGCACCTGTTCAACCGCGAGGTCTCCTGACCGGCCGTACATCGACCATTGTCTCAGCGTGGCGGGCGCTCTAGCCTGATCGTGTCCCCGCTCGGCGGCCGGTACGGGGCGCGGCCGTGACGCGTGTCAGCTGAGGAGGCCACTCGTTGGGTGCCGACAACTTCCGGGCGACGCTGGCGGCCGACATGGAGCTGGGCGCGGGCAACGTGCTGCTCCGGCTGGCCGAGCACGGCGCCGACATGGACATGCCGCGGGTGACGTTCGACGCCGACGTCGACGGCATCCCCGCTTGGACGCCGCTGTCGCTGGCCACGCTCACCGACCGGGTCGCGGCCCGGGCCGCCTGGTTCCGGGCGCGCGGCGTTCGCCGGGCCGACCCGATCGCGGTGTACGTGACCTCCGCGCCCGACGTGTTCCTCAACTTCCTGGCGCTGACCTGGCTCGGCGCGATCCCGGCGCTGATGAACGGCAACATGCCGGTCCCGCTGGCGGCCGAGTTCGTCAGGCGGCTGCGCGGGGCCGGCGTGGTGGTCGACGCCGACCACGCCGCGCTGGCCGGGCACGACCTCGGCGTGGAGATCCTCGGCGACGCGGCGCAGACCGGCACCGGCGACCCGGCGCAGGCGCCGCCGCACCACCGGCACCACCCCGAGGAACCGGTGGTCATCACCCACTCCTCGGGCACCACCCGGGTACCTGCGGCGATCGTCCACTCGCACCACGGCCTGTTCGCCGCGATCCGCGCGGTCCGGCTCACCGAGTCCCGGCCGTACGGCGAGGTGCGGGAGATGTCCGCGCTGCCGGCCGCGCACGCCGCCGGCATCATCACGCTCAACCAGGCGCTCTGCAACGGCTACCAGCTGCTGTGCCTGTCCGCGCAGGGCGGCCCGTTCGAGCGCAGCGCGGAGACGATCCTGGACGCGATCGAGCGGTGGCGTCCCACCGGCGTCTTCGGCTTCGCGGTGACCTGGTCGGAACTGGCCCGGGTCGACCTGACCACCCGCGACCTCAGCTCGGTGCGCAACTGGTTCAACACCGGTGACTGCGCGCACGAGGCGCACGTCCGCCGGCTGGTCGCCGTCGGCAGCCACCCCGCGTACACCCGCGACGGCATGGTCGACGTCCCCGGCTCCAAGTTCGTCGACATGCTCGGCTCCACCGAGATGGGGCACGGCGCGTTCCGGATCACCCACCGGCTGGGCAGCGACCGCTACGACCGCTGCGTCGGCAGGCCGTACCCGTTCGCCGAGATCGCGCTGCTCGACGTGGACACCGGCGAGGAGGTCCCGCCGGGGCAGGTGGGGCACGTCGGCCTGAAGTCGCCGACGCTGGCGCTCGGCTACTGGAACGACTCGGTCACCACGTACCGGACGCGGCTGGGCGGCTACTACCTGACCGGTGACCTGATGTACCGCGACGCGGCCGGCGACTACCACCACGTCGACCGGGCCAGCGACGCGGTCGACCTGGGCGGCGGCACCTGGCTGTACACCGCGCTGTCCGAGGAGCGCATCCTCCGGCACTGCCCGGACGTCCGCGACTGCACCGTCCTCGCGGCGGCGGGGGAGGACGGCACGACTGTGACCGACGTGCTGCTCCTGCTCACCGCCGACGCCGATCCGGCAGCCGACCGTACCGGCCGGGTCCGGGCCGCGCTGGGGCCGGCGGTGGCCGCGACGTTGCGCCGGGTGGTGACGGTCCCCGACGACGACGTGGTCATGGGGCCGACCGGGAAGGTGCGCAAGTTCCTGATGCGACAGCGGCTGCTGGCCGACGCCGGAGCGCCCGGAGCGGGCTGACCGGCGGGGATCGACGGTTGGCACGGCCGTGCCAGAATCCAGCCGTGTCCTACCTCCCCTCGCAGCCGTACCCGCCGATGCCCGGCGGCGTCAGCCCGCTGATCGCCTACCCGCACCCGATCACCCCGCCGCCCGGCTGCGGCGTGCTCGTCGTCTCGGTGAACCGCGGGCCGTACCTGATCCCCGTGCCGGCGACCAGCCGCTTCAAGATCGACCGCCAGGTGGTCGCCATCCCCGGTGAGGGGACATGGCACGTCGCGGTGCCGGCCGGCGCGCACGACATCCGGTACACCGACTTCATGGGTGTCCCGATCGTCACCACGACGCTCGCGGTGCAGCCGGGGGCCGCGCACCACCTCGCGTTCCGCTTCGGCGGGTGGCGCAACCGGGTGTACGACGGCTACGGCACCGACGTCACCCGGTTCGGCATGTGGTCCAACTACAGCGTCATGCTGGTCCTGCTGGCCGTCGTCGGCGTGGCCTGCTGCGGGGTGCTCGGGCTGGCCGTGGGCTCGAATCCCTGATCCGGTCCGGCCAGCGGGCCCGGTCGCGCGGCTAGCGAAGCGACCAGGTCTGCTTCACGTTGAACACGCAGGTCCAGGCGTTCAGCGGTGCGCCCGCGGCGTGCCCGTCGACGTCCAGGCAGCGGTCGGTGGCCCGGTTGAACAGCGACCGCCGGCCCTGGCTCTCGATCCACTCCCACTTCTGCGCCGGGTTGCCGCTGCACCACGCCGTCTGCACCGGTACGCCGTCGCGCTTCTCGCCCCAGGCCACGTCCAGGCAGAGGCCGCCCTCGACCCGGACGCTGCCGTCGGACGCGAACGTCCACCACTGGGAGCGCTCCTCCCGGCAGGCCCGCAGCACGACGCGTACGCCGTCACCGCTGCCGCCGCTGGCGCACAGGCCGGTCTCCTTGCCGACGAGTTGCTTCGCGCCGGCCGGGCGGACCGGTGCGGCCGGCTTCTCCGGCTCGTTCGACGTGCCCGCTGCCGGCGACGACGTGGACGGGCGCGCGGCCGACGAGGCCGGCGGCTTCGGCGTCCGGGTGCCGGGCGACGGCGTGCCGGAAGTCGCCGGCGTGCCCCGCAGCCGGCCGTCGAGGGCGTAGAAGTCGGTGAACTCCCGGACCGTGCGCAGGAACTCCTGCGTCCTGGCGTCGAAGTCGCCGCCGGTGTGGCGCACGGCGTCGGTCCCGTCGCGGTGCGCCGCCAGCGCCAGCAGGTCCGGGTCGCCGTCGAGCGCGGCCAGTTCGCGCCGCAGCGCGCAGAGCGTGGCGCCGGCCGCCGGTACCGCTGCCTGCGGATCCCACGGCGAGGCGCCGGACGGGCCGTACGCACGCCACAGCTCGGGCCGGAACTGGGCGATGCCCTTGCGGCCGCCGTCGCCGAGCAGGTTCGGGTCGAACCCGGAGGAGGCCATCAGCTGCGCGGCGACAGCGGCCGGCGGCACCTGCGGGCACACCGAGCCGGCCCGCACCACGAGGCGGACGTACGCGGCGGGGACCGCCTTGGGCTGCCGGCGTTCGCTCTCGCGGTTCGCCGGGCCGGTCTCGGCGAAACCGTCCTGCCGGCCGTAGTAGGCGGCGTACCGGCTTGCCTCGTCGACGTACGGGACCGCCGTCGAGGGCACCCCCTCGGAGGCGCGTACCTCCTCGAACCCGGTGTGGAACGCGGCGAGCGACAGCCGCCACGGGTCGCCGGGGACGGCAGCCGCGCGAACCTGCCCGGCCAGGTCGCACATGTGGTGGGCGAGCGCGAGGATGTTGGCGGCGCTGTCGGTGCGCTGCGCGTCCGGCCACGGCGCCCAGGTCCGCCACCGCTCGTCGTCCAGCCCGGCCAGGCCCCGGCCGCCGGACGCGGTCCGCTCGGCCCGCGCGTCCAGACCCGACTCGGCCATCAGCTGCCCGGCCAGCCGCGCCGGGGTCAGCGCGGGGCAGGACCGGGCCGCGGTGCGGATCGCGGTCAGGTGCTCGGCGGAGACGGTCCGGGCGGCCGGCTCGTCGTCGCGGGCGGCGGCGACGCTCCCGCTGAGGGCGGCGACCACCAGGCTCAGCGCCGCCAGCCCGGCGGCGCCGGCGGCGACCACGCCGCGCGGGATCCGGCGCGGCCGCGGGCGCGCGCCGGGGGCATCGGGTGTCACAGGGCGGTCCTTCCGGTGATGACGTACGCCGGACGGGTGCGCGACGTCCTCGGTTCACCCGGCCGGAATCGGGTCCGACTCCGGTCCGGCCGTCATTGAACCGACCGACCGACGAGCCGTCAAATGTGGACTGTCCGGCCCGGCCCCGACCGCTCGCGCGCGCCGAGCAGCCGGGGCAGTGTTGATCCGGAACAGGGCCGAAAAGTTTCGGAATCAAGTCGCCTTCAATGGCGGTCGGGCGCCCTTAGTCGACATGTCGATGCTGATCCGAGGCCCTTTCCGGCAGCCGTAACGGCCGTTCAGGGCCGGACGGCGGTTACCACAACATTTCCGGAACTCGTTGACAGGATGAACCGGGCCTCCAATACTGTGGCCATCGGCGTATCTCGATTGACGTCGATGTCCGACCACCACCCGTGGCGCGGCTGTCGCCCCGGTCCCGCCGTCCGCGGGCGGGCGAGCACCCGCGGCTCGCGCCACCGGAAGCTGGCCGCCCGCCAGCCGTCACAGGGAGGAAACCCGTCCATGAAAGACGCCCCCGTCCGTACGGGCATCCGCAGGCGCGGACGCCTCAGGATGGTCCTCGGCGGCGCCTGCGCCGTGGCGCTGATCGCCGCCGGGGCGACGGCCGTCGCGTCAGGTCCGGCCTACGCCGACACCACCGTCACGTCGAACTCCACCGGCACCAACAACGGCTACTTCTATTCCTTCTGGAAGGACAGTGGCAACGTCTCCATGACCATGGGCAACGGTGGTCAGTACAGCACCCAGTGGAGCAACATCAACAACTTCGTCGCCGGCAAGGGCTGGAACCCGGGCGGCCGCCGCACGGTCAGCTACTCCGGCAGCTTCAACCCGTCCGGCAACGCGTACCTGACGCTCTACGGCTGGACGCGCAACCCGCTCGTCGAGTACTACATCGTGGACAGCTGGGGCAGCTGGCGCCCGCCGGGCAGCGGCTACATGGGCTCGGTGTCCTCCGACGGCGGCACGTACGACATCTACCGCACCCAGCGGGTCAACGCCCCCTCGATCGAGGGCACCCGGACGTTCTACCAGTACTGGAGCGTCCGCCAGTCGAAGCGCGTGGGCGGCACCATCACCTCCGGCAACCACTTCGACGCCTGGTCGCGCTACGGCATGAACCTCGGATCGCACGACTACCAGATCCTGGCCACCGAGGGCTACCAGAGCAGCGGCAACTCCAACATCACGATCGGCGGGACCGGCGGTGGCAACCCGACCACCCCGCCGCCGAACAACGGTGGCTGCACGGTCAGCGTGAGCCGGGCCGAGGAGTGGGGCGACCGGTTCAACGTGACCTTCTCGGTCAGCGGCACCAGCAACTGGGTGGTCAACATCCAGACCCAGGGCGGGCAGAGCCTGCAGAACAGCTGGAACGCCTCGATCAGCGGCACCAGCGGCACGCTCACCGCGCGCCCGAACGGCAACGGCAACAACTTCGGCATCACGCTCTACAAGAACGGCAACAGCAACACACCGACGGCGAGCTGTTCCGCCGCCTGAGCCCTTCTCCGGGGAGGGGGTGCCGCGTCGCGAGGCGCGCGGCACCCCCGTTTTCGTGCGCCCGGACCCTGCTGGTGTGACGGCCGACACACCTGGGCAAAAACTTGATTCATTCCAAAAGACCGGACTAAGGTCGTCGCATGACGGCCGACTTCGAGACGCAGCTCCGGGCGGTCTCGTTGCGGGTGACCCGGCCCCGCGTGGCGGTGCTGGCCGCGCTGCGTGACCACCCGCACGTCGACACCGACACGGTGATCGCCCTGGTCCGCGCCGAGCAGCCCACCGTGTCCCACCAGGCGGTCTACGATGTGCTCCGGGCACTCACCGACGCCGGGCTGATCCGGCGCATCCAGCCGGCCGGCGCCACGGCCCGCTACGAGTCGCGGGTGGGAGACAACCACCACCACGTCGTGTGCCGTTCCTGCGGCGCCATCGCCGACGTCGAGTGCGCCGTCGGCCGCGCCCCCTGTCTCACCGCCTCCGACGACCACGGCTTCGTGGTGGACGAGGCGGAGGTCGTCTACTGGGGCACCTGCCCCGGCTGCGCGGCCGACCGCACCGCCCAGTGATCCGCCAGTTCGGAAGGAAGCAGATGAGCGACACCCAGGACAACCGGCCCGTCAGCCCGCAGGGCGTGGACGCCAAGGAGGCGGCCGGCTGCCCGGTCGCGCACGACTCCGTGACCGCGCACGGCAGCGAGAGCGAGAACCCGGCGATCGACTCGCCGACCCCGAAGACCGGCGGTCGTCCGCGCAGCAACCGCGACTGGTGGCCCAACCAGCTCGACCTGTCGGTGCTGCACGCCCACTCGTCCAAGGGCAACCCGCTGGGCCCGGAGTTCAGCTACGCCAAGGAGTTCGCCAAGCTCGACGTCGAGGCGCTCAAGCGGGACATCACCGAGGTCCTCACCACCTCGCAGGACTGGTGGCCGGCCGACTTCGGCCACTACGGCGGCCTGATGATCCGGATGAGCTGGCACGCCGCGGGCACCTACCGCATCGAGGACGGCCGCGGTGGCGCCGGCGACGGCGGGCAGCGCTTCGCCCCGCTGAACAGCTGGCCGGACAACGCCAACCTGGACAAGGCCCGCCGGCTGCTCTGGCCGGTCAAGCAGAAGTACGGCCAGAAGATCTCCTGGGCCGACCTGCTGGTGCTCGCCGGCAACGTGTCCCTGGAGTCGATGGGCTTCAAGACCTTCGGCTTCGGCTTCGGCCGTGAGGACGTCTGGGAGCCGGAGGAGATCTTCTGGGGCCCCGAGGACACCTGGCTGGGCGACGAGCGCTACGCCTCCGAGAAGGACATGGTGGCCGGCGTCGGCGCGACCGAGATGGGTCTGATCTACGTCAACCCGGAGGGCCCGCGCGGCAACGCCGACCCGCTCGCCGCGGCGCACTTCATCCGCGAGACGTTCCGCCGGATGGCGATGAACGACGAGGAGACCGTCGCGCTGATCGCCGGCGGCCACACGTTCGGCAAGACCCACGGCGCCGGCCCCGCCGACCGGCACGTCGGCCCCGAGCCGGAGGCCGCGCCGCTGGAGGCGCAGGGCCTGGGCTGGCTGAGCACGTACGGCGAGGGCAAGGGCGGCGACACGATCACCAGCGGCCTCGAGGTCACCTGGACCGACAAGCCGACCCAGTGGAGCAACCGCTTCTTCGAGATCCTCTTCGGCTACGAGTGGGAGCTGACCACCAGCCCCGGTGGCGCCAAGCAGTGGGTGGCCAAGGACGCCGAGGCGATCATCCCGGACGCCCACGACCCGTCGAAGAAGCACAAGCCGACCATGCTCACGACCGACCTGTCGCTGCGCGTGGACCCGGCGTACGAGAAGATCTCCCGCCGCTTCCTGGAGAACCCGGACGAGTTCGCGCTGGCGTTCGCCAAGGCCTGGTACAAGCTGCTGCACCGTGACATGGGCCCGGTCAGCCGCTTCCTCGGCCCGTGGGTGCCCGAGGCCCAGCTCTGGCAGGACCCGGTGCCGGCCGCCGCGCACGACCTGGTGAACGACGCCGACGTCGCCGCGCTCAAGGCGAAGGTGCTGGAGTCCGGCCTCACCACCGCCCAGCTCGTCTCCACCGCCTGGGCCTCGGCCGCGAGCTACCGCTCCACCGACAAGCGTGGTGGCGCCAACGGCGCGCGGATCCGGCTGGAGCCGCAGCGCAACTGGGAGGTCAACCAGCCCGAGCAGCTCGCCACCGTGCTGGCCACCCTGGAGGGCATCCAGCAGGAGTTCAACGCCGCTGGCGGCGCCCAGATCTCGCTCGCTGACCTGATCGTGCTGGCCGGCTCGGCCGCTGTCGAGCAGGCGGCGCGCGACGCCGGCGTCGAGGTGACTGTGCCGTTCCACCCGGGTCGTACCGACGCCACTCAGGAGCAGACCGACGTCGAGTCGTTCCGGGTGATGGAGCCGCGCGCCGACGGGTTCCGCAACTACCTGCGGCCGGGCGAGAAGACCCAGCCGGAGGTGCTGCTCGTCGACCGCGCGTACATGCTGAACCTGACCGCGCCGGAGATGACCGTCCTGGTCGGCGGCCTGCGCGCGCTCGGCAACAACGTCGGCGGCGCCGCGCACGGCGTGCTCACCGACCGGCCCGGCGTGCTCACCAACGACTTCTTCGTCAACCTCCTCTCCCCGGGCACCCGGTGGAAGGCGGCGGAGTCCGAGGAGCACGTGTACGAGATCCGCGACCTGGCGACCGACCAGGTGAAGTGGACCGCCACCGCGGTCGACCTCATCTTCGGCTCCAACTCGCAGCTGCGGGCGCTCGCCGAGGTCTACGCCAGCGACGACGCGCGGGAGAAGTTCGTCCGCGACTTCGTCGCCGCCTGGACGAAGGTCATGGAGCTGGACCGCTTCGACCTGGCCTGATCCGTCACATCTGAGCGAGCCCCGGTCCGTCGCGACGCGACGGACCGGGGCTCGTCCGTGTCCGGCGGGTGCCGGGCGCACCCGGCCCGCAAACGCTGGAAAATCTGCTCGGAAGTTGCGATCGTCCCGCGAAGCGGGTCGTCCCGTCCCGAGCAGCGGGAATCGCCTCCGGCGCCCGATCGTCCGGTCCAGCGTGGATCGCCGCTGGTGGCCGGGAATCCGAGCCCACTCGTGTTGCCTGCTGGTTTCGAAAACTTTGCCGCAAGCTCTTGCAAAGACTTTCATGGATGGCGCATGGTGTTCGCTACCCGGGACGGCCGCCCCACCCCCGCTCACCCTTTCGAACCCACGGAAGAGGTCCCCCGACCATGCAATCCGCCAGGCCACACCCCCGTGGCCGCGCCGGTCGCCTGCTGCTCGCCGCCGCGCTCGTCGCGGCCGGCGGCACGGTCGCCGTCGCCGCTGCCACCACCACCCCCACCCCCGCCCGCGCCGCCGTCGTCCTGAACGACAGCGAGGTGACCGCCAACCTCTGGGAATGGAACTGGAACTCGGTCGCCGCCGCCTGCACCGACCACCTCGGACCGGCCGGCTACGGCGCGGTGCAGGTGGCGCCGCCGCAGGAGTCGGTGAAGCTGCCCGCCAGCGCCGACGGCGCCTACCCCTGGTACGAGGTGTACCAGCCGGTGTCGTACAAGCTGGACAGCCGGTTCGGCAACCGCCAGCAGTTCGCCGCCATGGTCACCGCGTGCCACAACGCCGGTGTGCGCGTCTACGTCGACGCGGTCGTCAACCACATGGCCGGCACCAACAACCCGGCCGGCACGCGCGGCTACGCCGGCACCGAGTTCTCCGGCTACAGCTACCCGGCCGTGCCGTACGGCGCCGGCGACTTCCACCGCCCCGGCGACAACTGCCCGACCGGCGGCGCGATCAGCGACTGGAACAACGAGGCCCAGGTGACCAGCTGCGAGCTGCTGTCGCTGTCCGACCTCTACACCGAGAAGGAGGCGGTCCGCAACAAGATCGCGGGCTACCTCAACGACCTGATCGGGCTCGGCGTAGACGGCTTCCGGGTCGACGCGGTCAAGCACATCCGCAAGGACGACTTCGCGGCCATCCTGGGCAAGCTGAACAACACCGTCGCCGAGGGCCGGCGTCCGTACGTCGCACAGGAGATCTTCGACGGCGCCAGTAATCCCGCGTTGCAGGCCCGGGCGTACATCGGCAACGGCGACGTGCTCGACTTCGCGTACGCCAAGGGCATCCGCTCGGCGTTCCAGGGCTCGATCTCGGCGCTGGCGAACGTGCCGAACTGGAACCTCGACGCGCCGAGCGCCAACGTCTTCGCCATGGTCACCAACCACGACCTGGAGCGCGACGGTGTGGTGCTGTCGTACAAGAACGGCACCGACTACGTGCTGGCGAACTACTTCGCGCTGGCCTACCCGCACGGCAAGCCGTCGGTCTACGACAGCTTCACCTGGTCCAACCGCAACCAGTCCCCGCCGCACGACGGCACCGGACGGGTCACCGACACGACCTGCGGCGCCGCCTGGAACTGCCTGAGCCGCACCACCGGCGTCAAGGGCATGGTCGGCTGGGCCAACGCCGCCCGGCCGGTGAAGACCGTCTCGGACTTCACCACAGTGAACAGCAACGTGATCGGCTTCCACCGGGGCGACCGGGCCTGGATCGGCGTCAACGACTCCGGCTCGGCCACCACCGCCACCTTCGTCACCGGGCTCGCCGACGGCCGGTACTGCGACGTCATCTCCGGCGTCGCCACCGGCAGCGGCTGCACCGGCTCCACGGTGACCGTGTCCGGCGGCCGGGCCACGGTGACCCTCCCGGCCAACGACGCGGTCGCGATCCACGTGAACGCCCGGCCGGGTGCCAGCCCGTCCCCGACCGCCTCCCCGACCGTGTCGCCGACGGCCTCCCCGACCGCGTCCCCCACGGTCAGCCCGGGTGACCGGATCGCCACCACGTTCACCGTCGCCGCGAACCTGGCCGCCGGGCAGGACGTCTACGTCGTCGGCAGCATCCCCGAGCTGGGCTCGTGGACGCCCGCGAACGGCGTCAAGCTCGCCGCGCAGGGCGGCGGCACCTACCGCGCCACCGTCAGCCTGCCCCGGTCCACCGGCGTGGAGTTCAAGTTCGTCAAGCTGACCACCGCCGGTGCGGTCACCTGGGAGTCCGGCGCGAACCGGACGCTCACCACGCCGGCCACCGGCACGTACGCGGTGACCGAGACGTTCCGCGGCGACACCGTCAGCACGGCTGTGGCCACCACGTTCTCCGTCACCGCGACCACCGTCTACGGACAGAACGTGTTCGTGGTCGGCAACGTCCCGGCGCTCGGCGGCTGGAACCCGTCCGCCGCCGTCGCCCTCTCGCCCGCCGCCTATCCGGTCTGGCGGGCCACGGTCGACCTGCCCGCGAACACCGCTGTCGAGTACAAGTACGTCAAGAAGAACCCGGACGGCACGGTGATCTGGGAGTCCGGCGCGAACCGGACGTTCACCACGCCGGCCGGCGGCACCCGGGCCGTCAGCGACACCTGGCGCTGACGATCGTGCGGCCCGTCCCCCTCACCCCTGGGGACGGGCCGCATCCGCGCCGGTCAGACGGCCGCGAACGACCAGACCTGGGCCGGGTTGCCGAAGCCGGTGCAGCGGTAGATCTGGACGGTCGCGCCGTCGGCGTCCGATCCGCCCCGCACGTCCATGCACCGGCCGCCGATCTGCGACTTGATCTGGTGCACCCCCGCGAAGGAGTTCGGGTCGACCGTCCACTTCATGCTCGACGTGCCGGTGCAGGCCCACTGCTGCAACGGCGTGCCGTCGGCGTTCACCCCGTTGCGGACGTCCACGCACATGCCGCTGAACTGGTTGACGAACGTGTAGGTGTCCCTGCCCACCGGCGACCAGCGCTGCACGGCCTGGCCGTCGCAGGTGCGCTGCACGACCCGGCCGCCGAGCGACGACGGGGCGCCGGACCGGTCCACCTCCAGGCACTTGCCGCTGCCGTAGTTGACGATGGCGTAGTGGCCGGTCGCGGCCTGCGCCGGCGGGCCGGACGCCACCCCGAGCCCGGTGGCGAGCAGTCCCGCCGCCAGCACCCCGGCGGCTCTCTTCCCGATCATGGTGTCTCCCCTCGGAGTCGTGTCGCCGTCCCGGATGCGCCGGTGGTCACCGGCCGGACGACTGGGGACGACGCTAGGGATCCGCGACGGCCACCGGCTCCGGGTTCCTCCTAGTCGACGAGGCCGCGCGAGCCCCCTGTCGGGTTCGCGTCGCGCCCGCCCGCCCTGACGACGCCGGCGGCTAGCGTGCGGTCATGGGCAGTGGTCCGGCGCCGGCCGGTGCCGTCGGCACGGCCACGGACACCGGCGGGGACGCCCTGCTCGGGCGCGCCGACGAGTGCCGGCGGCTCGGTGCGCTGCTGGCCGACGCGGTCGACGGTCACGGCGGCGCCCTGGTGGTGCGCGGCGCGGCGGGCGTCGGCAAGACGGCGCTGCTGGAGCACTGCGCCGCCCGGTCCACCGGGATGCGGGTGCTGCGCGCCACCGGCGCCCCGTTCGAGGCGGAACTGCCGTTCTCCGCGCTGCACCAACTGGCGCGCCCGCTGCTGCACCGGCTCGGCGATCTGCCCGCGCAGCAGGCCGACGCGCTGCGTACCGTCTTCGCCATCGGCGGCGGCTCCCGTCCGGTCAACCGGCTCGCCGCGTACGTGGCGACGCTGAGCCTGCTCACGACGGCGGCCGAGGACACGCCGGTGCTCTGCCTGGTCGACGACGCGCACTGGATCGACCCGGCCTCGGCGGAGGCGCTGCTGTTCACCGCCCGGCGGCTGCTCGCGGACCGGGTCGCCGTCGTCTTCGCGGCCCGCGACGCCCCCGCGTTCCCCGCGCCCGGCCTGCCGGAGCTGCCGCTGACCGGTCTGCCGCGGAACGACGCGATCCGGCTCGCCATGCGCGCCGGCCTGGACCCACGGGTCGCCGCCGACCTGGCGGCGGCCACCGCCGGCAACCCGCTCGCGCTGACCGAACTGCCGGCGACGCTGTCCGAGGAGCACCGCAACGGGTGGCTGCCGCTGCGGGAGCCTCTCGTGCTCGTCGAACGCATCGAGATGACCGTCCTGGCGCACGCCCGTGGGCTCCCCGACAACACCTGGCGCGCGCTCGTCGCCTGCGCGGTCACCGAGGCCACCACCCCGGCGCTGCTGGAGCGGATCCTGGCGGCGGACGGGCTGCGCCTGGGCGTGCTGGACCCGGCGGTCGACGCCGGGCTGATCCGGGTGACCGATCGCGAGGTGACGTTCCGCCACCCGCTGACCCGCGCCGCTGTGCACTCGGTCGCCGGCCCCGGCCGGCGGCGGGCCGCCCACCTGGCGGTGGCCGCGGCGCTCACCGGTGACGACACCGCCGACCGCCGGGCCTGGCATCTCGCGGCCGCCACCACAGTGCCCGACGAGGGCGTCGCCGCGTTGCTGGCCGACTCCGCCGAGCGGGCGCAACGCCGGGGCGGCGTGGTGGCCGAGGCGCGCGTACGAGCGGTCCGCCCGTCTCACACCGGACCCGGACGTACGCGCGTCCCGGCTCGCCGCCGCGTCCCGCGCCTGGGCCAACGCGGGCGCGAGCCGGCACGCGATCACGCTGGGGGAGGAGGCGATCGGGCTGACCCGGCGCGCCGACCTGCGTTGCCGGGTCAAGCCGTTGCTCGCCCACCTGGCGCAGCAGCACTGTGACACGGCGGGCGCCGAGGCGTACCTGGCCGACGCGCAGGCGTACGCGCAAGCGGATCCGCTCGGCGCGGCCCGGCTGATGAGCGCCCGCGTCAACCAGTTCTGGGCGCGGCTGGACGTCACCGGCATGGTGCCGCTGTGCGCGCGGGTGGCCGAGCTGGCCGCCGCGGACGCGGGCGCGACCTGGCCGAAGGGGCCGATCCGGCTGGCCGCGGCGCAGGTGCTGGCCGGGCTGCCCGAGGGGGTCGCGTCGGCCCGTGCCCTGGTCACCGCCTGCGCCGGCCACGCCGACGGCTCGGCGGCGGAGCTGGCCGAGGTGTTCTGCTGGATCGGGGAACACGACACCGCGCGTGCGCTGCTGGAACCGGAGATCGACCGGGCCCGCGCCACCGACGACGTGTTCCTGCTGGCGTACGCCCTGCCCCGGCTCGCCGGGCTGGAGTGGCGCACCGGCCGGCTGCACGCGGCGTACCAGGCCGCCGCCGAGGCGGTCCGGATCGCCGAGCAGGTGGCGCTTCCGGTGCTGCGGGCGGAGGCGCTGGCCGTGCTGGCCCTGGTGGAGGCGCTGCTCGGCGAGGAGCCGGAGGCGCTCGCGCACGTCGAGGACGCCCGTCGTCTCCTGCCGGGCGAGTTCCGGGAGATCGAGGTCCGGCTCCGCTACGCCACCGGGATCGCGGCGGTGGTGGGCGCGCGCTGGCACGACGCCGTGACCGAGCTGGAACGGGTCCGCCGGGCCCAGCGCGACGGCGGCATCGCCGAACCGGGGTGGCTGCCCGTCGCGGCCGAGCTGGCCGAGGCGTACGCGCACCTGTCCGACCCGCAGCGGTCGGCACGGCGGTTGCGCGACCTGGCCGGTACGGGTGGTGCCGCCGCCCGCGCCGCCTCCGCGCGCGTCGAGGGCCTGCTCGCCGGCGAACCGGACCTGGACGAGGTCTTCGCGGCGGCGCTGGCCCGGTGTGATCCCGCCGTCGTCCCGCTGGAACGGGCCCGGACGCTGCTGAGCTACGGGCAGCGGCTGCGCCGGGCCCGCCGTCGCCGGGACGCGCGGGTCCAGTTGCACGCCGCGCTGCGGTTGTTCGAGGCGCTCGGCGCACAGGGCTGGGCGCGGCGGTGCCGCACCGAGATCGACGCCACCGGCCGGCGGCCGCCCGAGCCCGGCGACCGGACCGTCGACCGGCTGACCGGCCAGGAACGCCTGATCGCCCTGCACGTGGCGGAGGGTCTGACGAACCGGGAGATCGCGGCCCGGGTCTTCCTGTCACCGAAGACCGTCGAGTACCACCTCGGCAACGTCTACCGGAAGCTGCGGCTGCGTTCCCGGCCGGAGCTGATCCGCCACCTGTCCGGCCCGCCGGCCGCCGGTTGACGACGCGGCCGGACGGCCGCCGCCAGTGCCGCGGCCAGGCACGCCACCGCGGCGAGCACCAGCGGCGGCCGGCCGCCGACCGCGACCGCCGCCGACCCGAGCGGGATGGCCAGCGTGATCGGGCCGAACATCGCGGTGTTCGCGGTCCCGGCGACCCGCCCGAGCATCGCCTGCGGCGTGTACGTCTGCACGGCGGTGACCGCCGCGACGAGCGTCCACGGCAGACCCACACCGACGACGACCGAGGCGGCCACAGTGCCCGGCCACCAGGGCAGGCAGCGCCCCAGACAGCCGGCGGCGAACAGGACCGCGCCCGCGGCACCGACCGTGATCTCGCCGTGGCGACGGACGAGCCGGCCGACGACGAGCCCGGCGAGCAGTGACCCGCCGCCCTGCGCGCTCGCCAGCACACCGAGGAACGTCGACGGCAGCGCCAGGTCCGTCACCACCACGTCGTACAGCGCTGCGGTGGTGAACCCGGACATCGCGATGGACACCGCCGCGAGCGCCACGGGTACGCGTACCGCCCGCCGGGCCAGCAGCGCGGCGAGGCCGTCCCGCACCCGCGCCGGGCGTGCGGCCGGGGGAGCGGGGGCGGTCCGCGTCAGGCGCAACGCGCCGTACAGGGCGGCCGCGAGCACCGGTACGGCGGCGGCGAGCACCGCGACGACGTGCCCGCCCCGCCACGCGTACAGGCCCGCCCCGGCCAGCGGCGCCACCAGCTTCATGCCCTCCTGTGCGCTCGACCGCCAGCCGTTGACGTCGGCCAGCCGGGCCGGGGGGAGCGCGGCGGGCAGCAACGCGGTCTCGCCGGCGTCGACGAGCACGTAGCCGATGCCGTAGGCGAGCGAGACGGCGTAGATCAGCCACGCCTCGCCGGGCCCTCGCACCGCCAGCAGGCTCAGCAGCGCGGCGGCGAGCGCGAGGTCGACACCGATCACCAGGGGACGCCGGGGCACCCGGTCGAGCAGGCCGCCGAGCCACGGTCCGGCCAGCGTCGGGGCGTAGACGCAGAGCCCGGCCAGCGCGGCGAGCCCGGTGGAACCGGTGAGATCGAGGATCCAGATGCCGGAGACCAGGGCCATGGCGCTGCCGCCGAGGCCGGACAGCAGCGAGACGGCCACGAACAGGACGGCGTTGCGGCGCATGGATCCCCCGAGAGGTTGAGTCTGGTGGACTCACATCCTCCGGAGTTGAGCCGTCCCGGGGCAATGCCTTGGGCGTACGTCAATATGATGTTGACAGCGCGGCGGCGATGCGCCGGGCGGCGTCGCGTGCCGGAGCGGGCAGCCGCCGCCCCGCCCCGGCCAGGTCGTCGGCGAGGTGCGCGGCCAGCGCGTACAGCGGCCCGGCGGGGGCGTCCAGCGCGAGCGCGCAGGTGCGGCGCGTCAACGCCGCGCGGGCGAAGCGCCCGTCCCACGCGCGGTCCGTCTCGATCCAGCGGTGCAGGTCGGTGACTGCCGCCCGCAGCACGGGCAGTTCGGGGGAGCCGCCCGGGTCGAGCCGGGCCAGGCGGGTCCGCCGGGCCGCCACGAGGCGTTGCCGGCGTTGCTCGGCGGCCTGCCGGCTGCCCAGGCCCAGCGCCCGCGCGACGTCGGCCCAGGTGGCGCCGTCGTGCCGGGCCCGGTCGATCAGGTCCAGCTCGCGGTCGTCCAGCCGGACCCCGGCCGCGGCGATCTCGGACAGGCGGTCCAGGGTCACCCGTCAACGCTACATTGACATCGGCCCGGCGCGTCAGTCCTCCGGGACGCCCGGGCCCACCTCGCCGCGCGCCAGGCGCTCGGCGTTGCGGTCGGCCTCACTCTCCGCGTTCTCCGCCCCGGCGCCCGGATCCCGGGTACGCCGCCCCTCGGCGTCCTGGAACACCTGCCCGCGCTCGAGCGCGCCCTCCTGCTGCCGCTGGAACTGCTCCGGATCAGTCATGACCGTCAGGTGCCCCGGCGGCCCCGCGGCAAACCGGTACGTCAGCGCGGCGGCGCCACGTAGAGGGCGGTCCGGCAGCCGGTCTCGCCCGGCTCCAGCCAGATCCGGTCGTACCCGGGACTCTCGATCTTCCCGGCCGGCGTGCGGACGAGCAGGAGACAGTCCCGCTCGGCGGGTACGCCGACGGCGGCGACGAGCGCGCCCTCGTGCACTGTCGTGTCGACGCTGATCCAGTCCTGTGGGAAGGCCGCCCGCACGGCGCCCGCAAGCGTGTCCGGGGTGGCGGTGCGCAGCACGGCGGTGAGCCGCTGCCGCCCGTCCTCGGGCACCCTCGGCACCGGCGCGGCGGTGGGCGGCGACGGAGCGGGGCCGCTCGGACAGTCGATCTCGTGGTACGTCGTGTAGCGGTAGAGCTCGAACTCGTAGCGGTAGCAGCGCGCGGCCTCACCGGCGCTGTTGCTCGCGCCACCGATCGACACCGGCGGCTGCTCCGGCACCGTCACCACGAACCGCACGTCGACGGTGGCCCGCTCGTTCCCGGCGGTGCGCCCGGACCAGGCCAGCGCCTCCCGCCGGACTGTCGCACCGCCGCCGGACGCGGCGTCCGTCGGCTCCTGGACGATCTCGGCCGCTGCGATCGACCCGGCGTCCCGCGCCCGGTTGCGGTGACCCAGCTCCGTGTTGAGCTGCTTCGCCTCCGCCGCCGCGGTGTCACGCGCCAGCGCGTCGCCGCTCTCCTCCCCGAACCCCCTCCCGCACCCCGCCGACGCGAGGAGGAGCACCGCGAGCGTCCACCGGACCCATCGGTGACGGGACAGAGGTGTCGGCTCGGTGGCGCTGCGTGTCCGGCTCACCGCGCCGACGTTACCGGCGCGCCGGGGGCCGCGCTGCCCCGTACGCGGGGGGCCGTTGGTCCCGGGTCCGACAGGCCCTCGGCCCTGCGAGCCACGTAGGTTCGCGCCGCATGCTGGGATTGCCCGGCGCGGGCGGCGACGACATGGAGGACGATGTGGTGATCAACGGCGGGCCGGCGACAGCGACGACGCCCACCGAGATCTCTCCGGCCCCCGCGACCGGGCTCGGCTCGGCCGAGGCGGCCGCCCGGCTGCGCGCCGACGGCCCGAACACCGTGGCCGCCCCGCGCAAGCGCGGGCTGGCCGGCCGGGTGTTCCGCCAGCTCACCGACCCGCTGGTGGCGCTGCTGCTGGCCGCCGCCGTGGTGACCACGCTGCTGCGCGACTACCCGGACACCGCGGTGATCGTGCTGGTCGTCCTGATCAACACCGCGATCGGCGTGGTGCAGGAGGTACGCGCCGACCGGGCCGTCGCCGCGCTGGACCGGCTCGCCGCACCGACCGCGCGTGTGGTCCGCGACGGCCGTGACCTCGTGCTGCCCGCCGCCGACCTGGTCCGCGGCGACCTGGTCCGGCTGGAGGCCGGCGACGTGGTACCCGCCGACCTGGAACTCACCGACGCGGTACGCCTCAGCCTGGACGAGTCGGCGCTGACCGGCGAGTCGGTGCCGGTGGCCCGGGTCGCGGGGGAGGAGGCCAGCGCCGGCACCGTGGTCACCACCGGCCGCGCCACCGGAACCGTGGTGCGCACCGGCGCGGCGAGCGCGCTGGGCCGGATCAGCGCCCTGGTCGCGGCGACCCGGCCGGCGCCCACCCCGCTGCAACGACGCCTGTCCTCGCTCGGCCGGGTGCTCGGCCTGACCGCCGTGGTGCTCTCCGGGCTGGTCTTCGCGATCGGCGTGCTCGACGGGCGGCCGGTCACGCAGATGGCCGTCACCGCCGTCAGCCTCGTGGTGGCGGCCGTACCGGAGTCGCTGCCCGCCGTCGTCACGCTGGCGCTCGCCCTGGGTGCGCGCCGGATGGCCGGCAGCCGCGCCATCCCCCGTCGGCTGCACGCGGTGGAGACCCTCGGCTCGGTCACCGTGATCGCCTCCGACAAGACCGGCACGCTCACCGAGGGCCGGATGGCCGTGCAGTACGCGGTCGTCCCCGGCCGCGACCGCTACGCCGTCACCGGCACCGGCTACGCGCCCGACGGCGAGGTGCACCACCGGGGCGAGCCGGTGAGCGCCCCCGACGAGCTGCGCGCTCTCGCCCGCGCCGGGCTGCTCTGCAACGACGCCACAGTGACGCCGCCGACCGACGAGCGGCCCGAGTGGACGGCGATCGGTGACCCGCTGGAGGCGGCGCTCGTCACGTTCGGCGCCCGCTGCGGCCTGGACCCGGACACCACCCGCGACGCCTGGCCCCGCGTGGCGGAGGCCCCGTTCGACCAGGACCTGCGCCGGATGACCACGGTGCACCGCCGCTGCGACGGGCGCTACCTGGTGGTCTGCAAGGGCGCGCCGGAGAATCTGCTGGCCGCACCGCTGGTGGACGCCGACGCCGCGGAACTGGCCGAGCTGACCGGCGCCGCGCACCGGCTCGCCACCGAAGGGCTGCGCGTGCTGGCGGTGGCCTCCGCGGTGGTCGACACCCTGCCCGACCCGGCCCGGCCGACCGGCCTGCGCCCCCTGGGCCTGGTCGCGGTCGGCGACCCGCTGCGCGCCGCGGCCCCCGGCATCGCCGCGGGCTTCGAGGAGGCCGGCATCCGGCTTGTCCTCATCACCGGCGACCACCCCGCGACCGCCGCCGCCATCGGCGGACGGCTCGGGCTCTGGCGCGACGGCGACCCGCTCGCCAACGGCGACGACGGCGACCCGGGCCGCGCCCACCCCGAGACCCGGGTGTACGCGCGGACCCAGCCGGAACAGAAGCTCGACATCATCGCCGGCCTCCAGAACCGGGGGCACGTGGTGGCGATGACCGGCGACGGCGTCAACGACGCCCCGGCGCTGCGCCGCGCGGACATCGGCGTGGCCATGGGCGGCGGCACCGAGGTGGCCCGGCAGGCCTCCGACCTGGTGCTCGTCGACGACGACCTGACCACCGTGGCGACCGCCATCGGCGAGGGCCGCCGGATCTACGACAACATCCGCCGGTTCCTGCGCTACGCGCTCGCCGGTGGCGTCGCCGAGATCGCGGTGATGCTGCTCGGCCCGCTGTTCGGCCTGCCGGTGCCGCTGCTGCCGGCGCAGATCCTCTGGATCAACCTGCTCACCCACGGCGTACCCGGGGTGGCGCTCGGCGCGGAACCGGCCGAGCCGGGCACGCTGCGCCGGCCGCCCCGCTCGCCGCAGGAGTCGGTGCTCGGCGCCGGCCTGGGCCGGGACGTGCTGGTCACCGGCGGGCTGATCGCCGCGGCGACGCTCGGCGCCGGGGTGTGGGCCGCGGCGGCCGACCGGCCGTGGCAGTCGGTGGTGTTCGTGGTCCTCGGCCTCGCCCAGCTCGGCGTGGCGCTGGCGGTCCGCGCGATCCGTACCCCGGGTTCGCGCGAGCGCAACCTCGCGCTGCCGGTGGCGGTAGCGATCTCCGCTGTGCTCCAGGTGGCGGGCGTGCTGCTGCCGCCCCTGCGCGAGCTGCTCGGCACCTCGCCGCTCAGCGCGCTCGACCTGCTCGCCTGCGCCGCGATCGGCGTGCTGCCCGGGCTGGTGCTGCGGCTGACCCGCCGCTTCCGCGGGACCAACGGCCCCCACGCCGGGCCCGCCGGCCCTGCCGGGCCGGCCGCCTGACCGGCAGGCTGAGGACGAGTGAAGGAGGACGACATGACGATCCACTCGCAGGCCCCCGTCGTGGTGGGCGTGGACGGCTCCGCCGCCTCGCTGGACGCGGTCCGGGTGGCCGCCCGCGAGGCCGCCGACCGGAACCGGCCGCTGCAGGTGGTGCACGCCTTCATCTGGCCGCTGACCCGCGCGCCGCTCACCCCGGCCCCGGGCGCGCCCGCCGGCGCCGGCCTGCGCAACCAGGCCGAACGGGTCGTCGCCGAGGCGGTCGCCGAGGCCGGCAAGGTCGCCCCGGACGTGCCTGTCACCGGCGTGGTGGTCGACGGCGCGCCGGCGGCGGTGCTGGTCGCCGAGTCCCGCGAGGCGGCGCTGATCGTGCTCGGCCACCGCGGTCTGGGCGGGTTCGCCGGCCTGCTGATCGGCTCGGTCACGCTCCAGGTGTCGGCCCGCGCGCACTGCCCGGTGCTGGTGACGCGCGGCGAGGCGCGCGCCGACGGCCCGGTCGTGGTCGGCGTGGACGGCTCCGAGCTGTCCACCGCGGCGGTCGGGTACGCGTACGAGGAGGCCGACCGCCGGGGCGCGTCGCTGATCGTGGTGCACGCCTGGCTGTACCCCACCCCGATCGGCCCCGGCGACATCCTGCCCCTGGTGTACGACCCGGAGGCGCTCGCCGAGGAGTCCCGGCGCGTCCTCGCCGAGTCGATCGCGGGCTGGGCCGAGCGTTACCCCGACGTGCCGGTACGGCAGCGGTCGCTGCGCGGCGCCCCGGCCCGGGTGCTTGTGGAGGAGTCGAAGGACGCCCAGCTCGTGGTGGTCGGCGCGCACGGACGTGGCGCGCTGGGCGGGCTGCTGCTCGGCTCGGTCAGCCACGCGGTGCTGCACCACGCCCACTCGCCGCTGGTGATCGTGCGCAACGGAACCTGACCCCGCGACCGCGCCCGACCCGCGACAGCGCCTGACGCCCCGACGGCGTCAGGCGCTGCGGACCGTGGTGAGGTCGGCCAGCCCGGAGATGGTCAGCAACGGCTCCAGCAGCGGGCCGGCGATCAGCGCGATCCGGTCGGCGTGCGGGAACAGCGCGGCCAGCCCGGCGCTGTCCAGGTACTCCACCTTGGTGAGGTCCACGACCAGGGGTTCGCCGTCGGGGCGTACGGCCTCGGCCAGCGCGTCGGCGAAGGCGGACGCGTTGCTCATGTCGATCTCACCGACGGCGGCCAGCACGCGGACGCCGTCGGGGCTGTCGCTCGTGGTCAGGGTCAGGGACGTGCTCATGGCGTGATCCTCGCCTGCATGTCGACGGTGGTGCCGGTGGCCCCCGGAGTGACGCTGATGTTGTCCATCAGCGCGCGCATGAGCACGAGTCCCCGGCCGCGGTGCGGGTCGGGAGGCTGGTCCCGGTCGCGCCAGTGTCCGCTGTCGGTGACGCTCAGGCGCAGGGCGCCGGCGGTGGCGGCGGCGCGCAGCCGGATCCGGCCGCCCGGGTTGTCGCGGTGCCCGTGCTCGATCGCGTTGGCGCACGCCTCCCCGGCCGCCACCAGGATGTTGTACGCGTGGGCCGGGGCCAGCCCGCAGCGGTCCAGCCATCCCCGCAGCGCGGTGCGGACCTCGGCCAGGCGCGTCGACTCGGCCGGGAACTCCAGTTCCAGCGGCCCGGGGTGACGGTAGAGCAGCAGGGCCACGTCGTCGTGGTAGCCGCCGTCCGGGGTGAGCCGGTCCATGATCTCGGTCGCCAGCACCTCGACCGGCGCGTGGTGGCCCTGCTGGATGGCGTCGGTGGCGCGGGCGATGCCGGCGGTGATCGGCTGGCGGCGGCGTTCCACCAGGCCGTCGGTGTAGAGCATCAGGGTGGCGCGCGGCGGGACCGTCGCCTCCGCCTCGGGACGTTCCTGCCCGGGGCGTACGGCCAGCGGCCGGGACCGGCCGTGCTGCAGCAGTTCGGGAGTGCCGTCGGCGCGGACCACGATGGCCGGTGGGTGACCGGCGCTGGAGTAGCGCATCAGGCCGGTGGCCGGGTCGAGGACGCCACAGAAGACGGTGGCGCAGGACGCCCCCGGCAGCAGCGCGGCGAACCGGTCCAGCGCCACGAGCGTCCGGGCCGGGCTCGGGTCCTGCAACAGCAGGGCACGGCAGGCGCTGCGCAGCTGACCCATCACCGTCGCGGCCTGAAGGCCGTGTCCCACGCAGTCGCCGACCACGATGCCGATGCGCCCGTCCGGCAGCTCGACGGTGTCGTACCAGTCGCCGCCGACCTTGAGCGGCATCGCGGCGGGGGAGTACCGCACCGCGAAACCGGCGGGGAGCTGCGCCGGGCCGAGGATCGCCCGTTGCAGGGCCAGCGCGGTCTCCCGCTGCTGGTCGATCTGGTGCACCCGGTGCAGCCCCTGCCCGATGTGGCCGGCCAGCAGCGCCAGCAGCGTCTGGTCCTGCTCGGTGAAGGGCCGCTTCTCGCCCAGGTCGATCCAGAGCGCCATGGTGCCGTGCGGATGCTCGACGGCGATGCCGGCGCCGTGCGTACGCGTCGCCACCGGGGTCAGCAGCGGGGTGTCCCGCAGCGCGAGCAACGCCTGCCGGCGCTCCTGCGGTAACGTCTCCCACCGGGCCGCCGGATCGGTGGCGGTCACCTCGGGGGCGGGCAGGTCGCGGAAGACGGCGGTGAGCACGCCGGCCGCCCGCCACAGCTTGCGCAGCTCGTCCAGCACCCCGTGCAGCGCGTCGGTGAGGTCGTCGGCCTGCGACAGCCGCATGCTGAGCCCGGCCAGGGCGGTCTCCCGCTGCACGGCGTAGTGCTCGGCGGTGACGTCGCGGAACGTGCCGACGATCATCCGGCGGCCGCTGTCCGGGTCGTCGACCTGGTTGAACGCGGCCGAGATCCAGATCCGGTGCCCGTCGCGGTGGGTCACCGGCACGGTGTACGTGCCACGGGTCTGCCCCACGAGTCTCGAGAACGCCTCTGCCACCTGGCGGTGCGCCTCGGGCTCGGCCTCCCGGTCCGGCCACCACGGGTGCACCGCGGGGTAGGGCAGGTCCTCGGTTCCGTACCCGAGGATGCCGGTGAACGCCGCGTTGATCTCGACCACCGCGCCGTCCTCGTCGCAGACGAAGAACGCCTCCTGCAACGAGTCGACGAGCGCGGTACGCCAGCGGGCGTGGTGGTTGCGCAGCCGGGCCAGCTCCACGTTCGCGCGTACCCGGGCCAGCAGCTCGGCGGCCGGGAACGGCTTGACCAGGTAGTCGTCGGCGCCGGCCTCCAACCCCTCGATCGAGGCCTCCTGACCGGCGCGGGCGGACAGCAGCAGCACCGGAGTGCCGGCCGTACGCTGGTCGGCGCGCAGCGCGGCCACCAGTTGCAGGCCGTCGAGCCGGGGCATCATCACGTCGCTGACCACCAGGTCGGGGGTGTGCGCGCGGGCGGCGTCCAGCGCGGCCCGCCCGTCGGCGACGGCCCGCACCTCGTGTCCGGCCGAGCGCAGCAGCCGGGTGAGGTACTCCCGCATGTCGGCGTTGTCGTCGGCCACCAGGACCCGGGCCGGCGCCCCACCGGGCAGCGGCTGGACCGGCCCCTCGGCCGGGTCGCCCTCGCCGACGGCGGCGCCCGGGTCGGCGGGCAGCCAGCGCAGCGCCTCCTGCACGAACGGCTCGGCCGACACCGGCGCCCGGCCGGTGCCCGCCGGGGCGAGCGCGTCGGCGGGCAGGTGGGCGGTGCCGAACGGCAGCCGGATCGTGAAGGTGGTGCCCCGGCCCACCGCGCTGGACGCGTCGATGTCGCCGCCGTGCAGCGTGACCAGCTCCTGGACCAGGGCCAGGCCGATGCCGCTGCCCTCGTCGGAACGGGAGCGGGCGTTCTCGATGCGGTGGAACCGCTCGAACAGGCGCGGCATCTCGTCGGCGGGTACGCCGATGCCGGTGTCGGAGATCCGCAGCACCGCCGCGTCGCCATCGGCGCGCAGCTCCACCCGGATCGTGCCGTCGAAGGTGAACTTCAGCGCGTTGCTGAGCAGGTTCAGCACCACCTTCTCCCACATGCCGCGGTCCAGGTGCACCGGCTCGGGCAGGGGCGGGCAGTCGACCTCGAAGGACAAACCGGCCCGTTCGATAGCCGACCGGAAGACGCTCGCCAGGTCGGCGGTCACCGCGGCCAGGTCCACCGGCTCGTAGCGGGCCTGCATCCGCCCGGCCTCGATGCGGGAGAAGTCGAGCAGGCTGTTGACCAGCTTGCCCAGGCGCAGCCCGTTGCGGCGGATGACGTCCAGCTCGGTGCGGACCTGCTCGTCGGCGCCCTGCAACCGGCCGCGCAACTCGTCCAGCGGTCCCATGATCAAGGTGAGCGGGGTGCGGAACTCGTGACTGATGTTGGAGAAGAACGCGGTCTTCGCGCGGTCCAGCTCGGCGAGTTCCTCGGCGCGCCGCTGCTGCGCCTGGTAGCTGCGGGCGCTGGCGATCCCGGTGGCCAGATGCCCGGCGGTCAGCTCGACGAAGCCGCGGTACCCGTCGTCCAGCGCCCGGTAGCGGTTCAGCCCGGCGACCAGGAACCCGTACGGCGCTCCGCCCTGCTGGCGCAGCGGCACCAGGAGCGCCTCGGCCGGCGCGGCGGGCCAGACACCGGCGGGCAGGTCCGTGAAGGCGGGGCCGTCGAGCGCGACCCGCACCGACTCGCCCTCGGTGAGGGCGCCGGCCGGCCACGGCGCGGCCGGGTCGCCGGGGGACAGCGTGGCGGGGGCCGCCGGATGGCCCGCCGCCAGCCCGGTCGCCTCCACCAGCCGGGCGCCGCCGTCGTCGTCGTACAGGTAGGTGAGCGTGAACGGCAGGTCCTGCGGGTTGCGGGCCAGCTGGCGGCTGACGAACGCGAGCGTCTCCTGTTCGGTGCGGATGACGCTCGGGTCCGAGCCGAGGTCGCGCAGCGTGGCCATCCGCCGTTCGCCGATGACCCGCTCGGTGTCCTCGCTGACCACACAGAGCATCCCGACCAGGCTGCCGTCGTCGGCGCGCAGCGGGCTGTAGGAGAACGTGTGGTACGTCTCCTCCCGGTAGCCGGCGCGCTCCAGGAACAGCAGCAGGCCCTCGTCCCAGGTCGCCTCGCCGGTGCGCAGCACGGTGTCGACACGAGGGCCGATGTCGTCCCAGATCTCCGCCCATACCTCGTTCGCCGGCAGCCCCAGCGCCCACGGGTACTTGCGGCCGAGCGTGTCCCGCCGGTAGGCGGCGTTACAGAAGAAACTGAGCTGCGGCCCCCAGGCCATCCACATCGGGAACCGGGAGGACAGCAGGATCCGCACCGCGGTCCGCAGGCTCTGCGGCCAGGTGTCCGGCGGGCCCAGGGGGTGCGCCGACCAGTCGATCCGCGCCAGGTCCGGCCCGATCTCCGCGTCCACGGCGAAGACGTCGGCACGCGTACGCGGGTCGGTGTCAGCGCCGCTCATCGCCCGAGTCTCCCCCACCCCGTCCGGTCCCGCTCGTCCGGGCCGCGTCGCGGCCTCGTGGTCGCTTCTTGCCCCGTCGCGCCCCCGGCACTCCACCCGGGGCGGGGAGATCTGACTCACGTGACGGCAGCGGGTCAGGGAAGGGGTTCGTGGTGCGGCAAAACGAAAGGCAAGGAGACACCTCTCCTCGCCACTATCAACGTATATCGCACCCCGGGTCTTGCCGCAAGGCCCCGGTGATGCCGCAGAATCAGCGGCCGATGCGGGTCGAGCTGCGAAAACGGGGGCACGGCATGACCGGACGGTACGTGTGGCAACTGCACGAGGTCGACGAGACGCGGATCGCCGCGGTCGGCGGCAAGGGCGCGCACCTGGGGGCGTTGACGCGGATCGACGGGGTGCGCGTACCCCCGGGTTTCTGCGTCACCACCGACGCCTTCCGGCTGGTGGCGCGGACGCCGTCGCTGGCCGGCCCGCTGGACCGGCTCGCCCGCGCGGACGCGGACGACCCGGCGGCGCTCCGGACGGCCGCAGCCGAGGTGCGTCGCGTCGTCGAGCGGACCGCGCTACCGGGCGACGTCGCGGCGGCGGTCACCGCCGCGCTGGCCGGGCTCGGCGCGGACGCCGCGTACGCCGTGCGGTCGAGCGCGACCGCCGAGGACCTGCCGACCGCCTCGTTCGCGGGCCAGCAGGACACCTACCTGAACGTGGTCGGCACGGCCGAGGTGCTGCGGCACGTGAGCCGCTGCTGGGCCTCGCTGTTCACCGACCGGGGGGTGACCTACCGGCGGCGCCACGGCATCGACGACCGTGCCGTGGACATGGCCGTGGTGGTGCAGCTGATGGTCGTCCCGGACGCGGCCGGGATCATGTTCACCGCCGACCCGGTGACCGGGAACCGGACGGTGGTCTCGGTGGAGGCCGGCTTCGGTCTCGGTGAGGCCCTGGTCTCCGGCCTGGTGAACCCGGACGTCTTCACGGTGCGCGACGGCGCGGTGGCCGGCCGGACGATCGGCGCGAAGGCGCGGGCGGTGCACGCGGTGCCCGGCGGCGGCACCCGGGAGACGCCAGTCGACCCGGCGCGGCAGGCCCAGCCCGCGCTGACCGACGCGCAGGCGGTACGCCTCGCCGCGCTGGGACGGCGGATCGAGGCGCGCTTCGGGTGCCCGCAGGACATCGAGTGGGCCCTGACCGGCGACGACATCCACATCCTCCAGAGCCGGCCGATCACCACGCTGTTCCCGGTGCCGGCGGCCGCCGACGGGCGGTTCCACGTCTACCTGTCGGTCGGCCACCAACAGATGATGACCGACGCGATGAAGCCGCTGGGCCTGTCGATGTGGCGGCTGACCGCCATGGCGCCGATGCACGAGGCGGGTGGGCGGCTGTTCGTCGACGCCACGCCGCACCTGTCCACCCCGGCGGGTCGTACCGCGTTCCTGGGCATGATCGGCCGGGCCGACCCGCTCACCCGGGACGCGCTGGACACGGTCCTCGCCCGGGACGTCGTACCGGCCGCGCCGGACCCGGCCCCGGCCGGCCCGCCCGTGGGCGGCCCGCCGCCCTCGATCGACACCGACCCGGCGATCGTCACCACGCTCGTCGAACGCAGCCGGGAGTCTCTCGCCGCCCTGCGCCGCGACGTCCGCGGCCGCTCCGGACCCGAGCTGTTCGACTTCCTGGTCGAGGCGTTCGCCGAGCACAAGCGGGTGCTCACCGATCCGGTGAGCGCCCAGGTGATCATGGCGGGAATGCAGGCCACCTGGTGGCTCAACGACAAGCTGGGGGAGTGGCTCGGCGAACGCGACGCCGCCGACACGCTCACGCTCTCCGCGCCCGGCAACGTCACCGCCGAGATGGGCCTGGCGCTGCTCGACGTGGCGGACGTGGTCCGCGCGTACCCAGAGGTGGTGGCGTTCCTGCGGGACGCCGCCGGCGACGGGTTCCTGGACGAGCTGCCGAAGCTGCCCGGCGGCGTCGAGGCGCGCGACGCCATCGCCGGCTACCTCGACCGGTACGGCATGCGCTGCGTCGGCGAGATCGACATCACCCGGCCACGGTGGAGCGAGCACCCGGCCACGCTCGTCCCGCTGATCCTGGACAACGTCCGCACCTTCGCCCCGGGCGCCGCTGCGCGCCGCTTCGCCCAGGGCCGGGAGCGGGCCGAGGCGAAGGCCCGGGAGGTGCTGGACCGCCTGCGCGCGCTCCCCGACGGCGAGCGCAGGGCCGCCGAGACGCAGGCCGTGATCGAGCGGGTACGGACGTTCGCCGGCTACCGGGAGTACCCGAAGTACGACATCGTGAGCCGTTACGCCGTCTACAAGCAGGCGCTGATGGGCGAGGCCCGCCGGCTGGTGCGCGCCGGTGTGCTCGCCGGTCCGGAGGACGTCTTCTACCTCACCTTCGACGAGTTCCGCGAGGTCGCGGCCACCGGCTCTGTGGACGCCGCGCTGATCCGCAGCCGCCGGGAGGAGTTCCGGGCGCACCGGGCGCTCACCCCGCCCCGGGTGCTCACCTCCGACGGCGAGGCGCTGAACGGCTCGTACCGGCGCGACGACGTGCCACCGGGCGCCCTGGCCGGGCTGGCGGTCTCGGCCGGCGTCGTCGAGGGGCGGGCGCGGGTCGTGGCGGACCTGGCCGGCGCCGACCTGGAGCCGGGCGACATCCTCGTCACCGCACACACCGACCCGAGCTGGACGCCGCTGTTCGTGGCCGTCGCGGGCCTGGTGACGGAGGTCGGCGGGCTGATGACGCACGGCGCGGTGATCGCCCGTGAGTACGGCCTGCCCGCAGTGGTGGCGGTGCCGGACGCGACCCGGCTGATCCCGGACGGTGGGCGGATCCGCGTGCACGGCACCGACGGGTACGTCGAGCTGCTGTCCTGACCGGCGCGGCATGCTCGATGATGGAGGTCCGGCGAGCGGGGAGGCGCGATGCGGATCGGGGAGCTGTCGGCGCGGACCGGGGTGAGCGCCCGGTCCATCCGGTACTACGAGCAGCAGGGGCTGCTCGCCGCCGTGCGCACCGCGAGCGGGCAGCGGGTCTTCGCCGAGTCGGCCGTGGACCGGGTCCGGCTCATCCAGCGGCTGTTCGACGCCGGGCTGAGCAGCCGCCGGATGGCCGAGCTGCTGCCCTGCGTGACCGATCCGGAGGTCCGCACCTCGTGGCTCACCGACCGGCTGCGCGAGGAGCGGACCCGGATGACAGCCGAGATGGCACGGCTCGCGCACGCCGTCGCGGTGCTCGACGACGTGGTGTCCGACATGACAGTGACCGAGGACACCCGGGATCCGGCCGCCTGAGCGCTTGCCCTTGACACCGGTGTCAACTCCTAGCGTCGGGTCATGAACGCGACCCTGGACACCGGATCGCCGGTGACGCCGCTGCTGGAACCCGTCACCGTCGCCGGGCTGCCGTTGCCGTCCCGCTTCGTGATGGCGCCGATGACCCGTAACCGCGCGCCGGGCGGCGTGCCGACGCCGGAGATGGCCGACTACTACCGGCGCCGCGCCGCGGCCGGCATCGGCCTGATCGTCACCGAGGGTGTGCTGGTCGACCATCCCAGCGCGGGGCACGAGGACACCGTGCCCCGGATGACCGCCGGCGCGGCCGAGGCCGGCTGGCGGGGAGTGGTCGAGGCCGTGCACGCCGCCGGCGGCCGGATCGCCGCGCAGCTGTGGCACCTGGGCAGCCTGCGCGAACCGGTCGACGGCCGTCCGGCGTGGACCCCCTCGGGGGTACGCGAGCCGGGCCGTCCCGCGCCGTACGCGATGACCGCGGCCGACGTGGACACCCTGCTCGCGGCGTACGCGAATGCAGCAGGGGTCGCGGTGCGGGCCGGGTTCGACGCGATCGAGATCCACGCGGCGCACGGTTACCTGCTCGACGAGTTCCTGTGGCCGTACACGAACCGCCGGACCGACGCGTTCGGCGGCTCGCCGGAGCGGCGGGCGGCGTTCCCGGCGGCGGTGGTGCGCGCGGTCCGCGCGCAGGTCCCGGCGCGTCACCCGGTGATCGTGCGGTTCTCCCAGTTCAAGGAGCGGGCGTTCGACGCGCGGATCGCCGAGACCCCGGCCGAGCTGGCGCAGATCCTCGGCGCGTTCGCCGAGGCCGGCGCGGACGTGCTGCACGCCTCGCAGCGCCGCTTCTGGCAGCCGGCGTTCCCCGGCTCGCCGCTGAACCTGGCCGGCTGGGCGAAGCGTCTCACCGGCCTGCCGTCGATCACCGTCGGCTCGGTCGGGCTGCGGCGGGACTTCCTGCGCCCGGACGGCCCGGAGTCGGTGGCGGGCCTGGCCGCGCGGCTGGCGGACGGGGAGTTCGACCTGGTCGCGCTGGGCCGCGCGCTGCTGGGCAACCCGGCCTGGGTGACGCACGCCGCCGCCGGACGGCTGGGCGAGATCGTCGACTACCGCAAGGCACACGAGGACGTGTACCCGTAGGACCGGGATGAGCCGAAGGGGTTGACGCCGGGGGATGTTATCGCTCACAGTCGATGGCAGGGCATGAGCGCCGCAAGGCTCACCGGGCGAGCCGCGCTGGTCGTACCTCGACACCATCCGCCACCGGACGCGGGGTCGGGGAGTCGCACCACCACCATCGCGCAACCCCCCGGAAGAGGAATCCGCATGAGACGAAAGAGAGCCTTGCTGACCACCGGCATCCTGGCCGGCGCGCTCGCCGCCGGGATGGCGGTGGCCCTGGCGCCGGCCGCGAGCGCCGGCACCACGCTGCGCGCGGCGGCGGCCGAGAAGGGCCGCTACTTCGGCGCCGCCGTCGCCACCGGCAAGCTGTCCGACAACACGTACGCCACGGTGCTGAACCGCGAGTTCAACTCCGTGGTGGCCGAGAACGAGATGAAGTGGGACGCCACCGAGCCGCAGCAGGGGCGGTTCAGCTACACCGGCGGCGACCGGTTGGTCAGCCACGCCCGCGCGAACGGCATGTCGGTACGCGGGCACACGCTGCTCTGGCACGCCCAGCAGCCGTCGTGGGCACAGGGCCTGTCCGGCAGCGCGCTGCGCAACGCCGCGATCAACCACGTCACCCAGGTGGCCACCCACTTCCGGGGGCAGATCTACGCCTGGGACGTGGTGAACGAGGCGTTCGCCGACGGCGGCAGCGGCGGGCGCCGCGACTCGAACCTGCAGCGCACCGGCAACGACTGGATCGAGGCGGCGTTCCGGGCGGCCCGCGCCGCGGATCCGGGCGCGAAGCTCTGCTACAACGACTACAACACCGACGGCATCAACGCGAAGTCGACGGGCATCTACAACATGGTCCGCGACTTCAAGTCGCGCGGCGTGCCGATCGACTGCGTCGGCTTCCAGTCGCACCTGGGCACCACGATCCCCGGCGACTACCAGGCCAACCTCCAGCGCTTCGCCGACCTGGGCGTCGAGGTGCAGATCACCGAGCTGGACGTGATGACCGGCGGCAACCAGGCGAACATCTACGCCGCCGTGACCCGCGCCTGCCTGGCGGTGTCGCGCTGCACCGGCATCACGGTCTGGGGCGTGCGGGACTGCGACTCGTGGCGCGGCTCGGACAACGCGCTGCTGTTCGACTGCGCGGGCAACAAGAAGGCGGCGTACAACGCGGTGCTCGACGCGCTGAACGCCGGCGGCAACAACCCGCCGCCGACCACGACCCCGCCGCCGAACAACCCGACCACCCCGCCGCCGGGTCAGGGCGGGTGTTCGGCCTCGGTGTCGCTGAACTCCTGGACCGGTGGGTTCGTGGCGACGGTGAAGGTGACCGCGGGCTCGTCGGGCACCCGGGGATGGACCGTCACCATGACGTTGCCGGGCGGCGCGAGCATCACCAACACCTGGAGCGCCACCGCGAGCGGGAGCAGCGGCACGGTGCGGTTCGCGAACGTGAGCTACAACGGCCAGCTCGGCGCCGGTCAGAGCACCGAGTTCGGGTTCCAGGGCAACGGCAGCGGATCGGGCATGACGCCCACCTGCTCCGCGACCTGAGCCGGGCCACCGCGGGGGCGGCGCGCCGTCGCCTCCGCGGTGTTCCGCTACGTCGTCCCGTCCGACCTGGACTGTCGTCTCTGTTACGAGAAAGAGACATGCGCATTTCGCGCGATTGGTTGACGGGGCAACTTGTGAGCGTTAACACTCCCCGTGAGGGTTACCTGTGTCACAGGGACCGCCACGACAGGGAGGACGCTCGTGCGCAGACGACTTCTGGCCGCACTCAGCGGTGCCGCGCTCGCGATCAGCCTGGCCGCCTGCAGCGGCGAGGGCGCGGGAGGCGGCGGAGACACCAGCTCGGCCAAGCCCGGCGACCTGACGATCGGCGTCTCGATGCCGACGCAGACCTCGGAACGGTGGATCGCCGACGGCAACTCGGTGAAGGAGAAGCTCCAGGCCAAGGGCTACAAGGTCGACCTCCAGTACGCCGGGGACGACATCCCGACCCAGTCGCAGCAGATCGACCAGATGATCACGCAGGGCGCGGACGTGCTGGTCATCGCCCCGATCGACGGCACCGCGCTCAGCGGCCAGCTCCAGGCCGCCGCGGCGGCGAAGATCCCGGTCATCTCCTACGACCGGCTCATCCGCAACAGCCCGAACGTCAGCTTCTACGTCAGCTTCGACAACTACAAGGTCGGCGTGGCGCAGGCCAACGCGCTCCTGGTCGGGCTCGGCCTGCTCACCAAGGACGGCGCCAAGGGCACCGCCACCGGCCCGTTCAACGTGGAGCTGTTCGCCGGCTCGCTCGACGACAACAACGCCGGGTTCTTCTTCAACGGCGCGATGGACACGCTGAAGCCGTACTTCGACGCCGGGACGCTGAAGGTCAAGTCCGGGCAGACCAAGATCGAGCAGGCCGCCATCCTGCGCTGGCAGCAGGAGACCGCGCAGAAGCGGATGGAGGACCTGCTCACCTCCAGCTACAACGACGGCAGCAAGGTCGACGGCGTGCTGTCGCCGTTCGACGGCCTGTCCCGCGGCATCATCACCGCGCTCCAGAACGCCGGCTACCGCGGCGGCGCCAAGAAGATGCCGGTGGTGACCGGCCAGGACGCCGAGGTCGCCTCGGTCAAGCTGATCAACGACGGCGTGCAGAGCTCGACCGTCTTCAAGGACACCCGGCTGCTGGCCGAGCAGGCGGTGATCGCCGCCGAGGCGTTCCTGCGCAAGGAGGAGCCGAAGGCCAACGAGACCAAGGCGTACGACAACGGCGTCAAGGTCGTGCCGGCGTTCCTGCTGCCGGTGCAGACCGTCTACAAGGAGGACATCAAGTCCGTCCTGATCGACTCCGGCTACCTGACCGAGCAGGAGGTCGCCGCGGGCCGGGCCGGCTGACCCGCGGCGACGGGCCCGGCGGCCGCGGCCGCCCGCGCCACCGGGCCCGTCCGCTCCGGACACCACGACCACGAGCAGGACGGATATCCATGAGCGATCACATCCTCGAGATGCGTGGCATCACGAAGACCTTCCCGGGCGTGACCGCGCTCCAGGACGTCTCGCTCGCCGTACGGCGTGGCGAGATCCACGCGATCTGCGGTGAGAACGGCGCCGGGAAGTCGACCCTGATGAAGGTGCTGTCCGGCGTCTACCCGGCGGGCAGCTACGACGGCCAGATCGTCTTCGACGGCGAGCCGGTCGGGTTCCGGGGGATCCAGGACAGCGAGGCCCGCGGCATCGTCATCATCCACCAGGAACTCGCGCTGGTGCCCTACCTGTCGATCGCCGAGAACATCTTCCTCGGCAACGAGCGCCGCGGCCGCGGCGGGCTCATCGACTGGCACCGGACCAACGCGGAGGCCGCGGCGCTGCTGCGGTCGGTCGGGCTGCACGAGAACCCGGTCACCCCGGTCATCCAGCTCGGCGTCGGCAAGCAGCAGCTCGTGGAGATCGCCAAGGCGCTGTCCAAGAAGGTACGGCTGCTGATCCTCGACGAGCCCACAGCGGCACTCAACGACGTCGACTCCGCGCACCTGCTGGACCTGATGCGCCGGCTGCGCGACCAGGGGATCACCTGCATCATGATCTCGCACAAGCTCGGCGAGATCACCGCCGTCGCCGACTCGACCACAGTCATCCGCGACGGCCGTACCGTCGAGACGCTGGACATGTCCGACGGCGCCGTCACCCAGGACCGGATCATCCGCGGCATGGTCGGCCGCGACCTGGCCGCCTTCTACCCGACCCGCAGCGTGACCCCCGGCGACGAGGTGCTGCGCATCGAGGACTGGTCGGTGCGCCACCCGACGCAGGACCGCCTGGTCGTCGACCGGGCCTCGCTGCACGTGCGGGCCGGGGAGGTCGTCGGCATCGCCGGCCTGATGGGCGCCGGGCGCACCGAGCTGGCGATGAGCGTGTTCGGCCGGGCGTACGGCCGGGACATCAGGGGCCGGCTGTTCGTCAAGGACCGCGAGGTACGGGCGCGCACTGTCGCCGAGGCCATCGCCAACGGCATCGCTTACGCCACCGAGGACCGCAAGCACTACGGCCTCAACCTGATCGACGACGTGCGGGGCAACGTCTCGGCCGCCGCGCTCGACAAGCTGGCCCGGCACGGCTGGATCGACGGCAACCGCGAGATCCAGGTCGCCGAGCGGGGCCGGCGCGACATGAACATCAAGGCGCCGACCGTGATGTCGGTGGTGGGCAAGCTCTCCGGCGGCAACCAGCAGAAGGTCGTGCTGGCGAAGTGGCTGTTCACCGACCCGGACGTGCTGATCCTCGACGAACCGACCCGGGGCATCGACGTCGGCGCGAAGTTCGAGATCTACACGATCGTCAACCGGCTGGTGGCCGACGGCAAGGCCGTCGTGCTCATCTCCTCCGAACTGCCCGAGCTGCTCGGCATGTGCGACCGCATCTACACCCTGGCGGCCGGCCGCATCACCGGGGAGATGCCGGTGGCCGAGGCCACCCAGGAGAACCTGATGGAACTCATGACCAAGGACAGGGATCTCGTCCGATGACCAGCACGAAGCCTCCCCCCGCCACGAAGATCGCCGCGCCGGACACCGGCGCGGCGGCGACCCTGCACACCGGCACCAGCGATCCGCGCGCGCTGATCCTGGGCAACCTGCGGCAGAGCGGCATCTACATCGCCCTGGTGGTGATCGTGGCGCTGTTCGCGGTCCTCACCGACGGCGTCTCGCTGAGCCCCGGCAACCTGACGAACATCGTCCTCCAGTACTCCTACATCCTGGTGCTCGCGATCGGCATGGTCATCGTGATCATCGGCGGCCACATCGACCTGTCCGTGGGATCGGTGGTGGCGCTCACCGGAGCGGTCTCTGCGGTGCTCGTCATCCGCGAGGGCATGCCCTGGTGGGCCGGCGTCCTGGCCGCGCTCGCGGTGGGCGTCGCGGTCGGTGCGTGGCACGGGCTCTGGGTCGCGTACGCCGGCATCCCGGCGTTCATCGTCACCCTGGCCGGCATGCTGTTGTTCCGGGGTCTGACGCTGCGCGTGCTGGACAACATCTCGCTGTCGCCGTTCCCGGAGGAGTACCAGCGGGTCGCCGCCGGGTTCCTCAACGGTCTGCTGGGCGGCCAGGGCTACGACGCCTTCACGCTGTTCATCGGCGCCTTCGCCGTGGTCGGGTATGCGGTGAGCGTGTTCCGGACCCGGGTCGCCCGGGTGCGCCACGAGCAGCCGGTGGAGTCGTTCCCGCTGTTCGTGCTGCGGATCGTGGTGGTCGGCGCCGTGGTCATGTGGTTCGCCTGGCAGCTCGCCCACGCCCGGGGCCTGCCGATCGTGCTGATCGTGCTCGCCGTGCTCGTGCTCGTCTACGGCCTGCTCACCCGCCGTACGGTGTTCGGCCGCCAGGTGTACGCCATCGGCGGCAACCTGCCCGCGGCGATGCTGTCCGGCGTACGGGTGAAGCGGGTCAACTTCTGGATCTTCGTCAACATGGGCTTCCTGTCCGCCGTGGCGGGCGTGATCTACTCGTCCCGGTCCAACGGGGCCCAGCCGGCGGCGGGCAACATGTTCGAGCTGGACGCGATCGCGGCGGCGTTCATCGGCGGCGCGGCCGTCACCGGCGGCGTCGGCACGGTGGTCGGCGCCATGGTGGGTGGCCTGATCATGGCGGTGATGAGCAACGGGATGCAGCTCATGGGCGTCGACCAGTCCGTCCAGTCGGTGGTCAAGGGCCTGGTGCTGCTCGTCGCGGTGGCGTTCGACATCTGGAACAAGCGCCGGGCCGCCGGCGCCCGGTGACGGCCGGCCGGACGCTCGCCCCTTCGTCCGGCCGACCGCCGTTCACCGGCCGTAGCCGCTCACGCCCGGCTCCACCGTTGGTTGGCGTTGCCGTGGCAGGTCCAGACGATCACCCGGGTGCCGTTGGCGGTGCCCGCGTTGTCGACGTCCAGGCACAGCGACGGGAAGCGCCCGTTGCTCACCGTGCCGTTGCCGTTGATGGTCCACTGCTGGTTGGTGCCGCCGTTGCAGTCCCAGATCTGCACCCGGGTGCCGGCCGTCGCGTTCGTCGGCACGTCCAGGCACTTGCCGAGCACCTGCAACGCCTGGCCGTTGGCGGTGAACTGCTGGTTGGCGTTGTTGTGGCAGTCCCAGATCAGCGTCCCGGTGCCGTTCGCGGTGCCGGCGTTGTCCACGTCGAGGCACCGGCCGGACGACTCGCTGCGCAGCCGGAACGTGGTCGGGACCGGCGGCGGCGTGGTGGTGCCGCCTCCGCTGACCCGGTAGACGACGGTGCCGTGCGCGGGCACGCTGGCGGAGATCGTGCCGGTGCTGGTGGAGGTGGCGTCGGTCCATGCGTCGCGCAGCGTGAAGGAGTTGCCGCTCTTGCCCACCGCCGCCGCGGTGGTGGAGACGGTGGTGGTCGAGCCGCCCTGGTTGAACAGGGCGACCGCCACGTCGCCGTTGGCCAGCGGCTTGGCCAGCACCCGCCGGGTGCCGTCGAAGGAGACCTGGGCCGCCTGACGGCCGAGCGTGTCCTGGTTGATCGCGACCAGGTTCGCGTTGCGCAGGATCGCCAGCGTGGCCGCGTTCGCCGACCGTACGTCGTTGCCCATCATCAGCGGCGCGGCGAGGACCGCCCAGAGCGCGAAGTGGCTGCGCATCTCGGTGTCGTTCATGCCCCCTCGGCCGACCTCGAGCATGTCCGGGTCGTTGAACCCGCCGGGCGCGGCGTACCCGGCCAGGGGCACCGTGACGTCGACGATGTTCTGGATGCCCATCGGGTAGCCGTTGGTCTGGCCGGTGTTCCACGCGTTGGTGATGTCCTCGGTGGTCCGCCAGAGGTTCGCCACGTCGCTCCAGTTGCGCTGCGGCCCGGTCTTGGCGTGGTAGCTGTTGGGGTTGATGCTGTAGACGATCGGCCGGCCGGTGGAGGCCAGCGCGTCGCGCATGATGCCGAACCGCGCCACCTGGTCGTTGATGGTGCCGGTGGACGAGCACCAGTCGTACTTCAGGTAGTCCACGCCCCAGGCGGCGAACTGCCGCGCGTCCTGGTACTCGTGGTTGAGGCTGCCGGTGGCGCCGGGGAACGCGCCGCCGACCTGGGCGCAGGTCTTGTCCAGCGGCACCTGGTAGATGCCGAACAGCAGGCCCCGGGCGTGCAGGTAGTCACCGAGCGACTTCATCCCGCTGGGGAACCGCTGCGGGTGGGCCTGGAGGTTGCCCTGCGAGTCCCGGTTCGGGTCGAACCAGCAGTCGTCCACGACGACGTACTTGTACCCGAGGTCGCGCAGGCCGTTGCTGACGATCGCGTCGGCGGTCTGGCGGATGAGGGTCTCGTTGATGTTGCAGCCGAAGGTGTTCCAGGTGTTCCACCCCATCGGCGGGGTGCGGGCGACGCCGTTGTCCAGCGCCCGGGCGGGACGCGGGGCCACGGCCTGGTCGGTGACTGTCGCGGCGAGCGCCACCGCCGCGACGCCCAGGACGGCGAGCGTCCGTCGGGTCCATCTGCGCACTGATCCTCCTCGGTCGCCGGGCGCCGGCCGTGCCGGCGTCCGGTTGGGAGCGGCCCGCCGATCGCGCGGCGTCGCCCGGGGTGCGCGGGGACGTACGCGGCACGGCAGTGGAGAGGGGCCGGCCGGTCACCGGCGGGCGCTCGTGGGTGGTGGGTCCGGCGGTCGACGGGGTCGCCGTCCGCGTCGCCGCCCGGCTGCGGCGCCGGGGTTTCCCGGACGGCGGCGCCACGAAGCAGGGATGGCGAGAATGTTATCGCTGACATCAAACCCTGTAAATAGCGAGACGGTCCGCCCGGCCCACGTCGGCGACCGTTCGCGCGGGTGTCGGGGCCGGGAAAAGTGCCGCTGAGGGGCGCTCTGTGACCTCGAGAGGCCCTCTCCGCGGGCCGGAGCCCGCAGCGCCGATCGCGGCGGTTCGACGATCCACGAAGGCATTGATTGTTGTCGCTAACAAGGCGCTCGCCGGGACTCGGCGGCCGGACCGGAAGCGCGTCCGTGTGGATCTCCTCCGGGTGCGGCCCCGCCGGTCCGTGCCGCCCGGCCGCGGTGGTCCGGCGAGGGCGGTTCCTCGTTACGTAGCTGTTGCCCGGAGGTGTCTTGACGGATGTATATGTGAGCGCTAACACTAACTCCGTGACACGGCGGAGGTGCAAATGAGCGAAGTGGACGCGTCCGACCGGTACGTGATCGGTGTCGACTTCGGCACGCTGTCCGGGCGGGCGCTCGTGGTCCGCGTCCGGGACGGCGCCGAACTCGGTACGGCGGTGCACGAGTACCGGCGCGGGGTCATCGAGACCGCGCTTCCCGACGGCGGCCCGGCGCTGCCCCCGGACTGGGCCCTCCAGGATCCGGACGACTACCGCGACGTGCTGCGCCACGCGGTGCCGGCCGCGCTCGCCGAAGCCGGCGTGGACCCGTCCCGGGTGGTGGGCATCGGCACCGACTTCACCGCCTGCACCGTGCTCCCGACGCTCGCCGACGGCACACCGCTGTGCGAGATCCCGCAACTGCGCGACCGCCCGCACGCCTGGGTGAAGCTCTGGAAGCACCACGCCGCGCAGCCGCACGCCGACCGGATCAACGCGCTGGCGGAAGAACGCGGCGAACCGTGGCTCGGCCGCTACGGCGGCAAGATCTCCGCGGAGTGGCAGTTCGCCAAGGGCCTGCAGATCCTGGAGGAGGACCCGGAGGTCTACCGGCGCGCCGAGCGCTTCGTCGAGGCCGCCGACTGGATCGTCTGGCAGCTGTGCGGCGCCGAGACCCGCAACGTCTGCACGGCCGGCTACAAGGGCATCCGGCAGGACGGCCGCTACCCGTCGCCGGACTACCTGGCCGCGCTCGACCCCGGATTCGCCGACTTCGTGACCAAGCTGGACGGTCCGCTGCTGCCGCTGGGCGCGCGGGCCGGCACGCTCAGCGCCCGCGCCGCGGCCTGGACCGGACTGCCCGAGGGCATCGCGGTCGCGGCGGGCAACGTCGACGCCCACGTCACCGCCGCGTCGGCCCAGGCGCTGCGGCCCGGCCGGCTGGTCGCCATCATGGGCACCTCCACCTGCCACGTCCTCAACGGCACCCACCCGGCCGAGGTGCCGGGCATGTGCGGCGTGGTCGACGGCGGGATCAGCCCCGGCGCCTGGGGTTTCGAGGCCGGGCAGAGCGGGGTGGGGGACATCTTCGGCTGGTTCGTCCGCCACGCCGCCCCGGCGGGGTTCGACTCGCACGAGCGGCTCACCGAGGCCGCCGCCGCCCAGCCGGTCGGCGCGCACGGGCTGGTGGCGCTGGACTGGTGGAACGGCAACCGGTCCCTGCTGGTCAACCACGACCTCAGCGGGATGATCATCGGGCTGACGCTGGCCACCCGGCCGCCGGACGTCTACCGGGCGCTGCTGGAGGCGACCGCGTACGGCACCCGGATGATCGTCGAGGCGTTCGGGCAGGCCGGGGTGCCGGTCGACGACCTGGTGGTGGCCGGTGGTCTCACCTCCAACCGGCTGCTCATGCAGATCTACGCCGACGTCACGAACCGGCCACTGAGCATCATCGGCTCCGCCCAGGGCCCGGCGCTCGGCTCGGCCATCCACGCGGCTGTCGCCGCCGGGGCGTACCCGACGATCCACGAGGCGTCCGCCGCGATGGGGCGCATCGACGAGGCCGTCTACCGGCCCGTACCGGAGAACGTGCGGGCCTACGACGCCCTCTACGCCGAGTACCGCGCGTTGCACGACCACTTCGGCCGCGGCGCGAACGACGTCATGCTCCGCCTGCGGGCGATCCGCAACGCGGCGGTCGACGCCGCCGCGGACCGCGCCGCCGCGACCCTGGGGGTGGTCGGATGAACAGCCAGGTCGACGCGCTACGCGAGACGGTGGCGCGCCTGCACCGCGAACTGACCCGCTACGACCTGGTGGCCTGGACCGCCGGGAACGTGTCGGCCCGCGTACCCGGTCAGGACCTGATGGTCATCAAGCCCAGCGGCGTCGACTACGACGACCTGACCGCGGCGGCCATGGTGGTCTGCGACCTCAACGGCGCCGTGGTCGACGGCGACGGCGCCCCGTCCAGCGACACCGCCGCGCACGCCTACGTCTACCGCGCGATGCCCGAGGTCGGCGGCGTCGTGCACACGCACAGCGGGTACGCCACCGCCTGGGCGGCCCGCGGCGAGGCGATCCCGTGCTGGCTGACCGCGCAGGCCGACGAGTTCGGCGGGGAGATCCCGATCGGGCCGTTCGCGCTGATCGGCGGCGACGACATCGGCAAGGGCATCGTCAGCACGCTGTCCGGGCACCGCTCACCCGCGGTGCTCATGCGCAACCACGGCGTCTTCACCATCGGCCGCGACGCCCGGGCGGCGGTCAAGGCCGCGGTGATGTGCGAGGACGTGGCCCGCACCGCACACCTGGCCCGCGCGCTCGGCCGGCCGGTGCCGATCGCGCCGGCCGACATCGACTCGCTCTACGACCGCTACCAGAACGTGTACGGCCAACGCCCGTCGGCGCACTGACCCCGGACCGCGCCGCGCACCCCCCACCACCACATCCGGGCCGCTCCGGTTTCCGCCGGTCGCGCGCCCGGAACATCCAACCCCCGGAGGAGAATCGATGAGAAGCAGGAGCACGGCACGCACTGTCATCGCGGCGTTCGCCGGCGTGCTGCTCGCCGCCAGCATGGCCGCGTGCGGCAACAGCGACACCGGCGGCGGTTCCGGCGACGGCAACGACAAGATCGTCCTGGGCTTCTCCCAGGTGGGCGCCGAGAGTGGCTGGCGCACCGCCAACACCACCTCGATCAAGGAGGCGGCGGCCGAGGCGGGCATCGAGCTGAAGTTCGACGACGCCCAGCAGAAGCAGGAGAACCAGATCAAGGCGATCCGCAACTTCATCCAGCAGAAGGTCGACGTGATCGCCTTCTCGCCGGTGGTGGAGTCCGGCTGGGACACCGTGCTCAAGGAGGCCAAGGACGCCAAGATCCCGGTGATCCTGACCGACCGCGCCGTCGACTCGGCCGACAAGTCGCTCTACAAGACGTTCCTCGGCTCGGACTTCGTCAAGGAGGGCCGCCTCGCGGGCGAGTGGCTGGTGGAGCAGAAGAAGGCGGCGTCCGGCCCGGTCAACATCGTCGAGCTGCAGGGCACGACCGGCTCGGCGCCGGCCAACGACCGGAAGAAGGGCTTCGCCGAGGCGATCGCCGCCAACCCGAACCTGAAGATCGTCGCCTCGCAGACCGGTGACTTCACCCGCGCCGGCGGCAAGCAGGTGATGGAGCAGTTCCTCAAGGCCAACCCGAAGATCGACGTGCTCTTCGCGCACAACGACGACATGGGCCTGGGCGCGCTCGAGGCGATCACCGCGGCGGGCAAGGAGCCCGGCAAGGACATCACCATCATCACCGTCGACGCGGTGAAGGACGGCATGCAGGCCCTCGCGGACGGCAAGTTCAACTTCATCGCCGAGTGCAGCCCGCTGCTCGGCCCGCAGCTGATGGACCTGGTCAAGAAGGTCAAGGCCGGCGAGGAGGTGCCCGCCCGGATCGAGACCGAGGAGACCACGTTCACCCAGGAGCAGGCCAAGGAGGCACTGCCCAACCGCAAGTACTGAGTCACCCGGGGGTCGCCGTCGCAACCGACGGCGGCCCCCGTACCACCACCGTCGAAGAAGAGGTCCGATGGGATGACGGGTAACCGTCCGGTCCTGACCATGACCGGCATCAGCAAGACCTTCCCCGGGGTCCGCGCGCTGCACGACGTCGACTTCCGGCTGTTCCCGGGCGAGGTCCACGCCCTGATGGGCGAGAACGGCGCCGGCAAGTCCACCCTGATCAAGGTGTTGACCGGCGTCTACGGGACCGACGCGGGCGTCGTCACGCTCGACGGCGAGCAGGTCTCGTTCACCGGTCCGATGCAGGCCGCAGCGGCCGGTGTCAGCACCGTCTACCAGGAGGTCAACCTCTGCACCAACCTGTCGGTGGCGGAGAACGTCTTCATCGGCCGGGAGCCCCGCCGGCTCGGCGCGGTGCGCTGGGGCGAGATGCGCCGCCGGGCCCGCGACCTGCTGGCCCGGCTCGATCTCGACCTCGACGTCTCCGCGCCGCTCGGCTCGTACTCGCTCGCGGTGCAGCAGATGGTCGCCATCGCCCGCGCGATCGACGTGCAGGCCCGGGTGCTGATCCTGGACGAGCCGACCTCCAGTCTGGACGCCGGCGAGGTGGCGCAGCTGTTCCGGATCATGCGGCAGCTGCGTGACGAGGGGATCGCGATCCTGTTCGTCACCCACTTCCTCGACCAGGTCTACGGCATCGCCGACCGGATCACGGTGCTGCGCAACGGCACGCTCGTGGGGGAGTACCGCACCGAGGAGCTGCCGCAGTTCAGCCTGGTCGAGAAGATGATCGGCCAGGAGCTGGACGTGCTGGAGCGGCTCGACGAGCAGCAGAAGCGCGCCACAGTCGACGCCGGTGGCGAGGCCCCGCTCGTGGACGCCGCCGAACTGGGCCGGCGTGGCGCTGTCGCCCCGTTCAGCCTCCGCATCCACGCCGGTGAGGTGGTCGGCCTGGCCGGCCTGCTCGGCTCCGGCCGGACCGAGGTGGCGCGGCTGATCTTCGGCGCCGACCGGGCCGACCACGGCCAGGTACGGCTCGACGGCGGCCGGGCGCCCGTGCGCAACCCGATGCAGGCCATCGGCCAAGGCGTCGGGTTCTGCTCGGAGAACCGCCGGGCCGAGGGCATCGTCCCGGAGCTGACGGTACGGGAGAACATGATCCTGGCGATGCAGGCCGCGCGCGGCTGGCTGCGTCCGATCCCGCGCCGCCGTCAGGACGAACTGGTCCGCAGGTACGTGGAGGCGCTGAGCATCCGCCCGGCCAACCCGGAACTGCCGGTTCGCAACCTGTCCGGCGGCAACCAGCAGAAGGTGCTGCTGGCCCGCTGGCTGATCACCGAGCCGCGCCTGCTGATCCTGGACGAGCCGACCCGCGGCATCGACGTCGGTGCCAAGGCCGAGATCCAGAAGCTGGTGGTGCAGCTCTCCGACGGCGGCATGGCGGTGCTGTTCATCTCCGCCGAGCTGGAGGAGGTGCTGCGCCTGAGCCACCGGGTCGCGGTCATGCGCGACCGGGAGATGGTCGCCCAGCTCGACAACGACGACACGCTCGACGCCGACCGCGTCATGCGCACCATCGCCAGTGGAACGCCCCGGGAGGAGGTGACCCCATGACCGCCGTCGCCGACCGCCTCCGCCCGCTGACCGGCCACCGCCTGTTCTGGCCGGCGCTCGTGCTCGTGGTCATGATCGCCGCGAACACCGTCTACCGTCCCGGCTTCCTCGCCGTCGAGGTCAAGAACGGCCACCTGTACGGCACGCCGATCGACATCCTCCGGCTGAGCGCGCCGCTGATCCTGGTCGCGCTCGGGATGACGCTCGTCATCGCCACCGGCGGCATCGACCTGTCGGTCGGTTCGCTCTGCGCGATCAGCGGCGCGATCGCCTGCCTGCACATCAGCGGGGCGGCCGACCAGAACAGCCCGGCCACGGTGGCCACCGCGCTGGCCCTGGCCTTCGGCGCCGCGCTCGTGCTCGGCGCCTGGAACGGGATACTCGTGGCGGTCATCGGCATCCAGCCGATCATCGCCACGCTGATCCTCATGGTGGCCGGGCGGGGCATCGCCCAGCTGGTCACCGAGGGCCAGATCATCACGATCAACTCCGGTCCGTACCGGGCGATCGGGCTCGGGCACTTCCTGACGCTGCCGCTGGCCATCCTGATCGCGCTCGCCGCCGCGCTGCTCGTGGCCGCGTTCACCCGCCGCACGGCGCTCGGGCTGATCGTCGAGTCGGTCGGCGGCAACGCCGAGGCCAGCCGGCTCGCCGGCATCCGGTCGCGGCGCATCGTCTTCCTCGTCTACGTGATCAGCGCCGTCTGCGCCGCGCTCGCCGGTTTCATGGTCACCGCGAACGTCTCCAGCGCCGACGGCAACGCCGCCGGCCTGTGGATCGAACTCGACGCGATCCTGGCGGTCGTCATCGGCGGCACCTCACTGGCCGGCGGCCGGTTCTCCCTCGGCGGCACCGTCCTCGGCGCGCTGATCATCCAGACCCTGACCACCACCGTGTACGCCATGAACATCTCGCCGCAGACGTCGCTGCTGTTCAAGGCGGTCGTCGTCATCGCCGTCTGCCTCGTCCAGGCCCCGGCGTTCCGGGCCCGGCTGCGCCGGCGACGGCGCGGGACCGAACCCGGCCCGGCGGCACCGCAGCGGGAGAAGGAGCAGGTGCCGGCATGAGCAGCACGTCGTTGACCACCGGCCGGTCCTGGCGGCCCAGCCTGCCCCGCCGGCACGTCCCGGTGCTGGCCACGCTCGCCCTGCTGCTGGTCATGTACGGCATCGGCGTGTCCCAGTACCGCGCCTTCTCCAACGTCCAGGTCGTCTTCAACGTCTTCATCGACAACGGCTTCCTGCTCGTCGTCGCGGTCGGCATGACGTTCGTGATCCTCACCGGCGGCATCGACCTGTCCGTCGGCTCGGTGGTGGCGATGACCGCGATGGTGTCGGCCGCGCTGCTGCGCGACGGCCTGCCCGCGGCCCTGGTGCTGGTGATCGCGCTGCTGATCGGCCCGACGCTCGGTTTCCTGATGGGCTGCGCGATCCACTTCTTCGAGATCCAGCCGTTCATCGTGACACTCGCCGGGATGTTCTTCGCCCGGGGCATGTGCACGTTCATCAGCGACGCCTCCATCTCCATCACCGACGGTTTCTGGACCTCGATGTCGCAGCAGCGCATCGGCGACCCGGCCGGAAACTTCGTGTCGATCAGCGTGCTGATCGCGTTCGCGGTGGTGCTGATCGCGGCGTACGTGCTGGCGTACACCCGGTTCGGCCGCAACGTGTACGCGGTCGGCGGCAACGCGCAGTCGGCGCTGCTGATGGGCCTGCCGGTGGCGCGGACCCGGATCGCCGTCTACACGATCAGCGGGCTCTGCTCGGCGATCGGCGGCATCCTGCTGTCGTTCTACACGCTGTCCGGCGCGCCGCTGATCGCCGTCGGGATGGAGCTGGACGTGATCGCCGCCGTGGTGATCGGCGGCACCGTGCTCACCGGCGGTTCCGGGTACGTCTTCGGCACCGTGCTCGGCGTGCTGGTGCTGGGCGTGATCCAGACGCTGATCACGTTCGACGGCAGCCTCAACTCCTGGTGGACCAAGATCGTGATCGGTGGCCTGCTGTTCGCGTTCATCCTCCTCCAGCGCCTCATCGGCATCCGGTTCAAGTGACGGTTCCTAGCGCGGAAGGCAACAACATGGCAACTCACCCCCAGCCCGAGGTCTGGTTCCTCACCGGCAGCCAGGGCCTCTACGGCGAGGACACCCTGCGGCAGGTCGCCGAGCAGTCCCGGCAGATCGCCGCGCGCCTGGACGAGTCGCCGGACATCCCCGTACGCGTGGTCTGGAAGCCGGTCCTCACCTCCAGTGCGGACATCCTCGCCGCCTGCCGGGACGCGGCCGCGCAGGGCGCGGTCGGGGTGATCGCCTGGATGCACACGTTCTCCCCGGCCAAGATGTGGATCTCCGGGCTGGACGCGCTGCGCACGCCGCTGCTGCACCTGCACACGCAGGCCAACGTGGCGCTGCCGTGGGACGACATCGACATGGACTTCATGAACCTCAACCAGGCCGCGCACGGCGACCGGGAGTTCGGGTTCATCCAGACCCGGCTCGGGGTGGCGCGCAAGACCGTCGCCGGGCACGTCACCGACCCCCGGGTCGTCGGGCGGGTCGCGGCCTGGGCCCGCGCCGCGATCGGCTGGTCGGCGGTGCGGACGCTGCGGCTGGCCCGCTTCGGCGACAACATGCGCGACGTCGCGGTCACCGAGGGGGACAAGGTCGAGGCGGAGCTGCGCTTCGGCGTCTCGGTCAACACCTACGGCGTCAACGACCTGGTCGCCGCCGTCGACCAGGTGCCCGACGCGCAGGTCGACGACCTGGTCAAGGAGTACGACGACACCTTCCGCGTCGCGTCCGAGCTGCGGCCCGGCGGGGACCGGCACGACTCGCTGCGGTACGCGGCGCGCCAGGAGCTGGGCCTGCGTGCTTTCCTCGACGCCGGCGGTTTCCGGGCGTTCACCACGAACTTCGAGGACCTCGGCGGACTGCGCCAGCTCCCCGGGATCGCGGTGCAGCGCCTGATGGCCGACGGCTACGGCTTCGGCGGCGAGGGGGACTGGAAGACCTCGGTGCTGGTGCACACGCTCAAGGCGATGGCCGTCGGCGTGCCGGGCGGCACCTCGTTCATGGAGGACTACACCTACGACCTGACGTTCGGTCAGGAGCTGATCCTGGGCGCGCACATGCTGGAGGTGTGCCCGAGCATCGCCGCCGACGTGCCGAGCGCGGAGGTGCACCCGCTGAGCATCGGCGGGCGGGAGGACCCGGTACGCCTGGTCTTCGACGCCGCGCCCGGCCCGGCGGTCGTGCTGGGCATGGTGGACATGGGGGAGCGGTTCCGGCTGGTCGCCAACGCGGTGGACGTGGTGCCGCCGCCGCACCCGCTGCGCCGGCTGCCGGTGGCGCGCGCGGTGTGGCGTCCGCAGCCCGACCTGGCCGGCTCGGCGGAGGCATGGATCACCGCGGGCGGGCCGCACCACACCGTCCTCTCCCAGGCCGTCGGCATGGAGGAGCTGCGCGACCTGGCCGCGATGGCCCGGACCGAGCTGGTGGTCATCGACGCCGAGACGCGCCCCCACCGCTTCGCGGACGAGCTGCGCTGGAACCAGGCGTACTACCGGCTCGCCCGGGGTTTCTGAGCCGCCTCGGGCCGCCTCGGGCCGCCCGTGCGGCGGGGTCCGTGTTACGCCTTGACGAACGGCATGTTATCGCTCACAGTCGATGGATAGGGTCACCGGCACCGCTCGCGGGCCGTTCCGGGCGCGATCTGCGCCGCAGTTGCCAGGGATCCGACTCCCGCCTGGGTGGGCATCGCTGTTAGCGATAACGCTGCCGTCGTCGGCGCGTACTGCCGTGCCCGGGCTCCGGTCGACGAAGGAGGATCGTGGTGACGGCTCGACTGTCCCGTGGACGTGGACGCCTGTCCCGGTTGCTGGCCGGGGTGGTGGCACTGCTTGTCGGCGGCGTGGTGGTGGGCGCCGTGCCCGCGCCGGTATCGGCTGCCACAGTGGACACCAGCGCCTACTACGTGCTGGTGAACCGCAACAGCGGCAAGGCGCTGGACCTGTACAACCAGGCGACGAACGACGGGGCGCGGATCACCCAGTGGACGCGCAACGACGGCGCCTGGCAGCAGTGGCAGTTCGTGGACTCCGGCGGTGGCTACTACCGGCTGCGGTCCCGGCACTCCGGCAAGGTGCTGGACGTGACCGGCGCGTCCACAGCCAACGGCGCGGCGGTGGTGCAGTGGACGGACCACGGCGGCACCAACCAGCAGTTCCGGCTGGCCGACTCCGACAGCGGGTACGTCCGGCTGATCAACCGGAACTCGAACAAGGTGATGGAGGTGCAGAACGCCTCCACCGCCGACGGCGGCAACATCGTCCAGTACGACGACTGGAACGGCGCGAACCAGCAGTGGCAGCTCGTCCGCGTCGGCGACAACCCCGGCAACCCGGGCAACCCGGGCGGCAGCTTCACCAACCCGGCCGTCTGGCAGGACTTCGCCGACGTCGACATCATCCGGGTGGGCGACGTCTACTACATGTCCGCCTCCACCATGCACTACTCGCCCGGCGCGCCGGTGCTGCGTTCCTGGGACCTGGTGAACTGGGAGTTCGCCGGGCACTCGGTGCCACGGCTGGAGTTCGGCACCAAGTACGACCTGAGCGCCAGCGAGCAGGCGTACGTGGACGGCATCTGGGCGTCGACGCTGAACTACCGGCCGAGCAACCGCACGTTCTACTGGGCCGGGTGCATCGACTTCGCGCAGACCCACATCTACACCGCCACCGCCGTGGACGGCGCGTGGAACCGCCTGACCACCATCCCCAACTGCTACTACGACGCCGGCATGCTGATCGACGACAACGACACCATGTACGTCGCGTACGGCAACGGCACGATCAGCGTGGCCCAGCTCTCCGCCGACGGGCGCAGCCAGGTCCGGGCCCAGCAGGTCTACCAGACGCCGTCGAGCATCGGCACGCTGGAGGGCGCGCGCTTCTACAAGCGCAACGGCGCGTACTACATCTGGCTGACCCGGCCGGCCAACGGCCAGTACGTGCTGAAGTCCACGAACGGCCCGTTCGGCCCGTACGAGCAGCGGCAGGTGCTGCTCAACCTGCCCGGCCCGATCTCCGGTGGCGGCGTGCCGCACCAGGGCGGGCTGGTGCAGACGCAGACGGGCGCCTGGTACTACATGGCGTTCACCGACGCGTACCCGGGCGGCCGGATGCCGACGCTGGCGCCGATCACCTGGACCTCCGACGGCTGGCCGCAGGTGCAGACCGTCAACGGCGCCTGGGGCGCGAGCTACCCGAACCCGCTGCCGACCCGCCCGGTCAAGCCGCTCACCGGCACCGACACGTTCTCCGGCACCACGCTCGGCGTGCAGTACGAGTGGAACCACAACCCGGACAACAGCAGATGGTCGGTGAACAACGGCCTGCGGTTGCAGACCGCCACCGTCACGAACGACCTGTACCGGGCCCGCAACACGCTCACCCACCGCATCCAGGGTCCGACCTCGACCGGCACGATCGAGCTGGACTACTCGACCATGCGCGACGGTGACCGGGCCGGCCTGGCGATGCTGCGGGACAGCTCGGCCTGGATCGGCGTACGGCGGGACAACGGCGCGACCCGCGTGGTGATGACGAACGGCCTGACCATGGGCTCGAACTGGAACACCACGAGCACCGGGACGGAGATCGCCGGTGCGGCGGTGTCCGGCGGGCGGATCTGGCTGCGGGCGAACGCCGACATCCGGCCCGGCTCGGGCCGGCAGGCGCGGTTCTCCTACAGCACCGACGGGGTGAACTTCGTGTCGCTCGGTAACGCGCTGACGCTCAACAACGCGTGGCAGTTCTTCATGGGCTACCGGTTCGGCTTCTTCAACTACGCCACCCAATCCCTCGGCGGCGCGGTGACGGTGCGGCAGTTCTCCCTGACGACACCGTGACAACGGTCACCATTCGCGGCCGTTGACACATCTTCGACAACCCGGGGTGCGGCTCCGGCAATCGCCGGAAATGCCGCACCCCGGGCGCAATTCCACCCGCTCCGAGCTGCCTGTTCGTGCCACTGCGTAACGGAAGGGAATGAGCCGCCTGTCGATTCCCCGATATCGTCGCGCCACGGCGGGAACGGGCGATCAACGGTGCCGATACCGATGGGACCGCTGGCGTAGACTGTCGCCACCCGGGACGGTCCGGTCGAGATCGACCGGGTGTGGCCGCGGGCAGTGGCGAAAGTGAGGTGGCCGTGCGCGGTCCTGCGATGACGGACGTGGCCCGCCTCGCCGGGGTGTCGCACCAGACGGTCTCCCGGGTTCTCAACGGGCATCCCAACGTGCGTGAGCAGACCCGGTTACGGGTGCAGGCCGCCATCACCGAACTCGGCTACCGGCCCAACCGCGCGGCCCGCGCGCTGGTGACCGGCCGGTCCCAGGTGATCGGCGTGGTCGCGCAGAACACCACGCTCTACGGCCCGGCGTCGCTGCTCGCGGCGCTGGAGCAGACCGCCGCCGAGGCCGGCTTCGCGGTGAGCGTCGGCAGCGTCCGCGACCTCGACCACCGCTCCATCTCGGCCGCCGTGGAACGGCACCTGGCACACCGGGTCGCCGGCATCGTGGTGATCGCGCCGGTCGAGTCCGCCGGGGAGGCGCTGGAACGGCTGCCCCAGGACGTACCGCTGGTGACTGTCGACGGCGACCCGCGGCGACCGATCCCGCTGGTCACAGTCGACCAGGTCGCCGGCGCCCGGGCCGCCACCGAGCACCTCCTCGCCGCCGGGCATCGCACGGTGTGGCACGTGTCCGGCCCGTCGGACTGGTTCGACAGCGCCGGCCGGATCGAGGGGTGGCGCGAGGCGCTGCGGCAGGCGGGAGCCGAGATCCCGCCGCTGGTCCCGGCCGACTGGTCGGCGGCGGCGGGCTACCGGTGTGGGCAGATGCTGGCCCGGATGCCGGAGGTCACCGCCGTCTTCACCGCCAACGACCATCTGGCGCTGGGCGTGCTGCGGGCGCTGCACGAGCACGGCCGCCGGGTTCCCGACGACATCAGCGTGGTCGGGTTCGACGACGTGCCCGAGGCGGCGTACTTCATCCCGCCGCTGACCACCGTCCGGCCGGACTTCGGCGCTGTCGCCGCGGCGAGTCTGGACCTGCTCCTGGCCCAGATCGAGTCGCAGACCGTCGGGCCGCTGCGGCAGACGATCGCGCCGACGCTGGTGCCGCGCCGCAGCGTCGGCCCGCCGCCCGCCCGCTGAGGCGGTAGCGGCCCGCCTGCCCGTGGCTGACCCCGCCGTGCGGCCCGGTCGTCAGTGGTCCGTTCGGCGAGCGCGCGCCCGGCGTGCGACCAGCAGCACGATTCCGGTGATCACGAGCAGCCCGGCGACCGCCCCACCCGCCAGCAGCGCGACCGGCGGGCCGTCGTCGCCGGACGGCGCGCCCGAGGCATCCGGCTCGTCCGCGCCGTCCACGCCGGCCGACGCGGCAACCGCCGTCGGCGTGGGAGCCGACGGTGCGGGCGCCGCCGGGTCGGCCACTGTGAAGCGGTACGAACCCTGGACCGGGTGGCCGTCGCGGGAGACCACGCGGTACGCGACGGTGTAGGTGCCGTTGCCCAGCGGCTCGTCGATCGTCACCGTGCCGGTGGCGCCGTCCACAGCCGGTGCGGAGGTGGGCACCGTGCGCTGGGCCGCGTCGCTGACCGTGATGGTGGTGAAGGAGGGGTTCAGCCCCTGCAGGAACCGCAGCGTGACCTGCGTGGGCGCGGCGGTGAGCCGGGCGTCGCGCGCCGGGGTGGCCTCCTGGAGCGAGTTGTGGGCCGCCGCGGGCGTGGCCGGGACCAGCAGCAGCGCGGTGAGGGCCGCGGCGAGCAGCGCGGTGACGGAACGGGTACGCATGACGCGCCTTCCTGTGGTGGTCAGCCGAGCAGTTGCGAGCCGATCCAGCCGCCCTCGGGGCAGCCGGGCGGTACGGCGAACACGGCGGAGCCGATCGGGGTGGTCCACTCGTTGAGCAGGTCGCGCTCGGCGAGCCGGCGCTGGATGGGCAGGAACTGCCGGGCGATGTCGGCCTGGTACGAGGCGAAGACGAGTCCGCTGTCCGCGGTCCCCTCCGGGGTCGGCACGCCGTCGTAGTTGTACGGCCGGCGCAGGATCTTCTGCCGGTCGTCGGTGACGCGGGCGCGGGTCAGGTGCGAGAAGTCGGGGATCACGGTGAGCCCGTCCGGGCCGAGCGCGGCGAAGTCCGGCTCGTCGTGTTCGGCCCGGCCGGTCAGCGGCGCGCCGGTGTCGAGGCGCCGCCCCACGGCGAGTTCCCGGTCGGCGCGGCCCAGCAGGTCCCAGGTCTCCAGGTTCATGCTGATCCGCCGCACCACGAGCGTGGTCGAGTCCCGCAACCAGTCCGGTCCGTCGGTCACCCACACCGCGGTGTCCGCGGGCGTGCCGGGCTTGGGGTTGGCGGTGCCGTCGAGCTGCCCGAACAGGTTGCGCTGGGTACGCCCCGGCTCGGCGCCGGCCGCCCGGCGGAAGCCCTGCTGCACCCAGCGGACGACGGCGAACGGACGGCTGTCCTTGACCAGGACCCGCTGGGTGTGGGCGACGGTGAGCGGGTCGTCGGCGCAGATCTGGAGCAGCAGGTCCCCGCCGGACCAGCGGGGTTGCAGCCGGTCGATGCCGAACGCGGGCAGGTCGGCCACCGAGGCGGGCCGCCGGCCGTCGAGCCCGGCGGCGGCGTAGAGCCCGGGACCGAAGCCGAACGTGACGGTCAGCCGGGCCGGCAGGACGCTCAGTTCCGGCTCGGTGTCGGCCAGCGCCGGGCGGCCCTGGGTGAGCCGGGCCGCGTCGTCGGAGAGCAGCCGCAGCATCCGCCCGAGCGCCGCCCGGTCGGTGCCGGGGCGCAGCGTGAACGCGACGAACGCCGCGTGCGCCTGCGGGTCGGTGGTGACCCCGGACTGCCGGGCGCCGTGGAACGGCTCGGCCGCGCTGCCGACCTGGGCCACCGGGACGGCGTCGCCGGGGCGTACCCCGGGAGGGCCGGAACGGACGGCGGTGAGGGCGCCGGCGCCGGCCAGCGCGCCCCCGGCGGCCATCGCGCCTCCGGTGAGCAGGCCGCGCCGGCTCACCCGCCTGCCGGTCATGACGCCGGGCTCGGGCCGTGGCCGGGCGCGTAGCTCTCCTGGGCGCCGGTGAACGGCTTCGCCACGGCGGTGAACGTCTGGGTCCGGCCGTCGGCGAAGGTGAGCGTGATGTCGAGCTGGTCGCCGGGGCGCACCGGGCGGGTCAGGTCCATCAGCATCAGGTGGTCGCCGCCGGGTTCCAGGGCGGCCTGGGAGCGGGCGGCGACCACGACGCCGCCCTGCTTCTGCCGCATCGCCATCTTCCCGTCGGTCATGGCCATCTCGTGGATCTCGGCCCGGGACACGTCGGTGGTCACGCCGGTGATCGTGACGTCGGTGTCACCGTCGTTGGCGAGCGTGGCGAACGCGGCGGTCATGCCCTTGTCGGCGGCCTTCACCCACGGGTCGCGGACGGTGAGCACGCCCGCCGCCGCGCTCGCCGACGCCGAGGCGGACGCCGACGTGGCGGCGGACGGCGTGCCGGAGGATCCGCAGGCGGTGACCGACGCGGCGAGCACGGCGGCGCCGATCAGGGCCGCCGCGCGCAGGAACCGGCGGCTGGTGGTGCTGGGCATGACGTCGTCCCCTCGAAGATCCGGTGTTCGTACCGTTTGTCGGCGCGGTACGCCGGATAGTTCCGGCCGGGGCGGTCGGGCACGTCACATCCCGGGCGGCGGGCCGTCACGGACCCGGGATCGGCGGTGCGCCCGGAAGGCATAATGGTTCCGGGTGTCACGTGGCGCGCCGGGCGCGGCCGCGGCCGGACGAGGGTGCCGGGCGGGCGCCCGGACGAGGGAGGCGACGGTGACCCAGGCGACGACCGGGGCGACCCGCAACACCCGTCAGCGCGCCGAGGTGCTGGCGCTGCTGCGGGAGTTGGACGGCTTCCACAGCGCGCAGCAGCTGCACCAGATGCTCGTCCAGCGGCAGGCGAAGGTCGGCCTCACCACGGTGTACCGGACGCTCCAGATGCTCGTCGACAACGGCGAGATCGACTCGGCCCGGCTGCCCGGCGGCGAGCACCTCTACCGGCGGTGCAGCCAGAGCCGCCATCACCACCACCTGGTCTGCCGCCGCTGCGGCCGGGCCGTGGAGGTGGCCGGCCCGGCCGTGGAGCGGTGGGCCGACCAGGTCGCCGCGCAGCACGGCTTCACCGACGTCGGGCACACCCTGGAGATCTTCGGCACCTGCGACCGCTGCGCCGCCTGAGCCGCCGCGGGCGGTGACCCGCCCGCGGCGCGTCGCCGTCAGCAGTTGCGCAGTGCCGGTGACTGGTTCAGCAACTGGCCGCGGCTGGAGGTGAACCGGCGGTACGCCTCGGAGCCGGCCGCGCCGGGGCGGAACGCCGCCACCCGGTGGCAGTTCTGGAACGCCAGCGTCACCCCGAAGTGCCGTTCCAGGCCGGCGCGGATCGCGTCGCTGGCCATCGCGCGCAGCAGTTGCCCGCGCTCGGCGTCGCCCGGCGGCGGCACCACGTTGTCGGCGAACTCGGCGTCGGACGCGGCCAGGTCGGCGGCCACCCGGCTGACCGTCTCCCAGGCGTACGGCAGGGAGTCGCGGACGCAGGCGACGAACGCCTCCTCGTCCACGGGACCGGTCTCGGCGGCGTGCAGCAGGGCGGGCGGAACGGTGAGCGACATGGGTCCTCCGTCATCGCTAACGAACACGGTTTCCATTACCGATTGAGCACATCATGCGACGGCAGGCCCGTCAAGGACCGGCGCACGCGAAACGGCGGGCGGACCCGAAGGCCCGCCCGCCGCCCGGCGGTGCAACGTGTCAGCGCAGGCGCGCCTCGATCTCCTCGATGACGCGGGGACGCAGCTCGGCGGCGCGGATCACCGCGTCGACCGAACCGACCTCGACCGCCCGCTGGATGCTGTGCACCCGGTCGAACTCGGCGGCCACCTCGCCGAGCTTCTCCGCCCGCACCGACGAGCGCAGCTCGTCCAGCTCGGCGGTGAGCGCCGCCCGCTCGGTGCCGGCCGCGGCGGTGACCTTCGCCTCCAGGTCGCGTACCCGGGGATCGGCGGCCGTACGGGCGGCGACCTCGCCGGCGAACACCACGGCGGCGGCGGGCGCGCCACCGAGCACCGAGGCGAACGACCCCTCGATCGCCAGCACCGTCATGTCCGGGTTGAGTGCCTTGGAGAACACCACGAACGCGCCGCCGTGGTAGCGCGAGATCACGCAGAACACGATCGGGCCGCGGAAGTTGACGATCGCCCGGCCGATCTCCGCGCCGTACTCCAGTTGCAGCTTGCGCATCGACTCGGGCGAACCGTCGAAGCCGGAGAGGTTGGCGAGCACGACCAGCGGCCGGTTGCCGCTGGCCGCGTTGATCGCCCGCGCGGCCTTCTTCGACGAGCGCGGGAACAGCGTGCCCGCGGTGTACGTGTCCGGGCCGTCGGTGGGCGGGAAGCCGTGCCGGGGCACCGAGCGGGACTCGATGCCGAGCAGGCACACCGGGATGCCGCCGAGGTGCACGTCCTGCACCACAGCCGTCTCCGCGTCGGCCATGCCGGCCCACCGTTCCAGCACCGGGTGGTCCTGGTCGGCGAGCGCCCGCATCACGGTACGGATGTCGAACGGCTTCTTCCGGTCCGGGTTCGCGGTGGCGGAGAAGATCTCGCCCACCGTGGCGAAGTCGCTGCCGGCCACCGCGTGCGGGTAGCCGCAGATGTCCCGGTCCACCGGGTCCATCGTGACGGCCCGGCGCGGCGCGTCCTCGCCCGGCGCGACGTACGTGTGGTCGTAGTGCGCCATCAGCACGTCCCGCGCGGCCGGCAGGCTCGGCGCCCAGTACTGCGCCTGCCCGTTCGGGCCCATCACCCGGTCGTAGCCGCCGATGCCGAAGTTGTCCTCGGCCGAGACACCGCCGGAGAAGTCGAGCGACTGCTTGCCGGTGAGCACCATCGCCGAGTCCGGCGTCATGACCAGCACGCCCTTGGTGTGCATGAGCATCGTCGCCTCGGCGTTCCAGTACGGCTGGGCGCCGACGTTGATGCCCGCCACCACGATGTTGATCTCACCGCCGTCCTGGGTGAACTCGACGATGCGCTTGAGCGCCGCGGCCACCCAGTCCATGTTCTCGGTGCCGGAGGTCATCGAGATGCGGGCGCCGGCGCTCAACGCGTACCACTCCAGCGGCACGCCCATCCGCTGCGCGAGGTCCAGCGCGGCGATCACCCGCCGGCACTCCGGCTCGGACAGCGCGCCGAGGGACTTGGTCGGGTCGCCGAGCAGCACCACCCGGGTCACGCCCTGCGGATGCCGCGGTGTCGGCGTGGTCACCACACCGGCCACGATCGCCGCGGTGTTGCGGCCCTTCGGCCGGTCCACCGGCACCAGCGCGTGGCCGGCGTCCAGGTCGTGCTCGACGAAGTCGCCCAGCAGGCCGGTCAGCTCGTACGGGTACACCGTGTTGCGGCCGGCCGCCCGCAGCACCTTCAACCGGTAGTCGTCAAGCGGCTCGACCGGCTCGGCCGGCGGCTCGCCCACCGTCAGCTGCGCGTGCCCTGTGGCGTCGAACGTGATCCGCACGCCGACCTTCGTCAGCTCGCCGGTACGGCGGTCGCGCTGACGGGCGATGAACAGGATCTCCTCCAGCTCGGCGCCCACGGTGGTCGGGCGTACCCGCCCGGCGATCAGCTCCATCTCCTCGCGGGTCAGCTCGCTGGGCGGCCACACGTAGACGACGATCCGGTTGGTCGGGAACCGCGACTTCGACGGCCGCCGCGACTGCGCCCGGCGGATCGAGTCGATGCAGGCCGCCACCGTGTCCTCGGTGGTCGGCAGCGCCACCAGGCGGCCGTCCTGATCCCGCAGCTCGGTCAGGTCACGTACCTGCGCGAACGCGACCAGCCGCTGGTCGGACGGGTTCTGCCGGGCGACCGCCTGGAACAGGTAGACCTCCTCGTCCAGCGAGGGCAGCCGGGTCAGGTCGAACTCGCGCAGCCGTTCCAGTTGCATCCGCTGCGCGATGTACGGGTGCAGGCCGCGGATCAGCCGCTCCTCGGCCATCCCGCCGCCCTCGGCCGGACGGAACGTGACGTGGTGGTGCATCACCGCGCCGCCGCGCCCGGCGACGGTGGTGGTGAGTCGGCGTACCTGCTGCGGCAGCGGGTGTGCGTTCACCACGTCCAGCAGCGCGGCGGCGGCGGCGTCCAGGTCCTCGGGCTGGTTCTCCCAGGCCAGGTAGACGTCCGCGTCGACGGCCTCGCAGTCCCGGGCCACCTCGGCCAGGCCGCGCAGCGCGTCGCCGAGCGCGTCGAAGCGGACGGCGGCCGAGACGACACTCGACCCGTCCCGCCCGGCCACCACGAACGTGCAGCCACCGGCGGTGCGGGTGCGGACCTCGGTGAGCGCCTTGTTGCCGTAGTACCGGCGGGTAAGCACCTCCAGCATGGCCGCGTTGTCCAGGTCGTTGCGGACCAGGCGCTGACCGAGCAGCCGGACCAGCGGCTCGGTGCTGCGCACCATCTCGGCGATCCGCCCGGCGCGGTCCGGCGCGTCCGGCTGCGCGTCGAGGTGCCGCAGGTGGGTGCGGACCTGGGCGTAGACCCGGGCCCGGTTGCGGCGCAGCAGCGGCTGGGCGAACCAGGCGAACACCACGCCCCGGGCCAGGTCGGCGACCACCGGGAAGCGGACCTGGGTGGCCGCGACGAGGCGTTCCAGCGTGAGACCGGCCGGCTCGCGCAGCGCCTCGTCCGGCGGCGGCTCGCGCAGCCAGGAGCGCAGCAGCGCGGCGATCACCGCGGCGTCCGCGGCGGCCCGCTGCTGGGCCAGGAAGATCCGGAAGACCGCGGCCTCCAGCTCGGGCGAGCGGTCCAGCTCGGTGACGCCGTAGTGGGCGAGCGCCTTGGCCAGGCGGGCCCGGAACGACTCCGGGGAACCGGCCCGCTCGACGTCGAGGCTCTGCAGGTAGGTGTGGAAGTACTCGCGGGCGCTGTGCACGTGCCCGCCCGGCCCGTCGTCGCCGCCGGGCCGGTTACGGCTCAGCTCGGCCAGGTCGGCGAAGACGTTCACCAGTTCCAGTTCCTCGGCCAGCGGCCGGTGCCCGGCCTCGGTGGCCGCCCGCCGCGCGTCCAGGTAGTCGTCGAGCACCCGGCGCTCGTCGTGCGGGTCCACGTCGTAGCCGAGCAGCAGCGAGCAGAGGTCCTCCTGGCCGCGTTCGGCGCGGGACCGCGCGGGCACGTCGGCGGGCGCGGTGGGCAGGTCCAGCTCGACAGCCGGTCCGGCCGGCCCGGCGGCCACCTCGGCGTCGTCCTCCGCGACCGGCTCCAGGCGCAGCAGCGGCGCCCCGGCCTCCACCTGGGTGCCCACCGCGACCGACGACTCCTTGAGGCGGGCCCGGAACGGCGCCCGCAGCACCGTCTCCATCTTCATCGCCTCCAGCACCAGCACCGGCGCGCCGGCCTCGACCTCCGCGCCGACCTGAAGCGGCGTGGCGACCACCAGCGCCGGCATGGGGGAGCGCAGCACGCCGCCCTCGTCGCGGCTGACCCGGTGCGTCACGCCGTCCACCTCGACCAGGTGCACCGGGCCGTGGGTGTCGGTGAGCAGGCGGAACCGGGCGCCGTTGACGGCGATCTGACCGGTGTGCCGGTCGAAGCGGTCCAGCTCGACGTCGGCGGTGCGCACGTCGCCACCGGCCTCGACACCGACCCGGAACCGGTGCGCGCCGACCCGGGCCACCCGCATCCGGTAGGTCACGCCGCGCAGCTTCAGGTCCAGCGGCCGGCCGCTGCGGTGCTGCACCTGCGGGCGTCCACCGGCCGCGGTGGACAGCAGCCGCTGCCGTTCGGCGGTCTCGTCCTCCTCGTACGCCTCGATCGCGGCTGCCGCCAGCGCGACGGCGGAGTGCCGGTGCGCGACCAGGCGGCCCTCGCCGCGCACCCGGTCGATCCAGCCGGTGTCCGCGCTGGCGTCGATCACCTCGGGCTGGTCGAGCAGGTCGAGCACGAAGCTCTTGTTCGTCGCGCCGCCGGCGATGACCACAATGGTGTTCGCCATCGCCCGGCGCAGGCGGCCCAGCGCCTCGTCCCGGTCCCGGCCGTACGCGATGATCTTCGCGATCATGGAGTCGAAGTCGGCCGGGATGGTGTCGCCCTCGCTGACCCCGGTGTCGACCCGGATTCCCGGCCCGGCGGGCAGGTCGAGCCGGGTGATCCGGCCGGGGGAGGGCGCGAAGTCGCGGTCCGGGTCCTCGGCGTTGAGCCGGGCCTCGATCGCGTGGCCGCGCTCGACCGGCGGCTCGCCGGTGAGCCGGCCGCCGCCGGCCACGTGCAGCTGCGCCTTGACCAGGTCGAACCCGGTGGTGGACTCGGTGATCGGGTGCTCGACCTGCAGGCGCGTGTTGACCTCCAGGAACGCGAACAGCCGGTCGCCGGGGTGGTAGAGGAACTCGACTGTGGCCGCGCCCCGGTAGCCGACGGCGACCGCCAGCCGCTCCGCCGACGCCTTCAGCTCCGCGGTCTGCTCCGGGCTCAGCACCGGCGACGCGGACTCCTCGATCACCTTCTGGTTGCGCCGCTGCACCGAGCAGTCCCGTACGCCGAGCGCCCACGCGGTGCCCTGGCCGTCGGCGATCACCTGGACCTCGACGTGCCGGGCGCCGGTGACCAGGCGCTCCAGGAACACCACGCCGCTGCCGAACGCGCGAGCCGCCTCCTGGCTGGTGCGCTCGTAGGCGTCGGCCAGCTCGGCGTCGCTGCGGATCACCCGGATGCCGCGCCCGCCGCCACCGGCGGTCGCCTTGAGCATCAGCGGGTAGCCGATCGAGGCCGCCGCGCGCAGCGCGTCGTCCAGGCTCTCCACCGCGCCGCGGCTCCACGGCGCGACCGGCACGCCGACCTCCTCGGCGATCAGCTTCGCGCCGATCTTGTCGCCGAGCTTGCGCATGGCGTCCGGGCTCGGTCCGACGAACGTCACGCCGATCTTCTCGCACAGTTCGGCGAACGCCGGGTCCTCGGCCACGAAACCCCAGCCCACCCACGCGGCGTCCGCGCCGGTCTCGACCAGCGCGCGCTCCAGGGCCTTGAGGTCGAGGTACGGGCGGGCCGACGCGGGGCCCAGGTCGTAGGCGACGTCCGCCTCGCGGACGAAGGTGGCGGTACGGTCGACGTCGGTGTACAGCGCGACGGTCTCGATCCGGCTGCCGGTCTCCGCGGCCAGTTCCCGGACCGCGTGGATGAGCCGCATCGCGGCCTCACCACGGTTGACGATGGCGACACGGGTGAACACGTGACCGTCCCCTTCGGTTGACCCACGGTGGCGCGCCGGGCGCGGCGATGCCCCCGGCTCGCCTCACCTTTCCGCCTATGCGCGGGCGGCGCCATGTCGTAACGGCCGAAGCCTGAGCGGGGACCGTTGTAGGAACCGAACAAAAGTTTTTAGCCAGCCACTCACTACCCGCCGGTACGCGATACGGCGCCGGACCCGCTCGGGTCCGGCGCCGTACATCGCCTGCGCTGCGTGCTCAGCCCGGGATCTCCCGGGGGTCGCGGCTGCGGGGGTACGTGTTCTTCTCGCCGATCGTGCCGTCCTGCTTCTTGATCACGTGCTCGGCGCCGCGCTCGGCCGCCATCTCCCGGCCGGCCGCCTCGGCCTCCGCCTTGGTGTCGTGGCGGCTGGTCGCGCGCTCGTTGCCCTCCGGGCGGTTCTTCCACTGCCCGTCCTGCTGGTAGGTGTCGATGTCGCCCTTCGCCATGCCGTCAGCTCCCTCGTTCGCGTGTCCGATGACAAATGTCTGCCCATGCGAGGGGAGTGCTAATCCTGGCGGCGCGATCGGACGGTCCGGGCCGGGCGGGGGAGGGGCCCCAACCCGGGCCGGACCGGTGGGTCACGCGGCGGCGTGCAGGCCCTGCCAGGCGCCGTAGCCGCCGAGCAGGTCGGACACGTCGGCGTGACCGGCGTTGCGCAGCAGGCTGGCGGCCACCGAGGAGCGGTAGCCGCCGGCGCAGTGCACGACGACGGGGCGGTCGGTGGGCACCTCGCCGAGGCGGTGGGTCAGCTCGGCCAGCGGGATGTGCCGGGAGCCGTCCACCGCTCCCTGCTCCCGCTCGCCGGCGTTGCGGACGTCCAGCACCACCGGCGCGTCCGGACCGTCGAGGGCCGCGCGCAGCTCGGTGGCGGTGACCCGGCTGGCCCGGGTCATCTCGGCGACCATCTCCAGGAAGGCGCCCTCGGGTTCGCGCAGGTAGCCGATCACCCGGTCGAAGCCGATCCGGGCGAGGCGGACGACGATCTCCTCCTCCCGGTCCTGCGGGGCCACCACGAGCACCGGCCGGTCGGGCGCCACGACACTGCCGGCGGTCTCGGCGAACCGGCCGTCGGCCGGGACGTTGAGCGCGCCGCGCAGGTGCCCGGTCGCGTACTCCTGCGGGTCGCGGGCGTCGACCACGACGGCGCCGTCGGCCCGGGCGGCCAGGAACTCGGCCGGGGTGAGTGGGCGGGCCGGCCGGGCGTGGTCGAACAGCTCACGCGCCTTGCGGTTGAGCACCGCGTCGAAGGCGAAGTAACCCGGCGCGGCCGGCTGCCCGCCGGTGACCAGGGCGAGGAAGCGCTCCTCGCTCATCGGCGCGCAGGCGTAGTTGGTGCGGCGCTGCTCGCCGATGGTGGACTGCCGCTCGGTGGACAGGTTCTTGCCGCAGGCCGAGCCGGCGCCGTGGGCGGGGAAGACGCGCACCTCGTCGGGCAGGCCCATCAGCTTGTGCTGCACGCTGTCGTAGAGCATGCGGCCGAGTTCCTCGGCGGTCACGCCGAACGAGGCGAGCAGGTCGGGCCGGCCCACGTCGCCGATGAACAGCGCGTCGCCGGTCAGCACGCCGTACGGGACCGGGTCGTCGGCGCGCTCGTAGACCAGGATGCTGATCGACTCGGGCGTGTGGCCCGGGGTCTCCATGATCTCCAGCGTCACGTCGCCGAGGCTGATCCGTTCGCCGTCGGCGAGCTTGCGGCTCGGGTACTCGGTCTCGGCCCGGCTCCCGTAGCCGATCCACGCGCCGGTCGCGGCGGCCACCTCCAGGTGCCCGGCGAGGAAGTCGGCGTGGAAGTGGGTGTTGACGACCCCCTCGATCGTCAGGCCGTGCGCCTTGGCGTCGGTGAGGTATTCGTCGATGTCCCGGCGCGGGTCGACGAGCACGGCCCGGCCGGTGCGGTCGTCGGCGATCAGGTACGAGGCCTGGGACAGGCAGTCGAGGTAGTACTGGGTGAACAACATCGGCCGTGCTCCTTCTCCTGGTGATGGACGGGCGTCTGCTCAGGCCACGTGGCCCGGCCTGCCGCCCTTGGCTCGTACCGCCAGCCCGGCGTTCGTCCACGCCCGCATGCCGCCGGTCAGGTCGTGCACCTCGTGGCCTGCCGCGGCGAGCAGCTTGGCTGCCCGTCGCGACCGCGCGCCGGAGCGGCAGACGGTCACGGGCCGGTCCGCCGGCACCTCGGACAGCCGGCCCGCGAGCTGGCCGAGCGGGATGTGCCGGGCGCCGGGGGCGTGTCCGGCCCGCCACTCGGCCGGCTCGCGGACGTCGAGCAGCAGCGCGCCCGCGCCGGACAGCGCCGCCGCCTCCGCCGGGGTGACCCGGGCGACGCGAGGGCCGAGCAGGCGGCGGAGGAAGCCGGTGCGCGGAGCGGCTGCCGTCTCCGGCCGGCCGGTCATGGCCGGCTGCCAGCGGTGACCGGGCGGCCCGAGCGCACCCAGGCGGAGGTGCCGCCGGCCACCGACAGGGCGGTGATGCCGGCGCGTTCCAGCAGCTCGGCGCCGACCCGGCTCCGCCCGCCGGCCTCGCAGATCACGTAGACGGGGCCGGTGCGCGGCACCTGCGCCATCTGGGTGGCCAGGTGGCCCAGCGGCACACAACGGGCACCCGGGACGTGTCCGCCGAGGTACTCGGCGGTCTCCCGGACGTCGATGACAGTCGCCCCGTCGGCGTGGGCGGTGGCGAACGTGGTCACGTCGACCTCGTGCATGGGCGTTCTCCTTCCGGATCCATATACCCCCGGGGGTATCTGCTCTCGACGGTAGCGCAGCGTCCGGCCGCCCGCCACCCCCCGCTCGTCCGGTGTGCTCGTTTTGCCGGAACGGCAAGGTTCCTTGCTGTCCGGTCGGCGGCGGCGCACGATGGCGTGACCGGACGGGAGACGGCCGGCGGCGAGGAGGCAGACATGACGGGGCACCACCACGAGCAGCCGGCGGCGGACACCGACCCGGCCCGGTTCTGGGACGAGCGGTACGGCCAGCGGGACCGGATCTGGAGCGGCCGGGTGAACCCGGTCCTCGCCGAGGTCGCCGGCGCGCTGCCGCCCGGCACCGTGCTCGACCTGGGCTCCGGTGAGGGCGGCGACGCGGTGTGGCTCGCGTCGAAGGGATGGCGGGTCGCCGCCGTGGACATCTCGTCCGTCGCGCTGGACCGGCTCACCGTCGAGGCCGAGCGGGCCGGGGTGGCGGACCGGATCACCACCGTCCGGCACGACCTGACCCAGGGCTTCCCGCCCGGCCGGTACGACCTGGTGTCCGCGCAGTTCTTCCAGTCGCCGCTGGTCCTGCCCCGGGAGAAGGTGCTGCCCCCGGCGGCCGAGGCGGTCGCGCCCGGCGGCCGGCTGCTCGTCGTCGAGCACGGCGCGCCGCCGCCCTGGGCCGGGCCCGACACCGGCCACCACCGGTTCGCCAGCCCGGAGGAGATCCTGGCCGCGATGAACCTCGACCCGGACGGCTGGGACACCGAGCGGCTGGGCGCGGCGCGCCGTACCGCCACCGGCCCGGACGGCCGGACCGGCGAGCTGATCGACCACGTGGTGCTGGTGCGGCGCCGCTGACCGCCGGGCCGGTCAGGCCCGCGCGTGCGGCCGGGTCAGCAGCAGCACCAGCAGCCCGGCCGCGCACAGCGCGGTGCTCATTCCGTACGCCCACCGGTAGCCGACCTGCGCGGAGAGCCCGAGCAGCGGCCCGGCGAGCATGGCGCCGATCGGGAACGTGTTGGTGAACAGCGTGGTGGCCCGGCCCGGCTCGCCCGGCAGCAGATCCTGCACGTAGGCGATGCCGACGCCGGACACCGCGGCGATGAACAGCGCGTTCACCGGCTGCGCGAGCAACAGGACCGCCACGCCCGGCGCCGTCGCGGCGGTCGCGTAGTAGGCGACCCCGCAGGCGCCGCCGACCAGGATCAGCGGCCGCAGCCGGACCCGCGCGGTCAGTGCGCCCAGCCCGAGCATCAGCGGGATCTCCAGCGCCGCGCACAGGCCCAGCACCAGCCCGGCGCGGGAGGGGTCGTCGTTCAGTTCGGCGTCGATGAACAGCGGCAGCGCCTGCACGGCGAGCGTCAGCGGGCACTGGAGCAGGACGAACGCGAGCGCCGTCAGCGCCAGCCGCAGCCGGGACGCGCCGGGCGGGGCGGGCACCGCGCCGTCCGGATCGCCGGGGACCGGCCGCGCCGGCAGCGGCAGCTCCTCCAGCCGGAACGCGGCCACCAGCGCGGCCAGCGCGTACATGACGGCGGCCATGCCGTAGACCAGGCGGAAGCCGCCGACGTCGAGCAGCACCGCGGCCAGCGCCGGCCCGGCCACCCAGGCCAGCGAGAACACGGTACGCATGAGGCTGACGCCGAACGCGGCCCGCCCCGGATCGTCCCTGTCGAACAGCGCCCGGGTGTACGCGAACGACTGCGGGAACAGCGAGTTCGCCAGCGCGGTGGCTGTCGCGGTCAGCCCCAGCAGGATCCAGTAGTCCCGGACGTACGCGGTCGTCCCCGCGCCCACCACACCGGCCAGCGCGGCGCCGACGAGAAGCGCGCGCCGGATCGGCAGGCGGTCCGACAGCCGGCCGATCAGCGCGGAGGCGACCACCCCGGACAGCGGGGCGACGACCAGGAACACGGTCACCCGTAACGGACTGGCGTGGACCTCGCGGTCGAGGAACAGCGACAGGAACGGCAGTACCACGGCGGTGGACAGACCGACGGTCAGGAAGACCACGCCCAGCGGGAGCAGCCGGAATCGGCCGGCGCGCACCGCCGGCCTCGTGTCCACAGCCATGCGGCGGACTGTACGCCGCGGCGGTGCGGCAGCCGACCGGGTTTCCGCAGCCCGGACGGTCCCGGTGCTCAGCCGGCCGGCCGGGGCGGTACGCCGGCCCGGTCGCAGGCCTCCCGGTACATGCGCACCACCTCCCGGCGGATCTGCGCCCGTTCGGTGAGCCGGTGGGCGAACGGGACGCGCACCGGGACCTCCGTGCCGCCGACTGTGACGGCGAAGTCGATGCCGTCGGCGTCCAGGCCGGTGGTGCGGGCCGCGGTGGCGTCCGGCCGGCCGCCGAGCGTACGGCAGATCAGCAGCGCGTCCCCGGCGTGGTCGTCGTTCATGTGCCGGCTGACGGCGGCGACCACCTCCGGCGGGAAACCGGCGCTCACGCGGCGCCCTGCCGGCCGCTCGCCGCCACCAGGCGACCCAGGTCGGTGAAGACCGCGATGTTGTGCTCGTACGCCACCAGCACCTCGTCGCGCAGCGCGGGCCGGCCGGCCTCGTCCAGCGCGAGCGCGTCCAGCCTCGCCCGGTAGGCGTCCTTGTACGACTTCGGGTCGCTGATCCCCGGGAACGTGTAGAACGACGCCCCGGCCTCCTCGGTCACCCCGTAGTACCGGGCCACGCAGCGCCCGATGTGCCGCCCGCCGGACAGGTCGCCGAGATAGCGGATGTAGTGGTGCGCGATGAACCGCTCGGGCGATCCGGCGCAGGCCGAGGTGATCCGCGCGGCGTACGCGACAGCGGCCGGAACAGGCTCCATCACCTCGCGCCAGCGCGGGCCGAGCAGGAACCGCAGGTCGGCGGCGAGCGCGGGCAGCCGGGTCAGCGCGTCGTCGACGAACGGGCCGGCCAGCGGGTCGTCGCGCATCGTGTCCGCCACGCCCTCCAGCGCCGCGTAGATGCCGTGGTGCGCGACGACGAGCGCGGTGTAGCCGGCGACGTCGAGTTCACCGGCGGTGAGCGCGGAGACGTACCGCTGGGACTCGGCGCTCCGGTGCGCGTCGCGTGTCTCGGCGCGCAGCCGGGCCGCGAACGTCTGTGTATCCATCTGCTGTCTCTCCTCGTCGGCTGATGGTCCTGCGGGCCGGCCGCGTCGGGGCACGATCAGCGGCAGCTCGTCACGGGGGTGGGGGACGACGTCGATGTCGTACCGGTAGACCTCGCTGAGCAGCGGGGCGGTGAGCACCTCGCGGGGTGTCCCGGCGGCGCGGACGCGTCCGTCGCCGAGCAGGGTCACGGTGTCCGCGTACGCACCGGTCAGCGTCAGGTCGTGCAGCACCACGACCACGGCGTCCCCGGCGCGGGCCCGCTCCCGGGCGATGCGCATGACCAGTTCCTGGTGCCGCAGGTCGAGCGCGGCGGTCGGCTCGTCGAGCAGCAGCGTGGTGGCCCGCTGCGCCAGGACCCGGGCCAGCGCGGCGCGGGCCTGCTCGCCGCCGGACAGCGCGGGGTACGGCCGGGCCGCGAAACGGGCGACGTCGCAGCGTTCGAGCACGTCGGCGACGACGGCGTCGTCCTGTTCCCGCTCCGGCCGCCCCGCCCACGGCGCCCGGCCCATCCGCACCACCTCCCCGACCGTGAACGGGAAGCTCAGCGTGTTGCGCTGGGTGAGCACGGCGCGGCGCCAGGCCAGCTCCACCGGGCTCCACGACTCGCGGGGCAGCCCGTCGACCTCGATCCGGCCGGCGGCGGCCGGCACGTCACCGCTGATCGCGCCGAGCAGCGTCGACTTCCCGGCGCCGTTCGGCCCGACCAGGGCGTGCACCTCGCCGGCGCGTACCTGAAGGTCGATCCCGTCGAGCACGGTCCGGCCGGCGCGCTCGACGCGCAGCCCGGCCACCCGGATCCGGAGGTGCCCGGCGGGCGCCGGGCGCGGCGGCCGGGCGGCGGCGAACCGGCGCGGCGTACGTGGGAGGCTCATCCCCAGCCTCCGGCCCGGTCGCGGGTGCGGCGCAGCAGCCAGAAGAACGCCGGGCCGCCGATGACCGCGGTGAGCACGCCGAGGGGCAGCTCCTGGTGCTCGACGAGGGTACGCGCCGCGAGGTCGGCGCCGATCACCACGACGGCCCCGCCGAGCGCGCTGGCGATCAGCAGCACCCGGTGACCCGGTCCGGCGACCATCCGGATCAGGTGCGGCACGACCAGTCCGACGAAGCTGATGATGCCGGTGAACGCGACAGCGGCGGCGCCGAGAAGCGCGGTGACGACGATCAGCCGCAGCCGCAGGCGTTCGACGTTCACGCCGAGGTGCCGGGCGGCGGGTTCGCCGAGGGCGAGCAGGTCGAGGCGGCGCGCGTCGGCGCAGGCGACGGCGAGCCCGGCGAGCAGGCACGGCGCGGCGAGACCGACGGCCGTCCAGCCGGCCTGGGCGAGGCTGCCGAGGTTCCAGAACGCGATGGCCTGCACGCCGGACTGGTCGGTGACGAACATGAGCAGCCCGATCACCGAGCCGGCGACCGCGTTGACGGCGACGCCGGTCAGGACCAGCGTCACCACCTCGGTCCGGCCCCCGGAGCGAGCCAGCACGTACACCAGGTAGGTGGTGGCGAGGCCGCCGGCGAAGGCGGCGAGCGGCACGGTCCATCCGCCCAGGACGGTGACGCCGGTGACGATGGCCAGGGCGGCGCCGACGGCCGCGCCGGCCGACACCCCGATGACGCCGGGCTCGGCGAGCGGGTTGCCGAAGACGCCCTGCATGACCGCGCCCGCGCAGCCGAGGGCGGCGCCGACGACGGCCGCCAGCAGCACCCGGGGGAAGCGGACGATCCAGAGCGCGTTCTCGCCCTGCGCCGCCGACGGCAGCGGACCGAGGTCCAGCCCGAGGCGGTGCAGCACGGAGCCGAGCACCTCGGCGGGGGAGATCGCCACCTGGCCGCGCCCGGCGGCCAGCAGGGCGACGAGCACGAGGGCGACGCCGAGCCCGGCCACCAGCACGGTGCCCCGCCGGCCGGGGGACCGGGGCGCGCCGGTGACCGTCGCCGGGGCGGCGGCGGGCGCGGGCCGCTTCCGTAGCGTGGTCACGACGGGTCCTCGCAGGAGTAGACGGCGCGGGCCAGCGCCTGGACGACCCGGCCGGAGCGGACGCCGAAGGTGAGCAGCGTGCCGTCGGCCATGTCGACGACGCGCCGGTTTGCCCCGGCCGGCGTCTGCGCCACGCCGGGCAGCTTCACCAGGCCGTCGACGCCGCCGACGGAGGCGAGCCCGGCGCTCATCACCAGGATCACGTCTGGCGCGGCGTTGATGAGGCCCTCGCTGGTCAGCGGACGGAACCTGGACAGCCCGGCGGCGCTGCCGGCGTCGACGCCGCCGATCGCCTCGATCATCGCGTCGGACCCGGCGCCCCGGCCGCCGATCAGGTACACCCCGGCGGTGCCGCGCAGGTAGAGGAACGCGATCCGTGGCGCCCGGCCCGCCGGGGCGGTACGCCGGGCCTCGGCGGTCTCGCTCTGCACGCGGGTCACCAGCCGCTCCCCGGCCCCGGGTACGCCGAGCGCCGCCGCGACCGCGCGGATGTGGGCCGGGACGCCCTCGAGGGTCGGCTCGGCGCGTACCTGGACGACCGGGATACCGGCGGCGCGGAGCTGGCGCAGCACCTCGGGCGGTCCGACGCCGTCGTCGACGAGCACGACGCTCGGGTCGAGGTCGAGCACCGCCTCGGCGGAGAGGTCGTGCCCGCCCGGGGTGACCACCGGCAGGTGCGCGGCGGCGGGGAACGTGGTCGAGGTGTCCCGCCCGATGACGTTGCCGCCCAGGCCGAGGCCGAAGACGATCTCGGCGATCGAGCCGTGCAGGTTCACCGGGAGGATGCGGCTGACGTCGTCCACAGTCACCGTCGTGCCGTCGCCGGAGCGTACGGTGGCCGGCAGCGCTGGTGTGGGCGCCGGGCGGACCGGGTCGACGTCGGCGTCGTCCACTGTGGCGGTGACCGGCCCGCAGCCGGCGGCGGACGGCGTACCCGATCGGCCCGGCGCGGCGCAGCCGGTCGCCGCCATGGTCACCGCGAGCAGCGCGACGAGCGGTCCCCGGCCTGGTCGCCGGTGCGGGCGGCTCACCGGCCGGCACCGCGACGGCGCCGCCACCGGCCGAGGCCGAGCAGGACGGCCAGGGCCAGTGCGGCGGCCACCACCCCGGCGGTCCATCCGCGTCCGGCCCCGGAGGTGTCGCTGACCCGGGTGACGTGGAGGTCGCCGGCCGCGGCCTGCGACGGCGCCCCGGCCCCGGTCGCGGCGCCTGTCACCCCTGCCGCCCCCGCTGCGGCCGGCGCGCTGCCGGAGGCGGCCGGGGCCGGCGCGTCCTGCGCGGTGGTGGTCCGGGGCGCGGCGGCGGGCGTGGTCGCCTTCGGCGCCGGGCCGGCCTTCGGCGGGGCGCTCGTGGCGCCGGCGGCGAACGTGACCGGCACCCGTACGTCCTGGGACCGGTCGGAGGCCCGGGTGTGGTCGGCGCGGGTGACGACCGCGCAGCGCCGGACGGTGCAGTCGACGTCGCCGATGGTGGGGGTCACCTTGACCGTCACCGAGAAGGAGCCGCCCGGGCCGTACGGCTTCGGCAGGCCCTCGGCGTAGGCGGGCGGGTTCGACGAGATCCACTGCGAGGCGCCCAGGCTGCCGGTGGTGTCGGCGCCGCCGCCGCACGGGGTGGCCGCCACGCCCGGTCCGTTGTCGACGCAGTACGCGACGTAGATGCCCTTGTCGACGTCGTAGCCGCGCCCGGAGACGGACACGGTGGCGCCCGAGCGGCTCAGGCCGGTGCTCGGGGTGACGGTGAGCTTCTGACCGCCGCTGCCGGTGGCGGTGCCGGCGTGGGCCGGCGCGGGCGTGGCGACGACGGCGGCGGTGAGCAGAACGGTGGTCAGGATGGTGCGGCGCCGTGCTCGCATCGGGCTCCTCACACGACAGGTCCGGCCGGGTGCACCGACCGGGCAACAACTTAGGTTTGGCTAACCTAAGCGGCAAACCCGCAGGTGGCAAGGGGTCCGTTCGGTTGAAGATCTTGGGACGCTTCGTGGATCACCCGATGATATTAGGTTTGCCTAACCTAATGTCTTCGCTTCCCCTCCCGAGAGGAACAGCATGTTCAGATCCAGAGCCGGAGCCCTCCGGTCGATGCGCTGGGCGGCGGTGCTCGCCCTCGGCGTGTCGAGTGCGCTCGTGGGCGCCGGACCCGCCTCGGCGGCCGAGGCCGAGATCACCAGTGGCAGCCTGACCTGGGGTTTCAAGGCCAGCTTCCGCAACTACGTCAAGGCCGGCAACGGGGATCCGCCGATCGCTGTCAGCAACGGCGCCACTGTCAACGCCGACGGCACGTTCACGTTCCCGTCGACCGGCGGCACGCACGACGCCGCCGCCGGTACGACCAACGCCACGTACGGCGGCACAGTGGTGTTCTCGTACCCGGCGCACCTGCTGACCATCACGCTGGCCAACCCGACCGTCGCCGTCTCCGGCGGCACCGCCTCGCTGAAGGCGGACGTCGACCTGGCCACCACGATGACCGAGCCGGTCTCGGTGAAGCAGGCCACCGTCGCCACCCTCACCGGCAGTCCCGCCGCCAGCGGGAACACGGTGACCGGCAGCAACCTCGCCGCGGCGCTCACCAGCGTGGGAGCCGGCGCCTTCAACGGCTTCTACGCCGCCGGTGAGGCGCTGGACCCGGTGTCGTTCACGTTCACCACGGCAGGCGGCACCGCGCCCGCCACCCCGGCGGTGACCGTCGACCCGGCCCAGGGTCTCGACCCCGCCGGCGCGACTGTCACCGTACGCGGCACCGGCTTCGACCCGGACTTCAACAACGGGGCCGGCATCTACGTCTCGTTCGGACCGAAGGTCGACGAGCACTGGGCCAACGCCGGCGTCCTCCAGGTCACCAAGTGGGTCAACAAGACCAACGAGCCGACCGACGCCCGGGACCGGATGGCCGCCGACGGCAGCTTCACCACGACGCTGCCGATCAGCGCCGTCTACACCGACCGCAACGGCGACGAGGTGGACTGCACCGAGGTGCAGTGCTACGTCATCACGTTCGCCGCCCGCGGTTCGGCCGACCGCCGCCAGGACACGTTCACCCCGATCACCTTCACCCGGACCGGGGCGGGCGGGAACTCGGCCCAGCAGCGGATCACCAGCACCGTGACCGGCGGTCCGCTCAGCCTGAGCGTCGCCGGCGCGACAGTCGCCCTGCCGCCGGTCGGCAAGGGCGAGTACGCCCGGGCGCCGCTGAACACGGCCACGGTGGCCGACCTGCGCGGCGCCGGCACCGGCTGGAGCCTGGTCGGACAGGTCTCCGAATTCACCTCCGCCGCCGGTGGCGTCATCGCCGGGAACTACCTCGGCTGGGCGCCGACGGCGAGCGTGGTGGACGACCCGCTGGGCGGCACGACCGGTGCCGTCACCCCGGGCGCGGTGGCCGCTCCCGGCGCCGGTCTCGGTGAGGCCCGGGCCCTGTGCACGGCCGGAGCCGGGACCAGCAACGGCGTCTTCGCCTGCGGCGCCGAGCTCAACCTCGGTGTGCCGGCGTCCGCCGCGGCGGGTGACTACGTCGCCACGCTCACCCTGACCCTCTCCTGATTCACCGACCGGGTCGGACCTGGTGGGGCGCGGGCACGTCGCCCGTGCCCCACCAGCCGCCTCCCGGCGACCACCTCGCAGCGGAGCACGGAATGCCCCTCCTCACGCCCTCCACCCGCACCCCGCGGCGGCGCACGCCCGGCCCGGCCGCGCGGTTCGGCGCCGCGCTCGCCGCCGTGCTGCTCGCGGTGCTGCTCGGGCCGCCGGCCGCCGGCGAGGCCGCCCCCCGGCCCGCACCGTCCGCCGACCCCGGTGCCGTCCGCTGGGCGGTCCAGCCGTCCGGGCCCGGCGGGCCGACCGGGCGCAACTACTTCACGTACGACCTGGCGCCCGGCGACAGCGTCACCGACCACGTCGGCGTCACCAACCTCGGTGACCGACCGCTCACCTTCGCGGTGTACGGCACCGACGCGTACACCACCACCGACGGCGCCTTCGCGCTGCTGCCCTCCGACCGGGCCGCCACCGACGTCGGCGCCTGGATCGGCGTCGAGCGGCGAAGCTGGACCGTCCAGCCCGGCAGGCGCGCGGACATCCCGTTCCGCCTCACGGTGCCGCGCAACGCCACGCCGGGCGACCACACCGGCGGCGTGATCGCCGCGGTCGCCCAGGACGGCGTGACCGCCGACGGGCAGCGGGTCCGGCTCGACCAGCGGATCGCCGCCCGGCTCTACCTCCGTGTGGCCGGCGAGGTCCGCCCCGCCGTGACTGTCGAATCGGTACGCGTCGGCTACGACACCCCGCTCAACCCGATCGGCCGCGCCGACCTCACAGTCACCTACCGGATCCGCAACAGCGGCAACGTCCGCGTCGGCGGCACCGGCGCGGTGGTCGTCGCCGGCCCCGGTGGCTGGACGCTGTCCCGGACCAGCCCGGTCGACCTGCCGGAGCTGCTGCCCGGCGCCGAGTTCACTGTCACCGAGCGGGTCACCGGGGTGCCGCCCGCGCTGCGGCTGACCGCGACAGTCGACCTCGCACCCACCACCGTCGACACCGCGCTGCCCCCGGTGCAGCGCACCGCGAGCGTGTGGGCGCCGCCCTGGCTGCTGATCGCCGCACTGGCGGCCGCCGGAGCCTGGCTCTACCTGCGTCGCCGTCGTCGCCGTCCCACCTCGGCCGCTGCCGCCGGGCCGGCGGATGCGTCCAGGGCCCCCGTCGCGGGGACGGCCGAACCCCCGGCGGGCGGCGCGGCGGCCGGTGCCCGGTGACCCCGGTCCTGCCGGCCGCCGCCGCGATCCTCGCGCTGGCCGCGCCGGCCCCGGCGCCGCCGTACACCCCGGACGGCACCGCCGTCGCCGCCCCGGCCGCGCCCTCGTCCACTGCGGCCTCCGCGGCGCCGCGGCCCGCTGTCGTCGTGCCGTCCGGCCCGCTGACTGTCGGGCAGCGGGTCACCGTCACGCTGCGCGGCTGGCCGGCCGGCCCGGTCCACCTCACGGTCTGCGGCAACGACGCCCACCGGGGCGCGCTCGACTGCGCCAACGAGCAGGCCACCACCGTCCAGGTGCCGGCGGGCACGACGGCGGTGCCGATCGTGCTGGCGGCACCGCCCGTCGCCTGTCCCTGCGTACTGCGCGCGCATGCCCTGACCGGCACCGTCCAGGCCACCGCCGCGCTGCCGGTCAGCGGCGTGACCGCCGCCCCGGCGCCCGCGCCGGCCGCCACGCCGCGACTGCACCTCGACGACCTGCGCGTCGCCGGCCGCCGCCCGCTGCGGGAATGGTTCGGGCTGCCCGAGACGCTCACCGTACGCGTCGCGCTGCGCAACCCCGGCCCGGCCGACGTGGTCGACCCGACGTTCACGCTGCTGTTCGGCCGGCCCGGACGGGCGCACACCATCGTCGCCGCCCCGCCCCTGGGCACCATCGGCGCCGGGCAGGTCCGGACGTACGAGATCCCGGTGCCGGTGGACGTCGCCGTGCTCGGGGCACACGAACTCCACGGCCGCGTCGACCTGCCGGAACGGCCGGTGGCGTTCGTGATCGAGACCAGCCGCCACCCCTGGGGACTGCTCGGTGCGGCGGCGGTCCTGGTGGTGGCGCCGGTCGTGCTCCGGCCGCGCCCGCCGCGCCGCCGGGGCCGGCACCGCACCGGCGAGGGAACCGGCTAGCCGACGGCGGTGGGGGAGGGCGGCGCGCTGCCGCCCTGCGGCGCCTCGGCCGTCATCAGCCGCACGATCTCCGCCCGGTCGGCTGCCGACGGCATCCCCCACTCCGGCCGGTAGCCGAACGCCCGGTCCAGGGGGATCGACGAGGTCCGGCCGTCGAGGATCTCCACCGCGTCGGTGCCGATCAGCCCGGGATGCTCGACGCCGCACGCCTCGGCCACCTTGACCAGGTCGCGGCGCAGCGTACGGATGTAGTTCGCGGCCCGCACCGACTTGCGGGCCGGGTCCAGACCCCGGGCCAGCCACGCGTTCTGGGTGGCGACGCCGGTCGGGCAGGTGTCGGTGTGGCACTTCTGCGCCTGGATGCAGCCGATCGCCAGCATCGCCTCCCGCCCGACGTTGACCATGTCGGCGCCGAGCGCGAACGCCACCACCGCGTTGTCCGGCAGGCCGAGCTTGCCGGCGCCGACGAACACCACGCTCTCGTGCAGGTCGCGTTCGGCGAAGGTGCGGTAGACCCGGGAGAAGCCCTGCTGGAACGGCAGCGAGACCGAGTCGCTGAAGATCAGCGGCGCGGCGCCGGTGCCGCCCTCGCCCCCGTCGACAGTCACGAAGTCCACGCCGCGCCCGGTGTCGCGCATCAGCGTGGCCAGCTCCTCCCAGAACCCGAGGTCACCGACGGCGGACTTGATGCCGACCGGCAGGCCGGTCTCGGCGGCGAGCAGCTCCACCCAGTCGAGCAGACTGTCGCAGTCGGAGAACTCGGCGTGCCGGGACGGGCTGACGCAGTCCCGCCCGGCCGGAATGCCCCGGGTGGCGGCGATCTCGGCGGAGACCTTCGCCGCCGGCAGCAGGCCGCCGAGGCTCGGCTTGGCGCCCTGACTGAGCTTGATCTCCAGCGCGCGTACCGGTGCCGACGCCACCAGGTCCTTGAGCCGTTCCAGGCTGAACCGGCCCTGCTCGTCGCGGCAGCCGAAGTACGCGGTGCCGAGCTGGAAGACCAGCTCACCGCCGTTGCGGTGGTACGGCGACAGCCCGCCCTCGCCGGTGTTGTGCAGGCAGCCGGCCAGTGCGGCGCCCCGGTTGAGCGCCTCCACCGCGTTGCCGGACAGCGAACCGAAGCTCATCCCGGAGATGTTCACCACCGACTCCGGCCGGAACGCCTGCGCCCGGCCGCGCGCCGCGCCGAGCACCTTGGCGCAGGGCAGCGTCACGTCGTGCCCGGCGGTCGGCGTCGACGGCGGGACCGCCCGGCCGAACGTACGGTGCTTGATGATCGGATAGCCGGAGGTGTGCTCGATGTCGTTGTCGGTGCCGAAACCGAAGTAGTTGTTCTCCTGCTTGGCCGAGGCGTACACCCAGCGCCGCTGGTCGCGGGTGAACGGCCGCTCCTCGTCGTTGCCGGCCACGATGTACTGCCGCAGCTCCGGGCCGATCGACTCGATCAGGTACCGCGCCCGGCCCAGCACGGGGAAGTTGCGGCGCAGCGCGTGGTCGCGTTGCAGCAGGTCCCGGGCCGCCAGCGCGGCGACGGCGGCGACGGCTGCGGGTACGGCTCTTCTCGCCCAGCTCATCCCGCCACTCTTTCCGGCCCGGCACCCGGTCAAACGCCTGATGGAACCCGGCCGCCCCGGGCGGTGTCATGAAAGCGGACCGACGGCGGAGGCTGCCCTGGACGACGACGAACTCGTCACCCGCGTACGCGCCGGCGACCGGGAGGCGTACGACGCCCTGGTCGCCCGGCACACCGCGTCCGCGTACCGGACGGCGGTGCTGCTCGGCGCCGGTCCGGACGCCGAGGACGTGGTCCAGGAGGCGTTCGTGAAGGCGTACCGGAAACTGTCCCGCTACCGGGCCGAGGCGTCGTTCCGGTCCTGGCTGCTCGCGATCGTCGCCAACGAGACCCGGAACCTGCACCGTGCCCGCACCCGGCGGGACGGGCTGGCGCTGCGCGCGGCGGCGGCGGAGCCGGTCGCGGCGGTCACCGGCGACGACGGGCTCGACGCCGTGCTGGCGGCCGAGCGCCGCGCCGCGCTGGTGGGTGCGCTGCGGCGGTTGCCCGTCCGCGACCGCGAGGTGATCGTCTGCCGCTATCTGCTCGACCTCGGCGAGGACGAGACGGTGACAGTGCTGGGGGTGGCCCGGGGCACCGTGAAGTCACGGACCCACCGGGCGCTGGCGAAGCTGCGGGCCCTGCTGGACCGGGAGGTGGCGCACCGTGGATGACCTGGAACGGGAGCTGCGGGAGCTGACCGGCTGGCTGGAGCCGGCGCGGACGCCGGATCTGACCGCCCGGGTCCGGGCCCGGCTCGACGCGCCCGCGCCGCGCCGCCGGTGGCGATACGTGCTGGCCGGCGCGCTCGCCGCCCTGCTGGTGGCGGCGCTGCCGCCGGGGCGGGCCGCGGTCGCCGGCGCGGTGACCGGGCTGCTGCGGTTCTCCGGGGTCGTCATCGACACCGCACCCGCGCCGCCACCGGCCGGTACGCCGTCGCCGTTGCCCGCGCAGCACCAGGTTGCGCTCGCCGAGGCGCAGCGGCAGGTCCGCTTCCCGATCCGCGTCCCGGCCCGGCTCGGCGTGCCGGAACGGGTGCTGGTCGCCGATCCGGACGGTGCCGGCGCCCACCGGGTCGTCAGCCTCCTCTACCGGGGCGGGACGGTCCGGCTGGACGCGTTCGACGGCTCGCTCGACATCGTGTTCCACAAGCGGTCGGTCGGGGCGGACGTGACGCTCACCCAGGTCGGCGGCGAGTTCGCGATCTGGGTCGGTGGGCCGCACGCGCTCGCGTACGTGGACCGGTCCGGGACGGAACGGGTCGCCACCGCGCGGTTGTCCGCCGCCACGCTGATCTGGGAGCGGGCCGGGGTGAGCTACCGGCTGGAGGGCGACCTCACCCGCGAACAGGCGCTGGACGTCGCGTCCTCGTTGGAGTGAGGGCGCCGGGAACCCCGGGGCGCCGGGCGGTGTCCTGTTGACGAGAGTCGTCGACGGGGGAGGCCGGATGTCCGTTCCGAGAAGAGTCCTGCTGGTGTCGGTCCTGCTGCTGGCCGGGTGCACCGGCCCGGCCGGCGTGCCCGACACGGCCCCGGGCACCACGCCCGCCACCGGCCCGGCCGCGCCGTCGGCCTGTGCCGAGCGGCTGGAGACCGGCCGGCTACCGGACTGGGCGGACGCCGGGTTCACCGGCGACACCCGGGTGCGGCACGTCTTCGGCACCGGGGGCGACATCGTGGCGATCCTGTTCGCGTACCCGCTGGTGCAGGCGCGCGGGGACGGCGCGAACAACAAGATCCTCTGGGTGGCCCGCCCCGATCCCGGCCGGTCCGAACCGGCGCAACTCAGCCCCCTGGTGATCACCGCGACGCTCGACGGGACGGGTGCCCGGGCCGTCCGGGAGGTGCCCGGCGGACCCGGGCCGTCCATCGTCGACCTGCCGGCCGCCGGGTGCTGGCGGCTGCGGCTGGACTGGTCGGGCCGCACCGACACGATGGATCTGGTCTATCGACCGGCGCTCGGCTGACCGGCATGGCCGCTCCCGGTCCGGGTAACGCTGCGTCATGGCGAAGTACACCGAGCCGGAACTGCGGGAGCGCCTCAAGGCCGAGATCCGCGCCTCCGACAAGGGCGGACGGCCGGGGCAGTGGTCGGCCCGCAAGTCGCAGCTGCTGACGAACGAGTACAAGAAGGCCGGCGGGGGATTCGAGGGCCCGAAGGACGCACGGCAGCGCTCGCTGCAACGCTGGGGCGGCGAGAAGTGGCAGACCCGCAGCGGCGATACGCGCGCCCGCAACGGCGGCGAAACCCGCCGTTACCTGCCCAAACAGGCGTGGGAGGAGCTGTCGGAGAACGAGCGGCGCGCCACCGACACCCGCAAGCGCCGCGCGTCGCGCTCCGGCCGCCAGTACGTGCCGAACACCGGCCCGGCGAAGCGGGCCCGCCGGGACGCCACGGCCGCCGAGCAGATCAACGAGTTGCCGGTTACCGAGGCGGTCAAGCTGGTCCGTGACCTCGACACCCGTCAGCTCGACGCGGCGCTGCGCCGGGAACGCGGCGGCAAGGCCCGCAAGACGCTCATCGGGCGGCTGGAGTCGGAACTGGGCCGGCGCCGGGCGGCGTGAGCGTGTGCCGGCCGGGCACAGGCGGCGGGGCCGGTCACCGGACCGGCCCCGCCGTGGTGCGCCGGTCGTCTAGCGGCGCGGGTGCTGCGGGATGCGCGGCAGCACGTATGGCGGACCGGAGAAGATCAGGTCGGCCTTCAGCTCGTGGTACGCCCGCTTCGGCTGGTAGTTCTCGTCGTAGACGGTGGCCAGGCCCTCCGGCGGGTCGGAGAACGCGCCGGGTACCCAGGAGTGCTTGTCGGTGAAGCCCCAGAGGGTGAACGACAGGCAGTGCCGCTCGGCCAGGCAGGCCTGCATCAGCACGCTGAAGTTCGCCGCGGACGCCTGCAGACGCGGGTTGATCTCCGCGGAGTCGCCGGCCTCCACCCCCTCGGTGATCTGGCTGCGCACGTCCACCTCGGTGAGGGCCGTGGCCAGCCCGAGCCCGGCGAACTTGCGCAGGGCCGCGGCCACCTGGAGCGTGCTGAAGTTGCCGTACTGGGTGCCGAGGTGGCCCTGTGCGCCCACGCCGTCGATCGGCACGCCCTTGGCCCGCAGGTCACGGGCCATGTCGTAGACGAACTGCGTCTTGTCGTCGGCCGGGTTGCCGGAGCCGAACGCCTCGATGTTGTAGTCGTTGTAGAACAGCAGCGCCTTCGGGTCGGCGGCGCGGGCCCAGCGGAACGCGTCGGCGATGTAGCCGGGCCCGAGGTTCTGCGCCCAGAACCCCTTGTAGTGCAGGGTGGACGGGGTGTCCCAGGGGTCGCTGACCGCCTCGTTCACCACGTCCCACTGCCAGATCTTGCCCTTGAAGTGGGTGACCACGGCGGTGATGTGGTTGCGCAGGATCTGGCGCAGCTCGGCCTTGCTGATCGAGCCGTCCGCGACGCCGCTGGTCAGCCACGCCGGCAACTGGTTGTGCCAGACCAGCACGTGGCCCCGGACCCGCTGGTTGTTCTTGCGGGCGAAGTCGATCAGCTCGTCGGCCGGCCCCCAGTTGTATGTGCCCCGGGTGGGTTCGAGGCTCTCCCACTTCATGACGTTCTCGGCGGTGACGGTGGAGAACTCGGACGCGGCCAGCTCGCGGTACCGCGGCTCGGCGGCGTCGTTGAGGGCGGCCATGTCGACGGCGGTGCCCACGTACAGGCCGTGGCGCTTGGCCAGCTCGCGCAGGCTCTGCGCGGCCGGGTCGTAGGGGCGGCCGGCCGTCGCGGGGACGACGTTGAGGGCGGTGGCGGTCGCGACGGCGACGGCGCCGGCGGCGAGCCAACGTCTCAGCTTCATGGTCGTTCCTTTCGGGAGGGTGCGCGCGGCCGGAGGCCGGCGGTGGCGGTGCCGGGAACGCCGCGGCGTGGAACGGACCGGCGGGCGCCCGGGTGGACGGACGGTGCGGGCTTCCGAAACTTCCGGTCTCGCTTCCGGAAGTAGCCCGAAACATTACGGACGCCGATAGCCGTCCGTCAATCACCCGGGCCGGGAGGGTGAGGTGGCGCCTCAGCGCAGCGGGCGGCAGGAGGCCCGGACGACCAGCTCGGTGGGGAGCCGGATGTGCGTGTCCCGCTCGACGCCCGCGATGAGGTCGATCAGCAGACGCAGTGACTCGGCGCCCATGCGTTGCAGCGGCTGCCGGATCGTGGTGAGGGGAGGGTCGACGAGCGCCGACTCCGGGATGTTGTCGAAGCCGATGACCGACAGGTCGTCCGGTACGCCGAGGCCGAGGCCGCGGGCGACGTCCACCGTGGAGATGGCCGAGAGGTCGTTGCCGGCGAAGATCGCGGTGGGCCGGTCGGGGAGCGCGAGCAGCTCGGCGGCCGTGCTCGCGGCGCTCTCGGTGCGGAACCCGCCGACCCGCACGAGCCGCTCGTCCACCGTCAGGCCCGCGTCGGCCATCGCCTTGCGGAACCCGGCCTCGCGCAGGCGGGCCGACTCCAGGTCGGGGCGGCCGCTGATGTGCGCGATCCGCCGGTGCCCGAGCGACAGCAGGTAGTCGGTGGCCAGCACCGCGCCGGCGAAGTTGTCGGAGTCGACGGTGGGCAGACCGGACGGGCCGGTGTGCGGGTCGACGGCCACCACGTGGAAGCCGTGCTTGGTCTCGACCACTGTCGGCGTCACGATCACCGCGCCGTCGATGAGTGTGCCGGACAGCCGGGCCAGCGAGCGCCGCTCCCACCCTATGGCCGCGCCCTCCCCGTCACCGCTGGAGTAGGCGAGCAACTGGTAGCCGCTGCCGGCGACCTCCCGGGACGCGCCCTTGAGCAGCTCGGTCGAGAACGGCTCGAACTCGGCGACCAGGATGCCCAGCACGTTCGTGCGGTGGCTGCGCAGGCTCTGCGCCCCCAGGCTGGCCTCGTACCCGAGCTCGTGGATGACCTGCTGGACGCGCTCGACGGTGGCCTGCGCGACGCCGTATCGGCCATTGACAACCTTGGATACGGTTGCCACCGAGACGCCGGCCGTACGTGCCACGTCCGACATCTTGACGCGCTCCTGGAACACCACGCCGACGATGATAGAGGGCTCTCTCAGGTCGATCGAAGACGATGTCGAAAACGTTATCGATACCGATTGACTTCACGTTACGGCCCTGTAAAACTCCCCGGCAGGTAACCCGACTGAGTGGTCGAGGAGACATCTATGGTGATGAAGCGCCGTGCTGGCGCCGTCCTGGCACTGTTTGTGACAAGTGCTCTGCTGGCCTCCGCGTGCAGTGGTGGTGGCGACGAGGAGAAGGCCGCCGAGAGTGAGCTGTACAAGAACCCGGTGACGTTGACCTGGTGGCACAACGCGTCGCAGGACGGGCCCGGCAAGACGTACTGGGAGAAGGTCGCCAAGGACTTCTCCACGGCCCACCCGACCGTCAAGATCGAGATCGAGGCGATCGAGACGAACCAGCTCCAGCGCACCCGGCTCCCCGCCGCGCTGCTGAGCAACGACCCGCCGGACATCTTCCAGGCGTGGGGCGGCGGCGAGATGCGCGAGCAGGTCGAGGCCGACTACCTCAAGGACATCACCGACCAGGTGAAGGGCGAGGTCGCCGACATCGGCAACGCCGCCGAGATCTGGCAGGTCGAAGGCAAGCAGTACGGCCTGCCGTACCGGATGGGCATCGAGGGCATCTGGTACAACAAGGACATGTTCGCGAAGGCGGGCATCACGGCGCCGCCGACCACCTTCGAGGAACTCAACGCCGCGGTCACCAAGCTCAAGACCATCAACGTCATCCCGATCGCCCTCGGCGCCGGTGACAAGTGGCCCGCCGCGCACTGGTGGTACAACTTCGCGCTGCGTGCCTGCTCGGTCGACACGCTGAAGAAGGCGACCAAGGACCGGAACTTCGACGACCCGTGCTTCGTCAAGGCCGGCCAGGACCTCAAGACCTTCATCGACACCAAGCCGTTCCAGAACAACTTCATCGCCACGCCGGGTCAGAACGACCCGACCAGCGCCAACGGCCTGCTCGCGAACGGCAAGGCCGCGATGGAGCTGATGGGTGACTGGAACCGCGGCACCCTGGACACCGTCGCCACCGACAAGGCGGCCCTGGGCAAGTTCCTCGGCTGGTTCCCGGTGCCGGCGATCTCCGGCTCCGCCGGTGACCCGAAGGCGGCCCTCGGCGGCGGCGACGGGTTCGCCTGCTCCAAGAACGCCCCGGCCGAGTGCGTCGAGTTCCTCAAGTACCTCGTCAGCCCCGAGGTGCAGAAGGGCTACGCCGCCACCGGCACCGGCCTGCCCGTCGCCAAGGGCGCGGCCGACGGCGTCACCGACCCGGCCCTGAAGTCGATCCTCCAGGCCACGTCCGACGCCACCTACGTGCAGCTCTGGCTGGACACCGCCTACGGCAGCACCGTCGGCACCGCGATGAACGACGCGATCGTCGCGATCTTCGCCGGCAACGGGACACCTGAGAAGGTCGTCTCGGCCATGAAGGCGGCCGCAAGCAAGTGACGTCCGCATCGCAGACCCGTACGCCCGCCGTCGGTGCGCAAGCGCCGCCGGCGGGCCTCCGGCCCGGCGCACGGGCCGCCTCCCGCCGCGCCGAGACCCGTCGCAAGTGGTACGAGATCATCGGGCTGACCACGCCCGCGATCGTCATCTACGTGATGTTCGTGCTGGTGCCGATGGGCTTCGCGTTCTACTACAGCCTGTTCCGCTGGCGCGGCGTCGGCCCGCCCACCGAGTACGTCGGCTTCCGCAACTACACGCTCGCCTTCCAGGACCCGATCTTCCTCGACGCGCTGCGCAACAACGCGATCATCGTGTTCGGGTCGCTGCTGATCCAGGGCCCGGTCGCGCTGGGCATCGCCCTCCTGCTCAACCGCCGCTTCCGCGGGCGCTCGGCGTTCCGCCTGCTGGTGTTCGTGCCGTACGTGCTGGCCGAGGTCACCGTCGGCATCATGTGGAAGCTGATCCTGACCGAGAACGGCACGCTCGACGCGCTGCTGCAGTCGATCGGGCTCGGCGGGCTGGTGCAGGCGTGGCTGGCCGACCTGGACGTGGTGATCTGGACGCTGCTGTTCGTCCTCACCTGGAAGTACGTCGGCTTCGCCATCATCCTGCTGCTCGCCGGCCTGTCGAACGTGCCGCAGGAGTTGAACGAGGCCGCGGAGATCGACGGCGCGAGCTGGTGGCAGATCCAGCGCCACGTCACGCTGCCGCTGCTCGGCCCCACCATCCGGATCTGGATGTTCCTGTCGATGATCGGCTCGTTGCAGGTCTTCGACATGGTCTGGGTGACCTCGGTGCCGGCCGTGCGCTCGCTCGGCGCCTCGGCCACCATGGCGACGTACATGGTGGACAACGGCTTCTTCGCCCGGCTCTGGGGCTACGGCAACGCGGTGGCCGTGATCCTGTTCGCCATCTCCTTCGTCGCGGCGCTGCTGTTCCAGCGTTTCCTGCTCCGCCGTGACATCGAGGGCGCCATCACCCGGAAGGGGAAGTGACAGTGGCCGTGAACTCCGTACCCGCCCCCTCGGCCGGGCGCCGGCCGGTCCAGTGGAGCGCGCCGCTGACGTACGCGCTCGCGCTCGCGGTCGCGGCCGTCTCGATCGCACCCGTCGTGTACGTCGTCGTCGGCGGTTTCCGGACCACGCCGCAGATCGTGAACGACCCGGCCGGCCTGCCGGACCCGTGGGTCTGGGAGAACTACTACCGGGTGCTGACGCAGAGCGGCTTCTGGAAACAGGCGTTCAACAGCGCCGTGGTCGCCCTCGGCACCACGCTCGGCGTGGTGGTGCTCGGCATGGCCGCCGCGTTCGTGCTCGCCCGGTACACGTTCCGGGGCCGCGAGGGGCTCTACACCTTCTTCACCCTCGGCCTGCTGTTCCCGGCCGGCGCGGCGATCCTGCCGCTGTACCTCATGCTGCGCGACCTGAACCTGATCAACTCCTACTACGCGGTGATCCTCCCGCAGGTGGCCTTCTCGTTGCCGCTGACGATCGTCATCCTGCGGCCGTTCCTGTCGGCCATCCCGCGGGAGCTGGAGGACGCGGCCGCCATCGACGGCGCCGGCCGGCTCGGCTTTCTCTGGCGGATCGTGCTGCCGCTGTCGCGGCCCGCGGTCGTCACCGTCGGCATCCTCGCGTTCGTGGCGAGCTGGAACGCGTTCCTCCTGCCGCTGCTCGTCCTGGGGGACGTCAACCTGCACACCCTGCCGCTGGGCGTGCAGAACTTCTCCAGCCAGTACACCACCGACACCGCGGGCGTCCTCGCCTTCACGTCGCTGGCGATGTTGCCGGCGCTGCTGTTCTTCACCCTGGCGGAGAAGCAGATCGTGGGCGGCCTCCAGGGCGCGGTCAAGGGCTGAGCGGCAGCGGTACCAGCACAACCAGTGGAAAGGCACACCATGACAGAGGTCCACGCGGTGGTGGACGGGCCGGTACCGGCTCAGGCAGGTTCGGACCACGACCGGCCGGACGGGCACGACGCCGAGGCGCGCGTACGGGAACTGCTCGCTCGCATGACGATCGAGGAGAAGGTCGCGCAGCTCGTCGGGTTCTGGGAGAAGGAGGACGGTGAGGCGGTCGCGCCACTGCAGGGCGAGTTCGCCGACACCGGCCGGCTCGAGGACTTCTCCCGGCACGGGCTGGGTCACCTCACCCGCGCCTACGGCACCCGCCCGGTCGACGCCGCGGCCCGCGCGGCCTGGCTGTGGAAGTTCCAGCGGGACCTGGTGACCGGCACCCGGCTGGGCATCCCGGCGATCGTGCACGAGGAGTGCCTGACCGGCCTGTCGGCGTGGAAGGCGGCCACCTTCCCGACGCCGCTGGCCTGGGGCGCCGCGTTCGATCCCGATCTGGTCGCCGAGATGGCGGCGGCGATCGGGGCCTCGATGCGCGCGCTCGGCATCCACCAGGGACTGTCCCCGGTGCTCGACGTGATCCGGGATCCCCGCTGGGGCCGGGTCGACGAGTGCATCGCCGAGGACCCGTACCTCGTCGGCACCATCGGCACCTCGTACGTGCGAGGGCTCCAGTCGCAGGGCGTGCTCGCGACGCTGAAGCACTTCGCCGGCTACTCCGGCTCGCGGGCCGGGCGCAACTTCGGCCCGGTGCACGCCGGTCCCCGGGAACTCGCCGACGTGCTGCTGCCTCCGTTCGAGATGGCGATCCTCGACGGTGACGCGCGCAGCGTCATGCACTCGTACGCGGAGATCGACGGCGTGCCGGTCGCCGCCGACCCGACGATGCTCACCGACCTGCTGCGGGACCGGTGGGGGTTCGACGGGACCGTGGTGGCCGATTACTACGGGGTCGCCTTCCTCAACCTGCTGCACCACGTCGCGGCCGACAACGCGGACGCGGCCGTGCAGGCGCTGAGCGCGGGCCTCGACATCGAGCTGCCCACCGGCGACGCCTACCTGACCCTGACCGAGACGGTGCGGGCCGGCAAGGTCGACGAGGCGCTGGTCGACCGGGCGGTGCTGCGGGTCCTGCGCCAGAAGCAGGAACTCGGACTGCTCGACGCCACGTTCGACGACGAGCCGCCGGGCGCGATCGACCTCGACTCGCCGGAGCACCGGGCGATCGCCCGCCGGCTCGCCGAGGAGTCGGTCGTCCTGGTCGCCAACGAGGGCGTGCTCCCGCTGCCGGCGGGCCGGCGGGTGGCCGTGGTCGGCCCGAACGCCGACCGGCAGGGCGCGCTGTTCGGCTGCTACTCGTTCCTCAACCACGTGCTGGCCCACCACCCGGGCGTGGAGACCGGGTTCGAGGTGCCGACAGTGCTGGAGGCGGTGCGTGCCGAGTTCGGCGCCGACCGGGTCACCTTCGCGGCCGGCTGCGAGGTGGACTCGGCGGACCGGTCCGGGTTCGACGAGGCGGTCGCCGCCGCGTCCGCCGCCGACGTGGCAGTTCTCGTGGTCGGCGACCACGCGAGCCTGTTCGGCCGCGGCACCGTCGGCGAGGGCTGCGACCGGGACGACCTGGAGCTGCCCGGCGTGCAGCGGCAGCTCGTCGAGGCGGTGCTGGACACCGGCACCCCGGTCGTCCTCGTGCTGCTCACCGGCCGCCCGTACGCGCTCGGCTGGGCGCTGTCCCGGTGCGCGGCGGTGGTGCAGACGTTCTTCCCGGGCGAGGAGGGCGCCGGGGCGATCGCGGGTGTGCTCTCCGGGCGGGTCAACCCGTCCGGCCGGCTGCCGGTCAGCCTGCCCGGCTCGGCCGGCGCGCAGCCGTACTCGTACCTGCACCCGGAGCTGGGGGAGGGCATGAACGGGACCAACCTGCCGGCGACTCCGGTGGCGCCGTTCGGGCACGGGCTGTCCTACAGCACGTTCGCGTACACCGATCTGACCGTGCCGGCCGAGGTGCCGACCGACGGGGCGCTGCGGGTGTCGGTGCGCGTGACGAACACCGGCCCGGTCGCCGGTGACGACGTGGTGCAGCTCTACGGCCGCGACCTGGTCGCCTCGGTGACCCGGCCGGTCGCGCAGCTGCTCGGCTACCGGCGGGTGCGCCTGGAGCCGGGCGCCTCGGTGACCGTCGAGCTGACCGTCCCCACCACGCGGCTGGCGTTCACCGGCCGCACGCTCACCCGGGTGGTGGAGCCCGGGGAGGTCGACGTCTGGGTCGGCACGAGCGCCCGGCGCGACGCCCAGGCGCGGACGACGCTGACCGGCGACACCGCCGCGATCACCGCCGCCTCGCCCCGCTGGACGACGACCGACCTTCGCTGAGCCGGGTCCGCCGGTCGTCCACGGGGCGGCCGGCGGACCCTTTCAGTGCATATTGGCGTTATGCCGTTTTTGACTCAGTAGGCTCCAGGATGTCATCCAGCCCGTGACCCGGGGCTTCCGGTGCCGCCCGCCACGCGCGGATCGCGCCTCGCCGCCCGGTCGGCTGGATCCCCGTCGCCGGCACCCACAGGGATGCGTGAGTCACGATGATGGACGCGGACACAATGGTCCTGCCCCGGCTCGGGGACGCCACGGTCGAGGATCCGTGGGGCGAGGACCGGCCGCGCCGGGTCACCGTCCGCGCCGCGACCGGCGTGCTCCGGTGGCGGATCGTGGCGTGGCTGGTGCCGGCGGTCCTGATGGGTGCGCTCGGCGCCGCGCGGATCACGGAATCCGGGGCGAGCGCCGGAGAACTCGCGACCCGGCGCGCGGCCACGTCGCCCTGGCCGGGGATCGGCGTCACGCTGACCGGCGACGACCTCGCGCTCGGGCCGTACCACCTGCTCATGCGCGGCTGGGCGGCGCTGTTCGGCGCGGCGGACCTCGCGCTGCGCGTACCGTCCCTGCTGGCCATGGTCGGTGCCGCGGCGCTCGTCGGCGCGCTCGCCGCCCGGATCGCCACGCCCGCCGCCGGCCTGCTCGCCGGCGTGATCTTCGCGGTGCTGCCGGCCTCGATCCGGTACGCGCAGGAGGCGCAGCCGTACGCCCTGGCGGTGTTCGCCGCCGTGCTCGCCACCTGGCTGCTGGTGCCTGCGCTCGACCGGCCGGGCGCGCGCCGGCTCGTGCCCTACGCGGGCGCGGTGCTGCTGCTGGGCGTGTGCCAGCCGGTGGCGTTGCTGCTGCTCGCCGGCCACGGCTGGGTCGTGCTGGCGTTCCGTCGCCGCTGTGCTCTCCGGTGGCTGGCCGCCGTGGCCCTCGGGCTGCTCCCGGTCGCCGCGCTGCTCGCCTCCGGCCTGAGTGACGGCGGGCGCCTCGCGTCCGGCGCCCGTCCCGGTGCCGCAGTGCTCGCGGCCACGCCCGGGGACCTGTTCGGCGTCGCCGCGCTCGGCGGCGTGCTGGCCGGGCTGGCCCTGTTCAGCCTCCCGCTGCGGTACGCCGCCGCGATCTGCACCGCCTGGGCGCTGGTGCCGGCGCTCGGGCTGCTGGCGCTGGCGCAGGCAGTGCCGGTCTGGTCGGCGGTGAACCTGCTGTTCACGGTGCCGGCCTGGGCGGTGCTCGGCGGGGTGGCCCTGTCCCGGGCGCGTGCCGCCGGGGTCGTCGCCGTGCTGGTGCTCGTCGCGCTGCTCGCCGTGGCGGCCCAGCTTCCCGGCTGACCGCGTGACCGGTCGACGAACGGGCGATGTCTGCCTGATTCGCCCTTTTTGCGGTTGATTGTCGGCTTAGCATTCGGTCGGCTCCTGAGCCGGAAGCAGACCATGGGGGAAACGTGGCCGTCGCCGCCGATACACGCCCGTCCCGCGCCACGACGGCCGGGCCGCCGGGCGCCCGCCCGATCGCACCCGTCCCGCCCGGGACGCCGGCCGATCCGGACCGCCGGCAGCGCAACGTCCGCGCCCGCCTGGCGTACGCGCGCTGCGGCGCCACCGCCGGTCCGCTGCGCCCGCCCCGGCGCCCCGACGCGGCGGTCGAGTTCCGGCCCACCGCCTCGGTCACCGCGCGGCTGGTGCTGACGCTGCTGGTGCTCGTCAACAGCGCCGCCGGGCTGGTCTTCGTCGGCTGGCTGCTGCTGCCCCAGCACGTACCCGGCCCCGGCGTCGTCGGGCTCGGCGGCTGGCAGACAGTCGCCGCCCGGCTCGCGTTCTGCGTCGTCGTCGGCGTCGAGCTGATCCGCCTGGCGCAGAACGTGGTGGTCTGGGTCTTCGCCTTCCACGCCCGGGATCCGGTGCCGGTCGACCCGCCGGTCGGCCTGCGGGTCGCCCTGCTCACCACCATCGTGCCGAGCAAGGAGCCGATCGAGGTCGCCGAGCGGACGCTGCGCCGGCTGCGGGAGATCGTCTACTGCGGGCACGTCGACGTGTGGATCCTCGACGAGGGCGACGACCCGGCGGTCCGGGCGATGGCCGCGCGGCTGGGCGTACGCCACTTCACCCGCAAGGGCCGGCCCGAGTACAACGGGCCCGGCGGCGAGTTCCGGGCCCGCACCAAGTCCGGCAACCACAACGCCTGGCGGGCCGAGCACGAGCACCGCTACGACGTGGTCGCCAACGTCGACCCGGACCACGTGCCGCTGCCGAACTTCCTGGAACGCACGCTCGGCTACTTCCGCGACCCGGACGTCGCGTTCGTGGTGACCCCCCAGGTGTACGGCAACATGCACCAGAACTTCGTCGCCCACGGCGCCTCGGTGCAGCAGTACCTCTACAACGGGCTGATCGCCCGTGGCGGCAACGGCCTGGACGCGCCGCTGCTGACCGGCACCGGGCACCTCTACCGGCCGGCGGCCTGGCGGACCATCGGCGGCTACCAGGACTCGATCATCGAGGACCACCTCACCAGCATCCGCGTGCACGCCGCCGTCAACCCGGCCACCGGCAACCGGTGGAAGGGCGTCTACACCCCGGACGTGGTGGCGCTCGGCGAGGGACCGACCTCCTGGGCGGACTACTTCAACCAGCAGAAGCGCTGGGCGGCCGGGATCTGCGAGATCCTGCTCCGGCGCGAGCTGCGCACACCGCGCGACCTGCCGTCCCGTCGTCGCTGGCAGTACCGGCTGCTCCAGTTCTACTACCCGAGCGTGGCGGTGAGCCTGCTGCTGGGTAACGCGGCCACCGCGCTGTACCTGCTGACCGGCGTCGACGCGGGTCGCCTCGACCCGCAGGTCTGGGCGACGCTGTGGGGGTCCACCATCGGCACCTGGTTCCTGCTCTGGCTGTGGCTGCGCCGCTTCAACATCGCCCCGCACGAGCGGGAGGAGGTGGGCATGGCCGGCATGGCGCTCGCGCTGTTCGCGGGACCGGTCTACGTGGCCGCGGCGGTGGGCGCCCTGCTGCGCCGCAAACTCGGCTTCGTGGTCACCGCCAAGGGCGCGCTGCGCACCGTCGAGTCGCCGCGTACGTTCCGGCTGCACCTGTGCTGGGCGCTTGCCGCCGCCGGACTGCTCGCGGCGAGCTTCGCGCTGGACCACGACTACCCGCTGCTGCGGGTATGGCCGGCGCTGACGCTGCTGACCGGGCTCGCGCCGCCGTTGATCTCCTGGGTGGAGAGTCTGCGGGCGCGCCGGGACCGGGTAGCCGGCGTGACCCGGGAGCCCCAGGTGGTGCCCCGGACCGTGGCCGAGGGTGGTGTGCCGTGCTGAGGCCGACGCTGCCCCGGATGGGCCTGGCGCTGGCCGGAGTGCTGCTGCTCGCGTACGCCTTCGTGGTGGCGCCGGGCGCGTGGCGCGACCCGGCCACCGACGCCGCGGTGCGGCGGCCCGCCCCGGCGACGCCGCAGGCGAGCACCGACGTGCCGGCGGCGGTCGTGCCGAGCCCGCGCGGCGGCCCGTTCCCGCCGGCCGGGCAGGCGTTCTTCGGGGTGATGACCGACAAGGGACCGTACGACTTCGCGCCGGTCGACCGGTTCGCCGACGCGGCCGGGCGGTCGCCGCAGGTGATGCTCTTCGGCGCGGACTGGGTGTCGGCCGCGTTCGACCGGAGCCTGTTCGACCGGATCGCCGAGCGGGGCATGATGCCGATGCTCGGCTGGGAGCCGTGGGACCACACGGTCGACAAGGCGGCCCGCCGCACCGAGCTGACCGACAGGCAGATCGACCGGCTGCGCGCCACCCAGCCGGACTACCGGCTGTCCCGGATCGCGCGCGGCGACTTCGACGCGTACCTGCGCTCCTGGGCCGACGGCGTCCGGTCGCTGGGCTACCCGGTGGCGATCCGCTTCGCGCACGAGATGAACGGCGACTGGTACCCCTGGTGCGAGCGGGCCAACGGCAACCGCCCCGGCGACTACGTCCGCGCCTGGCGGCACGTGCACGACGTCTTCGCCGAGGCCGGCGCCACGAACGTCACCTGGGTGTGGAGCCCGAACGCCCGCTGGGACAAGACGACCGCCGGGCTCACCGGCCTCTACGCGGGCGACGAGTACGTCGACTGGGTCGGTGTCACCGGCTACTACGGCAGCGGCGCCTTCACCAAGACGTACTGGTCGTTCGACCAGATCTTCGGCCCGACGATCGCGGAGATCCGCAAGGTCACCGGCAAGCCGCTCGTGGTCACCGAGACCGGCGCCGCCGACGCCGCCGGGCACAAGGCCCGGTGGATCCGGGACACGTTCCGCGCCCTGCCCCGCTATCCGAACCTGATCGGGCTGATCTGGTTCGAGGTGGACAAGGAGAAGGACTGGCGCATCGCCGGCTCGCCGGCGGCGGCGACCGCGTTCGCCGAGGCGGTGGCCGCCGAGCGCTACGACGTGACCTGGTCACCGGCGGTGCGGCCACGCGAAGGCCCCTGACCTGGAGCCGTTCCTCGCCCCCGAGCACGAGATGTACGCCGCCGTCCAGGCGGACCTGCCGGACTGGCTGGACCGCTCGGAGGAGTGGCTCAGCGCCACCCAGATCCGGCTGCTGCGCGACATGCCGCACCTCAATGAGTGCGCTGGCCGAGCAGCTCTGGCCGGAGCGGCAGTCGTGGCTGCCGGAGGACGTCTTCATCGGCGGCTACCGAAGTGCGGGCCAGTGCTCCGGCCTTCAGGCCGGGGAAGGCCCGCGCTGGGAGGGCCGCCAAGGCCCGAGCAGTGCCTTAACCTCGCGCCCGCTCGTTCTGCTCGGCCACGGGGACCGGCACGATGGCAGCGATCCGGCGTCCGTGGTTGGTCACGTAAAGGGTCTTGCCGTAGACGGCGACGCCGTTGAGCGCTCCGGCGAGCGTCTTGCGCAGCTCGCGGACGCTGATCTCATTTTCGCGGGTGTCACTCATAGTCGCCATCGTAACCTTGTGTACACTTGTGTGTGTGCAGCTCCGGTACAACTACCGCGTGTACCCGACGCCTGGCCAGCAGATCGAGCTGGCGCGGGCGTTCGGGTGCGCGCGGGTTGTGTTCAACGACGGGCTGCGCCTGCGTCAGCAGGCCCGGGAGGCGGGGGAGAAGTACATCTCCGACGGGGAGCTGTCCCGGCGTCTGATCACCGAGGCGAAGGCGACGCCGGAACGCGCGTGGCTGGGAGAGGTTTCCACCGTGGTGTTGCAGCAGGCACTGGCGGACCTGAACACCGCGTACCGCAACTTCTTCAACTCGATCACGGGCAAGCGCAAGGGCCGCAAGGTCGCACCTCCCCGGTTCCGCTCCCGCAAGGACAACCGGCAGGCCATCCGCTTCACGAAGAACTCCCGGTTCAAGGTCCTCGACAACGACCGGCTGCGGTTGCCGAAGATCGGCGACCTCGCAGTCCGCTGGTCCCGGACGCTGCCCTCAGACCCGTCATCGGTGGCGATCATCCGGGATGCGGCCGGACGGTACTTCGCGTCGTTCGTCGTGCAGACGGGCGAGGACGAGGCGTTACCGCCGGTCGACTCCGAGGTCGGGATCGACCTGGGCCTGACCCACTTCGCGGTGCTCTCGGACGGCACGAAGGTGGCGGCGCCGACGTTCCTGCGCCGGGCCGCGCGCAAGCTCAAGCGGTTGCAACACGACCTGTCCCGCAAGCAGAAGGGCTCGGCCAACCGCAAGAAGGCCGTCGTCAAGGTCGCACGGGCGCACGCCCGGGTGGCCGACATGCGGCGGGACTGGCAGCACAAGCTGTCCACGGCGATCATCCGCGAGAACCAAGCGGTGTACGTCGAGGACCTGTGCGTCGTCGGTCTCGGCCGGACGCGGCTCGCGAAGTCCGTGCACGACGCGGGCTGGGCCAGCTTCACCGCCATGATGGAGTACAAGGCCGCCCGGTACGGACGCACCTTCGGCCGGGTGGATCGGTTCTTCCCGTCCACCCGCATGTGCTCCGACTGTGGCCGGATCAACGAGAAGATGGCGCTCAACGTCCGAGCGTGGGACTGCCCCTGCGGGGCAGCCCACGACCGGGACGTGAACGCCGCGAAGAACGTCAAGGCCGCCGGGCAGGCGGACTTCAACGCCCGTGGAGCGCACGTAAGACCGGGGCTCGTCCCGGCGGCGCGCAACGAAGCGGGAACCCACCCGGACGCCGCGTGTTCCACGCGCAGCGTGGAGGGAATCTCCGTCCCTTAGGGCGGAGAGGATGTCAAACCATCTCGGCGCAGGACCCGCCCGAGGTGATCATGATGGAGCGGGAGCGGCAGGCGAGGTCGCTACCCCGCCAGGAGCAGATGGTGGCTCTGTACGAGGAGGAGCAGCGGGTGATGCGCGAGTGGGTGCCACTGGCCCAGTTCGGCGTACCGGACGAGGAGTACGTCAACGCGCGGTTCCTGATCCGCCACGACGACCTCGCCGCCCGGCGGTTCGACAGGGTGCTGTCCTTCTGCGAGTTCACCGAGTGACAGCCGGAGCGGCTCAGACCAGCGTGCGGACCGCCCGCAGCGCCGCCTCCACGTCCTGCTCGCCGTTCGCGATCGTCGCGCCGAAGCGCAGGTACGACGGCCGGTAGGGCGTGCTGCTGGCGATCACGCCGGCCGACCGCAGCCGGTCCACCGCCCGGTCCGCCGGCACGCCCGGCACCTCGCAGCAGACCACCCCGGCGGACAGGTCGGCGTCGCGCGGCGTGACCAGCCGGACGCCCCGGATCCCGGCCAGCCCCTCCTTGAGGAGGTCCGCGAGTTCCCGGGTGCGCCCGGCGGCCCGGGCCGGGCCGATGCGCCGGTGGAACGCGAACGCGTCGGCGAGCGCCCAGCGGTGCTCGAAGCTGTGGTAGCCGCCGGGCGTGTGCGCCGGGCCCGGTGGCACGGGCTGCCCACCGGTGCCGCCGGCGAGCCAGCGACCGATGCCGCGCCTGTCGAAGCTGGGGATCACCGGCGTCATCCGGGCCCACGCCCGCTCGGCGGCCCAGACCAGGCCGGTGCCGCGCGGCCCGAGCAGCCACTTGTGGCAGCCGGAGACGAGTACGTCGCAGCCGAGCTGCTCCGGTGTGGACGCGTCGGCGCCGAAGCCGTGCACCGCGTCGAGGCAGAGCAACGCCTCCGGGCTGCGCTCGCGGACCGCCTCGGCCAGCCGGCGTACCGGCAGCTTCACGCCGGTGCTGGAGTGCACCCAGGTCAGCGCCACCACCCGGGTACGCGGCGTGAGCGCCGCGGTCAGTCCCGCGACCATCTCGTCCGCCCCGGCCGTGGCCGCGTCGCGGTAGAGGCGGGCCCGGCGCACTGTCACCCCGTCGCGTTCGGCGCGCAACCGCAGCGATTCGTGGGTGGCGTAGAAGTCGTGCTCGGTGGTCAGCACCTCGTCGCCCGGTCGCAGGCGGATCGCGCTGTAGACCAGGCCGAGGCCCATGGTCGTGGAGTCGGTGAGCGCGATGTGGTCCGAGCGCGCGCCGAGGTGCCCGGCCGCCGCGGCGAGCACCGCCCGGTCCAGCCGTTCCTCGTTCGCGGCCAGGTAGCCGGAGGCGTCCCGGTCGAGGCCGGCGCGGTGGGTGGCCACGGCGGCCCGTACCGGGGCCGGGTGCGGGGCGAAGACGAACGTGGCCAGGTGCGCCCGGGAGCGGTCGAGCGCGAACTGGGCGCGGACGCTGTCCCAGCTGGCCGGATCCAGGGCGGGCGCGTCGTCGGACACCGCGGTCCCGGCCGCCGGGCGGTCCGGGTCGCAGCCGGTGGCCAGGCCGGTGACGCCCGCCGCCGCTGTGGCGCCGAGCAGGTGCCGCCGGGTCAGGCGCCGTCGGGTCGGATGCATGGGGTCAATCGTCCGCCGTGCATGTCACGGCCGGGTCACCGTCGGTGCCGGGGGACCGGTGATTTCACCGATGCGCGTCGGCGGTCCGGGCGCGGATGCTGACGCATGTCGATGTAATTCCGGCGCAAGGAGTGACCGACGTGCCCACCACCATCCGTTCCCGTACCTCCGTCCGTGCCCTGGCCCGCCTCGCCGTGGCCGCACTGCTCGCCACCGGCGGCGCCCTCGCCGTCCCGGTCGCCGCGAACGCGGCCAGCCCCTACGAGCGCGGCCCGGCGCCCACGAACGCCATCCTGGAGGCCAGTCGCGGGCCGTTCGCCACCTCCTCGATCAACGTCTCCTCGTTGAGCGTCACCGGCTTCGGCGGCGGCGTCATCTACTACCCGACCAGCACCGCCGAGGGCACCTTCGGCGCGGTCGCCATCTCGCCCGGCTACACCGCCTCGTGGTCCAGCCTGAGCTGGCTGGGGCCGCGGATCGCCTCGCACGGCTTCGTGGTGATCGGCATCGAGACCAATACGCGGCTGGACCAGCCGGACAGCCGGGGCCGCCAGCTCCTGGCCGCGCTGGACTACCTGACCCAGCGCAGCTCGGTCCGGGGCCGGATCGACTCCTCCCGGCTGGCAGTGGCCGGGCACTCGATGGGTGGTGGCGGCAGCCTGGAGGCCGCGGCGGCCCGGCCGTCGTTGCAGGCCGCCGTCCCGCTCGCGCCGTGGAACCTGGACAAGACCTGGTCCGACGTACGGGTGCCGACGCTCATCATCGGCGGCGAGAGCGACAGCGTGGCACCGGTGGCGAGCCACTCGATCCCGTTCTACAACAGCATCCCGGCGTCCTCGGAGAAGGCGTACCTGGAGCTGAACGGCGCGAGCCACTTCTTCCCGCAGACCGTGAACACGCCGACGGCGAAGCAGACGGTCGCGTGGCTGAAGCGGTTCGTCGACGACGACACCCGCTACGAGCAGTTCCTCTGCCCCGGTCCGACCGGGTCGGCGATCGAGGAGTACCGCAACACCTGCCCCAGCTCCTGATCCCCTCCGCTCCCGGGGTGGTCGCCGCGGCGACCACCCCGGGAGCGTGTCCGCCTCTTTTCCGACGGGTTGCCCATCTGTGACACTGCATGCATGGTTTCTGCATCGACAGTGCATATAGCCTTGCGGGGCCGGGACGACGAGTGCGACGCGATCCGCCGGCTCCTCGACCGCGACGACGGCGGCGCCCTGCTGTTCCACGGGCCGCCCGGCTCCGGGCGCAGTGCGCTGCTGGCGTACGCCCGCAGGTGGGCCGGGCAGCGCGCGGTGCTCGCCGGCGGCGGCCTGGCCGACGAGGCGACACTGCCCTACGCCGGGCTGCACCGCCTGCTCGACCCGGTGCTGGACGCGGACACCGCACTCCCGGTGCGGCAACGCCGGCTGCTGCGCCGGGCGCTGGGCGGCGACGGGTGCCCGGCCGAGCAGCGGCTGGCCCTGGCCGCGGCGGTGCGCTCCCTGCTCGCCGCCGTAGCCGCGGACCGGCCGATGCTGTGCACGGTGGACGACCTCGACACCGGCGATCCGCAGAGCGCCTGGACGCTCGCCGTGGTGGCGCGCCGGCTGCGCCGGCTGCCGGTGGCAATGCTGCTGACCGCGACCGCACCGGCCACCGTCGACGGCGTACCCGCTCACCGGCTGCGCCCGCTGGACGCCCACGAGTGCCACGCGATGCTCGCCGGGCTCCGCGAGCGGCCACCCGCGCCGGTCGCCGCCGCCCTGGCCGCGCTCAGCCGGGGCAGCCCGGCGGCGCTGACCGACCTGGCCGGCACGCTCACCCCCGCCCAGTGGCGGGGCGAGGCGCCGCTGCCCGACGCGCCGCCCGTGGACGGCGCGCTCGCCGCCGCGTACCGGGCCCGCCTGGACCGGCTGCCGGTCCCGACCCGGCGGATGGTGCTGCTCGCCGCGCTCGATCCCGGAGACGACCCGGGCACCCTGGTCCGCGCCGCGTGGGCGGCCGGGCTGACCGTCGAGGCGCTCGCCCCCGCCGAGGCCGCCGGACTGCTGCGCACCGGGCCGGGCGGGGTGACGTTCCCGCACCCGCTCGCCCGCACGATGATCACCGCCGTCGCGCCGCTCGCCGACCTGCGCGCGGCGCACCTGCTGCTGGCCGGCACGCTCGCCGAGGGCACCCTGGGCCGGGCGCTGCGCCACGCCACCGCCGCCGACTGTCCCTCCGACGTGCTCGCCGCCGAGCTGACCGCGGCTGTCGACGAGGTGCCGGACCGGGCCGCCGCCGCGGTCGTGCTGCGCCGCGCCGCCGAACTGAGCCCCGACCCCGGCCGCGCCGCCGAACTGACAGTCGCGGCCGCGCGGTGCGCCTGGACAGCAGGCGACCCGGACCAGGCCCGAGGGCTGCTGCGACGCCTGCCCGCCGCGTCGCCCGCCGAGGGCCGGGCCGACCTGCTCCGCGGCGACATGCAGCTGCGCTGCGACGCGCCCGCCGACGCGGTCGCCACGCTGCTGGCCGCCGCCGACGCGGTCGCGCCGGCCGACCGGCGGGCCGCGCTGCTGGCGCTGGTCCGGGCCGGCGAGGCCATCTGCGTCACCGGCGACCAGTACCGGTACGCCGAGGTGGCCCGCCGGGCCGAGGCGCTGCGGCGGCCCGGCGACCCGCCCGAGCTCGACCTGCTGGCCACGTTCGCCTCGGGCGTCGGGGCGACGCTGCGCGGCGACCACGCGCGCGGCGGCCCGGCGCTGCGCCGGGTCGTCGTCCTCGGCGGCCGGCTGACCGGGCCCGCGCTCACCCCCGGCGCGCTCGTCTGCGCCGCCGCGGCCGCACTGCTGGTCGCAGTAGACGGTCCCGCGCACCGGCTCGCCGGCCGGGCGGCCGAGGTGGCCCGCTCACGCGGCGAGCTGTCCCTGCTGCCCCGGGCGCTGGAGCTGCGGGCGGTCGCCGAGTACTGGCTGGGCCGGCACGAGGCCGCGGCGGAGACCGCCCGCGAGGGCGTGCGCGCGGCCCGCGCCACGGGCCAGCACGTGTGCGCCCAGGTGCACCTCGGCATCCTCGCCGTGCTGGCCGCGGTCCGCGCCGACCGGGACGCCGCGCTGGCCCGGATCGCCGAGATCGGTGACGGGGCCGCGCCGGGGAGCCGGCCGGACGCCTACGCCCGCTGGGCGCTCGGCGTGCTGGACCTGATCGACGGCCGGTACGCCGACGCGGTGGCCCGGCTGTCCGCGCTGGCCCGTACCCGCACCGGCCGGGGGCAGGTGCTGGTACAGGTGATGGCCACGCCGTACCTCGTGGAGGCCGCCGCCCACGACGGCGGGCGGCCGGCCGCCGCGCTCGCCGTGTTCGACCACTGGGCCAGCAGCACGGCGAGCCCGTCGCGGCGGGCGCTCGCCGCGCGCTGCCGGGCGCTGCTCGCGCCGCGCGGCGGTCCGGAGGCCGAACGGGAGTTCCACGCGGCGCTGCGGCTGCACCCGGCCGACACCGACCGGTTCGAGCGCGCCCGCACCGAGCTGCTGTTCGGCCGCGAGCTGCGCCGCCGGCGCCGGCCCCGGGACGCCCGCGCGCACCTGCACCGGGCCCGGGAGGCGTTCACCCTGCTCGGCGCCGCCGTCTGGGCCGACCGGGCGGGGGAGGAGCTGCGCGCGGCGGGGGAGTCGGTCGGGCCGGTGCGGCACGGCCCGGAGCAGTTGCTGACCGGGCAGCAACTGCACATCGCCCGGCTGGTCGCGGAAGGGGCGACCAACCGGGAGATCGCCACCCGCATGTGCCTGTCCACCCGGACCGTAGACCACCATCTGCGCAACGTCTTCCACCGGCTGGGCGTGCGCTCGCGTACCGAACTGGCCCGACTGCTGTCCTGACCGCCCGCCGCCCTCGGGCGCCCGCGCGGCGTCGGTCGCCGCCGAGCCGGCTGCGCCGCCGGGGTCAGCGCAGTGCGGCCACCGCGGCGTCCGCGCCGCCGCGCCAGAGCACGCCGGCCTCGGTGAAGCCCGCCGCGCGCAGCGCGTCCAGGTGCCAGGTCGCGGGCGGGTTCCACTCCGGGCTGTGCCCGGTCGGGTAGATCTGCCGCCGCTTCTCCACCAGCGGCCCGAGCACCGGATCGTCGGCTGCCTGCTCCCACCAGTCCGACCAGGACAGCGCCGCGCCCGCGCGGTGCCGGGCCGCCCGCTGCTCGCCGGCCCGCGTGTGCAGCCGGTCGGTCAGCGTCGGCATCCCCTCGTCGGGCATGTGGTCGGCGTTGACGAACACCCCGCCGGGGCGCAGCACGTCGCGGATCTCGCCGTACAACCGCGCGAGGCGCGGACCGTCGAGCCAGTGCAGGGCGGTCGCGGTGAGCACGGCGTCGTAGTCGCGGTGCGGCAGCGCGGCGGCCCAGTCGGGCCGGTTGAGGTCGGCGGTCACCACAGTGGCCCGCCCGGCCAGCGCCGCCTCGGCGAGTGTGAGCAGCACCGGGTCGAGGTCGAGCACCGTCACCTCGGCGTCCGGCCGGCGGGCCAGCGTCCGCAGGCTGATCGATCCGGTGCCGCCCGCGAGGTCGAGGACGCGTGGCGGCCGGTCGCCGGCGACCGCCTCGACGGCGTCGAGCATCGCCGCGAAGCGGTGCTCCCGGTCGGGCAGGTACGCCTCCTGCTGCCGGTCCCAGCTCTCCTGCCAGGCCCGCACATCTAAATCGTAAGGAGTCATGCCGCTCACGATAGTTACCGCCGATGGACCTGTCGAGGCTTGTTGCCAAAGTTTTGCAATAAGCGCCGCCGTCCCGGCGGCGTCACCGGGACCGGACGTGCGGCGGGTCGACGGTGACGAGCGGGTGACGCGCGCTGCGGCAGGGTCGCGGCACGACGACGGCACCGTTCGAGGGGGCTGCATGATCAGGACGATGCTCCGGCTGCGCGCGCGCACCGGCTGCGAGCCCGCGGTCGGGCCGGCCTTCGAGACGGTCGCCGGGCAGCTCGGCGCGCTGGCCGGCAACCTGCGGCACGAGCTGCTGCGCGACGCCCTCGACCCGCGCGGCTTCGTCGTCGTCACCGAGTGGGCCGACGAGGCGGCGCTGCGCGCGTACCGGCGGGGGCCGGTGGCGGCCCGCCTGGCCGACCTGCTCCGGCCGCTGACCGAGCCGGACGGCGACCCCGGCTACCCGCTGATGCGCGAGACCGGGGACGGGACGGGTCCGGTCTACGTGGACGTCGAACTGACAGTGCCGCTCGACCGGCTCGCCGAGTTCCACAGCGGCTACCCCGAGGTGGTCCGGCGGATGGCGGCGATACCCGGCTACCGCCGCGAACAACTGCTGCGGGAGCCCGGCTCGGACATCCACCACATCTTCGCCGAGTGGGACGGCGCCGCGCCGTTCCTCGCCTGGATCGGCGACCCGGCCCACGCCTCGGCGCAGGCCGGGCCGATCGCGCCGTTCCTTCTCGACATCCGGCGCCGGCTGTTCCACGTCGTGCCCGACGCGGACGGCCGCCGACAACCCACCACGGGCTGGGAGGCCGACGTGCACAGGACAACAGACGTACTCGTCGTCGGGGCGGGGCCCACCGGGCTGACCGCCGCCGTCGAACTGGCCCGGCGGGGCATCGACTGCCTGGTGATCGACAAGCAGGCCACCCCGCCCGGCCACGCCGACAAGGCGATCGGTGTGCACTGCCGCACCATGGAGATCTGGGAGGAGCAGGGCGTCGTCCGCGAGGCCATGGACGCCGGCATCTGGCTCACCGGCAACACGGTCTTCGTCAACGGCGAGCAGACCCACCGGATGAGCTGGGAACTGCCCGGCCTGCCGTACGCCCACCTCGGCCTGCCGCAGTACGAGACCGAGCGGATCCTCACCGCCCGGCTGGCCACGCTCGGGGTCCGCCCGCAGCGCGGTGCCGAACTCGTCGACTTCACCCAGGACGCCGACGGCGTGACCGCCACAGTCCGCACCGCCGACGGCGGCACCGAGACGGTACGCGCGGCGTACCTGGTCGGCGCCGACGGCGCGCACAGCCGGGTACGGGAGCGGCTCGGGCTCACCTTCACCGGCGGGCTCGGCCGGTTCCCGCAACTGTTCATGCTGGTGGACGTCGACGTGGACTGGGACATGCCGGACGGGCACCTGCTGCGGTTCCTGCACATGACCGACGGGCAGATGGACGGGATGCTCGTCTGCGTACCGCTGCGCGGCGAGCACCGCTACCGCATCGCCACCCTCGCCCCGCCCCGGTTCTTCGCCCAGACCGGCGGGCGCGACGCCCCGCCCGGATTCAGCGAGGAACTCGACGAACCGACGATCGAGGACGTGCAGGCCGCGCTGGACCGCCTCGCGCCGCCCGGCACCCGGGCGAGCAACCTGCGCTGGTCGTCGGTGTTCCGGATCAGCCACGGCATCGTCGACCGCTACCGCGACGGCCGCGTGTTCGTCGCCGGGGACGCCGCCCACCTGCACCCGCCCGCCGGCGGCCAGGGCATGAACACCGGCATCCAGGACACCTGGAACCTCGCCTGGAAGCTCGCCCTGGCGGTACGCGGTCTCGCCGCGCCCGGCCTGCTCGACAGCTACGAGACCGAGCGGCGGCCGGAGGGCGAGGAGATCGTCGGCCGGGCGGTACGGATGGCCGGCACCGAGGAGGTGGACCGCGCCGACCTGGAACGGCAGTTCCTCCAGGAGATGTCCATGCTGCTCAGCTACGCCGGCAGCCCGCTGGTCGGGGAGACCGTCGCCGACCCGGCCGCGCTCGGTGACGCGCCCCGCCCCGGCGACATCGCGCCCGACGTCGACGGGCTGCGCCGGCGCGGCGTCGGCCACCCGCTGCGGCTGCGCGACCTGACCCGGGGCACCCGGCACACGCTGCTGCTCTACGCCGACCGCACGGCCGACGCGGGGCAGTTGGCCGCGTTCACCGGCCTGTGCGCCGACGCGCGCCGGCTCGCCGGCGGGGAAGTCGAGGCGTACCTGCTGCTCGACCCGGACGCCGACGAACCGCGACTGCTCGACCCGCCCGTGGTGCGCGACGCCGAGCGCCGCTTCCGCGCCGCGTACGGGCTGGACGGCACCGGCCTGTACCTGATCCGCCCGGACGGGCACATCGGGTTCCGGGGCGCGCCGGTCGACCCCGACGCGCTGCGCAAGCACCTGCACCTGGTGTTCGGGAGCGCCCGGTGAGCCGGGTCCGGACCGTGCTGTCGATGCGGACCCGGGAGGGCTGCGAGGAGCGCTTCGAGGCGGAGTGGCTCACCGCCGCCGAACAGATCCGCACCCTGGACGGCTGCCTGCACCAGGACCTGGTCCGCGACGCCGACGACCCGCGCAGCTATCTGATCATCAGCGACTGGGCGGACCGCGAGCGGCTCGACGCGTTCGGGCGCAGCTCGCACCGGGACCGGCTGCTGAGCATCATCCGTGAGCTGCGGGAGTCCGCCGACCGGCACACCTACCAGGTGCTGCACAGCGTGACCGGCGAGCCGGGGGAGGGGCGATGACCGACGACGTGGTGCCGGCGAGCGAGCTCTACACCGACGCGTTCGCGGCCGACCCGTACCCCACCCTGGCCCGGCTGCGCGCCGAGCGGCCGGTCTGCCCGGTCGGCTCGCCGCGCTTCGACTCCTGGCTCATCACCCGCTTCGACGACGCCCGCACCGCGCTGACCGACCCGCGCCTGTCCAAGGACCTGTACGGACCGGAGCAGCACTACCTGAAGATCTTCGGCCCGAACTCCGAGGGTCTGAACCGCAACATGCTCAACTCCGACCCGCCCGAGCACACCCGGCTGCGCCGGGTGGTGTCGCAGGCGTTCGCGCCCCGGCGGATCGAGGCGCTGCGCCCCCGGGTGGCGTCGATCGTCAACCAGCTCATCGACAAGATGGCGCCGCACGGCGAGGCGGACCTGATGCACGACTTCGCCATCCCGCTGCCGATGACGGTCATCTGCGAACTGCTCGGCGTGCCGCCCGCCGACCACGGCCGGGTGCTCGACTGGACCCAGGTCATCCGCACCTCCGGCTCCACCAGCCGGCCCCCCGCCGAGGAGCGGGCGGCGGTGCAGGAGGCCCAGCTCCGGCTGCACCACTACCTGGCCGGGCTGGTCCGCGCCAAACGCGACGACCCGGCCGACGACATCATCGGCGCGCTGATCAAGGCGGTCGACCAGGACGGGACGCTGTCCGAGGCGGAACTGGTCACCACCACGTTCCTGCTGCTGTTCGCCGGGCACCAGACCACCGCCGACTTCCTCGGCAACGCCGTACTGGCCCTGCTGACCCACCCCGAGCAGATGGAACTGCTGCGCGCCACGCCCCGCCTGCTGCCCGCCGCGATCGAGGAGCTGTTGCGCTTCGACGGGCCGCTGCCCGTGGCCAGCCCGCGCATCGCCACCGAGGACGTCGACTACCAGGACGTACGCATCCCGCGCGGCGCGATCGTCGGGGTGGCGATCAACGCGGCCAACCACGACCCGGCGCACTTCGCCGACCCGGACCGGCTGGACCTGCGCCGGGTGCGGGGCCCGCACCTCGGGTTCGGTCACGGCGTCCACTACTGCCTGGGCGTCTCGCTGGCCCGGATGGAGGCCGAACTCGCGCTCGGCGCGCTGCTGCGCCGGCTGCCCGGGCTGCGTCTCGGCGTGCCGCTGGCCGAGGTGCGCCGGCTCCCCGCCGCCTCGCCGTTCCGCGGCCTGCTGGAACTGCCTGTCACCTTCACCGCGTGACGGCGCCGCCGTCCGAACCCACCCACCAAGGAGCAGTCATGGTCTTCCGCAACGTGATCGTCTGTCACATGGTCCCCGGCAGCGAGCAGATCGTCGGCGGCGTGTTCGGCCACTACGACCAGGCCACCCGGCCGCAGGACCTGGGCGTCATCGGCCGGTACCTGCTGTCGCACCACGACCTCTACATCCACGTGATCGAGCGGGAGCAGGACCCGCGGATCTCCGGGCAGACCCGCGGCCTGCCCGCCTTCCAGAAGATCGCCGAGGAGATCGGCCCGTACGTCACGCCCTACCCGCGCTACTGGAAGAACCCGTCGGACTCGGTGGCGAAGGAGTTCTACCACTGGGCGCCCGAGGGCGAGCCGCCAGCCGACACCACGCTCACCGTGATCGTCGGGCGGATCAAGCCGGGCGCCGAGCCGGACGTGGCACGGGTCTTCGCCGAGTCCGACGCCGGGTCGCTCCCGGCCGACCTCGGGGTCACCGGGCGCTGGCTCTACTCGATCGACGACGTCTACGTGCACCTGCTCGAACAGGAGTCGTCGGCGGCCGAGGCCACCCGGGACCAGCACGGTGACAAGCCCGCGTTCGGCAAGGTGATGCAGGACCTGGGCCCGTACATCGAGCCGTACCGGCCGGACCGGTGGCAGGGCCCGCAGGACTCGGTGGCCACCGTCTTCTACCGCTGGCAGGCCCAGGACTGAGCGCCCCGGACGCGACCACGAGCGGGGTTTACAACCCGGTGACCCTGTGCCAGCCTCGTGGGCGCGCTCCCACGGTCGCCGGCGGTGGCACGTCTCCCGGGAGCCGGAGGGCGGTGCGCCGTGACGGCGGCGGTGGACGTCGAACTGGTGACGGCGGCACGCCAGGGTGACCGGGCCGCGCTCACCGCGCTTCTCGCCGCCCATCTGCCGCTGGTGTACAACGTGGTCGGACGCGCGCTGGCCGGGCACGCCGACGTCGACGACGTGGTGCAGGAGGTCATGCTCCGCGTCGTCGAGCGGCTGCCCACGCTGCGCGAGCCGGACCGGTTCCGCGCCTGGCTGGTCACCATCGCCATCCGCCAGGTCCGCGAACACGCCCGCCGCCGGGCCGGGGCCCGCCAGGTGCCGCTGGATCCGTACGCGGAGATGCCGGATCCGGACGCGGACACCGCGGACGCGGCCCTGTCCGAGGTGGACCGGGACGCCCGGCGACGGGACGTGCTCTCCGCGGTCGCCTGGCTCGACGCCGACGACCGTGAGGTGCTCGCGCTGTGGTGGCGGGAGCTGGACGGGGAGCTGACCCGCGGCGACGTGGGCGAGGCACTCGGGGTCGGCGCCTCCCACGCGGCGGTCCGGATCCAGCGGATGCGCTCCCGGCTCGCGCAGGCGTACACCGTCCTGGCCGCGTGGCGGGCCCGGCCGCGCTGCCCCGGCCTGGCCGTCGCCGCCCGGGCGTGGGACGGCACGCTCGTGCCGCTGTGGCGCAAACGGCTGAGCCGGCATGTCCTGGCCTGCCCGGCCTGCCTCGCCGCGGGCGAACGCCGCGGCACGCCGGAGCAGATCCTGCCCGGCCTGGCCGGGCTGGCGGTGCCGGCCGGCCTGGCCGCCGGACTGCGCGCGGCGCTCGAAGCGCAACCGGCGGTGGTGGCGGTCCCGCCCGTGGCGCCGGCCGCGGTGGGCGGCCTGCGGCGGGCGTTGTCGTCGAAGGCGGCGGTCGCCGCCGGCACGGTCGCGGTCCTGGCCGTCACCGCGCTCACCCTTGCCGTGCGCCACGAGCCGGACGGCCGGGACGGTGTGGTGGCCGCCGCGCCGACGCTCCCGGTCCGGGACGGGCCGTCGGCCGCCGCAACGCCGTCCACCGCCCCGTCCGCCGTCCCGTCGCCGCGTCCGTCGCGTGCGCTCACCGGCGTGACCGACGCCGACATCGTCGTCGCCCCGGACGGCAGCGACGACGGCGACGGCAGCCTCCGCCGTCCGTACGCCACGCTGAACCGGGCGGCCGAGGTGGTCCGGCCCGGCCAGACCATCGCCCTGCGCGGTGGCACGTACCGGATGACCGAACCGGTGACCATCGGTACGGACGGCACGGCGGACCGGCGCATCGTGCTCAGCGCATACCGGGGCGAGCGGCCGGTGCTCGACGCCGCCGCGGTGCCCGCGGACGCCTGGGCCGTCACCCAGCGGACCGCCTGGTGGACCGTGCAGGACATCGAGGTACGCGGCTCCCGCAGCCACGCCTGGGTCTGCCGGGCCTGCTCCCACACCGTGTTCCGTCGCCTGTCCGTGCACGACAACGCCCGTTCCGGCCTGACGCTGCGCGACCCGGGCACAGTGGGCAACCAGGTGCTCGACAGCGACTTCTTCCGCAGCTACGACCCGGCGGACCCGGGCGGCGCCGGCGTGGGGCTCGCGGTCAAGTTCGGCGACGGCGCGGGCAACGTGCTGCGCGGCAACCGGACCTTCCACAACGCCGACGACGGCATCGACCTCGGCGGCTTCGCCGACCCGGTCACCGTGGAGCGGAACTGGTCCTACGGCAACGGGCAGAACCGGTGGGGCGTGACCGGCTGGGACAGCAACGGGTACGGCTTCTCGCTCGGCGGCGGGGAACCGGTCCCGGCCGGTCACCGGGTGCGGGACAACGCCGCCTGGGGCAACCGGGGACACGGATTCGGTGTGGAGGCCAACGCCGGCCGGATCGACCTCACCGGCAACACCGCGTTCCGCAACGGTGGCGCCGGCTTCGACCTGACCGGCGCCGGCGGCACGACCCGGTGGAACCTGGCCCTGGACAACCGGACGCCGGCCCGGGGCGGTGAGCGCGTCGCCGCCACCGGAAACTCGTGGGACGACGACGGCTGGAGCGCCGCCCGGCTGCGGTCCACCGACCCGCGCACGGCCGAGGGCCCGCGCCGCGCCGACGGGACGTTGCCGTCCACCGGCTACCTCGGCACCGGCACCCGGGTCGGCGCCGACCTGACAGCCCGCTGAGGCGCCCGGCGGAAAACCGGCGCGAGAAAAAGCGTTGTCGCGGCCGGACCGCCCCGTCTGTGTGGTGACGGGTAGCCGGGCAGCATCCGTCACCGGGCACCGGCTGCCGCCGTGAGGGCCGCCGCCAGCGATGGCGGTGACGGCGGAGGCCGACACACCGCACACCCAGGATCCCCGGGGAGAACCGTGAGACATCTCGTCCGACGACGGGCGGCGGCCCTGTTCGCCGTCCTCGTCACCACCACCGCGACCGCCGCCGTCGGCGTCGCCACCGCCGGCCCGTCCCAGGCCGCCGCGGGCTGCCAGGTCGGCTACCGGGTCACCGCGCAGTGGGCCGGCGGCTTCACCGCCGCCGTCACCATCCGGAATCTCGGCGACAGCCTCACCGGCTGGCGTCTCGGCTGGACGTTCCCGGCCGGGCAGTCAGTCACCCAGGCGTGGGGCTTCACCACCAGCTCGACAGGCGCGTCAGTGGTCGCGGCCAACGTCGACTGGAACGCCACCATCGGCACCGGCGCGAGCGTCGAGGCCGGGTTCAACGGCACCTGGAACGGCGTCACGAACCCGAGCCCGGCCACGTTCACGCTCAACGGCGTCACCTGCACCGGCTCGTCCGGCTCGCCCACGCCCACCGCCGCGCCGACGTCACCGCCGCCGACCGGCACGGCGACCGTGGCGGCCGACGGCACCGGCACCTACCGCACCGTGCAGGAGGCCGTCGACGCGGTGCCGGCGAACAACACCACACGGCGGGTCGTCACCATCAAGCCGGGCACCTACCGCCAGGTGGTGCGGGTGCCGTCGAACAAACCCCACATCACCTTCCGGGGACTCGGCACGTCGCCGGCGAACACCGTGATCGTCTTCAACAACTCGGCGAACAGCAGCGGCACCTCCGGCAGCGCCAGCATGTTCGTCGACGGGTCCGACTTCGTGGCGGAGAACCTGACCATCGCCAACGACTTCGACGAGGGCTCGGTGACCAGCGGCCAGCAGGCGGTAGCGCTGCACCTCAACGCCGACCGTGCGGTGCTGCGCAACGTACGCCTCCTCGGTGATCAGGACACCTTCCTGGTCAACGACCGCACCCGGGCGTACGTGGTCGACTCCTACGTCGAGGGCACCACCGACTTCATCTTCGGCGGCGGCACGATCGTCTTCCACGCCTGCACCATCCACGAGAAGCGTTCCAGCGGCGGCACCGTCACCGCCGCCAGCACGGACGCCGCCAAGACGTACGGCTTCCTGTTCTACCGGTCGACGATCACCGGCACCGGGAACAACAACACCACCCTCGGCCGGCCGTGGCGCCAGGGCGCGCAGGTGCTCTACCGGGAGTCCACGCTCAGCGGCACGGTCCGCAACGCCCAGCCGTGGACGAACATGGGCGACGCCACCTGGCAGAACGCCCGCTTCTCCGAATACCGCAACACCGGCCCCGGCGCGACGGTCAACGGCAACCGGCCGCAGCTCAGCGACGCCCAGGCCGCCACCTACACACCGCAGAGATACCTCGCCGGCACCGACGGGTGGAACCCGTTGTGATCACGATGTTGGAGAACGGCATGACTGTCACGAAGAAGGGCCGGCCCTGGCGTACCGCGCTGGTGCTCGGCACGACCGCGGCCCTGGCGGCGCTCGGCGCGGTCACCGCGGTCACCGCCCAGGCGGCGGCCGGCTGCCGGGTCGACTACCGGGTCAGCAGCGAGTGGAGCGGCGGCTTCAACGCCGACGTGACGATCACGAACCTGGGCGACGCGGTGAACGGCTGGCGGCTGGCCTGGACGTTCCCGGCCGGCCAGCAGGTCACCCAGTCGTGGAACGCCACCGTTACGGCCGGGACGTCGAGCGTCACCGCGACGAACGTCGACTGGAACGCCGCCCTGCCGGCCGGGGGGAGCGTCTCGTTCGGCTTCACCGGCTCGCGCGGCGCCACGAACCCGGCGCCCACGGTGTTCACGCTCAACGGCACCGCCTGCACCGGCGGGGTCACCCCGACGACCGGCGCGCCGTCCCCGACGCCGACCACGCCGCCGGCCGGTGTGCCGTACTCGAACGCGCCGGACGGGTTCGCCGGCGCGGCCGGCACCACCGGCGGGGCGGCCGGCGCCACGGTCACCGTGACCAGCCAGGCCGACCTGGAGCGGTACGCGGCGTCCAGCACGCCGTACGTCATCCGGGTCGGCGCGGCGATCACGGTCAGCCCGTACGGCCGGGAGATCCCGGTCGGCTCGAACAAGACGATCGTCGGAGTCGGGCGGAACGGGCAGATCGTCAACGGCGGATTCCACCTCGGCGCCGGCACCGCCAACGTCATCATCCGCAACCTGACCATCCGCGACACCCGGGTGGCCTCGGACGACCCGGACGACAAGGACTTCGACTACGACGGCATCCAGATGGACACCGCGAACCGGATCTGGATCGACCACAACACGATCACGCGGATGAACGACGGCCTTATCGACAGCCGGAAGGACACCACGAACCTGACCGTGTCCTGGAACGTCATCGCCGAGGGCAACAAGGCGTTCGGCATCGGCTGGACGGACAACGTCACCGCCCGGATCACCATGCACCACAACTGGATCCACGACACCAACGTGCGCAATCCCAGCACCGACAACGTCCAGTACGCCCACTTCTTCAACAACTACCTGCAGAACATCAGGGGGTACGGCAACTACTCCCGGGGCCGTACCAAGCTGGTGATCGAGAACAGCTACTACGAGAACGTGAAGGACCCCTACTACCGGGACGACACCGCGGAACTACGCCAGAGCGGCAGCGTCTGCGTCGGCTGCACCGGTCAGCGGGAGACCGGCGGCTCGGCGTTCACCCCGTCGAGTTTCTACTCCTACCGCCTCGACCCCGCCGCGCAGGTTCCCGCACTGCTGCGCACGTACGCCGGGCCGCAGGCCGCCATCGGGCAGTGACCGGGCCGGCCGGGACGGCGGCGCACCCGCCCCGCCGTCCCGGCCGGACGTCCCCCCACCGGCTGCCCGACCGGCAAACCCGCTCGCGGGCGTGGCCGACGGGTCAGGCTGGTGCGGGGGTGCCGGGTGCCGACGAAGGAGATCGTCCAGCACGTCGGGGCACTGCTCGACCTGGCCGGGGTGCTCGTCATCGCGGTCGGCGTCGCGGTCGCCACGGCGGTGTTCGCGGTGCGCTGCGCCCGGACCCGCCAGGTGGTCGCGCACTACCGGGCGTACCGGCAGGGGGTCGGCCGGGCCATCCTGCTCGGCCTGGAGTTCCTGGTCGGCGGCGACATCATCCGTACGGTGGCGGTGTCGCCCACCTTCACCAGCGTCGGCGTGCTGGCGCTGATCGTGCTGGTCCGCACGTTCCTGAGTTTCTCGCTGGAGGTGGAGCTGGACGGCCGCTGGCCCTGGCAGGGCCGTCCTCCGGCGGACCGGCCGAGCGTCGGCGCCCGCCCCCAGCGCTGACCACCGCGCCGACCGGACGCCGGCGGTTACCCCCAGGGGGTATGGTGGCGGGTGGAGGTGACGCCCGATGGAGCACGGAACCGGCCACCACGGAGGCCACGACACCGGCGGCCACGGCGGCGGTCAGGACGACCACGGCGGCGGGCACGGCGCGCACGCCGGGCACGACCCGGAGCAGTTCCGCCGCCGATTCTGGCTCAGCCTGGCGCTGACGGTACCGATCGTCGCCACCAGCCACATGGTGATGGACTGGTTCGGCTACTCGCTCGAGTTCCCGGGCGTGCGCTGGGTCGGCCCGGTGCTCGGCACTGTGGTGTTCGCGTACGGCGGCTGGCCGTTCCTCACCGGCGGGCTGCGTGAGCTGCGCGAACGTGCCCCCGGCATGATGCTGCTGATCTCGATGGCGATCGTCGTCGCGTACCTCGCCTCGGCCGCCACCAGCCTCGGCCTGTTCGACCTCGACTTCTGGTGGGAGCTGGCCGCGCTGGTCACCATCATGCTGCTCGGGCACTGGCAGGAGATGCGGGCGGTCGGGCAGGCGCGCGGCGCGCTCGGTGCCCTCGCGGCGCTGCTGCCCGACGACGCCGAGCGCCTGGACGACGCCGGGCGGCCGCATCCGGTGCCGGTCGGCGAGCTGCGGGTGGGCGACCTGGTGCTGGTGCGCCCCGGCGGGCGGGTGCCGGCCGACGGCCGGATCGTCGAGGGCGCCGCCGAGCTGGACGAGTCGATGATCACCGGGGAGTCGCGGCCGGTGGCCCGCGCCGCCGGGGACCGGGTGGTCGCCGGCACCGTCGCCACCGACTCCACCCTCCGGGTACGCGTCGAGGCGGTAGGCGCGGACACCGCGCTGGCCGGCATCGGGCGGCTCGTCGCCGAGGCGCAGGCCTCCGGCGGGCGCGCGCAGGTGCTCGCCGACCGGTTCGCCGCGCTGCTGTTCTACCTGGCGGCGTTCGCCGGCCTCGCGACGTTCGCGGTCTGGGCGCTGCTCGGCGACCCCGACCAGGCGGTGGTACGCACCGTGACCGTGTTGGTGATCGCCTGCCCGCACGCGCTCGGCCTGGCCATCCCGCTGGTGGTGGCGCTGTCCACAGCGCTGTCGGCCCGCGCCGGCATCCTGGTCAAGGACCGGCTCGCGCTGGAGCGGATGCGCACCGTCGACACGGTCCTGTTCGACAAGACCGGCACGCTCACCACCGGCCGGCACACGGTGACCGGGGTGGCCACCACCGGCGGGACGGACGAGACGGCCGCCCTGGCACTGGCCGGCGCGGTGGAGGCCGACAGCGAGCACCCGCTGGCCCGGGCGCTGGTCGCCGCCGCCGACGCCCGCGGCGCCCGTCCCGCCGCGCGCGGCTTCCGGGCACTGACCGGCCGGGGAGTGCGCGCCACTGTGGACGGCGTGGACTGGGCGGTCGGCGGTCCGGCGCTGCTGCGCGAACTCGACGCCGCGGTGCCGGACGACCTGGCCCGGGCCGCGCAGGAGTGGTCGGGCCGGGGCGCCGCGGTGCTGCACCTGGTCCGCCTGCCCGAGGGTGGCCCGCCGGAGGTGACCGCCGCGTTCGGGCTGGAGGACCAGGTCCGCCCGGAGGCGCGGGCCGCCGTGGCCGAGCTGCGCGACCTCGGCGTACGCAAGATCGTGATGATCACCGGCGACGCGCGCCCGGTCGCCGAGGCGGTCGCCGCCGACCTCGGGTTCCGGCCCGGCGTCGACGAGGTCTTCGCCGAGGTGCTCCCGGCCGACAAGGACAAGGCGGTGGCCGAGCTGCGCGGCCGGGGACTGACGGTGGCGATGGTCGGCGACGGCGTCAACGACGCACCGGCGCTCGCCCGCGCCGACGTCGGGCTGGCCATCGGCGCCGGCACCGACGTGGCGATCGAGTCCGCCGGGGTGGTGCTCGCCGGCTCCGACCCGCGCGGCGTCGGCGGCGTGATCCGGCTGTCCCGCGCGTCGTACCGGAAGATGCGGCAGAACCTGGCCTGGGCGGCCGGCTACAACGTGGTGGCGATCCCGCTCGCCGCCGGTGTCCTCGCCTGGGCGGGGGTCGCGCTCAGTCCGGCGCTGGGTGCGGTGCTGATGTCCGCCTCGACGATCGTGGTGGCGCTCAACGCCCAGCTGCTGCGGCGGGTCCGGATCACCCCGGCCGACTGAACCGCAGTTCCGGTTCCCGCGGCGCATCACGGCTCGCGGATGCGAGCCACCATGCCCCTTCCGGCTTGCACCTGCGGGCCGCTAGGGTGAGCGCGTGACGGTGTTCCGGATCGGTGAGGCAGCCGAACTGCTCGGGGTCAGCGCGGACACGGTCCGCCGCTGGATCGACGCCGGCAAGCTGCCGGCCACCCGCGACGAGCACGGCCACCGGGTGCTCGACGGCGCCGACGTGGCAGCGTTCGTCCGCGCGCCCGGCCACCCCGAGCTGTCCTCGGCCCGCAACCGGCTGCGCGGCATCGTCACCGCCGTCGTCAAGGACACCGTGATGGCCCAGGTGGACATCCAGGCCGGGCCGTTCCGTGTGGTGTCGCTGATGAGCCGCGAGGCCGTGGACGACCTCGACCTCCAGGTCGGCTCCGTCGCCGTCGCGGTGATCAAGTCGACCACCGTCGTGGTCGAGCGCGCCCCCGCCACCACCCCCAGGGGAAGGACAAGTCCGTGACCGTACGGTGGATCCGCGCCGCGCTCGCCGCCGCGCTGGTGGGGGCGCTGGGCCTGACCGCCTGTGGCGGCGCGGACGAACCGGCCGGTCCCGACGGTGCCGGCCCGGTGACCGTGTTCGCCGCCGCCTCGCTCACCGAGTCGTTCACCACGCTCGGCAAGGAGTACGAGGCCGCCCACCCGGGCAGCAGCGTCACGTTCAACTTCGGCGGCAGCTCGGGCCTCGCCACCCAGATCACCCAGGGCGCACCCGCCGACGTGTTCGCGGCCGCGTCCCCGGCCACCATGAAGACGGTCACCGACGCCGGTGACGCCGACGGCGAACCTGCTGTGCTGGTCCGCAATCAGCTCGTCGTCGCCGTACCCCGTGGTAACCCGGCCCGGGTCGGCGGCCTGGCCGACCTCGCCCGCCCCGGCGTCAAGGTGGCGCTCTGCGCCGAGCAGGTGCCCTGCGGCGCCGCCGCGCGTACCGCCCTGGACGCCGCGGGCGTGCGGCTCACCCCCGCCACGCTCGAACAGGACGTCAAGGGAGCGCTGGCCAAGCTGCGTCTCGGCGAGGTCGACGCGGCACTGGTCTACCGCACCGACGTCCGCGCCGCACCCGGGCTCGACGCGGTCGAGTTCCCCGAGTCGGCGCGCGCGGTGAACGACTACCCGATCGTGGTGCTGCGCGCCGCCGGGAACCCGGCCGGCGCCCGCGCCTTCGTCGACTTCGTCCGCTCCGACGCCGGGCTCGCCGTGCTCACCGCCGCCGGGTTCCAGGCGCCGCCCGGCGCATGAGCCGCACCGTACGCCGGCAGCGGGTGCCGATCGCCCTGCTCGTGCCCGCCGGGCTCGGCCTGACCTTCCTCGTCCTGCCGCTCGCCGGCCTGCTGCTCCGGGCGCCCTGGACCACGCTGCCCCAGCGGCTGGCCGAGCCGGGTGTGCTCACCGCGCTGCGGCTGTCGCTGGAGACCGCCACCGTCGCCACGCTGCTCTGCGTGGCGCTCGGCGTACCCCTGGCCTGGCTCTTGGCGCGGGTGGAGTTCCCCGGCCGGCGGCTGGTCCGGGCGCTGGTCACGGTGCCGCTGGTGCTGCCGCCGGTGGTCGGCGGCGTGGCGCTGCTGCTGGTCTTCGGCCGGCGCGGGCTGGTCGGGTCGTGGCTCGACGAGACGTTCGGGGTGACGCTGCCGTTCACCACCGCCGGGGTGGTGCTGGCCGAGGCGTTCGTGGCCATGCCGTTCCTGGTCATCGCCGTCGAGGGGGCGCTTCGTGGCGCCGACCCCCGGTACGAGGAGGCCGCCGCCACGCTCGGCGCCGGACGGTTCACCACCTTCACCCGGGTCACGCTGCCGCTCGTCGCCCCGGGCGTGGCGGCCGGGGCGGTGCTCTGCTGGGCCCGCGCGCTCGGGGAGTTCGGGGCCACCATCACGTTCGCCGGCAACTATCCCGGCCGCACCCAGACCATGCCGCTGGCGGTCTACCTGGCGCTGGAGACCGACCTGCAGGCCGCGATCGTGCTGAGCCTGATCCTGCTCACCGTCTCCGTGGTCATCCTCGCCGCCCTGCGCGACAAATGGGTCGGGACGACATGAGTGTGCTGGACGCGCATCTGGTCGCCGAGCGGGACGGGTTCACCCTCGACGTGCGGCTGCGCATCGCCGCCGGTGAGGTGGTGGCGCTGCTCGGCCCCAACGGCGCCGGCAAGACCACAGCGCTGCGGGTGCTCGCCGGGCTGCACCCCCTCACCGCCGGTCACCTCACGCTCGGCGGCGCCGACCTGGACCGGCCGGACCGCCGGGTGTGGACGCCGCCGGAGCGGCGGCCGGTCGGCGTGGTGTTCCAGGACTACCTGCTGTTCCCGCACCTCAGCGCGCTGGACAACGTGGCGTTCGGGCCGCGCCGCCGGGGCGCCGACAAGCGCGCCGCCCGCACCCGGGCCCAGGAGTGGCTGGACCGGGTCGGCCTCGGCGACCAGGCCCGGCGCCGGCCCCGGCAGCTCTCCGGCGGGCAGGCGCAGCGGGTCGCGCTGGCCCGCGCGCTCGCCGTCGACCCGGCGCTGCTGCTGCTCGACGAGCCGCTCGCCGCGCTCGACGCCCGGACCCGGCTGGACACCCGCGCCGAACTCCAGCGCCACCTCGGCGCGCACCCCGGCGCGACGCTGCTCGTCACCCACGACCCCCTCGACGCCCTGGTGCTCGCCGACCGACTGGTCATCGTGGAGCACGGCCGGGTGGTGCAGGAGGGCGACGCCGCAACCGTCACGGCCCGGCCGCGCACCGACTACGTGGCCCGGCTGGTCGGCCTCAACCTGCACCGCGGCCGCGCCGACGGACACACCGTGACCGTCGGTGAGCTGACGCTCACCACCGCCGACACCGTCCACGGTGAGGCGTTCGTCGCGTACCCGCCGGCCGCCGTCGCGCTGCACCCGTCCCGGCCGGAGGGCAGCCCGCGCAACGTGTGGGCCGCCACCGTGAGCGGCGTGCAACGCCACGGCGACAACCTGCGCGTGCAACTGGCCGGGCCGGTCGAGGTCGCCGCCGACGTCACGCCCGCCGCCGCGGCCCATCTCGGACTGATCCCCGGCCGCGCGGTCTGGGCGGCGGTGAAGGCAGCCGAGACGCGCGCCTATCCGGCGTGACAAACACCGCTGGTCGCGACGTGTCCGCAGGTGAGAGGTTTGATCTGCGCTCAACCGGTCACTGGGACGGTAGCGACGACGCAAAGGGGGACACGGTGCCCGACACGATCCGCAACAGGTCCAGTCTGGACGCCGACCTGCCACGGGGAGTCACCGACCCGTTGCTCTGGCGGGCCGCGTACGACGTTGCAGTCGCCCACCGGCCCGACGAGGCCGGCCGGTGCGAGAGCCTGCTGTGTGACGGTCAGGTGGCGCCGTGTGACGCGCTGACCGCTGCCCACCGGGCAATGGAACTGGCCGGGGACCGCCACGCCGACCGGGCCGATCCGGAGACCTGGCGTACGGAGCAGCGCCGGCGCGCCGCCTGAGCATCGGGTCGCGGGCGGTTCGAACCGCGGACGCCCCGCTTCCGTGTTTATGATCGACAACTCGGTCGGAATGCGGGGAAGAGGAGAGTTCGTGACGGTCGACGCCCACGCGTTCTGGCTCCGCGCCCCCGGCGAGGGCGAGATCCGGCCGGTCCGGCTCGCCGCCCCCGGCCCCGGCGAGGTGCTGGTCCGGACCCGCTTCTCCGGCGTCAGCCGCGGCACCGAGACGCTGGTGTTCACCGGCCGCGTCCCGGCCGACCAGCACGACGCCATGCGCGCGCCGTTCCAGGAGGGCGACTTCCCGGCCCCGGTCAAGTACGGCTACCTCAGCGTCGGCACCGTCGAGGCGGGCGACGAGCGGCTGCTCGGCCGTACCGTCTTCTGCCTCTACCCGCACCAGAGCGCGTACGTGGTCCCGGCCGACGCCGTGACCGTCGTGCCGGACGGCGTACCGGCCGAGCGCGCGGTGCTGGCCGGCACCGTGGAGACCGCTGTGAACGCGCTCTGGGACGCCGCTCCGCTGGTCGGCGACCGGGTCACCGTGATCGGCGGCGGGATGGTCGGCTGCGCGGTGACCGCGCTGCTGGCCCGCTTCCCCGGCGTACGCGTCGAACTCGTCGACGCCGATCCGGCCCGCGCCAGGGTGGCCGCCGCGCTCGGCGCCGGCTTCGCCACGCCCGCCGACGCCACCGGCGAGCGCGACCTGGTGGTGCACGCCAGCGCCACCGCCGACGGGCTGCAACGCGGCCTGGAGCTGCTGCGCCCCGAGGGCACGGTGCTGGAGCTGAGCTGGTACGGCGACCGGCCGGTCACGCTGGCGCTGGGCGGCGCGTTCCACTCCCGACGGCTGGGCATCCGCAGCAGCCAGGTCGGCACCGTGTCGCCCCGGCGGGCCGACCGCAGCTACGCCGACCGGCTCGCGCTCGCCCTCGACCTGCTGGCCGACCCGGCGTTCGACGCGCTGCTCACCGGCCGGTCCCGCTTCGACGACCTGCCCGACGTGCTGGACCGGCTCGCCTCGGGCGAGCTGCCGGCGCTGTGTCATCTCATCACCTACGGCGAGGAGTGATCGTGTTCAGCGTGACCGTCCGGGACCACATGATGGTCGCCCACAGCTTCCGCGGCGAGGTCTTCGGCCCGGCGCAGCGGCTGCACGGGGCGACGTTCGTCGTCGACGCCACGTTCCGCCGCGCCGAGCTGGACGACGACGGGATCGTGGTCGACATCGGGCTGGCCACCGAGCAGCTCAAGGCCGTGCTCGCCGAGCTGAACTACCGCAACCTCGACGACGAGCCCGCCTTCGCCGGGGTGAACACCACCACCGAGGTGCTCGCGCGGACGATCGCCGACCGGCTCGCCGACGCCGTGCACGCCGGCCGGCTGGGGGAGGGCGCGCGGGGGCTCGCCGGGATCACCGTCACCCTGCACGAGTCGCACATCGCGTGGGCGAGCTACGAGCGGTCGCTCTGACCGGATGACAGCCGTCCACGTGGTGCTGCCGGGCGACATCGACGACCCGGCGGACCCCAGCGGCGGCAACGCCTACGACCGGCACGCCTGCCGGGGCCTGGCCGCGCGCGGGTGGACGGTACGCGAACACCAGGTTCCCGGCGGCTGGCCACACCCGGGGCCACGGGAACGCGCCGACCTGGCCGGACTGCTCGGCGGGCTGCCCGACGGCGTCCCGGTGCTGCTCGACGGCCTGGTGGCCTCGACCGTGCCGGACGTGCTCGCCCCGCACGCCGCGCGGCTGCGCCTGGTGATCCTGGTGCACCTGCCGATCGAGGGCGAGACGGAGGCACGGTCGCTGGCGGCGGCCACCGCAGTGGTCGCCACCAGCGCGTGGACCCGCGACCGGCTGCTCGACCGCTACCGGCTGCGCCCCGAACGGGTGACCGTCGCGCCACCCGGCGTCGACCCGGCGCCCGTCGCCGACGGCACGCCCGGCGGGGGACGGCTGCTCTGCGTCGCGGCGGTCACCCCGGTGAAGGGCCACGACGTGCTCGCCGCCGCGCTCACCGAGATGGCCGACCTGGACTGGACCTGCGACTGGGTGGGTCCGACGGACCGGGACCGCGCGTTCGCCGACCGGCTGCGCGGACGGCTCACCGCTACCGGTCTCGCCGGCCGGGTCCGGCTCACCGGTCCGCGCACCGGACCCGACCTGGCCGCCACGTACGCGGCAGCCGATCTGCTGGTTCAGCCCTCCCGGCGGGAGACGTACGGGATGGTGGTCACCGAGGCGCTGGCCCGGGGCGTACCGGTGCTGGCGAGCGACACCGGCGGCCTGCCGGACACGCTCGGACACGCCCCCGGCGGCGAGCGACCCGGCCTGCTGGTGCCGCCGGGTGACCCGGGCGCGACCGCCGCGGCGCTGCGCCGCTGGCTCACCGACCCGGGCCTGCGGGACCGGCTGCGCCGCGCCGCCCGGCAGCGGCGGCACACCCTCACCGGCTGGCCGGTCACCGTGGACCGGCTGGCGACGGCACTCAAGGAGGCGACCGCGGCATGACCACCTCACTCCCGCCCGGCTTCGCGGACTGGCTACGACTGCGCGAGCCCGCCGACGCGGCGGCCCGCAGCGCCGAGCTGGCCGACGCGGTCCGCGACCGGCTGCCCGCCGGCCGGCCGATCGTCGTGCACGACCTGGGCAGCGGCACCGGCTCGATGGCCCGCTGGCTCGCGCCCCGGCTGCCCGGCCCGCAGCGCTGGGTGCTGCACGAACGCGACGCGGACCTGCTGGCGCTGGCCCGGGCCGGACGGCTCACCGCCGCCGACGGCACCGAGGTCTCGGTGACCACGCGTGGCTCCGACGTCACCCGGCTGACCGCCGCCGACCTGGCCGACGCCCACCTGATCACCGCGTCCGCGCTGCTGGACATGCTCACCGCCGAGGAGGTCGAGCGGATGGCGGCGGCCTGCGCCGGCCACCCGACGCTGTTCGCGCTCACCGTGACCGGACGGGCCGAGTTCACCCCGCCGGACCCGCTGGACGGCGAGCTGACCGCCGCGTTCAACGCCCACCAGCGTCGTACCGTCGACGGCCGGGTCCTGCTCGGGCCGGACGCCGTGGACGTCACGGTGGCCGCGTTCCGCCGTCACGGCGTCGAGACGCTCGTGCGGCCGACCCCGTGGCGGCTCGGCCCGGAGCAGGCGGAACTGGCCGCGGAGTGGCTCACCGGCTGGGTCGACGCGGCGGTCGAGGAACGACCGCATCTGTCCGGGCCCGCCGCGACGTATCAGAAGTGGCGGCTCACCGAGGCCGCCGCCGGCCGGCTCGAGGTGGTGCTGCACCACGCCGACCTGCTCGCCGGCTGAACCGTACCGGCTGCTGGCACGTGACAACCGGTGGGAACAAGGGAGGACCGTTTGTCACACGTCGCCGTCGCCGGACCCGTACCGGCCGTCGCATCCGTACCGATCCGGCCACGCCGGGCCCGGCTGAACGGAGCCTGGGTACGCCCGCTGCTCGGGCTGGCGGTGCTCGCCGCGCTCGTCGCCTCGGTGGGCACCGGCCCGTTCCTGGCCGGGCTGCGGCTGATCGACGCGCCGGCGCTGGCCGCCGCGCTCGGCATCGGCGTGATCACCACCGTCTGCTGCGCCTGGCGCTGGTCGCTGGTAGCCGGTGGGCTGGGCGTACGGCTGCCGATGCGCGCCGCGGTGGCGCACTGCTACCGGGCGGTCTTCCTCAACTCCACGCTCCCCGGCGGCGTGCTCGGCGACGTGCACCGGGCGGTACGGCACGGCCGCGACGCCGGGGACGTGGCCCGCGGCGTCCGGGCGGTGGTGTGGGAGCGCACCGCCGGGCAGGTGGTGCAGGTGGTCATCGCGGTGGCGCTGCTCGCCGCGTTCCCGTCGCCGGTGCGCCGGTACCTGCCGGCCCTCGCGGCCGTGCTCGCCGTGGTCGCGCTGGCGCTGGTGCTCGCCGCCCGCGCGGTGCCCCGCTCCGGGGCGTCCCGGCTCGCCCGGGCCGCCCGGACGGCTGTCGCCGACGTCCGCTCCGGGGTGCTCGGCCGCCGGACCTGGGCCGGCGTGGTGGTCGCCTCGACCGTGGTGTTCGCCGGTCACCTGGCCACGTTCGTGGTGGCGGCCCGCACGGCCGGCGCGGAGGCACCGCTGTCGCACCTGCTGCCGCTGACGCTGCTCGCCCTGCTGGCCATGGCGGTGCCGTTGAACGTCGGTGGTTTCGGGCCGCGCGAGGGAGTGGCCGCGTGGGCGTTCGCCTCGGCCGGGCTGACCGCCGCGCAGGGTGTGGCGACGGGCACGGTGTACGGCGCGCTGGTCCTCGTGGCCAGCCTTCCCGGCGCCGCGGTGCTGCTGGCACGGCGGATGCCTCGGCGCGAGCCCGGCAACTGTCGGTGATCCCGCCTACGGTGGGGGAGCGAGGTGTGCGTCGCCGGGTCCGCCCGGCGACCGGAGGACAGGAGAACCATGGACGAAACGCTGCCCACCGCGACGGTCCGGACCCGCGTGACGGTTCCGCTCCGGTTCCCCGACGGCTACGTGACCACGGCCCGCGTGCACACCTTCCACGGTCTCGTCGACGGCCGCGAGCACCTGGCGTTCGGGCTCGGTGAGCACGCCGAAGCCGACCCGCCGCTGGTCCGCCCGCACAGCGAGTGCCTCACCGGGGACGTGTTCGGCAGCCAGCGCTGCGACTGCGGCCCGCAGTTGCGCGAGGCGGTCGAGCGGATCGCCGAGGCCGGTGGCTACCTGCTCTACCTGCGGCAGGAGGGGCGCGGCATCGGCCTGTACGCCAAGCTCGACGCGTACGCCCTCCAGGACGGCGGCCTCGACACGTACGAGGCGAACCTGGCGCTCGGGCGCGGTGCGGACGAGCGCGACTACACGGTGGCCGCGCAGATGCTCGCCGCGCTGGGCGTGGACCGGGTGGCCCTGCTCAGCAACAACCCGGACAAGGCGGCGCAGCTCGAACGGCTGGGCGTGACGGTGGCCGACCGGGTGTCCACCGGTGTGCACCTGTCACCGGCGAACGCGGGCTATCTGGCGGCCAAGGTGACCCGCGCCGACCATGCCCTCGACCTGCCGTTCGTGCCGTGACGACCCGCCCGTACGTGCTGCTCAGCTGCGCGATGTCGATCGACGGCTACATCGACGACGCGACGACCGAGCGGCTGCTGCTGTCGAACGACGACGACCTGGACCGGGTCGACGCGACCCGGGCCGGGTGCGACGCGATCATGGTGGGCGCGGCCACCGTCCGCCGCGACGACCCTCGCCTGCTGGTGCGCAGCGAGCGCCGGCGCGCCGAGCGGGTGGCGCGCGGGTTGCCGCCGTCGCCGGTGAAGGTGACTGTCACCGGCAGCGGCGACCTCGATCCGCAGGCCCGGTTCTTCACCGCCGGTGACGGGCTCAAGCTGGTGTACTGCCCGAGCGGCGTGGTGGACAAGGCCCGCGAGCAGGTGGGCGCGGTGTCCACGGTGGTGGACGCCGGTGATCCGGCCACTCCGGAGGCGGTGGTGGCCGACCTGGCCGGGCGCGGGGTGGCGCGCCTGATGGTGGAGGGCGGCGGCTCGGTGCACCGCCAGTTCCTGACCGCCGGCCTGGCCGACGAGTTGCACCTGGTCGTGGCGCCGTTCTTCGTGGGGGACGGGCGCGCGCCGCGCTTCGTCGGGGACGGCCACTTCCCGTGGCACCCGGGGCGCCGCGCGCGCGTGGTCGAGGTGCGCCAGATCGGCGATGTGGTCCTCACCCGCTACGCGTTGTCCGACCGCTGCCCGGCCTGACCGCCGTGTCGATCCGGTCCGCCCTTGTGCAAGCTCATCGACGTGATTAGTTTGTTGACCATCCATACGAACTAATCCACTGCGCTTCCCTTCCCGAAGGGGGACCGATGACCGCGCACCACCCCGACCCGGGCTCCTCCCGCCGCCGCTTCCTCGGCCTGGTCGGCCTCGGCGTGGCCGCCACCGCCACCGGCCCGCTGCTCGCCGGCTGCTCGGAGAAGCCGGCCGGCTCCGGCACCGCCCAGGACCTCGACGCCGTCTCCGGCCTGCTGCCCACCCGCAAGGACCTGCCCGGCGCCGTCAAGCCCGACATCGTGGGCACCCGTCCGGTGCCCGACGGCTACACCCGCTATCCGGCGAACCTCGTCGACGCCATCACCGACAAGCCCGGCACCAGCGGCAAGCAGGTCACCGCGATGACCCCCGCCTGGGGGCCGGCGCCGCCCGGAGTCGCGCAGAGCGCCTACCTCCAGGCCGTGAACGCCGAGCTGGGCGTGCCCGTCAACTTCACCATCCAGGACGGCGCCACGTACGCCGACAAGCTCAACGCGATGCTCGGCGCGCGGGACGTACCGGACCTGCTGTGCGTGCCGGGGTGGGAGGTGGAGAAGATCCCGCGCTTCGCCGAGGCGATCAAGGTGCTCTTCGAGGACCTGACCGACCACCTCAAGGGCGACGCCGCCGGCGCGTACCCGATGCTGGCGAGCTTCCCCACCGGGGCCTGGCGGCGCGCGGTCTGGAACGAGCGGATCATGTCCGTGCCGAACCCCACGGACGGGCCGTTCCCCTGGGCGCTGTTCACCCGCAAGGACCTGCTCGACGCGCGTGGCCTGGCCGTGCCGGCGAACCTCGACGACCTGCTCGCCGTGGCCAAGCAGGTCACCGACCCGGCGCGCAAGGTGTGGGCGTTCAACGACGTCTTCGCCATGATCCAGATGTTCCACAAGGTGCCGGGCCACAAGGGCGGGTGGCGGGTCAAGCCCGACGGCACCCCCGAGTTCAAGTACGAGACCCCGGAGTTCCGCCGCGCACTGGAGGTCATGGCCAAGATCTACGCGGACGGCCTGGTCCACCCGGACATCGTGGCCAGCAAGGGCGCGGACGCCAAGCAGCTGTTCGCCAAGAACGGCGCGATCGTGTTCCACCAGGACGGCGTCGGATTCTGGCAGGGCGCCCAGGCCGAGCACCAGAAGACCAACCCCAGGCTGAACATCCAGCCGGTGCCGATCTTCTCCGCCACCGGCGGCGACCCGCTGGTCTGGGGCGACGACGAGCCGATCTCCTACACCTTCGTCAAGAAGGGCCTCGGCAAGGACCGGGTTCAGGAACTGCTGCGGATCATCAACTGGTGCTCCGCGCCGCTGGGCAGCCAGGAGGCCCAGCTACGGGACTTCGGCGTCGCGGGCAAACACCACACCCCGTCGCCGAACGGTCCCGTCAAGACCGACCTGGCGTTCAAGGAGATCGCCAACCAGTACTTCTTCATCAGCGGCCGCAACCCCACCATCGGGCCGTTCCCGGACACCCCGCGCTTCGTGCCGGACGTGCTCGCGTACTCCAACGAGATGGTCAAGCACATGGAGCCCAACCCCTGGGCCGGGGTGAAGCTGGAGATGCCCGCGGCCTACAAGGCCAACCAGGTGCCCACCGAGGACAAGTTCACCGACGTGCTGCGCGGTCGCCGACCGCTGAGCGACGTGGACGCCATCGTCGCGGAGTGGAAGGCGAACGGCGGCGAGGAGGCCCGCAAACTGCTCGCCGACTCGCTGCCCAAGGAGGGCCGGTGAACGAGCCGGCCGTCCTGGCCGGGCCCGAACGGGCCCGGCCGGACGCGCCGGCCCCACCGGGCCGTCCGCCCCGCCGTCGCCCGTCCCGCCGCCGGGTGCCGCTGCGCACCCGGCTGCGCCGGGACTGGCAACTGCTCGCCATGGTGGTGCCCGGCTTCCTCGTGCTGCTAATCTTCAGTTACCTGCCGATCGCCGGCAACGTGATCGCGTTCCAGGACTACAACCCGTACCTGGGCGACAACCCGTGGCAGGCGTTCCTGCACAGCGACTGGATCGGCTTCGGGCAGTTCCAGCTGCTGTTCGACGACCCGGCGTTCTGGGACGCGTTCCGCAACACGCTGGCGATCACCGCGTTCCAGCTCGTCTTCTTCTTCCCGCTGCCGATCCTGCTGGCCATCGCGCTGCACAACCTGATGTCCAGCCGGCTGCGCGGCCTGATCCAGACGATCGTCTACCTGCCGCACTTCTTCAGCTGGGTGCTGGTGGTCACGTTCTTCGTCGCGATGCTCGGCGGCGCCGGGCTGCTCGCCCAGAGCATGCGCGAGGCCGGGATGCAACCGTGGAACGTGATGACCAACCCGGACACGTTCATCGTCCTGGTCACCGTCGAGGCGGTGTGGAAGGACGTCGGCTGGGGCACCATCGTCTTCCTCGCCGCGCTGTCCACCATCGACCAGAATCTCTACGAGGCCGCCGCCGCGGACGGCGCCGGCCGGTGGCGGCGGCTGTGGCACATCACGCTGCCCGGCCTGCGCCCGGTGATCGTGCTGCTGCTCATCCTGCGCCTGGGCGACGCGCTCTCGGTCGGCTTCGAGCAGTTCCTGCTGCAACGCGACGCCGTCGGCCGGCAGGCCGCCGAGGTGCTCGACACCTTCGTCTACCACTTCTCCATCGCCACCGGGAACTACGGCTACGGCGCGGCGGCCGGACTCTTCAAGGCCGTCATCGGGCTGGTGCTGATCCTGGCCGCGAACCGCGTGGCGCACATGCTCGGCGAACGAGGGATCTACTCGAAGTCATGACCACGCTCATCCGCCGGGCGTCCGGCACCCGATCCCGCCGGCCGGTGTGGCAGGAACCGCCCACCCCGGTCGGCCAGGGGCTCAAGGCCGTCGCGCTCACACTGCTGGTGGCGGGCGTGCTGTTCCCGCTCTGGGTGATCCTGGTGACCAGCCTCTCCTCCCGGGAGACCATCGCGCGGGCCGGCGGCCTGGTGGTCGTGCCCCGGGGGATCGACACGTCCGCGTACGAGACCATCTTCGCCGGTGGCGCGGTCACCCGGGCGCTGTGGATCAGCACGCTCGTCACCGTGATCGGCACCGCCATCGCGTTGACGGTCACCGTGCTCGCCGCGTACGGGCTGTCCCGGCCGGGCTCGCTGGGCCACCGCTGGCTGCTGGCGTACTTCCTGATCCCGTTCCTGGTCTATCCGCCGCTGGTGCCGCGCTACCTGGTGGTCACCGGGCTGGGCCTGAAGGACACCATCTGGGCGCTGGTCCTGCCGCCGGCGATCAGCGTGTTCAACCTGGTCGTGGTGCGCGGGTTCTTCCAGGGCATCCCGTCGGAACTGCTGGACAGCGCCCGCATCGACGGCGCGAGCGACTTCCGGACGCTCGCGCGCATCGTGCTGCCGCTGTCCCGCGCGGTGATCGCCGTGGTCGGCCTGTTCTACGCGGTCAGCTACTGGAACGTCTGGTTCGACGCTCTGCTGTTCATCGACCGCAACGACATGTACCCGATCCAGCGGGTGCTCCAGAGCTACCTGCTGGCCGGGCAGGCCCCGCACACCTCCGGCGCGAGCAGCGGGGTGACCATGCCGCCGACCGAGGCGATCAAGATGGCGGTGGTGGTGCTGACGGTCGCCCCGATCGTCGCTGTCTACCCGTTCATCCAGCGGCACTTCGTCAAGGGCGTGCTGATCGGCGCGGTGAAGGGCTGAGGCCGCAGGTCCGTCAGAGCACCTGGGACAGGAAGCGCCGCAGCCGCGGGTGCTCCGGTGCCTCGAACACCGCCTCCGGCGGCCCGGCCTCCAGCACCACGCCCGCGTCCATGAACGCCACCGTGTCGGCGACGCTGCGCGCGAACCCCATCTCGTGGGTGACCACGACCATCGTCATCCCGGCGGCGGCCAGGTCCGCCATCACCGCCAGTACGCCCTTGACCAGCTCCGGGTCCAGCGCGCTGGTCGCCTCGTCGAACAGCATCACCTGCGGGCGCAGCGCGAGCGCCCGTGCGATGGCGACGCGCTGCTGCTGGCCGCCGGAGAGCTGCGCGGGCCGCGCGTCCGCCTTGCCGGCCAGGCCGACCAGGTCGAGCTGGGCGCGGGCCAGCGCCACCGCCTCGTCCTCGCTCAGCTTCTTGAGCTTGCGCAGCGCCAGCGTGATGTTGCGCAGCACGCTCAGGTGCGGGAACAGGTTGAACTGCTGGAACACCATGCCGATGCGCTGACGCAGCGCGTCCGGGTCGTCGCGCAGCACGCTGCGCCCGTCCAGCAGCACGTCACCGCGGTCCGGCTCGATCAGCCGGTTGACGGTGCGCAGCAGCGTCGACTTGCCGGAGCCGGACGGGCCGATGACGCAGGCCGCGCGGCCCCGGGCCACGTCGAGGTCCGCGCCGCGCAGCACCCGGTGCGCGCCGAAGGCCAGGTGCACGTCGCGGACGGCCAGGCTGACCGAGGTCGTGGTGGTCATCGCGGGTCCTTTCCGGACGGGGTGAGGTCGGCCGGCTCGGTGTCGGGCTCGGGCGGCGCGGCGGGGCGGCCCTGCCGCAGGCGCCGGTCCAGCCAGTTGACCGCGTGGGTCAGCGGCACGGTCAGCACCAGGTAGAACAACCCGGCCAGCAGCAGCGCGGACTGGTTGCCGGTGTTGGCCGCGTAGTCCTGCCCGATCCGGAACAGCTCCCGCTGGCTGGCCAGCAGGCCGAGGAAGTAGACCAGGCTGGAGTCCTTGATCAGCGCGATGAGCTGGTTGACCCAGGCGGGCAGCACCCGGCGTACTCCCTGCGGGATGATCACCAGGCGCATCGCCTCACCCCACGAGAAGCCGAGCGCCCGCGCGCCCTCCAACTGGGCGGCCTCGACGCTCAGGATGCCGGCCCGGAAGATCTCACCGAGGTAGGCGGCGGCGATCAGGGACAGCGCCAGCACGCCGAGCGGATAGGGGTTCGGGCCCCACACCTGCATGCCGAGCGGCGCCAGGCCCACGCCGATGAGCAGGATGGTCGCCGCGGCCGGCAGGCCGCGGAACACGTCGGTGTAGACCCGCGCCGGCCACCGCAACCATCGGGTACGCGAGATGCCGGCGACGGCCAGCAGCATGCCCAGCACCGAGCCGAGCAGGGCGGCGGAGACCGCCAGGGTGAGCGTGTTGGGCAGCCCGACGGTGAGCATCTCGGGCAGCGCCTCGCGCATCGAGTCCCAGTCGAAGAACGTCTCCCACAGCGTGCTCAGTGGATCCATGTCCGCTCCGTCCGCCCCGCTCGTGCTCGGTTACCGGTTCAGGAGGCGGCCGACGGCGACGGCACCGCCACCGACCCGCTGCCCGGCTTGAAGTCGGCCGGGACCGGCCGCCCCGGGTAGTACTCGGCCTGCAGGCGGCTCCACGTGCCGTCGGCGATGACCTCGTCGAGGCCCTTGTTCAGCGCCTCGCGCAGCTTGTCGTCGCCCTTCGCCACCGCGTACGCGGTCGGGGTGGGGCTGAGCTGCTTCGCCGCGACCTTGATCTTGCCGTTGCTGTCGGCGGCGGACTTGTCGCCGATCTCGGCCGGGGCGATCCAGGCGTCGGCGGTACCGGCCTTGAGCTGGTTGATCGCGCTGTTGTAGTCGGGCACCCGCACCGGGTCGAGGTTCTGCTTGGTGGCGTAGTCGTCCTGCACGGTGCCCTGGACCACCACCACGCGCTTGCCGGCGAGCTGGTCGAAGCCGGTGATCGGTGAGCCGGCCGGCACGTCCAGGCCGAAGTAGCCGAAGTCGTAGCCGTTGCCGAAGTCCACTGTCTTCTTCCGCGCCTCGGTGATCGTGATCGAGGAGCTGCCCACGTCGAACTTGCCGCTGTTGACCTGGGCGAGCAGGCCGGAGAAGTCGGTGCCGACGAACTCCACCTTCAGGTCGATCTTGGCGGCCACGGCACGCAGCAGCTCGTTGTCGAAGCCGGTGAACTTGCCGTCCTTCAGGAAGACGTTCGGCGGGGCGTCGGTGAGCGTGCCGGCGCGGATCACGCCGGGCTGGAGCAGGCCGTACGGGTTGTCGGCCGCGGTGGTGTCGTCGTTGCCGCAGGCGGTGAGCGCGGTGACGGCGAGCAGGGCGGCCGCGCCGACGGCGACGGCACGGGTCAGGACGGTACGGAAACGCACGATGTCTCTCCAGAGTGGATGGACGCGCGGGGTGCGCGTCGGCGCCGGCCCGCCGGACGGACGGCCGGGCCGGAGAAGGGTGGATCGGGGAAAGGAGGGTGGCGTTCGCTCAGCGCGCGAGGCGACAGGCGTCGCTGCACACCCGCATCAGGTCGACATGGCGGCGCTTGACCAGCGCGAAGCGGGCCGGGTACGCGGCGACGTCGCCGGATGGGGTGGAGGGTGGTGCGGACATCGGTCTCCCTGGTCTGGTGCTGACCTGGGTGCCAGGCCACGCTTGCACCGGCGGCTGCCGGTGCCTGGTCTTCACCCGGGGCACCCCACCGCGGAGGAGGGTTGCCGGCCAGCGAGCCGGGGCTTCGCGCTGGCGCTCATGACCTGCCCAGAAGGCTAGCAGCACCGCCGCGGCGGTCGTCCAGCGGTTATGACCACCCTCACGCGCCGGGGCCTTCAGCCGGTTCCGTTCCGGCCGGACCGCGGAGCCGGTCCTCGATGTCCGGGATGACGAAGCAGATCTCCAACGTCTTCAACTCGGCCCAGAACCGCAGCACGACGCTCCGCCAGGCGGCGCCACCCGCGACGGCGAGCAGAGCCGGCCCGGCGAGGACCGCCGCGGTCCCGCCGAACCCGCGACCGGCTTCGACAACGGCCAGGACCGCGCCGAGAAGCAGCGGCACCGTGGCGTTCCGCATCATCAGCCCGATCGCCCGCATCCGTGTCGCCTCGGCGGCCACCTCCCGGTTGTGCAACTCGGCCGCTGCGAGCAGCACCCCCCAGGGCGCGGTGAGCATCCGCGAGCCGGCCGCGCCGAGGGCCTGCTCCGCGAACACCCGGCGGGCGTCGAATCGGCCCCAGTTCCAGAACGGCAGTGCCCGGTCGACGACACGACCGAGGCCGTACGTGGCGTTGCCCAGCACGTAGGCGAGCAGCAGGGCCAGGAGCAGGAGCAGCGGCGTGGGCTGCCGGCTCAGGTCGTCCAGCCGCACCCAGTCCTGCCGGACCGCGAGGTAGGCGGACAGCGTGAGGTAGAGCGACCCGGGGGTGAGGTAGGTGAAGAGGTCGAAGATGCCGATGCTGAAGGTCATCAGTCCTCGCAGGGCCCGGAGGTGGCGACGCCGGAAGGGGGCCGGTCCCGGTCCACGCTAGGTGACCGGCACAACGCCGCCCGTCACGACCACCTCACGCCCGGGGCCTCACCGCCGGGCCGGGACGACCGGCGCGTCCCGGCCGGTGCCGTGCCGCGACGGGCTGCGCTGCTCGTGGTAGTCCTGCTCGACGTTGACGGTCCAGACGTCGTGCTCCGCGCCGTGCGCGATGTTCTCCGCGGTCAGCATCGCGGTGAGCATGGAGTGGTCGGCGTTGTTGTACCGGTGCATGCCGTTGCGGCCGACCGGGTGCACGTTCGGCACGTTCGCTGCGAGCCAGTCCCGGATCACGTCGACGTTGCGCTGGTACCGCTCGTCGTAGACCGGGTACGCCTTCGGCATCCGGACCACGTAGCCCGCCTCCACGCACCCGGGCTTGACCAGGCCCAGCCGTTCCAGCTCGGCGGTGGCGAACGCGATCAGTTCGGCGTCCGGCGTCCGCCACATCTCGTCGCCCTCGAACACGAAGTACTCCAGCCCCAGGCAGGTCCGCCCGTCCTTCACCAGGTACGGCGACCAGGAGCCGAAGTTCTGGATCCGGCCCACCCGGGCCGCCGGGTCGTGCACGTAGATCCAGTTGTCCGGGAACGAGAACTCCTCCGGCACCACCAGCGCCACGGTCAGGAAGTCCCGGTACCGCAGGTCGTCGGCGGCGGCCCGCACCTCGGGCGGCGCCTCCGGGCGCATCGCCCGCACCAGCGCGGAGATCGGCATCGAGGAGATCACGTGCGCAGCCGGCTCGGTGCGCTCCCCGCCCGCGTCGGCCACCGTCACGGCGGTGGCCCGCCGCGCGGCCGGATCCCGGTGCACCTCGGTCACCCAGACGCCGGTACGAACGGTGCCGCCGCGCTTGGCCACCTCCTCGGCGCAGCGCTCCCACATCATCCCGGGGCCGTGCTTCGGGTACTGGAACTCCTCGATCAGGCTGGTCACGTCGGTGCGGTTGCGCCGGGGCAGCAGCGCGTTGCGCACCGCCGTCGCCAGCGACAGGTTCTTGATCCGCTGGGCGGCCCAGTCGGCCTGCAACCGGTCCGCCGGCATCCCCCAGACCTTCTCCGTGTACGTCTTGAAGAAGATCGAGTAGAGCCGCCAGCCGAACCGCGCCGACACCCACCCCTCGAAGTGCGACTGGTCCTTCGGCGGGCGCAGCCGGGCCCGGCCGTACGAGCCCAGACAGCGCGCCGCCTCCAGCAGGCCGAGGTTGCGCAGCGCGTTGCCGGCGCTGAGCGGGTAGTCGAACAGCGCGCCCCGGTAGTAGATCCGGCTCATCCGTGGCCTGAGCAGGAAGTCCTCGTCGGGGAGGATCTCGTGCCAGAAGTCCTCGACCCGGGACACCTTGGTGAAGAAGCGGTGCCCGCCGATGTCGAAGCGCCAGCCGTCGCGCTCCACCGTCCGGCTGATCCCGCCCACCACGTCGTCGGCCTCGTAGACCCGGACCGGCTCGCCGTGCCGCAGCAGCTCGTACGCGGCGGTCAGCCCGGCCGGCCCCGCCCCGATGATCACGGTCCCGTCGCCGTCGCCCATGCCGTACGCGCCCCCCGCCTGCCGATGCGGCAGCGCGCATACCCACCCTGGCGGCGTCCTCACCTGCCGATCAGCGCCGATCCGCGACGGCTGCGCCGGGTGTGGACCGGTCCGGACGGGGAACGCGCACCGGGTTTTGCGGCCGGGCGAGTCGGCCCGAGGGCCGGACGGTGGGAGCGCGATGGCGGACGAACGGCGGGTCGACCCCGGCGGCGGGGCGCGCGCCGGGCGTACCCGGTGGTGGTCGCGGGGAGTCTCGGTCGCCCGCCGGCTGCCCGAGCCGTGGGGATTCGTGCTCGCCGTCTTCGCCGGCTCGAAGCTCGTGCTCAGCCTGATCGGCGTGCTGGTGCTCACCGCCTGGGACGGAGTGCCGGGCGCGCCGCCGGCCGACGAGACCGCGATGCGGGCCCAGCAGGACGCGATCTCGTCCCACCGTTGGTTCTCGCTCTGGTTCGCCTGGGACTCGTTCCTCTACGAGCACCTGGCCCGGCTGCCGCTGGACCGGCCCTGGCCCGACTTCGGCTTCCCGCTGCTGTACCCGTTCCTGGCCCGGCCGCTCGCGCCGCTGCTCGGCGGGCACACCGCATGGGCGCTGCTGCTCGTGAGCAACGTGGCGCTGGTGTTCCAGCTCTACTACGCGTACCGGCTGGGGGGCCGGCTGCTCGGCGGCGCGGGAGCGGCCGACGGCCGGCGAGCGGTCCGGTACCTGCTGCTCCTGCCGACGGCGTTCCTGTTCCAGGCGGCGCTGACCGAGTCGCTGTTCGTCTGCCTCGCGCTGGCCGCCTTCTGGTACGCCGAGCGGAGCCGCTGGCTGCTCGTCGGCGTCGTCGGCTACTTCCTGGCGATGAGCCGCTCGGTCGGGTTCCTCGTGGTGGTGCCGCTGGCGCTGGTGCTGCTGCGTGAACACGGCTGGCGGGCCGGACCCCGGGCGTGGCCGCGGCTGCTGCGGCAGGGCTGGCCGCTGCTGCTGGTCCCGGCGGGCTGGCTGACGTTCATGGCCTTCTGCCGCTGGCAGAGCGGCGACTGGTTCGCCTACCAGCACGCCCAGGAGACCGGCTGGGGGATCCGGCTGCAGAACCCGATCGCGACGGCCGCGTCCGCGCTGACCGGCGGCAACTCGGCCGACGCGCTGCGGGTCTGGATCGCGGTGGCGACGCTGGCGGTGGCGGTCGTCGGGCTGCGCCGCCGCGCCGACTGGCCGTACCTGGTCTACACGCTCGTCATGGTGCTGGTGCCGCTGTCGATGGGGCCGCCGGTGTACAAGAGCCTGCTGCGCTACCTGCTCGCCGCCTTCCCGGTCGCGTTCGTGCTGGCCCGCTGGTCGCGGCGGCCCGGCCTCGACGGCTGGCTCACCGCCGCGCTGGCGCTGCTCCAGGGCGCGTTGTTCGCGGTCTGGCTCACGTACTGGACCCACCTGATCATCTGACCGCCGTGGCTGTGGCCGTGGGCGCTGCCCGGCGGTTGACACCCGACGACGCCAGCCCGTGCGACGACGTGCCGGCTCAGGCGGCCAGGGCGGTGGTGAGCCGGCGGGCCTCGGCGACGAGCCGGCTGCCGCCGCCCCGGGCCACCACGTCGGCCAGCCCCGGTACCTCGATCCGCACGCCCGTCGCGGTCGCCGTGTCCGCCGCCAGCGCCAGCAGGTCCGGCGTGCCCCGGGGCGGCGTCGGCGCGCCGAGCAGCGGCGGCAACGCCGAGGCGAGCAGCCGCCACACGCTCAGCGGGGCGCCCGCCGCCACCGCGTCGCGCAGCGGCGTGACCGCCCGGGTCAGCGTCACCTGCCCGCCGGACGCCAGCGCGCCGAGGTGCCCGCCGGTCGCCGGCGCGTCCAGGTCACCGGCGGCGGCCAGGATCAGCACCGCGTCGAGCGCGGCCACCCGGTCCGCCTCGTGGCGGGCGCACAACCCGTAGGCCAGCGCCAGATCGAGGGCCGGTCCGCCCGCGCCCGTGCACTCGGCCAGCACCGGCAGGGCCGCGGCGTGCCCGAGGGTGTCCTCCTGCGCCGCGCCGGCCACCTCGGGCAGCAGGTGAGCGGCGACCACGCCCCGGTGGCCGGGCAGGACGGCCGGCCAGACGTCACCCCAGCCGTCGGTCCACCGGCCGATCGGCGTGGGCGTCAGGGTGAGCAGGCCGAGCCGGTCCTCGACGCCGTCCGGCGGGGTGAGCGCGACGAGCGTCCGGCCCTCGGGCAACTGGTCGTAGCCCCAGTCGTACCCGGCCGACCGCGCCCGCCGGCCCACCGTCACCACCTGCTGCGCGGGGGCCGGCACGGCGTCGCCGCGCAGCCAGCGGGCCAGCTCGTCACCAGCCGGCGTGCGCAGCGCCGCGGCGCGTTCGGCCAGCGGCCCGTCGACGCCGGCCGGCAGGCGCAGCAGAGCCTGCGCGAGATCCCAGCGCCACACCGGACGGTCACCCAGCGCCGCCAGCCGTTCGTAGAGCGCCACCGGCTCGATCGCCCCGGTGACCGAGGTCGGCGCGGACAGCAGGCCCGGATCGTCGCGGCCGTCCAGCCGCTGCCCGATCTCGGCCAGCCGGGTGCAGGCGAGCTGGACGGGCGCGGGCCGGCGGGTGGCCGGAACCGGCGGACCACCCCGGAACGGGAGCGGCGCGCGCGGGCGGGACTCGGCCAGCAGCGTGCTCCACTGGTCGCGGCGGGTCGCCGCCTCGGCCGCGCCGCAGACGGCCAGCAGGAGCCCGTGCATCTGGACCGAGATGTTGAACACCGACCAGGGATGGTCGTACGCGCCGACCCGCTCGCGGCGCACCACAGGCAGGAGCGCCGCCGCGAGCCGTTCGCGGTCGGCGGTGCCGAGCCGGACCAGCCCGTCCATGACGCGTTCCGCCGTCAGCGCGGGCCAGCGTCGGCCGAGCGACGCCGCGACCTCCTCCACCAGTTCGTCCACGTCCTGGATCGGCGGCGGCGCGGCCGCTGCCGGCAGCGGCGGCGGCAGGTCGTCGCGGGCCTCGGCCACTGAGGCGACGGCCACCGGCCGATGACCGTGGCGCTGCGCCAGCGTCAGCGCGCGCTCACGCAGGCCGGCGTCCGGATGGCCGGCCGCCACGGCGAGCACCGCACCGATGTCCGGGGCCCGGTCCGGGTGCTGCCGGGCCAGCCGGTCGAGCCAGGACACCTGCGCCCGGACCAGCGCCTTTTCCGGCCGGGCCAGCACCGTCCGGGCGGCCTCCCACAGTGCCTCGGGCTCGGCGACGTCACCGGCCTGCCGCAGCGTCCGTTGAGCGGCGCGGGCCACCGGCCCGGGGCCGTCGGCGAGCAGCCGCAGGTAGGCGCTCGACCGCACGGCCACCTCGTCCGGGGTCGGCGCCAGCAGGTCGTGCAGGACCAGGAACGGGCGCAGCGCGCCCGGCCGGTCGCCACGCAACAGCCGGCCCAGGACGCCGTTGAGCAGGACCGCCCGGTCGAGCCGGCCCTCCGCGGCCAGCGCCACCAGTGCCCGGGGCACCGCCTCCGTGCCCGTACCGTCGCCGCGGGCCAGCTCGGTGCCCACCCCGTCCACCTCGAACAGGCGCGGCAACAGCGCGTCGAGGAACGGGTCCGCGCGCAGCCGGTCCACGGTCGGCGGTCGCGTCCCGCGCGGGTCCGGCCAGCCCTGCGCCGCGGCCCAGCCTCGCACGAAGTCGTCCCCGGTCGGCGGCGGAGCCTTCTCGGCCGTCAGGAGGCCGGCGACGAACCGCCAGCCCGCGACCATCCGGTCCCGGGGGAGCCGGTCGGCCAGCTTGTACGCCACGTCGGCCAGCCAGGTCACCCCGCGTTCCCGGGCGACGTCGACCACCGGCGCCGCGTCGACGCCGTTCAGCCAGACCGAGCGGCGGCCGAGCAGCGCGGCCACCTTCGTCGGGGTGCTCAGCGTCCCCACCGCTGCGACCGCCAGCGTCGCCGCCTCGCCCTGCCACCACCAGGCGTCCCGCCTGCGGCGCACGTCGGCGACCAGCTCGTCGCCGAGTGCCCGCCGGGCCGGCTCGTCCAACCCGGCCAGGGCCGACCGGACCTGCGACATCCTGCCGCGCACCACCGCCTCGACGAAGCCGGTCACGACAGCGCCCCCACCGGCGCCGCGACCATCGACACGGCCAGCGCGTGCCGGCACGGCCCTCGCTGCCCGCGGTGCCGCGCCCACCAGCGGCAGGAACAGGAGTACGCGCCGTCCGGGTGCCGGCGTACCCGGTAGGTCTCGGCATCGGTGCGTACCGTCGCGTTCTCGCCGTCGCGCTCGACGGCGCCGCGCTCGACGAGCGCACGCGCGCCGACCAGCCGCGGGTTGTCCCGCTCCGCGCGGCCCGCGTCGTAGGGCATCACCCGGTGGAAGTACGCCCCGTCCGCCACGTCGTACCCGACCCGCCCGGCGGTGCCCAGCTGGGCGAGCGCGGCACGCACCCGCTCGTCGGGCAGCGCGGCGGCGTCGGCCAGCGCGGCCACGTCGATCGCCGGATCCCAGTTGAGCAGCGCGCCCACCAGCTCCGCGTCGTCGACCACGTCGTCACCGGCGAGCGCCGCCAGGGCGGCGCCCTCACCGGAGAAACCCCGGTACGGCTCGGGGGACAGCGTCAGCGACAGCCGCAACGCCCCGGTGTCCAGCTCCCACGTGCTCGGCACGGCGGGGGAACCGGCGCGCACCGCCGGGCCGTACACCCGCAGGGTGCGCGTGTGCCGCAGCACGCCGCGCAGCGCCGCGAGCCGGCCCGCGCCGGCCAGGCAGACAGCGCCCGGCACCGGGCGGGAGGTCAGCCGCAGCGTACGCCCGGCGGGCACCGCCCACAGCACACTCCGGTCGCCGGCGGCGGGCAGCCGGCGCAGGAACGCCGCCGCCTCCGCCGCCGCGATCTCGGCGCGCGGCTCGAAGCCGGCGGTGAGCACGTGCACCTCGGCGAAGCCCCGCAGCCAGCGGCCGGGCAGCGGCACCTTCCGCTCGACCACCGAGCCGTCCATGGTGGAGACGGTCAGGTCGTCCGGGCCGACCGCCACGTGCAGCGGCTCGATGCCGCCCACCCGGGCCAGCGCCTCCCGCAGCGGCGGGTTCACGTCCACGTTCGTGGTGCCGTGGCCGCTGATCTCCCCGTCCAGCCCGGCCGGCAGCACGTCCATCCGCGCGTACACCCCGCAGCAGCCGGAGAACGACTCGAACCGCAGGCGGCCGCGGCTGCCGGTCACCACCGGGTCCAGACTGGCCGGGTTGACCGGCTGGTGGTAGCGGGTGCGGGCCACCTCGGCGACGGCGAGCAGCCCGGCCGCCGCCGCGGCGGGAGCGGTGAGGAAACCGGCGAAGAAGCGCGGGTTGGCCGCCGGGCCGCCGCAGGTCTGCAGGTCGAGACCGGCGGCGCGCAGCGCGGACGGCTGAAGATATCGGTACGTCTGGACGGCGTTCACGGCGCAGACCGTAGAGGGACCGACCGACAAAAGCGCGACGGTCCTGCTAGCTTCCCCTGATGTTCGCCCACGCCCTCACCGACGACGCCGAGCTGCGTCCACTGTCGCCCTGGCACGCCGACGAGTTCCTGGCCAACCTCGACCGCTGCCGCGACCACATCTCGCCCTGGGTCGGCGCGTCCTTCGTCGCCACCGACGCCGAGTCGGCACGCAAGGTCCTCCAGGCGTACGCCGACCGGTGGGCCCGCGACGACGGCGGCATCTGGGGCATCTGGCAGCGCGGCACGCTCGTCGGCGGCGTGCTGTTCGTGTCGCTGAGCACCGAACGCGGGGTGTGCGAGGCCGGCTGCTGGCTGGAACCCGGCGCCGAGGGACAGGGCCTGGTCACCCGCGCCGCCCGCTTCGTCATCGACTGGGCGGTACGGGAGCGTGGCATCCACCGCGTCGAGTGGGTCACGAAGGCCGGCAACGACCGCAGCATCGCCGTCGCGCGGCGGCTCGGCATGAGCCGCGACGGCGTCATGCGCGGCGCCGCACCGACGCCCGACGGCCGCGCCGACCTGGAGGTCTGGTCCGTGCTGGCGCCGGAGTGGACCGCCTGACCGGGAAATTGTCGTACCCGGACGTGAACATCTGTCCATGGCTGTCCCCGCACTGGCCGACCGGTCCCCCCAGCCGCGCGCCCTGCCGCTGCGCGAGGTCCGCACCCGGCTCACCCAGCTCGTCTCCCTGGCCGAGCTGACCGACACCGTCACAGTCGTCACCCGCGACGGCGACCCCCGGCCGGTCGCCGCGATCGTGCCCGCGTCCGCCGCCCGCACCGGCGCCCAGGCCCGCGCCGACGCCGAACGCGTCGCCGCGATCAGCGCCGGCTGGGCCCGCCGCCTGGAGGAGCTGCACCGGCAGTCCAGCCGGCGGCACGCCGCCGAGCTGCGGGCGCTGGCCGACGCGCTCGCCGAGGCGTGGGCCGAACTCGACCGCCGCGCGCCGGCCGGCGACGCGGCGCTGACCCGGCTGCGCGCCGCGCACGCCGACCTGCTGCGCCGCTGACCCGTGGCGTCCCGCCCGGTCTACGCGGGACGCCACGGGCGCGCGGTCAGCTCCGGCCGCGCTCGGCCCGGTAGCGGCGGATCAGCTCGGCGGTCGAGGTGTCCACGTCGGCCAGGTCCGGATCCGGCCCGGTGAGCTTCGGCGCGAGCTGGTTGGCCATCACCTTGCCCAGCTCCACACCCCACTGGTCGAAGGCGTTGATGTCCCAGATCGCGGCCTCGGTGAACGTGATGTGCTCGTAGAGCGCGATCAGCTGACCCAGCGTCGCCGGGGTGAGCTTCGGCGCCAGGATCGAGGTGGTCGGGTGGTTGCCCGTCATCACCCGGTGCGCCACCACCTCGGGCGCGGTGCCCTCGGCCTCCACCTGCTCCCGGGTCCGCCCGAACGCCAGCGCGGCGGTCTGGGCGAAGAAGTTCGACATGAACAGGTCGTGCATGTCGCCCAGGTCGTGGTTGGGCCGGCTGAACGCGATGAAGTCCGCCGGGATCAGCCGGGTGCCCTGGTGGATGAGCTGGTAGAACGCGTGCTGCCCGTTGGTGCCCGGCTCGCCCCAGAAGATCTCCCCGGTCGGGTACGTCACCGGCGAGCCGTCGACGCGTACCGACTTGCCGTTGCTCTCCATGGTGAGCTGCTGGAGGTAGGCGGGGAACCGGTGCAGGTACTGCGAGTAGGGCAGCACCGCGTGGGTCTCCGCGCCGAGGAAGTCGGTGTACCAGACGTTGAGCAGGCCGAGCAACGCCGGCACGTTGCGCTCCACCGGGGCGGACCGGAAGTGCTCGTCGACCACGTGGTAGCCGGCCAGCATCTCGCGGAACCGGTCCGGCCCGATCGCCAGCATGACCGACAGGCCGACCGCGGACGGCAGCGAGTAGCGTCCGCCCACCCAGTCCCAGAAGCCGAACATGTTCTCCGGGTCGATGCCGAAGTCGCGGACCCGCTGCTCGTTGGTGCTGACCGCGACGAAGTGCCGGGCGATCGCGTCGTCGTCGGCGTCCAGCCCGGCCAGCAGCCAGCGCCGCGCCTGGTCGGCGTTGGCGATCGTCTCCTGGGTGGAGAACGTCTTGGACACCACGACGAACAGCGTGCTCGCCGGATCCAGGTCGGCGGTCTTGTCGTGGATGTCGGTCGGGTCGATGTTCGACACGAACCGGCAGCTGATGCCCGCGTCGCGGTACGCCTTCAGCGCCTCGTACGCCATCACCGGCCCGAGGTCGGAGCCGCCGATGCCGATGTTCACGACGGTGGTGATCCGCTCGCCGGTGTGGCCCCGCCACGAGCCGGAGCGCACCCGCTGCGCGAACGCCGACATGCGGTCCAGCACGGCGTGCACGTCGGCGACCACGTCCTGGCCGTCCACGGTGAGCGACGCGTCCGCCGGCAGGCGCAGCGCGGTGTGCAGCACCGCCCGGTCCTCGGTGACGTTGATGTGCCGGCCGGCGAACATGGCCGCGATCCGGTCGGTCAGGCCGACCCGCTCGGCGAGCGCGCCGAGCAGCGCGATGGTCTCGTCGGTGACCAGGTTCTTGCTGTAGTCCACGTGCAGGTCGGCGACCTCACCGGTGAGCCGCTCACCCCGCTGCCCGTCGGCGGCGAACAGGTCGCGCAGGTGCGTGGCGCGCATCGCCTCGGCGTGCTTGCGCAGCGCCTGCCATTCGTCGGTGGTGGTGACGTCCACAGCCATCGGGTCGATCTTCTCCTTCACGACGGGCGGTCGGCCGGCGCGCGCCGGCGAACCTCACAAGCCTGCCACCCGGACCGGTCGCGCGCGACGCGACCCGGCGGCGACCACCGTGCGGGCGGGTCTTTCCGGTCACCGCCGCGGGACACGCCGTTGGGACGTCTGTACGACACGCCGGTTACTGAATGACATATTTCGATAGCGGAACGTAGTATCCAGCGTTGCTGCCCGAACGCGTCGAGGGGGTGCCATGGCCGGGGTGATCCACCCTCGTCCACCGTCCGACCCGGAGGAGCCGGTGGGGGAGACGACCCTGCCCGAGCTGGTCGATCCGCACTGGATGCACCGGGCCACCGAGCTGGCCCACACCGGATTCTGGTCGGTGGCACGCCGGCTGCCCGCGTTGATCCGCGAGGCGATCACCCTCGCCTGGGCGACCAGCCGCCGGGACACCGCCGCATCGCTGGGTCTCAACGTCGCCGCCGGTGTGCTCACCACGCTGGGCCTGCTCGCCACCACCGGAGTGCTCCACCAGCTGTTCGCCGCCGGCCCGACACCGGACCGCATCCGGGCGGCGCTGCCCGCCCTGACGCTGGCGGCGGCCGCCGTCGCCGGGCGCGGCGCACTGACCATCGCCGCCGGATGGGCGCAGGCCCGGCTCGTACCGCAGATCAACTTCACAGTGGAGCGGCGGCTGTTCGAGACGACCTCAGCGGTGGAGCTGGCCGCCTTCGACGACGCCGGTTTCGCCGAGGAGATGGACCGCGCCCGCGACCGGGGACTGGTCGAGGCGGGCTCCCTGGTCAACGACACGGTCAACCTGGTCACCGGTGTGGTCGGCGTGATCGCCACGGCTACCGCGGTGACGATCATCCACCCGCTTCTGCTGCCCTGCCTGGTCGTCGCCGCCGCGCCGGAGGCGGTGACGGCGGTACGGATGGCCCGCCGCCAGCACGTCGACTGGCTCGCCCGGATCACCCGGCGGCGACGCAAGTGGATGCTGGGCGACCTGATGGCCAACCGGCACACCGCGGCCGAGATCCGCGCCTACCAGATGCGCGACTTCCTGCTCTCGGAGTACCACCTCATGACGCGCCTGGAGACCCGCGCCGAGCTGCGCCTGGCCCGGGCGCAGACGATCACCCGGGCGATCGGCCTGTCCGTCACTGGGATCGCCACGTTCGGGCTCTACGCGGTTCTGGGGACGTTGCTCGTCGGGGGCGTGGTGGCGCTCGCGGCGGCGGCCACCGCGCTGCTGGCGCTCCAGTCCGCGCGTACGAGCCTGCGCACGGCGATCTTCGCCACCAACTCGCTCTACGAGGACGCCCTCTACTACCAGGACTACCGCGACTTCCTCGACCGGGCGACCCGGCGGATCCCGGCCGGCGGGCACCTGCCGGTCGACGGGTTCACGCGCATCGACGTCGAACGGGTCAGCCTGCGCTACCCGGACACCGACAGCGCGGCGGTCGACGAGGTCAGCCTCACGGTCCGGCGCGGTGAGGTGATCGCGCTGGTGGGGGAGAACGGCTCCGGCAAGACCACGCTCGCCAAGCTGATCGCCGGCCTCTACCGGCCCACCGGCGGCACGATCCGCTGGGACGGCGTGGACGCCGCCGAACTGGATCCACGCCAGACCGCCGCCCAGGTCGCGGTGATGAGCCAGGACTGGTGGAGGTTCCCGTTCACCGCCCGGCAGAACATCCGCGTCGGCCGCCACGACCGTGCCGGCGCGCAGGGACCCAGCGTGGAGACCGCCGCCCGCGACGCCGCCGCGCACGACATGATCAGCGAGCTGCCGTTCGGGTACGACACGCTGCTGGACCGGCAGTTCAAGGACGGCCAGGACCTGTCCGGTGGGCAGTGGCAGCGGCTGGTGGCCGCACGCGGCCTCTACCGTGACGCCCGGCTGCTGATCTGCGACGAGCCGTCCGCGGCGCTTGACGCGCGTGCCGAGCACGCCCTCTTCCAGCACCTGCGGCGGCACCCGGACCGGGCCGTCGTGCTGATCACCCACCGGCTCGCCAACGTCCGGCACGCCGACCGGATCTTCGTGATGGACCACGGCCGGCTCGTGCAGTCAGGCGACCACGACACGCTGATGGCCCAGGGCGGGCTCTACCGAGAGCTGTTCGAGTTGCAGGCGGCCGGCTACCTCGCCGGCAGCGCGGAACCCGCGGCCGAGAGTTGACCTCCAGCGCACTCGAACTCCTACCGTGACCGGACCGCGCGCCACCCGGCCGGCGCGGTGCAACCCAGGGAGTTCACATGCGCTATCGCGTCCTCGGCGGCACCGGCATCGAGGTCAGCGTCCACTGCCTCGGCACCATGATGTTCGGTGCGGTCGGCAACCCCGACCACGACGACTGCGTCCGGATCGTCCACAAGGCACTCGATCAGGGGATCAACTTCGTGGACACCGCCGACATGTACTCGGCCGGCGAGTCGGAGGAGATCGTCGGCAAGGCCCTGCGCGGCCGCCGCGACGACGTGGTGCTCGCCACGAAGGTCCACTTCCCGATGGGGGAGGGGCCCAACCGGGGCGGCAACTCGCGACGCTGGATCGTCCGGGCGGTCGAGGACAGCCTGCGTCGGCTCGGCACCGACTGGATCGACCTCTACCAGGTGCACCGTCCCGACCACACCACCGACGTCGAGGAGACGCTCGGCGCGTTGACCGACCTGGTCCGGGCCGGGAAGATCCGCGCGTTCGGCTGCTCGACCTTCCCGGCCGAGGAGATCGTGGAGGCGCACCACGTCGCCGAACGGCGGGCGCTCGGCCGCTTCCGCACCGAGCAGCCGCCGTACTCGATCCTGGCGCGCGGCATCGAGACGTCGGTGCTGCCGGTCTGCCGCCGCTACCGGATGGGTGTGCTGGTGTGGAGCCCGCTGGCCTCCGGGTTCCTGTCCGGCCGGTACCGGCAGGGCCGGCCCGTCGACCTCGGCGCGGGCCGCCCGGCGCTCACCCCGGCCCGGTTCGACCCGGCGCTGCCGGGCAACACCGCCAAATACGCCGCCGTGGAGGAACTGGTCGCGCTCGCCGACGAGGTGGGCTGCACGCTGCCGCAACTCGCCGTGGCGTTCGCCGCCGCGCACCCGGCGGTCACCTCGACCATCATCGGACCGCGCACGATGGAGCAGTTGGACGCGCTGCTCGCCGGGGCGGAGCTGACGCTCGACGACGCGGTGCTGGACCGGATCGACGAGATCGTCCCGCCCGGTACGAATCTCTACCAGCCCGACGGCGCCTGGTCCCCGCCCACGCTGACCGACCCGTCCCACCGCCGCCGCCCCCTCCCGGAGCGGGCCGCCGCCTGACCCTCGCCCCTCCCGCCCTCCCGCCTCCGTCCCGACCCTCGGCTCCCCGGCTCGTCGATCATGGGCTTCCTGCCCCGGCAAAGAGTGCGAACCGGGCATCCGAGGGGCAGAAACCGCAAGATCGACGGGGCGAGGCGGGGCGAGGCGACGCGGGAAAGGCGGGGGCGAGGCCAGGCGACGCGGGAGCGGCGGGGGGAGGCGAGGCCGGGAGGGCGAGGGCTGAGAGGGAGAGCGGGCAGGGGAACTGCGTCGACAAGGGACGAGGGCGGAATCAGACTGGGCGGGTGGAACATCGCGATCTCGTTCGGGTGAGCAAGCGGCTGTCGCTGGCGTTGCGGCACCGGCCCGACACGTTCGGGCTGCGACTCGACCGGGCGGGCTGGGTGCCGGTGGCGGACGTGCTCGCCGGGCTGAGGATCAGCCGCGCCCAGCTGGACGCCGTGGTCGCGGGCAACGACAAGCAGCGCTTCGCCGTGGAGGCCGGTCCGGACGGGGCCGACCGGATCCGCGCCAACCAGGGGCACTCCGTTCCGGTCGACCTCGGCCTCACCCCGGCCGCGCCGCCGCCCCGGCTGTTCCACGGCACCGGCGAGGCCGTGCTGGACGCGATCCGGGCGCAGGGGCTGCGCCGGGGCGGGCGGCACCACGTACACCTGTCGCCTGACGTGGCGACGGCCCGGCGCGTCGGTGCGCGCCGGGGCGGCGCGGTGGTGGTGCTGACCGTGGACGCGGCGGCGATGGCCGAGGCGGGGTACCTGTTCTACCGCTCGGCCAACGGGGTGTGGCTCACCGACACCGTGCCGCCGCCCTACCTCAGCACCACCTGAGCGGCGGTCAGCAGGCGGTCACCGGGTGGGCCACGACGGCGTCGAACAGGTACGCGAGGTCGTTCGGCGCGGCCCGGTCGGGCTGGACGGCGCCCGTGCAGTCGGTGGCGCGGGCGCGCAGGACGTGCCGGCCCGCTGCCGGGGGGCACCACCTGACGGTCCAGCGCTGCCAGGCTCCGCCCCGGTCCGCGGCGACCAGGTCGGCGGGGCGCCACCCGTCGCCGGTGTCCACCTCGACGTGCGCGATCGGGCCGTTGCCGGACCAGGAACGGCCGGTCAGCAGCATCTCCTCGCCGGCCGGCACCCGGGCGTCCCAGGGCAGCTCGAACGCGCTGCGTACCGGCTGGGCGGTGAGCACTGTGCCGTCGGCCGGGTGGCCGGGGCCGAACATCCGGTAGAACTGCGTGTTCCACGGCGAGAACAGGGGAGTGGTGGAGACCTCGATCGCGCCCACCCACTTGATCGAGGAGATGCCGACCCAGCCGGGCACCACGACCCGCACCGGGAAGCCGTGGTCGGGGGGCAGCGGCTCGCCGTTCATCTCGTACGCCAGCAGCACGTCGTCGAGCGCCTTCGCGACCGGCATCGGGCGGCGTACCCGGCCGAGGTTGACCCCGCCGGAGACGTAGTCCGGGTCGAGGCCCTCGGGCATCACGTCGACCGCCTCGTCGCGCAGCCCGGCCAGGCGCAGCACCGTGCCGAGCCGCACGCCCCGCCACCGCGCCACGCCGACGCTGCCCAGCCCCCACGCCACGCCCGGGGTCGGCTCGTCCTGCTGCTCGGCGAAGTAGCGCCGCCCGTTGCCGGCGCACTCCAGCAGCGCCGCGTGCTCCTCGGCGGGCAGCCGGCGCAGCTCGTCGAGGTCGAACTCGACCGGGTTGTCCCGGGTGGGTGCGCCGCGCAGGCCGTCGCCGAACAGGCGCAGCCGCCAGGTGGCCGCGTCCAGGTGCGGCGTGACCGTGTGGTTGCGGACGAAGAAGCGGTCGATCGGGACCACGTACCCCTGGCCGGCCATCGACGGCCAGCGCATCTCGGCGTTGGTGTCCAGCGGGCGCAGCAGGTCCGCCGGCAGCGGCTTGACGATCGGCGCGCCGGGGTCGACGCCGACCGGCGCGGACGCCACCGCGACCGGCTCGCGTTCCGCGGCGGCGGCGGTCACCGCGGCCATGGCCGCGCCCACCTCCAGCAGCCGGTCGCGGTCGACGCCCGGCCCGTGCGCCTGCCCGGCGAGCCACTGCCGGCTGCGGTCGGCGTCGTGGACGGCTTCGGCGGGGGACGGGGACTGACTCACGGCTGACCTCCGGGGTAGGCGACGCTGCCTTTCCTATTCAATCAGTAGGACTTTTCATCGATCCGTCGCAGGTGGCGGCGACCTCACGCCGTAGCGATCAGCGTCACCACGCCGGCCGCCACGAGCACACCGGCCCACAGCCGGTCGACGTTGAACCAGGCCCGGCGGAGCACACCGACGCCGAGCACCTCGTACACCAGCAGGGCCACGACCAGCGCGACGGCGAGCATGGCGACTGTGTGCACGGCGGCGGCGAGCAGGCCGGTCAGCGCGCCGGCCGGCGCGGCGGCGAGGTGCCCGGCGTGCGGGCCGGCGCCGGCCGCCGGTTCGGCGAGCAGCACCGGCAGCAGCATCAGGCCCGCGCCGTGCGCCGCGGACATCAGGAACGACCAGGCGGTGAGCTGCGCCGCCGACAGCCGCATCCCGGCCCACCGGAAGTGCCGCTCGGACAGCAGCCGCCACAGCCCGAACCCGACCAGCAGCACCCCGCCGGTCACCGCGACCAGCGTGCTCGCCGTCACCGACCGGGTGGCGCTGACCAGCGCGGCGACCACCGCCACCGACGCCAGGTGACCGGCCGCGATCGGCGGCAGCGCCGCCAGCAGCGCGGCCCGGCGGCGCTCCTGCAGGCCCCGGGCCACCGCGAACAGCCACCCCATCGCCGGGTTCAGGCCGTGGAACGCGCCGAGGCCGGCCAGCGCCGCCCAGGTCGCGCCGGTCACGGGAAGCAGTACGAGTCGGACGAGGCGTCGCCGCCCTGCAACCGGGTCTGGTGTACGCGCAGGCCGCGGAACTCCTCGCCGCGCGGGAAGAACCGCGGGTCCGGCACGAGGCCGCCGTGCTCCGGGTCGACGTCGAGCTTCGCCACCCAGGCGCCCACCCCGTCGGGGTAGAACTGGTCGTCCCAGGCGCCGTAGAGCGAGTTGCTGACGTAGACGCGGCGGCCGTCGCGGCTGATCTCGACCATCTGCGGCCCGCCGGCCAGCGGCTCGTCCGGGAACGCCGGGTGCGGGGTGCGGTTGACGATGCCGCCGAGGCGTACCGAGCCGACGCGTACCGGGTGGAACGGGTCGCTGACGTCGTAGCGGATCAGTTCGCCGGTGCCCCAGCAGGAGACGTGCAGGAACCTGTCGTCAACGGACAGGTCGATGTCGGTGACCAGCGGCGGCACCGCCCCGAACGGCTTGAGCAGCTCCGGCAGGTCGGCCGGGTCGGCCGGCTCGGCGGGGATGTCGATCACCTTGGTGACCGCCCAGGCGTCGCCGTCGCGGTGCCACAGCCAGATCGACGCGGACAGGTCCTCGACGCTGATCACCACGCCGACGAAGCCGTACGACTTCGTCGGGTCGTGCGCGGGACGCAGCTCCAGCGGCATCTGGTACTGGTCGCCGAGGTCGACGCGCTGCACGTGCCGGCGCCTCGCCAGGTCCCAGAAGTGGATCGCGTGCCCGTACCGGCGGCCCAGCAGCAGCTCACCGACGATGCCGTCCTCGATCATCGACGGCGTGCCCCACTCGCTGGTGACCAGCACGTCCTGCGTGTAGTGCCACCAGAAGTCGTACGCCAGGAACTGCGGCCCCCGGTCGGCCTCCCACGCGCCGCGTACCTCGAACGTGGTGTGGTCGAGCACGGCGATGCCGCCCGGCCCCTCCTGCCCGTCGGCGCCGCCGAGCGCGGAGACGTAGATGCCGTCCGGCCCGCAGTGCACCGTGTGCGGGCGGGAGTACCCGGCACGCCTGCCGAGTTCCTCCGCTCCGATCACCTTGACCAGCTCGGGGCGGCGCGGGTCGGGCTTGGTGTCGAGCACGTGGATCCGGGACGAGCGCAGGCCCGGCACGATCAGGTAGCGGCGCTCCACGTGCGGGTGCGGCGCGGTCGGGCAGAGTGCGCTGCTGCACGCGTTCCACCCGAAGTGGTGCAGCTCGTCGCCGGTGTCCGGCAGCTCGGTCCAGCCCACCACCCGGCCGTACGAGCCGGAGTCCGGGTCGGTGTCGAGCACCGCGATGGCGTCGGGGCGCTGCCCGGCGCGGTCGAACGCGGCGACGTACGCGAGTTTCTCGGCCGGCGCGGCGGCGGCGAGCGCGGGGGAGGGATAGAAGGTCGGGTCGGGTGTCCAGCGGGTCATGGGTTCTCCCTCGCGGTCAGCCGGCGGGTACGCCGAGGCGGTCGAGCAGGTGGCGGCGCAGCGCGCCGAGGGCCGGGTCGTCGGGGCTCGGGGACGGGCCGAGGCGTACCGGCACCTCTTCGGCGATCACGCCGTCGTCGAGGAGCAGGACGCGGTCGGCCAGCAGCAGCGCCTCCTCCACGTCGTGGGTGACCAGCAGCGCGGCGAAGCCGTGCTGGGCGCGCAGCCGCCGCAGCAGCCCCTGCATGCGCAGCCGGGTCAGCGCGTCCAGCGCGCCGAACGGCTCGTCCAGCAGCAGCAGGTCCGGTTCGCGGACCAGCGCGCGGGCCACCGCGACCCGCTGCGCCTGCCCGCCGGACAGTTCGGCCGGCCAGGCCCGGCCCCGGTCGGCGAGACCCACCTCGGCCAGCGCGCGGCCGACCCGGTCGCCCACGTCCGGTCCGGTCAGCCCGAGCGCCACGTTGTCTGCCACCCGCTTCCACGGCAGCAGCCGGTGCTCCTGGAACACCACGGCGGCGGTGCCGTGCAGCACGTGCTCGCCGCCCGCGTCGCCGTCGAGCCCGGCGAGCACGCGCAGCAGCGTGCTCTTGCCGGATCCGCTGCCGCCGAGCAGCGCCACCGTCTCGCCGTCGCCGATGGTCAGGTCGACCCCGGCCAGCACCACCGACGGGCCGAAGGACCGGGTCACCGCGCGTGCGGTGAGCACCGGCCCGGTCAGGTCGCGCGCAGTCCGCGTCGCCACGCCAGCGTCCTCCTCTCCGCGTACCGGATGAGCAGGTCGGAGGCCAGCCCCAGCAGCGCGTAGATGAGCAGGCCGAGCACCACCACGTCGGTCTGGCTGAACTCGCGCGCCTCCATCATCAGGAAGCCGACGCCGGTCTGCGCGTTCACCTGCTCGCCGACGACCAGGCTGAGCCAGGCCGCGCCGATGGCCAGCCGCAGCCCGAGGAACAGCGCCGGCAGCGCGCCGGGCAGCACCACGTGCCGCAGCCGGGCCACCGCCCCGAGACCGCAGGTGCGCGCCGCCTCCACCAGCCGCTCGTCGATGTCGCGGATGCCGGCGTACGTGTTGAAGTAGATCGGGAAGAACGCGCCGAGCGCCACGAGCGTGACTTTCAACGACTCGCCGATGCCCACCCAGATGATCAGCAGCGGGACCAGTCCCAGGTGCGGCAGCATCCGGGCCATCTGCACCGGCGGGTCGACCAGATCGTCGCCGAGGCGCAGCAGCCCCGCCGCCGCGCCGAGCACGAGCGCCAGGCCGCCGCCGATGAGCAGGCCGAGCGCGGCGCGGGTGAGCGAGTCGAGCAGGTGCACGCCGAGCGTCCCGTCGCTCGCCAGCCGCCACCCGGTCGCCAGCACCGCGCTGGGCGCGGGCAGCTTCTCCGGCGCGAGCAGCCCGGTCCGCGCGGCGGCCTCCCAGGCGAGGACCAGCACGACCGGGCTTGCCGTGCGCCGCCACCGCCGCGGGGCGCGGGCCCGCGACCGCCGCGGCGTCACCCGATCGGGTACGACCGCAGGACTCGCCTCGGCCAGCGCCGGACCGCTCACTGGAACGCCTCGTTGAACCGGCCGTCCACCCGCCCGGCGATGTCGACCGGTCCGGGCACCAGCTTCAGCTCCACGAAGCTGTCCGCGATGGCCTGCAACTCGGCGCCGATCTCCGGCGTGACCGGGGCGAGCGGCTTGGCGCTGCGGGCCAGCGCCCGGGTGGTCACGTCGAGGGGGATCTTCAGCTCCGGGGCGAGGACGGCGGCCCGCTCGGCCGGGTGGGCGATGCCCCAGTCGGTGGTCTGCCGGTACGTGTCCAGGAACGCCCGTACGTCGTCGGTGCGGTTCTTCACCGCATCCGGCGCGGCCAGCACGTACTCGCGGTTGCCGGCCAGGCCGGTCGCGTCGGCGAGCACCCGTACGCCGGGCTGCTCGGCCAGCGCGAAGTAGGGATCCCAGATGATCCACGCGTCGACCTGCCCGTTGTCGAACGCGGGCCGTCCCTCGGCGGGCTTGAGGTACTTCACCTTGATGTCGGCGAGCGTCATCCGGTTCGCCTCCAGCAGCTTCACCAGCAGCCAGTGCACGTTGGAGCCCTTGTTCAGCGCTACCGTCTTCCCGCGCAGGTCGGCGAATCCACGATACGGGCTGTCCGCCTTGACCAGAACCGCCTCGCCCTGCGGGATCGGCTGGGAGGTGCCGACCACGGAGAACGGGATCTTCCCGGCGGCGGCGAACACCGGCGGCGCCTCGCCCACCTGGCCGATGTCGATCGAACCCGCCTTGAGCGCCTCGGTCAGGGCCGGGCCGCTCTCGAACAGCGACCAGGTGACGTTCTTCGCGTCGCCGCGCGCCTTGACCAGGCTGAGCCCGCCGAAGCGCTGATAGCCGATCCGCAGCGGGCCGTCGCCGCCGCCACTGGCGTCGGCCGCCTCGCCGCCGCAGGCCGTCAGCGCCGTCGCGGCGAGCAGCGCGAGGGTGGTGAGCAGCGCGGCCACCGGCCGGCGGCGCGATCTGGGGGTACGCATGGCGACTCCTCGGGGAGGGATGGGCCCGGCCGTCGGCGGGCGACAGCAACCTACCAACCCGATAGGTTTTATGGGTAGTGTGTCGGCGTGGTCGTCCCACCACTCAGGAGGCGACCCGCCCGATCCCGCACCGGAGGTACACCATGTCGCTCACCTTCCACTGGTTCCTGCCGACCTACGGCGACAGCCGGGACATCGTGGGCGGCGGCCACGGCGTACCGGTCGGCACCGCCGGCGGCGCACGGCCCGCGAGCGTCGCGTACCTGGGGCAGATCGCCCGCACCGCCGAGCAGCTCGGCTTCGCCGGGGCGCTCACCCCCACCGGCGCCTGGTGCGAGGACGCCTGGCTGACCACCGCCATGCTCACCGAGGTCACCGAGCGGCTGAAGTTCCTCGTCGCGTTCCGGCCCGGCCTGCTCTCACCCACCCTCGCCGCGCAGATGGCGTCCACGTTCCAGCGCCTGTCCGGCGGGCGGCTGCTGCTCAACGTGGTCACCGGCGGCGAGTCCGCCGAGCAGCGCGCGTACGGCGACTTCCTGGACAAGGACGCCCGCTACGCGCGTACCGACGAGTTCCTGCACGTGGTGCGGTCGCTGTGGCGCGGCGAGACGGTCGACCACGACGGCGCCCACGTGCGGGTCGAGGGAGCCCGGCTCGGCCGGGTGCCCGACCCGGTGCCGCCGGTCTACTTCGGCGGTTCGTCCGGCGCGGCCGGGCCGGTGGCGGTACGGCACAGCGACGTGTACCTGACCTGGGGCGAGCCGCCCGCGCAGGTGGCCGGCAAGCTGGACTGGATCCGCGGGCTCGCCGCCGAGGCCGGCCGCGAGCTGCGGTACGGCATCCGGCTGCACGTGATCAGCCGGGACACCGCCGAGGAGGCGTGGGCCCAGGCGCGCAAACTGCTCGACGGCATCCCCGAGGCCGACGTGCGCGCCGTGCAGGAAGGGCTGCGGCGCAGCGAGTCCGAAGGGCAGCGGCGGATGCTCGACCTGCACGGCGGCTCCCGCGACGGGCTGGAGGTCTCGCCGAACCTGTGGGCCGGATTCGGCCTGGTACGCGGCGGCGCGGGCACCGCGCTGGTCGGCAGCCACACCGAGGTCGCCGACCGGATCGCCGAGTACCACGCGCTCGGCCTGGACGAGTTCATCCTCTCCGGCCACCCGCACCTGGAGGAGGCGTACTGGTTCGGCGAGGGCGTGCTGCCGATCCTGCGGCGGCGCGGGCTGTGGCGGCACCCGGCCGGCGAGCCGGAGACCGAGGCGCCGGCCGCCGTGCCGTTCTCACCCCAGCCGGTCCCGGCCCGCGTCTGACCCCGCCGCGCCCGTTTCCGGGCTGGAGCGTGCCGGGCCGTCCGGCGCTGCCGGATTCGTCGCGGTCAGGGCCGGGCGCTGCCCGGGGTCGCCTCGGTCAGATCGGGCGGCCCCCGGGTTCCGGTCAGATCGGGCGGCCCCCGGTTCCGGTCAGATCGGGCGTTGCTCGGCGAGGAAGTCGGCCAGCACCCGGGTGTGCGTGGAGAAGGCCAGCTCGACCGGATCGGTGAGCACCAGCCACTCGGTGGCCTCCTCGGTCGGCGCCGACGGCGGCAGGTCACCGACCGGCCGCTCGGGCAGCACGCCGAAGACCATCATGGTGCCGCCCGCCGGAGCGCCGTGCACCGCGAACAGTCGCGCCTCGCCGGCCTCGGCCCGCAGCCCGGTCTCCTCGCGCAGCTCACGCACGAGCGCCTCGGACCACTCCTCGCCGTACTCGATGAAGCCGCCCGGCAGCGCGAGCTGCCCCCGGGCCGGTTCGATGTCGCGGCGTACCACCACCACGCCGAGCCCCTCCGGCATGCGGACCGGCAGCACCGCCACCGCCACCGGCAGCGGATTGCGCCACACCGTCTCGCCGCAGGAGGAACAGACACGCGGCCACCCGGAGTCCGCCGGGTAGGCAGCGCCGCAGAACGAGCAGTGCGAGTACGCGGTCACGCCGCAGCACGTTACCCGGACCCCCGGCCCGGGGTCAGGCGTCACCCCCTCGGCCGGCGAGCGTGGCGCGCGCCTCCATCAGGGCGAACCCGAGCAGGTTGTCGCCCCGCCAGGTAGCCGGGTCGGCAGCCCGTGGATCGTCGGCGGTCAGGCCGATGCCCCAGATCCGGTCGGTCGGGCTGGCCTCGACGAGCACCCGGTCGCCTGTGCCGAGCAGGAACCGCCGCAACGGCTCGTGCCGGCCGAACTTGGCGACGCTGCCGGCCACCACGATCTCGTAGCGGCGGGCCGTCCAGGTCGCCTCGTCGAAGTCGCGGACCTGCCGGCCGAGCGCCTTGGCCCGGTGCGGATGCCCGGCGGCCAGCACCCGCTCAGCGATCGCGTGGTCCCCGAAGAGCGTGGCCTTGTGCCACATCATCCAGTGCTCGGCGGTGGCGAACTCCCGGCCGTCGACTGTGAACGCCGCCGGCCACCACTGGCTCAGGCAGCTCGCGCCGACGCTGCCGTCAGGCCGTGGCCGGTGCCCCCAGAAGTGCAGGTACTTGACCGTCTGCCCGGCGTCGAGTGCAGTGGTCAGGTCGGTGACGGAGCGGATCGGCATGCCCCGCAGTCTGCCCCACCCCACCGACATCCCACCGCCGCATTTCACCCCGGGGACGGCACACCGGCGTCACCGTCCACCACGGACATCTCCGTCCGGCCCCGCTCTCCCCGCCCGCTGCCTCGGCTCGTCCGCTCACGTCGACATTCCGACCACGCGCGCCTCGCGACGTCGAGCCACATTCGCCTGCCCGAGCCGGCCGCGCATCTTGACTGCAGAGAAGGCCGTCCCGCATCACGAGATCCCGAGAGATCTTGGAGCGAACGGGCCCTCATGAGGGCCATTCCCTACCAAGATCTCCAAGACCTGAGCCGCCCTCATCGTCGATCTTGCGCTTTGGTGCCCCTCATAACGTGCCTATCGGACATTCTGTGGGCGCAAAGTGCAAGATCGACGGGGAGGGGGCGGGGGGGCGGGGAGGGGAGGGGTGGGGTGGTCAGGGAGTGGGGGCGCCTGTGTAGAACGCGGTTACTCGGGTGCCTGCCGTTTGGGCCTGCTCGGTGGGAGTGCCGGCCTCGATGCTTGCCGTCGTCCAGCTTCTGCTGGACTCGGTGACGAAGCGCAGACCCTCGGGTGAGGCCATCCAGTCGGCTGCGGCGGCCGGGTCGACGCCCGTGCCGTCGGTGGCGAAGTGGGAGGCCAGACCGACCAGTGCCAGGTCCCAGCCGATGCCGACCGCGCCCGGACCGTACTCGGCCCACCGCTGGTCGTCGACGTGCGCGACGTGTTCCAGCTCGAAGCGGGTACGCCCCGGTCCCGCCTCGCGCAGCCGTACCTCGATCCAGCTCACCTCGCCGCCGAACTCCCAGGTGGCGGCGAAGCCGTGCGGCGGGTCGCAGCGTTCGACGGTGCCGCCCGCGTTGCCCTCCAGCTGGTACCGGCCGCCGAGGCTCAGGTCGCCGGAGACCGGCAGGAACCAGCGGGGTATCCGTTCCGGGTTCGTGCACGCGTCGAAGACGTCGGCCACCGGCGCGTCGTACGTCTGGGCGATGGTGAGCACCCGCGCGCGCCCTGCGGGGAGCGTACGGTCGCCGATGCGGCGCTCGACGGCGCTGATCTGTCCGGTCACGTCGATCATGGTTCGGTCCTCTCGTCGTCGGTGGTGTCCTCACGCAGCCGTCGTTCGCGGCGGCCCCGGGCCAGCTCGGTGGCGAGCGCCGCCAGTGGCGGCGTCCAGAAGCGGCGGAACCCGTCCAGCCACGCGTCTATCTCGCGCAGCGGGCCGGGATCCACGGCGTAGAGGCGGCGGGTGCCCTCGGCGCGCACAGTGGCGAAGCCGTGCTCGCGCAGCACCTTGAGGTGCTGGGAGACGGCGGGCTGGCTGATGCCGAACTCGCGCCGCACGGTCTCGCCGAGCGTGCCGGCGGGTTGCTCGCCGTCCGCGAGCAGTTCCAGGATCCGGCGGCGGACCGGGTCGCCGAGAACGTCGAAGGCGTGCACGACCCCTTTGTATCAGACTCAGCTTATATAAGCGAGCGCTGACCCAGTGGGCGCGCGCAACGCGGGGCGCCCGTCGCACCCGGGCGCCCCGCGTACCCCCGTGGTCAGCCGCCGAGACGGGCGGCGACGGTACGGCGCAGCTCCGGCAGGCGGTCGTGCAGCAGCCCCGGGCACTGCGTGTTGTTGAAGTCCTTGTGCCCGTAGATCTCGGTGGGCGCGATGCCGTACTGCTGGCAGGTGAACGCGCAGAACGTGACGAGGCTGTTCCAGAGCGCCTGGGGCGGCTGCACGTCCACGTAGATGCCGTCGTTCTCGATGCCGATGGCCTGGCTGTTCTGCCCGACGCAGTGCGCGCCCTGCACCATCGTCTGGCCGTGCAGCAGCGCGTAGAGGCTGCCGTGCCGGCCCTCGGTCAGGTAGCCGCCCCGGCTGTTGGTGAAGTGCTGCCCGGAGTCGAGCCATCCGTTGCCGTCCATGTGCAGGTTCTGGATGTCGCGGGAGTTGCGGTACGCCTGGGCGAGGCTGTAGTCGGTGGTGTTCGGGAACGCCGTGTGATGGACGATGATCTTGTTGGGCCGGCTGGTCACCACGCTCACCGGCGACGAGGGCGGGCGGGCGCCCCAGGTCGCGCAGTTGGCGATGGTCGGCTGGTCGACCCTGGTGGCGGCGGCCCGGGCGCCGGGGCCGGAGCCGATCTGGGTCAGCGCGCCGACGCCGGCGGCGGCACCGAGCAGGACCGCGCCGCGCAGCACGGTCCGCCGGGGTACGGGAACGGACATCGCAACCTCCTCGCGGAAGGGGAGCGCCGGATCGGCCGGTACGCCGGGCGTGGCGGGACCGGCACCGCCCGCCACGCCCGGGCCGGGGTCAGCAGGGTCCGTTGCAGGCCAGGACGCGCAGCCGGTCGAGCGAGCCGTTCCAGACGTTCTGGTCACCGGGGAAGACCCCGGAGGACGACCACTGCCAGAACGAGTACGTGCCCCAGCCCGCGGGCAGCGTGCCGACGCTGCTCGCGTACCGGGCGATCCACAGTGGGTTGTTGGCGGCGAACTGCGAGGTGTTGCCGGTGCAGGTGCTCCACCAGTCGGTGGTGGTGTAGATGGTGGCCCACCGGCCGGTGCGGGCGTAGTACTGGTTGACGAACGAGGCGATCCAACTGCGCATCGACGCCTGGCTCAGGCCGTAGCAGGTCGCGCCGTACGGGTTGTACTCGATGTCCAGCGCGCCGGGCAGCGTCCGCCCGTCCTTCGACCAGCCGCCGCCGTGGTCGACGAAGTAGTTGGCCTGGGTGGCGCCGCTCGTGGTGTCGGGGCGGGCGAAGTGGTACGAGCCGCGGATCATCCCGACGTTGTACGAGCCGTTGTACTGCTGGGCGAAGTACGGGTTGGTGTAGTACGTGCCCTCGGTCGCCTTGACGTACGCGAACCGGGCGCCGTTGGCCCACGCCCCGGACCAGTTCACGTTGCCCTGGTAGCTGGAGACGTCCATGCCGGGCAGTCCGGCCGGGGCGGCGGAGGCGGGTGCCGCCCCGGACAGGGTCGCGGCGGCGACGGTGACGGTGGCGAGCAGCGTGGCTCCGGCCGCGCGCAGCGCCGATCGGATCGAACTGTGCATCTGTCCTCCCTGGGGGTTGCCGCGTTCCGGCGGCGGGAGTATGACGAAAGGAACTGTCGTCATTAGGGCACAGGGCGGAGAAACTTTTCAATAGACTCCATCGAAGAATCTCACTGGACAGGGTGCTCAGCCGAGCTGGGCGAGCGCCTCGGCGGCGGCGCGCTCGCCGGCGGTCACCGCGCCCTCCAGGTATCCGCTCCACCGGGTCGCGGTCTCGGTGCCGGCCCAGTGCACCCGGCCCACTGGCGTGCGCAGTTCCGGGCCGTACGCGCACCACGCGCCGGGTGGCAGGACGCCGCAGAAGCACCCGCGCGTCCACTCGTCGGCCGACCAGTCGTACTCGACGAGGTCGTCGGGGCGCGCGGCGGCCGGGCCGAAGATCGCGGCGAGCGCCTCGCACAGCGCGTCCCGGCGCGCGTCCTCCGGCAGCCGGCGCAGCGCTCGGGCCTGCGCGCCGTAGCTGAACGCGGCGAGCACCCCGCCCGGCGCGTCCGGCAGCGAGTTGTCCACCGTCTCGGTGAGCGGCCCGGTGTCGGTGCTGGACACGCCGGAGCGGCCGTCGGCCCGCCAGAACGGCTCCGGATAGAGCGCGTGCACCTTGAGCGCCACACCCATCGGCATCCGCTGGGTCAGCCCGTCGCGCAGCGGCGGCAGCGGCGGGTCGTACCGGATCCGCCCGGCCAGCGTCGGCGCCAGCGCGACCACCACCGCGTCGCCGCGGTACGTCTCGCCGCCGGCGCGCACCCGCACGCCGTCGCCGTCCTGCGCGACGCCGTCCACCGGGGCGCGCAGGCACAGGCTCCCCGGCGGCAGCGCGGCGGCCATCAGCTCGGCCAGCGCGGCCGGACCACCGACCAGCCGGTCCTGCTGGGCGCCACCGGCCATGCGCAGCAGCGACCCGGTGCCGCCGCCGCTGCGCAGGTAGAACAGCATGTGCAGCAGCGAGACCTCGTCCGGTGATGCGGCCAGCAGCCCACCGGCGAGCATCCGGCCCGCGTACCCGGCGGTGACCGGGTCGGCAGCGCTCGCGTCGAGCCAGCCGCCGAACGTGATCCGGTCCCACCGTGCCGCGTCGTCCGCCCGCCACGGCGCGGCCGGGTCGAGCCCGCCCGCCATCTCGTCGAGCGTGCCCAGCAGCGCGGACAGCCCGGGCGGCTCACCGGCGGCCGGGCGTCCGCCGAGCAGCAGCGCCGCCGCGCCGTGCGCGGGGGAGGAGAACGTGGTCAGGCCGTACGCGGCGACGAGCGCGTACATCCGGTCCTGGGTCGGGCCGATCCACTGCGCGCCGAGGTCCAGCCAGCCGCCGCCGGCCAACGGGCGGCTCAGCGTCCGGCCGCCCACCCGGTCCCGGGCCTCCAGCACCCGCACCTCGGCGCCCGCCGCGTCCAGCGCGAGCGCGCAGGCCAGACCGGAGAACCCGGCGCCCACGACGACGATCCGGTGACGGCGCACGCGGCGGCGTACCCCGCTCCCGGCCGGATTCACCCGGCCCGGCGTGTCGAAACGGGCATCAGTCGTTCGTGTGGAGGGTGAGAGGGCGGCGCGGGGCCGTCCGGTGACGAGGAGAAGCCGATGAAGCAGTACCTGATCAGCATGTACCAGCCGGCCGGCGAGGGCCGCCCGGACCCGGAGTTCCTGGCCGGGGTGATGCGCGAGGTCGAGGCCATCGGCCGTGACCTGCGGGAGGCGGGGTGCTGGGTGTTCGGCAACGGCCTGCACGACCCGCAGACCGCCACCGTGCTGCGCCCGGCCGGGGACGAGGTGCTGGTCACCGACGGGCCGTTCGCCGAGGGCAAGGAGTACCTGGGCGGCGTCACCATCATCCGGGCGCCCGACCTGGACGCCGCGCTGGACTGGGGCCGCCGGTACGCCCTCGCCACCACGCTGCCGATCGAGGTCCGCCCGTTCCAGGGCGAGGGATGACCGACGTCGAACGCGTCTTCCGGGCCGAGTACGGCCGTGCGGTTGCCGTCCTGGTCCGTCTCCTCGGCGACATCGACCTCGCCGAGGAGGCGGTCCAGGAGGCGTTCACTGTCGCCGTGTCGCGGTGGGCCGCCGACGGGCCGCCGCCCAGCCCGGCCGGCTGGATCATCACCACCGCCCGGAACCGGGCGGTCGACAGGTTGCGGCGCGAGGCGACCCGGGCGGCCCGGCACGCCGAGGCCGCCCTGCTGCACGCCGCCGACCCGCCCGCCGAGGAGGGGCCCGTGCCCGACGACCGCCTGCGCCTGATCTTCACCTGCTGCCACCCGGCGCTCGCCGCTCCCGCCCGGGTGGCGTTGACGCTTCGCCTGCTCGGTGGCCTGAGCACCGCCGAGATCGCGCGGGCCTTCCTGGTGCCGGAGCCCACCATGTCGCAGCGCCTGGTCCGGGCCAAGGCGAAAATCCGCGACGCCGGTATCCCGTACCGGGTGCCGCGCGACGCGGACCTGCCGGACCGGCTGCGCGGGGTGCTGGCAGTGGTGTACCTGATCTTCAATGAGGGCCACACGGCGAGCGCGGGGGAGCGGCTGGGCCGCGCCGAGCTGGGCGCCGAGGCGATCCGGCTGGGCCGCCTGCTGGTGACGCTGATGCCGGACGAGCCGGAGGCGCTCGGCCTGCTCGCGCTGATGCTGCTCACCGAGGCGCGCCGCGCCGCCCGGACCGGCCCGGACGGGGTGCCGGTGTCGCTGTCCGAGCAGGACCGCGGCAGGTGGGACCGGGAGCTGATCGCGGAGGGACAGGACCTGGTCCGCCGGTGCCTGCGCCGGGACCGGCCCGGGCCGTACCAGATCCAGGCCGCGATCGGCGCTGTGCACGCGGACGCGCCCACCGCCGCCGTCACCGACTGGACCCAGATCCTCGCGCTCTACGACCAGCTCGCCGCCGTCGCGCCCGGGCCGGTGGTGGCGCTCAACCGGGCGGTCGCGCTGGCCGAGGTACGCGGACCGGCGGCGGGACTGGCCGAGGTGGAGCGTCTGGACCTGGCCGGTTACCACGTGTGGCACGCGATCCGGGCCGACCTGCTGCGCCGGCTGGACCGTCCGAAGCAGGCACGGGTCGCGTACGACGCGGCGATCGCCGGCACCGGCAACGCGGCGGAGCAGACGTTCCTGCGCCGCGCCCGCGACCGCATGCCGGGATGATCGCACCGACCGTGCACGTAGGAGGGCGGTAACCCTCGTAAGCGAGCGGTGATCGTCGGGGCATTGACGCGGCGGCAGAGAAAAGTACACTCCCGATGTAATTAGTTTTTCCGCGCTCCGTCGACCGGCACGAGGTGACGATGAGCCCACCGGCCAAAGCCGCCGACGAACCGGGCCTGGCGCTGCACCACGTCGGCGTACGCTTCGGCGGCCTGGTCGCCCTCGACGACGTCTCGCTGCGGGTGCCGCCCGGCCGGATCGTCGGCGTGATCGGCCCCAACGGCGCCGGCAAGACCACGCTGTTCAACGTGGTCTGCGGCTTCGTCCGGCCGACCGAGGGTTCACTCACCCTCGACGGCCGGTCGTTCCGGCCCCGCCCGCACGCCCTCACCCGGCTCGGCATCGCCCGCACGCTCCAGGGCGTCGGCCTGTTCGCCGGGCTGAGCGTGCTGGAGAACGTGGTCGCAGGCGCCAGTCACACGGCCCGCGCCGGATTCGCCGCCGCGCTGTTCGGCCTGCCCCGCAGCGACCGGGACGAGCGGCGGCTGCGCGTCCGGGCCCTGGACCTGCTCACCGAGCTGGGCATCGAGAAGTACGCCGACGCGGCGCCCGCCACCCTGCCCTATCCGGTGCGCAAGCGGGTCGCGCTGGCCCGCGCGCTGATCGCCCGACCCCGGCTGCTGCTGCTCGACGAACCGGCCGGCGGTCTCGGCGCCGACGACGTGGCCGAGCTGGCCGACCTGGTCCGCGCGCTGCCCGGACGCGATGACGGCTGCGCCGTGCTGCTCGTCGAGCACCACATGGACCTGGTCATGTCCGTCTGCCAGGAACTGGTGGTGCTCGACTTCGGCAAGGTGATCGCGGCCGGGCCGCCGGACCGCATCCGCGACGACCCCCGGGTCACCGAGGCGTACCTGGGCGCGGACGTGCCCGCCGAGCCGACCGGGAGCGCGTCGTGACAGCCGTGCTGGAGGTGGAGGCGCTCAGCTGCGGCTACGGACCCGTGCCGGTGCTGCGCGACGTCGCGTTCACCGTCCCGGCCGGCACCGTCACCGCCGTCCTCGGCGCCAACGGCGCGGGCAAGACCACGCTGCTGCGTACCCTCTCGGGTCTGCTGCGGCCCACCGGCGGCCGCGTCCGGTACGCGGGCGAGGACCTGCGCGGCGTCCGGGTGGAACACCTGGTCCGGCGCGGCCTGGCGCACGTGCCGGAGGGGCGCGGCGTGGTCACCGAGCTGACAGTGGCGGAGAACCTCCGCCTGGGCGGGCTGTGGCGGCGCGACCGGGCCGACGCCCGCCGCGCGCTCGACGAGGTGTACGAGCTGTTCCCCGCCCTGGCCCGCCGCCGCGACCACGCCGGGCACCAGCTCTCCGGCGGGGAACGGCAGATGCTCGCGATCGGCCGGGCGCTGATCGCCCGGCCCCGGCTGCTGCTGCTCGACGAGCCGTCGCTCGGGCTGGCGCCCAAGGTGGCCGCGCAGATCATGGCGCTGCTGCGGCGGCTGCGCGACGAACGGGGGCTCACCGTGCTGCTCGTCGAGCAGAACGTGCGCACCGCGCTGTCAGTCGCCGACCAGGGCATCGTCATGTCGCTCGGGCGGGTGGTGACGGCCGCGCCGGCCGCCCGGCTGCGCGACGACGACCAGCTCCGGCACGCGTACCTCGGATTCTAGGAAGGGGTCGCGGATGGAGCGGTTCTGGTTCCTCACCTTCGACGGGCTCGCCGCCGGGGCGGTCTACGCGGCGTTCGCGCTCGCGCTCGTGCTCATCTGGCGGGCCGCCCGGGTGGTCAACTTCGCCCAGGGTGCGATGGCCGTGGCCACCGCCTACGTCGGGTACGCGGTCGTCTCCGCCACCGGCTCGTACTGGCTGGGCCTGGCCGCCGCGATCCTGTCCGGGCTGGCCCTGGGCGCGCTCGTGGAGCGGGTGCTGATGCGGTTCGCCGGCCCCGGCGGCCCGCTCAACCAGGTGATCGTCGCGCTCGGGCTGGTGCTGGTCATCCAGGCGGTGCTCGGCATGGTCTTCGGCAACGACTACCGGCCCGCACCGGCGCCGTTCGACACCGACGCGCTCACCATCGGCGGGGTGGCCGCGCTGTCCCCGTACGACCTGTGGGTGCTCGGCGCGGCGCTGACTGTGGTGGCGCTGCTCGCGCTGCTGTTCACCCGTACCCCCGTGGGCCTGCGGATGCGGGCCGCCGCCTTCGCGCCAGAGGTGTCCCGGCTGCTCGGCGTCAGCGTCGGCCGGATGCTCACGCTGGGCTGGGCGCTCGCCGCCGGCGTCGGCGCGCTCGCCGGGATGCTCGTCGTCCCCACCGGACTCGGCCTGCACTCGCACGCCATGGACCTGGTCTTCGTGGTCGCGTTCACCGCCGCCGTGGTCGGCGGCCTGGACAGCCCTGTGGGCGCGGTGGTGGGCGGCCTGCTGGTCGGGCTGATCCTGTCCTACGTCACCGGCTACCTGGGACCGGACACCACCCCGCTGGCCGTCCTGGTGCTGCTGCTGTCCGTCCTGCTGGTCCGCCCCGGCGGGCTCTTCTCCGCGGCGAGAGCGAGGCACGTGTGACGAGCACCCCCACCGAGATCGCGCCCGCTGCGCCGTCCCCGCTGCGGCGGCTGCTTCCCGGCGCCCCCGCCGGACGCGAGGCGCGCGGCTCCACGCTGCTGCGCCACCTGGCCGTGGCCGTGTTCGCCGGCACGCTCGTCGTGCTGGTGACCAACCAGCTCGCGCCGTACCAGAACCTCCAGGTGGCGCGCGTCTGCGCGTTCCTCTGCGTCACCGCCGGGCACACCGTCCTGGTCGGACTCAACGGCCAGCTCTCGCTCGGGCACGGCGCGCTGATGGCCACCGGCGCGTACACCGTGGCGCTGACCCAGCAGGCCCTGGACGAGCGGGCCGTACGCGGCTGGTGGACGCTGCCCGCGTCACTGCTCGTCGCCGTCGCGGTGACAGCGCTCGGCGGGCTTGTCGTCGGGCTGGCGGCGGCCCGGCTGCGCGGTCCCTACCTGGCCGGCGTGACGCTCGCGGTGGCGACGCTCGTCCCGGCGGTCACCACGATCTTCACCGGCGTGTTCAACGGCGAGCAGGGGCTGCGGTTCCCGGCGCAGACGCCACCGGCGGCGCTCGGCGCCTACTTCCAGCCGGAACGCTGGCTCGCCTGGATCGCGCTGGGCGCCGCGCTGCTCACCATGCTGCTGCTGGCCAACCTGGTACGCAGCCGCTTCGGCCGGTCGCTGCGGGCGGTCCGCGACGACGAGGTCGCGGCCCGGCTCGCCGGCATCCCGGTGGCCCGCACGCAGGTGCTCGCGTTCGTGGTGAGCGCCGCCTGCGCGGGCCTCGGCGGCGGCGTGTACGCCATGCTCACCGCCACTGTCGCACCCGGCAAGTTCCCGCTGGACCTGTCGCTGTTCCTGCTCATGGCGATCGTGATCGGCGGGCTGGGCAGCCTGGCCGGCGCGGTCTGGGGAGCGGTGCTGCTGGTCGCGCTCCAGGACCTGCCCGGCCTGCTCACCGAACACCTCAGCCTCTCCGCCGGGCTGGCCCAGCGGCTGGAGGGCAACCTCGCGCTCGCCGTGTTCGGCCTGATCCTCATCGTCGTCATGCTCGCCGCCCCGGGCGGCCTCCAGGGCGGGGTGCGTGCCGTCGGCGCCCGCCTGCGCAGGGCCGTCCGCCGTCGTCCCGCCACCCGCCGGTCGCCGGACCGCTGACCTCACCGGTTCCACCCACCGTTCGCACCGTCGCACCGGAATGGAGAACCATGCGCCCCACCACCCGCCGCGTTCTCGCGGCCGCCGCCGGCCTGGCCCTGCTGGCCGCGTTGCCGGCCTGCGCCGACGACGAGAAGCAGGCCGCCGAGAACGTCCCCGGCGTCAGCGACTCCGAGGTCGTCATCGGCACCCACCAACCGCTCACCGGACCGGCCGCGCCCGGCTACTCGAAGATCTCCGCCGCCACCAAGGCGTACTTCGAGCACGTCAACAGCAAGGGCGGCGTGCACGGCCGGAAGATCGTCTACAAGGTCATGGACGACGGCTACAACCCCGCCAACACCGAGAACGTGGTCCGCAAGCTGGTGCTCGACGACAAGGTCTTCGCGCTGCTCGGCGGCCTCGGCACGCCGACGCACACGAACGTGCTGGAGTTCGTCAAGACGCAGAAGGTGCCGGACTTGTTCGTCTCCTCCGGCAGCCGCAACTGGAACCAGCCGGACAAGTACCCGACGACGTTCGGCTGGCAGCCCGACTACACGGTCGAGGGCAAGATCCTGGCCAGCTACGTCAAGCGGGAGTTCCCCGGCGCGAAGGTCTGCCACTTCGGGCAGAACGACGACTTCGGGCGGGACTCGCTGGCCGGGGTCGAGCAGGTCCTCGGCCCGGTCGCGGCGAAGCAGACGTACACCACCACGAACCAGCAGGTCGGCCCGGCGATCGGGGCGCTGCGCGCGGCTGGCTGCCAGGTGGTCATCTCGGCGACCATCCCCGGCTTCACCGCGCTCGCCATGGGCCAGGCCGCCGGGCAGGGCTTCAAGGCGCAGTGGGTGGTCTCCAACGTGGGCGCGGACTACACCACGCTGTCGGCCCAGCTCGGCGACAAGAAGGTGATCCTCGAAGGCATGATCGCCGACAACTACCTGCCGATGGTGGGTGACACCGCGAACCCGTGGATCCAGGAGTTCACCAAGATCCACCAGAAGTACAACGCGGGCAACCCGGTCGACGGCAACGCCATCTACGGCTACTCGATGGCGTACACGTTCGTCCAGGCGATGCTCGCCGCCGGGCCCGACCCCACCCGGGAGAAGCTGGTCGAGGCCGTGCGCAAGGGCGGCTTCCGCGGCCCGGGCCTGACCCCCTTCCGGTACGCCGAGGGCGTGCACGCCGGCTACGGCGGTGTCCGGCTGACCAAGGTGAGCAACGGCGCGCAGGCGTACTTCGGTCCCGCGTACACCACCGACGACGGCGACGGCGCGGTCACCGAGTTCACCGAGCCGCCGACGAACCCGCCGGCGGACGCCGTTCCGACGTCCTGACCGCCGTGCTGCCGCCGGGCGGCCGGGTGCCGGTCGCCCGGCGGCACGCACGTAGAGTGGCCGCCGGCAGACGAGCAACAGGAGAGCCCGTACCCATGATCGAGCTGGAGACCGACCCGCCGGAGCGGGTGGACGGCCGGGCGGCGCGGGCCGAGCGGACCCGGGCCGCGATCGTGGAGGCGCACCTGGCCCTGATCGACTCCGGTGACCTGCGGCCCACCGGGGAACGGATCGCCGAGCGGGCCGGGGTGTCGCTGCGCACGCTCTGGACCAACTTCAAGGACATGGAGACGCTGTTCGCCGCGACCGGACGGCGGGTCGGCGAGCGGCAGGCCACGCTCTGGCAGCCCGTGTCGCCGGAACTGCCGCTGACCGCCCGGATCGCCGCGTTCTGCGACCAGCGCGCCCGGCTGCTGGAGGTGCTGGCGCCCTCGGCCCGTGCGTCGGCGCTGCGGGAGCCGTTCTCCCCGCAGTTGCGGCGCAACCGGGAGGCGGCCATCGCCCGGGTACGCCAGGAGATCGAGTCGGTGTTCGGCGCGGAGCTGGCACACGCCGGGCCGGGCCGGGAGCAGTTGCTCGACGCGCTCACGGTGGCCGGCACCTGGTCGGCGTGGTCGATGATGCGTGACTCGATGGGGCTCGACGTCGACGCGGCCCGCGCGGTGATGGCCCGTACGCTCGGCGCGTTGCTGGTCGACGCGATCGCCGCCGGCCTGCGCTGACGCTGCCGGCGGCCGGTCTTCCGGCCGACTTGGCACCGACGGCCGCCTTCCGCGCCGGTCCAGGTGGCCGGCCCTCGTTCAGTCCTCGCGCAGCAGGCGAAGGATGCGGGTCAGTTCGGCCCGGTCGTCCGGTGCGAGCGCGCCGAAGAACCGTTCCGCCTCGGTGGCCCGCGCCTGCCGGATCGCGGTGCCCACCCGCTCGCCCTCGGCGGTGGGGGCGACCAGCGTGGCCCGCCGGTCGCCCGGGTCGGGCCGTCGCTCGACCAGGCCCCGCTCCTGCAACCCGTCGACCACCTCGGTGGCCGAGCGCGGCGCGATGCGCAGGTGCTCGGCGAGCGCGCCGGGCCGCAGCGCGCCGTGACGCATGAGCACGCCCAGCGCCCGCGCCTGCCCGGGGCTGATCTCCCACGGCTCCAGCGCGCGCTTGGTCTGGTGCCGCAGGCGGCGGGTCACCGCCCAGAACGTCTCGGCCAGGCTCTCGTCGCTGCCGTTCACGGGGAATACGGTAACAGGCTTTCGTGTTGTTCCCTCATGTTGAGGTAACCTCAGCATTGTCCCCTGCACGAGGAGCACAGTTGGATCGCATCCCCGACGGCCGCCGTGACGGCCGGACCGTTTCCCCCGCCGAGAAGGCCCAGGCCCGTGAGGTGTCCCTGCGCCGGATCGGCGGCCTGTTCACCGCCCACCGCGGCCCGCTCGCCACAGTGGTGGCGATCATCGTGGCGTCCTCGATCATCGCGATGGCCACACCGTTCCTGCTGCGTACTGTGATCGACAGGGCCCTGCCCGAGCGTGACCTGACCCTGCTGGCCTGGCTGGTCGCGGGCATGGTCGCGGTCGCAGCGGTCACCGCGGTGCTCGGCGTCGCGCAGACCTGGATCTCCACCCGCGTCGGCCAGGAGGTCATGCACCGGCTGCGCGCCGACGTCTTCGCCCACCTCCAGCGCCAGTCGATCGGCTTCTTCGTGCGCACCCGCACCGGCGAGGTCCAGTCGCGCATCACCAACGACATCGGCGGCATGCAGGCGGTGGTCACCTCCACCGCCACCTCGATCGCCGCCAACCTCACCACAGTGGTCGCCACCACCATCGCCATGCTGGCGCTGAGCTGGCGCCTCACCCTCGTCTCGGCGGTCGTGCTGCCGCCCGCGCTCTGGCTCACCCGCCGGGTCGCCCGGCTACGCCGGGAGATCACCGCCCAGCGCCAGCGCGAACTGGCCGACCTCACAGTGACCATCGAGGAAGGGCTGTCGGTCAGCGGCGTACGGCTGGCCAAGACGCTCGGCACCGGCCCGGCCCTGGTCGACCGGTTCACCGCCTCCTCGGCCCGCCTGGTCGACCTGGAACTGCGCTCGGAACTCGCCGGCCGCTGGCGGATGGCCGCCATGAGCATCGTCTTCGCCGCCATCCCCGCGGTGATCTACCTGAGCGCCGGCCTGCCCGGCACCGCCGGCACGCTCACCATCGGCACGCTCGTCGCGTTCACCGCGCTCCAGGGCAACCTGTTCCGGCCGCTGATGGGCCTGCTCAACGTCGGCGTCACGCTCACCGCGTCGCTGGCGCTGTTCGCCCGCATCTTCGAATACCTCGACCTGCCCGTCGAGGTCGCCGAGCCGGCCCGCCCGGTCCCGCTCGACCCGGCCACCGCCCGCGGCCACCTGCGCGTCGAGGACGTCACCTTCAGCTACCCGGGCAGCGACACCGCCGCCCTCGCCGGCGTCAGCCTGGACGTCCCGGCCGGCACCAGCCTCGCCCTGGTGGGGGAGACCGGCTCCGGCAAGAGCACGCTCGCCGCGCTGATCAGCCGGCTGCACGACCCGGACGCCGGCCGCATCACGATCGACGGGATCGACCTGCGCGACCTGCGCCCGGCCGACCTGGCCGCCGTCGTGGGCGTGGTCAGCCAGGAGACGTACCTGCTGCACGGCACCGTGCGGGACAACCTCCGGTACGCGCGCCCGGACGCCACCGACACCGAGATCGAGGCCGCCGCCCGCGCCGCCCGCATCCACGACCTCGTCACCGCGCTGCCCGACGGGTACGACACCATGGTCGGCTCGCGCGGCCACCGGTTCTCCGGCGGCGAGCAGCAGCGCCTGGCGATCGCCCGGACCCTGCTGCGCGACCCGCGGATCCTGGTGCTGGACGAGGCGACGAGCGCGCTGGACACCGAGACCGAGCGCGCGGTCCAGCGGGCGCTGGACGAACTGGCCCGGGGTCGCACCGTGGTGACCATCGCGCACCGGCTCTCCACTGTTCGCGACGCCGACCGTATCGCCGTGCTCGACCACGGCCGCATCGTCGAATCCGGCACCCACGACGCACTGCTGGACCGGCGCGGCCGCTACGCCGCCCTGGTCGGCTGAGCGTAGGAAAGTGACCACCGCCGCCCGGTGGCGCGTGCCGGCGCTGCGCACGACCGCTGTCGTCGCCGGGGCGATGCTGGGCGTGCAGCAGCCCGCGCAGGCCGCCCGGGCAGAAACGCCCGCCCGAGAAGGCCGCCGTCCCGGGCTGACCGTCCCGGCTCAGACCTGGGCCCGTCCCGGCTCAGACCTGGGGCGGCTCCGGCTCGCCCCGGCGGGGCCGCTGTCCCGGGGCCGGGCGCGGCGCGGGCGGGGGGAGCAGCGGCTCCAGCGGGGTGAACGACTCCACCGGTCCGTCCGGCCGCGATCCACGCCGCGCCCGCCCCGGCCCGCCGGGCATCTTTCGCGCGTCCCGTGCCGCGCCCGCCGGCCCGCGCCCGTCGGCCGGCGGTGCCGTGGCGGCCGGCTCGCCGTCCTTCCCGGCTCGCGCCGCCGTCGGCCGATCACGGCGGTCGCGTTCCTCCGCGTACTCGGCGCGGCGGCGGGCCAGGTCGCGCTCGCACTCCAGCGCGATGCGCTGCTCCCAGTACGGCTGGAGCAGCTTGCGCACCCGCTCGTCCAGGTGCACCGTGACGTCCGGCTCGCAGGCGAACGTCACCTCGCCGCGCGCGTACGTCCAGGGCGGCGGGTCGTCGTCGGCGAGCGCCGCGGTCAACGCGGCGTGCAGGTCGCGCGGGCGGTGCGGCGGCACCTCCACCGCGTGCCGGACCGCGAGCCGGTGCAGGCGCTGCGTGGCCTGCTGCTGGAAGTAGTCGACGTACCAGCCGAACAGCTCCGGCCGGGCCGTCTCCGACGACCAGGTGTAGGTGGCGCGGACCAGGAACACGTACACCTGGCCCTGCGCCGGCACCGCGAGCGGCTCCGGGACGCGCCGGTCGACTGTGGTCACCGGCGTCACCGGCTCCTCGGTCCACCAGAGCTGCCGCAGCGTCGGCTGCGCGCCGTCCCAGAAGCGCCGGGTCCGCACGCGCGCCGCCTCGCCCAGCGCCCGCGCCCGTCCGGCCCACCGCCGCCGCCTGCTGTCCACCGGCGCGCCGGGCTTCGGCCGGCCGCCGCCCGGCTCGGGCCCTTCCGGCACCGCGGTCATCGCACCCCCTCCATGCCGGATCGCAGCACCGCGTCCCGCGGCGTCACCGGGACGCGCGGGCCGTCGGGCGAGGGGTGGCCGGACCGCCGTGGCGGTCCGCGATCCACGCTAACAACCCGGGCCGGTGTACGTGCGCAGCCGCGCGCGGCGGTTCCGCCCGGCCCAGGGGCGGGCGCTGACCGATCGGACGAGCCGTCCCGTAGTCCTATCCGTGGGACTCGGGCGGTTTCGGTCCCGTTCACGGGACCGACCATCCAGAGTCGATCGGCGCGCCTTGATCCGTGATCGAAGCGCTTCGTAGCGTGAGGCTCCGCGATCCTTCGGGGAGGACCAGAACGCATGGGCGTAGACGCTCGTCAGGCCGCCGGCCAGACCGTGAATTTCCTGCGGTCCCTGGCCGAACGGCAGTACGACCGGGTCTGGACCCCGGACTTCCTGCACCTCAGCCCGGACGTGCAGGGCTTCGCCGTGTTCCACCGCGGCGGCCTGGTGCTGGTCTACGGCGCGGTGTCGCCGGACGATCCGGCCCGCTGGGTGTTCCGGATGGCCTGCGTGGCCGGCGCCGACGTGCCGGACATCTCCGGGGCGATGGCCTGGGCGAACATCCGCAACCGGCTGGCCGAGGCCGGGCGCTACTACTGCGTCGTGAAGGCCGACCAGAGCGCCTGCCACGTGGTGTTCGCGCTGGATGTCCGCAGCCCGCTGCTCGACGACGTCACGGCCCCCGACGCGCAGGCGGTGCGGGAACTGCTGCACTTCTCGCTCGCGGTGTGCGTCCACAACGCCGTGGCGGACTTCCGCGATCTGGCGTCCTATCTGCCGGCGCGGCCGCTGGCGCCGACCGAGATCGACGCCTGGACGCTGTTCGCCGGCACCCAGGACTGATCGGGCGGCAACGGTTCGCCGGCTCGGCGCAGCCCGGCGAGCTGCACGAAGATCTCCCGCTTCGCAGTGGCGGTGCCGCGACTGTTGACCACGTACCCGGTCAGCCAGATCCACCCGGTGTACGTCACCTCGGGCCCGACCGATACGACCCGGAACGTGAGCGCCCGACCGCCGCCGAACTGCACCGACGCGCGGCCGTCGACCCGTAGCAGGTCACCGGGTTGCGGGCGCACCGCTACCAGTGGCCGTCGTTCGGTGGGCGGCACTCCCGGGCGTGCATGGCCTGCCAGTCCCGCAGGGCGCGCTTCAGCCTGTCGTTCTCCTGCGCGAGCAGGCGTACCCGGCGGTGCAGTTCGGCCAGTTCGTCGGCGACCCGGGCCTGGAACTCGCGTACCTGATCAGGGTCGACGCCGCTCCTGCGGGCGTCGAAGGCGTGCGTGCGCACCTCGTGCGGGGTCGGCCGGGCCGGCAGGCCGCTCAGGTAGAGGCGGCCGGATCGATGCAGCGTCACTTCGGTCCTTCCAGGAGCAGGGGACAGGTGCGGTGGAAGGGCGGGCCGTCCGCACGTCGGCCGCGGCCGACCCGCCCGCTCCGCCCACCGCAGCCCGGATCGGCGGTACGGAGGCGGAGCAGTCCGGAGGGTCGGGACGGGTACGCGCACCCGCCCCGACCGGGGGAGGGGCCGAACTCGTTGCCACGCGAGGAGCGGCCCGGAATCAACTTATCTAGACATGTCAGATGAGTCAACGCTGCTTGTTAGGCGCGTCGCGGTGTGATCGAATCGGGTCGCCACGCGAGGAGTGCCATGCGAGAAGTGCCGGATTACTGGCGCATCGCCGACGATGTGATCGCCGACGTCAGAGGAAAGAAGCTGAAGCCGGGGGACAAGCTGCCCTCGATCGCTGCGCTGCGCGATCGCTACGGCGTGAGTCACGGCACCGTGCAGATGGCGTATGCGCGTCTCGAAGCGTTGCGGGTGATCCGGCGGCAGCAGGGCAAGGGTGTCTTCGTGACCGATCCGAAGACCTGGATGAGAGAGCCGTAACCGGCGTCAGTCCAGCAGGCCCATCGGTCGTCGTCCGACTCGCCATACTGTCGGAGATGACTGCGGACGTGCGTACCGAAGACGGTTGTCGCCTGTGGGCCGACCAGGTCGGCGCCGGGGCGCCGCTGGTGCTCTGTCACGGCGGTCCGGGCATCTGGGACTACCTCGGCCCGGTCGCCCGGCTGCTCGACGGGCACGCCCGTGTCATCCGGTGGGACCAGCGTGGTTGCGGGCGCTCCGAGCGGCGCGGCCCGTACACGATCGGCCGTTTCGTCGCCGACCTCGACGCGGTACGCGAACACCTGGCCGGACCGCGGACGGCACTGCTGGGCCACTCGTGGGGCGCGCACCTGGCGCTGCGGTACGCGATCGAACACCCGGAGCGGGTCAGTCACCTGATCTACGTCTCCGGCACCGGCATCGACCCCGAACGCGGCTGGCATCCGCACTACGAACGGAATCTCCGGCGGCGGCTCGGGCCCCATCTGCACCGGTGGGAGGCGCTTGGGGCACGAGCGCTCAACCCGGCGGAGGAACGGGAACGGGCGGTTCTGCAGTGGTCGGCTGACTACGCCGACCCCGACGCCGCCATGACGCACGCCGAGGACATGGCCACGCCGTGGCTGGGCATCAACCACGACTGCAACCGGGCCGTCAACGCCGAGGTCAAGCGGGAACTCCGTACCTCCGGGATCGCGGCGCGGTGCCGGACGCTCGACCTGCCCGTGCTGATCATCGACGGCCCCGATGACATCCGTCCCCGCTGGGGCGTCGACTCGCTGGAGAAGGCGCTGCCCAATTGTGAGCGGGTCAGCCTCCCCGGATCCGGCCACCTGCCGTGGGTCGAGAATCCACACGACTTCCATCGGGCCGTGGCCGTCTTCCTCGACGGGCCGGCATGAGCGCTCCTTTCAGATCGTGGAGCGCAAGTTACCCGAACGCACACCTACGTGGGGCCGCACGAGAAACGCGCTGAGGAAGCCTCTCTGCGACGAGAACTGGAGGTTGCACGTGTCCGACCTGGCCGAGCCCGATGCGGGCGGGAGGTGGTGGAACGCGGACGATGTGGCGGACGTGACCGAGATGCTAGCCGCGCGCCGTTCCCGTCTCTGGCAGGTCACGACTCCCGCCGACCTGGCCGCCTGGGTCTTCCAGGCTCCCGCGCCGTCGCCGCTCGACCCGGTGCCCGGTGCCGTCGACGGTGACTGGACGGCCGGCCTCGACGAGACGGGCCGTCAGGCCTGGGCGCTCGCCGGCTGGGTGGCCCGCACTGTCGTACCGGAAGCCACCGGCACCGCCGGCAGGTACTGGATCCTGTCCCACCTCGATGATGCCGCACCCGCCGTGTTGCGGCTGACGGTCGGCGTGCTGGAGATCCTCGGCCTGCACGAGACAGGGGAGGAGGTCTGGCTCCGTTCCCACGCCGCGCCGATCCTCTCGGCGATCGAGGCCGGTGCGATCGATCTGCAGGAGTGGGAGCGCCGCGGGATCGACGTGGCGGACGACCGCACCAGGACCCTCGCGGAAGACAAGGTCCTCCTCACCTGCCCCGATCTCGCCACGGCGCACTGGCTGCTGCGGCAGCCGCCGGTCATCGCCGGTGTACGACTGTTGTCCTGCTGGGTGGCCGCCGGACCGTACTCGTTCGAGGGCCGGTATCGACCGGAGGTCGTCGCACGAGCGTGGCAGGCGTCGCAGTTGCTGGACGGCGACGGCCTGGATGCGCTGACCGGTGGCGGAGATGGCTTCGACCGGCCGTACACCGGTGTGACGACGGCGGGCGACCTGTCGGCGCAGCGGTCGTTCGACGCCGACGCCTACCGGGCCGGCGTGGACGAGCACGACCGCCTCTGCCGGGCGCTGATCGCCCACCTGTCCCGCTCGGACCTGACAGCGGGAGCCGGGCTGGCCGGGGTGAACGTCGACGTGGCGTGGCGGGACGCGGACGGACGCCGCTTCATCGCCGAGGTGAAGAGCGTGGTCGGCGGCAACGAGGTCGAGCAGCTCCGGCTCGGCCTCGGGCAGGTGCTGGAGTACCGGCACCGGCTGGCCGCCCGGGGTGTCGCCGTCGCCGCGGTCCTGCTGGTCTCGCGGTGCACGGACCCGGTCTGGCCGGCCGTCTGCGCCGGTAGCGGAGTGCTGCTGCTGACCGGCGAGGACGAGCCGGCCTGGCGCGCGAAGCTCATGACGGCGGCAGTCGGACAAATTTGCCGGGACCGTTGGCCGGTGCGCTTAGGGGAAAGTGCTTGCTAGGGTGTCGCTCGCGGAAGCAACTATGAATTTCGAGGTGGGCCGTGCCGTTCCCCATAGTCCTGGTCGCCGTCGCCGCGGGAACGACGGCGGTCAGCTTTATCGGAAATAAGATCATTGAGAATCAGGCCAAGAAAAAGCTGGAAGAAATAACCAGCGAGCACGACGAGGAGTACGCGAAGCACCGGGCAGCCGCCGATTCCACCTCGGAGAAGCTGAGAGGGCTGGGCGAGTGCCAGCAGGCGGCCCTCGACTCCGTGATCCCCCGCATGAAGGCGTTCGCCGAGCGCAACGAGCGCCAGTTGCGGATGCGTGGGCGCCAGATCGTCGAGGACGGTGAGGCGCCCGAGAATCGCGAGATCGAGGCGTCCCCCGAGGTCTCCGGTCCCGGCGAAGTCGCAGCCGCGATGGCCGGCATCGTGTCCGCCGCCGCGGGCAACGGCCTCAGCGTCGCCGCTTACACCACAGTGGCGAAAGTGGCCACGGCGTCCACCGGCACTGCGATCAACGCGTTGAGCGGCGCGGCGGCGAAAAACGCCACCCTCGCGGCGATCGGAGGCGGTGCCAAGGTCGCCGGAGGTGGGGGGATCGCGGCGGGCGCGCTCCGGCTCAACATCATCACCGCGGTCCCGGCGGTCGCGCTCAGTATCGGCTTGATGATCAAGTCAAAGTCCGACGCCGACACGGCGATCGCCAAGTACGACGCGGACGTCAAGACGGCAATCGCCAAATACCACCACCAGGATGAACTTCTTCGCGGCATCGACGACCGGGTCGACGAGATGCGGGACGTGCTGGCCGATCTCGTGCGGCGCGCAGGCGAGACGATCGACAGCCTGGAGCAGGTCGAACGCGAGCCCGGCGGGTTCGATCTCGCCCGTGACGACCACGCGCACCTCCTCCAGACCGCGCTGCTCGTCGTCAAGGGCGTCGCCGAGGTCAGCGCGGCGCCCGTCGTGAACGACGATCTGACGCTCGACCCCAGTGGCGAATTCCTCGTCATCAAGTACCGCGACTACGACCCGGAGAGCGCCCATGCCTGACACCCGCAGGAGTGCCGACGAAAAGGTCGATTGGTTGGCCACGACGCCGGACGCCGCACAATTCCTCATGGCGATCGTCGACGTGGCGAAGCGCGTCGACGCGAACCTGACCGAACGCGCCCGAATCGTGGCGGAACGCGACAAGGAGATCGCCAGGATCAGCGCCGCGAGTCAGGGCCTGCGGGATTATCTGGATCGCGTTTTCGCCGAGCGCCGGGAACTGCATCAGGGCTTCTTCGCCCGGCTCGACAAGGCCATCGAGGACCGCGACCCGGAAACCATCCGCGCCTGTGTGACCGGGATCGTCGAGGTCGCCAAGCACTCGCCGCTCAACGACATCGTGGAACTGCGCTCCGTCTGGGCGGACCCGGACGCCGTGATCGAGATCTAGCACTCGAATGCCCGGAGCGTGTGGCCTCGCGCCACCCTGCCGCACCGGCTGACCCTGGTCACCTGGCCTCTCGTCTCGCCGACCTTCCGGGAGCAGAAGCGATCCTCGCGGAGCCCGTCCGCGTGACGCACCTCCTCTGAGTCGCAAAGAAATCGACGCAGCAACATTTATGGATGTTCGGATGGTGTCGGACGGTTGATCGTCCTGGTCGGATGGCGGAACGGACATCGCCGTTCGACGATGACAGGAGGGACCGTGCGCACACCATCCCGTGCGTTGACGGGGACCACCGCGCTGCTGCTGGCAGCCGGGCTGGTCCTGACCGCCGCTGGCGGCGGCCAGGCGGCACCCCGGGAACAGACCCGTACCCAGGCGCCACCCGACCACCTGCCGGGCGACCGGCACGACACCAAGGCCAAGGACAACCGCAAGGGCCGCGTCGCCGCCAGCGACCGGCAGCGGGACCGGGCCGCCGCGCTCGGCGCGCGCGTGCGCTGGACCGACTTCGGTACGCCCGCCACGCTCACGTCGACCGGCAAGCCCCTCGCCACCGGCCTGCCCGCCGACCCGGCCGCCGCCGCGCGCGCGTACGTGGCCGCCAACCGGGACGTGCTGGGCCTGACCGCCGAGGGCGCCGCCGCGCTGGAACTGCTCACAGTGGCGCCGATGGGGCAGGGCGCGACCGTCCTGTTCCGGCAGCGCTTCGGTGACCTGCCGGCTGCCGTCGACGGCATGCTGTCGATCGGCGTACGCGACGGAGCGGTGTGGCACGTCAGCTCCTCGCTCGCCCGCGACGCCGGTACGCCGGCCCCGGCCACGATCAGCGCCGAGCAGGCCCGCAAGGCCGCCGTCGCCGACGCCGGCCGCTCCGACGCGCAGGTCGTGCGTACCTCGTTGGTCGCGGTGCCCACCGCGGACCGGGGGCCGCGCGCGGCGTGGGAGGTGGTCCTCGGGGCGGACACCACCGGCGCGGACCCGGCCGCCTACGCCACCTACGTGGACGCCCGCGACAGCGCCGTGCTGGTCCGTGAGGACCTGATCGACCACGACGCCGACCACCCCTCGTGGGAGGTCTTCCCGAACTCGCCGCGGGTCGACAGGTCCTCGGTCGACACCCGCAAGCGGTGGTGCGCCGTGCCGGCGCGCGGCTGCGCCGAGGTGGTGGGTGTGCCCGGGCACCCGGCGTGGGACGTGGACCCGGCCACCGGCCAGTCCACCACCACGACCAAGGGCAACAACGCGATCGCGGTGCAGAACTGGTTCAGCAACGACCCGTTCAGCGTCGGCACCGAGACCGCGACGCCCCGCCCGGACCGCCGGTACGACTACCCGTGGACGAACCAGTGGCAGGAGCAGCGCTGCAACCCGGAGGTGTTCACGTCGCCGCAGGCGAACGACATCGACGCGGCGCGGGCGAACCTGTTCGCCATGCACAACCGGATGCACGACTGGACCTATCACCTCGGGTTCACCGAGGAGACCTGGAACATGCAGCAGGACAACCTCGGCCGCGGCGGGCTCGGTAACGACCCCGAGCAGGGCAACGCCCAGGCCGGCGGGGCCAGCGGCGGCCCGCCCAACTTCGCGGCCCGCAACAACGCCAACCAGATCACCCCGCCGGACGGCGTCGCGCCGACCACCAACATGTACCTGTGGCAGCCCATGGCGGGCTCGTTCTACGCGCCGTGCGTCGACGGCGACTTCGACATGTCGGTGATCGCCCACGAGTACGGCCACGCGGTCACCAACCGCATGATCGCCGGCCCGAGCGCCGGGGTCAGCTCGCCGCAGGGCATGAGCGAGAGCTGGTCCGACCAGCTCGCCATGGAGTACCTGTTCGAGCACGGATACGCCGCGCCCGGCCGGCGCGGGTTCACCATCGGCGAGTACACCACCCAGGACCCGAACGCGGGTATCCGCAACTACAACATGAGTGACAGCCCGCTCAACTACAGCTCGGTCGACTACGACTTCGTCGGCCTCCAGGTGCACGCCTCCGGTGAGGTGTGGAGCGCCACCAACACCGACATCCGCGCGGCCATGATGCGCCGGTGGGGCAGCGGCACCCCGGCCGTGCAGAAGGCGTGCGCCACCGGCGCCCGCGACGTGACCGCCTGCCCGGGTAACCGGCGCTGGATCCAACTGGTCTTCGACTCGTTCCTGCTGATGTCGGTCAGCCAGGTCAGCATGGTCGACGCCCGAGACGCGATGCTCGCCGCCGACCGGATCCGCTTCGGCGGCGCCAACCAGGACCTGCTCTGGAACGCGTTCGCCGGGCGCGGCCTCGGCGAGACCGCGGCCAGCGTCGGCCACACCGACGCCAACCCCACGCCGGGCTTCACCTCGCCGTACGCGCGGGAGGGCTCGCTGCGGTTCCTCCCGGTCGGCGAGCGCGGGCCGGTGGCGGGCGCGCAGCTGTTCGTCGGGCGCTACCAGGCCCGGGCGGTGCCGGTGGCGGACACCGACGCGGCCACCCCGCTCACCGACCGGGTGGATCTGGTGCCCGGCACGTACGAGTTCGTGGTGCGGGCACCCGGCTACGGGCACACCCGGATCGGCCCGGTGAAGGTCAAGGCGGGCCAGAACCGGACGCTGGCGGTGTCGTTGCGACCCAACCTGGCCTCGGCCACCGCGGGTGCGGCGGTCACCGGCGACGGGATCAACCTGCCGCAGATCGCCGACGACGACGAGGCCACGAACTGGGCCTCGCTGGGCGCGCCGGTCGCCGGCCGGCAGGTCACAGTCGACCTGGCCGGCGACGTCCAGCAGGTACGCCGGGTGCAGGTCAGCGCCATGCTGCGTCCGGCGGTCGCCGGTGACGCGGACGCCGGCACCCAGAGCCGGTACTCCGCGGTGCGGCAGTTCCGGGTCCTCGCGTGCACCGCGACCGGGCCGGTGACCTGCGCGGACGCGGCGGACTTCCGCCCGGTCTACACCAGCCGGCCGGACGCGTTCCCGGCTGTGGCGCCGCGTCCCCGGGCGCCCGAGCTGATCATGCGGTCGTTCGACATTCCGCGTACCAAGGCCACGCACCTGCGCGTCGAGGTGCTGACCAACCAGTGCACGGGCGCGCCGGACTACGCCGGTGAGCAGGACGACGACCCGCGGGCGGCGACCGACTGCGCCACCGCCAGCCCGCAGGCGCAGAACGTGCGGATCGCCGAGTTCCAGGCGTTCACGCGCTGACCCACACGGCGGGTGCGGACGGGCGGCTCGGGTCGTCCGTCCGCACCCGCCATCGTGTGTTCACCCGGGGTTCGGGGCGCCGTCGCCGGATCGGGGCTGTACCGCGGGCAGGATCCTCGACAGACTGAGCGGCGACCAGCGAACGACGTTGGTCGATGCCCTGCCGGCTCGCTCAAGGAGGATCCCTTGACCCCGTTCCGTGCCGCCGTCACCCGCGTGCGCCGCGCCCTCGCCGCGTCCGCCCTGGTCACCGCCGTGGCCGCCGCGGCGCTCGTCGCACCGTCCACTGTCTCCACCCGCCTCGCCGAACCCGCCGCGGCCGCCGTCTACGGCTCCTGCACGCAGTCCCGCTGCGCCGACGCGCGCACCGCGCGGTCCGGCTGGTCCGCGAAGAGCTTCCCGACCAGCCGTGGCTGGTACTCGTGGAGCGGCGGCCAGTGCAACTTCGCCGGCGGCCGGTTCTACAACTACGAGGGTCAGCTGCCCGCCGGCGCCACCTACTACGAGTACGACGTCTACCCGCGCGCCTGCAACGCCTCCCGGGACGCGTACCGGATCGTGGTCAACAAGAGCACCGGGGCGACCTGGTTCTCGCCCGACCACTACGCCAACTTCTACCGGCTCTGAGCAGCCTCGGCGCCGGCCGGGCCCGCTACGCCCGGTCGGCGCCGTCGGGAAAGGACGGATCATGGGCGCAGCGTCCCCGCAGCCGCCGGCCTGGCTCGTGTACGACGGCGCGCCGCCCGAGCCGCACGGGGTGCCGGTCTCCGGCGCGGCCAGCCGCACCCGCGCCGGGCTGCACGAGACGCTGGCCGGGTCACTGGCGCTGCCCGGCTGGTACGGCCGCAACTGGGACGCCCTCGCCGACGCGCTCGCAGACCGCCTCGACTCCGGTCCGCTGACGCTGGTCGTGACCGACGCGGCGGACCTGCTCGCCGACGAGCCGCCCGCCCAGCTCGGCACGCTGCTGGACGTGCTCGGCGCGGTCGCCGCCGGTGGGCACGAGACGCTGCGGGTGGTCCTGCGCGACGACCCGGACCGACTGCGCGCCCTGCGTGACCGCGTGGCCGCCGTGCTCGGCGGGCGGGTGGGCGCCCCGCCTCCCGCAACCGGCTGACCGGGTGCCGTTTCGCCGCCACCTCCCCGAAGCGGCGACCTCGTGCGGTGAGCATGGCCGCCAGCTCGGCGAGGTGGTGGGGGTCTGGTGGGTGGGGATGCGGCCACTTCGCCGTAGTGGCGGGCCGGGTGCCAGTTCGGGGTGGTGGTGGGGGTCTGGTGGGTGGGGATGCGGCCACTTCGGGGAGGTGGTGGGCCGATCGCCAGTTCGGGGAGGTGGTGGGGTTCGGTGGGGAGGGATGCCGCCACTTCGCCGTAGTGGCGGGCCGGGCGCCAGTTCGGGGTGGTGGTGAGGTCCGGTCGGTGGGGATGCAGCCAGTTCGGGGTGGTGGCGTGGGCGGTCGCCAGTTCGGGGGAGTGGCGGGGTCCGCTGGGTGAGGTTGTCGCCACTTCGCGGTGGTGGTGGGCCGGGCGCCGGTTCGGGGAAGTGGCGAAGGTGAGGGTGAGTGCGAGCCGGGTGGTGAGGGCGCGGGTCGCGTCGGCGGCCTGGGCGGGACACGCCGGACCGGGTGGGGTCAGGCGGGCTGGTCGAGGATGGCGCTGAAGCGCTCCTCGGCCAGGTCCAGCTGGGCGAGGATGTGCTGCTTGACCGGTGCCGACAGCGGCGTGTCAGGCCGGGCGACCAGGTCGCGGAAGACCGGCACCAGCGGGCGGTACTTGGTGGCGGCGCGGGTCACCTTCGGCCCGATCGTGTGGATCACGCCCACGCCGTTGTCGGTGAAGTCGGACACCTTGATCACGCGGGCCCAGGGTTCCCGTTCCAGGCTGGCCGCCACGTGCTCCCGGTACTGCTCGTCGCGGTCCCGCCCCGGGTCGTACGCCGGGTTGGTGACCGCCGCGACCAGCCGGGCGACCCGCGCGCCGAACCGGTCGGACAGCGCGTCTAGCGCCGCCGGCGTGGCGTCCGCTGCCGACTCGGGGTCGAGCCCTGCGAGTTCGGCGGGGTGGTCCTCGACCGCGTCGTGCAGCAGCCCGGCGACGATCACGTCCACGTCCCGCACCTGGTAGTGGTGCATCAGCCGGATCGCCACCCGCAGCAGGTGGTTGAGGTACGGCTCGCGTACCCGGCGGTCGTCGCGGTGCAGGTCGGCAGCCAGGTCGAGCGCCTCGGTCAGCCGGTCGCGGGCGGCCTCGTCGAACGCCTCGATCTCCAGCCGGAACCGGGCCAGCAGCCCGGGCTCACCGTGGATCTCGGTGATCGCGTGCATCGGCATGGTGGCGAGGTACGCGGGGAACTCCATGCGTCCCTTATAGCTGATCTTCGCTAGATCCGGCGTCCGCCGGGCCGCTCACGTCGCCGGTGAGACGCTTGACCAGGCGTACGCAGGTGCCCTCCGGCGTGCCGACGATGGTGGCCTCGTCCATCACCCGCGCCATGATCAGCCGTCCCCGGCCGCGGTCGCCGGTGTCGTCGCCGTCGGCCGCGCGCCAGCCGCCCCGGTCGCGTACCTCGATCTCCAGCCGGTCGCCGCGCAGCTCGGCCCGCAGCGTGGTGATGCCCTCCCGGGCGAAGCGGTAGCCGTGCTCGATGGCGTTGGCGCACGCCTCACCGGTGGCGATGAGGACGGTGTCGACGTCCCACTCACTCACGCCCCGGTCGTGCAGCCAGCCGCGCAACCGTTCCCGGGTGGCGGCGAGCCGGGCCGGGTCGGCCGGCAGGTCGATGGTGAGGACCGGGCCGACGTCGCCGGATGTCCCACCCGTCACGTCCGGCCCTCCGTCCCGTGCCCGTCCCCGGACCTGGGCGCCCACTCGCGCTGTCACCGCCTGATTCTCACCCTGTTGTCCCCGGTGGCCGCCGATTCATTCCCCCGGCGGCGGTGTCCGTCAAACGTGATCATTGCGCATCGGGGGCGGCGTGTCAGCCTGCGGCCCGGCAGAGGCGGCAACGCGGCGGGCCGGCGACCCCCCCCGAGGGGACGCCGGCCCGGGACGAGCGGTCGCGGTTGCCCCGACGGCGTCGAGCTGGTGCGCGTGCGGGCTCGGGCGCAGGTCAGAGCGGCAGCCGCCCGGCGCCGGCGAAGGCGTCGACGACGAACGGGACCAGCGGGGCCGGCAGCGGCCGGGCGGCGCGCAGCGTGGGCGTCCACCCGGCGTCGCCGCCGAGGTCGGGGTCGTGGGCGGCGTTGTACGCGGCGCGCAGGTCCACCGGCCGGGGCAGGCGGTCACCCTGCCGGACCCAGCTGCCCCGCTCGGTGAGCGCGGTGCCGCCCCAGTCGTACAGCAGGTCGGCGGGGCCGGTGTCGCCGGTGAGCGTGAAGAAGTTGTTCTCCGCGTACAGCGCGGACTGCACGCCGACGCCGAGGGCGTACGCGAAGCCGGGCCCGCCGAGCCGGTAGTGGTTCTCGTGCACGTCGACCTGGCCGAACCGGACCCGGGGCAGCCGTTGCAGCGTGCCGTCGAACAGGTTGTGCCGCACGGTGACGTTGAGCCGGCCCACGTCCGGGCCGACCGTGTTCGACGAGCCGATGAGCATCACCTTGTCCCGGCCGGTGAACCGGTTCCACGACACGGTGACCAGGCTGGCGGTGTGCGTGACGTCCACCGAGCCGTCGTGCACCTGCCAGGGCCGCCCGAAGTAGACGGGCTGGGCGCTGTCCGGGTTGTCGCCGTCGGTGAACGTGTTGTGGTCGATCCAGACGTGCTCGCTGCGGCGCACCGAGATCTGGTCGTACTGGGAGTTCCAGTTGCCCGTGTCGCCGTCGGCAGGGGACCAGGCCGGGAAGCAGTCCCGGGCGTCGGCGAACTCGATGTTGCGCACGATCACGTTGGCCACCCGGTCGATCATCAGCGTCAGGCCGGTGAGCCGCGCGCCGCGCAGCCCGACGATAGTGGTGTTCGAGCCGACGTTGATCTGCGTCTGCCGGGTCTGCTCGGCCACCGAACGCACCCGGGCGGCCTCCAGCGGTCCGCTCGGGTTGACCCGGCCCCAGGTCGCCGGGTCGTACGCGGCCAGGTAGGCGGGCAGCGAGTACTCCGGGTCGGCCAGGTCGGCGCAGTCCAGCAGGGTGCCGTCCGGTCCTTCGAAACCGTCGACTGTCCCGGCCACGTACACGATCTTGGGGGTGGCGTCGGCGGCGTTCGTGGCGTTGTCGCCGCCGAGCGCGGCGACCAGCTCGGCGCGGGTACGCACGACGTGTACCCGGTCCGGCGCGGCGGCCGACCCGCCGGTGGTGCCGGTGCCCGCGGCGGCCCAGCCGTCGTTCGCCGGGAGGGTCTGGCGGCCGATCAGCTCGGCGGCCCGGGACGGCTTACCAGGTGCGGCCGGCGCGGGCGCGGCGGTGGTGAGGACGAGCGCGGCGGCCAGCGCCGCGACGGCTGCGGTTCGGGTACGCATGACTCGTTTCCGTTCTCCTGGAGGGACATTCACTGCACGGGTAGATCCACCACATAGGGCTTGACCGCCCACGGCACGCCCGCCTCCGACGGCAGCGCACCGGTCTCCGCGGCGGTCCGCAGCACCGCGCCGACGCCCCGCACCATCCGCACCCGCTGCGGGCCGTCGCCCGCCTCGCGCACCAGGTCCCCGTCGAGCAGCGTCGGAACGGGTGCGTCCCGCAGCGCGTCCAGCACCGCGGTGAACGGCTCGGTGCGCGCCAGCGGCGCGATCAGCGGCGTGCCGTCGGTGCGGTGGTCGAGCAGGTTCGCCAGCAGCCCGCGGCGGCCGGGCACCGGGCGTGGCGCGTCGTCGCCGGGTAGCCGCAGCCGGTCGGTCGGGTACTCCAGCACCGCCCGGCCCCGCTCGCCGGTGACCAGCACCTCCCCGGGGACGTGTTCCTCGGCGGCGAGGGTGAGCGCGGCCAGCACCGGCGGCCCGGCGTGCGGGGTCAGCCGCAGCACACTGGTGTCGTCCACCTCGATCGGGCGGACGCGGTAGCGCTCCACTTCGATCCGGGCCGGGCGGACCGGCGCGCCGGTGACCGATTCGGCGACGGCGAGGCACTGCATCAGCGCGTGGGCGAGCGGGTTGGCGAGTGCGCCGTCCAGCGCCGGGCGGCCGTCGACCGACAGTCGCCCGGCCCAGGGGGAGCGGGCGTAGTAGGCGTCCGGGCGTTGCCAGGCGGCGAGCGTGGCGATGCCGGTGACCGGACCGAGCCGTCCGAGCGCGCCGGTCAGTTCGGTCAGCGCGGCCGAGCCGAGCGCCTGGAAGTTGACCTGCACGGCCCGGCCGGCAGCGGCGGCGGCTTCGGCGAGCGTCCGGTGTTCGACCAGGTCGAGCACCGGCGGCTTCTCCAGCAGCAGGTCCGCCCCGGCGGCGAGTACGTCGAGCGCGATCGGCAGGTGGGTGTGCGGCGGCGTGCAGATCACCACCACGTCGGGCCGGGACTGGGCGAGCATGACCCGGTGATCGGTGAGGACGGCCGCCTCCGGTGGGACCGGCGCGTCCGGTTCGGCCTCCAGCGGGCGGACGTCGACCAGCGCGACAAGGCGCGCACGCCCGGCCGCGTGCAGTTCGGCGATGGCCCGGCGGTGCCAGCGGCCGTGCCCGTTCGCCCCGATCAGCGCCACCCGCGGCGGGCCGCCGGCGCTCACCAGCGGCCCCCGCCCGGTCGCCGCCCGCCGGGCGTCCCCGGCACGCCGCCGGTCACCGGGCGCCCGCCAGCGTGGCCCGGACGCCGTGGCGTTCCAGCGCGGTGAGCCAGCCGGTCACGTCGGCGCGGAACTCGTCGTCGGCGGCCAGGTCGGCCGGGAACACCTCGCGCAGTGCGAAGACCGCGTCCACCACCCCGGCCGGGGTGTGCGCTCCGGCGGCCAGCGCGGCGCGCAGCCGGTCCGCGAGCGGGTCGTCCAGCGGCAGCGGCCGCCCGTCGTCGGCGTACCCGAGCAGGAACCGCAGCCACGCGGCCACCACGAGCGCGCTCCACCGCGCCGACCGGCCCGCGGCCCGCAGGTCGGCGACGGTGTGCAGCACCCGCTGCGGCAGCTTCTGCGAGCCGTCCATGGCGACCTGCGTCGTCCGGTACCGGATCGCCGGGTTGGCGAAACGGGCCAGTACCTGTTCCCCGTAGTCGGCCACGTCGGCGCCGGGCGGCGGGGTGAAGCTCGGCGCGATCTCCTCGGCGAGCAGCCGCCGCAGCACCGCGTCCAGGTGCGGCAGCGTCAGCGCCTCGGCCACCGTCTCCGCGCCGGCGAGCGCACCGAGGTACGCGGTGGCGGAGTGCACGCCGTTGAGCGCCCGCAGTTTCAGCCGCTCCCACGGCCCGGCGTCGCCGGTGAGGATCGCACCGGAGCGTTCCCAGGCCGGACGGCCGCCGGGGAAGTCGTCCTCGATCACCCACTGCGACCACGGTTCGGCGGCGACCGCCGCGAGGTCGGTCACGCCGAGCGCCTGCCGGGCGGTGTCCCGGGTCTCGTCGGTGCTGGCCGGCACGATCCGGTCCACCATGGTGCCGGGGCAGGTCACCGCCGCCAGCACCCGCTCGGCTGTCGCGTCCGGCACCCGGGCCAGCGCAAGGCACTGCTCGACCAGACCGCGCAGCCGCCGTCCGTTGGCGGGCAGGTTGTCGCAGCTCACGAGCGCGATCGGCCCGGCGTCGGCGGCGGCGCGGGCGAGCAGCCCGCGGACCAGCAGACCCGGCACGGTACGCGGGGGACGGCCGGTGGTCAGGTCGGCGGTCAGGTCCGCGTCCACTGTCAGCGCGGCGGTCACCGGGTCCAGCCGGTACGCCTTCTCGGTCACCGTCAGCGTGACCACCCGGATCGCCGGGTCGGCGAGCAGGCCGACCACCGCGTCCGGGTCGCTCGCGGCGTGCCGTACCCCGGCGAGCGCGCCGACCACCCGCGTGGCCGCGCCTTCGGCGGCGAGCGTGGTGACGCTGAACAGGCAGTCCTGTGCGTCGAGGGCCTCGACCACGTCGGTGCTGCGCGGCGCGACGCCGATGATGCCCCAGTCGCCGCCGGCCGCGCCGACCGCCGCCTCGGTGTGCACGGCCTGGTGGGCGCGGTGGAACGCGCCGAGACCGAGGTGGACGATGCCGGCCGGCACGGTGCCGGGGCGCACCAGCGGCCGGGACTCCGGCGGCAGGTGGCGCAGCGTGGCCAGGCCGAGCCGGTCGGGGGTCAGCGCCATGCCGGTCCCTCCGGGAAGCGGAACTCCGCGATCGACTCCGGACGCATGGTGGCGCTGTATCCGGGCGCTGTGGGCAGCAGGTAGCGCCCGCCCCGGGTGCGGACCGGGTCGGTGAAGTGTTCGTGCAGGTGGTCGACGTACTCGACCATCCGGCCGTCCAGGCTCGTGCCGACCCGCAGGTAGTCGAAGATCGCGAGGTGCTGCACGTACTCGCACAGGCCGACGCCGCCGGCGTGCGGGCACACCGGCACGCCGAACTTCGCGGCCAGCAGCAGTTCGGCGAGCACCTCGTCCACCCCGCCGACCCGGCAGGCGTCGACCTGCATGACGCCGATCGCCTCGGCCTGGAGCAGCTGCTTGAAGATCACCTTGTTGGCGGCGACCTCGCCGGTGGCGACCCGGCAGCGGCCGCCGGTCAGCTCGGTGACCGCGCGGGCGATCCGGGCGTGCCCGAGGACGTCGTCGGCGTGCGTGGGCTCCTCGATCCAGTACGGGTCGACCTCGGCGAGCACGCCCATCGCGGCGATCGCCTCGTCCACGTCCCACACCTGGTTGGCGTCCATCATGAGCAGCGCGTCCGGGCCGATCTCGGCCCGGATGATCCGGGCCCGCCGCAGGTCGTCCTCGATCCGCCCGCCGACCTTCATCTTCATCGCGCGCCACCCCTGCGCGTACGCGTCGCGGGTCAGCGCGCGCACCTGCTCGTCCGGGTAGCCGAGCCAGCCCACCGACGTGGTGTACGAGGGGAACCCGTCGCGTTCCAGCGCGGCCAGCCGGTCGGTGAGCCCGTCGCGTCCCTTGTCCAGGATGGCCGCCGCCTCGTCGGGGGTGAGCGCGTCGGTGATGTGGTGGAAGTCGACTGTCGCGACCAGTTCGTCGGTGGGCGCCTCGGCGAGGAACCGCCACATCGGCTTGCCGGCGAGCTTGGCGCGCAGGTCCCACACGGCGTTGACGAGCGCGCCGGTGGCCATGTGGATCACGCCCTTCTCCGGGCCGAGCCAGCGCAGTTGCACGTCGGCGGTGAGCGAGCGCCAGAACGCCACGGGTTCGGCGGCGATCTCGGCGACGGTGCGCCCCCGGACGTGGTGGGCGAGTGCGCGGACCGCCGCGCAGGTGATCTCGTTGCCCCGGCCGTTGGTGAACGTGAACCCGGTGCCGGTCGGCCCGCCGTCGGTGGTCAGCTCCACGTACGTGGCCGAGTAGTCGCCCCTGTTGATCGCGTCCGAGCCGTCGCCGCTGGCGGCGGTGGGGAAGCGCACGTCGTGCACCTCGACGTCGACGATTGTGGTCATGCGGGCCCACCTCCGAACTTGAAGACCTGCTTCGGCAGCCGGTACGCCAGGTCGACGATGGTCTCGGCGGCCTCGTTCTCGGTCAGCCGGTGCTCGGCGACGAGGCGGGCGAGGAATCCGGCGTCGACCCGGCGGGCCACGTCGTGGCGTACCGGGATGGAACAGAACGCGCGGGTGTCGTCGACGAACCCGGCGGTGTTGTAGAAGCCCGCGGTCTCGGTGACCGCCTCGCGGAACCGGCGCAGCACCTCGGGGGAGTCCAGGAACCACCAGGGCGCGCCGAGGCGCAGCGCCGCGTACCCGCCGGCGAGCGGGGCGAGTTCCCTGGTGAACGTGTCCTCGTCGAGCGTGTAGAGCACCACTGTGAGCCGGGGGTCGTTGCCGTGCGCGTCGAGCAGCGGCGCGAGGCCGTGCACGTACTCGGTGGCCTGCGGCACGTCGCCGCCCACGTCGCGGCCGTGCCGGGCGTGCAGCCAGCGGTTGTGGTTGCGGACCGCGCCGGGGTGCAGCTGCATGACCAGGCCGTCGTCGAGCGACATCCGGGCGAACTCCAGCAGCATGTGCGCCCGGAACGCCTCGGCGTCGGCGGCGTCGGCCAGGCCGCGCCGGCCCTTGTCGTACAGCGCCGCGGCCTGCGCGGGACTGAGATCGAGGGTACGGGCGGTGGGGTGCCCGTGGTCGGACGAGGTGGCCCCGGCGGCGGCGAACGCCTCCCGCCGTGCCCGCAGCGCGGCGAGGTATCCGGCGTACGTGCCGGTGTCCTCGCCGGAGACCTCGGCGAGCCGGTCCACGTTCGCGGCCCAGTTGTCGAACTCCATGTCCACCACGTCGTCGGGGCGGAACGTGGTGACCACCCGGCCGCCCGGCCCGCCCCAGCCGTCGGCGGCGAGCTTGGCGTGCCGGCCCAGGTCGTCCAGCGGTGACTCGGTGGTGGCGAGCACCTCGATGCCGAAGCGTTCGAACAGCGCCCGGGGCCGGAAGCCCGGCTCGGCCAGGCGCGCGGCGAGCGCGTCGTAGACGGCGTCGGCGGTGGCCGGGCTCAGCGGCGTGTCGACGCCGAACACGTGCCGGAACGTCTGCTCCAGCCACAGTCGCGACGGGGTGCCGCGGAACAGGTGCCAGTGCGCGGCGAAGCGCCGCCAGATGGTCCGCCCGTCGGTCTCCACCGGGCTGCCGTCGACGCTCGGCACGCCCAGGTCGGCCGGGGGTACGCCCTGGCTGAGCAGCATCCGGGTCAGGTAGTGGTCGGGCACGATGAGCAGCCGGGCCGGGTCGGGGAACGGCTGGTCCTCGGCCAGCAGCCCGGGGTCGACGTGCCCGTGCGGGGAGATGAGCGGCTGCTCGGCGGCGAGCGCGTACAGCTCGCGGGCCAGGGCGCGCAGCCCGGGCTCGGCGGGCAGCAGCAGGTCGCCGCGGGGGATGATCGGCACAGCGAGGGCTCCTCGGTCAGGGCAGGGTGAGCAGGTCGGCGACCCGGACGGGCGCGCCGGTCTCCAGCGAGCGGTTGGCGGCCAGGCCGGTGAGCAGGGCGAGTGCGCCGTCGCGGGCGGTGGCCGCCCGGCCGAGCGGGTCGGGTTCGCCGCCGAGCAGCACCCGGGTCATCCGGGCGTCCGCGCCGCCGTGCCCGCGCCGGGTCCAGCCCTCGACCGGGATCTCCTGCGGCGGCGCCCAGAACGGGCGCAGCGTGAGCCGGGCCGCGCCCTGCTCGACGGCGGCCTCGTCGCCGTGCAGCGCCGCGCCCTTGAGGGCACCGGCGACGGACGGGCTGACGTGGTCGCTCTCGGTCACCTCCAGTTCGAGGCGGCCCCGGCTGCCGTTGACCATGACCCGGTAGCCCTCCCAGGGGGCGTACGCGGTGAGGTGGTAGGTCATCGTCGCGCCGGTGTCGTAGCGGGCGAGCACCGCGAGGTCGTCCTCGATGGTCACGCCGGGGGCGAAGACGTTGCGGTCGCGGTGGTAGCCGTCCTCGGCCTCGGCGTCGAGGTATAGCTCGCGCAGCCTCGGGTGGTCGGCCAGGCGCAGCGCGAACGGGTCGCCGTCGGCGGCGGGGGAGCCGTGCGCCCGGTCGTAGTCGCGGGCGTAGCCGTGCCGGCGGCCGTCCTCGCCGTAGAAGAACAGCCGGCCGTACGCGTGCACCTCGACCGGGCGGGCGTCCAGCCACCAGTTGACCAGGTCGAAGTGGTGGCCGGACTTGTGCACGAGCAGGCCGCCGGAGACGGACTTGTCCCGGTGCCAGCGGCGGAAGTAGTCGGCGCCGTGGCGCACGTCGAGCAGCCACTCGAAGTGCACCGACCCGATCTCGCCGACCGCGCCGTCGGCCAGCAGCCGCCGGAACTGTTCGTGCAGCGGGTTGTAGCGGTAGTTGAACGCGACGGTGACGCGCCGGCCGGTCTCGGCGACCGCGTCCAGGATGCGCCGGCACCGTTCCGCGTCGACAGTCATCGGCTTCTCCACGACCACGTCGCAGCCGGCCCGCAGCGCCGCCGTCACGTACTCGTCGTGGGTGGCGTCGACGCTGGTCACCAGCACCACGTCGACCCGCTCCTTGGCGAGCATGGCGGTGACGTCGGCGGCGGCGTACGTGGGCACCGGCGGGTGGCCCAGCTCGGCCAGCCAGCGGTTGTGGGCGTCCATCCGGATCTGGTTGACGTCGGCGAGCGCGACCAGCTCGGCGGTGTCGGCGTGGTCGAGCGCGAGGGCACGGACGAACATCTCGGCGCGTGCCCCGGCACCCACCAGGGCGTGGCGGACCCGTTTCCGGGCCGGTGGTGACATGACGTCGGCCTCCCCGGCAGTCGGCTGCAAAGGTTTGCAGCCGAAGAAACCATGACGGTGGATGCGTCGTCAACGGTTGCCGCCCAAGCCGTCCTATCCATCCCCGTTGATGGGCATTCATGCACGTGGCGGGAACGCCGGCGCAATCGAGCCGCAACAATGGACCGTTGACACGGGCGCAACCGTTTGCATTAATGGGCGGCACCCGTGACGCCCACCACATCGGACGAGGGAGCCCGCCGTGCCAGCCACCATCCGGGACGTCGCCCGCGCCTCCGGTGTGCACATCTCCACCGTGTCCCGGACGTTCTCGGCCCCGCACCTGGTCAACCCGGAGACCCGGGTCCGGGTGCTGGCCTGCGCGGAGGACCTCGGCTACCGGCCCAACCGGGCCGCCCGGGCCCTCATCACCGGCCGTACGCACAACATCGGCCTGATCGTGGCCGACATCGCCAACCCGTTCTTCCCGCCGCTGATCAAGGCGGCGGAGGGGCAGGCCCGGCACCGCGACTACCACGTGTTCGTGGCCGACACCAACGAGGACCCGGTCGCCGAGGAGGACCTGGTCCACGCCCTGGCCAAGCAGGTCGACGGTGTGCTGCTGTGCAGCCCCCGGATGAGCAACAGCCTGATCGAGCAGGTCAGCCGCGAGGTCCCGGTGGTGGTGATAAACCGCCAGATCGCCGGCCTGCCCTGCGTGATGATGGACGTCGGGCAGGGCGCCCGGGCCGCGATCGAGCACCTGCTCGGGCTCGGTCACCGCCGGATCGCGCTGCTCGGCGGCCCGCGCGGCTCCTGGACCGCCCGGGAGATGCGCCGCGCCGCGACCGCCGCCGCCCGGGGCGGGGGAGCGGAACTGACAGTCCTCGGACCCAACCAGCCCACCGAGACCGGCGGCGGCGCGCTCGCCGAGCAGGTACGCCGCAGCGGCGTCACCGCCGTGCTCGCCTACAACGACCTGATGGCGATCGGCCTGATCGAAGGGCTGGACGCGATCGGGGCGCGGGTGCCGCACGACGTGAGCGTCGTCGGCGTCGACGACATCGCGCTGAGCCGGCTCACCCGCCCCAAGTTGACGACGGTGGCCACGCCGACCGCGGCCGCCGGCCGGACGGCCGTCGACATGCTGCTGCAACTCGACTCCGACGCGCCACGCGGCGCCCGGGGCCGGGGCGCGGCGGCCGGCGACCGTCGCACCACCGCACAGGTAATGCTCCAGACCGAACTGGTCGTCCGCGACTCGACCGGGCCCGTCCCCGCGCCCGGCCGGGACGGCACCGGAGCCTGAGCAGGTGGCCCGGGCCCGCACAGCCTTGCGGACCCGGGCGGCCCGCGGACGGCCGCCGGTGACGTCGTCGCCTCCCACAGCCGAGGAGTGAGCGCAGATGCACCCCGCAACGTCCCCCACCGCCGGCGCACCCGCCGGGCGGGATCACCGTACCCCCCTGACCCGACGCCGACTCGTCCGCGGCCTGGCCGCCGTCGCGCTCGCCGTGCCCCTCGCCCTGGGCGCGGCCGGCTGCGGCGACGACGAAGCCGGCGGCGACGGCGGCCCGGTCAAGCTCTCCGTCTTCTGGTGGGGCGGAGAGGCCCGGGCCAAGCTCACCGAGGACGCCCTTGCCCTCTACACCAAGAAGCACCCGGACGTGACGTTCGAGAAGACCTGGCAGGCCAACCAGGGCTACTTCGACAAGCTCGCCACACTGACCGCCGGCGGCAACCCGCCGGACCTGTTCCAGATCGACGACAACTACCTGGCCGAGTACGCCGGCCGCAGCACCACGCTCGACCTGAGCAGCTACCGCGACTCCGGCAAGCTCGACGTGTCGAAGTTCCCCAAGAGCCTGCTGGAGTACGGCGTGGTCGACGGCAAGCTCGCCGGGGTCGCCGCTGGGGAGAACACGCAGGGCCTGGTCTACAACAAGACGCTGCTCACCAAGAACGGGCTGCCCGAGCCGACCACCGGGATGAGCTGGGAGGAGCACATCGCCTGGGCCGAGCAGGTGGCGAAGAAGACGAAGGTGCCCGGCACCCAGGACCCGAGCGCCGACTACAAGGCGCTCTGGGTGTGGCTGCGCCAGCAGGGCAAGGACCTGTACAAGGGCAAGGAACTCGGCTTCACCGCCGAGGACGTGACGAAGTGGTTCGAGCTGTGGAAGGGCGCGCGGGACCGGGGCGCCACCCCGACGCCTGACGTCATCCACGAGGGCAACTCCAGCGACATCACCAAGCAGCTCGTGGTCACCGGCAAGTCGGCCACCTCCTGGGTCTGGGTCAACCAGATGCCGGACCTGAAGAAGAACACCAAGGACGAACTGGGCGTGGTCGCGTACCCGGGTGACCCGAGCGCGCAGTGGGCGCGCGCCTCGATGTACTGGTCGGTGTTCAAGGGCAGCAAGCACAAGGACGTCGCCGTCGATGTGATCAACTTCCTGAACAACGACCCGGAGGCGGTGGCGCTGCTCGGCACCGACCGCGGTCTGCCGTCGAACATGGATCTGCGCGCCAAGGTCAGCGAGACCGCCACCGACCCGGCCATGAAGCAGTCCATCCAGGTCGAGTCCGACCTGGCGCAGAAGTTCGGCGCCTCGCCCCAGGTCCCGATCAAGGGGCACAGCAAGGTCAAGTCCGAGCTGGTCAAGGCCGCCGAGAACGCCCAGTACGGCCGCGCCACCCCGGCCCAGGCGGCGGAGCAGTTCGTCGCCGCCTGCAAGTCCGCGATCGCCTGACCCCACGAAAGGACCGGTCCCGTGGCTCTCACCACGGCGCCCGGCCGGACCCCGCGCACCGGACCGGCCGGCCCTCGCCCCACGCGGCGTCGGGCCGGCCGGGCCCGGCTCGGCGAGGGCCTGGCGGGGTACGTCTTCCTCTCGCCCTGGCTCATCGGACTGATGGGCGTCACGGCGATCCCGATGGTGCTCTCGCTCTGGCTGAGCTTCACCGACTACGACATCCTCACCCCGCTGTCCGAGGTGCGGTGGGTGGGGCTGGCCAACTACGAGCGGATGTTCACCGCCGACCCGTCGTACTGGCACGCGGTGCGGGTCACGCTGACGTTCGCGCTGATCGCGGTGCCGCTGAAGCTGGCCGCCGCGCTCGGTGTGGCGCTGCTGCTCAACCGTGCCTGGCGCGGCGTCGGGCTGTTCCGCAGCCTGTTCTACCTGCCGTCGCTGCTCGGCGGCAGCGTCGCGCTGGCCATCGTCTGGGTCAACATGTTCAACCGGGACGGCGCGTTCAACTCGTTCCTCGCCCTGTTCGGCGTCGAAGGGCTGCCCTGGGTCAGTGACCCGGACTGGGCGCTGGAGACGCTGATGGTGCTGGCGATCTGGCAGTTCGGCGCACCCATGGTGATCTTCCTGGCCGGGCTCAAGCAGGTGCCCACCGAGCTGTACGAGGCGGCGGCCGTGGACGGCGCCGGGGCGTGGCGGCGGTTCCGCGCGGTCACGCTGCCCATGCTCTCCCCGGTGATCTTCTTCAACCTGGTGCTGGAGACCATCAACGGCTTCCAGGGCTTCACCGCCGCGTTCGTGCTCAGCAACGGCACCGGCGGCCCGGTCGACTCCACGTTGATGTACACGCTGAAGCTCTACATCTCCGGCTTCACCGACCTGGAGATGGGCTACGCGTCGGCGATGGCGTGGGTGTTCCTGGTGGCGATCGGCGTGGTCACCGCCGTCTTCTTCAGCACCGGCCGGTTCTGGGTGCACTACTCGGACGGAGACGACTCATGACGGCGCTTCCTGTCGCCCGCCGCCGGCCGGGCGGCGGCCGGAACGTCCTGCGGCTGATCGTGCTCGTGGCGATCGTCGCGGTGGTGCTCTACCCGCTGTTCTGGATGCTCGGCACCTCGGTCAAGTCGCAGGCCGAGATCGTCAACAACGTCGGCCTGCTGCCGGAACGTTTCACCCCCGGCAACTACCTCGACGGCTGGACCAACTTCGACATCAGCTTCGGCCGGTTCTTCCTCAACAGCGCGCTGGTCAGCGGGCTCACCGTCGTCGGCAACGCGCTGTCCTGCCTGCTCGCCGCGTACGCCCTGGGCCGGCTGCGGTTCCGGCTGCGCAAGATGTGGTTCACCGTCATGATCGGGACGCTGCTGCTGCCCGGGCACGTGCTGATCGTGCCGCAGTACATCCTGTTCCGCAGCCTCGGCCTGGTCGGCGGCGACTGGCCGTACCTGCCGCTGCTGGTGCCGCAGTTCCTGGCCACCGAGGCGTTCTTCGTCTTCCTCATGGTGCAGTTCATGCGCGGCATCCCGCGCGAGCTGGACGAGGCGGCCACCATCGACGGCGCGTCCCCGTACGGCGTGTTCCGGCACGTCATCCTGCCGCTGAGCCGCCCGGCGCTGGTCACCACCGCGATCTTCTCGTTCATCTGGACCTGGAACGACTTCTTCCGCCAGCTGGTGTTCCTGTCCAGCCTGGAGGACTACACGGTCCCGGTGGCGCTGACCCTGTTCATCGACTCGACAAGCCAGAGCGCTGTCGGCCCGATGTTTGCCATGTCGGTGCTGTCCCTGCTGCCGGTGTTCCTGTTCTTCCTGGCCTTCCAGCGGATGCTCGTCGAGGGCATCAACACCAGCGGGCTGAAGGGATGAGCGCTGTGCCTGCCCACACCGACGCCGTACCCGCCCACCCCGACACCGTGCCGGCCCACCCCGACACCGTGCCGGCCCGTGCCGACTGGCGGGACACGCTGCGCGAGGCGACCGACCTGGCGCTGCTCGGCTTCGCCGTGGCGCTCGCCGCGCTGCCGGTGCTCACGCTCGCCCCGGCGGTCGCCACCGCGAGTGCCGCGCTGCACGACAGGTCGGTCACCGGCGCCTGGCCGGACGCGCGGACCAGCCTGACCCGGTTCGGCCGTGCGCTGCCCGCCGGGCTGGCGGTGAGCGCCGTCGCCCTGGCCGCCGCCGCGCTGCTCGCCGCCGATCTGCTCGCGCTCACCACCGGCCGGGTACCAGGCGGCGGGCCCGCGCTCGCGCTCACCGCCGTCGTGGTGGCGGTCCTGCTCGGGTACGCGGGCCTTGTCGCCGTAGCGGTCGGACGCACCGGCGGCCGGGGCTGGCGAACGGCCGCGCTCGAGGTGGCCCGCACCTGCCCGCAGCGCCCCGGCACCTGGGCCGCCGCCTCCGGCGTCTGCGTGCTCGCCGTGGTGCTGGGTGTGCTGGTCACGCCGGTGGCGGTGCCGATCCTCGGCGGGTACGCGCTCGCGGCGCTGCACGCGCTGGACGCCCGCCACCCGGTCCCCGCGCCGGACCTGTCGTGACCGCCGAACCCCGTTCCGCCGCTGCCGAGCCGCGCCGGGCTGACGCCGAGTCGCGCCTTGCCGGGGGCGACGCGGAGTCGCGGCTTGCCGGCACCGACGCCGAGTCGCGGCTGGTCGTCGGTGGCGCCGAGGTGGCCCGGTACGTGGTCCGGCCCGACCTCGACCCGCGTCACGGACCCCGGCCGTACCTGCACCCGGTGCGGACCCGGGTCGGCACCCCGGTCACGGACGCGCTGCCGGCCGACCACGTCTGGCACCTCGGCGCGTCATTGGCGGTGCAGGACGTCGACGGCGTCAACCTGTGGGGCGGCCGGACGTACGTGCGCGGCACCGGCTACACCTGGCGCGACGACCACGGCGTGATCGCGCATACCGGCTGGCGGGACCGGGCCGCCGACCGGCTCGACCACGATCTGGAGTGGCGGGACCGGCACGGCCGGGTGCTGCTGCGCGAACACCGGCGGATCACCGCCACGCCGGCCGGCGAGGACGCCTGGTGGCTGGACCTGTCCGCCACGCTCACCTCCGCCACCGGCGCTGACGTGCACCTGGGCAGCCCGGCCACGAACGGCCGCCCGGGCGGCGCGGGGTACGGCGGCTTCTTCTGGCGTGCGGTGGCCGACGGCGAACCCCTCGTGCGTACCGCCGACGCGGAAGGCGAGGAGGCGGTGAACGGCTCGGCCGCGCCCTGGCTGGCGTTGTCCGCCACCGCGCCCGGAGGTGGCGCGTACACGCTGGTGTTCACCGGCCTGGGGACGGGCGACAGGTGGTTCGTGCGCACCGCGATGTACCCGGGCGTCTGCGTCGCGTACGCGTTCGACAGCCCGGCGGTGGTCGCGGCCGGGCAGCCCCGGCACAACCGGCACCGGGTCCTCGTCGCCGACGGCCACCTCGACCCGGCCGACATCGCGGCCCGGCTGGACGCGGCGGTCATCCGGTGAGCGCGCGGTGTGAGCCGGTGTTGCGAGCCCCACGGTGAGCGCGGGGAGCGAGCCGCGTGCCTCCGGTACCGCGGTCGCGGCCGGGAGCGGGCCGGAGGTGGTGTGCGTGGGCGAGACGATGGTGGTGCTCGCCCCTGACGGCGGCGGGTCGCTGGAGGACGCCGCGCGGCTGACTGTCGGCGTGGGCGGCGCGGAGTCCAACGTGGCGGCCGGGCTGGCCCGGCTCGGGCACCGCGCGGCGTGGGTCAGCCGGGTCGGCGACGACCCGTTCGGGCGGCGGGTGGTGGCCGAGGTCGCCGCCGCGGGCGTGGACGTCTCCCCGGTCACCGTCGATCCGGACGCGCCGACCGGCCTCTACCTGAAGGATCCCGGCCCGGACGGCACCCGCGTCCACTACCACCGCGCCGGGTCGGCAGCGAGCCGCCTCGGCGCGCCGGACCTCGGGCGTCCCGCGCTGGCCGGGGCGCGGCTGCTGCACCTGTCCGGGATCACCGCCGCGCTCTCCGGCACCTGCCGTGACCTGCTCGTATCAGCGCTGGACGGGCGGGCGCTGCCCGGTGCCCGGGTCAGCTTCGACGTGAACCACCGCCCGGCGCTCTGGCCCGGCGGCCGGGCCGGACCGGTCCTGCGTGACCTGGCCGACCGCGCCGACGTGGTGCTTGTCGGACTGGACGAGGCGACCGTGCTCTGGTCGGCGGGCGATCCGGCCGCTGTCCGTGCGCTGCTGCCCGGCCCGGAGCTGGTGGTGGTCAAGGACGGGCCGGTCGGCGCGACGGCGCTGCCGCGTACCGGACCGGCGGTGTTCGTGCCGGCGTTGCCGGTGGACGTGGTGGAGCCGGTCGGCGCGGGTGACGCGTTCGCCGCCGGGTTCCTCTCCGGGCTGCTGCGCGGCCTCGACCTGCGAGCCTGCCTGCGGCTGGGCCACCTGACCGCCGCGCCGGTGCTGGCCGTGCCGGGCGACACCGCGCCGCCACCGGACGCGGAGACGATCGCGCGGGCGCTGGCGCTGCCGGACGCGGCGTGGACTGAGCAGGCGTCGATGCAGGTCAGGGGAGGGAGCGGGAGATGAGCGGGCACGACTTCGAGGCCCTGTTCGGCGGCGCGCGGGTGATGGTGATCCTGCGCGACCTGCCGCCCGGGGAGACGGTCCGGCTGGCGGAACTGGCCTGGGATCTCGGCATCGACGTGGTGGAGGTGCCCATCCGTACCCCGGAAGCGGTGCCGGCGCTGCACGCCGCCGTGACGGCCGGGCGTCGGCGGGGCCGCATCGTCGGCGCGGGCACTGTGCGTACCCCGGCGCAGGTCCACGACGCGGTGGCCGCTGGGGCGGCGTTCACAGTGGCGCCCGGCCTGGACCTGGCCGTCGCCGACGCGGCGGCCGGTCTCGGCGTGCCGCACCTGCCCGGCGTGGCCACCCCGACCGAGGCGCAGCGGGCGCTCGACCACGGCCTGGTGTGGCTCAAGGCGTTCCCGGCGGTCAGCCTCGGCCCGGCCTGGTTCCGGGCGGTGGCCGGGCCGCTGCCGGAGGCCCGGTTCGTGGCCACCGGCGGCGTCGACGCCGGCAACGCGGGTGACTTCCTCGCCGCCGGGGCGCGGGTGGTGGCGGTCGGGTCGGCGCTGACCGACCCGGAGCAGCTGCCCCGCCTGGCCACGCTCGCCGGCGGCGGTGCTATCACGTGACGGTACGGCCGGACGTGGTGGCGGTGGTCCGGATCGCCTTGACGATCGCCGGGATCGACCCGATCAGCAGCACCAGCGCCCAGATCAGCGCCACCACGGCGAACACCACGGCGCCCAGGTCGTCGAGGATGCTGACCAGGATCACCGGCACCAGGCCGTGCAGGAACTGCAACACCACAGTGCACAGCAGCGTGGTCAGCGCCAGCGCGACGAGGCCTTTGTTGCGCAGGAACCGGGGCTGGGCGGCGAGCAGCAGCGCGACCCAGACCAGTTTGAGCAGCAGCGCCAGCCCGAGCAGCACCGCCGCGTCGTCGACCGGGAAGAACCCCCACACCGCGAGGTACGCCAGCGTGCCGAACGGCGGGGCCAGGAACAGCGAGACCATCACCGTCAGCTCGATGAACGCGACGATCAGCAGGACCAGCGACACCAGCAGCAGCACGATCGAGAAGACGAGCGTGGCCACGCCCTGCACCCGGCCCTGCATCCGGTCCGGCAGCACCAGGCTCAGGCAGAACAGCCCGGTCGTCCAGAGCGCCACCACGTCGATCAGCGCCAGGTAGCCGATGCCGCGCCCGGACGGCTCGGACACCGCGCCGACGTCACCCAGTTCGACGCCGAGCCGGCCGGCGCTGTCCTGCAACGCGCCACTGGCGTCCCCACCGCCGGTCAGCGCCGCCGCGCCCAGCTCCACGCCGACCACGAGCGCCACCGCGAGCAGGGCCAGCAGCAGGAACGGCTTGCGCAACTCACCCATGCCGCGTCTCCGTTCCGGTCAGGACCGGGCCAGCGTGACCGAACATCCGCCACCTCCCGGACAGCGCAGGAGCACCTCGGTCTCCCGGTCCACAGCCACCTTCGCCACCGCCGGGCCGTCCGCGTCCGGGGCGACCTCGTCGGTGACTGTGACGTCCGCGTCGCCGGGTGCTCGGGCGGTCACCTCGAACGGCGTCGTACCGCGCAGCACCAGCGTGCGCAGCGCGCCCGGGTCAGCCACCCGCAGCCGGCACGCGGTGCCGAAGGCGAGCGTCACCCCGTCGGCGGTGGTGGCCGGTTCGGCGGCCGGCGGCAGGCAGGTCACGGCCACCGTCGCCGGGTCCACAGTTCCGGACCCGCGCCCGAGCCGGGCCAGCGCGCCCGGCCCGGCCCCCGGGTCGCCCGGGTCGTCGCGGCGCCCGGCGACCGCCACCACGTACAGCGCCACCAGCAGCACGGCCACGGCCACCAGCAGCACCTTCTGCCGCCCGCTCACAGTGCCGTCCCGGTTCGCGACTGCGGGGCTCGCAACACCGGCTCACTCCTCGCGCTCACGGCCGGACGACGGGCGTGAAGCGGATCTCGTCCACCCCGGCGAAGTACCTGTCGGTGCCCTGCGTCTTGCTCACCGCCACGAGCGTCAGCTTGTGCGGACCGCGGGTCAGCTCCACGGTGCCCACGTCCACCTCGTCGGTGCGGACCACAGTCGGGCTGAACCCGAAGAACGTGTCGCCGACCTGCCGGCCGTCGACCAGCCAGATCGTGTTCGCGTAGTCGAACGAGGTGGTGCGCACGGTGGAGAACCGCCAGGTGCCGTCGGACGGCACGTCCACCTGCACTGTCACCCGGTCGCCCACGCCCCGGCCCAGGAAGAACAGTTGCGCGTCGCCGGACCACACCACGTCGCAGCAGTTCTCCTGCGCCACCACCTCCGCCTTCGCGCCGGTGGTGGACTGCACCGCCGCGCCGGAGACGAGCGTCTCCGCCTCCACCGTCACCGCGTCGGCGCGCGGCGGAGCCGGGGTGTCCGGGCCGCGGGTCACCAGCCAGGCCACCACCCCGGCCACGACCAGCACCAGCGCCGCGGCCGCGGCGATCCACGGCCACGGCGCGCGCTTCGGGGGTACGACGGCACGCACGTCGTACGTGACCCGGCCGCTGGATCGGGAACTCTCCTCCGGTGCGGTGTTGGCCGAGTACGCGAACCCGGTCATGTCGTAGCGCCGGGGCGGCGTGCCGGGCGGCACGGCGAGCCGGACCAGGAACGACACCGAGCCCTGCCCCGGCACCACCCGCTGGGGCTCGGCCACCGTGAACCAGGCCCGCTGGCTGCCCTCGCCGGGCGCCACGTCGAAGACGACGGTGTCCGGCGCGGTACCCGGGTTGGACACGGTGAACGTCAGCTCGCCGGCGTTGCGGGCGTCCAGCGTGAACTGTTCGGCGGCGGCGACGACTGTCCATTCGGTGGTCATGACGGCTCCTCGGGCGGATCGTGGGGCAGGGGTGCTGGTACGTGCGCCCGGCCGACCGCGCGCACCGCAGCGACCCCGGCGGCGGGCTCGGCGGTGTCCGGCTCGGGCGGTCCGGAGTCGGGGGGCGGGCTCGGGGTGGCCGGGACCGGATCGGCCGGTTCCGCGTCGACCGGGGAGGCGAGCACCTCGACGGTGACCGCGGCCGGTTTCTCCGCCTCGACGATGCGGGTGACCAGCGCGAGCCGGTCGGCGGCGGCCGGCGGCACCCGCACCACGAGGTGGAACGGCCGTTCGGGCGGCTCGTCCAGCACGAACCCGGTCACGCCGGTGGCCAGTTCCAGCGCGGTCCGCATGCCGTACGGGGTGCCGCGCCACCGGGCCAGCAGCGCGCCGTGCGCCACCAGGTCCCGCAACCGGCCTGCCGGCAACGGCAGCGGCGCGTCGGCGCGGGGTGCGGCGACCACGTGATCCATCGCCACCCAGCGGGTCAGGTACGCGACGAACCCGTCCGGCGTCCGGTACGGGTCGAACAGCGCGTCGACGTCGGCGAGCACCGCCTCGTCCGGGGCGTGCAGCGCCTCCATCACGTCCAGCAGCGCACCCAGCACGCTGCCCAGGCCGGCGGCCCGCTGGTACGCGGCCGGCAGCAGCCGCTCAATCGCCGCTCGGCGCATCCTGCCGCACCACCTCGATGTCGTGCTCGCCGGAGCAGAGCAGCCAGGTGCCGGGGACGGTGACCACGTCGGCGGTGGCCTGGTTGGCGCTCGCCGTCCAGTCCTCGCCGTCGCCGCTGCGGAACACGCCGCGCTCGCCGCCCGCGAGCACCAGCCGTCCGGCGCCTGACGTGCCGGTGGGCGCGGTGGCGGCGATGGCGTCGACCGGGACGAACCGGGTCCGGTCCCGCAGCGGCAGGCCGCAGTTGACCATCACCGGCGACCACTGCGGCTGCCCGGCGAGCGTGTCGAGCCGGACCACGCCGCCGCTCTGCGTCGCGGCGAGCGCGAGCGGGCCGCTGAACGCCAGATCCCGGCAGGTGCCGCCGATCCAGCCGGACGCCATCGACTGCCACTTCACGTCCGACTCGAACAGCCGGGTCCGGTGGCAGCCCTGGCCGGGCTTCTTCGGGTCCGGCTCGCCCGCGCCGCACCACAGCAGCGTGGCCGGGCCGTCGTACTGCACGGCGAGCACCCGGTTGTCCACGTTGGCGAGGCCGACGTGGGCGAACGTGCCGGGGCGTCCGGCCGCCGTGGACAGGTAGACCCCGAATCCGGCCTGCGCGGCCACCGCCACCCCGGGTGCGCCGCGCTCGGAGACGAACGCGCGTACCGCGTAGAAGCCCCGGTCCGCGTCGGCCGGGTCGACCAGGATCTGCAACGGCACCGCGCCGGGTAGCAGCGGCACCTCGTACAGGCCGCTGTCGGTGGCCAGCAGCAGCGCGCCCGTGCCGTCCCGGTCGATCCAGGCCAGGTCGCGGACGCCGGAGTCGAGGTCGGTCAGCAGCGTCCACGTCTCACCCAGGTCGGTGCTCAGCCGGACCCGGGAGCCACCGGCGTCGCGGGTGGTCACCACCGCCACCGAACCGGCCCGGGGGACCACGCCGGGGCGTACCGGGGCGGGCGCGGGCACCACCCGGACCACCGTCTCGTCGTCGAACCGGCCGGCCGGTTCCCAGCCCGCGCCGGCGTTGGTGGAGCGGAACAGCACCGGGCCGCCGCCGGCGTACCAGGTGTCGGCCTGGTACTGGTCCACCGCCACCGTGCGCACCTGCGCGTCCGGCGCCTCGTCGACCACGAACCGCACCGACTCGACGTAGCGCACGCCCGGCTCGGCGTGCTCCAGCATCCGGTAGACGTTGGAGGCGCGCAGCGGCTCGCCGAACGCCCAGCCGGCCGGGTTCAGCGGCGTGGGCAGCGGGCTGAGCGTCTGGTGCAGCCGGTCGTGGATGCGGCGGCGCACCGCGTCCACGTCCTCCTCGCGGCGCACCACCACCCGCGCCTGGATGGACACCGCCTTGTACCGGGCCCAGCCCGCCCGCACCGCCGTACCGAGGGCGCGGCGGCGTTCCAGGTCGGCCTCGACCCGGCGGCGGGCCTCCTCCACCTCGTGCTCGCGCAGCACCGCCACCGGCAGCCGTCCGCCGGGCCGGGCCGCCTCCGGCACGTACGGCACCAGCACCACCTCGACCTCGCCGGGCCGGGCGAAGCTGTAGACGGCGGCCCGTGTGAACGCCCGCGCCCGCGCCACCGCCCCGGAACCGGTGGCGAGGATCTCGAAGTCCCGGGCGGTCACCGCGCGCTGCTGGGCGAAGAACTCGTACGGCCCGCGCGCCAGCACCGACTCCAGCGACTCCAGGTCCCGGCCGCCGGTGGCCGGCTCCGGGTTGTCCACCTTCACCCCGGGCAGCGGGTCGCGCAGGCTGGTGAGCACGCCCGCCGCCACGTTCCCGGCGGGCCCGCCGCCGCAGCGGTACCAGAGCCGCACCTGCCGCCCGGCCGGTGGCACCGCCGCCACAGTGGTCGCCCCGGCCGCCCCCTCGACGGCCGGAGCGGCTCCGGTGTCCGGGCGCAGGTCCAGCGCCGGGGCGAACGTGACCACCCCGGAGGCCCGGTCCACCAGGTAGACCTTCGCCTGCGGCCCGACACCGGCGAAGCTGTCCACCGGCCGCCAGATCTCGTACGTGCGCCCCTCGTGCTCCCGGGCCGCGGCGCCCAGCTCCACCGAGCCCGCCGGCACCTCCACGCCGAGCAGCAGATCGAGCGCCTCGGTGGTGCGGGTCAGCGGTGCGCGGGCGGCCCGGAACACCTGACCGGGCTGCCCGGTGCCGGTGCCCAGCAGCTCCGCCTCGACCGGTTCGCAGTGGTGCACGCGTACCGTCGTGGTGGTCTCCCCGGCGGGCAGCACCGCCGGCTCGGTGGTCACGAAGACGACCGGCCGGGGGTCGGCGCCGCGCGCCGCGGCGACCCGGGTGCCGGCCGGCACCCGCACCGGGCCGCGGTCCGGGCCGGTGCGGGTCAGGCGCACGTCGGCCCAGGCCGCCGCCGGTGGGTGCCGGGTGACGCCGAGCAGGTTCAGGAACGCGACGTACGCCTTCTCCGGCAACTGGTTCAGCCGGTAGATCATCACCTCGGTCAGGTAGGCGAACGCCTCCAGCAACGCCATCCCGGGGTCGTGCGCGGACAGGTCCGTCCAGTCCGGGCAGGACCGGGCGATGCGTTCCCGCGCCTCGGTGACCAGGTCGAGGAAGGCGCGGTCGTCCAGGTGCGGCACCGGCAGCGTCATGACGTGCCCTCCTCGTCGGGGGTGTCGCCGGGTTCCTCGTCGGCGGGGAGCAGGTCGACGGAGAACACCAGGTGGCCGGGGGAGAGGCTGGCCCGGACCCGGTAGTCCAGCCGGATCACCAGGCGCCACGGGTCGTCCGGGTCGGGACCGGCGTCCACGTCCAGCACCTCGACCCGGGGCTCCCAGCGCCGGATCGCCTGCCGCACGTAGTGGATCGCCAGCCCGGCGGTGGTGTCGTCGTTCGGCGCGAAGACCAGCCGGTGCAGCCGCGACCCGTACCCGGGACGCATCAGCCGTTCCCCGGGCGTGGTGGACAGCAGCAGGTACAGCGCCTGGCGTACCGTCTCGTCGCCGTCGGTCATGGCGAGCCCGCCGGCGGCGGTCAGCGCGAGACCACCGGCGCGGCCCGCGTCGAAGCCGGCGCCGACGAAGCGGAAGGCCCTCACGCGTCCGCCCCCAGGAAGCCCTGCCGCACGTCGCGGACCTGGTGGTGCACGGTGCCCGGCGGGGTGCCGTCGGTGAGGCCGTCGAGGTGTGACAGCACCACCGGCTGCCGGTCCACCCGCACCCACGTGCTGTAACCCACTGTCACGGTCAGCGTGTGCAGGCACGGTTTGATCGTCGGGCCGTAGTTCGGGCAGGCGGTGATGTCGCGCCCCTCCGGGTCGGGCCGCACCAGCACCGGCACGCCCCGGACCGTGACCCAGTCCTGCGACGGGCGGTTCTTCACCCGCCCGTCGTGTCCACAGGTGATCAGCGAGTCGCGGTGGATCCAGCGCATCAGCCACCTCCGGCGGAACGGGCGAGCGTACGGGCCTGCGCGGCGGCGGTCTCGGCGTCCTCGGCCGCCGGGGCGTGCAGGAAGTCGACTGTGCGGCCGCGCACTACGACGGCCCGGCCGGGCGCGGACAGCACCAGGTCACCGGCCGCGTGCACGGTGGTCAGCTCGGGACGCAGCTCGACGAAGCTGCCCGCGTCGGTGGCCAGCCGAAGCGTCCGCCCGTCGTCGTCGATCACGATGGACTGCCCGGTGCCGGTCCGCATCGACCAGCGGCGCGAGCGCCCGGAGACGATCCCCGCGTCGTACGGCTCGACCGCGCCGAACATTGAACCGAGTACCACGCCTGAGGCAGGTTCGCCGCCGGGCAGCGCCACCAGCACGGTGTCGTCCGGGTCGGGCAGCGCGACGATCCCCTTGCCCCGGCCCGCGCCCGGGCACAGCACCGCGAGCCAGCCGGCGTCCAGATCGCCGTACGCCGGGAGCATCACCCGGGCCCGGCCCAGCCCGTCCGGGTCGTCGATGTCGGTGACGGTGCCGAGCGTGACTGTCGCCGCCGGGGGCGCGGCCGACGGCGGCGGGCCGGGCGGCACCGTGGAGAACCGGGTCCGGTGCCCGTCGGCGTTCACCGTGTGTACCACCTCGGTGAGCACGTACACCCCGGCCAGCGGGTCCGGGACGCCGGCGAGGGCGATCCGGCGGCCGGGCCGCAGCGCCGGGTCACCCTCCGCGGTGCCCTCGGCGGTGACCAGCGCCGCCACCCGGGTGTCCAGTCCGGCCTGGGCCAGCGCGGCCAGCTCGTCGTCGCTGCGGCCGGGCTGGTCGACGGCGGTGCGTACGCCGTCGGCGCCGACGTCGCCCGGGTCCGGGCGCAGCGGGATGCGCCGCCCGCTGCGCGCCTCGTCCGCCCGCTGGCTCAGCGGCTCGGCGCGCTGCGGATGCCAGCCGAGGACGGCGCACTCCGCGCCCGCCCGGTCCAGGTTCTCGGTGACCCGCAGCGCGTGCACCGTCTCGCCGAGCGTCAACGGCAGCGGCTCCCCGTACCCGTCCAGCGTGAACAGCCGCAACCGGTCACCGTCGGCGCCCAGGTGCAGCCCGGCCCGGCCGGCCACCTCGCACAGCAGGTCCAGGTCGGTGTGCCGGTGCTGGAGCAGCCGGTCCAGGCGCGGCCCGTCCTCATCGGCCGCCACGCTCAACCCGAGCCCGGCGCACAGCTCACCGGCCAGCTCGGCGGCGGTCACCGACTCGAACACCCGCAGCTCCTGCCGCTTGCGCAGCCGGTGCAGCGGGTCGTACGCCCGGATCCGGGCCAGCGCGACGCCGTCACCCGCGTACTCCCGCTCGACTGCCGTCACCTCGCCGGTGAACAGCGCCTCCGCCTGGCCGTCGAGGCGGACGTCGACTGTGGCGCCGGGGCGTACCGGCGGGTCGAGCGGGCCCGCCCCGGGGGCGGCGGTGAGCGTCAGCTCGCACTGCGCGGGCCGGTCCAGCCGGGCGGCGACGCGGATGCCGCGCAGCCGGGCCGGGTCGGCCAGCGGCCGGCCGTCGAGTGTGACCAGGGCGGCCCGGCTCACGGGGTGCCTCCCGTGGTGACGGCATCCGGCGGGGCGGTGGCGGCACCGACCGGGGGGACGGCGAGCGCGGTGCCCGCGGGCACTGTGAGCGGGTCGGTGATCCGGTTGTGCTCGGCGAGCAGCCGCCAGCGCAGCGGCGAGCCCAGCGCGTCGTGGGCGAGCAGGTCGAAGCGCACCCCGGACCAGCCCGGCTCGGCCGCGCCGTCGGCGGCGGCCACCACCGCCGACCCGGGCGCGACAGCGGGTGTGCTCGCCGCGGCCAGCTCCTCCTCGAACCCGGCGCGCGCCGCCTCCGCGCCCTCCGCGACCCGGACCAGCTTCAACCGCAGCCAGGACCGCCGGGGCGTACCGGTGAGGGTGAACGCGTCGAAGCGTTCCGCGATCGCCGTGATCACGCCCGGGACGTTCCAGGTCTTGCCCCAGACCAATCGGACCAGCGGCGGGCGCAGCCAGCCGTGCTCGACCGCCGAGTTCTCGGCGAGCATCCACAGCGGCCGGGTCAGCGCACGGACGTCCTCGGGCCGGGCCGGCGACTCCACGAAGTCGACGTCGAAGAGCAGGTCCAGCACCAGCTCGGTACGCCCGCCGCCGGTGAAGACGAGCGGGTCGTCGGCCAGCCCGGCGCCGGTGAGCGGCCCGTCCGGTCCGCCGCGCGGGCGTACCCCGGCCAGCCGGGTCACCTGCACGGTCTCCGGGTTGAGCAGGCAGTCGACCCGGGTACCTGACTCGTCCACGAGGAAGGCGACGCGCTCCATCAGTCACCCGCCTGTTCCCGGTCCAGCCGGGCCGTGTCACCCCACGGGGTCCGTGTCGGAAGCCATACCGGTTCGGCCGGGAGCACCGGCCACGGATCCGCGTATGCTCCGCCGTCGGCCGCCCGGGCCGCGCCGGCCGGGTTCGTCGTCCGGGCCGGGCCGGCGTCGTCCGGCAGGACCGGCCACGGGCTGCCGGACGGGGGCCGCGCGGGTCGCTGCAACTGTCGCGCCCGGAACTCGCCGCCGGGAGCCGGGTCGTGCCCATCCGGGTACGGCGAGCCGGCGGCCCGTCCCGGGTGGTCGGCGACGGATCCGTCCCCGGTCCCGCCGCGACAGTTCGCCGGCCCGGTTCGACCGCCCCTGGTGTGTGCGGCCGGTCCATGCGGCAACGACGGTGGCGCAGCCGCGAAGACGAGCGGGAGCACGTCTCCTCGATCGGGCGACAGGTCCGCCCCGGCGGCGTCATCCCGGTGCCGTGCCCGGCCCCGGCGGATCTGTGCGAGGTTCCGGAGCGCATCCACCCGGCCCGCGCCGAGGCTGGGCCACCGCTCAGGGGTCGACGGCGAGGCCGAGTCGACGGACGTGACGCGGCCCGGCGACCCGATGGCGTCACGGCTGCCGTCCGGGTCTGCGCTGGTGCGCGCGCTGGTCCTTGCCTCTGCCGTCCGTCCGGTGCCGGCGGTCCCTGTGGTCTCGGTGGCTGTGGCTGTGTCTGTGGCTGTGGCACCGGTGCCTGCGGCCGGTGTGCCGCGGATGCCTGATGTGCCGAGGGCGTCCCGCGACCCGGAGCCGTCGGCGATGCACGCCGATCTCGCCGGACCCGGCGAACCGGCCGGACCGTTTGACGTCACGCACCCGCACGGCGGAGGGCCCTCACGTGACCCGGCGTCGTCCGGCCGCACCGCGTCACCCGAGCGGCATCGGGCGTCCACCATCGCCGGAGCGGTCTCCGACCCCGCCGCGCCCTCCCCACCACCTGCCCGCGTGACCGCCGCTCCCGGCCGCGGCAGCGCCGCACCGCGTGGCTCAGGCTTCTCAACTCCCGAGATCCCCGTCCCACCTTCCAGGAGCTGCGGAAGATCTTGGTAGGAAGCGGCCCCAATGGGGGCACTTTCGTACCAAGATCTCGACGGCGAACCGGGATCGGCCTCGTGGCGGGAGCGCGTCCGGGAACGGGATGTGCCGAAGCGGTCGGCCAACAACGCCGTCCAGCCTCGCCACAACCGCACCACTGCGTGCCGGGCCGTCCGGCTCCGCCGCACCGGCGTCTGGTCCGGGCCGGCGTTCGCGGACGGGTCGGTGAGAGGTCCGTGCTCGACGGGGGGCGGGGGGAGGTCGCGCAGGAGGCCCGGAGCGTGCGCCTCCACCAGCCGTCGCCAGTGCTCGGGCGGCTGTCCGGGCGGGCGCGGCACGTCGCCCGGCGAGCCCGGCGAGCCCAGGGAGCCCGGCGAGTCCGCACGGTCCGGTGAACCCGGTGAAGCCGGTCCGGACAGGCGGTCGGCGGTGGCCCGCAGCGCGCGGGCCAGCCGGTCACGCGGTCGCCGGGGCGGCGGCACCGCCGGCCTCCAGCTCCAGGCCCTCGTACGCCAGGGTCAGCGCCTCGATGGCGATCTCCTGCGACAGCGTGTTCAGGTGCGCGCCCCGCCACCGGGTCGGCCACGCGTTGATCATGTTCCAGCGCAGCACCTCGGCGGTGCCGGCCGGGTCCAGCAGCACCACCGACACGTTGCGCCGGTTGACTGTGCCCTTCGCCGCCGCGTTCACCCAGTCCCACAGCTCGCGCGAGCTGGTCAGGCCGAAGTGGAGGGTGACCGGGGCGTACTCGACCTGTCCCGGCACGGCCCGGATGCGCTCGTTGCCCGCCTCCCGGTACGACAGCGCCGGAATCGCCACCTCGAAGCCGCTGACCTCGGTGAAGTGCCCGTTGGTGATGCCGTTGATCAGCAGCTTGAAGTGGTACGCCCGGTACGGGTCGACGGGTGCTCCCGGCTGCGGCGTCGCAGTGGTGGGCATGTCAGCCTCCGATCGTCTCGGTCTCGGTGCCGCCGGCCCACTGGCTCAGCTTGAACACCACGAACTCCGCGGGCTTGACCACAGCGATGCCGATGTGGGCCACCACCATCCCGGCGTCGCGGACGTCGGCGGGGTTGGTCTCCTCGTCGCACTTGACGAAGAACGCCTCCTCGGGCGTACGGCCGAGCAGCGCGCCGTCGCGCCACACCCGGGTGAGGAACGCCCCGATGTCGCGGCGGATCGAGCGCCACAGCGTGAAGTCGTTCGGCTCGAACACCATCCACCGGGTGCCGTTGGCGATGGCCTGTTCGATGGAGATGGACAGCCGCCGCACGTTCAGGTAGCGCCACTCGCTGGCTTCGGCGGCGAGCGTACGGGCGCCCCACAGCCGGATGCCCTCCCCGGCGAAGAAGCGGATCACGTTGACGCCCTTGGGGTTGAGCACGTCGTGCTCGGGCCGGGTCACCCGGTACGCGAGGTCGACCGCGCCGCGTACCGGCTCGTTGGCGGGCGCCTTGTGCACGCCGCGCAGCGCGTCGGTGCGGGCCCAGATGCCGGCGACGTGCCCGCTCGGCGGGGTGAGCACGAGGTCGCCGCTGAGCGGGTCGCGGACCCGGATCCACGGGAAGTAGAAGGTGGCGAAGTCCGACTGCCGGGGCCGGTCGCCGCCGGTGCCGGGCGGTTCGCCGTCGCCGTCGCCCGGCGTACCCTCGGCGGGTTTGTCGGACGACGCGGCCGAGCCGGCCGACGCGGGCTTGGGCGGCTTGCCCGGCGTGCCGACGCGGGTGAGCCGGGAGACGTCGGTGACCTCCGGCGGCGGGTCGCAGATCGCGACCATGGTGCGCAGCCGCTCGGCCATGCTGATCAGGGCCTCGTGCGACACCGGGTCGTGGTAGCCGGGCGCGGCCAGGATGGAGATCTCGTCGATGGCCTCCAGCAGTTCCAGGCCGCCGCGCCGCCCGCCGGTGCCGGTGAGCCGGCCGCCCTCGCCGACGTTGACGACCCAGCAGCGGGTGCCGCCGTTGTCCAGGAAGCCGAACACGGCGCGGGCCAGCGGGGTGCTCTCCAGCTGCTCGCCGTCGGCGTAGAGCCGCAGGAACTCGGTCCAGCTGTTCACCGCCAGCGCCTCGCCGACGTGGGCGCCGCGGTCGGGCGCGACCCCGACGAACGCGGCGGTGCTCATGCCGACCGGCCCGATCGGGCGGGCCCCGCTGGGCACCTCCTCGACGTAGATGCCGGGGGAGAAGTAGGTGGGCATCGGTCCTCCTCGGGACGTCAGTCGGGGGCGCGGACGACGATCAGGCCGTCGCCGGCCGGGTCGAGCTCGGCGGCGTGGACGCGCCCCGCGCCGGTGAGCCGGATCCGCACCGGGGCGTCCGGCGCGTCGGGGTCGTGCGGCACGCCGGCCAGCCGGAACCGGCCGGCGGCGTCGGTCTCGGTGGCCTGGGCGGCGCCCACCAGCTCCACCCGGACGGCTGCGAGCGGCTGGTCCTGCGGACCGACCACCCGCCCGTGCAGCGTGCGCATGCCGAGTTGCCGCAGCCGCAGCGGCTGCCGTACCGGCGGCGCGACCGGGACCGGCCGTTCCACCCGGGCCGGCGCGTCCAGCAGCAGCGCGGGCCGGGGCGCCACGCCCAGCGCCCGCCACAGCGCCGGGTCGCCGGCGGCCAGGACCAGCTCCGGCCGGCCCGCCGTGGTGGCGGCGGCGAGCACCCGGTCCAGCGCGGGCAGCGCCGCCGGCCCGCCGCCGGAGACCAGCAGGCGGACCACGAACCGGTACGGCTCGCGCGTCGCGCCGCCGGTCGCGGTCTGCCGGGCCGGCCGCAGCTCCAGCGGCCAGACCGTGAGACCGCCGTCGGGGTCGTCGCGCGGCGGACCGACCGGTACGGGTTCGCCCGCGGCCCCGGCCAGCCAGCTCGCGACGTCCGCGACGGCCGCCTCGATCGCGCCGGTCATCGCGGTGGCGTCCCCTGGATGCGGTACGCGATGGCCTCGTTCCACACGTGCGGGTAGACGCCGATCTCGAAGTAGCGGGTGAACCGGTTGATCGGCGCGTTGGTGTGGTCGTGCCAGAGCAGCCACACCGGTGCGATGGTGAACAGCACGTAGTTGAGCGCCACCAGCGGCAGGTAGAACGGGCCGAGCAGCCGGGCCTGGAACACGTGCACGTCCTCGTGCCGCTGGATGCCCGGGCTGGACCCGGCGCAGACGGTGCCGATCGTGGTGGCGTACCGGGGGGAGACGCCCTCGACGACGTTGACCCGTCCGCTGCCGGCCGAGACGACCCGGTCGAGCTGGTGACCGAAGACCAGGTGCAGCGCCAGGTAGAGCGCCCCGGCGAACGTGTTGAGCAGGCTCCACGTGTGGTCGATCACGAAGAGGAAGATCCCCTTCGGGTCGGCGCCGTACGTGCCGGCCGAGGCGGACGCCCAGCCGAACGGCGCGCCGACGAGCAGGCCGACGACCGCGCCGACGAGCAGGCCGACGGTGCCGGCGGCGAGCTGCCCGAGCAGGGCGCCGAAGACGACCTGGACGGCCGCGCTGAGGATGCCGAAGATCATGGGGGTCACCTCTCTCAGACCCAGGAGCGGACGAAGCGGGGCTCCTGCCCCTGGGCGAGCTGGGTGGGCGACGCCTGCGTCGCCTGCCGGTTGCCAGGGGGAAGCTGGTTGACGCCGAGCGCGGCCGAGAAGATCACCAGGCCGTTGAAGAACGCGATGATCCACTTCTCCGGGCCGGCGTCGTCGGCGAACGCGGCGGTCAGGTAGGACAGCAGGAGCGCGACGCCCAGCGCGATCCACTTGCGCGCCTTGTCGCCGCTCGGTCCGATCAGCCCGCCGATGACGTTCGTGGCGAGCAGGGTGGCGGCGCTGGCGCCGGTGAGGCTGCCCAGGGCGGCCCAGGTGAAGAGATCGTTCACGGCGATCCCCCTTTTCCGATGGTGCGGTGGTGCGGTCGGGGTGGAGTGGTGCGGCGGTTCCCGGGTTCGCTGAACCCGGGTTCCGCCCGGTGTGCTGATGGGCCGCCGGCGCGGGCGCCGTCGGTGGTCGGTGGGTCTCAGGCCGGCGGACCGGCGGGTGGCGCCGGTGCGGCCGGGGTGCCGGGCGCGGCCGGTCCCGTGGTGGCCGCGGGTGCCGGTCCGGCGGGCGCTCCCGGGCCGGTGGGGGCGCCCGGACCGGTGGTGGCCGTCGTGGCCGGGGCGCCGCGGGAGCCCCGGCGCCGCAGCAGGAGCACGACCACCACGGCGACGACCAGCAGCAGGACGACCGCGCCGGCGACGACCGGCAGCCAGGGGAAGGAGCCGTCACCGGTCACCACTGCTGCCGGGCTGGTGGCGGGCGGCGGGGGCGCCTGGGCGATGGCGCGCAACTCGGCCGGCTTGGGCTGGTTGGCGACCACCTTCCAGCTGACCGAGCGTCCGGTGATCGTGCCGTTGGTGTCGAGCACCCGGCCGGGGAACGTCACCGAGATCTCGAACTCCATCAAGGTCATGAACGCCTGTTGCTGGCGCGGATCCTGCTGCCCGAACTTGCCGCCGTATTTCTTGGGGTCCAGCGGAAGCGAGAAGCGAATGAGATCATCGTCCCGGACAAGATTCACGCTTTCGCTCGTGAATTGCGCCAGCGGCGTTTTCCGGTACGTGATCTGAATGCCGTACGAGGTGGCGTCCTCGTACCGGGTCTCCGCTCCGGGTGGAAGTGAGGGAATGTTCGGCCGCAGTTCGGCGAACGCCACCGCCGGGTCCGGGTTCCGCTGCTTGAGCACGGACTTCGGCGCGGTGAGCAGGAGCTGACCGGAGACGGTGTCGTCGTCGTTCACGGTCAGCCCGAGGTTGAGCTGCATGCAGCCGCTCAATATCGCCACGAGGGCGAGACACACCGCGAGGCCGAATGCCCGGCTGCGGCGGAGTCTCGTATTCATGCGCTCAGTGTGAGCCGGTCCCGGTCGCCGGGCAGTCCGTGATCGGTCGCCGTTCTGTCGCCGATCTTACCGGCTCCCTCTCCCGTTCGGACGACCTCGAAAACGCGAGCGATCGATATTCTGAAGGATTGTCGCGACGCCGTTCCGCCGTGTTCCCCGGTGACGACCCCGGCGGCGGGTCACCGCGCCGAGGGCTCCGCCGCCACGACCCGGAACACCGGGATGCCCGCGGCGGCCCCTGCGAACTCGGCGAGCGGGGCGTGCCGGTCCACCGGCACGTGCGCCCGTGCGCCCGGGGCGAGCGCCAGGTGACGGCGCAGGATCGGTGGCCGCTGCGCCACCGGCACCTCGACCAGCCGCACCGGCTCGCGGCGGCGGCGACGCAGCACCACCCGCCCACCCGCGGCGCGCACGTTCGCCACCCAGTTGGCCCGCTCGCCCAGCATCGACACGACGTAACGCTCGCCGTCGTGGTCGGCGACGACGATCGGCACCGAGACGGTCCGGCCGGTGCGACGGCCCGGCACCTCCATGGTCACCCAGTGCCGCGGGGCGAGGCCGGCGCCGTACTGCCAGGCCGACAGCGCGTTCATCATCCGGGCCAGCCGGTTCGGCCGGCCGCCCCGGTACATCCACGTCATGACTCCGCCCATCGGACCCCTCCTTCCTCCGTGACCGGCGCTCAGGCGCTCTCCCGGGTGACCAGCGTCGACGGGAACGCGGTGCTCGGGGCGACCGGCGCGCGCGTCAGCACGGCCGTGGCCGCAGCGGCAGCGATCCGGTCGACCGGGTGGGTCGCGGTGGTCAGCGGCGGGCTGCTGATCGCCGCGTACGGCAGGTCGTCGAACCCGGCCACCGCCACGTCGTGCGGCACCCGCACACCGCGCCCGCGCAGCGCGGCGATCACGCCGAACGCGGTGGCGTCGCTGGCCGCGTAGACCGCGTCGGCGTCCGGCCACCGGCGCAGCGCCTCCAGCGCCGCCCGGCCGCCCCGTGCCGTGGTGAAGTCGCCGGTGACCAGCCGCTCCGGCGACCCCGACTCCCGCATCAGCTCCCGGTACGTGGTGACCGAACGCTCGGCGCAGCTCAGCCAGCGCGGCCCGGTGACCATGACGATGCGGCGCCGGCCGGTGGCGTACAGATGACGCAGCACCTCGCCCGCGCCACCGGCGTTGTCGACGTCGAACGACGGCACCGTCGCCGAGCCCTGGCCGATCGAGGCGACGCGGCCGCGCAGCCTCGGCGGCACCGCGTCCAGCGCCGCCTGGGTCGTGTTGACCAGGATCACCCCGCAGACGCCCCGGTCGGTGCCGAGCCGGGTCAGCCCCGACGGGTCGGCCAGCGGCAGCCACTCCAGGGCCACGCCGACGCCGTGCGGCGCGCACACCCGCGACGCCGCGCTCACCACCCGGTGCACGTACGGGTCGTCCAGCACCGTGTCGTCGCGGCCCACCACCGCCACCACCAGGCGTACGCCTGCTCCGCGCACCAGCGCCCGGGCCGCGAGGTCCGGCACGTAGTCGAGGCGCTCGGCGGCGGCCCGCACCCGGGCGCGGGCGTCCGTCGAGGTGAACCCGTAGCCGCCGAGCACCCGGGAGGCGGTGGCCCGGGACACCCCGGCGTCGCGGGCCACGTCGTCGAGCGTGGCGGGGCGTGTGGTCGGCGTTCCCATGTCCGCATCATGCCTGCTCGGGCGTGGATGAGCTAAGCCATAACGGCGCTTGTGGTGGTAGCGCTCTCAGGTGTGCGATTGTCGTCGGGACCAGCCGGGGGAAGGGACTACCGCACCGTGAGCAGCACCATCGACGCGCCGGCCGGGAAGCGGCCACCGGCGCCCCGGGCGGTGCTGACCGCCCGCAACGGCGTCGCCGTCGTCTTCGCCCTCAACGGGCTCGCGGTGGCGAGCTGGTTCTCCCGGGTTCCGGCGGCCCGCGAGGCGCTCGACCTCAGCCCGAGCCGGCTCGGACTGCTGCTGCTCTGCGTGTCGGCGGGTTCGCTGCTGGCCATGCCGACCGCCGGCCTGGTCGCCCAGCGGCTCGGGCCCGCGCGCACGGTGGCCGTATCGGTGGTGCTCGTCACGCTCGGCCTGACCGGGGCCGGTCTCGCCGCCAGCCTGGCCGGATCGGTCGTCGGGGTCGGGTTCGGGCTCGCCGCGTTCGGCTTCGGCTCCGGCCTGTGCGACGTGGCGATGAACGTCGAGGGCGCCGCGGTGGAGAAGCGCCTCGGCCGCACGATCCTTCCCCGCTTCCACGCCGCCTGGAGCCTCGGCTCGGTGGCCGGGGCCGGGCTGGGCGCCGGCGCCGCCCGGCTGGACGTACCCGTCGGGGTGCACCTGCCGGTCCTGTCCGTGCTGGTCCTGGTCGGCACGCTGCTCGGCGCCCGGGCGTTCCTCGCCGCACCTGCCGAGGCGGCCGGCGACGGGCAGCCGGCGGCCCGGCGGCGGGCGCTGCTGGCCGCCTGGCGCGAGCCCCGCACGCTGCTGGTCGGGCTGTTGGTGCTGGTCATGGCGTTCACCGAGGGCAGCGCCAACGACTGGCTCGCGGTGGCGTTCGTGGACGGGTACGGGGTCGACGAGGCCGTCGGCGCCGCCGTGTTCGGCGTGTTCGTGGTGGGCATGACGCTCGGCCGCACCGTCGGCACCGTCGCCATCGACAGGTGGGGGCGGGTGCCGGTGCTGTACGCGACCATCGCGACGGCGTCCGCCGGCGCGGCGCTCGCCGTGCTGGCCGGGTCCGGCCCGCTCGCCGTGGTCGGCGTCGCGCTGTGGGGACTCGGCGCCTCGCTCGGCTTCCCGGTCGGGATGAGCGCCGCCGCCGACGACGAGGACAAGGCCCCGGCCCGGGTGAGCGTGGTGGCGGTGATCGGTTACACCGCCTTCCTGGCCGGGCCGCCGCTGCTCGGCTTCCTCGGCGACCACTTCGGGGTGCTGTCCGCGCTCGGCGTGGTGCCGCTGCTCCTGCTGCCCACGCTCGCGCTGGTGCCGGTGCTGCGGGAGCGTCCCGCCGCGCCGGACGCGCAGGCCGGTGCCCCGGCGGCGAAGGTCGGCTGAGCCGGTCCAGCCGACTCCCACCGCGCTCCCAGCCGCCTGCCAGGCGGGCGTGCTGCACTGGAGCGAACGCGAGGAGAGGAGGCGGGCATGGGCTGGTTCAGCCGCCGGGCCGCCGACCCGACGACGCCCACGAAGCTCGACCGCGAGGCGACCAAGGAGGACCTGGCGCAGCTGGAGGCGTTCGTCACCAGCCGGCGCGGGGTCGAGTTCTACCTGGAACCGGAGACCACGGCCACCGACACCACAGTCGTCGCCATCGCGGACGACGGCGAGTGGATCCGCCGCCGTACCGGCTCGCCCCGCGTCGCCGGCCGGATCGCCCAGAAGCACGCGGTGCCGCTGTACGAGGCGGCCCGCACCGGCTACCCGGAGCGGATGCGGGCGTGGAACCGGGCCCACCCGGAGCGCCGGGCCCGCTGACCGGCTGACCGGCGCGGTCAGCCGCTCAGCGCGGTGACGAGGACGTAGCCGAGGAACGCCGCGCCGAGGCCCGCGACCACGCTGAGCGCCACATTCGCGTACGCGAGGTGGCGCTTCCCGGTGCGGGCCAGGCGCAGCGTCTCGTAGCTGAGCGTGGACCAGGTGGTCAGCGCGCCGCAGAAGCCGGTGCCGGCCAGCGCTGTCACGCCCGGTCCGACGGGCGCCGCGAGCAGGCCGCCGAGCAGCAGCGACCCGGCCACGTTGACGGTCAGCGTGCCCCACGGGAACGGTGAGCCGTGCCGGGCCTGCACCGCCCGGTCGGTCAGGTAGCGCAGCGGCGCGCCGATAGCGGCGCCGAGCGCGATCAGCAGGACTGTCACCGTCGGCTCCCGTCGCGGGCGGCCAGCAGCCGGGCGGTCACGGTGTCCCCGGTGGCGACCGCCGCCAGCGCGCCGAGCACAGTCGCGGCCAGGTAGACGCCCGCCGTACCGGCCGCGCCGTCGGTCAGCAGCCGCTGCGCGTCGACCGCGTACGCGGAGAACGTGGTGAACCCGCCGAGTACGCCGACGCCGAGGAACGGCCGGGTCAGCGGGTGGGCCGGGCGGGCGGCGAGCACCGCCATCAGCACGCCGATGAGCAGGCACCCGACCACGTTGACGGAGAACGTGGCCCACGGGAACTCGCCGGGCTGGTGCGGCACCGCCGCCTGGGCGCCCGCCCGTGCGAGCGCGCCGGACACGCCACCGGCGGCGATCACGCCGAGTACGACTGCCGGGTGCGCGGACAGTTCCGTCCGGTCCGCCGGTACGCGCAGATCGACGTCCGGGTCGACGCGGGGATCGGACACAACACCTCCCACCAGCACCCGCGAGCATAACCCTGCCCCCGCGCTCGGCCCTCGGCTCTCCGCGATCTTGCAGGTTCCGCCCCGGCGGACCGGACATTCGCGGCATCCGAGGGGCGGCAAGTGCAAGATCGCGGGGGAGAGAGCGGGGGAGGGGGAGGCGGGCGTACGGTGGGCGGCAGCGCCCGGCGCGCGGCGTCCGGGGCCCGTCGTGCCAGGAGGTCACCGTGGAGGAGCGCACGCCCCGTCCGGACGAGCTGGATCCCGTCGAGCGGATCGGTGTCGACGAGCTGCGCGCGCTGCAACTGGACCGGCTGCGGCACTCGCTGCGGCACGCGTACGACAACGTGCCCCACTACCGGCGCGCGTTCGACGCCCTCGGCGCCCACCCCGGCGACCTGCGTGAGCTGGCCGACCTGGCCCGCTTCCCGTTCACCGCGAAGGCGGAGCTGCGCGAGAACTACCCGTTCGGCATGTTCGCGGTGCCCCGCGAGCGTGTCGCCCGGCTGCACGCCTCCTCCGGCACCACCGGCCGTCCCACAGTGGTCGGCTACACCCGCGCCGACCTGGACACCTGGGCGAAGCTCATGGCCCGCTCGATCCGGGCTGCCGGGGGCCGCCGCGGCGACCGGGTGCACGTCGCGTACGGCTACGGGCTGTTCACCGGCGGTCTCGGCGCGCACTACGGCGCCGAGGAACTGGGCTGCACCGTCGTCCCGGTGTCCGGCGGCATGACCGAGCGCCAGGTCATGCTGATCCGCGACCTGGAGCCGGAGGTCATCATGGTGACCCCCAGCTACATGCTCGCCATCGTGGACGAGATGGAACGTCAGGGCGTCGACCCGCGCGCCACCTCGCTGCGTGTCGGTGTCTTCGGCGCCGAGCCGTGGACCGAGGACATGCGCCGCGAGCTGGAGCAGCGCCTGGACATGCACGCGCTCGACATCTACGGCCTGTCCGAGGTGATGGGCCCGGGTGTGGCGGTCGAGTGCGTGGAGACCAAGGACGGCCTGCACCTGTGGGAGGACCACTTCTATCCGGAGATCATCGACCCGGTCAGCGGGGAGGTGCTGCCCGACGGGGAGCGGGGTGAGCTGGTGCTGACCTCGCTGACCAAGGAGGCCATGCCGGTGGTCCGCTACCGCACCCGCGACCTGACCCGGCTGCTGCCCGGCACCGCCCGTCCGATGCGGCGGATCGAGAAGATCACCGGGCGTACCGACGACATGATGATCGTCCGGGGAGTGAACGTCTTCCCGACCCAGATCGAGGAGCTGATCCTGCGTACCCCGGCCCTGTCGCCGCACTTCCAGTGCGTGCTCGACCGGCGGGGCCGGCTCGACACGCTCACCGTGCACGTGGAGCGACGCGCGGGCGCCGCCGCCGACGAGGCCGAGCGGGCCGGCGCGACGCTGGTCGAGCAGGTCAAGAACACCATCGGGGTGTCAGTGGCGGTACGGGTCATCGAGCCGGACGGGGTGGAACGCTCGATGGGCAAGATGCGCCGCATCGTCGACCAGCGGCGGGAGTCCTGAGATGAGCGGTGACGGCGGCCGTACCGCGGCGCACGACATGTTCGACGCCGACGTGGCGTCCAAGGGGCTCGGCATCGAACTCGTCTCGGCCGGCGACGGCGCGGCGGTCGCTCGGATGCGGGTCACCCCGTCGATGCTCAACGGGCACGCGATCGGGCACGGCGGCTTCGTGTTCCTGCTCGCCGACACCGCGTTCGCGCTGGCGTGCAACAGCCACGGCCCGGCCACGGTGGCGGCCGGCGGCGAGATCAGCTTCCTGCGCCCGGTACGCGAGGGCGACCTGCTGGAGGCGTACGCCACCGAGCGGGTCCGGCACGGCCGCAGCGGGATCTACGACGTGAGCGTGCGACGCGGGGACGAGGTGGTGGCCGAGTTCCGGGGCCGCAGCCGCACCATCGCCCGCGACTGATCGCCGGCCCGCCGGCCCGCGCCCGCACACCTGCGTGCCGGGTGACGTCCGGGCCGGAGTGGCCCCGTGCCCGCTCCGACCCGGACGTCATGCGGCCAGCCCGAGCGCCTGCCCGCCGGACCCGGTTCTTCGCCGGTTCCGGCCCACCCGCCCGGGCGGACCGGTCCGCCGCTCCTGCCGTGCCGGGACCGCTGGTGACGGATCGGTCCGCTGACCGGGCCACGCCGTGACCGCGGACGCCGGGCCGTTCCACCACCGGGACCACTCCGCGGCATCCGCGACGGTCCCCGTCGCGCCGCCCGTCGCCGGTCCGGCGCGCACCGGCTGCCCCGGCCGTGCGGGCACCGCCCGGAGCGCGCCGGACCGGCCCGGCTGCCCGGGCACCGGACACAGCGCGTCGGACCCGTCCGGCCGGTCCGGCGGGACGGGCGCCGGTCGGGCCCCTCCACCCGACCGGCGCGACCGTCCCGCCCCGAGCGGGCAGACCTCCCGCTCGCCGGCGCCCCGGGACGGGACGCCGGTTCCCGCTGCCGGCACACGGCCGGCAGCGGTGTCCTTCGCGGCGCGCAGGCGGCGGGCGAAGTCCGCGCGTACCGCACGGGACAGCCGCATCGCGGCCACCCGCGCCACCAGCGCGTCAACCGCCCAGCCGTCCGTCGTGACCCGGCGGATCAGCCCAGCGGCGGCCAGGGCCCGCAGCACCGGCTCGGCCCGGCCGGCGGGCCAGCCGAGCATCGCCTCCACCGAGGCGGCCACGACCGGGCCACTCCGGGCGGCGCCGGCCAGCAGCACCGCCCGGTGCGTACCGTCGAGCCGGTCCAGCCGGGCGTCCACCAGGCGGCGCGCGGCGGCCGGTACGCCACCCGGCTCGCCGGCCGGGTCCGCGGACGCGTACGCGGTCGCGACCGCCGGACTGCCGCCGACCAGCGCGACCAGCCGCGCGGCGAGCGCGGCCGGCCGCCCGGCCCGGTCGAGCAGGTGCCGCAGCAGGCGCCCGGTGTCCAGCGGGCCCAGCGGCTCCACCGGGATCCGCCGCGCCGGGGTGGGCAGCGGGTCGGCCGAGCCGGAGCCGCACGTGGTGACCACCGCCAGGGGAAGTCCCCGCTCACCCGCGGCCACGTGGAGCTGGTGCAGGAACCGGCGCAGCGCCGGGGCGGCCCGGTCCAGGTCGTCCACCGCGACCACCACCGGTGCGTCGGCGGCCAGGCCGAGCAGCGCCTCGCGGCAGGCGACCACGGCGCGGGCCGCCACCGTGTCGTCGTCCGGCGCGGCGAGGAACGCCGCGAGCGCGCCGCTGCCCGGGCCGTCCGCGACGGGGCCGTCCGCGACCGAGCCGTCCGGCCGGGGACGGACCAGGTCGGCCAGCGGCGCCAGTTCCCCGCACGGGTACGGCGGGCAGGCCGTCACCCGCCGGCGCACCGGCACACCGTCCACGTGCGACACGGCGCGGGTCACCTCGTGCAGCAGCCGGCTGCGGCCGCTGCCCGGCGGCCCGACCAGCGAGATCCACCGGGGACGGCGCTCGCGCAGTGCCCGGGTCACCTCGTCGGCCGCGCCGGCCAGTTCCCGGCGGCGGCCCACCAGCGGGACGCGGTGCCGGGCCGGTCTGCTCCCGGCCGCCCCGGTCACCCGCCACACATCCAGCGGCAGGGCCTTGCCGGCCAGCGTCAGGGTGGCGAGTGGACGCTGTTCGACCAGCCCCGCCACCGCGGTGCGGGTGACCGGGCAGACCACGACCCCGCCGGGCGGCGCGTGCTCCTGGAGGCGGGCCGCCGTGGTGATCACCGCGCCGCTGGCCGCGCCGTGGCCGCCGTCGTGGACCCCGGCCAGGTCCAGCAGCACCTCGCCGGTCGCCACGCCGACCCGCACGCGCAGCCGGATGCCGGCCGGTCGCCGCCGCTCCAGCGCGGCCTGGATGTCCAGCCCGGCCCGCACCGCCCGGTACGCGTCGAGACCGTCCGATCCGGACGTGCCGAACAGCGCCATCACCGCGTCGCCGACGTACTTCTCCACCACGCCCCGCCAGCGGCGCAGCACCGAGGCGACGGTGCCGAAGTAGGCGCGCTGCAACGCGCGTACGTCCTCCGGGTCGAGCCGCTCGACCAGACGGGTCGAGCCGACGATGTCGACGAAGAGGACGGTGACGGTACGTCGTTCCTCGGGCACCGGCCGGCACGCCGCGATGACGGCTTCCCGACTCCCTGCGGGCGTGGTGATCAACATCGCACCCACCCTTTCCCGATCGTGGTGCCCGACGACCTCAGCAGACTTTCACCACCGGGTTGTCGGGGGATCTGTAGGACGACGTATGTCGGGCACCCGCAACCATTAGTCGTGTAGTCGACGCGAGAGGTACGAGTCCGGCCCCGAGGCCGTAGAACGGTGCGGGGACCTGTGACTAGGCTGCGTCCCATGGCCAGCGACGTGGACACGGCACCGCTCGTCGGCCGTACCGGGACCATGGCGACGCTGCGGTCGGCGCTCTTCGACGACCTACGGCCCGGGCAGACCGGCGCGGTGTTCCTCACCGGAGAGAGCGGGGTGGGCAAGACCCGCCTGCTGACCGAGGTCGGAGAGCAACTGCGGCAGACCGGCGCCCTGGTGCTCACCGGCACCTGCCTCGACATCGGAGACGCCTCGCCGCTGCACCCGGTACGGCAGGCGCTGCGCCGGCTCGACGCCGAGCAGGCGCAGGCGCGCACCACGTCGGCGATCCGCGGGGTGTTGCAGGTCTTCGACGAGGAGACCCCCGGCCCGGACGGCGCCGGCGCGCTGCTGGAACGCGTCGCCCAGGGCCTGCACGTGGTGGCCGGTGGACGGCCGCTGGTGCTCGTCCTCGACGATCTACAGTGGGTCGACCGCAGCACCCGGCAGCTCCTGCTCTATCTGCTGGCCGGCCTCGGCGACCTCCAGCTCTCCGTGCTGGCCGCGATCCGGGCCGAGTCGCTGCGCGGCGCGCACCCGCTGCGCCGGGTGCTCACCGAGCTGCGCCGGCTACGCTCGGTGCGGGTGATCGACCTGCTGCCGCTGGACCGGTCCGCCACCGACGAACTGGCCGCCGCCGTGGTCGGCGCGCCGCTGCCGCCGGAGGCCGCCGACCAGCTCTGGCAGCGCAGCGGCGGCAACCCGTTCGTGGTGGAGGAACTGGCCCGCGACCGGCGCGACGGCCGCGACGGCCTCTCCGACACGCTGCGCGAGGTGTTCCTCGACCGGGTCGACGCGCTGCCCCAGCCGGCGCACGCGGTGGTGCACGCGGTGGCGGTCGGCGTCGAGCCGGTCGAGCACTGGCTGCTGGCCCAGGTGGTGCGGCTGCCCGAGGAGGAGCTGCTCGACGCGGTCCGCGAGGCGGTCGCGCACCGCCTGCTGGTCGGCGCCGACGACGGTTACCGGCTGCGGCACCGGCTGGTCGCCGAGGTCCTGGCCCACGAGCTGTTGCCCGCCGAGCGGGCCGCACTGCACCGCCGCTACGCCGAGGCGCTCACCGCCGTACCGGCCGAGCTGCACCAGGCACGGCTGGCCCATCACTGGCGGCACGCGGGCGAGCCGGCCCGGGCACTGCCCGCCGCGATGGCCGCCGCCCGGGAGGCGGAACGGCTGCACGGGTACGCCGAGGCGCACCGCCACTGGTCCGCCGCGCTGACCCTGGCCACCGAGCCGGCCGCCGTGCTGCCCGACGGGGCGCGGCCCGAGCCGGTCGAGGTGGATCGGGCCGAGCTGCTCAGCCACGCCGCCGAGGCCGCGCACCACAGCGGGGAGCACGCCCGCGCCCTGACGCTGCTGGAGGAGCTGGCCGACGACCCGTCCGGCCCGCCGGTCTGCGCGCTGCGCATCCGCCGGGCCCGCTACCTGGCCGCGGCCGGCCGGTCGGCCCCCGCCGAGCAGGAGTACCGGCGGGTGCTGGACTCGCCCGACTGCACGCCGCGGGAGCGGTGCACCGCCGCCGCCCGGCTGGCCGAGCTGCTGCTGCACCTGGGCCGCTACGCCGAGGCCGGCGACCAGGCCCGGGAGGCCCTCGCGCTCGCCGCCGACGTTCCCGGCACCACCTCCGAGGTGGTGATGGCCAGCGCCGCGCTCGGCTTCAGCGAGGCGTTCCTGGAGGATCCGGCCGCCGGGCTGGCGGTGATGCGCCAGGCGCTGGACACCGCCGAGCGGTCCGGCCGGCCGGAGGACGTGGCGTGCGCGTACCTGCACCTGGCCGAGCTGCTCACCGGGCCGCTGAACATCCTCGAGGAGGGTGTGGTGGTGGCCCGCCGGGGCGCCGACCGGGTCGCCGAGCTGGGGCTCGGCCGCACCTGGGAGACCCGGCTGCTGGCGGTGGCGACGAACGGGCTGTTCCGGGTGGGGCAGTGGGCCGAGGCGGAGAAGGTCGTCGCCGCCGCGCTGCGGCACCGCCCGTCCGGGGCCGACGCGGTCGAGCTGCTGCTGGCCCGGTGCCGGCTCTCCGTCGGGTACGGCGACGTCGAGGCGTCCGACCGCGATCTGGAGGCGGTCGCGACGGTGCTGGCCGGCGGCGGCGCCCGGCACGTGCTGCCGATGCTCATCCTGCGGGCCGGCCTGGCCATGTGGCAGGGCCGGCACGACCTGGCCCGGCAGGCGGTGCAGCGGGGCCTGACCGAGAGCCGTTCCGACGACGTGATCGTGCTGGCCACGCTGGCCTGGCACGGACTGCGCGCGGAGGCCGAGGCGGCGGCCAGCCGCACGATCGAGGTGGACCCGAACGCGGTACGCCGGCTGCGCGAGGTGGTCGACCGGGTGACCGGCAAGAGTGCCAAGGCGGGCGCACCGGTGCGCTACGTCGCGGAGGGGTTCCTCGCGCTCTGCGACGCCGAGCTGAGCCGGCTCGACGACGGCCGGGGCGACCCCGCGCTGTGGGAGCGCTCCGCGCTCGAGTGGGACCGGCGCAACCACCCCTACCCGGCCGCGTACTCCCGGTTGCGGCAGGCCGAGGCGCTGCTGGCCCGCCGCAGCCGGGTGGCCACCGCGGGCAAGCTGCTGCACCGGGCGTACGCGATGGCCCAGTCGCTCGGCGCGGTGCCGCTGACCGCGGAGATCCGTACCATCGCCTCGCGGGCCCGGGTGACCCTGGACGCCGCGCCGGATCCCGCGCCGGTGCCCCGGCAGCGGGCGGCGGCGCCCGCCGGGCCGGCGGTGGACGAGCTGGCGACGCTCACCGCGCGGGAGCGGGAGGTGCTCGCCGCGGTCGCGGAGGGGCTGACCAACCGGGAGATCGGCCAGCGGCTGTTCATCAGCGAGCGGACCATCGGCGTCCACGTCTCGCACATCTTCGACAAGCTCCAGGTCCGCACGCGCGTGCAGGCCAGCGCCATCTTCCTGCGCAACGGCGCGGAGTAGGCGTACGCCGGCAATACGTCGTTCGACGGATCCGCGGTGTGGACGGCGGCTGGCAGGCTGTCCCGCGGAACAGGGGTGGTGGCGTCGTGGGGGCGCCGGCCGTTGTGGAGGAGAGATGACCGAACCGGTCTGGGGTCCTGTGCACCAGGACATCGTCGGGCTGCTGGCCGACCACCCCGCCGACGTACCGGCGGTCGTGGACCATCTGACCAAGCTTCAGGATCTGCTGGTCCGGCTGCCGCCGCTGGAGGAGAGCTGCCCGCTCGCCGACTTCAACAAGCTCTACCTGGTCATCACCAGCACCGTGCTCGACGGCCTGTACGACGACCGGTTCTGCGACCCGGCGTTCCTGGCCCGGCTGGACGTGGAGTTCGCGGCCCGCTACTTCGAGGCGCTGCGGTTCTGGACCGACTCCAGCCCGAGCACCCCGAAGGCGTGGTCGTGCCTGTTCAAGCGGATGCGCGGCCCGGACGCCCGGCCGCTGCCGTCGGCCGCCGCGGGCGTCAACGCGCACATCAACTACGACCTGCCGTTCGCGCTGGTGACCACGTTCGACAGCCTGGAGTCCGAGCCGATCGACGGCAGCGACCAGCACCGCGACTACCTGGAGATCAACAAGATCTTCGCCGAGCGGATCCCGGAGCTGCGCCGCGGCTACCTGGACAACTGGCAACTCATGATCGACATGGTCAACGGCGACATCGACGACTGGTACCAGGGCGAACTGGTGGAGTACACCCGGAACGTGGCCTGGCGCAACGCGCAGAAGATCTGGCGCTGCCGGCACGACCCGGACGCCCGCGAGTGTGAGCGGACGCGGCTGGACGACAACGCCGCGCTGCTCGGCCGGCTGCTGCTGTCACCCCTCGGGGCGTTCCTGCAGTAGCCGGGACGGGGGGTTCCCGCGTCCCGCCGTCCGGGCGCGGGACGCGGGAACGCCGCCCGCGGGTGTCGAGTGCGCCGCACCGGGTACGTCGTCGCCGTGCCGCGAGACGAACCGGCCGGCCCCGGGGCGCTCCCGCCGGGCCCGGTCCGCCGCTTCCCGTTCCGCTTCGACCCGGCGTTCCGGCTGCCGCTGGCGTTGCTCGGGGTACGGCCTGCCACAGCCTGGCTCGACTGGGGTCCGGACGCGCTCGTGGTCCGGTTCGGGCCGTGGCTGCTGCGCACCACGCCGGGCAACGTGACCGGCGCCGAGCTGAGCGGGCCGTACCGCTGGTGGCGGGCGATCGGCCCGCACCTGTCGGCGGCCGACGGCGGGGTGACCTTTGGCGCGAGCGTGGCCGGGGGCGTCTGCCTGCGCTTCGCCGAGCCGGTGCCGGGGCTGGCCCCCGGCCCGTGGCTGCGGCACCCGGCGGTCACCGTGACAGTGGCCGACCCGGCGGCGGTGCGCGACGCGGTGGCCCGCGGACCGGATCTTTGACCGGTTCGGCCGGGTCGCGGCCGGGACAACCCCTACCGTCTTCATAGGGACGAAGGGGAGCAGATGGGGCAGGCGGGGGACGCGGAGCAGCCCAGGCGTACGCGGGAGCGGCGCCGGGAGGCGCACGCGGCCGCGGCGGCCCGGGCCGGGCGGCACGGCGACCACGCCGAGCGGTCCGGCCGTACCGTGCCGGAGCTGCCCGAACGGGTGGCGGCCCCGACGCGGCCGGCGCCGCCGGCGGGCCGGCTGCACCGGTGGTTGTTCGCGCACCGGGTCGAGCCGGTCGGCCCGGAGGTCCGCGAGCACCAGACCCGGTCCCACCCGTGGTGGCAGGTGATGTGCCTGACCGGCGTCGACTACTTCTCCACGCTGTCATACCTGCCCGGCATCGCCGCCGTGGCGGCCGGCGCGCTCAGCCCGCTGGCCACGCTGCTGATCGTGGCGCTCACCCTGTTCGGGATGCTGCCGATGTACCGCCGGGTGGCCCGGGAGAGCCCGCACGGGCAGGGCTCGGTGGCGATGCTGGAGCGGCTGCTGCCGTTCTGGCGCGGCAAGGTCTTCGTGCTGGTGCTGCTCGGCTTCGTCGCCACCTCGTGGATCATCACGATCACGCTCTCCGCCGCCGACGCCAGCGTGCACCTGCTGGAGAACCCGGTGCTGCCCGCGTCGTTCCCGCACGGTGGCACCGCGGCGGTGCTGGTCACCGTGGCGCTGCTGCTCGTGCTCGGCGGCGTGTTCCTGCTCGGGTTCAGCGAGGCCGTGCAGGTCGCCATCCCGCTGGTGGCGGCGTTCCTGGCGTTGAACGCGGTGGTGGTGGTCGCCGGGGTGGCCGAGGTCGTCGCCGACCCGGGCCTGCTCGGCGACTGGACCGGCCGGCTGGCCGACACCGGCGGGCCCGGCGACGTCGTGGCCACGAGCGTGCTGGCGTTCCCGCTGCTGGTGCTCGGCCTGTCCGGGTTCGAGACCGGGGTGAGCATGATGCCGCTGGTGCGCGGCGAGGGCGAGGACGCGCAACGGCGGCTGGACGCCCGGATCCGCAACACCCGCCGGCTGCTCACCGCCGCCGCGCTGATCATGTCGGTCTACCTGATCGCCACCACGTTCGTGACCACCGTGCTGATCCCGCCCGAGGCGTTCGACCCCGGCGGGCCGGCCAACGGCCGGGCGCTGGCGTTCCTCGCGCACGAGCACCTCGGCGAGGCGTTCGGCACCGTCTACGACATCAGCAGCGTGCTCATCCTCTGGTTCGCCGGCGCGTCGGCGATGGCCGGTCTGATCAACATCGTGCCGCGCTACCTGCCGTCGTACGGCATGGCGCCGGAGTGGGGGAGGGCGGTGCGCCCGGTGGTGCTGGTCTACACCGCGATCAGCATCGCCATCACGATCGCCTTCTCCGCCGACGTGAACGCCCAGGCCGGCGCGTACGCCACGGGCATCCTCGCGATGATGGTCTCCGGCGCGATAGCGGTGACCATCGCGGCGCTGCGCGCCCGCAGCCGTGCCGCCGCGGCCGGGTTCGCGCTGCTCACCGCCGTGCTGCTGTACGCGCTGGTGGAGAACGTGGTGGCCAAGCCCGACGGCATCACCATCTCCGGGTTCTTCATCGCCGGGATCGTCGCGGTGTCGCTGATCTCCCGGGTCACCCGGACCACCGAGCTGCGCGCCGAGCGGATCGAGTTCGACGAGCCGGCCCGTCGCTTCGTCGACGAGTCGGTGGCCCGGGACGGGCGGCTGCACCTGATCGCCAACAAGCGGCAGAGCGGGTCGGTGAAGGAGTACCGGGTCAAGGAACGGGCGCAACGGTCGATGAACCCGGTGCCGGGCGCCGCCGACGTGCTGTTCCTGGAGATCGACGTGAGCGACCCGTCCCAGTTCAGCCAGGTGCTGCGGGTGCACGGGGTGGAGTCCGGCGGCTACCGGATCCTGCGTACCAGCAGCCCGGCCGCGCCGAACGCGATAGCCGCGATCCTGCTGGCGTTGCGGGACGCGACGGGGGTGCGCCCGCACTGCCACTTCGAGTGGTCGGAGGGGAACCCGATCGCGCACCTGCTGCGCTACCTCATCCTCGGCCGGGGCGACACCCCGCCGGTGGTGCGGGAGATCATCCGCAAGTCCGAGCCGGACCCGACCCGCCGCCCCGGCATCCACGTCGGCGGCTGAGGTGCGCGGGCCGGCCGAGCGCGGGGGGAGCGCGGAGCGCTAGCCGAGCGCGCGGACGCGGGCGAGCAGGTCGCGGGCGCAGAAGTCCAGGAAGCCGTCCGGGTCCGGCCCGGCGTTCTGGAGCACGATGTGGTCGAAGCCGGCCTCGACGTACGTGCGCGCCTTCTCCACGTGCGGAGCGGCGTCCGGGCCGACGGAGAACTGCTGCCGGATGTGGTGGTCCTCGACCCAGGCGGTGGCGGCGTCGAAGTTCACCGGGTTGGGCAGCTCGCTCATCACCTTCCAGCCGGTGATCGCCCAGCGGCTGGTCTCCCGGGCCGCACGGACCGCCGACTCCTCGTCGGTGGCCCAGGCCATCGGCACCTCGGCGTAGCGCGGGCCCTGGCCGCCGGCGTTGCGGTACTGGTCGACGATCGACGACTTCGGCTCGGTGGCGAACAGGCCGGTGCCCAGCTCGGCCGCGAGACCGGCCGACTCCCGGCCACTCGCGGCCACGGCGATCACCGGCGGCTGCTCGGGCAGGTCCCAGATCCGGGCGTCCTCCAGTTGGAGGTGCCGGCCGCCGTACGAGCGGTAGCCGCCCTGCCAGAGCAGCCGGATGATCTCCAGCGCCTCGCGCAGCCGCTCGTGCCGCCCCCGGACACTGGGGAAGCCCTGCCCGACGACGTGTTCGTTGAGCCGCTCGCCGGCGCCCACCCCGAGCGTGAACCGCCCGTCGGAGATCAGCGCCATGGTGGCGGCGGCCTGCGCGACGATCGCCGGGTGGTAGCGGACCGACGGGCAGGTGACGCCGGTGGCGAGGCCGATGCGGGTGGTGCGGGCGGCGATCGCGCCGAGCGCGCTCCAGGTGAAGCAGGAGTGCCCCTGCACCTCCAGCCAGGGGTGGTAGTGGTCGCTCATCTCGACGAAGTCGAAACCGGCCTCCTCGGCCCGGACCGCCTGCCGGATGAGTTCCTGGGGCCCGAACGCCTCCGAGGCGAGCTTGTAGCCGATCCGCATGCCCGGTTCTCCGTTCCGTCGTCGGCGAACCGCTGCCGTTCCCACCGGTTCCGGCGGCAAACCAGGCGAAACCCAGCCTCCTAGGACGCCCCAGGCGTGGTGACGGTCCGCGCCGCGGGCACGGAACGGCCCGCGCTCGCCGGGCGGGCGCGGGCCGGAAGGGGAGTTACGGGGGTGGCCGCCTACTTCGACGGCTCGGGGAGCTTGCAGTCCACCTTCGGGTTGGCGCCGATGTAGTTCAGCGGGCCGGCCACGATCGTGACCAGGATCGTGCCCGCCTCCGCACAGTTGGTTTCGTCGTTGCCGTAGTAGCCGCGCTGACCGGCGGCGATGGCGCCGATGATGAGCCAGATGACGACCAGGACGCCGACTATCGAGGTGCCGCGCATCAGTTGCCTCCACTGGGGTCGTGGTGGATTCGAGGTGGAGGCCTTGTACCCCGTGCGGGTGATCCGCCAAACGGCGCACAGGTACCGGCACGGCCGATTCCGATTACCTCAGTGCGGTGGCATCGGCTCCTCCGGCGGGCGGCCCTGGCTGCGGCGGTAGTCGGCGCAAGCGACCCCGGCCAGCACCAGCATCGCCCCGGCGGAGGCGTAGACCGGCGCGAGGAACAACCCGGCCGGGGCGATCGTGAGCAGTGCCAGTATCCCGCCGGGCCGGGACGCCGACACCCGGCTGAACACCTCGTACTCGAAGGCGCCCCGGCCGATCAGGAACAGCGCCGGCCCGCCGAGGATCACCGCCAGCCAGGCCGGCGGCGTGTGGCCGGTCGGCTTCAGCAGGACCAGGTCGAAGCCCGCCGCGGTGGTCACCACCCCGGCCACCATCAGCAGATGGGTGTACGGCGCGGTGTTGAGGAACCGGCTCGGCTGAGCCGCCCGGGCGATGGCGTGCGGCAGCAGCTCACCGGACTTGTGCACGTAGATGCGCCAGAGCAGCAGCGTGGTGGCGAACGCGGTGGCGAACGCAGCCAGGTTCTCCACCTCGGAGTGGTGCAGGCTGAACACGGTGCCGGCGACCAGCACGGCGTCGCCGAGCGCGATGATGAAGAACTGCTGGTACCGCTCGGACAGGTGCTCGGCGGTCACGTTGCGCTGGGACTCCGGCACCGCGCCCAGACCCGGCACCGGGTACGCCAGACGGAACCCCAGGTAGTCGATGGCCAGGGCGCCGGCCCAGAACCACAACCGGGCGGTGCCGTGCGCGGCCAGCGCGCCGACCAGCCAGGGCACCGCCGACACGGCGAACCAGGCGAAGATGCGCAGGGCCCGGCGGTTGCTCTGCGGGTGCCGCCGTACGGCGGGCATGAGGAACAGGCCGCGTCCGAGATGGATCGCCACGTACGTGCCGGCGAACACCAGCCCTCGGGTGCCGAACGCCTCCGGGATGGCGGTGGTCATCAGCAGCGCGCCGAACATCACCGCCACGATCAGCAGCTTGATCTCGGTGCGCTGCGGGTCGTAGATGTCCGTGACCAGCGTGGTGATCGCCCAGGTCCACCAGATCGCCATCAGCATGACCAGGGACTCGGCGGCCCGTTCCCAGGACACGGAGCTGATCAGGTTGCGCGAGATCAACGCGAGCGCGACCACGTAGACCAGGTCGAAGAAGAGTTCGAGCAGCGTGACCCGGCGCGGCGCCTCCGGATCGCGGACCGGCGGTCGCCGGCCGGCGGGCTCCGGCGCTGCGGTGGGCACGAGATGCTCCTGCGGGTGGCGGTACGCGCGGCGGGCCGTCCCGGCCCTTCACCGACCGTAGTCATGCCCGCCCGCACGCGGTCACTTTTCCGGCATACCGGCCCGGGCGGGGGTGACGGGGTGGCGATGTCACCACGTCGGGTGCTGGTGCTGGTGGAGCGGCCGCCAGTTCGGGGTTGTGGCGGGGTCGGCGGGGTGCTGATGCGACCACCTCGGCGTACTGGCGGGGCGGGCCGCGAGGTCGGGGAGGTGACGGGGTGGGGAAAGGCACCGGGCCGGTGGCGACCATCGTCACCACCGGCCCGGAATGTGGAGGACTGTCTACTCGGCGCTCGCCGGCAGCACCCGGTCGGCGTCGGCGGGAGCACCCGCCAGCACCTTGGCCTGCTGCGGCCAGGTGGCCAGCCCGGGTGCGGCGCGCAGCCCGGCGGCCTTCACGGTCTGCCGCAGCGCGGCCTCGTCCAGCTCGGCGAGCTGCCGGTAGGTGCGGATGCCGGCGTCCTGGAGGGCGGCGGCCAGCTTCGGCCCGATGCCCTGGATCCGCCGGAAGTCGTCCGCCGCGTCCCCGGCCACGTCCGCCGGCACGTCGTTCTCGACCGAGGCCCGCGGCGCGGGCACCACGGCCGGTGCGGCGGCGACGGGCTCGGCGGTCTCCACCGGCTCGGCGGTCTCGACCGGCTCGGCGGTCTCGACCGGCTCGGCGGTCTCGACCGGCTCGGCGGTCTCGGCCGTCGTGGCGGCGTCGACCGGCGAGGGCACCGCCTCGGCAGCAGCCGAATCGGCCGACGACGTCGTCGCCGGCACCTCCGGCTCGTCGGCGGGCGTCGACTGCGCCGGAACGGCGACGGGGGCGCGCTCCGGCTCCGCCGCGAAGGGCTCCGACTCGGCGACGAGCGCCGGAGAAGCGGCCGGCTCGTCCACATCGGTGGAGGCCGGGGCGGCGGGCTCGTCCGCAGCGACCGACGCGGAGGACGGCACCGGCTCGTCCGCCGGACGGTCCACGGCGACCGGCTCGGCCTCGGCCGGCTCGGACACGACCGGCGAGGACACCGGCTCGGCGACGACCGACGACGCCTCCGGCTCGTCTGCGGTACTTGCGGCGGTGGCGACGGCCGGCTCGGTGGTCGCCGTCTCGGTGGGCGCGGGCTGCTCGGCCACCGTGGCGGTCGCCGGGGGCTCGTCGACCACAGCGACCGGGCGCGGCTCGTCGACGGTGGCGGTCACCTCGGGTGCGGTCTCCACCGTGGGCGTCGCCGGGGCGCCGGACCGGCGACGGCCGACGACCACCCAGCCGACGCCGAATCCGATGAGCAGGGCCAGTATCACGAACAGCCACTGCCCGAAGCTCGACGGCATGGCCAACCTCCTTCTATGTACGTGCACGACGGTGGCGAAAGACTCGGGGCAGCTTCGCACACGCGCGCGGCGCACGACAGGCAGCCCGGGGCCGGGCCACGACGGTGGGACCGGCGGTGTCGGCCGGTGGCCGCAGCATGACCGAGCGTGTGCCGGAGGCCGGTATCGAGCGGCCTCGCGGAGCAGGGAGACGCCCCGGAACCTGGGTGCCGTGCGTGGTTCCGGGGCGCCCCGTCCGTCGCCCGTGGCCGGTCAGTGGATCCGGTCGGGCGCAGGCACGTCGGCGGCGTCCCAGCTGTAGAAGCAGCCGGCCACGGCGTCGCGGGGGGAGTGCCAGGTCGGCAGGTACGGGGAGGTGTGCGCGGAGAGCCTCTTGTTCACCTGCTCGTAGAGCGGGTTGTCGCGCAGTTCCGCGGTCAGCCCGGGGGCGACGTCGACGGTCTCCATCAGATGGACGCACAGGTCGTGCAGGTAGTACAGCGACCGGTGCCGGACGCCGGTGAGGTGGGGGAGTTCGGTGGCGTCGGCCTCGGCGAAGATCTGCGCCACCCGTCCCTGTGCGCCCGGCACGATCCGGCTGACCACCAACAGTCGACTCATCGTGACCCCTCTCGCCGCCGCGGTGCTGGGTTCACGGTGCCGGTCGCGCTGTCACCTCGCCGTCACCGCGTACCCCGGGGCTTTGATGGTGGTGGCGACGGCGAGGTGGGGGCGCGCGGCGCCGGTTTGGCGGTCCGGTCCGTGCGGCGCGGCGGCGGGTCCGGGCGGGTGGCCCGGCGGATCGGCGCCAGGGTGTCGTCGAGCAGCGCGGTCATCGCCGGGGACGGTTCCAGGCGCAGTTCGCGCAGGAGCAGATCGCGGTAGACGTAGAAGGAGTGGACCGCCTCGAACGCGTTGCCCTCGGCCAGGTGGATGCGGACCACCAGGCGGTGCGGGGTCTCCCGCAGCGGTTCGGCGGCCATCGCCTCCAGCGCCGCCTCCAGCGCCTCGCCGTGCCGCCCGGCGGTGAGGTGGTTGCCGGCGAGTTCCTCCAGCATGTGCAGGCGCAGCTGGCGCAGCCGTTCGCGTTCCAGCAGCACCCAGTCGTCGTACCAGCCGGGGAGCAGGTCGTGGCGTCCGGCGCCGGCGGCGCCGCGCGGGACGGCGCCCTCGCGGACCAGCGCCGCGGTCTCCACCAGGTCGTCAACGTCGAGGCGGACGGTCGGTCCGAGCCGGACGGTGTCGCCGTCGGTGCGCAGCGGGCAGCACGGATCCTGCCGCAGCCGCCACAGCGCGGTCCGCAGCGACGACAGCGCCCGCTCCTCAGGCGTCTCGGGCCACAGCAGCCCGGCGAGGTGGCTGCGGGTCGCGGCCGGGCGCAGGCCGATCAGGGCGATGACGCGCTGCAACCCCCGGGGTACGACCACGGGGGTGTCGTCGTGCAGCAGCTGGAAGCCGCCCAGCAGGTGCAGTGACACCCGTGGGGCGGGTTCGCCCGCCGTCGGCATTCTCGATCCACCCGACACGGCGCACCCCCCAGCACCGGAACCCTCGTCCCGACCGTTTCGCGTTGCCCGGACCGCCGCCGCGACGCCGGTGTCGGAACGCCTCCGCCACGGCGGGAAGCTCCACCGTGGCCGGGCTGACCGAGACGCAGAATATCAACGCCTGTTACTCTCAGTCAACGGTCGGTCGGTCACCTGACTGTCCGTAGTGGGCTCGGTAATACGCCTGTGATCTGCGAAGAAGTGTCGTCAACCGGAAACCGGAAAGCGATCTTCCCATAGCTCACGCACAGCTTGCGTCAACGCAGCGTCACCATGTTTGTGGCGCGATGGGGCCCGGTTGACGCCCGGTAGACGCCGCCGGCGCGACCGTGTGGCAATCCGTGCGGCGCGACCGGTTCGCCGCGCACCGGGACGTGCAGGAGGCGCGAATGGACCGTTCGCTCATCGTCGCCAAGGTGGTGCCGACGGCCGAGGACCGGGTGGCCGAGATCTTCGCCGAGTCCGACGCGACCGAGCTGCCCGGCCTGGTCGGGGTCCGGCACCGCTCGCTGTACCGGCTGCACGACCTCTACGTCCATCTGCTGGAGACGGAGACGCCCGCGCAGGGCGCGGTCGAGGACAACCGTGGGCATCCGGAGTTCATCCGGATCAGCGAGCGGCTGCGGCCGTACATCTCGCCGTACCTGCCGACCTGGCGTTCGCCGCGCGACGCGATGGCGCACTGCTTCTACCGCTACGACGCGCCGGCCCACAGGTACGACACCGCCGGGCGGCCACAGTGACCACGACCGCCCCGCGCGACGAGCAGCTCTGGTCGAGGTGCGACGGATGCGCGTCGCTGCTCTACCGCAAGCGGCTGCGCCGCAACCTGGACGTCTGCCCGGAGTGCGGGTCACACGCCCGGCTGGACGCGCCGGACCGGGTGGCGCAGCTGGCCGACCCGGACTCGTTCGTCCCGCTGCCGGACCGGGCGGTACGCGTCGACCCGATCGAGTTCGTCGACGAGCTGCCGTACCCGCACCGGCTCGGCGCGGCCCGCGCGGCGACCGGCCTGGACGAGGCGGTGCTGTGCGGCACCGCCCGGCTCGGCGGGCACCCGGTCGCGCTGGCGGTGATGGACTTCCGCTTCCTCGGCGGCAGCCTCGGCTGCGCGGTCGGTGAGCTGATCACCCGGACCGCCGAGCGGGCGCTCGCCGACGGCATCCCGCTGGTGCTGGTGACCGCGTCCGGCGGCGCGCGGATGCAGGAGGGCGCGCTGTCGCTGATGCAGATGGCCACCGTCAGCCAGGCGCTCGCGGGGATGCGGGAGGCGGGCCTGCTCACTGTCAGCGTGGTCACCGACCCCACGTACGGCGGGGTGGCCGCCTCCTTCGCCACCAACACCGACCTGGTGCTGGCCGAGAGCGGCGCCCGGCTGGGCTTCGCCGGGCCCCGGGTGATCCGCCAGGTCACCGGCGCCACGCTGCCGGAGGGCTTCCAGACCGCCGAGTACCTCCTACGGCACGGTCAGGTGGACATGGTGGTGCCCCGGCACGCGTTGCGGGGCCGGCTCGCGGCGCTGCTCGCCGCCGCCGAGGCGGGCCGCCGGGCGCCGGAGAACCCGCCCGCGCCGCGCCCGCCGGTCACCGCGCCGACCGCGACCCCGCGGCCCGACCGCGACCCCTGGGAGACGGTACGCACGGCGCGGCACCCGGGTCGTCCGACCACACTGGACTACCTGGAAACGGCGTTCGACGGGTTCGTGGAGCTGCACGGCGACCGGCTCGGCGCCGACTGCCCGGCTGTCGTCGGCGGCATCGCCCGCCTGGACGGCCGCCCGGTGATGGTGATCGGTCACCAGAAGGGGCACACCACCGCCGAGCTGGTGACCCGCAACTTCGGCATGGCCAGCCCGGCCGGGCACCGCAAGGCGCTGCGGCTGATGCGCCTCGCGGCGCGGCTGCGGCTGCCGGTGGTGACGCTCGTGGACACGCCCGGCGCGGACCCGGGGGTGAGCGCCGAGCAGCAGGGTCAGGCGGCGGCGATCGCGGAGAACATCCTCGCGCTCACCGTGCTGCCCACGCCGGTGGTGGCGGTGGTCACCGGGGAGGGCGGCAGCGGCGGCGCGCTCGCGCTCGCGGTCGCCGACCGGGTGCTCATGCTGGAGCACGCCGTCTACTCGGTGATCAGCCCGGAGGGCTGCGCCGCGATCCTCTGGCCGGACAGCTCGGCCGCCCCGCAGGCGGCCCGCGCGCTGCGGCTCACCGGCGCCGACCTGTGCCGCCTCGGCGTGGTCGACGAGCTGGTGCCGGAGCCGCGCCCGGCCGCGCACGCCGACCCGGGCGGCGCGGCCGAGCTGCTGCGCCGGGCGGTCGCGGCGAACCTCGCGCCGCTGCTCACCGTCCCCCCGGCCACGCTGGTCCGCCGCCGCCGGCAACGGTTCCGCCGCTTCGGCGCGGCCCGATCGGCAGCCGGCCCGTTCCCGGCCTCGCCGTCGGGTGACCGGGCGGAGGTGGCGTGATGGCCGACGCCGAGTCCGAGCAGGTGCTCGACGGGCTGCGCCGGCAGGCCCGCAAGCTCGTCGCCGACCTGGCCGGGCCGGTGCGCCGGGTGCGGCTGCGCAGCGGCGAGTCGGTGCTGGAGGTCGAGTGGCACGACCCGGCACCCCCGGCGCCGCGCGCCGCCGAACCAGCCGGGGCGTTCCCCGCGCGGGCCGCCGAACCGGCCGCGCGAGCCGCGCCGGCGACCGACCGGCCGGCCGTGCGCTCGCCCGTGGTCGGCACGTTCTACCGCGCCCCCGAACCCGGGGCGATGCCGTTCGTCGCGGTCGGCGACATGGTCCGCCCGGGCCAGGTGGTCGGCATCGTCGAGGCCATGAAGCTGATGAACGAGGTGACCGCCGGCCAGGCCGGACGGGTGGTCGAGGTGCTGGTCGACGACGGCAAGCCCGTCGAGTACGACCAGCCGCTGATCGCCCTGGAACCGGTCACCGGACAGGACTCCTGATGTTCGACAAGGTGCTGATCGCCAACCGGGGCGAGATCGCGCTGCGGGTGCTGCGCGCCTGCCGGGAACTCGGCGTGCGCACGGTGGTGGTGCACTCCAGCGCCGACGCCGACTCGCTGCCGGTGCGGCTCGCCGACGAGGCGGTACGGATCGGCCCGGCGGCCAGCCGCCGCAGCTACCTCAACGCGGCCGCGATCGTGGAGGCCGCCCGGCAGACCGGCGCGCAGGCGGTCCACCCCGGCTACGGCTTCCTGTCCGAGGACGCCGACTTCGCCGAGATCTGCGCCGAGAACGGCCTGGTCTTCGTCGGCCCGCCGCCGCAGGTGATGGCCGCGCTCGCGGACAAGTCGACGGCCCGCGCGCTGATGAGCGCAGCCGGGCTGCCGCTGCCGCCGGGCAGCGTCCGGACGCTGCCCACCGTCGGCGAGGCGCAGGAGGTGGCCGCCGAGGTGGGCTACCCGGTGATCGTGAAGGCCGCCGCGGGCGGTGGCGGGCGCGGCATGACAGTGGTGCGCTCGGCCGCCGAGCTGCCCCGCGCGTACGCCCGGACCCGCGCCGCCGCCCAGGTCGCGTTCGGCGACGACCGGGTGTACGTCGAGCGGTACCTCGCCGACGCCCGCCACGTCGAGGTGCAGGTGCTCTGCGACGGCCACGGCAACGGCGTGCACCTGGGCACCCGGGACTGCTCGGTGCAGCGCCGGCACCAGAAGCTGATCGAGGAGGCGCCCGCGCCCGCGCTGCGGCAGGCCACCCTGGACACCGTCGCCGAGGTGGCGCTGCGCGGCGCGCTGTCGGTCGGCTTCACCGGCGCCGGCACCGTGGAGTTCCTGGTCGACGAGGCCGAACGCTGCCACTTCCTGGAGATCAACTGCCGGATCCAGGTGGAACACCCGGTCACCGAGATGATCACCGGCATCGACCTGGTGCAGGAACAGCTGCACGTGGCCTTCGGCACCCCGCTGCGGCTGCGCCAGTCCGACGTACGCCTGGACGGTGTGGCGATCGAGTGCCGGGTCAACGTGGAGGACCCGGACCGCGACTTCGCGCCCGCACCGGGCCGGCTGGAGCGGTTCCGGCCGCCGGGCGGCCCGTTCACCCGGGTCGACACCCACGGGCACGTCGGTTACCTGGTCAGCCCGCACTACGACTCGCTGCTGGCGAAGGTGGCGGTGTGGGCGCCGGACCGGGACGCCGCGCTGGACCGGCTCGACCGGGCGCTGGCCGAGTTCGACGTGGCCGGTCCCGGTGTGCGTACCACGATCCCGTTCGCCCGCCGGGTGCTGCGCGACCCCGCGTTCCGCGCCGCCCGGCACACCACCGCCCTGGTGGAACGCCTGCTCGCCCCGCCCGCCGACGACGCGCCGCCCACCGACGCCCCGCCCGCCGACGCCGCGGCCGAGGCGTCCCCGGCGCGGGCCGTCGTGCCCGACCCGCGCGGCGCGGCCGAGCCGGGCGGCCGTACCCCCGTCAGCGCCGTGCCCGCCGCCGGCCCGACCACCTGGAGGAACCGATGACCGTCGCCCCCGACCGCCCGCTCGCCCGCGAGATCACCGACATCCTGGTCACGCACTGCGGCCTGGACCCGGACGCCGCCGCCGGCGCGCCCGCCGCGAGCCTGGAGGAACTGGGCATGGACTCCCTGGCGCTGCTCGAACTGTCGGCGGTGGTGGCCGACAGGTGGCGGGTGAAGATCCCCGAACAGGCCGGGCAGCTCAGCATCGCCGGCGTCGCCGACCTGGTGGCCCGCAAGGCGGACCCGCCCGGGCACACCGAGAACGCCGTGGAGATGGCCGCGCCGCTGCCGCTGGTCTGGGAGATCACCAACGACGTGGCCGGGTGGCCGGACCTGTTCACCGAGTACGCCACCGCGGAGATCCTGCACCGCGACGGCGACACCGTGCGCTTCCGGCTCACCATGCACCCGGACGAGAACGGCGTGTCGTGGAGCTGGGTCAGCGAACGCACCGCCGACCCGGCCACCCGCGAGGTGCACGCCCGGCGCGTCGAGACCGGCCCGTTCGAGTACATGCGCATCCACTGGCGCTACGACGAGACGCCCGCCGGCACCCGGATGACCTGGACCCAGGACTTCGCGATGAAGCCGGACGCACCGGTCGACAACGCCGCCATGACCAACCGGATCAACACCAACAGCACGATCCAGCTCGCCGTGATCAAGGAGAAGATCGAGCGGGCACACGCGGGAGGCGCGCGATGACCGACACCACCACCGCCCGGGTCTCCGTCCACGACGTACCGGCCGACCGCCGCCGCGGCGGGGAACTGCGGGTGCTGCTCGGCCCGAAGACGGTCGGCAGCACCTCCGGATTCATGGGCGTCGCCACGCTCGCGCCGGGGGAGCGGATCGCCGAGCACTACCACCCGTACAGCGAGGAGTTCCTCTACGTCGCCCGCGGCGCGATCACCGTCGACCTAGACGACACGCCGGTGCCGGTGGCCGCCGGGGAGGCGCTCTACGTGCCGAAGGACGTGCGGCACCGGCTGCGCAACACCGGCGACGAGCCCGCCGAGGTGGTGTTCCACCTCGGACCGCTCGCCCCGCGCCCGGAACTCGGCCACGTCGACACCGAGAGCGCGGCACCGCCGCCACGGGAGCCGTCGTGACCGGCCGGCGCACAGTGGTCACCGGCATCGGCGTCGTCGCACCCGGCGGCGCCACCCGGGACCGCTTCTGGAAGACGATCACCGAGGGGCGCACCGCGACGCGGCGGATCAGCTTCTTCGACCCGTCGCCGTTCCGGTCGCAGATCGCCGCCGAGTGCGACTTCGACCCGGACGCCGCCGGGATCACGCTCGCCGAACGGCAGCGTGCCGACCGGTACGTGCAGTTCGCGCTCGCCTGCTCCGCCGAGGCGCTCGCGGACAGCGGCCTCACCCTCACCGACGCGCAGCGCGAACGCGCCGGGGTGGTGCTCGGCACCGCCGTCGGCGGGACCATGGCGCTGGAACAGGAGTACGTGCGGGTCAGCGACTCCGGCCGGCACTGGCTGGTCGACCACGCGCTCGGCGGGCCGTACCTCTACCAGGCGCTGGTGCCCAGCAGCCTGGCCGCCGACGTGGCCTGCCGGCACGGCCTGCACGGGCCGGCGCAGGTGATCTCCACCGGCTGCACCTCCGGCATCGACGCCATCGGGTACGCCCACCAGCTCGTCGCCGACGGCGAGGCCGACGTGGTGCTCGCCGGCGCCGCGGACTCGCCGATCTCCCCGGTCACCGTCGCCTCGTTCGACGCGATCGGCGCGACCAGCCCGGACAACGACGACCCGGAGCACGCCTCCCGGCCGTTCGACGCCGACCGGCACGGGTTCGTCCTCGCTGAGGGCGCGGCGGTGCTGGTGCTGGAGGAGGCCGAGCACGCCCGCCGCCGGGGCGCGCACGTCTACTGCGAGGTGGCCGGGTACGCCAGCCGCAGCAACGGCTTCCACATGACCGGGCTGCGCCCGGACGGCGCGGAGATGGCGGTGGCGATCAGCGACGCGCTGCGGCAGGCCCGGCTCGCCCCGACGGCCGTGTCGTACGTCAGCGCGCACGGCTCCGGCACCCGGCAGAACGACAGGCACGAGACTGCGGCGTTCAAACGGGCGCTGGGGGAGACGGCGTACCGGGTGCCGATCAGCTCGATCAAGTCGATGGTCGGCCACTCGCTCGGCGCCATCGGCTCGATCGAGATGGCCGCCTGCGCGCTCGCCATCGAGTACGGCGTGGTGCCGCCGACGGCGAACTGGACCACCCGCGACCCGGAGTGCGACCTGGACTACGTGCCGAACGAGGCCCGGGAGGTGCCGGTGGACGTGGCGTTGTCGGTGGGCAGCGGATTCGGCGGATTCCAGTCCGCGATGGTGTTCCGCCGGCTCGCGGTGGCACCGTGACCGCGCGGGCCGTGGTGACGGGCATCGGCGTGGTCGCGCCCAGCGGCGTCGGCGTCGAGGCGCACTGGAACACAGTGCTCGCGGGCACCCGGCGCACCGGGCCGATCACCCTGTTCGACCCGGAGCGGTACCCGACCCGGGTGGCCGGGGAGGTGGCCGGCTTCGACCCGGCCGGGTTCAGCGACACCCGGCAGCGGGTGCAGACCGACAGGTGGACCCACCTGGGCTTCGCCGCCACCGGGCTGGCGCTCGCCGACGCCGGGCTGCCCGAGGTGTCGCCCGACCCGTATCAGTGGGCGGTCACGCTCGCCAGCTCCTCCGGCGGCAACCTGTTCGGGCAGCGGGAGCTGCAACGGCTCTGGGGCGGGCCGAGCCGCACCGTCGGGGCGTACCAGTCGATCGCCTGGTTCTACGCCGCGAGCGTGGGACAGCTGTCGATCCGCCACCAGTTCAAGGGGCCGTCCGGGGTGACCGTGTCCGAGTCGGCCGGCGGGCTGGACAGCCTGGCGCACGCGGTGCGCACCATCCGCCGGGGCACCCCCGTGGTGATCGCCGGGGCGACCGAGTGCCCGCTGAGCCCGTACGCGCTGGCCTGCCAGCTCCGCTCCGGCCTGCTCAGCGACGTGTCCGACCCGGAGCGGGCGTACCGGCCGTTCGACGTCGCGGCGAGCGGGTACGTGCCGGCCGAGGGCGGCGCCGTCTTCGTGGTGGAGGAACTGGGCCACGCGCTGGCCCGGGGCGCCCGCGTCTACGGGGAGATCACCGGCTGGGCCGCCACCCACGACGCCGCGCCCACCGACCCGGCCACCGGCCCCGACCCGGCCCACTACGCCCGCGCGATGCGCCTGGCGATGGAACGCGCCGGGGTACGCCCGCACGACGTGGACGTGATCTGGCCGGACGCGCTCGGGGTACCCGCGCACGACCGGGCCGAGGCGGCGGCGCTGCGTACCGTGTTCGGCGACCGGACCCCGCCGGTGACCACGCAGAAGCCGCTGACCGGCCGGGCGCACCAGGGCGGTTCCGCGCTGGACGCGGCCACCGCGCTGCTGGCGTTCCGGCGCGGGATGCTGCCCGCCTCGGCCGGCCCGGACGAGCCGGCGCCCGGCTGCGACCTGACGTTCCTGCGGCAGCCCCGCCCGCCCCGCAGCCGGATCGCGCTGGTCGGCGCGCGCGGCTTCGACGGGTTCAACAGCGCGCTGGTGCTGCGCGGCGCCGCGCCCCCACCGGCCGGGGAGGGCTGACGAAGCCCGGTCAGTCGCGTCCGTCGACGCGCTGCCGGAGGGAGCGGCCGGCCCGGAAGGCGCGCCGGGGGAGCCACACCCGCAACCCGACGAGAACCAGGATCAGCACGAGGGGCAGGACCAGGTATTGCCAGCGCATGACGCCTCCGCTCGTTCGGGGCGGACCGGTGGTGTCCACCGGGCACCTCCGTGCCCGGTGCCGGCGCCGGTGAATCCGTCCCTGCGGCCCGGCCGTCCGGGGTGCGCGTCGCCGGCCGGCGGTCTCACCCGGGCTGTTCCACGCCGTGCTCGGCGGCGATCCGGGCGATCTCGGCGGGTGTGCCGGCCATGATCGTGCGGGCGTGCGCGGTGACGAGGCCGGTGGGCCAGTCCCACCAGGCGGCGTGGCGGAGCCGCACGATGTCGGCGTCGTCGAAGCGTTGCCGGATCGGCCGGGCGGGATTGCCGCCGACGATCGTGTAGGGCGGCACGTCGGCGGTGACCACCGCGCCGGTTGCGATGACGGCGCCGTCGCCGATCCGCACGCCCGGCATGACCACGGATCCGAAGCCGAACCAGACGTCGTTCCCGACGACGGTGTCGCCGCGGCTCGGCATGGCGGTGACGATGTCGAGGGTCTGCTCGGCCCACTCGCCGCCGAACATGGTGAACGGGTACGTGGACACGCCCATGCCGGGATGGGCCGCGCCGGCCATCAGGAATCGGGTGCCGGAGGCGATCGCGCAGTACTTACCGATGACCAGCCGTTCCGGTCCATAGGCGTACAGGACGTTGCGGTGCTCGAAGCCGGTCGCGTCGTCAGGATCGTCGTAGTAGGTGTAGTCACCCACGACGATCTTCGGTGACGTCACCAGTGGTTTGAGGAACACCACGCGGTCGAAGGCGGGCAGCGGGTGGACGGTGCGGGGGTCGGGTGTCATCGGTCGGCCTCCTGGTGGGACGGTCGGTGTGCGGTCTTGACGCCGGCTCAGGCGTGCAGGTCGGCCAGGACGCGGGCGCGGGTGGGGTGGCGCAGCTTCCGCAGCGCCTGGCTCTCGATCTGGCGGACCCGCTCCCGGGTCAGCCCGATCCTCGTGCCGATCTCGTCGAGCGTGCTCGGCCGGTCGTCGTCGAGGCCGTACCGCTGGCAGATGACGGCCGCCTCGCGCTCCGACAGGGTGCCGAGCACCTCGTCCAGGTAGCGGCGCCGCCAGGAGGACACCACGACGCCGGCCGGGCCCGGTGCCTCGTCGGGGAGGAGGTCGCCCAGCTCGGTCGTGCCGGCAGCCCCGGCGACCGGCGTGTGCAGCGAGACCGGCTCGCGGTCGTGCCGCAGCAGCAGTTCCACCTTTTCGGCGGGCACCTCGACCCGGGCGGCGACCTCAGCGGGCGTCGGCTCCCGGTCGAGTTCGCCCGCGAGCGTGCGGCGGGTCCGGTTCACCCGGTTGAGCACCTCGACCAGGTGCGCCGGCAGGCGGATTGTGCGGCTCTGGTCGGTGAGGGCCCGGCCGATCGCCTGCTTGATCCACCAGGTCGCGTACGTCGAGAACTTCAGTCCACGCCGGTGGTCGAACTTCTCGACCGCCCGCATCAGGCCGATGGTGCCTTCCTGAATCAGGTCGAGCAGCGGCAGCCGGCCGGCGAGCGCGTACCGTTTCGCGACCGAGACAACCAGCCGGAGGTTGGCTTCGATCATGTGGTGCCGGGCGCGACGCCCGTCGGCGACGAGTCGCCGCAGCCGGTCCTGCTCGGCCGCGCCGACCCGGTCGCCGTCGTCGTCCAACCGCCGCTGCGCCAGGGCGCCGGCCTCGATTCGGGCGCCGAGGCGCGTCTCCTGCTCGGCGGTGAGCAGCGGCGTTCGTCCGATCGTCCGGAGGTAGGCGGCCACCGCGTCGGTGGTGTGGCCGGCGGCTGCAGGGGTGGTGGCGAGCATGAGGCGTGCTCCTTCCGGGACGGTGCGGGGCTCGGGACGGGCGGCGGGTCAGCGGCGGCCGGGGATCCGGCGGGGCTGGCGCCGGGGGGCGACCACGGGGACGTGCGGCCGGCGCGCCGGAGCGAGGTGCGGGCGGCGGGGCTTGCCGGCGGCGATGTCGCGGGTGTGGGCGGGCATGTCGGGCTCCCTTCCGTGCCGGCTGTTCGCCGGTACGACCTAAAGTTAGGCCCAACCTAAAAACATGTCAAGAACAATTTTTGGTTCGTACCAGGTATGGTGGGGGGCGTGACCGCGCAGAGCACCGGCCTCCGGGCCTTGAAGAAGCGCCAGACCAGGGAGAACATCTCGGGTCAGGCCACCCGCCTGTTCCTCGAACGTGGCTTCGACAACGTGACGATCGCCGAGGTGGCCGCCGCCGCGCAGGTGTCCAAGATGACCGTCACCAACTACTTCCCTCGGAAGGAGGATCTGGCGCTGGACATGCACGACGAGTTCGTGCGGCAGCTGGCCACCGTCGTCCGGGAGCGCGAGCCCGGCGAGTCGGCGCTGGCGGCGCTGCGCCGCGCCTACCTCGCGGCGGTGGCCGCCCACGACCCGGTCATCGGGTTCTCCGGTTCCGCGTTCGCCCGGATGATCGCCGCCAGTCCGGCGCTGGTGACCCGTCTGCGCGAGTTCCACGACGACCGGGAGAAGGCCCTGGCCGCCGCCCTGGCCGAGGAGACCGGGAGCCGCGAGGACGACATCCTGCCCCGGGTCGCCGCCGCGCAGCTGGCCGGCATCCATCGGCTGCTGTTCGAGGAGACCATGCGCCGCACCATCGCCGGGCAGGGCGACGACGACATCGCGCGGGCCGTCACCGGCTACGCGCACGTCGCCTTCGACGCCCTCGCACCCGCGCTCGCGGACTACGCCGTCCGCCCGGCAGGTGGGTGGGTGCCGGGTTGAGCTGGAGGACAGCATCCGGCGGCCGGCGGACTACCTTGCCGGCGTGGCCCCGATCCTGCCTGTCCGATCGAGCCTGAGCAATCCACCCAGCCGCTGTTTTGGATCTAGCCATTTGCATCTGGCGATGCAGAAGAGGGGCGTCGTAGGGTTCCGCCATACCCCGAACGACGTACCCGCTGGGCGGATCCGCCCAGTTCCTCAGTGGAACGGTGGCTGGTCGTGACTGCACATCCCGTGGCGGAAGATCCTGCCTCGACGACGGTGGACTGGGTGGACGACATCCTGTTCACCGGCCGCGACACCGACGTCTGCCTGCGCCTGCCCGAACCGGTCGACAAGGGCACGCTGCGCCGGCTCGTCGGCGAGGCGCAGGACCGGCTCGCCGGGGCCGGGCTGCGCGCCGGAGGCGCCGCCGCGCTGCGCCTGCCGCCCTCGCTGGCGTACGTGGCGCACCTGCTCGCCACCTGGCGTACCGGCGCCCAGGCGGTGCTGCTCGACCACCGGCTCACCGACCACGAGGTCGACCAGGCGCTGCGCCGGCTCGGCCCGCAGGTGGTGGTCGCCCCGGTACGAACCGGCGGCGGCGCGCTGCGGATCTTCGTCGACGTCACCGCGGGGGTCAGCGCGTACTCCGACCGCCCGGCGGGCAGCCCGCACGCGGTGATCCAGCTCAGCTCCGGCTCCACCGGACCGTCCAAGGTGATCGGCCGCACCGCCGCCGACCTGGTCGCCGAGGTGCACCGCTACACCCGCATCGACGGCGTCGCGCTGCCCGGCGAGCGGATCATCCTGCTCCCCAGCATGGTGCACGTGCTCGGCCTGGTCGGCGGCCTGCTCTACGGGCTGCACGCCGGCGTCGAGCTGTGCCCGCCGGAACGGCTCAGCGGCGACGCGATCCTCGCCGCCGTCGCCGCCCAGGACACCCCGGCCACTGTGCTCGGCGTCCCGTTCCACATCGGGCTGCTCGCCTCCACCACACCGGCCGGGCCGCTGCCCCAGCTCAAGCGCATGACCACAGGCGGCGAGCTGGTGCCCGCGGCCGTGGCGGACGCGTTCACCGGCCGCTACGGCGTCCCGCTGGGCAACATGTACGGGATGACCGAGGTCGGCGTCATCGGCACCGACCTGTACGGGCGGCACCGGCCCGCCATCGCGCCCGCCCCGGGCATCGAGGTACGCGAGCGCGACGGCGAGCTGTGGGTGAGCTGCCCGGCCAACCCGTACGTCGGACTGGCCGACCCGACCCGGTGGGCCGACGGCTGGCTGCACACCCGCGACGCCGGCGTGGTCGACCCGGACACGGGCCTGGTCACCATCAAGGGCCGGCTGGACTCGCAGGTGTCGGTGGGCGGCTTGAAGGTCGACCTGACCGAGGTGGAGGCCACGGTCGCCGGCCTGCCCGGCGTCGTCGCCGCGGTCGTGGTGTGGGACGACGGCATCACCGCGTACGTCCAGACCGACCGCTCTCTGACCGAGGACACGCTCGACAAGCTGATCGCCGAGCGGCTGGCCGGCTTCAAGCGTCCCCGCACGCTGCGCCTGCTCGACCAGATGCCCCGCACCACCACCGGAAAGCTGGTCCGGTCCGTCCCGGCGCTGCGGGATGCGGCGTCGTGACCGGCCCGCTGTACGAGCCGCACACCCGCCGGACGCCCACCGGACGTCCGGTCCACCCCGAATCCCGCCCCGGACCGGCCGGGCAACGCGCCACCCGCGCGCCCGACCCCGCCGGTTCACACGCACACGGTGTCCCGACCGGGCACCGTCAGCCGGTACACGGAGAAGAGGTCTGAACCCATGCGAGACGAGGTCCGCACCTTCGTCGTCGAACAGCTCGCCGACATGAACTACGACGTGGAGGAGCTCGACGACGACACCACGCTCGGCCCCTCCGGCGTCGACCTGGAGTCGCTGGCCCTGGCCGACCTGGCGGTCCGCGTCGAGGACCGCTACGCCGTGAAGTTCGCCGACGACGAGTCGGAGAAGCTGGCGCTGATGACGGTCGGCGAGTTCACCACGATGGTCGCCGACCGGGTGGCCGCGAACAGCGACAAGTCCTGATGTCCGGTCAGCCCGACCTGGGGCGAGCTGACCTGGTGAGCATGCTCGCCGAACTGACCGCGAAACCCGCCGACCAGGTGCCGGACCGGCTCGGCTCGATGGAGCTGGCCTGGCTGGTGCACATGGTCGAGCAGCGCTACGACCGCCGGCTGGACCTGAGCGACGACGAACTCGCCGGCATCCGCACCGTCGACGACGCGCTCGCGGTGTTCCGTGGCTCTCTCACCGCTCCCGCAGATGGCTGAGCGGGAGACCGTACGGATCACCGGCACCTACGCGCTCAGCGCCCTCGGCAGGGGCGCCGACGCGCTGCTGGCCGGAGTGCTCACCGGCACCCCGGCGTTCGCGCCGGTGCGCCGTTTCGACACCACCGGCCGCCGGGTGACGGTGGCGGCCACCCTGCCGGACGTCGGCACGCTCGCCGGCGAGCTGACCGACGCGATCGACACCGCCGCCCGGGCCGCCGGACTGGACCGGGCCGGGCGGGCGGAGTCGGCGCTGTTCCTGGCCACCCACGGCGGGCCGTACTCGCTGCCCGTACCGCAGGGGTGGGACGAGCCGACGGTGCCGGCGCTCGCCGGTCACCTGGCCGCACGGTGCGGCCTCGGCGGGCGTACCCGGATCTACACCACCGCGTGCGTGTCGGCGAGCAGCGCGGTCGCCGACGCGGCGGCGCTGATCCGCCGGGGCCACCTGGAGCGGGTCGTGGTCGCGGCCGGTTACCTGGTCGAACCGGACCAGTACGCGCTCTTCGACGCCGGCCGGGCGCTCGCCGCCGACGGCGCGGTACGCCCGTTCAGCGCCGGGCGCAAGGGCCTGCTGCTGGGCGACGGGGTGGCCGCCGTGGTGCTGGAGTCGGCGGGCGCCGCCGCCCGGCGGGGCGCCGAGACGCTGGCGAGCGTGGCCGGGTGGGGCCGGGCGGGGGACGCGTACCACGCGTGCCAGCCGCACCCGGACGGGCTCGGGCTGGCCCGGGCGGTCGAGGCGGCGCTGCGCCGGGGCGGGCTGCCCCCGGACGCGATCGGTTACGTCAACGCCAACGCCACCGGCACCCCGTTCAGCGACGCCTCCGAGGCGGCGGCGCTGACCCGGGTGTTCGGCGAGGACGCCGGGCGGCTGCCGGTCAGCTCCACCAAGTCGGTGCACGGGCACGCGCTGGAGGCGTCCGGGTTGCTGGAACTGCTGGTCACCGTGCTGGCCCTGCGGCACGGCAAGCTGCCGGTCACCGCCGGCTGGCTCGGCCCCGACCCGCAGTGCCCGCTGGACGTCATCCGCGACGCCCCGCGCCCCGCGCGCACCGAACACGCCCTGACCCTCAACGCCGCCTTCGGCGGCGCCGACACGGCCCTCCTGGTGAGCACCTCATGACCGCCCCCGCCCCCCACCCCGACCTCCCGCGATCTTGCACTCACGGCCCCGGCGAACCGGGCACAACGCCCGCGCCCGGGGCACCAACCGCAAGATCGCGCGACGGGGGGGTCGTGGTGCTCGCGGAGGCGCGGTGGCCCGAGGACGGGGACGGGGGCGCGGGGCCGGCCGGGGTGCCGGGGTTCGTGCACTCGCCGTTCGCGCCGCTGGTGGCCGCGGTGGCGCAGCGCTGCCTCGCGCGGCGGTACGGCGCCGGGCCGCTGCCGCCGGGCAACCGGACGGCTGTGGTGCTGGTCAGCGCCGGTGGGGACACCGCCGGGGCGGCGCACGTACGCGCCACTGTGGCCGCGGGCGGGCGGATCGGGCCGCTGTTCTTCTTCCAGTCGGTGCCGAACAGCGTGGCCGGGCACGTCGCGGCGCGCTGGGGACTGGACGGGCCGGTGGTGTGCCTGAGCCCCACCGGCGACGCGCGGGCCGAGGGGGAGGCCGAGGCGGACCTGCTGCTGTACGACGGCGACGCCGCACAGGCGTTGCTGATCCTGATCGAACTGGCACCGGACGGTACGCCGGGCGAGGCGACCGCGGTGCTGCTGGGGGAGGGAACACGTCAATGAGGACGAAGGGACTACGCGGCGCGCTCGCGGCCGACGCCGAGCTGGGCGCGGGCAACGTGCTCGCCCGGGTGCTGGCCCACGGCGCCGACCCGGACGGGCCGGGGCTCACGTTCGACACCGAGATCGACGGCCACCCGGCCGAGACCCCGCTGACCCTGGGCCGGCTCGACCGGATGGTCGCCGCCCGGGCGGCGTGGCTGCACGAACGCGGGGTGAAACCCCGCGACCCGGTCGCGGTCTGGGCCGGCACCGCCGCCGACATGGTGCTGTCGTTCCTGGCGCTGACCCGCCTCGGCGCCGTCCCGGCGCTGATGAACGGCAGGCTGCGTCCCGAGATCGCCGCCGAGTACATCCGCCGGCTGCGCGCCGCCGGGGTGCTCGCCGACGCCGCGCACGCCGAGGCGCTGGCCGGGCACGACCTGGGCGCGCCGATGCTCGGCGAGCCCGCGCAGGCCGGCACCGGCGACCCCGACACGGCACCCGCACACTACCGGCACCACCCGGACGACCCGATCGTGATCACCCACACCTCCGGCACCACCGGTGTGCCGAAGGCGGTGCTGCACTCGCACGCCAGCCTGTTCGCCGCCACCCGCCACCTGCTGTCCATGCCGCAGGCACAGGGCACCACACGCATCCTCAACGCGCTGCCGGCCCCGCACACCGCCACAGTGCTCATGGTCAACCAGGCGCTCGGCAACCGGGCGGAGATGTTCCTGCTCTCCGACCAGGGCGGTGAGCGGGTGCTGGACGCGATCCAGCGGTGGCGCCCGGACGGCGTGTTCGGCTTCTCGGTCACCTGGGCCGAGCTGGCCCGCTTCGACCTGTCCGGCTACGACCTGGACTCGGTGCGGCTGTGGTTCAACACCGGCGACTGCTCGCACGAGCCGCACGTACGGCGGCTGGTCGCTGTCGGCTCCCGCGACGTGGTGACGCGTGGCGGCGTGACCCGGGTACCCGGGTCGGTGTTCATCGACGGGCTCGGCTCCAGCGAGATGGGCCACTCGATGTTCCACATCACCCACACCACCGACACCGACCGGTACGGCCGCTGCGTGGGCCGCCCGTACCGGTTCGCCAAGGTCGCCGTGCTCGACGCCGACGGCAACGAGCTGCCGCCCGGGCAGGTCGGCTGGCTCGGCATCGACTCGCCGTCGCTGTTCCGCGGCTACTGGAACGACTCGGTCACCACGTACCGGTTCCGGCTGCGCGGCTGGTACCTCACCGGCGACCTGGTGTACGCCGACGAGGACGGCCGCTACTACCACCTGGACCGGGCGGTCGACTCGGTCGAGGCAGGCGACGGGAAGCGGTTCTTCACCGCGCTGTCCGAGGAACGCATCCTCGCCGCCTGCCCCGACGTCACCGATTGCACTGTGGTGATCGTCAAGGCGGACGACGGCACAGTCACCACCGACGTGCTGCTGGAGCTGGCCGCCGGCGCCGACCCGGAGGCGGACCGCACCGAGCGCATCCGTACCGCGCTCGGCCCGGACGTGGCAGCCACGCTGCGCCGGATCGTCCCGGTACGCGCCGACGACATCCCGGTCACCGTGACCGGCAAGGTCCGCAAGGTGGCGCTGCGCGAGCGCTACCTGACCGAGGCGCCGTCGTGACCGCCGTCATCACCGGCATGGGCCTGTTCACCCCGGCCGGGCGCGGCGTGGCGGACACGTTCGACGCGCTGATCACCGGCCGGTCCGGGCTGCGCCGCCCGCCCGAGGGACACCCGGCGGCGGGCAGCCTGGAGGTGGCCGGGGTGCTGCCGGACATCGACCCGCGCAGCGTCGCCTCCGGACCGGAGACGAAGGTGCTCGACCGGGTGGTGCTGCTCGCCCTGATCACCGCCGCCGAGGCGCTCGCCGACGCCGGCATCGAGGTGGGCCGCGACGTCGACCCGGAGCGCATCGCGGTGATCGTCGGCGGCGTCGGCGGCATGTCCACGCTGGAGGGCCAGGTGCTGGCGCGGGCCGCCCGGGGCCGGGCGGCGGTCAGCCCGTACCTGCTCACCGGCATCCTGCCGAACATGCCATCGGCGCGGATCGCCATCGCGCACGGCATCCGCGGCTACAGCTCGTCGGTCGGCACGGCCTGTGCCTCCGGTGCCCAGGCCGTCGCCGACGGGGTACGCCTCATCCGCTCCGGCGAGGCCGACGTGGTGGTGTGCGGGGCGAGCGAGGCGCCGCTGTTCGGCACGTTCGCCGACACGTTCGGCAACGCCCGGGCGCTGGCCCGGGGCTGGGACGAACCGACCGAGGCGAGCCGCCCGTTCGACAAGCGGCGCAACGGTTTCGTGCTGGCCGAGGGCGCGGCGCTGCTGGTGCTGGAGCGCGCCGGGCACGCCGACGGCCGGGGTGTGCGCGGCTACGCCGAGGTCGCCGGTTTCGGGGCGAACACCGACGCGTACCACCCGACCGCGCCGCGGCCGGACGGCGCCGGAGCGGCGGCGTGCATGCGCCGCGCGCTGGCGGCCGGCGGGGTCGGGCCCGCCGACGTCGGGTACGTCAACGCGCACGGCACCGGCACCAAGCTCGGTGACATCGCCGAGACGACCGCGCTGGCCGAGGTGTTCGGCACCGGCGGCGTGCCGGTCAGCTCCACCAAGGCGCTCACCGGGCACCTGCTCGGCGCGTCAGGGGTGCTGGAGGCCGCGGCCACCGCGCTGGCGCTCGACAGTGGCCTGCTGCCACCCACCTACCACCTGGACGACCCGGACCCGGAGTGCGAGGCGGACCACGTCCGCGCCGTGCCCCGGCCCACCCGGGCCGGCCACGCGCTGACGAACTCGTTCGGGTTCGGCGGCCAGAACGTCAGTCTGCTCCTGCGCCGGCTCTCCGGGCCGGCCCGCCGGGCCGCCACCCCGGCCGCGGGCTGACCGGACTCCAGTCCCGGGCGTCCGTCCGGGTCGCGATCACGGGGGGAACAGGGGAAGCCCATGACCATCAACGGGATAGATCATCTCGAACTGTACGTGGGGGACGCCCGGCAGGCGGCCTTCTACTTCGACAACGCGGTCGGTTTCCGGCTGTGCGGGCAGGGCGGTCCGGAGACCGGGCTGGACGGGCAGCGCTCCCTGCTGCTGGCCCAGGCCGGCATCCGGCTGCTGCTGACCACCGGACTGTCCGCCGAGCACCCGGCGGCCACGTACGTGCACCGGCACGGCGACGGCATCGCCGTGGTGGCGCTCGCCGTGGACGACGCCGCCGGGGCGTACGCCGAGCTGGTGGACCGCGGCGCGACGGCGCTGAGCCCGCCGCGCACCTTCACCGGCGCGGACGCCGAGGTGGTGGTGGCCGAGGTCGGCGGCTTCGGCGACGTGGTGCACCGCCTCGTCGAGCGGCGCGGCGACCCGGGTGTGTTCCTGCCCGGCGCGATCGAGCCGGTGACCGCGCCCGACGGCACGGACACGCTGCTCGCCGAGGTGGACCACCTGGCGATCTGCGTGCCGCCGGGGCAGCTCGACGAGACCGTCGCGCACTACGAGAAGGTGTTCGGCTTCGCCGACATCTTCACCGAGCACATCGAGGTCGCCGGCCAGGCGATGAACTCCAAGGTGGTGCAGAGCCCGTCCGGGACTGTCACCTTCGTGCTGCTGGAGCCGGACACCGGCGCCCGGCCGGGGCAGATCGAGGACTTCCTGCGCTGGCACGCCGGGGCCGGGGTGCAGCACCTGGGCCTGCGCACCGACGACATCGTCACCGCCGTGGGCGCGCTCGCCGGGCGCGGGGTGCGGTTCGCCAGCACGCCCGGCGCCTACTACGACGGGCTGGAGCAGCGGGTCGGCCGGCTGGACGCGCCGGTGGACCGGCTGCGCGAGCTGAGCATCCTGGTCGACTCCGACCACGACGGGCAACTGCTGCAGATCTTCACCGAGTCGATGCACGTGCGCCGCACGCTCTTCCTCGAACTCATCGAGCGGCGCGGGGCGCGCACCTTCGGCAGCGGCAACATCAAGGCGCTCTACGAAGCGAAGGAACGCGAGCTGGCCGCGGCGGGGGCGACCCCCGGCGTCGCGGCCGGAGGGGTTGGGGCATGACCACCATCGATCCCGGGCTGACCGCCGAGGAGGAGGCGCTGCTTCCCTCCGACGAGGACGTCCGGCACTACGCCGAGCACGGCTGGTACCTGTCGAAGAAGCTGCTCACCGACGACGAGGTGGACGAACTCGTCGCCGCCACCGACAGCTACTACGCCGGGGACCGTGACCGCCGCCTGCCGGTACGCCCGCCGAAGCTGGCCTACTGGGAGCCCTCCAAGGGTGACGTGCAGCGGCACAACGACTACGTCCACCACGAGCACGACGGCATCGCCCGCATCCTGCGCAAGCCGCTGATCGGTGCGGTCGCCGCCCGGCTGGCCCGCGCCGCCGAGATCCGGATCTTCCAGTCCACGCTGATCTGGAAGCCGCCGATCGCCGGCGAGCCGTCGAACATCGTGCCCTGGCACTTCGACAAGCACTACTGGGCGTCCTCGTCGTCGGAGAACATGCTCACCGCGTTCATCCCGTTCCACGACTGCGGTGAGGAGATGGGCACCATCACCATGGTCGACGGCTCCCACCGCTGGCGGGAGATCGGCGCCGACGACACGGTGGTCCGGCACTTCGCCGACCGGGACCGCGACCAGCTCGAGGTGATGCTCGCCGAGAACGCGGCGTACAACGGCGCCGAAATCCGCAAGATCCCCATGGTGATCCCCAAGGGACACATGAGTTTCCACCACTGCCGCACCTACCACGGCAGCGGTGCGAACGTCAGCGGCCGGCCCCGCCGGGCCGTCTCGCTGCACCTGCAGGACGGCGACAACGCCTGGCGGGAGTATCCGCTCTCCGACGGCACCCTCGCCGCGTACAACCACGACGTGCTGGTCCGCCGCACCCACGAGGGCCGGCCGGACTACGCGGACCCCGATTACTGCCCGGTCATCTGGCGCGACCGCGCCCAGCAGGGAGGCTGACAATGTCACGGTACGACTGGGGTAAGACGCACCCGGGCATCGAGCGGCTGGAGCGGGCGGTGACCGAGCGCCGCGACGTGGTGGTCAAGCACCCCCTCTACGCCAACCTCGACACCCACGACGCGCTCGTCACGTTCATGGAGCACCACGTCTTCGCCGTCTGGGACTTCATGTCCCTGCTGAAGTCGTTGCAGCGGCAGCTCACCTGCGTCACGGTGCCGTGGATCCCGACCGGCCCGACCGGCAGCCGCCGCCTCATCAACGACATCGTCATGGTCGAGGAGAGCGACGAACTCGGCGACGGCTACATCAGCCACTTCGAGCTGTACGTGCAGGGCATGACCGAGGCCGGCGCCGACACCACAGCCGTGAACAAGCTCGTCGACCTGCTGCGCGACGGCACCCCGGTCACCGAGGCGCTCGGCGCCGCCGGCGTCCCCGCGGCGTCCGCCGCGTTCGCCGGCACCACCTGGCGCATCATCGAGACCACCCCTGTGCACTGCCAGGCCGCGGCGTTCGCGTTCGGCCGCGAGGACCTCATCCCCGAGATGTTCACCCAGGTCGTCGCCGTCAACGAGCGCAGCAACAGGCTCAACAAGTTCGTCGACTACCTGGAGCGGCACATCGAGGTCGACGGCGAGCAGCACACCCCGATGGCCATGCAGATGCTGGCCGACCTGTGCGGCGACGACGACACCAAGTGGCAGGAGTGCGCCGACACGGTGAACGCCGCGCTCGCCGCCCGCGCCCGCCTCTGGGACGACATCCTCGCCGCCGTCAAGGAGGGCCGTCCGGCGTGACCGGCTCCGACCCGCTCCGGCTCTACCGGACGGTCCGGCTGATCCGCCGCTTCGAGGAACGCGCGATCGAGCTGGTCCGCGCCGGGGAGATCGTCGGCGGCATCCACCCGTACCTCGGTCAGGAGGGGATCGCCGCCGGCGTCTGCGCGGCGCTGGACCGCGAGGACCTGGTCACCGGCACCCACCGCGGGCACGGGCACGTGCTCGCAAAGGGTGCCGACCCGGCCCGGATGCTGGCCGAACTGTGCGGCCGGGTCACCGGGCTCAACCGGGGCCGGGGCGGGTCGATGCACGCCGCCGACTTCGGCGTCGGCGTCCTCGGCGCCAACGCCATCGTCGGGGCCGCCGGGGCGATCCTCACCGGAGCGGTGTGGGAGCGCCGGCGGCGCGGTGCCGACATCGTCGGCGCCACCTTCTTCGGCGACGGCGCGGTCAACGAGGGCATGCTCCTGGAGGCGTTCAACCTGGCCGCGCTCTGGCGGATACCGGTGCTGTTCGTCTGCGAGAACAACGGCTACGCCACCACCATGCCGGTCGACGGCGCGGTCGCCGGCACCATCGCCGGGCGGGCCGCCGCGTTCGGCATGCCGGCGGCCACCGTCGACGGGCAGGACCCCGAGGCGGTACGCGAGGTCACCGCCGCCGCCGTCGCGCGGATGCGCGCCGGCGGCGGACCCGAGCTGGTCGAGGCCCGCACCTACCGCTTCGACGCCCACCACACCTTCGAACATCAGGTACGCCTCGACTACCGACCGCCGGAGGAGGTGGCCGAGGGCCGGTCCCGCGATCCGGTGGACATCGCCGGAGCACGGCTCGACCCGGCGGTACGGGCCGAGGTGGACGCCGCCGTCGAGGCGGAACTGGACGCCGCCGTCGACTACGCGCTCGCCGGGCCGCACCCCGACCCGGCGACCGCCCTGGACCACCTGTACGCCAGCGGGCTCACCGCCCGGACCGGAGGTGGCTGATGCCCCGGCTCTCCTACCGCAGGGCGCTCACCCGGGCGCTCGCCGACGAGATGACCCGCGACGAGTCGGTCGTGGTGCTCGGCGAGGACATCCGGGTGGCCGCCGCGAACGTCACCACCGGCCTGCTGAAGAAGTTCGGCCCGGAACGGGTCCGCGACACCCCCCTGTCCGAGCAGGCGTTCACCAGCTTCGCCACCGGCGCGGCGCTGGCCGGGGCCCGCCCGGTGGTGGAGTTCCAGATCCCGTCGCTGTTGTTCCTGGTCTTCGAGCAGATCGTCAACCACGCGCACAAGTTCCCGCTCATGACCGGCGGCCAGTGCGCGGTGCCGGTCACCTACGTGGTGCCCGGCTCCGGCTCCCGCACCGGCTGGGCCGGGCAGCACTCCGACCACCCGTACGCGTTGTTCGCCCACGTCGGGGTGACCACAGTCGTACCGGCCACCCCGGCCGACGCGTACGGGCTGCTGGTCTCCGCGATCCGCTGCGACGACCCGGTGGTGGTCTTCGCCCCGGCGGGCGCCCTGGACCTGCGCGCCGACGTCACCGACCTGGTGCCCGTGCCGCTGGGCCGGGGGATCGTCCGCCGCGCCGGCACCGACGTGACAGTGGTGGCGGTCGGGCACCTGGTGCACGACGCGCTCGCCGTCGCCGAGGAACTCGCCGGGCAGGCGTCGGTGGAGGTCTTCGACCCCCGCACGCTCTACCCGTTCGACTGGGACGGGCTGGTCGAGTCGGTGAGCCGCACCGAGCGGCTGGTGGTCGTCGACGACGGCAACCGCTCCTGCGGCATCGCCGGGGAGATCATCGCCACGGTGGTCGAGCGGGCCCGGCTGGCCGCGCCACCCCGCCGGGTCACCCGCCCCGACGGCGCGGTGCTGCCCTTCGCGCCCGCCCTGGACCGGGCCGTGCAGCCCGGCCGCGACCAGCTCGCCGCCGCCATCCAACTGACCCTCAAGGACGGATGAACGATGGACCCGAACTACACGTGGCCGCCGCTCGGCCAGGCGTGGACCGACCTGCCCGAGTCCACCCGTACCGCGATGGTGACCACCGGCGCCGTGGCCTGGGAGAAGATCTTCCACGGCCGGGCCACGTACAACAAGCAGTGGCGGCTGGCCCGCCCGCCCGTGTTCACCGCCGACGCGTTCCGCGAGCTGAACGAGGTCTGCGACCGCATCGCCCAGCTCATCCTGGAGGCCTGCCGGCGCCGCGCCCGCACCGCCGGTGAGCTGCGCCTGCTGCTCGACGTGCCGGACGGCGAGACCCGGCTGCTCGACCCGGACGAGGAACTGCACGAGGGGCTGCTCGCCGCGTACCGGCCGGATGTGCTGTTCTCCGGCGGCGTGCCGTGCATCGTCGAGTACAACATCGACAGCAGCCTCGGCGGCGGCTTCGACGCCGACACCGTGATCCAGCGGTACGCCGAGCTGTACCGTACCCATGACCTGCTCGACGGCGCCCGGCCCGCGCCGTCCCTGCTGGACCAGCGGTTCGTGGCCATCCGGGACACACTCGGCCTGCCCGACGGCGCCCGGGTGGCGCTGCTGATGGACTTCGACGCCGACTACCCGGGGCTGGACGACCCGGAGACGTTCATCCGGATCCTGTCCCCGCTGATCGACCAGGCCCGCCCGTTCGGCATCGACCTGGTCATCGCCCCGGTCGCCACCGCCACCCTGGACGGGCAGAACCGGCTGGTCGTGGGCGGCGCCCCGGTGGACGCCCTGTTCCGGCTGTTCGTGCCCAACCGGGTCACCCCCAGCGCCGGGCTGGACGCGGTGGCCGGCGCGCTCGCCGCCGGCACGCTGCCGATGTTCGTCAGCAGCGCCGCCTGGCTGCTCAGCAACAAGCTGAACTACGCCTGGCTCTGGGACGACCTGGACCTGCTGCCGGAGGACGACCGGACGCTGATCCGCCGGTACGTGCCGCACACCGTGGCGCTCACCGCCGACCAGCTCGACCGGGCCCTCGCCGAACAGGCCGACCTGGTCGCCAAGCCGGCCGGCGGATCAGCCGGGCACGGCGTGCTGATCGGCCGGGAGATGACAGCTGTGGCGTGGGCGGACGGGGTACGCGCTGCGATCGCGGAGGGCGGCAACATCCTTCAGCGCTACCACGAGGCGGACCGGGTGGCGATGGACTTCGTGCAGATCGAGACCGGTGAGACGGTCACCGCCGACGTCCCGTACAGCCTCGCCCCGTACCTGTTCGACCGCACAGGTTCAGGCGCGCTGGCGCGGGTGGGCTACCCGGGGTGCGACGAGGTCCTCAACCTGGCGAGAGGCGTCCTCCTGACCGGCATCCTGCTGACGGACTGACCCGCTCCATCCCCGTCCACCCCCGTTCCCCCTCACTCCCAGCGTTGATCAAGGAGTTTGGGTCCTCACGGGGGCGTGTCAGCGACCCAAACTCCTTGGTCAACAAGGTGGATCCGGGGTCGGCGCTTGACCCTCGCCCCCTGACCCCGCTGATCATGAAGTTGACGGGAACAAATCGGACGCTCAGCGCCGCCAACCTCATGATCGTCGGGGCGGGTCGGGGCGGGGCGGGGCGGGGCGGGGCGGGGAGCCGGGGGGAGGGTGGGTCAGGGGTGGGGGAGGTGGGTGGAGAGGACCTTCAGGGTTTCGGCGGTGGCTACCGCGTCGCTGCGGGCGCTGCCGTGGCGGCCGTCGCTGCTGTACAGCGACGGGTCGGCCACCAGCGGGTGGTCGGTCAGGTGAACGTGCAGTGTGCCCAGGCACTCGGCCACCGCCCGGGTGTGCCGGGACAGCCGCCGCATCCGCTCGCCCAGGCCCGCGCGCAGCGCGTCCGGCACCGCCGGGCTGTGCGACACGTCGAACATGCCCACGGTGATGACGTCCGCGCCCGCCTCCCGTAGCGCGGTGATCATGGCGGTCAGCTCGGCGTCGACAGCGTCCGGGTCGTAGGCGGACCGGAACGCGTCGTTGCCGCCGCACACCACCAGGGCCAGGTCCGGCTCGAAGGCCAGCGCGCCGGCCAGCTGGGTGGCCCGGACCTCGTGCGCGCGCAGTCCGCGCCGGCCCAGGTTCAGGTAGGCCAGCTCCGGCCGGATCGCGCGCAGCTCGGCGGCGATCCGGTCGGCCCACTGGAGGTCGGGGTAGCCGTCGGCGGGTTCGCACAGTCCTTCCGCGACGCTGTCACCCAGCACCACGAACCGCCGCCACGGGTGCCCGCGCAGCAGGTCGGCGGCCTCTCCCGGACGCAGGCACCACGGGTCGGTCGCCTCGGTCAACGTCGATGGCATGCCCGGCAGGCTAGCCGAGCGTCCCACGCCGGGAAAGAGGCTCAGCCCAGCAGGGCCAGCAGCTCCCCGGGCCGGCTCAGGCTGAGGTCGGCGGGCTCGTCGGGGTCGTACTGGTGACCCCACGCGGCGGCGACCGCGACCGCGCCGCTGCGCCGGGCGGCGCGTACGTCCAGTGGTGAGTCACCCACGTACGCGGCGCGGCCGGGTGGCACGCCGAGCCGACGGCAGGCCGCCTCCACGCCGTCGGGCGCCGGTTTGGGGCGGTCGACCTGGTCCCCGCCGAGGACGACCTCGAAGTGACCGAGCAGGCCCGCCCGGTCGAGCAGGATCTCGGCGGCCCGGTGGCTCGCGCCGGTGAACACGCCGACCGGCACCCGGGCGGCGATCTCGGCGAGCGCGTCGGCGACGCCGGGGTAGACGCGTACCCGGCCGGCGAGCGCATCCAGCTCGGTGTGGTAGTGGTCCAGGTCCTGGTCGGAGGCGGGCCGCCGCAGCAGGTGCGCCAGCAGGTCCGCAGGGGAGCCGATCGAGTAGCCGGCGATGACCTCGGCGTCGGTGTACGACGGCCCGCCTCCGGCCCGCACCGCCGCCCGGTACGCCGCGGGCACCACCGCGTGCGACTCGACGAGCGTGCCGTCCATGTCGAAGACGATCGCGTCCACCGGGCCGGTCACGCGTTCTCCGCCCGGTGCGCCGTGGCGAGCCGCTTCGGGGCCCGCGCGTACCACGCCTCGGTGACCAGCTCGGTCAGCTCGTCCACGCCGATCCGGTCGAGCCGGACCAGCACCGCCGGGTATCCGTCGAAGTGCGGCGTGGTGAAGTAGACAGCCGGGTCGTCGGCGATCAGCGCCTCCTTGGCGCCCAGGTCGGGCACCCGCGCGCCGAGGATCGGGCCGTCCGGCGCGGCGTCGCCGAGCGCATCGAGTTCGCCGCGCCGCAGCGGCCGCTCCCAGACGAACGACTTGTCGCGGACCCGCCAGGCGGGCGCCTCGTCGTACGTGGGTCGCTCGGTGGTCTCGGGCAGGCCCAGCGCGATGCGCCGCACGTCTTCCCAGGTCGCCATGGCCCCGACCCTACCGCCGCCCCCCGGCACCGCGGCCCGGACCGGCGGGCCCGGACCGGCGGGCTCAGACCGGCGTGGGCGCGGCAGGTTCCGCGGCCGGGCGCCGGGACGCGCGGCTCAGCAGCAGTGGCCCCACGGTCAGCACCAGGCAGACCACCGACATCACCAGCAGCGCCGGGGTCAGGTCGAGCAGCGCCACCGACCAGCCGCCGAGCAGCGCGCCGACGGGCAGGCCGAGGAACGCCACCGATCCGGAGATGCCCAGCACCCGGGTCTGCAGCTCGCCCGGCACCCGCTGGTAGAGCGCGGCGCCGAGCAGCGGGTTCACCGCCGCGATGCCGATGCCGGACAGAAACGTCACCACGAGCACCACGACCAGGTCGTCGCTGAGCGCCAGCGCGAGCAGCCGGGGCGCGCCGCTGAGCGTCAGCCCGAGCGCGAACGTCGTCCCGGCCGGCAGCCGGGTGCCGAACATCGTGAACAGCAGGTTGCCCAGCAGCGCGCCGGCCGAGAAGACGCCCAGCAGCAGACCGAATCCGGCCGGGTCGCCGAGCACCTGGTTGACCCAGAGCGGGATCCAGACCGCGACGCTGGCGTTGGCGAACATGTTCGACACCGAGACCACGATCAGCATGGTCATCAGCGTCCGGTCGGTGCGCAGGTACGCGAAGCCGCCGCGCAGCGCCCGCAGGTACGGCTCCCGGGGCGCCGGTTGCGCCGGTGCCGGTGGCCGGACCAGCACGCCGATCAGCAGCGCGCAGACCGCGAACGTGGCCGCGTCGATCCAGATGGCCCGGGTCAGCCCGACCCAGTCGATGAGCAGTCCGCCGAGCACCGCGCCGAACAAGGTCATGCCCCGGGCCAGGCCGTCGTAGGCGCTGGTGAGCCGGATCAGCGGCACCCCGGCCCGCTCGGCCGCGGGTTTGAACAACACGTGCTTGACCCGGTCGCCGATGCCGCGCAGCCCGCCGGCGATCGCCACCAGCACCAGCAGCGTGCCGAAGCCGAGCCAGGGCGCCAGCGCCACCACGGCCATCGCGACGGCGCTCGCGGCGTCCACGAACACCGAGGTGCGGCGTACCCCGAACCGGTCCGCCCATGGGGTCGCGAGCGCGCTGGAGAGCATGTACGGAAGCGTCTCCGCCGCCGCGACGAGCCCCATCTTGGTGGGACTGCCGGTGGTCTCCAGCACGAGCCAGGGGATGGCGACCACCGAGATCCGGGTGCCGAGGTTGGACAGCAGGTCGGCGCCGACCAGGGTGTACAACTCCCGGCGCGGGTTCACGCCGGACTGCCGATCGGGTCGGCACCGGCCGGGTGGGCCGCCGCGTACCGGGCCCGCAAGGCGCGCTTGTCCACCTTCGCGGACCGGTTCAGCGGCAGCGCGTCGACGAACTCGACGGCGCCGGGCGCCCACGTCTCGCTCAGTTCCCGGATCACGAGCGCGATCAGCTCGTCGCCGGTCACCGACGCGCCCGGCGCGGGCACCACGTACGCGTGCGGCAGCTCCCCGGCCACCGGGTCCGGTACGCCGATCACGGCGGCGGCGCGTACCTCGGGGTGGCCGGCGAGCACGTCCTCGATCGGGCGGGAGTAGATCGGCCAGCTGCGCTGCCGGGTGAGGATCCGGTCCTGTAACCGGTCGACCAGGTAGAGGTAGCCGTCGGCGTCGAGGTGCCCGATGTCGCGGGTGCGGACCCAGCCGTCGACGAGCGTCTCGGCGGTCAGCTCCGGCTGACCGTGGTAGCCGGCGAAGCTCAGCTTGGTGCGCACCCACACCTCGCCGTCCTCGCCGGCCGGCAGCACCCGCCCGCCGGCGTCGCGGATCTCCACCGACACGTCGCCGTACGGGCGGCCGCAGGAACGCAGCCGCTCCGGGTGCTCCGGGTCCTCGGTGAGTCCGGGCAGCGCGCAGATGACGACTGCCTCGCTGAGCCCGTACACGATGCGCAGGCACGGGCCGAAGCGGGCGATGGCCTGGCGCAGCCGGGCCGGCGCGGCGGGCCCGGCGCCCACGTTGAACATGAACATCGCGGAGAAGTCGGCGCCCGGCAGGTCGGGGTGGTCGAGCACCTCGTAGAGCATCGGCGGGGTGACGAACGTGGAGGTCAGCCGTTCGGCGTCCACTGTGGCGACGAACGCGGCCGGATCCCACTGTTCGCGCAGGAACAGCACCCCGCCGGTGAACAGGTTGATCAACGTGGTGATCTGGCCGCTGGCCAGCCACATCGGGGAGTGCGACAGGTGCCGCAGCAGCGGGAACCCGGCGCCCCGGAAGTCGGCGGCCAGTGCGAGCACCTGCCGGTAGAAGCTCTCCCGGTGGTGCACCAGCTTCGGCGTGCCGGTGGTGCCGCTGGTCTGCAGGATCGACTCCGGCGCCGGCACCTCGGCGGGCAGCTCCGCGGCCGGCCCGGCGGCCCCGGCGGTCAGGTCCGGTCCGGCGCCGCCGGGTCCGAGGCAGAGCACCGGTACGCCGGACAGGCCCGCCGCGACCTCCACCGCCTGCGCGTCACGCGGGTCGTGGACGAACGCCTCCGGCGCGGACAGCGCGACGAACTCGTCGACCTCCCGCCGCGAGGTCACCGGGGCCACCCACATGCTCCGGCAACCCAGCAGGTGCAGGGCCAGTTGCAGCAGCGGGCCCTCGACCGTGTTGCCGAGCATCACCAGCACCGCCGCGCCGGGGCGTACCCCGTGGTGGCGCAACGCGGCGGCCAGGCCGCGCACCTGCGCGGCGACCTGGGGGTAGGTGAGGCGGCGTCCGCCGCCGACGAGCGCCTCCCGGTCGCCGAACCCGGCGAACAGCTCCAGCGCCTCGTGCACATAGTTCGGCCGGTCGGTCATCGGGCAGCCCCCATCATGGTCCGCGAGCGGCGTCCGGCCAGGTCAGGGCCGGGACATGACGGCAGGTGCCAGGGTCGGCGACCGCACCGCCGCCAGCCCCGAGCCTAGGCAGCCGCGGTCCACGCCGGACAGAGCCGATCGTCGCTGCGTCACGCCCCCCGGGCATTTGATCATGTCGATCAGGTTGATTGACGCTCGTCACGGCCGGAAGCTAGTTTCCGGTCCATCGCCCGGGCCGGTGCCGCCGACCGCGTCACGCCCGGGGCTGCCGACCATGGAGGATCGATGCCGACCCCGAAGAGATGGCACGTCATAGCTTCCGCCGTAACGCTGCTGATCGCCGCCACCCCGGCGGTCACCGCGAGCGCCGGCCCGACCGGGAACGACCGCGCCGGGCACGGGCGCGCCGAGTGGGCCGGAACCTGGGCCGCGGCGGTGACCCGCGGGAACACCGTGGGCCTGACCGAGACCGGCCTGAACAACCAGAGCATTCGGATGACCGTGCAGACCTCGGTGGGCGGGCCGCGCCTGCGGGTGCGGCTGACCAACCTCTACGGCCAGCAGGCCGTCCAGGTCGGCAGCGCCACCATCGCCCGGCCGAACACCGCCACCCCCGATGACCTGTCCGACATCGTCCCGGCCAGCATCCGGCAGCTGACGTTCTCCGGCGCCGGCACGGCGACCATCAACAAGGGCGCCGAACTGCTCAGCGACCCGGTCAACTTCCCGGTGACCGAGCAGGAGGACCTGGTGGTCACCCTGTACTTCCCGGTGCTCACCGGGCCGGTCACGTTCCACGGTCAGTCCAAGGTCACCAACTTCATCGGCGCCACCGACCTCACCTCGGCGGCCGACGGCACCGGCTTCACCATCCGGCCCAACTGCTGCTGGATGTTCCTGTCCGGCATCGACGTGGAGCGCAAGGCCACGCCCGGCTCCGTGGTGGTGCTGGGTGACTCCATCAGCGACGGCAACGGCAGCACCGTCAACGCCGACCGCCGCTGGCCGGACTTCCTGGCCAAGCGGCTGATCGACGCCCGCCCGGAGCCGCGTACCCCGGGTGTGCTCAACCTCAGCCTGGCCGGCAACCGGCTCAACCACGAGGGCACCGAGCCCGGCGCGGGCGGTTTCCCCGGCTACTACGAGCTGGGCCCGAACGCGCTGGCCCGGCTCAACGAGGACGTGTTCCCGCAGACCGGGGTGCGGACCGTCATCACCCACCTGGGCATCAACGACATCTGGATGAACGGCGACAGCCCGGAGGCGATCATCGCCACGCTGCGCCAGCTCAACCAGCAGGTCAAGGCGCGCGGCCTGACCAGCATCGCCGGCACGCTCATGCCGTACGAGGGCAATGGCGGGCCGGGCGTGTGGACCCCGGAGAAGGACGCCACCCGGCAGGCCGTCAACACCTGGCTGCGCGGGCCCGGCCGCGCCGAGTTCGACGGCGTCGTCGACTTCGACGCGGTGATGCGGGATCCGGCCCAGCCGAGCCGGCTGCTGCCGGCGTACGACTCGGGTGACCACATCCACCCGAACGACACGGGCGCCGCGGTGATGGCGAACGCCGTACCACTGAAGCTGCTCGGACTGTGACACCGGGCGGGGGCGGCGGTCGACACGACGCCGCCCCCGCCGCCGTTTCCTGGGGAGGAAGAGACAGTGGACGTCAGCGAGATCCTGACCGGCCTCTACAGCGAGCAGGGCCGGCAGAACCCGTATCCCTTCTACGCGGCCCTGCACGAGCACGGGCCGATCAACGCCGTTCCGGCCCGGGCCGAGCACAGCACCGTGAGCGCGGTGGCCGGCGGGTACGACGTGGTGGACCAGATCCTGCGTGATCCCGGCTGGTACAAGGGCTTCCCGCCCGGCTGGGAGGAGCAGGAGATCCTGCGTACGTTCCTCACGTCGATGATGTTCGTCAACCCGCCGGACCACACCCGGATGCGCGCGGTGTTCGCCAGGACGTTCACCCCGCGCCGCCTCGGCGCGCTGGAGCCGGTGATCGAGCGGATCGTCGCCGAACGCCTGGATCACATGGCCGAGGTGGGCGCGGACGGCCACGAGGTGGACTTCGTGGCCGACTTCGCGTACCCGGTCCCGGCGCTGGTGATGGCCGAGTTCATCGGCCTGCCCGCGGCGGACCTGTCCTGGTACCGGCAGCGGGTCGACTGGATCGACGAGTACATGGACGTGTCCGGCAAGACGCCGGAGCGGCTGGCCCGGGCCAACCAGGCCGCCGAGGAGTTGCGCGTCCTCTACCGGGACCTGATCGCCCACCGGCGCCGTACGCCCGGCCACGACCTGATCAGCGGGCTGGCCGAGGTGCTCGACGCGGGCGGCGTCGACCTCACCGAGGATGAGTTGATCAGCAATCTGATCGTGCTGTTCAACGCCAGCTTCGTCACCACCGTCTACATGTTCAGCAACGGCCTTCCGCTGCTGCTGGACCATCCGGACGTCACCGCCGCGCTGCCCGGCGACGACGCGCTCGCCCGGGGCTGCGTGGAGGAGGTGCTGCGGATGGAGAGCCCGGTGCACTTCCTGGCCCGCTCCGCGCCCGCAGGCGTCGACCTCGGCGGGGTGCCGATCGACCGCGACGACAACGTGCTGCTGCTGATCGCCGCCGCCAACCGTGACCCGGCCCGGTTCCCCGACCCGGACCGCTTCGACCCGCGCCGCGACGGCCCGCCGTCGCTGGCCTTCGGCGTCGGGCTGCACTTCTGTCTCGGCTCGGCGGTGTCCCGGCTGGAGGGCCGGCTGGCGCTGCCGCGCCTGTTCGCGCGCTTCCCCCGGCTCGCCGTCACCCAGCCCTACACGTACAGCGGGAGCCTGTTCCTGCGCGGTATCGACAAACTCTTCGTCACCACCGGGGAGGCCGGATGACACTCGATCCGCAGGTGGTCGCGTGGCGGGCCGCGAGGGCCGCCGCCGGCACCGTGCCGCTCTACACCCAGACCCTCGCCGAGGCCCGCGCCGCCGACCTCGCCGCGATCCGCGCCGGCTCCGGCGCGGTCGAGCCGGTCGCGGAGGTACGCGACACGACGGTGCCCGGCCCGGCCGGGCCGCTGCCGGTGCGGATCCACCGGCCGGACGGCGACGGACCGCTGCCCACGCTCGTCTACTTCTTCGGCGGCGGCTGGACGCTCGGCAGCGTCGACACGGCCGACGGGATCTGCCGTCGGCTGGTCAACCTCACCGGCGCCCAGACCGTGACCGTCGGCTACCGGCTCGCCCCGGAGCACCCGTTCCCGGCAGCGGTGGAGGACTGCCATGCCGCGTTGCGGCACCTCGCCGCGCACGCCGCCGAGTTCCGCGTCGACGCCGACCGGCTGGCTGTCGGCGGGGACAGCGCGGGCGGGAACCTGGCCGCCGCGGTGACGCTGCTGGCCCGCGCCGACGGCGGTCCCCGGCTCGCCGCCCAGTTGCTCGTCTACCCGAACACCGACCAGCGGCCCGGGCACCGGCCGGCCGACGACGAGGACCCGATGCTGTTCAACAGGCACTCGGTCGGCTGGTACCGCGGCCACTACCTCGCCGACCCCGGCGACGCGGCCCACCCGCTCGCGTCGCCGCTGCTCGCCGAGGACCTGTCCGGCCTGCCCCCGGCGTTCGTGATCACCGCCGGGCACGATCCGCTGCGTGACGAGGGCCTGCGGTACGCGTCTCGGCTGCGCGAGTCCGGTGTGCCCACCGAGACGGACGACCACCCGGGCATGGTGCACGGGTTCTTCGCCATGCCCGGCGTGTTCGACGCCGGCCGGCTGGCCCAGGAACGCGCCGCCGCCTTCCTGCGCCGCGCGTTCGGGCTCGACCCGGCGCACGCCCGGGCGGCGACGGGTGCCGACCATGGCTGACCCGGCGGACGGGTTCGTGCCACCGGCCAGCCTGGCCGAGTTCGCCGCGCTCGCCCGGGCGGTCCTGCCGGCCGACGTGTGGGACTTCGTCGACGGCGGCAGCGGCACCGAGACCGCCCTTGCGGCGAACCGGGCCGCGCTGGACCGGGTGGCGGTGCTGCCCCGGATGCTGGCCGGGGTGGACGACCCGTCCACCGAGGCGACGCTGCCCGGCGGCCGGGCCGCGTTGCCGGTGGCTGTCGCACCGATGGCGTACCAGCGGCTGCTGCACCCCGACGGCGAGCCGGCGCTCGCGGCGGCGGCCCGCGCGGCGGGCGTGCCGTACGTGGCCAGCACGCTGGCGAGCACCCCGATCGAAGAGATCGCGGCGACCGGCGCGACGGTGTGGTTCCAGCTCTACTGGCTTCGCGACCGCGCGCTGGTGGCCGACCTGCTCGACCGGGCGTCGGCGGCCGGCTGCGCGGCGGTGATGGTGACCGTGGACGTGCCGGTGCTGGGGCGGCGCCTGCGCGACGCCCGCAACGGCTTCGCGCTGCCGCCGCACGTCACCGCCGCGAACCTGCCCGGCGGCCGGGACGACCTGGCGCATCAGGGCACGCCCGGCGTCTCGGCGGTGGCCGTGCACACCGGCGCGGTCTTCGCCCCGGCGTTGAGCTGGGCGGACCTCGACTGGCTGCGGGCGCGTACCCCGGTGCCGTTGCTCGTCAAGGGCATCCTGGACCCGCGCGACGCGGTCCGTGCGGCGGACGCGGGCGTCGACGCCGTGGTGGTCTCCAACCACGGCGGACGGCAGCTCGACGCCGCCCCGGCCAGTGCGGCCGTGCTGCCGGAGGTGGTCGCGGCGGTCGACCAGCGGTGCGCGGTGCTGCTGGACAGCGGCGTCCGCGGCGGCGTCGACGTGCTGCGCGCGCTGGCGCTCGGCGCGGACGGCGTGCTGCTCGGACGGCCGCTGCTCTGGGCGCTCGCGGCGGGCGGCCGGGCCGGCGCCGAGGCGGCGCTGGCGCTGCTCGCGGGGGAGTTGCGCGACGCGCTCATCCTCAGCGGCTGCCCCGACCCGGCCTCGGCCCGGCGGCTGCGTACCCGGATCGGAGGCTGACGTGGAACCCGTCGACCTGGCCGTCTCGGCGCTGCACGGCAGCGTCGGCGACCCGGCGCTGAACTCGATGAACTTCCTCAACGAGGTGGCGCAGCACTACCCGGACGCGGTGTCGCTGGCGGCCGGGCGGCCGTACGAGGAGTTCTTCGACTCCGCGCTGCTGCACACGCACCTGGACCGCTTCCGCCGCCACCTGGCCGAGGAGGTCGGGCTGGACCGGGCCGGCGTGGACCGGACGCTGCTGCAGTACGGGCGCACCAAGGGCATCGTGCACCACCTGATCGCCCGGCACCTCGCCGTGGACGAGGGGCTCACCGTCGACCCGGAGTCGATCGTGGTGACGGTCGGCTGCCAGGAGGCGATGTTCCTGGTGCTGCGCGCGCTGCGGACCGGCCCGGCCGACGTGCTGTTCGCGGTGGCGCCCACGTACGTCGGGCTCACCGGCGCGGCCCGCCTGGTCGACCTGCCGGTGCGCCCGGTGGCCGGCGGGCCGGACGGCGTCGACCTGGCCGACCTGCGCGCCGGGGTGCGCCGGGCCCGCGCGGAGGGGCTGCGGCCCCGCGGCTGCTACGTGATGCCCGACTTCGCCAACCCGTCCGGCGTCAGCATGGACACCGAGCAACGGCGGCGGCTGCTGGGGCTGGCCGCCGAAGAGGACCTGCTACTGATCGAGGACAACCCGTACGGTCTGTTCCCGGCCGACGGTACCGACCGGCGGCCCACGCTCAAGGCGCTGGACACCGCCCGGCGGGTGGTCTACCTCGGCTCGTTCGCCAAGACCGTGCTGCCCGGCGCCCGGGTCGGCTACGTGGTCGCCGACCAGCGGGTGGGCGAGACCGACGGCACTGTCGTCCCGTTCGCCGACCACCTCGCGAAGATCAAGAGCATGGTCACTGTGAACACGTCACCGATCAGCCAGGCGGTGATCGGCGGCGCGCTGCTGGCGCACGACTGCTCGCTGGTGGCCGCGAACGTCAGGGAGCGGGCCGCGTACGCCCGCAACCTGCGCCACCTGGTCGACGGCCTGGCCCGGCGCTTCCCGGCCGGCGGCCCGGTCTCGTGGACCGTGCCTGCGGGCGGGTTCTTCGTGGTGGTGAGCGTGCCGTTCGCCGTCGACGACGCGCTGCTGCATCGCTCGGCGCGTGAGTACGGCGTGCTCTGGACCCCGATGGCGCACTTCTACGATGCAGGCACGCCGGTCGATGCGCTGCGGCTGTCGGTGAGCGCCGTCACACCGGAGTCGATCGATCTGGGTCTGGACCGGCTCGCCGCGCTGGTCACTGACACCATGGCCGCCGGAGTGACGCCGGAGTGTCAGGGTTCCGGCACAGTGCGTGTTTCCTGACGCCGTTCCTCTGTTGATAATGGACGAATGGTTGCCTGGGAGTACGCGTTGCTCGTTCGTCGGTATCAGGGTCAGGGTCGCAATTTCCACGTTTCGTTCGTGTGGTACGGCCCGGACGGGTCACGCACCGACGTGACGGCATACGGCGACACCGCTATCGCGCACCTCAACCGGGTCGGCCGGGAGGGCTGGGAACTGGTCTCCGCCGCCGAGGACGTGAACAACGTGCAGGGCAGCACCGAGGTCCACCGCTACCACCTGAAGCGCCCGCTGCGCTGACCCCTGAACCGCCGGCACCCCGGGAGACTCCTTCTCCCGGGGTGCCGCTTCGTGTCGGCCGGGCGCTCAGCCCAGGTCGACCGCCGGGTAGAGCGGGAACGGCGTGAGCAGGTCGGCGGCCTGCTTGCCGACGGACTCGGCGACGGCCGGGTCCAGCACGTACTTCGCCTTCGACGGTGCGCCGTCCGGGCCGGTGCCGGGCGTGGTCTGGCTGAGCACGGTGTGGATCAACTCGGCGGTGGCGTCCATCTCGGCGGCGCCGAGGCCCCGGGTGGTCAGCGCCGGGGTGCCGATGCGGATGCCGGAGGTGTACCAGGCGCCGTTCGGGTCCTGCGGCACCGAGTTGCGGTTGGTGACGATGCCCGAGTCCAGCAGCGCCTGCTCGGCCTGCCGGCCGGTGAGGCCGTACCCGGACACGTCGATGAGCACCAGGTGGTTGTCGGTGCCGCCGGTGACCAGCGTCGCGCCCCGGCGCAGCAGACCGTCGGCCAGCGCCTGCGCGTTGTCCACGATCCGCTGGGCGTAGTCGGCGAAGTCGGGGCGGCGTGCCTCGGCCAGCGCGACCGCCTTGGCGGCCATCACGTGCGGCAGCGGCCCGCCGAGCACCATCGGGCAGCCCCGGTCGACCTGGTCGGCCAGCTCCGGCCCGCAGAGCACCATGCCGCCGCGCGGGCCGCGCAGCGACTTGTGCGTGGTGGTGGTGACGATGTGCGCGTGCGGCACCGGGTCGAAGTCGCCGGTGAAGACCTTGCCGGCGACCAGCCCGGCGAAGTGGGCCATGTCGACCATGAACGTGGCGCCGACCGAGTCGGCGATCTCCCGCATGATCCGGAAGTTGACCTTCCGCGGGTACGCGGAGTAACCGGCGACCAGGATCAGCGGCTTGAACTCGCGGGCCGCCTCGGCCACCCGGTCGTAGTCGATCAGGCCGGTGGCCGGGTCGGTGCCGTAGCTGCGCTGGTCGAACATCTTGCCGGAGATGTTCGGCCGGAAACCGTGGGTGAGGTGCCCACCGGCGTCCAGCGACATGCCCAGCATCCGCTGGTTGCCCAGCTCACGGCGCAGCGCGAACCAGTCGGCCTCGGTGAGGTCGTTGACCTGCCGCGCCTGCGCCTTGCGCAGTGCGGGGGACTCGACCCGGTCGGCGAGGATCGCCCAGAACGCGACCAGGTTGGCGTCGATGCCCGAGTGCGGCTGCACGTACGCGTGGGACGCGCCGAACAGCTCGCGGGCGTGCTCGGCGGCGAGCGCCTCGACGGTGTCGACGTTCTGGCAGCCGGCGTAGAACCGGCGCCCGACCGTGCCCTCGGCGTACTTGTCGCTGAACCAGTTGCCCATCGCCAGCAGCGTCGCCGGGGACGCGTAGTTCTCGCTGGCGATGAGCTTGAGCGACTCGCGCTGGTCGGCCAGTTCCGCGGCGATGGCGTCGGCCACGCGCGGCTCGACGCCGCGGACGACCTCCAGCGCGCTGCGGAAGGCGGTGGACTCGGCGTTGCGCGACATGCGACCTCCAGGTGACGTGCGGAAGGCCCAGGCGCTCGGCATGCGTCCTCATGACGAGGCCGCTCCCCGATGGTGCTCCATCTCCACGCGCCAGTCACGGCCTGTGCCGATCCTACCGGCCCGGCCGGGACCTGCGGGGTTGGGCCGCCCGTCCCGGGGAGGCCCGGCCGACACGGAGTTCTTCGACCGGGCCGGCATGACCGGCACCCGGGTCGGCCAGGGGCCCACGGACGACCCCCGCACGGTGGCCGAGGACGCGTTCGAGGCGCTGACGAAGGGGGGAGCACAAGGTCGCCGCCGGCTCGCTGGTCAACAAGATCCAGGTGGCCGCCGGCAAGATCATCCCGGACCGGCTGAAGGCGGTGCCGGTGTCAGGCGACCACGGCGTCGAGCGACTTCTTCAGCGCCTTCGGGGCGGTCGGCGTCGTGGGCGCCTTCGGCCGCAGGTCGAGCATCCGCTGGCCGATCTCCTGGAGCGGGCTACGGCCGAGCGCCTCGCGGACCTTCGGGAACCACTCCTGCTCCTCCTCCTCGATGTGGTGCAGCACGTTCTCGATCAGCACCGTCGTCTTGGCGTTGAAGCGCTCGTCGCCGGCGTCCATCGTGAACAGCTCGAAGCAGAGCACGTCCGCGACGTGGTGCTCCTCGTACGACTCCAGCACGTCGTCCTCGACGTCGGGCACCAGCTTGCGGACCTCCGGGTACATCACCTCGTTCTCCAGGTAGGTGTGCACCGTGAGGGCTTCGAGGATCTGCCCGACGATCTTCCCGCGCTTGCTCGCCGGTCCCTCCTCGGCCTCCTGGAAGGCCTTGAACAGGCGGCGGATCTCCTTGTGGTCCTCCTTGAGCAGGACGATCGCATCGGTGGACACCGGTTACCTCCTAAGTCGGCTGACGGTGCCCCCCTACCCGGTGCCCCACCAGGACAAACAGACCGGGCCCGGCGTGATCGCCGGGCCCGGTCCACGCGGGTACCTGTTACTTCACCGCGTTGTACGCGTCCACGACGCCGGCGCCGTAGAACCCGTTGCGGTTCCCGCCGGAGCAGGTCGCGTCGTACGCGTTCGGGCCCGCCGGGATCAGCGGCACCGGGTTGTAGACGCCCGACGGGCAGGACTTCGCCACCGCCGTGCGCTCCAGGAACGAGGCCAGCTGGCCCGGGCTCATGCCCGGGTGCGCGGACAGCGCCAGCGCCGCGACGCCGGTGGCGTGCGGGCCGGACATCGAGGTGCCCTGCTTGTAGCCCCACCCGTTGGTGCGGGTGGCGGTGTTGAAGGTGGTGGACAGGATGCCGTCGGCGGACGTCGAGCGGGCGCCCTGCGTCCGGAACCGGGTGTCGCCACCCGGCGCGGTCACGTCGATCACGCCCTGGCCGTACGAGGAGTAGTAGCTCTTCTCCCCGGTCGGGCCGACGGCGGCGACGGTCACCACGCCCGGCGCCTCGGCCGGCAGGTCGAGGCAGGCGTTGGTGAGGTTCTCGCGCTCCTCCGGCGTGCCGTTGTTCGGGCTGCCGGTGTCGGTGATCTTGTGGGCCAGGTCGTAGTTCGAGTTACCTGCGGACGCGACGTGCAGCACACCCTGGGACTGCGAGTAGCGCAGGGCCCGCTGCACGGCCTTCCACACCGGGCGCTGACGCGCGTCGTTGCGGCAGTTCAGCTCCCACGGGTCGATGTAGTAGCTGTTGTTGGTGAGCTGGAAGCCGTGCTCGGCGGCCCACATGAACCCGCAGACCGCGGCCTCCGGGAAGATGTAGCCGTCGTCGTTGACCACCTTGACGGCGGCGACCTTCACGCCCGGGGCGACACCGGTGACACCGACGCCGTTGACCGCGGCGGCGATGGTGCCCGCCACGTGGGTGCCGTGGTCGCTCGTGGTGGGGTTCCACGCGGCCTCGGCGGTGTTCGGGACGCCGCCCACACAGGAGGCGCTCTTGTCCTTGGCGATCTGGGTCGCCAGGTCCGGGTGGCTGCTGGAGATGCCGCTGTCCAGCACACCCACCACGACCGACGGGCTGCCGCCGGTCACGGCGTGCGCCTGCGGGACGCGGATCTGGGGCATGTCCCACTGCAGGTTGTAGAGCGGCTCGGCGGTCGGGTCGCCGGTGGCCGCGGCGACGGCGGCGGCCGGCACCTCGACCGTCTCGCCCTCGTCCAGGGCGGTGCCCAGGCCGGCGGTGGAGGCGACCGACTCGACGCCGGCGCCCGCCACCCGGGTGGCGAAGTCCGGGGCGGACGAGCGCACGACCAGCACACCGATCTTGTCGTACGCGGCCACCACGGTGCCGTCGGCGGCCGCCACGCGGGCGGCGGCCTTGGCGGTGCTGTTGCCCTGCGGGGCGAGCACGATGTACGAGGTTTCCGGTCCGACGGCCGCGGCCGGTGCCGTGCCGCCGACGAGGGCGAGCCCGGCGCCGAGCGTCACTGCCGACGCCGCGGCGAGTGTCTTGCGACGGAGGTTGTTCACACAGACTCCCAGGGGTTCGTGCGGGTGGACCGCACCCCTGAGCGGGCTGCGGTCCGGGCGGAGGCACGGCGAAGTACCGGCCTCGCCCGGACCAGCGCCACCGCCTCCCGGGGTGTTACACGTGGTGGGATCCCGGTGACGTGGATCGTCAGACGGTGGCGATCGTGTAGGGGATCTCGTCCAGCAGTTCCCGGGCGAGGAAGCCGATCCGCCCGTACCGGGGGACCAGCCGCTGCCCGCTCACCGCGTGCGCGAACGCCGCCCAGCAGGCCGCCTGCGCCGGGTCGGCGCCCCGGGAGAGCAGGCCCGCGAGCAGCCCGGCCCGCACGTCGCCGCTGCCCGAGGTGCCCAGTCCGGCGTCCCCGCTCTCCTCCCGCCAGGCCCGGCCGTCCGGCGTCGCGATGTGCCCGTACAGCGAGACGACCGCGTCGTACCGGCCGGCCAGTTCCACCGCCTCGGCGTCCAGGTCGTCGCCCGGATCGCGTCCCAGCAGGTGCCGTGCCTCGGTCAGGTTGGGAGTGAGCACCGCCTTGCGGCTGGCCCCGGCCAGCAGCTCCGGCGCGTGGCTGAGCGCGCCGAGCGCGTACGCGTCGAGCACCAGCGCGGTCTCCCGGCCGGCCGCGTCCAGGACCAGGCGCAGCAGTTCCCCGGTGGCCTCGATGTCCGTGAGGCCGGGTCCGACCGCCACCACGTCGGCCTCGGCGACCAGGCCGCGGAGCAGGTCGCCCGGGTCGCCGCGGACCGCGCCGTCGCCGGTCTCCGGCAGGCCGATCACGAGCGCCTCCGGCACCTGGATGCTCAGCGACGCCGCAGTCGACTCGGCTGCGGCGAGCTGGAGCACGCCGGCGCCGGCCCGCAGCGCTGCCACCCCGGCCAGCAGCACCGCGCCGGGGGTGAACCGGGAGCCGCCGACCACCAGCACGGTGCCGCGCGCCTCCTTGCCGCCGGTGGGCACCGGCAGCGCCCAGTCCCGCAGCAGCGCGGGGGTGATCACGTCAGACCGGCTCGGCATTGACCTCGTCCTCCCTGGTGGGCTTCGCCCCCTGCAGGTGCAGGTGGGCGACGTCGTTGAACACCTCCGGCACGAGCCGGCCGGCGTCGTCGGCGTGCCAGGCGGTGACCGAGCAGTTGGCGATCACGTGCTCGCGGGTCAGCGCCATCAGCTCCGCCTCGGTGAGCCCTTCCACCAGGTAGCGCAGCAGGAAGACCAGCGCGTCGTGGCCGAACAGCAGCACCCGGCCCCCCTCGTGGTCGCGGCGCAGGTCGCCGAGCAGCGCCCGTAGCCGCAGCGCCACGTCGGTCCAGGACTCACCGCCGGGCGGCCGGTAGTAGAACTTGCCGAGCCGGGTACGCCGCTGCGCCTCCTCCGGGTAGCGCCGGGTCACGCCGTGGCCGGTGAGCCCGTCGAGGATGCCCAGCTCCCGGTCGCGCAGCCGCTCGTCGACGCTCGCCGGGATCCCGGTGCCGTCGAGCGCCAGCTCGGCCGTGCGCACCGCACGCAGGTACGGCGACACCACAGCCACGTCCGGCCGCCTCGACTCCGGCAGCCCGGCCAGCCAGCGGGCGGTCGCCCGTGCCTGCTCCTCGCCGGTCTGTGACAGCGGCACGTCCGCGTCCCGGTGGCTGAGGTCGATCAGCTCGGCGCCGGACGTCTCGGCCGCCGTGGCCGCCACGTTCGCCGTGCTCTCGCCGTGCCGGACGATCCAGAGCGATCCCAACTCCGCCATGCGGCTCCCGGTACCCGGGGCTCGGGACGGATAACCGTGCCGGCTCAGTCGAGCAGTCGTCTCAGAGCGTCGTTCAGCCGGGGCGCCAGGGTGGTCACGTACGTCGCCGTGAGGTGGCTGCTGTCCCGGTAGATCAGCACGCCACCGATCACCGGCGCGCATCGCTCGGTCGGACAGATCGAGTCGGTCAGATCGATCAGGTGCACGCGGGGTTGGTCGACCACCGCTCGCAGCATCGGATTGGCCGCTCCGGTGGCCAGGGCCACGTCACGGGGGCTGGTGCAGCGGGTCAGCTTGCGCGGGTTGGCGGTGACGCACTCGGGGATGTCCATCGACTGGTACGGGGTGTCCCGGATGACGGCGACGGGCACCTTCGCCGCGGTCACCTCGCGCCACGTGGTGCGCATCGCCTCGGTGAACCGGTCGGCCACCACCCGGTTCTCGACCGGCTCGCCGTTCTCCAGCACCACGTAGATGGTGTGGCTGACCACCAGCAGGTTGGGCTTGCGTTCACCGGTGAGTGCCTGCAGCACGGATCGGTTCCAGTCGAGGCATTCCGGCTGGGGGCGGTTCTCCCGGGCGATTCCCCGGTTCAGGAACGGGCACGCCTGCCGGACGTACGACTCCAGCCGCCAGTTGTTGGCGTCGGCGATGCCGCGCAGTGCCGGTAGCCACTGGTTGGCGTGCGAGTCCCCCACCAGGGCGACCCGGAAGGCCGAGTCGGCGTCACCGTACAGGCACGGGGACGGCTGCCCGCCGTCGAATCCCGCCGTGCACTTGTCCGGCCATGCCTCGGGCCCGTCCTTGAGCGCGGTCAGCGGGTCGGGGACCACCGAGGCGACCCGGTCGACCGGCGCGCCCGCGCTCTTGCCGCTGGTGAGCACGGCGGCTCCCGGCGGGCCGGCCGGAGCCGTCGCACTGGCGGTGGCCTGTGCCGTGCTGAGCGGCGGCAACACCACGGTGGAGACCGGCGCCTGCGGTGGCGGCCAGACGGTGAACTGGAACATCAGTCCCGCCGCTACCGCGACACCGGTGCAGGCCGCGCCGATCCGAAGGGCGGCGGCAGGCTCCCATTGCAGGGTCTTCGACAGCCGGATGGGGTTCTCCACGAAGCGGTAGGACAACACCGCGGGAACCGCGGAGAGCGACACGACAATCAGCCCTGCGACGGGGGTCAGCTCACCGAAACGTGCCTCGGCCACGACGAGCAGCGGCCAGTGCCACAGGTACAGGGAGTAGGAGACCGCACCGACGGCACGGAACGGGGCCAGCCCCAGCATCCCCGCCGGGCCCGCGCGTCCGGCGGCCACCGAACAGCCGATCACGGCCGCCGTGCCGAGCGTCGGCAACAGCGCGGCGGTGCCCGGGAACGGGGTGTCCGGGCCGAGGACGAAGGCGCCGGCCGTGACGGCGCCGAGACCGGCCCAGGCGAGCAGGGCGGCGAGTGCCCGGGGCAGGCGGTGGAGGGCGGTACCCGCGATGGCCAGTGCTCCGCCGAGCGCGAGTTCCCACAGCCGGGTGGTGGTGACGAAATAGGCGGGTCCGGGGTCGGACCGGGTCAGCCACACGGACCAGGCGAAGGACGGCACCGCCACCAGGACGAACCCGACCATCAGCAGGGCGGGACGCACGGCGCGTCGCCGGCCCGGCAGGGCCAGGACGAGTAGCAGGAGGGGCCAGACGAGGTAGAACTGCTCCTCCACGGCCAGCGACCAGAAGTGCTGGACGATGCTCGGCGCCTGATCCGCCGCCCAGTAGTCCACGGCCTGCGCCGCCAGGCGCCAGTTCATCCCGTAGACGGCGCTGGCCACCACGTCCCAGCCGGTCGCCGACCAGCGGGTCCGCGGAAGGAGGGTGTAGGCCAGCAGCAGGCTGACGACGAGCACCAGGACCGCGGCGGGCAGGAGTCGTTTGGCCCGGCGGGCGTAGAACGCCGTCAACGAGATCCGCCCGGTACGACGCAACTCGCCGACCAGCAATCCCGTGATCAGGAATCCGGAGATCACGAAGAAGACATCGACGCCGACGAAGCCTCCCGGCACCAGGTTGCCGGCGGCGTGACCGGCCAGCACCAGCAGCACGGCGATGGCCCGGAGCCCTTCGATGTCCCCGCGGAAGGCGGACCGGGGCGACCCGGGTTGATTGATGCCGTTTTCAGCCATGAAGCTCCACCTGTCCGTTCGTATCTCCTTGCGGCATAACGACGGACCAAGTGGGAGGTTGCCGGCGGACGCGGCATGCCCGCGGTGCCGGCCGCGACAGTCCGGTGACCGGGACTGCGCAGCCGTGCATCGACCCGGCACAATGTCCCACGACGCGGGACGGACGGTCCGGGTCCGAGGGAGGCGCACATGGCGACTGTGGTGCGGGGTCTGCGGGAGGCGCTGGTGCTATTCCTGATCGCCACGGTGGTGATCGCGGCGGCGGTCGGCATCTGGGTGGCGGTCGGCGGCGGGGACTTCACGCACCGGCTGGGGGTGGCGTTCATGATCGTCGGCGCCGTGATCGGGATGACCGGCGATCTCACGCTGAGCCGCATCGGCATGCTGCCGGCCCGCTCCACGTTCGGCCTGGCGCCCGAGCGGGAGGACGGCGGCGGCGGGCGGGTGCTCACCGGCGTCGGCATCTTCCTGTTCGTCTCGGTGCCGCTGATTGTCGTCGGCGCGCTGCTGATCACCTGAGCACGTGACCACCGTCGCCGGATCGGTCAGTCCTCCGGCGAACCGGGACTCACGAGGCCCGTCTCGTAGGCGACCACCACCGCCTGGACCCGGTCGCGCAGACGGAGTTTGGCGAGGATCCGGGCGACGTGGGTCTTCACAGTCGCCTCGGACAGGTGCAGCGCCTCCGCGAGTTCGGCGTTGCTCAGGCCGCCGGCCAGCAGGCGCAGGACCTCCGTCTCGCGCCGGGTCAGCGTGGCCAGGTCGCGGTGCACAGTCGCCGTCTGCGGGTCGCGGCGGGCGAAGCGCCGCACCAGCCGGCGGGTGATGGCGGGTGCGAGCAGCGCGTCACCGTCCTGGACCATGCGTACGGCCGCCACCAGATGTTCCGGTGTCACGTCCTTGAGCAGGAAGCCGCTCGCCCCGGCGGCGAGCGCGGCGTAGACGTACTGGTCCAGGTCGAACGTGGTGAGGATGATGATCCGGGGCGCCGCGACGGCCCCGGTGAGGATGCGGCGGGTGGCCTCGAGGCCGTCGAGCTCGGGCATGCGCACGTCCATGAGCACCACGTCGGGCCTGGTGCGGCGGACCGCGTCCACCGCCTCCGCGCCCGTCGCCGCCTCGGCCACCACGTCCACCCCACCGGCCGTGAGGATCATGCGGAACCCGGTACGGACCAGTGCCTGGTCGTCGGCGACCACCACTCGTACCGTCATGTCGCCTCCCACGGGATCACGGCCTCGACGTGGTAACCGGCGCCCGGCCGGGCGCCGGCGCGCAACGTCCCACCGTAGACGGCGAGGCGCTCCCGCAGCCCGATCAGGCCGCGCCCGCCCGACACCCCGGTGGCGGCCGGTACGCCGGGCTCGGTGTTGCCGACCTCGATCCGCAGGGTCTCCGGCGAGTACTCGACGACGACGGTGCCGGCGGCGCCGGGCGCGTGCCGGACCATGTTCGTCAACGCCTCCTGCACCACCCGGTACGCCGTCAGCCCGACACCGGAGGTGACCGGCCGGCGCTCGCCGGAGATGGTCAGCCGTACCGGCACGCCGGCGTCCCGCATGCGTTCGATCAGCTCGGGCAGGCCCTCGATCCCGGGCTGCGGGTCCTCCGGGTCGTCCGGTTCGGACTCGGCCAGCAGGCCCATGACGTGCCGCAGCTCGGTGAGCGCGGACCGGCCGGTCGACTCGACGGCGAGCAGCGCCTCCCGTGCCTGATCCGGTGCGGCGGCGAGCACCGTCCGGGCGGCGCCGGCCTGGATGACCATCACGCTGACGTGATGCGTCACGACGTCGTGCAGTTCCCGGGCGATGCGGGCCCGTTCACCGGCGACCGCGTCGCGCAGCGCCTGCTCGTGGGCGCGGGCCTCGGCGGTGAGCCGCCGCCGGTCCTCACCCGCCCGTCGCCGCCACACGTGGTGGCCGCCCGCGGCGGCCACCAGCGGGGCCAGCACGACGAACGGCAGGTAGCCCGCGGACACCGTGAACGGCATCAGCTCCCGGAGGCCCAGGGCGAGCAGCGCCACCGCCGGGACGGACACCAGCGCCGGCAGCCGGTACGGGCTGTGCGCCGCCGCGCTGTGGACGGCGACGAGGCAGGTCAGCACCACGCACGGGTACAGGGCCGGCTGCCGTTCCCCGCCGGTCACCAGCACCAGTGACGCGGCGGCCATCGTCGCCCAGAGCACCGCGAGCGGATACCGGCGGCGCAGCACCAGCGGTGCGCACATGACGAAGACCAGCAGCAGTGCCCCGAGCGTCGACCCGGGCTGCGCGGGCTGCATCTCCGGCGGGACCGCCAACGGGGGCAGCGGCAGTGGCGGCGGCAACGGCGGGGGCGGGACGCCGACGTCGTCAGTGGCGGCCTGGAAGCACACCAGCCCGAGTACACCCGCCAGCGCCGCGTCGAGCAGCAGCGCCCGCCAGCCCGGCCTCGGCAGCGGTCCCGTCGCCACGATGCCTCTCACGAGCCACATTCTCGCCGCCGTACGCCGGCCGGGGCATCGGTCACGGTGTGCAGTGCGACTACATCGCAGGGATGACCCCGGGCGAAGATCCGCCTCCGGCGGTACGGGTGGTGCGTCGCCGGACCGATGCCCAGGCCTCGGATCCGCCCCTAACGTCACGGCGTCCAGTCGACAGGCCTGACCCGAGGGGCGACACATGACCGATCCGATGATCGACGTACGCGGGGTGACCCGCCGATACGGCGAGGGGCCGCCCGCACTGCACGACGTGTCGCTGACCGTCCGGCCCGGCGAGTGCGTGGCGGTGCTCGGCCCGTCCGGCAGCGGGAAGTCCACACTGCTCAACCTGCTCGCCGCGCTGGACCGGCCGGACGCCGGCACGGTGACCGTCGCGGGCACCCGGCTGGAGAAGCTGGGCGAGGCCGCGTCGGCCCGGTTCCGGCGCGCACACGTGGGCCTGGTCTTCCAGTTCTTCAACCTGCTCGACGACCTCACAGTGCTGGACAACGTCCTGCTGCCCGCCCAGCTGGCCGGCGCACCGGCCCGCGCGGCGCGCGAACACGCGGCCTCCCTGCTGGACTCGCTCGGCATCGCCCGGCACGCGCACGCGTACCCGGGACGCCTCTCCGGCGGTGAGCGGCAGCGCGTCGCCGTCGCCCGCGCCCTGATCAACCGGCCCGCGCTCCTGCTGGCCGACGAGCCGACCGGCGCGCTGGACACCGCCTCCGGGGAGGACGTCCGGCGCCTGCTCGACGAGCTGCACCGCAGCGGCCAGACCATCGTGCTCGTCACCCACGACCTGCGGCTGGCCGAGGCGTCCGCCGGCCGTACGATCCGCCTGCGCGACGGCCGGATCGAGGTGCGACGGTGAGCGGGCTGCGCCGGGTCGTCCGGTCCGGCGTACGGCGCCGCCGGGTGCAGACAGTCGTCGTCGGCCTGGTCACCGCCGCCGCCGTGACCGCCACGGTGCTCGGGGCCGGGCTGCTCGTCGCGTCGCAGGCGCCCTTCGACGACGCGTTCGCCGCCCAGCGGGGAGCGCACCTGACCGTGCGGGCGGACTCCGGTGCGGTGACGGAACCACAGCTCGCCGCGTCGGCCTCGGCGCCGGGCGTGGTGGCCGCCGCCGGTCCGTACCGGGTGCTGGTGGTCGCCTTCACGGAGCGCGGCGGGATGCGGACACCGCCGCTGACAGTCGTCGCGCGCACCGATCCGGGCGGCCCCGTCGACCGCATCGAGCTGGCCGGCGGGCGGTGGCCGACCGGTCCGGACGAGATCGTGCTGAGCGGCGGAGCGGTCCGCCTGCCGCCCGGGGCCCGCCTGACCACACGGGGCGGCGGAGAGTTCACGGTGGTCGGTACGGCCCGGTCGATCAGCGACACCGCCGGCGCCTGGGTGCTGCCGTCCGCCGTCGGCCGACTCGACGGGCCGGACACGGCGGACGGGTACCAGATGCTCTACCGGTTCGCGGACGCCCGCACCGCGACGGAGGTCGGCGCCGGACGGGACGCCGTGGTCGCGGCGCTGCCCCCCGGCGCGGTCACCGGCGCCCGATCCTGGCTCGACGTGCGGCAGCAGGCCGTCGAGGACGCGGCCGTCTTCGTGCCGTTCCTCGTCGCGTTCGCGCTGCTCGGCATCGTGATGGCGCTGCTGGTGGTCGGCACTGTGGTCGCCGGAACGGTCGGCGCCGCCACCCGCCGGATCGGCATCCTCAAGGCGCTCGGCTGCACCCCCGCGGGCATCGTCCGCGCCTTTGTCGCGCAGACGCTGCTCCCGGCCGCCGTGGGTGCCGTCGCCGGAACGGTCACCGGGAACCTGATCGCGCTGCCGGTGCTGGCCGAGACCGAGCAGGTCTACGGCTCGGCGAACACCACCATCGCCTGGTGGGTGACCGTCCTGGCCACCGGCGGGGTGCTGGCGGTGGTGACGCTGACCGCGTGGACGGCCGCGCTGAGGGCGGGCCGGCTCCGTACCGTGGACGCCATCGCGGTCGGACGGGCGTCCGGTCCGGCGCGGGGCCGGTGGGCGTTGCGCCTGGCCGCGCGGCTGCCGGTGGCCAGGCCGGTGGGCCTCGGCCTGGCCCGCCCGTTCGCGCGGCCGGCGCGCACTATCGCGATCCTGCTGGCGGTCGCGACGGGCGCGGCGGCGGTGACGTTCGCGACCGGGCTCGCCGCGTCGCTGCTGCGCATCCAGACCGCGCTCACCCAGGACGTCGCTGACGTCACTGTGAACGGCGACCCGGACGCCGGACCGGCCGCCGCTCCCACCGCCGATCCGGCCGCGGTGCTGGCGGCGATCGACGCCCAGCCGGGCACCCGCGCCAGGTACGGCCTCACGCAGGCACCGGGCGCCGTCGCGGGCGTCGCCGACCCGGTCTCCGTCACGACGATCACCGGCGACGCGGCGTGGGACGGCTTCGAGATGGTGTCCGGACGCTGGTTCGCCGCACCCGGCGAGGCCGTCGTCGGCGGACCCCTGCTGACCGCGACCGGAGCCCGGATCGGCGACACCGTCACGGTCCGGATCGAGGGCACGCCGGTACGCCTGCGCGTCGTCGGCGAGGTGTTCGAGTCCGCCATGGCGGTGTTCACCGGTACCGCCACGCCCACCGGCCGGAACCCGTTCGAGTACCGGATCGCGCTCGCCCCGGACACCGACGCCGGCGCCTATGCACAGGCGCTGACCGGCGCACTCGCCGGCCGGGGCCTCACCGCGCGGCCGAGCGGCGCGGAGACCGACCCGCTCCTGCTGGTCGTGGAGGGGCTGACCGCCACGCTGACCCTGCTGCTCCTCGCGGTGGCCGCGCTGGGCGTGCTCAACATGCTCGTCCTCGACCTGCGCGACCGGGTCCACGATCTCGGTGTGCACAAGGCGCTCGGCATGACGCCGGGCCAGACGATCGCGATGGTGGTCGCCTCGGTCGCCGCCGTCGGTCTGGTCGGCGGGCTGCTCGGCGTACCGGCGGGTGTGGCGATGCAACGGCTCGTCGTCCCGGCGATGGCCGCCAACGGCGGACTGCACCTGCCGGAGAGTCTGCTCGACGTGTACGGGCCGGTCCTCCTGGCGGCGCTGGCGCTGGGCGGGCCGCTGACGGCACTGCTCGGAGCGCTGCTGCCGGCGGGGTGGGCGGCCCGGACCCGGACCGCGACGGCACTGCGGAGCGAGTAGCGCGCCCGGCGGCGTCGCGGGTGTCGGTGGGGCCGGTTATGGTCCCCGCACACTGCGGGCGATCAAGGAGACGGTGTGCGCAGATTCGAGTTCGTGGGCGGCGGTTCGGCCAAGTTCTGGGAGGTCGGGCAGAGCGACGCGACGGTGACGGTCCGCTATGGATCGATCGGCGCGCAGGGCCGCACCCAGGTCAAGGAACTGGGTTCGCCGGCCGAGGCCGCCGCGCACGCCGACCGGCTGATCGCGGAGAAACTGCGCAAGGGGTACGCCGAGACGACAGCCGCGCCCTCCGCCGGGCACACCGGAACGCCCGCCGTCGAGCCGGCTGCGCCGAGCCGCGACCCGGAAACGGCCGGTACCGATCCGGCCGCCGCCGGTTCGGCCGGTAGCGTCCCGGCCGGGGCGCCGTCGGCCACATCGCAAGCCGGCGAGCTGCCGGACGAGGACGCGTTCGAGGTTCCGGCCGCCTGGCGGCGGATGCTGGTCCCGCGCCGGGGCGGCACACCCGGCCCGGGCCTGCCGAGCGCCGCGAAGGGCCGCGCCGCCGGCCGCAAGGTGCTGGACTCGGTGGCCGCACCGGTCGCCGCCACCGCACGGGCCACCGACGATCCGGAGCTGGGTCCGGCGCTGCGCGGCTACCTCGACGGCCAGCCCGGTCCGCTGGGCGGGGCCGCGCTGGTGGCGGCAGTGGCCGTGGCGCTCGGCTATCACGCGCGCGACCAGCAGGGGGTGGCGCTCGCCGACCTGCTGGCCGCCGATCTCGGCCCGGTCGGCGCGGCGGTCGCCGCGACCGAGCAGATCACCGTGGCGGCCACCGGGTCGGCGTCTCCGCTTTCGCTGGGCCGCGCCGAGGTGAACAAGGCGCACAACTACGGCCACTGGCGCCTGCGCCAGGGGGTGCTACGCCGGGTCCGCGCGCATCTCTCCGCCGCTGGCGACGACGACTACGCCGCGGCCCGCGCCGCGCTGGTCCCGTACCGGTCCGGTCCGCTGGCGGCGCGGGTGGTCACCTCGTTCCTGCTGCCGACCGAGCGGGAGTGGGTGGCCCAGGACGTCGCCGACGTGGCGCGCGAGGGGGGTCCGTTGCTCGCGGAACTGCTGCTCGGCGCAGTCGACGACGTGGACGCGATCCACACCCTCGCCGGGCACCTGCAGGTCTACCGGCTGATGTACGACCAGGCGCCGATCGTCACCGCCACCGCGGCGGTCGGGCCGCCGATCGCGCCGGTGCTGGCCGGGTGGTTCGACGACGAACACGTCGGCGCGGACGCGCGGCAGCGGCTGGTGTCACTGCTGGCCGCCCTGCCCGGTGACGAGCCGATGGCGGCGCTGCTCGACCGGCTGGACCGTAAGTACGTCCCGCCCGCCATGACGGAGATGCTGCGCCGCTTCCCGGTGCGCGGCGTGCGCCTGGTGTCCGCGGCCGCCGAGGGGCGCAGCCCGGCCGCGCGGGAGGCCGCCACCCTGTTGCGCGCGCACGTGCTGGCCAACCCGGCCGCCGTCGAGGCGGCGCTGCCGATGCTTGATCCGGCGCGGCGGGAACGGGTCGAGCGGATCCGCGACGACGCGTCCGCGTTGCCGGTCGCCGCGCCGGACCGGCTGCCGCCGGTGCTGGTGACGCCGCCCTGGACGGTCCGGCGCCCACGAGCCGACCCGCCTGTGGTGGGCGGGTTGAACCGGCCCACCGGGTCCGCGACGGCCTGGCTGCCGGGGGAGCGGGAGCGGTGGGCCGCGATCGTGCCCGGCTGGTCCGGCTGGTGGCGGGGCGACGACCTGAGCGTGTTGGCCGCCGAGGTCGCCGCCGGGCGGGCCGGATCGTACGAGGCGATCCACTTCTTCGTCCGGGCCACCGAGGAGCTGGCCCGGCCGCTGCTGCCGTCCTGGCGGCCCGACGAGTCCTGGGGAGCCGACGAGTGGATGTCCCGCCTCGCCGGCCGGTACGAGCTGGACGCGCTGCCCGCCGCCCTGCACCTGGCCCGCACCGCGCCGAAGAGCGTCGGCGAGGTGCTGCTGCCGTACACCGACGGTGAGGTCGCCGACCTGATGGCCGACTGGCTCGACCGGCTCAAGACGGGCCGCCCGGTCGCCCGCGCCTGGCTGCGGCGGCACCCGGAGTACGCCGTGCGGGCGCTGCTGCCTGCGGCCCTGGGCGAGCCCGGCCCGCGTCGCCGGGCCGCCGAGCGGGCGCTGCGGCTGGTCGCCGCGGAGCACCGTGGTGTGCTCCTCGGTGTGGCCCGGGAGCACGGCGAGGAGGCGCTCGCCGCCGCGACGGCGATGCTCGACGCGGACCCGCTGGCCCAGCTCCCGGCCCGGATGCCGAGCCTGCCGGCGTGGCTGGACCCGGCGGTGCTGCCGCAGGTGCTGCTGCGGGACCGCTCCGCCGCGCTGCCTGCCGACGCGGTCCGTCACCTCTGCACCATGCTCGCCATCTCCCCGCCCGGCGAGCCGTACCCGGGGGTGGAGGTCGTCCGCGCGGCGTGCGACACCGACTCCCTGGCGGAGTTCGCCTGGGCGCTGTTCGAGAGCTGGCAGAGCGCCGGTGCGCCCTCGAAGGACGGCTGGGCGTTCACCGCGCTGGGGCTGCTCGGCGACGACTCGACCGCGCGGCGGCTCGCGCCGCTGGTGCGGGCCTGGCCGGGCGAGAGCCAGCACACCCGGGCGGTGACCGGCCTGGAGGTGCTGGCGCAGATCGGCACCGACGTGGCGCTGATGCACCTCTACGGCATCTCGCAGAAGGTGAAGTTCCGGGGCCTGCGGGAACAGGCGGCGCGCAAGGTGACCGAGGTCGCCGACGGGCTGGGCCTGACGCCCGAGCAGCTCGGCGACCGCCTGGTGCCCGACCTCGGGCTGGACGCCGACGGCAGCCTCGTCCTCGACTACGGGCCGCGCCGGTTCACAGTCGGCTTCGACGAGCAGCTCAAGCCGTACGTGGTGGACGGCTCCGGCGCCCGCCGCAAGGACCTGCCCAAGCCCGGCGCCCGGGACGACGCCACGCTGGCGCCCGCCGCGCACAAGCGCTTCGCCGGCCTGAAGAAGGACGTGCGCACGCTCGCCGCCGACCAGATCCGCCGCTTCGAGGCGGCCATGGTGACCGGGCGGCGCTGGCCGGCCGCCGACTTCCGCCGCTACTTCCTGTCCCACCCGCTGCTCTGGCACGTCGTCCGCCGGCTGGTCTGGGCCACTGTGGACGACGCCGGTCAGGTGGTCACCGCGTTCCGGGTCGCCGAGGACCGCACGCTCGCCGACGTCGACGACGAGACGTACACGCTGCCGGACGACGCCACTGTGACCATCGCGCACCCGCTGAGCCTCGGCGCGGCGGTGCCGGCCTGGGCGGAGGTGTTCGCCGACTACGAGATCCTCCAGCCGTTCCCGCAGCTCGGCCGCGAGGTGTACCGGCTGGACGCGGCCGAGCGCGCGGAGACGCTGCTGCGGCGGCACGCGGGTGTCACGGTCCCGGCCGGGCGGCTGCTCAGCCTGGAACGGCGGGGCTGGCGGCGCGGCATGCCGCAGGACGCCGGCATCCAGAGCTGGCTGGAGCGCGAGGCCCCCGGCGGCCGGGCCGTGGTGATCGACCTCGACCCCGGCATCGCGGTCGGGGTGGTGGACATGTTCCCGGACCAGAAGATCGAGGCGATCTGGGTGAACGACGTGCCGCGCGGCGACTGGTTCCAGCGCGGCGGCAAGGTCCGCCTCGGCGACCTCGACGACGTCACCCTCTCCGAGGTGCTGCGCGACCTGGCGGAGGTGACCCGGTGACCGCGCTCGATCCGGCCGCCGAGCGGGCCCAGCGTCCCCCGGCCGAGGTGCGGTACGCCGACGAGCTGGCCGCGCTGGCCGCCGACGACAGCGACCCGCGCCCGCCGGGCTGGCGGCTGAGCCTGCGCGCCGCCCGCCGGTTCATCCTCGGCGACCCGGCCGCCGGGGTCCGGCGCAAGTTCGTCGGCGACCCGTCGCTCATCGACCGGGCGCTTGTGGCGCTGGCGACCAGCCGCGGCCTGATGCTCGTCGGCGAACCCGGCACCGCCAAGTCGCTGCTGTCGGAGCTGCTCGCCGCCGCTGTCAGCGGCGACTCCACGCTGACCATCCAGGGCGGCGCGGCCACCACCGAGGACCAGATCCGCTACTCGTGGAACTACGCGCTGCTGGTCGCCGACGGCCCGTCGCCGCGCGCGCTGGTGCCGGCGCCGCTGCTGCGCGGCATGGCCGAGGGACGGGTGGTCCGCTTCGAGGAGATCACCCGCTGCCCGCTGGAGGTGCAGGACTGCCTGCTCTCCCCGCTGTCGGACCGGGTGCTCGCCGTTCCGGAGCTGCCGGGCACCGACGCCATGGTGTTCGCCCGCGAGGGCTTCAACGTGATCGCCACCGCGAACACCCGGGACCGGGGCGTCAACGAGATGAGCGCCGCCCTCAAGCGGCGGTTCAACTTCGAGACCGTCTTCCCGATCCCCGACCTCGGCACCGAGCTGGAACTGGTCGAGGCCGAGGCGGGCGAATTGCTGCGCCGCTCCGGCGTGACCGCGCCGCCCCGGCGGGACCTGCTGGAGGTGCTGGTCACCACGTTCCGGGAGCTGCGGACCGGCATCACCGAACGCGGCGACGCGATGGAGCGGCTGTCGGCGGTGATGAGCACCGCGGAGGCGGTGTCGGTGGCGCACGCGGTCGGGCTGCGCGGCTGGTTCCTGCGCGGCGAGTCCGGCGACGCCGCCGACCTGGTCGCCTGCCTGGCCGGCACCGCCGCGAAGGACGACGCGGAGGACCTGGCCCGGCTGCGGCGCTACCTGGAGCAGCAGGTGTCCCGCCGCTCCGGCGCGCAGTGGCGGGCGGTGCACGACGCCCGGCACCTGCTGCCCGGGTGAGCGCCACCGAGGCGCCCGGCGGCGTCACGTTCCTCGGCGTCCGGCACCACAGCCCGGCCTGCGCCCGGCTGGTCGCGGCCACGGTGGCGCGGCTGCGCCCGGCGTACGTGCTGGTGGAGGGGCCGGCGGACCTGAACGGGCGGATGGACGAGCTGCTGGGAGACCACGAGCTGCCGATCGCCGTGTTCACCGCGCACCGCGACGGCACCCGGCGGCACGCCTCCTGGAGCCCGTTCTGCGCGTACTCGCCGGAGTGGGTGGCGCTGACCGCCGGGCGGGAGGTGGGCGCGCAGCTGCGCTTCATCGACCTGCCCGCGTGGCATCCCGCGCTGTCCGACCGCGCCAACCGGTACGCCGACGCCGACCAGCGGTACGCCGAGGCGGTGCGCCGGCTGTGCGCCACGCTCGCCGTGGACAACGTGGACGCGCTCTGGGACCACCTGTTCGAGATCGGCCCGGACGACGGGCTGGCCGAGCGCCTGGACACGTACTTCGACGTGCTGCGGGGCGAGTCGGCCGCCGGGGCTGACGACACCGCCCGGGAGGCGTACATGGCCCGCTGGGTACGCGCCGCCCGCCGCCGGGCCGCCGGCCGCCCGGTGCTGGTGGTGACCGGCGGCTTCCACCGTCCCGCCCTGGTCCGGCTGACCGTCGGCCCGGACGGCGCCGATCGGCACGGCACCGGCCCTTACGGCACCGGCCCTTACGGCACCGGCCCTTACGGCACGGGCCCGGACGGCACCGGACCGGAGGAGGACGACTGGCCGGAGGTGCCCGCCCCGGCTCCGGACGCGGTGGCGGGCAGCTACCTCGTGCCGTACTCGTTCCGGCGCCTGGACGCGTTCGTCGGCTACCAGTCCGGGATGCCGTCACCGGCGTACTACCAGCGGGTCTGGGAGGACGGCCCGCGCCGGGCCGCGGAGGCGCTCACCGAGGCGGTGGCGGCCCGGCTGCGTGCCCGGCGGCAGCCCGTCTCCACCGCCGACCTGATCGCCGCCCGGAGCATGGCCGGCGGCCTGGCCCGGCTGCGCGGCCACGCCCACCCGGGCCGGGTCGACGTGCTCGACGGGCTGGTGTCCGCACTGGTCACCGACGCGCTCGACCAGCCGCTGCCGTGGGCGACCCGGGGCATGCTGGCACCAGGTGCCCACCCGGTGGTGGTGGAGATGGTGGCCGCGCTCAGCGGCGACCGGGTGGGCCGCCTGCACCCGGACACGCCGCTGCCGCCGCTCGTGCACGACGTCGACGCCGAGCTGGAACGCCACCGGATCGATCCGCACGAGGCGGCCGAGCTGGACCTGACAGTCGCCGGCGACCTGGCCCGCAGCCGCCTGCTGCACCGGCTGCGGCTGCTCGACGTACCCGGTCACGTCCGGGAACGCGGCCCCCGGGTGGGCGCGGACGCGCTGCTCACCGAACGCTGGTCGCCCGCGCCGTCGGCGGACCGGCTCGCCCGGGTGATCGAGGCGGGCGGGTACGGGCCGACCGTGCTGGACGCCGTCACCGCCCGGATCGAGGAGCGGGTGACGCTGCTCGGCGCGGACGTCGACGCGCTCGCCACGACGCTGTTCGACACTGCGCTGGCCGGGCTGCCCGAGCACTCCACCCGGACGCTCACCGCGATCGCCCGTGCCACCGGCGCGGTCACCGACCTGCGGGCGCTGGGCCGGGCGCTCGCAGTGGCGCTGGCGCTGTGGCGGCACGACGGGCTGCTCGGCAGCGCCGGGACCGCCCCGCTGGGCGCGTTGATCACCGCCGCCGTACGCCGGGCGCTCTGGCTCGTCGAGGGCGTGCGCGCCACGGCCGCGGCGGCCGACCCGGGCCGGCTCACCGCGCTCGTCGCGGTCCGGGACGCGGTTCGCCACGCCGGCCCGGCGCTGGGGCTCGACCGGGACGGCGCGCTGGCAGTGGCCGGGCGGGTGGCGGCCGACCCGGCGGCCCCGCCGGACCTGCGCGGCGCGGCGCTGGGTCTGGCCTGGTCGCTGGGGGACGTGCCGGACGCGGCCCGCGCGGTCCGGGCCGTGGCCGCGCCGGACACGCTCGGCGACTGGCTGTCCGGGCTGTTCGCGCTGGCCCGGGAGGAGGTGGTCAGCGGCGACGCGGCGCTGCTCACAGTGGTGGACGAACTGCTCGCCGCGATGGGCGCGCACGACTTCCTGGTGGCGCTGCCCGCGCTGCGGCAGGCGTTCGGCTGGTTCCCGCCCCGCGAGCGGGCGGAGGTGGCCCGGCACGTGCAGGCGCTGCACGGCGGCGACGCGCCGCCCGGTGACCTGCTGCGGCTGGACGCCGACCCGCTGCTGGTGGCCGCCGCCCGCGCGGTGGAGGAGCGGGTCGACGCGGTGCTGACCCGGGAAGGGCTGTGGGAGGGGGACCGGACGTGACCGACCCGATGCGGGAACGCTGGCGGCTGGTACTCGGCGACGCCGCGCAGGACAGCCTGGGCGGCCTGTCTGCCGAGGCGGCCGGCCGGGACGCCGCGCTGGACTGGCTCTACGGCAGGGACGCGGAACTCGGCCGCCGCGACGTGCGGCGCGGCGGATCCGGTCCCTCCGCGCTGACCACAGTGGACTGGCTGGACGGGATCACCCGGCTGTTCCCGAAGGAGACGGTGCAGCGGCTGGAACGCGACGCGGTCGAGCGGTACGGCATCCACGAGGTCGTCACCGACCCGGCGGTGCTGGCCCGGGTCGAGCCGAACCCGGCGCTGCTGCGCGCGGTGCTACGCACCAAGCACCTGATGGACCCGCAGGTGCTGCGGCTGGCCCGCAAGCTGGTCGAGGCGGTGGTGCGGCAACTGGTCGAGCGGCTGGCAGGGGAGGTGCGGCAGTCGTTCTCCGGGCCCCGGGCGCGTCGCCCCAGCCGGTTCCGGCAGGCCCGCAACTTCGACGTACGCCGCACCATCCGGGCGAACCTGGCGCACTGGCGGCCGGACGAGCGCCGGCTGCACGTCCGGCAGCCGCACTTCTTCTCCCGTACCCGCCGCCACCTGGACCGCTGGCAGGTGATCCTGCTGGTGGACCAGTCCGGCTCGATGCTCGGCTCGGTGATCCATGCCGCGGTTACCGCCGCCTGCCTGTGGGGGCTGCCCGGCGTGCGGACCCACCTGGTCGCGTTCGACACCGACGTGGTCGACCTGACCTCCGACGTGGACGACCCGGTGGAGCTGCTGATGAAGGTGCAGCTCGGCGGCGGTACCGACATCGCCCGCGCGGTCGCGTACGGCGCGCAGCTCGTGGAGAACCCGCGCCGGTCGATCGTCGCGCTGGTGTCCGACTTCTACGAGGGCGGCGACGCCGGACGTCTGGTCCGGTCGGTGAAGCAACTCGTGGAGCAGGGCACGCACGTGCTCGCGCTCGCCGCGCTGGACGAGGAGGCCGACCCGGCGTACGACCGGGCCACCGCCCAGCGGCTGGCCGACGTGGGCGCGGCGGTCGGCGCGATGACGCCGGGCGAGCTGGCCGCGTTCGTGGCCGAGCACGTGGGCCGGTAGGGGGACCGGATGATCCGTGACGACCTGATCGCGCTCACCCCGGACGTGCTGGCCGCGCTGAGCAACAGGGGCCTGGTGAAGCGCGCCACGAAGGAGGTCGACGCCGGTGAGCGGCCCGCGCTCACCGAGGACGCCGACGGCGCGGTGCGTGCCGCGTACCCGGACGGGGTGGCTGTGACGCTGCCCGTGGGCGGCGGTCTCGCGGCCGGGATCTGCTCCTGCCCGGCGCCCGGCGTGTGCCGGCACCTGCTCGCCGTCGTGCTGACCTACCAGCGCACGCACGCCGACGCCCCGGACCGCGAGGCCACGCCGGACGGGGAGGCCGCCCCGGACACGGATGCCGCGCCGGGCCTGCACGCCGATCCAGGCGGGCAGGCTCCGGGCCCCGGCGCGTCGCGGGACCAGGAGGCTGCGCCGGGCAATGCGGCCGGGCCGGGCCGGGTCGCGGCGCCGGGCCGGGAGGGCGCCGCAGCCGGGAGTGAGCCGTGGCGGTGGTCGCCGGGCGACGTCACCGACGAGGAACTGGCCGCCGCGATCGGCGCGCCGGCGCTCACCGCCGCGCGACGACGGTTGCGGCGCGGCTACGCCGCTGTGGTCCACCGGCCGGACACCGCCGACCCGGTCCCGCGCGTGGAGCTGCCCACCGGCACGGTCCGCTTCCTGGTGCCCCGCCAGATCGGGTACGCGCGCGGCGACGCGGCCGACGACGGCGGTGAGGCGATCGCGCTCGCCGTGTGGGCGTGCCGGGCGGCCGACCGGGAACACCCGGACCGTCAGGAGGCGCAGGTACGCGTCGGCGGAACCGCCACCGTCACGGAGCGTCCGGCCCTGGACGCGGCGGTCGCGCTGGCCGCCGACGTGCTGCTGACCGGGGCCGCGCACCTGGGCTCCGGCGTGGACGCCCGGCTGGCGGCGACCCGGCGTGACCTCGACGCGGCCGGTCTGCGCTGGCCGCTGCTCGCCGTCGAGGACCTGGCCGGGCAACTGGAGGCGTACGCGGCGCGCGGCGCCCGGTACCGGCCGGAGACGTTCGCCGACCTGCTCGCCGAGTTGCCCGCGCGGCGACGCGCGGTGGTGAACGCCGGCGCCACCCCGGTGGAGCGTGTCCTCGGCACCCACGAGCCGGCGGAGACGCCGCTGCGGCGGGTACGGCTGACCGGCCTCGGTGCCCGGGTCCGGTGCAGTGGAGGCGAAGTGGGCGTGGACGTGGTGCTCGCCCACCCGGCGGCCGTCTCGGTGCTGGTGCTGCGCCGCGCCTACCCGGTCACCGACGACGGCCCGCCCACCGGGCACGAGCTGGCCGGGCGGCGCGTCACCGGCACCACGCTCGGCGCGCTCGCCACCGGCAACGTGGTCTCCGAGTCGGCGGTGCGCAGCGCCGCGCACCGGCTCCGGATCGCCGCCGGCCGGCTGGCCCGCACCACGGTCACGCCCGGCGCGGGGGAGTGGTCCGGCCTGCCGCCCGGCCTGCTCGCCCGCGACCCGGACGCGCTCGCCGCCGAGCTGGCCGGGCGGCCACCCCGGCTGCTGCGCCCCCGCACCGCCGCCGAGTCGGTGCGGGTGCTCGCGCTCGGCGAGGTGCGCGCCATCGGGTACGCGGCCGGCGAGCAGCGCCTGCACGCCACGGTGACCGGGGCCGACGGCGGCACGGCGACCGTCACCGCCACCCACCACGCCGCCGCCCCTGGTGCACTCGACGCGCTCGCGGCGGCGCTGGACGGCACACAAGGGCCGCCGCGTTACGTCAGCGGAACGGTCCGCCGCGGCGCCGACGGGCTCGTCGTCGAGCCGCTGGCGGTGGTCGCCGACGCGGTGGTCGTACCCGATCTGGCACCTGGGGTGGGCGACGGCCGGCTGACCGGCGCGGTCGACGCCCGGCCCGACCCGGTCGCCGTGGCGCTCGGTACGGCGTCGGCGCTGCTCGCCCAGGCCGCGCACACCGGCCTGCGGCACCTGCCGGTGGGCTTCCCCGACCGGCTGCGCGCGACGGCCGCCGCGCTCGGCGGAGTCGGCCTGGACCGCTGCGGCGCGGCCCTGTCCGGCCTGGCCGGGACGCTCGGCGCCGACCCCGGCGAACCGGCGGTACGGGCCTGGGTGGACGCCTGGATCCGGCTGTCGGTGACGGCGGAGTCCCGGTGAGCCGGTCCCCACGGCCGGGCCGGATCGCTACGGTGTGACGGTGGCGACCACGGCGGCGCAGGAGATCCAGGTGGGGGAGCGGCTGGTCCGCGTCTCCAGCCCCGACAAGCCCTACTTCCCGGAGCGCGGGCTGACCAAGCTGGACGTGATCAGCTACTTCCTGTCCGTCGGCGACGGCATCCTGCGCGCGCTGCGGGACCGGCCGACCATGCTGGAACGCTGGCCGCGCGGCGTGTTCGAGGGCGCGAAGGTCGCCACCCGGCAGACCAACAAGGGCGACGCGTTCTACCAGAAGCGGCTCCCGGCCGGTGCGCCCGACTGGGTCCGCACCGCGCACATCACGTTCCCCAGTGGGCGTACGGCCGACGAGGTCGCCCCGAGCGAGCTGGCGGTGGTGATCTGGGCGGCCAACCTGGGCACGCTGCGGTTCCACCCGTGGCCGGTGTCGAAGGACGACGTGGAACACCCCGACCAGCTGCGCATCGACCTCGACCCGATGCCGGGCGTGGACTTCGCGCAGGTGGTGCCGGTGGCGCACGAGGTGCGCGCGTACCTCACCGAGCTGGGCCTGGAGGGCTTCCCGAAGACCACCGGCGGGCGCGGCATCCACGTCTACGTCTCGATCGAGCCGCGCTGGAGCTTCGGCGAGTGCCGGCGAGCGGTCCTGGCGCTGGGCCGGGAGATGCAGCGCCGCCTGCCCGACCTGGTCACCACCACCTGGTGGCGCGACCAGCGGGACCGGCCGGTCTTCGTCGACTACAACCAGATGGCCCGTGACCACACCATGACGTCGGCGTACTCGATCCGGCCGACGCCCGCGGCGCTGGTCTCGGCACCGCTGGAGTGGTCCGAGCTGGACGACGCCCGCCCGGAGGACTTCGACGTGCTCAGCATGCCCGAGCGGTTCGCCGAGCTTGGCGACCCGCACGCCGGGCTGGACGGGCGGCGGTACTCGCTGGAACCGCTGCTGGAGCGGGCCGACGCGGAAGGGCTGGAGTCGCCGCCGGAACGCTGAGGCGGTCAGTCCCAGGGGCTCTGCGTGCCGTCGAACTCCTCGAACACCAGCCAGGTACGCGTGGACAGCACCCCGGCGATGCTCTGCACCCGGTCCAGCACCACGTCCCGCAACGTCGCGTTGTCCGGCGCCCGGACCAGCGCGAGGACGTCGTGCTCGCCGCTGAGCAGCGCCGCGTGCTCGATGTAGCGCACCCGGGCCAGCTCGGCGGAGACCTCCCGCCAGGTGTTCTGCTCGATGGTGAGCGCGATGTACGCCGACGTGCCCAGCCCGGCCGGCTCCGGCGCGACCCGCGCCGTGAACCCGGTCAGCACCCCGTCGCGCAGCAGCCGCTCCACCCGGGCGTACGCGTTGGTGCGGGAGACGTGCACCCGTTCGGCGAGCGTACGGATGGACGTCCGGGCGTCGCGGACCAGCTCGCGCAGGATCCGCCGATCCACCTCGTCGAGCGGCCCGGCCGAACGTCCCGTTCCGCCCGCCGCGCCCGGTGTGGCGCCGGTCTCCTGGCTCACCTCAGCCGCCCTCCTGTGCCATTCGTCCCGCGTTCATCCCGGATGTTGAGTCAATCATCCACGACCGGGAGCATAGGGCCACCACACGTCCAGGAGGTCCCCGCCGTGACGACCACACCCCAGGCGGTCCGCAGGGCATCCCCGCGCACCCGCCGGAAGTCCACCCCGGCCGCACCCGACCCGTCGGCCGACTTCATGCCGCAGCGGGAACCGGTCCGGCTGCTCGAACCCGACGGGACTCCGCTGCCGGCCCGCGACGACTACCCGGAGCCGCCGGTCGAGACGCTGCGCGAGATGTACCGGCGGATGGTCGTCGGCCGCCGCTTCGACGTGCAGGCCACCGCGCTCACCAAGCAGGGCCGCCTCGCCGTCTACCCGTCCGCCCGCGGCCAGGAGGCGTGCCAGATCGGCGGCGTCCTCGCGCTGCGCGACACCGACTGGGTGTTCCCCACCTACCGCGAGTCGATGGCACTGACCGCGCGCGGCCTCGACCCGGTCGAGGTGCTCACGCTGCTGCGCGGCGACTGGCACTGCGGGTACGACCCCGCCGCCACCCACACCGCGCCGCAGTGCACCCCGCTCGCCACCCAGTGCGTACACGCCGCCGGGCTGGCCTACGGCGAGTCGTACCAGGGGCGTGACACAGTGGCGCTGGCATTCATCGGCGACGGCGCCACCAGCGAGGGCGACTTCCACGAGGGCATCAACTTCGCCGCCGTGTTCAAGGCGCCCGTCGTCTACCTGGTGCAGAACAACAAGTACGCGATCAGCGTGCCGCTGTCCCGGCAGACCGCCGCGCCGAGCCTCGCCTACAAGGGCGTCGGCTACGGCGTACCCAGCGAGCAGGTCGACGGCAACGACCCGGTGGCCGTCCTGGCGGTGCTGGAGCGCGCGGTGGCGCACGCCCGCGCCGGCAAGGGCCCCTACCTGGTCGAGGCCCACACGTACCGGATGGAACCGCACACCAACGCCGACGACCAGACCCGCTACCGCGACGCCGACGAGGTCGAGGCGTGGCGCGACCGCGACCCGATCGCCCGGCTCGAGGCGTACCTGCGGGCCAGGGGCGCCCTCGACGACGCCGCCGTCGCGGCCATCGCGGCGGAGGCCGAGGAGTACGCCGCCGCGCTGCGCCGCCGGATGGACTCCCAGCCGACAGCGGACCCGCTGAGCCTGTTCGACCACGTGTACGCCGAGCCGACGCCGCAACTCGCCGAGCAGCGCGAGATGGTCCGGGCCGAGCTGGCCGCCGACGCGGAGGGGGACGCCTGATGGCCACCATGACCATGGCGAAGGCGCTCAACGCCGCGCTCGCCGACGCGATGCTCGACGACGACCGCGTGCTCGTCTTCGGTGAGGACGTCGGCCAGCTCGGCGGCGTCTTCCGGATCACCGACGGGTTGCAGGCCCGCTTCGGCGACAAGCGCTGCTTCGACACCCCGCTCGCCGAGGCCGGCATCGTCGGGTTCGCCGTCGGCCTCGCCATGTCCGGGCTGCGGCCGGTCGTCGAGATGCAGTTCGACGCGTTCGCGTACCCGGCGTTCGAGCAGATCGCCTCGCACGTGGCGAAGCTGCGCAACCGCACCCGCGGCGCGCTGAGCGTGCCGATCGTCATCCGGGTGCCGTACGCCGGCGGCATCGGCGGCGTGGAGCACCACTGCGACTCGTCCGAGGCGTACTACGCGCACACCCCCGGCCTGAAGGTGGTCACCCCCGCCACAGTGGACGACGCGTACTCACTGCTGCGCGCCGCCATCGACGACCCCGACCCGGTGGTGTTCCTGGAGCCCAAGAAGCTCTACTTCACCAGCGCCGAGGCGGAGCTTCCGGCCCGTACCGCGCCGATCGGCAGCGCCGTGGTGCGCCGCCCCGGCACCGACGCGACGCTGATCGCGTACGGCCCGGCCGTGCCTGTCGCGCTCGCCGCCGCCGAGGCCGCCCGAGAGGAGGGCTGGGACCTGGAGGTCGTCGACGTCCGCAGCATCGTGCCGTTCGACGACGCCACCGTCACCGCCTCGGTCCGCCGTACCGGCCGGTGCGTGGTGATCCAGGAGGCGCAGGGCTTCGCCGGTGTCGGCGCGGAGATCGCCGCGCGGGTGCAGGAGCGTTGCTTCCACGCCCTGCACGCCCCGGTGCTGCGTGTGTCCGGCCTGGACATCCCGTACCCGGCGCCGATGCTGGAGCACACCCACCTGCCCTCGGTCGACCGGGTGCTGGACACCGTGGCCCGGCTCCAGTGGGACGACCAGCCCGACACAAGGTGGGTGGCGGCATGACCGAACGCACCGAGCGGAGCGAGGGCCGTGAGGGCATGCCCGGCCGGCACACCATGACCACGGCTGTGGGGAACCGGGACTTCCTTCTGCCGGACCTCGGGGAAGGACTGAGCGAGGCGGAGATCGTCGAGTGGCGGGTCGCAGTCGGCGACGTGGTCACAGTGGACCAGACGGTGGTCGAGGTGGAGACCGCCAAGGCCGTGGTCGACGTGCCGTGCCCGTACGCCGGACGGGTCGTGGCCCTGCACGGCGCGGCCGGTGAGGTACGCCCGGTGGGCCAGCCGCTGATCACCATCGCCCCGCTCGACGACGCCCCCGATCCGCACGCCACCTACCGCGAGGAGGAGCGGGCCGGCTCCGGCAACGTCCTGATCGGCTACGGCACCGGCCACGGCGGCACGGGTCGGCGGCGGCGCCGTCCGCGGCTGGCGCTGGCCCCCGAGCCCGGCACGCCGGTCACGGCGGACCTGGCGTCCGGTCCGGCGGCCGGCTCTCCGGCTCCGGCGGGCTCACAGGCTCCGGCGGGCTCACAGGCTCCAGCGGGCTCTCCGGTTCCGGCCGGCCCGGTTCTGGCCGGTTCATCGCGTCCGGCGGGCTCGGTTTCGGCTGGCTTGTCGGCTCCGAACGGCACGGCCGCCTCGGCGGACCGCACGGCTGAGCCGGAACCGACCGGCGTGCAATCGGCGCCGCTCGTCATCTCGCCGATCGTGCGGCGGCTGGCCAAGGAGCACGGCATCGACCTGGCGTCGCTGCGCGGAACCGGGCCGGGCGGCGTGATCCGCCGGGCCGACCTTGACGCCGCCGTGGCCGCGCCCGCTGCTCCGGCGGCCCGGCTGGCAGCGGTGCCGGACGCCCCGGCCGCGCACGTCGGGCTCGCCCCGGCCGGCGACGGCGACACTGTCATCCCGCTCACCGGCATCCGCAAGGTGATCGCCGACAAGCTCTCCCGCAGCCGGCGGGAGATCCCCGAGGTGACCATCTGGGTCGACGTGGACGCCACCGGCCTGCTGGAGACGCGCGCCGCGATCAACGCGGCCACCCCTGACACGCCGGTGAGCATCCTGGCGCTGCTGGCCCGGATCTGCCTCAGCGGCCTGCGGAAGTACCCGCAGCTCAACGCGCACGTCGACACCGAGGGCCAGCGGATCGTCCAGTCCGCGGGCGTACACCTGGGCATCGCCGCGCAGACCGACCGGGGCCTGGTCGTGCCGGTGCTGCGCGACGCGCAGCGGCTCACCACCCGGGAGCTGGCCGCCGCACTCGCCGAGACCACTGCGGCGGCCCGGGCCGGCACGCTGCCGCCGGCGCGGCTGACCGGCGGGACGTTCACGCTCAACAACTACGGCGTGTTCGGCGTGGACGGCTCCACGCCGATCATCAACCACCCGGAGGCGGCGCTGCTCGGCGTCGGCCGGATCGTGGACAAGCCGTGGGTGGTGGACGGGCAGCTCGCCGTCCGCAAGGTGACCCAGATCAGCCTCACCTTCGACCACCGCGTCTGCGACGGTGGCGTGGCCGGCGGCTTCCTGCGCCACGTCGCCGACTGCGTCGAGCAGCCCGCCCTCTTGGTCGCCAACGTCTGACCCCGCCCTCCCGGCCCCGGCCCCGGCCCTCCCCACGGAGAGCCGGGGCCGCTTCCGTCCCCGCCGCCCGCCCGCTCGCGATCTTGCACTTGCGGCCCGCGGTGTGCCCGATTCGCACCCTTCTCCAGGGCCAGGGCCGAAACTGCAAGATCGCGCGGCAGTGGTGCGGGCGGCGCGGCGGCAGTGGTGCGGGCGGCGCGGCGGCGGTGGCGGGTGGCGCGGACGAGAGCCGGGCTCGGCCGGCCTGCGGCGTCCAGCGCCGCCCTTGCGAGATCGTTGTTCCGACGGGTGGGACCGGTCGAGATCTTGGTACGAAAGTGCCCCTATGGGGGCCGTTTCGTACCAAGATCTCGCTCTGCCTCGCGCCCGGCGGTGGGTGAGGGGGTGGGGAACCGGGCGGAGGGCGCGTGGGGCGCAACCGGGGACGGGAATTACCTGTCCGGCACAATTCGCGCAGCTGTTTCCGAGCAATTCCGCCGAAGGTGCCACGGCGGGATCCCAGGCCTACAGAATGTGGGCGAGAGGGTTCGGAAATGGGGGGCGAAATATGTTTGCGAGGCGCCGACTGACGCTTTTCGCGATGACCGTCGCAGCCGCGCCGCTGGCGGTCGGCGCGTGTACCGCCGGCCCGAAGTCGGTGACGAAGCGGGCCGAGGCCGCGCCGCCGTCGGTCGCCGTGACGCCGGCCGACCGCACCCGGGACGTGCCGATCAGCGCGGAGGTGGGGACGAAGGTCAGCAACGGCAAGGTGACAGCCGTCAAGCTGACCGACGACAAGGGCAACGCGGTGCCGGCCCAGCCGCGTGAGGACGGCTCCGGCTGGGTGCCGGACCGGCCGCTCGCCAATTCCCGGACGTACACCGCGGAGGTGACCGCGACCGGCGATTCGGGCAGGACCGCCACGCAGAAGACGACGTTCACGACAATGGCGAAATCCACCAAACCGGCAGTCACCAGCGAATTGTATTTCCGGCCGAATCAGACGTACGGGACGGCGATGCCGGTCGTGCTCGGATTCGACCCGCCGATTCCGAAGGAGGCGCGCGCGGACGTCCAGCGCCGGCTGTTCGTGAAGACCGACCCGCCGCAGCCGGGCACCTGGTCGTGGGTGGCCGACGGCAAGCAGGCCGAGTACCGGGCGCCGGACCGGTGGAAGCCGGGCACGAAGATCAGCGTGCGCAGCGCGTTGCAGGGTCTGCCCATCGGCAAGGAGGCGATCGGCGACTCCGACCGGGTCGCGAGCGCCAAGGTCGGCCGGCAGGTGACGCTCGACATCGACAACGAGGCCAAGCAGATGACCGTCTACCAGGACGGCAAGGTGCTCAAGAAGATCCCGGTCAGCCTCGGCAAGCCGAGCACGCCGACGTCGAGCGGCAACATGGTGATCATGGAGAAGCACGAGCACACCACGTTCGACACCCGCGGTGAGCCCAACGGCGGCTACGTGGTCGACGTGGACGACGCCCAGCGGCTGACCTGGGGCGGCGAGTTCATCCACTCGGCGCCGTGGTCGGAGGGCGACCAGGGCAGCACGAACGTCTCGCACGGCTGCACCAACGTCTCGGCCACCGCCGCGGACTGGCTGATGGGCTTCACGCAGGTCGGTGACCTGGTGACGGTCAAGGGCACCGAGGTGAAGCTCGACCAGGGCAACGGATTCACCGCCTGGAACGTCGGCTGGGACGAGTTCGCCAAGGGCAGCGCGCTGCCCGTACCGGCGGGGCTGAAGCCCACGCAGAGCGCCACGCCGCACCCGGGCGCGGTGGCCGGCGGGTCGTCACCGGCCCCGGCCCCCTCGCGGAGCAACAGCGGCGGCTGAACCTGGGGAGGAACGGCCAGGGGGCCGGCCCGCGTCCGCGCGGGCCGGCCCCCGTCGCGCTCAGTCCAGGCCGACGCGGGCCACCCCGGTGGCGGTCAGGCTGCCCAGCCAGAGGTGGCGGCCGTGCTGCCGCACACCGGTGACCATCGGGTACGCCCCGCTCGGGCCGTGCAGCGTGCGCAGCACCCGGCCGTCGCCGTCGACCAGCGCGACCAGCCCGTAGCGGCGCGGCTGCGGCTGCACCGCGCCGGGCAGCAGGGCCACGATCTGCCGCACCCGGGGATGCGGCAGCAGCCGTTCCATGGCCCGCAGCCGCGGGCTGGGCAACGCGACCCAGTAGGTGCCGTCGCCGACGCCGGAGATGTTGTCCGGGTACGCGGGCAGGTCGGTGAGCACCGTGGCCCGCCCGCTGGGCAGGTCGACCCGCAGCAGCCGGTGGGTGGCGGTCTCGGCGAGCATCAGCGCCGACTCGTCCGGGGTGAGCGCGAGCCCGTTGGGGAAGTAGAGCCCGTCCGCGACCACGTCGGTGCGCCCGGTGCGCCTGTCGTACGCGAGGACCCGCCCGTTGGGCCGATGCTCCAGCAGGTCGCGCTTCCAGTGCGAGAGCGGGAACCGGTCGGACGAGTCGGTGAAGTAGACGGTGCCGTCGCGCCCCACCGCCGCGTTGTCGGCCAGGTGCACCGGCGGCGCGGTCCCGGTCAGCTCCTGCACCCGGCCGGCCGGGTCGACCCGCAGCAGCCCTCGGTAGGCGTCGCAGACCAGCAGCCCGCCGTCGACCGGATCCCGCTCGATGCCCAGCGGCCGTCCGCCGGTCTCGGCCAGCAGCGTCGGCGGCGTGCCGGGCGGGGAGTCGGCCGGCCACCACCAGAGCCGGCCGTCCTCGTCGCCGCTGACCACCCGGCCGTCGCCGTCGACCACCACGTCCTCCGGGCCGTGGCCGCCGGCCGGCAGCGGCAGCAGGTCGGCCCGGTCGAGCCGGGTGTCAGCGGGCGACCAGGGGCCGGTGAGCGGCGGCGGCACCGTCGCCGGCTCGCGGACCGGCCGGATCAGCAGTGGCGCTCGCGGGCGGGGGACGACCATCGGCTCATTGTGGCCCGGCGGCGTCGCGCTGGGCAGCCCCCGACGGCGTTTCGCCGTTTCCCGCGCGACGTGGCGTGGCGGTTGCGGGATGACCCTGAGACGGCTCGGGGTCGGTTCCCGGACACTACCCGGAACCCCTGCCGCGAGGTCCGGAAATGTCGGTGGGCCCGGGTAGGTTTGGCCGCATGGTACACAGCGGTGAGCGCTTCCACGTGGTGACGGACGTGCACGATCACGTGGTCGAGCTGCGCCCGGTCGGCGAGATCGACATCGCCTCCGTGACGGCGTTCCGGGCGGCGCTCTGGGCGGCGCCGGCCCGGCCGGTGCTGCGGGTCGACCTGTCCGGTGTGCGGCTGCTCTCCGCCGCCGGGGTCCGCGCGCTCGTCGCCACCCACCTGCGGGTGCGGGCCCGCGGCGGCGAGCTGGTGCTCACCGACCCCGACCCGGTGGTGGCCCGGGTGCTGCGGGTGACCGGCCTGCACCGGGTGCTCCCGGTGCGCTGCACCGACCGCGCCCAGGATCCGTCCGGCCGCGCCCATGAGCTGATGGCCTGCGCGGCCTGAACGGCCGGCGGCCCGAGGGCACGCGGCCCGGGCGCACGCCGGGCCGCCGGCGCGGAAGCCGACGGCCCGATGTGAACGGCGTTGCGCTCAGCGCACGCCGAGCAGGTCCACCACGAAGACGAGCGTCTCGTTCGGCTTGATGACGCCGCCCGCGCCCCGGGCGCCGTAGCCCAGGTGCGGCGGGATGGTGAGCTTGCGCCGGCCGCCCACCTTCATGCCCACGACGCCCTGGTCCCAGCCGGCGATGACCTGGCCGCCGCCGAGCGGGAACTCGAACGTCTCACCCCGGTTCCACGAGGCGTCGAACTCGCGGCCGTTCGAGTGGGCCACGCCCACGTAGTGCACGCTCACCAGCTGGCCCGCGCGGGCCTCCGGGCCGTCGCCGACGGTGATGTCCTCGACGACCAGATCGGCGGGCGGCGCGCCCTCGATCGGGCCGATCTGGGGCTTGTCCATGAGCGGGTCTCCTCGGTGCTGACGGTGTGGTCACAGTCGATCCTGCCGGATCGCGACCGGCCGATACGCGCCGGTCCCCGCACACCGGCGTGGCGGGTACACGAAAGAGGCGGGCGTCGCCTGTCGGCGACGCCCGCCCCGGGGCGAGCTGGTCACTTCAGCCAGGGGAGACGCTGGACCAGGGGGAGCCTCGCCCAGGCCCGGCCGAGGCCGAGGGTGTTGCCGGCGCCCACCAGGGCCAGGCCGGCCAGCAGGCCCGCGTAGATGAGGTGGTCGTCCATGAAGGGGTTGTTCGCCGGGGGCAGCACGGCCGTCCACATCAGGACCAGGAGCAGACCGCCCGCGACGGCGGCGACCCGGATGCCGATGCCGAGCATCAGGGCGACACCGATGCCGAGCAGGCCGACCATGAACAGCCAGTCCGCCCAGGCCGCGCCGGCCAGGTTCTGGTAGATGCCCGCGAACGGTCCCTCGACGGCGTGTCCGAGGAAGCCCTTGGTGGGGCTGCCGCCGTTGATCCAGGCGTTCTTCGCCGGGGTCTCGTGGCCGAGGCCGAACATCTTGTCGAGGAAGGCCCAGAGGAACACCCAGCCCAGGGCGAGCCGCAGCCCGGCCCAGACGTACCGGGTGGCCTTCTGGCGGGTGGTCTCGGTGTGCGCCGCCGGAGCGATGGTGGCGGCGGGGGTCCGCTTGACGGCGGGGGTCCGCTCGATTGTCGCGGTCATGGTCTCCACGTCCCTTCCTGTGCCTCGCACCGCGCTTCCCGGTGGCACATTCATTCCACCGCCGCGCGGCGCCCGGGAGCAGGGCCGAGAGGTGCCCTCGTGACCGGGTCATTGGTCCCGTCCGTACCCGGTCCGGTCGGCCCCTCGCAGCCGGTCCGCCGCCCCTGACCAGGCCTTACGCCGGCGGCCTACCGTCGCAGGTGGAGACCCGGCACGAGGAGGTCGTGATGAGGACGTGGCAGGTTACCGACGTGATGACCAGGGACGTCGCCACGGTGACGGAGGAGACCCCGTACCGCGAGGTCGTCGACGTGCTGGTGCGGCAGCGGATCAGCGGTGTGCCGGTGGTGGACTCGTTCCGCCGGGTGCTCGGGGTGATCTCCGAGGCGGACCTGCTGCACAAGGTGGAGCGGTCCGGTCACCCGGACGAGCGGCGGGTCTTCGAGGGACGGCGCCGCCGTACCGCGCGGGAGAAGGCGGGCGCGCTCGTCGCCCGGGACCTGATGACCGCGCCCGCGGTCACCACCCACGAGCGGGCGTCGCTCGCGGCGACCGCCCGGCTGATGGACCACGAGGCCGTCAAGCGGCTCCCGGTGCTGGACGACCTGGGCCGGCTCGCCGGCATCGTCACCCGCGGTGACCTGCTGCGCGTGCACCTGCGTTCCGACGCGGAGATCCGCGAGGAGGTCGTGCACGAGGTGCTGCGGCGGGTGCTGTCGGTGCGCGACGGCCTGGTCACGGTCCAGGTCCGCGGCGGCGAGGTCACCATGGACGGGCGGCTGGACCGGCGTAGCGCCGTCGAGCTGGCCGGCCGTCTCGCCGCCCAGGTCGCGGGCGTGGTCGCGGTGCACAACGCGATCGGGTACGACGTGGACGACACCACGCTGATGGAGCTGGACCCGGTGCACGCCACCCCGGTCGCCTGAGCGCCGCCACCCGGGCCCCGCCGGTCAGGTGGGGCCCTCGGTGGCGAGCTGGGCGGCCAGCAGCGCGGGGGCCTCGGCCAGCGACGGCCCGTACCAGGTGAGGTGCCGGCCGGACACCAGCGCCGCCGGCACACCGGGGAACGCCTCCGGCCCGTCGTCGGCGGTGAACCGGTACGGCTCGTCGGGCAGCACCACCAGTTCCGGCGCCCGGGCGCGCAGCTCGTCCAGGCTCGGCCGGGGATAGCGTTCCGCGTCGTCGGCCCAGCCGTTGCGCACACCGAGCCGGGCCAGCACGTCCCCGGCGAACGTGTCCCGCCCCAGCACCACCCACGGCCGTCGCCACACCGGCACCACGGCGGTGCGGACGCGTCCCGGCGCGGGCAGTGCGGCCCAGGCACGGCGGGCCTCGCGCAGCCACTGCGGCTCGGCCGGCGCGCCGAGCGCGTCGACCAGCTCACCGAGCTGGTCGAGGGCCTCCGGCACGGTACGCGGGAAGGTGACCCGGACCGGCACCCCGGCCGCGCGCAGCGCCTCGGCGTCGGCCAGCCGGTTCTCCTCCTCGTTGAGCAGCACCAGGTCCGGCTCCAGGGCGAGCACCCGGTCCAGGTCCGGGTACTTCGTCCCGCCGACCCGGGCGACGTCCAGCCCGGCCGGGTGGGTGCACCAGTCGGTCGCGCCGACCAGCGCCTCCGGGCGGGTGGCCGCGACCGCCTCGGTCAGCGACGGCACCAGCGACACCACCCGCACCGCGTCTCCTCCCCTTGAGCCGGACCGCCGGTCAGCGGGCCGCCGCGGTCACGGCGTCGGCGGTCTCCGGCGGCAGGCCCGCCACCGGCAGGCCCTTGCGTACCGCCCAGTCGACTGCGGCGCGCAGGTCCGCGGTGGGCAGCGGCCGCCGGGTGGTCACCCCGACCGCCGCGTGCACTGTGTACGCCATGAACGGGTACGACCGGGCCAACGCGCCGATCGCGTCGTGCAGCCGGCGTACCACCTCCAGCGCGGCCGGTTCGTCGAGCCCCGGCAGGAGGAGCTGGAACTCGTTCTCGGTGACGCGCAGCGCGCGGTCGACCGGCCGCAGCACGGCGGTGATCGCGGTGAGCACGGCGTGTCCCTCGCGGGCGACGCCGCGGCGGCCGAAGCGTTCCGGCGAGCCGGGCGGCGCGTCCACCCGCAGGCCGACCAGCGCCACCGGCAGGGTGCCGGAGGCGGTCACCCCGTCCGCGCCGGACCACCGGGCCAGGCCGGGCTCGTCCAGCATCGTCTCGGCCGGCTCGACCGGCTGGTTGTTCCGGTCGCCGCGGCGGGCCAGCAGCCGCAGCGCCGCCTCGGCACGCGGTTCGCCGGGCCCGGCCGGGATGTCCCGCACCCGGGCGATCGCCTCGTCCAGCGCGGTACGCGCCGCGGCGGGCAGCCGCTCGGCGAGCTGTTCGCGCAGCCGGATCGCCTCGTGCAGCGCCTCGTCGCGGCGGAAGCCCCAGCGTCCCTCGAACAGCCGGCCGGACTCCAGCGTCGGCGCGGGCGCCACCTCGGCCCGGTCGTGCGCGACGAGTGTGGCGCCGAAACGCGGGCTCAGCGCCACCACCGTCCACTCCCGGGCCAGCGCCTCCGCCTCGTCCAGCGCCACGCCGTAGGTACCGTCGGGCAGGTCGGGCGGCGGTCCGCCGACCATCGCCACCACCGTCACGGCGGCGCGGCCGGCGATGCGCCGGTAGACCTCGCGCTCCCGGGCGAAGTACGGCAGCCGCTGGAACAGCGCGAGCACGACGAGAGGGCCGTCCTCGGCCTCGGCGAGCGCCGCGCGTTCGATGGCGTGGGAGACGGTGACGAGACTGCGTTTGGTGAACTGTTCCGGGGTCCGTCCGCTGGGCACGGGCAGAGCCTAGAGGGACGGGCGCGGTAGCGCACCGGTCGGCCGGACCGGTCGTGCCGCACGGCCTACACTCGGGCGTCGACCGGACGAGGGGGATCGGGGCGAGATGACGAGCACAGGCAGCGTGACCGCCTCCTGGCTGCGGCCGATCCCGCCCGGCGCCGCGCCGTCCCTGGTCCGTGCCGGCCACCTCGGCCACACCGGGCGGCGGCTCGGCGACCTGGTGCAGGGCCGCCCGCCCGGGGTCACCGGCAGCCAGTGGAGCACCGCCGGGCGGGCGTCGCTCGACCTGGTGGTCTGCGCGGCCGACACCGGGCTGCCGCGTTTCGCGGTGCGGTTCACCGTGCCCGCCCCCGACGGATCGGCCGCGCGACGGTCCGAACGGCTGACCGACGCGGTCTGCGTCGCCGTCGGCCTGCCGCTGGTGCGCGTCGAGTCGCCGACGCTGGGCGGCGCGGAGCAGGTCCGCCGGTTCGTCGAGTACGTGCTGGACGCGCGGGCGTACGCCGACGGCACCGACCCGGACGGCGGTGACACGGTCGGCTTCCGGGACATCATCGGCCGGCTGCCGGACGGCCGGCGCGGACCGGTGAACGACCTGGGCGCGCTGGCCCGGGTCGAGGCGGTCGAGGCGTACGTGGCGGGCCGGATCGCCGACCCGATCGTGCGCGGCCTGCACGTGCGCTGGACCGACGGTCCGGCGGAGGGCTGGGCCTGGGCCGAGGTGCGGCCCGGCCGTTGCCTGCTGGAGCGGGTACGGCTGACCTCGCGCGGTTTCTCCTGCGGCGTCGACCCGGGGCGGCTCGCCGAGGACCTGGCGGCTGTGGCGCTGGGGGAGCGGTTGCGTGACCTCGACGGTGCCGCGCCGTCCCTGCTGGACCGCGACGAGCTTCTCCGGCGGGTACGCGCGCTGGCCGCCCGGCGGGACTCCTTCGACGGCGGGTTCGCCTTCGATCACCTCTGCGCCGACTGAGCCGTCCGTCCTCGCCGGCGAGGACGGCGACTTTTCGATTTTTTTCCGATCTCCGGTTGAACCTTCGCCGACGGCGCTCCGTACCTCATCGGGAATGGACGCAGATCTTCCCCGCCGCGCCCGGACGGCGCGGAGACGGTGCGGAAAGGGCATCGTCGGCCATTGACGCGCGACTGAGCGTCGCAGTGATCTCACACCCCGAATTCGTCGGTCCGCCGGGATCACCAGTCAACTACCGGATCGTGAAGGAGAGCAATTCGATGCGCAGGTCCACACGGGCGCGCCGGTCATCCGGTAACGCGCGGAGCAAGCGGATGCTGGCGGTTGTCGGCACGCTCGCGGTCTTCGGCGGCATCGTCGCCGTCACCCAGATCTCGTCCGCCCAGGACCGGCGGACGACCACCCGCGCCGCCTCGGCGTCCTGCGTGCCCGCGAGCCCCGGGGCGACCGCCCCGGACGGCCAGGGCAGCACCACCCGTACCTGGCAGAACGGCCGCTGGGTCCGCAACCACTGGGGCGACGGGCAGATGTCGCCGGCCGAGTGCCAGCAGACCAACGCGGGCGGCGCGGGCGCCGGCACCCCGACCGTGGCCTGCCCGGACGTCCGGGGCCGGCTGCCGCAGGTGCCCGGTCAGGCCCGTGCCGAGGTGGACCGCACCCTGGCTCTGCTGGAGTCGCAGATCGCCGACGCGAACCGGCGGCTCGCGGCGGAGGGCCGCAAGGGCGGCGAGTTCATCAACAACGCGATCCTGCGTCCGCTCGCGGACAAGCGGACCGCGGCGCTCAACCGGATCGCCACCGCCATCGGCCGGGTCGCCCAGCGCCCGCAGGGCCTGGACCAGCTCGCCCAGTGTGCGGTGACCGACACCCCGCAGAACGGCGGCCAGAACGGCGGGAACAACAACGGCGGTCAGAACGGCGGCAACAACAACGGCGGTCAGAACGGCGGGAACAACGGCGGCGGGAACAACAACGGCGGCGGCCAGAACAACGGTGGCGGCAACGGCCTGAACGTGCTCGCCAAGGACTGCTCCGGCAGCCAGCTCCAGGCGCACGACGGCTTCCAGAACGGCAACCGGTGCGTGAGCACCGCGTTCGGTGAGGTGGGCGCCGCGGCGAACAACCCGTCGCTGCTGATCACGCAGTTCCCGAACCAGGTGCGGCGCAACCAGCCGTTCACCCTCCGGGTCACCACCAAGAACCTGGTGCGGGACCGCTTCCTCGCCGCCGGCCAGGGCGGCTACTACCTGGAGAGCTCGCTGCTCAACGGCCAGGGCCTGGTGCGCGGCCACTTCCACACCGCCTGCCGCATGCTCGGCAGCACCCGGCAGCCTCCGAACCCGCAGGACGTGCCGGCCTTCTTCGTGGCCACCGAGGACGGGCGGGGCGGCAACCAGCCGGACGACGTGCTGATCCAGATTCCGGGCCTGGCGCAGTCGGGCGTGGCGCAGTGCGCGGTCTGGGCCGGTGACGGCTCGCACCGCATCCCGATGATGGAGCGGGCCAACCAGACTCCCGCCATCGACGTGGTGCGCATCCGGGTCAACTGAGCGGGCGAACGGCAGCGGCCGTCCGGGGGACTCCTCCGGGCGGCCGCTGCCGTTCCCGCGTACGGGCACGGTGGAAGGTGATCCCGGAAGAAATTTCGTGCCGGCGGTATCCGGCCGGATGAAAAGCGCTGACCGTAGAAAGCCGATCGGGCCCCCGCCGATTTCTCAGCGTGACCCCGGGATGCCCGACGGTGAACCGGTGGCGGTCAGCGGTTCTTGTACGCCTCGACCACCGACACCGGGATGCGCCCGCGCTCGGAAATCTCGAACCCGTTCTTGGCGGCCCATTCCCGGATGGCGCGGTTCTGCTCGCGGTCCATTCCCGAGGTGCTCGGCCGGGCGGTGCGGCGGGCGCCGCGGGCGACCTCGGTCGCTCCCCGGCCGATTCGCCTGCCAGCGCTGATGTACGGATCCAGCGCCTTGCGCAGGACGCCCGCGTTCTCGTCGGAGACGTCGATCGTGTACGCCACGCCGTCCAGGCTGAACTCGACGGTCCGATCGGCCTTTCCGCCGTCGAGGTCGTCGGTCAGAACGGTGATTACTTTCCTTGCCATCGCCATTACTCCCTGTGTCGGGCGGGGTGTGGCTAAGAGTTTGACCTACCGCGCGGTAATTCCGCAACAATAGCCGACTGTTTCCATTCGGCGGGTCGCGGTAAAGGGCGCCGCCATTGGGTGCGGAGCGCGGGAACGCGGCCCTTCGTAGTGGCGTGGGTCACAACCCGGAACAAGGGGCACGTTTTGTTACTTGAGCCAGACACGCTCAACCAACGTGATGGCAGGTGTTCGATGGCAACTCTTCCGGTACTCCCACTGACCGACGCCGTCCTGCTGCCCGGGATGGTCATCCCGGTGACCCTCGACCCGACCACCCAGGCCGCCGTCGACGCGGCCCGCGCCACCGGCGACAAGGAACTCCTGGCCGTACCCCGCCTCGACGGCGAGTACGGCTCCGTCGGCGTGGTCGCCACGATCGAGAAGGTGGGCCGGCTGCCCAGCGGCGAACCGGCGGCGGTCGTCCGCGGTCTCACCCGCGCCCGCATCGGCTCCGGCGTGCCCGGCCCCGGCGCCGCGCTCTGGGTCGAGGCGACCGAACTCGACGAACCCGCACCGGCGGGCCGCGCCCGCGAACTCGCCCGCGAGTACCGCGCGCTCATGACCTCGGTGCTGCAGCAGCGCGGCGCCTGGCAGGTGATCGACGCGATGGAGCGGATGACCGACCTGTCCGAGCTGGCCGACTCGGCCGGTTACGCGCCCTGGCTCAGCCTGACGCAGAAGACCGAACTGCTCGCCGCGCCGGACGTCACCGCCCGGCTGGAACTGCTCGTCGGCTGGGTGAAGGAACACCTCGCCGAGCAGGAGGTCACCGAGCAGATCAACAGCGACGTCCGCGAAGGGCTGGAGAAGTCCCAGCGCGAGTTCCTGCTCCGCCAGCAGCTCGCCGCGATCCGCAAGGAACTCGGCGAGGACGAGCCGGACGGCTCCGCCGACTACCGCTCCCGGGTGGAGTCCGCCGACCTGCCGGAGAAGGTCCGCGAGGCGGCGCTGCGCGAGGTCGGCAAGCTGGAGCGGGCCAGTGACGCCTCACCCGAGGCGGGCTGGATCCGGACCTGGCTGGACACCGTCCTGGAGATGCCGTGGAACACGCGTACCCAGGACAACATGGACCTGGCCGCGGCCCGGGCCGTGCTCGACGCCGACCACGCCGGCCTGGCCGACGTGAAGGACCGCATCCTGGAGTACCTCGCGGTGCGCAACCGGCGCGCGGAGCGCAACCTCGGCGTGGTCGGCGGACGCGGTTCCGGCGCGGTGCTGGCCCTGGCCGGTCCGCCCGGTGTCGGCAAGACCAGCCTCGGCGAGTCGGTCGCCCGGGCGCTGGGCCGCAACTTCGTCCGCGTCTCCCTCGGCGGTGTCCGGGACGAGGCGGAGATCCGCGGTCACCGGCGCACCTACGTGGGCGCGCTGCCCGGCCGGATCGTGCGGGCGCTGCGCGAGGCCGGCTCGATGAACCCGGTCGTGCTGCTCGACGAGGTCGACAAGCTGGCCGCCGGCTACTCCGGCGACCCGGCGGCGGCCCTGCTGGAGGTGCTCGACCCGGCGCAGAACCACACGTTCCGCGACCACTACCTGGAGGTCGACCTCGACCTGTCCGACGTGCTGTTCCTGGCCACCGCCAACGTGGTCGAGGCGATCCCCGGCCCGCTGCTGGACCGGATGGAGCTGGTCGCGCTGGACGGCTACACCGAGGACGAGAAGGTCGCCATCGCCCGGGACCACCTGCTGCCCCGGCAGCGGGAACGGGCCGGGCTGACCACCGACGAGGTCACAGTCGCCGACGAGGCGCTGGCGCTGATCGCTGGTGAGTACACCCGGGAGGCCGGCGTCCGGCAGCTCGAACGCGCTCTCGCCAAGATCTTGCGCAAGGTCGCGGTCGCGCTCGCCACGGACTCCGCGCCGGTGCACGTCGACGCCGGCAACCTGGCCCGCTACCTGGGCCGGCCCAAGTTCACCCCGGAGTCGGCCGAACGGACCGCAGTACCCGGCGTGGCGACCGGACTCGCGGTCACCGGCGCCGGTGGCGACGTGCTGTTCATCGAGGCCACCACGATGGAGGGTGAGCCGGGGCTGACGCTCACCGGCCAGCTCGGCGACGTGATGAAGGAGTCCGCGCACATCGCGTGGTCGTACCTGCGGTCGAACGGGCGGCGCTACGGGCTGGACCCGAACGCGCTGGCCGGGCGGCGGATCCACCTGCACGTCCCGGCGGGCGCGGTGCCCAAGGACGGCCCGAGCGCCGGCATCACCATGGTGACCGCGCTGGCCTCACTGGTGACCGGGCGGCCGGTTCGGCCCGAGTTCGGAATGACCGGCGAGGTGACGCTCTCCGGCCGGGTGCTGCCCATCGGCGGCGTGAAGCAGAAGCTGCTCGCCGCGCACCGGGCCGGCCTCACCGAGGTGATCATCCCGAAGCGCAACGAGCCGGACCTGGACGACCTGCCGGCCGAGGTGCGGGAGGCGCTGACCGTGCACACCCTGTCCGACGTGGCGGACGTGCTCGCACTGGCGCTGCGCCCGGTCGAGATCGGCACGGAGTCGCTGGACGGTCCGGCGCTCGCCGCGGCCTGACGACCGTCGCCCCGGCCACCGTACGCACGGTGGCCGGGGCGCCGTCGTGGTCCGCCCCCTGTGGTCTCCACGCCGACCGGCACGGAAGCCGGTCGCGCCGGGCTCAGCGGCGGTCGCGCCGCTCGTAGCCCCGGTCGCGGCGCTCGCCCGGCCCGTCACCGTCCCGGTCCCGGCGTACCGTCGCCTTGCGTCCCTTGATGGTGGTGCCGCGCAGCCCCGCGATGATCTCGTCGGCGACCCCCTGCGGCACCTCGACCAGCGAGAACCGGTCGGCGATCTCGATCGAGCCGATGTCCCGGCCACTGATGCGGGTCTCCCCGGTGATCGCGCCCACCAGGTCCTGCGGCCGTACCCCGGCCCGGCGGCCCAGACCGATGAAGACCTGGGTGGTGCCGCCGGTACGCGGGCGCGCCGGACCCCGGCGCTCACCCCGCCCGCCGGCCTCCGGGCGGCCCTCGCGCGGACCCCGGACCGGAACCTGCGGGATCTCCTCCTCGTCGTCCGAGCCCGGCGACGTCGCCTCGTGCGCCAGCTTCACCGCCGCCAGCGCCACCTCGACCAGGTCGAACTCGTCGGTGAGCGACTCCACGATCGCCCGGTACGGGTCGAGGTCGTCCTCCAGCAGGCTCTCCCGCAGCGCGCCCTGGGTCAGCTCCAGCCGCCGGGTACGCATGTCCGCGACAGTGGGGATCTTGTCGATGGCGATCCGCTGGCCGGTGACCCGCTCGATGGTCTTGAGCATCCGGTGCTCACGCGGCTCGGCGAGCGTGATCGCCACACCCTCCCGCCCGGCCCGGCCGACCCGCCCGATCCGGTGCACGTACGACTCCGGGGCGGACGGCACGTCGTAGTTGACCACGTGGGTGAGCTGCTCGACGTCCAGGCCACGGGCGGCCACGTCGGTGGCGACCAGCAGGTCCGCCGTACCGGCGCGCAGCCGGCCCATCACCCGGTCCCGCTGCTCCTGGCTCATCCCGCCGTGCAGCGCCTCGGCCCGGTAGCCCCGGCCGTTCATCGTCTCGGTGAGCCGGTCCACCTCCTCCCGGCTGCGGCAGAACACGATCGCCGCGGTGGGCGACTCCACGTCCAGCACCCGGCCCAGCGCGGCCGGCTTGTGCGCCCGGGCCACGATGTACGCGCTCTGCCGCACCCGGGGCGCCTCCCCGGCGACGGGCCGCTCCCGCTCGATCCGGATGCGGACCGGGTCGGTCAGGTGCTGCCGGGCCAGCCCGTCGATCCGGGCCGGCATGGTGGCCGAGAACAGCACCGTCTGCCGGCCGGCCGGAGCGTGCTCCAGGATCGCCTCGATGTCCTCGGCGAAGCCCATGTCGAGCATCTCGTCCGCCTCGTCCAGCACCACCGTGCTCAGCGCGCCCAACCGCAGCGTGCCCCGGGCGATGTGGTCCAGCGCCCGGCCGGGCGTCGCCACCACCACGTCCACCCCGTGGTCGAGCGCACGCAGCTGCCGGCCGATCGGCTGCCCGCCGTAGATCGGCAGCACCCGGGCGCCCAGGTCCTTGCCGTAGCGGTGGAACGCCTCGGAGACCTGCACGGCCAGCTCCCGCGTCGGCACCAGCACCAGCGACACCGGGTCGCCGTCGGCCCGCCCCACCGGCATCCGCTGCAACAGCGGCAGCGCGAATGCGGCGGTCTTGCCCGTACCGGTCGCCGCCTGGCCCAGCAGATCCTGCCCGGCCAGCAACGGGGGGATGGCCTCCCGCTGGATCGGCGTCGGTTCCTCGTAGCCGAGCGCGGACAGCGCGCCCAGCAACTCGGTGCGCAGCCCGAGATCGGCGAAGGCGATGCCGTCCTCGGCGTCGGCGGGAAGGGCGGGGTCGGTCGGGGTCGGTGCGGCGTTCATGCGACAAGCTTTTCATCACCGCCGCGCGGCGGTCGCGGCGACCGGGTCAAACGTTCGCCGCGCCACCTGTGTGCCGTCCCCTCCGGGTGATCCGGCGTGGCCCCGTGCCCCCGCCGGATCACCGGGACAGGACGGCCAGCAGCGTGGTGAGGCCCACTCCGACGTCGAACACCGCGCACCACAGCGCGTACCCGCGCGGTACCACCGCGCCGGTGCGGTGGTACCAGCCGTCCCAGGCCGCGTGGACGAGCCAGCCCACCCCGACGAGCACCCCGGCGACGTCGGCGGACGCGATCATCGCCACGACCGCCAGGCCGCCCCACACGGCCGCCCCGGCGAGCTGCGCCGCCAGCGCGCGCCGGTCGCCCCACTGCCGCCGCCAGGTGCCGATCAGCAGGTAGCCGGCCGGCAGGACCAGCAGCGTCCACGGCGCGAAGACGCTGGGCGCGAACCACATGTCCACCGTCATGAGCAGCCCCAGCCCGGCGGGCCACCCGCGCGCCACGGCCGCGGCGACCGGGTGCCGGCGCGGCGGCGCGGTGGCCGTGTGCCGGTGCCGCAGCGCCACCAGCAGCATCGCCGGCACCATCAGCAGGTGGCCGCCGAGCAGCAGCGTGTCGTCCCCGACCCACCCGGCCCACCAGGGCGGGAGCAGCAGCAGGAACGGCACGTACATGGCCGCCGACATCTCCGCGGTGGCGGCCCGGCCGTCTCCCCGGTACCACATCCACGCGGCCATGCCCGCCGCCATGTTCGTCGCCATCACCAGCGCGCCCACGTCCGGCCGCGCCAGCACCGCCGCACCCCCCAGCAGGTTCCCGCCCACCTGCCACAGCGGCCCGAGCAGCACCATCCCGGCCACCATCGCCACCACCATCCCGGCCAGGTGCCGGGTCCGCGCCCACCCGGCCCACCGCCGGGGTACGCCCACAGTCATCTCCGTCATGCCCCGACCCTGCCGCCGCCCGGCGCACCGGAGAAGGCGCGTCAGTCATCGGGAAACCGTGCGGATCGCACGGTCCGGCCGTGACGTTTCTCGGGGGTGGGCGGGGCGCCGCACGCCCTAGGATCGGCGGGCATGACAGTCGATTCCGCTGACCACCGGCTGCGCCGGGCCCGGCGGGTCACCCTGCTGTCGCTGGCCACGAACGTGTGGACCACGGTGCTGCTGCCCGTCGTCGGCCTGGCCCGCGAGCCCGACCCGGTACGCGTCGCGCTGGGCGCCGCCGGGCTGCTCGGATTCGCGGTCGCCCAGATCGCGGTGCTGCACGCCGCGGTCACGCCGTGGCTGCCCGTACCGGCCCGTCGTCGCCGGCACGCCGCGCTGATCGCGGCGGCGCTGCTCAGCCTGCCGCTGCTCGGCCCGGTCGCGGCCGGAACCTGGCCCACCTGGGCGTGGCTGGGCGCGTCCCTGGTCGGCATGACGCCGCTGCTGTTCCGGCCCGTCGTCGCGGTGGTGGCGGCGGCCGGCGTCCTCGCGGTGTCGGCCGTCGTCACCTGGTCGACGGGCGGGCCGGTGACCACGGCGCTGCTGGTCACCGGCGTGGTGGGCGCCGGGATCGCCGCGCTCACCTGGGTCCAGGTCTGGTTCTGGGACCTGCTCGTCGAGGCCCGGCAGGGGCAGGCCGCCCAGGCGCGCCTCGCCGCCGCCGAGGAACGGCTGCGCTTCGCCCGGGACGTCCACGATCTGCTCGGCCACGACCTGACGGTGATCGCGCTCAAGGCCGAGCTGGCGGAGCGGCTGGCGCCGCGCGACGCCGGCCGGGCCGCCCGGGAGGCGGCCGAGGCCCGGCGGCTGGCCGGCTCGGCGCTGACCCGGGTCCGGGCGGCGGTGCACGGCTACCGCGCGGTCGACCTGGCCGAGCAGGCCGCGGCGGTGGGGGAGGTGCTGCGTTCCAGCGGCGTCCGCACGACAGTGGTCCCGCCCGCCGGTGAGGTGCCCGCGGCGGTCGCCGCCGACCTGGCCGCCGTGCTGCGTGAGGCCGGGACGAACGTGCTGCGGCACAGCCGGGCCGGCTGGTGCCGGATCGAGATCACCCGGGAGGACGGCGTGGTGACGCTGACCGTACGCAACGACGGCGTCCGCGACGACGCCGGACCGGACCGGCTCAGCGGCGGTCTGCGCGGCCTGGCCGACCGGCTCGCCCCGGCCGGCGGACGGGTTCGGGCCGATGCCGCCGACGGCGTGTTCAGCCTGGTGGCGACGGTGCCGGTGACGCCGTGATCCGGGTACTGCTGGCCGACGACGAGGAGCTGATCCGGCTCGCCCTGGCCGCGCTGCTCGACCTGGAACCGGACATCGAGGTGGTCGCGCACGCCCGCGACGGGCGCAGCGCCCTGGACGCGGCGCTTGCCCACCGCCCCGACGTCGCCGTGCTCGACCTGGAGATGCCGCCGCCCGGCGGCGTCGAGGTCGCCGCCGAGCTGACCCGGGCGCTGCCCGGCTGCGCGCCGGTGATCCTCACCGGACACGGCCGGCCCGCCCAGCTCCGGCCGGCGCTCACCGCCGGGGTACGCGGGTTCCTCGCGAAGGGCGCCCCCGGCGGCGCGCTGGCCGACGTGATCCGCCGGGTGCACTCCGGGGCGCGTTACGTCGATCCCGCGCTCGCGGCCGACGCGCTCACCCTGCCGGAGTGCCCGCTGACGCCGCGCGAGCTGGAGACGCTGCGGCTGGCCGAGCTGGGCACCCCGGTCGCGGTGATCGCCCGGCGGACCCATCTGGCCGCCGGAACGGTACGCAACCATCTCAGCGCCTGCGTGCAGAAGCTCGGCGCCGCCGACCGGGCGGAGGCGGTACGGCGGGCGCGCGAGGCCGGCTGGCTCTGACGTACGGGGCGTCGCGGGCGGCTGACGCCGACTAGCCTGATCACGTGCGGACGGTCGAACTGCTCTGCTCTCCCGAACTGGAAGCGGCGGTTCGCGCCGCCTGGGACCGGCTCGCCGCCGCCGGGCTGCCCAGCCTGGCCCGCAACACGCACCCGACGAACCGGCCGCACCTGACGCTCGCCTCGGTCGAGGAGTTCCCGCCCGGCGTCGAGCAGCGCCTGGCCGACCTCTGTGACGCGGCGCTCCCGCTGCCGGTGCGGCTGGGCCGGGTGGCGGTGCTCGACGGCAGCGCGCCACTGGTGTGGCTGGTCCGCCCGACCCCGCAGCTCGTCGCGCTGCACGGCGCGGTCTGGGACGTGCTCGCCGAGGCGTCCGGCGGGCACTCGTGGCACCAGCCCGGCCGGTGGGTGCCGCACCTGAGCCTGGCGCTGCGGTTCGGCGCGGCGGACCGGCGCCGGGCCCGGGCGGTCGCCGGGGCACATCCGCCGGCCGGGGCGTTCGTGGCGGCGCGCAGCTACGACGGCGACACCCGCACCATCAGCGAGCTGACCACCGCCTGCCCTCGTTCCGGCGGCTGAGCGGGGCCGCCCCCAGGGGAGGGGACGGCCCTGGACGTCAGCGGTGGAAGCGCAGGTAGTCGAACTCGGCGGTCACCGCTGGTGTGGCCCCGCCGTGCGCCACCAGCCCGATCCGCGGTGTCGTGTCCGCCGGGAACGTCCACACCGCGCCCCACGTCCAGTGCTTGCCGTCGCGGCTGGACCCGGCCCGGAACTCGTGCTCGCCGTTGACCGGGTCGACCCGGTGGGCCAGCCGCAGCCAGGTGGTGGTGCCGGGGGTGCCGACGATGCTGCCGCCGTACACCGGCTGACCGGCGAACGGCAGCTCGTAGCCGTACTCGACCTGACGGGTGTTCCAGATGGCCACCTGGGTCAGCCGGGCGAACCGGTCGTCGTCGACGTACGCGACCAGGCCCGCCTGCTGGTAGTTGCGCACGCTGTCCTCGCCCAGGTCGAGCGTCACCTTGGTCTCGGCGACGTAGTTCCCGGCCGGGGCGTCGCGCAGCAGCACCCCTGCGGTGTTGCCGGCCCCGGACAGGTCGGCGTCCTGCACCGGCCAGCGCAGCGCGCCGCCGGACACGGTGGCGGCCGGGTCCGGGCGTACCCACCGCCACGCCGGGTCGAGCCCGCCGGTGAACTCGTCGGAGTAGCCGCGCAGCACCGGTCCGACCCGGGGGTCGGGGACGGTGTGCCGCGCCGGACGGTACAGCCGGACGGCGCTGACGTTGTCGAACTCGGCCGGGCCGCCCTCGGCGCGCACTGACAGCTCACCGGCGCCGGGGCGGGGCAGCCGCAGCGACACCTGGGCGACCGGGTCGCCGAGGCGGGACGGGCTGAGCGTGGCGACGAGCTGCCGCCCGCGTACCTCGATGGCGAGATTGTGGCGGTCGCCCAGGTCGAGGCCGGGGGGCAGCACGGTGGTCGCGGCGCCCGCGCTCAGCCGGCCGCGCCCGACGCGGACGTCCACGCCGTGAAGCCGCAGCCCGGCGGTGGCCGCGCCGGTCAGCCGCAGGTCGGTCTCCGCGCGCAGGTCACCGCCGATCCGGGTACGCGAGGTGAGCGTGCCGCTGCCGGTCAGCACCCCGCCGGCGGCGTGCCAGCGGCACTGTTCGGCCCGCCAGCCGCGCAGGTCGGCGGTGGCGAAGCGCGCGTCGACCGGGCCGGTGGTGACCGGCGCGGGCCGGATGCTGTCGGAGGGACCGGCGCCCGCGTTGACTGTGGGCCACCCGTCGATCCAGTCGAGCCGGTCCAGGAGCATCGGCCGCTCGTTGACGCCGAACGGCTCGTCCAGGTACGGGTCGGCGCGGTCGATGGCGTGGTAGGCGATCCAGTCCTGCCCGGACAGGTCGGTGAGCACCGCGTTGTGCCCGGTGCCGATCCAGCGGTTGCCGTTCTGGGTGAGCACCGGTGTGCCGCCGGCCCGGGACACGTCGAGGCGCTGCCCGTCCCGGTCGGTGAACGGGCCGCGCGGGTCACGGGACCGGCCGACCTGGACGGAGTAGCCGGTGGCCGGCCCGGCGCAGCAGTTCGCGGTGGACGCGAACAGGTAGTACCAGCCGTCGCGGCGCAGCACGTACGCGCCCTCGAACTTGTTGTCGATAGCGACGGGCGTGGGCGTGCCGACCGCGCGCAGCCCGTCCGGGGACAGCTCGGTGACCGATATGCCGCCGTAGTAGCTGCCGTAGTAGAGCCAGTGGCTGCCGTCGGCGCCGGTGAGCTGGCTGGGGTCGATCGTCCACAAATAACCGCCGCCCCCGCCCGGTCGCGGCGCGACCACGGGCGTGTCGGCGAACGTCCACGGCCCGGCCGGGCTCGGCGCGGTGGCCACGCCGACCGCGGTGTCGAACGTGTCGTCGGAGACGCCTGTGTCGGTGACCGTCACGTACATCACCCACCGGCCGGCCACCCGCCGCACGTCCGGTGCCCAGAACGCGGCGCCGGGAGCGGCGTAGGCGGGCCGCTGGTCCGGGGCGAACGCGTCGCCGGCGTAGGTCCAGTCGACCAGGTCGGCGGAGCGGGCGATCGGCACGCGATGCGTGCGGCCCTCGCCCTCGCGCAGCGGGTCGGAGGTGCCGAAGGCGTACCAGAGTCCGTCGTCGCCGCGCACCACGACCGGGTCGGCGAAGGTGTCGGCGAACCCGGCGGAGACCGGGTTGCGGTAGCGGTCGGGCCCGGCGGCGGACGCGGGGGCCGCGCCGGCGAGCAGAAGCGTGAGTACGGCGGCGAGCGCGCCACCGCGGCGGAGGTGTCCCATCGGGCCTGCCCTCGGGGATAGACGGAGGTGCGGTGCCACCGTTTCTACAACGTTGGAGAGAGTGCTGTAAAGAACCCCCTGACCGTTCGGCGCGGCCCGAACCGTGCCCGTGTCAGCATGGGCCGATGACCACCGGTGCCGACGGCCGCGGACTCGCCGGGTTCGCCGCGCTGCTCGCCGACCCCACCCGGGCCGGCTTCTGCCTGGCCCTGCTCGACGGCCGCGCCTGGACCGCCGGGGAACTGGCCCGCGCCGCCGGGGTCGCCGCGTCCACCGCGAGTGACCACCTCACCCGGCTGGTCGCCGGTGGCCTGCTCGTCGAGCAGCGGCAGGGCCGCCACCGGTACGTCCGCCTCGCCGACCCGGGCGTCGCCCAGATCGTCGAGGACCTGGCCGCGCGGGCGCCCGCACCGGCGACCCCGCCCCGCACGTTGCGCGCCGCGTCGGCCGGCGCCGCCCTGGCGTACGCCCGCACCTGCTACGACCACCTGGCCGGGCGGCTCGGCGTGCTGCTGCACGACGCCCTGCTCGACCGAGGCGTCCTCGACCGCACCGGCGGCCTCGCGCTGACCGGGGCCGGCATGACCTGGCTGGACCGTCTCGGTGTACCGGTCGAACCGCTGCGCGCCACCCGGCGACCCCTGGTCCGCGACTGCCTGGACTGGACCGAACGGCGCCCGCACCTGGCCGGCGCGGTCGGGGCGGCGTTGTGCGGGCGCTTCCTCGACCTCGGCTGGACCGCGCGCGGCACCGGCCGGGCGGTACGGCTCACCGCCACCGGGCGGGACGCGCTGGCCGAGGCGCTCGCCGTCGACCCGGCGCTGCTGGCCCCGCCCGCCTCCCGCGACACCGGCCCGGCGCGCGCCTGACCCGCCCGTGCCCCGCGGCACCCGTCCCGCCCGCGCCGGGCCGCCGGATGTGCCCGGCCGGATCGTTCGGTTCGGGCCGAACTGTCGGCGCCCTACGGTCGGACGATGGATTCACCGACGATCACGGCTGCTCCGGGCACACCGCCCTGCGGGCCGCCGACCTCGGACGACGGCGGCTGGGTGGTCACCCGGTACGCGGACGTCGTCTCCGTCCTGACTGATCCCCGCTGCGTGGTGCCGCCCGCCGAGCAGGCGCCGGAGGGCGGCCTGGCATGGCTGCGCGCCTCGGTGAGCCGGTTCAGTCCGCCGGACCGGCATGCCGCGCGGCGAGCCGTCGGGGTGGCGGCGCTCGACCCCCTCGACCCGCGGGAACTGCGTGTGGCCGCGGAACGGCTCACCGGGCGGATCCTCGACCGCGCCGCGACCGGGGACAACGGCGGTGACCGGGTGGACGTGACCGGTGACCTGGCTCGGCGCGTACCCCTCGTGGTGCTGGCGGAGCGGCTCGGCCTGGCCGACCCGGCGGCGGCCGTCGCGGAGGTGACGGCGGTGGCCGCCGCCTACCACCCGGGCGCCGAACCGGCGGCGGTGCGGCGGGCGGACCGGGCGGTGGCGGCGCTGCTGGCCATGTCGCCGCCCGCTCCGGCCGAGGTGACAGCGAACCGGCTCGGGCTGCTGGTGCAGGCCGCCGACGCCACCGCCGGGCTGATCGTGGCCGCCGTCCGGCACGGGCTCGCCGCGCCGGACGGGCTCGGGACCGACGCGCTGCTCGCCGAGGTGCTGCGCCTCGACCCGCCGGTACGGGTCACCCGCCGGGTCGCCGCCGACCCGCTGAGCCTGGGCGGCCAACCGGTGCGCGCGGGGGAGCGGCTGCTGCTGCGGTTCGACGCCGCCAACCGCGACCCGGCGGCCTTCCCGGAGCCGGACCGCTTCCGCGCCAGCCGGGCGAACGCCGCGCTGACGTTCGGCGCCGGTCCCCGCGGCTGCCCCGGGCAGCGGCACGCGCTCGCCCTGGCCGCTGGCGTGGTCGGCGTGCTGCGCCGCCGCTGCCGTCCCGCCCGCCCGACTCCTGACGTTCCGACGACCCGACTCGAGGTGATCCTGCGATGACCGACCGGTACCGCGCGTTCCGGGAGCTGCACCGGCCCGGCGACCCGTTGCTCCTGCCGAACGCCTGGGACCACGCCTCCGCCGCGGCGCTCGCCGCCCGGGGACATCAGGCGATCGGCACGACGAGCCTGGGCGTGGCGGCGGCGGCCGGGCGGCCGGACGCGGTCCGCGCCACCCGCACCGAGACGCTGGAGCTGGCGTACCGGCTGCGGAACCTGCCGGCGCTGCTGACTGTGGACGTCGAGGACGGCTTCCACGACGACCCGGCGGAGGTGGCGCGCTTCGTCGGCGAGCTGGCCGCGCTCGGCGTGGTCGGCGTGAACGTGGAGGACGGCCGCCCGGACGGGCGCCTGGCCCCGGCGGAGCACGTCGCCGCCGTGATCGCGGCGGTCCGCGCCGCCGTACCGCAGATCTTCGTCAACGCCCGCACCGACGCGTGGTGGCTGGGCGTGCCGTCGCCGCTGGACGAGGCGCGGCGGCGGGCGGCGCTGTTCCGGGCCGCCGGGGCCGACTGCCTGTTCGTGCCGGGCGCGCCCGACGAACTGGTCGGTGTGCTCGCCGCCGAGGCGGGGTTGCCGCTCAACGTGCTGTACCGGCCGGGCGGCCCGGACCTGGCCGCCCTCGGACGGCTCGGCGTGGCCCGGGTCAGCACCGGCTCACTGCTGTTCCGGGCGGCCCTCGGAACGGCGCTGCGCCTGACCGACGCGATCGGCGCCGGGCGCGACGCGGGCCTGCCGGCACCGCCCACGTACGAGGAGGTGCAGGCGCTGGTGCCACCGTCCGCCACCTGATCGGGCGCATCGGGGGAGATGGGGCGATTGCCGCCCTCTCGGCTCATTACGGTGTGTGCAGGCCCAATCACGCCGTGTCCTGACCGAGAGGGGACGGAGACCATGCGAGTGCCCAGCCGCAGCCCCGGTCGCCAGCCCGGTCCCGCCGTCACGTCCACCGCTCCCGCCCGGCGGGTGCCCGCCGGTGGCCGGCGCGCCGGCACCGAGCCGGACCTGTCCGCGTACCGGGCGGCGGTGGCGGAACTCCTGGTCGAGGTGGGCGCGCTCGCCGACGCGCCGTCCACCACCGCCCGCCAGTTGCTGCTCGACCAGCGGCTGCGCGAACCGGCCATCGCCGCCGTCCTCGACGCCACGCCGCAGGGCCTGATCGGCGCCCGGGAGACGCTGCTGCTGGAGATGGCCCGCTACCAGCCCAACGCGCGCAGCTCGGCGCAGGACCTCACCGCGCTGGTCCGCATCTACCTGCTCTCCCGCGTCGATGTGCTCTGGTGGCGGGACAGCCCGACGTTCCTCACCGACGACCAGGTCCGCACCAGCACCGAACTGGTCGACCTGGAGTGGCTGCGCCGCCGCGGCCTGATCGAGTTCCGCTACCAGGAACAGCCCGCCACAGTGGTGGGACGCGGGCTGCGGGCGGTGCGGCGACGGGTGCGCCCGGACGCCACCCCGCGTACCGCCGGGCTGCTGTTCCGCCGGGCCCGCCGCGAGATGATCGCGTTCCTCAACGACCTGGCCCGGGAGTTCACGGCCGTCGCGCCGGACGGCACGCCGCCGCTCTGGGTGACCAGCCTGGCCCGCAGCGCCGAGCACCAGTACCGGCTGCGCCGCCTCGGGTACGCCGCGATGGTGCCCAGCGGGCACTGCCTCGGCTGGGCCGCCGACGTCGAACTGGAGTGGTACGACCGCTTCGGCGCCCGCCCGGCGCTCGCCGGGCTGCTGCTGGCCCGCCAGGACGCCGGCGAGGTGAACGTGGTCGACGAGGGACAGGCCTGGCACGTGTGTCTCGCCCCGGCCGCCCGTCGCCGGTACCGGCGGGCGTACGAGTCCGAGATGGGGGTGTGACCCGGTGTGCGGCATCGCGCTGAGCATCGGCCCCGAGGCGGATCCGGCCACCTTCCGGCGGATGCTCGTCGCGCTCGCGCCGCGCGGTGAGGTCACCGAGACCCGGCAGGAGAACGGCCTGCTCGCCGGCGTACGGCGGCTGAGGATCGTGGACCGGGAACGGTCCGTCCAGCCGTGGATGTCGCCGGACGAGCGGCACCTGCTCTGCTTCAACGGCGAGATCTTCAACCACCACGAGCTGCGCGCCGAGCTGACCCGGCTCGGGCACCGGTTCCGCACCACCGGCGACACCGAGGTGGTGCTCACCGCGTTCCGCCAGTGGGGCGAGAACGCGGTCCGCCGGCTGCGCGGCGAGTACGCGTTCGTGATCGTCGAGCGCGACACCGGCCGGACGTACCTGGCCCGCGACCCGCTCGGCGTCAAGCCGCTCTACTGGTCCCGCCTGCCCGGCTGCCTGCACCTCGCCTCCGAGGTCAAGGCGCTGGTCGGACACGGCGCGCCGATCGGCGAGGTGGCGCCCGGGCACCACGGCTGGGTCGAGCCCGGCCGCCCGGTCCGGGTCGGTCCGCACGTCGATCTGCTCACCCTCGGCGACGGCCTGCCGGTGATCGACGACCCGGACGAGGCGGCCCTGCTGGTCCGCGTCGCGCTCACCGACGCCATGCGCGCCCGGCTGGACACCGACCTCACCGTCGGCGTGGTGCTCTCCGGCGGTCTGGACAGCTCACTGGCGCTGCTGCACGCCCGGGAACTGCACCCGGACTGCGTGGCGGTCACCATCGGCGTGCCGGAGAGCCCGGACGTCGCGTACGCCCGGCGGCTCGCCGCCGACCTCGGCGTACCGCACGAGGTGATCGAGCTACGGCCCCGCGACATCCGGCTCGCCGACGTGCGCGAGGCGATCCGGGTCTCCGAGCTGACCGAGTACGGCGACATCATCAACGCGGTCGTCTCGGTGCCGATCTTCCGGCGGCTGCGCGAGCTGGGCGTCCGGGTGGTGCTCACCGGCGACGGCTCGGACGAGCTGTTCGGCGGGTACCCGATGTACCACCGGGTCGGCCCGGAGCGGTCCCGTCGCCTGTTCCTCCACAAGATCCGCAACCTGTGCCGGACCGAGCTGCAACGGGTGGACCGGGCCAGCATGGCGCACGGCGTGGAGGCCCGGGTGCCGTTCCTCGACCTCAGCGTCGTCGAGCTGGCCATGCGGCTGCCGCTGGACGTCAAACTGCGCGACGGGCAGGAGAAGTGGGTCGTCCGGCGGGCCTTCGCGGACGTGCTGCCCTCCTACGTCCGGCAGCGGCCGAAGAACCCGATGTCGTACTCGTCCGGGCTGCACGAGCGGGCCCGCCTCTACAAGCCGCTGTTCGCCCGGCTGCACCGCTCCTTCGGCTACGACCTTCTGGAACCGGTCCGCCGGGACTTCGACAGCGTGCTCACCCGCTGCGGCAACGACCTCGACCGGGCCATCGCCGAGGGCATCGCCCGGCCCGACTACACGGTGCTGGAACACGCCCGGGACCTGGTCGGCGCGGCCCGCTGGAACGCCGCCCCGATGGTCCGCCGGCTGGTCAACCCGCGCCGCACCCGAGGCGACGAGGCGCCCCTGCCCGGGTGAGCCCGGTCAGCGTCGCAGGTCCACGTCGGCGGCCATGCCGGAGACCGGGTCGACGCAGTGCACAGTCGGGCCCGGACGCAACCGGGCGTCCGAGGCGTACCGCCGGGCCAGCTCCCGCCCGGCGGCGGCGTCGCCGCGGTCGGCTGCCACCAGCAGCGCGGCGACCTCGTCGACGAGCGTGAGGTCGGCACCGGTCAGATCCTCGGTCATCGCACCGAACCCGTCCCAGAGCAGCACCTCGTCCTTGTGCCGGTGGGCCAGCTCCAGCAGCACGTAGTCGTGGACGAGCCAGTCGCCCCGGATCGGCAGCGACGGGTCCACGCCGTAGGTGCCGGGGTCGATCCGGCCCGCCCGGTACGCCAGCCACACCCGGGCCGCCGAGTCGAAGTGCCCCGCCTCCGGGTCGATGTCGTAGCCGTCGAACGGCCGCTCGACGGCCGGGTCCAGCTCCGGGTCGGACCAGACCCAGCGTTCGCCGTCCCACCACTCCGCGAGCACGTGGTCGTGGTGCCAGTCCGGGGAGAAGTAGCTCACGAACCCGATCCGGCTGCGGGCCGGGATCCCGTGCTGGCGCAGCGCCGCGACGGTGAGCAGCGTGTGGTCCCGGCAGCAGCCGGCGACCCGCTCGACGGCCGGGCGTTCGGCGGTCAGCGGCAGCGGGAACCGGGACTGGTCGGTGTCGAGGATGCGGTCCAGCCAGCGCAGGTTCACCTCGGCCCGGCGGACGTCCGGCAGCTCCACGCCACCGGCGCGGTAGTGGACGATCACGTTGCGGGCGGTCGCCGCGACGGTGGGCAGGTCGGCGGGAACGGCGTCGAGCAGCGCCGCGTGGTGGCGGGGATCGCTGTACGGGGAGTGGGTCCGGTAGTCGTCGACGTCCATCCGGTCATTGTCGGCGCCGGATGCGGCCCGCGGGTGCCCGCTCGGTGCGCATTTTCGCGGTACCCGAACGCCAGGTCCGATCACCGCCAGCGCCGCGGTCCGGGCCGCGCCAGGCTGGGACCGTGACGACCACCCGTACCGCGTTTCTGATCCGCCCACTGCCCGCCGGGACGCTCGCCGAGCTGCGTCGCACCGGCCGCGACGCCACCGGGCAGCCGCCCGAGCACCGGCGCGCCACCGGCGGCGAGCCGCTGCGCTGCTGCCTGCGCGACGCCCGGCCGGACGAGGAGCTGCTGTTGTTCGGGTACGCCCCGCCGCTGCCGCCGGGCCCGTACCGGGAGGTGGGGCCGGTGTTCGCACACGCCGCCGGCTGCGCCGGCCCGGACGACGTGACGGCGTACCCGTCGCAGTGGCGCGGACGGGAGCAGGTGCTGCGCGCGTACGACAGCCGGGGCCGCATCGTGGGCGGACGGCGACACGACGGCGGCGACCCGGAGGCGGTGATCGCGGAGCTGTTCGCCGACCCGGCGGTGGACCAGCTGCACAGCCGCAACGTGGTGTACGGCTGCTGGATGTTCGCGATCGTGCGGAGTTGACCGAGTCCCGGATGGACATCGGCGGACGCCTCTTCTAGCGTCGCAGTCATGCGGAGGACCCTCATCGCCGGCGGGCTCGCGCTGCTCCTGCTCGCCACGGCCTGCGGGGAGAGCCGCCGGTCCGGCCCACCGGCCGCGGCCGGCTCACCGACCGCGTCCCGGCAGGACCCGGCGCAGGTCGAGCGGACCCTGGCCAGCCTCCGCAAGATCGACGACCTGCCGATGTACGAGATGACGTACGACGGCGACTACGACCCGACCGCCGGGCTGGCCGGGTCCACGCCGCCGAGCCCGTTCGGCTGCTCGCTGTTCGCCGCGCTGGCCGACCGGGACCGGCCGCTGTTCGCCCGCAACTTCGACTGGGAGCCCAATCCCGCGCTGGTGCTGCGCACCGACCCGCCGGACGGGTACGCCTCGATCTCCCTCGTCGACATCTCCTACCTGGGCGTGTCCGCCGACCCGACCGGGGACCGGCGGCTGCTGGACGCGCCGCTGCTGCCGTTCGACGGCATGAACGAGCGGGGTCTCGCGGTCGGGCTGGCCGCCGACGACGGGGCCCGCGCCGAGCCGGTGCCCGGCCTGCCGAAGGTCGGCTCGGTGCGCATCCTGCGCCTGGTGCTCGACTCGGCCGCCACTGTGGACGATGCGGTCGCCGTGTTCCGGCGTTACAACCTCGACTTCGACGGCGGGCCGCCGCTGCACTACCTGCTGGCCGACGCGACGGGCGCGTCCGCTGTGGTGGAGTTCGTCGACGGGAAGCTCACCGTGGACCGGCGGCAGGGCCCGTGGCAGGCGCTGACGAACGTGCCCGCCGTCGGCGTGCCGGACCGGGAACTGCGCCAGGACCACAGGTACGGGGTGCTGGCGAAGGAACTCGACCGTACCGGCGGGGTGGTGGACGCGGCCGGTGCGCTGCGGCTGCTGAACGCGGTACGCCAGTCGCACACCCGCTGGTCGGTGACGTACGGGCTGCGCAGCGGCGAGGTGCGGGTGGTCACGGCGGGCGGCGGCACCCGCGACTACCGGCTGCCGATGAGCGACTGACCACGGCTGCGGCGCCGCGCCCCCTCAGACGATCGGCTGTCGATACCTGGCGGCGAGCGTGGGCAGGTCCGGCTCGCCGAACCGCTCGACGAGTGCCGCGAACCGGTCGACCTTGTCCGGGCCGAAGCGCCGCACGGCGACCGCGTAGGAGGCGGCGGAGACGAACGCCGGTGGCGTGGTCTTGCTGTGGAACTTGTCGGCGTACATCACGAGGTGTTCCTCGGCGGTGACGGCCGTGTAGTCGGCGGCCGGGATCGGCAGGCCCTGCCGGCGCACGTCCGCCCGGGTGATGCCGACGCCGGTGTGACGGGAGCAGAACCGGGCGATCACCTCGGGCAGCCCTGCCTCCCGTGCCAGCGCGTGGCCCAGCACGCCGTGCCGTACGTAGTTCCGCTCGTCGAGCCGCCCGGCCTCGTCGTAGAGGCGGTAGACCCCGATGTCGTGGAGCAGGCTGCCGGCCCGCACGAGGGCGGCGTCCGCGTCCGCACCGCTGCTGTCGAGCAGTTGTCCGGCGATGTCGCACACGATCCGGCAGTGCGTCCAGACGAGGTGCAACGCCTCCCGGGACGGCGCGAGCCGTTCGTGCAGAGCCCGGATCCGGGCGTCGCTCGGCACCGCCGTCCGGTCGTCGATCGTCACCGGCATGTGTCCGTTTCCCTCCCGGGACAGCACCGGGCCCGGCGCCCCCGTGAGGGGAACGCCGGGCCCGGCCACGGTCAGCGGGTCACCAGCTCAGGTAACCGGCCTGCGTCTGCACGTTCAGCTCGGGCACCAGCAGGAACTGCGCCAGCCAGGTGCGCGGGTCACGCAGCTCCAGCACGTCCAGTCCCTTCTGGATGTCGCTGGAGTAGATGTGGCCGTTGTACCAGTAGGCCGACCAGGACCCGCCGGTACGCAGCTGCGAGGCGTCCAGCGGCCCGCGCTCCCAGTAGGCGATCTCCTTGGGCTTGCGCGAGTCGGTGAAGTCCCACACCGAGATGCCGCCCTGGTACCACGCCTGGACCATGATGTCGCGGCCGGGCACCGGGATCAGCGAGCCGTTGTGGGCCACGCAGTTCTCCGTGTCCGCGTTGACGCGGGGGATCTTGTAGTAGCTGCGGAACTCCAGCTTGCGGGCGTCACCGCGGCCGGTGATGTCGTAGATGGCGTCCGCGCCGCGGTTCGGGCCGACCACCTCGTTGCAGGTGGCCGCGCCACCGCCGCCCAGCTCGTCGGTGAAGACGACCTTGGTGCCGGCGTTGTTGAACGTGGCCGAGTGCCAGAACGCGAAGTTCTCCGCGTCGGTGACCCGCTCGATCACCCGGGGCGCCTCGCGGTTCTTGATGTCCAGCAGGACGCCGTCACCCATGCAGGCGCCCGCGGCCAGGTCCTTCGACGGGTACGCGGTGATGTCGTGGCAGCCGGTGGTGGCCGACGACTGGCCCGGGATGCCCGGGTAGCCGCCGTCCGGGAAGAGGTTCGGCGTGGCGACCACGGAGGCCGTGGTGGGGTTCTTCACCGGCACCTTGACGATGGAGATGGAGTCGTGCGGCGGCTGGCAGTCCGGGAACTCGGCCCGCGGGCTGTACGAGGAGACGTACAGGTAGACGTTCCGCTTGTCCTTGCCGGGCACCAGCGTGTGGGTGTGCGAGCCGCACGCCGTCTCCACCGACTTGATGTAGCGCGGGTTGCGCTTGTCCCGGATGTCGAAGATCTTGATGCCCTCCCAGGACTCCTTCACCGACGCCGGCTGGCTGGTGCTGGCGCAGGAGTCGTCGCTGCGGGAGGAGTCGGTCGACAGGAACAGCAGGTTGCCGTGGACCGAGATGTCGTTCTGTGAGCCGGGGCAGAGCACCTGGGACACGATCGCCGGGCGGCTCGGGCGGGAGACGTCGTAGACGACGAACCCGTCGTAGTTGCCGACGAACGCGTACCGCCCCTGGAAGGCGATGTCGGTGCCGAGGGCGGCCGTGGTGTCGAACGGCGCCTGCTTCGGCAGGTTCGCCACCTGGCGCAGGTTGGGGCTGCTGGAGATCTCGTCGACACCGGGGACGGCGTTGTCCACGGTGGCCGGCGCGGCCTGGGCGCGGGGGATCTCCTGGGCGCTGCTCGGCGGCGCGGTGACGACGCCGGCGAGCAGCAGGCCGGCGGCGGCCAGGCTGACGATCCGGATACGAGACGTGCGGATGTTGATCATCGGCAACACCCTTCGAAAGGGGGTCATGATTCGCCACACCTTACCTATTGGAGACGGCCATCAATGTGACCTGGGTCACACTGGGGAACTTTCGTCTATGGATAGGATCGCTGTCACCTTGACCGGAGGAGGCGTCGTATGACCAGCCGGCAGGCGCGCGTGTGGGTGGGCGTCACAGCACTGGTGACCCTCGTCGTGGTCGGGGCGCTCGCGCTGACCGGGCGCGAGGACGCCCGTACCCCGGAGGCTGCCGGAACCGCCGCGGCGGCCGCGCCGAGCGCGAGCGCCGCCGCGTCGGCGCCGCCGGTGGTGGTCCCGGGACGCCCGGGGGAGCCCGCCGCGACCCGCCCCGCCGAGCAGGTCCGGGGCGCCACCACGCCGCGGTGGAACAGCCTCGACGTCTGGTACGTCCGGATGATGATCCCGCACCACGAGCAGGCCCTGGAGATGGCATCGCTCGCGCCCGAGCGCGCCGCCGACGCGCGGATCCGTGCCGTGGCCGAGCGGATCCGCGCCGCACAGGGCCCGGAGGTCGGCCTGCTGCGCGCCTGGCTCAGCACCCGCGACCTGCCCGCCGACGTGCCCGGGCACGACCACGGCAGCATGCGCGGGATGCAGTCCGCCGAGGCGATGCGGCGGCTCGCCGACGCCCGCGGCGCGGCGTTCGACAGGCTGTTCGTGCAGATGATGTCCGACCACCACCGGGGCGCGATCGTCATGTCCACCGACCTGCTGAAGGTCGGCGTCGACCAGCCGATGCAGGAGTTCGCCACCTCGGTGGCGGTCGAGCAGTCCGCCGAGATCACCCGTATGCAGGCCCTCCTGACCCCCTGACCTGGAGCGAACGGGGGAGGGCACAAGGGCGGGCCTAGGCTGGGGGATCGTGAACCGCCTGATCCTCGGTCCTCCGCTGCGGGGTGTCGCGTTCGACGCGGCCGTCTGCGGGCTCGTCGTGTTCTTCGCGCTGTCCGGGTACCTCGCCGGGCAGACCGGGCGCTCGGCGCGGACTGAGCACCGCCGCCCGGACACGGACGAGCCGGCTCCGCCGTGGGCGGGGCCGGCTCGTGGGTGCGTGGGTCAGGGCTGCGTGGCCGGCTGTCCGCCGGTGTCACCGCCGCCGGTGCCGGTGCCCGGGTCGGCGGTGGTCGGGTCCGGCGCGGGCGGCGTGGTGGGTGCCGTCGTCGTGGGCGCGCTGGACGGCGTGCTGCTCGGCTCGGCCGACGGGGCCGGCTCGTCCGTCACGCTCGGCTGCGCCGACGGGGTCGGGGAGGAACTCGGCGTCACCGAGGGTGTGGCCGACGGCCGGCCGCCCGGACCGACCGGGCGGTAGGTGTACTCGTCGTCCGCCGACGGCTCGTCGGCGACCGGCTCCGCGGCCGGATCGCTCGGCGCCACCGCGGGCGCCGTCTTGTCGATCTTCGTGGCCGGTTCGGCCGTGTCGTTCGCGGCGGCCACGAGCGCGCCCAGCGCGCCCATCGCCACCAGCACCGCGCCCAGCGCACCGACGAGCGTGCCGCGCCGGCCCCGCCGCCGCGACGTCGCCACCGCGGCACCCGGGCGGACCGCCGGCTGGTCGTCCCGCGACCGCGCCTGGCCCGCCGCACCGCGCAGCGCCACCGTCGCGGTCGGCGAGTCGGTACGCGCGGCCCGCGCCGCGTCGGCCATCGCCGCCGCGCTCGGGTAGCGGTCGGCCGGATCCTTGGCCAGCGCCCGCGACACCAGCTCCCGCACCGACGCCGGGATCTCCGCCGGCAGCTCCGGCGGCTCGTCGTCGAGATGGCGTACGGCCACCTGGAGCGGGTTGTCGCCGGTGAACGGCGGGCTGCCGGTGAGGCAGCAGTACGCGACGGCGCCGAGCGCGTACACGTCGGTGGCGCCCGAGACGGGCCGCCCGGCGGCCTGCTCCGGCGCCATGTAGAGGGCGGTGCCGGGCACCGCGTTCGTGCTGGTGATGCTCGTGACGTTGGTCGAGCGGGCCACCCCGAAGTCGACCAGGACCACGGTGCCGTCGTCCTGCACGAGCAGGTTGCTCGGCTTCACGTCCCGGTGGACGATGCCCCGGCCGTGCGCCGCGTGCAGGGCCTGCGCCACTTGGGCCACGATCGACATGGTCTCGGCGACCTCGAGGCACCCGGCGGTCTCGATCCGCCGCGACAGCGGCTCACCGGCGACGAACTCCATCACCAGGTAGTCGGCCCGGCCGCCGCTGGGCAGGTCGTCCTCACCGCAGTCGAAGACCTGCACCACGCCGGGGTGGCGCAGGGAGGCCATGATCCGGGCCTCGGAACGGAACCGGGCGATGAAGTCGGGGTCGGACACCAGGGCGGGAAGCAGGACCTTCACCGCGACCGGGCGACCGAGGACAAGGTCTGTGGCACGCCAGACGTCGCCCATGCCGCCGGTGGCGACACGGTCATCAAGGCGGTACCGACCGCTGAGTACGACGTCTGAGGACAGCACCCCCATACCGTACCCACAGCAGGCCTGAAGTATTTCCCGCGATATCGGCGGCCGGTCCGGCCGGCCGTTCGGCCGGGTGTCCGGCACCCGGGACGCCGATCGGCTGATCGTGATCGACCCGGTACGATCGGCCAGAAAGCGACGCGCCCCCGCGCTCCCGGCCCGCCGTACCGGCGGGGGTCCGATCCGGGGAGCGTCACGCCCGCCGTCGGTGTTACCCCGACACGCCGGTGGCGCAGGTAGACATTTCTCTCTGTTTCTCCGCCGTGCGGAGGCTTGCCGACGCATCCCGCCCGCCCCGGCGTCGGCCCGACTCCCGGCCGCCCCCGGACGCCGGTACGGTATGTCCCGCCGACGCCCGTGCTGCGCGCGGCAGTTTCCACGGCGCACCGCACCCTCGTGCGGGTGCCCGATCAGCTCACCGGGGGGCCGAGTGCGGATGGCGGTGTGGTCACTGGCACCCGTTGACGCCCGGCTCCGGGCCGTCATCCGGGTGGGGCGGCGCGCGTGACGGCCGAACTGAACGAGGCGGTCGCCGGGGCGCAGGCGGGCGACGAGGAGGCGTTCCGGTTCCTCTACCGCAGCCTGCAGCCCGCGCTGCTGCGTTACCTGACCGCGCTCGTCGGCGCGGACGCCGAGGACGTGGCCTCGGAGGCGTGGCTCCAGATCTCGCGCGACCTGCCGTCGTTCACCGGTGGCGAGTTCCGCGCCTGGGTGGTCACGATCGCCCGCAACCGGGCCATGGACCACCTGCGCCGGCAGCGGCGGCGTCCCTCCGTGCCGGTGCCCGTGCAGGCGCTCAACGACCTGGCCGCCGACGTCGACACCGCCGACCGGGCCGGTGAGGCCATCGCCACCGAGAGCGCGCTGGCGCTGATCCGTACGCTGCCACCGGCCGAGGCCGAGGCGGTGATGCTGCGGGCCGTCATCGGCCTGGACGCGGAGACCGCCGGGCGGGTGCTGGGCCGGCGGGCCGGCGCGGTCCGTACCGCCGCGCACCGGGGCCTGCGCCGGCTGGCCGCGATGCTGGAGCGCTCGGCGGCGCAGGCCGCGCCGGACGACACCCGGGACGCCGTCGCGTCGCGTCCCCGTACCGACCGCCAGGTGCCGCACGCGCCCGAGGCCGAGCCGGCGGAGGGCTGACGTGAGGGGAGACGACGGCATGCACGCTCGCCGGTCCGGCGGGCCCGCCGACCGGGCGGAGTCCGACCGCGTGCTCGACGCCGCGCGCGCCGGCACGTCGCCGGAGGCCGACGCCGACCCGCTGACCCGGCTGCTGTCCGCCGCCGCCGGACCGGCGGCCCCCGGCGAGGTAGCCGGGGAGGAGCGGGCGCTCGCCGCCTTCCGGGCGGCCCGCGCGGCGCGGGGAACGCAGCCGGCGGCCGGATCGGTGCCCGCACCGGTGGCCGCACCGCGCGCGCGGCGGCGCCTGCGCATCGCCGCCGCGTTGTCCGGGCTCGCCGCCACCGCTGTCGCCGGGGTGGCGTTCGCCGCGGTGCGCCTGGACCGCGAGCCGGAGCCGGTGGCCCCGCCCGCGACGACGGCCGGGCCCAGCAGCGCCGGACCGAGCGGCACCGGCCCGACCGGCACCGGCCCGGCCGTCACCGGGCCGTCGCGGCCGGCGCCGAGCACCCCAGCCGGTGACGCGTCCGGTGCGGCGTCGCCACCGGCTCCGTCGCCGACGCCGGCGCCGTCCGGAACGCCGAGCGCCGCGGCCGGGAAATCCGCACCCCCGCCCGGCGGGCCGCAGACGGCCGGCCACTGCCGTGCCTACCTGGCCAAGTCGGAGCGGCAGCGGGAGAAGGCGCTCACCAAGCCGGGCTACGCCGAACTGGTGGCTGCCGCCGGCGGCCCCGAGCAGGTGGAGAGCTACTGCCGGAACCTGCTGGGCGTGCCGGCGGACGACCCGGCCGACGCGCCGGAGCCGGCGCCCCCGGGCCCGGCAGCGGACGGCTGAGCCGCCGCGGCGCAATCAGATTCCGGACAAAATTTCATCTCCCCGGGCAAGCGGATCTCGTCTGCTAGACAGAGGATGGTGGGGCGGCGTCCCGTGCCGTCCCGGCCGGGCGCGTCGCCACGACGTCGTCGCCCATCGCCGAGGAGGAGCCGTCCCATGGTGATGTCGCCGGATCTGGACCGGGCAGTCGTCCTGGGGGACGAGGAGGCGGCCCGGGGCCACCTCGCCCGGATCTGCTTCAAGACCGGGCCACCCGCACTCGTCGGCGTCGAACTGGAATGGACCGTGCACGACGCCGCGGACCCGGCCCGGCCGGTCGACCGCGAGCGACTACGCGAGGCGCTGGGGCGGCACAGCCCCGTGACCCTCGACCCCACCAGCCCGGCCGACGAGCTCCGGCGCGGCGGCGCCGTGACCGTGGAGCCCGGCGGGCAGGTGGAGATCTCCGCGACACCGCGATCGTCGGTCGCCGCGCTCATCCTGGCCACCGAGGCCGACGTCGCCGAGCTGCGGGCCCGGCTGGACGCCGCCGGCCTGGTGCTCGGCCGCAGCGGCATCGACCCCTGGCGCCTTCCCCGGCCTGTCGTGGAGACCCCGCGCTACCAGGCCATGCGGTGCGCCTTCGACCGGCGCGGCCCGGCGGGACGGGCGATGATGTACAGCACCGCCGGCCTCCAGGTCTGCCTGGACGCGGGCGAACCGGAGCACGTGGCGCAGCGGTGGGCCGCCGCGCACGCCGTCGGCCCGCCGCTGCTCGCCGCCTTCGCCACCGCCGACCGGCACGCCGGCCGCCGCACCGGCTGGGCCTCCGCCCGGATGGCCACCTGGCTGGCCATCGATCCGGCCCGGACCCGTCCGGTCTGGTCGCCCGAGCGTGCCGACGAGGACCCGGTGGCGGCCTGGACCGGGTACGCGCTGGCCGCGCCGCTGCTGTGCGTACGCGGCGACGGCCCGGACTGGACCGCGCCGCCCGGTGTCACGTTCGCCGACTGGCTGGCCGGGGCGCTGCCCCGCCCACCGACCACCGACGACCTGGAATACCACCTCAGCACGCTGTTCCCGCCGGTACGCCCGCGCGGCTACCTGGAGCTGCGCTACCTGGACACCCAGCCCGGCCCGGAGTGGACCGTGCCGCTGGCGGTGCTGGCGGCGCTCTTCGCCGACCCGGCCACCACCCGGGACGCGCTGGCGGCGGCCGGCCCGGTCGCCGACCGGTGGCGCGCGGCGGCCCGGTGCGGGCTGGCCGAGCGTCCGCTGGCCACCGCCGCGGCGGCGCTGTTCGACCTGGCCCTGACGGCCCTGCCCCGGCTCGACCTGCCGGCCGGCATCCACGACGAGACCCAGCGAGCGATCCGGCGGCACCGCGCCGCCGCGGAGAGGGGACACCGGTGACCACCACCGAGCGACTACGCGACCGGATCGCCGCGGAACTGGAGCGGACCCGGGCCCGTACCGCGCTGCTGACCGACGCGGTGGACGACGACGACCTGGTCCGGCAGCACTCCACGCTGATGTCGCCGCTGGTCTGGGACCTGGCGCACGTCGGCAACCAGGAGGAGCTGTGGCTGGTCCGCGACGTCGGCGGCCGCGACCCGGTGCGCCACGACATCGACGACCTCTACGACGCGTTCAAGCAGCCCCGCAAGGACCGGCCGGCGCTGCCGCTGCTGCCCCCGGCCGAGGCCCGCGCGTACGTTCGTACGGTACGGGACAAGGTGTTCGACCTGCTCGACGGCATCCGCTTCACCGAGCGTCCCCTCGTCGCCGACGGGTTCGCGTTCGGCATGATCGTGCAGCACGAGCAGCAGCACGACGAGACCATGCTCGCCACCCACCAGCTGCGCGCCGGCGCCCCGGTGCTGGACGCGCCGCCCCCGCCGGAGCCCCGGGCCCGGGTCGGCGGGGAGGTGCGGGTGCCGGCCGGGCCGTTCACCATGGGCACCTCCACCGACCCGTGGGCGCTGGACAACGAGCGCCCGGCGCACACCGTCGACCTGCCCGCGTACGTCATCGACGCCGCGCCGGTGACAAACGGGCAGTACCGGGCGTTCATCGCCGACGGCGGGTACGACGAGCCGCGCTGGTGGAGCGAGGCCGGCTGGCGGCACCGGATCGAGGCGGACCTGAGCGCGCCGATGCACTGGCGGCGCGACGGGGACGGCTGGGCGTACCGCCGGTTCGGCCGCTGGTCGCCGGTACGCGACGACGAGCCGGTGGTGCACGTCTGCTGGTACGAGGCGCAGGCGTACGCGGCGTGGGCCGGCAAGCGGCTGCCCACGGAGGCGGAGTGGGAGAAGGCGGCCCGCTGGGATCCGGCGACCGGCCGGTCCCGCCGCTACCCGTGGGGCGACGAGGACCCGACCACCGAGCACGCCAACCTGGGCCAGCGGCACCTGTGGCCGGCGCCGGTGGGCGCGTACCCGGCGGGCGCCTCGCCGCTGGGCGTGCACCAGCTCGTCGGCGACGTGTGGGAGTGGACCTCCTCGCCGTTCCGGGGCCACCCGGGCTTCACCGCGTTCCCGTACCGGGAGTACTCGGAGGTCTTCTTCGGCGACGACCACCGGGTGCTGCGCGGCGGCTCGTTCGGCACCGACCGGTCCGCCTGCCGGGGCACGTTCCGCAACTGGGACTACCCGATCCGGCGGCAGATCTTCAGCGGTTTCCGCTGCGCCCGTGACGCCGGACCCGAGGAGTGAGCCGGCCCGATGTGCCGTCACCTCGCGTACCTCGGTCCACCCGTGCTCCTGCGCAGCCTGCTGTCCGACCCGCCGTACGGGCTGCTGCGCCAGTCGTGGGCACCGCGTGACATGCGTGGCGGCGGCACGATAAACGCCGACGGTTTCGGCGTCGCCTGGTATCCCGACGACGGCGACCCGGTCCGCTACCGGCGGGCCCAGCCGATGTGGAGCGACACCACGCTGCCGGAGCTGGCCGCCGTGACGCGGGTGCGGGCGGTGCTGGCCGCGGTCCGATCCGCCACCGTCGGCATGCCGCTGCACGAGACCGCCGCGGCGCCCTTCGCCGAGGGGCGGTGGCTGTTCAGCCACAACGGCGTGGTGAAGGGCTGGCCGGACAGCCTGGTCCCGCTCGCCGCCGGCCTGCCCGTGCGCGACCTGATCACACTCGACGTGCCGACCGACTCGGCGCTGCTGTGGGCGCTGGTCCGGCACCGGCTGCGGGCCGGCGCGCCACCCGACGAGGCGGTGGCGGACACCGTCGCGGCGGTCGCCGCCGCCGCTCCCGGCTCGCGGCTGAACCTGCTGCTCACCGACGGTACGACTGTGGTGGCGAGCACGGCCGGGCACGCGCTGTCGGTGCGCCGCGGCCCGGACTCGGTGCTGCTGGCGTCCGAACCGTTCGACGACGACCCGGCCTGGCGGGCCGTGCCGGACGGCCGGCTCGTGGTGGCGACCACGGGCGGGCTCGACGTGCGGGAGACGACCGCCGTCCGACGATCCGTACCCACCGCAAGAGAGGACACTCGATGAGCGCGGAGCCGCTGGAGATCCACCTGGAGCAGCAGGACCTCGACCGTGGGTTGCGGGAGGACGTGCGGGTCGGGCTGGCCGCGACGCCGAAGTGGCTGCCGCCGAAGTGGTTCTACGACGCCCGGGGCAGCGAGCTGTTCGAGGAGATCACCCGCCTGCCGGAGTACTACCCGACGCGGGCCGAGCGGGCGGTGCTGGCCGCGCACGCCGACGACGTCGCCACCATGACCGGGGCGAAGACGCTGATCGAGCTGGGTTCGGGCTCGTCGGAGAAGACCCGGCTGCTGCTCGACGCGTTCACCCGCCACGGCGACCTGGGCACGTTCGTGCCGCTGGACGTCTCGGTGAGCGCGTTGCGGTCGTCCACCGAGCAGATCGCCGCCGCGTACCCGGGGCTGCGGGTGCGGGGGATCGTCGGTGACTTCACCCGTCACCTGGACCGGCTGCCCACCGGCGGCCGTCGTCTGGTGGCGTTCCTCGGCGGCACGATCGGCAACCTGCTGCCGGTGGAGCGGGCCGAGTTCCTCACCGCGATGCGCGCGGCGCTGGAGACCGGCGACTGGCTGCTGGTCGGCACCGACCTGGTCAAGGACCCGGGCGTGATCGTGCCCGCGTACGACGACGCGGCGGGCGTGACCGCCGAGTTCAACCGCAACGTGCTCCGGGTGATCAACCGTGAGCTGGGCGCGGACTTCGACGTCGACGCGTTCCGGCACGTGGCGGTCTGGGATCCCGACCGGGAGTGGATCGAGATGCGGTTGCGCGCCGAGCACCCGGCCCGGGTGCGGGTCCTGGACACCGACGTGGTGTTCGCCGCCGGCGAGGAGCTGCGGACCGAGGTGTCGGCCAAGTTCCGGCCGGAGGGGATCGCAGCCGAGCTGACCGCCGCCGGGTTCGACCGGCGGGCGTTCTGGACCGACCCGGACGGGCTGTTCGGGGTGAGCCTGGCCCGGGCCGACTGAGGGCCGCCGTGGCCCCGCCCACACCCGGTGACCGGGGCGGCCGGTGATCGGCTAGGCTGGCGGCGCGAAGGGGAGTAGCCCCCAATGTCGTGGTCGACACACTGGTGCGTTCCGCATCCGGCCACGCGGCCCCGGTCTCCGGGGCGGGCGAGACCTTCGACTCAGGCTGTCGCAGCCGGGTCGAGGGCGCCCCCGTTCCTCCTCCCGGCTTGATCGGGAAGGTTCACATGGAGGGTTTCCTCGTCGCGCTGGTGGTCAGCTTCGGCGTCATCTTCGTCGCCGAGCTGGGCGACAAGTCCCAGCTCATGGCACTGACGTTCGCCACGCGGTTCAAGCCGGTGCCGGTGCTCATCGGCATCACGATCGCCACCGCCGTCGTCCACCTGGCCTCGGTGGCCATCGGGTACGGCCTGAACGCCGCACTGCCCACCGACTGGATCTCGCTCATCGCCGGTCTGGCGTTCCTCGGCTTCGGCGCCTGGACGCTGCGCGGCGACAGGCTGACCGAGGAGGAGAAGCGCAAGGCCGAGCGCGGCGGCCGGTCCGCCGTCATCGCCGTCGGTGTGGCGTTCTTCCTGGCCGAGCTGGGCGACAAGACCATGCTCGCCACCATCACGCTGGCCACCAAGTACGGCTGGTTCGGCACCTGGCTCGGGTCGACGCTCGGCATGGTCGCAGCGGACGCGCTGGCGATCCTGGTGGGCCGGATGCTCGGCCGGCACCTGCCGGAGCGGACCATCCGCTACGGCGCGGCGGTGCTGTTCGCCATCTGCGGCCTCTGGCTGATCTTCGAGGCGGTCTCCGAGCTGACCTGAGCGGAACCGACGTGAGTGGTGCGGCGGCGCCCGATGATCGGAGAGCGCCTCGGTGGGTAAGTAGCCCGGGTGAGCGCCGTGGCGGTGACCGCCCGGCGGAGGACGAATCGGCACGACCGGGAGGTTCCGCCCATGAGCAGGCACGACGAGCCCAACGAGTACGGCTTCGCCGGGGGCGCCACCGCGCCGGAGCCGCCGCCGGGCGGGCGCGAGGACGAGCAGGACCGCGCCGAGCAGGTGGCCGTGCCCGGTGACGACCTCACCGCCCCGGCCGCCGAGGCGCTCGAGGAACCGGAGCGCAAGCGCGAGCCGCGCCCGGCCGAGCGCCGGCGCTGAGGCGTACCGCGCCGACCCGTGCGGCGGGCGTGACCGGCTGGTCACGCCCGCCGCGCCGGTTCAGGCCGGGCCCTCCTGGTAGACGTCCGGGACGCCGTCGCCGTCGGCGTCCCGGCTCTCCCGTTCGCTGATCCGCCGGTAGACCCGGTTGCGGCGGACCAGCACCACCGAGGCCAGCAGCGCGGAGGTGAGCGAGCCGAGCAGTACCGCCACCTTGACGCCGTCCTCCTCCGGGCTGCCGGCGCCGAACGCCAGCTCGCCGATGAGCAGCGACACGGTGAACCCGATTCCGGCCAGCAGCGCCAGCCCGGCCAGGTCGGCCCAGGTGATCTCCTCGTCCAGTTCGGCCCTGGTGAACCGGGCGAGCAGGTACGTCGAGCCGAACACGCCGATCACCTTGCCGAGCACCAGCCCGGCGGCCACCGCGAGCACCACGGGGCTGGTGAGCACGCCGCCCAGGTCCACCCCGACCAGCGTCACCCCGGCGGCGAAGAAGGCGAAGACCGGTACGGCCAGGCCCGCGGAGACCGGCCGCCAGCGGTGCTCCAGCCGCTCGGCGAGACCGGGTGCGCCGTCGCGTCCGCGCAGCACCGGCACGGTGAAGCCGAGCAGCACGCCCGCCACCGTGGCGTGCACACCGGAGGCGTGCACCAGCGCCCAGGCGGTCACCGCGAGCGGGATCAGCGCCCACCACCAGGTCCGCCGCCGCTGCACGAGCAGCCCGAACGCGGCGATCGGCAGCAGCGCGGCGAGCAGCGGCAGCGGGTGGAACCCGTCGGTGTAGAAGACCGCGATGATGGTGATCGCGAAGAGGTCGTCGACCACGGCGAGGGTCAGCAGGAAGGCGCGCAGCCCCTGCGGCAGGTGGGAGCTGATGACGGCGAGCACGGCGAGCGCGAAGGCGATGTCGGTGGCGGTGGGGATGGCCCATCCGCGCAGGCCGTCGCCGCCGGCGCTGAGCGTCACCGCCAGGTAGACCAGCGCGGGCGCGATCATGCCGCCGAGCGCGGCGACCACCGGCAACGCGGCCCGGCGGGGGTCGCGCAGGTCACCGGCGACGAACTCGCGCTTGAGTTCCAGGCCGACCACGAAGAAGAAGATCGCCAGCAGCCCGTCGGCGGCCCAGGTGCGCAGGTCGAGGTCGAGGTGCAGGCCGGCGCCGCCGGGCCAGGGCACCCAGTGGCTCAGTCCGGCGTACGTGGCGCGCCACGGCGAGTTGGCCCAGATCAGGGCGAGCACCGCGCCGAGTAGCAGCAGGCCGCCGCCGACGGTCTCGGTGCGCAGCACGTCGGCCAGGAAGCGGGCCTCCGGCCAGGAGCGGCGGGACAGCAGGCGGGAGCGGTGCGGGGTGTGCTGGGGCATGCGGCGTCCGTTCGGAAGCTGGGGTCGGCGGAACCATCGCCGACCAGGCTTCCCGGCACACCTGGACCAACCCTAACGGGCGCCGCCACCGGCGGCGAGCCGAGCCGGCCGATGGGACGCCCGTCTCACCACCTGGGTGGGGCGTCCCGTCGGCCGGCGGGTCAGCGCTGTCCGGGCAGGGCCGGCAGGGACGCCCCGACCGGGTCGCAGAACGCGGCCATCCGCTTGATCAGCTCGTCCGGGTCGGCGTACGGGTCGAGCCCGCGCACCTCGTCCGGGTCCAGTTCGGGCACGGGGACGTGGGAGATGAGTGGGTGCAGCGGCCGGCTGTCCACCTCGTCGGCGCCGAACAGGTGCTCGTGCAGCTTCTCGCCCGGTCGCAGGCCGGTGAAGACGATCTCCGTCGGGCGGTCCGCCTCGGCGGCCAGCCGGCGCGCCACGTCGGCGATCCGGACCGGCTCGCCCATGTCGAGCACCAGCGCCTCGCCGCCCCGGCCGATCGTCGCGGCCTGGAGCACCAGGTGCACCGCCTCCTGCACGGTCATGAAGTAGCGGGTCACATCGGGGTGGGTGACGGTGATCGGCACCCCGGCCCGGATCTGCGCCTGGAACGCGGTGAGCACCGAGCCGCGGCTGCTGAGCACGTTGCCGAACCGGACGCTCAGGTATCGACCGTTGAGCCGCTGCGCGTGGTAGGCGGTGAGCCGTTCGGTGATCCGCTTGGAGTAGCCGAGGACGCTCGCCGGGTTGGCCGCCTTGTCGGTGGAGATGTTCACGAACTCGGCGACGTCCCGGCACGCCTCCAGCACGTTCAGCGTACCCAGGATGTTGGTCTTGATCGCCTCGCCGGGATGGCGCTGGAGCAGCGTGAGGTGCTTGAGCGCCGCGGCGTGGAACACCACGTCGGGCTGCCGGTCGGCGATCACCCGGGCGATGCCCTCGGCGTCGCGGATGTCGGCGAGGATCAGCTCCGGCCCGTCCAGCAGCGCGCGCCCGTGCAGGGACATCTGCAAGGCGTGCAGCGCGGACTCGTCCCGGTCGAGCATCATCAGCTCGTCCGGCTCGCAGCGGGCGATCTGCCGGCACAGTTCCGAGCCGATCGAGCCGCCGGCGCCGGTGACGAGCACCCGGCGCCCGGCCAGCCCGCCGCGCTCCACGCTCAGCTCGGCCACCCGGTGCGCGCGGCCCAGCAGGTCGGTGAGCTGGAGGTCGCGTACGTCGGTGGCGGCCACCGGGCGGTCGAGGACCTCGCGTACCGGCGGCAGGACCTTGAACGCCGCGCCGGCCTCCAGCGTGCGGGTCCGGACGTCGCGCAGCAGCTGCGGATCCGAGCCGCTCATCGAGAAGATGACTGTGCTCGCCCGGGTGGCACGGACGGCGGCGGCGATCTGTTCCCGGCCGCCGAGCACGCGCAGCCGCTCCAGCCGCAGTCCGCGGCTGTCGGGCGCGTCGTCGAGCAGGCCCACCGGCCGGTAGCTGCTGTCCGGGTCGTGCAGCAGCACCCGGACGAGCCGCTCGCTCGCCGCGTCCACCCCGTAGATCAGGCAGCGCTCGGCGTGTCGTGCGGCGGGCGGCCGGCGGTCGGCGTGGGCCCGCCAGACTCCCCGGGCGGTCGCCATCACCACGAGTGCGACCGAGCCGCCGATCAGCGGCGTGCTGGCCGGCACCGGGTGCTGCGTCCACGGCAGCAGGGCGACGAAACCGACGGCCGCGACGAGCGCGACGGTGGTGGCCAGGCCCTGCGCGTCGCCGGCGCTGCCGATCGGATACCGGCCGTAGAGCCGGGACCGCAGCAGCGTGAGCACGGCGTACAGCGCGGCGCAGGCCAGCGCCATGCCGAGCGTACGGGCGCTGGCGGCGGCGGTGAGGTCGAATTCGTACCGCGTCCAGGCGGCGCCGAGAAAACCTCCGCACCACGCGGCCGTGTCCAGCGTTAACAGGGAAAGGGTGGCGGCGCGGTGGGTGATCCGGCCGGCGGGTCGAACGGCTGTGATCGCGTCACGATCCATGGGCTGCCCTCTACGTCCTATCCGTATTGAAAGGATTAGACCGTCTGTGCCTGTTCGGTCGTTTACTGTCGTCCAGTCACGTAACGTCGTGAATAGGCGATTCGATCCTGGCACGGCGACTGGTGTTTTTAGGGGGCTTTCGTGCAGTTTCATCGGCAGACCGGCGTGTCGCGAGGGGGAGCGTGATGGACGTTCTCGGCTACCTGCGCCTGGTCCGACGCCACTGGTGGATCGTGCTGGTGACGGTGATGCTCGGTCTGGGCACCGCCGCGCTGGTGACGGTCCGGACGGCGCCTCGGTACGAGGCCTCGGTGACGTTCTTCGTCACCACGCCCAGCCAGGGGGTCACCGACGCCTACCAGGGCAGCCTCTTCCTCCAGCAGCGGGTGAAGTCCTACGGTGACCTGCTCACCAGCGACCGGCTGGCGCAGAGCGTGGTCGCCGACGCGCCGCTCGGCCTCACCGCCGACCAGGTGCGCAGCCGGATCCACACCACCGCCACGGCCGGCACGGTCCTGCTCCAGGCGACGATCACCGACACCGACCAGACCCGGGCGTTGAAGACCACCGAGACGCTCGCGACGAAGTTCACCGATCTGGTCCGCAAGGTCGAGACGCCGCCGGACGGCAAGGCCCCGCCGATCAAGATCGAGGTGGTCAGCGGTCCCCGCGTCACCTCCAACCCGGTCTCGCCGCAGCCCACCCGCAACCTGGTCCTGGGCGGTCTGCTCGGCCTGCTGCTCGGCGTCGGCCTCGCAGTGCTGCGCGGGGTGGCCGACGTCCGGATGCGCGACGGCGCCGGGCTGCAACGGGTGACCGGCAGTCCGCTGCTCGGCGAGATCCCGTACGAGACCGGCGCGCGGTCGGCGCCGCTGATCGTCGGCGACGCGGCCACCTCCGCCCGGGCCGAGGCGGTCCGCAAGCTGCGTACCAACCTGCGCTTCGTGGACGTGCACGAGCCGGCCCGGGTCATCGCGGTCACCAGCGCGTTGCAGGGCGAGGGCAAGACCACGATGGCCTGCAACACCGCCATCGCGCTGGCCGAGGCGGGCTGGCGGGTGCTGCTGATCGACGCCGACCTGCGCCGCCCCAAGGTCGCCGACTACCTCGGGCTCGACGGCGGCGTCGGCCTCACCGACGTGCTGGTCGGCGACGTCCAGGTCGGTGACGTGGTGCAGCGCTGGGGGGAGAAGTCCCTGCTGGTGCTGCCCAGCGGCGCCACCCCGCCCAACCCGAGCGAGCTGCTCGGCTCCAAGTCCATGGCGGACCTGCTGGTCGCGCTGCGGGACTCGGCGGACATCGTGGTCATCGACACCGCGCCGCTGCTGGCGGTCACCGACGGCGTGGTGGTGGCCGTGCAGGCCGACGGCGCGCTCCTGGTCACCCAGCAGGGGCGTACCTCCCGCAGCCAGGTCGCGGCGGCGGCGCACGCGCTCAGCTCGGTCTCGGTGCGCCTGCTCGGCTGCGTGCTGAACATGGCCAAGGTGGCCAAGTCGGACGCCTACCAGTACGAGGCGTACAAGGTGGTCGTGCCGCCAGCGGCGCCCTCCGTACCGGCCGACCGGGCCGGCACCCGGCGGGGCGCGAAGGCCGTGGGCGACCGGACGCAGGAACTCACCCGGCTGTCGCGATGAGTGCGAGCACGGGCCGGATCGACCGCTCGATCTCCTCGGCACAGCGCCGGAAGTCGGCGGGCGAACCGCCGATCGGGTCGCGCAGGTCCTCCGCGTCGGGGGCGGCGGGTTGCAGCCGCCCCCGGGCGCGGACCGCGGCCGACACCGCTGCCCGCAACGGCGTGCCCGCCTCCGCCTCGGCGGGGCGGGCCTCGGCCGCCAGCCGGGCGAACTGCCGCAGCGTGAACGTCCGGGTCAGCGCGGCCGGCGCCAGCGAGGTGCAGGCCGAGCGTTGCCGGCGGGTCGCGGTCAGCACCAGCGCCGCCCCGGTCAGGTGCTCGGCGCGCAGCCGGCGGGTGCGGAAGGCCGCCGGGTCCGCGCCGGTGGCCGCGGTCACCTCGACCGCGTACGGGTGCATGGCAGCACCGTCGATCGCGTCGGTCCCCGCGCTGGCCACCGCCAGCGGCAGGCCGGCCAGCATCCGGCGGGCGATGAACTCCGCCATCGGTGACCGGCACATGTTCGCGTGGCAGACGAAGAGCACCTCGTCGACCATCTGCACCCCTCTCGTCGGCACGGTCGCGACGGAGGGTGCCGCGACGGCGTTCTTCCGGCGGTCGCGGCCGGACGCAGAGGGGATGCGGGAATGGTACGCGCTGCGGTGCCCGGCCGTCCGGAAAGCCGCGCCGGGAGCGCGGTCATGAGGGTCGGCATCCTCACCTACCACTTCCCGCCGGAGCCGGCGTTCGTCCCGGGCAGCCTGGCCGAGGAGCTGGTGGCCCGGGGCCACGAGGTACGGGTGCTCACCGGCTTCCCGGACTACCCGGGCGGCCACGTCTATCCCGGCTGGCGGCAGCGCTGGCGGCACCAGACGCACAGCGAGCGGCTGACCGTGCGCCGGGTGCCCCGGTACGCCGCGGGCGACGGTTCCGCCCGTGCCCGCGCCGCGACCTGGCTCTCCTTCGCCGGCAGCGCCGCGCTCGCCGGCCGGGGCCTGCTGCGCGACGTCGACGTGCTCTACGTCTACGGCCATCCGGCGGTCACCTTCGCGGCCACCGGGCTGCTGCGGCTGCTCGGCCGTACGCCGACCGTGCTGCACGTGCAGGACGTGTGGACGGAGCGGGACGGGCGCTCGGCGCAGGACAGCGGGTGGCCGGCGCGGCTGGAGGCAGCCACCCGCCGCCTCTACCGGGAGTCGGCGGTGGTGGGTGTCGGTTCGCCGTTCATGGCGGATCTGGTCCGCGCCGGCGGGGCCGACCCGGGCCGGGTGCGCGCCGCGCCGAACTGGACCGACGAGCGGATCTTCCGGCCCACCCAGGCCGGTCCGGCCGTGCGGCGGCTGGTCCGCCGGGACGACCGCTGCGTGGTGATGCACGCCGGGACGATCGGCGCGCGCCAGGATCTGGAGACGGCGGTCCGCGCGGCGGCGGCGCTCGGCGACCGGATGGATCTGGTGCTCGTGGGTTCGGGTCCGCAGGAGCGGCGGGTGCGAGGGCTCGCCGCCGACCTCGGCGCGGACAACGTCCGGTTCCTGGAGCGACGGTCCGCGGTGGACATGCCGCAGCTCTACGCCGCCGCCGACTACCAGCTCGTGGCCCAGCGCGACCTGCCGGAGCTGCGTGGCCGGGTGCCCGGCAAGCTCCAGGCCGCGCTCTCCTGCGCCGCGCCGGTGGTCGCCTCCGCGGCGGGGGAGACGGCGGAGGTGGTGGAGCGGGCCCGCGCCGGCCTGTCCTGCCCGCCGGAGGACTGGGCGGCGCTGGCCGACCGCTTCTGGCTGGCCGCCGCCATCCCGCCGGCCGCCCGGCTCGACATGGGCAGGCGGGGACGTGACGCGTACCTGCGGGACATGTCGATGCGCGCCGGTGTGGACCGGATCGAGGCGCTGCTGCACGAGGCGGCCGAGCGACCGTCGAACCGAACAAAGTTCGCACACAGCAGTTAAATCGTTCAGAGTGTCGAATAACACCTCGAACAGGCACTTTTTCATGCTAAAAAGCACTCGATCGCGAATTGTGTCTGATTCGACCGACGCATAGGGGGAATCCGTGAGCGGACCTGGTGCCACGCCCGTCCGGCGGCGCCGCTCGCGTCGGCGCCGGCGCACCCGGGTCCGCCGGATCCTGCTGACCGGGCTGGTCGTCGTGTCGGTGCTGCTCAGCGCCGGTGGCTGGGTCGCGTTCCGGGGCTGGCAGGCCCGCGCTCACCTGGTGAACGCCGCCGGGCTGGCCCGGGAACTCAGCGCCCAGGTGCTCGACGGCGACGTGGCCCGGGCCCAGCGCACGCTCGCCGCATTGCAGGAGCAGGCCGCCGCCGCGCGCGGCGAGACCGGGGATCCGGTGTGGTGGGTCGGCCAGCAGACGCCGTACGCGGGGGACAACCTCGCCGCGGTGCGGCAGATCTCGGTGGCGGTGGACGATCTGGCCCGGCTGGCGTTCCCCACGCTGCTGCGCGTCGACCTCGCCTCGCTGGTACCGAAGCAGGGCAAGCTGGATCTGGCCCGCCTGCGCGCCGTCTCGGCCGAGGTCTCCGCCGCCGACCAGGCGGTACGCCGGACCGCCGACCGGCTGCGGCAGGTGCCCACCGGTGACCTCGTGACGCAGGTACGCGACGCGGTCACCGCGCTGCGCGCCGAGCTGGACCAGCTCGGCGAGCTGACCTCGGCGGCTGACCGCGGCGCCCGGCTGCTGCCGCCGCTGCTCGGCGCGGACGGACCGCGCAGTTATCTGCTGGTCTCGCAGAACCCGGCCGAGCTGCGCGCCACCGGTGGCATGTTCGGCGCGTACGCCGTCCTGCGCGCCGAGGGTGGGCGGATCCGCCTCGTGAAGCAGGGCAGCTCGTCGGACCTGCGCTTCTTCGACCCGCCACTCAAGGTCGACGCGGAGGCGAAGCGGCTCTGGGGCGAGCTGCCGGGCATCTATCCGGCGGACGTGAACCTCAACCCGGACTTCCCGGCCGCCGCCGCGCTCTACCGGGACATGGTGCGCCGCCGGACCGGCACCACTGTGGACGGGGTCCTGGCGGTCGACCCGGTGGTCCTGTCGTACCTGCTCGGCGTCGTGGGTCCGGTGAACGTGCCGGACGGGCCGTCGCTGGGCGCCGCCACCGCCGTACGGACGCTCCTCAGTGACTCGTACCGGGACCTGGACACGAAGGACCAGGACGAGTACTTCACCAAGGCCGCCTCGGGCGTCTTCGACACCCTGTTCACCAAGACGGTCGACCCGCGCGCGCTTTTGACCGTTTTTACCCGTTCAATCAATGAACGTCGGATATTGTTCTGGAGTGTCCGATCTGAGGAGCAACGCGCACTGGCCGGCAGCCGACTGGCCGGTCAGCTCCCGGAGAAGGACTCCGTGCCGACTGTCGGCGTGTTCCTCAACGACGGCAGCGGCGCGAAGCTCGGCTACTACCTCAGGTTCTCGGCCACCGTGACGGTCGGCGAATGCCACCCGGACGGGCGCCGTGAGCTGCGGCTGCGGGTCACGGTGCACTCCACCGCCCCGAAGTCGGGCCTGAGCAAGTCGGTCACCGGGCTTGCTCTGGCCGGCGACAAGTACACCGCACGCACCTTCGTCTCCGTCCACACGCCCACCGGCGGCGCCGTGCTCACCGGCCGGCTGGACGGGCGGGACACCGCGATGGGCAGTGGCACCCACGGCCGCCGCCAGGTTGCGGTGGCGAACGTGGAGACGCGCCCGGGGCAGACCCGGACGCTCGACGTCACGGTGCTCACCGGCAAGACCGGCGCCGGGACGGCCGAGCTGGTGCACACGCCCACCGTCACCCCATGGACCACCCAAGTAGTCAACGCACCAAGCTGTGAACAGTAGGAGGGAAACCATCATGCGGCTATCCCGCATCATCATGGCGCTCACGGTGGGCCTGGCCGTAGCGGCCGTGCCGACCGCGGCCGGGGCGGCGCAGCCGCAGCCCCCGGTCTACCCGCCCGAGGTCGCGTCGCTGACCGTCTCACCGACCACCATCCGGCTCGGCGAGACGTTCACCCTGCGGGGTTCGAACTTCGCGCCGAACGAGTCGGTGCGGATCGACGTGGCGATCTCGGGCCTGCCCGCGGCCGCCCCGGCCGAGGGGACCGCGCGGCGCAGCGACGGCAGCACGGTGGCGATGGCGCCTGTCGCCTACACGCCCAACCGTGCCCAGCCGCAGCCGGCGCCGACCACGTTCACCGTGACGGCCGACGCCAGCGGCAACTTCACCGTCACCTACCGGCCGACCCGGCCGGGCCGGTACACGTTCACCGCCACCGGTCTGACGTCCGGACGGATCGCCAGCGCCACCGGCACCGTCCTGCCGCCGCGGCCGACCCGGCCGCCGCACAAGGGTGGACTGCCGGTCACCGGTGACAGCATCGGCACGCCGCTGAAGCTCGGTGGTGGCCTCGCCGCCGCCGGTGCGGTGCTGCTCCTGGCCTCCATGGCCTGGCGCCGCCGTCGCCTCGGCTGATCCGAGGCGCGCCGGGGACGACCCGGCTCGATCGTGAGTGCCCGCCGGACCCGGTCCGGCGGGTACTCACGTGTCCGGCCGGCACGACACAATGAGCCATGGACGCGACACCGTGGACCGACCAGGCCGGCCTGCTCACGCTGCCCGGGGGCGCCACCGTGCGCGGACGCCGGGTCGCCGAGCCCGGTTCGCCCGCCGACTTCGCCCTGCTGCTGGCGCCCGGTCCCGAGCCGGAATGGCCGGTCCGGCGGGTCCGCTGGCCCGACTTCTGGATCCCGGCCGACCGCGCCGACGCCCTCGACGCGCTGCGGGAGGCGTGGCGGCGCGCGTACGCGGGGGAGCGGGTCGAGGTGGCCTGTCACGGCGGCGTCGGGCGCACCGGCACCGCACTCGCCGCGCTCGCCGTGCTGGACGGGCTGCCGCCCGCGCGGGCAGTGGCCTGGGTCCGCTCCCACTACCACCGGCGCGCGGTGGAGACGCCGTGGCAGCGGTGGTGGCTGCGCGGCGTGCGCTGACATCCCGGCCGGTCACCCACCGGGAGCGTCCGGTCGGCGCGGCGTCACGACACCGGTGAGCCGTCCCGACCTGATCATCGGGCTCGGTAGGGTGCCTTCTCATGAGAGCCCGGGCCCTGGCCGCCGCCACCGCCGTCACCCTGCTCGCCGCCGGGACGCCCGCCCCGGCCGCCGCCCCGGCCACCACACCCGCCGCCCCGGTTGCCGCCCCTGGCGCCGCTCCCGTGCCCTGCCCGCGCCTGCCCGCCCCGAAGGTCAGCCGGCCGCCCCGCCCGGCACCGCCGGCCACGACGCCCGAACAGGCGGCGGTGGGCGGCGAGGCGCTGGCCGGTGCCGGGCTGGTCGTGCCACCGGGCAGCCCCGCGCCCCCGGCGGTCACCGCCACCACCTGGCTCGTGGCGGACCTGGACACCGGCGAGGTCCTCGGCGCGTGCGGCGCACACGTCCCCGGCACCCCGGCCAGCACCCAGAAACTGCTGCTGGCCGCCACCATGCTGAGCCGGCTGGACCCGAAGCACGTCGCCGTCGCCACCCGCGCCGACCTGGACATCGAGCCGGGCAGCTCGGCCGTCGGCCTGCTCGTCGGCGGCCGCTACAGCGTGGAGACGCTGTGGCTGGGCCTGCTGCTCCAGTCCGGCAACGACGCCGCGAACATGCTGGCCCGCCTCGGCGCCGGCAGCGCGCAGGCAGGCGTCGCCGAGATGAACGAGCAGGCCCGCCGGCTCGGCGCCGGGCAGACGCACGCGGTCACGCCGTCCGGCCTGGACGGTCCCGGCCAGTTCACCAGCGCGTACGACCTGGCGCTCATCGCGCGGGCCTGCTTCGCCGACGCCGCGTTCCGCCGGTACGCGCTCACCGAGCGCACGCAGATCCCGGCCCAGCCCGCGCTGAAGAAGGGCGGGTTCCAGATCCAGAACGAGAACCAGCTCATCTACCGCTATCCCGGCGCGCTCGGCGGCAAGACCGGCTTCACCGAGCTGGCCCGGCACAGCTACGTCGGCGCCGCGCAGCGGGACGGACGCCGCCTCGTGGTGACGCTGCTCGGCGCCGAGGCCCGCCCGGTACGCGGCTGGCAGCAGGGCGCCCAGCTGCTCGACTGGGCCTTCCGGCTGCCCCGGGACGCCTCGGTCGGCCGGCTGGTCGAGCCGGGTGAGCGGGACGCCGAGGCGGCGGAGCCCCGGCAGGCGGCGGCCGCCGAACCGAGACGTACCGCCTCCCCGCCGTGGCGGGGACCGGCCGGGACGGCGCTGCACCGCATCGGCGACGGGGACTGGCGGGTGATCGTGCCGGTCGCCGGTCTGCTGGCCCTCACCGTCGGCGGGGTGGCGGCGGTGCTCGCCGCCCGCCGCGGCCGATCCCGCCGCCGCGGACGCCGCCGCGCCTGACCCGGTCACCGGCGCCCCGGGCGGGGTCGCGTGGACACCGGTTCCGTGGGTATGCGCCCGGCATGGAGCACCCGGGCCGGATCGTGGTGGTCTCGGCGGACATCGGCGCCGGACACGACCGGGCTGCCGACGAGCTGGCGCACCGGCTGCGTGCGCGGGGCTTCGCGGTGGACCGGCTGAACCTCCTGCACCTGCTGCCCCACCCGGTCCACCGGGCGGTACGCGAGACGTACCGGGGCGTGCTGCACCGGCTTCCCTGGGGCTACCACGCGCTGTTCCGGCTGACCGGCAGCTCGCAGACCGCCGTACGCGCGATCCGCGCACTGCTGCGGCCGTTCCGACGTCACCTGCGCCGCTGCATCCCGCCCGACACGCGGGCCGTGGTCACCACGTATCCGTTCGCCAACCAGCTCCTCGGCCCGCTGCGGCGCCGCGGGCGGCTCCGTGTCCCGGTGATCACCTATGTGACCGATTTCGTGGTGCACCCGACCTGGCTCGCGCCGGGCGTCGACGTGTACTGCGCGGTCCGCCACGCCGAGACGCACCAGGCCTCCGCCGCCGACGTCACCGCGGTGCAGCCGCTGGTGTCCCGCGCCTTCACCCGCACCGGCCCGGAGGACCGGCGGCGGGCCCGGCAGCGGTTCGGTCTCCCGGCCGAGGGTGTGCTCGCGCTCGTCGTCGCGGGCTCCTGGGGCACCGGCGAGGTGGCGGCCACGGTGGCCGAGGTCGCCGCCGCGGGCGTCCGGCCGGTCGTGGTGTGCGGGCACAACGCGGCGCTGCGCCACCGGCTGCGCGGCGCCGGCCGGCACGTGCTGGGCTGGGTCGACGACATGCCGGCGCTGATGCGCGCCGTCGACGTCATGGTGGAGAACGCCGGTGGGCTGACCTGCCAGGAGGCGCTGGCGGCCGGGCTGCCGGTGGTCACGTACCGGCCCATCGCCGGGCACGGACGCGCGAACGCCGCGATCCTGGCCCGCGCCGGCCTGAGCCGGTGGGCTGCCACACCGCAGCAACTCGGGCCGGTGCTCGCGGCGGTGATCGGGACCGGACCGGTGGCCCCGTCCCGCGACGACGTGTCCCAGGACCCGGCCGGCCTGGTCGCCGAGGCGGCACGCCGGGCACCGCCCGCGGGCCCGGCCGGTACACGTCGCCCCCTGCTGGACCCGGTCGGCGACGCGGTCGCCGTCCTCGCCGCGCTGCTCCAGTCCACCGGCGGGCTGCGATGAGAGCCGCCACCCTCGCCCGGGCCGCCGCGCTCGCGCTGCCGGCGGTGCAGGCGGCGCCGGTGGTGACGGCCCTGCCCGCCGTACGGCGGCTGCTGCTGCCCGGCCTGCACGGGCTCGGGGCGCCCGACCGGGTCGCGCTGACCTTCGACGACGGCCCGGACCCGGAGTCCACCGGCCACGTCCTGGACGTGCTGGCGGCGCACCGGGTCCGCGCCACGTTCTTCGTGCTCGGCGCGATGCTGCGGCGCCACCCGGCGCTGGGTCGCCGGGTGGTCGGCGACGGCCACGAGATGGCCGTGCACGGCTGGACGCACGACAACCTGCTGCTGCGCGGCCCGGCTCGCACGGTTCGCGATCTGACCCGCGCGTACGACCTGGTCACCGACGTGACCGGTCGTCCGCCCCGGTTCCTGCGACCGCCGTACGGCGTGCTCACCACCGCCGCGCTCGTGGCCGCCCGGCGGCTGCGCCTGCGGCCGGTGCTGTGGAGCTGCTGGGGCCGGGACTGGACCGCCACGGCCACCGCCGGCACCGTCGCACGCACCGTCCTGGCCGGGCTGGACGGGGGCGGCACGATCCTGCTGCACGACTCCTCCCGTACCGCCGCACCGGGCGCCTGGCGGGCCGGTCTCGCCGCGCTTCCGCGCGTGCTGGCCGAGTGTCGCCGGCGCGGATGGCACGTCGGCCCGCTCGCCGGCCACGGGCTCCGCGCGCGCTGATCCGCGAGCGGGCGGCGGAGCCTACCGCGCGCCCGCGGCGCCGGAACGCGAATCCCGGAGCCGGTGACCCGTTCGGGTCGGCGTGGCTAGCGTCCGGGTCATGAGGACCTGGGGACCCTTCGTGGCGCTGGCCGCCGCCCTGCTGCTGCCGGTGCCGGCGACACCGGCCGTGGCCGCCGTCCGCTCGCCCGTACGCCGGCTGCCCGCCGCGCCGCCCTGCCCGAACGTGCCGGCCCCGTCGACCCGGCCGCCGCAGCCGCCGCCGGCGCCCGACCCGGCCGCGCGGGCCGTCGGCGGCGCCGCGCTCGACACCGCCGGCCTGGTCGTCCCGCCCGCGTCGAGCGCGCCGCCTGCGGTGACAGCCACCTCCTGGGTGGTCGCCGACCTGGACAGCGGCGCGGTGCTCGGCGGCTGCGGCCCGCACGAGTACGGCGTACCGGCGAGCGTGCAGAAGCTGCTGCTGGCCGCCACCATGCTGCCCCGGCTGGACCCGCACCGGGAGGTGACGGTGACCGCCGGGGACCTGGCTGTCGAACCGGGCAGCTCGGCGGTCGGGCTGGTGGAGGGCGGGCGCTACCAGATCGAGACGATCTGGCTCGGCCTGCTGCTGCGTTCCGGCAACGAGGCGGCCAACGCGCTCGCCCGCCTCGGCGGCGGCCCGGACGGGCTGGCCGGCGGGGTGCGGGCGATGAACGAGGAGGCGCACCGCCTGGGCGCCCGGCAGACGCACGCGGTCACCCCGTCCGGGCTGGACGGACCGGGGCAGTTCACCAGCGCGTACGACCTGGCGCTGATCGCGCGGGCGTGCTTCGCCGACCCGGCGTTCCGCAGGTACGCCGCCACCCGGATCGCGCAGATCCCGGCCCAGCCGGCGCAGCGGGCGAAGGGGTTCGCGATCTCCAACGACAACATGCTGCTGGACCACTATCCGGGCGCGCTCGGCGGCAAGACCGGCTTCACCGACCTGGCCCGGCACACGTACGTCGGCGCGGCCGAGCGCGGCGGGCGGCGTCTCGTGGTCACGCTGCTCGGCGCCGAGGTGACCACGCAGCGGGGCTGGCAGCAGGGCGCGGCGCTGCTGGACTGGGGGTTCGCGCAGCCCCGCGACGCCGCGGTGGGACGGCTGGTCGAGCCGGGGGAGCTGGACCGGCCGGCGCCACCGGCGGGCGGGGCGGCCTCGGCGCTGGCCGGGCAGGCCGGTCTGCGGGGCGGCGGGGCGGCACCCGGGCCGCGTCCCGGTACGGGCGTGACTGTGGCGGTGGGCGCGGTGCTGACGGCCGGGGGAGCGCTGCTGCTGGCCCGGCGTCGCCGTAACGCCGCCGCCGTCGCCTTGTCGGCCGGGTCGGCTCTACGGGAGCCGGAAATTCCGGAACAGGACTGAAAGGAGCGGCCCGGATCAGCGGTAGGCGGGCCCCGCTGTGCTGTCCCGCACCACGAGTTCGGTGGCCAGCTCGACCCGGGGCGAGTCGATCTCCTCGCCCTGGGCCAGCCGCAGCACCGTACGCGCGGCGAGCCGGCCCATCTCCACCAGCGGCTGGCGCACCGTGGTCAGCGGCGGTGAGGCCCACCGCGCCTCGGGCAGGTCGTCGAAGCCCACCACGCTCACGTCGTCGCAGACCCGCAGCCCGCGGCGGCGCACCGCCTCGTACACGCCGAAGGCCATCTGGTCGCTGGCGGCGAAGATGGCCGTCGGCGGGTCGTCCAGGTCGAGCAGCGCGCCACCGGCGGTGAACCCGGAGGCGTGGTAGAAGTCGCCGGGCTGCACCAGCCGGTCGTCGGCGGCGACTCCGGCGGCGGCCAGCGCGGCCCGGTAGCCGTCCAGCCGGGCCCGGCTGCACAGCAGGTGCGGCGGGCCGGCCACGAAACCGATCCGGCGGTGGCCGAGCTTGAGCAGGTGCTCGGTGGCGGCCAGGCCGCCGGTCCAGTTGGTGGCGCCGATCGCCGGCACGTCCGTGGCGGCCACGCCGGCCGCCGGGTCGACCACCACCACCGGCACGTTGAGGCGCCGCAACTGGGCCTGCACGGCCGGGCTCAGGTGCGAGGTCACCACGATCACGCCGTCGGACGCGCGGGCGCGCAGGTTGTGCAGCCACTGCCGGGTGGAGCTGGACTCGCGGTGGATCGCCGAGACGACGGTGCCCACCCCGGCGGCGTGGCTGACGTCCTCCACGCCGCGGATGATCTCCACCGCCCACGGGCTGTCCAGGTCGTTGAAGACCAGGTCGACCAGGTCCGCCCGGCGCACGGTACGGCTGCCGCGGCGGCGGTAGCCGTGGTGGCGCAGCAGCTCCTCGACCCGTTCCCGGGTGTCCGGCGCGACGTCGGACCGCCCGTTGAGCACGCGCGACACGGTCGGGACCGAGACGCCGGCCTCCCGTGCGATCGCGGTGATGGTCACCCTGCGCTCGTCGTCCGCGCTCACCCGTGTTCCCTTCGCCGGCTGCCGGAACCGACCGGTAGACCGTCCCGCCCCACGCACATCTTGCCGTACGCCGAGGGCTTGACGACAGGCCGGACCGGCCCTAGCGTTCGCACGAGTTGCGGAAACGTTCCGGAAATGCGCCCGTCATCTTCCGACGGCTCGCCGTCCACCCCCGACGAACGACGAGGAAAACCGAGGCGTGTTCACCGACCTGACCGAGGCCGAACTCCGCACCTACCGCAGCGACCTGCACGAGCCTCCGGACTTCGACGCCTTCTGGGCTGACACTCTGGCACAGGCGCGCTCCTGCGGCGACCCCGTGACGGCGACGCCGCTGCCCACGCCGCTGACCGCTGTCGACGTCTTCGACGTCACCTTCCCCGGCTTCGCCGGACAGCCGATCCGCGCCTGGCTGCGGGTGCCGCGCGGCGCGACGGAGCCGCTGCCCACGATCGTGCAGTACGTCGGGTACGGCGGCGGGCGCGGCCACGCGCTGGAGAACCTGCTCTGGTCCGCGGCCGGCTTCGCGCACCTCCAGATGGACACGCGCGGCCAGGGCTCGGGGTGGAGCCGGGGCGACACACCCGACGTCGCCGCCGCCGGACCGCAGGCGCCGGGCATGGCCACCCGGGGCATCGAGGACCCGAACAAGTACTACTACCGGCGCTTCCTCACCGACGCGGTCCGCGCCGTGGACGCCGCGTGCGAGCTGCCCGCTGTCGACCCGGACCGGCTCGCCGTACTCGGTCACAGTCAGGGCGGCGCCGCCGCGCTCGCCGCCGCCGCGCTGGCCCCGCGGGTCCGCGCGGCTGTCGCGCACGTGCCGTTCCTCTGCGACATCCCACGCGCGATCACGATCACCGACGCCACGCCGTACCGGGAGATCCGCGACTACCTCGCCGTGCACCGCGACCGCGAGGAGCAGGCGCTGCGCACGCTCGGCTACGTCGACGCCGTCGCGTTCGCCCGCCGCGCCACAGTGCCGGCCCGGTTCTCCGTCGCGCTGATGGACGAGATCACGCCGCCGTCCACCGTCTACGCCGCCTACCACGACTACCGGGGCGACAAGGATCTGACGGTGTGGCGGTTCAACGGCCACGAGGCGGGCGGCATCGACGACGACGCCGCCGCCGTCGACTTCCTGCGTACCGTGCTGGGCGGCTGACCACCGGTTCCGCCGATGCCGGCCCGCCCGGGCTGGTAGACACGGCGGATGGGCACCGGCATGCGCGCGACGGCGGTCCTGGCCGTCGCGGCCGCGCTGCTCGCCGCCTGCCAGCGGCCCGCGCCGTCCCCGTCGCCGTCCGCGCCGCCCTCACCCACCCCGACCGGCCCCCGGGCCCCGGCGGACGTCGTGGACCTCACCACCGTCGACCCCACCGTCCGGACCGACATCCGGTACGCGGGCCCGCACAACTTCGTCGGCCGTCCCGTCGACGGGTACGCCGAGCCGCGCTGCCTGCTCACCCGCCCGGCGGCGCAGGCGCTGCACCGGGTGCAGACCGCCGCGCTCGCCGGCGGGCACAGCCTCAAGGTGTACGACTGCTACCGCCCGCAGCGCGCCGCTGACGACTTCGTCGCCTGGGCGAAACTCCCCGGCGAGCAGCGGATGAAGGGGGAGTTCTATCCCGGCGTAGCCAAGGACCGGCTGTTCGCCGACGGCTACATCGGCGCGCCCACCGCGCACAGCCGGGGCAGCACGGTCGACCTGACCCTGGTTCCGGTCTCCGGGCCCCCGCAGGCCGCGTACACGCCCGGCCAGCCGCTCGTGCCCTGCACCGACCCGGCCGGGCGCCGCTTCGCCGACGACTCGATCGACATGGGCACCGGGTTCGACTGCTTCGACCCGCGCGCCCACACCGCCGACGCGCGGATCAGCGACACCGCCCGGAACAACAGGGACCTGCTGCGCCGGCTGATGTCCGAGCAGGGCTTCGAGAACTATCCGCTGGAGTGGTGGCACTACCGGTACGTGGACGAGCCGTACCCGGACACCTGGTTCGACTTCCCGGTGGCCGGTTCGTCACTGCGGTGACGCGGTCGTTCCACCATGATCGATTGCGGCTAGGCTCGACGCTCATGGAGACCGAACGGATCGGCCCGCCGCTGCTCGCGGACGAACGGGAGTCGTTGCGCGCCTTCCTCGACTTCCACCGGGCCACGCTGGCCCTCAAGTGCGAGGGGCTGACCGACGAGCAGTTGCGCCGGCAGGCGTCGCCGCCGTCCACGCTGTCCCTGCTCGGCCTGGTCCGCCACATGGCGGAGGTGGAGCGCACCTGGTTCCGCCGGGTCATCGCCGCCGAGGACGTACCGCTGGTGTGGTCGGACAGCGGCGACTTCCAGCAGGCGTACGACGCCCGCGACGCCGATGCGGCGGAGGCGTTCGAGGCGTGGCAGCGGGAGATCGAGCACGCCCGGCGCATCGAGCGGGAGGCCGAGTCGCTCGACGTCACCGGCCACCAGGCACGCTGGGGCGAGGACGTCTCGCTGCGCCTGGTCATGCTGCACATGCTGCACGAGTACGCCCGCCACAACGGGCACGCCGACCTGATCCGCGAGGCGGTCGACGGCACCGTGGGCGTCTGAGCCCGCTCAGCGCCCGCGCACCGGTCAGCGCGTGCGCAGCGGCAGCCAGGCCAGCACGTCGGAGATCCGCGCGTCCCAGTACGCCCAGTCGTGGTCACCCGGGCCGAAGTCGACGGTGACCGGCAGGTCGCGCTTCCGGGCCACGTCGAGGAACCGCATGCTGTCCTCGTACAGGAAGTCCTCGGTGCCGCAGGCGACGTAGAGCGCCGGCCGGTCGTCGCCGGAGCGCTCCAGCAGCCCCACCGTGTCGTCGTCGGCGGGCACCGGGCCGTCACCCCAGACGGTGCGCCACACCGCCGGGTCGACCGGACGGGTCGCATGGTGGCGGCGGCGCGTCACGTCCAGCGCGCCGGACAGGCTGGCCGCCGCCGCGAACCGCTCCGGGTGGCGCAGCGCCCACTTCATCGCCCCGTAGCCGCCCATCGACAGGCCCGCGACGAACGTGTCCTCCCGCCGCGTGGACAGCCGGAAGAACGACCGGCACACCTCGGGCAGCTCCTCGCTGAGGAACGTCCAGTACCGGTTGCCGTGCGCCTCGTCGCAGTAGAAGCTCCGCTGCACCTGCGGCATCACCACGGCCAGCCCGAGCGGCGCCACGTACCGCTCGATCGAGGTGCGCCGGGTCCACACCGTGTCGTCGTCGGTCAGGCCGTGCAACAGGTAGAGCACCGGCGGGTCGCCGTCGGAGGCGGCGCCCGGCACGCCGATCCCGGCCGCGCCGCGATCGGGCAGCAGCACCGTCATCGACGTGCCCATGCCCAACGCCTCGGAGAAGAAGTCACACCGGATCAGCGCCATGAGGCGGCAGCGTACCTCGGAGGGGTTCGATGAGGGCGTTCCTATTGCCCCGGGACCGTCGCACGGGAAAAGATGGCCGTGCGTGCCGGAAACACACTCGTAACCTGCGCGCTGCTGGTCTCTGTCACGAGGAAGTGGGAGTCAGTCATGAGCGACGTGTCGGCCGCACTGGGTGTGCGCCTCTACCCGGACCTGGTCGAGCCCGGCGGTCTCGCCCCCGCGCTCGTGGCGACCGCCGCCGCGCACCAGCTCGACGTGGGCGAGGTGACCGCGCCCGAGCAGGGGCGCAGCCGGTTCACCTGCGCCGAGATGACCTCCGCCCGGGGCGTGGTCTGCGTCAGCCTCGGCTCCCAGGCCCGCTACTTCATGATCGACCTGCGGGTGGACGGCGACGTCCAGGCCCGGGGCGACGCCACCGACCTGCTCCAGGTCGCGCAGGTGGCGGCCGCGTGGCGGGCCGGCATCACGCTCGCCGAGCTGACCGCGCGCTACCCGTTCATGGAGGAGATGCGGCGCCACCCGGTGGCGCACGCCGGGTGAGACCGGGCACCCCAGCCCTGCCCGATCCAGGTCGACCGCCGCTCCCGGACGCGTCGTGTCGATCTAGGGTGATGCGATGACCGCCAGGCGCGTGACGACAGTACTGTTCGACTTCGCCTGGACTCTGTTCGCCAGAGACTCGGAGCGTTGGGTGGGCAACGCGGCGGCATCGATCGACCGGGCATTGGCTGCTGGCGAGGCGCACCGTATTGCTGGCGACTTCGCGGCACTGTTGCGGGAGACGGCCACGGATCCGGCCCACATCGCCCGAGATCTGGATCCGCGAGTCTGGGATCGGGCGATCCTCACCGTGCTGGAACAGATTCCTGGGGTTGACCAGGCGCTGACATCGGTCATGCACGAAACACACGCCGAAGCAATCGAGCCGTACGCCGACACCGTCGCCACGCTGTCCGCATTGCGTGACAGCGGTGTTCGCATCGGCGTCGTCAGCAACGTCGGCTGGGACATCCGCAAGTGCTTTGTGCGGCACGGACTCGACGGCTATGTCGATGCGTTCGTACTGTCCTACGAGGTCGGCTTCGTCAAACCGGACCCTCGGATCTGGGGCGCCGCCCTCGCAGCCCTCCATACGGCACCGGGCCAGACCCTGATGGTCGGTGATCATCCCGCTGGCGACGGCTGATCGGTTTCCGCCGGCATACCAGCGCTGATCCTGCCAATGGTGGATTCGCCCGCGCAGAAACGCGGATTCGAATACGTGCTCAGGCTTGCCCAAGTTCCGTCCTGACGGGTCTGCCGCTGGCACTCACGTGAAGCCCCTCGTGAAGTTGATCTCTCGGCAGAGACCTCCTTCATACGAGGGCTTCACTCGCAAATTCACGTTGCCGCCGGTGCGCGGCGGCCGTACCGTGAGCGGCAACGTTCTGGTCCACCAGGGGAGTCCACCGTGTCGCAGCAGAACCGCACCCGCGCCGAGCGGCAAGCGCCGCGCGCCGGTGTCCTGCTGCCCGAATCGGGCACGGGCCGGCGACGGCAGTGGCAACCAGGGTGGTGGCGCGTCTAGCGCCGGCGCGACGATCCGCGCGAACCGCCCGCCCCAGACCGGAGCCGGGCGGTTCTCCGTGTCCGGGGTGAATCCGCCGACGGCGTCACGCCGCCGGAGGGCCGTTGGAGCAATTGGCAGCTCACCCGGTTCTCACCCGGGAGGCTACGGGTTCGAGTCCCGTACGGCCTACGTCAGACGGACATGAGCAAGGAGACGACGATGGGTTTCACCCCGCTGGCCGGTACCCGGGCACCGGTCCGGGTCTGGACCGACCCGTACGCGATCGAGGCGCAGGCGGCCCGGCAGCTGCGCAACATCGGCGCGCTGCCGTGGGTGCAGGGCGTCGCGGTGATGCCGGACGTGCACTTCGGCAAGGGCGCCACTGTCGGCTCGGTGATCGCGATGCGGCAGGCCGTGTCGCCGGCCGCGGTCGGCGTGGACATCGGCTGCGGCATGTCGGCGGTGCGGACCTCGCTGACCGCCGCCGACCTGCCCGACGACCTCGCGCCGCTGCGGTCGGCGATCGAGGCGGCGATCCCGGTCGGCTTCGCGATGCGTGACGACGCCGTCGATCCGCGCCGGGTCCGGGGGCTGGAGCAGGCGGGCTGGGACGAGTTCTGGCGGCGGTTCGGGACGCTGGACCGGAAGGTGGCGCAGCTCCAGACGCGGGCGCAGCGGCAGCTCGGGACGCTCGGCGGCGGCAACCACTTCATCGAGGTCTGCCTGGAGCAGGGTGGCGCGGACGACGGCCGGGTCTGGCTGATGCTGCACTCCGGTTCCCGCAACATCGGCAAGGAGCTGGCCGAGCGGCACATGGCGGTGGCGCGCGGCCTGCCGCACAACACCGACCTGCCGGACCGGGACCTCGCGGTGTTCCTCGCCGGCACGCCCGAGATGGAGGCGTACCGGCGGGACCTGTGGTGGGCGCAGGAGTACGCCCGGCGTAACCGGGCGGTCATGCTCGCCCTGCTCTGCCAGGTGGTCCGGGAGGCGTTCCCGCACGCCGGCTACGACGAGCCGATCTCCTGCCACCACAACTACGTGGCGGAGGAGAGCTACGACGGGGTGGACGTGCTGGTGACCCGCAAGGGCGCGATCCGGGCCGGCCGGGGTGACCTGGGCATCATCCCGGGCTCGATGGGCACCGGCTCGTACATCGTGCGCGGGAAGGGGAACCTCGACGCGTACTGCTCGGCGTCGCACGGCGCCGGGCGGCGGATGTCGCGGGGGCAGGCGAAGCGGACGTACAGCACCGCGGACCTGGCCGCGCAGACCGCCGGGGTGGAGTGCCGCAAGGACGCCGGTGTGGTCGACGAGATCCCCGGCGCGTACAAGGACATCACCGAGGTGATGGCCCAGCAGGAGGACCTGGTCGAGGTGGTCGCCCACCTCAAGCAGGTCGTCTGCGTGAAGGGTTGACCGGTGGGGCCGGCGTCGAGGGGGCGCCGGCCCTACCGGGTACGCCGGGCGACGCGTACGCCGATGGCGACCGCGCCGATGACGAGCAGTGCGGACAGGAACTGGAGGCCGGGGGAGTCGTCGGCCTCGCCGTACACGAAGCCGGTGACGCCGAGCACGACGGCGAGCAGGGCGACGACGACGGCCAGGTATCTCATCGGTCCTCCTCGTCGGCGACCCATTCGAGCAGGTCGCCGGGCTGGCAGTCGAGCACCCGGCACATGGCCTCCAGGGTGCTGAAACGGACGGCCTTGGCGCGGCCGTTCTTGAGTACGGCGACGTTGGCCGGGGTGAGCCCGACGCGCTCGGCGAACTCGCCGACGCTCATCTTGCGCTTGGCCAGTTCGACGTCGATGCGCACGACGATCGGCATCAGATCACCGCTTCCATGTCGGTGCGCAGGGTGGTGGCCTGGCGCAGCAGCGCGCGCAGGACGACCATCAGCAGCCCCAGCACGCTGACGCCGGTGACCAGCAGGAACAGCAGCAGCGGCAACCCCGGGTCGTCGGCGTTGAAGCCGACGTAGAGGAACACGCCGACGAGCACCACCCAGGCGGCGGCCACCGCCCAGACGATCCCGTCGACCCAGCCCAGGGACGCCTCGGTGAAGATGCGGTCGTTCTTGACCAGGGTGAGCAGGTGCCAGGTGCAGACGATCACCACCTGCACGCACAACACCCAGAAGATCGTCACCGTGGTGGCGGGCCACCGCAGGTACGCCATGTCCGGGTTCTCGCGCGCCATGTGCGCGAACTGCCCGGGCAGCGACATGGTCTGGAACAGCACCAGGATCGCGAACAGCAGGACCAGGAAGGCGCGGAGTGGTGTCACCGCGCGTTGCGCCGTCAACATGCATCGACTATCGCGCGAAAACTATCGAAAGTCAATCGGTATCACTCGCGCGACGGCCAACGGCGTACCTGACGTGCACCGCGTGGCGCGAGTGGTGCACGGCGCGGATCTCCAGGTCGACGTCCCGGTCGAAGCCCTCGAAGAGCCTCTTCCCGCGACCGAGGATCACCGGCGCGGTGGACAGGCCCAGCTCGTCGACCACGCCGGCCGCGAGCGCCTGCCGGATCACGTCGGCGCCCCCGCCGATGACCACCGCGCCGTCACCGGCCGTACGCCGGGCCGCGGCCAGCGCCGCCTCGAACCCGTCGACCATGAGGAAGCCGGCGTCCGGGTCGGGCTGGTCGGCGGTGCGGTGGGTGAGCACGACCAGTGGCGCCTCGAACGGGTTGCGGCCGCCCCAGGCGCCGGCGCTGTCGTACATCCCCCGGCCGCACAGCGCGGCGCCGACGCCCGTCAGCAACTCGTCGAAGTACGCGCGGTCCTCGCCGGTCATGCCGGTGCCGGGTTCGCGTGGCGTGTCGTACGTCCACGGCCCGCCCATCACCCAGTGGTGCAGCCGCTCGCCGCCGACGCCCAGCCCCTGGCCCGCGTGGTCGTCCGGACCGGTGACGTAGCCGTCCAGGGACACGGTGACGAACGCCCGCACCCGGCCCCGCGCTTCGCTGGTGCTCATGCTTCCTCCCGGAGATCGGAGAACACCGACCCGGGGCAGACCGCCCTCGCGCGGCGGACTCATCGGCGCCGCCGGTCCGACGTCAGCCGTACACCGGATGCTCGGCCTGGAACGCCAGCCGCCGGTCCGCGCCGGCGGCCAGCTCGGCGAGGACGTCGTCGAGGTCCAGGAACGTCTGCCAGCGCTCCTGGCCGGTTATGGCGGCGAGCCGGTCGACCACGAGCTGCTCCAGGTCGGTGACCCGGCGGCCCTTCCACACCTTGTCGGCGAGGCTGACCAGCAGGTCCTCCAGCTGTACGCCGGGGGAGTGCCAGGCGGCGTGGGTGACGGCGAAACGGGCCCGCTCCTCCGGTACGCCGAAGCGCAACAGCAGCTGGTAGCCCGCCTCCTCGTGCGCCGACCCGGGGCCGGTCAGCTCGCCGGGATGCTCGACCTTGCCGAGGTCGTGCACTGCGGCGCCGAACAGCACCGCCTGCCTGTCGAACGGCACCGCGCCGAACCGGTCGGCGAACGCGGCGGTCAGGTGCCAGGCGACGTCGTGCACCAGCCGCAGGTGCGCGCCGAGGCGCGGCGGGGCAGCGAGGGCGTCCAGCAGCTCGACCGCCACGCCGGGAAGCGGGAGCAGCGGCGGGTCGCCCGGTTCGGTGAGGGCGCGGCGCAGCGCGTCGGAGGTCATCGGGGCGAGCGTACCGGGCCGCCTCGGGCTCACCTCTGGTGATGGACGAGCAGCCGAGCGTGAAGCGGCCACTCGTCCGATTCCGGTGCGTCGATCCACTCGCGAGTGTGGGGGCCACGTCTCACACGGGGGTTGTCGAATGACCGCAATGAATCGTCGTGCCCTGCTGCGTACCGCCGCGCTGACCGGAGTCGCCGCCGCGACCGGGCTGGCCGTCGGGCCCCACGCCGCGTCCGCCGCACCCGCGTCCGCCGCCGACGTGGTGAACGGGTCGTGGCTGGTCAGCGTCGGCTGGGGTGTGCTCCAGGTCGACCCGGGCCGCACCACGCCGCGGGAGCTGCTGCCGAACGGGGACCACGCGAAGGCCTCGCCGGACGGCCGGTACGTGGCCTGGGTCAACACGGCCCGCTCGGGCGACGGCACGCTGGAGCCGTACGTGGCCGTGTACGACCGGGTCACCGGCCAGAAGCGCACACTGCTCGCCGACCCGTTCGGTGTCCGCTACGGCGCGCCGACGTGGTCGCCGGACGGCACCGAGATCGCGCTGGTCACCGGGCAGGGCAACGACCGGCTGATCGCTGTGGACGTGGTCACCGGCGCCACCCGCGTGCTGGTCGAGGGGCACTCCATGAGGGACCCGGACTGGTCCCGGGACGGCTCGATGATCGTCGTACGGTGGCGCAGCCGTTCGCAGGGCTGGCAACTGCGGGTGCTGGAACTCGCGACCGGCACGGTGCGGCCGATCTACACGCCGGTGGCGGGCGAGATGTTCATCTCGCCGGTCTTCATGCCCGACTCCGGGCGCGTCGTCTTCTGCACCAACCGCTGGCACCTGGACCGGGAGGTCTACAACCAGTCGCTGGCGTCGGTGCGCATCGGCGGCACCGGGCTGAAGAAGCTCACCGACGAGCCCCGGTTCTACCTGTCGCCGGTGTTCTCCCCGGACGGCCGCTACTGCGCCGCGCTGTCGATCCCGCCGGAGAACGAGTACCCGGACGGCGGCAACATCATCGTGTCCACCAGTGGCTTCGGCGAGCAGTGGTGGATCCCCGGCGACGAGTACGACGACAGCACCCGGCTGGACTGGGCGCGGGCGATCTGACGTAGCGCCGCGCGCACATCCGGTGGGCCGGATGTGCGCGCCGCCGGGCGTAACCGGTGCGAGGCTTGGTGCGGACGCCGCCGAAGGGGCCGGCGTCCGCTGTGGAGGGGTGATGGCCGAGCCGCCGACCGGGACGTCGTCGCACCGCGCGCAGGCGCACGGCAGGCACGCCAACCACCGCCGCTACCACGACGGCGCCGAGGTCGACGGGTACGTCGACGACCCGTACCACCGGGTGCGCCGCGCGGTCGCGGCCCGGCTGATGGCCGAGGGGGTGACCCGACGCGGGCCGGTGCTGGAACTGGGCTGCGGACCGCGCGGCATGCTCGACCCGGCCGCGCTGCCCGGCCCGGTGGTGCTCGCCGACACGGCCGAGACGGCGCTGCGCACGGCCCGCGCCGCGGCCCGCGGGCGGGCGCTGCCGGTCTGCCTGGACGCCACCCGCGGGCTGCCGTTCCGGGCGGGCAGCTTCGCCGGGCTGCTCGCCGGCGAGCTGATCGAGCACGTGTACGACCCGCTGGCGCTGCTGCGGGAGTGCCACCGGGTGCTGGCGCCCGACGGCCTGCTGGTGCTCACCACGCCGAACCTGGCGCCGGTGCAGGACCGGCTGGCGTTCCTCGCCGGGCGGGCGCCACGTCAGGTCGATCCGCTGCACCCGTACCTGTGGCTGCACATCCGCCCGTTCACCGCCTCGCTGCTGCGCCGGACGCTGCGCCGGGCCGGGTTCACGCCGGTGGCGCTGCGGTCCAACGAGGTCGGCTGGCGGTTGCCGGGCGGCCGGTGGGTGGCCTCGCGGCGGCTGGCCCGCGCCGCACCGGGGCTCGGCGGTTCGCTGATCTGCGCCGCCCGCCGGCACGGCGCACCGCCACCACAGCAGAACAGGGCGTGATGGCGACATTGACAGCGGGCTATCATGGAGGTTCCGTCGTCGACCGGGGGATGTCATGACGCGCCTGCTCGCCTGGGTCGTGACCAATCTCGACGCGTTCATCGGCCTCGTCCTGGCCCTCACGGTGTCCGTGCTCGGCCTCACCAACGCGGTCGACCAGGAGGTCGTCAACAGCGCGATCCTGCTGGTCCTGGGCCTGCTCGCGCAGGCGATGCTGCGGGACCGGCTGCGCCGGCGCACCACCGAGCGGGAGGTCCGCCAGGTCATCTCGGACACCCGCGACCGGCTGACCGACCTGGTGCCGCAGATGCAGGAGATCACCGGGCCGGAGGGCGCGCTGAACCGGGCCCGCGAGGCCATCGACAGCGTCTCCATGGTGCGCGTGCTGCACGGCAGCGAGGTCGGGCAGGCGCTCGCCGAGGCGCGGCGGCACACCGACCAGTGGAGCTTCAAGGGCGGCACCGGCACCTACCTGCGCGCGGTCACGCTGCCGGACTGTCTGGAACACGCCCGGCGGCGCAACGCCACGCTCACCGTCGCGATCGAGATCATCGACCCGACCGACGAGGAGGTCTGCGAGCGGTACGCGCGGTTCCGGCGCAGCCTCGACCCGGACGCGCCCGGCGAGCCGTGGACCGTCGACCGCACCCGCAAGGAGTCGTACGCGACCGTGCTGGCCGCCTGCTGGCACCTGCAACGCTCCGGCCTGCTCACCATCGACGTCCGGCTCTCCGCGCAGATGACCACGTTCCGCTACGACCTCTCCTCCTCCTGCGTCGTCATCACGCAGGAGAACCCGCAGACGCCCGCGCTGCGCATCGACCGCGGCGAGGTCTACTACAACCGTTTCAACATCGAGCTGGACTACAGCCGCCGGCAGAGCCGGCGCGTGCCGATCGAGGCGGCGGCCCAGGTCAAGCTCGACGACGAGCCGTCGGTCGAGCAGGTACGGCGGTTGTTCACCGCCCTCGGCCTGACGCTGCCCCGGTCCTTCGGCGACCGTGAGGTCGCCGGCATCATCGGCAAGGCCGTCCAGGCGAGGAACCCCTACTCATGACCAGTTACGCCGACCTCGAACGGGAGATCGACCGGGGCACCCGGCCGGAGATGCTGCGCGGCTGGGTGCTGGACGTGCTCGGCGACGTCGCGGACGGGCGGCGGCCGCTGCGCGCGGTCCGGCACCCGCTCGGCTTCACCTGCCTGCCCGTGGAACGCGACGGCCCGGACGGCATCTGCGTGCACGCCTGGCCGGCCGACCCGCCGCCGGTGCGCCCGACCACCTCCACCATGCACTCGCACAGCTGGGATCTGCTCAGCCACGTGCTGCACGGGACCGTCCGCAACGAGCTGATCGAGGTCGACGACGCGCCGGCCGATCCGGCCTGGCGGATCTACGAGGTGCACAGCCTCGGCGAGGTGGACGAGATGGCCGCCACCGACCGGCTGGTCACCGCGATGACCGCGACGGTGGAGACGCACTCCGCAGGCGACTCGTACGCGCTGCGCGCCGGCGGCTTCCACACCTCGGAGGTCGACGCCGGTGAGCCGGCGGTGACAGTGGCGCTCGGCCGGACCACTCCCGGCGCGTGCGACCTGAGCCTCGGCGCGGTGGACGGGCGCAGCCACCGGGTACGCCGGGACCGCTGCGACGCGGCGGAGACCGCGCGGATGGCGCGGGAGATCGCGCGACTGGTGGCACGGGGCTGACTGGCTGGAGGAGCCATGGACGTGGAGCCGAGCAGAGGCGGGCCCGACCTGCGCGACGCGCACCGGTTCGCGGTGGAGGCAGCGCAGGCGGCGGGCCGCCTGCTGCGCCGGGGCACCCGGGGGGAGGTGCACGCCCGGGCCAAGAACGACACCGGTGACCTGGTGACCGACCTCGACCTGGCCGCCGAGCGGCTGATCGTCGACCGGATCCGGGCCCGCTGGCCGGAGCACGGCGTGATCGCCGAGGAGGGCGGCGAGTACGCCCCGGACACCGCGTGGGCGTGGCTCGTCGACCCGCTGGACGGCACCAACAACGTGGCGATCGGGCTGCCCGCGTACGTGGTCGGCATCGCCCTGTGCGACAACGGCTCGCCGGTGCTCGGCGTGGTGCACGACCCGGTCGCGGGCCGGACCTGGTCGGCGGTGCGCGGCCGGGGCGCGTTCGTGCACGCGTCCGGCCCGGCCGCGCGGCCGCTGCGGGCCGCGCAGCGCCCGGTGCCGTCCGCGCCGGTGCTGGCCTGGACCCAGGGGCACGAGGTACGCCGCGACGACAGCACCGCCCGGGCGTTGAAGGTGGTGCTGGACACCAGCGCGCGCCGGGTGCTGCAACTGTGGGCGCCGTTGCTGTCCTGGGTGATGCTGGCCCGCGGCGACATCGACGGCATCGTCGGCTACCGTCCCGAGGCGGTCGACCTGCCGGCCGGGATGCTGCTCGCCGTCGAGGCCGGCATGGCGGTCCGCGCGCTCGACGGCGGCACTTTCGACGACCGGTACGGCTGCCCCGCCGACCGGCGCAGCTTCGTGGCCGGGCCGCCGGAGACCATCGACCGGCTGGTCAAACTGGTCACCGCGGCACAGTGGATCGAGCCGCAGGTCCGCCGCCTCACCCCGGTCGGTCTCGGCTCGGTCGGCTGGTGAGCCGGGTCGGCTAGCCTCGGCGGGATGGCCGCCAGACAGCTCAAGATCGGGCTCCGGGTCCGCGACCTGGACCGCTCCCACCGGCTCTACCTGCGACTCGGCTTCAAGGAGATCCCGCAGACCGACCAGACGAACCTGCGTTACCTCACGTTCGGCCACACCTGGCTGATCCTGTCCGACCTGCACCGCCACGGGCACCACAACGCGGAGCGGGAACGCGAGGTCAAGGCCGGGCCGCCGGGGCTCGGTGTCGTCCTCACCGTGCCCACCGCCGACCTGGACGCCACGTACGCGCTGTGGCGCGACGAAGGGCTGCCGGTGACGCTGGAGCCGGAGGACGTGGGATGGGCGCGGATCTTCTACGGGCTCGACCCGGACGGCTACGAGGTCATGTGCGAGCAGTTCCACCCCGTCACGGGCGCCTGACCGTACGTGCCGGATGTTGCCGCCTGTTCATACGATTCGATGCCACGCCGCCGTGGCTAGGCTCCTCGCGTGTTCTCGCTGAGCAGTCCACATCAGATGGAAACCGGCCGGCCGATCGGGCCGCGCCATGGGTGAGCCGGACGAGTACTGGACGGACGTGCGGGACCGTTGGTCGCGGGTCGTGTCCGCTGTCGACAACTCCGGCGCCGGCCACTCGGGTGGCGGGCGGGTGTCGATCGCCGAGACCACGCGACGACCCACGAGTGACATCATCCCGGTGTTGGTGGCGGGCCAGCGCGGGGTCGGGAAAAGCGCGCTGTACCAGGCGTTGCTCGGCGACAACGGCTACATCCGGCGGCGGGACGAGGACCATGTGCCGCACCGCCTCGTGCTCGCGGCCGGCCGGCGCCAGGCCCATGTGACGCTGGTGGTGAGCCCCGGCCAGACCGCGGGCGGCGACTACTCCTCCGGCGAGGTGGACAAGTGGGACGCCATGCTCAAGCCGCCGAACCACCCGACGGGCGTCATCTACGTCGCCGCCGCCGGGTACGACGAGCCGTGGGATCCCCGCGAGGTCAACGTCCTCGAGGAGCGGCGGCAACGGCGTGAGGACGAACTCCGCCGGCAGGTCGAGGCCCGGCTCTGGGAGCAGTGGCAGGCATCCCTCGACGCGACGCCCACCGAGGAGGAGCGGCGGGACCGGGCCGAGCAGATCGCCCGCGAGGTCGAGGCGGCGATCCCGTCGCCGTCCGAGCAGCTCTGGGCGCAGAACCGGAACGTCGAACTCGAACACTTCTCCCGGTTCTGCCAGAACCTGCTGCCCTGCTGGGTCGACAATCCGGCCGCCAAGGACCTCTGGTTCGTCCTGGCGGTCACCAAGGCCGACCTCTACTGGACCGACCAGCTGGGCCAGGTCGAGGAGTACTACCTGCCGGGCGCCGACGGTGAGCCCACATCGGACTTCCAGCGACAGCTGGTCACTCTCATCCGTGCCTTCGGCCACCGCAATCGCCCCCGGCTGGCTGTGCTGCCGGTCGCCGGCCGCCGGCAGGACTACCGCTTCATCCCTGGAGTCGGTGAGAAACAGGCGATGTTCGACGACATGAAGTTCGCCGCGGTGCAGCGGAGCCTCCGGACGACCGTGGGAGAGTTCTGTGGGCTGGGATCCTGAGCGGGGCGGTGACCTGTCCGGCCCGGAGTTCGAGCGGCTCCTCGGTGGCGCGGAGCACCTGCTGACCCGGGTGGACGCGGCGCGGGAGCGGCTGCGCTGGTACGAGGCACTGCGGGCGGTCGTCCTGGCCGTACTGGTCCTCGTGGGCCTGGTCGCGGCCGTGTCGGCGTCCGACTGGTGGACCGGGGCGGGCGTCGCGGCAGGTGCGACGGTGGTCGTCGCGTGGTTCGCCGGGACCTTCCGCCGAAGCGTCGTCAAGCCGCTGCTGAGCCAGATCTACCGCGACGAGAAGCTGATGGTCGCCACCGTGAACATGCTGCGCGAGCTGCTGCCGCTGCTGAGCCACGACGAGCGGTGGAGCGAGGTGAGGCAGGATCGAAGCCGCCTGCGTCTCGGCCGCTTCCCCATCGAGCCACGGGGCCTGTGATGGCGCGGACGGAGAACGCGGCAGGCGGTCGGCGCGAGGCCGGCATCTGGCTCGTCGCCGGACGTGTCGGTGTCGCGCTCGGCGTGGTCAACGGGATCGTGCAGGTCGTCCGAACCGTCGTCGCCGGGCGGGTGGGAATCCGTGGCGTGCTCACCGACGGGTGGGTGCTCGGCAGCGCGGCGCTGACCGGAGGCTTCGCTCTGGTGTTCGGAGCGGTGATGGTGCTGTACGCCCGCTTCTGGTTCCGGTCGAGCCCGTTCGACGACTTCCGCCCGGACCGGCAGGCCGTGCGCCGGCGCATCGACCGTGGCGGCTGGAGCCTGGCCGGGCTCGGCGCGGTGATCCTCGCCGCCACCGGGGCGGCCTGGTTGACCCTTCGCTGAGCGGCGCTCCGGCGGCTCAGGCGACCGGCCGCGACGGCACTCGGTCAGCCAGGAAATCGGTCCAGGTCCGCACGCCTCTCGCGGCGCCCGGCCGGGCGAGGTTCGCGCCTTCCCGGTACGCCCGGCCGGCCCGGCCGGGAATGCGCACCGGCAGGCGTGCCCGGCGCTTCCCGGCGGCGGTCAAGTAGCCGGTCAGCAGGTCACCGATGCCGTACGTGTCCGGCCCGGCCAGGTCGGGGACCAGCCCGGCCGGTGCGCCGAGCGTGAGTTCGGCCAGCCGGGCCGCCACCTCGGCCGCGTCGACCGGCTGCAACCGCAGGCCGCCCGGCACCGGCACCACCGGCAGCCGCGTCATCGCCGTCAGCATGGTGAACACCAGGTCGTGCACCTGCGCGGCGCGCAGCACGGTCCAGGGCACGCCGGAGTCCGTCACCGCGCGCTCGGCGTCGAGCTTGGACCGGATCCAGGCCAGCGGCACCCGGTCGGCGCCGGTCACCGAGATGTGCACCAGGTGGGCCACAGCGGCCCGGTGCGCGGCGCGGGCCAGGTGGGCGGTGGCACGGTCGTCGCCCTTCGCGCCGCCGGCCAGGTGCAGCACAGTGGACACTCCGCTCAGGGCGGGGCCGAGGTCCGCGCCGCTGAGCAGGTCGGCGGCCACGTGGGTGACACCGTCGCCGGGCCGCCCGCCGCGCCGGCTGAGCACGCGCACCGGGTGCCCGGCGGCGCGCAGCAGCGGCACGACGTGCCGGCCGATCGTGCCGGTGCCGCCGGTGACCAGAATGGGTGCGTTCATCGTCGTCCTCCCGTTGTCGGTGCTGCCACCTCGACCCGCGCCCGCCTGCCGACGTGACAGGTGTGACGGCTGTCACCTGTGGTCACATCGGTGACCCGGCGCGGGTCGAGTCGATGCGCGGGAGGGGAGGCTCAGGTGATGGACCTGGCGGAGCGGTTCGAGCGGGAGCGGCAACGGCTGCGCGCGGTGGCGTACCGGCTGCTCGGGTCGCTCACCGACGCCGAGGACGCGGTGCAGGAGACCTGGCTGCGGCTGTCCCGCACCGACGCGGACACCGTGGAGAACCTCGACGCCTGGCTCACCACTGTGGTCGCCCGGGTCAGCCTCAACACGCTGCGGTCCCGCGCCGCCCGCCGGGAGGACCCGCTGGACGTACGCCTACCCGATCCGGTGGTGGACACCGACGCCGACGATCCGGCGCACGCCGCGGTGCTCGCCGACTCGGTGGGCCTGGCGCTGCTGGTGGTGCTGGACACGCTGACCCCGGCCGAGCGGCTCGCGTTCGTGCTGCACGACATGTTCGGCGTGCCGTTCGACGAGATCGGCCCGCTCGTCGACCGCTCGCCGGCGGCGGCCCGGCAGCTCGCCAGCCGGGCCCGCCGCCGGGTACGCGGGCAGGCGCCCATCCCCGATCCGGACTTGTCCCGGCAGCGGGCGGTGGTGGACGCCTTCCTCGCCGCCGCCCGCGACGGTGACCTCGACGCGCTGATCGCGGTGCTGCACCCGGACGTGGTGCTGCGCTCCGACGCCGGGACCGCCCGCGCCCGCCACACGGTCGTGCTCACCGGCGCGACGACTGTGGCGGCGCAGGCCACCACGTTCGGCCGGCTGTTCCCGCACGCCCGGCCGGTGCTCGTCAACGGCGCTGCCGGGGTGCTGGTGACCGCCGGCGACCGGCCGCTGTCGGTGATGGCGTTCACCGTTGCCGGCGGACGGATCGCCGCCGTGGACGTGATCGCCGACCCGCGCCGGCTGGCCGCGCTCGGCCTCGCCGGCTGACCCGGAGTCGCGGACCGTCAGTCGACCAGAACCAGATTGGCCATGTCGACCACCGGCCGGAATCCGAGCCGGGCGTAGAGCCGGTTCGACACCGGGTTGGCCTGGTCGGTGAACAGGCACACCCGCGCGCCCTCGGCGGTGAGCAGCCGGCACACCTCGGCGACGGCGTTGCCGGCCCAGCCGCGTCCGCGCTGCTCCGGTGGCGTGTAGACGGGTCCGACGCGAGCCACGCCGAACGACGTCGGGTGGGCGGCGGTCAGGTGCACCGGGCGGCCCGACCCGTCGGTCCAGAACCAGACCCGGCCGTCCCGGATCCGGCGCAGTAGCTCGGCGCGGTCGGGCGTCTCGTGTGCGCTGGTGCCGGGCGGGCGGCCCGCCTGCTCGTCGGCGTCGGCCGTGAACGCGCCGAACCACGCGGCGACCAGGTCGACGTCGTCGGTGGTGGCCGCCCGCAGCGCGCCGGGGACCGGAGCCGGTGGTGCCAGTTGGTCGAGCACGTGCAGCCGGGTGTGCTGGGCCACAGCGACCCGCCCGCCGTCGAGGCGTGCGACCTCGTCGGCGCAGGCGCGCGCGGCGGGCAGCGCGCCGTTCACCGCGCGGACCCGCTCGCCGCGCCGGTGCCACGCCCCGGCCAGCGCCACAGCGGCTGCCTCGGGCATCGGCAGCAGGAACGGCGGTCGCGGCGGGAACGGCGCGGTGCGCATCGCGGCGCCTACCACCGCCCCGGAGGCGTCGCGCACCACGAGCCACCAGTCGTCCTCGGGCAGCGCGGCGCCCTCGGCGCGGCGGGCCGCCATCCGCTGCGCGACGGTGGCGACGACCGTGCCGACCACCGGATCGGCGGCCAGGTACGCCTCGGCGGCGGCGAGGAACTCGCCCGGGTCGGTGCAGAAGTGCAGCGTGGGTGCGGCGGTCATGCGGGCACGGTAGCCACCGCCCGGGATCGGGCCGTACCGGTTTTCCCGCCCCGGCTCAGGGGCGATGCCGCGATGCTAGGCGCCGGGACCGACAAGAAGCGCCGTCACGGTGGCGGCGGTGGCGAGCACGGCGAGCGCGGCGCTGGTGGCCACGAACCGGCCCAGCGGTACGGCGACCCCGGCGGCCCGGCAGCGCTCGTACCAGATCAGTGTCGCCAGCGACGCCCACGGCGTGGCCAGCGGACCCACGTTCGTGCCGATCAGCAGCGCCAGCAACTGGGTGTGCCGGTCGGCCGCGATCACCGCCTCGCCGGCCAGGTACGCGGGCAGGTTGTTCACCACGTTGCTGAACAGCGCGCCGACCGCGCCCGCCCGCAGCGCCCCCTCCGCGCCCGGGTCGGTGCCGATGAGCGTGCCCATCACCGTGTCCAGGCCGTGCCGGCCGATGGTCTGCACCACCAGGAACAGCCCGGTCACGAACACCAGCAGCCGCCACGGCACCAGTGCCGGACGCAGCCGGTGCCGGGCCCGGACCGCGAAGCCGGCGACCAGGATCGCGGCGGCCGCCCCGGAGGCGATGCCGATCTCCACCCCGGCCAGGATCCCGGCGACGAACAGCAGGCAGGCCGCCAGCGCGGTGCGGTAGAGCACCCGGTCCGGCGGCACGTACGGCGGCGGCGGGACGAACGGGTCGGCCCCGGCGCGCGCCGGCCGCCAGTACCACCACCACAGCAGCAGCGCGGTCACCGCGACGGCGACCAGTTGCGGCCACCACATCCGGGCCGCCCACGGCACCGGGTCCAGGTCGACCCGGTCGCTGGCCAGGATGTTCGTCAGGTTGGACACCGGCAGCAGCAGGCTCGCCGTGTTCGCCAGCCACACGGTGGTCATGGCCAGCGGCGTCGGCGGCACGTTCAGCGCCCGGGCCAGCGCGATCATCACCGGCGTGAGCAGCACCGCCGTGGTGTCCAGGTTGAGCGCGATCGTGGTCACCGAGGCGAAGCCGACGCACAGCCAGAACAGGGCCCGGAAACTGCCCCGCGCGGTCACCGCCACCCGGGTCGCGAGCGCGTCGAACACCCCGGCCACGGCGGTCAGCTCGGCCAGCACCACCACCGTGCCGAGGAAGATCAGGATGGGGATGATCCGCCGCATCGTCGCCTCGGCGTCCGCGCGGGGGAGCAGCCCGGTGAGCACGAACACCACGCCGAGCACGGCCAGCCCGATCGCGATCCAGTCCAGCACGTGCAGGCGGCCCCAGCGGGAGCGGTCGGGCACGGCGTTCGGCGGATCGCCGGGGGTCTCCACGAGGGATGATCCTCGCACATGCCGGCGCGGGCGCAGGAGCCCGACGCGGGACGATCCGAGCTGCCGAGGGTGTCGATCTGTTGACCGTCGGTGGCCATAATGACCATGTGGTTGTAGGCGCGCACCCCACCCGGTCCGACCGCCCCATCGATTTCTTCATCAGCTACTCGCCGGCCGACGAACGCTGGGCCACGTGGCTGGCGTGGGAGTTCGAGGCGGCCGGCTATCGCACGTTGTTGCAGGCGTGGGACTTCGTGGCAGGCACCAACTTCATCGACTTCATGGACCGTGGCGTCCGCGAGGCCGAGGTGGTGGTGGCGGTGCTGTCCGAACGCTACCTGCACTCCACGTACGGCAAGCTGGAGTGGCAGGCCGCGCTGCGCGCCGACCCGGACGGCACCGGCAACAAGCTCGTCACGGTACGCGTCGAGGACTGCCCGATCGACGGCCTGCTCGCCACCATCACCTATGTGGACCTGGTCGGCGTGGACGACCCGGCGCAGGCCCGCAACCGGGTGCTCGACCGCATCCGGGAGGCGCTCGACGGCCGGGCCAAGCCGATGCGGCAGCCGGCGTTCCCGCACCACCCGGCCGACCCGCACGGGGTGCTCGCCGCGCCGGCCGCCGGCGCGCCCGCGCCCCGCCGCGCCCGGCGTACCCCGATCAACCCGCCGCCGTTCCCGCCCGCCGCGGCGGCGCCACCGACCGCCCGGGACACCGTCACCGTGCTCCAGGTCGCCGGGCCGCGCTTCGGCCGGGGCGTGATCACCCCCGGCGCGCCGGTCACCCCGGGCGAGGTGCAGGAACACCTGATGGGCGACCTCACGCTGCTGATGAACGACGGCGTGCCCCGGCCGGACCTGCTCGTCGTCGCCGGCAACCTCACCGAGTCGGGCAGCCCGCGCGAGTTCTCCGACGCGCTGAGCTTCCTCACCGGCCTGCGGGTGCTGCTCGGGCTGGAGCCGCACCGGCTCGTCGTGGTGCCCGGCCCGCGCGACGTGACGATGGCCGCCTGCCGCGCGTACTTCGCCACCTGTGAGGCCGACGACGTCGACCCGCAGCCGCCGTACTGGCCGAAGTGGCGGCACTACGCGCGCCTGTTCGACGACCTCTACCAGGGCCTCGACGACCGGATCTTCGACAGCGAGCAGCCCTGGACGCTGTTCCCGGTGCCCGACCTGCGGGTGGTGGTGGCCGGGCTGAACTCCACCATCGCCATCACCCACCGCGAGGAGGACCGGTACGGCTTCCTCGGCGAGGCGCAGTCCAGCTGGTTCGCCCAGCGGCTGCGCCACTACCAGCAGTCCGGCTGGCTGCGGCTGGGCGCGATGGCGCACGCGCCGGGGGCGCGCAGCCCGTACGCCGACGAGGTGCCGCCGGACCCGGTGTCGCTGCGCGACCGGGGCTCGGTCAACCGGCTGGTCGGCCCGATGCTCGACCTGCTGCTCTCCGACGCCGCGCCGTCGGCCCGGGTGGACCCGGTGGTGCCGCTGGCCGCCGCGCCCCGCGACGGCCGGGCGCAGGTGCTGCGGCTGGGCGCGGACGGGATGACCCGCTGGGTGCTCGGCCGCGACGACCGGCTGGACGGCGGCGCGGTGACCGCCGTGTCCTGGCCGCACGCCGAGGCCACCTTCGGCGCGTCCGGCCCGGCCCAGGTACCCGACCCGCGCCGTCCGGTCGCCGTCGAGGGGGCCACCCAGGGCGCCGCGGTGGCCGCCGCGCCGGTCGCACCGGTGCAGCGGCTGCTGGACCGGCTCGCCGAGGTCTGCGAGGCCCGCTACGACCGGGTGGTGGTGCGCCGCGTCGGCACCGACCCGCCGCACCTCTACATCAGCTACCGCTCCGACGGGGTGGTCCGTCAGCAACGCGTCGGCGCGCACGTGGGCACCCCCACCGCCGCCGATGTGGACGTCTTCGCCCGGCGGGTGCACGCCACCGACCCGGACATCGCCTCCGAGCTGGTCTACGACGGCGACCGGGTGCCGCGCGGGCTCGCCGAGGAGGCACAGCGGCGGGGCGTACGCGTGCTGCACCTGACCGAGTTCCAGGGCCTGCTCGACCTGCGCGAGTACGTCGCCGCGCAGACCGCCCGGCTCCAGGCGGACCGGCTCTACCCACCCGGGCAGTACGTGCCGCAGCGCTACCGCCACCTCGTCGGCGCCGACCAGCGCGTCCGCGACGACGTGGTGGACGAGCTGCTGGAGACCGTCTCCGCGCCGGACGGCCGGTTCGTGCTGGTGCTCGGCGACTTCGGCCGGGGCAAGACGTTCGCGTTGCGGGAGGTGGCCCGGCGGCTGCCCACCGCCGCGCCCGACCTGATCCCGATCCTGGTGGAGCTGCGGGCGCTCGACAAGGCGCACTCCGTGGACGGCCTGGTCGCCGCGCATCTGGCCAACCACGGCGAGCAGGTGATCGACCTCAAGGCGTTCCGCTACATGCTGCGCCAGGGTCGCATCGTGCTGCTGTTCGACGGGTTCGACGAGCTGGTCGCCCGGGTGACGTACGACCGGGCGGCCGACCACCTGGAGACGCTGCTCCAGGCCGCCGAGGGCAACGCGAAGATCGTGGTGAGCAGCCGTACCCAGCACTTCAAGACCAACTCGCAGGTGCTGACCGCGCTCGGCGAGCGGGTCGGCCTGCTGCCGCACCGGCGCGTGCTGGCCGTGGAGGACTTCACCCCCGGGCAGATCGAGGCGTTCCTGCGCAACCGGTACGGCGGCGACGAGCGGGCCGCCCGCGAGCGGATGGACCTGCTCGCCGGCGTCAAGGACCTGCTGGGGCTCTCCCGTAACCCGCGCATGCTCGGCTTCATCGCCAACCTGGACGAGGGGCGGCTCGCCGCCGTGGCCGGGGCGGGCGGCACGTTCAGCGCCGCCGCGCTGTATCGGGAGATCCTGGAGTCCTGGCTGGACTTCGAGGAGCGCCGCACCCAGGGCATCCCGGGCGCACCGGTCAGCCTGCGCCGGCCCGAGCTGTGGCAGGCGGTGAGCCGGCTGGCGTTCCAGCTCTGGGAGAGCGGCGAGGCATACCTGCGCCTGGCCGAGCTGGCCGAGTCCACCGGTCAGCTCGCCGGGCGGGCCGACTCGCGGCTGTCCGGCCCGCAGGCTGCGCACGCGGTCGGCGCGGGCAGCCTGCTGGTCCGTACCGACGACGGGTTGTTCGGGTTCATCCACACCTCGGTGATGGAGTGGCTCGTGGCCGAGGGGGTGGCCGAGCAGATCAACCGGGGCGAGGAGCCGGGCGCGCTGGCGGTCCGGTCGCTGTCCGCGCTCGCGGTGGAGTTCCTCGGCGACCTCGCCGACCCGGCCCGCTGCACCGCGTGGACCGCCCGGGTGCTCGGTGACGAGTCGGCGGGCGAGACGCTGCGCGCCAACGCGCTGCGGCTGTCCGCCCGGCTGCGCCTGCCCGACCGGGCCGATCTGCGCGGCGCGGTGCTGCGCGGCGAGGACCTGTCGCACCGCGAGCTCGCCGGGGCCGACCTGACCGGGGCCGACCTGACCGACGCGCGGCTGGTCGCCACGAACCTGACCGAGGCGCGGCTGGAGCACGCCCGGCTGCGCGGCGCCCGCCTGGACCAGGCCCGCCTCGCCGGGGCCGACCTGCGCGACGCGGAGATGGCCGGCGCCCGCCTGTTCCGTACCGACCTGCGGGGTGCGCGCGTGGCCGGCAGCAGCTGGCACCGCACCGCGCTGATCGACGTCAGCGCCGACCCGGCGCTGCTGCGCGCCCCGGAACTGCGCGGCGCCGTCGTCGCGCCGGGCCGTCCGGTCGCGCCGGGCCTGGCCCCGCCCGCCGTGGGCGTCGGATACGGCTTCGAGGTGGGCCGGCTGCCGGTGCCGGTGGCGTACAGCCCGGACGGCGCGGTGCTCGCCGTCGGCAGCGACGACGGCGGTGTGCTGCTCTGCGACACCGCCACCGGGCTGCCGGTGCGCACGCTCCAGGGACACCGGTCCCGGGTGTACGCGGTCCGCTACGACGCCGCGTCCCACCAGCTCGTCACCGGCTCGGCCGACCTCACCGTACGGCTGTGGGACGCCGACCACGGCGACGTGCGGCACGTCATCGAGGACGTCTTCACCGGCTGGGTGTGGCCGATGCTCACCGACGGCCGCCGCGGCCGCCTGGTGGTCGGCGACGCGGCCGGCGTGGTGCGGCTCTACGACACCCGTGGCGCCCGGCTGCGTCACGAGTGGCCCGGCCACTCCGCGCCGATCTGGGGCACCTCGTTCAGCCCGGACGGGCGGCGCGTGGTGGTGGCCGACAGCGCCGGCACGGTCCGCGGCTGGGACATCCCCACCGGCAAGCTGGCGTTCGAGGTGCAGGAGCCCGAGGTGGTCTACCGGGTCGTGCACTCACCGGACGGCCGGCTGCTGGCCGCCGTCGGGCAGCACGGCCGCATCTGGATCCGCCGGGCCACCGACGGCGAGCTGCTGCGCGCGCCGCGCGGCCACGAGGCCGACGTGTACGCCCTCGACATCCACCCCGACGGCACGCTGATGGCCACCGGCGACACGCACGGCGCGCTGCGGCTGTGGGAGACCGAGACGGGCCGGCCGGTCCGGGTGCTCGGCCGGCAGCGCGGCGCGATCTACAGCGTCCGGTTCAACGGCGACGGCAGCCTGCTCGCCACCGCCGCCAGCGACGGCGCGATCCAGCTCTGGGACACCGACGACGGGCAGGTGCGGCACGAGCTGACCCGGCACCGCGGCTCGGTGTGGCCGGTGGTCTGGCGGCCGGACCAGAACCAGGTGGCGACCAGCAGCAACGACGGCACCACCCGGCTGTGGGACGTCCGCAGCGGGCAGCTCCAGCACACGCTGCGCGGGCACGGCCGCAAGGTCACCGCGCTGTCCTTCCGCGACGACGGCGAGGTGCTCGCCGCCTGCGGCAACGACGGCGTGATCCGGCTCTGGGAGCCGCGCACCGGCCGCCTGGTGCGGCAGCTCGCCAGCCCGGCCGACCGGCTGCTGTCCGTGGTGTTCTGCCCGGAGGAACCGCTGGTGGCCACGCCCAGCGGCGACGGCGGCGTGCACCTGTGGAACACCGACACGGGCGCCGACGAGCGTGAACTCAACGTGGACACCGACCACGTCTGGGCGGTCGCGTTCAGCCCCGACGGCGACGCACTCGCCACCGCCAACGACGACGACACGGTACGCCTGTGGTACCGCCGTACCGGCCGGCACTTCGCCACGCTCACCCCGCACCGGGGGCGCGTGCGCACCGTCGCGTTCAGCCCCGACGGCGAGACCATCGCCACCGGCTGCGACGACCAGGCGGTACGGCTCTGGGACGCCGCCACCGCCACCTGCCGGCTCACGCTCGAACACCACACCGACCGGGTCTACTCGGTCGGCTTCAACAGCGAGGGCACGCTGCTCGCCAGCGCCGGTAACGACGGCACGGCGGTGGTCTGGGACGCGGTCACCGGCGAGCGGCGCCTGGTGCTCACCGAGCACGACGGCCGGCTCTGGTCCTGCGCGTTCAGCCCGGACGGCAACCTGCTCGCCACCGCCGGCGACGACCTGGTGATCCGGCTGTGGGATCCGGTCACCGGCCGGCTGCACGGCACCCTTGCGGCGCACACCCGGCGCGTCTGGTCGGTGCACTTCAGCCCGGACAGCAGCCTGCTCGCCAGCGCCGGTGACGACGGCACGGTACGGCTGTGGGACGTGGCCGACCCCGAGCACGCCCAGTTGCGGACCACGCTCATCGGCCTGCCGGACGGGTGGGCGGCGGTCAGCCCGGACGGCCGGTACAAGCTGGACGGCGACCCGGGCGGCCAGTTCTGGCACGTCATCGGCACGTGCCGCTTCGAGGTGGGCGAGCTGGACCCCTACCTGACCCAGGTCCGCCGCCTCTCAGTAGACGCCCCCTTCTGACCCCCCCGGCCCCGGTGATCAAGGAGTTCGTGTCCGGCTCGGACGTCGTCTCCGACACGAACTCCTTGGTCAACTCCGGGCAGGCGGGGGAGACAGGGCGGCAGGTCCGGTCCAGCGGACCTCGCCGTCTTGCCACACGTCGGTCGGGGCCAGGCCGCAGGCCGTGGCCACCGCGGCCGACGCGCGGTGGTCGGGATGGATGTGGGCCACGAGGGTACGCACACCGCGCCGCCCCATCCAGCCGACCATGCCACGGGCGGCCTCGGTGGCGATCCCGCGCCCCTGCCACCGTGTTCCCACCACCCAGGCGATCTCCGCGACCGGTCCCGCGGTGGCCGGTGTCGCCTCGTCGAGGTGCCGGTGTCCTACCGCCCGCGCGCCCGCCGTGGCGGCGTCCGTCACCGTCCCGTGTGCCTCGGTGACTGTGGCCTGGACGAAGCCGGTCAGCCGGCCGCCGTCCCGGAGCCGGATGACCCAGTTGCACCACGACTCGGCCGGGTCGGGCGAGCCGGCGACAAGCCGTTCGTAGCGGGCCCGCAACGCCGCCGGGGTGGCGGGTTCGCCGCCGATGAAGGTGTGCAGCGCCGGGTCGGCGAGGACGGCTGCCATCTCCTCGGCATGCTCGACGCCCAGCGGCAGCAGGACCAGCCGGGCGGTGGGGATCGGTTCCGGCGTGAACCCGCTCATCGACGTCAGCGCGCCGGTCGACTCATCCATGATCGCGCTTCCAGTAGAGCGATGACCTGGTCTCGCGGGAGCGAAACGGACCTCACGGTATCCCAGACCGCCCAGAGAAACGCAACGCCGTCCGCGCCCGCCCCCTCAGGGCGGGCAGCCCCGGGCCGGCAGCCCTCGCTGATCTTGCAGTTTGTGCCCGGGCGAATGGGACATTCACGTCACCGCTCGGGCCGAAAGTGCAAGATCGCGGGGGAGAGGGGGAGGGAGGGCGGGGGCGGGGGGCGGGGGCGGGGGCGGGGATGAGGGGCGCCGGGGCGGGCGGGGTGCCGCCCGCCCCGGGTCGGGGACCGGTCAGCGCCGCCACTTCTGGTTGGCGCCGCCGGTGCAGTCCCAGATCTGCAGCCGGGTGCCGTCGGCCGAGCTCGGACCCGTCGCGTCCAGGCACTTGTTCGCCTGGGGGTTCACGATGTCCCCGGCCGCGCTGAACACCCACTTCTGCGCGCCGGTGCCGTTGCAGTCGTAGAGCTGCACCTTGGCGCCGCTCGCGGTCGATCCGGCGGCCACGTCGAGGCACTTGCCGAGTGCGCGGACCGAGCCGTCGGCGTTCCAGGTCCAGCGCTGGGCGGCGGTGCCGTTGCACGTCCAGAGCTGCACCGGGGTGCCGTTGGCGGTGCTGGCGCTCGCCACGTCCACGCACTTGTTGCCGTACCCGACGATCTGGCCGCCGGTGCCCCCGCCGCCGTTGTCCCAGGCCTGGACGCGGACGTAGTCGACGGTCATGGTCTGCGGGAACGTGGTGCTGCCGTCCGGCGAGCCGGGCCAGTTGCCGCCGACCGCCACGTTCATGATCATGAAGAACGGGTGGTCGAAGACCCAGCGGTTGCCGCCGATGTCGGCGGGCGTCTTGCGGGAGTACGCGACGCCGTCGAGGTACCAGGTGATCGAGTCCGGCGCCCAGTCCACTGTGAACGTGTGGAAGGCGTCGGCGAGCGCCTGGCCGCCTGGCAGCGAGGTGGACGCGCCGACGCCGCCGCCGCCGGAGTAGCCGGGGCCGTGCAGCGTGCCCCAGACGGTCGAGGGGGCGTAGCCGACGTTCTCCATGATGTCGATCTCGCCGCTGCCGGGCCACGGGTTCGTGCCGATGTCGTTGCCGAGCATCCAGAACGCCGGCCACAGCCCTTGTCCACGCGGGACCTTGATGCGTGCCTCGAACCGCCCGTACGCCTGGGCGAACGTGCCGTTGGTGAGCAGCCGGGCCGAGGTGTACTGGCAGCTTCCGTACCAGCAGGAGTAGCCGCCCGGGTTCTCCTTGCGGGCGGTGATGACCAGGTTGCCGTTGCCGTCGAGCGCGGCGTTGCGGGTGCTGTTCGTGTAGTACTGGAGCTCGTTATTGCCCCAGCCGCCGCCACCGATGTCGTAGCGCCACTTGCTCGCGTCGGGGGCGGCCCCGGCCGGGCCGTTGAAGTCGTCGGACCAGGTGACCGCGCCGGGGGCGGCGGCCGCCGGGGTGCTGGGGACGGCGGTGAGGGCGGCGGTGAGGCCGACCGCTGTCACCGCCAGGGCGGCGAGGGTACGGATGGTGCGCACGGGGCGCCTCCTGCGGGGGTGGTGGCCGTTACCGTCACGGCGGCCGGCCCCGCCCAACGGTTAACAAACCATACAAATAGACTTCGATGAAGGTATGAATGAAGTCGGTCGATGTCAAGAGAGCGCTTCCCGCTGGCGCTCCGACGTCGGCTCGGGCTCCCGCTGCCGTACCACAGTGGATCGGCGCATGTCCCGCCACGGGCCGCCCAGCAGCGGCGTCAGCACCACCAGCAGGTAGCAGGCGCCCATCACGACGAGCGTGGACGTGGGGCCGAACCGGTCCGCGGCGAATCCCGCGCCGACCGCGCCGGCCGGCATGGCCGCCCACGCGCCGGCGCCGATCACGCCGTACACCCGGGCCCGCATGGCCGGCGGCACCCGCTCCAACTGGACCGCGCCCATCAGCGGGTTGAGCGCGCCGGCGGCCAGCCCGGCCATCGCCACCACGACGGCCACCACCGGCAGCGGCGGCGCGGCGGCGAGCGCCCACAGTGGTGGGGCGCCGCACAGCACGTACGCGGTGACGAACGTGGCCCGGCGGGGCAGCCGGTGCCCGATCGCGCTGAACACCAGCGAGCCGACCAGCGCGCCGCCGCCCATGACGCCCACCAGCAGGCCGAACGCGGCCGGCCCGCCGAGTTCCCGTTCGGCGACCACCGGCAGCAGCACGTTGCTCTTCGCCGCGTCGAACAGGTTCGTCACCAGCACCAGCAGGACCATGGCGCGCAGCAGCGGCTCCCGGACCAGGAAGCGCAGCCCGGCGGCGAACTGCCGCCAGTAGCCGCCGGTCTCCGGCTCGCTCCCGTCGTCGGACGGCCGCAGGCCGCGCGGCACCAGCAGCGTCACCACGAGGGCCGACACGGCGAACGTCACCGCGTCGAGCGCCAGCACCGGCACCGCACCGAACACACCGACCAGCAGGCCGGCCACGGGTGCGCCGATCATCCGGGCGCCGCGCGAGGTCGCGTCCTCCCACCCGGCCGCCCGCTCGATCGGCACCCCTGCCGCCGCGGCGGCCTCCGGCAGCAACGCGGTGCGCGCGGTCTGCCCCGGCGTGTCGAGCAGGCCGCTGACGAAGACCAGGGCCAGCAGCGCCGGGAACGGCAGGCCGACTGTGGCGTGCAACAGGGGTACGGCGGCGATCGTCACGCCGGAGACCACGTCGGCGAGCACGCTGGAGCGCCGGTAGCCGATCCGGTCGACGAGCACGCCGCCGAACGCGCCGCCGAGCACCACGGGCGCGGTGGCGAACGCCCCGGCCAGCCCGGTGGCGGCCGGTGAGCCGGTCTCAGCCAGCACGTAGAGCGGCAGCGCGATGAGCGTGAGCACGTTGCCGGTCAGCGAGACGGCGTGCCCGATCAGCAGTCCGGCCAGGGGCCGGCGGTCGCGGGTCACTGCGGCCCCCGATACGCCTGCCAGATCAGCGTGACCATCTCGGCGCCGGGCCGGCCGGGTGCGCCGCGCTCCTGCCAGCGCCGGCCCAGCGCGGACAACTCGTCGCGCAGCTCGACCAGTTCGTCAGGTGTCAGGCGCAGCACCATGTCGCTGCTGGTGGTGCCGCGGACCCACGCGGGGTCGAGGCTCGCCTCCGACTCCAGGTATGCCTGGTAGCGGTCCACATAGCGCTGCATGGCGGCCTGGCGCAGCATGTTGCCGGCGAGCCGGCGCTCCGGGTCGTCGAGGAGTTCGAGCGGATCCCAGTCGGTGGTGGCGTGCGCGGCTCGCCACCACCGTTCGCGCCGGTCCCGGGCCAGCTCGGGCGCCTCGGCCACGAAGCCGTGCTCGGCCAGCTTGCCGACGTGGTAGCTGACCGACCCGACCGCCTCGCCGGTCCGTTCGCTCAGCATGCCGACCGTCTGCGGGCCGCGCAGGCGCAGCTCGCCGAGCAGCCGCAGCCGGGTGGGGTGGGCCAGCGCCCGCATGGCTCGCGGGTCGCTCACCCGCCGGTTGCCGGTTCCGTCAGTCATGCCGCCAGGCTAGACCGACAAGGAATGATGTACAAGGAGTCTTGTATTCATCGTGCTGCTTCCGGTGTGTGGCGGTACAGGTCGCGCAGCAGGCACACCTCGGACAGGTGGTGGATCACCTCCCGGTTGATGTGCAGCACGAGCGTGGCCATCGGGACGTCGGCGAACGGCCCCTCAGCCGGGCCGCAGGGGCGGGCCAGGCCGTCCTCGCCGAGCGCCTCGACCCCTGCCGTCCAGGCGGCGTACTCCTCGTCGAGCTGGGCCAGCGCGCCGGCCGCGGTCGGGGAGTAGGGGAACGAGGCGTAGTCGGTGGGTGCGCGGCCGAAGTGCGACGCGTTGCGCATGGCCAGCACGCCCACGATGACGTGGGCCAGCCGCCAGGCGATGGTGGTGAACGGCGGCGGGTCCGGCTGCGGCATCGCGAAGTCGATCGCCGGAATGCCGTCGTCGCCGCGCGGGCGCACGCTCCAGCAGCCGGGGACCGGCTCCCAGAGGTATTCGGCGTCGGTGAGCCCGGCGAGGCGGTCGCGCAACTGGTAGGTCCAGTGCCAGGTGAGCTGCTCGCGGAGCAGCGGGTTCCAGGTCAGATCGGTCATGCGCCTCAGCGTGCCACCGCCCTGGGACAGAAAACGGCCCGCTCAGCCCCGCCGCGCCGCCGTCCGGCCCTTGAGCCGGCGGCCCATCTCCCGGGCGATCTCGCGTTTGGCGTCCCGCTCGGCCAGCGCCTGGCGCTTGTCGTACGACCGGCGGCCCCGGGCCAGGCCCAGCTCCACCTTGGCCCAGCCGTCGGCGAAGTACATCGACAGCGGCACCAGCGTGATGCCGCCGTCGCGCAGCTTCTCCAGGATCCGGGCGATCTCCACCCGGTGCAGCAGCAGCTTGCGGGTGCGCCGGGGCGCGTGGTTGGTCCAGGTGCCGAAGCCGTACTCGGCGATGTGCAGGCCGTACAGCATGATCTCGCCGTCGCGCTCCTGGGCGAACGCGTCGACCAGCGACACCCGCCCCTCGCGCAGCGACTTGACCTCGGTGCCGGCCAGCACGATGCCCGCCTCGTACGTCTTGAGGATGTCGTAGTCGTGCCGCGCCTTCTTGTTCGAGGCGATCAGCTTGCGCCCGTTCTCCCTGGCCACGCGAGCAGAGTACCCGCCGGGGGCGGCTGCGGGCCGGTCGCCCGGCGCGCCGCGGCCACCCAGCCGGTGGTGATGAGCAGCAGCGCGGCGCAGTAGGTGGTCATCACCAGCAGGCCCCGCCCGGGCAGGTCCACACCGGCCGCGCCCACGCCGATGAGCAGGTCGGAGACGAGGAAGAGCGCCCCGCCCGCGGCGACCCGCGCGGACACCCCGGTCGCGGCGGCGGCCATCAGGCACAGCGCCAGGCTGTAGCCGAGCACCGGCAGCCGCAGCGGCCCGAGCATGCCCCAGAGCAGTGCCTTCGCGCCGGCCCAGGCGAGCAGGTAACCGGCCCACGCCACGCCCCGGGCACGCCGGTACCGGACGAAGGCGCTGATGAACGCGATCTGGGTGACCAGGAAGAAGCCCATGCCGGCCAGGAACGCGGTGTCTCCCGGCAGGAGCAGGGCGACGTCGCCCGCGGTGGCGGCGACCAGGCCGACCGCCACCGCGTCGACGCGGTGGCGGTGTGCCCAGAGGTACGCCAGCAGCACCGGCGCGAGCAGCGGCTTGGCCAGCCACTGGAGCGCGGTCGAGTCGAGCGCGACCCCGACCAGTTCGACGGCCGCGACCAGCCCGAACAGGGGCAGCAGCCAGGAGCGCCTCATCGGGCCGGCTGCCAGCCGGGACGGCCGAACAGGTAACCGAGGCGGTGTCGCCAGGAGTCGGCCCGGCGTACGTCGGACCAGATCGCGGCGAACTCGTGGGTGGCCACCCGCAGCGGGTTGTAGGTGCCGATGTTCTTGGTGAGCCCGTAGCGCGCGGTGGCCCGCTCCGGCTCGAAGCTGCCGAACAGCCGGTCCCAGACGATCAGGATGCCGCCGTAGTTGCGGTCCAGGTACTCGATGTTCGAGCCGTGGTGCACCCGGTGGTGCGACGGCGTGTTGAAGATCCACTCGATCGGCCGGGGCAGCACGTTGATCCGCTCGGTGTGCAGGAAGAACTGGTACAGCAGGCTGACCGACTGCTGGAGGAAGATCATCCACGGCGGGATGCCGAGCAGCGCCAGCGGCAGCCAGAACGGCAGCGAGGTCATCGGCGTCCAGCTCTGCCGCAACGCGGTGGAGAAGTTGTAGTAGACGCTGGAGTGGTGCACGACGTGGCTGGCCCAGAGCACGCGTACCTCGTGGTGCGAGCGGTGGAACCAGTAGTAGGCCAGGTCGTCGGCGAAGAACAGGATCACCCAGGTCCACCAGTCGCCGGGCGACAGGTGCACCGGCGCCACGGTCCACAGCGCCGCGAACAGGCCGACTGTGAGCAGCTTCCACGGGAAGCCGATGATCTGGCTGCCCAGCCCCATCGACAGGCTGGTGGTGGTGTCGCGCAGCTCGTAGCCGCGTTCGTCGTCGTCGGGCAGGAAGCGGTAGGAGACCGCTTCGATGACGATCAGGAGCAGGAACGCCGGGACGGCGTACAGCACGGCGGGGATCATGCGCGCGCTTTCCTTCCGGGTGTGGGGGTGGTGGGGGTGGTGACCGGCGCGGTCAGCAGCGCCCGGGCGTGCCGGGCCGCCGCCGCGCCCTGACCGGAGGCGACCGACGCGGCGAGACGGCGGTGCCCGGCCACGTCCAGCAGTTCGGCCGCGCGGGCGTCCGGGGGGACGTCGCCGACCGCGAACGTGCCGGCCACCAGGCTGTTGAACGCGAGCTGGTAGGCGGTGTTACCGCTGCCGCGCACGACCAGCCGCCAGATGGCGATGTTCGCCTCGTTCATCAGGTCCAGGTCGGGGGCCAGGTCGCCGTACTCCTCGGCGGCCCGGACCAGGGCGGCGACGACCGCCGCGTCCGCGCGCTCGGCGCAGAGCCGGGCCGCGTCGATCCCGACGCAGGCCCGCATCTCCAGCATGTCGCGCACCAGCGTCTCGACCGGGAGTACGTCAGTGGAGCGGGCCAGGGACAGCGCCAGGTCCAGCCCGGCGTGGACCCGCCAGTCCAGTACCCGGGTCGCGCCGCCCTGGCTGACCCGGACCAGGCCGAGCTGTTGCAGGCGGCGCAGCGCCTCCCGGACCGCGTGCCGGTTGACCTCGAACGCGCCGGCCAGCTCCCGCTCGCCGGGCAGCGTCTCGTCCGGTGCGTACCGGCCGGACACGATCGCGTCGCGCAGCCGCCCGAAGACGTGGTCGGAGACCGAGACACGAGGCGCGGGATCGAAGGTCATGCGCAGAAGTGTGGCCCCGAACACATCAACCCGTCAACTGGTTGTACCAGTGGATTTCGGGGGCGGCCGGTGCGTGCCGCAGCCGTCACCCCTCGTATCCTTTCCGCCGTAGGCCCGCCAGAGGAGAGGGAGTCGGTGTGAGCAACCGCGTCGAGACGTTGGAGTTCCAGGCCGAGGCTCGTCAGCTGTTGCAGCTGATGGTGCACTCGATCTACTCGAACAAGGACGTCTTCCTGCGCGAACTGATCTCGAACGCGTCCGACGCGCTGGACAAGCTGCGGCTGGAGTCGCTCGTCGACAAGGAACTGTCGGCGGACACCTCCGACCTGCACATCGAGATCGAGGTCGACAAGGACGCCCGTACGCTCACCGTGCGGGACAACGGCATCGGCATGAACCGCGACGAGGTGGTCGGCCTGATCGGCACGATCGCGAAGTCCGGCACCGCCGAGCTGCTGCGCAAGCTGCGCGAGTCCGCCGACGCCGCCGCGTCCCAGGAGCTGATCGGCCAGTTCGGCGTCGGCTTCTACGCGACCTTCATGGTCGCCGACAGGGTGACGCTGCTGACCCGCCGCGCCGGGCAGTCCGGCGGCACCCGCTGGGAGTCCGCGGGCGAGGGCACCTACTCGATCGAGGAGGTCGAGGACGCGCCCCAGGGCACCTCGGTCACGCTGCACCTCAAGCCGGTCGACACCGACGACAACCTGCACGACTACACCGCCGAGTGGACGATCCGCGAGATCGTCAAGCGCTACTCCGACTTCATCTCGTGGCCGATCCGGATGACTGTCGACAAGCCCGGCGAGGACGGCGCCACCACCCGCGAGGAGCAGACGCTCAACTCGATGAAGGCGCTCTGGGCGCGCTCGCGGGACGAGGTCGACGAGGCCGAGTACAAGGAGTTCTACCGGCACGTCGCGCACGACTGGGCCGACCCGCTCGAGACGATCCACATGCGCGGCGAGGGCACCTTCGAGTACGAGGCGCTGCTGTTCCTGCCGTCGCACGCCCCGCTCGACCTGTTCTCCCCGCAGGGCCGCCGGGGTGTGCAGCTCTACGTCAAGCGCGTGTTCATCATGGACGACTGCGACGCGCTGATGCCCAACTACCTGCGCTTCGTCAAGGGCGTCGTGGACGCGCACGACCTGTCGCTGAACATCTCCCGGGAGATCCTCCAGCAGGACCGGCAGATCCGCGCGGTGCGCCGCCGGCTGGTCAAGAAGGTGCTCGCCACGCTCAAGGACATGTCCGCCGAGTCGTACCGCACGTTCTGGACCGAGTTCGGCGCGGTGGTCAAGGAGGGTCTGCTGGAGGACCCGGACAACACCGAGACGCTGCTGGAACTGGTTCGCACCGCCAGCACCCACGACCCGGCCGAGCCGACCACGCTGCGCGACTACGTGGAGCGGATGAAGGACGGCCAGACCGAGATCTACTACGCCACCGGCGAGAACCGGGCCACCATCGAGAACTCGCCGCACCTGGAGGCGTTCCGCGCCAAGGGCTACGAGGTGCTGATCCTCACCGACCCGGTGGACGAGGTGTGGGTCGAGCGCGTCGGCGCGTACGACGGGAAGACGCTGCGCTCGGTCGCCAAGGGGCAGGTGGACCTGGAGACCGAGGAGGAGAAGGAGAAGGTCGAGGCGGAGCGCCAGGAGTACGCCGACCTGCTCACGTTCCTCGGCGGCGCGCTCGCCGACAGCGTGAAGGAGGTGCGCCTGTCCACCCGGCTGACCACCTCACCGGCCTGCGTGGTGGGCGACGCGCACGACATGACGCCGACGCTGGAGAAGATGTACCGGGCGATGGGCCAGGAGGTGCCCCGGGTCAAGCGGATCCTGGAGCTGAACCCGGCCCACCCGCTGGTCACCGGGCTGCGCAAGGCGCACGGGGAGGGCGGCGACACGGCCGCGCTGACCGAGACCGCCGAGCTGCTGTACGGCATGGCGCTGCTGGCCGAGGGCGGCGAGCTGGCCGACCCGGCCCGGTTCACCCGGATCCTCGCCGACCGTCTCGCCCGCGGCCTGTAGCCCCACCCCGACCCGGTTCGCCCGACCCGCCCCGGCGGGCCGGCGTGATCGACTCCATGCCGCCGAAGTGGCGGTATCGGCATGCCACCGATACCGCCACCTCGCCGAGCCGGTGTCGACCCCGCTCGGAAGTCGATGGTCGGGCAGTTGCGTGATCCACTCCAGCTCGCCGAAGTGGTGGTATCGGACGGGCTCTGACCCCGCCATTTCGCCGAACTGGTGCTGATCACGGTGGGTCTCCCAGACTGGGGACGAGCGCTTGGGTGTCCCAGGGTGGGGGAGGCTGGTCCCAGATGGAGGGACCTCAGGCGGTTGTCGTGGCAGCCGGTTGGTCGGCAACGGCTCGCCGAGGTGGCGCCGCCACCTTGGAGGCGGGTCGGCTCAGGGGAGCGCGGGGTAGAGCGCGGCCACACCGCCGGACAGTCCGGCCTGGACCCGGCGCGCCACGTCGTCGGCGAGGATCTCGTAGCTGTCGGACTCGATGCCGTCGGCGGCGAGCCGGGCGACGTCGGCCGGGTGGGCCTTCGGGCCGGGTACGGCGGCGGCCATCTCGGTGTCCATGTAGCCCACGTGCAGGCCCGCGACGCGGACGCCCCGGCCGGCCAGCTCCTGGCGCAGGGCGTTCGTCATCGACCACTCGGCGGCCTTCGCCGCGCCGTACGCGCCGACGCCGGGGAACGTGAACCAGGACAGCGCCGACAGCACGTTCAGGATCCTGCCGCCGCCGTTGGCCACGATCTGCGGCGCGAACGCCCGTACCACCGACAGCGTGCCGAGGTAGTGCGTCTCCATCTCCAGCCGGATCTGCGCGAGGTCGCCGTCGAGCAGGTCGGTGCCGGTGCTCACGCCGGCGCTGTTGACCAGCAGCGTCACGTCCCCGGCCCGCTGCGCGGCGGCGGCCACCGACTCGGGGTCGGTGATGTCGAGGCGTACCGGGATGACTCCGGGCAGGTCCACGGTGTCCGGGTTGCGGGCGCCGGCCCAGACGGTGGCGCCGCGTGCGACGAGTTCGGCGGCCAGGTGCCGGCCGAAGCCGCGGTTGGCGCCGGTGACCAGGGCGGTGCTTCCAGCGATCTTCATGTCTCGCTCCGAGGTGTGGGGAAGGGAGGGGTCAGGCGGACAGCAGGCCCGGACCGGGCAGGACGGCCAGCTCGCCGGGGGGTACGTCGTGCCCCGCGCCGCAGCGCAGCCGGGCGTGCACCGCGGCGCCGCACTCCTCGTGGGCCACCCGCACCGCCGGGCCCGCCTCGTCGGCGGCGTACGTGTCGCCCCACTGCCGCAGCGCGACGAGCACCGGGATCAGGTCGCTTCCCTTCGCAGTGAGCACGTACTCGTCGCGGGTGCGCTGCCCGGGCTCCCGGTAGGGACGTCGGTCGAGCAGCCCGTCGGCGACGAGCTGCTTGAGGCGTGCGGCGGCCACCGGCTCGCTGACGCCGACCCGCCGGGCGAAGTCGTCGAAGCGGCGGGTGCCGAACGACGCCTCCCGCAGCAGGAGCAGCGTGGTGCGGTTGCCGACCACCTCCAGCGCCCGGGCGATCGAGCAGTTGGCGGTGGACCAGGAGTCACGCTGCGCAAGGAGGTCCGTCATGGCGTCGACGGTACCCCCTGACTTAAGAGATCAGAAGTCAGCTACCTCACAGCTGGCCGGGGAAGAACCCGTGCCGGGCCAGCGGCTCGACGATCTGGTGCTCCTCGTACGACAGGTGCGACAGCAGCGTGTCGGTGAGCAGGTCCACCGCCTCCTGGAGCTGCGTGAAGTCGCCGGGCCGCCGGACCAGCTCCACGAGCGCCCGGTCGACGCTCTCCACCACCCCGTGGATCACCACGTGCTCCTCCTCGAGGCGGTCCAGCACCGCGGCCAGCCCGGCCTCTGAGCGGCGCAGGTGCGGGAAGACCGAGGCGTCCTCCAGCCCGTGGTGCTGGGTGACCATCGTGCAGTAGGCCGCGCAGTACGCCCCGAGCGTCCAGTTGTTCTGCCGCATGGTCATCTCGTTGAGCGCCGCCCGCGCCCGGCCCGGCGAGACCGAGCCCTGCTTGACCTGTTCCAGCAGGTCGCGCACCTGGGCCAGCTCCTGGCGCAGATGGTCGTGCACGTCCACCAGGTGCTGCCCGGCGGCCTGTCCCCGGGCCGGGTAGACGTGTCCGGCCGGCGGCGGCGGAGCGCTCGGGCGGGTGGACTCGTCCCACGGGCGGCGCGCGCTCAGGCGTACCCCCGGGTCGGGGGTGGGGGTGACGCCGAGCGTGCTCGGGCCGCCGGCGTTGGTCGGCTCGTCGGCGGCCTCCCGGGCGCCGCCGGCGGGCGTGGCGCGCTCGGCGGCGACCAGCTCCCGGACCGCGGGGGCCACCTCCTGGCCGAAGATCTGGATCGCGCGCGGCTCGTCGCTGCCGAGGATGAACGTGGTGATGCCGTGCTCCAGGGTGAGCCCGGCCAGTTCCTCCACCCACTGCTCCGGCGGCCCGGCCAGAAAGCCGGCGGACGAGCGGGCGAACGTGCCGGTCACGTTGAGCATGCGGCGGATCGCGGCCGGGTCGCGCCCGGCGGCCCGGGCGCCCTCGTCCACGAGCGCGTTCAGGGCGGGCAGCTCGTCGGGGCCCTTGGGCAGGTACGACAGGGACGGCAGCCAGCCGTCCGCGGCGCGGCCCACCAGGCGCAGCATGCGCGGCTTGTACGCGCCGACCCAGATGCCGACCGAATGCGCGGGCGCCGGGCCGCGCTTGGCGCCGACCACCCGGTAGTGCTCGCCGTCGACACGGATCATGCCGCGGCTGCCGGTGTCCCAGACCTCGCGGATCACCCGGATCGCCTCGTCGAGGGCGTCGACGGCGGCGCCGGGGGACAGTCGCCGCCCGCCCGCCGCCTCGATCGCGTCCCAGAACGCGCCCGCGCCGAGTCCCAGCTCGACCCGGCCGCCGGTGAGCAGGTCCAGGCTGGCGACGCTGCGGGCCAGCACCACCGGCTGGCGCAACGGCAGGTTGAGGACGTTTCCGGCCAGGCGGATGCGTTCGGTCGCCGCGGCCACGTAGGACATCAGCGTCCAGGTGTCCAGGAAGCCCGGCTGGTAGGGATGGTCCTGGAACGTGACCAGGTCCAGTCCGACCTGCTCGCACAGCCGGGCCAGCGCCACGACCTGGTCGGGCTGCCCGGCGGCGGGGGTGATGAAGCCGCCGAAGGTCAGCTCGTGTCCGTGATCGGTCATCCGTCAAGCCCTCCCGTGATCTTGCCTGGCCCTGCCACCGTAGCGCCGCCGCCGGTAGCCCGGCCGGGTGAAGAGCGTCACAAGAAGTGGACGATCGTCGCAAATCGCTCCTAGCGTCGGTTTCGTTCGCAGACGCGGACACCGCGGGCCGGAAACGCCAAATCCCGCCGCCGTCCCCGGTAACCGGACCTCGCGCGGGAGCGGGGGAACCACACGTTCCACGGTGCATCGTCACCTCGGGGTGAAGCCGCCACCGGCGGCCGGGCTCCTCGGCCCGAACCCGACAGCTCACCTCGTCGGCGTGGAGGAATCCACATGGCAACTGAATACTCAGCCCGAAGCCGCCGTACCGCCCTCGGAGCGGTCCTGGCCGGCGCCGCCGTCGGCGCCGCGACCCTGTTCGGCCCGGCCGCTCCGGCCAGCGCAGGCGTCAACTGGGACGCGGTCGCGCGCTGCGAGTCGGGCGGCAACTGGAAGATCAACACCGGTAACGGCTACTACGGCGGGCTCCAGTTCTCCCGCGCCACCTGGAACGGCTACGGCGGCAAGAAGTACGCCGCCCGCGCCGACCTGGCCAGCCGGTCCGAGCAGATCGCCGTCGCGGAGAAGGTGCGGCGCGGCCAGGGCATCGGCGCGTGGCCGGTCTGCGGCAAGAAGGGCGGCTCGGCGAGCGCGGCGACCCGGTCCGAGCGGGCCACCACAAAGGCGGCCCCGAAGCGGGCCGCCACGCGCGAGGCCGCGCCGGAGCGGGCGGCCACCCGCAAGGCCGCGCCGGAGCGCGCCACGACGACGGTGGCGCCGCAGCCGTCGTCCGGCGCCGGGACGTACCTGGTCCGGCGTGGGGACACGCTGTCGGAGATCGCCGTGACGCAGCGCGTCGACGGCGGCTGGCGCGCCCTGCACGAGCGCAACCGCGCAGTGGTCGGCGACGACCCCGGCCTGATCTTCCCCGGTCAGCGGCTGCGGCTGCGCTGACAGCGGTCCGAGAACGCCCGGCCGGGGCGACCCGGCCGGGCGTTCGCCCCGTCCGCGACACGCCGCGTCGACGGTGTCCGGCCTGCTCCCGGCGTCCGGGAGACGGTCCGCAACGGTGGTGACCGCGATTCGTCGGAGCCGGTTGCTAGGGTCACGATGCTCGGCTAAGACGTGAAGAAAGCGCGGATATGACCAACGACCCGTTCTCGGCGGCCGCGAGCATCGACGAGCTGCTGACCCGCACGCAGCAGGCGCTCACCGCGATGCGCTCCCGGGCCTCGGCGCACGCCGACGGCGAGCCCGGCGACCTGCTGCGCGCCGAGGGCACGGCCGCCGGCGGCCGGGTCCGCGCGGTCGCCGTCCAGGGTGGCCGGCTGGATTCCGTGACGATCGACCCGGAACTGGCCGGCGAGCCCTTCGACGTCCTCTGCGGACACTTCGTCACCGCCGCCAACGCCGCGCTGTCCGAGCTGGACGCCCGGGTCAGCGCGTCGGCGCGGGCCGACGCCGACGCGCTCGCCGCCCGGCTCGGCAGCATGGGCGACCAGGCCGAGCTGTTCGGCCGCGCGATGCACGAGGCGGCCGCGCGGATCCACCGCGACCGCGGCACCGCGTCCCAGGGCGCGCGCCGGGCCTGACACGGCGAAGCGGCCGGCCCGACACGGCGGGACGCCGGGCCTGACACGGCGGGACGCCGGGCCGGACACGGCGAGGCGGCCGGCCGCCGGGAGGACGACGACCGGCCGCGCACGCCACGGTCAGCTCAGGGTGACCGCGGTGTCGTCGACGACGAAGGACGTCTGCAACGAGCTGTCCTCCACGCCGCTGAACGAGATGGTCGCCGTGGTGCCTGCGAGCGACGAGATGTCGAAGGACCGCTGCACGTAGCCGGTGGCCTTGTTCAGGTTGGAGTACGTGGCCAGCGTGGTGCTGCCCGCCTTGACGGTGAGCTTGTCGTACGCGGTGCTGGTGGTCGACTCCGCGCTGTCGATGTGCAGCCAGAAGCTCAACGTCGCCCGGCAGCCGGCCGGGATCGTCACCGACTGGCTGAGCGTGTCGGTGTGCGACGAGCCGTACCCGTCCAGCCACGCCTTGTACGAGCCGCCGTGCGCGGCCTGGCCGCTGTCGGTGGTGATGACGCCGGACGAGGCGCTCCAGCTCACGTTGCCGGACTCGAAGCCCGGGTTGGCGAGCTTGTTGCCGGAGCAGCCGCCCGACGGCGGGGTGGTCGTGGTGCTCGGGGTGGGCGTCGGGGTGCCGCCGGCGCAGGTCGGGTCACCGGACTGGGCCGGCACGCTCACCGCGTCCCAGGCCGCCTTGACCGTGTTGAACTCCGCGCAGCTGCCCGGGTAGAGGTTCTTCGCCGCCTGCAGCGTCCAGGTGCGGTACTTCAGGTACGACGAGGACGAGGTCTTCAGCAGCATGCCGTTGTACATGATCTTCATGGCCTTCTGGATGCCCAGGCCGGTCACGCTGCTGCCGTTGCAGGTCGAGCTGGACGGCTGCCCGTTGGTCGGGCTGCTGCCGTTGGCGAGCAGGTAGAACCAGTGGTTGCCCGGGCCGGCCGCGGCGTGCACCTCGGTCGACGGGATGCTGCTGGAGTAGCAGTTCGGGTCGCCGAGCGCCGACGGGTTGTACATGTTGCGGATCGGGCCGGAGCCGACCAGGTTGATCTTCTCGCCGACCAGGAAGTCGGGCGCGTCGTAGCTGGACGGCTCGTTGGCGAACCACTCGGTGGCCGCGCCGAACGTATCGGCCACGAACTCCTGGGTGCCGCCGCCGGAGATGCCGCCCGGGGTGTTGTCGTCGATGCCGTGGCCGATCTCGTGCGCCACCACGTCCAGCGAGCCGATCCACTGGCCGGCGGTGTTCTTGCCGATCTGCACCTGGCTGCCGTCGTAGTAGGCGTTCTGGTCGTTGAGGCCCACCCGGATCGGCCAGTAGCCGCCGTTGCCGTTGGCGCCGTTGCGGCCCAGCCACTGGGCGAGCATCTTGTGCTCGGTCTGCGCGGAGAACAACGCGTCCACGCAGCCGGTCTCCTTGTTGGTGGCGGTGCCGTTGCCCCACACGTCGTCGGAGCCGCTGAACGTGGTGTTGTTGGCCGCGTCCTGGCAGCTCAGGTTGGTGACGGTCGGGTCCTTCATGGTGTACGTGGAGCCCGACTGGGTGGTGTTGAGCGTGAGCGGGCTGGGCCCGTTCCAGGCGCCGGTGCCGGTGCCGCGGACGACGTGCTCCTGCTTGCGCAGGACCGCGCCGGTGCGGGCGTCGACGTCGACGGTGAGCCGGCTCGGCCCGTCCGCGCCGGTGCCGCGAACAGTGGTCTCCCAGGCCAGCGCCGGTGCGGCGCCGAGCGTGTAGACCACGAGCGTGGTGCCCTCGACCGCGTTCACGGTCTTGAGCTGGGCGCGCGCCGTCTTCGCGGCGGCGGCCGGAGTCAGCGCGGGCGTGGTGGCGAGGGCGCCGATGGGCCGCTGCTGGGCGACCGAGGCGTACTTCAGGTTGCCGGCCGAGTCCGTGGCGAGCACGAAGTCGCCGCCGACCACCGGGAGGCCCTTGTAGGTGCGCTCGTACGGCACGTACTGGGTGCCCTCGGAGGAGATGACCGGCTTCTGGACGAACGCGTCGTCGGAGCCGGCCTGCAGGTAGGCGGGGCGGTTCGCGACCAGGGCGCGGGCCGAGTCGGCGGCGGTCGCGCGGGCCTGCGCCGGGTCGGGGGCGGCGGGTCCGGGTGGCGCGGCCTGCACGGCGGCGGCGGTGCCTGCGGCGAGCAGGCCGGCCGCGGCCGCGCCGGTGAGCGCGGCGAGGCGAGGTGAGAGTTTCACGGGGGTTTGCTCCTGTTCTACAGGCGCGCCGCACGGAGCCCGGTGGGGACGGGCGGCGCGGTGGTGCGAGGCAGGGTGACGGCCGGTCACCGGAGCTGCCGGCGTGGCTCCGGGTCGACAGATCGACCGTCGCGATTCGCCGGGGGTCGGCGGCTCGCTGGTGCACAATCACACGCCGCCCGAGCCCGGAGCAATGGGTGACCTGGGCAACGGCTGACAGTCGGGCGCGCCGCCGCGCGCGCCGATCCAGGCAACCATGATCTTCAATAGGCCCTGATCAGGGCGAACATCGCCGACGGTGGATGGATGCCGGTGCAAATTGCGGACGTTGCCGCTGTGTGCGAATGGCGCGCATAGACGCGAGGCCGCCGTCAGCGCGGCCGGGCGGCGGCCGGACCGCCGCCCGGCCGGGTCAGCGTGGGCCGCGGGTCCGCGTCGGCGACACGGTGGGCAGCGGCGGCAGCGACGGCCGCGAGGTCGGCCGCCCGGTCGGGTCCGGGCTCGGGCTCGACGAGGACGGGCTCGGGCTCGGCGACTCCGACGGCGTCGGCGCGGCGGTGGTCGCCGGCGGAGGCGCCGACCGGGTCGGCTCCGGGGTCTCGCCGGGGAACTTCGGCTGACCGAAGCGGTACTTGTCCGGGTCGAGCTTCATGGCCGCGGTGGCCCGGGTCATGAACTGCCGCCAGATCGGCGCGGCGCCGGTCGAGCCGTACACCTCGTAGCTGCCGCCCCTGGTCCGCAGCGGCTTGCCGTCGGTGGTGCCCAGCCAGACGGCCGAGGCGAGCGCGCCGGTCCAGCCGACCATCCAGGTGTGCACGTTCTGCGTGGTGCTCTGCCCGGCCTGCCAGGTGCCGGTCTTCCCGGCGGAGTCCCAGCCGTTGCCCAGCTCGGCGGCCCGCACGCGGCGCAGCGTCCAGTCGAGCTGGTCGATCGCCTCCCGGTCCAGGCCCAGGTCCGTCGTACGGAGCTGCTCGGTCCACACCTCCTCGTCGTCCTTGGTCACCGACCGGACGAAGTGCGCGTCGGCACGCTTGCCGCCGGCCGCGAACGTCGCCATCCCGTTCGCGTGGTCCTGCACGGTGATGCCGTACTGCCCGATCCCGACCTCGGTGGAGAACCGCTTCGCCACCTCGTCGGCCGGGTCGCTGCGCAGGTCGACGCGCTGCGGCCGGGGATTGCCCCGCACCGTCTCCCACATCGACTCCACGCCGGCCTGCCGCGCGGTCTCGATCACCTTGGCGGTGCCCAGCTTCTCGGTCAGCTCGAAGTAGGTCACGTTCAGCGACGCGACAGTGGCCTCCCAGAGCGCGCAGTCCGGCTGGCAGGGCGCGCGCTCCGCGTTGCGGATCGGCCCGGCCGCGCTGCCCTTCGTCCGCCCCGAGGCGGGGAACTCCTTGGTGTCCGGCGAGTCGAACCGCTGCTTCACCGAGATCCCGTCGCGTACGGCGGCGGCCAGGTCGTACACCTTGAACGACGACCCCGGCGGATGCTGGCCGAAGCCGCGGGTCTCGCCGTTCTCGTCGTAGTACCAGCCGGCGTAGTCCGCGCCCGAGCCCTTGTCGCCGCCGTAGTAGCCGAGCACCCGGCCGGTGCCCGGCTCCACCGCCACCAGCGCGGCCTGCCAGTTGCGCGGCTGGCCGCGTACCGCCTGCGGCGCGGTGTCGCGGCGGATGTCCGCCGCCGCCTCGGCCGCGTCCTGCACGCGCTTGTCGATCGTGGTGACGATCCGGTAGCCGCCGTCGCGGATCACCTCGTCCGGCTTGCCGCGGAACGGCTCGGTCTCGCGCAGCTCGGCGAGCACATGGTTGACCACCAGGCCGGTCGGCCGGTCCAGGTCGGAGCGGCCCGCGTCCTTGTCGATCGGCCGGACCGTGTCCGGGTACGCGAGATCCGCCGCCTGCTGCGGCGTCAGGTAGCCGAGCTTGACCATGCCGTCGCGGATGTAGTTCCACCTGTCGATCGAGTTCTGCCGGGCCAGCGCGTTGCGGCGCGGATCGTAGCCGGGCGAGCCCTCCGGGTCGGCCGGGTCCGCCTCCGGCTGCTTCACCATCGCGCAGAGCACCATCGCCTCGGCCGGCGTGAGCTGCCGCGCGGCGGGCGCGTCCCGGCGCACCGTCTTGCCGAAGTACGTCTGCGCGGCCGCCTCGATGCCGTACGCGCCCCGGCCGAACGGCACGGTGTTCAGGTAGAAACCGAGGATCTCCTCCTTGGAGTACGCGTCGTCGAGCTTCCACGCGATCACCGCCTCGCGCAGCTTGCGGGAGTAGGTGACCCCGCGCAGGTCCGCGGCGATGCGCGCGTACTGCTGGGTGAGGGTGGACGCGCCCTGCCGCTGCCCGCCGCTCACGTTGGCCCAGGCCGCCCGCATCACACCCTTGAAGTCGATGCCCTGGTTCGTCCAGAACGTACGGTCCTCGGCCGCCACGATCGCCTGCTTCGCCGAGTCGTTCATCTGGTCGTACGGCACGATGGTGCGGTTCTGCGCGCCCAGCTTCGCCATCGGCGTGCGCCCGTCTGCGTAGTAGACGGTGGTGGACTCGGGCAGCTTCAGGTCGCTGGGCGTCGGCACGCTGTCGAAGTAGTAGCCGCCGGCGACCAGCCCGCAGCCGGCCAGCAGCGTGCAGACCGCGAGGACGACCAGCAGACGCCGCCGCTTGCGCCTGGGGCGCACCTGGGTCGCGCCGCCCGGTTCCGGGGTGGATCCGCTGTTCCGCACGCGTTACCTCCGACTGCTCGGCTGAGTCGTGCCCGGCTCGCAGGCTAACCGAGCTGCGCCGACGGCACCGGCCGAAGAAGCCGGACGGTGTGGCGCCGGTCCGGGCCGGGGCGGCGGTCGTCCACCCCGGCCCGGGGCTCAGCCGGTCAGCGTGCCGCCCAGCCGACGGCCCGGTCGTCGCGTTCCCGGCGGGCGGCCCGGCGGGTCCGCCACCTGTCGTTGCCGCCCGCGTGGAACGGCGCCGACCGCCACAACGACCGCACCGGCGTGCCGTCCGGGGCGGCGAACGTCTCCCGTTCGGCGTAGCCGAGCCGCCGCAGCAGCTCCTCCTCCTGCTCACCGGCGCACGGGTGCGCGTACGTGGGCAGGCTCAACGTGTCCATCCGGCGCTGCGCCGCGGACAGCGCCTGCGTCGCGCCGCCCCGGGGCGCGGCCAGCAGCGCCAGATGGTTGTGCGGCTCGGCGGGCCGGCGTGCCGCCAGTTCTTCACCGAGGCGGCGGAACCGGTCCTCGTCCGTCCCGGCGGCGCCGGCGAGCCGGTCGGCGTACCGGTGGGGGGCGGGGATCGGGCGGTAGCGGTGGAACCACACGGTGGCGGCGCTGCCGTCGGGCAGCAGGAACGCGTCGCCGAACAGCAACGCGTGTTCGGTCCAGATCCGCGCCACGGCGGCGAGGACCGGCATGCGGCGGGACTTGTCGGGGACGAGCCAGGCGGCCAGCGCGGTGGGCGCGAGGGCCTCGGCGACGAGATCGGCGATCCGGCCGATGTCGCACCATCGGGCGCGGACGACGGGCAGGGCTGTGCTCATGAACGAACTCCTGTTTTCCAGGCGTGGTCGGGTCGGTTACGGGCGCCGGACGACTGTCGACGGCGCCGCCGCGGCATGCGGCAGTCGGGCGGGACACGCCCGTGCTCCGGATCGGAGGTGGTGCCTGTGGAGTCCGCTCAGGCAGGTCTGGTGCCGGGGCGCGACGTGCGCGACGGCGGCAGCGGGTCGGCCGACGGTCGCGCGTACCCGTGGGTCAGCGTCGGCAGTCGCCAGCGGTTCGCGTCCGCGTCGGCGGCCTCGCTGTGCACCGCGCCGCCGCCGTGGGTGACGCCGTCGAGCGGCAGCGGCAGGGCGGGTGTGGTCGTGACGTGCGCGGCCGGACCGACGGTCGCCGGTGCCCGGCTGCGTACGGGCTCGACCCACCGCGTGCCGACGACGGTGAGGCTGCGCGCCGCCGGGGCGGCGAGGACCGGCCCGCCGAGGCGGGGCGGCGTGTCGTGCGCACGCTCGGGAGCCGGTGCCGGCGTCGCGGCCGGGTCGGCCGGGACGATCGGGGCGCCGGGAGCGGCCGGGCCGGGCACGGGCTCGCCGGGCGCCGGGGGCGAGCCGGGGTCCGGCCCGGCCGGCGGGTCGATCAGATCGGTCACCGGGCTGAGCGGATCGAGCACCGGATCCAGCGGGTCGAGTACCGGTTCCAGGCCCCGCCAGACCGGGCCGAGGATCGGGCGCAACGGCTCCACGACCGGGGCCAGCACGTCCGCCACCGGGTCGAGCACGCCCGCCCTCAGCGGGTCGGTGACCGGGCGCAGGCCCTCCGCGACCGGCGCGAGCACGTGGTCGCGTACCGGGTCGGTGACCGGGCGCAGGCCGTCGGTGACGGGCGTGAGCACGTGGTCGTGTACCGGCGTCACCACCGCGTCGACCACCCGGCCGGTGACCGGCGCCGCGGGGGCCGGCTGGGCCTTCGGCCGGCCCGTGCCGGGCAACGGCGTTCCGGACGCGGGCGTGCCGGGCTTCGGCGCGGTCGCGTCAGGTGCGGGCACCGGCGCGGCGGAGTCGGACGCAGGCGCGGGTGCGGCGGGGCCGGGTGCGGCGGTGCCGGGAGCAGGCGCGGGCGCGGCGGGCGTCGCCGGCTCCGCCGCGGCGTCACCGGATCCGGTGGAGGGCGCGGCGCCCGTTCCGGACGTGGGCAGGCCGAGCACCGTTCCGAGCGTGTGGGTGAGCACCCCGACGGTGGCGGTGAGCGGGCCGGACGGCTCGCGGTCGGCGGCGTGGGCGGCCGAGCCGGATGCGACCTCGTGGGCGCCCCAGACGACCGCCACGGCACCGAGCAGCAGGCCGAGGCGCAGCGTGCAGCGCGCCATCCACCCGGTCCGTTCCGACATCCCGCACCCTTCGGATCCACGCCCGGCGGCACCGATCGACGCCCCGCACTGTACCCAACGTGGCGGCCCGGGCACAGTACGCCGTCGATCCGTGTCGGGCGCGTCGCGCCGGGCGCAGGCGTGGGATCCGCGGCGTCCGGGTACCAGCCGGCCATGGACACGCGCACGGCCGAACGCCCGGACACCACCCCCGCCCCCGCCGCGCCCCCGGCCGGTGTGATCGCTGTCGTCGCCCACCGGAAGAAGACGTTCGGGGGTGGGCTCGACGAGCTGCGCTCCCGGCTCGTCGCCGCCGGGGTCGGGCGGCTGCTCTGGTACGAGGTGCCCAAGAGCCGCAAGGCGCCCAAGCGGGTGCGCGCGGCCCTGGACGAGGGCGCCGAGCTGGTGCTGGTGTGGGGCGGCGACGGCATGGTGCAGCGGTGCGCCGACGCGCTCGCGGGCAGCGGCGTGCCGATGGGCATCCTGCCCGCCGGCACGGCCAACCTGTTCGCGGTGAACCTGGGCATCCCGGTCGACCTGCCGGAGGCGGTACGCATCGCGCTGCACGGCCGCCGGCGCGAGCTGGACCTGGGCCGGATCAACGGCGAGCACTTCGCGGTGATGGCCGGCGCCGGGTTCGACGGCGACCTGATCCGTGACGCCGACCGGCAGCTCAAGGGCCGGTTCGGCCGGATCGCGTACGTCTGGACCGGGCTGCGGCACGTGCGCGGCGAGTGCGTACGGACCCGGATCCGGGTCGACGGCGCCGACTGGTTCGACGACGAGGCGAGCTGCGTGTTGTTCGGCAACGTCGGCACCATCACCGGCGGCATCCCGGCCTTCGACGACGCCCGCCCGGACGACGGAGCGCTGGAGGTCGGCGTGTCCACCGCCAGCGGCGCGGTGGACTGGGCGCGCACGCTGGGCCGGATGGCCGCCGGGCGTTCCGAGGAGTCGCCGTTCGTGCGGATCACCCGGGGTCGCAAGATCAAGGTCCGGTTCGACGCGCCGAAGACGTACGAGCTGGACGGCGGCGCCCGGGGCAAGGCGAAACGGCTCAAGGTGAAGGTGGTGCCGGGTGCGCTGACCGTGTGCTGTCCCGACCCGGCGGACTGACCGCGCCCGGGCCGGGGCAGGATGCCGGAATGCGCGACGACATCCGCGACTACCTGGCCGAAGTGGTCCGCCGCTCCCGGGACGTGCTCGGTGAGGACCTGGTCGGCGCGTACGCGGCCGGCTCGGTCGGGCTGGGCGCGTACCAGCCGGGCCGCAGCGACGTGGACGTGGCGCTGGTGGCCGCCGGGCCGATGCCGGAGCCGGACAAGCGCCTGCTCGTGAACCGGCTGCAGCACGAGTTGCTGCCCTGCCCGGCGCGCGGCCTGGAACTGGTCGTCTACCGCCGCGACGTGGCCGCCTCCGGCACCCCGGAGCCGGGCTTCGAGGTCGAGCTGAACACCGGTGCCACCATGCCGTTCCGCGCCACCTACGACCCGGCCGACCGGCCCGCCGCCGACGGGCGGTTCTGGTACGCGCTGGACCGCAGCATCCTGCGCCAGTCCGGCCGGACGCTACTCGGCCCGCCCGCCGCCGACGTGTTCGCCGACCCGTCCCCGGAGGCGCTGCGGGCGCTGCTTGCGGACGCGCTGCGCTGGTGGCTGGCGCTGCCCACGCCACCCGGCGACGAACCGGCCCCCGGCGCGGAGGACGCGGTGCTCGGCGCCTGCCGGGCGCTGGTGCGCATCCGCGACGGCGTCTGGCTGGGCAAGGTCGACGCCGGGCTGCGGGTGGCCGCCGACGACCCGGACGCCGCGCTGATCCGCGCCTCGATCGCGGCCCGCCGGGGCGGCACGCCGCCGCCCGGCCCGGCTGCCCGCGCGTTCCAGCGGCGGGTGCTGGACCGGATCACCGCGCGGTGAGCCCCGCCGTGCGTGACTACTGTGAGCCGGGGGAGGTGCGGTGATCATGACGAAGCTGAGCGCGTCCACGCGGGCCGGGCTGGAGTCGGTGGTGCCCGGCGGCGTGACGACCCGGGCCGCGGACCGGCTGCGGATGGCCCACGACGCCTCGCACTACCTGCTGCACCCCGGCGCGGTGATCACGCCGGCCGACGCCGGTCAGGTGGCGGCGCTGCTCGCGTACGGGCGCCGCACCGGCACCGCGCTGACGTTCCGCTCCGGCGGCACCAGCCTCAGCGGCCAGGCGGTCACCGACGGGCTGCTCGTCGACGTGCGGCGGCACTTCCGCGATCTGACGGTGCTCGACGACGGGCGGCGGGTACGGGTGCAGCCCGGGGTGGTGCTGCGGCAGGTGAACGCGCGCCTCGCGTCGTACGGCCGCAAACTCGGCCCCGACCCGGCCAGCGAGTCCGCCTGCACGGTCGGCGGCGTGGTCGCCAACAACTCCAGCGGCATGACCTGCGGAACCGAGTTCAACACGTACCGGACGCTGGAGTCGCTGGTCCTCGCCCTGCCCGGCGGCACCGTGCTGGACACCGGCGCCCCGGACGCCGACGCCCGGCTGCGCGCCGCCGAACCGGACCTGCACGCCGGGCTGCTGCGGCTGCGCGACCGGGTACGCGGCAATCCCGACTCGGTGCGCCGCATCCGCGCCCAGTACGCCATGAAGAACACCATGGGGTACGGCGTGAACGCGTTCCTCGACCACGACGACCCGGCCGACCTGCTCACCCGGCTCGTGGTGGGCAGTGAGGGCACGCTCGCGTTCGTCGCCTCGGCGACGTTCCGCACCGTACCCGTGCACCGGCACGCCGCGACCGGCCTGCTGGTCTTCGACACCCTGGGCGCGGCGATGGCCGCCATGCCGGCGCTGGTGGCCGCCGGGCCGGCGGCGATCGAGTTGCTCGACGCCGCCGCCCTGCGGGTCGCCCAGCGCGACCCGAAGGCGGACGCGACGCTGCGCGGCCTGGCCGTGCGCGGGCACGCCGCGCTGCTCGCCGAGTGGCAGGAGTCCGACCCGGCGGCGCTCGCCGACCGGGTCGCAGACGCCGGACCGGTGCTGTCCGGCCTGCCGCTGAGCGCCCCGGCCCGGCTCAGCGGAGAGCCGGCCGCCCGCGCCGCGCTGTGGCACATCCGCAAGGGCCTGTACGCGGCCGTGGCGGGCGCCCGCCCGTCCGGCACCACGGCGCTGCTGGAGGACATCGCCGTCCCGGTCGAGGCGCTCGCCGGCACCTGCGCGTCGCTCGCCGACCTGTTCGAGCGGCACCGGTACGCCGACAGCGTGATCTTCGGCCACGCCAAGGACGGCAACCTGCACTTCATGCTCAACGAGCGGTTCGACGGCGGCGAGGCCCCGGCGCGCTACGCCGACTTCACCGAGGAGATGGTCGACCTGGTGCTCGGCCACGGCGGCACGCTCAAGGCAGAGCACGGCACCGGCCGGGTGATGGCCCCCTACGTGCGCCGCCAGTTCGGTGACGAGCTGTACGAGGTGATGCGCGAGCTGAAGACGCTCTGCGACCCGGACGGCGTGCTGAACCCGGGCGTGCTGCTCAGCGACGACCCGGAGATCCACATGCGGCACCTCAAGACCGTGCCGGCGGTGGAGGAGGAGGTGGACCGCTGCGTCGAGTGCGGCTACTGCGAGCCGGTCTGCCCCAGCCGTGATCTCACCACCACGCCCCGGCAGCGCATCGTGCTGCGCCGGGAGATCGCCGCCGCGCAGGCCGCCGGAGACACCGCGCTGGCCCGGGAGCTGACCGACGACTACGACTACGACGCGGTGCAGACGTGCGCGGTCGACGGCATGTGCGCCACCGCCTGCCCGGTGCTGATCAACACCGGTGACCTGGTCAAGCGGCTGCGCGCGCAGGAGCACGGCCGGACGGCGGGGACCGCCTGGCGCGGCGCGGCCCGCCGCTGGGGCGCCACCACCCGGGGCATGGCCCGGGGACTCGACCTGGCCGGGGCGCTGCCGCCCGCGCTGCCCGAGGCCGCCACCCGGGCCGCCCGCGCGGTGCTCGGCGCGGACCGGGTGCCGCGGTGGCAGCGGGACCTGCCGCGCGGCGGCGCCCCGCGCCGCCCCCACCCGGCCGACGACCCCGACGCGGTGTTCGTCCCGTCCTGCCTGGGCACGCTGTTCGCCCCGGCGCAGGGTGGCACCGGCGTGGCCGCCGCGCTGCTCACGCTCGCCGAGCGGGCCGGCGTACGCCTGCTCGTGCCGGACGGCATCGGTGACCTGTGCTGCGGCACCCCCTGGTCGTCGAAGGGCCTCACCGACGGCTACCGGTCGGTCCGCGACCGCGTGCCCCCGGTGCTGCGCGCCGCGAGCCGCGACGGCGCGCTGCCGGTGGTCAGCGACGCCGCGTCCTGCACCGAGGGCTTCGAACGGCTGCTCGACGGCGCCGGGGACGTGCGGGTCGTGGACGCGGTCGCGTACACCGCCGGCACGCTGCTGCCCCGGCTGACGGTGCGCCGCCGGATCGGTTCGCTCGCGCTGCACCCGACCTGCTCGTCGGTCCGGCTCGGCCTGGACGACGCGCTGCTCACCGTGGCCCGCGCGGTCGCCGACGAGGTGGTGGTCCCGGAGGGCTGGCAGTGCTGCGGCTTCGCCGGCGACCGGGGTCTGCTGCATCCGGAGCTGACCGCGTCGGCCACCCGGGCCGAGGCCGCCGCCGTCGCGGCACGGCCCTTCGACGGGTACGCCTCGGTGAACCGCACCTGCGAGATCGGGCTGGCGCGGGCCACCGGGCAGCCGTACCGGCACCTGCTGGAGCTGCTGGCCGAGGTGACCGCGCCGTAGCGGTCCGGTCCTCCAAGATCGACACGAGTTCGGGGAAGTGGTGGGGTCGGGCCGGGTCTGAAGGCGCCACTTCCCGATGGTGGTGTTGATCTTGGGTGCCTTGGCCTGGGCTTTGGCCGGGTGGCTCGCTTCTCATGCAGGGGATACCGCCGCTTCGGCGAGGTGGTGTCGGCCTTTGGTGGCGTGGGGTGCCGGGCGTGGGCAGGTCATACGTGATCGACACCAGTTCGGGGGAGTGGTGGGGTCCGGGTGGGTTGGATGTGGCCACTTCCCCGTACTGGTGTTGATCTTGACCTCGGTCGGGTGTCGGTTGCTCGCGTGATCGACACCAGTTCAGGGGAGTGGTGGGGTCCGGGTGGGTTGGATGTGACCACCTCCCCGTGCTGGCGTTGACCTTGGATCGGCGGGTGCACGTGGGGTGCGTGCTTGACGCCAACTCCGGGAGGTGGCTGGTTCTGTCCAGCGGTGAGCTGGGCGGGCGTACGGGGATCTCGATTGCAGGCGGGGCGATGGCGGCAGGGCTTACGGTGCGAGAGGGGGGAGTCCACGGGAGGGGTGACGCGGTGGCGGGGGTGTTGTCGGGGCGGGTCGCTGTGGTCACCGGCGCCGCGCGGGGGATCGGCCGGGCCGCGGCGGTGGCGCTGGCCGAGGCGGGCGCGGACGTGGCCGGGATGGACGTCGCCGGGCCGGTCAGCCCGATCCTGGACCTGCCGCCCGCTACCCCGGAGGACCTGGCCGAGACCGGCCGGCGGGTGACGGCGGCGGGCGCCCGCTGGTCGGCGCACGTGGCCGATCAGCGCGACATCGGCGCGGTACGCGCTGTCGCCGAGGCGGTGGAACGCGAGCACGGCGGCGTGGACGTGCTGTTCGCCAACGCCGGCATCCAGGCGTTCGCGCCGCTGCTGGAGATGACCGACCGGCACTGGCACGACCAGATCGACGTGAACCTCACCGGCGCCGCGAACGTGCTGCGGGCCTTCGCGCCGCTGCTGGTACGTCGCGGCGGCGGCCGGATCGTGGTCACCTCGTCCACCCAGGGGCAGCACGGCACCACGAACGGGTCCGCGTACTCGGCGTCCAAGTGGGGACTGATCGGGCTGGTCAAGTCCGCCGCGCTGGAACTCGGGCCGCACGGCGTGACGGTGAACGCGGTGATCCCGGGCCTGGTCGACACCGCCCTGACCCGGCACCGGGACCGGTACGTCCAGGCGCTCGTCGAGGCGGGCAAGCCGGCCTCCGGTGACCTGGCTCAGGTGGAGGACGCCGCGATTCAGGCGCTGCGGTCGAAGACGCCGCTCGGCGTGCCGTGGGTGGAGCCGGAGGACGTGGCGCCGCTGGTGGTGTTCCTCGCCTCCGACGCCGCGCGGATGGTCAGCGGCACGTCGTTCGCCGCGACGGCCGGCGACAGCGCCCACGTGACCGCCTGACCTCGCCGGGCTGCCGCTGCCGGCGGTCGTGGCTAGGCTCGGGCGATGCATCGATCGAGGTTGTACGCCCTGATCATCGACGCGCCGCAGGACGAGGCGGGGGAGTGCGCCGCGTTCTGGTCCGCCGCGCTCGGCGCGAGCCTGCGCACCGATCCGGCCGAACCGGAGTTCACCGGCCTGGCCGACGTCGTGCCGGGGCTGGTCACCGCCGTGCAGTCGGTCGACGACGCGCCCCGTCATCATCTCGACATCGAGACCGACGACGTGGCCGCCGAGGTGGAGCGGCTGTGCGGGCTGGGCGCCACGCCGGTGTCCCGCTGGCTCGACTGCCACGTGCTGCGCGCGCCGGGCGGGCACCTGCTCTGCGTCATCCCGGTGGCCGGCGACAGCGAGGTGTTCGAGGCCACCGCGACCCGCTGGCCGTGAACCGGTAGGCACGAGCCGGCGCCCCGGCCGCGCGGGCCGGGGCGCCGGAACCGTGGGTCAGGAGCCGTACGGCAGCGTGACCGTCGAGGCGTTGCCGACGCCGAGGATCGTGGGCGCGCCACCGATGGCGTTCCACACCTCGACGCGTACCGTGCCGCCGGACAGGTTGCCCAGCGTGCCGGTGGCCGAGAGCAGGCCCTGGGTCTGCCGGTAGCGCTCCGCAACCGGGATCGGATCGGTGGCGAAGTACCGGTAGGTCTCCACCCGCTCGACGCTGCCGTTGCCGGTCAGGTCGTACGAGACCCGGATCTGGACGCCGTTGCCGATCGCGGTCCCCGCGTCGACGGCCAGGTCGAAGGCGGTCGCCCCGCCGGTGTACGTGCCGGTCAGCCCGGTGGCGGTGAACACCTGCGGGTTGGCCGGTGTGCCGTCGGAGTTGCCGTTCGCCGCCGCCACGTTCACCGTGCCGGCGGTGCCGGCGCTGCCGTCCAGCCCGCCGCCCGTACGCAGGTAGCGGACCGGTGTCAGCGGGGTGCCGGTACTCGGAGTGGGGCTGGCGGTGGTCGGCGTCGGCGTCGGCGTCGGGCTGGCCGTGGTCGGCGTCGGACTGGCGGTCGTCGGGGTCGGCGTCGGCGTCGAGGTCGGCGGCGGACCGGTCGGCACGGTCACGCCGCCGGTGGCGTCGCCGCCGCTCCACGCGTACGCCCCGGAGGTGGCCGTCCTCCCGGCCGGCACGGTGAGCGTGGTGCCGTTGGAGAACGTGACTGTGAGCGGCCGGGCGGTGATGTTCGACGCCACGTAGGTGCGGGCGCCGTTCTTGACGAACACCTTCGCCAGCGGGTGGTTCGCGGTGACCGTGGTGTCCACGGTGCCGAGCGCGGCGAGGTTGCGGATCCAGTGGAACGTGTGCGCCTTGCTCTCACCTTCCTCGCTGGTGAACCCGCTGTTCGCCCGGAAGTTGCGCAGCGCCTGCTCGCCGTCGCCGAGGGCCAGGAACTCCCAGATGATGTCCTGCCACACGGTCGGCGGGCCGCCCTTGTTGGTGACCAGCTCGGCGTAGTTGGCCTTGACGTACTCGGGGTGGTCGCCCAGGTAGAGGTGACCGCCGGTGATCGGCAGCATGTTGATGCCCTGGATCATCTCCGGCGCGGAGGAGAACCAGGTCGCGTACGCCCCGCCGTCGCCCCACACCATGCCGACCGTCTTGTGCCCGAACGCGGCCGGGAAGTTCTGGTCGTACACGTCGAACCAGTACTCGGAGATGGCCGCCGACTGCGTGGTCCACAGGTAGACCCCGGCGTCACGGACGGCGGTGTCGCCGGTGGCCTGACCCCACTGGATCAGCGCGTTGGCGAAGTTCATCCCCTCCGAGGAGGACTCCTGGTTGTTGCCGGCGAAGAACGGCGCCAGCCCGGAGGCCCAGTCGTGCCCGGCGTAGATGTCGAAGTCCCGCAGGTAGGGGAAGCGGCTGTCGGCGCGGTCGTAGTTGTTGGCGTCGCGGATGAGCAGGTCGATCATGCCGCCGTAGCGGCTGTCGTCGGCCCAGCCCGGGTCGAACTTGGCGACAGTGGCGGCGGCGGCGATGAAGTAGCCGTAGTGGAAGTGGTGGTCGTTGAGGTCCTCGTCGGAGCCGTACGAGGCCGGGTAGCCGATCAGCGTGCCCCAGTTGCGGTCGTAGTAGAACAGCTGGCTGGTCTCGCCCGAGCCGGCGGTGAGCCAGTTGGTCAGCCGGTTCTTCATCGCGGTCACCGCCGCGTCGCGGACCGGGGTCTGCCCGAGCTGGTCGGCGATCTCGGCGATCCGGGCGGCCCGGCCGAGTCCCTTGCCCGCCCAGTAGGTGTCCCGGCCGCTGACGCCCTCCGGGTTGCCCTGCTCGGCGTTGAGGTAGCCGGTGACGGTGGCCAGGTCCGCGCCGCTGGAGTCGCCGACGGCGGGCACCTCGGGCAGCACACCGGTGAAACGCATCGTGGTGGTGAACGACGGCACGCCGGTGAGCACCCGCATGGCGCCGCGCGCCGAGACGTACGTCGGGGTGATCGGGGTGGCGCCGGTGAGGCTGCGCCACTGGTGCGGGTAGAGCGCCACCACTGTCTTCGTCTCGCTGCCCTCGCGGGGCGTGGTGGTGAACGCGTACGTGGTGCGCACCGTTCCCGCCGACGGGTCGTACGTGTAGCTCATCCGGGTGCCGGTGACGTGGGCGTGGGCGTACCGGCCGTAGGTGTCGGCCAGGGCGGCCCGGTCGCCGCCGCCGGGCAGCACCGCGACCGAGAAGTACCCCTTGCCGGCCAGCGTCGAGCTGATGCCGGCGCCGTTGACGGTCCAGGTCGCGCCGGTCGGTGCGTACGCGACGTAGTCGTGGCCGTTGACAGTGAAGCCGATGGTGGCGCCGGAGTTGCGCCACACGGTGGGCGTCGCGGTGGCGGTGAGCTGCGCGGTGCCGCCGCTGACCGTGTAGTAGCTGAACGGCAGCCCGTGGCCGATGGTGGCGCGCATGGTGCGGCTGCCGTCGCTCCAGTCGGCGGTGACCGTCCAGTCGCTCCAGTCGGCGGCCTTGACGACCGGCGCGGACAGTCCGGGCATCCCGACGCGGACGTCCTCGCCGTACGGGTAGTGGAACTCGCCGACGCCGGTCGCGGTGCCGCTGATGGCCGGGGTGGTGGTGTACGACAGGCCGAGCCCGTTGTTCTCGGCCTTGAACGCCAGCGGGTGGGCGTGCAGGTTCTCGCTGCCGGCGCAGTTGTTGCGCTTCCAGATCAGCGACGACCACCAGTCGTTGGTGGGGATGGCGCCGGCGGGCGCGTCGGGGGTGGTGAAGATGCGCGGGTTGGTGCTGATCGCGCCGCAGCCCTTGGGCAGCTGGGCGCCGGGCGGCAGCGTCTCGGTGTAGCTGCCCGCGCCGACGGCGCCGGCGGTGGCCGTGCCGCCGCCGCCGGCCACGGCGCCCAGCAGGCCGGCGGCGAGCACGGACGCGGCGACGAGGGCGGTCGCCCGCAGACCGCGACGGCGGGCCGGGGACGGGACGGGCGCGGTCGGGGGTACGGGGTCGGGGGAGAAGTCCCGCAGGAGGTTCATGGAGGTCCCCTTCACGAGGAGAAGGCGGGGTACGAAATGGTGTTCCGGCAGTCGTGAGAGCGCTCTCTTGAGAAGGGACAGTAAGGTTCGGGTTACGGCTCCGTCAATGTCTTGTTACCAAAGAGAGCGCTCTCCCGTGCTCACGGAAGGCCCTCCGGTCACCTCGCGAAGCGCCCTGACCAGCGTCGACGGCCCGCACGAAGCGCCGCCCCCGACCGAGGCGGCCGGGGGCGGCGCGAGGACGCGTACGCCTACGCTGAGTCAGGCGGCGGTGGCGGCGAGACTCCGCACGTCGGTGCGTGCCGCAGCCGTGCCCGGCTCACCGGCGGCACCGGCTCGACCGGCGCCCGGCTGCCCGGCGACCGGCTGTCCGGCGACCGGCCGCGACGCGGACTGCGGCGAGCCGGCGGACTGCCGGGGCGCGGCGGGCTGCCGCGGCGTCCGGGCGGCGCTCAGCCCCGCCTGCGCGTTGTTCCAGGCCGCGCACGGCCACGCCGCCCCGACGCAGCTCGGGCTGGTGCAGACGCGCTCGGCGTCCGGCTGGTGCGCGTCGGCCACCGCGGCGGCCAGGTCCCACAGCAGCGGATCGGTCACCTCCGCGGGGCGGTCGGCGACGCGGTCTGTGCTGGCTTCGGACATGATTCGGTCCCCCTGTCGTGAACGGCCCCCACCTGTTTCCGGAAACCGCCCCGGCCAAACCTGCGCCCGCCCGGGCGTGGACATAGGCTGGCCGGCGTGGCGAGGTACTACGACCTGCATCCGGACAACCCCCAGCCCCGCGTGATCCGGCAGGTGGTGGACCTGCTGCGCGCCGACGGGGTGATCGCCTACCCGACCGACTCCTGCTACGCGCTCGGCTGCCGGATCGGCAACCGCGACGGCGTGGAGCGGATCCGGGAGATCCGGCGGCTCGACGACCGGCACCCGTTCACCCTGATGTGCGCCGACTTCGCCCAGCTCGGCCAGTTCGTCAAGCTCAGCAACGCGGTCTTCCGGCAGGTCAAGTCCGTCATCCCGGGCAGCTACACCTTCCTGCTGCCGGCCACCGCCGAGGTGCCCCGCCGGTTGCAGGACCCGCGGCGCCGGGTGGTCGGGGCGCGCGTACCCCGGCACACCGTGACCCAGGCGCTGCTCGCCGAACTCGGCGAGCCGCTGCTGACCAGCACGCTGCTGCTGCCCGGCGAGGACGAGCCGATGACCCAGGGCTGGGAGATCAAGGAACGGCTCGACCACCTCGTCGACGCCGTGGTCGACGCCGGGGACTGCGGGCTGGAGCCGACCACAGTGGTCGACCTGTCCGGCCCCGAGCCGGAGATCCTGCGCCGCGGCGCCGGCGACCCGGCCCGCTTCGAGTAACGATCACCCGTTCCGCCCCGCCGGGCCGCCGCCGTAGGGCACCGTGATCCCCGGCGGACGGTGACGGGGGTACGGCGTGGAAGCACTCGTGCTGATCACGGTGCTGGGTGCCACCGTGCTCGTCGGCACCACCATCGGCGGTCGCTACAGCGTCGCGCCGCCGGTCCTGCTGATCGCGATGGGCGCGCTGATCGGCCTGCTGCCGCCGTTCGAAAACCTGATCCTCGAACCCGAGGTCGTGCTGGTGCTGTTCCTTCCGGCGATCCTCTACCGGGAGAGTCTGGTCATCAGCCTCCGCGAGATCCGGGCCAACCTCACGGTGATCGTCGGGCTCGCCGTCGTGCTGGTGATCGTCACGATGGTCGCCGTCGCGTACACCGCGCAGGCCCTCGGCGTACAGCCGGCCGCCGCGTGGGTGCTCGGGGCCGTCCTGGCGCCGACCGACGCCGCCGCCGTGGCCGGCCTGGCCAAACGGATGCCGCGCGGCATCCTCACCACGCTGCGCGCGGAGAGCCTGGTCAACGACGGTACGGCGCTCGTGCTGTTCGCGGTGGCGGCGGGCGTGGTCGCGGGCGGTACGGTGCCCGGTGCGCTGACGCTCAGCGGCGAGTTCGTCGGCAAGTCGGCCGGCGGGGTGGCCGCGGGCCTGCTCGTCGGCGCGGTCGTGGTGCTGATCCGCAAGCACGTGGACGACCCGATGCGCGAGGGCGGGCTGAGCATCCTCACCCCGTTCGTCGCGTTCCTGCTCGCCGACGCGGTGCACGCCAGCGGGGTGCTCGCGGTGGTCGTGTCCGGGCTGCTGCTGTCGTACGCCGCGCCCCGGGTGATCCGGGCCCGTTCCCGGGTCACCGCGTTCGCGTTCTGGGACCTCTCCACCTTCATGATCAACGGTGGGCTGTTCGTACTGCTCGGCACGCAGGTGCCGCGCTCGCTGCGCAGCATCACCAGCCACTCGCCGACCGCGTCGCTCGGCATCGCGGTGCTCGTCGCAGCGGTCGTGGTGGCGATCCGCCTGCTCTGGGTGCACCTGTCGGTGTCGGCGCTGCAACGGGTGGACCGGCGGGAGTCGAGCCGGGCGCGGCACTTCGACGGCCGGATGCGTACCGCCGTGGGCTGGGCCGGGTTCCGGGGCGCCGTCTCGCTCGCCGCGGCGCTCGCCGTGCCGGTCGCCATGCACGACGGGAGCCCGGTACGCGAACGTGACCTGATCATCTTCGTCACCGTCGTGGTGATCGTGCTGATCATGCTGGTGCAGGGCACCACGTTGCCCGCGGTCGTGAGCTGGGCCGGCCTGACCGGCGACCGGGAACGCGACGAGGAGGTGCGCTGGGCCCGGATCCGGGCCACCGAGGCGGCACTGGAGGCGCTGCCCCGGGCCGCCAGCGACGTGGGCGCCACCCAGGACACCGTGGACCGGTTGCGCGCCGACTACGAGGACCACCTGGCCGACGCCCGCGACCCGGGTGGCGAGGACGCGGAGGCGGAGCGGGAGATGGCCCGCCGGCTGCGGCTTCGGGTGCTCGACCACAAGCGGCAGGAGATCACCCGGCTGCGCAACACCAGGCAGATCGACGACGCGGTGCTGCGGCAGCTCCAGGCGGCCATCGACATCGAGGAGATCCGGCTGCTCGGCCCGGAGATGGAGGAGTGAGCGACGCCGCCTGCGCCGGACGTCCGGCGCGGGCGGCGGCCCGCTCAGCGTGCGTCGACGGCGACAGCCGTGTACGGGGTGGCCGGCGTCGGCGGGGTGGAGAACCGGGCGTTGGGCAGGTAGAGCCGCCCGAGGGCGCTGGCGACGGTGGTCGGCACGTCGAAGTCCGGATCGGTGAGCACCCGGCGCAGCACACCGGTGGTGCCGGCGCGGTTCAGCTCGACCACGGCGACCTGGTTGAGCCGGTTCTGCACCACGTACAGCGTGCGGCCGAGCAGCAGCAGGCCGTCGCCGTTGACGAACGTGCTCCCCGGCACGTCGACGGTGGTGGTGACGCCGGTGGCCGGGTCCACCCGGAACAGCGTGCCGGTGTTCGACTGCACGACGATCAGCGCCCGCCCGTCCGGCGTGGGCGCGATGCCGTTGAGGTTGATGCCGGTGCCGGTCTGCTGGAAGTCGCCGGTCAGCGGCAGCGTGGTGAAGCCGTCGGCGGGCGGCAGCGTGCCACCGCGCCCCAGCGGCAGGCGGTACAGCATCGGCCGGTTCGAGTCGGTGAACCAGGCGGCGTCGCGGGTGAGCGCCACGTCGTTGACGAACGTCGGCGCGTCGGCGAACCGGTAGCTCGCGAGCACGGCGCCGGTGCGCGTGTCGATCACCCGGGCGTCACCGGCGGTGCCACCGGCCACGAACAGCCGGCCCCGCGGGTCGACCTTCAGGCCGAGCGAGGGGGTGCCGGTGGCGGGGCTGACCTGCCGGCCCGCTCCGGTGATGAGGTCGGCGCGGTAGATCTCGCCGGTGGCCCGCGACCCGAACCAGGCGTACCGGCCGGCGGCGGCGACGCCCTCCGGCTGGAAGCCGTCGGGCAGCGCGATGACGCTCGGGCGGCGGTCGTGGGCGGTGGCGGGGGCCGGGGCGGCGGTGGTGACGAGGGCGGCGGTCAGGGCGACGCCGAGGGCGGTCCTGATGCGTCGGTTCACTGTGGTCCTTCCGGCGAAACGGTGGAACAGGACCTACCCCACTGTACGGTCGCGGGCTGCTGCCCGCCCTCGACGCGACCCGGCACGGTGGCCCCGTGCCGGGTCGCGTCGACTGTCAGCCGGCCGCGCAGGCCGGCGTGCCGGAGGGCGCGGTACCCGTGCCCTGGAAGCCGAACTCGGTGGTGCCACCGGCACCGACCTGGCGGTTGTAGTCCACGTTGCGGAAGGTCACCGCACCGCTGGTGCCGCTGGCCTGGGCGCTCCAGGTGTTCGTGATCGCCGAGCCCGAGGGCACTGTCAGCGACACGGCCCAGCCGTTGAGTCCGGAGGAGCCCGCGGTGATGCGGACGTTGGTGACGAAGCCGCCCGGCCACTGGTTGACGGTGAACGTGGCGGTGCAGGCGCCGGTCGGCGGGGGAGTCGTGGGCGGCGCGCTGGTCGGCGGCGTGCTGGTGGGCGGCGCCGAGGTGGGCGGCGTGCTGGTCGGCGGCGCGGTGGTAGGCGGCGGGGTGCCGCCCTCGTTGAGCGCGTTCAGCACGGCGGTGTACGCCTGCTTCTTGTTGCCGCTGCCGTCGAACAGCAGCGGGGTGCCGCTGGCCCGCCAGGAGTCGGTGTCCCGGATGCCCCAGACCGTGATGCCGTTGCAGCGCGGCACGGCCAGGCAGTCCCGGGTCACGTTGCCGTACGTGGTGGCCTGGCTGCTGCCCGAACCCTCGATGTCCAGCTCGGTGATCTGCACGTCGACGCCGAGCGCGGCGAAGTTCTGCAGCGTGGTGCGGTAGTTGCTCGGGTACGGCGACCCGCTGTTGAAGTGCGACTGGAGACCGACGCAGTCGATCGGCACGCCCCGGGACTTGAAGTCCCGCACCATGTTGTAGACCGCCTGGGTCTTGGCCCACGACCAGTTGTCGGTGTTGTAGTCGTTGTAGCAGAGCTTGGCGCCCGGATCGGCGGCGCGGGCGGCACGGAACGCGGCCTCGATCCAGTCGCTTCCGGTGCGCTCCAGGTTGGAGTTGCGGCGGGCGCCGCTGTTGCCGTCGTCGAACGCCTCGTTCACCACGTCCCAGGAGTGGATCTTGCCCCGGTAGTGGGTGGCGACCTGGGTGACGTGGTTGAGCATCGCCTGGCGCAGCGCGCTGCCGGACATGTTCTGCGCCCAGCCGGGCTGCTGCGAGTGCCAGGCCAGCGCGTGTCCGCGTACCCGCATGCCGTTGGCCTGGGCGTGCGCGACGAGCCGGTCGCCGCTGCTGAAGTTGAACTGGTTCTGGGACGGCTCGGTGGCGTCCCACTTCATCTCGTTCTCGGCGGTGACCATGTTGAACTCGCGGTTCAGGATGCCGACATACGTGCTGTCGGACAACTTGTTCACCGCCACCGCCGTGCCGAAGTACCGGCCCTGCTCCGCCGCCGACGCGCCGAGCGTCGTACCGGCGCTGGCGCTGGTCGCCGCCGCTATCGTGGCGGCGACCACCGCGGCCCCCGCCACCATCGCGACCACAGCGGTCCGCGGGCGTGACCGGGCTGCCGCGCTCCCGCTGCCGCGGGCGAGCACCTTGTCCATCTGAACGCCTCTCTAGCCTGTCAATGGGATCGGCTCGCCTCGGCCACCGCCCGCCACGATGTCGGCTCCGCGCGGCCGCCCGGTGGCCGCGCCAGGTGGGGGAGTGGATCCCCGGCACATCGTGAGTGGATCGAAGCGAATCTCTGCCCGGAGCCTACCGGAAGCGTTCCGAAAACTTAATCACCTCGATATGTCGACATCGGGGCACGCGGCGCCGGGCGAACGGGCGGAATCCCGGGCGGGGGCGGTAGGCGGGCACGCGCGTACCGCCCGGCGCGGCTCCGGAAGTTTCGGGGAGCGCCGGTTCTGCCGGTTGAGTCGATCGCGTCGCCGGGCCGATGCTTGACGAATCGACCGTAGACGATGGAGGAGGTCCTGGAGGATGCGCCGACCCGCGCTCGTCGTACTCGTCCTCGCCGCCCTGCTCGCCGGCACCCCGGCGGTTGCCCGGGCCGGCGCCGCCGCACCGCCGCCCGAGCCCGCCGCGCTCGCCGCGATCCGCACGCCCGGCACCGCCTGGGGGCACGACCCGGCCACCGGCCGGCTGACAGTCACCGCCGACGACACGGTACGCGGGCGCGAGCTGGCCGCGTTGCGCCGGACCGCCGACCGGGCCGGCGCGGTGCTGCGCCACGAACCCGGGCGGCTGCGCACGCTCATCGCCGGCGGTCAGGCGATCCACGGCGGCGGCGGGCGCTGCTCACTGGGCGCGAACGTGCGCAGCGGCGCCACCTGGTACTTCGTGACCGCCGGGCACTGCACCCGCCTCGCCGCCACCTGGTACGCCGACAGCGCCCGCACCACGGTGCTGGGCAGCCGGACCGGCAGCAGCTTCCCCGGCAACGACTACGGCGTGGTCCGCTACACCGGCACCGTCGCCCACCCGAGCGCGATCCACACCTACCCGGGGCAGGTCACCGTCACCGCCGCGGGCAGCGCGTACGTCGGGCAGGCGGTCTGCCGCAGCGGGGCCACCACGGGCGTGCGGTGCGGCACCGTCACCGGGCTGAACGCGACTGTCAACTACGCCGAGGGCAGCGTCACCGGGCTCATCCGCACGAACATCTGCGCCGAACCGGGCGACAGCGGCGGCCCGCTCTACGTGGCGGCGACCGGCACCGTCATCGGCGTCCTGTCCGGCGGCAGCGGCAACTGCGCGAGCGGCGGCACCAGCTACTACCAGCCGATCCTGGAGATCCTCGCCGCGTACGGCCTGACCATCCCCTGACCGGCCGCGCGGGCGGCACGACCGCCGCCCGCGCCGGACCGGTCACCCGGTCAGGCGTCGCCCGGCACCGCCATCTCGCCCAGGCGCGACCAGTCCTGCTGCGGCACCGTCATGTTGACGATCCGGGGCGTCTCGGCCAGGTGCGGCGGCAACGTGCGCTGGGCGGTCCGGAAGTGCTCCGACTGCACGTGCGCGGCGCCCGCCTCGTCGTCCCGGAACGCCTCGACCAGCACGTACTCGGTCGGGTCGTCCAGGCTGCGGGACCAGTCGAACCACAGGCAGCCGGGCTCGGCCCGGGTCGCGGCGGTGAAGTCGGCGGCGATCTGCGGCCAGCGGTCGGCGTCCTCCGGGCGGACCCGGAACTTGGCGGTAATGAAGATCATGGGATCAGGCTACCCAGGGCCGGCGGCCACCCGCGCGGCATCAGCTCTTGGCCGCCGGGCCGAGCAGCTCGGCCGCCCGCCGGTCGGCGAACGCGGTGACCGCCTGCTGCCCGGCACCGAACACGATCGCCAGGCCCAGCAGCGCGGCGGTGCTGCTCACGCTGGTCTCCACCAGGCCGCCGATGACCAGCATGATGCCGACCACCGCGACCAGCGGGCCGACGGCGAGCTTGAGCAGCCCCTGCTGGAACGGCAGCTTGTAGGGCAGCCCGCCGGACCGGGAGGTGATCATCGACGGCAGCGCGCTGAGGAACGCCCCGAGGGCCCCGGCGATCAGCACGAAGAACAACAGCCGCCAGGCCGGTACGCCACCGGCGTCGGTCGGCGCCTCCAGCAGCCGGACGTCGTGGCTGAGCCACTGCACCAGCACCACCAGGACCTCCGCCAGCAGCGCGAACACCGACAGGCCCAGCATCCGGTTGCGCAGCCGGCGCGCCGACTCGTGGAACTCGTCGGACGCCGAGTGGTAGCGCAGCAGCAGCGCCTGCACCCGGGCGCGCAGCAGCGCCTCGGACGGGGCGCCGGCCGACGGGTCGAGGTCGGTGAGCACCTTGTCGTCGGCGGGCAGCACCTGCGCCGCCGCGCTGCGGTACGCGGGCAGCAGCCCGGTCAGCTCGTCCGCGGAGCGCAGCGCCACCATGGCCCGCTCCACCGAGTGGATCGTCTGCCACGCGTACTCCAGGTTGCCGCCGCGCAACCACTCGACCACGCCGCTGCGTCCGAGCACCACCTCCACCCGGGACAGCTGCGCGCGCAGCGCCTCGGCCCGCTCGGGGTCGCGCGGGGACAGCACCGCGAGCTGCTGGTACAGGTCGTCGAGCTTGGTCCGTACGCGGACCTGCCACACCGCACCGGGAACCGACGCGGCGGGCCGGGACGGCCCGCCCTCCGGCGCGTTCCGGGGCTCGGGTATGGCCTCCGGCTGGGTCTCCTGCTCGATCATCGTGCCCCACCTCTTTCCCCCCACGCCGCGCGGACCTGCTATCAGTATTCGCAGGTCAGGGCCATAATGGCTAGAGCACACCGGACAGTCGACCCGGCTCGCGAGGTGCGGGATCCGGCCCGACGGACGAGGCCGCAGCCGTCGGGCGGTCGGTAGCCTGAGCCGGTGACCGTCTACGCCCTCGCACAGCTCACCATCCACGACCGGGCGCGCTACGACAGGTATGCCGCGGCCTTCCCGCCGGTGCTGGCCCGATACGGCGGGAAGCTGCTCGCCGCCGACACCGCCCCCCGCGTGGTGGAGGGGGAATGGCCGCACCAGAAGGCGGTGCTCCTGTCCTTCGACAGCCGCGAGGACTTCGAGCGCTGGTCCACCTCGCCGGAGTACCGGGAGATCTCCCGGGACCGGGAGGCGGCCACCGAGGGCGTCGTGCTGCTGCTCGACGGGATCGGGCACGCCTGGCCGGCCTGACCCGCGGGCCCGCTCAGAGCCGGTGCCGCACCCACACGTTCGGCTCGACGTACGCGGCGTGGTCGTGGTCGGCGTCGACGAGCACCGGCGTCAGCGCTCCGGGCACGCGTACCGGGCCGGAGGTGTCGAACGGCAGCCCGGTCCAGCGCCGCCAGTCGGCGAGCGTGCCGGTCACCGTCATCGAGCGGGGCGCGATCCGCTCGATCACCCCGCCCGCGCGGACGTGCACCCGCAGCCACGGGTCGGCCGGCAGCCCGTCCGGGCGGTGCCGGGCCACGTACTCGGTCATCGGCACGTCCGGGACGGCGGCCTTGCCGCTCGGGCGCACCGGCGCCACCAGCGTGTCGAAGCCGGCGCGGGCCACCGCCGCGCGCATGGCCGCGAGCATCAGCCCGGACACCCCGCCGCCGCGCCGGTCCGGTCGCACGCAGATCTCCAGCGCGGACACCAGGTTCGGCGTCGACCCGGTGAGCCGGCCGAGCGTGGCCCGCTGGATCACCCGGTCCCAGCCGCCGTCGGGCAGCTCGTCCTCGGTCCAGCGCAGCGGCACCGCGTACCCGCGGGCCACGGCCCGGCCCGGCTCGGCCGGGTCGACGGCGGCGAAGACGAACTCGGGGTGCAGCTCGTGCGCGACGCCGTAGTAGAGCGCCCCCATCGGATCCCAGAGCATGAACGGCGGCCAGGCGCCGTCGAAGTCGTTGTCCAGCAGCGGCGCCAGGTCGGGCCGCTGCGCCAGTGTCACGATCTCCAGGGTCACGCCGGGCAGGCTAGGGCCGCGCGGCCCGGACCGCACGCGGATTACCGCTGCGCCCCTGGTTAGGCTGCCGGCATGGCAGATCCGTTCCGGGTACGCGTCACCGTGCGCGGCTACGAACTCGACACGCAGGGGCACCTCAACCAGGCGGTCTACCTCCAGTACGCCGAGCACGCCCGCTGGGAGTGCCTGCGCGCATCCGGCATCGGCCAGGACCGGCTGCTCGCCGGCGGCGTCGGGCCGGTCGCGCTGGAGGTGACGGTGCGCTACCTGCGGGAGCTGCGCGGCGGCGACGAGGTCGACGTGACCTGCGAGTTCCACTGGGGCGAGGGCAAGACGTTCCGGATCGGCCAGGAGTTCACCCGGGCCGACGGCACCCCCGTCGCCTCGGTGTCCGGCGTCGGCGGGCTGCTCGACCTCACCGCACGGCGGCTCGTGTCCGACCCGCGCGAGCGGTTCCGGGCGCTGGCCACCGACCCCGGACCGATGAGCCTGTAACGCCCGGTCAGCGCGCCGCGCGCAGCCAGGCCAGCACTGCGAGCACCCGCCGGTTGGTGTCCTCGTCCGGCGGCAGGCCGAGCTTGGCCAGGATGTTGCCCACGTGCTTGCCCACCGCCGCCTCGGTGACGTGCAGGCGGGCCGCGATCGCGGCGTTGGAGTGGCCCTCGGCGACCAGCCCCAGCACCTCCCGCTCCCGGGGGGACAGCGGGCCGAGCGGGTCGCGGGGGCGGCGCAGCAGGTGCCGCACCACGTCCGGGTCGACGGCGGTGCCGCCGGCCGCCACCCGGCGCAGCGTCGCGGCGAACTCGGCGACGTCTGCCACCCGGTCCTTGAGCAGGTAGCCGACCCGGTTGCCGTCGCCGCTGTCGAGCAGCGCGGCGGCGTACCCGCTCTGCACGTGCTGGCTGAGCACCACCACGGCCAGGTCCGGGCGCTCGGCGCGTAGCGTGACCGCCGCGCGCAGGCCGTCGTCGCGGTGCTGCGGCGGCATCCGGATGTCGGTCACCAGCAGATCGGGCCGGTGCGTGCGGACCGCGTCGAGCAGCTCCGGGGCGGAACCCACGGCGGCGTCCACCGCGAAGCCGAACCGGGTCAGCAGGCCGACCAGGCCCTCCCGCAGCAGGACCTCGTCCTCGGCCAGGACGACCCGGATCACGGACGGCACGGCAGCTCCACCCGCACGAGGGTAGGCCCACCGGGCGGGCTGGACAGCAGCAGCCGCCCGTCCACCGCGGCCACCCGGTCCGCGAGCCCGGTCAGGCCGGTGCCGCGCGCCGGGTCGGCGCCGCCCCGGCCGTCGTCGCACACCTCCACCACCAGCAGCCGTTCGTCGCGGATCAGCCGCACCTGCGCCCGGGTGGCCCCGGCGTGCCGGGCCACGTTGCCGAGCGTCTCCGAGACCACGTACCAGGCGGTGGTCTCCACCAGCTCCGGCACCGGGCGGGTCAGGTCGGCGTGCACGGCGACCGGGACGACCGACCGGGCGGCCAGGTCACCGACGGCGGCGGCCAGGCCGAGTTCGCTGAGCTGCGCCGGACGGATGCCGTGGACGATCCCGCGCAACGTCACCATCAGCTCCTTGGCCTGCTCGTGCGCCGCCGCGAGCGGCCCCGCCGCCGGGGAGTCGTCCGGCACGTCGAGGCGGGCCAGCCCGAGCTGGAGGGTGAGGCTGGTCAGGCGCGGCTGCACGCCGTCGTGCACGTCCCGCTCGATGCGGCGGCGCTCGGCCTCGTAGGCGCTCACCAGGCGGGCCCGGGACCGGGTCACCTCGCGCAGCGCCGTACCGGCGGGCGCGTCGTCGAGCAGCAGGCGGGCCACCGTCGCCTGGACCGCTACGAGCAGGCCGGCCAGGTAGACCAGCGCCGGAACCGCCAGCAGACCGGCGAGCGCGTACGGCACCGCCTCGGCCGGGGAGTCGACTGTGGCCCAGACCAGCACGATCCGGTCCTCGCCGCCGGCCAGCCACGGACCGGCGATCAGCACCGCGTCCAGCAGCGCGAGCAGACCGACCGTTCCGTACGCCGGCGGCACCGCCACACCCAGCACGGCCAGGTACGCGGCCTCCCGCCACCCGGCGGCGGTGGTGAGGCGGGCGGCGAGCCCACGCCACCGCGGTGCTGTCACCGGGCGGTCGTCGACCAGGCCGAGGCGCCACCGCTCGACGGCAGCCACCGGCGCGCCGGCCAGCGGGGCGAGCGCCACCACCGCGAGCGCCAGCACGGCCAGCACCGCCAGCGCCGGGGCGTCGACCGGGCGGCCCCGCCGCAGCGCGCCGGCCACCAGCAGCAGTGGCGCGGCGACCACCGCCGCGCCGAGCGCCGCCGCGCCGGCCAGGGGCAGCGTCGTGACGGCGTACGCCAGTGCCCGCCACGGCCACGCGGACAGCAGGTAGCGGCGGCGGCGCAACGCGCCGGCCAGCCCGTGATCAACGGTCATGCGGTGACGCTAGCCAGACCACGCCGTGCTTCCCAGCCGGCTGGACCCCGCTCTCCGGGTAGGCCTGGCCCTACCTCGAACCGGCCCGCCACGCCCCGTGCGCCGGGATGCCCCGGGACGGTGCACTCGGCGGATGAGAAACCGCCTCGCGGGCGCCTGCTGGCTGCTCGCCGCCGTGTCGTTCCTGGTCGCCAACGTGGTCGTCGGCCTGGCCTGGGAGCAGCCCCGGTTCAGCTGGGCCGAGCACAACATCAGCGACCTCGGCAACGTGACCTGCGGCGTGTGGGACAGCAGCCGCCCGCGTCCGGTCTGCTCGCCGTGGCACCCGCTCATGAACGCCGTGTTCGTCGGCGCCGGGCTGCTGCTCGCGCTCGGCGCGCTGCTCGCACACCGGGCGCTGCGCCCGGGCCGCGCCGCGACCGTCACCGTCGCGTCGGCAGTGGCCGCCGGATCCGGGTACGTGCTGGCCGGCCTCCACCCGGCCGACGTGGACGAGAACCTGCACGTGCTCGGCGCGCTGCTGGTCTTCGCGCTCGGCAACGCGGCGCTGCTCGCCGCCGCGCTCGGCCGGTCGCCGCTGCTGCGCGAGCTGCGGACCGTCAGCGCGCTCCTGGGCCTGCTCGGCCTGGCCGGCACCGTGCTGTTCCTGTCCCGGGTGGACGCCGGCATCGGCGTGGGCGGCATGGAACGCGTCGCCGTGTTCCCGCTGTTCGCCTGGGTGACGGTGACCGGGCTGCGGCTGCTGCGGTCGCGTCGGTCCCGGCCCCTATCCTGACCGGATGGAGCTGGCGTTCAGCGGCGAGGTGTGGTTCTGGCGCGGCCCGGCGCCGTACCACTTCGTCACGGTGCCCGACGAGCAGAGCGCGGCCATCGAGGCCGCCTCGGCGTCGGTCACCTACGGCTGGGGCATGATCCCGGTGACGGTCCGCATCGGCGGCACCGGCTGGCGGACGTCGCTGTGGCCCAAGGACGGCCGGTACGTGGTGCCGCTGCGGGTCGCGGCGCGCCGGGCCGAGGGCATCGAGCTGGGCGACCGGGTCGACGTGCGGCTGACGGTGGACGTGTGACCGGGCCGGAGCTGGCCGAGGCGGGCCGGCTGCTCGCCGCCGCCCGGCGGCCGGTGGTGTTCACCGGGGCCGGCATGTCGGCCGAGAGCGGCGTGCCGACGTTCCGGGACGCCCAGACCGGGCTCTGGCAGCGGTACGACCCGCAGGAACTGGCGACCCCGGCGGCGTTCCGGGCCGACCCGGCGCTGGTCTGGGGCTGGTACGAGGCACGCCGCCGCGGGGTGCGCCGGGCGCTCCCGAATCCGGGGCACCGGGCGGTGGCGGCGATCGCGGCCCGGCTGCCCGACACCGTGGTGATCACGCAGAACGTCGACGACCTGCACGAGCGCGGCGGCGTGCCCGCCCCGGTACGCCTGCACGGCAGCCTGTTCGCGCCCCGCTGTTCGGCCTGCGCCCGGCCCGCGCCGATCCCCGAGGACGCGGCGGCACCCGGGGACGACGCGGCACCCGGCGACGCGGCGGCGCCCGACGGCATGCCGGAACCGCCGGACGGGCCGCTGACCCCGCCCGCGTGCGCCGGATGCGGCGCGCCCGTGCGGCCCGGGGTGGTGTGGTTCGGCGAGGCGCTGCCGTCGGCCGCGCTCGACGCGGCGGTCGAGGCGGCGTCCGGCTGCGACCTGCTGCTGACGGTGGGCACCTCGGCGCTCGTGCACCCGGCCGCCGAGATCCCGCTCGTGGCGGCCCGTCTCGGCGCGCCCGTGGTGCAGGTGAACCCGGTGCCGACGCCGCTGGACGCGATCTGCGCGGTGAACCTGCGCGGCCCGGCCGGCGAGGTGCTGCCCGCGCTTGTCCGCGCCGCCTGGCCGGACGCCGACGCCGCCTGGCCGGACGCCGACGCCGGCTGAGCCGCCCGCCGCCGCCCTGCCTGACAGCCCGGCCGCGCCGCCTCGTCGTGCCGCTCAGCGGGCACCGGTCCGGCAGACCGCGCCGGGCGTGATCGCGGGAAACACCCGACCGCCCGTCCGGGGCCGCCTACCGTCGGCGCAGGAGGTGGACCGGCGGAGGGCGGCGGACGTGGCACGCGAACGGGTGCGAGGGCGGCTGCGCCCGCCCCGGCCGGGGCCGGACCAGCGCCGCGTCACCCCCTTCGAGATCTTCTTCGACCTGGTCTTCGTCTTCGCGCTCACCCGGATCATGGCGCTGATCGAGCCGCACCCGACCCTGACCACGATGGCCCAGGGCATGCTCCTGCTCGTGCTGCTCTGGGTGGCGTGGCTGTCGTACGCCTGGTTGGGCAACCACACGCCCGCCGACGTCGGGGTGGTGCGCGGCGGGTTCCTGATCGCGATGGCCGCGTTGTTCCTGGCCGCCCTCGCCATGCCGGAAGCGTGGACGCCGGGTCCGGGGCTGGACGGGCCGCTGATCGTCGTGCTGGCGTACGTGGTGCTGCGCGTGGTGCACCTGACGCTGTTCCACTGGACCGCCGCGGACGACCCGGAGCTGCGCGCCCGGATCCGGTTCTTCGCGCTCGTCAGCGCCGTGGGCTGGGTGCCGTTGCTGCTCGGCGCGCTGCTGGACGGGGCCGCACACGCGGTGCTGTGGGTGCTGGGCTTCGCCGTCGAGGTGGCCGGTCAACGGCTGTCGTACGCCCGCCGGGGAGCCTGGCCGCTGCGCAGCCCGACGCACTTCGCCGAGCGGTACGGCCTGGTACTGATCATCTCGCTGGGGGAGTCGGTGGTGGCCGCGGGGGTGGGCGCGGCCTCGGCGGTGACCGAGCCGCCGGTCCTCGCCGTGGCGCTCGTCGGTTTCGTGGTGACCGCCTGCCTCTGGTGGCTGTACTTCCACCGCACGTCCCCGGCGGCGGCCCGGGCGCTCGCCGCCGCGTCGCCGGCGCAGCGGGACCGGATCGCCGCGGACGCCTACAGCCAGACCCATCTGCTGCTGGTCGCCGGCGTCATCTACCTGGCGCTGGGTATCGAACAGGTGCTGGAGCACGTCGCGGACCCGGAGGCCGGGCCCCGGCTGGACCGCTCCGCCGCGGTGGCGCTGTTCGGCGGCGCGGCCGTCTACCTGGCCGGGCGGCTGCTGTTCCGCCGGCTGACCGGGCAGCCGGTCGGACCGGCCCGGCTCGCCGTCGCCGGGGCGGCACTGCCGCTGGCCGCGCTCGGGACGGTGCTGCCGCCACCGCTGGCGCTGGCGGCGCTGGCCGGGCTCTTGCTGGCCGCGATCGCCGTCGATCGGCTCGGTGAGCCGGCCGCCGCCGGACGGCCGGGGGTCACCGACGCGCATCGACCGCTCTGAGGCCGGATCGCCGGCGCGGTCGGTGATCCTCACGCGTCGCGCGGCGCCCGCTTCGGGAAGACGGTGTACGCGACCGGCCAGAACACCAGCCAGCCCGCCATCACCACGCTGAGCCGGCCGGTCCACGCCCACAGCTCGGCGGTGCGCTCGCTGTCGCCCACCACGGCGATGCCGGCCAGCAGCACGGCGCAGGCGACCGCCCAGCCGATCATGCCCTTGCCCCACTCCCGCCACTCGTGCCGGGCCCGCGCCATCCCGTACCGGGGTGGCCGGCTCGGGGGAGGGCCGCCGGCGAACCGGTGTGCGAACCGCTGGTCGGCCCAGCGCACCATGCTGTGCCCGAACGCCACCGAGAACCCGAGGTACGCGGCGGCGAGGCCGTGGGCGAACGTGGCGGTCGCGCCCCGGCGCAGGTCGATCATCGTGGCGGCCAGCAGTACGAGGTCGACCACCGGCACGGCGATCAGCAGGGCGGCGCCGAGGCGGGGCCGTCGCAGCGGGTACCGGGCGATCAGGCCGGCGAGCAGCACCACCCAGAACGCCACCTCGCATCCGACGATCACTGCCACGAGCATGTGCCCTCCTTTTTTAGTACGCTGTGCGATAACCGTAACAGTGCTCGTCGACCAGGTTCCGGAGGGGCCCGTGCCCAAGATCGTCGACCACGACGCGCGCCGTGCCGAACTGGCACGGGCGATGTGGCGGGTCGTCTACCGCGACGGCGTCGGCGCCGCCACCGTCCGCAGCATCGCGGCCGAGGCGGGCTGGTCACCGAGCGCGCTGCGGCACTACTTCGCCACCCAGACCGAGCTGCTGGTGTTCGCCATGGAGCACGTGCAGGCCGAGGCGGCCGAGCGGATCACCACCGGGGACCGCACCGGCAGCCCGCGCGAGGTCGCCCAGCGGATCCTGGAACAACTTCTGCCGCTGGACCGTCAGCGCGTCCGCGAGGCCGAGGTGTGGCTGCTGCTCGCCGCGCGTACCCGGACCGACCCGGCCGCGCGCGCCCGGATGACCGAGGCCGACGAGGGCATCCGCCGCGCCGTCGAGTTCGCGGTCGTCCTGCTCACCGGGGAACCGGCCGCCGACCCCGAGGCGGTCGCCGGGCTGCACGCCCTGCTCGACGGGCTCGCGCTGCACGCGCTGCTGCACCCCGAGCGGATGCCGCCCCGGCGCGCCCGGGAACTGCTCGGCGCGCACCTGGACGCGCTCGCCGCGCCCTGACGGTCAGTCGCCCGGCGGACGTCCCATCGCCGCGCCCAGCTCGGCGCGGCTGGCGATGCCCAGCTTGCGGTAGACCCGGGCCAGGTTGGCCTCCACAGTCTTCGGGCTGATGTAGAGCGCGTCGGCGATGAGCCGGTTGGTCTGGCCTCGGGCGGCGAGCCGGGCGACCCGCTCCTCGGTCGCGGTGAGCGTCGTCGGGGCCGGGGTGCGGGCGCCGATGCGGCCCAGCTCCGCCCGCGCCCGGTCGGCGAACCCGGACGCGCCGAGCGCGTCGAACTCGGCCACCGCCGCGTCGAGCGCCGCCCGCGCCTCCCGCCGCCGCCGCACCCGCCGGTACGTGCGGCCGGCGGCGAGCAGGCAGCGGGCCCGGTCCAGCGGCAGCACCGCCTCCGGCACCGCCGCCCTGGCCTGCGTCAGCGCGTCCAGCGCCGCGCCCGGATCCGCCCCGGTCGCCCCGGCCAGCAGCACCCGGCTGCGGGCCAGCCCGAGCGTCGTCCACGGGCGCGGCAGCCGGCTGTGGCGCCGCGCCAGCCGGTCCAGCGCGGCGTGCGCGGTGTCCAGGTCACCGGCGCCCACGCACGCCTCGATCCAGTCCGGCTCGAAGCGCTGACCCAGCGGTTCGGCGATGCCCGACCCGTCCAGGTCGGCGGCGAGCGCGCCGTACGCCGTCGCCGCGGTGGCCCACTCCCCGGAGGCCAGCGCCACCAGCCCGGTGAGCTGGTGGTGCAGCCGCCGGCTCCAGGCGTCGCCGAGGTCGTCGTCGCGGCGCAGCCCGGCGGCGGCGGTGCCCGCCTGCGCCAGCCGTCCCCGGTGCGCGTCGAGCACACCGGCCAGCCAGCTCTCGCCCACCAGCCCGGTGCCCAGCTGCTCACCCAGGTCGCGGGCGGCGGCGATGTGCGTACCGGCCTCGGCGAAGCGCCCCGCCAGCAGTTCCGTCTCGCCGAGGTGGGTCAGCACCTCGTGCCGCAGCGGGTCGTCGCCGCGTGCCACCGCCAGGTCCAGCATCACGTGCAGCCGGGCCCGCGCCCGGTCGTGGTCGTCGACCGACTTCCACCAGATCGCCGGCACCGAACCGGCCAGGAAGGACGGCTCACCGCCCTCCAGCGACAGTGCCCGGTCCAGCAGCTCGGTGGGCGCCGGGCCGCCGGCGCGTACCTCGTGGAAGAACAGCAGCAGCAGCGCGGCGGTGAGCAGCGGGCGGTGCTCGTCGCGGTCGGACAGCCGGGCGATCGCGGCCCGCGCATGCCGGCGGGCCGGCTCCGGCTGGTCGTGGAACATGGTCAGGTGGGTGTGGATCCGCCCGGCCAGGTCGCCGTCCGGCCCGGCGGCGGCGAGCGCCTGCTCGGCGACCCGGACGGCGGTGACCAGGTCGTCGGCGCACCACGCGACGAGCGCGCGCAACAGCAGCGCCTCGCCCCGCTCGGTGCCGGTCAGCTCGCCGGCCGCCGCCTCGGCGGCCCGCCCGGCCGCCGCGTAGTCGCCGCTGTCGATGCGGCACTGCACCGCGTCGAGGCGACGCCGGTTCCGGTCGGCGGTCACGGACGGCGGGGTCAGCTCGGCCGCCCGGGCGTACCAGTCGGCGGCGAGCGCTGACGCGCCGCGCATCCGCTGCCGGGCCGCCGCGGCGGCCAGGTCGGCGGCCACGGCGGCGTCCGGCGCGATGGTGCACCGGGACAGGTGCCGGGCCCGCTCGTCCGGGTCGGCGACAGCGGCGGCGAGCAGCGCGTGCAGCCGCCGCCGGGCGCCCGGCGGGATGCTCTCGCGCACCGCCGCCGCGTACCGGGGGTGCGCGAAGTCGATCCGGCTCGCCGTGACCACGACCAGCCCGGCGTCCTCGGCCGCGTCCAGCGCCCCGGCCGGCACTCCCGCCGCCGCCAGGTCCCGCAGCGTCGGCACGGTCAGCAGCGCGGCCAGCCGCACCGCGTCGCGGCTCGGACCGGGCAGCGCCCGCAGCGTCCCGGCGAGCAGCAGGCGCAGCGACGACGGTACGGGTAGATCCTCGTCGTGCGCGGGCGGGCGGGGCAGCCGCAGCACCGCCCGCGCGAGTTCGATCGCCAGCAACGGGTTGCCGTCGGCGTCGCGGGCCAGCCGGTCGGTGAGCGGACGGCTGAGCGTGCCGCCGAGCCGGGCGGCGAGGACGCGGTGCAGGTCGGGCGGGGAGAGCGGGGGTACGTCGGCACGCAGCAGCGGATGCCGTCCGGTCGGGTCGTCGTCCAGCCCGAGCGGCACCGGCACCGGCGGGCTGTCCCCGGCGCGGTGGGTGGCCAGGACGGCGGGCCACCGGGTCAGCCGGCGCAGCGCGAACCGCAGCGCCCGGGCGCTCGGCGGGTCCAGCCACTGCGGATCGTCGACGGCGAGCAGCACCCGGGGCGCGTCGGTGACCGCCGCGTCGAGCAGCGTACGGGTGGCCGCGCCCACCGCCCGCTCGTCCACCGCGCCGTCGTACTCGCCGGTCAGCAGCACCATGTCGGCGGCGACCCGTTGCGGCGCGGGCAGCCCCGGCAGCGCGTCCGCGAGCGGGCGGAGCACGTCGGCGAGTGCCGCGTACGGCAGCGCGGTCTCGGCCTCGGTGGGCGCGGCGGACAGTACCCGCCAGCCGGTCCGCCCGGCGTGGGCGACCACTGCCCGCCACAGGGCGGTCTTGCCGATGCCGCTCGGGCCGTCGAGCAGCACCGGCGTACCGGAGGTCAGGGCACGCCACACCCGCTCGACGACCGCGTCGCGGCCGACCAGTGCGGCGTCCATGGCGGGATGGTGGCACAGCGACGCCCGCTAACCCAGCGTCGGCGCGGCCTAGCCCGGAAGCTGTCCGCATATCGAGACGGGCGGGATCACCTCCTGGTTGCGGTAGACGTCGGCGCTCCAGCTCGGCCCGCCCGACGCCACGATCGGCGGGATCCGGGGCGCCCGGGACGGGCTGAGCAGGCTGAGGAACTTGTTGATCACCTGGACGACGGGTTCCAGGATCCGGTAGCCGATCCCGAACCGCGCCCGCACGCCGAGCCCGACGCCCCGGCACAGCGCGTACGGCGCGCCGAGCGCGGAACCGATGGTGGCGCCGTACGAGGTGATCAGCTCGAACCAGATCCCGGCGGTGAACAGGAACGCGCTGATCCCCATGGTGAACCGCACGCCGTGCCGGACGACCAGGCCCATCACGCCGACCGGCACGCCGGTGAGCGAGTCGAGCAGGCTGGCCCGGCGCGCGAAGCCCTCGGTCACGCGCGAGCCCACCCGGCCGTCGGCGTAGCCGAACCCGAGCTTGCCGGCCAGCGCGTACTCGCCGGCGCCGCGGAACGTGCCCCGGCGCGCGCCGAACGCGGTGGCCACCTCCAGCGTCTGGCTCACCGTGAACGACAGCGGCAGGCCGGCGACCAGCCCGATCGGGAACGCGATGTCCACCGGGACCGGGAACGTGCGGCGGTGGTTCTGGCCGCCGTCGATGCCGGCGGTGAAGTCCACCTTGATGCCGAAGCCGCCGCCGATCTCCAGCTCGGCCCGGTTCACCCGGCCGGCGCCGACGGCCAGGTGGAACGACGCGGCCGGGCGGCCGACGGTGAGCGTCACGGTGCCGGCCAGCCGGAGCCCGCCGTCGTCGTACGTGAAGTGCGTGCCGACGCCACCGGCGCAGCAGAACGTCTGCACCCGGTAGCCGTGGGCGGTGGTGCCCGCCTGGCCGCCCGGCGCGGGTGGCGGCTGCGCGGGCGCGACGGCGAGCGGACGCGACCGGCCCAGCGTGCCGCCGGCCGCCGCGGCCTCCCGGGTCCACGACGGTTCACCCGCCACGTAGACGGTAGGGCGGTCGAGGATGACGTCGTCCCCGCCGAACGTGCCGTCCCGGATCACCTCGGTGAGCGTGACCGGGCCGATCGTGACGACCAGGTCGCCGCCGTCCTCGGCCAGGTCGAGCACCCGACCCACGCCGCGTCCGGTGAGGAACATGACCCGGCCGGGCGCGAGCCGGTCGGCGTCGCGGGCGCCCGGGTCGAGCCGCCAGGTCAGGCCGTCCGGGCTCACCGACCGCACGGTGCGGCTGCCGCCGCCGACCAGCACCACGTCCGGTTGCAGCGTGACGTCCTTTCCCGGCGCCGGGGCCTGCCCGTACCGGGGCTGCTCGCCGTCGCCCGCGCCGGCCGGGCCCGGCTCCGGCCCGAACGCGCCGCAGCCGGTCAGCGCGAGCAGCACCACCAGGCCGGCCGCGAGCAGCCGCCGGCCGCGCACGGGCCGCCTCACATCCGGCCGGCGACGGTACGGGCGAGCCGTTCCAGCGGCGCCCGGTTCTCCTGCGGGTCGTTGAGCCGCACCAGCCGCACCGCGACCCACAGCTCGCCCCTGCGCAGGAAGAACGCCTCGGCGGTGAGCAGCGCCTCGTCAGCCGTCCCGGCCAGCTCACGGATCTCGTGCCCGAGCTGCCGCTCGATGTCGAGGTACTTCTTGGCGCCCTCGCCCACGAACACCTCGACCTGGGCGGTCGGCCCGCTCACCGATCCGGTGTAGGTGCACGACTGCCCGGCCACCACCGGTTCGTCCAGTGGCGTGCCGGCGAGGCGTTCCGCGTCGGCCTTCGACACCAGCGCGCACGCCTTCGGGGCGGCGTCGTCCACCGGTTCGGCGCTCGGCTCGGCCGGCGCCTCCCCGGTCGGATCCGCTACTGGCGTGCCCGCACCGGGTGCGGCGCCACCGACGGCCGGCGGTTCGTCGCCGCCGCAGCCGGCGGACGCGGTGAGCAGGGTGGCGGCCAGCGCGAGCGCGATCAGTCGGCGGGTTCGCATGCCTGCCCCGCTCAGGCCGGGATCGCGTCGAGCGTACGGCGCAGGATCTGTTCGTTGCCCGCGGTGCCGCCGCCGAAGCTGCTGATGGTCACCGTGTAGGTGCCCTTGCCGTCGATCAGCACCGCCTCGCCGCGGACGTCCTTGACCGCGAGGTAGCCCCGCTCGCCCCGGTCCAGGTCGACGACCTTCTCGTACTGCTGGCCGGCCTGGTCGTGCTGGTAGTCGTAGGTGGCCTTGCCGGCGGTGGCGGAGGCGGTGGTGACCGCCAGCTGGGCGATGCCGTCGCCGAACGAGCAGTTGCCCTCGTCGCGCAGCTTCCGGTCGACCAGCTCGGAGACCTGGGCGGCGGTGAACGGGCACGGGGGCCGGACGCCGTCGACCGCGCCCGCGTCCACGCCGCCGCCGTCCTCGCCCGCCGCCGTGTCGGCCGACCCGCCGTCGACGATCCCGTCGCCGGAGTCGCACCCGGCCGGCGCGAGCAGGGCGAGCAGCAGCAGGGGCAGCGCCAGGCGGGCGCGGTGGGTACGGGCGGTCCGGGCCGGTGTGAGCGCGTCAGATGCCATGGCTCCGACGCTAGGCGCGTCGTCACCGGCCGTAATCGGGGGTTTCCCTACGCGGTGACCTTGCGGACGGACGGATCCGCCCCGGCGGGCGTCGGCTGCACGTCGGTCGGCCGCCCGACGCGGATCGCGAGCCGCTCCAGGTAGCCGACCATGAGCGCGGCGAACAGCAACACGAACAGCACCAGCAGGGGAAGCGGCATGACCAGGCCCAGCGGAGGCCCGCCGTCGGCGCCGAAGCGGCGGTCGGCGAGCATCTGCACCAGCACCGGCGCGGTCATGCTGTCCGGACCCCGGCTCACGAGCATCGCCCACAGTGGCGCCTGGGCGTGCGCCAGCCAGGTCGGCAGCGCGGTCACGGCCAGCATCGGCAGCGCCGGCAGGAGCAGCGTACGGCCGACGCCGCCGCCGGAGCGCCACCGGGCGTGCTGGCCCCGGAAGAGCAGCGTGAACGCGAACAGCGCGGGCACCGACAGCCAGACCGGCGGGACCAGGCCGAGGAACGAGCCCAGCTGCCCGGACTCCTGGGTGCGCTCGTAGCCGGCGATCGCCAGCGGGCCGACGCCGACGAACAGCCACGGCGCGAACGGCACCAGCAGCAGCTCGCTGAAGCGCCCCAGCGGGCGCAGCGCGCCGATGCCGAACCCGGCGAGCGCCGCGACGCCCACCGCGACGAGCGTGGACAGCAGCGGCGGCAGCCAGGTGTTGACGAGCACCGTCGAGGTCTCGACCGCGGCCGGCAGACGCCCGGTGCCGGAGGAGGAGTTCCGCAGCCACGGCAGCGACGCCCAGACGGTCACGCCGACGACGACCAGGAGCGCGACCGCGACCAGCGCGGCGAACAGCGGCCGGCGGCCGGGGGAGGACTCCGCCGCCCCGACGGCCGGCCGGTCCCGCCAGCCGTCGAACTCGATCCGCAGCCGGGTGGCCAGGACGAGCCCTGCCGCGGCCAGCCCGAGCAGCCCGAGCAGCACCAGCAGCAGCGTCGACGTGGCGGATCCGAGACCGAAGCGCATCGTCCGGAAGGCGCCCTGCACGGTGGCGAACACCGGGGTGGCGGAGTCCCCGCGCGGCCCGCCGGCGGTCAGCAGCGCCGGGGCGGCGTACGTCTGCAGGGCGGTGGCGAGAACGCCCAGGGTGAGCAGCCCGCCGACGGCGAGCACGGCGGACGCGGGCCGGTCGCCGGGCTCGCGGCGGCGCAGCGCGCTCAGGTACAGCGTCGCGGCCACCGCGACGACCAGCCCGAACGTCACCTGCGCCAGTGCCGAGGTGAGGAACAGCCGGGGGGACTGCAGGTCCCGGGCGAGGGTGCCGTCCTCGATGCCCTCGGCGCGCAGGCCGAGGAGCACGGCGACCGGCGCGTACGCGGCGAGCGGCAGCGCGAGCACGCCCCGTGTCACCAGGCGGGCGGCCCGGCCGGCCCGGTCGGCGAGGACCGCGAGCAGCGGCGCCGCGATCAGCGCCACCGCAAGCGGGACCAGGCCGAGCAGCACCGCGAACCCGATCTGCCCGACCACCCCGTCGGTGAAGGCGGCCTCGTAGTTCGCCGTGCCGACCGACTCGCCCGAGCGGCGCGGCCCGTCCGCCTGGAAGCTGCGGGCCGCAGTGGACAGCGTGGGCAGGACGTACGACCAGACCCAGGCGATCACCGCCGGAACGGTCAGCGCCAGCCCGATCAGGACTCGCGACGGCCGGTACGGCGGCGTGGGCGGGGGCACTGGTGCTGTCGCCTGCGGCGCTGCCGGCTGACTCATCTGGACATCCACCCTCGAAGATCGACGATCATGGCCGTCGCGACGATAACCGATGTCGTCCACCCGTGCGCCGATCCGTCGCCGCCGCGGCGGATAGGGTCGCAACCGTGCGGACCAAGCAGGAGCTGTCGACGGCGATCCGGGAACGACGGCGGGCGGCGCTCGTGGTCAACGCCCACTCCCGCCGCGGCCGCCGGCTGTACGACACCGTCCACGCACGCCTGCGGGCGGCCGGTTTCACGCTGCTCGGCGCGTACCCGGTGGACCGGCCCGGCGAGCTGGACCGGGTACTCGCCGAGGCCGCCGACCTCGGGCCGGACCTGCTGGTCACCGGCGGCGGCGACGGCACCGTCGGCGCGGCGGCCCGGCTGCTCGCCCACCGGGACGTCGCGATGGGCCTGCTGCCGTTGGGCACCACTAACAACTTCGCCCGCACCGTCGGCGTCCCGCTCGACCTGGACGCGGCGATCGCGGTGCTCACCGACGGCAAGGTGATCGACGTCGACCTGGGCCTGATCGGTGACACCCGGTTCACCAACCACGTCGGGATCGGGCTGTCCGCCGACATCATGCAGGCCGCGCCGCCGGGGCTGAAGCGGGTCGTCGGGCGGCTCGCGTACCCGCTGACCGGGCTGGGGCTGCTCGCCCGGCACCGGCCGCTGGCCGTGACGGTCCGCGCCGAGGGCCGCGAGCACACGTTCACCACCCACCAGGTGTACGTGGCCAACGGCGGCTTCCACGCCGGCCGGCCCATCACCGCCGACGCCACCGCCGACGACCGGCTGCTGGTCGCGTACCCGGTGGGTGGGCCGACCCGGCGCGGGCTGCTGCGCGAGACGGCGCGCAACGCGGCGGCCGGCCACCGCCGCACCCTCGGCGACGAGCCGTTCCTGGCGGTACGCCAGCTGTGGCTGGACACCGACCGGCCGGCCCGCATCGAGGTCGACGGCGAGCCGTACGGGCAAACGCCGGTCCGCATCGGCCTGGACCCGAACGCGTTGCGGCTGATGGCCCGGGCGGACAGCCCGGATCACTGACCGTCAGGCCCAGTGCTCCTCGTCGGGCAGCGGGATCTCCGTGTTCTGCTCCACCGCGTCGGCGGCGGTGAGGTCGTCGCGCACCGACTCGCCCAGGCCGGCCCGGTCGCTCGGCGGGCGCAGCACGCCCTGCTCGGCCAGGTCCGCCTCGCCCGCCTCGGGCACCGCCGCGTCGACCGTGTCGGGCGGCCCGACGAGCGTCTCGTCCTGCCGCTGCTCCTGCGCGTCGGCCGCGGGCGGGCGGCGCAGCGCGTCCTCGCTCATCGCGTGCCCGTCACGCCGAGCGCCGTACGTACGGGGCGCTCTGGTCGGCCACGTCGCCGTACTCGGCCGGGAGCTGCCCGACGACCTGGGCGTAGACGGCCGGGTCGACGGCGTCGCGCAGTACGTCGAAGACCGCCGTGACCCCGTCCCGGGCGGCGTCCACGTCCACGTCGGCGCGTCCGCTCACCCGCTCCACGAACACGTCGAGCCCGAACGGCTCGGCGTCCTCGGCCGGGCCGAACGCGTACGCCCGCAGCGCCTCCGGCAGCCGGTCGGCGAGGTCGCGGGCCTCCCCGCCGTCGATGCGCTCGGCCAGCGTGGTCAACGTCGCCCGGGTGATCGCGGTGGCCTGCTCCGCGGACGCGCCGCACCGCTGGGCCACCGCGCCGATGAACTGGTCCTGGTCCATCTCGCCGCCTTCCTCCGCCGGGATCGCCGGATTCCCACGCTGGACCTCCGCAAACGGCCGCCGGGCCGGGGGGTAGCGTGCAGCGCGGAACCCGCAGCGAGGAGGCCCGGCAGTGCAGCCGACGATCGTGGACGTACCCACCCCCGACGGGACTGCCGACGCCTACCTGGCCACGCCGGGGACCGGCGGGCCCTTCCCGGCCGTGCTGCTGTTCATGGACGCGTTCGGGCTGCGGCCCCGGGTCGCGGAGATGGCCGCCACGATCGCCGAGCGCGGGTACGTGGTGCTCGCCCCCAACCTGTTCCACCGCGCCGGGCGCGCCCCGCTGATCGACCTCGGCGCGCTCGCCGACGACAGCCGCCGGGGCGCCCTGTTCGAGAGCATCGGGCCGATGATGGCCGCGTTGACGCCGGACGCGGTGGCCCGCGACACGGCCGCCTACCTGGACTTCCTCGCCGCCCGTCCGGACGTCGCGCCGGGTCCGGCGGCGATCACCGGCTACTGCATGGGCGGCACGAACGCGCTGCGCGCCGTCGAGGCACTCCCGGACCGGATCGCCGCGGTGGCCGCGTTCCACGCCGGCCGGGTGGTCACCGACGCCCCGGACAGCCCGCACCTGGCCGTCGGCGCGGTGACCGGCGAACTCTACTTCGGGCACGCCGACGCCGACCCGTCGATGACCGCCGAGCAGATCGCCACGCTGGAGAAGACGCTGGACGCGTCCGGGGTGACCTACCGCTCCGAGGTGTACGCCGGCGCCCGCCACGGCTACACCCAGTCGGACACCCCGATGTACGACGAGCAGGCCACGCAGCGGCACTGGACGGCGCTGTTCGACCTGCTCGACCGCACGTACCGCCGCTGACCCGCCCACGGCGCGCGGGGCACGGCCGGGAGACGATTCACCGGCCCGGAGCCGGGTAACCGCCGTCATGACCGACCGCCGCGCCGACACCGTCCGCTCGCCCCTGGACCGGGCGGTCGAGCGGGGCGGTCTCGCGCTCTCCCGGGCCCGCGCCCAGGGCGGCGCGGCCGGCCGGAACCGGCTGCGCCAGCTGGAGATCACCGTGGTGATCTCCGCGCAGGCCGGGCTGGCCGCGGCGCTCGCCGCGCTGCTCGCCCAGGAGCTGCTCGGCTCCGGCGCGCACGTCTTCGCTCCCGCCGCCGCGGTCGGCACCATCGCCACCGCCATCGGCCAGCGCGCCCGTCGCACGTTCGAGCTGCTCGTCGGCGTCGGCCTCGGCATCGTGGTCGGTGACCTGCTGCGCGCGCTGCTCGGCAGCGGCTCCTGGCAGACCGGCCTGGTGGTCACGCTCGCCATCGCCACCGCCCTGCTGGTGGCCGGGCGCGGCGGCGCGCTCGTCGGCCAGGCCGGCGGCACGGCGGTGCTGATCGCCACGCTCGCGCCGGTGCAGCCCGGCCTGGAGCTGCCCCGCATCTTCGACGCGCTGGTCGGCGGCCTGGTCGGTCTGTTCGTGGTAGCGCTGCTGCTGCCGGTCAACCCGATCCGCGTGCTGGACCGGGCGGTGGAACCGGTGGTCGCCCGGCTCACCGAGCAGCTCGACGCCGTCGCCCACGCGCTGACCCGGCGGGACGCCGACGCGGCCCAGCGCGCCCTGGAGGACCTGCGCGGGCTCGAACCGGACATCGGGCGGCTCAACGACGCGCTCAGCGGGGCCGAGGAGGTGGTCACCATCGCGCCGGCTCGCTGGCACCGCCGCGCCCAGTTCCACAGGTACGCCGACGCGACCCAGCACCTCGAACGGCTGCTCCTGTACGCCCGCTCGATCGCCCGCCGCTCCGCCACCGCGTTGCAGTACGACGAGCCGATCCCGCCCGCGCTGCCCGACGCGGTGGCCCGCCTCGGCGAGGCGGTGCGGGAGCTGAAGCGGGCCTGCAAGTCCGGAGAGGATCTGGAACGCACCCGGGAGCTGGTCCGGCAGGGCGCCGAGCTGGCCGGGCGCGCCTGGTCGCAGGGCGTGCGCACCTACGGCGAGGCGATGATCAGCGACCTGCGGACCGGGCAGAGCGAGCTGCTGCGGGCCACCGGCTGCCGGCCCGAGGACGCCAACGGCACAGTGCGCCGGGCCGCCGGGGCGGGGGAGGCGGAGGCGCGCCCGCCGGTCCGGGCCCGGATGAGCCGGCCGGTCCCGCGCCGGCCCGCCGGACGGCACCAGCCGAAGGCCACCGGGCGTGAACTGGCACCTGCCCGAGCCGGTCCGGCTGGTTAGCGTCGGCGCATGGACATCCGTCAGGACGCACCGGCCGCCCGCTTCGCCGCGCTCACCACCGCGCACGTCGCCGACGCCTGCCTGCGCGCCGGTGTCCCCGTCCGCTGCGCCCCGGCCGCCGTCGTCCCGGTGCTGCCCGGGCGGCGCCTGGCCGGCCGGGTCCGCCCGGCCCGGCACGCCGGCAGCGTGGACGTCTTCCTGGAGGCGATCGAGCAGGCCGCCGAGGGGGACGTGCTCGTCGTCGACGACGGCGGGCGCACCGACCGGGCCTGCGTCGGCGACCTGGTGGTGCTGGAGGCGCGGGCCGCCGGCCTGGCCGGGCTGGTGGTGTGGGGCGCGCACCGGGACACCGCGGACCTGGTCGCGGTCGGGCTGCCGGTGTTCAGCCTCGGCGCCACCCCGAGCGGGCCCCTGGAGCTGGACCCGCGTCCGGACGGTGCGCTGGAGCACGCCATGGTCGGGCCGTTCACCGTCGGCCCGCAGGATCTGGCGCTGGCCGACGACGACGGTGTGCTGTTCGTACCCGCCGATCGGGCCGGGGAACTGTTCGACCTGGCCGAGTCCATCCGGGACACCGAACGGCGGCAGGCCGACCGGATCCGGGCCGGGGAGTCGCTGCGCGCGCAGGTCGGGTTCGGCGCGTACCTGGCGGCCCGGGAGGCGGACCCGGCGCTGACGTTCCGGGCGCACCTGCGGGCGGTGGGCGGCGCGATCGAGGAGTGACCGGGTCAGCCGCCGCGCGCCCACAGCGCCAGGCGTACCCGGTTGGCGCTGCCGGTCTTGGTCATCAGGCTGGTGATGTGCGTCTTCACCGTGGTCACCCCGATGTGCAGCCGGTCGGCGATCTCGGTGTTCGACAGGCCGTCGGCGACCAGGTCCAGCACGTCCTGTTCGCGCGCGGTCAGGTCGGCCGTCCGCCGGGGCGCGCCGGCGCGGGCGTGCACCGCGCGTTCGACCAGCCGGCGCAGGACGTCCGGGCTGAACGGGCTGTCCCCGGCGGCGGCGCGGCGGACGCCGTCGAGCAGGTCGGCCGGGGGCGCGTCCTTGAGCAGGAACCCGCAGGCACCGGCGGTGAGCGCGGGGTAGAGGTGGTCGTCGTCGCCGAACGTGGTGAGCACCATGATCCGGGTGGCGGGCCGGTCGGCGAGGATCCGGCTGGTCGCGGTGATCCCGTCGACGCCGGGCATCCGCAGGTCCATCACCACCACGTCGGGTCGCAGCCGCGCGGCGAGGGCGACCGCGTCCCGGCCGTTGTCGGCCTCGCCGACGACCTCGAGGTCGGGCTGGGCGTCGCAGAGCATCCGCAGGCCGGCCCGGATGAGGTGCTGGTCGTCGACCAGCAGCACCCGGATCACGCCGGCTCCGGCGTGCCCGCCCGGGGCCGGGGCGCCCGGTGGGCGGACTCGGCCGGGGGCAGCACGGTCCGGACCCGCCAGCCGGACCCGGTGGGCCCGGCCTCCAGTCGCCCGCCGAGCACCTCGACCCGCTCCCGCATCCCGACGATGCCGTGGCCGCCGCCGGTGGGCACCCCGGCCGGCGCGGCGCCCCGCCCGTCGTCGGTCACCGTCCAGTGCACCGCGCCGTCCTCGACCGACACGGTCAGGTGTGCGCGGGCCGCCGCGCCGGCGTGTTTCGCCACGTTCGTCAACGCCTCCTGGGTCAGTCGCAGCACCGCCTGGCCGCGTACCGCGTCGAGCGTGCCGACCGCGGGGTCGATGTCGGCCTCCACCACGACGCCTGCCTGCCGGGCCCGGTCGACCGCCGCGCCGAGCGCGGCCGGCAGCGCCGTCGGCTCGATCGCGGTCAGGGCGGCGTCGCCGCGGAGGCCGTCCGGGTCGCGCAGCACCGCCACCAGCCGCCGCAGGTCGGTCAGGGCGGCCGTGCCGGTGGCGTGCACGTCGTCGAACACCTCGCCGACCCGGGGGTCCAGGTCCGGCAGCACGTGCCGGGCCACGCCGACCCGTAGCACCATCGACGCGACGTGGTGCGCGAGCACGTCGTGCAGTTCCCGGGCGATGGCGCCGCGCTCGTCGGCACGGGCCGCCCGGCTCTCCGACTCGCGCCGTCGCCGTTCCGCCTCGGCCCGCTCCTCGGCCTGCCGCCCGAGTTCCCGGGTGGTCCGCACGACCAGCCCGAGCAGCAGCGGCAGGCCGACGGTGACGGCCAGCCCGAACAGGCCGGTGAGCGCCGCGCGGACCGGTTCGCCGATCAGGCTGGTCAGGTCGACGACGGCGAGCAGCCCGGCGCCCAGCCAGACGGTGCGGGGCCGGGTGGCCCGCATCGTCAGCTCCAGCAGCGCCCAGCTCGCACCGACCTGGTTGATCATCACGTCGTCGACCAGGACGAGCGCGGCGACCAGCAGGACCGCCTGGATCAGCAGGTTCAGCAGCGGACGGCGGTGGCACAGCAGCGCCAGCACGAACGCCGGGACCGCCAGCGCCCACTGCGTACCGGTGGCGGCCGGGCCGCCGTGCGCGCCGAAGACCAGGTAGCCGATGCCGCTGAGGTCCAGCAGCAGAATCCGCGCGAGCGTGTCGCGCGCGTCGAACAGCCGACCGACCCAGGCCACGGCGTCAGCCTAGGCAACCGGTGCGGCCGGAGGCCACCGCGTTCACCGGCCGCCGCCACCCGCCCGGCGGTCCGAGGTGGACCGCCGGGCCGAGCGGGCCGGAGACCGTGGTGCTCATCCGACCAGCACCACACCGGTACGCCGGCTCCGGCGCGCCAGCACCAGCGTGGTGGCCGTCGCCGTGGCCGCCACCAGCACCCCCGCCGCGGCGAGCGTGAGCGCGTCCGGGGCCACCAGCGGCTGCCCGCGCAACGCCTGCCCGGTCACCAGCAGGGTGAGCCCGGCGTACGCGGTGCCGCCGACGAGCACCAGCCGGGCCCGGGTCAGCTCGTCCAGCCGCGCGCCGAGGAACCGGTCGAGCAGGATCGCCAGCAGCGGCAGCGCCTGCAACGCGTGCATCCCGACGAAGTGCCCGACGCGCAGGTCACCGCCGGTGGTGCTCCATCCGAGCAGCGGCAGCCCCGGGCCGCCGTCGGGCACACCGACGCTGTGCGCGCCGCTGATCCCGGCGGCCGCGCCGGCCGGGCGCTGCACCACCATCGGGAACGCGACGAGCATGCCGAGCAGGGACACGGCGAGACCGAGCCGGACCGCGTACCCACCGGCCCGGTCCGGAAGGGACCGGCGGGCCAGCACGACCGCCAGCACGAACTGGGCCGCGAACAACACGGTGATCGCCACGCCCATGACGTCGAACAGCACCGCGTTCAGCGTCGTGGTCCCGTTGAAGTGACTGGTGGTGCCCCGGAGCACCTGACCCACGATGACGACCATCTCCAGCACGGACATGGCCACGATCACGGTGGCGGCCCGCTCGGCCGCCCGGCTGCGGCGGGGCAGCAGGGACAGCATCCAGGCGAGCGTGACGCCGTAGAGCACGAACGAGATCGCGAACTTCAGCGGCTTGAGCCAGATGGGCGCGCCGGTGAGCACGCGCGGGTCGGCCACGACGCCGACCGCGGCGACGACGGTGAGCACCGCCATCGCGGACACGAGGAGCATCAGGGGGCGGTGCCATCCGGCCGCCCGGTTCCGCAGGTTAGTCATGCCTGTAGATGCTCGTGACGGGCCGGGCCGGTCGCGCCCGCCCGGAGGCCGCACCCGCGGCCACGGGTCGGAGCCCGTCTCCTACTCCGGGAGGAGGCCGGGCGGTCAGTCCGGCAGCCGGGGCATCTCGACGCCCGGGTCGCGGCCGAGCAGCACGCCGCGGGTCAGCGCCCGCGAGCCGAAGCGGTCCCGCACCGCGTCGACGGCGGCGTCCAGCGCCGGGCCGGGTTCGGCGGTGAACGGCAGGGTGAGCTGGGTGTGCCCGCTGCCCAGGTTGCCCACCGACACGCCGAGAAGCGTGACGCCCCGTTCCGCGATCTGCGGCAGCGCGGCGCGCAGCAGGTCACGGGCGGCGGCCCGCAACGGCCCGGTCTGCGCGGTCGGCTCGTCGAGCGTGTGCGACCGGGTGGCCCGCGTGTAGTCGGCGAAGCGCAGCCGCAACGTCACCGTGCGGCCGGTGCGCCGGGCCGCGCGCATCCGCCCGGTGACCCGGTCGACCAGCCCGGCCAGCACCGCGTCCAGGTCGGCGGGGGAGTGCGGGCCGCGTCCCAGCGCGTGCTGCGCGCCCATCGAGGAGCGGCGGCGGCCCACCTGCACCGCCCGGGGGTCGCGGTTGTGCGCCAGAGCGTGCAGGTGCCGCCCGGCGCCCGCGCCGAGCAGCGACACCAGCGCCGGCTCGTCCAGCCGGGCCACCTGCCCGACGGTACGGATGCCGCGGTCGCGCAGCCGCGCGGCGGTGACCGGGCCGACGCCCCACAGTCGTTCGACAGGCAGCGGGTGCAGGAACGCCAGTTCCCGGTCCGGCTCCACCACCAGCAGCCCGTCCGGCTTCGCCACGCCGCTGGCCACCTTCGCCAGGAACTTCGTCCGGGCCACGCCGACGGTGATCGGCAGGCCGACCTCGCGGCGTACCCGCTCCCGCAGCGTGGCCGCGACGGCGGCCGGCGTTCCGGCAAGCCGCCGCAGCCCACCCACGTCGAGGAACGCCTCGTCGATGCTGAGCCCTTCGACGAGCGGGGTGGTGTGCCGGAAGATCTCGAACACCGCCCGGCTGGCGGCCGTGTACGCGGCCATCCGGGGCGGCACCACGATCGCGTCCGGGCAGAGCCGCCGCGCCTGCCGGCCGCCCATCGCGCTGCGCACGCCCCGGGCCTTGGCCTCGTAGCTGCACGCGAGCACCACGCCGCCGCCGACGATCACCGGCCGGCCGCGCAGCCGGGGGTCGTCGCGCTGCTCGACCGAGGCGTAGAACGCGTCCAGGTCGGCGTGCAGGATGGTGGCCTCGCTCGACACCCCGCCATCTTCGCACACGTGTTCGAATCTACGGTGTTGACCTGCCCGGACACGACGACCGGCCGGCGGGAGCACCCGCCGGCCGGTCGCGTGCGGTCACCGTCCGTAGACCTCGAACTCGTAGAGCGAGAAGCCGTACGAGGTGGCCCGCGTGACGCCGTACATCCGCACGTAGCGTGCGCTGACCGGGGCGAACGTCACGTTGTCGACGCCGCCGTTGCCGGCGGTGGTGCTGAACACCGGCTGCCAGGAGTTGCCGTCACCGGAGACCTCGATCCGGTAGCCGGTGGCGTACGCGGCCTCCCACCGCAGCACCGCCCGGCTGATCGTCCGGGCCGATCCGAGATCCACCCGCAGCCACTGGTTGTCGTTGTAGCTGCTGGCCCACCGGGTGCCGAGACTGCCGTCCACCGCCTTCGCCGGGGTGTTGCTGGTCAGGAACTGCGTGCTGGACGCGGTGGCGCTACGGCCCTGCGCCAGGTTGGTCACCGCGTCGCCCCGGCGCGCCGGGAACGAGACGACCTGCTGGTACGTGGGCCGGTTCTGCCAGGCGATCAGCGGGTGGGTGATGCCGCCGAGCCCGGACTGGGCGATCGAGTCCGCGCACCACTGGTCGCCCGCCCCGCAGGACGAGTCGCCCGGGTAGACGGTGGTCGCCGGCGCCGCCGCGGCCTGACCGAGCGTGTCCAGCAGCGACTGCCGGCACGCGCCCAGGTTGCCGTTGCCGCAGTACGTGCGCCCGAGGCCGCCGGCCACCGGGTCGCCGAGCACGGCCCGCAGGTCCTTGTCGACGTAGCCCCACCAGCCGTACTGGAACGCCGAGCCCTTGTGGGCCTGGCCCTGCGCCGCCCAGTTCACGGTGCCGTCGCGGGCACCGTTCTGGCCGCCCGAGGGCGCCTCGTTGACCTGGAGGGCACCGACGAGCGCGCCGTACAGGTCGGCGCCGAGCCCGGGACGGAACTGCGCCGAGGCGAGCAGCGGCCACCAGGCGTCGAAGATCCGGATGGCCTCGGCGTGCTGGTAGACCTTCGAGCCGGGTGACGTCTCCACCCGCCGCGACCCGGCCTGCTGCCAGGCCCGCAGCTTGGTCACCGCGGCGGCCAGCGCCGGGTCGGCGACCGGCGTGCTGTCGAGCACCCGCAGCAGTTCGCCGAGGACCTGCTGACCGCGCAGGTCGGTCACCGCCGCCTCGGCGGTGATCCGCACGATGTCGGCGCGGCCGACCTTGCGCTGGGCGATGGCCGCCTTCACCGGACCGTCGAGCAGCTGACCCCGGTGCACCGCGCCGTAGCTGAAGTTGCCGTCGGCCGCGCCGAAGTCACGCGCCTGCTTGTTGTTCCAGCTGACGTAGTAGTCCTGGTTGACCGACTGCGGGTGGGCCGACGCCGGGGCGTACGTGGCGTCGTTGGTGTCCGGGTTCCAGCCGGCCCACTCGTACGCCGGCTCCGCCTTCGCGGGCAGGTTCGGGTCGAGCCCGGACGGGCGGACCGGGTTGGAGCCGGAGTTGTAGTACGCCGCCTCGGTCGAGTTGACGTAGAACCAGTTGAACGCGTACCCGACGCTGGCCGCGGACGCCTGGAACGCCGCCGCGCTGCCCATCGCCGCCGGGTCGTTGTACGCCTGGAAGCCGATCGCCGAGTCGGCCTCGTGCCGGTAGGTGGAGCGCAGCTTGGTGAACGCGGTGGGCTGCCCGTTCACCAGCCCCCGGTAGGCCACCAGCCCGTACTTGGTGCGCAGCGAGCGCAGCGTGTACGCGCCGGCCGGGGTGGAGTCGGCGAGCGTCGGCGACCAGGAGTTGCGCTTCTCCAGCACCTCCATGGCGAGGCACTGGCCGCGGTAGAGGTAGCGGTTGGAGCGCAGTGTCGGCGCGCTGCCGTCGGTGGTGCACAGCGGCACGGCGTACGTGTCGGTCAGGTCCTGGGAGGCGGAGGTGGCGCTCCACGCGTAGTCCTGGCCGCGGCCGAGCAGCACGTAGAGGTTCAGCCCGGCGAACGCCGCGCCGCGTGCGCTGATGCCCGGCCCCTGGAGTTCCTGGAGCATGAGCAGTTGCGGCGCGAAGTAGCCGGTCTGCGGGCCGAACACGGCCACCGGGTTGCCGGTGGTGGTGTGCCGGCCGGAGACCACTACCGCGTTGGACATGCCGTGCGCCCGCAGGTTGGACAGGCCACCGACCAGGTCCTTGGTGGCGGCGCTGCTGCCGGTGCGGGCGGCGGCTCCGCCGGTGGCGTCGTACGCGAGCGGCTCGGCGACCACCGTCCCGGCGTCCGGCAGCACCGCGCTGGTGGCGCCGGGCGGCGTCGCGCCGTACGGGAAGCTCTGCCCGTCGTGCAGCGTCAGCACGGTCTCCGGGTCGTTCTGCGAGCGGAACGCCGTCCAGACCCGGTCGCCCTCGGTCGGGCCGTACTTGGCCCGGGCGGCCACCCGGACCAGCGCGGACTGCATCTCGCTGCCGCCGCCCCCGCCGAACAGCCCGCCGATGACACCGGCGGTGGCGATCAGGTCGGTCATGGTGAAGTGCTTCGGCTTCCCGGCGCCGGTGAGCACGTACTCGCCGGGGTAGTTGTCGTCGGCGATCGACTTGTCGATGTAGGCGTTGATGCCGGCGATGTAGTCGACGACGTCGGTGTAGAGCTGCTGGCCCCGGGTGCCCTTGAGGCGCAGCGCGTCGACCTGGGCCTGGAGGTCCGCCTCGGTGTAGGGCGAGTTGGCCCAGACGCTCTGCTCCAGCTCCCGGTTGCCGGGGGCGCCGCCGGCGAACGAGCTGACGTTGCCGCGGCCGACGTGCCGCAGCAGGTCCATCACCCAGAGCCGGTCCTGGGCGCCGGCGTACCCGGCGCCGAACATGGTGCCGGCGCGGGTGGTGCCGGTGACGTGCGGGACGCCGGTGGCCTTGTCCCGCACGATGGTGACGTCCGAGCGTGGCGAGATCCTGCTCTCGACCTGGGCGTCGGGGACGCCGAAGGAAGCGTCGTTGTAGAAGTGGGCGATCTGCTCGTCGGTCAGCCCGGCGTAGTTGTAGACCAGGTTGGCGTACTCGTCGAGCTGGTCGCTGGAGTGCGCGGGACGGGTGCCGAGCGCCTGGTGAGCCAGGATGCCGGCGAGTGTGGCGTTGCCGTTCTGCCCGGGGGGCAGGATGTCGGCGCACTGGCCGAGGCAGTAGTCGTCGGGGGTGAACGTGGTGGCGGCGAGCGCCGGTGCCGGCGCGATGACCGTCAGGACGCTCGCGGTGAGGGCGGCGGCGGTGAGCGCCGCGAGGCGGGCACGGATGGCGGGTAATGGCATGGCGATCCTCCGGGGGACGCGGAGTAGGGCCGTTCGGTACGCCCGGCTGACGGCGTCTCGGCCTCCGCGCCCGGGCGTTCTGCCCGGAGGTGAGAATGACTCATATCTATCTGCGGGCAATGATCGGCGTACCACCGCCGTCCGGGATAGCCGTCGTTCACCAGTCGTCAATGCCGACGTTTCGTCGCGTTCCATCCCGCAACGACGCGGTGGGGGTGGCGCCGTTGCCACCCCCACCGCTCTCCCCGCCGGTGCGCCGTCAGTGCTTGCGGAACGACTGGCGCACCACACCCCCCACGAGCGCGCACCAGGTAGTGGTGCTGATCTTGCCGTTGGGCGGTAGTCCGTGCAGGCGCTGGAGGTCCTTCACCGCAGTGCGGGTGGCGTGGTCGTACTCGCCGGTCGGGGTGACCTCGGCGTAGCCCTTGGAGGCGAGCATGAACTGCGCGGCCACCACCGGGACGCCCGACGACTTCTGGTCCAGCTCCGGGGCCAGGGTCTCCCACGTCGGCGCCGTGAGCGTGGCGTCGACGTCGACCGGGATGCCGTTGCGCGCCTGCCAGTCCTGCACGGCCGCGACCGTGGCCGCGTCGAACACGCCCGTCACCGGCACGGTGTAGCCGCGGAACGTGAGCAGGTACTGCGCGACCCGGACCACCGGGCCGCCGACGAAGCGCCAGATGTCAGGCCAGCGGCGGGCCGGCACGTCGCCCAGCTTCGTGCCGAGCTTCTTGAACACCGCGCGGCGCAGCGTCGGGAACTCCCGGTAGAACATCGCGCCCGGGCAGAGCGTGGCGCGGAAGTCCCAGTGACCGAAGATGTCGTGGGCGTGCAGCCCGTACTGCCGGCAGATCGCTGTGCACAGCCGGGCGAGGGAGTCGAGCAGCTCCTCCGGCGGCGTCTCGGTGACGTAGGTGCCCTCGTTCTCGATGCCGATGGCCCGCCCGTTCTCGCCCGGGCAGTGCGCGGCGATCATCTGCCGGTCGCCGGCGCGCAGCCGGTCCAGGCTGCCGTGGCGTCCCTCCAGGACGTGACCGCCGCGGCTCACAGTGAAGTGCTGCCCGGTGTCGGACCAGCCGTTGCCGTCCATGTGCAGGTCCTGGCAGTCACGGGCGAGCTGCTTGGCGTGCTCCTCGGAGTAGTCCGTGACGTTCGGGAACGCCATGTGGTGCACGATGATCTTGTTGGTCGGGATCGCGCTCACCGACAGCGGGTCGGCCGGCGGACGGGCGGCCCACTCGTCGCAGCTGATGATCCAGTCGAGGTCCGCGCCCGGCGCGGCCTGCGCGGTGCCCGGCAGGGCGAGCTCACTGCCGACGACCGCGACCGCGGCGGCGCCGAGACCGGCCCGCAGCAGCGTACGGCGGTCCAGCTCGGGGTGGTCGAAGTGCATCTCGCCTCCTCGATGGCCCGGCCGGCGCCGGGCGATGTAAAGGAACTGCAACGACTGCGCGCGTGGTGGAGAATATTGCCAAGCTCGCGCGGTGCGCCAGAGGACAAAAGCGACGTTCACCGGCCGGTGAGCCGGTTGCTCCTACCACCGGAGTAGGCGATCTCACGTCCGCTGACCGGGACGGACCATGGCCTTCCGCGACCCGCCGTGGCAGCCTGGGCCCGTGCAGTCGCCCAGCCCGACCGGGATCGTCGTGCTCGTCGCGGTGCTCGCGGCCGCCACCGCGTTCGGCTGGTGGCGCCGCCGCCACGACGGGCGGCTGCGCGCCGTCCGGAAGCGCCCACCGGGCGCCGACGCGCCGCACCGGGCCACCCTCACCGCCCTCGGGGTACGCCCCGGCGAGGTCACGCTGGTGCAGTTCTCCGCCCCGGTCTGCGCGCCCTGCCGGGCCGCCCGCCGGGTGCTCGCCGACGTCGCCGCCCGCCTCGACGGGATCGCGGTGCTGGAGGTGGGCGTGGACGAACACCTCGACGCGGCCCGGGAACTGGACGTGTGGCGTACCCCGACGGTGCTGGTGGTGGACGCCGCAGGCCGCGTGGTGCGCCGGGCCGCCGGCGTGCCCGACCGCGACGACCTGATCGCCGCGCTCACGGCCGGGGCGGCGCGATGACCGGCGTACGGCTGACCCGCCGCCGGGTGGTGGACCACGGCCGGCTCGCCACGAGCCTCTGTGCGGCGGCGCGTCCCGCCTGACCGACCGCCCCCCGCACGAACGGACCCACCCCATGCTGCTCGACCCCCGGGGACCGCGCTTCGCCGCCGTCCTCACCACAGTCGTCCTCGCGATCGTCCTCGTCACCGGCTCCGGGCTGCTCCTGCTCGCCCAGGCCGTCGTGTTCGCGCTCACCGCCCTGAACCCGCGCGTCGGCCCGTACGGCCTGCTGTTCCGCGCCCTGGTGGCGCCCCGGCTGGACCCGCCGGCGGAGCTGGAGCCGGTCGCGCCGGTGCGCTTCGCCCAGGTCGTCGGCCTGGTCTTCAGCGTCGTCGGCGCGGCCGGCTGGTTCGCCGGGCTGCCCGCGCTCGGCCTGGTCGCCACCGGCGCGGCGCTGGCCGCCGCCTTCCTCAACGCCGCGTTCGGGCTCTGCCTCGGCTGCGAGGCGTACCTGACGATCCGGCGGCTGGCCGGACGCCCGCTCGCCGCCCGGGTGGCGGTGCCCCCGCGCTGAGGTTCCGCCCGTACGCTGGCCCGGGCGGACGGGGGAGTGGCATGGCGGGTCGGGGGCGGCTGGACCGGCGCAGCGTGCTCGTCGCCGCGGGCGGGCTGGCGGTCGCCGGGCTCGGCGTGCCGATCGGGCTGGCCGCCACGAACGACGGGCCGCCGCCCCCGCCGCGCGGCCGGCGGCCGGTCAGCATGGCGATGCACCTGCACGCCTCGTTCAGCGAGGGCGTGGCCAGCTACGCTGCCCACCTCGACCAGGCCCGCCGCAACGGCGTCGACGTGCTGTGGTGGACCGACCACGACTTCCGGGTGGCCGCCCACGACCACCGCCGGGTCGTCCACTTCGACGGCCCGGAGGAACGTGAGGGCGGCCTCGCCTGGACCTGGCAGCCCGCCACCGAGGGACGGCTGACCGCCTCGGCCGCCGACTTCGTGGACGCGCCGGACGCCCCCGACGGCCCGGGCCGCGCGCTGCGCCTCACCGCCGCCGGTTCCGGCACCCTCTGGTACGCGGGCAAGGCGTGGAACTGGACGCACACCGCCAACATCTCCGACACCACACTGCACCTCGACGTACGCCCCGAAGCGGCGGGGCGGGACGCCACGCTCACCGTGGAGCTCGCGCTGTCGCATCACCCGGCCGGACCCGGCCGGCCCGCCGGGCAGCTCGTGCTGCGCTACCGCCTCGGCGGCGTGGACACGGTCCGGCACACGGTGGACGGCCGGCACGGCACCGTCGAGCTGCCCGCCCCGCCCGGCGCCTGGCGGCGGCACACGTTCGATCTGCTCGCCGACGTGCGGCGGCTCTGGCCCGACCTGGTCGCCGGGGACAACTCGCTGCGCGGGCTGCGCCTCGGCGTGACTGCGGCCGGCGGTGGGCGCGGCGCGTACCTGGTGGACCGGCTCGTCTTCGACCGCGCCCGCCGCGCCGGCCAGGCGGGCGAGGAGATGCGCGCCGAGGTGCTGCGCGGCTACGACGGCGCGTACCCCGGCGTCACCCACCACCGGGCGTACGAGGTGTCGATGGTGCGGCACCTCAACTGGTTCGGCGGCGACGGCACACTGCCGCGCTTCCCGTCCCCGCCGTACCGGGACAACGACGTCGACGCCACCGAACGGATGGTGGAGTTCCTGCACGCGCACGGCGGGGTGGTGTGCTGGAACCACCCGCTGGACACCGAACGCCGCGAATCACTGGCCCGCCTGCTGGTCAGCCGCGACGCGCTCGGCGTCGACCTGATCGAGATCGGACGCCGGCCGGTCGAGGACCACCTCTGGGCGTACGACGTGGCGGCCCGCAACGCGATCCCGCTCACCGCCGTCGGGGTCACCGACGACCACGACGGCACCGACTGGCGGGCTGGCCGGGACCGCAACGTCACCTCCGTGTGGGCTGCCTCGACCGGCCGGGACGACCTGGTCGCGGCGCTGCGCGCCGGGCAGGCGTGGTTCGCCGACCTGACCGGCTACCGGGGCGCGCTGGACCTGGAACTGGGTGGCCGCAGCGCGATGGGCGCGCTCGCCGTGCTCGCCGAGGACACCGTCACGGTGCGGCTGCGCGCCACCGACCTGCCGGCCGGGGCCACGCTGGAGACGGTCACCGGCGACGTCGACCGGGCCGGTGTCGCGGACCCGACACCGGCGGTCCGGGTCGGGCAGGTCCCGTGGCGGCAGTTGCGGCAGGGCTGGTACGACCTGCCGGTGCGCGTCGGCGCCGGCACGTACGTCCGCACCCAGGTCCGCGACCGCGACGGCGAGATAGTGGGCGCGAGCAACCCCCTCTGGCTGCTCCGCACCCCTCCACCCGCGGGCATCCCCGCACCCCGCCGCTTCTGACCCGCGCCCCCTCTCCCGCCCGCTCCCGCCGTGCCCCCTCTCCGTCGATCATGAAGTTGACGGCGGGATCCGTCCTCTTTGTCCCTGTCAACTTCATGATCGACGAGGTGACGGCTGTTGCCGGGGTCTGGTAATCGTGACGGTGTGTCCGATACCGACCACCTGCCGCGCGGTGAGGCGCCGCGCGGGGAACCGGGCGCCGACCGGCGTCCGGAAACAGCCGTTGCGGCGATGGCCGTCGGCTGCGCCACGGTGAGAATGACGAGCGAGGCGGCGTCCGACATCCGCCCGTGGGACGCCGTGGAGTCTGTCGCATGAGCGGCTGGGAACTGTCCGGATACACCCCGGTCCGCCGGCTCGGCGCCGGCGCGTCGGGCAGCGTCGTGCTCGCCACCCACGACGCCACCGGCACCCCCGTCGCGATCAAGTACCTGATCCGCGATCTGGGCGAGGACTCGGCGTTCCGGACCGCGTTCCGCACCGAGGCCCGGCTCCTCGGCGAGATCGACGACCCGCACGTCAGCCGCCTCTACGAGTACGTGGAGAGCCCGCACGGCGCCGCCATCGTGATGGAACTGGTCGACGGCGTCTCGCTGCGCCAGATGCTGCGCGAACACGGCCCGACCACACCCGAGGCCGCGCTCTGCGTCCTCAAGGGCTCACTCGCCGGCCTGGCCGCCGCACACACCCACGGCGTCGTGCACCGCGACTACAAACCGGAGAACGTGCTGGTCACCGGCGCCGGGCTGAGCAAGCTCGCCGACTTCGGCATCGCCATGCCGATCGGCCAGGGCTCCGACACCACAGTGTCCGGCACGCCCCGCTACATGGCCCCCGAGCAGTGGACCGGCGCCCCGGCCGGCCCCGCGTGCGACGTCTACGCCGCCACCGCCACGTTCTTCGAGTGCCTCACCGGCCGCCCCCCGTACCAGGGACCGGACCTGCTCTCCCTGCGCGACCAGCACGCCAGCGCGCCGATCCCCGCCGAGGCGGCACCCCCGCCGGTGCACGAACTGCTGCGCCACGGCATGGCCAAGCGCCCCGACGAGCGCCCGCCGTCCGCCGAGGCGTTCCTGGAGCTGCTGGAACGGGTCGCCGGCACCGGCTACGGCCCGGAATGGGAGGAACGCGGGCTGCGCGAGCTGGCTCGGCGGGCATTGCTGCTGGCCGCGCTGTGGCCGTTCCCGGACCGGGCCGAGGGCGCCACCGCCGTCGCGCACACCGAACTCGGCACGACCACCACCGGCCGGGGCGGACGGTTCCGTAAGGGCCGCACCCGTACCGTCCTCGCCGCCGGTGCCCTGGCCGCCGCCGTCCTGGCCGGCGGCGCCGGCTACAGCTACGCCGCCCACGACGACACGTCCGCCGCGGGCCCGACCGGCCCGGCGAGCGCCGCCCCCGCCACCACCGGCGCACCCGTACCGGACCCGACCGGCGCCGAGACACCCAGCCCGTCACCGACACCCGGCCCGTCCACCGTGTCCGCCGCGCCGCCACCTCCCGCGCCGTCGGCCACCCCCGATCCGACGGGGACGCCGACCCGAACCGGCACACCCACCCCCAGCGCGTCGCGCACCACCAGCCCGCCGCCACCGGACGTGACAGCGCCGGTCGTGGACGGCGTGAGCGCCGACCCGGGCGAGCTGGACCCGAAGGGCTGCCCCTACGGCGCCAAGAGCAGCACCGTCACCGCCACCGTCACCGACGATCGCAGCGGCCCGGCCGCGCTCACGGTCACCTTCGTCTACACCGTCGACGGCGCCACCGGCACGATCCGGATGGCCGCCGCCGGGCGCGGGCTGTTCACCGGCACGCTCGGCCCGCTGTCCACGCCCAAGCGCAGCGCCCGCATCCCCATCCGGGTCACCGCCGCCGACGCCGCCGGCAACACGACCACCTCGACGTCACCGGTGTACGTGACGCTCTACCACGACTGCACCCCCGGCTAGGAGTACGACAGTGCCCGCTGCCCCGCACCGCAGCCCGTCCCGGGGACGGTCGGCGTGACCCGCCCCGACGAGCCCACCGAGGCGCTGCCCACCCGCGCCCTGCCGCTCACCGGCGACGCGGACGCCGCCGAGCCCACCGTCCATCTCACCCGGCCCCGAGCCGACGCCGGCTCGACGGTGCCGCTCGCCGTCATGCAGGCGGAGCCGGCTGCCGAGGGTGGGGAACCGACGACGGCACTGGTCATCGACAGCGCGGAGCCGACCGTCCGGCTCGCCGTCGACACCCCGGCGGCGACCGGCAGGTCGGAGCCCACCGTCCACCTCCCCGGGGCGAGGGCCGCCCAGCCACCCACCGCCGAACCCACAGTCCACCTGACGGCGATCCCCGGCGGGGACGACCGCACCGCAGACCTCGCCGCCTCGGCCACGGCGACACCGCCCGATGCCGAGCCGACCGTGCACATCCGCCCGGGCCGGGCAGACGACACAGGTGAGGCGACCGTTCACTTCGTGGCGGCTCCGGACAGCAGGGCGGGGGAGCGGACAGTGAGTCTGAGTCCGGCCCTCGACGGCTCGGCGGGCGAGGCGACGGTCCAGATGCGCCCAGCACCGGGAAACGCGACCGGACAGGCCACCGTCCACCCGCGTCCGAGCGCGGAACCGCCCCAGCGCCACGGCGCGGAACCGACCGCATCGTGGCAGCCCACCGCCTCCTGGCAGCCCACCGGCGTACCGCATCGAGGTCACACCACCGGGACGGCGGCGACCGGCGCCGGGGCGTACCCGGATCGGACCGGCCACGCGCGGGCGGTGAGTGGCGTGCCGGCCCCGGGCGGTGAGCTGCGCTTCGGGCCGGGCGTGCCGGCGACGCCGCCGCCCGCGCCGCCCTGGCCCACCGCGCCGCCGATACGGCCGCGTCCGGCCTGGCGTCGCGTCGTCTCGGTGCTGTCCACGCTGCTCACCGTGGTGCTGCTGCTGGCTGTCGGCCTCTACCTGTGGCAGCGGCTGCGCCCGCTGGAGGTCGAGGGGGTCACCGTCGCGGTGCCCCGGCCGGCCGGTGTCGCCTGCGACGTGACTGTCGACGTGGTGGCCACCGTGCGCACCAACGGGCGCGGCGGAACGATCCGGTACCAGTGGTTCCGCTCCGACGCGCCGCCCGGCGCCGTGCTCACCGAACGGGTCGGCAGCGGGCAGCAGACCGCCGCGCTCACCCTCAAGTGGACGTTCACCGGGGTCGGTACGACCACCGGCATCGCCACCGTCAACATCGTCGAACCGACGACGGCGCAGGCCAGCACCCGCGTCGTCTACCGCTGCCCCGGAGGCTGACCGCGTTTCCGCGCGCGCCCGTCCGGGTAGCCCCACCCGAACAAACCTGGACCACGCACGTGGAGGCCCTTCGATGAGAGACAACTTCGGGGACGCAGTGGGCGACGCGTTCCGTTCGGTGATGCTGTTCCTGCCCAAGGCGGTCGCGTTCGTCGCGATCCTGGTCGTCGGCTGGCTGATCGCCAAGGCCGTGCTGAAGCTCGTGGACAAGGTGCTGGAGCGGGTCCACTTCGACCGGGCCGTCGAGCGCGGCGGGATCAAGACCGCGCTGGCCCGCTCGAAGTACGACGCCAGCGACATCGTCGCGAAGCTGGCCTACTACGGGGTGCTGCTGGTCACGCTCCAGCTCGCGTTCGGCATCTGGGGCCCGAACCCCATCTCCGACCTGATCGCCGGCGTGATCGCCTGGCTGCCCCGGGCGTTCGTCGCCATCGTCATCGTGGTGGTCGCCGCGGCCATCGCCCGCGCGGTGAAGGACATCATCTCCAGCGCGCTCGGTGGCCTCTCGTACGGCCGGGTGCTGGCGAACCTCGCCTCGGTGTTCATCCTGGGCCTCGGCGTCATCGCCGCGCTCAACCAGATCGGCGTCGCCACCACCGTCACCACCCCGGTGCTGATCGCGGTGCTCGCCACCGTGGGCGGCATCCTGGTCGTCGGCGTCGGCGGCGGGCTGGTCCGGCCGATGCAGAGCCGCTGGGAGAACTGGCTGACCCGGGCCGAGGAGGAGTCGCGCACCATCGCCACGCATGCCCGCGCGTACCAGGCCGGCCGGCGCGACGTCGAGGCCCGGCTCGCCGCGACCGGCCCGTACGCGGAGTCCGAGCTGACCCAGCCGGTGAGCCGCGACGCCGAGGCGGACCGCACGCAGCCGGTCCCGGCGTACCCGGCCACCCCGTCGACCACGGCCGCCACAAGTGAGGACCCCACCGAGCCGGTGCCGTCGCAGGCGGGCGCGGAGGCCACGCAGCACATTCCGGCGTACGCCGACTCCGAGCGCACCCAGCCGACCACGCCGCGCCAGCCGACCGCCGAGCAGGCCGCGGACAACGAGGCCACCATGGTCATTCCGCAGGCCGACGTGGAGAAGTTCCGCCGCTGACCCGAACAGCGGAGACGAACCGGGGCGGGACCACACGGTCCCGCCCCGAATTCGTGCCCGCCGGGGACCACCCGGGCGCCTCGCGGCGGATAGGATCGCGGCATGACCTGGCGATGTTGATGCCTTCCTGAGCGACGAGGCCGCGGGCCGCCGCGGACGCCGTGCATTCCGACCGGTGTCCGTCACGTCCCGTGGGAAGGTTCCATGCTCGTCGCTCCTGCCCGCGTACCAGCGACCCGCCGCCTGGCGGCGACGCTCTACGGGTACGCGTTCCTCACCGACCTCGTCCTGCTCTACCCGCTCTACGTGCTGCTGTTCGCCGACACCGGGTTGTCGGTCGGGCAGATCTCCTCGCTGTTCGTGCTCTGGGCGGCCGCCGGCATCGTGCTGGAGGTGCCCTCCGGCGTGTGGGCAGACGCGGTGTCGCGCCGCCTGCTGCTCTGCCTCGCGCCGCTGCTGGCCGCCGCCGGGTTCGCGCTCTGGGTGCTGCTGCCGTCCTATCCGGCGTTCGCCGTGGGCTTCCTGCTCTGGGGTGCCGGCGGCGCACTGCGCTCCGGCGCGCTGGAGGCGCTCGTCTTCACCGAGTTGGAACGCCTCGGCGCGGCCGACCGGTACGCCCGGCTGATCGGCCGGACCCGCACCGCCGAGGTGCTCGGCGCGGTCGGATCAGGGGTGCTCGCCGGGCCGGTGTTCGCGCTCGGCGGCTACCTCGCTGTCGGCGCGGCGAGCGTGGTCACGTGCCTGCTGGCGGCGGCCGTCGCGGCCCGCTTCCCGGAGCACCGCCCGCCGCCGACCGCGCCCGTCCCGACCGCGGGTGACGACGAGCCCGGCTGGCTGGACAGCCTGCGCCTGGGCCTGCGCGAGGTGCGGGCCGACCGCCGCGTCCGCGCCGCCGTGCTGCTGGTCGCGGCGGTCACAGCGATCTGGGGTGGGCTGGACGAGTACACCGGGCTGCTGGCCGCCGACACCGGCATGGCCGAGGTCGGCGTACCGCTGCTGCTCCTGCTGGTGTGGGCCGGGATGACTGTGGGCGGGCTGCTCGCGCCGCTGGGCGAGCGGCTGTCCCACAGCGGGTACGCCGGTCTGCTCGTGTTCGCGGCCGCGGCGACGGCGGCCGGGGCGCTGCTGCGGCACCCGGCGGGGTTCGTGCTGCTGGCTGCGGCGTTCGCCGCGTTCCAGCTGGCCACCGTGCTCGCCGACGTGCGGCTCCAGGCCCGGATCACCGGGTCGGCGCGGGCCACCGTCACCTCGCTCGCCGGAATGGCCACCGACCTGACCATCGTCGCCTTCTACGCCGGGTACGGGCTGCTCGCCGGTGCGATGGGCAACCCGGCTGCCTTCGCGGTCGCGGTGCTGCCGTACCTGCTGGTGGCGCTCTGGCTGCTCACCGGTCGAGCATGAATCGCCAGAAAAGGGACCAATGGTCGCGTTCGCGGCCTAGCGTTGGTCCGGAAATTCGGCGACCCCGGGGGACGATCGCGGTGACGTTGGAAGCAGAGCGCACACTGCGCGACGAGGACCTGACCGGGCTGGCGGACCTGGCCGCCCAGCTGCGGGTGGACGCGATCAGGTGCAGCACGATGGCCGGCTCCGGGCACCCCACGTCCAGCCTCTCCGCCGCCGACCTGCTCGCCGTGCTCGTCGCCCGGCACCTGCGCTACGACTGGTCCTACCCGGGCAACCCCGGCAACGACCACCTGATCTTCTCCAAGGGGCACGCCTCCCCACTGCTGTACGCGGTGTTCCGGGCCACCGGCGCGATCAGCGAGCAGGAGCTGCTGGAGACGTACCGGCGATCCGGGTCGCGCCTGCAGGGCCACCCCACGCCGGTGCTGCCCTGGGTGGACGTCGCCACCGGCTCGCTCGGGCAGGGCCTGCCGGTCGGCGTCGGGGTGGCACTCGCCGCCCAGTACCTGGACCGGTCGCCCGCCCACGTCTGGGTGCTCTGCGGCGACAGCGAGACCGCCGAGGGCTCGGTGTGGGAGGCGCTGGACAAGGCCGGCCACTACGGGCTGCGCAACCTCACCACCATCGTGGACGTCAACCGGTTCGGCCAGCGCGGCCCCACCGAACTGGAGTGGGACCTGGACACCTACCGGCGGCGCGTCGAGGCGTTCGGCTGCCGGGCGATCGTGGTCGACGGCCACGACCCGGGCGCGATCGACGAGGCGTACGGGCAGGCACGCGACGCCACCGGGCCGACAGTGGTGCTGGCCCGCACGGTCAAGGGCAAGGGCGTGCCCGAGGTGGAGAACAACCCGTCCTGGCACGGCAAGCCGTTCGACCCGGAGCTGGCCGAGCGCGCCGTGCGGGCGCTCGGCGGCCCCCGGCGCATCCGGGTCGCCGGACCGAAGCCACCGCCCGCGCCCCGGGCCGCCGCGCCGGAGATCCGGCAACCGGAACTGCCGACGTACGAGCGCGGCGCGAAGGTCGCCACCCGGGACGCGTACGGCGACGCGCTGCGCGCCCTCGGCGCGGCCCGGCCCGACGTGGTCGCGCTCGACGGCGAGGTCAGCGACTCCACCCGGGCGGAGCGCTTCGCCACCGCGTACCCGGACCGGTTCTTCCAGATGTTCATCGCCGAGCAGCAGCTCGCCGCCGCGGCGGTGGGCCTGGCGGTGCGCGGCTACCGGCCGTTCGCGGCTACGTTCGCCGCGTTCTGGTCCCGGGCGTACGACTTCATCCGGATGGCGGGCGTCTCCCGGGCCGACATCGCGCTCGTCGGCTCGCACGCCGGGGTGGAGATCGGCCCGGACGGCCCGTCCCAGATGGGGCTGGAGGACATCGCCGCGCTGCGGGCGGTGCCCGGCTCCACGGTGCTGTGCCCGGCCGACGCGGTCTCCTGCGCGGCCCTCGTCGCCCAGATGCCCGACCAGCCGGGCGTCAGCTACCTGCGGACGACGCGCGGCGCGTACCCGGTGCTCTACGACGACGCCGCGCCGTTCCCGATCGGCGGCAGCCGGATGCTGCGCGACGGCGGGGACGTGGCGCTGCTCGGCACCGGCGTCACGGTGCACCTCTGCCTCGCCGCCGCCGACGAGCTGACCCGCGAGGGCATCGACGCCCGGGTGATCGACCTGTACTCGATCAAACCGGTGGACCGGCAGCGCCTGGCCGAGACCGTCGTGGAGACCGGCGGGCGGCTGGTGGTGGTCGAGGACCACTACCCGGAGGGCGGGCTGGGCTCCGCGGTGCTGGAGGCGCTCGCCGACCTGGGCGAACCGGCCCGGGTCAACCACCTGGCGGTACGCGGGCTGCCCGGCTCCGGCACCCCCGCCCAGCAGCTCGACCGGGCCGGCATCGGCGTCGGCGCGATCGTCTCGGCGGCGCGGGCCCTGGCCTGAGCCGTACCGCCGCGGCCCGCGGCGCGGCGGTGTTTGCCCGGACCGGCGGCGGGTAGCCACGGTGCCGTCGCGACGGGAGGACAGACGATGGCCGAACCGGAGTTCTACGCGCGAGTCTCCGCCCGTGCCGGCGTGCCGGTGGAGACGGCCCGCGCGCTGACCGAGGCGACACTGCGCACGCTCGCCGAACGGATCAGCGGCGGCGGGGCCGACGACCTGTCCGCGCACGTCGCGCACGAGCTGCGTCCGCTGCTGGCACGCGCCCGCGTCGAAGACCCCGAGGTCTTCGGGTACGACGAATTCCTGCGCCGGGTCGCCGAGCGCTCCGGCGCGACCCCGTCCGACGCCGAGCGCGGCGCCCGGGCGGTGTTGCAGGCGCTGCACCGGGTGATCGGGCCGGCCCAGTTCAACCGCGCGCTGTCCCAGCTGCCGCGCGAGATCGCCGAGCTGGCCCAGCCCGCCCCGCGCCCCGCCTAGGCGAAAGGAAGGGCCCCTTATTAACGCCTCCGGTAGAGGAAGGGCCCCTTGTTAACACCCGCCGCCACGGGCCGCCACCGTCGGCGCCGGGGGAGGCGTCACTCGGGCAGCGCGTCCAGGTAGACCCAGCGGCCGTCCTCGCGGGCGAAGCGGCTGTGCTCGGCCAGGACGCCCGCCTGCCCGCCCTCGCGGTAGTGCGCCCGGAACCGCACCGTACCGGCGCTGTCGAACAGGCCGCCCTGCCCGGTCTCCACGATCTCCAGCCGGGTCCAGCGGGTGCCCGGGTCCAGCTCCAGCCGCTCGGGGCGGGTGGTGGAGTGCCAGCTGTGCCGCAGGTAGGCCGCGTCGCCGAGCGCGAACGCACTGAACCGGGACCGCATCAGCGCCTCCGCTGTCGCCGCCGTCGCCTCGCCCCGGTTCACCGGGGCGCAGCAGTCCGCGTACGGCCGGCCGGTGCCGCACGGGCAGGCCGCCGGACGTTCACCCGCGCCCTCGCGCGCCTTCCGTCTCGCCACCCGGCGATTCTCTCCCACACCACGACCGCCCTCGCCGCCGGTAGGCCGGGGAATCCCGGACGGGACAGGATGAGAGGGCGCACTGTTCGATGGCGAGGACGGTGGAGAGGGGCAGCCGCCGGGGAGGCGGCTGAAGCCACAAGCGTCGGCTGACCGACCTCGTATAGTCGCCTCCATGATCACTCGTGGAGCCACGGCCGACGCCACCACCGGCGGTTCCGGCGTCCGGAACCTCCGCGACGCAGGCGGCGTCGGGTCGTTGCGCCGTGGGGTCCTGTATCGCTCTGGCGCCCTGCATCTCCTGACGCCCGAGGGTGCCCGGGAGCTGGAGGATCTCGGGCTACGCACGGTCATCGACCTCCGCAGCATCCGAGAGGTGGCCGACCGGCCGGACCGGTGTGCGGGTCTCGGCGTCAAGCACTGCCACTTTCCGGTGTTCACCGAGCAGAGCTGGCCGGACGACCAGGTGGCGCTGTACCCGTACATGGCTGAGCAGGCGGGTCGTGCCACCGTCGCGATCATCCGGCAGCTCATCACCCCTGGTGCACTACCTGCCCTGGTCCACTGCGCCTCCGGCAAGGACCGCACCGGAGTCGTCGTCGCCGTCATCCAGACTCTCCTGAATGCTTCCGATGCGGAGGTCACCCAGGACTTCCTGCGCTCGAACGCCGCTCTGGACCTCACCGGATCGCCGGCCGGCGCGGCGATCGGACACGGCACCCGCCCGGTGACCGCAGCGCACCTGCTTCATGCCATGGTGTGGATCCGCAGCCACCACGGCTCGGTCTCCGCCTATCTCCAGGCTGCCGGCGCCACCGAGGCCGAACTGGAGGCCCTGCGAGGGGTGCTTGCCTGACACGGTCGTGCCACCGGCCGGTACCGCACGTCTTCGCAATCGCTGCGCCCACGAGGCAGCCGCAGGCGCTACGCTCCCCGGACCATGAGCGTGAGCCCGACTCAGCGTGCCCTCGACCCGGATCAGGTCCGCCGCCACCTCACCGCCTCGTTCGGATCCGGCGCCGAGGTGGCCGGCTGCGGGCCGCTGACCGGTGGCGGCTTCGCCGCCGTCTGGTGGGTACGCCTCACCGACGGCCGGGACGTGGTGCTCAAGGTCGGTCCGGCGCCGCACGTGCCGCTGCTGCGCTACGAGCGCGACATGATCGGCGCGGAGGCGCACTACCTGCGCCTGGTGGCCGACCGCGCACCAGCAGTGCCCACCCCGGCGCTGCTGCACCACGGCACCGACCCCGACCTCGGTGACTGGCTGCTCATGGCGCGGCTACCAGGTCGCACCCTCTGGGACCTGAGCCGGGCCGGCGCGGACGTCGGGCCGCTGCGCGCGGAGTTCGGCCGCGCGCTCGCCGCGCTGCACGGCGTCACCGGCGAGCGGTACGGCTACGACGGCGACCGGGCCTCCGGGGCGACGTGGCGGGACGCCTACACGGCCATGGTGGACGACATGCTCGCCGACGCCGCGGACTGGGCGGTGCCGCTGCCGGCGCCCGCCGCCCGGATCCGGGAGCTGGTGGCGCGGCACGCGGAAGTGCTCGACGCGGTACGCCGCCCGGCGCTGCTGCACTTCGACGGCTGGGCCGGAAACGTGCTGGCAGTGGACGGGCCGGACGGCACGCCCCGGCTCACCGGCCTGGTCGACGGCGAGCGGTACCTGTGGGGCGACCCGCTGATGGACCTCGTGTCGCCGCTGCTGTTCCGCCGCGCCGAGGACGAGCCGGACGACCCGCTGGTACGCGCCTACCGGGCGGCGGCGCCGTTCCCGTTCGACGCCGGGGCGCGGCGGCGGCTGGGGCTCTACCGGCTGTACCTCTACCTGCTGATGACTGTCGAGATGCCCAGCCGGAACATCACCGCCGACAACGACCCGGGCCGGGTGGAGCTGCTGGCGGAACTCCTCGGCGCGGAACTGGCCGACCTGGCGGACTGAGCGCAGGCTCACCGGGTCGCGGTGGCGAAGACGACGATGTTGTCCGGGTAGCTGCCGGTCCGCGGGTCGAACCGCCCGCCGCACGTGATCAACCGCAGCCGCGCCGCCGCGTCGCCGCCGTAGACGCGCGCGGTGGGGAAGCGCTCCTTCGGGTACGCCCCGACGCCGTCCACAGTGAACGTCGCGGTCCGGCCGTCGGCGCGCAGCACGCGAATGGTGTCGCCGCTGCGCAGCCGCCCGAGGTCGAAGAAGACCGCCGGGCCGTGCTGCGAGTCGACGTGCCCGACGAGCACCGCGTTGCCGGCCTGGCCGGGTGCGGGACCGGGGTGGTACCAGCCGGTGACCTCCGGGCGTTCCAGCGGCGGCACCTCCAGCGCGCCGTCCGCGTCGGTGGCGACCGGGACGATCTCGGCGTCGACGCCGATGCGGGGGATGGTGACCCGGACCGGCGTGGACCGGGGGAGTGCCGGGCCGGCCGTACCCGGTCGTTCGGTGGCGGGCGCGGCGGAGACGCCGGGCTGCGGTGGTGCCGCCGACGTGGTGCCGAGCCCGGCCGAGACCAGGCCGGCGCCCGCGGCGGCGGCGACCGTGAGAGCGGTGACCACGGCGGCGGTGCGCAGTCGCGACCGGCCGCCGTGCGGCGACGAGGCCAGCATCCCACCTCCGTCCGACAGGGACGCGGCGCCCGCGCCGGATGCTCCGGCGCGGGCGGACCGCTCGGCGAGCCGGTCAGGCGGCGGCGTCCGCGCGGCGCCGGCGGATGACCGCGTACGCGCCTCCGGCGAGCGCCCCGGCGGCCAGCACGCCACCGGCGATCAGCACTCCGGTGTCGCCGTCGCGTCCGCCGCCACCGGCCTGCGCGCCGCCGATCGGGGTGACGGTGAACGTGGCGCTGCCGCCGTCGCTGCCGTCGCCGCACGTGGTGGCGACCGTGTACGTGCCGAGCGTGAACCCGGCGGTGAACAGTTCGGCGCTCAGGCCACCGCCCGCGGCGGCCGTGGTGGACCGGACGTTCTGGTCCCGGTCCGGGCCGGTGACCCGGAAGATCGCGTCACCGGCGTTCGGGTTGCACGTCGTGGTCAGCACGACGGTGCCGCCGACCGGGGTGGTGGCGGGTGAGACTCTGGTGTCCGCCAGCGCGGCGGCCGGGAGCAGCAGTGCGCCGAGGCCCACGCCGAACGCCGCCGATCCGAGAAATGACTGTGCCTTCATCCGCGTCTTCCCTCACTTTTCGTCCGCTGTAGGCGTGGGACGTCGTTCGGGTGGCCAACTCCGTGACGAGCACCGGTGTGGCCAACACTAGGAGGGTTGCGGCGGTCACTGGGGGTAATTGAGAAATCTTCGTTGCCGTCCGGTGTGCTCCCTGCCGCCACGACACGGCGGACATGCCGGGCCAGCCCGGACGGCGAACCGTCCCGGTTCGCCGCGTCTGGGGTCTGGTGTCCCGTTCGCGACTACCGGACCGGCGGCTCCGGCCGGACCAGCCCGGTGTCGTACGCGAGCACCACCGCCTGGATGCGGTCGCGCAGGCCCAGCTTGGTGAGGATCGCCGAGACGTGGGTCTTCACGGTGGCGGTGCTCAGGTGCAGCCGGGCGGCGATCTCCGCATTGGACAGTGCCCGCGCGGTGAGCGTCAGCACCTCCCGCTCGCGGGCGGTCAGCACGGCGAGCACGTCGCCGGCGGGCGCGGGCGCGGGCAGCCGGTCGGCGTACCGGTCCAGCAGCCGCCGGGTCACTGTGGGCGCGAGCAGGGCCTCGCCCCGGGCCACCACGCGTACCGCCTCGGCGAGGTCGGCCGGACGGGTGTCCTTGAGCAGGAACGCACTCGCCCCGGCGCGCAGCGCGGCGTAGACGTGTTCGTCCAGGTCGAACGTGGTCAGCATGACCACCCGGGCCGGGTTGCCGGCGGCCACCAGGTCCCGGGTGGCGGCGATGCCGTCGCGCCGGGGCATCCGCACGTCCATGAGCACCACGTCCGGTCGGGTCCGCGTCGCCACCGCGACCGCCTCGACACCGTCGGCCGCCTCCCCGACGACGCTCAGGTCGGGCCGCGCGTCGAGGACGGTACGCAGCCCGGCGCGGATCAGCTCCTGGTCGTCGGCGACCACCACCCGCACGGTCACCGGCCCGCCCCGACCGGCAGTCGCGCGTGGACCCGGAACCCGCCGGCCGACAGCGGGCCGGCGTCGAGCGTGCCGCCGAGCAGCCGGGCCCGCTCCCGCATGCCGACGATGCCGCGCCCGGTGGGCGTACCGGGCCGGCGGGCGGGCGCCGGGCCGTCGTTCACGACCTCCAGCCGCAGTACGCCGTCGCGATAGTGGACGTCCACGTCGGCGCGGGTGGCGTGCCCGTGGCGCAGCGCGTTCGTCAGTGACTCCTGCACGATCCGGTACGCCGACAGCTGTACCCCGCCGGGTAGCGCCTCGCCGTCGCCCTCCCGGTGCAGCGTCACCGGAAGGCCGACCGCCCGGACCGCGTCGGCGAGCGCGTCGAGCTGCGCCAGCCCCGGCTGTGGCCCGCCTTGCTCGGACCCGTCGTCGGCGGCGAGCGCGTGCAGCATGGCCCGCAGTTCGGTCAGCGCCGACCGGGCCGCCGTGTCGATCGCGGCGAGCGCGGCGCGGGCCTGCTCCGGATGCTCGTCGAACACGTCCTCCGCGGCGGCTGCCTGGACGGCGATGACCGCGACGTGGTGCGCCACCACGTCGTGCAGTTCCCGGGAGATGCGTTCCCGCTCGGCCGCCAGCACCTGCCGTTCCCACGCGCAGCGCCGTTGCGCCTGGCCCCGTTGCAGCTCGCCGAGCGTCCAGCTCAGGGCCAGCGCGGTCACCGCCAGCAGCAGGTCCCGCCAGCCGCCGGTGACCAGCTTCCACGGCGTGGGCGCCAGCAGCAGCCCGAGCGCGACGAGCGAGTACCGGGGCGGGCGCAGCCGGGCCACGTACGCCATCGGCACCGCGACCAGGCCGAGCCAGCCGAGCTGCGGGCAGAGCGCCTCCAAGCCGACGCCCGCGAGCGCGGCGACGGTGAGGGCGTACCCCGGGTGGCGCCGGATCCACAGCAGACAGCTCGCCTGCGCCACGGCGAGGCCGACCGCGACGGCGGTCGCGCCGGGCGTGTCCGGGCCGGCGTCGGAGGCCAGCAGCGCGAGCAGGCACACGGCGATGCTCGCGGTGGCGATGCCGCCGTCGAGCAGCAGCAGGAACCGGGACCGGGACGCGCACCTCATGTCCGGATGCTAGGCCGCCGGTCCACCGCTTCTCATCGGTCGCCAGACGGAGATCCGGGCCGGTGGTCGTTCGGGCGACGGAGCCGGGAACCGCTCCGCGGCCCGATCCGCGCGGCGGCCCGCCGGACCTAGCGTTTCCGGCAGTCGTCCCGATGTGGAGGAGTCACCGATGGAGACCACGATTCCGACAGTCACCGCCCGCCCGAACCGCCGCCGGGACCGCCTGCTCACGGTGTTCGCGGCGACCGCCGCCGCGCTGCTGGGCTGGGTGGTCGCGGTACCGATCGCGGGGGTGGAGCTGATCGCGCGCAGCGGCTCTACGGACCAGCGGGTGACGCCGGTGGCCGTGGTGGTGAGCACGCTGCTCGCCGGGCTGGCCGGCTGGGCGCTGCTGGCCCTGCTGGAACGGCTCACCGCCCGTGCCCGCACCGTCTGGACGGTGGTCGCGGGCCTCGTGCTGCTGGTGTCCCTGCTCGGGCCGCTGGGCGGGGGAGTGGGGGGTGCGGCGACGCTGACGCTGGTGGCGTTGCACCTGGTCGCGGGCGCGGTGCTGATCACCGGCCTGCGCCGGACCGCCGCCCGCTGACGGCCGGGCGATCCGCTGACGGGTCCGGACCGCCGCGACGGGGGCAGGCGGCCCGGACCATCAGAACTAGCCTCCTAGGATGACCTACGCGATGTGACGCCCGAAATTCCTCCGCCACCGATGTCGAGAACGCAACGCCGGCTTCGTCCCCGGAGTGAACGCGGCCAGAATGGGTCGCACCCTCCACGAGGAGACACTCATGAAGTACCTGCTCCTGAAGCACTACCGCGGCGGCCCGACCCCGGTGTCCGACATGCCGATGATCGACAAGTGGACGCCGGAGGAGATCTCCGCGCACGTGCACTACATGCAGGAATTCGCGGCGAAGCTGCAGGAGAGCGGCGAGTACGTCGACGGCCAGGCGCTCGCCCCGGAGGGCACGTTCGTCCGCTACGACGGCGAGGGACGCCCGCCGGTCACCGACGGCCCGTTCGCCGAGACGAAGGACCTCATCGCCGGCTGGATGGTGATCGACGTGGACAGCTACGAGCGCGCGCTCGAACTGGCCGCCGAGCTGTCGGCCGCGCCGGGGCAGGGCGGCAAGCCGATCCACGAGTGGCTGGAGCTGCGCCCGTTCCTGACCGCGCCGCCCACCATCACGGAGTGATCCGTCCGATGGACGAGGTCGCACTCCGCAGCCTCATCCCGGGCGTGCTCGGTGTCCTCGTCCGCCGCGGAGCCGACTTCGCGGCGGCCGAGGACGCCGTGCAGGACGCGCTCATCGAGGCGCTGCGCGTCTGGCCGGCCGACCCGCCCCGCGATCCGCGGGGCTGGCTGGTGACCGTGGCCTGGCGGCGGTTCCTGGACGTGGTGCGCGCCGACGCCGCCCGGCGCCGGCGCGAGGACCTCGTGGACGAGGAACCGCCGCCCGGCCCGGTGCCGGCGGTCGACGACACGCTGCGGCTCTACTTCCTCTGCGCGCATCCGTCGCTGAGCCCGTCGTCGGCCGTCGCGTTGACGCTGCGCGCCGTCGGCGGGCTCACCACCCGGCAGATCGCGCAGGCGTACCTGGTGCCGGAGGCCACCATGGCGCAGCGGATCAGCCGGGCCAAGCGCACCGTGTCCGGGGTGCGGTTCGACCAGCCCGGTGACGTCGCCACCGTGCTGCGCGTGCTGTACCTGGTGTTCAACGAGGGCTACTCCGGCGACGTGGACCTGGCCGCCGAGGCGATCCGGCTCACCCGGCAGCTCGCCGCCGCGATCGACCACCCCGAGGTGGCCGGGCTGCTCGCGCTCATGCTGCTGCACCACGCCCGCCGGGCCGGGCGGACCGCGCCGGACGGCAGCCTGGTGCCGCTGGCTGAGCAGGACCGCGGCCGGTGGGACACCACGCTGATCGCCGAGGGCGTGAGCATCCTCCAGACCGCCCTGTCCCGCGACCGGCTGGGCGAGTTCCAGGCCCAGGCCGCCGTCGCGGCGCTGCACGCCGACGCGCGTACGGCGGCCGAGACCGACTGGGTGCAGATCGTCGAGTGGTACGACGAACTCGTCCGCCTGACCGGCAGCCCGATCGCCCGGCTCAACCGGGCGGTGGCGGTCGGCGAGGCGGACGGCCCGCGCGCCGGGCTGGCGGCGCTCGCGGCGCTCGACGACTCGCTGCCCCGGTACACGGCGGTGGCCGCGTACCTGCACGAACGCGACGGCGACCCGGACCGGGCGGCCCGGCTGTACGCGGAGGCGGCCCGCCGCGCGTCCAGCCTGGCCGAACGCGACCACCTGAACCGGCAGGCGGCCCGCCTCAACACCCGCCGCCCCGGATAAACCGGTCGGCGGCGCGCGTCGCCGCTGGTAGGTTGCCTCGCCGTGACGGGGGAACGGCTCGGCGGGCGCTTCGCCCGACTGTGGACGGCGAGCACGCTGTCCGCGCTGGGTAGCGGGACGGCGACGGTGGCCGCGCCGCTGTACGTGGCGTCGATCACCGACGATCCGCTGGTGGTGTCGGCCGGGGCGGCGGTGTCGTGGCTGCCGTGGCTGCTGTTCGCGCTGCCCGGCGGCGTCCTGGCGGACCGGGTGGACCGGCGGCGGCTGATGGTGCTCATCGACTGGGTACGCGTCGGCGCGCTCGCGGTACTCGCCGCGGCGATGCTGGCCGACCGGGCCGGGATCGCGCTGCTCTACGCGGTGCTGTTCGTGGTGAACACCGGCGAGGTGGTGTTCCGGACCGCCGCGCAGGCGGTGCTGCCGGCGGTGGTGCCGCGCTCCCTGCTGGAACGCGCCAACGGCTGGCTGGGCGGCGGCACCCAGGTGATGCAGAACATGATCGCCGGCCCGCTCGGCGGGTTCCTGTTCGTGCTGGCGGCGTCGCTGCCGTTCGCCCTCAACGCCGGCACGTACGCGCTCAGCGCCGTCCTGGTGGGGTTGCTCGCCGGGACGTACCGGGGCGGGCCGGCGCCGGAGGAGCGGCGCTCGGTGCGGGCGGAGGTCGCGGAGGGGTTCCGCTGGCTGTGGGGGCAGCGGCTGCTGCGCACCATGACCGTGCTGATCGGCCTGCTGAACGTCACGCTCACCGCGGCCGTGGCGGTGCTGGTTCTGCTCGCCACCGAGCGGCTCGGTCTCGGCTCGGTCGGCTACGGCGCGTTGTTCACCTGCATGGCGGTCGGCGGGGTGCTCGGCTCGCTGGTGGGGGACCGGCTGATCGCCGCCATCACACCCACCTGGACGGTGCGGACCGGGCTGCTGGTCGAGGCGGGACTGCACCTGGCGCTCGCCGCGTCCCGCAGCGCGGCCGTGGTCGGGTTCGCGCTGTTCGCGTTCGGGGCGCACAGCGCGCTGTGGAACATCGTGGCGAACTCGCTGCGGCAGCGCCTCACCCCGCCCGCGTTGATGGGCCGGGTCGGCAGCACCACGTTGTTCGTCGCGGCGGGCGGCAACTGCGTCGGCGCGCTGCTCGGCGGCGTGGTGGCGGCCCGGTTCGGCATCACCGCGCCGTACTGGGTGGGTTTCGTGGTGGCGGTCGCGGTGATCGCCGCGACGTGGCGGGTCTTCGACCGGGCGACGGTGGCCGCCGCCTACGCCGAGCCGGCCCCGCAGAAGCCCGCGCCGGTGGCCTGAGCGCGGGTCGGCCGGTGGCCGCCTCCGCCGATGTGGCAGCGTGGCCGGATGCACGCATCCTTCCCGGTCGACGTCGACCTCGCGCTGGTCGGCGGCGGCGGCGCCGCGTCCCTGGTCCTGGCCGCGCTGGACCGCCACGACGTGACCGGGCTGCGGGTCGCGGTGGTCGACCCGGTGCACAAGCGCGGCCAGGACCGCACCTGGGCGTTCTGGGGCCTGCCCGGCGACGACCTCGACCCGATGCTGAGCGCGAGCTGGTCGCAGGTCGACGTGGTCACGCCGGCCGGCCGCCGTGTCCTGTCGCTCGACCCCCTGCGGTACGCCATGCTCCGCTCCGCCCCGGTCTACGACCGGGCTGCCGAGGCCGAGCGGCGGCTGGACGCGGTCCGGATCAGCGTCCCGGCGGGGGAACTGCACGACGACGGTGAGCGGGTCACGGTCCGCGACCCGGACGGGCGGGACCTGGTGCGGGCCGGGTGGGTGCTGGACTCGCGGCCCCGGCGGCCGAAGCGGCCGGGGCGGACCAGTTGGTTGCAGCACTTCCGGGGCTGGTGGCTGGCCGCCGACCGGCCCACGTTCGACCCGGAGCGGGCGGTGCTGATGGACTTCCGCACTCCGCAGCCGGCGCGCGGGGTGTCCTTCGGGTACGTGCTGCCGGTCGACGACCGGTTCGCGCTCGTCGAGTACACCGAGTTCGGGCCGGCCCTGCTCGACGACGCGGGCTACGACGCGGCGCTGCGCGGGTACGCGGACCTGCTCGGCCTGGACCTGACCGCGCTGCGGGTGCGGGAGGTCGAGGACGGCGTGATCCCGATGACCGACGGGCCGTTCGAGTCCCGCCCGAGCCCGCGCGTGGTGCGGCTGGGCACCGCCGGTGGGGCGACGCGCCCGTCGACCGGGTTCACGTTCTCGGCGATGCTGCGCCAGGCCGACCAGGTGGCCGGGGCGCACGCCGCCGGCCGTCCGCCGGTGCCGGCGCCCGCGTACCCGGGCCGGCACCTGTGGATGGACGCGGTGGCGCTGCGCGCGCTGGACCGGGGGCACGTCGGCGGCGTGGAGTTCTTCGAGCGGCTGTTCGACCGCAACCCGCCGGAGCGGGTGCTGCGGTTCCTCGACGGCCTGACCAGCCCCGCCGAGGACCTGGCGGTGATGCGGTCCAGCCCGCTGCTGCCGATGACCGGCGCGGTGCTCGGCGACGCGGCCGGCCGGCTGCGCGCCCGCCTGCGCCGCTAGCCTCGGTGGCCGGTCGCCGCGGCGACGCGGTCGCGCACCAGCGTCCGTAGTTGCTCCATCGGGTCACCGTCGCCCGCGCCGAGCCGGTTGCGCACCGCCGCCACCGTCAACCCCAGCTCCGGGTACGCGAACGCGAGGCTGCCGCCGCTACCGGCGGTGCCGAACGATCCGTCGTCCTCGACCGCGTACCCGAGCCCGAACGTGCTCTCCTGCCCGAACACCCACTCCTGCGCGCGTACCGCCGGGGCGGACACCTCCCGCGTCCGCTCGGCGGAGATCAGCCGTACCCCGTCGACCGGACCGAGCAGCGCCGCGTACATCCGGGCCACCGCGCGGGCGCTCATCGTGCCGACCGACGGCACGTCGGCGCGCAGCACGTCGGGGCGGGAGCCGATGACGGTGTCCGGGCGTACCGCGGGCGGGGCGACCGCGTCGAAGTGCGGCAGGTTGACCCCGGCCCAGGTCATCAGCGCGGACAGGCCGGCGTCCTCCAGCCGGGCCAGGCGGGGCAGGTCCGCCTCCGGTACGCCGAGGAACAGTTCCCGGTCCACGCCGAGCGGCCCGGCCACCTCCTCGGCGAGCACCTGCGACACCGGGGCGCCGGTGACCCGCCTGATCACCTCGCCGAGCAGCCAGCCCCACGTCCAGGCGTGGTACGCGAGCCGCTCGCCCGGTGCCCACAGCGGCCGCGCGTCGGCGAGCAGCTCGCACATGCGCGTCCAGTCGGTGAAGTCCTCCGGCGTGACGTCGGCCGGCAGCGCGGGCAGACCGGCGGTGTGGGTGAGCACGTGCCGCAGCGTGATGCCGTCCTTGCCGTGCCGGGCGAACTCCGGCCACACCCGCGCCAGCGGCAGGTCGTAGTCGAGCCGTCCCCGCTCGGCCAGCACGTGCACCACTGTGGCGGTGAGGCCCTTGCCGGTGGAGACCGCGTGCACGGGCGTGTCGGCCGTCATCGGCCGGCCGGTGGTGGTGTCGGCGAGCCCGGCCTGTTCGGTGACGATCGCGACCCCGTCCAGGTAGGCGGCTACCTGCACACCCGCCTCCCGGCCGGAGGAGACCAGCTCGTCGATCGTCGCCCGTACCTCGGCCCGCAGGCCGTCCCACCGCGTGTCCACGATCACGCAGCGTGCCAGACCATGGCATCGGCGTCGTCCGCATTTCGTGGGGGACGGCGACGGCGGCCGGCGGTGCTCTACCGGGCGGCCGGCGTCGGCGTACTGCCGGTGGTGCCCTGGGTGGGCAGCGGGTTCGTGTCGCCGGTGAGCAGCCGGGCGCGCAGCGCGGCGATCGTCTCCGCGCCGACGCCGAGCCGGTCGGTCACGTACCCGTGCACCGAACCGTGGGCGGCCCGCAGCTCGGCCAGCACCAGCCGGATGATCTCGGCCGGCGCCCGCCCGTACGCGGGCCAGCCCGGCGTGGCGCCGCCGTTGCGGTCCCGCCACTCGGCGACCAGGCGGTCGGTGGCCTGCTCGGTGAGCGCGAAGTCCGCTGCGATCTGGTCCTCGTCGACGCCGAGCAGGGACAGCACCAGCGCGGCGAGCAGCCCGGTGCGGTCCTTGCCGGAGGCGCAGTGGAACACCAGCGGGTGCTCGCCGTCCGCGATCACCTCGATCGCCTGGCGCAGCTCGGCCACGCCGTCCTCGGCCACCTCGGCGTACCGGTCGGCCAGGTAGCGCCACGGGTCCACGTCGGGGTCGATGTCGGCCTGCACGTACGGCCGGTGTTCGATGCTCAGGTTGTGCCAGGTGACGCCGAGGCTCTCCGGGGCCCGGCCGCGGTCGGCGATCTCCCACGGGTACCGCAGGTCGATCACGGTGCGGACGCCGAGCGCCGCGAACCGTTCCAGATCCTCACCGGCGAGCTTGGCCAGCGAGTCGGAGCGGTAGAGGCGGCCCCGGGCGACGGTGCGGCCGTCGCCGGTCCGCCAGCCACCGAGGTCACGGAAGTTGCAGAGCGTGGCGAAGTCCGGGGGAGTGGTCACACCGGCACGCTAGCCGGGCGCGGCGGGTCGGGTGGTCCCGCGTGCTCGCGTACCCGGTAGGTTGCCGGGCATGGCGGAGGCGGAGACCGGCCGGGTCGTGGAGATCTGGACCGACGGCGCGTGCAGCGGCAATCCCGGGCCCGGCGGGTGGGGTGCGGTGCTGCGCTGGGGCGGGCACGAGCGGGAGCTGTGCGGCGGCGAGGCCACCCCGACCACCAACAACCGGATGGAGCTGACCGCCGCGATCCGGGCGCTGGAGAGCCTCACCCGACCGGTCACGGTACGGCTGCACACCGACAGCACGTACGTGCGCAACGGCATCACCGGCTGGCTGAACGCGTGGAAGCGCAACGGCTGGCTGACCGCGGCGAAGCAGCCGGTGAAGAACGCCGACCTGTGGCAGGCGCTGGAGGCGGCGTGCGCCAGGCACGACGTGACGTGGCTGTGGGTGAAGGGCCACAACGGGCACCCGGAGAACGAGCGCGCCGACGCGCTGGCGAACCGGGGCATGACCGAGGCGCGGAGCGGCGCGGCGGCCGCCCCGCGTACGGCTCAGCGCAGCGGCCGGCCCTCCTCGATCTCCTCCGGCTCCTCGGACGGGTCGCCGGTGCCGGAGACCGCATCGACGTCGTAACCGGCGCGGCTGACCTCCCGTGCCGAGCGCCGGTCCTCGGCGGGCAGGTCGGCGAAGTCGTCACCGGTGTCGTCGGTGGTGTGCAGGGATTCGCCCGGCGGGCGCAGGGACGCCTCGTACGCGGTCGCGCCGTCGGGTTCGTCGCCGGCCGCGCGGCCGAAGGACTCTTCACTGGTCATGTCGCACTCCTGCCCGCAGCGGGTGACGGCAAACGTTCAGCGGGCGGCGTCCCGTCCGCGGGCCGCGTCCGGGTGGGTCGGCATCGAGGAGCCGCCCGAGCTGCTGCCGGAGGCGCCGCCCGCCATGCCGGATCCGTCGTCCTCGGTCACCTCGTCCGGTTTCGGCGCACCGGGAGCGGGGGCCGGCACGTCGGTGTCCGCGGCCGTCTGCACCAGCGGCACCTGCCCGGCCTCGTCCTCGGCGTGCGCCGGGTCGACCGGCTCCTCACCGTCGCGTGCCCGATACCCCACCGGTGGCCCTCCTGTCGGTCAACAGTCGTCCGCGCCGCCTACCCCACCCCACCCCCACCAAACGCGGCCCCGGCCCGTCTCGCGGTGATCAAGGAGTTCGTGTCCCGATCCGGCCCCGAACCGGACACAAACTCCTTGATCACCGCGGTGCGGGTGCGGGCGCGGGTGCGGGCGCGGGTGCGGGTGCGGGCGGGGTGGCGTCAGCGGGGTCGGGGGCGGCGCTGGCGCGGCTGAGGGCGCGTCGGGGTCAGCGTCAGGGACCAGTGGGATGGGCGGCGTAGCCCCGGCGGCAGCACCGTTCGGTGGTCGCCGCGCGCGGCGTCGAGCTGCGACTGGTGCGTGAACAGGCACTCGCCCAGGTCCGCGCCGCGCAGGTCGGCTCCGCGCAGGTCCGCGCCGGTCAGGTCGGCGGCGCCGAGGCGCACGCCCCGCAGGTCGGCCCCGATCAGGCAGGCGCCGCGCAGGTTCGCCCCGATCAGCGGGGTACGGCGCAGGTCCACCCCGATCAGCATCGCGCCCCGGCGGTCCGGGCCGGCCCGCCCGGCGCGGGCCTGTTCGGCGGCGCGGGACAGCAGCCGGTTGGCCCGGTCCCGGTGCGCGTCGACGTCGAGGGCGAGCAGGTCGTCGGGGGTGCCGTCGGTGAGCCGGCCGGTCTCGTCGAGCGCGGCGGTCAGCTCGTCGCGCAGCGGGCCGGGCGGGCTCAGGCGTACCGCCTCGGTCAGGTACCACAGCAGCTCGTGCAGCGGCCGAAGTACGGCGAAGCTGTCGAACATCCGCTGGGCGGTGTCCGGGTCGGCACGCCAGTCGCGGCCGGCATACGTGTGCTGGGTGAGGTGCTGACCGGCGCCGAAGCAGTCGAACACGGTGCAGCCGGGGAAGCCGCGTTGCCGCAGCTCGGTGTGGATGCCGCAGCGGAAGTCGGCGCCCAGGTTCGGGCAGGGCCGCCCGGCGGGCTTGTCGATGGCGAAGTCGGCCGACGCGGTGAACGCGGGAGCGACGCAGCACACCCCGGCGCAGCGCGAGCAGTCCGCCCGCAACTCCCGCCCGCCGCCCCCGCCCGCCACCGGTCCGTCCACCCGCACAGTCTCCCCTCCGAACACCCCGCCCCCATTCTCCGCACCCACCCCACCCACCTCCCGACCCACCCCGTCGATCATGAAGTTGACGGCGACAAAACGGACCGGAACCGCCGCCAACCTCATGATCAACGCGACAAGGTGAGGCGGGGTCAGAAGGTGAAGAGGGAGGCGGTGGTGCGCTGCATCAGGCAGGCGTTGCCGAACGTCCGGGTGTAGGAGACCGGGCGGTCCTGCCAGATGCCCACGGCACGCGCGACGACCGGGTCGTACTGCGAGGTGCACGGCGCGCCGTCCACGTCGAGCGCGTCCAGGTCGCCGTCGACGCGGGCGACGAGCCGGCAGGCGGTGATCGGGTCGGGGTGCAGGCCACCGGTGGGCCCGCAGGTCAGCACCGTGGCGCGCAGGCCGGCGCCGTCGTCGACGGTGAGCAGCAGCACCGAGGGGGTCTCCGGGCCGGGGCGCGGCGCGGCCTGCGCGGGAGAGGCCGGCGCGGCGAGGCCGCCGAGCGCGGCGGCCAGGGCCAGAGCGGCGGTACGTCGGGCGAAGGGCATGGGTGGTCCTTCCGTCGGGGCCCCGGGTGAGGGCCGGTGGACGGCCCGGCACGTCGTGTGAACCGGACCGCCGAGAACCCTAGGTGGACGGTGTGAACGCGAAGAGTCACGAAGTGTTACGCCAGTCGACCCCGCTGCCGGTCCGGTGTTACATCGGCGCACGGGAATGCCCGAACGGCTGACAACCGCCCGAGTGCCTCGCGGAAGCGCATTCCGAATTGGCGGTACGGCCACCTGAAAGGCTGACAACCGAATCGGGCCGTTATTGCGCCGATGCATTCCGTACGCCGGATCGTTGTCAATGCACGACAACCGGAACGGCCGTTACCGGAACGATTCTTTTGAGCACCTCATAGCGCATTACCGTCGGGTGGCAGGGCGTTTTCGTCCCCGTCGGGAGGACTGCTCATGAGCGAACTGTCGCACCCACCGGCCGCTCCCGGCCCCGATGTCGAGGCCGTTCCCGGCCCCGCCGGCCAGCCCGGCGAATTCGTCGGCCGGTCGCCCGGCCGGCTCGCCTGGCTGCGGCTCAAACGCGACCGTACGGCCAAGGCCAGCGCCGTCACGCTCGCCGTCGCCGCCCTGGTGGCGCTCGGCGCGCCACTGCTGGGACGGCTCACCGGAATCGACCCGACCGACAAGTTCGTGGACCGCCTCAACGATTTCGGAATGCCGATCGGGTACGCCGGCGGAATCAGCTCCGACCATTGGCTGGGGCTCGAACCCGGCAGCGGCCGGGACATCCTGATGCAACTGGTCTACGGCCTGCGGACGTCCCTGTTCATCGCGTTCACCTCGGCGCTGCTGGCATCCGGCATCGGTGTCGCTGTCGGTGTGCTGGCCGGGTGGGCCAGAGGCTGGCTGGACAGCGTCGTCAACTGGCTGATCGACCTCACGCTGGCGTTCCCGTTCCTCATCTTCGCGCTCGCGGTCATCCCGATCCTCCAGGACCGCTTCTACTCCGACCGGGAGGCGCCGTCGCCGGCCTTCCGGGTGGCCCTGATCGTCGCGACCTTCGGCCTGTTCAGCTGGACGTACACCGCGCGGCTGGTCCGCGGGCAGGTGATCTCGCTGCGCGAGCGGGAGTTCGTCGAGGCGGCCCGTGCGGCCGGCGCCGGCACCACGCACATCCTGCTGCGGCAGCTGCTGCCGAACATCTGGGCGCCGATCCTGGTCACCGTCTCGCTGATGGTGCCGCAGTTCATCGCCATCGAGGCGGCGCTGGCGTTCGTCAACATCGGCGTCACCGAACCCACGCCCGACCTGGGCCGCATGATCTTCAACAGCATCGGCTACGTCGCGAGCGACCCCTGGTACACCCTGTTCCCCGGGTTGACGGTCTTCCTGCTGGTCCTGGCGTTCAACCTGCTCGGCGACGCGCTGCGCGACTCGCTGGACCCCCGCTCCACCCGGTAGTCCCACGGCCATCAGTGCCCGGCCGGCGGGGGCCGCCGGGCAGGAAGGAGCACACCGTGCGCGCACGAACCCGGACACTGACAGGTGTCCTCGCCGCGGCGGCGCTGGCCGCCGCCGGCTGCAGCCCCACCACCGACGACGGCGGCGGCGACGACCAGAAGACCAAGACCCAGAGCGGATCGATCTCGTACGAGGCCGCCGACAACCAGGGCCCGGCGAAGGACGTCGACGGGGCGACCCGCGGCGGCACCCTCACCGTGATGCAGCCGGCCGACTTCGAGCACCTCGACCCGGCCCGCAACTACGTCAACGTGCAGCAGGTCGCCGGTGGGCTGCTGTACCGCGCGCTCAACGGCTACAAGGAGGACGGCAGCGGCAAGCTGCTGCTCGTCGGCGACCTGGCCACCAACCCCGGCAAGGACGTGAACGGCGACTGCAAGGTCTGGGAGTTCACCCTGCGCGACGGCGTGAAGTACGAGGACGGCACGCCCGTGTCCAGCAAGGACGTCGCCCACGGCATCGCCCGGTCGTTCGCGGCGAACCTCAACGAGGGCCCGCACTACATCCAGCAGTGGCTCTACCCGGGCGGGGCGTACAACGCCACCTACAAGGGACCGTACGACGGGGGCAAGCCGGTGCCCGACGGCGTCGCCACACCCGACGACCGGACCATCCGGTTCACCTTCCCGCAGCCGCACTGCGACCTGCCGTACGCGGCGGCGCTGCCGACCAGCGCGCCCGTGCCCGCCGCGAAGGACACCCGCGCGAACTACGACCTGCGGCCGTTCTCGTCCGGGCCGTACCGGGTGAAGACCTACCAGCGCGACGTGTCGCTGGAGCTGGAACGCAACCCGAACTGGGATCCGGCGACCGACCCGATCCGCAACGCGTACCCGGACGCGATCCGGATGACGTTCGGCCTGGAGCAGGCCCAGATCGCCGAGCGCCTGGTCGCCGACGGGCCGGCCGACCAGGCGGCGCTGAGCTGGTCGGACGTGCCGCCGTCGGTGCTGCCCCGCACCACCGGATCCGGCGTCTCCGACCGCGTGGTACGCGGCCCGACGCAGTACAACTGGGTGCTGAGCATCAACACCCAGCGGGTCACCGACCTGAGCGTACGGCGGGCGCTGAACTACGCCGTCGACAAGGACGCCCTGCTCAAGGTGCTCGGCGGGCAGGCCGCCGGCTCACCCGCCACCACGCTCATGTCGCCCACCACCGCCGGATTCGTCCCGTACGACCTGTACAACGCCCCGGTCACCGGCGACAAGGCCAAGACCGCCGAGCTGCTCGCCGGCAAGCGGCCGAAGCTGGTGCTCGCCCACTCCAACCTGGAACTGCGCACCCAGCAGGCCGAGGCGCTGCGCAAGAACCTCACCGACATGGGCTTCGACATCGTGATGAAGCCGATCGACAACAGCAGCTACTACGACGAGGTCGGCCGCAAGGACAACCCGTACGACCTCTACCTCACCGGCTGGGGCTCGGACTGGCCCACCGGCTCCACTGTCATCCCCCCGGTCTACGACGGACGGGAGATCGTGGCCGAGGGCAACCAGAACCTGTCGTACCTCAATGAACCGTCCGTCAGCGCGGAGATCGACCGGGTCCGCGACCTGCCGGCCGCCGAGCAGGACGCCGGCTGGATGGCGCTCGACCGCATGATCATGGACAAGTACGCCCCGGTGGTGCCCTGCTACTACGACGCCACCTACGAGCTGCACGGCTCGAAGGTCGGCAACGCCTTCCTCAGCGACGCGTTCGGGATCATCTCGCTCAACGGCATCTACGTGAAGAAGTGACAGCCGCGCGGGGGCGGCTGCCACGGCGTCCGCCCCCGCGCCCACCCCGGGGGAGGTGCTCCCGTGCTCCGTTTCGTCGTACGGCGGCTGCTCGTCGCCGCCCTGACCCTGGTCGTCATCAGCCTGGTCACGTTCGGTCTCTTCTTCGCGGTGCCGAGCAGCCCGGCGAAGGTGATGTGCGGCAAGAACTGCACGGCCGAGGACATCGCCCAAGTCGAGCGTCGCCTCGGCATCGACCAGCCGCTGCCCCGGCAGTACGCCGACTTCGTCAGCGGCGTCTTCGCCGGCCGTACCTACGGCGAGGGCGACTTCCGGCAGGACTGCCCGGCACCCTGCCTCGGCTACTCGTTCCGCAACAACCAGCCCGTCACCGAGATCGTCGCCCAGCGCGCCCCGGTGACGTTCAGCATCGTCCTCGGCGGCGCCGTGCTCTGGCTCGGCCTCGGCATCTCGCTCGGCATGGTGTCGGCACTACACCGGGGTACGGCGTTCGACCGCGCCGCGATCGGCGTCACACTGGCCGGGGCGTCGATGCAGGTCTACTTCTTCGGGCTGATCCTGCTCTACCTGCTCGTCTACTCCACCGGGCTGCTGCCGTTCCCCAGCTACACCCCGCTGACCGAGAACCCGTTCCGCTGGGCGGCCGGGCTGATTCTGCCCTGGATGACGCTCGGCTTCCTCAACTCGGCGTTGTACGCCCGGCTGTCCCGGGCGCAGATGGTGGAGACGCTGTCGGAGGACTTCGTCCGCACCGCCCGGGCGAAGGGGCTGCCCGCCCGGACGGTGCACACCCGGCACGCGCTGCGGGCGGCGATCACACCGATCGTCACGATCGCCGGGCTGGACATCGGCACCAGCCTCGGCGGCACCTTCATCACCGAGACGATCTTCGGCCTCCAGGGTCTCGGCAAGGCGACAGTGGAGGCGGTGCAGTTCCTCAACCTGCCGGTGGTGATGGCGACGGTGCTGCTGGCGGCGGTGTTCATCGTGGTCGCCAACATCGTCGTCGACGTGCTGTACGCGGTGATCGACCCACGGGTCCGGCTGAGCTGAGGAGGAGGAGACGGACATGGTGGAGCTTCCGGCGCCGCGTCGCGGCGAGGGCCCGTACCTGCGGGTCAGGGATCTGCGGGTGCGGTTCGACACCGAGGACGGTGTGGTGCGGGCCGTGGACGGTGTGTCGTTCGCCGTGGAGCGGGGTCGCACGCTGGGGATCGTGGGGGAGTCCGGTTCCGGTAAGAGCGTCACCTCGCTGGCGATCCTGGGTTTGCACAACGCGAAGCGCACGACCATCTCCGGGGAGATCTCGGTGGGTGGGCGTCAGCTGGTGGGGTTGGGTGAGGAGGAGGTGCGGCGGCTGCGGGGCCGGGACATGGCGATGGTCTTCCAGGATCCGTTGTCGGCGTTGCATCCGTACTACTCGGTGGGTAGGCAGATCGCTGAGGCGTACCGGGTGCATCATCCGAGGGCCGGTCGGCGCGAGGCCCGCAGCCGCGCGGTGGACATGTTGGGCCGGGTGGGGATTCCGCAGCCGGCGCGGCGGTTCGATCAGTATCCGCATGAGTTCTCGGGTGGGATGCGGCAGCGGGCGATGATCGCGATGGCGTTGGTTAATGATCCGGATCTGCTGATCGCGGATGAGCCGACGACGGCGTTGGATGTGACGGTGCAGGCGCAGATCCTGGATCTGCTTGCCGATTTGCAGGAGGAGTTCCGGTCGGCGATCGTGTTGATCACGCATGACCTGGGTGTGGTCAGTCAGGTGGCTGATGACGTGTTGGTGATGTATGCGGGCCGGGCGGTGGAGCACGGGAGTGTGGAGCGGGTGTTGCGGGTGCCGCAGCATCCGTACACGTGGGGGTTGTTGTCGAGTGTGCCGTCGTTGCACGGTGACGCGGACGCGGACCTGTTGCCGATTCCGGGTAACCCGCCCAGTCTGATCAACCTGCCGTCGGGGTGTGCGTTTCATCCGCGGTGCCGGTGGGCCGACGTGAACGGCGACCGGTCGCGCGCCGAGGTTCCGGAGCTGGTTCCGGCGGGGGCGGCAGGGCATCTGGTGGCGTGTCATCTGCCGGTCGCTGCGCGGGAGCGGATCTATCGCGACGAGGTCGCGCAGGTGGGGGTGGCCCGATGAGTGCTGACCGGGACACGACGGGCGCGGTCGACGGCCGGCGGGGTGAGGCCGTCCGTGCGGCGCCGGGCAGCGAGCCGCTGCTGTCGGTGCGCGGGCTGACCAAGCACTTCCCCGTCCGGCAGGGCCTGCGCAGCACGGGTGCGGTGCGGGCGGTGGACGGGTTGGACTTCGACGTGCGGCCGGGCGAGACCCTCGGACTGGTGGGGGAGTCCGGGTGTGGGAAGACCACGACCGGGCGGATGCTGGTCCGGCTGTTGGAGCCCACCGCCGGGTCGATCACCTTCGCGGGGCGGGACATCACCCACGCCGGGCGTGGTGAGCTGCGCGGGCTGCGGCAGGACCTGCAGATCATCTTCCAGGACCCGTACGCGTCGTTGAACCCCCGCCACACGGTCGGGCGGATCGTGGCGATGCCGTTGCAGGTCAACCGCATCACCCCACCCGGCGGCGTCAAGAAGCGGGTGCAGGAACTCCTGGAACTGGTCGGGTTGAATCCGGAGCACTACAACAGGTATCCGCACGAGTTCTCCGGCGGGCAACGCCAGCGCATCGGCATCGCCCGCGCCCTCGCCCTCAAACCCAAACTCATCGTCGCCGACGAACCCGTCTCCGCCCTCGACGTGTCGATCCAGGCGCAGGTCATCAACCTGCTGCGCAGCCTGCAACGCGACCTCGACCTGGCGTTCGTGTTCATCGCCCACGACCTCGCCGTCGTGCGGCACTTCTGCCACCGCGTCGCCGTCATGTACCTCGGCAAGATCGTCGAGATCGGCGACCGCGACACCATCTACACGCGGCCACAGCATCCGTACACCCGGGCGTTGCTGTCGGCGATCCCGGACGTCACCACGCTCGGCCCCGCCGGACGGATCCGTCTCACCGGAGACGTGCCCACGCCACTCAACCCGCCGTCGGGCTGCCGGTTCCGTACCCGCTGCTGGAAGGCCACCGACCGGTGCGCCACCGAAGAACCGGCGCTGACCACCCGCGACGACGGCCGGCAGCTCGCCGCCTGCCACTACCCCGAGAACGAGCCCACAAGCTCCCGAGAGGATGCGGCGGTGGGAGCCACCCCCGAACCCGGCAGCAACGAACGCACGTGACCCACGACGGGGCCGGGGGCGACCGTGCCCGGCGCAGGGATCAAGCCTGACCGCCCGGAGCCGGGCACGGTCGCCCCCGGCCCTGAACGGTGACCGGAGCCCGAACAGTGACCAAGGACTAAGCAGCGCGCCACGAATGGGAGGAAAGCGCAGAAGCCTGCGGACCCATCAACAGCATCCCCCCGTCCACCGCCCACGACGCCCCCGTCACGTACGCCGCAGCCGGTGAGGCGAGCATCGCCACCACCGCTGCCACCTCGCGGGCGTCACCGGGGCGCCCCACCGGCACGCCGGGACGGTCCTGCGTGAACGGGTCGACGTCCTCCTGCCCGGTCATCGGCGTGGCGATCTCGCCCGGCGCCACCGCGTTGACTGTGATCCCGTCGGCCGCCAGTTCCTGCGCCATCACCTTCGTGAGCAGGCCGAGCCCGCCCTTCGCCGCGCAGTACGCCGACGAGCCGACCCGGGGCGCGTGCTCGTGCACGCTGGTGATGTTGATGATCCGGCCACCTCGCCCGGCCGCGCGCATCCGCCGGGCGGCCGGGCGAGCACAGGAACGGCCCGTCCAGGTCCACCGCCAGCACGTCCCGCCACTTCTCCCAGCTCACGTCCACGAAGGGCTCGGACAGGCCGGTGCCGGCGTTGTTGACGAGTACGCCCAGGCCACCGAGCCGGTCGGCCAGCTCGTCGACCACCGCCGCCGCTTCGGGCAGCCGGGTCAGGTCCAGCTCGGCGGTCTCGCAGCGGCGGCCGGTGGCGCGTACCTCGGTGGCGGTACGGTCGGCCCCCGCCGCGTCGCCGTACCAGGTGATGCCGATGTCGTAACCGGCCTCGGCGAGCGCCACCGCGCACGCCTTGCCGATGCCGGAGTCCGCACCGGTGACGATCGCGACGCGGTCGTAGTCCTCGTATCGTTCGGGCATGTCCGCGCACTACCCGCGGGTGGCGACCTCAACCGGCCGGACGACCCCGGCTCGCCCGGCGGTTTCGTCGTAGCCGCTCGCTAGGGTACGGGCGTGATCGCCGATGACTCCGACGCTGTGACAATCCGCTTCCTGCGCATGATGCGTGCCGAGATAGGCACCGAACGGGTGGGCGAGGATTCGCTCGGCCGCACCGTCGACCTCGCCCGGCGCTTGTGGGGCACCGGTGACGCCGCCGACGCGCGACTCGCCGACGCCCTGCGCGAGCTGCACGGCGAGCCGGTCGACCTGGCCGATCCGCACGACGTGGCGGGTGCCGCGAGCGCTCTGACGGCCGACGCCGGGCTGCTCACCGAGCCGGACGCGCGCGGCGCGGCGACGGCCCGGTTCGCCGCCAACGCCCGGCGGCTGCGCACCGGCGAGATCACCCCGGCCGAGTTCGACGAGCTGATGGCGCGCGACCGCATCGACCCCGACGCCTGACGACGAGCTGATGGCGCGCGACCGCCCCGACGACCCCGATGCCTGACGACGAGCCGGGCGGCTGCCGGCGTCGTCGCCGGACGCCCGGAGCCGGCGTCACGCCGCGCGACCGGCCGTCACCACGCCGGCGGGTCAGCCCGTCCGGACCGGCACGGCGAACTCGGGCGCGTCAGCGGTGAGCAGCGCCGTCCGCGACGGCACGCGCCACTGTTCGTCCAGCGCCGCCGCCAGCTCGTCCAGCATCCGGCGCACGGTCGGCGCCGCCCCGTCGTGCATCGCCTCGACCACCACCAGCACCTCGGTGGTGCCGGCCCGTACGGCTGACGTGCCGCTCTGCCGGTGGCACCAGCGCCGGGCGTGCGCGTTCCCGCCCTGGTCGGCGAAGATCACCTCGCCGGGCGCGGGCTGCTCGCTGTCACCGCCGAGCCCTAGATAGGACTCCGTGCCGTCGGCCGGGCGCACTGTCAGGTCGCCGCCGATCCGGGCCACGTCGAGCACTGCGACCGGCGCCGCGTACCGGACCGAGAGCGCGTTGCCGAGGTCCACGAGCGGATGCAGCCGGGGCAGGTCCCCGTCCCGCCGCAGCCGGCGCAGCAGCGACTCGGCCGCGCAGCGGTAGCGGGTCGGCGGGCAGCCCATCCGGGCGAACGCGCGACGCCACGCCTGGATCTCCGGGAAGCCGCCCTCCGGCCCGGCGGCGAGCCGGTCCCGGGCGGTGCCGAGATACCCGGCCAGCCGTGGCGTGACGTCGACGTCGGGCGTGACGCCGGTGGCGTGCAGGACGCCGCAGGTCAGTTCGGGAAAGGCCGACCAGATCTCGGGGGAGTGCCGGAAACGCACGGGAAGACTCCTTCCAGGTGCTGAGGGCTAGGCGGTGAACGCGAGGCCGAGGCCCAGGACGAGGAAGCTGCCGGCGAAGGCGTGCCGCAGCAGCCCGGTCAGCCGGGGCCGGGACAGCACCCGTCGGCGCAACGCCCCGGCCAGCAGCGCGTACCCGGTGAACACCAGCAGCGTGACGGCCATGAACACCAGGCCGCAGGCGAGCATGCGCGCTGTGGCGGCGGGCGCGTCCGGCGGTACGAACTGCGGCAGGAACGCCACGAAGAACACAGTCACCTTCGGGTTCAGCAGGTTCAGCAGCACCCCGTCCCGGAACACGGCCGCCGCCGGACGCGGGGGCCGGTCGCCGTCGAGGGCGAACGTGCCCCGGTCGCGCAGCGCCGACCAGGCCATCCAGAGCAGGTACGCCACGCCCAGCCAGGTCACCACGCGGAACGCCGGGGTGCCGACGCGCAGCAGGGCGGCCAGTCCGGTCACCGCGGCGATCACGTGCGGGACGAGGCTGAGCGTGCCGCCGGCGGCAGCGGCCAGGCCGGCCCGGCGTCCGGCGGTCACAGTGGTGGCGAGCGTGTGCATCACCCCGGTGCCCGGAGTGATCGCGACGACGAGCGACGTCAGCAGGAAGGCGACTGTCATGCGGTCCAGCCTGTGCCCATAATGGCCCGATGGACAGGGCCAAAGCTGCCGCTCCCGAGGAGTCCAAAGCGGCCGGCGCGGACTTCCTCCAGCTCGACGTCGGCGAGGCGCCGCCCGGCGGCCGCGCGGACTGGCTCGCCGCCCGGCTGCGATCCGCCATCGCCGACGGACGGGCGCCGGTGGGCACGCGTCTGCCCGCCAGCCGGGTGCTCGCCGCCGAGCTGGGTGTCTCCCGCGGTGTGGTGACCGAGGCGTACCAGCGGCTGGCCGAGGACGGGCAGGTGGCGGGACGCGGCCGGGCCGGAACGGTGGTGGTCGCCACGCCGGCCGCCGTGATCACCCGGCCGCCCGAGCCGAGGACAGCACCGCAGGTGTTCGCCACCCGGCCCGGCGTCGACGCGTTCGACGAGCTGCGCGCCGTACCGGCGCAGGTGGACCTGACTCCCGGCGTACCCGATCTGGCGGCCTTTCCCCGCGCGGCCTGGCTGCGGGCCGAGCGGGCCGTGCTGCACCGGATGACGCCCGCCGCGCTCGGCTACGGCGACCCGGCCGGCACGCCCGCGCTGCGGCTCGCGGTCGCGAACTGGCTGGCCCGCAACCGGGGCGTCCGTGCGGACCCGGCCGAGGTGGTGATCGTGGCCGGGGTGTCCCAGGCGCTCGGCCTGCTCGCGCGGGTGCTGCACGACCGGGGTACGCACACCGTCGCGGTGGAGGATCCCGGCTCGCTGGGCGTACGGCAGCACCTGGTCTACTCCGGGCTGGCGACACCGCCGATCCCGGTGGACGACAGTGGCCTGTGTGTCGACGAGCTGGAGCGTTCCGGCGCTCCGGCCGTGCTGCTCACCCCGGCGCACCAGTTCCCGACCGGGGTGGTGCTCGACGGCGACCGGCGCCGGCGGCTGCTGCGGTGGGCACGCGACGGCGGCCTGGTGGTGGAGGACGACTACGACGCCGAGCACCGCTACGACCGTCCGCCGGTGCCGGCGCTGCGTGCCATGGCGCCGGATCGGGTCTGCTACGTCGGCAGCATCTCCAAGCTGCTCGCGCCGGCCCTGCGGATCGGGTGGATGCTGGTGCCGCCCGCGCTGCACGCCGACGTGGTGGCCGCGAAGCGGGCAGCCGACCTCGGCAACGCGGCGTTGCCGCAGCTCGTGCTGGCCGAGCTGATGGAGTCCGGCGCGCTGGAACGGCACCTGCGGCTGCTGCGCCACCGGCACGTACGCCGGCGGGACGCGATGATCCGGGCGGTCCGCGCGTACCTGCCGGGGGCGGTGGTGCACGGCGCGGCGGCCGGGCTGCACCTGATGGTCACGCTGCCCGGCGACGTCGACGACCGGGCGCTGGCGGCGGCGGCGCTGCGCCGCGGCGTCAAGGTCCACCCGCTGTCCTGGCACAGCCGGCGCCCGCAGCCGCCAGGCCTGGTCCTCGGCTACGCGGCAACCCCGCCCTCCGAGATCGACCGAGCCCTCTCCACGGTGGCCGACGCCGTCACCCCGCCCCCGTGATCAAGGAGTTCGTGTCCGAGTCGATCTCCTGGAAGGACACGAACTCCTTGATCAACCGGGGAGAGGCGGGGCGGAGGGCGGGTGGTAGAGGGCAGCCAGGGCGGCGGCGGTTTCGGACAGGCGGGTGCGCAGCGCCTCCGGGGCGAGGACCTCCACGTCGGCGCCGAGCCGGAGCAGGTCGCCGTGGGCGTGGGTGAGCGACTCGATCGGGATGACCGCGTGCACCCAGCCGGTGGCGTCGGGCGGGCCGGCGCTCGCCTCGGCGGCGGCCACCACCACGTCGCTGCCGACCTCGCGCAGCCGGGCGAACCCGCGTGGCGACAGCCGGATGCGCGCCTCGTCGCGGTGCAGGCCGGCCCGGAACTCCACCACGTGCGCGCGCCACCACGCCGGCAGGTCGAACTCCGGCCGCTCGAACGGCTCGTCCAGCGGGGTCAGGTCCAGGATCTGGTTGACCCGGTAGGTGGCCGGGTCGGCGCGGTCCGGCCGGGCGGCGACCAGGTACCAGCGTCCGCCTTTGAGCACCAGCCCGTACGGTTCGAGGACCCGGGTCGTCTCGCCCCGCCAGCCCCGGTACCGCACCCGGAGCCGGTGCTGCCGCCACACCGCCTCGGCGGCCTCGGCCAGGTGCGGCGACGGGTCGCCGTCGGAGTACCAGCCCGGTGTGTCCAGGTGGAACCGCTGTTCCAGCCGGGCCGCCCGGTCGGCCAGCGGCGCGGGCAGCGCGGCCCGCAGCTTGAGCTGGACGGCGGCGACGACCGACTGGTAGCCCAGCTCGGCCGCAGGCCCGGGGAGCCCGGCGAAGAGCAGGCGGTCCGCCTCCTCGGCGGTGAGCCCGGTCAGCCGGGTGCGCCAGCCCTCCACGAGCCGGTAGCCGCCGTCGTGTCCGGCCTCGCCGTACAGCGGGATGCCCGCGGCGTGCAGCGCCTCCACGTCCCGGTAGATCGTGCGCGCCGACACCTGGAGGCGGGCGGCCAGGTCGGCGGCGGTGAGCCGGCCGTGCGCCTGGAGGAGCAGCAGGATGGACAGGAGTCGGCTGGCCCGCATTCCACTGACACTAGCTGTCAGGGGAGCGGTCCTAGCGTGCCCGCATGGCTTTTCACGACAAGGAGCTGACCGTGCCGGGGACCGTCGAGGTGGCCGGCCGGCACGTCAAGCGCTACCACATGGACCAGCCGGACCGCCGTCTCGAACCGCGGGTGGTCGACGCCGCGTACGCGTACCTGCCGTCGCTGCTGCCCGGCCCGGACGGCTCCACCCCGCCGGCGAGCTGGGTGGTGCTGCACCGGGGCGCGGACACCGGGGCGTACCTGCTGGCGTACAGCTGGTTCTTCGACAACGTGGTCGAGTGCCGCATCGCGATCGCCGGGCAGCCCGCGCTGGACTGCCCGGACGACGACCCGGCGCACTTCGTCGACCTCACCCGTCCCGGCGTCGGCTGCGTCTGGGAACTGGGCGTACTGGAACACGAGCGCACCGCCTGGATCCGGCACGTGCTCGCACCGGACCGGCCGGACCTCGCGGGTTACCTGGCCGACGCCCGGGCCGAGGGGCCGGTGGGCCGCTGATGGGCGACTTCGACTTCCTCGTCGGCACCTGGGACGTGACCAACCGGCGCCTGCGGCAGCGCCACGTCGGCAGCGACGACTGGGACGAGTTCGCCGGTGTCAGCGAGGCGCGCTCGTTCTTCGACGGCGCGGGCAGCTTCGACGAGATGCGCTGCCCGAGCCGGGGCTTCTCCGGCTCCACGGTGCGCATCCTGAACCCGTCGACCGGGCTGTGGTCGATCTACTGGATGCACAGCAGCCGTGGCGTGCTGGAACTGCCCCCGGTGGTCGGCCGGTTCACCGGCGGCGTCGGCACGTTCTACGCCGACGACACCGACGAGGGGCGGCCGGTACGCTGCCGGTTCCTCTGGTCGGCGGTCACCGCCGACTCATGCCGCTGGGAGCAGGCGTTCTCCACCGACGGTGAGCGCACGTGGGAGACCAACTGGGTCATGGAGTTCCGCCGGACGCGGTGACCGGCGGCGTGGCGGTCCGGTAGATCGCGGTCAGCCACACGTCGAGCAGCACGTCCACCACGTCCCGCTCGGCCACCGCCGGGCCGTCCCCGGCGAACGTGGCGTACCAGACGCGCTCGTTCATCGAGTTCAGCGCGATGGCGAGGTCCCGGGCGGGCAGCCCGTCCGGGGCCGCGCCGCGGGCGCGTTCGGACTCGATCGCGGCCTGCACCGCGCGGACCCAGCGTTCCAGCACCTCGGCCCAGAGCCGCCGCACCTCGGCGTTGGTGCCGCGCACCTGGGCGCAGGCCAGCACCACGTCCCGGTGCCCGCCGAACGTGGCGTGGAACCGGGCGATCAGCTCCCGCCAGTGGGCGCGCGGATCCTCGGCGAGCCGCTCGAAGACGCCCCCGGCGGCGGCGTCGGCCTCCTCGGTGACCCGGTCGAGCAGCGTGAGCAGCACCGCGTCCTTGGACGGGAAGTAGAAGTAGAACGTGGGCCGGGAGATCCCCGCGCCGCGCGCCAGGTCGTCGATGGAGATGTCGGCGAAGGGACGCTCGGCGAGCAACCGCTCGGCCGTGGCCAGGATCGCGGTCTCCCGGTCGTCGCCGGTGGACCGGCCGGCCCGCCGCCCGCGCGTCGGCGCGGCGCCGGTCGGCGTACGGGCGGTCGTCATGTCGGCAGATGCTACACCCGCTCGACACCCTGTCGATTCGACTCGACACGGTGTTGACTGCGGTCGACGGCGATGGATAGTGTCCGGTCCACCGCCGGTGCGAACGGGAGAAGCGATGGCCGCAGACCACGTCGACGTCCTCATCGTCGGGGCCGGCCTGTCCGGCATCGGCGCCGCCGTCCACCTCGGACGTGAGTGCCCCGGCAAGACCTACGCGGTGCTGGAGGCCCGGGGCGCCATCGGCGGCACCTGGGACCTGTTCCGCTACCCGGGCATCCGCTCCGACTCCGACATGTACACCCTCGGCTACTCGTTCAAGCCGTGGACCGACCCGAAGGCCATCGCCGACGGCGACTCCATCCGGGCGTACGTCAGGCAGACCGCCCGCGAGTACGACGTGGAGCGGCACATCCGCTTCCACCACCGGGCCGTCCGCGCCGAGTGGGACAGCGCCACCGCGCGCTGGACCGTGCACGCCCACCGCGACGACACCGGCGAGGACGTCACCCTCACCTGCGCCTTCCTGTTCACCAACTCCGGCTACTACCGCTACGACGAGGGGTACACGCCGCGGTTCCCCGGCGTCGAGCGGTACGCCGGCACGCTCGTGCACCCGCAGCACTGGCCCGACGACCTGGACTACACCGGCAAGCGGGTCGTGGTGATCGGCAGCGGCGCCACCGCCGTCACCCTGGTCCCGGCCATGGCCGAGCGGGCCGCCCACGTCACCATGCTCCAGCGCTCACCCACGTACGTGATCGCGCTGCCCTCGCGCGACCCGTTCGCCGACGCCGCGCGGCGCTGGCTGCCCCCGAAGGCCGCGTACGCGGTGGCCCGGTGGAAGAACGTCACGCTCGGCGTGGCCAACTTCCAGCTCAGCCGCCGCGCCCCCGGCGTGGTGAAGCGGTTCCTGCGCCGGGCCGCGAAGGGCCGCCTCCCGTCCGGGTACGACGTCGACAGGCACTTCTCGCCCCGCTACAACCCGTGGGACCAGCGGCTGTGCGTGGTGCCGGACGGGGACCTGTTCGCCGCGCTGAGCGCCGGCCGCGCGTCGGTGGTGACCGACACCATCGACACGTTCACCGAGCAGGGCATCCGGCTCGCCTCCGGTGAGGAGCTGCCCGCCGACGTGGTGGTCACCGCCACCGGCCTCAACCTGCTCGCGCTCGGCGGCATGACGCTGGCTGTCGACGGCGCGGAGGTCGACCTCGCCTCGACTGTCGCCTACAAGGGCATGATGCTGTCCGGCGTGCCGAACTTCGCCATGACCATCGGCTACACCAACGCCTCCTGGACGCTCAAGGCCGACCTCGTCGCCACGTACGTGTGCCGGCTGCTGCGCCACCTCGACGACACCGGCCGGCAGATCGTCACGCCGCTCGCCCCGGACACCGACGACCTGGTGCCGATCATCGACCTTCAGTCCGGCTACGTGCTGCGCGCCGTCGACCAGCTGCCCAAGCAGGGGCCGCAGGCGCCGTGGCGGCTGCACCAGAACTATCCCCGAGACGTACGCCTGATGCGGCACGGCCCGCTCACCGACGGCGTACGGTTCGACCGCGCCGGCATACCCGCCACGGCGGCCACCACCTCGGGAGGAACCGATGCGTGACCTCGTCTTCCCCGGCGGCACGGCGGTGCTCACCGGCGCGGCGAGCGGCATCGGCGCGGCACTGGCCCACGGCCTGGCCCGGCGCGGCGCCGATCTGGTGCTGCTCGACCGGGACGCCGACGGCCTGGCCGCCACCGTGGCCGCGATCCGGGCCGCGTACCCGGACCGGCGGGTGGAGACCCATCTGGTCGACCTGGCCGACGCCGACGCCACCGACCGGGTCGCCGCCGAGATCCACAGTGCGCACCCCCGGATCCGCCTGCTGATCAACAACGCCGGTGTGGCGCTGGGCGGACGCTTCGACCAGGTCACCCTGGAGGAGTTCCTCTGGGTCATCGAGATCAACTTCCGGGCGGTGGTGCGCCTGACCCACGCGCTGCTGCCCGCGCTCAAGGCCGAACCCGGCGCCCACCTGGTGAACGTGTCCAGCCTGTTCGGCCTGATCGCGCCCGCCGGGCAGGCCGCGTACGCGGCGAGCAAGTTCGCCGTACGCGGGTTCACCGAGGCGCTGCGGCACGAGCTCGTCGACGACGGCGTCGGCGTCACATCGGTGCACCCGGGCGGCATCCGCACCCGGATCGCCGCCAGCGCCCGGGTGGGCAGCGGCGTGGCCCTCGACGAGTACGAGGCCGGACGCAAGCAGTTCGAGAAGCTGCTCACCATCGACCCGGCGACCGCCGCCGAGGTGATCCTGCGCGGCGCGCAGCGCCGTCGCGGCCGGGTGCTGATCGGCTGGTCGGCGAAACTGCCCGACCTGCTCGCCCGCGTCGCCCCCGCCGGGTACGGCCGGGTGCTGGCCCTGGGCATGCGCCTCCGTCCGGCCCGGCGGGCCGACGCCGGCGTGCCGGTGCCGTCTCCCCGGACCGGCGAGGAGGCCGGGGCGGAACCCGGACGCCGGGCGTGACGCTCGCCCTGCCCCCGGCCGGCGAGCGCACCGTCGACGGGCGGCGTACCCGCTGCCGGATCAGCGGCGACGGGCCGCCCGTGGTGCTTCTACACGGCATCGGCCGTACCCTCGACGACTTCACCGCCCTGCACACGGAGCTGGCCCGCGACCACCTGGTGCTCGCGGTGGACCTGCCCGGGCACGGCGGCTCCGCGCCGCTGGACGGACCGCACACGCTCCCGGCGCTGGCCGCCGCGGTGGCCCGCTTCCTGGACGTGGCAGGGGTGACCGGCCCCGCCCACCTGGTCGGCAACTCCCTCGGCGGGGCGGTCGCGATGCGCCTGGCCGCCGACGAACCGCGGCGCGTCGCCAGCCTGGCGTTGCTCAACAGCGCCGGCTTCGGCCGCGAGGTGACGGTGGCGCTGCGGCTGCTCGCGGTACGCCCGCTGGCCCGGCTGCTGCTGCGCCCGCACCCGGGGATCGTCCGCCGGACCGAACGGGCGATCTTCCACGACCCGGCGTACGTCACCGCCGAGCGGCTCGCCACCGCGCTCGCGGTGGCCCGGCAGCCGCACGCCGCCCGGGTGATGCTGGAGCTGGTCCGCGACCTGGGCACCTGGCGCGGCGTACGCCCGCAGTGGCGCGCCGACCTGCTCGACGCGGTGGCCGCGCTCGGCCTGCCCACGCTGCTCGTCTGGGGCGAGCGCGACCTGGTCCTGCCCGCCGCGCACCTGGCGTACGCCAGCACCCGGCTGCCCGAGGCGCGCAGCCACCTGTTCCGCGACACCGGGCACATGCCGCAGATCGAGCGGACCGCCGAGGTGGAGGCGCTGCTGCGGGAGCTGTGGGCCTGACCGTGGCCTGCGCCACTGTCCCGGCCCGCGCCGGGCCGGCGGGCGGCCGGCGGAGCAAGCTTAGATACATGACGCATCCCAGCCGGACCGCGCCGTCCGCCGCCGAGCGGGCGTACCGGCACCTCAAGCAGGCCATCCTGGAACAGGTCTACCCGGGCGGCCAGCTCGTCAGCGAGGGCGAGGTCGCCGAGGCGACGGGGGTGTCCCGCACCCCGGTCCGGGAGGCGCTGCTGCGGCTGGAGACCGAAGGGCTGGTCAAGCTCTACCCGAAGCGCGGCGCGCTGATCCGGCCGGTGTCGGCCCGGGAGATCGCCGACGTGATCGAGGCCCGCCGCCTGGTCGAACTGCACGCCGCCGACCGGGTCTGGCCGCGCCGCGCCGAGCTGCGCGCCGACCTGGCCCGCTGGCTGGACGAGATGCGCCGCGCGCACGCCGCCGGTGACATCACCACCCTGATGGCCGCCGACCGCTCGTTCCACGCCGCAGTGGTCGAGGCCGCCGGCAACGAGATCCTCGCCGAGCTGTACCACCGGCTGCGCGACAGGCAGCTCCGCATGGGCGAGGCGAGCTTCCGGCTCTCACCCGGCTGGGCCGAGGTCGCCCTCACCGAGCACGCCGGCCAGCTCGCCGCGCTCGACGGCGACGACCCGCAGGCCTGGCACGACGCGGTCGCCGCGCACATCGACACCGCCGCGCGGATGCTCGGGACGCTGCGGTGAACGCGGGTCGCCGCCCCGCCGCCCTGGTGTACGCGGTGGCCGTCACCGCCTATCTGACGGCCGTGTTCCACCGCAGCTCCCTCGGCGTGGCGGGGGTCGACGCGGCGGAGCGCTTCCACATCAACGCCGCCGCGCTCGCCACGTTCTCCGTCGCCCAGCTCGCCGTCTACGCCGCCATGCAGGTGCCGGTCGGGGTGCTGCTGGACCGCTACGGCTCACGCCGGCTGCTGCTTGCCGGCGGCGCGCTCATGGTGGCCGGGCAGCTCCTGTTCGCGGTGGCCGGCGATGTACCGGCCGCCGTCGCCGCCCGGGTGCTCGTCGGTCTCGGCGACGCCATGACCTTCATCAGCGTGCTGCGCATCGTCGCGTTCTGGTTCCCCGGCCGGCGCAACCCGCTCCTGGTGCAGCTCACCGGCACCGTCGGCCAGTTCGGTGCGGTGCTCGGCGCCGTACCCCTGGTGCTGCTGCTGCACCGCGCGGGCTGGACCCCGGCGTTCCTGACCGCCGCGGCGCTCGGCGCCACGGTGGTGCTGCTGGTCCTCGTCGCGGTACGCGACACCCCGCACGCCGAACACGCCACCGCGCTCGCCCCCGACCTGCCTACCGTACGGCGGCAGCTCGCCGACGCCTGGGCGCAGCCCGGCACGCGGCTGGGCCTGTGGACGCACTTCGTCACCCAGTTCTCCGGCGCGGTGTTCGCGCTTCTGTGGGGGTACCCGTTCCTCGTGCAGGGGCAGGGGTTCTCGCCGACCGCGGCGGCCGGGATGCTCACCCTGATGACAGTGGTGACGCTCGTGTGCGGGCCGGTGATCGCGCACCTGTGCTCGCGCCACCCGTTCCACCGCTCGGTGGTGGTCTTCGCGATCACCGCCACCACCGCCGGGGTGTGGGCGGTGGTCCTGGCCTGGCCCGGCCGCGCGCCGCACTGGCTGCTGGTGGCGCTTGTGGTGGTGCTCGCCGTGAACGGACCCGGCTCGATGATCGGGTTCGACTACGCCCGCACGTTCAACCCGGTGCACCGCATCGGCAGTGCCACCGGCATCGTCAACGTGGGCGGCTTCGTCGCTTCGATCGCGCTGATCCTGGCCGTCGGCGTAGTGCTCGACCTGGCCACCCCGGCCGGGAGGGACGCGCCGCCGCTGTCCGCGTTCCGCTGGGCGTTCGCCGTGCAGTTCCTGCTCTGGGCGCTCGGCGCGGCGCAGGTGCTGCGCTACCGCAACGCCGCCCGCCGCCGCCTCGCCGACGAGCGGGCCGCCGCTGCGGTGCCGGCGGCGGCCTGAGTACGCGGGCGGCCGGGCGCGGTTTCGGCGCGGCCGGCTCAGGGCCGGTGCCGCACCAGCGAGTCGAGCACCAGGGTCAGCCCCGCGCCGACCAGCCACACGTCCTTGGCCAGGCCGATGCCCTCCTGGCTCGGCCGCAGACTGGTGCCCTCGCGCATGCCCGGCGTCTTCAGGTAGAGCTGCACCAGACCCGCGCCGAACGCGGTGAGCGCGGCTCCGGCCAGCAGCGACGGGACGAACGGGGCGAGCAGCGCCGCGCCGAGCGCGACCTCGCCCCGGGACAGCAGCACGGCGAACCGGTCCGGCGGGATCTGCCGCAGCTGCGGCATCGCGCCGGCCGCCATGCCGTGCATGCCCGCGGCGGCCTCACCCTCCAGGCCCCGCTTGCCCAGCCCGGAGTTCAGGATGTACGCGCCGATGGCGACCCGCAGCGGCGCATGCGACAGCCTCATGATCACTCCCGTCCCACCTGGTAGAACCGGCACACCGGGTACCCGGTCATGACCAGGACAATCCGGCGGCCTTCATTGGTTCGCGGGTCATGATCAGCGGTAGGTTCTGGGTGCAGATGCACGCAACGAAGGAGGCACCGTGAGCCAGGAAGTCCGGGGAGTCGTGTCGCGGCGCAAGGGCGCGCCCGTGGAGGTCACCACCATCGTGGTGCCGGACCCGGGGCCGGGCGAGGCGGTGGTCCGCATCCAGTCGTGCGGCGTCTGCCACACCGACCTGCACTACCGCGAGGGCGGCATCAACGACGACTACCCGTTCCTGCTCGGCCACGAGGCCGCCGGCATCGTGGAGCAGGTGGGCGACGGCGTCACCGACGTGGCGCCCGGCGACTTCGTGGTGCTCAACTGGCGCGCGGTCTGCGGGCAGTGCCGGGCCTGCCGGCGCGGCCGCCCGTGGTACTGCTTCGCCACCCACAACGCGACGCAGAAGATGACGCTCACCGACGGCACCGAACTGACGCCCGCGCTCGGCATCGGCGCGTTCGCCGAGAAGACGCTCGTCCACGCCGGGCAGTGCACGAAGGTCGACCCGTCGGCCCGGCCGGCGGCGGTCGGCCTGCTCGGCTGCGGCGTGATGGCCGGTCTCGGCGCGGCCATGAACACCGGCAACGTGACCCGGGGCGACTCGGTCGCGGTGATCGGCTGCGGCGGCGTCGGCGACGCGGCGGTGGCCGGCGCGGCCCTGGCCGGCGCGACCACGATCATCGCGGTGGACACCGACTCCCGAAAGCTCGACTGGGCGCGCAAGTTCGGCGCCACCCACACCGTCAACGCCTCCGAGGACGACGCGGTGGAGGCCATCCGCGCGGCCACCGGCGGCTTCGGCGCCGACGTGGTGATCGACGCGGTCGGCCGCCCGGAGACGTGGAAGCAGGCGTTCTACGCCCGCGACCTGGCCGGCACCGTCGTGCTGGTCGGCGTGCCGACCCCGGAGATGACAGTCGACCTGCCGCTGCTGGACGTCTTCGGCCGCGGCGGCGCGCTCAAGTCCAGCTGGTACGGCGACTGCCTGCCCAGCCGCGACTTCCCGATGCTGACCGAGCTGTACCGGCAGGGCCGGCTGGACCTGGACGCGTTCGTCACCGAGGAGATCGCCCTCGACCAGGTCGAGGAGGCGTTCGCCCGGATGCACCACGGCGACGTGCTGCGCTCGGTGGTGGTCTTCCCGTGACCGCCCGCGTCGACCACGCCGTCACCTCCGGCACGTTCTCGCTCGACGGCCAGACGTTCGACGTGGACAACAACGTCTGGGTGATCGGTGACGACTCGGAGTGCGTCGTCCTCGACGCGCCGCACGACGTGGCGGCCGTCCGCGAGGTGATCGGTGACCGGCGGGTGCTGGCGATCATCGCCACCCACGCCCACGACGACCACGTCCGGGTCGCGCCCGAGCTGGCCCGGGCCACCGGCGCGCCGGTGCTGCTGCACCCGGCCGACCGGGTGCTGTGGGACATGGTGCACCCGGGCACGGCCCCGGACGGCGACCTCACCGACGGGCAGACGTTCGCCGTCGGCGGCACCACGCTGCGGGTGCTGCACACGCCCGGCCACAGTCCCGGCGCGTGCAGCCTGTACGCCCCCGACCTGGGCGCGGTCTTCACCGGCGACACCCTGTTCGCCGGTGGACCGGGCGCGACCGGGCGGTCGTACAGCGACTTCGGCACCATCGTCGAGTCGATCCGTACCCGGCTGCTCACGCTGCCGCCGGAGACGGTGGTGCACACGGGGCACGGCGACGACACCACGATCGGGGCCGAGGCGCCGCACCTGGACGAGTGGATCGCCCGGGGCCACTGAGGACCGAACACCCGCGCGGGCCCGGCCGGAGCAGTCCGGTCCGGGCCCGCGGCGTCTCCCGGCCCGTCCGCGCGCCGGCGGGCGTCCGTCCGCTTCGGACGGCACCGAAACCGTGTGGCCGGGCGAGGTCCCGTCCGGTGATACTCGGGCCCGTGTCCGTCGCCACACTCACCGCCGCCCAGTCCGCCGCGCTGCGCCACGTCCGCGACGTCGCGCTGCGCGACCGCCCGGCGGCGCTCGCCGTCATCGCCCGCCACCTCGCCGCCTCCGGCGCCAGGTACCGGTACGAGGAGGTCGTCGCCGCGGTGACCGGGTACGGGCGCCTGAATGTCAACTTCCACCCCGACCGGGTGCTGCGGGACGGCCGCACAGTGGTCGAGGCGCTGGACGAGGAGGGCGTCTACCGCAGCCAGTTCGAGACCGGCATCTCCAACGGCGGGCTGACCGCGTACCCGGGCGGCGACCGGGACGTCTGGGAGCAGGCGATGTTCGGCGGCGCGTACCAGCGTCCCGGCGTGCTCCCCACGGAGCGCCCGAAGTACGGCGGCCTGAACCTGCTCGACCACGCCGACGGCGCGTGCCCCCGGTTCGGTTCGTGTCACCTGCGGCTGCGCCCGGAGGTGCTGGCCCGGGCGACGTTCAGCTTCGGTGACAGCCACATCGAGCCCACCGAGTTCGGCACCGTCGACGTCTTCGAGCCGGTGTTCGCGGCGGTGCTGACCGCCACCGCCGGTACCGGCGTCGCCCTGGGCGTGGCCGGCATGGACACCGGCACGCTGCTGCGGACGCTGCTGCGCCGCCGGGAACGGGAGTCCGGGCGGGTCGGCCGGGCGTTGGACGACTACATCGAGGCGCAGGTGCACGGCGAGATCAGCTTGGCCCGCGACGTCGAGGCGCTCGTGGTCGACCCGTCGTTCCGCGGCACCGACGTGGGGCGCCGCCTGGAGGGCATCGCCGCGCGGCACGGCGTGGCGCTGCGCTTCCACCCCGGCTTCGTGCTGCCCGTCGACGCCGTGGACGCCGAGTTCCGCGGCCCGGACATCCCGCCGCTGGCCGTACGGGTCGCCGCCGAGTTCGCCCGCCCGGGGGAGCCGCTGCACGCCGCGCTCGTCGGGCGCGCCGCCGCCTCGGTGGTACGCGAGCCGCAGCGCTGGGCCGACCGGGGGCCGGCCGCGGTGACGCTTCAGCACCTCAAGCAGCTCTGGCACGTGCTGGTCCGGTTCGGCGTTCCGGCCTGATCATCCCTTTTCGTCCCGTCCGCCGCGCTCCGGCAGCCGCTGCCCGGAATCGCGGGTGACCTGGACCGCAGCCTCGGCCCTGCCCGGCATTTCCGGAATGACCGACACTGCGGGCTGGTTGTGTCCCCCGTACCGCCGGAAGCCAAACACCTACCCGGCGGTAGTCCCTCGAGGGGCGCTCACCCCGGAGCGCGTCGTAACGATCGAAAGGGCAACCATCGTGAAGCAGCACTTCACTCGATGGCTCCCCGCCATCGCGAAGACCGCCGTCGCGAAGACCGCCGCCGTCACCCGTAACCGCCGTGCCGCGCTGAGCGTGGCGGGTGTGGCAGTCCTGGGCGGCCTGGCCGTCGGCCCCGTCGCCGTGGCCGCGCCCGTGACCAGCGGGCCGCACGCCGGCGCCAAGGCCGCGATCGACCTGGCCACCGGCAAGAAGACCTCCACCGAGGCGGTCAAGCCCGGCCAGACCACCGGCCTGGACAAGGTGCCGACCCGGGCCGACCGGCCGGCCAAGGAGAAGCTCGTGCCACACGGCGTCGAGGGCGCGCAGTCGCGCATCCCGCTCGACGACGCGCAGCTCGACAACGCCAAGGCCATCGTCGAGGCGGCCAAGGAGACCGGCGTGGGGGAGCGGGGCGCCGTGATCGGCGTCGCGACCTCGCTCCAGGAGTCGAAGCTGTACAACCTGGGTCACCTCGGCGCGTACAACGACCACGACTCGGAGGGCCTGTTCCAGCAGCGCCCGTCGTCCGGTTGGGGCACGTCCGAGCAGATCACCGACCCGGAGTACTCCAGCAAGGCGTTCTTCAACGCGCTGAAGAACGTGGGCGGCTGGCACGAGCTGCCGCTGACCACCGCCGCGCAGACGGTCCAGGTGTCCGCCTACCCGTACGCGTACGCGCAGTGGGAGGAGCAGGCGGCGGACATCGTCCAGCAGGTCTGGTGACCCGACACCCGTAGCGAACGGCCGGCCCTTCCGGGGCCGGCCGTTCTCGCACGGAGCAGGCCCGGCCCTCGCCGATCTTGGAGTTGTGGCACCTCGCAGACCTCGTGAAACCAGACATCCTGGGCGCCACAACTCCAAGATCGACGGGGCGGTGGGGACTGTGCGCGCCGTGTCCGGTTCGGCTGTGGTGGGCGGCACCTGGTGGGCGGAATCGGGGGTGGGCGGATGGCGTTGTAACCCGGTGCGCGACCGGAGCGGCGCCGCCGAGCGCCCCCCGGGAACAACCCCGGGCTGCCGGTCGTTGCTTATGCACCCGGCACGCCCCGCGCTGCCGGATCCCCCCGAGAAACCTGAGCGCCTGACGGTGCCCACGCATCCCCCCGGATGCGTCGACCCCCGAACGGAGCCCACCATGAACACGATCCTGCGCAAGAGCATCCTCGGTATCGCCGGTCTGGCCTTCACCGGTGGCGTGTTCGCCGGTCCGGTCGCCGCCCACGCGGCGGACACCGCCAAGCCGGCCGCCGTCGCGGTCCAGGGCGTGAGCCCGCAGGGCGCGCAGTCGCACGTGGACCTGAACGACGAGCAGCTCGCCAACGCCAAGGCCATCATCGCGGCCACCAAGAAGGCGGGCCTGCCCGAGCGCGCCGCGGTCATCTCGATCGCCACCGCGCTGCAGGAGTCGAAGCTGGAGAACCTGGGTCACCTGGGTGACCGCAACGACCACGACTCGCTGGGCCTGTTCCAGCAGCGGCCGTCCAGCGGCTGGGGTACGCCGGAGCAGATCACCGACCCCGAGTACTCGACGCTGGCGTTCCTCAAGGGCCTCAAGCAGGTCGACGGCTGGCAGGACATGCCGCTGACCGAGGCCGCGCAGACCGTGCAGGTCAGCGCCTACCCCGACGCGTACGCGCAGTGGGAGAAGCAGGCCGCCGAGATCGTCGCCGAGCACTGGAACAAGTAAGACCTGACGAAAGGCCGGTACCCGATCCGGGTGCCGGCCTTTCGCGTGCCCTCAGCCGCTGTGCGCGGCGAGCCACGACAGCACCGGCTCGACCACCGACGGGTCCAGCGGCTGCTTCGCCTCGTCCCGGTACGCCCGCAGCGACGGCGGACCCGGCCGGCGGCGCAGCACGTGGGTGACGTCCGGCAGCACCCCGGTCTGTACGGGCCCGCCCGCGTGCGCGGCGATGACCGGCAGGTCCGCCGGATCGGTCTGGAGATCCTTGTCGCCGGTGAGCGCGAGGATCGGCGCGTCGACGCGGGCCAGGTCCGGCCGGGGGTCGTAGCGCAGGAACTCCCGGAACCAGCGGGCGTTGAGCCGCTGCCCGCCGAACCACGCCACGTCCTTGTCGGTGGCGAGGATCTTCTCGTGGTTGCGGGCCACCTTCGCCACCAGGTCGGTGCGGGTGAGCCGGAGGACGAGGCGTACCGGCGCGGGCAGGGTGGGCAGCAGCAGCCCGGCCTGCCGGCGCAGGACCTCGGCGCCGGTGCGCCCGGGCGCGGAGAGCAGGACCAGGCCGGCCACCGGTACGCCGCGCGCGGCGAGCGCGACAGCGGTGAGCGCGCCCTCGCTGTGCCCGACCAGGAACAGCCGCCCGGCGTCCACGGCCGGGTCGTCGCGCACCGCGGCGAGCACGGCGGCCGCGTCGTCGACGTTGTCGTGGAAGCCGGTACGCAGGAACTCGCCGCTGCTCTCGCCGACGCCCCGCCTGTCGTACCGGGCGACAGCGATCCCGGCGCCGGTCAGCGCGGCGGCCAGGTGCCGCTGGATGCCCAGCGGCAGGCGGCGGTGGTCGCCGTCGCGGTTGATCGGCCCGGAGCCGGGCAGCAGCAGCGCCAACGGATGCGGTCCGGCGCCGTCGGGCAGCGTGAGCGTGCCGGACAGTCGCTGCCCGGCCGAGTCGACGGCGAGCGGACGGTCGACCGTCACGGCAGCACCGCCGCGGCCAGGGCGGAGGCGTCGTCGGCGCCGATGAGCAGGGAGTCGTACGCCTGGCCGGTGAGGGTGATGCGGACGGCCGGCTGGCCGCCGCGGACGCTGACGAACTCCTTGCCGGCCCTGCCGCGCCAGGTGCCGACGTTGCGCGTGCCGGGGACGCCGAGGCCGGGCGCCCGGATGCCGCGGGTGGCGCGCGCCCCGTCCGGTACGACGACGGCGCCGCTGACGGCGGAGCGGGGGAACGACAGGTCGCCGCGCAGCGCCCAGACCTTCTCGGCGGTGGTGAGCCGGACGTCGATGCGGTCGGGGGTGAGGTCGATGGTGGCCATCGGCGAACTCCTCGCTTCTGTTATCGTTGCTGAGAACATTACCGGAGGCGATAACAAAAAGGGGAGCCACTGTGGCACTCGACACCGTGGAGCTGCTGCTGCACCCGGTCCGGCTGCGCATCGTCCAGGCGTTCCTGGGTGGCCGCACGCTCACCACCACCGACCTGCGCACCGGACTGAGCGACGTGCCACCGGCCACGCTCTACCGGCAGGTCGCCACGCTCGCCGACCACGGCGTCCTGCACACGGTGGGGGAGCGGCGGGCTCGCGGCGCGGTCGAGCGCAGCTACCGGCTCAACGAGGCCGCCGCGTCGGTCGACCCGGACGAGGCCCGGTCCATGAGCCCGCAGCGACACCGCCAGGCGTTCCTCACCTTCGTCGCGGGCCTGCTCGCCGACTTCGACGGCTACCTCGACCGCGGCGACGCCGACCTGGCCCGCGACGTGGCCGGCTACCGGCAGAACGCGTTCCACGCCACCGACGCCGAGACCGCCGAGTTCGTCACCCGGTTACGCGACCTGTTCGCCGAGTACGCGGCTCTCGGCCCCGGGCCCGGCCGCACCCGGCGGCTGCTCACCACAGTCCTGCTGCCCGCCGCCGATCAGGAGCGGCCCGCGGACCGCCGGTGACCGAGCACTATGTCCGCCACGGCGGCGCCGAGCGCCAGCACGATGATCCCGGCGGCGAGCAGCAGTGAGTGGCGGAACGCCGTACTCCAGTCGCCGCGGTCGTCGGCGATCGTCGAGAAGAACAGCGCGCCCACCGCGGCGATGCCGGCGGCCGATCCGATCCGCTGCCCGGTCTGGAGCATCCCGGCGCCGCTGCCGGCCATCGGCACCGGCACCTCGGACAGCGTGAGCGTCTGGTTCGGCGCGATCACCAGGCCGCTGCCCAGCCCGGCGACGAGCAACGGCAGCGCGGTCCGCAGCGGCACGTTGTCGTGCGGACCGCCGGCCAGCACCAGGTCGGTCGCGATCAGCCCGGCCACCACGGCCAGCAACCCGATCGCGACGAGCGGACGGCCGTAGCGGGTGACCACCCGGCCGCCGAGCGCGGAGGCGAGCGCCGAACCGAGCGCGAACGGGGTGATCGCCAGACCGGCCACGAGCGCGCTGTAGCCGAGCCCCATCTGGAGGTAGAGCGTGAAGATGAAGAAGATCGCGGTGAACCCGGCGAAGTAGATCAGCCCGATCAGCGCGCCCAGCGTGTACGAGCGCACCGTGAACAGCCGCAGGTCGAACAGCGGCTGGGCGCGCCGGGCGTACCGGTGCTCCCAGAGCGCGAACCCGGCGAGCAGCAGCAGGCCGGCGGGGATCAGCAGCCACTTGCCCGGGCCCCGCCACTGCTCCCGCTGCACAAGCGGCAGCAGGATCACCGTGAATCCGGCGCCGAGCAGCAGCACGCCGAGCGGGTCGAGCCGCCCCCGTCCGGCGGGGTTGGTGGGCCGGGCCGGCATCAGCCGCCAGCCGAGCAGCATCGCCACGATCCCGACCGGGATGTTCACGAAGAACACCCACCGCCAGCCGTGCTCGGCGCCGCCGAGCTGGATGAGCAGCCCGCCGAGCAGCGGACCCACGGCGGTGGAGATGCCGATCGTCGCGCCCAGCAGCCCGAACGCCCGGCCCCGGTCCGCGCCCCGGAACAGCTCCTGGATCATGCCACTGACCTGGGGGTTCACCACACCGGCGGCGGCGCCCTGGACGAGGCGGGCGACGACCAGCCACTCCGGCGAGCGCGCCAGCCCGGCCAGCGCGCTGGTCAGCGTGAACAGCCCCACCCCGACCACGAACGCGGTACGCCGCCCGCGCGCGTCACCGAACCGCCCGGCCGGCACCAGCACCAGGCCGAACGTCAGCGCGTACCCGGACAGCACCCACTGCAGATCGCTCGGCGTGGCGTGCAGCGCCCGGTCGATCGACGGCACCGCGACGTTGACGATGCTGACGTCCAGCAGCGTCATGAACGCCGCGATCAGGCCGACGCTCAGCGCGCGCCAGCGGCGCCGGCCGTCGTACCCGGTGTCAGGCACCGGCGTCGACGACCGGCCCTCGCTCATCGTGCCCCCCACAGACCGTCGATCACCCGACTCCGATCGCTACCCGGTGCCCGGTGGGGCAAACGACTCGATCACGCCATCTGGCGCGCGCACCACCGGGGTCCGAAGTCCAGGCCGGACATCGGGGAGTCCTCGCGGTGCAGCAGCCCCCGCTCGGTGAGCGAGTGCAGCGGCTCGCGCAGCTCCTCCTCGGTCATCCCGGTCTCCTGGGCGATCAGGTCCGGGTAGGGGACGTGTCCCTGCACCTCCAGCGCGGACACCGCCTGGTAGACCCGTTCCTCGACCGCAGACAGCTGGACCTGAGGCATCGCTTCCCTCCTCGGCGTGGACCGCCCGACCCGCGGACGGCCGGCGACCGGCGGTTACCCGGACGGGCCGCGATGATGCGCACCCGTTCGACTGTCGTACCGGGCGGCGAGGCACGGCGGTGCCCTAGGCTGCACCCGTGATCATGGATCTCGTCGTGGTCGGCGGCGGGCCCGCCGGACTCTCCGCCGCGCACGCCGCGGCCCGGGCCGGCGTGCGCACGCTCGTGGTCGAACGGGCCACCCACCCCCGTTACAAGACCTGCGGCGGCGGCCTGATCGGCACGTCGCTGGCCGAGGTCGCCGGCCGCGTCGAGGTGCCCGCCCACGACCGGATCGGCCGGGTCACGTTCACCCGGGACGGGCGACGCGCGTTCACCCGCCGGCACCCCGCGCCGCTGGTCACCATGATCCGCCGGGAGGAGTTCGACGACCGGCTGCGCGCCGCCGCCGTCGCCGCCGGGGCGCAGGTCCGCGAGGGCGTCGCGGTCCGCGCGATCGAGCAGGACCCCGACGAGGTACGCCTGCGCCTGGCCGGCGGTGAGACGGTACGCGCCCGTACCGTCATCGGCGCGGACGGCTCGTCCGGCGTGACGGCACGCCACGTCGGGGTGCGCTTCCGGCAGGTCGACCTCGGGCTGGAACTGGAGCTGCCGGTGGACGCCGCCGAACGGGACCGCTGGCGCGGCCGGGTGCTGCTCGACTGGGGGCCGCTGCCCGGCTCCTACGCCTGGGTGTTCCCGAAGGGCGACCGTCTCACTGTGGGTGTCATCTCCGCCCGGGGCGACGGCGACCGCACCCGCGCCTACCTGCGCGACTTCACCGACCGGCTCGGCCTGTCCGGGATGACCCCGGAGCACGACTCCGGTCACCTGACCCGCTGCCGCACCGGGGACTCCCCGCTGCGGCACGGCCGGGTGCTGGTCGCCGGGGACGCCGCCGGGCTGCTGGAACCGTGGAGCCGCGAGGGGATCAGCTACGCGCTGCGCTCGGGCCGGCTGGCCGGGGAGGCGGTGGCCGCCGGTGACCTCGACGCGTACGCCCGGGAGGTCGACCGGCGGCTGACGCCGGAGATGCGCGCCGGGCACCGGCTGCTGGAGGTGTTCGAGCGGCGGCCCGACGTGTTCCACGCGATGCTGGCCAGCCCGCCCGGCTGGCGGATGTTCGTCCGGTTCTGCCAGGGCCGGGCGAGCTTCGCCGAGGTGCTCGACCGGCGGCCGGTACGGGCCGCGCTGGCGATGCTCGACCGCCTGCCCGCGAAGGTACGGTCAGTGGCCGGTTGACCGGGCGCCGTGCCGGTGTTCCCGCACCACTGAGCGCCCCGCGTCAGGGGACGATGACCGCCCGCCCTCGCACCTCGCCCCGGCGCAGCGCCTCGTACGCCTGCGGCGCCTCCGCGAGGGGGAACGTGTGCACGTCGGCGTGCAGCCGGCCGTCGCGGGCCAGCGCGATCACCTCGTGCAGTTCGGCCCGGGTGCCCCAGAACGGCACCACCACACCGGTCTCCAGCGGCACCGGGGGCGGCTCGTCGGCGACCGGGCGCACCGGCAGCGTGCCGCCGGCCAGGCCCACCAGCAGGATCTGGCCGCCGGTGGCGACGACCTGCCGGGCGGTGTCCAGCGTGGGCTGCGCGCCGACGAAGTCGAGCACCACGTCCGCGCCGTCCGGCGCCGGTCCGACCAGTTCGCGGATCTTCTCCACCGCGTCCGGGCCGGCCTGCACCGTGTGGTGCGCGCCGAGGCGGCCGGCCAGGTCCAGCGCGGCGGTGTTGGTGTCCACCGCGATGATCCGTACCGCTGTGGTGGCGAGCAGGATCTGCAACCCCATGTGCCCCAGGCCGCCGATGCCGATCACCACGCAGGAGGTGCCGGGTCGCAGCCGGGGCCGCGCCAGGTCCACCGCGTGGTACGGCGTCAGCCCGGCGTCGGTGAGCGGCGCCGCCTGGGTCAGGTCCATGTCGCCGACCGGCAGCAGCCGGGACGCGGGCACCACCACGTACTCGGCCAGCCCGCCGTCGCGGCTGAGCCCGATGCCGCCGACCGGGATGACCCGGCAGCGGTTCTCCTCGCCCCGCAGGCAGGCCCGGCACCGGCCGCAGCCGATGATCCCGTAGACGGCGGCCCGGTCGCCGGGCGACCAGCCGTCCACGCCGGGGCCGACCGTGTCGACGGTGCCGGCGATCTCGTGACCGAGCGTCATCGGGATCGGGAACACGCCCGCCGGGGCGTCGAGGATGTGCAGGTCGGAGTGGCAGGCGCCGACCGCGCCGACGCGCAGCAGCACCTCACCCGGGCCGGCCTGCGGCGTGGGCACCTCCGTGTGCTCCAGCACACCGGGTGCGGTCATCCGTACTGCGCGCATGTCTCCTCCACCTCGTCGCCGACGGTCGACGCGGCGGCATACCCGTGCCGTGGCGGTTGATGCGGAGACGGGACGGGTGGGCGCACAATGCGGTCATGAGCGAGCCGGCCGAGTCGTTCACCGACGAGGAGTACGCGTTCCTGCGGCACGTCCGCTTCGGCGAACTGCCCGCCCGGGTACGCCCGGAGGAGCGGGTCGAGTCCGCCGAGACCGAGTTCCCGCCGGACCGGCCGGACCCGGTCGGCGGGGAGTCGGAGTGGCACCTGCGCGCGGGCGGCTGACGGGGCCCGGACACCGCCGGGCCCCGCCGCCTCACGGTCAGAAGACCGGCACGCCGTCGCGGACCAGCTTCCAGTTGGGTACGAAGAAGTCGGCCGGGTCGATGACGCCCTTGGCCTGCGCCCAGTCGATGAGCAGCTGGCGGATCTCCTGCTGGGCGTTGTAGACCTGGGTCTTCACGATGCCCGGGAAGTTGCCGCCGCCGCTGCGCCGGTAGTTGTTCACCGCCACCACGAACCGGGCGTCCGCCGCGACCGGGGTGTCGGTGCCGGCCAGCACCAGGCGGGTGATCCGCTGGCCGACCGGCTTGGCGATGTCGATGTCGTAGTCGACGCCGGAGAACACGTCGTAGTTGTAGTCCGGCACCGCCGGGTCGCTGATCGTCTCCGGGTTCACCGGCGCGCCCGCCGGCAGCGTGACGAAGTACTTCGCCGAGTACTCCAGGTACGCCTTCACCTCGGCGCCGGTCAGCACGACCGCCTCCAGCGTGTTGTCGTACACGTAGAGGCCCGCCACGTCGCGGATGCGCACGTCGCCCTGCGGGAACACCGCGGTACGGCTGAACGGCGCGGCGATGGACAGCACCGGCAGGCCCGCGTACTCGCCGCCGGCGAGCGCCTCGGTGACCACCTCGGTCTGGACGTGGTTGATGAAGTCCAGGATCGGGGTGTCCTTGTACCGCGACTCGGCGGCCGACAGCTCCACGCTCGACTGGGCGACGACCCGGTTGACGTACTCGACGGTCTTGGTGTGCTGGCCGCGCACGGCCGCGAGCACCGCCGGGTCCTCGACCACGGTGTTGGTGTTCAGCGTGGTGGCCGACTTGGCGGTGACCCTCCAGCGGCCCTTCTCCCGGGTCAGCGTGAAGTCCATCCGGGTCAGCCGCTGGCCCCACTTCGACGGCTCCGAGGTGAGGACCCGCTCGCCGGTGGTGAGGTTGGTGACGAACTTCTCCGGCACCTCGTTGTGCGCGTGGCCGAACAGGATCGCGTCGATGCCGGGGACCTGCTCGGCGATCAGCGCGGTCGGGTTCTCGTTCGGCAGCTCCGGGCCGTAGCTGGAGGTGCCGCTGTCGCCGCCGTGGGCGGAGATGACGACCAGGTCGGCGCCGCGGCGGCGCATCTCCGGCACCCATTTCGCGGCGGTGGCGACCATGTCGGCGAAGACCAGGCGGCCCTCGACGTTGCCCTTGTCCCAGATGGCCACGCCGGGGTTGGTCAGGCCGAGGATGCCCACGCGCAGCTTCGGCGCGCCGTGCCCGCCGAGCTTGATCTCCTTGATCACGTACGGGAGGAACGCCGGCTTGCCGGTCTTCGCGTTGAGCGCGTTCGCGGCCAGCGCCGGGAAGCCGAGCTGCTCGATCCAGGTCGCCAGCAGCGGCAGGCCGTAGTTGAACTCGTGGTTGCCGAGCGTCACCGCGTCGTACTTGAGGATGTTCATGGCGCGGGCCATCGGGTGCGTCTCGCCGGTGCTGGTGATCGGCTCCTGCTTGGCGTAGTACGTCGCAAGCGGCGTGCCCTGGATGGTGTCGCCGGCGTCCAGGACCAGCGTGGCCCTGCCCTTGCGCTCGGCGCGGATCTGGTTGACCAGGGTGGCGAGCTTCGCGACGCCGACGTCGTTGTGCTTGCTGTCGTCGAACTCGGCGTCCTTGTAGTAGTCCCAGTTGTAGACGTTGCCGTGGGTGTCAGACGTGCCGAGGATCGTCAGGTCCCAGGTCTTCGGCTGCTTCGGCTTCGCCTCGGCGGGCGCGCCGGCCAGCAGGGGAGCGGTCGCGGCGGCGGCCGCGACGGCCAGCACCTGGCGCCGGGAGGCGCCGGAGGAGGAAGTCATGGAGGTGCCTTTCCAATGGGGGTACGCGCCTCGTGGGCGCCGTTGCGCACCATAACCACCACATGTCACCTGCGCCACACCGGCCCGAATCGTTTCCCTTCCGGTCACAGGCTGCTGTTTTCCCGCCCGTCACCGGGGTAGGGCGCATCCATGAGCGAGGACCAGTTCACCCAGCAGCACCCGGCCGAGCAGTACGGACAGCAGGAGGGCCAGCCGTCGCAGCAGCAGACGCCGCCCGGCAACGAGCAGGAGATGGGGCCGAAGCCCGACCACGGCGAGGAGTCGTACCGGGGCAGCGACCGGCTCACCGGCAAGCGCGCCGTCATCACCGGCGGTGACTCCGGCATCGGCCGGGCCGTGGCCATCGCCTTCGCCCGCGAGGGCGCCGACGTGCTCGTCACGTACCTCGCCGACGAGGAGGAGAAGGACGCCCGGGAGACGGTCGCCCTGATCGAGCAGGCCGGGCGCACCGGCGTCGCGGTCCGGTGCGATCTGCGCGAGGAGGCCAACTGCCGCGCCCTGGTCGACCAGGCCGTCCGCGACCTCGGCGGCGTCGACATCCTGGTCAACAACGCGGCGTACCAGATGTCGCAGGACAACGGCCTGCTCGACATCACCACCGAGCAGTTCGACCGGGTCTTCAAGACCAACGTGTACGCCATGTTCTGGCTTTGCAAGTTCGCGGTGCCGCACATGAAGGAAGGCTCGACGATCATCAACACGTCGTCGATCCAGGCGTTCGACCCGTCGCCGCAGCTGCTCGACTACGCCACCACCAAGGCCGCCATCGCCAACTTCACCAAGGCGCTCGCGCAGAACCTGGCCGACCGGGGCATCCGGGTCAACGCGGTCGCGCCCGGCCCGATCTGGACGCCGCTGATCCCGGCCACCATGCCGGAGGAGAAGGTCAAGCAGTTCGGCACCGACACGCCGCTGGGCCGTCCCGGTCAGCCGGCCGAGCTGGCGCCCGCGTACGTCTACTTCGCCTCGCAGGAGTCCAGCTACGTCACCGGCGAGATCCTCGGCGTCACTGGCGGCCGCCCGACGAAGTGAGCCGTCGTCCGGTCCGGCTTTTCCCGTTCTGGCTCGCTGGCCCGTGCCGGCCGCCTGGTCCCGCCCCCGGTCGTCTGGTTCCGCCGCTCAGCGGGGCCAGACGGCCATCCGGCGGCGCACCTCGGCGATGCGTGGCGCGTCCAGGCCGTAGCGGGTGAACCGGCGGTCGGCCAGCCCGTCGAGGTAGCGGCCCGCGGCGCGCACGTCCTCGTCGTCCAGCGCCGGGTCGACCTGACGGGCCAGCTCCAGCAGCTCCGCGACCGTGTACCGGTCCAGCGCGGCGGAGACGTCGATGTAGTCGCGTACCTCCCGCCGGTTCACCAGCGCCGCGGTCTTGTTGGCGATCAGGTCGCGGACGTCCATGACCGGGCCGAGGTCCATCACCACCGGGCTGCGGTGCCGGTCCAGGCGGGCCAGGCTCAGGCGGATCTGCCGGCCGTCCCGGCTCACCACGAAGTCCCGCAGGTCCCGGTCGAATCCGTCGAACACCTCGCCCAGCCCGCCCGGGTCCACCTCGGCCACCCGGTAACCGGCCCGCTCCAGCGCCGCGCGTACCCCGTCGGCCGCCGCCGCTGCGGCGCCCTCCACGTCGGCGAACAGGTCGACGTCCTCGGTGGGGCGGGTGACCAGGCCGTGTACGGCCCACGCCACCCCGCCGCCGAGCACGAAACGGTGCGGGCCGGCCGCGGCCAGCGCCACCCGGGCCACCTGCCGGTAGAAGTCGTGCGGATGGGTCACGCGGCGCGCAGGCTCCGGTGCCGGCCCTCCCAGGCCAGGCGTACGCCCCGGGGCAGGTTGAGCAGCGGCCACAGCCGACGCAACGTGCCCGCGTGGATCAGCTCGCGCAGATCCTCCACCCGGGTCGTCTCCCGCAGCACGTTTTCGTACATCCAGAGCAACTCGTCCGGGTCGCCCAGGTCGAACGCGCGTTCGCTGCTCCACATGAGGCGTACCGGCAGCTCGACGATGCCGGTGGTGGGACCGGTCAGCTCGTCCAGGGTGCGCGCCACCACGGCGGGTCGCCCGGGACGGGCGAGGTACGCGTGCGCGCTGACCGACATGGCATCAGGGTAACCCCAACCCGGCCCAACACCCCCCGCCCTTCCCGCCCCCACCCCGTCGATCATGAAGTTGACGGCGTGCGGCGCCCGTTTCGTCCCCGCCAACTTCATGATCGACCGCTGCATCCTCGCTACCTGTTCGCCTTGTTCGCCTAGCGCGGCACTCCGCCGGAGATCTTGGAAGATTCGGGCCCCTATGGCGGCCGTTTCCTTCCAAGATCTCCCACGGTGGCGCGTGCGCCAACGCCGGCGCACGGGCCCCGGCGTTCCGCCGACGAGAGATCTTGGTACGCAACGGCCCTCATGGGGGCACTTTCGTACCAAGATCTCCATCCGGCAGTGCGGACGCCGCCGCGAGCATGCCCGATCATGACGTTGGCTGCGACAAACCGGACACCGTGTGCCGTCAACCTCATGTTTGACGGGGCCAGGTGAGTCCAGGCAGAGGACGGGGCCGGGATCGGATCGGGCCGGGACGGAACGGAACGGACGGATGTTGAGGCTGGGCGGGACGCCGGAGGACCAGGGGATGGTTCGGGGGCGGTGTCCGGGCTGCGTCGGGTGTCGGGTTTCGGGGTGGTGGGGGACACCCGGCTGGCGGAATCGTGGGCGGGGCCGGGGCGTTATACCTGGTGAACGACCGCAGCAGCACCCCCGGCAGCACGCGAGCGCGGGTGGCAGGGGCCGGGAATGCATCCTGGGCCGGCGGTCGTTGTGGATGTCTCCGGCGCCACCCAGCCGAACCTCGCACGCCACCCCCGGGCGTGCTGCGGGCCGCGTGTGAGCAGGACGCCGGATCCCCCCGAGAACCTTTCTTGAGCGCCTGACGGTGCCCACGCACCCCACCCCCGGGTGTGCGTCGACCCCCGAATGGAGCCCCCTCATGAACACGATCCTGCGTAAGAGCATCCTCGGTATCGCCGGTCTGACCGTCGCCGGTGGCCTCGCCGCCGGCCCCCTCAACCACGACAGCACCCCCACCGCCCGGGACGCGGCCGTCACCACCACTCAGGCCGCCGCGAAGCTCGACACCGCCACACTCATCCCGCACGGCGTGCAGGGCACCCAGTCCCACATCGACCTGAACGACGAGCAGACCGCCAACGTCAAGGCCATCATCGCCGCCACCAAGAAGGCCGGCATGGACGAGCGTGCCGCTGTCGTGTCGATCGCCACGGCGCTGCAGGAGTCGAAGCTGGAGAACCTCGGCCACCTCGGTGACCGTAACGACCACGACTCGCAGGGCCTGTTCCAGCAGCGCCCCTCCTCCGGCTGGGGCACGGTCGAGCAGATCACCGACCCCGAGTACTCCACCACCGCGTTCCTGAAGGGTCTGAAGCAGGTCGACGGCTGGCAGGACATGCCGCTGACCAAGGCCGCCCAGACCGTCCAGGTGTCGGCCTACCCGGACCACTACGCCCAGTGGGAGCAGCAGGCCGCCGACCTCGTCGCCCAGCACTGGAACAGCTGACCCGGCGGTGACCGGGGTCACGACGAACGAGCGGAAGAACCGTGACCCCGGTACCGTTGTGCAGAGCGTCGGTGTGTTCAGTGTCCCCGGGCCTCACCTAAATTGCCTTCGCGGAATACCGTTCGGCTGGAGCCGCGTCGCGCCACTCGCCGAGAGGCGACATGCACACCGACGCCCAGAGCCGCCCCGGCCATCCGGCCGGGGCGGCTCTGTCTGTGGGCTCGAGTCGCACGCCCCGGGCCGCTGGCCTAGGGTTACTGGCAGAGGTGAGCCGTTCTCGACGGAGAGGGGGGTGCCCGGATGGGTTTCAAGACGTTCATCCAGGGGTGGCCGGTCTACCGGCAACTCACCGGCACCGACCCGCTCGGTCGCGGCGCCGCCGCCCAGTCGGCGCGCTCCGCCGGCCTGACCGCCCGCACCGAGACCGCCGACGGCATGGCCCGCTCGGTCTGCCCGTACTGCGCGGTCGGCTGCGGGCAGCGCGTCTTCCACTCCGACGGCCAGGTCACCCAGATCGAGGGCGACCCGGACAGCCCGATCTCGCGCGGCCGGCTCTGCCCGAAGGGCTCGGCCAGCAAGAGCCTGGTGACCAGCCCGCTGCGCCAGACCACTGTGCGCTACCGCCGGCCGTACGCGACCGAGTGGGAAGACCTGGACCTCGACGTCGCGCTCGACATTATCGCCGACCGGATCCTCGCCGCCCGCGCGGAGACCTGGGAGGACGTCGACGACGAGGGCCGCCCGCTGAACCGGACGCTGGGCATCTCCAGTCTCGGCGGCGCGACGCTCGACAACGAGGAGAACTACCTCATCAAGAAGCTGTTCACGGCGATGGGGGCACTCCAGATCGAGAACCAGGCCCGTATTTGACACTCCGCCACCGTCCCCGGTCTGGGGACCAGCTTCGGTCGCGGCGGCGCCACGGACTTCCAGCAGGACCTCGCCAACGCTGACGTCATCGTCATCCAGGGCTCGAACATGGCCGAGGCCCACCCGGTGGGCTTCCAGTGGGTGATGGAGGCGAAGAAGCGCGGCGCGAAGGTCTTCCACGTCGACCCGCGGTTCACGCGTACCAGCGCGCTCGCCGACACGTACCTGCCGATCCGGGCGGGCACCGACATCGCACTGCTCGGCGGCGTGGTGCGCTACATCCTGGAGAACGAGCTGGACTTCCGGGAGTACGTGCTGGCGTACACGAACGCGGCCAACATCGTCAGCGAGCAGTTCGTCGACACCGAGGACCTGGACGGCCTGTTCTCCGGCTACAACCCGGACACCGGCTCGTACGACCACGCGAGCTGGCAGTACGAGGGGCAGGAGGACAACGCCAAGGTCCGGGGCACCGGCAAGGAACGCGACTCGGCCTCCGGGCTGGAGCACGAGTCGCACGGCGAGCCGGTGCCGGCGCAGGCCCCGCGGGACGAGACGTTGCAGCACCCGCGCTGCGTCTACCAGATCCTGAAGCGGCACTTCTCCCGCTACACCCCGGAGATGGTGGCCCGCGTGTGCGGCATCCCGGAGGAGAAGTTCCTCGAACTGGCGCGCGCCTGGACGGAGAACTCGGGCCGGGAGCGCACCGGCGCGCTCGTCTACTCGGTCGGCTGGACGCAGCACAGCGTCGGCGTGCAGTACATCCGCACCGGCTCGATCATCCAGACGCTGCTGGGCAACATGGGCCGCCCGGGTGGCGGCATCCTGGCGCTGCGCGGGCACGCCAGCATCCAGGGCTCGACCGACATCCCGACGCTGTTCAACCTGCTGCCCGGCTACCTGCCGATGCCGCACCACGCCGACCACCCGACGTTCGACGAGTGGGTGGACAGCATCCGGCACCCGGGCCAGAAGGGCTTCTGGGGCGACTCGCGGGCCTTCGCGGCGAGCCTGCTCAAGGCGTACTGGGGTGACGCGGCGACGCCGGAGAACGACTTCTGCTACGGCTACATGCCCCGGATGACCGGCGACCACGGCACGTACCAGCAGGTCCTGAACATGATCGACGGGAAGGTGAAGGGCTACTTCCTGCTCGGCCAGAACCCGGCGGTCGGCTCGGCGCACGGCCGCGCTCAGCGTCTCGGCATGGCCAACCTGGACTGGCTCGTCGTCCGCGACCTGTTCATGATCGAGAGCGCCACGTTCTGGAAGAACAGCCCGGAGGTCGCCACCGGCGAGATCGTGCCGGAGGAGTGCCGCACCGAGGTGTTCTTCCTGCCGGCGGCCTCGCACGTGGAGAAGGAGGGCACCTTCACCCAGACGCAGCGGCTGCTGCAGTGGCGGGAGAAGGCCGTCGACCCGCCGGGCGACGCCCGCTCCGAGCTGTGGTTCTTCTACCACCTGGGCCGGGTGCTGCGGGAGAAGCTGGCCGCCTCCACCGAGCGCCGGGACCGGGCGCTGCTGGACCTGACCTGGGACTATCCGACGCACGGTCCGCACGCCGAGCCGAGCGCCGAGGCGGTGCTCAAGGAGATCAACGGGTACGAGGTGGCGACCGGCCGCCTGCTGAACGCGTTCGGCGAGGCCCGCGACGACGGCTCCACCGCGATCGGCTGCTGGATCTACTCCGGCGTGTACGCCGACGGCGTCAACCAGGCGGCCCGCCGCCGGTCCCGCCACGAGCAGGACTGGGTGGCGGCCGAGTGGGGCTGGGCGTGGCCGGCGAACCGGCGCACGCTCTACAACCGCGCCTCCGCCGACCCCGAGGGCCGGCCGTGGAGCGAGCGCAAGAAGTACGTCTGGTGGGATCCGGACGCCGGCGAGTGGACCGGGTACGACGTGCCGGACTTCGAGAAGACGAAGCCGCCGTCGTACCGGCCGCCGGAGGGCGCGTCGGGCCCGGCGGCGCTCGCCGGTGACGACGCGTTCGTCATGCAGGGCGACGGCAAGGCGTGGCTGTACGCGCCGAGCGGCGTCCTCGACGGTCCGCTGCCGACGCACTACGAGCCGGCCGAGTCGCCGATGCGCAACCCGCTCTACGGTCAGCAGGCCAACCCGACCCGCAAGATCTACGAGCATCCGATCAACCGGATGAACCCGAGTCCGCCGGAGCCGCACAGCCAGGTCTTCCCGTACGTGTTCACGGTCAGCCGTCTCACCGAGCACCACACGGCCGGTGGGATGAGCCGTACCGTGCCGCGCCTGGCCGAGCTGCAGCCGGAGATGTTCGTCGAGGTGTCCCCGGAACTGGCCGGCGAGATCGGGCTGGCCCACCTGGGCTGGGCGCACCTGATCAGCGGACGCGCGGTGATCGAGGCGCGGGTGCTGGTCACCGACCGGCTCACCCCGCTGCGGGTGGACGGCCGGATCATCCACCAGGTCTGGCTGCCGTACCACTTCGGCACCGAGGGTCTGGTCACCGGCGACTCGGCGAACGATCTGTTCGGCATCACGCTGGACCCGAACGTCCTCATCCAGGAGAGCAAGGTCGGCACCTGCGACGTCCGGCCCGGGCGGCGGCCCACCGGCCCGCCGCTGCTCGACCTGGTCGGCGACTACCAGCGGCGGGCCGGGATGACACCGGACCGCAAGGTGCCGGTGGTGACCACCGACGCGGCCGGCGGGGACGACGCCGCCGGCAGCACCGACGAGCAGTCGGCCGCCGCGCACCAGGACGGGGATCGGGATGCCTGACGCCAACAGCCTGTACGGCCCGCTCGACCCGGCCCCGGACGCGGGCTGGGTCGACGCGCCGCCGCGGATGGGCTTCTTCACCGACACCAGCGTCTGCATCGGCTGCAAGGCGTGCGAGGTGGCCTGCAAGGAGTGGAACGGCGTCCCCGACTCGGGTTTCGACCTGCTCGGCATGTCGTACGACAACACCGGCGCGCTGACCGCGAACTCGTGGCGGCACGTCGCGTTCATCGAGCAGCCCCGCCCGGCCGGGCACCGCACGCCGCCGTTCGCCGGTGACCCGACCGGCCCGGCGACCAGCCCGGCGTCAGCGGCGGCCGGCGCGCTCACCGCTCCCGACACCGGTACGAATCCCGGCCTGCCGCCGGGGCAGCCGGAGGCGGCGGCGCGGATGGCCGCCGGTCCGGAGTTCCTCGGCATGCCCGGCGCCCAGCCGCCCGGGCGGGCCACCGGCCCGGAGAGCCGCACCGACTTCCGCTGGCTGATGATGTCCGACGTGTGCAAGCACTGCACGCACGCGGCCTGCCTGGACGTGTGCCCGACCGGTTCGCTGTTCCGCACCGAGTTCGGCACGGTGGTGGTGCAGGAGGACATCTGCAACGGCTGCGGCTACTGCATCTCCGCCTGCCCGTACGGCGTGATCGACCAGCGCAAGGGCGACGGCCGGGCGTGGAAGTGCACGCTGTGCTACGACCGGATCGGCGCGGGCATGACGCCCGCCTGCGCGCAGGCCTGCCCGACCGAGTCGATCCAGTACGGGCCGCTCGACGAGCTGCGGGAACGGGCCGCCAAGCGGGTCACCGCGTTGCACGAGCGGGGTGTGCCGGAGGCGCGCCTGTACGGCCACGACCCGACCGACGGTGTCGGCGGCGACGGCGCGTTCTTCCTGCTGCTGGACGAGCCGGAGGTGTACGGGCTGCCGCCGGACCCGGTGGTCACCACCCGGGACCTGCCGAAGATGTGGAAGCGGGCCGGGTTCGCCGCCCTGGCCATGGCGGCGGCTACCGTCGCCGCGTTCGTCGGAGGATCGTCGTGAGCCCGGACCGCCCGGTCGGTGACCTGTTCCGCCGCTTCCGCGAACGCCTGTCCGCCGAACAGGAGGACGGCGGCGCCGCCGAGCGGGAGAACGGCAGCCGGGCCACCGCGGCCGGTCCCGGCGTGGGCCGCACCGACGCGGGCTCCCGCGACGCCGGCCTCGCGCCGCATCCGCCCCGCGACGCGGCACCGCGCCGACGCCGGGGCAGGGGCGGCAAGGGCGGTGGGGAGCAGCTCAACGTCCCGCCGGCCGAGTTCACCTCCTACTACGGCCGGCCCATCCTCAAGCCGCCGGTGTGGCGGTGGGACATCGCCGCGTACCTGTTCACCGGCGGTCTCGCCGCCGGCTCGTCGCTGCTCGCGGCGGGCGGGCAGCTCACCGGCCGCCCGGCGCTGCGCCGCGCCGGCCGGGTCAGCGCGCTCGCGGCGGTCGGCGCCAGCACGTACTTCCTGGTGAACGATCTGGGGCGGCCGTCGCGCTTCCACCACATGCTGCGGGTGGCGAAGGTGACCTCGCCGATGTCGGTGGGCACGTGGATCCTCAGCGTGTTCGGCCCGGCCGCTGGGGTCGCGGCGATCGCCGAGGCGGCCCCGCTGCTGCCCGAGCGCGGCGTGCTGGGGCTCGGCCGCCGGCTGCTGCCCCCGGCCGGGCACGCCGCCGGCCTGGTCGCCGCCGTCACCGCGCCGGCGCTGGCCACGTACACCGGGGTGCTGCTGGCGGACACGGCGGTGCCGTCGTGGCACGAGGCGTACCCGGAACTGCCGGCCATCTTCGCGGGCAGCGCGCTGGCCAGCGGCGCGGGTGTCGGGCTGGTGGCCGCGCCCGGCGCGCAGGCCGGTCCGGCGCGGCGCCTCGCGGTCGCGGGCGCGGCGATGGAGCTGTGGGGCTCGCACCGGGTGGAGAACCGGCTCGGCCTGCTCAGCGAGCCCTACACGCAGGGCACACCCGGGAAGCTGCTGCGCGCGGGCCGTGCGCTGACCGCCGCCGGTGTCGTGGGCGCGCTGCTCGGCCGCCGCAGCCGGGTGCTGTCCGCGCTGTCCGGCGGTGCGCTGATCGCCGCTTCGGTGTGCACCCGGTTCGGCATCTTCCACGGCGGGGTCGCCTCGGCGCGCGATCCGCGGTACACGGTGGTGCCGCAGCGCGAACGCGCCGACCGGCGGGCCGCCGAGCAGGACTGAACCTCCCCGGGCGGCCCTCCGTCCGCTGTGGTTGACTTCTGCGTGGAGGCGTTCAGGCGGCTGGTGCCCCTCCCGGTCTTCAAAACCGGTGTGGTCCGGGATCCGGGCCAGGCGGGTTCGATTCCCGTCCGTCTCCGCCAAACCGTTCCCGGGAGTGCGCCGATGCGTGAGGTCGACCCGCGACGGCGGGTGCCGCGCACCGACGCGCTGCTCGCCGATCCCGCGCTGGCCGCCGCCGCCGGCACGCTCGGCCGCGACCGGGTCAAGGCCGCGATCGTCCGCGCGCAGGACCGCGCCCGCCGCGGTGAGCTGACCCCCGAGGGGGTACGCGACGCGGCGCTGGCGGACCTGCCCGGCCGTACGCCGCGCGCGGTGCTCAACGCCACCGGCGTCGTGCTGCACACCAACCTGGGCCGCGCGCCGCTCGCCCCGTCCGCCGTGGACGCCCTGGTCGCCGCCGCCGGGCACACCGACGTGGAACTGGACCTGCGGACCGGGCGGCGGGCCCGGCGCGGCCGGGAGGCGCTCGACGCGCTCGCCGCGGCGGTGCCCGACGCCGGGGCGGTGCACGTGGTGAACAACGGCGCCGCCGCCCTGGCGCTCGCCGCCACCGCGCTGGCCGCCGGCCGGGAGATCGTGGTGAGCCGCGGCGAGCTGGTCGAGATCGGCGACGGGTTCCGCCTGCCGGACCTGCTGGCCAGCACCGGCGCGCGGCTGCGCGAGGTGGGCACCACGAACCGCACCACGCGCGCCGACTACGAGGCCGCGATCGGCGAGCACACCGGGTTCGTGCTCAAGGTGCACCCGTCGAACTTCGTGGTCACCGGGTTCACCTCGGCGGTGCCGGTGGCCGAGCTGGCCACGCTGGGCGTACCCGTGGTGGCCGACATCGGGTCGGGGCTGCTCGCGCCGGACCCGCTGCTGCCGGCCGAGCCGGACGCGGCCACCACGCTGCGCGCGGGCGCGCACCTGGTCACCGCCAGCGGCGACAAGCTGCTCGGCGGCCCGCAGGCCGGTCTGCTGCTCGGCGACGCCGACCTCGTGCACCGGCTGCGCCGCCACCCGCTGGCGCGGGCGCTGCGAGTGGACAAGCTCACCCTCGCCGCGCTCGCCGCCACCCTGTACGCGCCGTCCACGCCCACCCGGGACGCCTTGCACGCCGACCCGGCTCGGCTGCGGCAGCGGCTGGAGCGGCTGCGTGACCGGCTCGGCGAGGACGGCTGCAAGGCCGAGGTGGTGCCCGGCGTCGCTGTGGTCGGCGGCGGCGGGGCGCCCGGCGTGGAGCTGGACTCGTGGGCGCTGAGCCTGCCCGAGCGGTACGCCGAGCCGCTGCGCACCGGCGACCCGGCGATCCTCGGCCGGGTGCTGCACGGCCGGCTCCTGCTGGACCTGCGCGCCGTGCCGGAGAGCGCCGACGACCGGGTCCGCGCGGCCGTGCTGAGCGTGGGGGACTGACCGGCATGTGGGTGGTGGCGACCGCCGGGCACGTCGACCACGGCAAGTCCACGCTGGTGCGCGCGCTGACCGGGATGGAACCGGACCGGTGGGCGGAGGAACGCCGCCGGGGCATGACCATCGACCTCGGCTTCGCCTGGACCACACTGCCGTCGGGCGGCACCCTCGCCTTCGTCGACGTACCGGGGCACGAGCGGTTCGTGCCGAACATGCTCGCCGGCATCGGCCCGGTCCCGGCCGCGCTGATCGTCGTGGCCGCCGACGAGGGCTGGATGCCGCAGTCCGCCGAGCACCTGGCCGCGCTGCACGCACTGGGTGTGTCGTACGGGCTGCTCGCGGTCACCCGCGCGGACCTGGCCGACCCCGGGCCGGCGGCGGCGCGGGCCCTCGCAGAGATCGCCGCCACGTCGCTGGGCGCTGTGGAGGCGGTGCCGGTCTCCGCGGTCACCGGCGCCGGTCTCCCCGAGCTGCGCGCCGCGCTGGACCGCCTGACCGCCCGGCTGCCCGACCCGGCCCGGGACGCCCCGGTACGGCTCTGGGTGGACCGCGCGTTCACCGTACGCGGCAGCGGCACGGTGGTCACCGGCACGCTCGGCGGTGGCCGACTGCGTGCCGGCGACGAGTTGGAGCTGGCCGCCACCGGCGAGGCGGTGCGCGTACGCGGACTGCACTCGCTCGGCGTCGCGCGCACCGACCTCGAGGCGGTGGCCCGGGCCGCGGTGAACCTGCGCGGCCTGCCCCGGGACCGGGTCGGGCGCGGCGACGCGCTGCTCACGCCCGGCCGGTTCGGGCGTACCGACCTGCTCGACGTGCGGCTGTCCGGCGACCCCGCCGCCGACCTGCCGGCCACGCTCACGCTGCACGTGGGCTCGGCGGCGGTGCCCGCCCGGGTCCGGCCGCTGGGCCCGGACACGGTACGGCTGCGCCTGGCCCGCCCGCTGCCGCTGCTGATCGGGGACCGGGCGCTGCTGCGCGACCCCGGCCGGCACCACGTCGCGGGCGGCGTGACGGTGCTGGACGTGGACCCGCCGCCGTTGCGCCGCCGGGGCGCGGCGGCCGCCCGCACGGCGGTGCTGGCCGGCCTGGACGGGCGGCCGGACCTGGCCGGGGAACTGCGCCGGCGACGGCTGGTCCGTGCCGGTGACCTGACCCGGATGGGCGTGCCGCCGACCGCGACGCCGGTGGCCGGGCAGTGGCTGGCCGACCCGGAGCACTGGCGGGACCTGGGTCGTCGCCTCACCGAGGAGGTGGCCCGGTACACCGCCGAGCATCCGCTCGCCGCGGGCATACCGGTCGACGTGCTGCGGCACCGGCTCGACCTGCCCGAGCGTGCTCTGGTCACGGCGCTGCTGCGCCCGCCGCTGCGACTGCGCGACGGTCTGGTCACCGCCGCCCCGCAGGGGACTCTGCCGGACCCGGTGGCCCGGGCGGTGGACCGGGTCCGGGCCGAGTACGGCGACCGGCCGTTCCAGGCCCCCGAGGCGCACCACCTGGCCGACCTCGGGCTCGGGCCCCGCGAGATCGGCGCCGCGGTACGCGCCGGCGCGTTGCTGAAGCTGGCCGAGAACGTGCTGCTGCTGCCGGGCGCCCCGGACGACGCGGTACGCGTGCTCGCCGGGCTGCCGCAGCCGTTCACGCTCAGCGCCGCCCGGCAGGCGCTCGGCACCACCCGCCGGGTGGCGGTGCCGCTGCTGGAACTGCTGGACCGGCGCGGCGCCACCCGGCGGCTCCCTGACGACGCCCGCGAGGTGGTCCGCCCGCCGGGCTGAGCCAACCGGTGCCACCGGCCCACGCCGGTCACCTACCGTGACGCCATGGACCCTTCCGCGGTCTGGCGGGACAAGAACCACAAGTGGCGGATCGAGGCGTACCGGGCCCCGGACCTGCGCTTCGCGATCTTCGCCACGAACGGCCCCACCGAGTCGGCGCCGCTGTGGCTGTTCGGGATGGCCGCGCTGGCCCGCTGGCTGATGACCCACGCGATCTCACTGGACGACCTGGAGACCGACTGATGGGCGTGCAGGTCGCGCTGGTGCTGGTGCTGATCCTGATCAACGCCGCCCTGTCCGGCAGCGAGATGGCGCTGGTGAGCCTGCGGGAGGGGCAGTTGCGCCGGCTGGCGCGGTCCGGGCGGGCCGGGGCGCGGCTGAGCCGCCTCACCCGCGAACCGAACCGCTACCTGGCCACCATCCAGCTCGGCATCACGCTCGCCGGGTTCCTCGCCTCGGCCGCCGCCGCCGTGACGCTGGCCGAGCCGCTGGTCGGCCCGCTGGGTTTCCTGGGCGCGGCCGCCCGCCCGGTGGCGGTGTTCCTGGTGACACTGCTGCTGACGTTCCTCACGCTCGTGGTGGGGGAGCTGGCACCCAAGCGGCTGGCCATGCAGACGGCGGAGCGGTGGGCGCTGGTCAGCGCCGGGCCGCTGGACCTGCTCGCCCGGCTGTCCCGGCCGGCGGTGTGGCTGCTCGGCCGCTCCACCGACCTGCTGGTCCGGCTCGCCGGCGGCGACCCGCGCGCCAGCCGGGAGGAGGTGACCGAGGAGGAACTGCGGGAGATGCTGGTCAGCCAGCGCGGCCTGTCCGCCCAGCAGCGGGAGATCCTCGCCGGGGCGTTCGACATCGCCGGCCGTACGCTGCGGGAGATCCTCGTCGCGCGCCGCGACGTGACCACTCTGCCCGCCGACCTGCCCGCGGCGGAGGCGATGCGCCGGCTGGCGGCCGGCGGCCGGTCCCGGGCGCCGGTGATCGGACCCGGCGGGCTCGACGACGTACGCGGCACCGTGCACATCCGCGACCTGGTGGACGCCGACGGCGCGCTCGTCGGCGACCGGGCCCGCCCGCCGGTGCTGCTACCAGGCACGCTGCCGGTGGCCGACGCGATGCGGCAGCTGCGCCAGCGGCACGAGCAGCTCGCCCTGGTGGTCGACGAGTACGGCGGCGTGGACGGCCTGGTCACCATGGAGGACCTGCTCGAGGAGGTGGTCGGCGAGCTGTACGACGAGACCGACCGGGACGTGCGCCGCGCCGTGCGGGAGCCGGACGGCGCGCTGCTGCTGCCGGGCGACTTCCCGCTGCACGACCTGCCTGACGTGGGCGTCCGCGTGACGTTCCCGCTGTCCCGGGAGTACACCACGGTGGCCGGGCTGGTGCTGGCCGGCCTGGGCCGGCTCCCCGAGGGGCCGGGGGAGCGGGTGCGGCTGCCCGGCCTCACCGTGGAGGTGGTCGAGGTGGCGGGGCGGGCGATCCGCCGGGTCCGGCTGCGCGGCCCCGCTGTCGGCCGCACGCCGGACTGACACCCGGACGGGGGACAACCGCCCGATACCCGTCCCGGGCCGCGTCGCCGGTCGTACGGTCCGGGCGTGAAGGACCGAGGACTGCGTACGTTCGTCACCGTGCTGGCCGGACTGGCCGTGATCTACTTCGGCTTCTCCGGAAGCCGTGGCAGCGGCGAGGAGGGTGGCGTCTCCGGTGGCGTGGTGCTGCTCGCGCTGCTCGCCTCGCTGCTGGCCTGGAACCTGACCAAGCCCGGCCCGGCCAAGTAGCGACCCTCAGTGGGCCGTGGCGGCGCTGCGACTCACCTCGCCCGCCGACTCCTCGCCCAGGGCCACTCGCACCAGCGCCGACGCCAGCCGGCCGAAGTCGGCCTCGCCGACCAGCCCGACCAGGTCACCGGGGCTCGCCGGCAGGCCCAGCCGCCGCGCCCCGGCGAGCGTGCGCCGGTCGGCGTACGGGCGCACGTCCGGCCACACCGACTGCGCCTCCCGCAGGAAGATGTCCGCACCGGTGGGGCCGATGCCGGGGAACTCGGTGAGCAGCCGGCGCAGCACGGCCCGGTCGGCGCCGGCCTCCTTGTGCAGCCGGCGCAGGTCGCCGTGCCAGCGGTCCAGGCAGAGCCGGGCGCCGGTGCCGAGCATGGTGGCGGTCCGCTCGTCGTAGCGCCGGTAGTGGCCCCGGCCCAGCGCGTCGACCCGGTCCTGCCAGCTCGCCGCCTCCATCGCCTGCGGGGTGCGGTAGCCGGCGGCGAACAGCTCCCGGGCGGCGGCCACCGCCACCGAGGCGCGGATCCGGGTGCTCAGCAGCGTGGTGAGCACCAGCAACTGGTACAGCGGGCCGGGCCGGTCCGCGAGGGCGATGCCGGCCTCCTCCGCGTACGTGCGGTTCTGCCGTTCCAGCAGGGCGCGCGCGACGTTGCGATCGTCTGGCATCCGTCCGGCTTACCCGCCCCGGGCCCGGCCAGACCCCCGGCCGATCCGGAATGCGCCGGGCGGCGGCGGGTACGCGGGTCGGGTGCGCGGTCGACGGCCGTGTGCTCCACCGGGAAGGAGAGACCCGTGGTCAAGCCGCAGCAGGAGGAACTGCGCCGGAACGACCTCGGCGCCACCAGCCAGGACAGCCGCAAGACGGCCACCCAGGCGGGCAGCCGTTCGCGAGGCCGGGGCACGTCGAACGGCGACGCGGGACGCCCGGTCCCCAAGGGACAGGTGTCGCCGTACGGCCCGGCCGGTGAGCCGGTCGCCGACGACGAGAGCTAGCCGCGAGCCGACGTCGGCCGCAGCCGCCGCCAGGTGGCTGCGGCCGACAGCCCGTACGCGAGGTGCGGGATCAGGTCGGAGACCCAGTCGCTGCGCCGCCAGGTACGCGGGTCGGTCACGCCGAGCACCGTCATCGAGCCGTCGGAGGTGGCCATCACCCCGCCGCCGAGCACCACCGTGGCCAGCGGCAACGGGATTCGCCGGCGCGCGGCGAGCAGACCGAAAGCGGCCCCCGCGGCGATGCCGGTGGCATACCCGAGCAACGGCCCCAGACCGGAGCGGCGGTTCTCCGCCTCGTCGCCAGGGCCCAGGTCGACGTGTGTGACGTCGGCGAGCCGTCCGGCGACCGATTCCGGGGTGCTGCTGGCCGGCCGGGCCCGCAACGCCATGTCGAGGTACGAGACCGCGTTGAGGACGGCGCTGCCGACGGCGCCCGCGATGGCGCCGTCGACAACCGCTGCCGTCCTCACTTCGGGTCACCCGGTTCCCGGTTGCCCTTGGGGCCGTAGGTCCGTTCGCCCCGGACCACACCGCGTTGCCCCCGGTCGTCCTGGAGGATCCGGTTGGCGACCTGGTTCGCCTCCTTGTCCGACGCCCGTCCGGACTGTTCGACGAGGTCGCGAAGGCGTGCTCGCTGCTTGTCGTACGCGTTGCTGCCCGGCCGTGGTCCTGGCATCTCTGCCTCCTCCGGATCGCTGTCGGCTGACCGTAGGCGTCTACCCGCCCGGGCCGGGACCAACCGTTGCGGGCGCATCCCCCCGGCCGGAGCGCCGCTCAGGCGGGGGTGTGGACCACCGCTCAGCCGGGCACGCCGGACGCCGTTCAGTCGGAGGCGCGGACCACCGCGACCGGGCAGGCGGCGCGGTGCAGGATCCCCTGGCTGACCGAGCCGAGCAGCAGCCCGCCCAGCTCGCCCCGGCCCTGCCGGCCCACCACGACCAGTTGAGCCCAGGCCGACGCCGTGGTCAGTGCCGCGACCGGTTTGGCGCGTACCGTCTCGGCGTGCACCGGCAGGTCCGGCCACCGTTCGCCGATCCCGTCGACCGCCTCGGTGAGCACCCGCTCGTCCTCCTCGGCCCCGCCCTTGCGCCCGGGCGGGGCGGGGCGGGCGTGCACCACGTGCAGCGGCGCGCCCCACGCGGACGCGGTCTCGGCGGCGAACTCGACGGCGGCGCGCGACAGCGTGGAGCCGTCCACGCCGACCACGACCGGGCCGTCCGCGCGGGCGGTGCCGCGCGCGATCAGCACCGGGCAGTCGGCGTACGAGGCGACCTGCACCGCGACCGACCCGACCACGAGCGCGGCGAATCCGCCCAGTCCCCGGTCGCCGAGGACGATCAGGGCGGCGGTGGGGGACTCGCCGAGCAGCACCGCGGCGGCCTCCCCGTCGATGATCTCGCCGGTGATGCGCAGGCCGGGCGACTCCGCCTCGGCCGCCGCGACCGCGTCGGAGACCAGTTGCTCGGCCTGGTTGCGCAACCCGGCACCGGGTGGTGACCCGGCCGGCGCGGAGACCGGCACGCGCAGCAGCGGCCAGATGAAACCGTGCACCACCCGCAGCGGGCGGTTGCGCCGCCGCGCCTCCCGGGCCGCCAGACGCACCGCCCGTGTCGCGGGTTCGGAGCCGTCCACCCCGACCACCACCGCGGCCCCGTTCGCCGAGTTCACCCGTACCTCCTCGTGGCCGGCGCCCCCGCGGCCAGTATCGCGGCCCGGGTGGGCGGCCCGGGGCGATACCGCCGGGGTCGCCCGGTGGGTACGCTGGCGTGCAGCACCCAGGGGAGGGAGCCCCGTCGATGGATCAGCCGGACGGACCGAGCACCGCCCGCATGATCGACTACTGGCTCGGCGGCCGGCACCACCGTCCGGTGGACGTCGCCGCGGCCGCCGCTTTCGAGGCGGCGTACGGGCCCTGCGCGGCGATCTTCCGGTCGCTGCGTGGTTTCCTCGGCCGCACCGTGCAGGCGATGGCCGCCGACGGGATCGACGGCTTCCTGGTCTTCGGCGCGGGTGTGCCCACCTGCGGCAACGTGCACGAGGTCGCACCGGAGGCGACAGTGCTCTACACCGACGTGGACCCGGAGACGGTCCGCCTGGGCCGGAGCCTGCTCGCCGGCAGCGACCGGGCCGGGTACGGCTACGGCGACGCCACCGACATCGGTACCGTCGACCGGGCGCAGCTGCACCGGTTCGTGCCGGGCTGGGGGAGACGGCCGGTGGGTGTGGTCTTCCTCGGGCTGGCGGCGTTCCTGGACGACGACACGCTCGCCCGTACGCTCGACGAGCTGTACCAGGCGGTGGCGCCGGGCAGCCGGCTGGCGATCGACTTCGACACCGAGGAGCTGGCCGGGCACCCCGAGGCGCTGGCCATGATGGGCCCGGCGTTCCGGATGCGGGCGCCCGAGCGGTTCGCGCCGCTGCTGGGCCGCTGGCAGCCGACCGGCGACGGCATCGTGCCGGTGGCGCGGTGGCGGCCGGCCGGTGAGCCCGAGCCGGTGCCGGACGCGTTCCACGGCGCGCTGGCGTTCCGCACGGCCGGCTGAGCCGGTCCCGTCACGCCCGGCCGAGGCGGGGCGTTCGCCGTCTGGCGGCCTTCGTATGATGTTTGCCCTGTAGCAATAGTCGTCATCGGAGGATGAGCATGCCGGAGGCGTCCGGATCGGTGTCACGTGCCCTGCGCACGGCGCCACCCGACCAACTGGCGGAGACCGCGGACGCGGTGCTGCGCCAGACGCTCGGGGCCGCGCGGGCGGAGGTGTTCGTCGCCGACTACCGCGCCAGCGGACTCTGGCCGGTGCTCGACCCGGACGTGCCCGACGGCGGCCCGCTGCTGGCCCACAGCGTCGCGCAGCGCTGTTTCAGCAGCCAGGAGCCGGTGCTGGACATCGTCGAGGACGGCCGCTGCCGCGCCTACCTGCCGCTGTCGGTGTGGGGGGAGCGGCTCGGCGTGCTGATGGTGGAGCTGCCCGGCGACCCGGACGTGGCCACTGTGGAGGCCGCGCGCGACGCCGCCGGGGAACTGGCAGTGGCGATCCGGGCGGCCGACCGGGAGACCGACCGCTACCGGCGCGCCCGGCGGCGGGAGCGGCTGAGCATGGCTGCCGAGATGCAGTGGGACCTGCTGCCGGGGCGCAGCGTACGGCTCGGTGACGCGCTGCTCGCCGGGCAACTCGAACCGGCGTACACCGTGGGCGGTGACCACTTCGACTGGTCGGTGGACGGCGACCGGCTCACCCTCACCGTGCTCAACGGCACCGGCAGCGGGCTGGCCGCGTCGATGCTCACGGCGATGACGGTGAACGCCATGCGCAACGCCAGGCGTTCGGGCGGCAGCCTGGTGGAGCAGGCGGAGCTGGCCTCGGACACCATCTACTACCAGCACCGGGGCGACCGGCACGTGGCCACGCTCCTGCTGGAGCTGGACAGCCGCCGGGGCGTGATGCGCGTGGTCGACGCCGGCTCACCGCAACTGCTGCGGCTGCGTGGGGGCCGCGTCACGCCGATCGCGCTGGAGCAGCAGCTGCCGCTGGGCATGTTCGCCGAGACGCGCTACGACGTGCAGGAGTTCACTCTGGAGCCGGGCGATCGCCTCTTCGTCGTCAGCGACGGGGTGTACGCGGCGGAGCCCGACGAGCAGGAGCCGTACGGCGTCCGGGCCATGGCGCGTGCGATGCGGTCGACTCGGCTGCAGCCGGCGACCGAGGCAGTTGGTACGGTGATGCGCGAACTGCACGCGTACCATGCCGACGCGGATCTCCGCGACGACGCGGTCGTCGTCTGCCTGGACTGGCGCGGCCCCAGCCGGTCCGGCGACGTGACGGGGCAGTGACCGGGGCTGCGGAGCGAACACGAGCGGGACGATCGCAGGGGACGGCGAGTGGAGCGACCTCCGAATCTTGCCGCGGCCATCGAATCGGCTGCGGAGGCGCTCATCGGTGTGCTCGACTCGGCGACGTCCCGGCACACCGTCGGCGTCTCGCCCACCCAGCTGCGGGTGCTGTCGCTGATCGTGTCGCATCCGGACACCAACGTGAACCGGCTGGCCGAGCTGCTGGACGTGGTCCCCTCGTCGGCGAGCCGGTTGTGCGACCGTCTGGAGGCGGTCGGCCTGCTGCGCCGGGTGGCGGACCCGCGCGACCGGCGGGAGGTGCGGCTGATCCCGACCGCTGCCGCCGATACGCTGCTGCGCGACCTCCAGGAGAGACGGCACCGGGCGGTGCAGGCCGTGCTCGACCGGATGCCCAACCGGGTGCAGCACGAGCTGCTGCTGGCGCTGGTGGCGTTCAGCCAGGCCGCGGCGGCCACCGCCCCGCAGGCCGGCTCGGACTCGACCGCCCGTACCGCCTGATCCCTCGCACCGATGTCCGCCCTGCGTCCCACCGCTCAACTAGTGTCCTAGGATGCCTTAGCGGTTGTGACGGTCACCACCGTGACACCACTGAGCAACGACGCAGCGGGCCACCGGGCGAGAGCGGCGAGCCCGATATAGTGGCAGCGCAACTGGGCGGCCCGTGATCACCACGAGGGCGGGCCGCGTCGGGGAGGTCCCAGACCGGGATCACAGAGGGCGCCGGCGTCTGACCGGCCGGCAACGCGCACGTCCCTCCAGCGGCCGTTCATCCGGCTGCCGGACCGTGCTGCGAAGGGAGGGTTCGGTGTCGCGTCGGCCGGCTCCAGCGGAGCAACCGGATTCCGGGACCGCCACGGTCGTGGGAGACCGCGTCCTCACGCTGCCCAACCTGATCAGTTTCGTCCGGCTCGTCGGCGTACCGATCTTCCTCTACCTGTTCCTCGTCGTGCGGGCCGACGTCGCCGCCATCGCGGTGCTCGCCGTGGGCGGCACCAGCGACTGGGTGGACGGCTGGATCGCCCGCCGCCTGGGCCAGGTGAGCCGGCTCGGGGAGCTGCTCGACCCGCTGGCCGACCGCCTCTACATCCTCGCCACGCTGCTCGCGTTCACCGCCCGCGAGGTGGTGCCCTGGCAGTTCACCGGCGCGCTGCTGGCCCGGGAGCTGCTCCTGCTGGTGTCCCTCGGGGTGCTGCGCCGGTACGGCTACGGCCCGCCGCCGGTGCACTACGTGGGCAAGACCGCGACGTTCCTGCTCCTGGCGGCGTTCCCCATCCTGCTGCTGGCCGACGCGGTGCCGGACGCCGGCACCGCCGCAGGCGCGATCGGCTGGGGCCTGGCCTGGTGGGGCCTGGTCCTCTACTGGGTCGCCGGCGCGATGTACGTGGTGCAGGCGAGCCGCCTCGTGCGGGCCATGCGGGCGCGGCGTACGGAGGCGGCGGCATGACGACGCCGTCACGGGACGGGGACAAGGAACGCGACCCGTCGACCCGGGTGTACGCCCCGGACTTCCTGACCGAGCTGTTCCGCAATCCGCTGGACCCGGGGTACGGGGACGCGGCGGCGCGCCGGGCGACGGGCTCCATGTCGCGGCTGCGGGAGGTGCTGGGCCGGCCGGTGAGCCTGGTGGTGCTGGCGCTGATCGGTTTCCTGTTCGCGGTGGCGTACCGGGAGACGGTGGCGGAGGAGCCGAGCCGCGCGACGGCGCGGGCGGGTCTGGTCGCCGAGATCAAGGGGCGGGAGGCGGAGACCGACCGGTTGACCGAGCGCGCCGAGCAGTTGCGTGAGGAGGTCGGCCGGCAGCGGGACGCGGCGTTGAGCGGTTCGCAGGCGTCCCGGTTGCGCACGCTGGAGGCGGGCACCGGCCTGGCCCGGGTGCGGGGGGACGGCGTGGTGGTGCGGCTGGCCGACGCGGCGGCGGACCAGGACGGGGTGACCGGCGGGGACGCGGGCCCGTCCCGGGTGCTGTATTCGGATCTGCAGAAGGTCGCGAACGCGTTGTGGGCGGCGGGCGCCGAGGCGGTGGCGGTGAACGGGCAGCGGTTGACGGCGACGTCGACGATCCGTTCGGCGGGTGAGGCGATCCTGGTGGACTACCGGCCGGTGACGGGCCCGTACGAGGTGCAGGCGATCGGGCCGAGGTCGATGCGGGACCGGTTCGACGAGAGCCGGGCGGCGGCGTTGATGCGTGAGGTGGCGCGGACGACGGGTCTGTCGTTCGGGGTGAAGCGGGTCGACGACCTCACCTTGCCGGCGGCGCCGCAGCCGCGGCTACGCTACGCCGAGCCTCCGGCGAGCCCGGGTCCGAGCGGGAGCGCGCGCCCGTCGGGTTCGGGTGGCGCCGGTTCGTCGAGTCCCGGGTCGTCCGGCCCGGGTGGTTCTTCCAGCCCCTCGGGAGGTGGCCGATGATCGCGGTGCTGGCGTTGCTCGCCGGTGTGGTGCTCGGGGTGTATCTGGACCCCACGGTGCCGGCGGCGTTGCAGCCGTATCTGCCGATCGCTGTGGTGGCCGCGTTGGACGCGGTGTTCGGTGGGGTGCGGGCGAAGCTGGACCGGATCTTCGACGACAAGCAGTTCGTGGTGTCGTTCATCTCGAACGTGCTGGTGGCGGGTCTGATCGTGTACCTGGGTGACCAGTTGGGCGTGGGCGGTCAGTTGTCGACCGGTGTGGTGGTCGTGCTCGGGGTGCGCATCTTCGGAAATGTGGCGGCGATCCGCCGGCACCTGTTCCGGGCGTAGGTTTGTGGCGATGAGCGAGGAACACAGGGAGACGGGTACCGGGTGGCCGCGGCCGGGGGAGCCGGCGCGGCCGTCGGGTCCGGCGGGTGAGCCGGATCCGCGCCCGGACGCGCCCGATCCGGACGAGTTGAGCCCGTTGGCGCCGGTGGAGCCGGTGCCGGACGAGGCGGCGGAGCCCGCGGAGCGGGAGGCGGTGCCGGAGTCCGAGCCGGAGCCGGGTGCGGCGGCCGGTGCCGGTGCGCCGTCGGCGGCGCGGCGGTTCTCGTCGGCGGGCGCGATGATCGCGGTGTTGCTGGCGTTGCTGGGTTTCACGCTGGTGGTGCAGTTCAAGACGACGTCGACGGATCCGACGCTCGCGGCGACGCGGGAGGAGGACCTGGTGCGGATCTCGTCGGATCTGGATTCGCGGGAGCGGCGGCTGCGCCAGGAGATCGAGTTGCTGGAGGAGAGCCAGCGGCAGCTGCGGTCGGGTGAGCAGGGTCGGCAGGCGGCGCTGGAGGAGGCGACGCGGCGGGCGGACGAGCTGGGCATCCTGGCGGGTACGTTGCCGGCGGTGGGTCCGGGTCTTGAGGTGCGGTTCTCGGGGCCGGCGAAGGCGGTGTCGTCGACGCGGATCCTGGACGCGGTGCAGGAGCTGCGGGGTGCGGGCGCGGAGGCGATGCAGATCCAGGGCACGGACGGTACGGCGGCGCGGATCATCGCGTCGACGTATTTCGTGGACGGGCCCGACGGTGCGCTGGTGGTGGACGGGCGGCGGTTGACGGGTCCGTTCACGATCATGGTGATCGGTGATCCGGCGACGATGCGTACGGCGTTGAACATTCCCGGCGGGGTGGTCGCATCGGTGCGGGACGGCGGCGGTAACGTGACCTCCGAGGATCGTGAGGTTGTGGAGGTTTCGCAGCTGCACGCGCCGATCAAGCTGGACCACGCCCGGCCGGTCTCGTGACCGGTCGCGGCCGCGCCGGTTTCTCCGGTGCACCGATGACGAAGGACGCAGTTGGTGATTCCTGAGGATCTGCGGTACACCGCCGAGCACGAGTGGGTGGTCGGTGGTGACGGTGGTGTCGTCCGCGTCGGTATCACGCACTTCGCGCAGGACGCCCTGGGTGACATCGTGTTCGTTCAGCTGCCGGAGCCGGGTGCGGTGGTGGCGGCGGGTGAGTCGCTGGGCGAGATCGAGTCGACGAAGAGCGTGTCGGAGATCTACGCGCCGTTGAGCGGCACGGTGGCGGCGCGCAACGAGGCGTTGGCCGACACCCCTGAGGTGATCAACACGGATCCGTACGGTGCGGGGTGGTTGGTGGAGATCACTCCGGACGATCCGGCGGCGGTCGAGGGTCTGCTGACCGCCGATGCGTACCGCGAGCTCACCGAGAGCTGAGTTCGTGCTGTTCCGGGCGGCGGCGAGGTTCCGCGCGTCCGGTTGCCCTGCATTTCGGCGCTGGCTAGGCTCGCCCAGTCGACCGAGAACCAATAGTTTGAGCGTTGCGGAATGCGCCTTCCCGGGCACGGGGAGCCAGCCGCCGGGTGTGGTGTTGCCCGGCGGCCAGACCCGCCATTCCCTGACGCCGACCGAACAGATCCGTGAGGTGGTCCCATGACGCGCCCAGACGACGAGTTCCCCCCGCTCGACGTCACTTCGACGCTCAATCTCGGCTCGCTCGACGAAGTGCTGGAGGGCCCGGACACCGATGTGGTGCCGAGCCGGATGTCCGGCTCGTTGCCGCCGGGTATGGCGTTGCTGGTGGTTCGCCGGGGTCCGAATGCGGGTGCCCGGTTCCTGTTGGACCACGATGTGACGACGAGTGGGCGGCACCCGGACAGTGACATCTTCCTGGACGACGTGACGGTGTCGCGTCGGCACGCGGAGTTCCACCGTGACGGTGGGACGTTCACGGTGCGGGATGTGGGCAGCCTGAACGGCACGTATGTGAATCGTGAGCGGGTCGAGGCGGCGACGCTGAGCAACGGTGACGAGGTGCAGATCGGCAAGTTCCGGGTGGTGTTCATCGCCGGTCCGCGCCCGGAGGAGGAGGCCGGCCGGGGGTGAACGAGCCTGCGGCTTCGACGCCGTCCGGGGCGGCGCGGGCGCCTGCGCTGATGAGTATCGGCGAGGTGCTGGCGCAGTTGCGGCCGGAGTTTCCGGACGTCACGATCTCGAAGTTGCGGTTCCTGGAGGCCGAGGGCCTGGTGGAGCCGCAGCGGACGCCGGCGGGTTATCGGAAGTACGGCTGGGACGATGTGGCGCGGTTGCGGTTCGTGTTGACCGCGCAGCGGGATCAGTACCTGCCGTTGCGGGTGATCCGGGAGCAGTTGGCCCAGTGGGACGGGTCTGGTCCGTCGCCGGGGCGGGGGCGGCCGAATCTGGTGGCTGTGGGTCCGGGTGGTGAGGTTCCGGGCCGGGAGCCGGTGGAGTCGGTCGAGTCGTCGGAGGTGCGGCTGGACCGGGCGGGTCTGATCGCTCGTAGTGGTGTGGACGAGTCGACGCTCGCGGAGTTGGAGCGGCTGGGTGTGCTGGTGTCGGATCCGCCGGGGTGGTACGACGCGGACGCGTTGATCATCGCGAGTGCGGTGGCGGGTCTGGCGGCGTACGGGCTGGAGCCTCGGCATCTGCGGGCGTACCGGTCGGCGGCGGATCGTGAGGTCGGGTTGTTCGCGCAGTTGGTGGCGCCGTTGGCGCGGCAGAGCGATCCGGCGGCGCGGGCCCGGGCGGCGGAGACGGCGCGGGAGTTGCTGGCGTTGTCGCAGCGGTTGCACGCGGCGTTGGTGCGGGTGGGGCTGCGGTCGACGTTGGGCCGGTGAGGTCGGTGCGAGGGGCCGGGTGCGGTGTGCGCCCGGCCCTTCGTCGTGGGTGGGCGCGGAAAGATCTGGTCGGCGGAGCGTGTCGTAGGCTTGCCGGGGTATGCCCGTCCGGCGAGGCGTGGTGCACGTAGCGCGTGGGACTCCCGTGTCCTGGTCCGTGTACCGTGCAGGGAAGGGCGCGGTGCATGGTGACGACGACACGGAGGCGGCGGTGCGCGAGCTGAGCGTGGTCGGAGTTCGGGTGGAGTTGCCGAGCAACCAGCCGATCGTCCTGCTGCGGGAGGTCGAGGGGGACCGCTATCTGCCGATCTGGATCGGCGCGGTCGAGGCGACGGCGATCGCTTATGAGCAGCAGGGGGTCAAGCCGGCCCGGCCGTTGACGCACGATCTTCTGCGGGATGTGCTGACGGCGTTGCAGGCGCCGTTGCGGGCGGTGGAGATCACCGAGTTGAAGGAGAACGTGTTCTACGCGGATCTGCTCCTCGGTGACGGTGTGCGGGTGTCGGCGCGGCCGAGTGACTCCATCGCGTTGGCGTTGCGGGTGGGTGCTCCGATTCGTTGTGCGGAGCAGGTCCTCAGTGAGGCGGGGATCGTGATCCCGGACGAGCAGGAGGACGAGGTGGAGAAGTTCCGGGAGTTCCTGGAGCAGGTGCGTCCGGAGGACTTCGCGGGTTGAGGTGTCCCGGCCGGGTGGCCGGGGTCGGCGCGGCGGTGGTTGTCACGGCAGGTGGCGGCCGGCCGCCGTGTGTTTTTGTTGCCGGGTGGTGGCGCGGCGTGTCGCGGTGTCTTCTGCGGGTGAAGTCCGGGGGGCGGCGTTAGGGTTGCCGTGTCGAGGGGTGCGCGTACGGGGAGTCGGCGCGGCACCGCCACGGGCGCGGGGAGGTTGGTCCGGATGCACGAGCCACGGGATCCTGGTCCGGGTGCGGAACAGCAGGCGGGTGTGGGGGCCGATCCGGCCGGTGACGGCGAGGTCGGCTACCGGGGTGTGACCGCGTGTTCGGCGGTGGGGATCAGTTACCGGCAGTTGGACTACTGGGCGCGTACGGCGCTGGTGGTGCCGAGTGTGCGCGACGCGTCGGGTTCGGGGACGTCGCGGTTGTACTCGTTCCGCGACCTGGTGGTGTTGAAGGTCGTGAAGCGGCTGCTGGACGCCGGGGTGTCGTTGCAGAACATCCGCAAGGCGATCGAGGCGTTGCGGTCGCGTGGGGTGGACGATCTGGCGGGCATCACGTTGATCTCCGACGGGACGACCGTGTACGAGTGCCGGTCGCCGGAGGAGGTGGTCGACCTGTTGCAGGGCGGCCAGGGGGTGTTCGGCATCGCGATCGGTGGCGCGTTCAAGGAGATCCAGGGTTCGTTGTCGCATCTGCCGGCGGAGCCGGTGGGTGGGCAGGAGCCGGCCGTGCCGGTGGTGGAGCCGGAGTCGGACTCGGAGTCGGTGGGTGACGAGCTGGCGGCGCGCCGGGCGCGGCGCCGGGCCGGGTGACCTGCGTCGCGTCTCGTTGACGGGATCGCGCCGCGCCCGAAAAAGGGTGCGGCGCGGTTCGTGTTTTGGTGACGGGGTGTGGTCCTCGCCTGTGGGCTGAGGCGATCGGACGGTGTGGACCGGGCCGGGTGAGAGTCGGTGCAGGTCACGGCACGTGTGCGCGTGATGTCCGAAAAGGACGGTACGTCGTGCGTGTTGACAGTCTGTGTGTGACCGGCTGCGGTGCGTCCATCGACTCGGGCCGCGTTGCTGACTGTCCGTGATTGACAGTTCTCGGGATCAGGACAGGGTCGGCGTGAAGTGTCGTTGCGGGCGCGCTATGGTCCGTTCCGGTCGTCGGCGTGTCGACGTCACGGCGGAACGCTGTGTGACGCCGCGCCGGACGGCGAGCCCCCTGCCGCGGCGCTGCCCGCGGACCCCTTGTGGAAGGACCGAGCATGACGGTGACGAGCGAGACCACCCCGATCTCCCACTACGAGCGCATCGGCGGCGCGGCCGCGGTGAAGGCCGCGGTGGAGCTGTTCTACGACAAGGTGCTGGCCGATCCGGATCTGGCCGGCTACTTCGCCGACGTGGACATGGTGGAGCAGCGGCGGCACCTGGCGCTGATGCTGGCGGTCGTGCTCGGCGGTCCCAACGAGTACGCGGGCCGTGGCCTGGAGGAGGCGCACCAGCCGCTGAACATCACCGGTGAGCACTACGCGAAGGTCGGTGAGCATCTGACCGCGACGCTGGTGGAGCTGGGCGTGCCCGCGGACGTGATCGCCGATGTGCAGGTCGTGCTCGGGCAGGTGCGGGAGCAGGTCGTGTCGGCGGGGGACGCCTGAGCGTGGACGTCGCACGGCTCAAGCAGAGCTGGTCCCTGGTTGCCGCGCACGGCGACCAGGTGCCGCTCTACTTCTATTCGACGCTGTTCCTGGCGCATCCGGAGACCCGGCAGATGTTCCCCACGAACATGGCCGGGCAGCGGGACCGTCTGGTGGCCGCGCTGGGGCATGTGGTGTCCCACGTGGACCAGGTGGACCGGCTGGTCGGGTTCCTGCGGGACCTCGGCGCGGATCACCGGAAGTTCGCGGTGCGCGCCGAGCACTACCCGGCGGTCGGTGAGGCGCTGCTGGCGACGTTGCGGCACTTCTGCGGTGAGGCGTGGACCGAGGAGCTGGCGGCCGACTGGACCGCCGCGTACGGGCTCGTCGCGCAGGTGATGACCGAGGGCGCGCAGGCCGCGGAGTCGAAGTCGCCGCCGTGGTGGGTGGCGGAGGTGCTGACCCACGAGCAGCGCACGTTCGACGTGGCGGTGCTGACCGTACGCCCGCAGTATCTGTTGCCGTTCACGCCCGGCCAGTCGATCGGGGTGTCGCATCCTGCGGTGCGGTCGTGGCGGTACTACTCGCCGGCGAACGCGCCGCGTCCGGATGGCACGGTGGAGCTGCACGTGCGGGCCGCGCCGGGTGGTGTGGTGTCGTCGCGTCTGGTGTACGGGTGCGCGGCCGGTGACCAGATCCACCTGGCGTCGCCGGTGGGCGACCGGTTGACGTTGTGGCAGGCCGGGTCGTCGGATCTGCTGCTGCTGGCCGGTGGGACCGGCTGGGCGCCGGTGAAGGCGCTGGTGGAGCAGGTCGCGGCGGAGGGTTCGGGCCGGCGGGTGGACCTGTACGTGGGTGCCCGTTCGCGGACAGAGTTCTACGACAGCGAGGCGATCGACAAGCTGGCGGCGACGCATCCGTGGCTGCGGGTGTCGTACGTGGCCGGTGCGGATCCGGCCCGGCCGGGCGAGTCGGTGCGCATCGCCGACCGGGTGCTGGCCGACGGGGACTGGCGGTCGCGGCACGTGTACGTGTGCGGCTCGGACGAGATGGTGGGTCATTCGGTGGCGGCGTTGACCGGTGCCGGGTTCCAGCCGGGCCAGGTGCACCACGAGGGTTACGGCAAGCACTGGTACGGCCCGGCGTGGCGGACGATGACGGGGGCTGACGAGTCGGAGGTGAGCCGGTGAGCGCGGGTCCGATCAGCAGTTACGACGCGCAGCAGGTGTCCGGTCCGGTGCAGGTGCGGTTGACCTCGGACCGGGTCCGGCGGTGGGAGTTCGGGTCGGCGGCGTTCACGCGGCGCGGCTACGACCAGACCGATGTGGACCGGTTCCGGTTGCAGGTGGCCGACGAGCTGGATCTGCTGGCGGCGCAGGTGGCGAACCTGCGGGCGGAGAACGAGCGGCTCAACGACCATCTGGAGCTGCACCGGCACGGGGTGATCCCGAGCACGGAGGCGGCGGTGGCGCCGGCGGCGAAGGAGGTCAACCTGTTGTCGGCGGCGCAGCGGGAGGCCGAGCAGATCATCGCGCAGGCCCACGACTATGCCCGCCGGGTCGCCGAGTACGCCCGTACCCAGTACGAGAGTTACATGCGGGCGGCGGCGGAGGAGGCGAAGCGGGAGGCCGAGCGGGCGGTGACGGAGTACCGCAGTACCGCGGGGAGCGGCTTCGACGACTCGGTGGCGACGCGTGAGGCGTTGCGGATCTTCGGCGAGATGATGATCTCGCACATGCAGGCGGCGGCCCGGCACCTCGACGACGGCAGTGAGCAGTTGTCGCGCACGATGGAGCGGATCGCCCGGGAGTTGCCGCAGGGCGGCGGGACCGCGCCGCAGCCGGCGTTGTCGCGGCACCAGCGTTGAGCGGCGTCCCGGCCCGTGTTCACGGCGGGCCGGGACGCGCCGGCGGGTGTCAGGCGGCGACGGCTGCGATCGCGTCGGCGATGGGGGTGTCTCCGCCGACGAGTTCCAGGGTGTGCCCGGCGGTGGCCGGGGCGTACAGCAGGGCGAGCAGCACCCGGGCCACGTCGGCGCGGCTGATCGCGCCGGCTTCGACGTGCCGGGCCAGGGTGATGCGGCCTGCGGGTTCGTCGTCGGTGAGGCGGCCGGGCCGCAGCACCGTCACGTCGAGGTCCCGCGCGGCGACGTCGTCCTCGGCGGCCTTCTTGGCCCGCAGGTACGCCGCCCACACGTCGTCGGTGCCCTCGGCGGGGGCGGTGTCCACGCCCATGGAGGAGACCAGCAGGTAGCGGCGTACCCCGGCTCGTACGGCGGCGTCGGCGAGCAGCACGGCGGCGCCGCGGTCGACGGTGTCCTTGCGGGCGGCGCCGCTGCCGGGTCCGGCGCCGGCGGCGAACACGACAGCGTCGGCGCCGGCCAGGTGGGCGGCGAGGGTGTCGACGTCGGTGTGTTCCAGGTCGCACACGACGGGTTCGGCGCCGGCGGCGCGCAGCGCGGCGGCGTGGTCGGGGTTGCGGATCAGTCCGAGCGCGGTGTCTCCGCGTCCGGCCAGTTCCCGCTCCAGCAGTTTGGCGATCTTTCCGTGCCCTCCGGCGATGACGACGCGCATGGGCTCAACCTAGCCCGCCTGGCCGCACCCCGCCGCGCGACCGCCGTACGGGTGGGAGGTGCGGGGTCCGGCGAGGGAGCATGGACGGGTGAGTGAGGCGTTCGAGGAGTTGACGCGGCTGGTGGCCGCCGGTGACGTGGTGGTGCTCAGCGGCGCGGGCCTGTCCACCGAGTCGGGCATCCCGGACTACCGGGGGCCCAGTGGCGCGGCGCGCCGGCACACCCCGATGACGTACCAGGAGTTCACCCGGGATCCGCTGGCCCGGCGGCGGTACTGGGCGCGCAGCCACCTGGGCTGGCAGACCATCGCGCGGGCGGCGCCCAACGACGGGCACCGGGCGGTGGCCCGGCTGCAGGACGCCGGGCTGCTCGGCGGGATCATCACCCAGAATGTCGACGGGCTGCACACCGCCGCCGGTGCCACCGGCGTGATCGAGCTGCACGGCCGCCTCGACGAGGTGACGTGCCTGGACTGCGGTAACGCCACCGGCCGCGACGAGCTGCACCGGCGGCTGTCCGAGGCGAACCCGGGCTTCGACGCGCGGGTGGCGCGCGTCAACCCCGACGGCGACGTGGACCTGCCCGACGAGGCGGTGACCGGGTTCCGCGCCGTCGACTGCGGGGTCTGCGGCACCGGCATGCTGAAACCGGACGTGGTGTTCTTCGGCGAGACGGTTCCCGCGCCCCGCGTCGCGGACTGTTTCGCGCTCGTCGAGCGGGCCCGGGCGCTGCTGGTGCTCGGGTCGTCGTTGACGGTGATGTCGGGGCGGCGGTTCGTGCTGCGGGCGGCCCGCCACGGCATCCCGGTGGCGATCGTCAACCAGGGCGTCACCCGCGGCGACGGGTACGCGGCGCTGCGCCTGGACGCGCCGCTGGGCGCGACGCTGTGCGCGCTGGCCGACCGGGTGGCGGCGGCTCCGGCGCCGGTGTGATCAACCCCCGGGACATGAGCCGGAAACACGCCCGCTGGTAGCGTGGGAAGTGCCGGTACCACCCACGTGGGAGAGACCGTCGATCCGACGGCGCCGAAGGGGCAGATTCTCCCCGGAACCTCTCAGGCAAAAGGACCACGTGGGCAGGCGCTGTGGAGCGCGTCAGCGCGACTCAGGGGGAGGCCGACCCGTCGACCTCGCCCCACCAAGGAGCGCAGCGCATGACCGCAGAGCAGTTCGCCGACCGGCACATCGGCCCCGGCCGCGACGACGAACGCCGGATGCTGGACACCGTCGGTTACGGCTCCGTCGACGAGCTGATGGACGCCGCGATCCCCGAGGTGATCCGCTGGCACGGCACCCTGGACCTGCCCGCCCCGGCCAGTGAGCGGGAGGCTGTCGCCGAGCTGCGCGCCCTGGCCGCCCGCAACACCGTCGCCGTGTCCATGATCGGCCTGGGTTACCACGGCACGCACACCCCGGCGGTGATCCGCCGCAACGTGCTGGAGAACCCCGCCTGGTACACCGCGTACACGCCGTACCAGCCGGAGATCAGCCAGGGCCGGCTGGAGGCGCTGCTGAACTTCCAGACCATGGTCACCGACCTGACCGCCCTGGCCACCGCGAACGCCTCGATGCTCGACGAGGGCACCGCCGCGGCCGAGGCGATGACGCTCGCGCGCCGCGCGTCCAAGAGCAAGAGCCCGGTGTACGTGGTCGACGCCGACGCGTTGCCGCAGACCGTCGCGGTGATCGCCAGCCGCGCCGAGCCGCTCGGCATCGAGGTGCGCGTGGTCGACGTCGAGCGTGACGAGCTGCCGGCGGAGTTCTTCGGCCTGCACCTGCAGTACCCGGGCGCCTCCGGCGCGGTCCGCGACCACCGGGCGCTTGTCGACGCGGCGCACGGCGTGGGCGCGCTGGTGACGGTCGCCGCGGATCTGCTGGCGTTGACGCTGCTGCGCCCGCCGGGCGAGATCGGCGCCGACATCGCCGCCGGCACCACCCAGCGGTTCGGCGTACCGATGGGCTTCGGTGGGCCGCACGCCGGTTACCTGGCGGTGCGCTCAGGCCTGGAGCGGATGCTGCCCGGCCGCCTCGTCGGGGTGTCCCGCGACGCCGACGGCAACCCGGCGTACCGGCTGGCGTTGCAGACCCGTGAGCAGCACATCCGCCGGGAGAAGGCGACCAGCAACATCTGCACCGCCCAGGTGCTCCTCGCGGTGATGGCCGGCATGTACGCCGTCTATCACGGCCCGGACGGGCTGCGCGCCATCGCCCGGCGTACCCACGAGGCGGCGGCGCGGCTCGCGGCCGGGCTGCGCGCCGGGGGCGTGCAGGTCGCGGAGGTCGCGTTCTTCGACACCGTCACCGCGACCGTGCCGGGCCGGGCCGCCGAGGTGGTCGCAGCCGCCGCGGCGCGCAACGTGAACCTGCGGCTGGTCGACGCCGACCGGGTCGGCGTCTCCTGCGACGAGACCACCACGCCCGCGCACCTGCAGGCGGTGTGGGGGGCGTTCGGCGTCGACGGGTTCGACGGCGACACCGACGCGGCCCTGCCGGACGGGCTGGCCCGCACGTCGGACTTCCTCACCCACCCGGTGTTCCACAGCCACCACTCGGAGACGGCGATGCTGCGCTACCTGCGCCGCCTGGCCGACTTCGACTACGCGCTGGACCGCGGCATGATCCCGCTGGGGTCGTGCACGATGAAGCTCAACGCCACCACCGAGATGGAACCGATCACCTGGCCGGAGTTCGCGCACCTGCACCCGTTCGCGCCGGACGAGCAGACCGCCGGGTACCGGGAGCTGATCGCGCAGCTGGAGGGCTGGCTGGCCGAGGTGACCGGCTACGACGCGGTCAGCGTGCAACCGAACGCCGGGTCGCAGGGTGAGCTGGCCGGGCTGCTGGCGATCCGCGGCTACCACCGGGAGCGCGGCGAGGGCCACCGCGACGTGTGCCTGATCCCGTCGTCGGCGCACGGCACGAACGCCGCGTCCGCCGTGATGGCCGGCATGCGGGTCGTGGTGGTCGGCTGCGACGCCGACGGCAACGTCGACCTGGTCGACCTCGACGCGAAGATCGACAAGCACCGGGACGCGCTCGCCGCGATCATGGTGACGTACCCGTCGACGCACGGCGTGTACGAGACCGGCATCGCCCAGCTGTGCGCGAAGGTCCACGACGCCGGCGGTCAGGTGTACGTCGACGGCGCGAACCTCAACGCGCTGGTCGGGTTCGCCAAGCCGGGCCGGTTCGGGGCGGACGTGTCGCACCTGAACCTGCACAAGACGTTCTGCATCCCGCACGGCGGCGGCGGCCCGGGTGTGGGCCCGGTGGCGGTGCGCTCGCACCTGGCGCCGTTCCTGCCCGGCGACCCGCTCGGCGCGCGCGCCGACGGGCGGCCGGCGATCTCGGCGGCGAACCACGGGTCGGCGGGGATCCTGCCGATCCCGTGGGCGTACCTGCGGATGATGGGCGCCGACGGGCTGGCCCGCGCGACCGGCGTGGCGGTCCTGGCGGCGAACTACGTCGCGGCGCGGCTGCGGTCGCATTTCCCGGTGCTGTACGCCGGCAACAAGGGCCTGGTCGCGCACGAGTGCATCCTGGACCTGCGTCCGTTGACCAAGGCCACCGGCGTGACCGTGGACGACGTGGCGAAGCGGCTGATCGACTACGGCTTCCACGCGCCGACGATGTCGTTCCCGGTGGCCGGGACGCTGATGGTGGAGCCGACCGAGAGCGAGGACCTGGCCGAGCTGGACCGCTTCTGCGACGCGATGATCGCGATTCGGGCGGAGATCGACAAGGTCGGCTCGGGGGAGTGGCCGGCGGGGGACAATCCGCTGTCCAACGCGCCGCACACCGCGGCGATGGTGTCGGCCGACGAGTGGCCGCACCCGTACCCGCGGTCGATGGGCGCCTACCCGGCGGGTGTTGACCGGGCGGGCCGGTACTGGCCTCCGGTGCGGCGCATCGACGGCGCGTACGGCGACCGGAACCTGGTCTGCTCGTGCCCCGCGCCGGAGGCGTTCGAGGACTGAGCGGCTGACGCCGGGGCGGTGGGCTCTCGCCGCCCCGGCCGGTGCGCCGGACGGTCATGACCGGCGCGTACGCTCACTGACGCTGCGTGATCGCTCAGGCGACGAGGGCGTGGCGGGCCGGACCCCGGTGCGGGGCGATGGTGCGCCCGTCGGGGAGCAGCTCACCGGTGTCCTCGAAGACGATGACACCGTTGCAGAGCAGGCTCCAGCCCTGCTCAGGGAAGCAGGCGAGTACGCGGGCGGCCTCGCGGTCGGTCGCGTCGGCGGAGGGGCAGGTGGGCTGGTGCTGACACATCGGGTTCTCCGGACTGTGGGGGCACTGTGTCATGGTTCACATGACCAGTGACGCACAGTACCAAGGAAAAGTGAGCGGCAACGAGCAAGGATGCGTCTTGTTCACCCAGAATGGGCTGAACGGATGACCCGTAACGGCCCGGACGTCGTGGAAGCGCTCCCACAGGTGGAGGTCGATGCTCCCGGCGCCCCGCCCGGATGCCGCCGCCGGCTCGTCGAGACCGCCCGGCTGCACTGGTCCGTCGGCGACGGCGGCGACCCCGCCGACCTGGCACAACGCTTCCTCGCCGCACACGGCATCGACCGCGGCGACCTCACCCGGCCCGGCCGCCACGACTCCGACGCCGGAGTGTGCGGCGCCGCGCTGTACCTGTCCGCCGCCGCCGGCGCGTACACCCTCGGCGTGTCGCCCGGCGCGCCCAGCCCCGCACCGGCGCTGCCCGACCTGGTCGTGGTCGTCTACCACCACACCGACCGCCCCACGGCGCCCCCGCCGCCGGCCCCGGCCCCGTGGCGGCTCGGACCCTGGCAGGACAGCTGGACCCCGGCCGCGCACGCCGCCGCCGTCGCCGCGGTCCGCGACGCCATCGCCCGCGGCGACGTCTACCAGGTCAACATCGTCGGCCACGCCGCCGCCGGCTACACCGGCGACCCGCTGCCCGCGCTGGCCCGCCTCGCCGCGCTACCCGGCGCCCGCTACGGCGGCACCCTGCACGGCCCCGGCTGGGCCCTCGGCTGCGCCTCCCCGGAAACCCTCATCGCCGTCGAACACGGCCGGCTGGTCACCCGCCCCATCAAGGGCACCCGCCCGGCCACCCCCGCCGGACGCCGCGACCTGCTCACCTCGGCCAAGGAACGCGCCGAACACGTCATGATCGTCGACCTGGAACGCAACGACCTGGCCCGCGTCGCCCGCACCGGCTCGGTACGCGTCGACGAGCTGTTCGCCGTACGCCGCTGGTGTGACCTGTGGCAGGCCGAGTCGACGGTGTCGGCGGCGCCCGCCGACGGCCTCGGCCTGGCCGACCTGCTGCGCGCGGTCTGCCCCGGCGGGTCGGTCACCGGCGCGCCCAAACACGCCGCCCTGGCCCACATCGCCGCGCTGGAGCCGGTCGGCCGCGGCGCGAGCATGGGGGCGCTCGGCTGGGTCGGACCCGACCGCCTCGACCTGGGCCTGACCATCCGCACCGCCGCCGCCGACGGGAACCTGCTGCACCTGTGGGCCGGGGGAGGCATCACCTGGGACAGCGACCCCGCCGCGGAGGTCGCCGAGGCCGCCGCCAAGGCCGCCCCGATCCGCGCCCTGCTCGCCGGCTGACGGGTCGCCCGGCGGCCCGGCCTTCTCGCGGCGGCCCGGCCTTCTCGCGGCGGCTCCGCGGGCCGGTAGCGGCCGTGCGCGGCGCCTCGGGCTACGCGGGCGGTGGCGGCCGTGCGCGGCGGCTCAGCCGGCGGCGGCGAACTCGTCGAGGGCGGCGACGACCCGCTCGCCGATGCCGTGCCCGCCGCCGTGACCGCCGGACTCCACGATCTCCAGCCGCGCGTCCGGCCAGCCCCGGGTCAGCAGCCACGCGATGTCCGGCGGCCCGCTGACGTCCAGCCGGCCCTGCACCAGCACCCCCGGAATGCCCGCCAGGCGGCCCGCGTCGCGCAGCACCTGCCCGTCCGGCTGGAAACCCCGGTTCGCGAAGTAGTGCGTCACCAGCCGGGCGAACCCGTACCGGAACACCGGATCGTCGAACCGGGGATCCGGCGCGAACCCACCGGCGAGCGACACGTGCACGTCCTCCCACTCGCACCAGTCCCGCGCCGCCTGCTCCCGCACCGCCGGGTCCGGGTCGTTCACCAGCCGCGCGTACGCCGCCGACAGGTCACCGTCACGGTCGGCCTCGGGCACCCCGCCACGGAACCGCGCCCACTCCTGCGGGAACACCCGGCCCATGTCCCGGGTCACCCACTCGATCTCCCGGTTCGTGTTGGCGACCACGCTGAACAGCACCAGCGCGCTGACCCGCCCCGGGTGCCGCTGCGCGTACGCCAGCGCCAGCGACGACCCCCACGACGCGCCGCACAGCAGCCACCTGTCGATCCCCAGATGCGCGCGCAGCAGCTCCATGTCGGCCAGCAGATGCCCGGTGGTGTTCACCGACAGGTCAGTGGACGGATCCGACGCCGGGGGAGCGCTGCGCTCACAACCACGCTGGTCGAACAACACGATCCGGTACGCGGCCGGATCGAACAGCCGCCGCCACGACGCGCCCGCCCCCGAACCGGGCCCACCGTGCACCACCAGCGCCGCCCGCCCGTCCGGATTGCCGCACGTCTCCCAGTACACGCGCTGCCCGTCCCCGACATCCAGCATCCCGTGCGCGTACGGCTCGATCGGCGGATACATACGGCGGCCTCCCTGCGACAGTGTCCGCACACCCTACGAGCCCCACCGCCCCGGCGGGTGCCCCCCGCGCAGCGGTAAGCAACGGATAGCCTTCCGGACATGACTATGCGCCCCATCCGGATCATCGGCGACCCCGTGCTGCGCACCCCCAGCGAACCCGTCACCAGCTTCGACGCCGAACTGCGCGCCCTCGTCACCGACCTGATGGACACGCTGCTCGGCGCACCCGGCCGCGCCGGCGTCGCCGCACCCCAGATCGGCGTCAACGCCCAGGTGTTCGTCTACGACGCCGACGGCCACCGCGGCCACATGATCAACCCCACGCTGGAGGTGTCCGACGAACTCCAGGACGACGAGGAGGGCTGCCTGTCCATCCCCGGCCTGTACTTCCCGACCCCCCGCGCGCTGCACGCCACCGCCCACGGCTACGACCAGCACGGCGAGCCGCTCACCGTCACCGGCAGCGGCTTCCTCGCCCGCGCCCTGCAACACGAGACCGACCACCTGCGCGGACGCCTCTACGTCGACACCCTGCGCGGCGACACCCGCCGCCGGGCCCTGCGCGAGATCCGCGCCGGCCGGTTCGACTCACCCAGCCGCGGCCGCTGACGTCAACGCGCACTCGGTGAACCCGGCCACCCGGGAGAACCCCAACCGCTCGTACAACCGCACCGCCGCCGCGTTGTCCGCCCGCACGTTCAACGTCACATGATCCACAGACGCGCGCAGCCGGGCACACAACGCCGCCACCACACCCGCACCCAGACCACGACCCCGCACGTCCGGATGCGTCGTCACGTTCCCCAGCGCCGCCACCCGCCAACGCGGCGAGAACACGTGCACCCCCGCCACCGCCACCAGCCGGCCGTGCTCCCGCACCCCCACGTACTGGCCCGTCTCCAGCATCCGCGCATCGAACCAGTTCCCCGGATACGCCACCGCGTACAACGCGGCCAGCTCCGCCGCGTCCGCCGGCCCCAACGGCTCACCCACCGCCGGCACCGCCGCCAGCCGCCCCGGATCCGTCAACGCCATCCGGTGATGCGCCGCCGCCTCCGACACCACGAACCAGCGGCCCAGCGTCGCCTCCAGACCGGGGGACAGGTGCGCCCACATCCGCGCCGGCAACACCGGCGCCGCCTCCGTCAGCAACCCGGCCATCTCCGCCACCCGCTCCGGCGCCGCGAACGCCAGCAACGTCGGCAACTCCACCCCGTGATACAGCAACACCACCTGGTCGCCACGCCGGAACCACGACGTGTACGGCCAGAAGAAATCGTCCAGATCACCCAACTGGTACGCGTGCAACACCGGATCCCGGCCCAGCAGACCCGCCAGCACCGCCCGGTCGTGCTCCGCCCGCACCGCCACCGCGATCAGCCCGCCGTCCACTGGTCGTAACCCAACCGGGCCACCAGCGCCAGCACCACCACCAGCAGCACCACCCGCACGAACCCGGCGCCCCGCCGCAACGCCATCCGCGCGCCCACAGCCGCCCCCACCACGTTGCACACCGCCATCGCCGCGCCCAACGCCCACCAGACGTGCCCGGTCAACCCGAACACCACAAGCGCGCCCAGGTTCGTGCCCGCGTTCACGACCTTCGCCATCGCCGAGGCATGCACGAAATCCGAACCCAGAATCGCGGTGAACGCCAGCACCAGGAACGTGCCGGTACCCGGCCCGATCAACCCGTCGTACAGAGCGATACCCAGACCGGCCACCGCCACCGCCACCACCACCCGCGCGGGGGTCCGCCGCTGCGGCGACGCCACCACACCAAGCGACGGCCGCGCCAGCACGAACACCGCCACCGCCACCAGCACCACGAGCACCACCGGCCGGTACGCGCTACCCGGCACCGCACCCGCCAACGCCGCACCCAACCCCGCCGTCAGCACCGCCAACCCGGCCGCCGAACCCGCCACCGCCCAGTCCAGCTTCGTGCGCCGCGCGTACGTCACCGCCGCCGTCGACGTACCGAAGATCGCCGCCAGCTTGTTCGTGCCCAACGCCGTCGCCACCGGCACACCCGGCGCCGCCACCAGCAACGCCGGCAACAACAACAGACCGCCGCCACCCACCACCGCGTCCACCCACCCCGCCAGAAGGGCAGCGGTCAGCAACGTCGTCAACGACAGGGCATCCACCGACGCATTCTGCCCACGCCGCCACCAGCGACGAGACCACCTGTGGCCAGCCTCACCGCCCCCGGCGACGCCGCAACCACACCCCGACCGACCCCACCGCCACGAACACCAGCATCGAACAGCACAGCAGTTTCAGCACCCAGCAAGACTCCCACGACGACGTAGGGTGTCCAGGTGCGCCTGGCCACCTTCAACCTGCTGCACGGCCGATCCCTCACCGACGGGCTCGTCGACCCCGACCGGCTCACCGCCGCCGTCACCGACCTCGACGCCGACGTCCTCGCCCTCCAGGAAGTCGACCGCGACCAGACCCGCAGCGGCAAACTCGACCTCACCGCCGTGGCCGCCCGCGCCCTGCACGCCGACCACCACCGCTTCGCCGCCGCCGTCGTCGGCACCCCCGGCGAACAGTTCCGCCCCCTCACCCACGACGACGACGGCCACGGCGAACCCCTCTACGGCATCGGCCTCATCAGCCGCCACCCCGTCCGCTCCTGGCAGGTCACCCGCCTGCGCGCTGCCCCCATCCGCTCACCCATCTACGCACCCGGCCCCGGCGGCGGACTCGTCCTGCTCCGCGACGAACCCCGCGTCGTGCTCGCCGCCGTCCTCGACACCCCCCACGGCCCCCTCACCGTCGCCGCCACCCACCTGTCCTTCGTCCCCGGCTGGAACATCTGGCAACTACGCCGCGTCGTGCGCGTCCTGCGCACCCTGCCCGCACCCCGGATCCTGCTCGGCGACCTCAACCTGCCCGCCGGACCCGCCGCCGCGCTCACCCGCTGGCAGCCCCTGGCCCGCCGCCCCACCTACCCGGCCGGGCAACCCCGCGTCCAGCTCGACCACATCCTCGCCGACCGGCACGGGCTCGACCGGCTGCCGGCCGTCACCGCCGTCCACACCCCGCTGGCGACCATCTCCGACCACCGGCCCCTCGTCGTCGACCTCGGCTGACGCTCAGCCCAGACCGCTCTGCCGCCGCGCCGCCTCCACCGCGTTGCGGAACAACATCGCCACCGTCGTCGGACCCACCCCGCCCACACGCGGCGTGATCGCCCCCGCCACCTCGGCACACGACTCGTCCACGTCCGGCAGCAGCCGCCGCCCCTCGTACCGCACCCCGCCACCGACCACCACCGCACCCGGACGCACATGCTCCGGCCGCACGATCCCCGGCACCCCCGCCGCCGCGATCAGGATCTCCGCCCGCCGCGTGTACCGCGGCCAGTCCGCCACCCCCGTGTGCACCACAGTCACCGCCGCGTTCGCCGTCGGCCGCTTCTGCGCCAGCAACATCGCCAGCGGCCGACCCAACGTCGCACCCCGGCCCAGGATCACCACCTCCCGGCCCGCCACCGGCACACCGTGGAACGCCAGCAACGCCTCGATCCCCGCCGGCGTACACGGCAACGGACCCGGCAACCCCAACGCCAGCCAGCCCATGTTCACCGGATGCATCCCGTCCACGTCCTTGTCCGGATCCAGCACCGCCAACGCCCGGTCGTAGTCCAGGTGACCCGGAATCGGATACTGCACCAGCACCCCGTGCACCGTCTTGTCCGCGTTGAAATCCGCCAGCACCGCATGCAGATCCGCCTGCGACGCCGACGCCGGCAGATGCACGTGCGGCGACACGAACCCCAGCTCCGCCGCCTGACGCTGCTTGATCCGGATATAACCCGCGCTCGCGTCGTCGTCACCCACCAGCACCGTCGCCAGCGCCGGCGTCACCCCCGCCGCACGCAGCTCCGCCACCGACGCGGCGACCTCCGACAACACCTGCTCCGCCACCGGGGCACCCGGCAACAACCGCGCAGAAGACATACGACACCTCGCCCGCGGAGGCCCAGGCGGTCGACCCCCGCGACGAGCTCCCCGATGGTTCACCCATCCCCGTGCCGCCAGTCGCGTTCCCCTCAGCCTGCCACAGCCTCCACCGCCACCGCATCCACCACCGACTGCCACCCCGGCAACGCCGCCAGCAAACCGTCCGCCCGCCGCCGCCGGTCCGCCGCCGACGCCACCCCCAGATCAGCCAGCACCGCCCCGAACGCCCGCTCCCACTCCGGCGCCACCACGCCCGACACCACATGACACCGCGCCCACGTCACCAGCACCCAGAACATCGCCTCCCGATGCCGGCCCGCCTCGATCAGCTCAGCCGCACCGTCGAACACCACCGGACGCCCCGCAGCGCCCAGATCCGCCCCGAACGCGAACCCCTCCCGCGGCAACCGCGACACCTCGTCGAACACCACCGCCAACCCGGCCAGATGCTCCCGCACCCGCGCCGCGTCCACACCCACCCCGCCGCCGTCGAGCGTGTCCAGCAGGCCCGCGTACCGATCCGCGAACCCGAACCGCGACAGCACCCGCTCCGCCCGCACGTACCGCCGCCGCACCGTCGGATCCGCCAGACCCGCCACCGCCGGCCACACCGCCAGCAACGACGTCGGAAACACCCACGCCAGCACCTGCTCCGCCACCGGCGCCGAACCGCCCACCGCCCGCAACCCGGCCTCGATGCGCCGCCGCACCCCCGCGCACCGCTCCCGCACCCACACCGGATCCGCGAACCCCGCCGCCACCCGCTCCCGCACTGCGGCCAGCCGCCCCGACGGATCCGCGATCACCCCATCGGTACGGAACATCGGCGCGAACACCCACGACCCCAGCACGTCCTCCGGGCCACCCAACTCCTCCCACGTGACAGTGCTGACCTCCAGCAGCACCCCCCGGTGCACGAACTTGCCCACCTTCACACCGGGCTCCCGGCGTACCAGCAGCACGTCCACGTCCGACCACACCGGCAGCACCGCGTCGTCCGGCAACCCCACAGTCGACCCGCTGAACAACGCCCCCTCGATCGACGGGTCGACGCGCATCCGCTCCCGCACCCACCCGACAGCCACCGCCCGCGCCGCACCCACCCGCATCTCGCCGATCCTGCCAGCGCGCCACCCCACACGCCGCCCGCCGCACGACACTCACCGCCGCGGCGCCAGCCCCGACAACGCCCGGTTGGTACGGTTCGCCGCCACCGCCGCCCGCTGCTGACCCGCCGTCACCTCGATGTACGTCTGCGACGACGCCAACGACGCGTGCCCCAGCAACCGCATGATCTCCGCCGCGCTCGCCCCGTCCTCCGCCAACCGCGTCGCGAACGTGTGCCGCAACGCGTGCAACCGCGCACCCCGAGGCACCCGGTCACCGATGCCCGACCGCCGGTAACACGACTCCACCAGGTACTGCAGACCACCCCGCCGCAACGCCTCACCCTGACGATCCACCAGGAACGGCGCGTCCGGCCGCACACTGCGCGACCCGAACCGGAGCCGCCGGCTGTCCAGATAACCCGCCAGCACCCGGTCCACGCCGTCCTCGATCGGCACCGTACGCGGCCGCCCGCCCTTGCCCGCCACGTCCACCCGCCGCTCACCGTCGCGCCCGGCCACCGACGACACCCGCAGCGCCAGCAGCTCCGACAGCCGCAACCCCGCGCACAACGCCAGCGCCAGCACCGCCAGGTCGCGCTCCGGCCACGGATCACGCTGCCGGCCCTCCGCCCGGGCCACCGCCGCCAGCAACTCCTCCGGGGTGTCCTCGCCCCGCAGCGGCTTGGGCCGGGGGAGCGGCGTACGGGGCCGCCCCACCGCCGGCATCGGATTCCCCGGTACGACACCCTCGGCGACCAGGAACGTGAAGAAGCTGTTCCACGTCGACCAGGCACGATGGACCGACGCGGCGGCACGGGGAGCGGCGAACCGCGCGAACGCCGCGCGCATCACCTTGGGGGAGAGGGTGCTGACCGGTAGGCGCAGGGGAGAGGCGTCACCGGCCGCCGCCACCAGCTCGGCCACAGTGGTCAGATCCCGCCGGTACGCGGCCAGGGTGTGGGGGGAGGGCTTACGGGTGGCCCGGGCGGTCAGGAACTCCTCAATAAGAGCGCCTACCGTTCCGTCCGGTTTGTCATGCATAAGGGATATTATGCATGATTCTCGCGTTCCCGTCAGGAGGCGCATCAGGGGAGCGCGGGCGATCAAAGCCATGATCAACTCCATCTCGCCGAGATGGCGGTAATCCCAGTGCTCCGATGCAGCCACATCGGCGAACTGGCGGCGGCTCCGGCGATCATGAGGTTGGCCGGGAGTGCCGTCTAATTTGTCGCCGCCAACTTCATGATCGGCGGACGGTGGGTGGAGCGAGGTGGGATCCGGCGGGGGATGCGCGGGTCGCCTGGTGGGTGGGCCGGCCCGATGATTGGTGCCTGGGCGCAACGGCGGCGACATCGTGTCCGGAGGTGCGAGCCGGCTCGCGGCGAGCTTGCTGCCGCTGCCAGCGCTCGCCAGGTGGAGCACGCGGTCCCGCAGCACGACAGGGGGTGACTGCTTGACCCTCCGGCACCCCGAAGGCCCGCAAAAGCGGTCACCTGCCTCGCGCGGGCGCTCGGGGAGCTCCCACCTCAGCGATACTTGACATAATGTACATTATCGAACCGGGTGGGCCACGTCGAACCCACGGGCCGGAAAGCAAGGGTCGCTAGAGTATGGCCTGCTTTCCGGGCATGACAACCGATCCGCCGTTTTCCAGTTCCCCGCTACCTGGCCACTTAGCCTGGAACCGCAGTTCCGGGCGGTCGTCAGGAGCGTTCTCGATGGACAACCGGCACGATCACGCCGAGCAGAGGAACCCACGCCCCGAGTCCTGGAAGGTCCGGTCCCCCCATCGGATCTTCAGCAAGGCCCGCACCGCGCCCTCGCCCCTGCCGATCCCGAAACCAGCGCCCTGGCTCGTCCTCGGAATCGTCAGCACGGTGGCGCTGCTCCTGGCACTCGACCGCCTAGCTCGGTCCGGCGCCGTCCCGACCGGTCAGAGCGACTGGGAGTTGCTGGAGCCATTCCGTCTCCTCCTGATCGGTGTAGCTCGTGCCTTCGACCGGTCCACTGAGCTGTGGCGACGGATCGGGATACTGTTCCTGTTCCTGGCGGCCTTCGTCGCGTGGCGCAACTTCCGCCGTGAGTGGCTCGCACACCGTCCAGGGGCGGTCGACGTGCGTGACTTCGAGAACGCCGCGGACGCGAACGACACCGGCCGGGCGGCGTACCTGAAGAGCCGGTTCTGCCGTCAACTCGCCACCACCAGCATCTATCCGCCGTACGCGGGCCCGACGACCCTCCCGGCGCAGAACTTCCTCGATGTCCTCGGCGAGGAGCCGGGAACGTTCACGAACCCGTTGGCGGTCCTGCCGAAGTTCATGGCGCGGCTCTGGCCCCGGACGGGTTACATGATCAGGGCGACTCTCCAGGAGCGGAAGCAGGAGCCCTGTTACGGCGTCTCGGTCACGGTCACGTCGTTCGCTGGTGCCACAGGCAGCGCGACGACTACCGAGTGGGGCATGACCTGGGAAGACGCCACGTGTAAGGCGGCCTACTGGACGATGGCCAAGATTCTGCCGGTGACTCGCCTGGCTGATGAGGCACCGTGGCGGACGTGGCGACTCCGCGACCTGCCGACCGGGCTGTTCGAGGCGTACAACGAGGCCAAGAAGCGGCACGACGAGCGGCGTCTCGACGACGCGCTCTGGTGGTATCGGGAAGCTCTTCGCCTGGACCCCTTCAACTCCGACATCCGCATGATGGTGGCCAGCGTTCAGGAAGACCTGGGTCTGTTCCTCGCCGCCCTGGACACGTACCACGGGGCACTCTGCCTCGGTGAGTTGGAGAGCCGCTACACCGCCTCGCTCTGGACCCGCAGACGGGACCGGTGGAGGCACCCCTTCCGCTACCCCATCTCGATGCTGTGGGCCATCCGCCGTCGCCGGGAGCTCATCCGCCTGCGCTACCAGTACGCGAAGACTCTGGCGTATTCGGAACGCACAGCGGAGGACTGGTTCGCCGTCGATGCCGTCGGAGAGCGGAAGGTTCTCCGCGACCAGATCAAGGATCGGTTGATCGCGGTCTTCGTGGGGCGGTACTGGCCGTTGTTGTCTTCCTTTCGCGATGCGGCGGACCGTGCCGAGGCGCAACAGCAGGTCAAGGAGATGCTAGGTGCCCCGGCCACCGCTCGGGTGCTGCTCAACCTGGCCGCGCTCCAGGAGTTTCACCGGTTGCACGAGGACGCAGCCCTGGCGTGGTTGGTCCGCGGAACCCGCTCCGAGGTGACCAGAGGCCTGCTTCGCTTCGCGCGAGACGTGTGGGCGCCGCTCCGGCTCGCCCGCGCCGTACACGACTTGGCCCAGGACCAGCTGACGGTTGCCGGCGTCGAGGTCGGCTGGTTTGCCGAGCAGAAGCTGATGGCGATGCGCGGAACCTGCGACGCTGGTGGCCGCGACGGCTGTACCGGCGAGTCGAGACGATGGTGCGGAGCTGGCCTGTCCAGCCGGAGTCGCTTCGCGACGCCGTCATCCGCGCACAGCGTCGTCATCGGCTCGGCCCGGGGCGTCTGGGCTACCTGGACTACTACCAGGCGGCGGCTGCATACGCCTACGGGCTGTACGGCTATCTCCCCGTTCCCCCACCGAGTCCGGCGGCAGGTGTCGCTCCCGCTCCTCCCGGCGAACTCGGTGACGACCAGCGCCAACGCTTGCTGACCGAGTACGCGGTGATCGAACTCCAGGCCGTGCTGGCCAGCGCTGGCAGCAAGGTCGCCGGGCAGGTCTCGCTCCAGGCCACCACGCAGACCGGTGTGGCCTCACGGCTGCGCAGTTGGATCGCCAGCAGTGACCCGGACTTCGGTCGCCTCCGCGGCAGTGACGACTTTCGGTTCCTTCAACTGGACCTGGACCAGCCGATGCGATCGGTCCTGCGGCGCCCCGAGAACGTCACCCGTATTCGGATCGCGGCGTATGTCAAGAAGCTGCTTCACGACGGGGCGGCGCTGCTGGAGCGAAACTGGCACCAGCGTTGTGAGCCGCCGTGGCGGGCGGATGTCCACGACCTGATCAAGTGGCTCGAGCTGGATGATCGGACATGGCGGCTGCTGGCGAGGATGGCGGAGGACCGCGCTTGGTACTGGCTGCACCGGGCGCAGTTCTGCCGGCTCGTCACCGAGGCGGTGGAGCTCGTGCACGTCGCGGATCTCCGCTTCCCGCCACCTGTGCCGGTGTTCGACGAGTTGGTCATCGAGAAGCCGGACGGCCTGGAGTCGCTGTCTCGACGCGACCAATCCGTCGAAGCCCGGGTGGCTGAGCTGACCCGGCACGTGGACGAGGTCGTCCAGCAGGTCGGCCGGGTGACCGCGACGCTGAGCGCCGCCACCGCTGAGGTCGGCCTGGCGACCTTGAGGCGGGTCGACGCGGAAGGAGAGAGGCCGGGCGTCGAGCGCCTGCGCGCGGTCTGCGGCCGGCGTGCCGCGCACTGGCAGCAGGTAGTCGACATCCTGTCTGATGATCGGCTGCGGGTCGAATTCGTCGACCCGGTGAACATTCAACTTGAGCCCTGAAGGGACGTGCCCGCGCATCCTTGTCGTGGGGCCCTCCGCCGGGCCTCTCCCCTGTGCTGCCGTCCGGCGGTCAGGCGCCGACGTAGTCGGCCAGGTGTTCGCCCGTGAGCGTCGACCGGGCCGCCACGAGATCCGCCGGGGTGCCCTCGTAAACGATCCGGCCGCCGTCGTGTCCGGCGCCCGGACCGAGGTCGATGATCCAGTCGGCGTGCGCCATGACGGCCTGGTGGTGCTCGATCACGATGACGGACTTCCCCGTGTCGACGAGCCGGTCGAGCAGGCCGAGCAGTTGGGCGACGTCGGCCAGGTGCAGGCCGGTGGTGGGTTCGTCGAGGACGTACACGCCGCCCTTGTCCCCCATCCGGGTGGCGAGCTTGAGCCGCTGCCGTTCGCCGCCGGACAGCGTGGTGAGGGGCTGACCGAGCGTGAGGTAGCCGAGGCCGACGTCGGCGAGCCGGTCGAGGATGGTGTGGGCGGCCGGGGTGCGGGCCTCGCCGTCGCTGAAGAACGTCTCGGCTTCGTCGACGGACATGGCGAGGACCTCGCTGATGTCGCGTCCGCCGAGGTGGTAGTCGAGGACGGCGGGCTGGAAGCGCTTGCCTTCGCAGTCCTCGCAGGTGCTGGCGACGCCGGCCATCATGCCGAGGTCGGTGTAGATGACGCCGGCGCCGTTGCAGGTCGGGCAGGCGCCTTCGGAGTTGGCGCTGAACAGGGCGGGTTTGACGCCGTTGGCCTTGGCGAAGGCCTTGCGGATGGGGTCGAGCAGGCCGGTGTAGGTGGCGGGGTTGCTGCGGCGGGAGCCGCGGATGGCGGTCTGGTCGACGCTGACGACGTCCTCGCGTTTGGCCAGTGAGCCGTGGATGAGGCTGCTCTTGCCGGAGCCGGCGACGCCGGTGACGACGACCAGGACGCCCAGGGGGATGTCGACGTCGACGTCGCGCAGGTTGTGGGTGCGGGCGCTGCGGATCGGCAGGGTGCCGGTGGGCGTACGCAGCTTGTCCTTGAGGGTGGCGCGGTCGTCGAGGTGGCGGCCGGTGGTGGTGTCGCTGGCGCGCAGGCCGGCGACTGTGCCTTCGTAGCAGATGGTGCCGCCGGCGGTGCCGGCGCCGGGGCCGAGGTCGACGACGTGGTCGGCGATGGCGATGGTCTCGGGTTTGTGTTCGACGACGAGGACGGTGTTGCCCTTGTCGCGGAGTTGGAGCAGGAGGTTGTTCATGCGGGCGATGTCGTGCGGGTGCAGGCCGATTGTGGGTTCGTCGAAGACGTAGGTGACGTCGGTGAGGGACGAGCCGAGGTGGCGGATCATCTTGGTGCGCTGGGCCTCGCCGCCGGAGAGGGTGCCGGCGGGGCGGTCGAGGCTGAGGTAGCCGAGGCCGATCTCGACGAAGGAGTCGAGGGTGTCCCCCAGTGCCTTGAGCAGCGGGCCGACGGAGGGTTGGTGCAGGTCGCGTACCCAGGTGGCGAGGTCGCTGATCTGCATGGCGCAGGCGTCGGCGATGTTGATGCCGTTGATCTTCGAGGAGCGGGCTTCGGGGGCGAGCCGGGTGCCGTCGCAGTCGGGGCAGGTGGTGAACGTGACGGCGCGTTCGACGAAGGCGCGGATGTGGGGCTGCATGGCGTCGACGTCCTTGGCGAGCATCGACTTGCTGATGGCGGGGATGAGGCCGGTGTAGGTGACGTTGATGCCGTCGACCTTGATCTTCGTGGGCTCCTTGTAGAGCAGGTCGTCGAGTTCGCGTCTGGTGTAGTCGCGGATGGGCTTGTCGGGGTCGAACAGGCCGCTGGAGCGGAAGGTGCGGCTGTACCAGCCGTCCATGCTGTAGCCGGGGATGGTGATGGCGCCCTCGTTGAGGGAGAGCTTCTCGTCGTAGAGGACGGTGAGGTCGAAGTCGGTGACGGCGCCGCGGCCCTCGCAGCGGGGGCACATGCCGCCGAGGCGGTTGAAGGTGCCCTTCTTGGTCTGGGTCTTGCCGGGGCCGCGGTCGACGGTGATGGCGCCGGCGGCGCGTACGGAGGGGACGTTGAAGGAGTAGGCGTTGGGTGGGCCGATGTGGGGGTCGCCGAGGCGGCTGAACAGGATGCGCAGCATGGCGTTGACGTCGGTGGCGGTGCCGACCGTGGAGCGGGGGTCGGCGCCCATGCGTTCCTGGTCGACGATGATGGCGGTGGTGAGGCCTTCGAGGATGTCGACCTCGGGGCGGGACAGGGTGGGCATGAAGCCCTGGACGAAGGCGCTGTAGGTCTCGTTGATGAGGCGCTGGGACTCGGCGGCGATGGTGCCGAAGACCAGTGAGCTCTTGCCGGAGCCGGAGACGCCGGTGAACACGGTGAGGCGGCGTTTGGGTATCTCGACGTCGACGTTGCGCAGGTTGTTCTCGCGGGCGCCGTGGACGCGGATGATGTCGTGGCTGTCGGCGTGGTGCAGGCCGGTGGTGGCCTTGCTCATGGTCTCTCCGTCCGGTGGTGCGGGTGTCAGTCGAGCCAGCGGCCGTCGCGCATCAGGGTGCGGCCGGGTAGCTCGTCGGCTTCGCGCCAGGCTTGTATGCGGTGTGGCGTGATGCGGTACCAGCGGTAGGGCGTGGTCAGGGTACGGGGGTCGAAGCCGGTTCGGGTGGCGAAGCGGTCGCCTCGGCCGGTGGGCAGGGCGTCGAGGGCGAGGGTTTCGACATCGCCGTCGATCATGGTGACGTCGCGGGTGGGGCCGAGGCCGACGCGGGCGCGGCCGCCGGCGAGGTTGCGGCCGGTGGGGCTGTCGGCCGGGGTGGCGACGAGCAGTGTGTGGCCGTCCCAGTCGAAGGACAGGGGCACGAGGTACGGGGTGCCGTCGGGTTCGGCGGTGGCGACCCAGCAGTCGACGTCGTTTTCGAGGCGGTGGGTGGTGTCGTTGCGGCGGCGGGCGCGGGTGCGGGGTGCGTCGGTCATGGGGTGGGTCAGCGCCGCTCGTTGATGCGGATGAGGTTGCCGGTGGGGTCGCGGAAGGCGCAGTCGCGGACGCCGTAGGGCTGTTCGGTGGGTTCCTGGACGACGTCGGCGCCGGAGGCCTGGAGGCGGTCGAACAGGCCGTCGAGGTCGTCGGTGGCGAGGGTGAGCGCGCCGTAGCTGCCCTTGGCGATGAGTTCGAGGATGGTGCGGCGTTCGTCGTCGGTGATGCCGGGGTCGGCGGCCGGCGGGTGCAGGACGATGCCGGTCTCGGGCTGGTTGGGTGGGCCGACGGTGAGCCAGCGCATGTTGTTGTAGCCGACGTCGTTGCGCAGTTCGAAGCCGAGGGTGTCGCGGTAGAAGGCGAGGGCGGCGTCGGCGTCGGTGTGGGGCAGGAAGGCGTAGTGAATGGTGATCGTCATGGTGGTCACGCTAGTGGTGGTCGGCCGGTGCGGGCTTCTCGATTCCTGATCGGTCGGGTCGCCTGTTTGGTCAGGCACGGGGGTGGTTCGGCGGTGTCGGGTGCGTGGCGGGCGCGGTAGGCGCTGGGTGGTTCGCCGACGAGTTCGGTGAAGCGGGTGCTGAAGGTGCCCAGGGACTGGCAGCCGACGGCGAAGCAGACGTCGGTGACGCTGAGGTCGCCGCGGCGCAGCAGGGCCATGGCGCGTTCGATGCGGCGGGTCATGAGGTACGCGTACGGGGATTCGCCGTAGGTCTGGCGGAACTGCCGGCTGAGGTGGCCGGCGGACATGTGTTCGCCGCGGGCGAGGGCTTCGACGTCGAGGGGTTTGGCGTATTCGCGGTCGATGCGGTCGCGGACGCGGCGCAGCCGGGTGAGGTCGCGCAGCCGTTGGGCGAACGCGGGGTCGTCGGTTGCCGGGTGCGGTGGCACGTCCGCATCCTGCCTGGTGGGCGGTGGGGTCGTCCACCTGTTCGAGCGGCGAGTCGCCGCGCGGGTGCACCCGCGCGGCAGGTGCACCCGCGCTGTCGGTCAGCGCAGCCGGCGGGCGGTGAAGCGGGTGGGTGGGTCGGCGATGGCGTCCTGGGCGGCGACGAGTTGCAGTTCGCGGGTACCGGCTTCGAGGGTCGCCTCGAGTACCGCGTAGATCGAGTTGGTGGTGCGTTCCAGTGCGGTCTTCGGTGAGCCGGTGGTGGCGAGGTGGGCGAGGTAGAGGGCGGCGGTGACGTCGCCGCCGCCGTTGGGGGCGATCGGCAGCAGCGGGGTGGTGACGGCCCAGGCGCCGTCGTCGGAGACGGCGACGACTTCCAGGTGGCCGGCGGGCAGGTCGCCGTGCAGGACGCTGGTGACCAGGACGTGCCGGGGGCCGGTGGCGCGGACGGTGTCGACGGCGGCGAGCAGGTCGTCGACGGTGTCGGTGGTGCGGCCGGCGAGGAATTCCAGCTCGAACTGGTTGGGGGTGACGATGTCGGCGCGCGGGACGACTGTGTCGCGGAGGTATTCGGGGATGCCGGGGCGGACGAACATGCCGCGGCCGACGTCGCCCATGACCGGGTCGCAGCAGTAGAGGGCGGCCGGGTTGGCGGCCTTGACGCGGGCGACGGCGTCGAGGATGACGGCGCCGACGGCGGGGTCGCCCTGGTAGCCGGAGAGGACGGCGTCGGCGGTGCCGAGCACGCCGCGGTCCTCGATGCCGGCGATGACGTCGGCGACGTCGGTGGGGGCGAGCAGAGGGCCGCGCCAGGCGCCGTAGCCGGTGTGGTTGGAGAAGTGCACGGTCAGGACCGGCCAGACCTCGTGGCGGAGGCGTTGCAGCGGGAACACGGCGGCGGAGTTGCCGACGTGGCCGTAGGCGACCGACGACTGGATGGACAGGATCTTCACCCGGTCATCGTCGCATCCCGGGCCGGGGATGACTGCCGGTGGTGGGGTGATGACGGGCCGGGACGGCGGTGACCGTTCGGCGCAGCGTTTCGGCCGTCCGGCGCGGGGCGGGTTTGGGTGCAGCGTGCGGCAGGGGCATGAACCGGGGTGTTCTCGCCATCCGGACGGAGGAAGCACTGATGCTTTCCGCACTCGATCGTCGGCACACCGTCGCGCCGCCGGGGTACAGCCGTTGGCTGATTCCTCCGGCGGCGCTGGCGATCCATCTGTGCATCGGGCAGGTCTACGCCACGAGCGTGTACAAGAACTCCCTGATCGCGCATTTCGACACCGGTCAGACGGCGATCGGGGTGATCTTCAGTATCGCGATCGTGATGCTGGGGTTGTCGGCCGCGGTGGCCGGTACGTGGGTGGAGGCGAACGGGCCGCGTAAGGCGATGTTCGTCTCGGCGTGTTTCTGGGCGGCGGGGTTCCTGGTGGGGGCGCTGGGTATCGCGACCGGGCAGCTGTGGTTGCTGTATCTGGGGTACGGGGTGCTGGGCGGGATCGGTCTGGGGATCGGGTACATCTCCCCCGTCTCCACGTTGATCAAGTGGTTCCCGGACCGGCCGGGTCTGGCGACCGGCTTGGCGATCATGGGGTTCGGTGGCGGGGCGATGGTGGCCTCTCCCCTGTCCCGGCAGCTGCTGTCGTTCTACGACCCGGCCTACGACCCGGCGAACAGCGGTTCCACGGCGTCGGGGCCGGCGCTGGTGTGGTTGTTCGTGACGCTCGGCGTCGGCTACTTCGTGATCATGATGTTCGGGGTGTTCAACGTGCGGGTGCCGGCGGCGGACTGGCGGCCGGCCGGGTTCGACCCGGCTCGGGTGGCGGACAAGCCGCTGGTGACGACAGCGAACGTGTCGGCGGCCAACGCGGTCAGGACGCGGTCGTTCTGGCTGCTGTGGGTGGTGCTGTTCTGCAACGTGACGGCGGGTATCGGGATCCTGGAGCAGGCCAGCCCGATGATCCAGGACTTCTTCCGCGAGGGTGGCACGTCGGCGGTGTCGGTGGCGGCGGCCGGCGGGTTCGTGGGGCTGTTGTCGCTGTTCAACATGGCGGGCCGGTTCGTGTGGTCGTCCACGTCGGATGTGATCGGCCGCAAGCCGATCTACATGGTGTACCTGGGTGTGGGCATGGTGCTGTACCTGCTGCTGGCGCTGGTGGGGCAGACCGCGACGGCGTTGTTCGTGCTGCTGGCGTGCGTGATCCTGTCGTTCTACGGCGGCGGGTTCGCCACCGTGCCGGCGTACCTGCGGGACCTGTTCGGCACGTTCGAGGTGGGCGCGATCCACGGCCGGCTGCTGACCGCGTGGTCGGCGGCGGGCGTGGCCGGGCCGCTGATCGTCAACGCGTTCCTCGACGCGCAGGGCGAGCCGGGCACGTTGACCGCGGCGGCGTACCGGCCGGCGCTGTTCACGATGGTCGGCGTGCTGGCGGTGGGTCTGGTGGCGAACCTGCTGGTGCGGCCGGTGCCGCAGCGTTACCACGAGCCCGCGTCCGGGCGGGACGAGACGGGACCGGGGCAGCCGGTGACGGCGGAGAGGAGCGGATCGTGAACGAGCGGACCGGTGGCGGGCAGCGGGCCCGTCTGGTGGTGTCGTGGCTGGTGGTGTCGGCGCTGCTGGGCTACGGCGTGGTGCAGACGCTGATCACGGCGGCGAAGCTGTTCACCCAGTAGGAGACGCGACGCGGCGGCCCGGGGGTGGAGATCCCCGGGCCGCCGCCGGGTCAGAGACCGCCGCCGACGCGCAGGACCGCGCCCGTTGTGTACGAGGCGTCCGGGCCGAGCAGGTACGCGATCGCGCCGGCGACCTCCTCGGGTTCCCCTGCGCGGCCCATCGGGATCCGGCCCGCGGCGGTGTCGGGCCGGTCGGGCACGCCGGAGCGGGCGTGGATGGTGGTGCGGATGATCCCGGGGGCGACGGCGTTGACGCGGACACCGTGCGGCGCGAGTTCCTTGGCCAGCCCGACGGTGAGCGTGTCGGTGGCGGCCTTGACGGCGGCGTAGTGCACGTACTCGCCGGGTGAGCCGAGCGTCGCGGCCACGGAGGAGACGTTGACGATGGCGCCGCCGCGGGTGAGCCGCCGGGCCGCCTGCTGGGCGCACAGCACGTACCCGATGAGGTTGACGTCGACGACCTCGCGCAGGTCGTCGACGCGCAGGTCGGTGAACGGGCCGATCGGGCTGGTGACGCCGGCGTTGTTGACCAGGCCGGTGAGCGGGCCGAGCCGGTCGGCGGCGTCGAAGATGCGGCGTACCTGGTCGGGGTCGGTGGTGTCGGCGGCGACGGTGACCGCGCGGCGGCCGGCGGCGCGCACGTCGGCAGCCACGGATTCGGCGGCGGTGTGGTCGGTGCGGTAGCCGATGACCAGGTCGTGGCCGTCGGCGGCGAGCCGGCGGGCGGTGGCCGCGCCGATGCCGCGTCCTCCCCCGGTGACGATGGTGACGGAGGTCAATGCCCTTCTCCCCTGCCTTGCGGTGGGGGCGACGTTACCGTGGGCGGGACCATCCGGGGTGGAGAGGACTGTCACATGGGGCGCGCGTTGGTGCTGGGTGGCGGCGGGGTGACCGGGGTGGCCTGGGAGCTGGGTCTGCTGGCCGGGCTGGCCGGGCACGGCCTGCGGTTGGACGAGGCGGACCTGGTGGTGGGTACGTCGGCCGGGTCGGTGGTGGGGGCGCAGGTGCGTTCGGGTACGCCGCCGGAGCGGTTGTACGAGGCGCAGCTGCGGCCGCCCCGCGACGAGGTGCCGGCCCGGCTCGGGACGGGCGTGCTGTTGCGCTGGGCGTGGGCCGGTGGGCGGGGCCGGGACGCGGCGCGGGCCCGGGCACGTATCGGCGCGATGGCGTTGTCGGCGCGTACCCCGTCGGAGCAGTCACGGCGGGCGGTGATCGCGGCGCGGCTGCCGTCGCCGGACTGGCCGGCGGCGCGGCTGCTGGTCACCGCCGTGGACGCGGCCTCCGGCGAGTTCGTGGTGTTCGACGCGGACAGCGGGGTGCCGCTGGTGGACGCGGTCGGCGCGAGTTGCGCGGTGCCGGGGGTGTGGCCGCCGGTCACAGTCGGCGGCCGGCGCTACGTCGACGGCGGGGTCCGCTCGCCGGTGAACGCGGACCTGGCGGCCGGGTGCGGGCAGGTGGTGGTCCTGGCGCCGACGCGCGCGGCGGTGGGGCCGATGCCGCGGCTGTCGGCGCAGGTGGCGGCGTTGCGGGAGGCGGGGGCGCGGGTGGCAGTGGTGTCGCCGGACCGGGCGGCGCGGACGGCGATCGGCCGCAACGTGCTGGATCCGGCGCGGCGGGCGGCGTCGGCGCGGGCCGGGTTCGCCCAGGCCGACGCGGTGGCCGACGAGGTGGCCGCGGTGTGGCGCTGACCGGGCGTGCAGCACGGCGCGGCCTGACCGGTGCCGCAGCTCAGGAGACGCCGGTCAGGAGGCTCAGGCGCCGGTTGAGGTAGCGCTGTTCGGGCAGGCTTCCGGTCAGCCGTGCGGCCAGCCGGTAGTGCTCGGCGGCGGCCTGTGGGTCGCCGTGGAGTTCCAGCAGGTGCGCGCGGACGGCGTGCAGCCGGTGGTGGCCGCGCATCGCCGGGTCGGCCAGCAGCGGGTCGAGCAGCGCCAGCCCGACGGCGGGGCCGTGCGCCATGGCCACCGCGACGGCCTGGTTGAGCGTGACGAACGGGCTGGGGGCGACCCGGCTCAGCATGTCGTAGAGGACGCTGATCTGCAGCCAGTCGGTGTCCGGGAAGGCCGGTGCCTCGGCGTGCACGGCGGCGATGGCCGCCTGGAGCTGGTAGCGGCCCACCGGGCCGTGGGGCAGGGCCCGGCCGAGCAGCGTGACGCCCTCGTCGATGAGGTCGCCGCGCCAGCGGGAGCGGTCCTGGTCGGCCAGCGGCACGAGGTCACCGGCGGCGTCGGTGCGGGCGGGCGACCGGGCGTGGGTGAGCAGCATCAGCGCCAGCGCGCCGGTGACCTCGTGGTGGCCGGGCAGCGCGGCGTGGACCTGGCGGGTGAGCCGGATCGCCTCCTCGGCGAGTTCGACGTCGAGGAGCTGGTCGCCGGAGGTGCGGGTGTAGCCCTCGCTGAACACCAGGTGGCACACGTCCAGCACGGCGGCCACCCGGCCGGGCAGCGCGTCCGGCGGCGGCATGGTGAACCGGGCGCCCGCCTCGCGCAGCGTCGCGCGGGCCCGGCTCAGCCGCTGGGTCATGGTCCGGGCCGGCACCAGGTAGGCGGCGGCGATCTGCTCCACGCGCAGTCCCGCGACCGCGCGCAGGGTCAGCGCGACCTGGGAGGGGCGGCTCAGCGCCGGGTGGCAGCACAGGAACAGCAGCCGCAGCGTGTCGTCGGCGCCGGTCACGGGTGTGTCGTCGACGGGCGGCACGACGCCGGCGCCGGGTTGCCGGACCGCGTCGAGCCGCTCGCGGCGGCTGCGGGCCTCCTCGGCGCGCACCCGGTCGATCAGCCGAGCGCGGCGACCCGGATGAGCCAGGCCCGCGGTTCGTCGGGCACGCCGGTGAGCGGCCACCGGGCGGCGGCCGCCTCCGCCGCGTCCTGGAGGGCGTCCTCGCAGGCGTCGGGTTGCCCGTAGCGGCGCAGCAGCGCGGCGCGGACGTGCGGCGCCTCCCGGCGCCACACGTCCGCGAGGGGCGGGGCGTTACTGATCGGACCCGCCCGGCCACATCAGGGGCCGCAGCTCGACGGTCTCCCCCGGGCCGGCGAACTTCGCGGCGACGGCGTCGGCGCGGGCCTGGTCTTCGACGTCGATGAGGAAGAAACCGGCGAGGTGTTCCTTGGCCTCGGAGTACGGGCCGTCGGTCGCCAGCGGCGCGCCGTCGCGCCACCGGTAGAGCCGGGCGGTGCGGGGGTCGGCGAGCGCCTCGCCGACGACCAGCTCCCCGTTGGCGTGCAGCTCGGTCATCACCTGCTCGAAGTCGGCGTTGAGCCGGTCGCGTACCTCGGCGGGCAGCTCCTGGTGGGCGGCGAGGTATTCGGAGGTGGGGTGGCCCCACGGCTCCGGGTTGGAGTGGATCATGATCACGTACCTCACTGTCGGTCCTTCGCGTCGTGCGGCGGTGCCTCCCCGCCGCTCGCCGGGTACGACGGAGCGGGATCGCCGATGTCTACATATCCTCGCGTCATGAGTGACGCGGTGGGTGTCGGTGACCTGGTCGAGGATTTCACGCTGCCGGACGAGACGGGCACGCCACGGCGGCTGTCGGAGTTCCTGGCCGCCGGTCCGGTGGTGCTGTTCTTCTACCCGGCGGCGATGACGCGGGGCTGCACGGCGGAGAGCTGCCACTTCCGGGATCTGGCGGCGGAGTTCGCGGCGGTGGGCGCGTCTCGGGTGGGGATCAGCCGGGATCCGGTGCAGCGGCAGGCGGAGTTCTCCCGCCGGCACGGGTTCGACTATCCGCTGCTGTCCGACGTCGACGGCGAGGTGGCGCGGGCGTTCGGGGTGCGGCGGCGGCTGCCGCTGGGCGCGCTGAGCACCCGGCGGATGACGTTCGTGATCGGCACGGACCGGCGGGTGCTCGCAGTGGTGCACAGCGAGCTGAGCATGAACGAGCACGCCGACGCGGCGCTGCGGGCCCTCGGGGGCTGATCATCGCGGTGTCGCAGCCGGCTGGTATCAAGGCTGCGTCAAACAGGTGTACGGAAGAGGGCGTGATGGCGGGTCAGGGTTTGTCCACTGACGAGGTTCAGGGGATCCGGGAGGCGCTGGCCGCGGGCCGCAAGCCCCGGGTGGTGTTCACCGAGGCGGCCGGGCAGATGGCCGGGCAGCTCGGGCAGGTGGTGGAGCTGACCGACCCGGCGGCGTCGGAGGAGTTCGTGGTGGTGCGGTTCGGCCGCGACGAGCTGCCGTTCTCCCCCGCCGACGTGGCGATCGCCCCGAAGGGTGCCGGGCGGCGTCCGGCCGCCGAGGCGAAGCCGGAACCGGAGCAGCCGCCGGCCGCGCCGGAGCCGGAGTTCGTGCTGGACACGCCGCGGGTGCCGGCGCCGCGGCGGGAGGAACCGAAGACCGAGCAGCCGCAGGCGGAGCCGAAGCCGGCGAAGCGGGTCGTGAAGGCCGCCAAGCCGAAGACCCCGCCGGGGCTGACCGTCACGCTGGCCTACGCCGAGGGCGAGTGGACGGTGGCCGCGCAGCAGGGCACGAAGGCGCTGGCCCGGCCGTACGTGGTGAAGCCGGCCGAGGCGCTGCGGATGGTGGCGCTGGTCGACGTTCCCGGGGTGCAGGAGGCGGTGGAGCAGATCCTGGCCGCCGAGCGGGCCGAGGCCGAGCAGCAGGCGGAGAAGCTGCGCGCCGAGCTGGCCGAGATCGAGGCGCGGCTGGCGGAGCTGCGCGAGGCGCGCTGACCCCGGAACGCCCCGCGGGGCCGGTGCGACCCCCTCGCACCGGCCCCGCGCCCCTGCGCCCACAGGTCGATCAGTGTTGCGGAATGTTCTGTACCCCGATCCGGCGGCGGAACACCCAGTACGTCCAACCTTGGTACGCCAGCACGATCGGCGTGAACACCACAGCGACCCAGGTCATGATCTTCAAGGTGTACGGGGTGGACGCGGCGTTGGTGGCGGTGAGCGTGCCGGCCGCGTCGAGGGTGGACGGCATCACGTTCGGGAACAGCGCGGCGAACAGCGTCGCCACGGCCAGCGCGATCGCCACGGCGGTGCCGGTGAACGCCCAGCCCTCCCGGCGTACCTTGGCCGCGGCCAGACCGCCGAGCAGGGCGAGGGCGGCGCCGACGGCGAGCACGACGGCGGCGGCGCTGGAGCGGATGCTCAGCGACCAGCTCAGGAACGCCACGGCGGCCACGGCGGTGCCGACACCGAGCTTCACGGCGAGGGCACCGGCGCGCTCCCGGATGTCACCGGTGGTCTTGAGCGCCAGGAACACCGCGCCGTGGGTGAGGAACAGCCCCAGCGTGGTCAGGCCGCCGAGCAGCGCGTACGGGTTGAGCAGGTCGAGCAGGCCGCCGACGTACTCGTGGTCGGCGTCCAGCGGCACGCCGCGGAAGATGTTGGCGAACGCCACGCCCCACAGCACGGCCGGGATCGCCGAGCCCCAGAAGATGGCCTGGTCCCAGCGGCGCTTCCAGGACGCCTCGGGCCGCTTGTGGCGGTACTCGAAGGCGACGCCGCGGGCGATCAGGGCCAGCAGGATGAGCAGCAGCGGCAGGTAGAAGCCGGAGAACAGGGTGGCGTACCACTCGGGGAAGGCGGCGAACATGGCGCCGCCGGCGGTGATCAGCCACACCTCGTTGCCGTCCCAGACCGGGCCGATGGTGTTGATCAGGACGCGGCGCTGCCTGTCGTCGCGGCCGAGCACCGGCAGCAGCATCCCGACGCCGAAGTCGAAGCCTTCGAGGATGAAGTAGCCGGTGAAGAGCACTGCTACGAGGAGAAACCAGACGGTCGTCAGTTCCACGGTTGGGCTCCGGGGTGTCAGTAGGCGAACGCCAGCGGGCGCTCGGCGTCGTCGGTGTCGTCGTCGTCGGACTGGGGGGTGACGTCCGGTACGCCGGCGCGGGCGTAGCGGACCAGCAGTTTGAACTCGACCACCGCGAGGACGGCGTAGATGAGGGTGAACGCGGTGAACGAGGTGAGCACCTCGGTCAGGGAGACGCTGCGGGACACGCCGTCGCGGGTGAGCATCTCGCCGAAGACGATCCACGGCTGGCGGCCCATCTCGGTGAAGATCCAGCCGAAGGAGTTGGCCAGCAGCGGCAGCACGGGCATGACCAGGCCGGCCCGCAGCAGCCACTTGCTGGTCGGGGTGCGGCCCTTGCGCTGGCTCCACAGCACCAGCAGCGCGATCGCGGCGGCGGCCAGCCCGAAGCCGATCATGAAGCGGAAGCTCCAGTAGGTGACCGGGATGATCGGGGCGTAGTTGCCGGGGCCGTACTGGCTGGCGTACTGGGCCTGCAGGTCGTTGATGCCCTGCACGGTGCCGTTGGGGTCGCCGGTGCCGAGGAACGACAGCAGGTACGGGATCTTGACGGCGAACAGCTCGCGGCTGCCGTCGAGGCTGCCGACGGTGAACACGGAGAACGAGGCGGGGCTCTCGGTGGTGTAGAGGCCCTCGGCGGCGGCCATCTTCATCGGCTGCACCTCGGTCATGATCTTGCCCTGGATGTCGCCGGTGAGGATGACCAGCGCCGAGGAGATCAGGACGACCCAGGAGCCGAGCTTGGTGGCGAAGCGGTATGCGCCGGTGTCGGCGCTGTCGCGGTTGCGCATCACGTGCCACAGGCCGACGGTGACCATCAGCGACCCGGCGACCAGGAACGCGCCGGCCAGGGTGTGCGGGAAGGTCACCAGGGCGACCTTGTTGGTGAGCACGGCGACGAAGTCCGTCAGCTCGGCCCGGCCACTGTCCGGGTTGATCCGGAACCCGACCGGGTTCTGCATGAACGAGTTGGCGGCGAGGATGAAGTACGCCGACAGGTTGGTGCCGATCGCGGCGGCCCAGATCGCGGCCAGGTGCAGGCGCTTGGGCAGCCGGTCCCAGCCGAAGATCCACAGGCCGATGAACGTGGACTCCAGGAAGAACGCCACCAGGGCCTCGATGGCCAGCGGCGCGCCGAAGATGTCACCGACGAAGCGGGAGTAGTCACTCCAGTTCATGCCGAACTGGAACTCCTGCACGATGCCGGTGACCACACCCATCGCGAAGTTGATCAGAAAGAGCTTGCCGTAGAACTTGGTGAGTTTGAGGTACCGCTCGTTGCCGGTGCGGTGCCACATGGTCTGGAGGATCGCCACCAGCACGGACAGGCCGATGGTCAACGGCACGAACAAGAAGTGGTAGACGGTGGTGACACCGAACTGCCAGCGGGCGACGTCCAACGCGTCCACCTGAAACCCCCAGCTGCGCATACTACGAGACGTAGTAGATACTACTCGGCGTCGTAGCGAAAGCAGCAGGGCCGCAGGGCCCCACCCGGCCCGGGACCAATGACCCTGATCACCTTGCCGGAGGACCTGCGGTCCCGGGATCCTCCTCGCCGGAGGACCCCCACCGGCTCCCCCCGCTGTGCCCGCGCGTGGGAACATCCAGCACTGATGAACAGCACCCCCTGGCGCGCGCCGCTGCTGTGGCGGAGCGCGCAGACGCTCGCCCGCGCCGTCGTCGGGCTGGTCGGCCGGCTGGAGGTCACCGGCGACGTGCCCGACGCGCTGCGCCACGGCCCGCTGGTCCTGGCCGCCAACCACATCAGCCCGTTCGACCCGGTGGTGCTCGCCGCCGCCTGCCGGGTCCGGCGCGTCGCGCCCCGGATCATGGCCACCGGCGGTCTGTTCCGGGCCCCGGTGATCGGGTCGCTGATGCGCCGCGCCGGGCACATCCGCGTCGACCGGGGCACCTCCGCGGTGCACCGGTCACTGGAGGTCGCCGCCGAGGCCGTGGCCGGCGGCTCGGTGGTGGTGGTCTACCCGGAGGGACGCATCGGGCTCGACCCGGGCATGTGGCCCGAGCGGGGCAAGACCGGCGCCGCCCGGCTCGCCTTCGCCAGCGGCGCCGCCGTGGTCCCGGTCGCCCAGTGGGGCTCGCACGAGGTGCTCCCCTACCGGGCGCCCAAGGGCATGCTGCGTGCGACAGCCCGGGCGATCGTCCGCCGGCCCGCCATCCGGGTGCACTTCGGCGCCCCGGTGCCGCTGGACGACCTGCGGTCGGGCTCCCCCGGCGCGGCCCGGCAGGCCACCGACCGGATCATCGACGCGATCACCGACGACCTGGTGCCGCTGCGCCCCGACGAGCCGGACCGGCCGCGCCACGTCGACCCGGGCCGGCCGGTCGACACCGCCCGCGCCCACCGTCGCCACCGCGCCGGCTGAGGCATCCCGGCGCCGGTGGCGGGTATCAAGTCCTCGCGCCCCTTCAGGTGGAGAGGACCTGGTCATGACCGCTGTCCGAGCACTCGTTCTCAACTGCACCCTGAAGCGCTCCCCGGCGACGTCCAGTTCACAGGTGCTCGGTCAGGAGGTGCTCGACGCGCTGGCCGAGCAGGGTGTCGACGGCGAGATCGTCCGGGTGGTCGACCACGACGTGCGCTTCGGGGTCTCCGTCGACGAGGGCGACGGCGACGGCTGGCCCGGCATCCGCGCCAAGCTGCTCGCCGCCCAGATCCTGATCATCGCCACGCCGATCTGGCTCGGTCAGCCCTCGTCGGTGACCAAGATGGTCCTCGAACGGTTGGACGCCGAGCTGTCCGAGACCGACGACCAGGGCCGCCTGCGCACCTACGGCAAGGTCGGCGGGGTGGCCGTGGTCGGCAACGAGGACGGCGCGCACCACACCATCGCCGAGGTGCAGCAGGCCCTCAACGAGGTGGGGTTCACCTGCCCGGCCGCCGGGGCCACCTACTGGGTCGGGGAGGCGCTGCACAAGACCGACTACGTCGACGCCCGCCCCAAACCCGACACGACCGGCCGCACCACCGCCGCGCTGGCGCTCAACAGCGCCCACCTGGCCCGGCTGCTCGCGGACCGGCCCTACCCGCCACCCGGAACCCGCGGCGCAGGCACCGAACCCAGCAGCCAGTCCGGCTGACCCGGCGCCCCCTGCCCGCACCCGACCCGACCCCGCGGCCCGCTACTCCGCCGTCGATCTTGCAATTGGTGCCCCGGCAAACCCGGCCAAACGCCCCCGACGAGGGGCCGCAAGTGCAAGATCAGCGAGGCGAGGGCGGGGCGGGCAGGGTGGGTCAGGGGGTGGTGCGCAGCCGGTCGTCGAGTGCGGCCAGGTCCGGGACGAACCACACCTGGTCGTGCCGGTTCGACTCGGCCACCAGCGCGCGCAACGCGTCGCTGCGCTCCAGGTGGGCGGAGATGTCACCGACGATCGCCAGGCGCAGCCGGTAGTTGACGAACTTCTGCATCACGTCGCCGGCGAAGCGGGTGCCGAGCGTGAAGAAGTCGGGGTCGAGCCGCTCGGCCGGCACCGCGACCACAGTCGCGCCGAGGAACGCCGCGCCGATCAGGTCCAGCGCGTCGCGCTCGGTGGCGATCGGCGGGCCGTCCGGGTCGCAGACCAGCACCTGCTCGCCGGCGCGCTCCTGCATCAGGTCAGCCACGGCTGTGCTCCCCGCCGCCGAGCAGGCCGTTGCCGCCGTCGAGCACCCCGTCGAGCAGGCGCAGCAGGTCGGCGGTGGCGGTGAGATCGCCCAGGATCATGATGGTCATGCGGTGCCGCTCCTCGTCGTGGACCGTCTGCACGCGCAGCGGACGGTCCGGGTCGTGGTGGGTGTTCACACCGGCCAGCACCAGCGTGGCGAGCCGGTCGACGGCGGCCCGGTCGACGCCGTCGAGCCGCACGACGCTCGACACCTCCGCCGCCGGCACCGAGGGCGGCGCCGGCCGGCCGGTCAGCGCGTCCAGGTCCGCGCGGGTGATCCGGTACTGCTTGCCGATCCGCGTGGCCCGCAGCCGCCCGGAGCGGATGTAGCCGCGCACGGTGCGCACGTGCAGGCCGAGCAGGTCAGCGACCTGCTCCACCGAGTACATGTCGTTACTCATCGCACCCTATCTTAGCGATGATGGGGAACGATAGGTAATTTCACCGCCCGGCCATGTCTGCGCCACCCGGGCCGGGCATACTGCCCGCGTGCAGCCCCGTCACGGCTACCTCGACGCGCCCGCGCCGCTGGCGTTCGCCCACCGCGGCGGCGCGGCCGACGGCGACGAGAACACCGCCGCCGCGTTCGCCCGTGCCGTCGCCCTGGGCTACCGGTACGTGGAGACCGACGTGCACGCCACCGCCGACGGCGTACCGGTGGTCTTCCACGACCCGACGCTGCGCCGGGTCACCGGCGAGCCGGGTCGCATCGCGGATCTGCGCTGGGCCGACCTGGCCTCGGTACGCGTCGGCGGCGCCGCCCTGGTGCCCCGCCTGGACGAGGTGCTCGGCGCCTGGCCGCAGGTGCGGTTCAACATCGACGTGAAGTCCGACGGCGGCGTGACGCCCACCGTCGCCACGGTCACCCGGGTCCGCGCGGGCGGGCGGGTGCTGCTCGCCTCGTTCAGCGACGCCCGGCTGGCCCGGCTGCGGGCGCTGGCCGGGCCGAAGGTCGCCACCAGCCTCGGCATGCGCGGCGTGGCCCGGCTGCGGCTGGCCTCGCTGCACGGACGGCCGCTACGGCTGCCCCCGTCGGTGGTGGCCGCGCAGGTGCCCGTCGCCTTCGGGCGGGTGCCGGTGGCCGACCGGCGGTTCCTCGCGTACTGCCACCGGATCGGGTTGCAGGTGCACGTCTGGACGATCGACGATCCCGCCCAGATGCACCACTTACTTGATCTTGGTGTGGATGGCATCATGACCGATCACGTCAGCGTGCTCCGTGACGTCTATCGCAGTCGCGGCCACTGGGCCGCCTGAGCCCCCGAGGACGACCCCCGATGGCCGATACGGTCACCCCCGCCGTCGCCGACCCCGCCGGACCGGGCAGCACCCGCCGCGAGCGCACCGGCTGGTACTTCTACGACTGGGCGAACTCCGCGTTCCAGACCACAGTCATCACGGTCTTCCTCGGGCCGTTCCTCACCACGGTCACCGAACTCGCCGCCGGTTGCGAGCTGGGCGCGGACAGCTGCGACGGCGCGGTGTACCCGCTGGGCATCAAGGTCGCCGCCGGATCGTTCTACCCGTACCTGATCTCGCTGTCGGTCTTCCTCACCGTGTTCGTGCTGCCGGTGATCGGCGCGATCGCCGACCGGTCGGCGCACAAGAAGCGGCTGCTCGCCGCCGCGGCGTTCACCGGCGCCGGCGCGACAATCGCGTTCGCGTTCGTCACCGGCGAGCGCTACCTGCTCGGCGGCGCGCTGTTCCTGATCGCGAACATCTCCTTCGGCGCCGCCGTGGTCGTCTACAACTCGTTCCTGCCGCAACTCGGCGGTCCCGACGAGCGCGACGGCATCTCCAGCCGCGGCTGGGCCATCGGCTACCTCGGCGGCGGCCTGCTGCTCGCGCTGAACCTGGTCGCGGTCACCATGCTCAGCGAGGAGGGCAACGCCCAGCGCACGCTGGACCTGGCCCGCTGGTCGATCGTTTCCGCAGGCGTGTGGTGGGCCGCGTTCACCCTGGTGCCGCTGCGCTGGCTGCGGGAACACCCGACCGAGGCGGCCCGCCGGGGCGGCAGCGGCGTCAACGTGCTCACCGACGGGTTCCGGCAGCTCGGGCGCACCCTGCGGGAGATCAAGACGTACCCGCTGACGCTGTACTTCCTGCTCGCGTTCCTGGTCTTCAACGACGGCATCCAGACCGTCATCACCCTCGCCAGCCAGTACGGCACCGAGGAACTGCGGCTGGAGCAGAGCACGCTGATCGTGACGATCCTGCTGGTGCAGTTCCTCGCCTTCGGCGGCGCGCTCGCCCTCGGCGCGCTCGCCAAACGCATCGGTGCCTGGAAGACCGTGCTGCTGTCGCTGGTGCTCTGGACCGGTGTGATCATCGCCGCGTTCCGGCTGCCGGCCGAGGCGCCCGTGCCGTTCATGATCCTCGGCGGCTGCATCGGCCTGGTGCTCGGCGGCAGCCAGGCGCTGAGCCGGTCGCTGTTCAGCCAGCTCATCCCGGCCGGCAAGGAGGGCGAGTACTACGGCTTCTACGAGATCAGCGACAAGGGCACCAGCTGGCTCGGCCCGCTGGCGTTCGGCCTGGTCTTCCAGCTGACCTCGTCGTACCGGGTGGGCCTGGTGTCGCTGCTGATCTTCTTCGTGGTCGGCTTCGCGCTGCTGGCCGCCGTGCCGATGCGCCGGGCCATCATCGCCGCCGGGAACACCCCGCCCCGGGTGCTCTGACCCGCCGCGCCCCCGTGGATCATCGGGGGCCTGATCAGGCGGCGTCGATGGACTAGGCTGCCCCGACGTGACCGACGACGCCGCCCCCACCTGCCTGGCCCGCCCCCTGCCGGGGCCCGGCGACGACCGGGCCGCCGGCTGCGCCGCCGCCCGCGGCGTCGACGGCCGGCCGCTGCACGCCGCCGCGCTCAAGTTCTTCTGGGGGCCGATGGACTGCGGCAAGTCCACCATGGCGTTGCAGATGAACCACAACCACGCCCGGCAGGGCCGCCGCGGCCTGGTCACCACCCGCATCGACCGCTCGCTGGGCCCGCAGGTCACCACCCGCATCGGCCTGGCCCACGAGGCCGTCGAGGTCACCGACGACCTCGACCTGCGCGTCCTGGTCCGCGACGCGTGGGCCGAGGGGGTACGCGTGGACTACCTGATCTGCGACGAGGCCTCGTTCTACAACCTCGAACACATCGAGCAGATGGCCGAGCTGGTCGACCGGTTCGACGTCGACGTCTACGCCTTCGGCCTGGCGACCGACTTCCGCTCCTGCCTGTTCCCCGCGGCGCAGCGGCTGTTCGAACTGGCCGACGAGGTGGCCCGCATCCAGGTCGAGGTGCTGTGCTGGTGCGGCCGGGAAGGGCTGCTCAACGCCCGCGTGGTCGGCGGCCGGGTGGTCCGCGAGGGCGCGCAGGTCGTCATCGGCGACACCGTGGACACCGCCGACGTGCGCTATCAGGTGCTGTGCCGGCGCCACTACCGCTCCGGGGACCTCGGCCCGCGCGGCTGAGCGTCAGAACGGGTCTCCGCACACCCGCCAGCCGCCGCCCTCCGGCACCACAGGCAGCTCCCGCTCCTCGCTGCCGCCGCCGTCCCGGTTGATCCGCACGAGCACCGTGCCGCGCGGCCGGCCCGATCGGGTCGCCACCGACACGTCGACGATCTCGTAGCCGCTGACCTGCGGAGGCGTCCGAACCCAACTGCCGAAGCCCGACTTGCTCCACCTGCCCCGGGCCTCGGCGCACAGCCGCTCGTACGCCGCGTCGGTGTCACCGGCCGCGACGTCGCGGAAGAACCCGTCGGCGGTCTCCCGCACCGGCCCGTCGGCCTGGAACACCACCTGCGCGTTCCACGCCGCCAGCCCGGCCACCCCGATCAGGCAGGTGCCCACGCCGAGACCGGCGATCAGCACGCCCGCGCGTAGCGGGCGGCGACGCCGGGCCGTGTGGTGCCACTCCCGCTGCCTGCCCATCACTGTCGACGGTAGGCAACCGGACGGTGACGCGCAGCCGGTTGCGACGCGCGCTCGTACCGGACAGCAAACGGCGGGCATCGGCGGCAGACTGTCCGCATGACAGCTCATGCCGACATCGCCATGATCAGTATCGACAGCTCCGACCCGGCCGCGCACGCCGCCTTCTACGCCAAGGCGCTGGGATGGGAGATAACCCACAGCGAGGCCGAGTACGCCATGATCGTCAAGGACGGCCCGGCGATCGGGTTCGGCCTGGTGCCCGGCTACACGCCGCCGGCGTGGCCGGACGAGAGCGGCGACAAGCGTTACCACCTGGACCTCTACGTCGACGACGTGGCGGTCGCGGAGAAGGACCTGGTGGCGGCCGGCGCGACCCGGCCCGAGTTCCAGCCCGGCGGCGAGCGGTGGACCGTGCTGCTCGACCCGATCGGGCAGCCGTTCTGCCTCTGCCCCCGCCCCCAGGGCTGACCGGTCGGCGCAGCGGGCCGCAGTGCTCCGCGGCCCGCTGCGCGGCTGGTGGCGATCAGCCGCGGCGGCGGGCCCGCGCCGCCCAGATCGCGTACGCCGGATCTCGGTCCAGGTTGTGCCGGTCCCGGTCGTAGCGGCGGGTGGTACGCGGATCGGCGTGCCCCATCGCGTCCTGCACGTCCTCCAGCGGCACCCCCTCGGAGCGGGCCGTGGTGGCGAACGCGTGACGCAGCGAGTGCGGCGACAACTTCGCCCACGCGGCGATCCCGGCCCGCTGCGCGAGGCGGCGCACCAGCCGGAACACGGCGTGCCGGTCCAACCGGCCGCCGGTGGCGGTGACCAGCAGCGGACCGGTCAGCTCCGGCACCGTGACACCCTGCGCGGCGGCCCGTACGGCCAGGTAGGCGTCGACCGCGTACGCGGTGCCCGGGGTGAGCGCGCGCCGGCGTACCTTGCCGCCCTTGCCGACGAAGCGGATGCTGCGGTGACCGCGTTCCGTGCCCAGGTCGGACACGTCCAGCGCGACCAGTTCCCCCACCCGCAGCCCCAGGTCGGCAAGCAGCGCGACGGCGGCCCGGTTGCGGGCGGCGGCCGGGCCGGTGTCGGCCTCGGCGGCGGCGATCAGCGCGTCGACCTCGTCGGGGGTCAGGCCGACGGTGGCGGAGTGGTCCCGGTCGACGCGCGGCCGGTCCGCCGCCGACACCGGGTTGGCGGGCACCGCGCCCAGCTTGACCAGGAAGTCGTACCAGCTCGACAGCGCGGACAGCCGCCGCGCGACGGTGGCCGGGGTGAGCGGACGGCCGGCGCGGCCGCGGGGTGTGGACTCCAGTTCCCGGCCGTAGGTGTTGACGTCGAGGAAGGTGGCCCGCAGCGGGTCGACTGCCTGTTCGGCGCACCAGGTCAGCCATCCGGTGACGTCGCGGCGGTACGCGTCGCGGGTGTGCTCGGACAGCCGCCGGTTGCGCAGCCACGCCTCGGTGACGTCGGCCGGACCGGCGGGCAGGGCGGCGGGGCGGGCGCGGGGCAGCACCTCGGGGCGAAGCATGTGAGAAAGGTTCTCAGCCGGCGGGGTGTTTGGCGACGGGGCGCGCTGACCGCCGGTACGCCGAAGGGGGTCGGCCGGCGCTCCGGCCTCCCCCGCTTCGGGCGTGACGTGCTCAGGCGGTGGTGAGCTGACGGTGGCCGTTGCTCTCGGCGGGCGTGCTCACAGTGATCCGGCGCGGCTTGGCGCGCTCGGCGATCGGGATGCGCAGCGTCAGCACGCCGTTGTCGTAGCCGGCCTCCAGCCGGTCGGTGTCGAGCGTGTCGCCCAGGAACAGCTGCCGGGTGAACGTGCCCATCGGACGCTCGGCAGCGACCAGCTCCACGTTCTCGCCGGTGGGACGGCGGCGCTCGGCGCGGACGGTCAGCACGTTGCGCTCGACGGTGCAGTCGATGCTGTCCGGGTCCACGCCGGGCAGGTCGAACGCCGCGTAGAAGTGGTCACCGTCGCGGTACGCGTCGAGGTGCATCACGGCGGGCCGGGCGGTGGTGCCGAAGAACTGCTCGGCGATCCGGTCGATCTCGCGGAACGGGTCGGTACGCATCAACATGACTCTTGCCTCCTCGGTTCTCCTGACCCAAGGTCTCAAGTTGAGTCCGGGTGACTCAAGTTCCTGGTTCTGTTTTAGCGCGCCTGCGCCGCGTCGTCAACTCGTCCCGCGAGCGCCTTCTCGAACCAGTGCTGCGCGTACGGGCCGCTGGTGAACGCGGGGATCTCCCGGTAGCCGTGCCGGGCGTACAGGGCACGCGCCTCGACCAGGTCGGAGCGGGTGTCCAGCCGGATCCGCGTCGCCCCGCCGCCGGTCGCGTACGCCTCGATCGCGGCGATCAGCGCCGCCCCGCCCCCGGCGCCCCGGTGCTCCGGGCGCACGTACACCCGGGTCAGCTCGGCCCAGTCCGGCTGCCACCTCAGCCCGGCGCACCCGGCGAGCCGCCCCTCGTGGCGGGCGAGCACCAGCAGCCCGGTGGGAGGGGCCAGGTCGTCGCTCGGGTCCTCGGCCAGCGCGGCGTCCACCTCGCCGGGCCGCTCCGGACGGCCGTACCAGCGGCGCACCATCTCCGCCATGTACTCGCGCAGCATCAGCGCCGCGTCCGGCCCGTCCGGGCGCACGACCTGCGTGCTCCAGCCCGTCACGGGCCGGTCCGCCAGTAGACGCCCTGCTCGCGGGTGAGCAGCATGTCGTCGATCAGGTAGCGGCGCAGCGTCACGTGGTCCGCGTCGCCGCCCTCGCACCAGCGGCGCAGCGCGTCGTCCACCTCCCGTTCCGGGTAGCGCCGCCCGGGTTCGAAGGTGCGTTCGGTGATGTGCTCCAGCAGCACGCGGCGGCGCCCCCGCTGCGCGGGCAGCCGGGTCAGCGCGCCGTCGCGCAGGAACGTGCGCAGGATCGTCTCGCGCGGGTTCGCGGCCGGCGCCGCCGGGGATGCCGCACCGGCCCGCGCGAACTCGCGCAGCCGCCCGGCGTCGACCCGCAGCCCGTCCCCGTCGTCGGTGAGCACCCCGGCGTCGGTGAGACGGCGGACGGCCACTGCGGCGTCGCGGGCGGGCAGGCCGGTACGGGCCACCACGGCCGGCACGTCCCGGGCGCCGAGCACGATCGCGGCGAACACGGTCCGGCGGCGCTCGTCGGCGAGCGCCCCGGCGAGGGCTTGAGCGGTCATGGCGGGCAGCCTGTCAGCAACCCGCCGGATCCGGCGAGGCGTTTTCCGGCCGCCGCTCCCCGGGTCGCCACGGCGGACGGCGGCCCGGCCGGTCCCCGACACCGACCGGCGCGACCGGTGCGTCCCGGCAGGTCAGGCCGCGAAGTCCACCTCGGCGGCCTCGACGGTGCCGGCGGTGCGCCCCGGAGCGGTCTGGAAACTCCAGTAGAGGTTGGTGTGGGCGATCACCTGCGCGGGCGGCGGCGCGCCGTAGGCGGACAGGTCCTCGGTGGTGTGCGCGTCGGCGACGAGCGTGGCGTCGTAGCCACGGGTGAACGCCCCGTGCAGCGTCGACCTGATGCACGCGTCGGTCTGCGCGCCGGTCACGACCAGCCGGCCCACCCCGGCGGCGGCGAGCACCGGCTCCAGGTCGGTGTCCTCGAAGGAGTCGCCGTACGCCTTGTGCACCAGCGGCTCGTCGTCGCGGCGCGACAGCTCCGGCACGATCCGCCACTGCTCACTGTCGGGCGGCAGGTCGTCGCTGCGGTGCTGCACCCACACCACCGGGACGGCGGCGTCGCGGGCCCGGTCGACCAGACCGGCGATGGTGGCGACCACGCGGTCACGGTCGTGGGCGCCGCCCACCACACCGTTCTGCACGTCGACGACGAGCAACGCGGTGTGCGGACGGCCGGTGAGCGTGGTCATGGCGACTCCTCGGGTGGTGACGGTCCCGGTCAACCTAGCCCCGGCCCCCGACACTCCCGGGCCGCGCTCACAGCCGCCGGTGCATCACGTGCAGCCCGACCCGTCCCCGCTCCGGGTGCGCGAACGCCTCCGGCACGGTGCCGATCACCGTGAAGCCGAGCCGCCGGTACAGTTCCACCGCCGCCGTGTTGGTCTCCACCACGGCGTTGAACTGCATCGCGGCGAAACCCTGCCGCCGGGCCCAGTCCAGGGCCTCCTCGCACAGCGCCCGGCCCACACCCCGGCCGCGGGCGTCCGCCGCGACCATGAAACTCGCCGTCGCCACGTGCGACCCCGGCCCGGGCCGGTTCGGGCCCATCTTCGCGGTGCCGCGCACCGCGCCGTCGCGGTCCACCGCGACCGAGGTACGCCCCGGCGGGCGCTCCACCCACACCTCGCGCACCGTCTCCGGCGGCCACCGCGGGTCGTACGGGAACGTGTCGGCGGCGGTGATGACGTCGGCGAGGATCGGCCGGACCTGGGCCCAGTCGGCGTCGGTGTAGTCACGAATCAGCATCGGCGCGCACGCTAGCCGCCGCCCCGGCCGTCCGGCCACCGGTTTCCGTCCACCCGGCCGAGGGCGGCGGGGCATCGGCGGACCACCCGCCGGGGCCATCATGGACGGGTGGCCGAATCAGTCGCCGACATCGATCGGAGCGAGGCCGCCGCACCCGGTGGCCCGCCGCCCGCCGGTCCGCGTACCGCCGCGCCCCTGGTGGTGGGCGCGGCCCTCACCGCCGTGCTGCTGTCGCTGGCCGGCCGCTACGGCTACCACCGCGACGAGCTGTACTTCCTGCTGTGCGGCCGGCACCTCGACTGGGGCTACGTCGACCAGGGGCCTCTCGTGCCGGCGCTGGCGCGGCTGGCCGACACGATCGCGCCGGGCAACCTGGTGGTGCTGCGTACCCCGTCGGCGTTCATCGGCGGCGCGGCGGTGGTCCTGGTCGCCTCGATCGCCCGGCAGTTCGGCGCCGGCCGCGTCGCCCAGACGGCCGCGGCGGTGCTCGCCGCCGCCTCGGGCATCGTGCTGGCCGGCGGCCACCTGCTCAGCACCACGAGCGTCGACCTGCTGGTGTGGCTGGCCGCCGCGCTGTGCGTGGTGCGGATGCTGCGCACCGGCGACACCCGGTGGGCGCTCGGCGCCGGGCTCGCGCTCGGCGTCGGCCTGCTCAACAAGCCGCTGCCCGCGCTGCTCGGCGTGGGCCTGGTCGCCGGTCTGCTGATCGCCGGGCCGCGCCGGCTGCTGCGGGACCGGTGGGTGCTCGCCGGCGCGGGAATCGCCGCGCTGCTCGCCGTGCCGTACGCGGTGTGGCAGGCCGCGCACGGCTTCCCGCAGCTCGACGTCGCCGCGTCGATCGCCGAGGGCGACAGCTCCTACAGCGGCCGGATCGACGCGGTGGTGCTCCAGTTCCTGATCATCAGCCCGTTCGCGGTCCCGGTGTGGGTAGCCGGGCTGGTGGCGCTGCTGCGCCGGCCGTCCTGGGCGGCGTACCGGTCGCTGGCCTGGGCGTGGCTGGTGGTGGTCGCGATCGTGGTGGTGGCCGGTGGCAAGGGCTACTACGACGCGCCGCTGCTGCTGGTGCTCACCGCCGCCGGGGTGGTGCCGGTCGTCGCGTGGGCGCGGCGGGGCGCGGCCCGGGGCCGGCAGGCGCTGCTGGTCACAGCCGCCGTGCTGATGGCGGCGAGCAGCGCGGTGCTGCTGCTGCCGACGCTGCCGGCCGACCGGCTGCCCGGGTTCGTGGTCGCTGTCAACTACGACGCGGGCGAGACCATCGGCTGGCCCGAGTTCGCCGACTCGGTGGCCGCCGTGCACCGCGCGCTGCCGCCGGCCGAGCGCGACCGGGCCGTGGTGCTGACCGGTAACTACGGCGAGGCCGGGGCGCTGGCCCGGTACGGTCCGGCCCGGGGCCTGCCCCGCGCGTACTCCGGGCACAACAGCATGGCCACGTTCGGCCGGCCGCCCGACGACGCCGACGTGGTGATCGTCGTCGGCTGGTCCCGGCCGGAGCCGCTGCGTGCCTGGTTCACCGAGGTCACCGAGGTGGGCCGGGTCGACCAGCGGGCCGACGTCGACAACGACGAGAACGGCGAGCCGATCTTCCTCGCCCGGGGCCTGCGGCGTCCGTGGTCACAGATCTGGGACACCGAGGTACGCCACGGCTCCTGAGATACTTGCCGCCATGCTCTGGGGAGTCAGCGGGCCGATCTTCCTCCTCGACTACCTCGGCGCGGTCGCCGTGGCAGTCGTGATCGCCGTGGCGGTACGCGAACTGACCGGCCGCCGTACCCGCGGTGCGACACCCGACCGGGTCGAGCTGGCGTACCTGACCGACCGGGCGCTGCTGGCCTGTCAGGTCGGGGTGGCCGCGCTGCGCCGCGCGGGCGGGGTCGACGTCGGCGAACTCGCCACCCTGCACGCGCAGGGGCCGCCCCCGGCCGGTTCGCCCGCGCTGGTGCGCGCCCTGCACACCGCGCTGCGCCGCCCGCAGACCTGGGCGGCGGTGCTCGCCGATCCCGCAGTGGGCCGGGCGCTGCGCCGTACGGTCGGGCGGCTGGTCCGCGACGGCTGGCTGCTCACCCCCGGGCAGCGGCGGCGGATCGCGCTGGGCACGGTGCCGCTGTTCGCGGTCGCCGCGGTCGGACTGACCCGGCTGGTGGACAGCGCGGTCGAGGGGCGCTCGGCGGGCGGTCCGGCCTCGGTCGCCGGGCTGCTGCTGTGCTGCCTGGCCACCGCGCTGGGTGGCTGGTGGCTGACCGAGGTGCCGGAGACCGGCGCCGCCGCCCGCCGGTTGCTGCGGCGGCTGCGCCGCGAGCACGCCGACCTGGACCCGGAGCGCCGCCCGGTCTGGCAGGGCCGGGACACCGACACGCTGCTGACCGGGATGGCCCTGTTCGGCCCCCGGCCGCTGCTCGCCGTGGACCCGGCGTTCGCCGTACAGGTGGGCGTCGACCCGGAACGGGACCGTCCGCGCCCCGACCGCAAACCCGCCCGCCGCTGACCAGACCTCTCATTTCGGGTCGATCATGAGGTTGACGGCGTTCCGCGTCCGGTTTGCCCGGCACAACTTCATGATCGACGGAGGGCAGGCAGGCCGGGGCGCCGACCGGGTTTCCTTGTCTTGAGCGCCGGGAAGGCTCGGGCATGGCCGAGACATTCGTGAGCGAAGACCTGAAGACACTGCAGGCGATTGCGCGCGGGGCCGGGATACAGGAGGTCGACCGCCTGTCGCCGGACCAACTGGTCGAGGCGCTGCGCCGCGCCGGGGTGACCGACGGCACGCAGGACCAGTGGCCGCCCCAGCCGATCGAGGACCCGGCCCACCTGGCCGGGCTGCCCCGCAGCTCGCTGAAGCAGGGCGACGAGAGCACCGGCGGCCGGGCCGCCGAGGAGTCGATCGGCGCCATGCCCGGCGAGTCCGGCACGGAGATCAACGACCGCACCGAACGCTGACCGTACGCGAGGAAGGGCCGCCCCCGGTGTTCCCGGGGGCGGCCCTTCACGCTCGACCGGACGCGGTCAGTGCATGCCGGCGGCGGCAGCCGCCTCCTCGCGGGCCCGGCGCTCGTCGCCGCTGAGCGTGTTCAGCGGCTTCTCCTTGATGAACAGCACGACGATCAGGGCGAGCAGCGCGAACGGCGCGCCGATGAGGAACATCTCCGACGTGGCGATGCCGTAGACGTCCTGCACGATCCGCAGCACCGGCTCCGGCAGGGCGGACAGGTCCGGCACCTCGGCCGAACCGCCGCCGGCCGCGATCGGCCCCAGCCGCTCCACGGTCAGCGAGGTCACCCGGTTCGCCAGGACCGCGCCGAGCGCGCTGACGCCGACCGCGCCGCCCATGCTGCGGAAGAACGTCAGCACCGAGGTGGCCGCGCCGAGTTCGGCGGCCGGTACGTCGTTCTGCGCGGCCAGCACCAGGTTCTGCAGGAGCATGCCCACGCCGACACCCAGCACCGCCATGTACACCGACAGCACCGGCACGCTGGTGTTCGCGTCGATGGTGCTCAGCAGCAGCATGCCGACCGTCATCACCGCGGCGCCGGCGACCAGGAACATCTTCCAGCGGCCGTACTTGGTGATCAGCTGACCCGCCACCGTCGAGGAGACCAGCAGGCCGAGAACCATCGGCAGGCTCATCAGGCCGGCCGCGGTCGGCGACTTGCCCAGCGAGGTCTGGAAGTACTGCGACAGGAACACGGTGCCGCCGAACATCGCCACGCCCACGAGGATGCTCGCGATCGTGGTGAGACTGACGGTGCGGTTGCGGAAGATGCCGAGCGGGATGATCGGCTCCTCGGTGCGGGACTCGACGAACACGGCGAGCGCGAGCAGCGCCAGCCCGCCGCCGACCAGCAGCGCGGTCCAGCCGGACGCCCAGTCGAACTTGTTGCCCGCCAGCGACGACCAGATCAGCAGCGTGGACACGCCCGAGGTGATCAGGAGGGCGCCGAGCCAGTCGATGCGGACCTTGCGGCGCACCACCGGCAGGTGCAGCGTCTTCTGCAGCAGGGCGATGGACAGCAGGCTGAACGGCACCCCGATCAGGAAGCACCAGCGCCAGCCGAGCCAGGACGTGTCGACCAGGACACCGCCGATCAGCGGACCGGCGATGGTGCCGACACCGAACACGGCGCCGAAGATGCCGGCGTACCGGCCCAGCTCACGCGGCGGGATCATGGCCGCCATGACGATCGTGGCGAGCGCTGTCATGCCGCCCGCGCCGATGCCCTGGATGACCCGGCTGAGCAGCAGCACCTCGACGTTCGGGGTGAACCCGGCGACGAGCGAACCGGCCACGAACAGGCCGAGGGACATCTGGATGAGCAGCTTCTTGCTGTAGAGGTCGGCCATCTTGCCCCACAGCGGCACCGTCGCGGTCATCGCGAGAAGCTCGCTGGTGACGATCCAGGTGTAGACGGTCTGGCTGCCGTCGAGGTCGGCGATGATCCGGGGCAGCGCGTTCGCCACCACCGTCGAGGCGAGGATCGCCACGAACATGCCGACCATCAGGCCGGACAACGCCTGGAGGACCTCCCGGCGTGACATCCGCGTACCCGTCTCTGCGGGCGGAACAGTGGCGGTGGTCATCGAACTCCTTGTCGTGTGCACGGGCGAGCGGCCGCGCGACGGCGGCGGCCGGTAGGAACGGCTCAGGCCGAGGCGTACGGATCGGGCAGGCCGGCGGCGACGGCGGCGAACGCCTCGGCGGTCAGTTCGCGCAGCGTCGTCGTGTCGGGTCGCTCGACCCACTGCATGAGGGCCGTGCGGAAGACCGCGCCGGCGACAGTGGTGACGAGCGTCGGGTGGCCGTGGCACGGGTCGACGCCCAGCCGGGCGGCCACCGCCGCGACGATCACCTGCTCGGTCTCGGCGTTGCCGCTGATCAGCCGCGGAAGAAGCGACGGGTTCGCCGCGATCACCCGCAGGCGCAGCAGCCACACCTCGCGGTCGGCCTCGACGGCCTCGACCACGTCGTCGAAGGCCAGCCGCAGCGCGTCGAACGCGGACAGCTCCGGCGGGGCGTCGACGATGCGGGCGGCAAGCACCTCGCGGTCGGTCGGCTGGTCGCCGAGCAGCGCCTCGTCCTTGCTGGGGAAGTAGTTGAAGAAGGTGCGGGCCGACACGTCGGCGGCCTCGCTGATCTCCTCCACCGTCACCTGGTCCAGGCCGCGTTCGGCGACCAGGCGCAGCGCGGCGGCGCTGAGGGCGGCGCGGGTCTGGCGCTTCTTGCGGTCACGCAGGCCGGGGCGGCTCTGATCCGGGGTCACGCGACGACACTACGAGCGATCTTGCAGACAGTGCAAACTTTTAGTGAGTGAAGTGACGGGCGCCGCACCGCACCGGCGCCGGAAAACGGGTTGAGAGCGGTTCCGGACGTCCCGTACGTTTCCCGCACTCCTGTCGCAGCGAAGAAGGACGACTCCGCGTGACCCCTCCTGCTCTCTAGAACCTGACACGTTCCCCACGCCTGTAGCCGGCCGTTGCGCGCCGGCTCCCCGGGCTGCCCTCGCGCGCCCGGCCACAGCGTCCGAGGCCGCGCGTGATCGGCCTCGCGTCAGGTCTTCAGAGATCAGGTCTCCATGTCATCCCAACCGCATATCGTGCTGCCCTGGGTCGTACGCCGGACCCGCCTTCCGCTGCTGTCGCTGCGCTGCGCCGTCTGCCGGGCGGAGTCGGCCACCGCCGCCAAGGGCCGGTTCCGCGTCAACGCCAACGGCAAGCTGCTGGACGTGTGGCTGCTCGTCCGGTGCGTGTCCTGCGACCGCACCGTCAAGCTCACCGTCCGGGAGCGGGCGACCGTCAGCTCGTTCGATCCCGCCGAGCTGCACGGCCACCACGTCAACGATCCCGCCCTGGTGGCGGCCACACTGCTGGATCCGGCGTTCGCCCGGCGCTGCCGCTTCACCCTGGACTGGACGGACGCGTGGACGCTGGACGCGCCCACGGTGCCGCTGGACCGGTGGCCGGTCCAGGTGGACGTCACCTTCGATGATCCGGTGCCGGTACGCCCGGACCGGCTCATCGCTCGCCGGTTCGGCCTCACCCGGTCCGAGGTGCTGCGCCGGGTCAAGTGCGACATCCCGCTGAAGCGTCCGACGAGCACCGCCTTCACCTTCACCGTGCTGGCGGAGGACTGACCGGGGCGTGGTCGCGGCGGCACCCGGCCGCCGCGACCACGCATCACCCGCCGCTCGCCGTGGCGAGTTCGGCCTCGATCAGATCGGCGGCCCGGTCGGCGCCGCCGGCGGCGCGGGCCTGCCGCTTCAGCTCGGCACTACGCGCCACCACGGCGGGGTCCGCGGTGAGGGCGAGCAGCGTCTCGCGCAGCTCCGCGGCGGTGACGGTGGCCGAGTCGACGACCCGGGCGACGCCGAGGGATGCCAGCTGCTCGGCGTTCGCGAACTGGTCGGCCGCCTGCGGTACGGCGATCATCGGCGTCCCGCAGTAGAGACCTTCGCTGCTGCCGCCCATGCCGGCATGGGTGACGAAGGCATCCGCCTGCTCCAGTACGGCCAGCTGCGGCACCCACCGGTGCACCTCGACGCTGTCCGGAACGGGGCCGAGCTCGGCGGGATCGACGTGCTTGCCGATCTGGAGAACCGTGTGCCAGCCGGGCAGGTCACCGAACGCGGCGACGCAGCGGCGGTAGAACTCGGGCTGCCGGGTGAAGGCGGAGCCGAGCGAGACGAGCAGCACCTTGTCTGCGCGCTCCGGTCGTACCCAGGAGCCCTGGTCGGAGCGGTCGCCCAGGACCGGGCCGACGAAGCTGTAGACCGACCGGTCCACGCGGTCGGCGTTCGGCTGGAGCGCCTCCGGCGGCAGGACGAGGCTGCGCACCGGCCGCCCCTGGAACGCCATGCTGTCGGTGACCGACGAACCCTCAGCGGTCAGCCACGCCGTGAACCGCTGGTAGTAGTCGGCGCCGCGCGGATCTGCCCGCATCGCCTCCACGGCGGGCGCCATCTCCTGCTCGTAGCCGTCCCAGGCGACGAACGTCGAGGACAGCTGGACGGCCGGAATCCCCCACTGCTCGCCGAGTAGCCGCGCCGGCGCGCCGGCGATGTCGTAGAGGAACAGGTCCGGCCGGTCGTCGGCGTAGGCGGTCCGTAGCTGCGGCAGCATGGCGACGGCGTCGTCGAGGAAGAGCGTGAGCTGTGCGATCGGGTCGTCGATGCCGGCGCCGCCGTCGGCGGGCAGCGTCGAGGCGTACGGCTTCAGCTCCGCGCCGGTGGCCCGGACGACCTCGGCGAAGGCGGGATCGTTGGCGTAGGTGACCCGGTGGCCGCGCCGCACGAGGGTACTGATGATCTCCAGGCTCGGGTTGACGTGGCCGTGGAACGGAATGCTGACCATGGCGATGTGCGGCAAGTGATCTCCTGATCTCCACTGAGACGAGACGTCCCGTCTCGCTTGCCACAGAAAAGCACGAGGTGACCGCGCCCGTCAAGACGGTACGTCTCGTCTCGCTGTAGGCTGTCGCTGTGACTCCGCAGCCCACCCGCCGCAACGAGCAGTCCCGCCGCGCGATCCTCGCCGCCGCGCTGGAGCTGCTGGCCGAGACCGGCTATCCGGCCCTGACCGTCGAGGCGATCGCCGCCCGTGCCGGAGTCGGCAAGCAGACCATCTACCGCTGGTGGCGCGGCAAGGGCGCGGTCATCCTGGACGCGCTCGCCGACGACATGCCGGAGGTCATCGCCCTGCCCGACACCGGTGACCTGCGGGCCGATCTGCGTGAGGTGCTCCGGGCCACTGTCGCCGAGTTCGCCGATCCGCGGCTGTCCGCGACCACCCGTGCCGTCACCATCGAGACTCTCGCCGACGAGGAGCTGGCCGACCAGGCGCGCGACCGGCTGCTCCGCCCCCAGCTGAACGCCGTCCGCGTACGCCTGGAGGCCGCCCGCGAGGCCGGCCAGGTACGCCCCGACGCTCCCCTGGACCAGGTGGTGGAGCTGCTGTTCGGCCCGCTCTACCACCGCTGGCTGCTGCGCAACGGCCCACTGACCGACGACTACGCCGACGGCATCGTCGACCTGGTCGTCGCCGCCGTCACCCCGTCAACGAGCACCCGCGGCTAGCCAGTCGTCGAAGCTGGTCGGCGCGATGCGTACGCCGTCGCCCGGCAGCAGCACGTTGCCGGACATCGAGGTGCCGAACACGCCCGACCACGTCGGAACAAGCCGGATCCGGCGGCCCCGCGCCTCGTGGGTGCGCCGGGCCATGTCGACGAGATCCTCCGTCGCGGGTCCGGCGATGTCTGCGTGGTGTCCCTGCGGTTCGCCGACGGCGACCTCGGCGAGGATGTCGGCGACGTCCCGGGGTGCGATCGGCTGCACCAGCAGCGGTGCGACGGTGGCGACGCCGTCGCGTTCGGTCCAGCCGGTGACCATGGCGGCGAAGTCGTGGAACTGGGTGGCCGGGACGATCGTCCACGGCACCGGCCCGCCTGCGACCAGTCGCTCCTGTTCCCGCTTGCCCGCGTAGTGGGCGTTGTCGTCGACCCGGTGGATGCCGACGATCGACAGCAGCACGTGGTGCCGTACGCCGGCGCGCCGCTCGGCCGCCAGCAGGTTGCGCGTGAGGCCGCCGAGGTACGCCACCGTCTCGGAGCGATCGCCTGCCGCCACGTTCGTCGTGTCGACGACCGCCTCCACGCCGGCGAGCGCCTCGTCCAGCCCGGTGCCCGTCGTCAGATCCACGCCCAGAGAGCGGCTGATGCGCACGACGTCGTGGCCCTGCCGCTCCAACGCGGCGACGGTCAGTGCCCCGATCCGGCCCGTCGCTCCCGCAACCGCGATCCGCATCGCCATCGGCCTCCTCTCGGATGCGTCCGCCTCACCGTAGTCGGCGAGACGGGCCGAGGCGCTCCCGCATCGCGTGCGCGCACATAACTGTCATTATGGTGCACCACCTATTCGTCCTTTTTGACCGTTCGTATTAGGCAATTGGTGTTACCGGTAATCCGGCAATTAGCGTCGGCGAAGCCCTCGGCGAGCCGGACGGTGGCAGCTCCCGCACTGCTCGACAATCCACGTGTGACGAAGACTTCCCTCGCGCGACAGATGGCCGGCTTGCCTCCCGCGCTGCACTACTACGTGGTGTACGACGGTGTCGGCGTGCCGGAAGGGCTGTTGGTCGAGGAGTTCCTGCTCGCGGCGGACCACTCCTCCGCCGGGCTGGTGAGCGGTGGCTGGACTCGTTCCGAGGGCCGCTGGCACGAGGCGTCGGCCACCAGCCGGCGCCTACGCGTGGACGCCGCGTTGCGCAAGCGGGTGACGCCCGTCGGCCGGTCCGCGGCGGCGGCGCTCTATCGGGACCTCTGCGGTGAGGATCTGCCGGACGAAGGCGCGCTGCGGGAGTGCTTCGGCACCCCTCCGGCTCCGCCGCCGTCCCCCTTGCGGTTGAACGACTCCGGGCCCCGGCCAGGGTTCCGCGAGACGCGCGTCTACCGGATCCTGTTCGCCGGCGAGTTGAGCCCGGACGGTCTCGCGGCACTCAGCGAGGCCTGGCAGATGCCGATCACCGGCGACCCGGCGGATCCCGAGACGCGCATCCTGGGCGCGGTACGCCGTCAGGTCTCCGGCGACGCCTTCCGCTGGGATCTGCGCCGGGTCGCCGCAGGTGCCGCCTGGGCACTGGACGTGACCTGCGACCTTCTCGGGGAACGCGACGAAGCGGCCGGTGTGCTGCTGCACGGTCTGACGACGCAGGTGCGCCGGCAGGGGATGGTTCCCGTCACGGTCGACCGGTTCCGCTGACGCCCCGCCGGTGAGCACAACGGCCGCGCGCCCTACCTCGCGAACGGCCTGATCACCTCGAAGGGCTCGGGGAACCGCACGGGGATCCGGGTCTCCTCACTCTTACGGTCGAGGAACGCCTTCGTCACGGCGAACCTGTCGAAGATTGCCGGCAGCGGGCGCAGCCTGCGGTCCAGCGACACGAAGAAGTTGTCCCAGTGGATCGGCACGATGAGGCCGGGCCGCGTCGCTTCCACCACGTGCCGCCAGTAGTCGCTCTGGAACCGCTGCGGCTGAACCCCCAGGGCGCCGATCGCGAGGTAGAGGACGTCGACGTCGAGTCCGTCGAACTTGCCCGGCACGAAGTTGGCACTCGGATGGATCAGCAGTGAGCCGCCGGGGTGGGTGATGAGGAAGGACAAGCACCCGCCGTCGCGGTAACTGCTCGCCCGTACCGGCGGGACCAGCGGCTCCTCGATCGTGCCCGGAAACCTGTTGTCCGGGCTGTGGACGCCGGCGAGCACGCGCACGGTGAACGCGCCGATCCTGTGCTCGTCGCCGTCCGCGATGCACGTCATCGACTCCTCGGCGAGACCCGCGCCGCGTCCCATGTTGAGAGTCGACGCGGAGCCGAACAGCCGTCCCCCGAGATGCTTGACGACCTCGGGGGCATCCATGGCGTGGTCGTAGTGGGAGTGGGAGACGAAGAGGGCGTCGAGAAGGGTGACGCCGGCTCGGGAGAGAGCGCGGGTGATCCGCCCGAGGTCGGGGGCGACGCGGCCCAGTGCGACGCGGAGCAGTGAGGGCCTGCTCAGGAAGCCGTCGATCAGGATGCCGGACGTCCCGTCGGACAGGTAGACGGTCGTGGTGCCGAAGAAGACGGCTTCGACAGACGCCCCGCTGGAGCCCATGCGCAGATGGTAGTGCGCCCATGGGCTCCAGCGGCGGTACCGCGGAGGCGGAGGATCAGCGCGCCGAACTCGCCGGGGAGTCGGCGCCGTCGAGCGCCCCGGCGCCCCGGGTGCTGCGCAGGCTCCACCCGATCGACACCGCGATCGTCACCACGATCACGCCGAGGGTGACCGGGATGGGCAGCTTGCCGACCGGCGTCTCCGAGAGGATCAACTTGACGCCCGCGAAGGCGAGCAGGACGGCCAGGCCGTAGTGCAGGTGCACGAAGCGGCGCAGCAGCCCCGCGAGGCAGAAGTAGAGGCTGCGCAGGCCGAGGATGGCGAAGGCGTTGGCGGTCCAGACGATGAACGTGCTGGTGGTGATGGCCAGGATCGCGGCGACACTGTCGACGGCGAAGATCAGATCGGTGGCCTCGACCGCGATCAGGACCACGAACAGCAGAGTCGCCACCCGCTTGCCGTCGACCCGGGTGAAGAACCTGTCGCGGTGATAGGCCGGGTCGGTCGGCATGACCTTGCGGACCAGCCGGACGACGGGGTTGCGGTCCGGCGGGGTCTGCTCGTCGTGGCGGAACGCCATCTTGTATCCGGTGTAGACGAGGAACGCGCCGAACACGTACGCGGTCCAGAAGAACGTCTCGAGCAGCTCGGCGCCGACGAAGATGAAGACCAGCCGGAAGACCAGGGCGCCGATGACACCCCAGAACAGCACCTTGTGCTGGAACGCGGCCGGCACGGCGAAGTAGGTGAAGATCAGCGCGAAGACGAAGACGTTGTCGATCGACAGCGCCTTCTCGATCAGGTAGCCGGCGTAGTAGGTGCCGGCCACGTCACCGCCCTGCCAGGCCCAGAGGACGACACCGAAGAGCAGGCCGGCGGCGATCCAGATGCCGGACCAGACCGCTGCCTCACGGAAGCCGATGACGTGGTTGTCGCGGTGCAGGAACAGATCGACGGCGAGCATCGCCGCGATCGCCAGCATCAGTACGGCCCAGATCCACCAGGACACGGACATGACGAAGGGGACCTTTCGCCCGGGGCCGGCACACCCGAGGTGTTCCGGCGCTGCTGGACGAAGGTCTCCCCGGGCCACCCGTAGCGGTGGCTGCACCGCCGGGATCCGGATGGGCCGGGCCCGTACTGACGGCGGTGCGTGGATCGTCGGGTACTCCCCCTCGAACTACGATTGATTATTCACGAAGCACAGTTCGTGCGTCAAGGGGGAGCCGGCCGTCGATAGGGTGACCGGATGGACGAAGACGTACGACGCCGGCACTCGTCGTCGTTCGGCGCGGCGGCCACCGCGTACGCCGAACACCGCCCGGACTATGCGCACGCCGCCCTGCGATGGGCCCTCGAACCCGCGCCCGGCGTGCGGGTGCTCGACCTCGGCGCGGGCACCGGCAAGCTCACCGCCACCCTGGCCGAGGTGAGCGACGACGTCACGGCCGTGGAGCCGGACCCGGCGATGCTCGCCGAACTCCGCCGCACACTGCCGGACGTACGTGCGCTCGCCGGCAGCGCCGAGGCGATCCCCCTGCCGGACTCCTCCGTCGACGCCGTCGTTGCCGGCAACGCCATGCACTGGTTCGACATGGCCGTGGCCGGGCCGGAGATCGCCCGGGTCCTCGCGCCCGGCGGAGTCCTGGCCGGACTGTGGAACGTCGTGGACGACCGGGTCGACTGGGTCGCCGGGCTCGCGGCGGTCAGCGGAAGCGCCGCCATCGGCCCCCGGGACACGCCCGCGAGCTGGCGCGCCGCGACGGCGACCATGCACCTGCCGAAGACGGGCGAGGCCCGGTTCGGCTCGCCCGAGCAGGCGGAGTTCCCGCACGGGCAGCGCCGTACCGCCGACTCGCTCGTGGCGACGCTCGCCACCCGGGCCGGGATGCTGGTCATGCCGGAACGGGAACGTACGGAGACGCTCGACCGCATCCGCGCCTACCTGGCGAGCCGGCCGGAGACGGCCGACGGGGAGTTCACGCTCCCGATGCTCACCTGCGTACTGCGGGTGTGGCGCAGGTGAACGGCGCGGATGTCCGGTCCGCCGCCGCCGCGATGACCGCCGTGCTGCGGCCCGCCGTCGACCGCGACTGGACGGTACGCGCGCGCGACCTGGACTGGTCCTGCTGGACCACCGCGGCGCACGTCGCGCACGACCTGGCCGCGTACGCCGGTCAGGTGTCCGGCCGGCCCGACGGTGGCTACCTCCCGTTCGACCTGCGGGTACGCGCCGACGCCGCGCCCGCCGAGGTGCTCACTGTCGCGGCGGCCGCGGCCGGGATGCTCGCCGCCACCATCGACGCGGCGAGCCCGGGCGACCGGGCGTGGCACTTCGGCCCCTGCGATCCGGGCGGGTTCGCCGCGATGGGCGTGGCCGAGATCCTGCTGCACACGCACGACCTGACCCGAGGGCTCGGCCTGGACTGGTCGCCACCCGCCGAGTCGTGTGCCCGGGTGGTGCGCCGGTTGTTCCCCGACGCGCCGGGCGGCGACCCGGTGCCGGTGCTGCTGTGGCTGACCGGCCGCGCGCCGCTCGGCGACCGGCCGCGGCGTACCGCGTGGACCTGGCAGGCGGCGCTTCCCTGAGCGCTCTCAGCGACGCCACCAGCGCCAGCGACGGCGCGGGCGGGCCGAGGCGGCACGCTGCGGCTCCGGTGCCGTGACGCCCGGCGCGGCGCGTTCCCGATCGGCGCGCCAGCGGCGCACCGCCTCGTCGACGTTCACCGGGCGGACCACCACGCGTGGCCCGGTCGGGGTACGCAGCCAGGCCACCACCTCGGTGTTGAGCGCCGCCACGTACGACCGGACGGCCTCCTCGGTGGGCAGGTCGCGCAGCTCGGCCGGGAGCTGTTCGATGCGGCGGCGCAACTGGAGCGGGGTGGGCAGCAGCAGGTCGGACGGGATCTGCTCGCGCTCCATGAAGCTGCGGATCCACCAGCCCTCGTCGTAGGGCATGTCACGCCCCGGGATGGGCTTGCCGGCGCCCGGCAGGTTGTCGAACTCGCCGCGCTCCTGGGCCGAGCGGATCTGCGCCTCGACCGCGGCCTCCCAGTCTGTCGTCACCGCCGTCACCTCCCGTACCCACGGTATCCGCCGCCGTCCGACAAGGGTCAGCGTCGCGCGGGGCCGGGCTGTTCCCGGGCGCCGGGCAGGACTGCGGCGTAGCGTGCCCCCGGGGAAAGGGGTGGCGGCGTGCGCGACTGGCTCATCGGACTCGCGGTGGCGGCGGCCTGCCTGATTGTGAGCTGGGCGGTCCTGGTACTGCTGGCCCGGCGCCTGCCGCCGGGGATCCTGCGCGATCTGGCCGCGTTCGTGCCCGACTGCGTGACAGCGGTACGACGGCTTCGCCGCGATCCGCGGGTGCCCCGCCGTGCCCGCGTCGCGATCGTGGTCGCCGGAATCTGGGTGGCCAGCCCGATCGACCTGATCCCGGAGTTCCTGCCGGTGATCGGCCCGCTGGACGACATCGTGGTGGTGGCGCTCGCGTTGCGCTACGCCGCCCGGCAGGTGCCCCGGCAGGTGCTGCTCGACGCGTGGCCGGGCGAGCCGCGGCTGCTGCTGCGCCTGCTCGGCCCGTGAGAGCAGCGGCGGGCCGGTGTCAGGGCAGGTGGCGGACGTGCCGGTGGCCGTCCCGGGGGAACGGCGGGCGGGCCGGCAGCACCTCGGCGAAGACGTACCCGCTCTTCTCCGCCACCCGGCAGGAGGCCGGGTTGTCGACCTGGTGCAGCAGCTCCAGGCGGGTCAGGCCGGTGGCGGCGAACCGGGCGAACGCCCACGCGGTGACCGCCTCCACCGCCCGTGGCGCGACGCCCCGCCCGCGTGCCGGCGCCGCCGTCCAGTAGCCGATCTCGGCGGACGGGCGTCCCGGGCGGACGTCCTTGAGCACCACGCAGGCCGCCACCCGGTCCTCCTCCAGCACCGCGAACATGAACCGGTGCCCTGCGGCCCAGCCCTGGTGGCTGCGACGCAGGAACACCTGCGCCTGCGCCGGACCGGTCACCGGATGCCTGGTCCAGGCGCGCAGCACCGGATCCCGGTACGCCTCGATCAGCGCGCCGGCGTCGCCGTCGCGCCACGGGCGCAGCAACAGGGCGGGTGCGGTCGGGGTGGCCGGCGCGGACAGCACGATCGACATGCGGCAAGTATCACCGCCCTCGACCCGATCACGTGACCCGCGCAACACCCCACCAGCGCCCCACGGGCACCCGCGGACGGCGGCAACCGGCGTAGGGTCCGGTTCACGGTCGGCAACGGGGAGGCGACGTGGTCACTGTCGGCGCGGTCCTGGGAATCGCCCTTGTGGCGCTCGGTCTGGTGCTCACGCCCGGGCCGAACATGGTCTACCTGGTGTCCCGGTCGGTGACGCAGGGGCGGCGGGCCGGGCTGGTGTCGCTGCTCGGCGTGGCCGTCGGCTTCCTGGTCTACCTGGCCGCCGCGGTGGCCGGTATCGCCACCGTGTTCGTGCTGGTCCCGCCGCTGTACACGGCGGTGAAGCTGGCCGGCGCGGCTTACCTGCTGTGGCTGGCCTGGCGGACGCTGCGCCCCGGTGGCGCGTCGGCGTTCACCCCGGCGCCGCTGCCGCCGGACCGGCCCCGGCGCCTGTTCACCATGGGCCTGGTCACCAACCTGCTCAACCCGAAGATCGCCATCCTGTACGTGTCGCTGCTGCCGCAGTTCGTCGACCCGGCGCGCGGGCACGTGGCGGTGCAGAGTCTGCTGCTCGGCCTGACCCAGATCGTCGTGGCGCTGACCGTGAACGCGCTCATCGTGCTGAGCGCCGGTTCGGTGTCGGCGTTCCTGACCCGACGGCCGGGCTGGGCGCGCGTGCAGCGGTGGGTGATGGGCACGGTGCTGGCGGCGCTCGCGGTGCGGATCGCCGCCGACCGCTCCCGCGCCGCCGTCGCCACCCCCTGACCCGGGTACGCACCTCAGCGCCCGAGGACGTCCCGCCGCCAGAGCCGCGTCACGGGGTCTTCTCGCGTACCACCGCCACGGCGCCCGGCGCCACCGTCAACTCGCCGTCGACAGCCGCGCCGGTGAGCAGTTCGAACCCGGCAGCCGGCACCCGCTGCGGCCGGTCGGTGTGGTTGAGCAGATAGAGCAGGCCGTCGTGGCGGCGTACCGCCTCCACACCCTCGGGCGCGCCGGGGCAGGCCGGGGCCACACCGGCGAGCCGGGCCGCCTCGGTGAGCAGCCGCCGGTACGTGTCGTCGTCGGGGCGGGTGGAGACGTACCAGGCGTACGCGTCGCCGACCCGGTTCCGGGTGATCGCGGGACGGCCCGCCGGCACTCCCCCGGCGTACGCGCTGACCGTCTCCGCGCCGGCCGGGTGCACCGTCTCCGACCAGATCCGGCCGGTCCCGCCGCCGGTCAGCGGCACGTGTTCGTCGTCGGCGAGGGGGTGGAACTCCTCCACCCGCACGCCGAGCAGATCCCGGTACGCGCCCGGGTAGCCGCCGAGGCGTACCCGGGCGTGCTCGTCGGCGACGCCGCTGAGCCAGGTCACCAGCAGGTGCCCGCCGTCGTGGACGTGCCGGCGTACCCAGTCGACTGTGGCGTCCGAGGCCAGATAGAGGGCGGGGAGCACGAGCAGCCGGGCGCCGTCGAGCGGGGCGCCGGGCGGCACCACGTCGGCGGTGACGCCCGCGTGCCACAGCGCCCGGTGCACGGCGGCCGCCTCGCCGGGGTGGTCGAGTCCGTCGCGGGGCATTCCCGGGTGCCGCAGCGCCCAGCCGCTCGCCGCGTCGTACGCGATGGCCACCGCCGCCTGGACGCGGCCCGGCGCGGCCCCGGCGAGCCGGCCCAGCGCGGCGCCCAGGTCGGCGGCCTCGCGGAACACGCGGGTGTCCGGCCCGGCGTGCGAGACGACGGCGGAGTGGAAGCGTTCCGCGCCGCCGGCCGGTGCGCGCCACTGGAAGAACATCACCCCGGCGGAGCCGCGCGCGATGTGGGCGAGGCTGTGCCGGATCATCCGGCCGGGTTCCTTGGTGTGCATGCGCCCGGCGGTGTGGATCTGGTTGGGCGCGCTCTCCATCAGCAGCCACGGCACCGGCCGTCCGGCGCCGTGGCGGGCCCAGCCGCGGGCCAGGTCGGCGGCGAACGCGGTCTGCTCCTCCGCGCCCAGGTCGGTGGCGGACGGGTAGTGGTCGATCGCGACCAGGTCGACCTCGCGCGCCCAGCGGGCGTGGTCGACCGGCACCCAGTCGCCGAGCACGTAGTTGGTGGTGACAGGCACCGCCGGGTTCGCCGCGCGCAGCAGGTCCCGTTGCTCGGTGTACGCGGACAGCAAGGTGTCGGACCAGAAGCGGCGGAAGTCGAGCAGCTGGCCGGGGTTGGCGAGGTACTGGGTGGCGCGGGGGGTGCCGACCTGCGCCCAGTCGGAGTAGTGCTGGCTCCAGAAGCTGGTGACCCAGGCGTCGTTCAGCGCGTCGAGGTCGCCGTACCGGGTGGTGAGCCAGTGGCGGAACGCCGTCTCGGCGTGCGGGCAGTGGCAGGTGGTGCCGTACTCGTTGTGCACGTGCCACAGCGCGAGCGCCGGGTGGTGTGCGTAGCGGGCGGCGAGCACCTCGGCGATGCCGCGGGCGGCGTCCCGGTACGCGGGCGCGGCGGCGCAGTAGGTGTCCCGGCTGCCGTGGTGCAGGCGAACGCCGTCGGCGGTGAGCGGCAGGGCGTCCGGGTGGCGCAGCGAGAACCAGGGTGGCGGCGACGCGGTGGGGGTGGCCAGGGCGGCCCGGATGCCGCCGGTGTGCAGCAGGTCCAGCACGTCGTCGAGCCAGTCGAGTGTGTAGCGGCCGGGTTCGGGTTCCAGCCGGGACCAGGCGAACACGCCGACGGTGACGAGGTTGACCCCGGCGGCGCGCATCAGGGCGACGTCCTCGCGCCACACGTCGGGCGGCCACTGCTCCGGGTTCCAGTCGCCGCCGTAGCAGAGCCGGCCGTCGTCCCACAGCGCTTTAGTTGGCATCCCGGCCAAAATAGGAACAGGTGAGACGGAAAGTCAATGCCGTCGATCATTGACAGTTAGTTGGGCTTCCAAAGAAACTGGCGGGACCGCCCGTGGACGCCGCGAGGAGACGCCCATGCCGTACCGCCCGCCGCTGGTCCCGTACGAGACGTTCGTGGCCGACCCGCCCGACCTGCCGGTCCGCGCCCCCGGCGAGGAGGGCGCCGACGACGTGCTGCGGGCCGAGGTCGCCGCGACCGACGCGCAGGGGGTCACGCTCACCGCGACCTGCGCGTCCGGCCGCACGCTCGCCGCGCGCGTCGAGGCCGCCGGGGACGGGATCATCCGGGTACGCCTCGCCGACGACCTCTCGGTCCGCAGCCGGTCCGCACGGGCACTGACGCTGGTCCACCCGCAGCCGCACCCGGCCACGGTGACTGTCACCGACGGGCGCGTCCGGGTGGGTGCCGGTGGCGTGGTCGCCGAGGTGCGCCTGGACCCGTGGGGGTTGCGCTTCCTCACCCCCGACGGTCGGCTGCTGCTGGCCGCCGACGGCGGCACCCGGGACATCAGCGGTCGCCGCCGCACGCTGCCGCTCGGCCGCTCCACAGTCGACGGGGAGCCGGTGGCCTGGCACGAGAGCTTCGTCGCACCCGGCGACGAACGGTTCGTCGGCTTCGGCGAGAAGTTCACGCCGCTGGACAAGCGCGGCCAGCGACCGCTGATGTGGAACTTCGACGCGTTCGGCGGCGAGTCCGACCGCTCGCACAAGAACGTGCCGTTCTACCTGTCCGACCGCGGCTACGGCGTCCTCGTCGACAGCGGACTGCCGGTGCAGTTCGACGTGTGCGCGAGCACCCACAGCAGCGTGCAGATCCTCGTCCCGGACGACCTGCTCGACTACTACGTGCTGGCCGGACCCACCCCGGAGCGGGTACTCGACCGGCTCGACACGCTGACCGGACGGCCGTACCTGCCGCCGAGATGGGCGTTCGGCGCCTGGATCTCGTCGGGCTTCTTCCCGGACAGCCAGCAGCGCGTGCTGGAACGGGCCCGGCGCATCCGCGAGCGGGACATCCCCTGCGACGTGCTGCACCTCGACTGCTACTGGCAGGTCGCCGGGCACTGGTCGGACCTGCGCTGGGACGCCGACGCCTTCCCGGACCCGGACGGCATGCTCAAGGACCTCACCGAGCAGGGCTTCCGGGTGTGCCTGTGGATGAACCCGTACCTGATGACCGGCAGCCCGCTCTACGCCGAGGCCGAGGCCGCCGGGTACTTCCTGCGCCGCCCCGACGGCGGCACGTACGTCGCCGACACCTGGCACGGCAGCTACCCGGAGTGCGCCATCGTGGACCTCACGAACCCCGCGGCGGTGCGCTGGTTCCAGGGCCTGCTGCGGCCGCTGCTGGCGCAGGGCGTCGCGGCGTTCAAGACCGACTTCGCCGAGGGCGTGCCTGCGGACGCCGTCGCGCACAACGGCATGACCGGCGTGGAACTGCACAACGTGTACGCGCTGCTGTTCAACGACGCGGTCGCCGACGTCACCGAGGAGGTCGCAGGGCACCGCACGGTGTGGGCGCGCTCGTCGTACCTGGGCGGGCAGCGGCACAGCGCCCAGTGGAGCGGCGACGTCAACGCCACCTGGCCCGGCATGGCCAGCACGCTGCGTGGCGGCCTGTCCCACGGGCTGTCGGGCGTGCCGTTCTGGAGCCACGACACCGGCGGTTTCCACGGCACCCCCGAACCGGACCTGTACGTGCGCTGGACCCAGTTCGGCGCGCTCTCCCCGCTGGTACGGCTGCACGGCACCACCAGCCGCCTGCCGTGGGAGTTCCCGCCCGAGGCGGAACGGCACGCGGTGGACGCGCTGCGGCTGCGCTACCGGCTGCTGCCGTACCTCTGGTCGGTGGCGGTGGCGAGCGCCCGCACCGGCGGCCCGATGCTGCGGGCGCTGCTCGTCGACACCCCTGACGACCCGGCCGCCTGGACCGCCGACCTCCAGTACCGCCTCGGCCCCGACCTGCTGGTGGCGCCGGTGCTCGACCCGTCCGGCGAGCGTGCCGTCTACCTGCCGGCGGGCGACGACTGGCTCGACGCGTACACGGGGCAGCGGCACCCCGGCAGCCGGCACCTGCGGGTGAGCGTGCCGCTCGATCGGCTGCCGCTGTACGTGCGGCACGGCGCGCTGATCCCCACGGTGACGCCCGCGGCGACGGTCGGGACCGGCGCGTTCCGGGACGTCACGCTGGTGGCATGGGGCGGCGTGGACGGCGTGAGCATGGTGCACGACCCCGACGGCGACACCACGATCACCGCCGTGCGCGACGGGGACACGCTGCGTGTACGCGTGGACGGGCCGCTGGACGTACGGCGGGTCAGCGTGGTCGGTGAGGATCCGCCGCGCCGGGTGGTGCTCGACGGCGAGCCGGTCCCGGTGACGCCGTTCGCGCCGTGGTTCGGCGGCGGAGACCGGCCGGCCGGAATCTCGCCCATTTAGTTTAAGCTGTAGCCGAACTCGGGGCCGGGCGCAGGAGGCGGGCAGTACGTGATCAGCATCGACCGGCCGACGGCCGACCTCGGCGACGTGCGGGTGACCAACCGGGCCGCTGTGCTCCGGCACGTCCGCCGGCATGCCCCCTGCTCCCGGGCCGACGTGGCCGCGCACACCGGGCTGAACAAGGCCACCGTCTCCAGCCTGGTCGCCGAGCTGATCGAGCACGGCCTGCTGCGGGAGACCGGGCTGACCGAGAACCGGGTGGGCCGCCCGGCCACCATGCTCGTGCTCGACGGCTCCCGCTACGTCGGGCTCGGCCTGCGCGTCGGCGCGGACGAACTGGTGGCGGTCGCCGCCGGACCGGGCGGCGACCCGGTGCTCACCTGGCGACGGGCGTTCCCCGCCGCCACCGCCGGTCCCGAGGAGACGGTGAAGGCGCTCGCCGCGCTGGTCCGGCGCGCCGTCACCCGGATCGGCGCCGACCGCACCGTGCTCGGCCTGACCGTTGCCGTACCAGGGCTGGTGGATCCCGACGGCGACGTGCCGGCCGCCCCGGCGCTGGGCTGGCGCGGCGTGCCGCTTGCGGCGTCGGTGCGCCGCGCGCTACGCGACCCGGGTTTCCCCGTCGCCGTCGACACCGAGGCCAACCTCGCCGTGCTGGCCGAGCGGCGGCACGGCCCGTACGCCGCCACCACCGATCTGGTGCACCTCACCGGCGGCCCGGCGATCGGCGCGGGCCTGATCAGCGGCGGCCGGCTGCTGCGCGGCGGCCGGGGCTTCGCCGGGGACGTCGGGCACCTGCCGCTGGCCGCTGACGGCCCGGCCTGCGACTGCGGGCGGCGCGGCTGCCTCACCGCGCTGCTCGGCGTGGACGCGGTGATCCGCCGGCTGCTACCAGACGCCGGGCCGGTCACCGACCACCTGCCGGAGATCGAACGGATCCAGGCCCTGGCCCGCGCCGGGGACGAGCCGGTACGGACCGGGCTCACCGAGATGGGCCGGCTGCTCGGGCAGGCCGTGTCGGTGCTGTCCGGGCTACTCGACCCGGAGGTGGTGGTGGTCGGCGGTCACCTGGCGGCGCTCGCGCCGTGGCTGCTGCCGGCCGCCCACGCCGAACTCGCCGCCCGCACACCGGTCCCACCCGGCGTGCGGCTGGAGGCCAGCACGCTCGGGTCCGCGGCCGGCGCGCTGGGCGGGGCCACCGCCGCAATGGCCACAGTGGAGGCAGGACGCCTGCCCGCCGGATGACCCCTTGACCGCACCCGCCGGGAGGTGTCAACCTCGGTAGCGCCGCGTTCCGGGACCGGGCAACCTGCGAAGCGGCGTGTTTTTCGGCGGTTGTCGAAGCGCTTCACCACCGCTCCGGGCCGACACCGCCGACCCCCACCACCACCCCTTTTCGCGTACGCGCCGCCGCATCACCGGCTCGTTAGTCGAAGCGCTTCGACGAACGAGCGGCAGCACGTACGCCGACCGGAGGCGCCCACCATGACCGACCCCGTCCCCCACCGTCTCGTCGACCTGCTGGCCCGGCTCACGCTGCCGGAGAAGCTCGGCCTGCTGCACCAGTGGCAGGCGCCGGTGCCCCGGCTCGGCCTGCGCGCGTTCCGCACCGGCACCGAGGCGCTGCACGGCGTCGCGTGGCTCGGCACCGCCACCGTCTTCCCGCAGGCGATCGGCCTGGCCGCGACCTGGAACCCGGACCTGATCCGGGCGGTCGGGGCCGCCGTCGGCGACGAGGTGCGGGTCAAGCACCGGGCCGACCCGGACCGCGCCGGCCTCAACGTGTGGGCACCGGTGGTCAACCCGCTGCGCGACCCCCGGTGGGGGCGCAACGAGGAGGGCTGGTCCGAGGACCCGTGGCTGACCGGCCGGCTCGCCACCGCGTACGCGCTGGGGCTGCGCGGCGACCACCCGATCCGGCTGCGGACCGCGCCGACGCTCAAGCACTTCCTCGGCTACAACAACGAGACCGACCGGGCCACCACCTCCAGCGACTTGCCGCCCCGGGTGCTGCACGAGTACGAGCTGCCCGCGTTCCGCGCTCCCCTGGCGGCAGGTGCGGCGGTGGCGGTGATGGCGTCGTACAACCTGGTCGACGGCGTGCCAGCGCACCTGAGCCCACTGATCGAGGGTGAGCTGCGCGGCTACGCCGACGACGAGATCATGGTGGTGGGTGACGCCGGGGCGGTCGGCAACATCGCCGGCGTGCAGGAGTACCTGCCCGACCACGTGGCGGGCTTCGCCGCCGCGCTGCGTGCCGGCATCGACAGCTTCACCGAGGACGACGAGGACAGCGCCCCCACAGTGGAGCGCCTCACCGAGGCGCTGGCGCGCGGACTGATCGAGCCCTCCCACGTGGACCGGGCGGTACGGCGGATCCTGTCCGTGCGGTCGCGGCTGGGCGACCTGGCCCCGGACCCCCACGACGACGTGCCGCCGGACACGCTCGACAGCCTCGCCCACCGGGAACTCGCCCGCGAGGCCGCCCGCCAGTCGGTGGTGCTGCTGCGCAACGACGGCCTGCTGCCGCTGCGCCCCGGCACCCGGGTCGCGGTGTTCGGCCCGCTCGCCGACACCGTGCTCACCGACTGGTACAGCGGCACCCCGCCGTACACGATCAGCCCGTACGCCGGGCTGCTCGGACGGCTGCCCGAGGTGACCACCCACCCCGGCACCGACCGGATCACCCTGCACGTCGGCGACCGCGCGGTACGCCACGACGACGGCCCGCTGGCGCTCGGCGACACAGCGGCCGAGTTCGACGTGGTCGACTGGGGGCAGGACGTGGTGGCGCTGCGCGCCGTGGACACCGGCCGGTACGTCGGCGCCGACGACACCGGGGGCCTCGCCGCCGACCGCGACGGACCGGGCGGCTGGGTGGTACGCGAGACGTTCCGCCTGCACCACCGGCCCGACGGCACCGCGCTGCTGCACCACCTGGCCACCGGCCGGCACGTCGGCGTCGCACCGGACGGACGGCTGAGCGTCGCCACCGGCGACCCGGCCGTGTTCACCGTGACGCTGCTCGTCGACGGGGCCGCCGCTGCCGCCGCGCTCGCGGCCGAAGCCGACGTGGCGGTGGTGGTGCTCGGCAACCACCCGATGGTCAACGGCCGGGAGACCGAGGACCGGGCCGACCTGGAGCTGCCCACCGGCCAGGCCGAGTTGCTGCGGGCCGTGCACGCCGCGAACCCGCGGACCGTGCTGGCGCTGACGAGCAGCTACCCGTACGCGGTGGGCTGGGCGCAGGAGCACGTGCCGGCGGTGCTGTGGAGTGCCCACGGCGGACAGGAGCACGGCAACGGGCTGGCCGATGTGCTGCTCGGCGCCGCCGACCCGGGCGGGCGGCTCACCCAGACCTGGTACGCCGACGCCGCCGAACTGCCCGACCTGCTCGACTACGACGTCATCGGCGCCGACGCCACGTACCTGTACCACCGGGGTGAGCCGCTGTACCCGTTCGGGCACGGGCTCAGCTACGCCACGTTCGACTACGCTGACCTCCGGTTGAGCACCACCACGGCGCGCGCCGGCGAGGAGGTGGAGGTGAGCGTCGAGGTCACCAACACGGGCCGCCGCCCGGGCACCGAGGTCGTGCAGCTCTACACCCGGCAGCGGCGCTCCCGGGTCAAGCAGCCGCTGCGGCAGTTGCGCGACTTCGCCCGCGTCACGCTCGACCCGGGCTGCGCCGCCCGGGTGACGCTGCGGCTGCGTACCGCCGATCTGGCCTGGTGGGACGAGACCCGCGCCGCGATGGTGGTGGAGGACGCCGTCCACTCCGTGCTGGTCGGCCGGTCCGCGCGGGACATCCGGCTCGCCGGCGCGCTGACAGTGACCGGCGGCGACGCCACCGCCGAGCCGGCGGGCTCCCGCATCGGGGCGGTCCGGTGAGCGGCCGGACCCCGGGTGAGCAGGTCACCATCGCCGACGTGGCCCGGCACGCCGGGGTGGCCGCCAGCACCGTGTCGTACGTGCTCAGCGGCAAGCGCACCATCTCGGCCACCACCCGGGGACGGGTGCTCGCCAGCGTCCGCGCGCTCGGCTACCACCCGCACGCCGGGGCCCGGGCGCTGGCCAGCCGCAAGGCCAACGTGATCGCGCTGGTGCTGCCGCTGCGTACCGGCATGCAGGTGCCAGTGGTGATGCGGTTCGCCACCGCCGTGGTCACCACCGCCCGGCGCTACGACCACGACGTGCTGCTGGTCACCGCCGACGAGGGACCGGCCGGGCTGCACCGCATCGCCGGCAGCGCGCTCGTCGACGGCGTGCTGCTGATGGACGTGGAGCTGGAGGACTCCCGGGTGCCGCTGCTGCGCGAGCTGGCGCTACCCGGCGTCCTGATCGGGCACCCTGCCGACAGCACCGGGCTGGCCTGCGTGGACCTCGACTTCCGGCGCGCCGGTGAGCTGTGCGTGGAACACCTGGCCGCCGCCGGGCACCGGCGGATCGCGCTGCTCGGCGCCCCCGCCGCGGTCTACGACCGGGGCACCGGGTTCGCCCACCGCACCCGCGCCGGGGTACGCGCCGCGGCCGAGCGGCTCGGCGTCGACGCGGTGACCCGGCCCTGCGAGGAGGGACCGGCCGCGGTACGCCGGGACCTGGAGGCGCTGCTCGCCGACCATCCGGACGTCACCGGGCTGGTCGTGCAGAACGAGTCGGCGGTCGGGCCGGTGCTCGCCACGCTGCCGCTGCTGGGCCGCCGGGTGCCCCGCGACGTGTCGGTGGTCGCGATCTGCCCGGACGAGCTGGCCGAGCAGTCAGGGCTCACCTGCGTGCCGGTGCCCGCCGAGGAGGTCGGACGGCAGGCGGTGGCGTTGCTGATGCGGCGCCTGAACGGCGAGCCGGTGCCGGAGGTGACGCTGCTGGAACCGCACCTCACCGTGCGGGACACCAGCGCCGGCCGGTGACGGCGCACCGCATCCACGACACCGTACCGGCCGACGACTGGACGGACGCGTTCCTCACCGGCAACGGCGAGCTGGGACTCATGGTCCACGGGCGGCCGCACGCGGAACGGATCGTGGTGAACCACCACCGGCTCGTCCTGCCGAACGGCACCCGGGACGCCCGCGCGCCCGAGCTGGCCGGCCGGATGCCGCACATCCGCGCGCTGGTGCTCGCCGGACGCCGGGCCGAGGCCGCCCGGCTGCTCACCGGCGGCCGGGAACTGGAGTGGACCCAGTCGTTCCACCCCGGGTACGCGCTCACAGTCGACGCCGCGCCCGGACCGGTACGCGACTACCGGCGCGACACCGACTTCACCACCGGGGAGGTGACTGTCGACTGGTCGGGCGGGCGGCGGCGCTGCTTCGCCTCCCGCGCCGACGACGTGGCGGTGCTTCACCTCGACCAGGGCGACTGCGTGGTCGGGGCGACGGGTGAGCTGCCCGGCAAGCCGGCCGACGTGGTGTACGAGCACGCCGCGTACCGCCGCGGCGGGCTGGTGTTCCTGCGGGTCCGCGCCCGCTATCCGGACGCCGGCGGCGCGTACGGGTTCGAAGGGCTGACGTTGCTGCGCGGCGACGTGACCGTCGACGGCGACCGGGTGCGGGTACGCGGACCGGCGCTGCTCACCACGCTCGTGGACCGGCCCGGCGCGCCGCCGTGGCGTACCCGGGCCTCGGAGGGGCGGCTCGCCGCGCTGACCGGGGACTACGACACGCTGCTGGCCCGGCACGTGCCGCGCCATCTCGGCCCGTACACCCGGGTCGGCCTGGACCTCGGCGTGCCCGCCGCCGACCGGGCGCTACCAGTCGGTGAGCTGCTGGCCCGGCAGGCCGCCGCGCCGGACCGGCTGGACCCGGCGCTGCTGGAACGGCTGTTCCACGCCGGCCGGTACCTGCTGTTCAGCGCCAGCGGGGTGCTGCCGCCCCGGCTGACCGGGCTGTGGCTGGGCTCCTGGGACGCCGCGTGGGCCGGTGACTTCACCACCGACGCGAACCTGAACCTCCAACTGGCGGGCGCGAACGTGGGCGCGCTGCCCGAGGTGACAGCCGCGCACGCCCGGCTGGTCGCCGCGCAGGTGGACCACTGGCGCGCCAACGCCCGCACGGTGTACGGGGCGCGCGGGCTGCTGGCACCCAGCCGCACCGACGGCGAGCACGGGCACCTGTTCCACGTCCACCCCGACTGGCCGTTCACCGCGTGGCTGGCCGGCGCGGACTGGCTGCTGCACCCGCTGCACGAACACCACATGGTCACCGGTGAGCCGCTGGGCGAGGTGGCCGGCTGGCTGGCCGAGGTGGCGGACTTCTTCGCCGACGTGCTGACCGTCGTGGACGGGCGGCCGGCGCTGGTGCCGTCGTACTCGCCGGAGACCGGCCCGTACGACGACACCGGCCGGGTCGCGCCGGTCGCGGTCAACGCCACCATGGACGTCGCCGCCGCCCGGCACGCGCTGCGGCTGGCCGCCGAGGTGACAGGCGATGACCGGTGGGCCGGGGTGCGGCCGCCGGACTACCTGGTCGACGGGCGCGGCGCGCTCGCCGAGTGGGCGTGGCCGGGCAGCACCGGCGACGAGGACCACAGGCACGTCAGCCACCTGTATCCGGTGTGGCCGCTGCACGAGATCGACCCGGACGACACCCCGGAACTGGCCGCCGCCGCGCACCGGGCGCTGACGCTGCGCGGCGACGAGAACCGGTCCGCGCACGGCAGCCTGCACCGGGCGCTGGCGGCGGCACGGCTGCGCGACGGCGAACTGGTCGCGGCGAACCTGCGCAAGATCCTCGGCGCGGACATGTTCTTCCGGTCGTTGATGAGCGCGCACAACCCGGGCCGGACCACGTACAACGCCGACGCCGCGCACGCGCTCCCGGCGGTGCTGATCGAGTCGCTGGTGCAGTCGTGCCCGGGAACGCTGCGGCTACTGCCCGCGCCGCTACCGGGCCTGTCCTCGGGCACGCTGCGCGGCATCACCTGCCGGGGCCGGGTCGTCGTCGAGGAGCTGACCTGGACGCCGGGCCGGGTCCGGGCGCGGCTGGTGTCGCCGGTGGCGCAGCGCGTAGTCGTGCACGCGCCCGGCGGCCACCGTGCGGTGACGCTGACCCCGGGCCGGCCGTACGAGGTGGCGTTCGGCTAGAGATTGTCGGGCTGGTGCAGCGCCGGGTGACTCTGTCCCGGCGCGGCGTACCAGGGCGGGGCGTCGTCGGTGAGCGCGGTGCCGATCCGCAGCCGCGCCCAGTCGTCCAGGTCGGGCAGCGCGTCCGGCGCGAACCAGGCCACCGCCAGCGACTCGTCGCCGTCGGCCGCCGGTGCCCCGCCGACCGCCCGGCAGCGGAACCAGATGTTCAGGTATTCGCAGGCGTCGCCGTTGGGGTAGACCACCGGGTGGGTGGCGACACCGGCGAGCCGGTCGATCGCCACCTTCACGCCCGTCTCCTCGTGGACCTCCCGCACCAGCGCGTCGGCGGGCTGCTCGCCCGGGTCGACGGTGCCCGCCGGGACCGACCAGCGGCCGTTGTCGCCCCGGCGGGCCAGCAGCACCCGTCCCGCGTCGTCGGTGACCACGCCGCTGACGCCGTACAGCATGAGCAGGTCGTGGCCGACGTGGCGGCGCAGCCGGGCGATGTAGGGCGAGACGGCCATGGCGAGCAGGCTACCGGCGGTCCTGCCGGTGCCGCCGGACCATGCCCTCGGCCAGCGCCGCACCGTCCAGGTCACCGGCGGCCAGTCTTGTGGCGACGGTACGGCGCACCATCCGGTCGGCCAGCGCCGGAGCGTGCCGGGCCAGCGCCAGTTCGATCCGGCCGCGCCGGGTGGTGGCGACGTCCCGTGGCGCGCGCCGGGCGGTCGCGGCGCGCAGGATCGCGGCCACCACCCCCTCGACCGGCTCCGGGCGGGACACCCCGCTCAGCGACAGCCCGGCCGCCACGGTGCTGTCGTGGATCGGGGAGGCGACCATGCTCGGGTAGACGACGCTGACGCCCACGTGGGTGCCGACTTCGTGGCGCAGCGCGTCGGCGTACGCGACGAGCGCCCGCTTGCTGACCCCGTACGCGGCGGCCAGCGGCAGCGGCAGCACCGCCATCCGGCTGGCCACGAAGATCACCCGGCCGCGGGCCGCCTCCAGGGCCGGCATCGCGGCGGCGGTGGTCCGCCAGGCGGCGAGCAGGTTCACCTCGATCTGGCGGCGTACCACCTCGTCCGGCGGCAGCTCGGCGGGCGCGGGCCCGCCGACACCGGCGTTGTTGACGAGCAGGTCCAGCCCGCCGAGCCGGTCGACGGCCGCGGCCACCGCCGGTGGCGTCGCGGCCGGGTCGGTCAGGTCGACGCCGAGCACCGGCGGTGTGACGTCGGGGTCGGCGTGCAGGTCCAGCCCGACCACGTGGGCGCCGGCGGCGGTGAGCGCCGCGCCCAGGTGCTGCCCGAACGTGCCCCGGGCGCCGGTGACGAGCACCCGCCGTCCGGCCAGCCCGCTGCCACGGCCCGGCGCGTTCACTCCGGTCCGCTCACGGCCTGCCGCGCTCATCGGGCCGCTCCGGCGCGGCGCCGCCCGGCGGCCAGTTCGCGGCCCAGTTCGGCCAGGTAGACGTCGAAGTCCACGCGCATGTGCGGGCGGCGCTGCCCCCACCGGGCGGTGGCGGCGCGCAACTCGTCGCGGCAGGCGGCGGCCTGCCGGGCCGGATCCGGTGGCGTCCAGGTGCCGGCCAGGCGCGCGGCCACCAGCCGGGCCTGCGCCTCGACCAGGGGGAACGCCGCGCCGGTGGACTGCATGAGCCCGACGAACGCCAGACCGGGGGCGTCCAGGTGGAACACGTGCCGGTACAGCGGCAGCCGGTCGGCGCCGTCGCCGAGCAGCGCCGGGTCGAGGAACGGCACCTCCACCCGGTAGCCGGTGCACCAGACGACCAGGTCGATCTCGTCGTGGCGGCCGTCGGTGAACTCGACCCGGTCGCCGTCGAAGCGGGCGATGCCGGGCCGGGCCTGGATGTCGCCGTGGGTGAGCCGGGACAGCAGCGCGTCGGACAGCGTCGGGTGGTCCTGGAGGAAGCCGTGCGCCGGTGCGGGCAGCCCGTACCGGGTGGGCGGGCCGACCGCAGTGGTGATCATGGTCTGGCTGATCCGCTGCCGCAGCCGCCAGGGCAGCCGCCGGGCCAGCGCGCCGTTGAGCGTGTCCGACGGGCGGCCGAGCAGGTACTTGGGCACCACCCACACGCCGCGGCGCAGCGACAGCAGCGTGCGTTCGGCGGCGTACGAGGCGTCGACGGCGATGTCCATGGCCGAGTTGCCGCCACCGACCACGAGGACCCGTCGCCCGGCGAGCTGTTCCGGGCCGCGGTAGTCGTGGCTGTGCATCTGCTCGGCGGCGCACTCGCCCGGGTACGGCTCGGGTCGCTTCGGCACCCGGTTGTGCCCGTTGGCGACCACCACCGCCTCGACGTCGACCTCGACCGGGCCGTCCGGGCCGGTGGCCCGCACCCGCCAGCCGTCGCCGGTGCGGGTGACCTGCTCGACGGTGTGCCGCAGCCGTACCGCCTCGCGCAGCCCGAACCGGTCGGCGTAGTCGCCGAGGTAGCCGGCGACGCGGGCGTGGTCGGGGTAGTCGGGCCAGTCGGCGGGCATCGGATGGTCGGCGAACTCGGTGCGCCCCTTGCTGGTGTTCAGGTGCAGCGTCCGGTACGCGGGCGAGCCGGGGGCGCCGTACACCCAGAGGCCGCCGAGCGTGTCCGCCGCCTCGAACGCCACCGCCGGGACACCGGCGTCGGCGAGCGCCTTGAGCGTGGCCAGCCCGGCGGCTCCGGCGCCGACGACAGCGACCCTGGGTGTGGCCATACCCGCCTCCTTAATCCAACGACTGATGGATAATCCCCGGAGCGCGGGCCGGCGTCAAGGGCGGGTGTCTCCCGGGCCGCCGGCATACAGCGCGTCGAGGAATCGGTGCACGAACGCCCGGAACTCCCGGCGCTCCCGAGCCCCCGAGCCGGTCCCGGCGGCGAGCGCCACCACGTGCCCGTGCACCGCCCAGACCAGGGAACGCACCGTCACGTGCGGGGTCGGCTCGGTCAGCGCGCCGGCCCCGGACGCCGCCACCAGCAGCTCCTCGACCAGCCCGTACAGCGGGGCGGCGTAGCGGCGGTCCAGCTCGCCGTGCCGCTGCGGCTCCAGCCAGCGGCGCAGCCACAGCGCGGTCGTCTCCGGCCGGTCCTCCAGGAAGTCGACGAACACGTCCACCAGGTCGTGCAGCGCCCGCAGCGCGTCCTGCGGGCCCGCTGCCAGGGCCGCCCGGGCGCGTTCCCCTGCTGCCTCGATGACCTCCCGCTCGGCGCTGAACACCCGGGCGAAGCAGGCGTCGTAGAGCTGCGCCTTGGTGCCGGTGTGGTGCACGACGGTGGCCGCGTCCACCCCCGCCGCGGCGGCGACGTCGCGGACGCTCACCGCGTCGAAGCCCCGCTCGGCGAACAAGGCGGTGGCGGCGGCGAGCACCAGGTCACGGGTCGGCCGCTGGTCGTCGCGGCGGGGCCGGCCCGGACGGCGGCGAGGCATGGTCATCCGGCCATTGTTACCCCTACAATCCAGCAACCGTTGGATTGGGGGCGGCGCGCCCCGAGGACAGGAGACCGCCATGACCGGGCTGGATCAGCGCTCCGACGCGGTCACCCTGCCGCGCGGCCCGCTCGTCGGGTTCGCCACCGGCTCACTCGGCATGGGCGTCTGGGTCACCGTGCCCGGGCTGCTGCTGCTCTACTTCCTGACCGACGTGCTGGCGGTCGCGCCGTGGCTCGCCGGGCTCACGCTGCTGCTGCCGAAGATCGCCGACGTGCTGCTGCACCCGTGGATCGGGCACCGCTGCGACGTGGAGCAGGCCCGCCGGGGCCACCGCCGCCGGCTGCTGCTGGCCGGATGTGCGCTGCCGCTGGCGTTCGCCGCCCTGTTCGCGGTGCCCGGCGGCCTCACCGGCGCCGCCGCGGCCGGCTGGGTGGCGGTCTTCTTCGTCGCCGGCAACCTGCTGTTCGCCGCGTACCAGGTGCCCTACCTGGCGACCCCGGCGGACCTGCGGATCGGCTACCACGAGCGGACCCGGCTGATGGCGTTCCGGATGGTGGTGCTGACGCTCGGCATCCTGGTCTCCGGACTGCTCGCGCCGCTGCTGGCCGGCGGCGACGACGCCACACGCGACGGTTACCTGCGGATGGGCGTGGTGCTGGCGGCCGGGATGCTCGCCGCGATGCTGGTCGGCGTCGCCGGGATCGGCCGGCTGCGCCGCACCGCCGCCGACACGGCCCCGCCGCACGGCCCGGGCGGGTGGCGGGCGCTGGCGGCGAGCCTGTGGGACCGGCAGTTCCGCTGGCTGGTCGGCGCGTACCTGGCCATGTCCACCACCACCCACCTGGTGCTCGCCGGGGTGCCCTACTACGCCGAGTACGAACTGGGCCGCCCCGGACTCACCACCGTGCTGGTGGCCGCGTTCGTCGCACCCGCGCTGCTGGTCACCCCGGGCTGGCTGGCGGTGGCGCGGCGGATCGGCAAGCAACGTGCCCTGCTCGCCGGGCAGGCCGCGTTCGCCGCCGGGTCGCTGGTGCTGGCGATCGGCCGCCCCGCCGGACTGCCGGTCCTGGTGGCCGCCGTGGCGGTGCTCGGGGTGGCGTTCGCCGGCATGCAACTGCTGCCGTTCTCGATGCTGCCCGACGTGATCCGCGCGGCAGGCGGCACCGAGCGGGCCGGCACGTACACCGGGGTGTGGACCGCCACCGAGGCCACCGGCGCCGCGCTCGGCCCCTACGCGTACGCGCTGTGCCTCGCCGCCGGCGGGTTCGTGGCCTCGACCGCCGGGCAGACCGTGACCCAGTCCCCGACCGCGCTGGACGCGCTGCGCTACGGCTTCGGGCTGCTGCCCGCCGCCGTGATGGTGGTCGCCGTGCTGCTCCAACGCCGCTACACCCTCGACGGCGCGGCCCGGGCGGACGCCGCCGGATAGACTTCGCCCCCGATGGACGCCGAGCCCGCCACCGACACCCGACCCTGCGCCCACTGCGGACGCGACGTGCCGCAGCGCGTCGGCGCGGGCCGCCCGTTCCGCTACTGCCGGGACAACGACGGCGCCTGCCAGCGGGCCGCCCGCAACTCGCGGATGCGTCACCGCAACTCCCCCGGCCTGCCCGGGCAGGTGGCGCGCACCTGGGAGGCGGTGGACCGGCTCGACCAGATCGTGGAGACGCTCACCGAGGCGCTGCACGCCGAACTGTCACCGGCCGGTGTGGAGCGGCAGCTCGCCGAGCTGCGCGCGGAGACGTCGGCGCAGGTCGCCGCCGCGCACGCCGAACGCGACGAGGCCCGCCGTGAGGCCGAGGACGCGACCGCCGCGGCGGCCCGGGACCGGCAGCAGGCCCGCGCCGCGTACGCCGACCGCGACACCGCCGCCGAACGCGCCGAACGGGCGGAGGCCACCGCGTCCGCCGCCACCGAGCGGGTCGCCGCGGCCGAGGACGCCCGCGACGCCGCGCGCGCCGAGGCGGGTGCCGCGCAGGCGCTGCGGGTGCAGGCCGAACGCGACCGCGACGCGGCCCGGCACGAACTGCGCACGGTACGCACCGAACGTGACGCCGAACGCCGCCGCGCGGCCGAGCTGACCGCCGAGCGGGACGCCGCCCGGGCCGACGCCGAGCGGGCCACCCGATCCGCCACCGAGGCCCTGGACCGGGCCGAACAGGCCCGCGCCGAGGCCGACCGGGCGCGCGCCGACGCGCAGGCCGCCCAGGGGCGGGCCGCCGAGGCGGAGCGCACGGCCCGGACCGCCGCCGAACGTGCCGACGCCGAGGCCGCCGCCGCGCGGCAGGCCCTCGCCGAGCGGGACCGCGCCGACGCGGCACGCGCCGACGCGGAGGCGGCGCTGGAACGAGCCCGTGCCGAGGCTGCCGCTTCCGTCGAGCGCGCCCGTGCCGACATGGCCGCCGCGGTGGAGCAGGCTACGGCCCGTACCGCCGAGCGGGACGCGGTCGCCGCGGAGCTGGCCGACGCGCGGCGGGCCGCGAGCGCCGCCGAGGCCCGGGCGGCCGACCTGGCCGCGCGGACGGCGGTGATCGAGGCCGACCGGGACGCCGCGCAGCGCCGGGCCGGGCAGCTCGCCGACCAGGTGAGCGATCTGGCGACGGCGCTGGCGCGGCTCGGCACGCGTACCGGCTGAGGCGGCCACGGGCTGGGAACGGGGCAGCGCCGCACCCGGTCGGGCGGCGAGGATCGGGGCATGGGAAAGACGTACGAGCGCATCGACGGGCGGCTGCGGGACTTCATCGAGGCGCAGCCGATGTTCTTCGTGGCCACCGCCCCGCTGTCAGGTGACGGCACCGTCAACCTGTCCCCGAAAGGGCTGCGCGGCTGCTTCGCGGTGCTCGACGAGCACACCGTGGCGTACCTGGACTTCGCCGGCAGCAACGCCGAGACCATCGCCCACCTGCGGGAGAACGGCCGGATCACGCTGATGTGGTGCGCGTTCGCCGGCCCGCCGAACATCGTGCGGGTGCACGGGCGCGGTGAGCCGGTGTTCCGCGACGACCCGCGCTGGCCCGGCCTGCTTGCCCACTTCCCGGACATCGACCCGGGTCCGCACGGGCTGCGGGCGATCATCGTGGTGCGCGCCGAGCTGGTCCGCGACACCTGCGGCTACGCGGTGCCGTTCATGACCTACGACGCCGACCGTGACCTGCACGAACGGCGGTTCGCCCGGGAGGACGACGTGTCGCTGAGCGCGTACTTCGCCGGCAAGGACCACGTCGCCACCAGCATCGACGGGCTGCCCGGCCTGCCGTTGCCGCTGCCGCCGACCCCGGCGGGGTGAGCGCTGTCAGTGGATGCCGGCCATCAGGTGCCGGATCTGGCGGGTGAACATCACCGCGGCCAGGCCCAGCACCACCGAGGCCAGCCCGAAGGTCAGGAAGTAGACCGGCTGGGACCAGGTGCCGGCCAGCCGGGCCACCTGACCGCCGATGGCGTCGCCGACGGCGGTGGCGAGGAACCACAGGCCCAGCATCTGGCTCGCGTACTTGACCGGGGCGAGTTTCGTGGTGGCGGACAGGCCGACCGGGCTCAGGGACAGCTCACCGGCGACCTGGATCGCGTACACCGCGACGAGCCACAGCGGTGAGACCAGGTCGCCGCCGACGGCGGCCTGCGCGGCGGCGGCCATCAACACGAACGACAGGCCGTTGAGCACCAGGCCGACGGCGAACTTCGTGGGCGTGGACACCCGGTGGCCGAGTTTGAGCCACAGCGCGGCGGCCAGCGGCGCGCCGATGATGATGAGGATCGGGTTCACCGACTGCAACCAGGACGCCGGGAACGTGAACCCGCCCACCGACCGGTCGGTCTGGTCGGCGGCGAAGATGTTCAGCACCGACCCGGCCTGGTCGTAGATGAGCCAGAACGAGGCGGCGAACAGGAACAGCCACACGTACGCCTTCATCCGGCTGCGTTCGGTGCCGCTGATCTCCCGGTCGGTGAGGATCCGCGCGAAGTAGCCGACTGTCACCAGCACCGTCACCACTGTGAGCAGGTTGACCACCGTGTCGACGGTGAACCAGCCGGCCACCAGCAGCACCAGCAGGACGGCGAGCACCACGACGCTCGCCACGCCGACGCGGGTCAGCGCGCGCCGCCGGTCGGCGCCGAGCAGCGGGTCCGCCGGGCGGGCACCGGCTTCGCCGAGGTTGCGGCGGCCCAGCACGTACTGGAGCACGCCGAAGGTCATGCCGACCGCGGCGGCGCCGAACCCCAGATGCCAGTTGATCTTCTCGCCGAGGAAGCCGGTGATCAGCGGCGCGATGAACGCGCCCAGGTTGATGCCCATGTAGAAGATGGAGAACCCGGCGTCGCGGCGCGGCGAGTCCCGCTCGTACAGGTCACCGACCATGGTGGAGATGTTCGGTTTGAGCAGGCCGGTGCCGAGCACGATCAGCGCCATGCCGGCGAACACGCTCCACCCGGTGGGGATCGCCATCACGTAGTGACCGGCGGCGATCACCACGCCGCCCCACAGCACGCTGCGCCGCGCGCCGATCAGCCGGTCGGCGACCCAGCCGCCGGGCAGCGCCATCAGGTAGACCATGGCGTTGTAGGTGCCGTACACGGCGTTGGCGCTGGACTCGCCGAGGTTCAGTCCGCCGTCGGCGACCGCGGCGGTCAGGTACAGCACGAGGATCGCCCGCATGCCGTAGAAGCTGAACCGCTCCCACATCTCGGTGAGGAAGAGCGTGGACAGCGCGCGGGGGTGACCGAAGAAGGTCTTCCCGGCTGGTGGTCGGGCCCCGACCGGCGCGTCACTGCTCATCGTCACCTCCGGCACGCAAACAGGTGGGTAACATCCCCGTTGACAGGCGAAACACTCCACCGATTCGGCCCGGCCGGGGACGACCCCGCCGGGCAGCTGTCATGGCCGGTTACCCTTGACACTCCCGACCCGCGTACGGCCCTGCCGCCGCGGGCCGGGGAATGGGCGAGCGGTGACCGGTCGTTACACCTGAAGACCAGCACCACGAACGAGGGGAAGTCGATCATGGGCGAGCGCATGCTGCGCGGTAGCCGGCTGGGAGCGGTCAGCTACGAGTCCGACCGCAACACGGAGCTCGCGCCGCGTCAGACCCGCGAGTACCTCTGCGCCAAGGGCCACCAGTTCGAGGTGCCGTTCGCCGTCGACGCCGAGGTCCCGACGACCTGGGAGTGCAAGTTCGACGGCAGCGTGGCCCGTCTGGTCGACGGCACCGAGCCGGAGCAGAAGAAGGCCAAGCCGCCGCGTACCCACTGGGACATGCTGCTGGAGCGGCGCTCGATCGCCGAGCTGGAGGACATCCTCGCCGAGCGGCTCCAGGAGGTCCGCACCCGCCGCGGTCGTGCCTGAGCACCTCCCGCAATGACCGAAAACGCCCCCGGGATCACCCGGGGGCGTTTTTCGTTGCCCGGGCAGGCACGGCCCCGCCACTTCGGGGAGGTGGCGGTATCAAGCGTGCCTTGATGCCGCCATCTCCCCGAACTTGTGCCGATCATGGGAGGGCGGGTTGGTTGTGGGCTGCTGATCCGCCGCGCGTGGGCCGATCCGGGTGCCGGGCCGGTGACCGGGCCGCCGGCCCGGGGAGGCGGCGGGGTCGGGCGCGGTCCGATGCCACCACCTCGGCGAACTGGAGTTGATCAAGCTGACGGCGCAGCGGGGGCGCGTCAGCGGTCGACGATCTCGCCCTCGATGGCCTTGCCCGGGTCGGTGACCGGCTGCGGCGACGGCGCGGGACCAGGCGACGGGGCCGGCGCGGGCTCCGGGGTCGGCTGCGGCGCACCCCGGTACACGCGCACCCGGCGCGGCCCGAACAGGTCACCGGCGACCATCGACGACACCCGGCGCTCGGTGGCCCGGCGCACCCCGCCACCGGCCAGCCGGCGCAGCGGCGGCACCAGCAACAGCAGGCCCACCACGCCACTGACCAGGCCCGGCAGCGCCAGCAGCAGCGCGCCCAGCAGACCGACAAGCCCATCGGTCACCTCCGGGCCCGGCGGCCGGCCGGCCTGCGCCGCCGCGCGGAAGCCGCGCCACGCCCGCATGCCCTCGCGGCGCAGCAGCACCAGACCCAGCAGGGACGCCCCGAACACCAGCAGCACCGCCACGCCGAACCCGACGGCCCGGCCGACCAGCACGAAAACGGTCAGCTCCAGCAGCGCGAGCAGCAGCAGGGCCGGTGGTACGTACTTCAGTCCTCGGCGCATCTCACCTCATCAGCCCGGGGTCATCACGCCCCTCAAGCATGACACGCCCTCGCTCAAGGCCAGCGCGCGAGCGCGTCCGGGCGTGACGGCGCGGTCGCCAGGCGGTCCCGCACCCCCCAGCGGGTGACCCGCCACAGCGCCTCCGCCACGATCAGCGGGCTCATCTTGCTGTCGCCGTGTTCCCGCTCGGCGAACGTGATCGGCACCTCCACGATCCGCACCCCGGCGCGGTGCGCCAGCCGCGACAGCTCCACCTGGAACGCGTACCCCTGGGACCGCACCGAACCCAGGTCGATCGCGTCCAGCGCGCTGGCCCGGTACACCCGGTAGCCGCCGGTGGCGTCGCTGACCGGCATGCCCAGCGCCAGCCGCGCGTACAGGTTGCCCACCCGGGACAGCAGCAGCCGCCGCCACGGCCAGTTCAGCACCCGCGCGCCGCGCGTCCACCGGGAACCGATCACCACGTCGGCGTCGCGGGCGGCGTGCAGCAGCGCCGGCAGGTCCTCCGGGGCGTGCGAGCCGTCGGCGTCCATCTCCACCACTGCGTCGTAGCCGCGCGTGCGCGCCCAGGCGAACCCGGCCAGATAGGCCGCGCCGAGTCCTTCCTTGCCGGCCCGGTGCAGCACGTGCACCCCCGGATCGCCGTCGGCGATCGTGTCGGCGATCGCGCCGGTGCCGTCGGGGCTGTTGTCGTCGGCGACGAGGACGTCCACCGCCGGCGCCGCCTCGCGTACCCGGGCGACGATGCGCCCGACGTTGTCGGCCTCGTTGTAGGTGGGGATGACCACCAGGACCCGCCCCACCCCGGGATGGCCGACCGTCCGCCTGTCGGCTGCCACGCCCACCGTCGCACCGCCTCTCGTCGGCTCAGCCGGGAGCGACCTCCCGGCGGCGGCGCAGCACGGCCGCACCGGCCAGGGCCGCGACCGCCAGCGCCGTCAGCGCCACCTCCGGCCACACCCCGGCAGTGGTCGCCGGGGTACGCCCGTTACCGAGTTCCATCTGCCGCACCACCACCGCGGCGGTGTTGAACCCGGTCGCACCGTCTACCCGCCCGTCCGGGGAAACGAACCCGGACACACCGACCGTGGAGGCCATCAACGCGGCCCGGCCGTGCTCCACGGCCCGCAGCCGCACCATGGCCAGCTGCTGGCGGGCCTCGGCCACGTCGAACGTGGCGTTGTTCGTCTGCACCACCAGCAGCTGCGCGCCGCCGGTGACGGTGTCCCGGACGATGCCGTCGTAGGCGACCTCGAAGCAGATCACGTCGCCGAGGACCGCCGGGCCGGTGTTCAGCACGCCGGGACGGTCACCGGCTACGAAATCGGACCGGACCCGGTCGACCTGGGAGCTGACCTTGCGGGCGATGGACCGCAGCGGCACGTACTCGGCGAACGGCACCGGATGCCGCTTCGTGTACACCTGGCCCAGATCCGGGCCGGTGCCCGGCCGCCACAGCAGCCCCGCGTTGCGCACCTCACCCCGGCCGGGCCCGACCAGCACCGCACCGACCAGGATCGGCGCGCCGATCGCGTCGGCCGCCTGGGAGATCCGCTCCCCCGCGCCCGGGTTGCGCAACGGGTCGATGTCGCTGGAGTTCTCCGGCCACACCACCACGTCCGGACGGTCCTGCCCGCCCTCGGCGACCCGACGCGCCAGCTCCAGCGTCGCGTCGACGTGGTTGTTCAGCACCGCCTGCCGCTGCGCGTTGAAGTCCAGCCCGAGACGCGGCACGTTGCCCTGCACGATCGCGACGGTCACGGTGTCGCCCGCGCCGCGTACCCCGGTCGGCACGGCCGTACCGGCGGCGAGCAGCGCCACCAACGCGGCGGTGAGCCCGGCGACGGGCCGCCACTGCCCGGGCGCACGCCGCCAGTCCCGCCACGCGGCGGTGACCAGCAGCCCACCGGCGACCGCGACGGCGAACGTGACCAGCGGGGCGCCGCCGAGCGCCGCGAGCTTCAGCAGCGGCGACGTGTCCTGGCTGAACGCCAGCCGCCCCCACGGGAACCCGCCGAACGGGGTGCGGTCACGCAGCGCCTCCTGCCCCACCCACAGCACACCGGTGAGCAGCGGCCACGCCGCCCGGTGCCGGTCGGCGAGCGGCGACACCCAGGCGGTGGCGGCGCCCAGCAGCGCCAGATAGGCGGCCTGCAACAGCGACAGCAGCGCCCACGGCAGGTAGCCGGTGTGCAGGTTCGTCCACTCCAGCAGCGGCGCGAACAACGCCACCCCGGTCAGAAAGCCCAGCCCGGCGCCGGCGCGCAGCCGCCGCCGGTGCACCGCGGCGGCCAGCAACGCCACACCGGCCGGCGCGAGCGGCCACCACCCGTACGGCGGGAACGCCAGCAGCAGCGCCACCCCGGCCAGCACGGCGGCCGGCACGGCGAACGTCAGCGGCAGGGGACGCGCGCCGCCGTCACCGGGTGCCCCGTCGGTGGCACGCGGCTGTTCCCGGTCCAGCGTCGTCACCGGCTTCTCCCCACGATCACGGGCCGAAGGCTACCCGCCCGTACCGGTCGTCGGCCCGCGCCCCTGCGCCGCCGATCGGACAACAGCGCCCCGGCGGGCGGAGCCCGCTGCCATGCTCGGCAGCATGAGCGCTGAGCGGGGACGGGGTCGCATCCTGCCGACCGCGCCCGGCTTCCGCGTCACCCGGGTCGAGTTGTTCTACGACCTCGTCTTCGTGTTCGCGTTCCTGAACGTCACCAACGTGCTCTCCGAAACCCTGAGCGGCAGGTCGTTGCTGGCCGGGCTGGTGTTGCTGTTGCTGCTGTGGTGGTGCTGGGTGTCGTTCGCCGCCCTGGGCAACGTCGTCCGTACCGACCAGGGGGTGATGCCGCTCGTCGGCGCGGTGACGGTGGCGGCCCTGTTCGTCCTGACCCTGGCCATGCCGGCGGCGTTCGCCGACGGGCCGGCGCAGCGGCAGTCCGGGCCACCCGCCGCGGTCCTGTTCGCCTGCTGCTATCTCGTCATCCGGGCGGCCCAGGTGCTGGTGTTCCTCAGCCGCAGCAGCCACCGCGGACGGACCGCCGTGCGCCTCGGCCTGCCGCCGCTGATCAGCGTGGCGTTGATTCTCGCCACCGCGGCCCTGCCCGAGTCGCCCCGGCAGACCTGGGCGACGTGGCTGCCGCTGGCGTTGTGGCTGGCCGCGCTCTGCATCGAGTACACCTCGGGGGGCCTCGCCCCCAGCGCCGGGCTGACAGTCGTGTCCGCCGCCCACTGGGCGGAGCGGTACGCCCTGATCCTGCTCATCGCGCTCGGCGAGTCGATCATTTCGCTCGGGCTGGGGCCGAAGCTGAGCGCCGGCCTGCCGGCCACGTGGCCGGTGATCGTGGCGTCGGTGCTCGGCGTCACCATCATCGCGGCGCTGTGGTGGCTGTACTTCGACAGCCTGGCGCCCGCGCTGGAGCAGCGGCTGCATCGCACCCGCGACGTCCGCGCACGGGCGGCGCTCGCCCGCGACGCGTACGCCTACCTGCACCTGCCGCTGATCACCGGGATCATCCTGTTCGCCCTCGGCCTCAAGCGTTACCTCGCCGTCATCTCCCACCCGCGCGGTGATCCCTGGCGGGAACACGCCGCCGCTCTGGACAACCGGGTGCTGTTCGCCGGGTTGGTCATCTACGTGTCGGGGCTGCTGGCGCTGGGGGTGCGCGCGACGCACCGGATTTCGGCGGTACCCACCGCCGTGGTGGTCGCGATGGCTGTGGGACTGCCGTGGGCAGGCCGGCTGCCTGCGGTGGCCGCGCTGGCGATCCTGGCGGTGGCCAGCGTCTCGGTGGTCCTGCTGGGCCTGCGGTCGAGTGACCCGTGGCGCAGCCGGGTGCGCCGGACCGCGTTGGACGAGCAGGTAGCCGCCGAGCAGGAGCAGTCCGAATGGCGGCGGCACCACCTGTGACCGGCGGGTGGGGAGTGTGGGCGTCACCGGCGACAGGCGACAATCGGGCGCATGCGGTTCGGTGTGCTGGGCGCGACCCAGGCGTACGCGGCCGACGGCAGCGTGCTGCCCGTCGCCGGCGGGCGGCTGCGCGCGCTGCTGGTGCTGCTTCTCCTCGACGCCGACCGCACCGTTGCGCCGCAGCGCCTCGTCGACGGCGTGTACGGCGACCGGCCGCCCGAGCAGGCCACGAACGCGCTGCAGTCGCAGGTGTCACGGCTGCGGCGGCTGCTGCCGGGCGCGCACATCGAGTTCGGCCCGGCCGGCTACCGGCTGGCGGTGGATCCGCAGCGGGTGGACGTGCACCGGTTCACCGGGCTGGCCGCGGCCGGGCGGGCCGCGCTCGCCGCCGGTGACCCGGCCGGCGCGGCGACGCTGCTGCGCGACGCGCTCGGCCTGTGGCGCGGCGAGCCCCTCGCGGACGTGACGGACGCGCCGTTCGCCGACGCCGAGGCCGCCCGGTTGCGCCAGGCACGCCTGGCCGCGGTCGAGGACCGCGTCGAGGCGGAGCTGGCGCTGGCGCCGGCCGGGGCGCCGCTGATCGCCGAGCTGCGGGACCTGGTGGCGGCGCATCCGCTGCGGGAACGGCTGCACGGGCAGCTGATGCGTGCCCTGCACGGTGCCGGCCGCCGCGCCGAGGCGCTTGCCGTCTACGCCGACGCCCGCCGCGTGCTCGCCGAGGAACTGGGCACCGACCCGTCGGCGGAGCTGGTCGCACTGCACACGGCGCTGCTGCGCGACGACGCCGCACCGCCCGCCCGGCTACCCAGCCCGCTCACCAGTTTCGTCGGCCGGGAACCGGAACTGCGGCGGGTCCACGAGCTGCTGGGCGCGGCGCGGCTGGTCACCCTGCACGGCCCGGGCGGCGCCGGCAAGACCCGGCTGGCCACCACCGTCGCGTCCGGCCACGACGGGCCGGTGTGCCTGGTGGAGCTGGCCGCTGTGGCACCCGGCGCGCCGGTCGCGCCCGCGGTGCTGGCCGCGCTGGACCTGCGCGACGCCGGCCTGCGCACCCCCGGCGGCCCCGCCGACCTGACCGGCCGGCTGGTGGCGGCGCTGGCCGACCGGCGGCTGCTGCTGGTGCTGGACAACTGCGAGCACGTGATCGACGACGCGGCCCGGCTGACCGGCCGGCTGCTCGCCGCCGCGCCCGGGCTGCGGGTGCTCGCCACCAGCCGGGAACCGCTGGGCCTCACCGGCGAGGCGTTGTGCCCGGTCGGCGGGCTGCCCGCCCCGGACGGGCCGGCCGCACCGCCGGCGGCCGCCGCGTACCCGGCGGTGCGGCTGTTCACCGACCGGGCCGCCGACGTGTCGCCCGGGTTCACCCTCGACGACGCCACCACCCCGGCGGTGCTGCGGATCTGCCGTACCCTCGACGGGCTGCCGCTGGCTCTGGAGCTGGCCGCGGCGCGGCTGCGGGCCCTGCCGGTGACGCAGGTCGCGGCCCGGCTGGACGACCGGTTCCGGCTGCTGCGCCGCGGTGACCGCACCGCGGCGCCCCGCCACCGCACGCTGGAGGCGGTCGTCGGGTGGAGCTGGGACCTGCTCGACGAGCCGGAGCGGCGGCTGGCCGCCCGGATGAGCGTGTTCGCCGGCGCCGCCGACCTGGCCGCGGTGCAGGCGGTGTGCGCGCCGGACGCCGGTGACGTCCTCGACGTGCTCACCGGCCTGGTGGACAAGTCGCTGGTGGAGGCCACCGGCGGGCGCTACCGGATGCTGGAGACGATCCGCGAGTTCGCGGCGGCCCGGCTGGCCGAGCACGGCGAGACCGGCCGGGTGCGCGACGCGCACGCCGCGTACTTTCTGGACCTGGCACAGGCCGGCGACGTGGCCCTGCGCGGCGGCGGCCAGGAACGGTGGCTGCGCCGCCTCGACGCCGCCCGCGACGACCTGCACGCGGCGCTGCGGCACGCCGAAACCACCACCGGGTTGCGGCTGGTCGCGGCTCTGGCGTTCTACTGGTGGCTGCGGGGCCTGCGCGGGGAGGGCGCCGCGCTGGCCCGGCGGCTGGTCGACCGGCTCGACGGCCCGCCCGACGGCGTGGCCGAGGAGTACGCACTGGGCCTGCTGATCGCTGCGCTCGCCGGTGGCGGCGAGCGCAGCGAGGTCGACGCCGCGTCGCGGATCCTGTGGACCCTGGCCCGGCCGCCCCGGCATCCGTTCCTGCTGTACCTGTCCGGCATGGCCAGCGGTCCCCCGTCGCCGCAGGACGCGGCGGCGCTGCACGAGCAGGCCGTCCGGGACCGGCTGCTCGGCACCGACCCGTGGAGCCGGGCACTGGGCCTGCTGGGCACCGCGATGGTCAGTCTCCTGCACGGCCGTCACGCCCAAGCCCGCGCCGACCTCGACGGTGCGCTGGCCGGCTTCCGGGCCCTCGACGACCGCTGGGGCATGATCGTGACGCTGTCCACCCACGCCGAGGCCGCCTACCGCACCGGTGACGTCGCGTCGGCGGCCGCGCCGATGGCGGAGGCGCTGGAGCTGGCCGAGCAGCTCGGCTCCACGTTGGACCTGGCGGAACTGCTGCGGACCCGCGCCGACGGGCGGCTGGCAGCCGGTGACCTGACCGGCGCGGCCGAGGACTTCCGGCGGGTGCGGCGCATCGCCGGGCCGGCCGGCGCGCCGGAGCTGGTCGCCGCCGCGTACCTGGGGCTCGGCGAGATCGCCCGCCGCGACGGCGACCCGCAGCGGGCGCGGACGCTGTGCGAACGGGCGGTCGCGGAATGCCCGTCGGGCTGGTTCGGCGCCGATGTGGTGCGGCTCGCGGCGCTGGTGACGCTCGGGCAACTCGCCGACGCCACCGGCGACCCGGCTGCGGCCCGCGCCCACTACCGGCAGGTCCTCACCGCCGGCGTCGGCGTGTGGGACGTGCCGGTGGTGGCCGCCGCCGCGGACGGGCTGGCCGGGCCGCTGCTGCGCGACGGCGACCACGAGTCGGCGGCCCGGCTGCTGGGCGCGGCGGCGGCGCTGCTCGCAGGCACCGGCGCGGCAGACGCCCCGGCCGGCACACCCACCGCCGTCACGCTGCGGGAACACCTGGGTGAGGCGGCGTTCGCCACCGCGTACGCCCGGGGCGCGGACCTGCCCCGGCAGCGGGCGCTGGCGCTGGTCGACGGGCGCTGACCGGCGCGGCGCCGCCCGGTGCGCGCGCGGTACGCGCCCGGTCAGCGCCGCCGGTGACGCTGACTCCCATGACCGACGACGCGACGGCCGTGCTGGCCGACGGGATACGAAAATCGTACGGACGCACCACCGCCCTGGACGGCTTCGACCTGGCCGTTCCGGCCGGCACCGTGTACGGGGTGCTCGGCCCGAACGGGGCGGGCAAGACCACAGCGGTGCGGATCCTCACCACGCTGCTGCGTTTCGACGCCGGCCGGGCCAGGGTGGCCGGGTACGACGTCGCCACCGACCCGGACCGGGTGCGTGCCGCGATCAGCCTGACCGGCCAGTACGCGGCGGTCGACGAGGTGCTCAGCGGACGGCAGAACCTGGTGCTGTTCGGGCGGCTGCGGCGGCTGTCCGCGCGCCGGGCCCGCCGCCGCGCCGAGGAGCTGCTGGACCGGTTCGGTCTGACCGAGGCCGCGGACCGGTCGGCGGGCGGCTACTCCGGTGGGATGCGCCGCCGCCTGGACCTGGCGGCCAGCCTGGTGGTGCCGCCGCGGGTGCTGTTCCTCGACGAGCCGACCACCGGCCTGGACCCGCGCAGCCGCAACGGCCTGTGGACGGCGGTGCGGGAACTGGTCGCCGACGGCACCACTGTGCTTCTGACCACCCAATATCTTCAGGAGGCCGACCACCTCGCCGACCGGGTGTGCGTCATCGACGCCGGCCGGGTCGTGGCCGAGGGCACCCCGGAGCGGCTGAAGGCCCGCATCGGCGCCGACCGGCTGGAACTGGTGGTCCGCGACGCGGCGGACCTGCCCGCCGCGGCGGCGGTGGTGGAACGCGCCACCGGCGCGACCGCGACTGTGGACGCCGAGCTGCGGCGCGTCGACGCGCCGGTGGCCGACCGGATCGCCGTGCTCACCGCCGTGCTGCGGGCCCTCGACGACACCGGGATCGCGGTGGACGACGTCCTGGTCCGCCGCCCGACGCTGGACGAGGCGTTCCTACGGCTCACCGGCGGTCACGCCGACGCGCAGCGGGTGGGGGTGGCGTCGTGAGGGCGCTTGCCGACGGGTGGCTGATGGCCGGGCGGAACATGCGGCACGTGGTTCGTGCCCCGGAGGAGATCATCCTCTACTTCAGCCTGCCGATCATGTTCGTGCTGGTGTTCGGCTACGTGTTCGGCAGCGGCATGTCCGTGCCGGGCGACGGCAGCTACCGGGAGTTCCTGCTGCCGGGCGTGTTCGTCATGACGATGCTCTACGGCCTCGGCGCGACCGCGTCGGCCATCGCTGTGGACGCCGGCCGGGGCGTGGTGGACCGGTTCCGGTCGCTGCCGATGGCCCGCTCGGCGCTGCTGTCCGGCCGCGCGAGCGCCGACCTGGTACGCGCGTGCCTGGAGATGACCACGCTGGTGGTGTGCGGGCTGCTGGTGGGCTGGCAGTGGCGCGAGGGCGTCGGCCCGGCGCTGGCCGCGGTGGCGCTGATCCTGCTGCTGCGCGTCGCGATGACCTGGGTGGGCATCCTGTTCGGGCTGCTCGTGCCGAACCCGGACACGGTCGCGGTGGTGGTGTTCCCGCTGGCGTTCCCGCTGACCGCGCTGTCCAACGTGTTCGTGGCGCCGGAGCTGATGCCGGACTGGCTGGGCGCGATCGCCGCCTGGAATCCGCTGTCGGCCACAGTGGCGGCGGCCCGGGACCTGTTCGGCAACCCGGGCCTGGGCGGCGACTCGTGGCCGGCCCGGCACGCGCTGGAACTGGCGGTCGCCTGGCCGCTGGCGCTCATCGCGGTGGCCGCCCCGGCGGCGGTGCGCCGCTATCGGCGGCTGGGCCGCTGACGAGGGCCGGCCGCTGACGGGGGTATCGGGGGGATGAAATCGGGGCGCGGCCTAAGCCGCGCCCCGATGCTCCCAGGCCCTTCCCGGCCGGTGGGGCGAAGACGATCGGCGCCGACCTTCGGACCGACCCGACGTGGACTGGCTGCCCCCGCCTGGCCGTTGTCTACTGGCCGTGCCTCTCACCCTGCCCGTACACCGGTAACCGCGGCCGGTTCGCGCCGCCCCGCCGACCCCCGCCCGCTGGACCTGGCCGCCGCAACCTTCCGGTCGCTCGGCCAGCGGACGAAGGGACGAAGCGAACAACAGCCGCTTCCCGTGGTAGGACTCAAAGACGGTACGGCGTAGACCCCCGCCGCTGTCAACCCACCCGGGCCTGTCGTGTGTTGCGACACGGCGTGTCGCGTCGGCGCGTCTCGATTTCCGCCCTGTTCGCGGCGTGCGTCAGGCGCCGAGATGGTGCCGCAGCATCGCCGCCGCCGCACCCGGATGCTCCTCGGCGAGCAGCCCGGCGGCGGCCAGCACGTAGTCCACGTCGACGACCGGCCGGGCCGCCCGCGGCAACGCCCACCCGCCCGCGTGGTCGGTCAGCACCGCGTCGAGCACCGCCGCCGCGTCGCCCGGCTCGGCGTGCCGCAGCACCCCACCGGAGCCGACGAGCAGCTTCACCTCCCGCAGGTCCCGCCCGGCCCGCTCCCCCGTCGCCGCACCCCGCGCGTGCCGCCGCAACGCCACAGTCGCCGCCAACGAGGCGATACGCCGGTCCACGGCCCGCTCGCCGTCACCGGCGGGCAGGAACCCCGGGTCGGCGGCCCGTACCGCCGCCGCGACCGTCAGCTCCGCCTCCTCGGCCGCGTCGAGCAGCCGCTCCTCCACCGCGGCGCGCACCACACCCGGCGCGCTCCACCGCATGCCCAGGTCACCCTCGACGGTACGGGCCCGCCACAGCGTCCCGGCGACCTCCTGACTCGGGCCGCTGTCCCGCTCGTCGGGGGTGAGCACCGAGTACACGTCGGTGGTCGCGCCGCCCACGTCCACCACTGCCAGGTCACCGCCCAGCGTCCCAGCGAGCACCTCTACGCCGGTGAGCACCGCGTCGGGGGTGGCCGCGCGGACCAGCCGCGCGAACCGCGTACCCCGGGACAGCTTCTTGCCGCCGATGACGTGCCGCAGGAACACCTCCCGGATCGCCGCCCGCGCCGACGCCGGCTCCAGCACCCCGATGCGCGGCAGCACGTTGTCGGCCACCGTCACCGGCACACCCGCGCCCGCCAGCAGCGCGTGCAGGTCGGCACGCACGTCGGCGTTGCCCGCGAGGACCACCGGCACCCGGAAGCGGGCCTTCGCCAGCCGCGTCGCGTTGTGCGTCACCGTCTCGGCGTCACCGCCGTCGGTGCCGCCCACCAGCAGCACCACGTCCGGGCGGGCCGCCCGCAACGCCGCCACGTCCACCCCACCGAGCCGCCCGGCCGCGACGTGCACCACGTTCGCACCCGCCGACAGACCGACCCGCCGGCCCGCCTGAGCGGTCACCAGCGGCTCGTAACCCACCACCGCCAGGCGCAGCCCACCCCCCGCCGACGAACACACGTACCAGGGCACCTCAGCGACCCCGGCCGACGCGGTGGCCGCACCGACCGCGGCGTCCAGGCCGTGCAGCACATCCGTGCCCACCGTGGTGGGCGCCGACGCCGCCGCGACCAGACGGCCGCCGTCGAGGTCCACCACCGCGGCCTTCGTGTACGTCGACCCGACGTCGGCGCAGACGACGACCGGCCTCGCGCTCACGCCGGGCTGTCCTTCGTTCGCGACTGCGGGGCTCGCAACACCGGCTCGCTCCTCGCGCTCACGGTGCTGGCGGCACGACCACCGTGCCGGTCGCGGTGACCGCCACGATCGGCTCGTCGAGCACCTCGGCGGCCGACTCGCCCTTGTCCGGGCGGCCCCGGCACACCACTGTCGCGGCGAAGTCGACGGTGCGGCTGCGGGTGCCCACCCGGGTCACCGTCGCCGTCACCTCCAGCACGTCACCGGCCTTCATCGGCGCCCGGAACTGCACGTCGGAGTACGAGGCGAACAACCCCTCGTCGCCGTCGGTGCGGATGCACACCTCGGTGGCCACGTCCCCGAACAAGCCCAGCGCGTACGCCCCGTCGACCAGGTTGCCCGCGTAGTGGGCGTGGGAGTACGGCACGTACCGGCGGTGGGTGACTGTCAGACCGACACGGGGATCGCTCATCAGGTGTTCGCCTTCCTGGAGGTGATCAAAGCGTGGACGAGGTAACTGGCGACCTCGCCCGGAGTGGTGCCACGGCCGAAGATCCGGTCCACGCCCAGCTCGCCGGTCATCGTCTCGTCGAACCGCGGCCCACCGACGATCAGCAGCGGCCGCTTCCCGGCCGGCATCGCCTCCCGGAACGCCGCCGACATCTCCCGCGTGTTGTGCAGGTGCGCATCACGCTGCGTCACCACCTGCGACACCAGCACCGCGTCGGCGCGTTCCCGCCGGGCCGCCTCGACCAGCTCCGGGACGCTCACCTGCGCGCCCAGGTTCGTGACCTTCAGCTCCCGGTAGTACTCCAGGCCCTTCTCGCCGGCGATGCCCTTGACGTTGAGGATCGCGTCGATGCCCACGGTGTGCGCGTCCGTGCCGATGCAGGCGCCCACCACCGACAGCTTGCGGCGCAGCCGCCGCTTCACCACCGCGTTGACCTCCTTGGCCGACAGCAGCGGATAGTCACGCTCCACCACCTGCACCTTCGACAGGTCCACCAGGTGGTTCACCCGCCCGTACACCACGAAGAACGTGAACCCGTCACCGATCGGCTTGGCGTGCACCAGCATCGCCGGGTCCATGCCCATCTTGTTTGCGAGCTGCACCGCCGCGCCCTCGGCCCGCTTGTCGTGCGGCACCGGCAACGTGAACGACACCTGCACCATGCCGTCACCGGTGGTGTCCCCGTACGGCCGCACGACCGTCTTCTCACTCATGAGGGTTGCTCCAGGATCTCCGTGGCCGGGTTGTAGTAGTCCGCCTCGTGCCGCGCTACCCCGTCCAGGCCCTTGCCCCGGTCCGCCGGCCGCTTCATGATCCCGAACGTGCCCTCGGCGATCGCCGTCAGCAACGACTGGTCCCCGATGCGCTCCAGCAGGTCCACCGCCTCACCGAGCACCCGGTGCGCCCGCTCCTGGATGAACCCGCCCGGCGCCGGCACGAAGTCCTCGTGCAACCCGCCCGCCGCGCCCAGCACGTACCGCACGTTCTGCAGAGCGATGTCCCGGTCCGACAGCCACGGCGTCACCACCGCCTCGGTCATCATCCCCACCAGCAGGATCCCCTGCCCGGTCATCGTGCCCACCAGGTTGAAGAACCCGTCCAGCAGGTTGCCCCGGAACACGTCACCGGTCATGTGCTTCGTCGGCGGCATCCACTTCAACGGCGCGTCCGGGAACAACTCCCGCGCCAGCAACGCGTGCGCCAGCTCCAACCGGAACGACTCCGGCACATCCGGGTTGATCTCGAACGCGTGCCCCAGCCCCAGCTGCCAGTCCGCCAGCCCCGCCTCGTGCGCGAAGAACTCGTTGAGCAGCTGCGACACCGTCACCGTGTGCGCCTCGTCCACCGCGTCCGCGGTGGTCAGGTAGTTGTCCTCACCGGTGTTGATGATGATCCCCGCCCGCGCGTGCACCTGCCGCGAGAACCGCTGGTCCACGAACGTGCGGATCGGGTTGATGTCACGGAACAGGATCCCGTACATCGAGTCGTTGAGCATCATGTCCAGACGCTCCAACCCGGCCAGCGTCGCCATCTCCGGCATGCACAGACCCGACGCGTAGTTCGTCAACCGCACGTACCGGCCCAGCTCCCGCGACGACTCGTCCAGCGCCGCCCGCATCAGCCGGAAGTTCTCCTGCGTCGCGTACGTGCCCGCGAACCCCTCCCGGGTCGCCCCCTCCGGCACGTAGTCCAGCAGCGACTGCCCCGTCGACCGGATCACCGCGATCACGTCAGCGCCGGCCCGCGCCGCCGCCTGCGCCTGCGGGATGTCCTCGTAGATGTCACCAGTCGCCACGATCAGGTAGATCCACGGCCGCCGCTCCGGATCCCCGAACCGCTTCACCAGCCGGTCCCGCTCCGCCCGCCGCCGGTCGATGCTGCGGATCCCCGCCGCCACCGCCTTACGCGACGCCCGCCGCGCCGCAGTCGCCGCCTTCCCCGACGGCTGCGCGAACCGCACCGACCCGGCCGCCGCCTTCTGCGCCAGCAACGTCACATCCGCGATGCCCTCACGAGCCAGCGCGTCGAACACCGGCGCCGCCACCCCGTGCCCCAGCCCCACGTCCGCGACCACCGCGTCCACGAGCCGGTTCACCCACGGAATGCCGTCCGGGTCCGCGCCGGTCACCCCGGCCAGCCGCAGCACCGCCCGCTCCACCGACACAGTGGTGTGGCTGCGCGCCAGATCCACCACCGGCTGCCCGGCCCGGCGCGCCAACTCCCGCGCCCGCGCCACCAGCGCCGGATCCAGCCCAAGCTTCCCTGTCACGAAGACCCTTCCTGATAGATCACGTCACCGCGCAACACAGTGGCCCGGCACACCGGCAGCGGCGTCGGATCGTCCGCACCCCGCAACTCCGGATCCTCCGCCAGCACCACAGGCAGCCCCCGCTCCACGCCCGCCGGGGTGTCCCAGACCGCGAACGTCGCCGGCGCCCCCAACGCCAGCACACCCTCGTTGTCCAGGTGCACCGCCCGCCACCCGCCGCGCGTGTGCGCCGCGAACGCCGCCCGCACACTCATCCGCTGCGCCGGGTTGTGATGCGCCGCCGCCGCCCGCACCGACCCCCACGGATCGACCGGCGTCACCGGCGAATCCGACCCGAACGCCAACGCCACACCGACCCCGTGCATCGCACCCATCGGATTCGACTCCAGCGACCGGGCCAACCCCAGCCGCGACTCGTACATCCGGCCCGCGCCGCCCCACAACCTGTCGAACGCCGGCTGCATCGACGCCACGATCCCGTACTCCACGAACCCGGCGATCAACGCCTTGCTCATGATCTCCGCGTGCTCCACCCGGTGCCGGGCCGCCCGCAACCGGTCCACACCCAGCGACCGCGCCGCCAGCCCGAACCCCTCAAGCACCGTCCCGATCGCCGCGTCCCCGATCGCGTGGAACCCGCCCTGCAACCCGTGCGCCGCGCAGTCCAGCAGATGATCACGGACCTGCTCCGCCGACACGTACCCGTGCCCGCACGCCCCCGCCTCACCGTCCAGGTACGCCGCCGACACGTGCGCCGTCCGCGACCCCAGCGCCCCGTCGGCGAACAGGTCACCACCCGCGCCCACCGCACCCAGCTCCCGGGCCTTCGCCGCACCCAGCAGCTCACCCCAGTACCCGTACACCTCCGGCACCCCGGCCCCCGAGATCGCCAGCAGCCCGGTGAAGTCCTCCTCGTCGGAGATGTCCGGACCACCGCACTCGTGCACCGCCGCGATACCCAGCGACGCCGCGTGTTCCAGCGCCCGCCGCTGCGCCGCCACCCGCTGCGCCCGCGTCACCGACGCGAACGCCGCCGCCCGCACCACATGATGCGCGTCGCGCCGCAACCACCCCGACGCCTCGTACCCGGCCGCCGACACCACCTCCGGGCACGCCGCCAGCAACGCCGCCGACACCAGCGCCGAATGGATCGACGCCTGCGACAGATACACCCGCCGCCCACCGGCCGCCCGATCCAGCGCCGCCGCGTCCGGCAACGCCGGATCCGCCCAGCCCGACTCGTCCCAGCCGTGCCCCAGCACCACCGCGTCACCCGGCAGGCCCGCCGCGAACGCCGACACCGCCTCCAGCAGCCCACCCGCCGACCGCACCGCCGACAGATCCAGCCCCGACAACGCCAACCCGGTATCCGTCGCGTGCACGTGCGCGTCCACGAACGCCGGCGTCACCAGCGCACCGCCCAGCTCCACCACCCGGTCCGCCCGCGGCGCGTCCGCGTCCGTACCCAACCAGGCGATCCGCCCGTCGCGCACCAGCAGCGCCGTCGCGCTCGGGTCCGCCGGACAGTGCAGCACTCCACCGCGATACAGCGTCGAGGGGTTCGTCATGGCCTCAGTCTGCCGCCAGACGAGCCTCGAACAGACCGCGCACCCCTGGCTCGGCCCGCAACAGATCCAACGCCAGCGCCGCGTGCCCCGGCACGTACCCGTTGCCCACCAGCATCGTCACGTCCGCCGCCAGGCCCTCCGCGCCCAGCGCCGCCGCCGCGAAGCTCGTCGCCATCGAGAAGAAGATCACCGTACCGCCGTCCGCCGTGGCCAGCACCGCCCCGTGCTCACACCCCGGCACGTCCACGCACACCACAGTCACGTCCGCCGGCACACCCAGCGCCGTCGTCACCGCCGTCGACAGCCCCACCGGATCCCGCGCGTCGGCCAGCGCCACCACGTCGGCCAGCCCGGCCGCCGTCAGCGCGTCCCGCTCCGACGCCACCGGAACCACCCCGACGGTACGGGCGGCGCCCGCCCGCCGCGCCGCGGCGAGGGACAACGACCCGCTCTTGCCCGCCCCGCCGATCACCGCCACCGACACCGGACGCCGATCACCCTCACGCGAACGGCGCGCCACCTGCTCGGCCACCACCCGCGCCGTCAACGCCGGCGCCCCGCACACGTCCAGCACCGCCAGGGACAACTCGGGGTGCAGGTCCGGCGGCAGCACCGCCGCGATCGACCGGGCGAACAGGATCGCGTACCCGTCGCACGGCACCTGCTCGCTGCGCCCGTCCCAGCGGGCCAGCCCGTCGGTGATCGTCAGCGGCGTCAGCGTCAGCGACACGAGCGTCGCCACCCGGTCACCCGGCTTCAGCCCCAGCGGCGAGCGGCGGCCCGCCTCCTCGACCGTGCCGATCAGCATGCCGCCGGAACCGGTCACCGGGTTCTGCATCTTCCCCCGGGCCGACACGATCTCCAGCACCTCGGCGCGGACCTTCTCCCCGTCGCCGCCGTGCTTCTCCGCCAGCTGCCGGAAACTCGCCGCGTCCAGGTTCAGCCGCTCGACCCGGATCCGCACCTCGTTCGCCGCGATCCGCGGGTCGGGGTCCAGCCGCCAGGCCGCCTGCGGAAGCACCCCCGCCGGTTCCACGACTCGGTGCAGACCCACCGGTGACGTCACGCCGACCCCCTATGTCCAGCCGCCCGAACCCCCGGTCAGGGCTCGCGTCGCGGGAAAACTTCCGGCAGACTAATTTCTTCACCGCAGATTTTCCAGTAGCCTACGCATTCGTTGATCAACCCGCACACTGACGAGGAGGGGCCGTGACCCAGACCCAACCGGTGGAGACCATCCCGACGCCCCGCCCCGCGCCGGTCGCCGTTCCGACCGCCGGACAGCCCTACGAATACCGCCGCGCGCCCCTCGTCGAACCCGACTGGACCCGCTTCCCCGGCTGGCGCCACATCACCCGCGACCAGTGGGAGAGCGCCCAGTGGCAACGGGTCAACTGCGTCAAGAACATCAAGCAGCTGCGCGCCGTCCTCGGCGACACCGTCGACGAGACCTTCTACGCCGACCTGGAGGCCGACCAGAAGGCGCTGGCCACCATGTCCATGCTGGTGCCGCCGCAGATGCTCAACACCATGGTGCCGCATCAACCGATGAGCACGGAGGCGCTGCTCGCCGACCCGATCCGCCGCTACATGATCCCGGTCGCCTCCGACCGGCGCACCGACTGGCCGTCCCACCCGTACGCCAGCCGCGACAGCCTCCACGAACACGACATGTGGGTCGCCGAGGGTCTCACCCACCGCTACCCCACCAAGGTCCTCGCCGAGCTGCTCTCCACCTGCCCGCAGTACTGCGGGCACTGCACCCGCATGGACCTCGTCGGCAACTCCACTCCTGCCGTCGACAAGCTCAAGCTCACCCTCAAGCCGGTCGACCGCTACGACGCCCACATCACCTACCTCAAGGCCCACCCGGGCGTACGCGACGTGGTCGTCTCCGGCGGTGACGTCGCCAACGTGCCGTGGCGCAACCTCGAGTCGTACCTGATGCGCCTGCTGGAGATCGAGACGATCCGCGACATCCGGCTCGCCACCAAGGCGCTCATGGGCCTGCCCCAGCACTGGCTTCAGCCCGACGTGGTCGAGGGCCTCGAACGGGTGGCCCGCACCGCCGCCCGCCGCGGCGTCAACCTGGCCATCCACACCCACGTCAACCACGCCCAGTCGCTGACGCCGCTGGTCGCCAAGGCCGCACAGACCGCGCTCGACGTCGGCGTACGCGACGTGCGCAACCAGGGCGTGCTCATGCGCGGCGTCAACGCCACCAGCGCCGACCTGCTCGACCTCTGCTTCGCGCTCCAGGGCGAGGCGGGCATCCTGCCGTACTACTTCTACATGTGCGACATGATCCCCAACGCCGAGCACTGGCGCGTCCCGGTCTGGCACGCCCAGCAGCTCCAGCACGACATCATGGGCTACCTGCCCGGCTACGCCACCCCGCGGATCGTCTGCGACGTGCCGTTCGTCGGCAAGCGCTGGGTGCACATGCTCACCGACTACGACCGTGAGCGCGGCATCTCGTACTGGACCAAGAACTACCGCACCTCGATCGAGTCGGCCGACCTGGAGGCGCTGAACAAGCGCTACGCCTACTACGACCCGATCGACACGCTGCCCGAGGCCGGCCAGGCCTGGTGGCTCGCGCACCGCGACGACTGACCCCCGGCCCTCAGGGCGTACGACGGCGGGCCACCTCTGCGATGAGGTGGCCCGCCGTTCGCGTACTCACTTGTTGAAGGCGTCCTTGACGTCGCGGCCCGCCTGCTTGGCGTGCTCCCCGGCCTGCTTGGCACGCGCCGTGCTCTGCTCGGAGGCGCCCTCGGCCCGCAACCGCTCGTTGTCGGTCACGTCGCCGATCCGCTCCTTGGCCATGCCGCTCATCTCCTGGGCCTTGTTCTTCGCCTTGTCGGTGAAGCTCATGTCGCCCTCCCTCGTCCGGCTACGCCTTGCCCTTGTCGCGTCCCCGGTGAGTGTCGCTGCAAACGCTGTTGACCGGCGTACATCGCGTAAGGCGTCCTAGGATAATAGGTTGAAGGTGTGCGCCTACCGGCCGAGGTCGCGGACCCGCTCCGTGACGGCGGCCAGGAACGCGGTGAGGGCGGGCCCGGGCGGCGTGTCCCGGGTGACTGCGACCAGGCGGCGCCGGAGGACGGTCTCGGCGATACCCCGGACCGCCAGCGCCGGGTCGGCGTCGGGCAGGGTCAGGGCCGGCATCAGAGCGACCGCCGCCCCGGCCCGGACCAGTTCCAGCTGGACGTCCGCGTCGCTGGAACGGTGCCGCAGGTCCGGTTCGTAGCCGCCGAGACGACGGCACGTCCCCACCACCATGGCGTGGTGCCCGGTGCCCTCGGCGGAGGCGGTCCACACCTCGGACCGCAGGTCGGTGACCGCGACGTGTCCCCCGGGCCCGGCGAGCGGGTGCGCGGCGGGAAGCACGAGACGCAAGGGCTCCTCGAGCAGGAGCGTGAAACGGAGCCCCGCCGGGCGGGGGCGGGGCTGGCTGTCGTACTCGTCGCCGATGACCAGGTCGACGGTGCCCAGGCGCAGGCCCGGCAGGGACTGTTCGAGTTCCAGCTCGAAGATCTCCACCCGGACCCGCGGGTGCTCGGCTCTCATCCGGGCCACGGCCGGCACGAGCAGGCGGCGCGCCGCCGACTGCAGGCCGCCCGCCCGGACGCTCCCCCGGACGTCACAGTCGAGGGCGGCCAGGTCGGCCTCCGCCGCCTCGGCCGCCGACAGCAGCACCCGGGCGTGCCGAGCGAGCACGTGCCCGGCCTCGGTGAGCCGTACGCCGCGGCCGGCCCTGCTTAGCAGCCGGACACCTGCCTCCTTCTCCAGCAGGGCCAGCTGCTGCGAGACAGTCGACGGGCTGTAGCCCAGAGCCGCGGCGACAGCGGCCATCGTGCCGCGTTCCTCGAACTCCCGCAGGAAGCGCAACCGCCGCAGGTCCAGCTCGATCATGCGGAAATCCTAATGATTCACCTGCGGAATTCATCGCTGGACCTGGGCAGTCGGTGCCGGTGATCCTTGGCGCGTGGGTGCCGCACTGTGTCTCCTGTCAGCCGCCTGTTTCGGCGCGATGGCCGTCTTCGGCAAGCTCGCGTACGACGCCGGTGTCCCCCCGACGTCTCTGCTGCTGGTGCGTTTCGGGCTGGCCGCCGCACTGCTCTGGCTCGTCCTGCTCACCCGGCCGGGCCTGCGCCGCGCGGCGCCGGGCGACGCCGGCGGTGGGCGGCCGGCGACGAGGCGTGGGCGGGTGGTGGCCGTCGCCCTGGGGCTGGGCGCGATCGGGTACGCCACGCAGGCGAGCCTGTTCTTCTCCGCGCTGGAGCTGATGGACGCGTCACTGCTGGCGCTGATCCTCTACACGTACCCGGTCATGGTGACAGTGGCCGCGGTCCTGCTCGGCCGGGACCGGCTCACCCCGGGACGCGGCGCGGCCCTGGTGGCCGCCTCGGGCGGAACGCTGCTGGTCCTGCTCGGCGCCGGTGGCGCGGGCTTCCACCCGCTCGGGGCGCTGCTGGCCTTCGCCGCCGCCGTCACCTACACGGTCTACATCCTGGTCTCCGACACCGTCGTGCACCGGCTGGCACCCGTGGCGCTGTCGGCGCTGGTGATGACCGGTGCCGCCGGCACCCTCGGCGCTCGCGCCCTGGTCACCGACGGCGTCGACCTGAGCTTCGGGTGGCGGGGATGGTTCTGGCTGGCCGCCATCGCCGTGGTCTCCACGGTCGTGGCGATGCTGGCCTTCTTCGCCGGCCTGAGGCGGACCGGTCCGTCCACCGCGGCCATCCTGTCCACCTTCGAACCCGTGGTCACCGCCGCGCTGGCCACGCTCGCGCTCGGCGAGGCCCTGACGCTCGCGCAGCTCGCCGGCGGCGCGCTGGTGCTGTCCTCCGTCGCGGTCCTGCAACTGCGCCCCGGCCGCGTACGCCGCCGGGAACAGGCGGCCGGCCGACCGGGACCGGCGCGCGACACCGAACCGGCGCCGGCGGCCCGGTAGCGCCGGCGCAAACCGTCGGCGGGCCCGATCCGCCCCGCCGTGGTTGACTGGGCCGGTGAACGAGATCCTGCTGATCCGGCACGGCGAGACCACCTGGAGCGCCGCCCACCGGCACACCTCGTACACCGACCTGGACCTGACGCCCGACGGCGAGCGGCAGGCACGCGCGCTGGCTCCTTTGCTGGCCGGCCGGCACCTCGCCCGGGTGCTGTCCAGCCCTCGGCAGCGCGCCACCCGCACGGCCGCCCTGGCCGGGCTCACAGTGGACGCGATCGAGCCGGACCTGGCCGAGTGGAACTACGGCGAGTACGAGGGCCGCACCACCGCGGACATCCAGCGGGAACGGCCCGGCTGGTCGATCTGGACCGACGGCGGCCCCGGCGGCGAGTCACCGGAGCAGGTGGGCGCCCGCCTGGACCGCGTGCTGGACCGGGCCGCGCCGCTGCTGGAGGAGGGTGACGTCGCGCTCGTCGGGCACGGGCACAGCCTGCGGGTGCTGGGGGCGCGCTGGATCGGGCTGCCGCCCTCGGCCGGTGCGCTGCTGCGGCTGGACACCGCCACGCTCAGCGTGCTCGGTCACGAGCACGGCCGGCGGGTGATCAGGCGGTGGAACCTGCCGGCTCCGCCGACGGTCGGGGACGTCCCCGACCGGTCAGCTCGCCATTGATCTTCGGCGGCCGGTTCTCGTACGGCGTGGACAGCACCACTGTCGTGCGGGTGGTGACGTTCGCGGCGGTACGGATCTCCTGCAGCACCCGTTCCAGGTCGGCCGGGCCGGCCACCCGCACCAGCAGGAGATAGAAGTCCTCCCCCGCCACCGAGTAACACGAGTCGATCTCGGGCAGGTGCGCCAGCCGCTCCGGCGCGTCGTCCGGCTGCGACGGGTCGAACGGCCGGATCGCCACGAACGCGGTCAGCGGCAGGTCCAGCGCCTCGAACGACACCCGGGCGGCGTACCCCTTGATCACCCCACGCTGCTCCAGCCGGCGGACCCGCTGGTGCACGGCCGACACCGACAGGCCCACCCGCTCGGCCAGATCCGTGTACGACAGCCGACCGTCCCCGGTCAGCGCGGCGACGATGGCACGGTCGATCTCCTCCACGCGCTGCACCCTAGCCGGAAAAGCGCTCCCACGCCGCACCCGGCCCGCCGCGGTGACGCTCAGCGCGCCGTCCGGTCGCGCACCGCGTCCGCCGCGTAGTTCAGCACCTCCGCCATGTCCTCCTCGTCCAGGAACGGCAGGTCGGTGAGGATGTCCGTGACGGACATGCCCTCGGCCATCATGGCCAGCAGGGTGGCCACGGGGATGCGCGACTGCCGTACGCAGGGCGCACCCCCCATGACGTCGGGGTCCACGGTGATCCGGGGGAAGGTCACCGCGACAGGCTAGCCCTTCGCCAGCGCGCGGGAGATGACCAGCCGCTGGATCTGATTGGTGCCCTCGACGATCTGGAGCACCTTGGCCTCCCGCATGTACCGCTCGACCGGGTGGTCGGCGACGTAACCGGCGCCGCCGAGCACCTGGACCGCGTCGGTGGTCACCCGCATCGCCACGTCCGTGGCGAACAGCTTCGCCTTGGCCGCCTCGATCGAGTACGGGCGGCCGGCGTCGCGCAGCCGCGCGGCGGCGAGCGTGAGCGCCCGCGCCGCGGAGATCTGGGTGGCGGCGTCGGCCAGGTTGAACCCGAGCCCCTGGAAGTCGATGATCGCGCGGCCGAACTGGCGGCGTTCCCGGGCGTAGCCGACCGCGTAGTCCAGCGCGCCCTGGGCCAGGCCCACCGCGCACGCGGCGATGCCCAGGCGACCGGAGTCCAGCGCGGACATCGCGATGGTGAACCCGGCGCCCTCGCCGCCGATCAGCCGCTCCGCCGGCACCCGCGCGTCGTCGAAGGCGATCTGCGCGATCGGCGAGGCGTGCAGACCCATCGTGCGCTCGGCGGCCTGCGGGTGGATGCCCGCCGTGGACCGGTCCGCGAGCAGGCAGGAGATGCCCTTCGGGCCCGGACCGCCGGTGCGGCAGAAGATGTTGTAGAAGTCGGCCACCCGGGCGTGCGTGATCCACGCCTTGGTGCCGGTCACCACGTACGCGTCGCCGTCGCGCACCGCCCGCGTGGTCAGCGCCGCCGCGTCCGAACCACCCTGCGGCTCGGAGAGGCAGTACGCGCCGAGCAGCTCCCCGCCGATCATGTCCGGCAGCAGTTTGCGCTGCTCGTCGGTGCCGAACTGGGCCAGCGGGTAGCAGGACAGCGTGTGCACGCTGACCGCCTCGGCCACTGCCAGCCACCTGCTGGCGAGGATCTCCAGCACCTGGAGGTACACCTCGTACGGCTGGGCGGCGCCGCCGTGCTCCTCGGCGTACGGCAGGCCGAGCAGGCCGGCCCGGCCCAGGGTGCGCAGCACCTCCCGGGGGAACTCGGCGCGGGCCTCGAAACCGGCGGCGGCCGGGGCCAGCTCCCGGTCGGCGAGTTCGGTGGCGAGGTCCAGCAGGTCGTGGGCCTCGTCGGTGGGCAGGATCCGGTCGACGTTCATAGCGCGATGAGCTCCGTGGGGGTGGTGTTGAGCCGTTGCCCGCCGTCCGTCGTGCAGACGACGATGTCCTCGATCCGGGCTCCGTGCCGCCCGGCGAGGTAGATCCCGGGTTCGACCGAGAAAGCCATGCCGGCCTGAAGGGGCCGGGGGTTGCCGGTCACCACGTACGGCTCCTCGTGGCCGTCGAGGCCGATGCCGTGACCGGTGCGGTGCAGGAAGGCGCCGCCGAAACCGGCGGCGGTGATGACGTCGCGGGCGACCGCGTCGAGGGCCTCGGCGGTCACGCCCGGCGCGACGGCGGCCACGGCGGCGCGCTGCGCCTCCCGCAGCACCGTGTAGTAGTCCACGAACCCGGCCGGGGCGGGGCCGCCGGCGACGTACGTGCGGGTGCAGTCGGAGCGGTAGCCCGACGGCATGGTGCCGCCGATGTCGACCACGACCGGCTCGCCCACGCCGATCGGGCGGTCCGAGGTGCCGTGGTGCGGGCTCGCGCCGTTCGGGCCGGCGGCCACGATGACGAAGTCGACGGCGGCGTGCCCGGCCGCCCGGATCGCGGCGGCGAGGTCGGCGGCGACCTCCCGCTCGGTGCGGCCGGGGCGCAGCCACTCCCCCATCCGCAGGTGCACCGCGTCGATCGCGGCGCCCGCCTCGGCCAGCGCCGCCACCTCGGCCGGCGACTTGCGGATCCGCATCTCCCGCAGCACGTCGGACGCGAGTCGCTGGGCCGCGCCGGGCAGCGCGTCGCGCAGCGCGAGGACCTGCTGCGCCCACATCCGGTCGGCCAGCCCGACGGCGCGGACCGGGCCGGGCAGCGCCGCGCGAACCAGCGGCCACGGGTCGGTGCCGTCGGCGTGGTCGACGATCCGGTACCCGGTGCCGGGCGCGGCCTCGGCGTCCGGCCGCTCCAGCACCGGCACGATCAGCGTCGGCTCACCCTCGGCGGGCAGCACCAGGCAGGTCAGCCGCTCCCCCTCCCGGGCGTCGTAGCCGGTCAGGTAGCGCAGGTCGGAACCCGGGGTGAGCAGCAGCGCGTCCAGGCCCGCAGCGGCGGCGGCGCGCTGGGCCGCGACGAGACGCCCGGCGGGGTACAGTTCCTCGATTCCCACCCCCGAAGCTTAACGGTCGTTTGGGTCCGGGCGGGAGTCCGGGCGATGCTCGCAGACACCGGCCGTCCGGTCCGCCTCGATCTTGGTCATGCCGGACGCCTGGAGCAACTCGCCGACCACGATGAGCAGCTGCGAGGCCACGATCGTGCCGGAGAAGCCCAGCCCCGCCGCCCGCGCCCGGCCGGCATCCTGCGCGGCCTCCCGTGCCCGCGCCCGGGCGATGTCCGGCGGCCGCCCGGCCAGGAAGTCACGGTGCAGCAGCCGCAGCGACTGCCCGAACGCCTCGACCCCGGCCGGCAGGGCCGGGGGAACCGGCTCCCGGGCCTCCAGCAACGCGACCACCCGGCGGACCATGTTGCGGCTGTTCGTGTACGCCAGCTCCAGGTGGACGGCGGCGTTCTCGTAGCGGCGCAACTGGGCCCGGCGCCGCCACCGCCACGGCGACAGCGACGTCACCTCCCGGGCCGCCGCGACGATCTCGGTGGTCTGCTTCCGCTCGACCTCGGCCGCCTCCAGCCGGCCCAGCGACGCCTCCGCCGCCCCGGCGTCCCGGGCGGCGAGCGCCTTCGCCGCCGCCGTCAGCTCGTTGGCGAACAGGTCCAGCGTGGGCCCGGCGGCGCGGTGCACCACCCGGACCGGATTCAGCGGCAACAACAGCAGCGCCACCACCACCGCCACCCCGCCGCCCACCAGCGCGTTCGCCGTACGCGGCACCGCCAGGTCGGGCGCGTTGGGCTCCACGGTGCCCAGCAGGACCGCGGTGCTGCCGGCCTGCACCATCACGGCGCCGCTGCCCCGGATCACCACCGCCAGCGAGATGGCGAGCGCGACCACCAGGCCGGTCTGCACCGGACCGGCCCCGATCAGCTTGATGAGCAGGTCGCCGACCAGCACTCCGAGGATCACGCCACCCAGCAGTTCGGCCGTCCGCCGGATCCGGTTGCCGATCGCCGCGGCGATGGTGCCCACCGCCGCCGCCGGCGCGAACAGCGGCTGCGGATTCTTGAGCAGCGTGCTGGCCACGTACCAGGCCAGACCGGCGGCCAGACCGGCCTGGAGGGCCACGATGAAGTACCGGCGCAGCCGCTCGTACGCCTCCCGGACCTCCCGGCGCGCCGCCGGAGCCACGGGGGTCACGGCACCGGCCGCCCGCCCGGGCATCGCGGGCACGACGGCTCGGGCTCGATCACGCCCTCCTCTACCCGCCGGGCCGCACGGTATTCCCGGCGCCGCCCGCGACGGCGCTCCTGTCGTACCCGTGGTCCATGATCCTTGTCGTCACAGCGGCACGGATCACGGCCGGCGACGGCGTCCCGGCGTGCCCGGCGGCGGCCGGCCGGCGGGGAGGTCGGGAAGATGACGGAGGCGAACGACGCCTCGTGGCGACGGCGCAGCGTGCTGCGGGTGGCGCCGCCCGCGCGGGCCCGCAAGCTCGCCAAGGTGCCCTTCGTGGAACTGGCCGACGGGCGGTTGCAGGGGGTGGTGTCCAGCGGCTCCGACGTGGAACGCGTCTACGTCTCCTCGGTGACCGCCGGCACGCACGCGGTCAACTGCAGCACCAACAACAACCGGCCCTGCGGCGGGCTGCGCGGCACCATGCTCTGCAAGCACCTGCACGCGCTGGCCGACGAGGCGGTGCTGCAGTACGGCGTCACACAGGTCGCCCGCTACCTGCGGGTGGACGTGGGCGACGGCGTCGACAACGGCACCGCCCTGCTGGCCCGCACCGACGCGCGGCACGAGCCGGGCCCGGCCGCCGTGGTGTTCAGCCGCTTCCTGCGCCACCTGGCCTACCTCGAGGTCCCGGCCGCCACCACGGCGGTGCCGGAGCTGCACTGGTTCCCGGCCACGGCGGGGGTGCGCTGATGCTCGCCGCGCACCTGACCCGGCTCCACGACGGGACGATCCCCGGGCTGGCCGAGACGCTCGCCGTCGTCGACCGCGCCGACGACACGCTCACCGCCGGGCTGGCCCGCGCCGACGAGCCCGGCGCCGCCGCCTGGGCCGCGCTGGCCGCCGCGGTCGGCGGCACGCCGCTGGCCGAACGGGCGGGCGCGGCGGCCGGCGCGGTGCGCACCGGCGCGCTCGCCGAGGACCACCTGGCCGCCCTCGCCGGGGCCCGTGCCGCGCTGCTCGGCGCGGCACACGACGCCCTGCTCGACCGCCTCGACACCGCGCTCGGCCGGCCCCGCGCGGCGTGGACCGCCGCACCGGACGACACCGCCGTCTCCCCGCCCGCCCTGGCCGGCGCGCGGGCCTGGCTGCACGAACTGGCGCTCGCCGGCTGGCGCGGCACCGACCACGAACTGCTCTCCGCCGCCGCCGCGCCGGTCGAGGCCGCACTCGCCGACCCGGCGTCACGCCGCGTCGCGGTGCTCCTCGACGGCCTCGCCGCCGAACTGCGCGCCGCCCTGCCGGTGGCGTCGCTGCCACAGGTGCCCGCCCGCCGGTGGGCCGACCTGTGGACCCGCGCCGTCCTGCTCACCCTCGGCGCGCACGGCGAGACCGCGCCCGGCGAGCCGGTGTCCGGCCGGCTGCTGCCCCTCGGCGTCGACCTGCACGAGCACGACACCGCGTTCCAGGCGCAGGTGCACGCACTGCTCGAACCGGCCGGGGGCGGCGCGCCCCGGCTCGTCCGGGTCACAGTGGTCGCGGCGAAGGTCGCCACCATCGTCGGCCCGGCCGGCTGGCGGCTGCTGGAGGCGTACCCGGTCCTGCTCAACGCCCTGGCCCAGCGGCGGGCGATCACCGTCACCGATCTGACCGCCCACGGCGCGGACCTGCGCTGGGCCGAGGAGCGGGCCGCCCTCGGCGAGCCGGCCGACCCGTTCGCCACGGCCCGGGTGCTGCTGGCCGGCGCCACGGCGGCGGCGACCCCACCGCTGCTGCGCCACCCCGCCGCGATCGCCGAACCGGTACTGGTCGAGGGCTACACCGTCCGCGACGACGACGGCGTCCCGGCGCTCGACCTCGACGGCCGGTCCCTGCACCTGGCCACCGACCGGCTGCCCGCCGCCGGTCCGCTCGCCCCCGCGCTCGTCGCCGCCTCCACCGCCTGCCTCGGCCTGCTCCGCTGGGACGACGACCGCTGGCTGCTGCAACCCCTCGCCGTCCGGGCCACCGTCAAGCGGCAGACGGTCGAGGCGCACAACGGCGACTGGGCCTGCGGCGTCACCGACCCGAAGACGGCCAAGGCCGAGGCCAAGGCGGGCGACGCCGTGGCGGTGCTGCGCGAACGCGCGGGACGGTTGCTGCGCCGATGACCGAGGACCGCACCCACGCCAACCGCCGCCAGGTGCTCTACTGGCGGCTGCTCGCCCGCCTGTTCCACCCCGACGAGCAGCCCGGCCTGGAGTCGGCGAGCGTCACCGTCGTCGACGACCTCGGCCTGCCGGCCGCCCTGCTGGACCCGGCCGTCTCCGTCGACACCGTCGTGCAGCGCTTCCCCGCCCTCGCCGGCGAGCTGCGCGGCCTGCTCACCCCCGGCGACGACACCACAGCCGCCGCCGGGCCGTTCCAGCCGGCCGAGACCGAGGTACGCCGCGCCGCGCTGGCGTCCAAGCTGCTGCTCAACGTGTTCGCCACCGGCGGCGGCGAGGTCAGCGCCGGGCAGCTCGCCCGCTGGCAGGCCGACGCCGGCTGGTTCGAGCAGGCGTGCGGCGCGCAGCCCGGTGAGCTGCGCCGCGAGGGCACCGGCCTGGGTGCCACGCTCGCCGGGCTGGAGGGTGACCTGGTGGCCCGGATGCGGCTGCGCGAAGTGCTCGCCGACCCGGCGCTCGCCGCCCGGCTGACCCCGAGCATGTCCCTGATCGAGCAGCTCCTGCGGGACAAGTCCAACCTGTCCGGGGTGGCGCTCGCGAACGCCAAGTCACTGATCCGCCGCTACGTCGACCAGGTCGCCGAGGTGCTGCGTACCCAGGTCGCGCAGGCCACCGTCGGGGCCGTCGACCGGTCCGTGCCGCCCAAGCGGGTCTTCCGCAACCTCGACCTGGACCGCACCATCTGGCAGAACCTGACCAACTGGAGCCCGGACGACGAGCGCCTCTACGTCGACCGGCTCTACTACCGGCAGACCGCCCGGCGGACCACCCCGTCGCGGCTGATCGTGGTGGTCGACCAGTCCGGCTCGATGGTCGACTCGATGGTCAACTGCACCATCCTCGCCTCGATCTTCGCCGGCCTGCCCAAGGTCGACGTGCACCTGATCGCGTACGACACCCGGGCGCTGGACCTCACCCCGTGGGTGCACGACCCGTTCGAGGTGCTGCTGCGCACCAAGCTCGGCGGCGGCAACGACGGCCCGGTCGCCATGGCCCTGGCCCGCCCCAAGATCGTCGAGCCGCGGAACACGGTCATGGTCTGGATCTCCGACTTCTACGAGTTCGACAGGTCCCAGCCGCTGTTCGACGGCATCGAGGCCGTGCACCGCTCCGGCGTGAAGTTCATCCCGGTCGGCTCGGTCAACAGCTCCGGCAACCAGAGCGTCAACCCCTGGTTCCGGCAGCGCCTCAAGGACCTCGGCACCCCCGTCATCTCCGGCCACATCCGCAAGCTCGTCGCCGAGCTGAAGAACTTCCTCACCTAGGAGAGCATCCCCTGATGTCCGACATGCTCCGCGCCCCCGCCGAGGTCAAGTACGCCGACGAGCTGGCCTACCTCGAATCCGTCGACACCGGACCGAAGCCGTTCTCCTGGCGGCTGAGCCCTCGCATGGTCCGGCTGTTCGTGCTCGGCTCCGAACGCGCCGACGGCCTCGACCGGGCGATCCCGCAGAAGTGGTTCGGCGACCGCAGCTTCGTCGAACGCAGCATCGTCACGCTCGCCTCCGACCGCGGCCTGCTGCTCATCGGCGACCCGGGCACCGGCAAGAGCTGGCTCGCCGAGCTGCTCGCCGCCGCTGTCTGCCGCAACTCCACGCTCGTCGTGCAGGGCACCGCCGGCACCACCGAGGACCACATCAAGTACTCGTGGAACGTCTCCATGGTCATCGCCCGGGGCCAGTCGCGCGAGTCGATGATCCCCTCGCCGATCATGACCGCCATGGAGCAGGGCGTGATCGGCCGGTTCGAGGAGCTGACCCGCTCCACCAGCGACGTCCAGGACGCGCTGATCTCGATCCTGTCCGAGAAGTACGTCTCGATCCCGGAACTGGACCACGACAACATCGTCTTCGCCAAGCCCGGCTTCTCCGTCATCGCCACCGCCAACAGCCGCGACCGGGGCGTCAACGACCTGTCCTCCGCACTCAAGCGGCGGTTCAACTTCATCCGCATCCCGGTGGTCACCAACAAGCGCAGCGAGGCCGAGATCGTCCGCTTCCGGACCGAGGAGCTACTGCGCCGGCACCGCATCGAACTGGACGTCCCGCCCACCCTGCTCGACATCCTGCTGCAGAGCTTCGCCGACCTGCGCGCCGCCGCGTCCGCCGCCACCAGCGACGACGAGAAGCTGGAGTCGGCGCTGTCCACCGCCGAGCAGATCGGCGTGCTGGAGGACGCGATCCTGCACAGCCAGTTCTTCGGCGACCGCACCCTGCGCGCGCAGACGCTCGCCGGCTCACTGATGGGCTCGCTGGCCCGCCGCGCCCCGGAGGACCTGGCCATCCTCAACAAGTACCTGCACGGCGTGGTCGAGCCCCGCGCCAAGGCCGACGGCGGCGACTGGGAGGGCTTCCTCGACGGCGGCCGCCAGGCGATCGCGTCGCTGTCATGACCGCGCCCGCACCGACCGGCCTGTTCGGTCCGCTGCGCGACCAGCTCACCGACGCCGCCGCCGCGTTCGCCGGCTCCCCGGACGCGCTCGCCGGCATCCTCACCGGCATGGTCGACGACGTCGACAGGGCGCTGCGCGAACGGCTGGAGATCTTCCCGGTCTGTCACCACTCCCCCGCCTCGGCGCTGGCCATGGCACGCCGCCTGCGTGCCCGCCCGCCCAAGGTGATCTACCTGGAGCTCTGCGAGGACCTGCGCCCCCTGCTCGACGAGCTGCGCAACTGCCGGCTGCCGGTGGCGGTGCAGGCGTTCGCCACCGAACTCGACGGCTTCCCCGCCGAGTGGAGCCCGCTGAGCGTGGTCGCCCCGATCACCGAGGCGTCCGCCGAATACCAGGCCGTCGCGTACGCGCTGGACACCCCCGGCGTGGAGCTGGTGCTCGTGGACCGCTCCACCGACCACGTCTTCCAGTGGACCCCCCGCGACGACACCGGGCCCGCACCGGGGCCGGACTCCGCCCCCGCGTCCGCCGACGACGACACGGCACTGCACGGCGACGCGGTCGGCGTGGAGATCGGCGACCTGCGCCCCCGGTTCGCCGAACTGGAGGCCCACCTGCTGCACCACGGCAAGGTGCGGCACTGGTCGGAATGGTGGGACCAGTACGTCGAACGGCCGCTCGCCGACGCCGACCACGACACGTACCGCCAGGTCATGGTGCTGATCGGCAGCCTGTTCCGGCGGCTGCGCCCGTCCCGGTCCGCCCGCGACGAACGCGACGAGGACCGCGAACGCCACATGTGGACCCGGATGCGACAGCACCTCGCCGAAAGCGGCGCCGACCCGGCCGACTGCCTCTACGTCTGCGGCGCCTTCCACGCCGCCAGCCGGGTCGAACAGTTCGGCCTCGACTCGACCGCACCGGACTTCCCGATCAGCCCGCGCACCGGCACCCGCTGGCGTTACGGCCTCATCCCGTCCAGCCACTCGGCCATCGAGGCGCAGTTCGGGCTGGCCCCGGGCACCGTGTCCATCGCCGCCGCGAACTGGACGGCCGCTGTCGCCCGCACCCGGCTCACGCCGTACCGGCTGGCCGGGCAGCGTACCGGGAAGAAGGGCCGCCGGGCCCGCGCCGCCGCGCCGGCCACGACCGGCCCGGCCACGGACCGGCTCAGCGGATTCCTCGCCGCCCCGCCCGTCCTCGACGAGCTGGACGAGGCCGAACTGCGCGGCTGGTGCGTCGACATCGTCCGGCTCGCCCGTCGCAACGGCTACCTCGCCAGCACCGCCGACGCGATCGCCGTGTTCGAGACGTCGATCCTGCTCGCCACCATGCGCAACCGCGCGCGGCCCACGCCGTACGACTTCGCCGACGCCGCCGTGACCTGCATCGAGAAGGACGTGGTGCCCAGCCGCCGCGACGTCCGCCGGCTCTGCGAGATCCTCCTCGGCGGCGACCGCGTCGGCCAGGTCGGGTACGACTCCCTGCCGCCGCTGGCCCGCGACGTCCTGGACCGGCTGCGCCCCCTCGGCCTCGACCTGGAACGGCGCACCGTGCAGCGGGCGCTGCTCGACCTGCGCGCCGACCCGGCGCTGGCACCCTGCTCCGACCTGCTGTGGATGCTGCGGCATCTGCTGCCCGCCGACGCGGTCCGCCCGATCATGGGTGAGCGCCGCCTCGGCCACCGCTCCGAACAGGAGAGCTGGGACCTCGCGCTCGGCCGCAACCAGCGCGCCCTGATCGAGCTGGGCTACGAGGGCGTCACCGTCGAACAGGTGCTGGAGCAGCGGCTGCGCCGGGCGGTACGCGGCCCCGACGCGACAGCCGCCCGCGCGCTCGCCGCCGTCGAGGACGCCATCCGGCTGCTGGACAGCCCTCGCCTGGTCGACGAACTCGGCGCGCGGGCGGTGGAGCTGCTCGCCGCCGAACGCACGGTGGACGACGCGCCGGAGGTGCTGCGCCGCATCCGGCGGCTGCTCGCCCACCACCGCACCACCACACCGGCGCTGCCCGCGTGGTGCCGGACGTTCGTCACCACCGGGTACGCCCACTACTGCACGCTGCTGCCCACCGCGTTCGTGGACGAGTCCACCGGCGTACGGCAGGTCGGCGCGATGCTCGGCTTCCTGTTCAGCATGGAGAGCCTCGCGTTGTCGCTCGGGTGCGACCGCTCCCAGCTCGAACTGGCCGTCGCGCAGGCCCACCCGGAGGCGCCGGCCAAGCTCGCGCTGCTCTGGGCCGCCCGCCACCAGCTCGGCCTGCTGCCGCTGGCGCGACTGCGCGAACAGTGCGCCGAGCTGCTCGCCAATCCGCTCGTGGTGCCCGCGTTCCCGCAGTACCTGTCCGGCTTCGTGCACGCGCTCGAACCGGTGCCGGGGCTCGCGCCGTTCGTGGTGGAGACCATGTCGTCCGCCTTCGCCGGGCTGCCCGACCCGGTGCTGCTGCCCTGGCTGCCGACGCTGATCACCACACTGCGCGAGCACGGCCCGGAGCTGGTGCCGCTGCTGGTCCGCGAGGCGGAACGCACGTTCCCCGCCACGCTGCCCGCGCTGGACGCCTGGACACCGCCGTGGGCGGCCACGCCCACCCCGTCCACCCCACTCGCGCCGTCCCCGGGAACCGGTCCGGTGCACGGTCTGCTGGTAGCCCATCCGGAGGCGGTCGACGCGGTGGCGGCGCTGCTCGGCTGCTCCGGCGGCTGGCAGCCGCTCGCCGAGGGCGGCACGCCGCCGGGTGACGGGGCGTCGGTGCTGCTCGCCGCACACCCGGCGACGGCTCATGCGGTGGCGACGCTGCTGGCGGACTGATCGACGTCGGCGGGTTTGCGAGGGCAGGCGACCATGGAGTGGTGATCCGCTTTCTGCTGAACCTGCTGTGGCTCGTCTTCGGCGGCGGCTTCGTCCTGGCCCTGGGCTACGGCGTGGCCGCCCTGATCTGCTTCGTCCTCGTCGTCACCATCCCGTTCGGTGTCGCCTCGCTGCGGCTGGCGTCGTACTCGCTGTGGCCGTTCGGCCGCACTATCGTGCGCAAGCCGGGCGCCGGTCTGCCCTCCGGCCTGGCGAACGTGCTCTGGGTGGTGCTGGCCGGCTGGTGGCTGGCGCTGTCGCACATCCTCGCCGGCATCGCGCTCTGCGTGACGATCATCGGCATCCCGTTCGGGGTGGCGAACTTCAAGCTGGTCCCGGCGGCGCTGTGGCCGCTCGGCCAGGAGGTCGTCGACAACCCGTAACCACATGCCGGCCCCGGCGCCCGCGCCGCCGGGGCCGGGGCCGGGCCCTCGCCGTGCCCAGCCCCTTCCCTGGCGTCCGCTGCGCCCCGCGAGCGGGTGGAACGTCATGGGTGTCAAACGAGGGCGGAGACACCCATGACGTTCCACCCGTGGTTAGCACTCCTCGGGCAACGAGTGCGACTCCTGATGAGCGGATCCGAGTTCCGGCGGGGTTGCGGGCGATCTTGGTACGAAACTGCCCTGATGGGGGCCGTTTCGTACCAAGATCTGCTGGTCGTCGTTGACTGCTCGCGGGGAGATGCGGAGCGGGCGCGGGCAGCGCACCATCTCTACGGCGTCCTAGGAGGATGGGGTGATTGCTCAAGGGACGCGAATGGGGCTCGCGGGTGCGCCCGGGTGGCTAGCGTCGGGAGGGTGCGGGACGGGGTGATCGAGACGCTCAAGGCGGACCCGGCGATGTCCGGTCTGCGCCGGTCGCTGGACTTCTACCACGGCGACCCGGCACGCGACGCCGCCCTCGACGCGTTCTACGCCCCGCTGGTCCGCGCCGGTGACCTGGTCTTCGACGTCGGCGCGCACGTGGGCGACCGGCTCGGCAGCTTCCGCCGTCTCGGTGCGCGCGTGGTGGCGGTCGAGCCGCAGCCGCTGTGCGCCCGGGTGCTGCGCGAGATGTACACGGACGACGACGGCGTGACGGTGGTGGAGGCGGCGTGCGGGCGTACAGCCGGGCCGGTGCGACTGCACGTGAACTCGGCCAACCCGACCGTCTCCACCGCCTCCCCCGGGTTCGTCCGCGCCGCCGACGGCGCGCCCGGCTGGACGGGCGAGATCTGGGACGCCCAGATCGAGGTGCCGGGCACCACGCTGGACGCGCTCGTGGCCGCGCACGGCGTACCGGCGTTCGTGAAGATCGACGTGGAGGGCTTCGAGGACGCCGTGCTGGCCGGGCTGAGCCGGCCGGTCCCCGCGCTGTCGTTCGAGTTCACCACCATCGCCCGGGTGGCGGCGGCGCGCTGCCTGGACCGGCTCGCCGCGCTCGGTTTCACCCGGTTCACTGTGGCGATCGGTGACGAGATGGAGTTCGCGCTGCCCGGCTGGCGTCAGGCCGCCGAGGTGGCCGCGTACCTGCGCACGCTGCCGGACGAGGCCAACTCCGGCGACGTGTACGCCCGCCCCTGAGCGTCCACTTCGGACCGCCCTGCACGAAGGAACGAGGCATCGACCCTGCTCATCGCCGTGATCGGCGGAGCCGCAGCCCGGGCACTTTTTTCAAGCCTCGAACTTAGCAGTGCATCGTTATCCGTCTGTGATTGACGTGACCCGCGCCACTTGGGTTGACTGCCACGGAACCGCTTCCGCAACCGGTTCCGAAACACCCCGCTCATCCCTGCGACCCGGGAGCGTCACGTGCCGATCACCATCGCCGACGTCGCCACCCGCGCCGGGGTGAGCAAGACGACGGTCTCCCGGGTGCTCAACGGCAAGGGCGAGGTGCACGTCCGTACCGCCGACCGGGTCCGTGCCGTGATCAGCGACCTCGGGTACGTGCCGAGCGCCCGCGCGGTCGGCCTCGCCCGGGGGCGTACCCGGGTGGTCGGGATGCTGGTCCCGGCGCTGACCTGGCCCTGGATGGGCGAGGTGCTCCAGGGCGCGGCCGACGTGGTCGAGGCCGCCGGCTACGGCATGCTGCTGTTCACCTGCACCCACGGCGACGAGTCGATGCGCCGGTTCGCCTCCCAGGTCTCGGCCAAGTCGTTCGACGGCCTGCTCGTGGTCGAACCGGAGGGGACGCTCGACTACATCACCGAGCTGCACCGGCGCGGCCTGCCGGTCATCCTCATCGACGACCGGGGCCACCAGCCCGGCTTCCCGTCGGTGCGGACCACGAACGAGGAAGGCGCGCGGGCCGCCGCCACGCACCTGCTGGCGCTCGGCCGGCGGCGGCCGCTCGTCGTCACCGGCCTGCGCCGGTTCGGCTGCACCCGGGAACGGCTCGCCGGGTTCGCCGGCGCCTACGCCGACGCGGGCGTACCGATCGAGCCGGACCGGGTGGTGGAGGGCGACTTCACCTTCGAGTGCGGGCGCGCGGCGGTACGGCGGCTACTCGCCGACGGCGTACCGTTCGACGCCGTCTTCGCCCACAACGACCTGTCGGCCGCCGGGGCGTTGCAGGCGCTGCGCGACGCCGGGCGGCACGTCCCGCAGGACGTGGCGGTGGTCGGCTTCGACGACCTCCCGCTGGCCGGGCACACCCACCCGCCGCTGAGCTCGGTGCGCCAGCCCCTGCGGGAGATGGGTACGGCGGCGGCCCGCCTGCTCATCGGCCACCTCGCCGGCACCCCGCTGCCGGACACCCCGACCGTCATCCCGACCGGCTTCACCGCCCGCGACTCGACGACCACGAGCGACCCGACCGCACCGGACTCGACAGGCGCGCGGGAGCCGGCGGGTGCCCGCGTCACCTGACCCACCCCGCCGTACCGGCGACCACGCCGGCGGGCCCGCCCGCCGGTGGCACCACCGCACACCTCCATCCACCACATCCCGCCCGAGGACTGCGGGACCACCGAGGGAGACCTCCATGAGAAGACGGCAACTCCTCGCCCTCGCGCTGGCCGGCGCGATGGTCACCGGCGCCGCCGCCTGCGGCGACAGCCCGAACGCGAACAAGAAGAGCGGCCAGGCCGCGACCGTGTTGAACGTCGGCATGCCCAACGGCCCGCAGGCGGAGAACAACAACCCGTTCCTCACCACCTCGGCCGCCGCGTCGCTCGGCTACCGGTGGCAGATCTACGAGCCGCTGATGATGTGGAACCCGGTCAAGCCGGCCGAGCCGTTCAAGCCGTGGCTCGCCACCAAGGCCGAGTGGTCGTCGGACTACAAGACGGTCAAGGTGACCATCCGGGAGAACGCCACCTGGTCCGACGGGCAGAAGGTCACCGCCGAGGACGTCGCGTTCACCTACAACCTGGTGAAGAAGTTCCCGGCCCTCAACGACCAGGGCGTGCCGTACACGGACGCCGTGGCCAGCGGCAACGAGGTCACCATCTCGATGGCCAGCCCGCAGTTCGTCAACCAGCAGAAGGTGCTGTGGCGGGTGCCGATCGTGCCAAAGCACCTGTGGGAGAAGATCGCCGACCCGGCCACCGACCCGGTGAAGCAGCCGGTCGGCAGCGGCCCGTACACGCTGAAGTCGTTCACCCCGGCGACCACGACGCTCTCCATGCGCGACAGCGGCTACTGGCAGGACCCGCCGAAGGTCAAGGAGCTGCGATACACGTCCTACACGGACAACAGCGCGCAGACCACCGCGCTGGCGAACGGCGAGTCGGAGTGGAGCTTCGTCTTCATCCCGAACTACCAGACCGTGTTCGTGGCGAAGGACCAGAAGAACCACAAGATGTGGGCGCCGCCGGTGCTGGGCATCCACGGCCTCTACGTGAACACCACGAAGAAGCCGTTCGACGACCCGACGCTGCGCAAGGCGATGAACATGGTGATCGACCGGGCGGACATCTTCACCACCGCCGAGGCCGGCTACTTCCACCCGGAGGTCAAGAGCGTGACCGGCCTGCCCAGCCCGGCCGGTGACTCGTTCATCGCGCCCGAGTACAAGGGCCAGGAGCACAAGGTCGACGTCGAGGGCGCCAAGGCGCTGCTCGCCGGCGCGGGCTACAAGCTCGACGGCACCACGCTCAAGGACAAGAGCGGCAAGCCGGTCACGATCCGGCTCACCGACCCGGCCGGCTGGTCCGACTACCAGACCAGCCTGGAGATCGTGAAGGGCAACCTGGCGAAGATCGGCATCGCGGCCACCATCGACAAGGCCAACCAGGACGCCTGGTTCCGCAACGTCGAGCAGGGCAACTTCGAGGCCACGTTCCGGTGGACCGAGTCCGGCGCCACGCCGTACGACATCTACCGGACCATCATGGACGGCCGCGTGCTCAAGCCGATCGGCACCGCCTCCCCGGCGGGCAACTTCGGCCGGTTCCAGAGCAAGGAGGCCACCGACGCGCTGGTGTCGTACGCCAACGCCACCGACGACGCCACCCGCACCACGGCGATGGCCACCCTGCAGAAGATCTTCGTCGAGCAGATGCCGATGATCCCGGTCGGCGCGGACAACATCGGCGGCGCGTACAGCACGAAGAACTGGACCGGCTGGCCGGACGACTCGAACCCGTACGGCGCGCTCCAGCCCACCCAGCCCAACGCGGTGGACGTGGTGCTGCACCTCAAGCCGGTCGCCGGCTGACCCGGCGCCGGCCCGGCCCGGCCATGATCGCCCGGCCGGGCCGGCGGCGCCCGCCCCTCTCTTCGGCAACCCTGAGACAGGAATGCGGCATGACGTTGACCGAGAGCGCACCGGCGCCGGCCGACGAGGTGGTGCTGGAGGCCGTCGGCCTGACCAAGCACTTCCCCGTCCGCCGGCGGCTGCGTGACCTCCTCTCCCGCACCCCGGCGGTGGTGCACGCCGTCGACGACGTATCGATCGCGCTGCGCCGTGGCCGGGTGACGGCACTCGTCGGCGAGTCCGGCTCCGGCAAGTCCACAGTCGCCCGGCTGCTGGCCCAGCTCTACCCGCGTACCGCCGGCGACATCCGGCTGCACGGCCGCTCGACCCGGGTACGCGGCGGGCGCCGGATCCGGGCGTACGTGCGCCGGGTGCAGCTGATCCTCCAGGACCCGTTCGCCTCGCTGAACCCCGTGCACACGGTCCGCTACCACCTGACCCGGTCGCTGCGCATCCACGGCAACGCCGGGACCGGACCGGACGGGCTGGAGAAGGCGCTCGCCGGCCTGCTGACCCGGGTCGCGCTCACCCCGCCGGAGCGCTACCTCGACGCGTTCCCGCACGAGCTGTCCGGCGGGCAGCGCCAGCGCGTCGCGATCGCGCGGGCGCTCGGCGCCGACCCCGAGGTGCTGCTCGCCGACGAGCCGGTGTCCATGCTCGACGTGTCGATCCGCCTCGGCGTGCTCAACCTGCTCCAGGACCTCAAGGACCGGCTCGACCTGGCGATCCTCTACATCACCCACGACATCGCCTCGGCCCGCTACTTCGCCGACGAGACGATCGTCATGTACGCCGGGCGGATGGTCGAGGGCGGTGACAGCGAGACGGTCACCCAGCGCCCGGCCCACCCGTACACCCGGTTGCTCATCGAATCGGCGCCGGACCCGGAGCGGATCACCGGCGCGGGCGGCGACGGCGCAGCGGCGGGCGAGCGGGGCCACGGCGAGCCGCCCAGCCTGATCCGCCCGCCGGCCGGATGCCGGTTCCACCCGCGCTGCCCGGCGGCCATGCCGCGCTGCGCCACCGACCTGCCGCCGCCGATCCCGGTCGACGACGCGCCGGGCCACTGGGCGGCGTGCTGGCTGTACGACGCGGACACCGTCGCCACGGAGAAGCCGGCGAAAGCAGAGAAGCCGGCGAACACGGAGCACGCTGAGCAGGCCGGAACGGAGGCGGCCCGGTGAGATTCCTGCTGCAACGGGTGGCCTTCTACCTGTTCACCGCCTGGGCGGCGATCACGCTCAACTTCTTCATCCCGCGGATGGTGCCCGGCGACCCCGTACAGTCGCTGATCTCCCGCAACCAGGGCCGGATCAGCGCCGACGCGATCGCGTCGCTGCGGGTGCTGTTCGGGCTGGACTCCGACCGCTCGCTGTGGGAGCAGTACGTCGCCTACTGGGGGCAGCTCCTGCACGGCGACCTGGGGCTGTCGTTCACGTTCTTCCCCGCCCCGGTGTCGCAGGTGATCGGCGACAGCCTGCCGTGGACCGTCGGCCTGGTCGGCGTCACCACGATCGTCAGCTTCCTGCTCGGCACCGCGCTCGGCGTCGGCGCCGGCTGGCGGCGCGGCTCGTGGATCGACGGGCTGCTGCCGGCCACCACGTTCCTGTCCTCGATCCCGTACTTCTGGCTGGGTCTGGTCGCGATCGCGCTGTTCGCCGGGCCGGGCAGCTTCTTCCCCTCCTCCGGCGGCTACGAGCCGGGCCTGGTGCCGGCGTTCGACGCGTACTTCGTGCCGAGCGCGATCCAGCACAGCATCCTGCCCGCGGCGACCATCCTGGTGTCGTCGATGAGCGGCTGGATCCTCAGCATGCGCAACATGATGGTGACTGTCGCCAGCGAGGACTACATCACCGTGGCGCACGCCAAAGGGCTGTCCGAGCGCCGGGTGGCGCTCAGCTACGCCGCCCGCAACGCGCTGCTGCCGAACGTGTCCGGGTTCGCGTTGTCGCTCGGCTTCATCGTCGGCGGCACGCTGCTCGTGGAGATCGTCTTCTCGTACCCGGGTCTGGGGTTCCAGCTCTTCCAGGCCGTCGGCGCGAAGGACTATCCGCTGATGCAGGGCATCTTCCTGATCATCACGATCTCGGTGCTGGTGGCGAACCTGCTCGCCGACGTGGCGTACCTGCTCCTCGACCCGCGGACCCGAAAGAGCTGAGCGATGACACTCTCCCCGTCCAGCATCGAGCAGGTCATCCCCGGCCAGGGGGCGATGGCGCAGCCGTCGGCCCGGGCACGCCGCCGCCGGTTCCGCTTCGTCGCCAACGCCAAGGCCGCGACCGGCCTGGCAGTCCTCGGGGTGTACGTGCTCCTGGCGGTGATCGGGCCGTGGATCGCGCCGTACGACCCGGACGCGCGCAGCGCCGACGTGCTCCAGGCGCCCTCGGCCCGGCACTGGTTCGGCACCACCCACCTCGGGCAGGACATCTTCAGCCAGATCCTGGTCGGCGCGCGCAGCGTCATGGTGGTGGGCCTGATCGCCGGCGTGCTCGCCACGATCCTGTCCATCCTCATCGGCGTGACCTCCGGCTATCTGGGCGGCGCAGCCGACGAGGGCCTGTCGGCGGTGTCGAACGTGTTCCTGGTGATCCCGGCGCTGCCGCTGATCATCATCGTCACGTCCCTGGTCGACCAGGCCGGCGACATGCTCGTGGCGCTCATCATCGGCCTCACCTCGTGGGCGTGGGGCGCCCGGGTGCTGCGCGCGCAGACGCTGTCGTTGCGCCGCCGCGACTACGTCGAGGCCGCCCGCGCCACCGGCGAGCGGACCTGGCGGATCATCGGCTTCGAGATCCTGCCGAACCTGACCGCGATCATCGCCTCCGGCTTCGTCGGCACCGTCATCTTCGCGGTGATGTCGGAGATCACCCTGGCGTTCATCGGCATCTCGTCGATGACGTCGTGGAACTGGGGCACGATCCTGTTCTGGGCGCAGGGACAGCAGGCCCTGGCGCAGGGCGCCTGGTGGTGGTTCGTCCCGGCCGGGCTGGCCATCGCGCTGCTCGGCACCGCGCTGGCGCTGATCAACTTCGGCATCGACGAGTTCGTGAGCCCGCGGCTGCGCACCGGCGGCAGGACCCGGATCCGTACCGCCGACGGTCGCGTCGTCGCGATGCGCGTCGGGTTCACCCCGGTGCTCGCGCCGGTCACCGCGTCGGTGCCGATGCAGCCGCGCGACGCCGACGGCCGGCCGCCCGCCGACGCCGTCAGGCCGCCCGCCGACGAGAGAGGGAAGCGCGCATGAGCGACCAGGTGCTGGAGATCCGCGGGCTGTGCGTCGACTACGGCGTCGGCGCGGAGGCGGTCCGCGCGGTCCGCGACGTCGACCTGACGCTGCACCGCGGCGAGGTGCTCGGCCTGGCCGGGGAGAGCGGCAGCGGCAAGTCCACGCTCGCGTACGGGCTGACCCGGCTGCTGCCCCCGCCCGGCGTGGTCAGCGGCGGCCAGGTCATCTACCACCCGGGCGACGGCCCGCCGGTCGACGTGCTCACGCTCAGCCCGGCGAAGCTGCGCGAGTTCCGCTGGGCGGAGACGTCGATCGTGTTCCAGGGCGCGATGAACTCGCTCAACCCGGTGCACAAGGTCTCCACGCAGCTGCTCGACGTGATCCGGGCACACGAGCGCAGGAGCACGTCGGCGAGCCGGTCGGCCCGGGCCAAGGAGCTGCTGCGCCTGGTCGGCATCTCCGCCGACCGGCTGGACAGCTACCCGCACCAGCTCTCCGGCGGCATGCGGCAACGGGTCATGATCGCGATGGCGCTGGCGCTGGAACCGCAGGTGGTCATCATGGACGAGCCGACCACCGCGCTGGACGTGGTGATGCAGCGGCAGATCCTCGGCCAGCTCGCCGAGCTGCGCGAACGCCTCGGCTTCGCGGTGCTGTTCATCACCCACGACCTGTCGCTGCTGGTCGAGTTCTCCGACCGGATCGCGATCATGTACGGCGGCCGGATCGTCGAGGAGGCGCCCGCCACCCGGCTGTACCGGGAACCGCTGCACCCGTACACCGAGGGGTTGCTGCACTCGTTCCCGGCGCTGCACGGGCCGCGCCGCGAGCTGACCGGCATCCCCGGCTCTCCGCCGGACCTGCGCGCCATGCCCTCCGGCTGCGCGTTCCATCCCCGCTGCCCGAAGGCGTTCGACGGGTGCGACCAGCAGGTGCCGGTGCTCGGCGCCCCGCGCGTCGACGACCCGGCGCGGGCCGTCGCGTGCCGGCTGCACCCGGCCGTCGCGCCCCTGTCCCGCTGACCCGCCCGACACCACCCGCTACCCGCGAGGAGAACCATGGACACCGACCTCACCCGCCCGTCGTCAGTCGCCGACGCGGACCCGATCGACACGCTGCCGCCGACCTTCCGGTGGGGGGTGGCGACGTCGTCGTACCAGATCGAGGGCGCGGTGGCCTCCGACGGCCGCACCCCGTCCATCTGGGACACGTTCTGCCGGGTGCCGGGCGCTGTGGCGAACGGCGACAACGGCGACGTGGCGTGCGACCACTACCACCGGATGCCGCAGGACGTCGCGCTCATCGCCGACCTGGGACTGGACACGTACCGGTTCTCGGTGGCCTGGCCCCGGGTGCAGCCGGGCGGGCGCGGTCCGGCGAACGTGGCCGGGCTGGCCTTCTACGACCGGCTGGTGGACGAGCTGCTCGGCCGGGGCGTCGAGCCGTGGGTGACGCTGTACCACTGGGACCTGCCGCAGGAGCTGGAGGACGCGGGCGGCTGGCCGAACCGGGACACCGCGTACCGGTTCGCCGACTACGCGGAGCTGGTGTTCGCCGCGCTCGGCGACCGGGTCCGCACCTGGACCACGCTCAACGAGCCGTGGTGCTCGGCGATGCTCGGGTACGCCTACGGCGACCACGCCCCGGGCCGGCGGAACCTGGGCGACGGCATCGCCGCGGCCCACCACCTGCTGCTCGGGCACGGGCTGGCGACGCGGCGGCTGCGCGAGGCGGCCCGCTCCCCGATCGAGCTGGGCCTGACGCTGAACCTGTCCACCGCCGACCCGGCCACCGACAGCGCGGCGGACCGGGACGCCGCGCGGGCCGCCGACGGGCTGGCCAACCGGCTCTACCTCGACCCGGTGCTGCGCGGGGCGTACCCGCAGGACGTGATCGCGGACCTGGCCGCCGAGGGGGTACGTATCCCCGTCGAGGACGGCGACCTGGACGTCATCGCCACCCCGATCGACGTGCTCGGGGTCAACTACTACTTCGGGCAGCTGCACTCCGGCGTGGACGAGCAGGGCCGGGACCGCGACGACGACGGCAAGCCGGTACGCCGGGTGGTCCGCCGCGACCTGCCGCGTACCGCGATGGACTGGGAGATCGTGCCGGAGTCCTTCACCGACCTGCTGGTGCGCCTGCACCGCGACTACCCGGGCACGCCCATGGTGATCACCGAGAACGGCGCCGCGTTCGACGACACGCCGGACGCCGACGGGTTCGTCGCCGACGACGACCGGGTCGGCTACCTCACCGAGCACCTGCGGGCGGTGGCCCGGGCGCGGACGGCCGGCGCCGACGTGCGCGGCTACTTCGCCTGGTCGCTGCTGGACAACTTCGAGTGGGCGTACGGCTACGACAAGCGGTTCGGCATCGTCCGGGTCGACTACGACACGCAGCGCCGCACCCCCAAGCGCAGCGCGCTGTGGTACCGGGACACCGTGCGGCGGGTCCGCGGGCAGCGCTGACGCCGCGGCGTGGGGCCGGGCCGGTCAGTGACGCCGGCCTTGCCCCCACGCCGGAACCGGGCGGGCGGCCGGGTCGCGGGCCACGCCGCCGTCGCGCAGCAGCCGGGTCATCGGCAGGGTGGCCGCGCCCATCGCGACCGCGTCCGGTCCGAGCCGGCACAGCTCGATCGAGGTCTGCGCGTACGGCTGCCGCAGCGCGTGCCGCGCGGTGGCCTCGCGGATCGCGGGCAGGTGCCGTTCGCCCAGGGCCAGCCCGGCCCAGCCGCCGAGCACCACCCGCTCCGGGTTGAACAGGTTCACCAGGTTCGCCACCCCGGCGCCCAGGTAGCCGACCGTCTCGTCGATCACCTTCGCGGCGGTGCTGCCGGTGGAGCGCAGCAGCTCACCGAAGGCGGTCTCCTCGTCCGCACCGGGTGCCGGGCGTCCCCGGTTGGCCTGGCGGAACCGGTCCAGCACCGCCTCCGCCCCGACGTACGCCTCCAGGCAGCCGAGGTTGCCGCAGCGGCAGCGGCGGCCCCCGTACACGATTGTGGTGTGGCCCCACTCCCCGGCGCTGCTGTGCGCGCCGCGGTAGCCGACGCCGTCGGCGACCACGCTCGCACCGACGCCGGAGCCGACCAGGGCGACCACCGCGTGCCGGACGCCGCGGCCGGCGCCGAACCACATCTCGGCCTGGCCGAGCGTCTTCGCGCCGTTGTCCACGTGCACCGGTACGTCGGTGCCGGCGCGCAGCATCGCGCCGAGCGGCACGCCGTCCCAGCCGAGCGTCTGGGCGTGCACCACGGCGTCGGCGGTGCGCTCGACGGTGCCGGCGACGGCGACGCCGAAGCCGAGGACCGCGGCCGGGTCGACGCCCGCCTGCTCGGTGACAGCGGCGAGGCCGTGCCGCAGGTGCGCGGCGACCTGCGCGGGGTCTGGGTCGGCCGCGGCGATCGGGTACTCCGCCTTCGCCAGCGCGGTCATGCTCAGGTCGAACAACTCCACCTGGACCCGGGTCTCGCCGACGTCGGCGCCGACCAGGTAGCCGTAGCCGGGCGCGACGCGCAGCAGCACGCGGGGACGGCCGCCGTCGGACTCGACCGAGCCGGCCTCCTCGACCAGGCCCTCGTTGATCATCTCGCCGACCAGGTTGCTGACGCTTGCCAGGCTGAGCGCCGTGGACTGGCCCAGCTCGTGCCGGCTGAGCGGACCGTCCAGCCAGATCCGGGTCAGCAGGACCGACCTGTTGGCCCGGCGCATGTCACGCACCGTGGTGCGTCTGGCGTCCACGTCGCCGCCGTCCTTCCCGGCCGCCCGCGGGCGGCTTTCGTTCCTGCTTCACACCCTGAACGGGGTGGTGACAGGGTACGCCGCATTTACACTTAACAAAGTTAACTGATAACCTCCGGCGCATCGATGAGGAGGTATGTCATGCGACTCGGACGTGGGATGACCGCTCTGCTCGGTGGCGTCGCGCTGCTCGCCGCCACCGCTGCCGCCCTGCCCGCCACCGCCGCCACACCGGCCCGCGCCGTCGGCGCGCTCGTCGCCTGTGACGCGCCGGGCTGGGCCGAGGGCGTCACCTGGACCGCCGGCAGCCGGGTGACCTATAACGGCCGGCTCTACCAGGCGCTCGTCACGCACACCCCGCCCGCCGGCGCGGGCTGGAACCCGGCCGCCGTACCGGCGCTCTGGACCGACCTCGGCACCTGCACCGGCGGCACGCCGTCGCCGAGCCCCACCACCCGGCCGCCGTCGCCCTCCCCCACCGCCTCCCCTTCCCCGACCGCTTCCCCCACGCGGACGCCGACGCCCACGCCCACTGTGTCGTCCAGCCCGACCACGCCGGGCGGAGACACCTGCGCGCTGCGGTCCCGGCCGTCCGGCAAGGTGCTTCAGGGCTACTGGGAGAACTGGGACGGCGCCGCGAACGGCGTACACCCCGGCCTCGGCTGGATCCCGATCACCGACTCCCGGATCACCGGGCACGGCTACAACGTGGTGACCGCCGCGTTCCCGGTCATCCGCGCCGACGGCACCGTGCTCTGGGAGGACGGCATGGACGCCGGCGTCAAGGTGCCCACCCCGGCGCAGGTGTGCCAGGCCAAAGCCGCCGGGCTCACAGTGCTGCTGTCCATCGGCGGCGCCACCGCCGGGATCGACCTCAGCTCCAGCGCGGTCGCCGACCGGTTCGTCGCCACCGTCGTGCCGATCCTCAAGCGGCACAACTTCGACGGCATCGACATCGACATCGAGACCGGCCTGACCGGCAGCGGGAACATCAACCAGCTCTCCCCCTCGCAGGCCAACCTGATCCGGATCATCGACGGGGTGCTGGCCCAGATGCCGGCCGGCTTCGGGCTCACCATGGCGCCGGAGACCGCGTACGTCACCGGAGGCAGCGTCACCTACGGCTCGATCTGGGGCGCGTACCTGCCGATCGTCAAGAAGTACGCCGACAACGGGCGGCTGTGGTGGCTGAACATGCAGTACTACAACGGCTCGATGTACGGCTGCGCCGGTGACTCGTACCCGGCCGGCACCGTGGCCGGTTTCGTCGCGCAGACCAACTGCCTCGACGCCGGCCTGGTCGTGCAGGGCACCACCATCCGCGTACCGCTCGACCGGCAGGTCCCCGGGCTGCCCGCGCAGGTCGGCGCCGGCGGCGGCTACATGAGCCCGGCGCTGGTGGCCCAGGCGTGGAACACCTACCAGGGCCGGCTCAAGGGCCTGATGACCTGGTCGGTCAACTGGGACGGCTCGAAGGGCTGGACGTTCGCCGACAACGTCCGCTCGCTCCAGGGCCGCTGAGACACGACGCGGGGCCCCGCCGGACGGGCGGGGCCCTGCGCCGGGTCAGCCGATCTTCTTCGGGGTGATCTTCTTCGGCGTGGTCGGGGAGTCCAGCCAGGCGTTGATCAGCGCGGTGAAGTCGCGGCCCGTCTGCTTGTTGACGAAGGCGATGAACGAGGCCCGGTCCTGCGGCGTGTTGCGCTGCTCCTGGACCCAGGCGCGGGCCAGCGCGAAGAACGCCGCGTCGCCGACCGTCCGGTGGATCTCGCGCAGCATCGCCGCCGGGCACAGGTAGACGTTCCCCTCGGCGAACCGCTTCGGGTCGGGCCGGCCGGGCGGACCCAGCTTCTTGCGCAGCACGGCGTCACCCTCGCGCAGGTACCGGTCCAGGCTGGCCTCGCTGAGCTTCAGCGTCTCCTTGGTGTACAGGTCCTGGATGTACTTCGCCCAGCCCTCGTTCAGCCACAGGTCCGTCCAGGTGGTGGGCGTGACCGAGTTGCCGAACCACTGGTGGGCGTACTCGTGCAGCAGGTCGCTGCCCCAGCGGTCCCGGCGGGCCGTGGTGTTCTCGATCTTCCGGCCCATCGTGATCATCTGCTGGGTCTCCATGCCCGACGCCGAGTCCACCACCACGACGCCGCCGGAGGGGAACGGGTACGGACCGAACTTCTTCTCCAGCCAGGCCAGGTACTGCGGGGACTTCTTCAGGTACGGCAGCAGCTTGTCGTCCGCGCCCTTGCGGTACCAGTAGGTCAGCGGCACGCCGCGCGGCCCCGCCGCGGTCAGCTTCTGGTACTTCCCCACCGCGAGCGTGGTCAGGTAGGTCGCGACCGGGTCGGTGCTCCGGTAGCTGAACGTGGTGCCGGACTGGCCGGCGGGCGTGCCGCCGGCGATCGCGGACCAGCCGGCCGGCACTGTCACCCGGATGTCGTAGAGGGCCTCGTCCGACGGCTGGTCGTTCGCCGGGTACCAGGTGAACGCCCCGAACGGCTCCTGCATGGTCCAGAGGCCGCCCTCCTTGGTGACGGTGAGACCCAGGGCCTCGGTGTCCTTGCGGTGCGACGGCATCGGGGTCGTCTTCGGCCGGCCGTGGTAGGTGACCACCAGGGTCACCGGCTCGTCCGCCACCACCGGGGCGGACACGGTCAGCTTCTCCTTCGCCACCGCGCCGGGAACCGTAGCGCCGTCCAGCGTGACGCTGTCGAGCTGGTAGGGCATGAAGTCGAGAACCAGGCTCGGCGCGTCCTTCACCGGCCGGATCCGCAGCGTGGCGGTGCCGGTGAGGGTGGTGGTCGACGGCGCCCACTCCAGCGCGAGGTCGTAGTGCAGGACGTCCAGCGCGTCGGTGCCCCGGGCCGGATAGACCGGGTCGGCCACCGGCGTCGACCGCCCCGCCTGCCAGGCGGCGTAGTCGACGGCGGGCGCGGTCGGGCTCGGCGAAGTGGAGGCGGAGGGGGTCGCGGCCGGGGTGGCGGGAGCGGTGGTGCACCCGGCGACGAGCAACGGTACGAGGAGCATGATCAGGGTTACGGGGCGGCGCATCAGCGCACCCTACGGCAGTGATCGATCTTCGTGGGGGCGTCTCGGCTGGCGCGGGTTGCGAGACCCTGCGAGGCTGGCGCTCGTGTATGACTACGACCTGCTGGTGCTGGGCTCCGGACCGAGTGGACAGAAGGCGGCGATCGCCGCGGCGAAGCTGGGCCGCCGCGTCGCGATCGTGGACCGCCGCGACATGCTCGGCGGAGTGTGCATCAACACCGGCACCGTGCCGTCCAAGACGCTGCGCGAGGCGGTCCTCTACCTGACCGGGCTGAGTCAGCGCGACCTCTACGGCAGCAGCTACCGGGTCAAGGAGGACATCACCGTCGCGGACCTGGCCGCCCGCACCCAGCACGTGATCACCCGGCAGACCGACGTCATCCGCAACCAGCTGGCCCGCAACAAGGTCTCGCTGATCACCGGCACCGGCCGGTTCGCCGACGCCCACTCCGTCTGGGTCGACGCCGGCTCCGGCCGGGAGACCCGGGTCAGCTTCGACAAGGCGGTCATCGCCGCCGGCACCCGCCCGGCCCGCCCGGACAGCGTCGACTTCGACGACCGGACGATCGTCGACTCCGACGGCGTCATCAACCTCCAGGCCGTACCGCGCAGCATGGTCGTCGTCGGCGCCGGGGTGATCGGCATGGAGTACGCGTCCCTGTTCGCCGCGCTCGGCACCAAGGTGACAGTGGTCGAGCGCCGCCCGCGGATGCTCGACTTCTGCGACGAGGAGATCGTCGAATCCCTGAAGTACCACCTGCGGGACCTGTCGGTGACCTTCCGCTTCGGCGAGGAGGTGGCCGCCGTGGAGAAGCACCGCAGCGCTGCGCTCTGCGTCCTGCGCAGCGGCAAGAAGATCGCCGCCGACACGGTGATGTACTCGGCCGGGCGGCAGGGGCAGACCGACGACCTCGCGCTGGAGGCGGCCGGGCTCACCGCCGACCACCGGGGCCGGATCACCGTCGACGCCGACTACCGCACCACCGTCGAGAACATCTACGCCGTCGGCGACGTGATCGGCTTCCCCGCGCTGGCGTCCACCTCGATGGAACAGGGCCGGCTGGCCGCCCAGCACGCCTGCGGCGAACCGGCGCGCGGCATGTCGGACCTGCAACCGATCGGCATCTACACCATTCCGGAGATCAGCTTCGTCGGGAAGACCGAGGAGGAGCTGACGGATGCGTCCGTCCCGTTCGAGGTGGGCATCGCCCGCTACCGGGAGCTGGCCCGGGGGCAGATCGTCGGCGACTCGTACGGCATGCTGAAACTGCTGGTCTCACCCGAGGACGGGCGGCTGCTCGGGGTGCACGTGTTCGGCACGGGCGCCACCGAGATCGTCCACATCGGGCAGGCCGTGATGGGTTGCGGCGGCACCGTCGACTACCTGCTGGACGCCGTCTTCAACTACCCGACGCTGGCGGAGGCGTACAAGGTGGCCGCCCTCGACGCCGCCAACAAGATCCGCAACATCACCCGGATCGACACCTGACCCTGCCCTCTCCCTGGGCCGGCTCGACGTCGCCAGACTCGTCGCGCTACTTCACCATGCGAAATTGTGGATGCGTCAACCAAACTGTCAGGAGATCGGGCTCGACGACGTGGTAGATGTGCCGGGTGCCACCGGCGGCCACGTAGGGGATCTCGTGCCATGCCCCGCCGAGCATCCTGAGGGTCTCCCGGGATCCGGCCCACCACTCCTCGATCCCGGTACCGGCCTCGACGGCATCGAGGACGCGGACTCTCGCCGGAGGTGGGACCGGTAGTGGACCGGTGAGATCGATCAGGCCGCCGTACCGGTGCGCTATCGCTACCGCGAGATGCGCCAGGAACCGGTGGTCGTCCACGCCGTTCGTCGCCGAGGCCAGAACGACCTCTGTCGCGGGCCGGAACCCGGCGGCGCGCGCCAGAAATGTTGCCTCGTCCGGATCCTCCACGTCCCAGTCATCCGGCTCGACCAGCATCGGCCCGGTAACCGGTGACTCAGCCTGCCAGCCCAAGCGGGACGGCTCTCGGAGCAGCCACCAGTCGCCGGTCTGGTTGGTGAGCGCCTCCGCCAGCCAGACCCGGAACAGTTCGACATGCGAAGCGGTCCACGGATCGGGCAGCAGGACTGCGACACAGGGCCCGGCCACGGCCCCATCATGCCCGTACGCCCACGGCCGCGCTCAGGGGAGGGTGGGTCAGCGGCCTGTGGCGTAGCCCTGGGCGCCTCGGGGGTTCGCCGCGGCGGAGAGGACACCGGTGCGTGGGTCGCGTGCCACCGCGCACATGCGGCCCAGGCTCCACGGGTCGGACAAGCGGACGGTGTGGCCCCTTGCGCGCAGGCCCGCCAGCACGTCGCCGTCGATCCGGTCCTCCAGCACCAACACGCCCGGCTCGACCTCGCGTGGATAGAACGACGCGGGGAAGCTCGTCGTGTGCCACGTCGGCGCGTCGATCGCCTCCTGCAACTCCTGCCCGCCGGCCAGGTGCCGCAGCAGGAACAGCAACTGCCACTGGTCCTGCTGGTCGCCGCCGGGCGTCCCGCAGGCCATCACCGGCTCGCCGTCGCGGAGCACGAGCGTCGGGCTGAGCGTGGTACGCGGACGCCGCCCCGGCCGCAGCGTGGAGGCGAGCCCCTCCTCCAGCCAGCACATCTGCAACCGGCTGCCGAGCGGGAAGCCCAGCTCCGGGATGACAGGTGAACTCTGCAGCCAGCCACCGCTGGGCGTGGCAGAGACGATGTTGCCCCACCGGTCCACCACGTCGACGTGGCAGGTGTCGCCGCGGGTCACGCCGTCCGCCCGTACCGTGGGTTCGCCGGTGCTCGGATCCTGCGGGACGGCCCCGCGACCCACGTCGGTGTGCAGGTGGGACGGGAGCCGGGGCGGCTCGCCCGCCGGGCTTCCGGGGCGCAGCGTCGTGTCGGCACGGTCGCCGACCAACGCGGCCCGCGCACGGGCGTAGCCGGCCGACAGCAGCGCGGAGCCCGGCACGTCGGTGTCGCCGTACCACGCCTCCCGGTCGGCGAACGCGAGCTTCAGCGCCTCGGCCTGCGCGTGGATGCCCTCCAGGCTCGACGGGTCGTGGACACGCGGGTCGTCGAGCGCGTCCAGAATGGAGAGCGTCTGGAGCAGCACCGGGCCCTGGCCCCAGAAGCCGGTCTTGGCGATCGTGTGCCCGTGCCAGTCCAGCGTGACCGGTTCCTCCCAGGTGGCCGACCATCCGGCCAGGTCGTCGCCGGTGACCAGCCCGGCGTGCGCACGCCCGCTGGAGTCGCGGAACGGCAGCCGGCTGAACGCGTCGATCGCCTCGGCGACGAAACCCTCCCGCCAGGCGAGCCGGGCCGCCTCGATCTGCGCCTCCCGGTCCGCACCAGCGGCCCGTCCCGCGTCGACGAGGCGGCGCAGCGTGTCCGCGTACGCCGGGTTGGTGACCATCTCCCCCGGCGCGGGCGGGCGGCCGTCGCGGAGCCAGAGGCGCGCGGAGGTCGGCCAGTGGTCGGTGAACAGCGAACGGACCCGCGCGACGGTCTGCCCGGCCGGGCCGACCAGCGGATGGCCTGCGGCGGCGTAGCCGATCGCCGGTTCCAGCACCTCGGCGAGCGTTCGGGTGCCGTGGTCGCGCAGCAGCAACAGCCAGGCGTCGACAGCGCCCGGCACGACGGCGGCGAGCGGACCGGCGCCCGGCACGAGGTCCAGGCCGAGCGACCGGAAGTGGGCGACCGTCGCGGCCGCAGGGGCCGGGCCCTGACCGCACAGCACCCGCGGGGTGGGGTCGGTCGCGGTGGCGAGGACCGCGGGCACCTCGCCGGCCGGCCCGTTGAGGTGCGGCTCCACGACGTGCAGCACGAACCCGGCGGCCACCGCGGCGTCGAAGGCGTTGCCGCCGCGTTCCAGCACGCCCATCGCGGACTGGCTGGCCAGCCAGTGCGTGGAGGAGACCATGCCGAACGTGCCGCGCAACGTCGGCCGGGTGGTGAACGCCATGGGCGCGAGCCTACGGCGTGCCGGCGGCGTCGGCGTGCGTCGTCGCGGCCTCCCCCACGCCGCCGTCCCGGTCGCCGTCGAGCGGGAACAGGCACGCCGCGTGGTGGCCCGTGCCGACCTCGGCGAGCGCCGGATCGGTCTCGGCGCACGCGGGGCGGGCCTGGGGGCATCGGGTACGGAAGCGGCAACCGCTCGGCGGGTCCACCGGGCTCGGGATGTCGCCGGTCAGCACGATCCGGCGGCGCTCCCGCTCCACGCGGGGGTCGGCCACCGGCACCGCCGACAGCAAAGCCGCCGTGTAGGGGTGCGCCGGGTGCCGGTAGATCCGCTCGGGTGGGCCGGTCTCGACGATGCGGCCCAGGTACATCACCGCGATCCGGTCGCTCATGTGCTCGACGGCGGCCAGGTCGTGCGCGATGAACAGGTAGGTCAGCCCCAGGTCGCGTTGCAGGTGCCGGAGCAGGTTCATGATCTGCGCCTGCACGCTCAGGTCCAGCGAGGCGATCGGCTCGTCCAGGACGATCAGGTCCGGCTCGCCGGCCAGCGCCCGGGCCACGCCGACGCGCTGGCGCTGGCCGCCGGACAGCTCGTGCGGATACCGGCCGGCGGTGTCGGCGCGCAGACCGACCAGGTCCAGCAGCTCCGCGACCCGGTCCCGCCGGGCGGCGGCGGACGTGGCGAGCCGGTGCACGATCAGCGGCTCGGCGATGCTGTCGCCGACCGTCCGGCGTGGATCGAGCGACGCCTGCGGATCCTGGAAGACCATCGCGACGTGGCGGCGCGTCGCGCGCAGGCGGCGGCGCGACCAGCGGGTCACGTCCGCGCCGGCCACCCGGACCCGTCCGGCGGTCGGGTCGACCAGCCGCAGCAGCGCCAGGCCGGCCGTGGACTTGCCGCTGCCCGACTCGCCGACCAGCCCGAGCGTCTCGCCCCGGCGTACGGCGAGGCTGACGCCGTCCACGGCGCGGACGGTTCCGGCCGGGGTCGGGAAGTGCACCTTCAGGTCGTCCAGCTCGGCGACCACGTCCGGGGTGTCGGCGCTCATCCGGCCTCTCCACGGTAGAAGGTGCGGACCGTGTGCCCGTCGCCGACCGGCGTCAGCGGGGGCAGCTCGTGCTCGCAGCGGGGATCGGCGCGTACCGGGCAGCGCGGCCAGAACGCGCAGCCGGGCGGCAGGTCCAGCGGACTCGGCGGCGAACCGGGGATGGCGACCAGGTCCTCGCCGCGGCGTGACGGGTCCGGCCGGGCCGCCAGCAGCGCCCGGGTGTACGGATGGGTGGGCGTGTCGAACACCGCGTCGACGGGGCCCTGCTCGACGATCCGCCCGCCGTACATGACCGCCACGGTGTCCGCGATGCCTGCCACCACGCCCAGGTCGTGGGTGACCCAGACGACGGCGGTGCCCAGCCGTGCCTGGAGGTCGGCGACCAGTTCGATGATCTGCGCCTGCGTGGTGACGTCGAGCGCGGTGGTCGGCTCGTCGGCGATCAGCAGGTCCGGCTCGCAGGCGAGCGCCATGGCGATGGCGACGCGCTGGCGCATGCCGCCGGAGAACTGGTGCGGGTACGCGTCGACGCGCCGCGCGGCCGACGGGATGCCCACCAGTTCCAGCAGCTCCACCGCCCGGTCGCGGGCGGCGCGGCGGGTCAGCCCCAGGTGCTCCTCGGCCGCCTCGGTGACCTGCCGGCCCACCGGCAGCACCGGGTTGAGCGAGGTCATCGGGTCCTGGAAGACGAACCCGACGTGCCGGCCGCGTACCTTGCGGCGGCGGTCGTCGGGCAGCGCGGTCAGCTCCGTGTCGAGCAGCCGGACCCGGCCGGTGACTGTGGCGGCGCGCGGGGCGAGGCCGGTGGCGGCGAGCAGGGTCATGCTCTTGCCGCTGCCGGACTCGCCGACCAGCGCGAACGTCTCCCCCTGCCGCACCTGCCAGGACACCCCGGCGACGGCACGGACCGGGCCGCGGCGGGTGCCGACGGTGACGGTGAGGTCGTCCACTGACAGCACCGTCGAGTCGGTCATGGGGTGCCGGCGCTGGCTCGGCATGGGCTCGGTGCGCTCGCTCATGGGGTGCTCCTGCGGGCCTCGCCCAGAGTGAGCTGGCGCGGGTCGAGCACGTCGCGCAGCGCGTCGCCGACCAGGTTGAACGCCAGTACGGTGAGGAAGATCGCCGCGCCCGGGAACACGCCCAGCCACCACGCGTCGGTGACGAAGCCGCGCCCGTCGAACAGCATCCGGCCCCAGGCCGGCGCGGGCGGCTGGATGCCGAGGCCGAGGAAGGACAGCGCGGCCTCGGAGAGGATCGCGAACGCCAGCGACAGCGACGTCTGCACGATCAGCGGCGCGGCGATGTTCGGCAGCACGTGCCGGCGCATGATGCGCAGGTCGGACGCGCCGATGGAGACGGCGGCCCGGACGAACACCTGCTCGCGTACGGACAGGACGCCGGCGCGGGTGATCCGGGCGAAGATGGGCGTGTAGACCACGCCGATGGCGACCATGGCGGTGAGCAGGCCGGGGCCGAGCACCGCCACGATGGCGACCGCCAGCAGCAGCACCGGGAACGCGAACAGCACGTCCATGCAGCGCATGAGCACGCTGTCCAGCCAGCCCCGGTAGTAGCCGGCGAACAGTCCGAGCGTCACGCCGGCGACCAGCGCGATGCCGACGCTGACCGCGCCGACCTGCAGTGACACGCGGGCCGCGACGAGCACCCGGCTGAGCACGTCGCGGCCCAGCTCGTCGGTGCCGAACGGATGCGCGCCGCTGGGTGGGCGCAGCATCTGGTCCACGTCGACGTCGTTGACGCCGGCCGGGGCCAGCCACGGCCCGGCCACACCGACCACCACCAGCAGTACGAGCACGATCGTGCCGCCGACGGCGAGCGGGTCGCGGCGCAGCGCGTCGAGGACGCGGCGTCCGGTGCTCTCGGTCGTGGTGCTCACTTGACCGTGATCCTCGGGTCGAGGCGGGCGTAGAGGATGTCCACCAGCAGGTTGACCAGCAGGAACAGGGCTGCCACCAGCAGCACCGCGCCCTGCAGGACGGGATAGTCACGGGCCTGCACGGCGTCGAAGGTGAGCCGGCCGATGCCGGGCCAGGCGAACAGCACCTCGATCACGATGACGCCGCCGAGCAGGCTGGCGAGCTGCACCGCGACCACAGTGACCACCGGGATGAGCGCGTTGCGCAGCACGTGCCGCACGATCACCACCCGGTTGCGCAGCCCTTTCGCCTCGGCGGTCCGCACGTAGTCGGCGGAGAGCACCTCCAGCACGGAGGAGCGGATGAACCGGGTCAGGATCGACGCGGTGACCAGGCCGACGGTCACCGCCGGCAGCGCCACGTGGGTGGCCCACCTGCCGGGGTCGTCGGTCAGCGCCACGTAACCGGACGGGGGCAGCCAGCCGAGCACCCCGGCGAACAGCAGGATGCCCATGATGCCCATCCAGAAGTCCGGCACGGAGACGCCGAACTGGCTGAACACGCGGGCGGCGTGGTCGACGGCGGAGCCGCTGCGTACCGCCGCGACGATGCCCAGCGGGAACGCGACGAGCAGCGCGAACACCACGGCGGTGACGGCGAGCGACAGCGTGGCGGGCAGCCGTTCCAGCACGATCTGGCTCACCGGCTGGCCGGTGCGGAAGCTGACCCCCAGGTCGCCGGTGAGCGCGTGCCCCAGGTAGCTGGCGTACTGCACCGGTAGCGGCTGGTCGAGGCCGGCGCGTTCGCGCAGCGCCTCGTACGTCTGCGGGTCGAACCGGGTGCCGAGCGCCACCCGGACCGGGTCGCCCGGCACCAGTTGCAGCAGCAGGAACACCACGAGCGTCACGCCGAGCAGGACGACCGCCGACTGGAGTACCCGCCGCAGGACGAAGCGGGCCATCACTTCGCCAGGGCGACCGACCGGAACCGGATCGCCCGGTCGGTGCGCACGTCGTAGCCGGAGACCTTCTTCGACCAGCCCTGCACCACGTCCGGGTTGTAGAGGTAGAGGTAGCTGGCGTCGTCGACGATCTGCTTCGCCGCCTGCTCGTACGCCTGCTTGCGGGCGCCCTGGTCGGTCTGGGTACGGGCGTCGTCGAGCAGCTTGTCGACCGCCGGGTTCTTGTACTTGTGGAAGTTGAACGTGCCGCCGCTGTGGTGCTGGGCGTAGTAGAACTCGTCCGGGTCGATGTTGCCGAGCCAGCCCAGCATGAACCCGTCGAAGTTGCCCTTGGCCTGCTCGTCGAGCCACTGGGCGAAGTCCAGCGTACGGATCTTGACGGTGATGCCGACGTCCTTGAGCTGCGCGGCGATGACCTGCGCGGCGGTGACCGTCTCCGGGTACTCGCTGGTGACCATCAGGTCCATGGTCAGGTTGCTCACGCCGGCCTGGCCGAGCATCTGCTTCGCCTTGCCCGGGTCGTGGCTGTAGGGCGCGTAGTCGTAGTAGAACGCGCTGGCCTTCGGGATGGCGGTCTGGTTGACGGTGGCCAGGCCGAACTTGGCCGCCTTGGTGATCGCCTCGCGGTCCAGCGCGTAGCCGATGGCGCGCCGCACCTCGGGGTTGTCGAACGGCTTGCGGGCCTCGTTGAGCGCCACGTACCAGTAGTCGGTGGAGGCCGCCGACTTCACCACCGGGTCGTCGCCGTCCTGCAACGACTTCACCTGCTGGGGCGGCAGGTTGTCGGTCCACTGGACCTGGCCGCTGCGCAGGTTCTGCAGCGCCACCGTCGGGTCCTTGACGAAGGTGAACGTGACGCCGTCCAGCTTCGGCTTATCGCCCCAGTACGAGTCGTTGCGGACCAGCTTGACGCTGTCGCCGGAGGTGTAGCCGGCCACCTTGAACGGGCCGCTGCCGACTGGCGCGGTCTTCACCGCGCCGGACTCGACGTTGGACTTCTCCACGATCGCCACGCCCTTGAAGCCGCCCAGGTTGGCGAGCAGGTTCGGCGTGGGCGCGCTGAGCGTCACCACCACTGTGGCCGGGTCGGGCCCGGTGACCGACTTGACGGTGGCGAACTTGTACGCGTTGTTCAGCTTCTCCTTGATGATCCGCTCGTACGAGTAGACGACGTCCTCGGAGGTCAGCGGCGACCCGTCGGAGAACGTGACGCCCTCGCGCAGCGTGAACGTCCAGGTGAGCTGGTCGTCGCTGGTGGTCCACTTCGTCGCCAGCGACGGCACCATCTTCAGGTCGGCGTCCGGCTCGACGAGCGTGTCGTAGACGTTCTCCAGCACCTGGAAGCTGTAGTACGCCGAGGTCTTGTGCGGGTCGAGCTGGTCCGGCTCGCCGCCGATCGCGGCGTTGAGGACACCACCTGCGCCGCCGGCGTTCCCCCCGCCGCCGACGTCGACCGCCTCGCCGCCGGTGCATCCGGACAGGACGGCGACGGTCAGTGTGAGTGCGGCACCGAGCACACCGAGCTTTTTCCTGGACACAGGCCCCCCTAGCCACTTCCCGGACAAAAGAAAGTTTCGGCGAGTCTTCTCCCCGAGCGGGATGATGTCAACGAATACCGCCAAAGTGACTGGTCGGCCGCCGCTTGCCGGTGCGGAGTGAACGGTGGTTCAATCCGGGCCCCGACCCGATCCGCCACCAGCGCTGGGAGTTGCCGCCGTGACCACACACGAGGTCGTCAACCAGGTCCCGCCGATGGTCGGCCACGACACCGCCGACGACCCGGCGCTGCGCGACGGTGTGGCCCGCGAGGGCGCCGGCTGGGCGCTGCCCGGGCTGCACGAGCTGGGCCGGCTCGCCGGTGGCGAGGAGGCAGCCGAGCACGGTCGGCTCGCCAACGAGCACCCGCCGGTGCTGCGCACCCACGACCGGTACGGCAACCGCATCGACGAGGTGGAGTTCCACCCGTCCTGGCACGAGCTGATGCGTACCGCCGTCGGTCACGGCCTGCACGCCGCGCCGTGGGCCGACGACCGGCCGGGCGCGCACGTGGCCCGCGCGGCCGGCTTCTACCTGTGGCGGCCCGACGCCGGGCACGGCTGCCCGATCTCGATGACCTACGCGGCGGTGCCCGCGCTGCGGCACAGCCCGGACCTGGCCGCCCGGTACGAGCCGCTGCTCACCACCCGCGAGTACGACTTCGGGCTGCGCCCGCCGCAGACCAAGCGCGGCCTACTCGCCGGCATGTCGATGACCGAGAAGCAGGGCGGCTCGGACGTCCGCGCCAACACCACCACGGCCCGGCCCGAGCCGGACGGCAGCTACCGGCTCGTCGGGCACAAGTGGTTCACCTCGGCGCCCATGTGCGACCTGTTCCTCACCCTCGCCCAGGCGCCCGGCGGCCTCACCTGCTTCCTGGTCCCCCGGGTGCTGCCCGACGGCACCCGCAACCCGATGCGGCTGATGCGGCTCAAGGACAAGCTCGGCAACCGCTCCAACGCCTCCGCCGAGGTCGAGTACGAGCACGCGGTGGCGTGGCGCGTCGGCGACGAGGGCCGGGGCGTGCGCACCATCATCGACATGGTCAACCTGACCCGGCTCGACTGCGTGATCGGCGCGGCGGCCGGGATGCGCCACGGCGTGACCACAGCCGTGCACCACGCCACCCACCGGCGGGCGTTCGGCGACTACCTGGCCGACCAGCCGCTGATGCGCAACGTGCTGGCCGACCTGGCGGTGGAGTCCGAGGCGGCCACCGTCCTGATGGTCCGGCTGGCCGGCGCGACCGACCGGTCCGCGCGCGGCGACGACGGCGAGACGGCGTTCAAGCGCCTCGCCCTCGCCGTCGGCAAGTACTGGGTGTGCAAGCGCTGGCCGGGGCACGCCGCCGAGGCGCTGGAGTGCCTGGGCGGCAACGGCTACGTGGAGGAGTCCGGCATGCCGCGGCTGTTCCGCGAGTCGCCGCTGAACTCGATCTGGGAGGGCTCCGGCAACGTCGCCGCGCTCGACGTGCTGCGCGCGCTCACCCGGGAACCGCAGGTGCTCGCCGCGTACGAGGCGGAGGTGGCCGCCGCGGCCGGCGCGGACGTCCGGCTGGACGCCGCGGTGCGCCGGGTGCGCGACGAACTGGCCGACCACACCGACCTTGAGCTGCGCGCCCGGCGGGTGGTCGAGCGGCTGGCGCTGGTGCTCCAGGGCTCGCTGCTGGTGCGCCACGGCCACCCGGCGGTCGCTGACGCGTTCTGCGCGTCCCGGCTCGACGGCGACCACGGGCAGGCGTACGGGACGCTGCCGGGCGGACTGGACCTCGCCGCGATCATCGACCGCGCCACTCCCAAGATCGGCTGAGGGGTGTGGTGATGCGACTCGCCTCGGTACACCTGTATCCGGTCAAGTCCCTCGGCGGCGTCGACGTCGACCGGGCCGATGTCCAGCCGTGGGGGTTGCGTCACGACCGCCGCTGGCTGGTGCTGCGCCCGGACGGCCGCAAACTGGGCTCGACCGCCCTGCCGGCACTGCTCGGCCTGACCGCCGCGCCCGGCTCCGGGTCGATCACGCTCACCGCCCGCGACGGGTCGTCGCTGACGGTCGCCGAGCCGGTGGACGGGCCGCCGGTCGTCACGGACGTATCCCGGCTGGACACGGTCCGGCTCGCCGCCGACGAGGCCCACGACTGGCTCTCCGCGCGGCTGGGCCGGCCCGTACGGCTGGCCTGGCTGGACGATCCGCGACGCCGGCCGATGTCGGCCGAGCACGGCGGTGGGCCCGGCGATCCGCTGAACCTGTCCGACGCCGGGCCGCTGCTGGTCGCCACGGCGCCGTCGCTGCGGCGGCTGCGGGACTGGATCGTCGAGGGCGCGCTGGAACGCGGCGAGCCCGCGCCGGAGCCGCCGGCGATGGCCCGGTTCCGCCCGACTGTGGTGCTGGACGGGCCGTTCGAACCGTTCGCCGAGGACGGCTGGAGCCGGGTACGCATCGGCGCCGTCGACTTCCGGGTGTCCGAACGCTGCGACCGCTGCTCGGTGACGCTCATCGACCCGGAGACGCTCGCGACCGGGAAGGAGCCGATCCGCACGCTGGCCCGGCACCGGCGCTACGACGGCAAGACGTGGTTCGGCATCCGCCTGGTCCCGCTGACCACCGGCGAGATCCGGGCCGGCGACGAATGCGAGGCGACATGACCGCCCGCCGTTCGACACCGTGCTGCTCGCCGGGGCGGGTGGGCTGAGCGCGGTCAGCCCGGCCTGACCGGCCGGGACCGCCACTCGTCCGCCAGGATCGCGTAGACGAGCTGGTCGGCCCAGCCGTCCCGGAACCGGTAGCTGCGCACGTGCCGCGCCTCCCGCCGCATGCCGAGCCGGGCCATCAGGCGGGCCGACGGCTCGTTGTCCGCGTGGCAGCGGGCCACCACCCGGTGCAGACCGAACCCGCCGAAACCCCAGTCCAGCAGCGCCCCGGCCGCCTCCGTGGCCAGCCCCCGGCCGCCGTGGCCGGGGTGGAACACGTACCCCAGCTCGGCGGTGCGGTCCGCCGCACTGCGCCACACCAGCTCGACCGCGCCGATCACCCGCGCGTCGCGCACCACGGCGAGCGTCAGGCAGTCGCCCTCCGCGCGCAGCGCGTCCTCGCCGGCCATCGCGGTCACCGACGACAGGGACTCCGCCCGGGTACGCGGCGCGGCGCCGGCCATCCAGCGGACCACGTCCGGGCGGCGCTGCCAGGCGTGCACGTCGTCGAGGTCGCCGAGCGTGACCGGGCGCAGCAGCAGCCGGGGCGTGCGCAGCGGGTACGCCGGGTGGGTCATCGGGCGATGGTAGGAGGTACCTAGTGTGGGCCGCATGGTCGTTTCCGCCGACGAGGGCAATCCGCTCACCCAGCTCACGCTCGACCAGCTCCGGCAGCGCACCAGCGTGAAGTGGCGGCTGTACCCGCCGGACGTGCTGCCGCTGTGGGTGGCCGAGCAGGACGTGCCGCTCGCGCCGCCGGTGGCCGAGGCGCTGCGCCGGGCGGTCGAGCTGGGCGACACCGGCTACGCGTTCGGCACCGGGTACGCCGAGGCGGTCGGCGGGTTCGCCGCGCAGCGGTGGGGCTGGGCCGACTTCCCGGTCGGCCGGACCACACTGGTGCCGGACGTGATGATGGGCACGGTCGAGGTACTGCGCCTGGTCACCGGCCCGGGCGACGCGGTGGTGGTCACTCCCCCGGTCTACCCGCCGTTCTACGCGTTCGTCACCAACGCCGGCCGGCAGGTCCTCGAGGCGCCGCTCGGCGCGGACCTGCGGCTCGACCCGGCCGCGCTGGAGGAGGCGTTCCGCCGGGCCCGCGCGATCGGCGAGCGGCCGGCGTTCCTGCTCTGCAACCCGCACAACCCTACGGGTGTGGTGCACCGGCCGGACGAGCTGGCCACCGTCGCCGAGCTGGCCGCCCGGCACGGCGTACGGGTGGTGGCCGACGAGATCCACGCGCCGTTGGCGCTGCCCGGCGCGCGGTTCACGCCGTACCTGACGGTGCCGGGCGCGGAGAACGCGTTCGCGCTGGTGTCGGCGTCGAAGGCGTGGAACCTGGCCGGGCTCAAGGCGGCGCTGGCGGTCGCCGGGCCGGACGCGGCGGACGACCTGGCGCGGATGCCGGAGGAGGTCAGCCACGGTCCCAGTCACCTCGGGGTGCTCGCGCACACCGCCGCGTTCCGCGCCGGCGGGCCGTGGCTGGACCGGCTGCTCGACGGCCTCGACGCGAACCGGGCGCTGCTCGGATCACTGCTGGCCGAGCACCTTCCGACCGTGTCGTCGCGGCCGCCGGAGGGCACGTACCTGGCCTGGCTGGACTGCCGGCGCCTCGGCGTACCCACCGAGGCGGGCGACGGACCGGGCGTGGCGAGCGACCTGGCCGGTCCGGCGCGGATGTTCCTCGACCGGGCCCGGGTGGCGCTCAGCTCCGGGCACGTCTTCGGCTCCGGTGGCGCCGGGTTCGTGCGGCTCAACTTCGCCACCTCCCCCGCCATGCTCACCGAGGCGGTCATCCGGATGGGCCGCGCGGTGGTCGCCTGACCGGCGGCCAGCGCGCTCGCGCACCTTACCGGCGGCTCAACGGGCGACGACGCGTACCCCCTGGTTGTCGCCCTCGGACAGGAACGACGCCACGGTGCCGCCCTCGGCGGTGACGGCCGTGCGCTCGGCGCGGGTGAACGCGCGCAGCGGCGTGACCACCACGACGCCCGCGTCGACCGTCCAGGTGGCGGCGACCCGGCCGTCGACGAGCACGAACCGGGCACCCGCGACGGAGAGGTTGCGGTGGGCGTCGTCGATGATCCGGGTGCGGTCGTGGTAGCCGAGCACAGCGTTGTCGAAGGCGGGCAGGAACCGTACCGGCGCGGGGGTGTCCGGGTCGGGCCGGGGCGCGCCGGGCAGGTCCAGCAGCGTGCGGCCGCGCGCGTCCCGGAAGGCCACCAGCTCGTCGCGGACCGCCGCCACCGCCGCGGGCAGCCCGGCGAGGCCGCACCAGGCGCGCAGGTCCGCCGACGCGGCCGGACCGAACGCGGCCAGGTAGCGCCGCACCAGCGCCCGCCCGGCCGGGTCGTCGCCGTCCGGGCCGGGCGGGTCGGCGTCGCGGCCCAGCCACCGGGCCAGAGCGACGGTACGGACGCCGGCGGTGGCCCGCCACAGTCCGCGCGGCGGGGCCTGCACGGCCGGCACCAGCGCGAGCACGATCTCGCCGAGCGCCCGCCGGTCGGTCTCCGGCCAGCGCGCGGCTAGCGCCCCCACGATCTCGGCGGTGGTGCGCGGCTCGCCGTCGGCGAGGACCTTCCGGGCCGCCGCGGCGAGTTCGTCGAGGTCGACCCCGTCGAACTCGCCGCGGTAGACGCCCAGCACCCGTTGCCGCAGCATCGCGTCGTGCCGGGACCGCCAGGCCAGCACGTCGTCCGCGGCGAGCAGGTGCACGGTGCGGCGCATGAGGTGGGTACGCACCAGGCGGCGGCGCACCAGCAGGTCCGACAGGACCGCCGGGTCGAAGGCCCGCAGCCGCGACCAGAGCCCGACGTACGGCTCCTGCGGCTCCTGGGCCTGCAACCCGCACAGGTGCGTCACGGCGTCCGCCACCGGCAGGTCGGCGCGCTCCAGCAGCAGTTGCCGGGCGAGCGTGGCCCGGTTGAGCATCAGCTGGTCGAGCACTGTCATCGCTGCGGTCTCCGGCCCGCTCAGGTGGTGGTCTGCCCGTCGATGCTCTCGCGCAGGATGTCGGCGTGCCCGGCGTGCTGGGTGGTCTCGGCGATGACGTGGATCAGCACCCGCCGGATGCTGCGGACCGAACCGGGCTCGTTCCACGGCGCGTCCGGCACCGGCCAGGTCGCCGACAGGTCCTCGACGTCGGCCACGATCTCCTCGGTACGGGCGGCGATGCGGGCGTACCGGTCCAGGATGGCCGGCAGCGTGTCCTCGGGCAGCATCTGGAAGTCCTGTCCCCGCTCGATCGCCCACTGCGGCAGCTCGCGGGCCTGCCCGGACATGAAGTCCTCCCAGGTGACGCCCTCGGGCATGGCGAAGGACATCGCCGAAGGGCCCTCGACCACGAACCGCAGCCACGCCTCCTCGGTGGACGCGACGTGCTTGATCAGGCCGCCCAGGCAGAGCGCGCTGACAGTCGGCTTCTGCGCGGCCTGCTCGTCGGTGAGGCCGCGCACCGTGTTGATCAGCATGTTCCGGGCCTCGGCGAGCTCGGCCAGCAGGTCGGTCCGCTCGGCGTCGAGGGTGGTGGGGGTCGTGGTGGTGCCGGTCATCGTCATCGTTCCTTCCGGTCCTGATCGGGTACGGGTCCACCCTCGCAGGCATAGCGGTCAGGAAGTGTCCTCTTCTCGCGGCAGAATGCGTGGCGTGCCGAAGACTTCCGCCCGACTGCTCTCCCTGCTGTCCCTGTTGCAGGCGCGACGCGACTGGCCCGGGTCGCTGCTCGCCGAACGGCTGCGGGTCAGCCCGCGAACCGTGCGTCGCGACGTCGACCGGCTGCGCGAGCTGGGCTATCCGATCGAGAGCGCCAAGGGGCCGGACGGCGGCTACCGGCTGGGCGCCGGCTCGGCGCTCCCGCCGCTGCTCTTCGACGACGAGCAGGCGGTCGCGCTCACAGTGGCGTTGCAGACCGCCGCCGGCGGCGTGACCGGCATCGAGGAGGCGGCGGCGCGGGCGCTGACCACTGTGCGGCAGGTGATGCCGGCGCGGCTGCGGCACCGGGTGGACGCGCTGCGGGTCGTCGACGTGCAACGCGCCGATACGCCCTCCCGGCACCGGGTGGAACCGGCGCTGCTGATGACGTTGAGCGCCGCCGTGCACGCCCGCGAGGAACTGCGCTTCGACTACGAGTCGGTGTCCACGACGCCGCCGGTCGCGGGCCGGCCGCCGCGCCGGGTGCAGCCGCATCACCTGGTCACCTGGGGTGGGCGCTGGTACCTCGTCGCCTGGGATCTCGACCGCGACGACTGGCGCACGTTCCGGGTCGACCGGATCAGCCCGCGTACGCCCACCGGCCCCCGGTTCACGCCCCGCGAGCTGCCCGGCGGGGACGTGGCCGCGTACGTCGCCGGCCGGTTCAAGGGCGCCACCGGGCCGGGTGACTGGCCCTGCCGGGGCGAGGTGATCCTCGACCTGCCCGCCCGCGTGGTGTCCGGGTGGACCCGCGACGGGATCGTCGAGGCGCTGGGCCCGGACCGTTGCCGGCTGGTGCTGGGCGCCTGGTCGTGGCCCGGGCTGGCCGCCGTGCTCGGCCGCTACGACGCCGACATCGAGGTGGTCGGGCCGCCGGAGCTGCGCGAGGCGTTCGCCCGTCTGGCCCGCCGCTACGCCGCAGCGGCAGAGGGCCCGCGCCCGCCTCGGTAGCCGGGCCGGCCGGGGCGTCAGTCGGTGGGCAGGAGCGGGCGCATGAACGTGCGCTCGTACCGCAGGACGCAGCCCGACTCCTCGCGGATCCGGTCGGCGGCGACGAACTCGGGGTCCACACCGAACCGGGCCCGGTACTGCTCGTACGCCGCCAGGCTGTCGATCGTGTAGTGCACGACGCAGGTGATCACGCGGCCACGATAGCGGCGGCCGGTCAGGCGGCGGAGCGGCGGCCACCGGGGTCGGTCGTGTCGGCCAGGCCGGCGTACCGCCCCCTGTGGTAGAGCAACGGCGAGCCGACGTCGGCGTGCCGCAGCAGCTCCGGTTCGGCCAGCACGACGGCGTGGTCCCCGACGACAACCCGGTCCACCACCCGGCAGAGCAGCCAGGCCAGCGTGTCGTCGAGGACCGGCACCCCTTCCGGGCCGGGCCGCCAGCGGGTCGGCTCGGCGAACCGGTCGATCCCGCTGGTGGCGAACGTCCGGGCCATCTCGTGCTGGCCGTGCCCGAGCAGGTGCACGCCGACGTGCCGGGCCCGGGACACCACCGGCCAGCTCGACGAGCCCCGGTCCAGGCAGAACGAGACGATCGGCGGCCGCAGCGACACCGCGGTGAACGAGGTGGCGGTGAACCCGGCCGCGGGCGGACCGGCGGCGGTGACCACTGTGACGGTGCTGGCCTGGTGCCGCAGCAGCGTCCGCAGCGCGTCGGCGTCGGCGTCGACCGGGGTGTCGGCAGGCTCGGTCACGGTGTTCCTCCAAGGTGTACGACGGGGATCGTCGACCCCAGGGAGAGTTTCCTACCCATCCAGTAGGATTACAAGGTCTTCCCGGGCTCCGGCCCACCAGCGGCACGGTCGGCCACCACCACCGAGATGCCGTCGAGCACACGCTGAAGACCGAACTCGAAGGCGTGGTCCGGCCCGTACGCCGCGCCGTGCGCCATGCCGGCCGCGGTGCCGACCCGTGCGGCGAGCGGGAAACTGCCGGCGGTCATGAACTTCTCCAGCCAGGGCCCGTGCGTCTGCCACCACTGGTCGTCGGTCATCCCAGTCTCACGTTCCAGCTCAGCCACGTCCAGCGCGACCCGGGCCGCATTCTTGGCGTGCCCCAGCACGAGCGTGAGCACCGCGTCCATCTCCACGTCGTCCAGCCCGATGTCCGCGACGGCGTGCAGTTCGTAGTCGTACTTGGCGAGCACGTTCGGGCCGAGCACCGGCCGGGTGGTCTCGGCGCGCAGCAGCCACGGGTGGGCCCGGTAGAGGGCGAGGTTGTCCCGCGCGACGCGTTCCAGCCGCCCCCGCCAGCCACCCGGCACGTCGGACGGGCGCGGCAGGTCACCGAGGACGGCGTCCACCATGACGTCGAGCAGTTCCGCCTTACCCGGCACGTACGTGTAGACGGACATGGTGCCCACGCCGAGCGCCTCGCTGACCCGGCGCATGGTGAGTGCGTCGATGCCGTCGGCGTCGGCGATCTCGATCGCGGTGCGCACGATCCGGTCGACGCTCAGGGCGGGACCGGCGCCGCGGCTGGCCGGCTCCTGGGTGCGCCAGAGAAGGGCCAGGCTGCGGGCGGGATCGGCCTTGCGCCGGCGCTCCTTCGACATGGTGCCGTCATCCTACCGGCCACGCCGGTCACCGGCGGTCGGCGGGACGCCGGAAAAGGGGAGCCCGAGAATTGTTCGCGCAAAAAGAATGGCGGGTTCCCCCGCCACTACCAACATATAGCGCACCCCCGGTCTTGCCGCAAGACCGGGGTGAGGGCGCACAATTGCCGGCCGTAACCCATTGCCGAGGCATTCGAAAAGCCGCGAAGAGCGGAGGCTCGGCCGTGCCCGTGATCGGAGACGAGTTGAATCTGCCTGCCACGAGCGTTTTCGATCTTCCCGAGCGTCTGTCGGCGAAGGTCGGCCCGGACCTGATCGCCGCCGACGAGCGGCACTTCGCCGCCATCGCGGACAGCCTGCACCGTTCGATCGCCGAGTTGACCGACCGGCTCGACGCGACGCGCCGGACCGCGGGCGGCCGGGGCCGGCAGGCGGTCGACCGGGACCAGGAGGTCCGGCGGCTGAGCGCGCGCCTGCGTACGCTGCGCCGTTACGGCCTGGACCTGTGCCTGGGCCGGATGGTCGGCGCGGACGGCGGCGAACCGGTGTACGTGGGCCGGCTCGGCCTGACCGACGGCGTGGGCGGCCGACTGCTGCTGGACTGGCGCTCCCCCGCCGCCGAGCCGTTCTTCGGCGCCACCCACGCCGACCCGATGGGCCTGGTCAGCCGCCGCCGGTACCGGTGGAGCCGAGGGCGGATCACCGACTACTGGGACGAGGTGTTCACCGCCGAGGGCCTGGCGGGGCACGCCGCGCTCGACGACCAGTCGGCGTTCATCGCCAGCCTGGGCGCGACCCGGTCGGCGCGGATGCGCGACGTGCTCGGCACCATCCAGGCCGACCAGGACGCGATCATCCGGGCCGGGTCGCGGGGCGCGCTGGTGGTCGACGGCGGCCCCGGCACCGGCAAGACGGTGGTGGCGCTGCACCGGACCGCGTACCTGCTGCACGCCGACCCGCGGCTGGGCGAGCGCCGGGGCGGGGTGCTGGTGGTGGGGCCGCACCAGCCGTACCTGAACTACGTGTCGGACGTGCTGCCCAGCCTGGGTGAGGAGGACGTGCAGATCTGCACGCTCGCCGACCTGGTGCCCGAGGGCGCAGCGGCGGCGGCGGAGACCGACCCGGAGGTGGCCCGGCTGAAGGCGTCCGCGGACCCGGTGCGGGCGGTCGACGCCGCGGTCCGGTTCTACGAGGAGCCGCCCGCGACCGGGATGACAGTCGGCGTCGGGGACGGCGAGCTGCGGCTGACCGCCGACGACTGGACGACGGCGTTCGAGGCGGCCGGACCGGGCGTCCCGCACAACGAGGCCCGCGACGACGTGTGGGAGGAACTGCTCACGATCCTGGTGGAGAAGTACCGCGGCGACGAGCCGGAGGAGGCGGTGCGCCGGGCGCTGGCGCGCGACCGGGAGCTGGTCACCGCGTTCGGCCGGGCGTGGCCGCTGCTGGACCCGCTCGACGTGGTGGCCGACCTGTGGTCGGTGCCGGCCTACCTGCGCCGGTGCGCGCCCTGGCTGAGCGTCGAGGAGATCCGTACGCTGCGGCGGCCCGACCCCCGGGCCTGGACTGTCGCCGACCTGCCGTGGCTGGACGCGGCCCGGCGCCGCGTCGGCGACCCGGAGGCGTCGCTGCGGCGGCGCCGCGACGAGGCGGTGCTGGCCGCGCAGCGCGCCGAGATGGACACGGTGGTCGACGCGCTGATCGCGTCGCACGCCTACGACGACGGCGAGGGTCTGATGACCATGCTGTACGGCGAGGACATGCGACCCAGCCTGGTCGATTCCAGCGCGCTGAGCGTGGCCGATCCGGACCTGCTGGCCGGGCCGTTCGCGCACGTCGTGGTGGACGAGGCGCAGGAGCTGACCGACGCGCAGTGGCAGATGCTGCTGGCGCGCTGCCCGTCGCGCAGCTTCACAGTGGTCGGTGACCGGGCGCAGGCGCGGCACGGGTTCACCGAGTCGTGGCCGCAGCGGCTGACGCGGGCCGGCTTCGACCGGGTCGAGGTGGCCACGCTCACCGTCAACTACCGCACTCCGGCGCAGGTGATGGCGGCGGCCGAACCGGTGATCCGGACCGTGCTGCCCGACGCCAACGTGCCAACGTCCATCCGCGACGGCGCCCCGGTGCGTCACGGCGCCCGCGCGGAGCTGGGCGCGGTGGTGGACGGCTGGCTCGCCGACCATCCCGAGGGCGTCGCGTGCGTCATCGGCGATCCGGCGTTCCCGGCCTCGGAGCGGGTCCGGTCGCTGACCCCGGAGCTGGCGAAGGGACTGGAGTTCGACCTGGTGGTGCTGGTCGACCCGGAGTCGTTCGGCGACGGGATCTCCGGCGCGGTGGACCGGTACGTCGCGATGACCCGGGCGACCGGCGAGCTGGTCGTCCTCACCGGGCCGTGACCGCGTCCCGGGGGCGGTGCACGGCCGCCCCCGGGTCCGGTTCAGCGGCTCAGCGCCCGGTAGCGGCGCAGCGACAGCGGCAGGAACACCGCGACCAGCGCCAGCGGCCAGAGCACCGCCAGCAGCGGGTGGTGCGCTGCCACCCACGAGTCGCCGCCCCACCCGGGGTTGCCGAACAGCTCCCGGGTGGCCCCGACGGTCGCGGACAGCGGGTTCCACTCGGCGACCGCGCCCAGCCACGCGGGCATCGTGGACGGCGCCACGAACGCGCTGGACAGGAAGCCCAGCGGGAACTCCAGCGTCTGCACGGCCGTGACCGCACTCTGCCCCTTCACGGTCAGGCCGAGGAAGACGCCCACCCAGACCAGCGCGAACCGCAGCAGCAGGATCAGCCCGAACGCGGCGAGCGTGTCACCGAGGTCGCCGCTCGCCCGCCACCCGACGGCCAGGCCGACGAGCAGCATGACGGCGAGCGTCACCACCGCGAACATCAGGTCGGCCACGGCGCGGCCGAGCAGCGGGGCCAGCCGGGACACCGGCATGGACCGCAGCCGGTCGGTGACGCCGCGCTCCAGGTCCGCCGAGACCGCCATGGTGGTCATGCTGATGCCGAAGACCATCGTCATGGCGAACATGCCGGGCATCAGGAACTCGCGGTAGCTGCCGCCGCCGGGCACCTGGAGCGCGCCGCCGAACAGGTACGCGAACATCAGCACCATCAGGATGTCGAAGCCCAGCGAGCCGACCAGCGGGCCGGGCTCGCGCCGCCAGTGCGCCAGCGCACGCCCGGTCAGCGTCAGGCCGTCACCGGCCAGCGACGCGCGCCGGGCCGGGGTCACGGTCGCGGTCACCCGGTCACCTCCACACCGGTCCGAGCGGCGGACGGCACGCCGGTGAGCTGGAGGAACACCTCGTCCAGTGTGGGCCGCCGCAACGCCACGTCGGCCACGTCCACGCCGTCGGCGTCCAGCGCGCGCAGCACCTCGGTCAGCGCGCCGGCCCGGTCGCCGACCTGGGCGCTGACCGCCCGGCGGTCCGGATCGGCTGCCGGTTCGGCAAGGGCGACGGCGCGCAACCGCCCGGCGGCTGTGGCCAGGTCGGCGGCGTCGCGGACGACCAGTTCGATCCGGTCGCCGCCGAGCCGGGACTTGAGCGCGTCAGGTGTGCCCTCGGCGATCACCCGGCCGGCGTCGAGCACGCAGACGCGGTCGGCGAGCTGGTCGGCCTCGTCCAGGTACTGCGTGGTCAGCAGCACCGTGGTGCCGCCGCGTACCAGGTCGCGTACCGCCTCCCACACCTCGTTGCGCCCGCGCGGGTCCAGCGCCGTGGTCGGCTCGTCGAGGAACAGCACCGACGGCGCGAGGATCATCCCGGCGGCCAGGTCGAGGCGGCGGCGCATGCCACCGGAGTACGTGCGTACCGGCCGCCCGCCGGCGTCGGCGAGCCCGAACCGGTCGAGCAGTTCGGTGGCGCGCCGCCTCGCCCCGGCCCGGTCCAGGTGGAACAGGCGGCCGAAGATCACCAGGTTCTCCCGCCCGCTCAGTGCCTCGTCCACAGCGGGGTGCTGCCCGACCAGACCGATGCGGTGGCGCACCCGGTCGGCCTGTCCCGCCACGTCGAAGCCGGCGACCTCGGCCCGCCCGGCGTCGAAGCGCAGCAGCGTGGCCAGGATGCGGACGGCTGTGGTCTTGCCCGCCCCGTTCGGGCCGAGCAGCCCGCACACGGTGCCCGGTCGCACCCGCAGGTCGAATCCGTCGAGCGCGACGGTGTCCCCGTATCGCTTGCGCAGGCCCTCCGCCAGGATCGCGTGTTCCACGACTGTGCCCCCTCCGTTGACGACGGCCGCTAACGTACAACGTACGGTAGCGCGTCCGCCAACGTTTCAGTCGACCACGCGGTGCTCCCAGGCCCAGACCGCGATCTCGGTACGGTTCCGCAGGCCGAGCTTCGTCTGCACCGCCGACACGTGGCTCTTCACGGTGCTCAGCGAGATGAACAGCTCCGCGCCGATCTCCAGGTTCGTCCGGCCCCGGGCGATCTCCCGTACCACCTCGATCTCCCGCTCGGACAGCGCCGGACGGCGCTCGTCGCGGGGCGGCGCGGGCGGGGTCAGGTGCCGCAGCAGCCGGACCGTCACCGACGGGGACACGAGCGCGTCACCCTGGTACGCCGCCCGGACCGCCTCCACCAGCAGCGCCGGTCCGGCGTCCTTGAGCAGGAACCCGGCCGCTCCCCCGCGCAGCGCGCCGTAGACGTACTCGTCCAGGTCGAACGTGGTGACCACGACGACCCGCAGCGGGTCGGCCACCTCGGGCCCGGCGAGCGCCCGCGTCACCTGGAGCCCGTCGAGCCGCGGCATCCGGATGTCCACCAGGCAGACGTCCGGGCGCAGCCGGCGGGCCTGGGCCACCGCGTCGACGCCGTCGGCCGCCTCGGCGACCACTGTGATGTCGGGCTGGTCCTCCAGGATCAGCCGCAGCCCGCCGCGGACCATCGCCTGGTCGTCGGCGAGCAGCACCCGGATCGTCATCACGCCCTCCCGTGCGGCACTACCGCCCGCACCGACCACCCGGCGCCGGGGCGGGGACCGGCGCGCAGCGTGCCGCCGAGGGCCTCGACCCGCTCGCGCAGGCCGATCAGGCCGTATCCGCCCCGCTGCTCGGCGGAAACGGCGGAAACGCCGGACGCGTCGTCGGTCACCTCGACCACCACCGCGTCCGGCTCCTGCGACACGTCCACGGTGACCTGGCCGGCGTGCGGGGCGTGGCGGGCCACGTTCGTCAGCGCCTCCCGGACGATCCGGTGCACGGTGCTGGTGACCTCCGGCGGCCAGGCCGTCTCCCCCGGCAGCCGCAGCCGCACCGGCGGGCCCTGCCGGCGGAACCGCTCGACCAGTTCCTCGATCTGCTCGGTACCGGCCGAGGCCGGCGGCGCGTCGGCGGTGTCGCGCAGCACCCCGACCAGGCGGCGCATGGCCCGCAGCGCCTCGCCGCCGGCCGCCTCGATGCCGGCCAGCGACTCCGTGGCGCGCGCCGGATCCCGCCGCCCGACCAGGTGGGCGGCCTGCGCCTGCACCACCATGCCGGTGACGTGGTGCGCCACCACGTCGTGCAGCTCCCGGGCCAGCTCCAGCCGCTCGTCGCGGCGTACCCGCTCGGCCGCGGCCCGGGCCCGCTCGTCGAGCAGCCGCAGCGTGAGCCCCGCGACGACCCCGCCGAGCCAGCACAGCCCGTTGAGCGACACCACCCCGGACCCGCCCGCCCCCGGCCGGGCCGCCGCCCACGCCCCGGCCGCCACCACGAGACCACCTGCGGCGATCAGGCCGGCGGGCAGCGGCGGCAGCGCGCGCACCGCCGATCCGACCAGGACGGCCGACGCCAGCGCCAGCGCCGGCCCCGGCTCGGTGGGCAGGTCGAACAGCCGGGCCGCGGCGACTGTCGACCCGGCGACGGCGAGTCCGGCAGTGGCCGTGACGACGCGCTGCCGATGGCGTACCAGAGCCAGCACGCCGACCACGACGGCGGCCGCGCCGCCGGGGAGCCAGTACCGCAGACCCCAGCTCGCGGCGACCGCCACCGCCTGGACGCCGATCGCGGCGAGCAGCACCACGGCGAGCCCCGCCGTCGCCGCAACCCGGGTGAGCCGTTCGGTAGCCATGCCCAGCACGCTAGGAGATCGCGGGCCGGGCCGAACCGGCCGAAAGTAGGGTCCGCCGCGCGCCGGACCCTGCTCCGGACCGATGCCCGCCGGTCCGGACATGCCCAGGATGAGCCGCATGCATCCACCACTCGCCCTGCACGCCGAGCGGCTGACCAAACGGTACGGCCGCCGGACCGCGCTTGCCGACTGCGACCTGAGCGTTCCGCGCGGGCACGTGGTCGGCCTGGTCGGCCCCAACGGCGCCGGAAAGTCCACGCTGCTGCAACTGGCCTGCGGGCTGATCGCGCCGACCTCGGGCACGTTGACGGTGCTCGGCTCGCCACCGGCCGCCGACGCCGCGCACCTGGCCCGGGTCGGTTTCGTCGCCCAGGACACGCCGGTCTACGCCTCCCTCACCGTCGCCGAGCACCTGCGGATGGGCGCATGGCTGAACCCGTCCTGGGACTCGACGCTGGCCCGGCGGCGCGTCGACGAGGTCGGCCTGGACCCGGCGCAGAAGGCGGGCCGGCTCTCCGGCGGCCAGCGCGCGCAACTGGCCCTCGCGCTGGCCGCCGCGAAACGCCCCGAGCTGCTGATCCTCGACGAGCCGGCCGCCGCGCTGGACCCGCTTGCGCGCCGCGAGTTCATGCACGGGCTGGCCGGTTTCGTGCGGGAACTCGGCGCGGGCGCGGTGCTCTCCTCACACCTGCTCGGCGATGTGGCGCAGGTCTGCGACCACCTGGTCGTGCTCTGCGCCGCCCGGGTGCAGGTGGCCGGTCCGGTCCCGGACCTGCTCGCCACGCACCACCGGACAGCCGCGGCGCCCGCCGGGGCCGAGGTGGTCTGGGCCGAGCCCGGCCGCGTCGTGGTCCGGGGCCCGGCGGTACGCGACGGCGCGCCGGTCACTCTGGAGGAACTGGTCCTGGCGTACCTGTCCCGGGCCGCCACTCGCCCGGCGGTGACCCGATGATCCGGATGACGGTGCGGCAGTTCCGCCTCCCGGCGCTCGTCGGCGCCGCCCTGCTGGTGCTGGCCGGCGCCTACCTGCTGCGCCTCGGCGCGGACATCCGCGCCGTACCGGATCCGGCCCGGCTGCCCGACCGGTACGCGCAGACGATGCTGTTCCTCGCCGGCGGCTTCGCGCTGGTGCCCGCGCTGATCGGGGCCTTCTGGGGCGCGCCGCTCGTCGCCCGGGAACTGGAGCAGGGCACGCACCGGCTGGTGTGGAACCAGAGCGTGCCCCGCCGCCGCTGGCTGGCGGTCAAGCTCGCCGTGCTCTCGGCCGCCGCCGCGCTCGTCGCCGGTGTGCTCGGTGCGCTGCTGACCTGGGCGGCCTCGCCCGTCGACCGGGTCGCCGGCGACCGGTTCAGCACCGTGCTGTTCGGCGCGCGCGGCGTCGCACCGGTCGGGTACGCGGTGTTCGGCCTCGTCCTCGGCGTGGTCGCCGGGCTGCTGCTGCGCCGCACCCTGCCGGCGATGGCAGTGGTGTTCCTGGCCGTGGTCGTGGTGCAGCTCGCGGTGCCGAACCTGCTGCGCCCGCACTACCTGCCGCCGGAGCGCATCACCGTGCCGATGACCGCCGACACCGTCAACCGGGCCCGCAACCTGGGCAGCATCACCGGCTCCCCTGTGGTCGGCGGGCTGGACGTGCCGGGCGCCTGGGTCACCGACATCAGCCCGCTGCGGACCGCCGACGGGCGTCAGCTCTCCGACGAGGCGTTCGGCACCTGTTTCCGCGATCCGCCGCGTACCGGCGCCACCGGCACGTTCGGCGACACGGCGGTCTGTCTCGGCGCGCTCGACCTGCACGTGGACCTGGCCTACCAGCCGAACCGCCGGTTCTGGGCGTTCCAGTGGATCGAGCTGGCGCTCCACCTCGGCGCGGCCGGTCTGCTGGCGGCGCTCGGCCTGTGGCACGTCCGGAGACGGGCCGGCTGAGCGGACGGGGGCGGACGGTCCGGGCGCCGCGCGCGCCCGGACCGCCGTACCTACCGCTTGAGCAGCGCGCGCAGCGCCCCGGCGATCTCGCCGGGTGCCTCCTCGGCCATGAAGTGCCCGGCCGTGGTGGTGCGGTGCTCCAGGTCCGGTGCCCAGGCCCGCCACACCGCCGCCGCGTCGTAGCCCAGCGCGGCGCCCCAGTCCTGCTGGATGACGGTGACCGGCATGGTCAGCTGCCGCCCGGCGTCCCGGTCCGCCCGGTCGTGCGCCACGTCGATCCCGGCCGACGCCCGGTAGTCGGCGACGATCGAGTCGACCGCCTCCCGGGAGGCACGCAGGTACTCGGCGCGCACCTCCGCCGGCATGGCCGCCGGGTCACCGGCCCAGGCGTCCAGGAAGTGCCCGAAGAACGCGTCGGCGCTCGCCGCGATCATCGTCTCGGGCAGGCCGGGCGGCTGGGCCATCAGGTAGAGGTGGAACGCCACCGAGGCGGAGGCGCCGTGCAGCACGTCCCACATGTCGAGGGTGGGCAGCACATCAAGCGACGCCAGGTGGGTGACCGCGTCCGGGTGGTCCAGGCCGGCCCGGACCGCCACCAGGGCGCCCCGGTCGTGCCCGGCGAGCGCGAACCGCTCGTGTCCGAGCGCGCGGGCCAGCGCCACCACGTCGGCGGCCATGGTCCGCTTGGCGTACGTGTCCTCGGTGGCGGCGGCCGGCTTGTCGCTGGCGCCGTAGCCGCGCAGGTCCGGGCAGATCACCGTGTGCTCGGCTGCGAGGTCGGCGGCGACGTGCCGCCACATCAGGTGCGTCTGCGGGAAGCCGTGCAGCAGCACGACCGGGCTGCCGGAGCCACCCACCGCCACGTTCAGCGCCACGTCCCCGGCGACCGGAACGCGCTGGTAGTCGAATCCCGCGATGGTGGTGCTCATCTCGATCCCTCTTTCGTCTCGTCGTACCGGTCCAGCGTGGCGGCGCCGGATGAGCAACCGATGAGCGCGATACGGTGACCCGGGTCGAGGAGGGGTCGGTGCCTGTCGGTTTCGGTGTGCTGGGTCCGGTCACGGCCTGGGACGACGCGGGTGCGCCGGTCGACCTGAAGGGGCCCCGGCACCGGGCCGTGCTGGCGCGGCTGGTCGCCGCCCGGGGCCGGACCGTGCCGGTCGGGCAGATCGTCGACGACCTGTGGGACGACCCGCCGCCCGGCGGGGTGGGCGCGGTCCGCACGTTCGTCGCGGCGCTGCGCCGCCGCCTGGAACCGCACCGTCCGCCACGCGAGCCGGCCCGGCTGCTGGTCACCGACGGACCGGGGTACGCGCTGCGCGCCGACCCGGACACCGTCGACGCCTGGCGGTTCGAGGACACGGTCACCGCAGCGGCCGACGCGCTGCCCCGGGCCGCGCTGGACCGGCTCGACGAGGCGCTGGGCTGGTGGCGCGGACCCGCGTACGCCGACTTCGACCAGCCGTGGGCGCACGCCGAGCGGTCCCGGCTGGACCAGATCCGGCTGACAGCCGTCGAGCGGCGGGCCGAGGCGCTGCTGGCGCTGGACCGGGCCGCCGACGCCGTACCCGATCTCGACGCCCACGTCGCCGCGTACCCGTGGCGGGAGGACGGGTGGGCGCTGCTGGCGTCGGCGCTCTACCGGGCCGGGCGGCAGGCCGACGCGCTCGCCGTGCTGCGCCGCGCCCGGGAACTGCTGCGCGACCAGCTCGGACTCGACCCCGGACCGCGGCTGCGGCGGCTGGAGACCGACCTGCTGCGCCAGGCCGAACCCGAACCGACCGGCCCGGCGCGGGTCTGGGCGGAGACCGCGGCGGCGTACGAGCGCAGTGTGGTGCCCGGCGCGCGGGCCCGGCTGGAGTCCACTGTCGGGCTGCTGCGCAGCCTCGCGGTGACCGGGCCGGGCGGACTGGAGGCCGCCCGGGACCAGCGCGAGGCGGCCATCACCGCGGCCGAGCAGCTGGGCGACCCGGAGTTCACCGCGCGGGTCATCGGCGGGTACGACGTACCCGCGATCTGGACCCGCTCGGACGACCCGGCGCAGGCGGCCCGGGTCGTCGCGGCGGCGGAGCGGGCCCTCGCCGGGCTGGGCCCGGACGCGCCGGAGGCGACCCGCGCCCGGCTGCTGGCCACCGTCGCCATCGAGTCCCGCGGTACGGCGTCGCCGCGCCCCGCCGAGGCCGCGCGGGAGGCGGAGGCGATCGCCCGGCGGGTGGCCGACCCGGCGCTGCTGGCCCAGGCCCTCAACGGCGTGTACATGCAGACGTTCCACCGCGCGGGGCTGGCCGCCGAGCGGGACGGGATCGGCACCGAACTGGTCGCGCTCGCGGCGCGGCACGGCCTGGCGACAGTGGAGATCCTCGGACATCTGATCCGGGTGCAGGCGCGGAGCGCGCTCGCCGACTTCACCACCGCCGACGCGCACGCCGAGGCGGCGGACCGGCTCGCCGCCCGGCACGAGAGTCCGCTCGTCGGCGTGTTCACCGGCGGCTACCGGGCCATGCGGACCGCCGCCACCGGAGCCGCGTACCCGGACGCGGAGGCGGCGTACCGGTCGTGGGCGACCGGACTGGCCGGCTGCGGCATGCCCGGCGTGGAACGCGGGCTGGCGCCGCTGGCGCTGCTCTGCCTGCGGGTGTGGCACGACCTGCCGGCCGTCTTCCCGGCGGACACGGACTGGGGCCCGTACGCGCCCTGGGCCCGCCCGCTGCTCCTGCTCGCCGACGGCCGGCGCGAGGAGGCCGCCAAGGCATTGCGGCGCACCCCGGCGCCACCGCGTGACCTGCTCATGGAGGCGCTGTGGTGCCTGACCGCGCGGGCCGCCGTAGCGCTGGGCGACCGGGACGCGATGCTCCGGGCACGGTCCGCGCTCGCCCCGGCCGTGGACGAACTGGCCGGGGCGGGTAGTGGCCTGCTCACCGTCGGGCCGGTCGCCGTGCACCTGGACCGGCTCGACGCCGCACTCGGGATGACCGGCGGTCAGGACCGTTCATGACGGCGGCTCGGATGGAACGCGCTCGGCTAGGGTGCGGCGATGGACGAGCTGAGGCACCTGTTCCGGCGCGCCGCCGACCACGCGGCCGACTACCGGCTGTCGCTGCCGGACCGGCCGGTCGGCGTACCCGTGGACCAGGCCGTGCTGAACGAGGCGTTCGCCGGCCCGCTGCCGGACGCGCCCACGCCGCCCGAGCGGGTCCTCGCGGAGCTGGTGGCCGCCGCCGAACCGGGACTCGTGGCCACCGCCGGGCCGCGCTACTTCGGCTTCGTCGTCGGCGGCGCCTCCCCGGCCGCGACCGCCGCGGACATGCTGGCCGCCGGGTGGGACCAGATCGCGTTCAACGCGGTCACCTCCCCCGCCGCGGTGGCCGCCGAGACGGCCGCCGGGACCTGGCTCAAGGAGCTGCTCGGCATACCGGCGACCGCGTCGGCCGGTTTCGTCACCGGCGGCCAGGCCGCCAACACCGCAGGGCTCGCCGCCGCCCGCCACCAGGTGCTCGCCGACGCCGGCTGGGACGTGGAACGGCGCGGCCTGACCGGCGCGCCCGCGGTCCGCGTGTTCGCCGGCGCCGAACGGCACGCCACCATCGACCGGTCGCTGCGCCTGCTCGGCCTCGGCACCGACGCGCTGCGCCCGGTGCCGACCGGCCCGCAGGGCGCGATCGACCCGGACGCGCTGGCGGCGGCGCTACGCGACGCCGGTCCCGGACCGACGATCGTCTGCCTGCAGGCGGGCAACGTGAACACCGGTGCGTGCGACGACCTGCGCCGCGCCTGCGACCTCGTCCACCGGCACGGCGGGTGGGCGCACGTGGACGGCGCGTTCGGGCTGTGGGCGGCCGCCAGTCCGGCCACCCGGCACCTGGTGGACGGGCTGGAGACGGCCGACTCGTGGGCCTGCGACGGCCACAAGTGGCTGAACCTGCCGTACGACACGGCGTTCGCGTTCTGCGCCCGGCCCGACGTGCACGCGGCGGCCATGTCGTACGCGGCCGCGTACCTCGTGGGTTCCGGCGGTGCGCCCGCGGGCGCGGACCTGACCGCGGAGTCCTCGCGCCGCGCCCGTGGGTTCGCGGTCTGGGCGGGCCTGCGGGAGCTGGGCCGCGACGGCGTCGCCGCGCTGGTGGAGCGGTGTTGTGCGCTGGCCCGGCGGTTCGCCGACGGCCTGAGCACGGCCGGGTTCGAGGTGGTGAACGACGTGGTGCTCAACCAGGTGCTGGTCGGGTTCGGCGACGACGCGCGCACCGACCGGGTGGTGGCCGCGGTGCAGACCGACGGGACGTGCTGGGCAGGCGGGACGACGTGGCGGGGACGCCGGCTGATGCGGATCTCGGTGTCGAACGCGACCACCACGGAGGCGGACGTCGACCGGTCGGTGGCGGCGATCGCCCGGCTGGCTCACGGGATCGGCGGCGAGCTGGTTCACTGAGCACCGTGACGTGGCGGCGGGCGGCTTCGATGGTGGCGGTGCTGGTCCTGGCCGTGGTGGCCGTCGGCGGGTGGCGTTGGTGGCACCAGCACCCGCCGTACGGGCCGGAAGCGCTGCACCTCCGCTCGTCCCTGGAGTTCGTCGGCTACGAGGAGGCGCAGGCCGCTCTCGGGCCGGCGTACCAGGCGCCGGTGACGTCCGACGGTGACCAGCTGGTGCTGGGCCGCGTGTCGTGGCAGAAGCCGCCGGCACCGCTTGAGGGCGGGTACTTCGCGCTGTTCCTCATCGACAAGCGCACGGATCTCAAGCCGTCGGTGTTCGCGGTGGCCGCGCCGCAGGAGAGCGTCGGCATGGGCAGCGCCGGTGTGGAGAACAGGATCCCCGACCGCTACCCGTGGTTGCGCGGCGCGGGCGACATCCGGGTCAGCGAGCACGAGTGGCTCAGCGTCGGCAGCCGCCTGGGGATCGTCGACGCCGCCGCCTCACCCCTGACGTTCGTCGTCCGGTTTCCCCACCTGGAGAGACACGAGCGGGTACACCCGATCGCCACCGCGCCCGTGACGTTGCCGGACCTGCTGCTGGCGCTCGTCTACATGGGACCGGACGGGCAGGTGTACTGGGCGCAGCGGTTGCAGGGCTGAACCGGGCATACACGCAGCGCGATCGGTTGGTAGCGTGACGCTCACCACTGTCCCCTGGGGAGGGTCGCTATGTGGGCGGACGAGGCCGCGCTGGACGCGGCGGCACGACGGCTCGACGAGTGGGAGTCGTCGTTGGCCGGCCGTGCGGCGCGGGCCCGCGACCTGTCCGCCCGCACACAGGCGCTGACCGGCACAGCCCGCAGCGCCGACGGGCTGGTCGAGGTCACCGTCGACGCGTCCGGGCTGCTCACCGGCCTGCGACTCGACGAGCGCGTCCGGCAGCACTCCGCCGCACACACCGCCCGGCAGATTCTCGCCGTCACAGGGGACGCCCGCGCCGACCTGCTGCGACGGCTCACCGAGGCCACCACCGAGACACTCGGCGCGGAGGACCCGGCCGCGCGGGCGATTATCGAGTCCCACCAGCGGCGGCTCGCCCCCGACCCGGGCACGCCGGATGCCGCCCGGTGACGGTCTCCAGGTCGACCCGGACGACCTGACCGCGCACGCCGCCCACCTCGTCCGCTGCGCCGACGGAATCGACACCGCCCGGCAGGCCGGCCAGCACGTCCGGCTGAGCGCCGACGCGTACGGGCAGCTCTGCGCGATCATGCCGGTCCTGCTCGACGACCTCCAACGGACGCTCACCGACGGCATCGGCACCGCCGCCACCTCCGTCCGTGACACCGCCGAGAAGGTGCGCGTCAGTGCCGAGCGCTACCGCGCCTCCGACACGCACGCCGCCGACCTGCTCGACCGGGTACGGCAGCGGCGGTGACCACGAACCCGCTGGTCGCCGCCGCGGCGGACTCCGGACCGAGTCCCTGGGCCGGCGTGTGGATCTGCGAGGACATCGAACTCATCGCCCAGGGCGTCCGTACCGGCAGCTGGATCGACAGCAGCCTCGGCGTCGTCAGCGCCGGCCTCGACGCGCTCGCCCTCGTGTCCGACCCCGCCGGGATCCTCCTCCAGTACGGCATCGCCTGGCTCATCGAGCACGTCAAGCCGCTCAGCGAGGCCCTCGACTGGCTCGCCGGCGACCCCGCCGAGATCACCGCGCACGCGCAGACCTGGCGCAACGTCGCCGCGTCGCTGCGCGACGACGCCGCCGAGCTGGCCCACGCCGTACGCACCGAGGTCACCGGCTGGACCGGCGCCGCCGCCACCGGCTACCGCCGCTGGGCAGCCGAGCAGCAGCAGGCCGTCACCGGGCTGGCGCAGGGCGCCGAGGTGATGGCAGCGATCACCGAGGGTGCCGCCGGCCTGGTCGCGGCCGTGCGGCTGCTGGTCCGCGACGCCATCGCCGCCTGCGTGTCCCGGCTGATCGTGTACGCGGCCGAACTGGTCGCCACGGCAGGGCTGGCGACGCCGCTGGTGGTCGAGCAGGTGACGACGACCGTGGCGTCGTGGGCGGCGCGGATCGGGCGGTTGCTGCGGGGGTTGCTGGCGAGTCTGCGGCGGCTGATGCCGGAGATGCGCCGGCTGGGTGAGCTGATCGGCAAGCTCAGGGAGGCGCTGAGCCGACTGACCCACCGTTCACCGGAGCCGACGGCCGGCCCGTCGAAGCCCGGCGGAGACGCGGACCTTTCCCGGCCCTCGAAAGTAGACGAGGCGCAGCGGATTCGCGATCTGGGCATGGATCCTGCGACCGGGAGATTTCGGCCGGCCGAGGCCGAGACGGCGGTCCGGGTCGAAGAGCACCTCGGAGTGCGGCTTAGACGGGCGCCGTCGGACTCCTCGGCGGACTGGGTGGACGAGGCGGGACGCACCTATGATGCGGTGGGCAACTTCCCCGGCCAGTATTTCGACCGGCAGTGGCCACAACTTCAGTACCAGATCGAAAGGCACCTGGAGAAGGCCGATCTCGTTCCGGTCGACGTCTCCAGGTTCTCGGCACAGCAGACAGCAATGGTCGAGCAGTTCATAGCCGATCGCGGGTTCGGCCCGCGTATCTTCATCGTGGGGAAGTAATGGCCGGCCTCATCGTCCTCCGGCCCGGGATCGACTGGACAGCGACCGGGGGCCTGTTCGACTGGACACTGGAGTTCCTGGTGTCCCGGCTGTCGGACAGACGTGCCGCTGAGCATCTGCAGGAGATCATCGAGAACAACCTCGGCTCATTCTGGCTGCAGGACCTGTCGCCGGAGGCCCAGCGCGAGGTCGTCGCCCACTGGCGCACTGGCCTGGTGGCGGCGGGCGAAGAGCACCTGCCGGAGACGAACCAGAAGCCCGACGTGGTGGCACATCTTCGAGAACTCGTCGCCGCTACCTACAGGCTGCCGGTGGAGTAAGGACGGTTGGCCGTCGTGCACGTGTACCACCGGCCCGAACTCGCCTACGAGGTGAAGGTCACCAATCAGGACGGCGAATCCCTCAGTCGCGCGGCCTTCACGCCGGACGAGGTCGAGCGGATCGGCGCCGCCGAAGTCGGACTCTCTGATATGACCGGAGGACTCAGCCCTCGAGGTCGCCCTTTGCCCGCCGGATCGGGCAAAAGGGGCGACGACGGACGCTGCGCGCCCTCGACCTCAAGAACGGTTGCGACTACGAGTTGCGTGAGGTTCGGATAGAGCGACATGGGCATGATGGTGGCGGCCCGCCGGATCGAGGCCCCGGCGGACGAGGTGCGTTACGAGTTCGGGTTCGAGGACAGGTTCGACCGGATTCTCGTCATCGATCCGCAGACCTTGCAGGCGCGAGTTGAGGACGGCGACTTCAACGCCGCCGCGAGCGCGATCACCGCGAAGATCGTCAACGCCTGGCGCGACCGGGGCGACTTTCCGCAACGGATGCTCTTCGCGAGTTAGCGAGCCCTAGTCGAGCACGCCGCACTGCATCCAGACCCGCACGTTCTCGATCACCTCGGTCCTCCCGCCGAGGGCGTCGCGCACGTCGGCGGCGAACGTCGCCCGCTGCCGCGAGGACGGCAACCGTTCGGCCGACATGGCGGAGAAGACGCCGCCCACCATGTCGTCGACAGTGAGCGGCGCGTCGTACCGCACCGACGTCTCCTCGTACCGGTAACCGGCACCCACGAGCGCCTCCCGGTTGCGCCGACGCCCGGCCTCGTCGGTCTGGCATCGTCCGGTCACCGGGTGGCCGAGCATCCGTTCCAGGCAGCCGCGCAGTGCGGCCGACCATTCGGTGTCCTGCATCCACAGCGGTTCGCCGTTGGTGACGACGGCGATGCCACCGCCGGGGCGCAACAACGGCCGGGCCGCCGTGAACAGGGCGTCGCGGTCCATGAAGTGAATGGCGACGGCGACGGTCAGCGCACCGACCGTCCGCCCGCCGAGCAACCGGGACAACGCGGGCACGTCGCCGTCACCGCCGAGCATCCACGTGGCGTTTGCGGTCCCCCGGTCCAGTGCGGTTCGCCGGGCGATCGCCAGCATGTCCGGCTCGGGATCCATGCCGATGACCGCGCCCACCCGGTCGGCGAGCGGAATGCTCAACTGACCGGTGCCGCAACCGAGGTCCACCAACGTGTCGTCGGCACCGAGCTGGAAGGCTGCCGCCAGGGCGTCGAGCACCTCGGGCGGATAGCCGCGCCGATGCTGCGCATAGTAGGTCGCCACCTCACCGCCGAAGCCCGTCGCCATGCCGGCAGCCTGCCCGCCCCAGTCGTCTCCGAGCCAGCATTTCTGCTGAGGGCAGGCCCCCGAAGCGCTTGTCCCCCGTGCGAGCTACCCGCAAATGTCCACCGCACGGTGACGATTCCCGGCCTGCGAATCCATAGCGTTCCAGGTGAACCGCGGCGCTCCGGCCGCGGACCTCTCGAAGGAATCGTCATGCGCGTGGTGAAGCAGCTCCTGGCCGTCGTCGCGGTCAGTCTCGTCGGCAGCCGGGCGGTCGTCGCAGCACAGGACAACGCCTGGCTCAGCCTGATCCTCGGCGTCGCGACCGCCGCGGCCGCGATCATGGTGTACGGGTGGGTGGTGCGCCGCACCGAACGCCGCGAGGTCACCGAGCTGGCCCGGGACGGCGCGGCCGCAAGGCTCAACCGCGGGGTGCTGATCGGGTTCGCCATGTTCGCGGCGGTCATCGTCAACATCGCCCTCATGGGCGGTTACCACGTGCACGGTCTCGGCTCGGTGTCCGGCGCGGTGGGCATCTTCGGGTTCATGGCCGCCGCGGCGGTGACCGAGGAGCTGATGTTCCGCGGCCTGCTGTTCCGCCTGGTCGAGGAGCGGCTCGGTACGTGGCTCTCGTTGCTGCTGACCGGCGTACTGTTCGGCCTGATGCACCTGCTGAACCCGGACGCCAGCCTGTGGGGCGCGACAGCCATCGCGATCGAGGCCGGGTTCATGCTGGCGGCCTGCTACGCCGCGACCCGCAACCTGTGGGTGCCGATCGGCCTGCACTTCGGCTGGAACTTCGCCGCCGGCGGCGTCTTCAGCGTCGTCGTCTCCGGCAACGGCGAGTCGGCGGGGCTGCTGGACGCCGGCACGTCGGGTTCGACGCTGCTCAGCGGCGGAGACTTCGGGCCGGAGGGCAGCCTCTACACGGTGGCGGCCGGGGCGGTGCTGACAGTGGTCTTCCTCTGGCTGGCCCACCGCCGCGGCCACATCGTGACGCGGCGCCGCCGCGCGGCCGAGGCCCCAGCGGAGAGCGTTACGGTCTCCTGATGATCACCCGACGGATGCTCCCGGACTCGTGGCGGCGCTGGCCCGTCACGGTCCGGGATCTCCCGCTCGCGCTGGTGATCGCGCTCGCATCAGTGACCCCACCGCTGCGCGGCATCGGTACGCAGCTCGGCGATCTGCCCGCCCGGCCGTTCGACGCGCTCACAGTCGTGGTGATCGCCCTGGAGTGCCTTCCGCTGGCGCTGCGCCGCAGCCGTCCGGCGCTGTCCCTCGCCCTGGTGTCGCTCGGCTTCGCGCTCGACCAGGTACGCGCCTACCACACCTTCGCGGGCACCGCGCTCGCCATCGCACTGCTGAGCGCTGGCGCCCACCTGGACCGAGGCCGCCGTACGACTGTGCTCGTGGGCTCCCTCGCGTACGTCGGGCTCGCAGTCGCCCTCGACCGGCAGGGGTCGGCCGAGGGTGTGGTCGGCTTCACCACGTTCTACCTGCTGCTGGCGCTCGCCTGGGGCACCGGGTCGTGGCTGCGGCAGAACCGCCTCGCCGAGGCCGAACGTCGCCGGCACGTCGCCGAGACCGCCCGCGCCGCCGAACGCTCGCGCATCGCCGGTGAGCTGCACGACGTGGTGACCCACCACGTGACGGCGATGGTGGTGCAGGCCGAGGCGGCCCGCTACCTGACCGCCGCGCCCGACCGGCTCGAAACCACACTGACCGCCATCACCGACACCGGCCGCCGCGCCATCGGCGACCTGCGGGTGCTGCTCGACGTGCTCAACCCCGACCACGGTACGGAGCCGCGTACACCCTCGGCCGGCGAACTGCAGGCCCTGGTGGAGCAGACCCGGCAGGCCGGGCAGCCGGTGGAGTTCACGCAGGAGGGCAGCCCGGCGGAGGTGACCGGCGGCGCGGAGGTGGCCGCGTACCGGGTGGTCCAGGAGGCGCTGACGAACGCCCTCAAACACGCACACGGCCGCCCCACCACTGTGCACGTACACCATGGCGACAGGGAGATCACTGTGGAGATCAGCACGGAGGGCCCCGGCACGCGCGCCGCGGGTCCGGGCGGAAGCGGACGCGGCCTCGCCGGGCTGCGCGAGCGCGTCACGCTGCTCGGCGGCGAATTCGACGCGGGACGCCGGGCGGGCGGCGGCTTCGTGGTCCGCGCACGCATCCCCACCGGGAGCGCCCCGTGACCGCGCCGATCCGGGTGCTGGTCTGCGACGACCAGGCGCTGATCCGTACCGGATTCACCACCATCATCGACGCGCAGCCGGACATGGCCGCGGTGGGTGAGTGCGGCGACGGCCGCGCCGCTGTCGACCTCGCCGGCCGCCTGCGGCCCGACGTGGTGGTGATGGACGTACGCATGCCGGTGCTCGACGGCATCGAGGCGACCCGCCTGCTGGCTGGCGCGGGCGTCGCCCACCCGGTCAAGGTGCTGGTGGTGACGACGTTCAACCTCGACGAGTACGTCTACGAGGCGCTGCGCGCCGGCGCGAGCGGGTTCCTGCTCAAGGACGCCCCACCGGCGCAGCTGCTGCACGGCATCCGCACCGTCGCCTCCGGCGCCGCGCTGCTGGCGCCGGAGGTGACGCGGCAGCTCGTCGGCCGGTACGCGGCGCGCATCCGTCCCGCCGAGGGCACGCCGGCGGACGTGGGGTTGACGCCGCGGGAGCTGGAGGTGCTGCGGCTGATCGCCGACGGGCTGGCGAACAGCGAGATCGCGGCAAGGTTGGTGATCAGTCAGGAGACGGTGAAGACGTACGTGTCGCGGATCCTGACGAAGCTGGACCTGCGGGACCGGGTGCAGGCGGTGGTGTACGCGTACCGCACCGGCCTGGTGACCTGACCGGGGGCGTGAGGACTCGACGCGGATCAGCGTTCCGAAGCAGGTTCCCACTCTCGGAGGACAGCCCGATCACCCGGACTCGGCGTCAGCCCGCCGCTCTCGGGTGGCGAAGCGGACGGTGACGTCACGGCCGTTGGTCATCACGTCGGCCAATTTGATCTCAACGTCGGCCCGTACCACCTCGGTTCCTCGGCCGAACGACGCCGGCATCCGCCAGGTCCGCCACTTTCGCAGGGGCACTGCTGCTTCCTTCTTCTGCCGCTTGAGAGTCGCCTCGGCGGCGATGACGTCGGCGTGCCGCCCCTCAATGACCTCCATCAGTTCCGCACCTGCCGAGAGATGCTGCCGTACCCGGCGCACGCCGCCGACCCCGAACTTCAGCAAGCCTCGATGCCGGACCAGGTAAAGCAGGTATGTGCTGTCCTGCAAGGCGGCGAACGAGCGGTCGCCAGGTTCTGCGGGACACCGCGGACAGGACCGGTCACGGAGCCGCTGCCAGGATCCACATCGGTCGTGAACGCCCCAGGTGCCATGGGACCAGGGACCAGTCCGTCCGCCGCACCACGGCAATCCGTGCACGTCTCCCGTGACGTCGCTCCAGCCATCACGGCGATACCGGTCAAGCTCCATGCCAAGAGCGAACGCGGCTTGGAACTCGGCGGCGGCGCACGCGGGAATGACGTCCATGGACGTGAGACCGGCAAATCGACGAACCTGATCCGCGAGGTCGGGCTCGTGTAGGGGGCGGGCCAATAGGCGCTCACCGGACGCGAGAGCGTGGCCTGCCGACCGCTCGTCCAGACAGATATGGCACCGGGTGCGCCAACTGGTGCGACCGATCCGGTGAGAGCCACAGTTTCGGCAGCGGTAGAGGTCCACCCCGGTGCGCTCCGGCAGTAGATGGAGGCGCTCTGTCCGCTCTATCACCAAGGCAGCACATCGTCCACAGTGGGCATACCACGCGATGTCTGGGCCGCGCCCGCGTGAGCCCGCCCGACCGTGGACTTCGTCGCCGCAGTTGACGCAGACTACGATGGCGGGCAGGCGGGTCTTGGGTTTGCGATCCGTCACTTTTTCGTCCCGGCAGAGCGGCGGCCGACGTTGCGAGCCGCTTGGACGGCGACCGCCTGCGGGGTGCCACGCCGACCGCCAGCCGCCCAGGACACTTCGCTGTATTCGTCCCACCGCCTGTCGACTGCAGCAGCGTCAGCCGTGGAGTCGAGCAAAATACTGAAGTTGTAGCCGGTGGCGTTCATCTGGGCCCAGATGGCATTGGCGATGTCCGCGTACCGCTCATCGTTGTCACAGTCAATGTGAACCGTGACCTTACGCATCTTATCGGGCCCCCGAGTTCGGCACGGTGAGGCCGAGACAGCCATTGGGAAGGTGGTCGTTGCGGTGCCCCATCCAGAACACGACATCAAGCACCCGAAGTCGGCTGACCGAGGGGGGCAGCCCGGCTTCCTTGTGCAATACGTCGAGCCGCTGCATCAATATCCCGCTATCTTCGCGTAGCTTGCAATGCAGCCATCTCCAGAATCCGCTGCGGGTACGGTAGGCGCAGGAGACGACGCGGTCGTAGACCGGAACGAGCCTCGGACGTTTCCGGGCGAGCAGCTTACCCGCGATGACCCTCTCGATGCCGGTCGCAGCACGTAGCAGGCGCCATGCGGCATCTGCGGAACCGCCGCCGACGATGTGCTCAAGCGCGGCGTCCTCGCCCAACTCGACGCGGACCGGGATGCTGGCCAACGCCGCCGACACGTCATGACCAAGTTGGCCCTGAAGGAGGTCCAGCCGCTGCCATGGGCCGATGGTCACACTGAGCAGCTCGACCGCGATGATGTCCTCGGCGGTGATGGTATGCGCTACCTCGGGACGAGATCCGCCGCCACCCAGCGCGTCGAATTGCCCTCCGGTGAACGCGGCATCTCCACTCCCGTGGAAGTAGCGGCGGAGGTCCGTGACCGACTCGGGTGCATCCAGCACGGCCAGAATCTCCGCGAGGGTGAGGGGTTGGCGCATGCCTTCCTTCCCGATGGAATTCCTAGCCATCAATGCCGGGATACCCCGGCCTCTTCGTTGGTGATGGCCTGGTCGTAAAACCAACGGAGGTGCCCGATCAACGCCTCCCGAGTCTTCACGTCAGCCAGGACGTCGAGGGGAAAGCCGGGACGCAGTGCGAGCTTGGCGACCGCGATCTTCACGCCGGCCAGTTCGTTCAAGCGCTGGCGAAACTGCTCACGCAGCGTGATGTCATCGAACGGGATCCTTGTGCTGAGATGTTGGAACACGATCTCGAACTTCCCGCTCGGATAGATCGTCGCAGGCCAGATGTTGCCGAGCTGATGGTCCTTACCGCGTGCCATGAGAAAGCACGACGTCTCACCTCCAGATCCGTAGAGGAGGGTGCCGCCCATGCCGGCCCAGGCTTCCAGCACCGCGACCGTGCCAAGCGCGACGTGTGTGTCCTGCAAGTCGCGCAACTGCTCAAGGAAGCGATCGTCCAGGGAGCTATTGTGGCGGGATCGTGGCCGAAGGAGTTGATCCGACCCGTCCTGTTGCGGCATGCCGGCGAGCTGGGCCAGTTCCAGCACACCTATGCGTTGGGCCTGACTGGCCCGACCGTACTTGTCGAACTCGACACCCTCGTCACGGAGTAAGTCGTGTGGATCATCAGTGCGGGACGGGTCGAGCCAGCGGAAGTTCGGTGCCACCACTCCCTCGGCCTGGAGCACACGGTGCGCGTGAGGCGCGGGATGGTTCGCTAGCCGGGCACCGACCGAGACGGGGTGGCTGCCGATCAGCGCGGCGAGATCTCCGTACGAGGTCCAGGAGCCGGCAGGCAACGCGGCGAGCGCGGCGTTCATGACGTCCCAAGGCACCTCGGACTTGTTACCCGCTTCCTCTGTGGGGCCGGGCCAGGTGGCGATGATGCGCTCCGCGAGCGCATCCGCGCGAGCGTGGATCTCGGGCCGCCCCCAGCGCTTCTTCTCGGCGATCTCCCGGTTCAGCGCAATCCCGCTCTTGCCGAGCTGTGCGCGCTTGACGAGAAAGGAACTGTTGCTCAGCTCCGCGTTGTAGCCGGTCAGGGTGAGGTTGCCCAATGTGTGTACCAGAGCGTCATGCACCTCGGCGAAGCTCTCCTCGCCCTGCAGGTCCTCGCCCAGCATCTGCCGCCACTCCGCAGTCGGGCTCTGCGGCATGACATGCTCGATGGTGAGTGACGTCGGGGCCACCGGCTCCTTGCTGCCGAATGACTCCTCCAGCCACTGAAGCACCAGCTTGCGCTGCGTCGCGCGTCCGTTCAGGTAGAACGGGACCGAGCGCACCGACTCCCGCAGGTGGCTATCGGTGGCGTAGTACTTCCGGCCAACCGACAGGTATGCCCGCACTGCCTCGTCGACCGGTAGGTCCTTTCGCATGTCGGTGACGATGCGTAGCAGGACCCGGTTGATGCTCGCGGTAGCGCGGCCGATCAGGAGGCGCCGCACGAAGTAGCTCTCCACATACAACATCGCGGAGGCGATCTGGCCGGAGGTTGCCGTTCCCTCCTTACGGCGATCCAACAGATGCAGCAGCAACGGCAAGACAGTCGTCGTGTCCCACGCGTTGAGCCGAGCCAGACGCCGTCGTACCTCCGGGTCGCCTTCCTCCTCGGGATGCAGGATGATCCGCAGGAGGGCGCCGAGACGGCAGAATCGACGTACCTCGGCCTCGATCTCGACCTCGGTGTGGAGTCTGTTGAGCCGGCCCTGCTGACCTACGTAGGTGTCGGTCTGCTTCACCTCGGGGTTTTGGTGCACCAGGTCGAGCCAGAACAACTGCTCCAGCTCGCCGGAGTTCAGCTGCTTCTGTAAAGGGAACCACAACGAGTCATAAACCGCTTCGCCCCGTGTCGGCAGCCGCATGAACAGGTAGTTGCGGAGTAGATCGGCCTGGGTGAGCTTCAGGCCGGTGTTGTTCAGCGACTCGAAGATTCGATAGACGTTGTCGCCGGCCTGGGCCACGACCGAGACCAACGCCATCCCCGAGATGACAGCGTCCTCGATGCGCTCGATGTCCAGCGGGTCTTCCGGGTCGTCCACGGCGACCAGTTGCGCCGCGAAGAACCGGTACGCAGCACCCACCCGGTCACTTCCACCAGCCTGCGGTGTTGCTTCCAAGCAAGCCTCGTACGCGGCGCGATCGGCCTGGGTGGGAACGAGTTTCATCCGATGCGCCGGCTTGTACTTGTTGATCAGGTATTCCGGGTCGATCCGGTTTCGATGGTCGGGATCCTCGTGAGCGGCCCGATGGTCGCGGATAGCGCAGAGAAGGATCGAGAGGGTGGTCAGCCGCTGCTGACCGTCGACCACCAGGAACTCGGAGACCGAGGGCCCATGCGTAGGGCTGGGAGCGAGCACGAGCGAGCCGATGAAGTGCGTCAGACTCGGGCTTTCGGCACGATCTTCGGCCAGTTTGATGATGTCCTCCCACAGCCTCCCGAGCTGAGACTCAGACCACGAGTACGTCCGCTGGTAGAGCGGTACTCGATACTGCTTCGCGCCCTCCAGTAGCTCCCGCAGTGTCGTCTCGTGTGCCGCGACCATGCACTGACTCCTTGCCTCGTCGGGAAGTCTCGCGGTAGCAGGACGAACCGTCCCCTACGCGGAGCAGCCCACGATAGGCGCGATTCGACAGAACTCATTCACAAAGGTCTGTCGTTCTTGCGACACGAGCGAATTGACGGAACATCAATGGCGGACGTGCAGGGCCTCCTCCCCCGTACAGCCGGGACGACCCAACGGTCAGCGGCTCCATATGGACATGTGGACTGACGCCAACCGCCAGTCCGCATGTCGCCGGCAAGGCACTCCGCCTGGCCGGCCCCCAGCGACCCTGGAACGCCTGACCCGGCCACCGCTTGAGCCGCTGCAGGTATTCGACACAGCCGGACCGCGACGGCCCATTCGACAGCGACAGATTCATCCGCCGGCAGCTCGCCCTCAAGGTGGATCTGACACCGCACACCCTCCACCCCCGGCTCCTCTCGTGATGAGAGAACATCCCCGATGCCGGCCAGTCAGGACTCACGTGTCGCGCCTGCTCGCGGTGTCAGACTGCGGGTATGGACGAATTGACGGCCCACGTACGGGCGTTCGCGGAGGAACGTGACTGGCAGCAGTTCCACACGCCGAAGAACCTCGCCATGGCACTCGCCGGCGAGGTCGGAGAACTGGTCGCCGAGTTCCAGTGGCTGACCCCGGAGCAGGCCGGTGCGGTGATGTCGGATCCCGAGGCGGGCGCACGTGTGCGGGCGGAAATCGGCGACGTCATGATCTACCTGACGAGACTGGCGGACGTCCTCGGCATCGACCTGACGGAGGCCGCAGTCGCCAAGTTGGCCGAGGTGTCCGTCCGCTATCCGGCTGGAGAAGTCAGAGGTTCTGCGGCCAAGCGATAGCGGGGCGTGCCGGAGAATGATCTCTCCGCTACAGTCCACCCGGTACAAGCGCGTAACGACGGGCTTCCGGTCGTCGCCGGACACGCCCCCCATGCGCACGATCATTTCGTGCTGCCCGGGGGCAAGTCGTGTCAGCATTTCGCACCTCCGCCGACGGACTGCTGCGCTACGCGGCAGGTGGCGCCCTCGCCGACCGGATCGCGGAGCACATCGGGCACAACGTGAGCGCCTCCGAACGGCGGTCCTGGGAGCGGAGCCTGCCGGTGCTCGCCCAGGATCTCGCCGACGCGGGTCTCGGGCAGGTCGAGATGCTGGTGGAGTACCAACTCCCGCTCACCAGCAAGCGGATCGACGTCGTCCTCGCCGGAACACATCCGAAGACGGCCGAGGACTCCTACGTCGTCGTGGAGTTGAAGCAGTGGTCCCGGGTCGAGTCGTACGAGGGATCAGAGAGCCTGGTCCTGGTCGAGCACGCCGCCACCCCTCGGCTGCATCCGGGCGTGCAGGTCGAGGACTACTGCGAATACCTCGCGGACTTCCTCGGGGTGCTCGCCCATTCGCGCAACCCGATCGTCGGGGCCGCCTACCTGCACAACGCCGTCGACCGCGACGTCGACGACCTCTTCGCCCGGCGGGCGACGGAGCAGAGCCGGATCTTCACCAAGCAGCGCCGCGGCCGGTTCCTCGACTACCTGCGAAACCACCTGGCCCCCGGCTCCGGCGCAGCCGCCGCGGACCGCTTCCTCACCAGTTCGGTACGCCCCAGCAAGCACCTGCTGTCCTACGCCGCCGCCGAGCTGAAGGACCGGTCCCACTTCACCCTGCTCGACGAGCAGCGCCTGGCGTACGAGCTGGTGTTGCACGCCGTGGAGCGTGCGCGCAGCGCCGACCGCAAGTCGGTAGTGGTGGTGGCCGGCGGGCCGGGCAGCGGCAAGAGCGTCATCGCACTCTCGGTGCTCGGTGAACTGGCCCGGCAGCAGCGCTCGGTCATGCACGCCACGGGTTCGCGATCGTTCACCCAGACGCTGCGGCGTTACGCGGGCAAGGGCTCCACCCGGTTGAAGAACCTGTTCGGTTACTTCAACAGCTTCATGACCGCCGAGCGGAACGGGCTCGACGTGCTGATCTGCGACGAGGCGCACCGGATCAGGGAGACCTCGGTCAACCGGTTCACGCCGAAGGCGAAGCGGGACCGTGCCCGGCCGCAGATCGACGAGCTCCTCGCCGCGGCCCGGGTACCGGTCTTCCTGCTCGACGAGCACCAGGTGGTCAAGCCGGGCGAGTTGGGGAACGTCGAGGTCATCTCCACGTACGCGAAACAGCTCAATCTGGATGTCGAGGTCGTGTCGCTGCACGACCAGTTCCGGTGCGGCGGCAGTGAGGCGTACGAGGAGTGGGTCGTCGACCTGCTCGGCCTCGACGGCGGCAAGCCGTCGGTGTGGGCCGGAGACGGACGCTTCGACCTGCGGCTGGCGAGTTCGCCGGAGGAGATGGAGGCGTTCCTGGCCGCGAAGCAGGCGGCCGGGGAGACGGCGCGGATGTCGGCCGGGTACTGCTGGCCGTGGAGCGACCCGCTGCCGGACGAGTCCCTGGTCGCCGACGTACGGATCGGTGGTTGGGCGCGTCCCTGGAACGTGAAGAGCGACCGCAGCGTCGGCGACGCGCCGGGCAGCGCGTTCTGGGCCACCGATCCGCACGGATTCGGCCAGGTCGGTTGCGTTTACACCGCACAGGGCTTCGAGTACGAGTGGTCCGGTGTCATCCTCGGACCCGACCTGGTCGCCCGCGACGGCCGGCTGGTGACCCAGCGGGCGGAGTCGAAGGACCCCGCATTCCGCAGCCGCAAGTCGCTCAGTGACGCGGAGGCCGACCGCCTGATCCGTAACACCTACAAGGTGCTGATGACGCGAGGCATGCGCGGCACGATCCTGTACTCGACGGACGCCGAGACCCGGGCATGGCTCAACTCGCTGATCCGCGTGGAACGTGGTCTCGAGACGATCTACGAGCCGAGCGGTGGTTCATAGTTCCCAAGGAATTGCCGGTTCGGGGCACGGCCGGGTCAGCAGTCGCGGGCCCAGTCCGGCGGCGGTACGACGGCGAGCTGCGGCTCCCCACTGATCGGTTCCAGTGCGTGCACGATCCGCAGGTCCCCGTCGGCGGCGGCGTCGGGGTCGGTCAGCACCCGGCCGCTGCTGCCGTCGGCGCTGACCAGCACCCACCGGTCGGGGTGGACGCTGCCGTCGTCGACGAGCGCCCGTACGCCGAACGCGCGGGCGAGGGTGACCGCGAGATCGCGCTCGCCGTGGCCGGTGGCGGCGGCCAGTTCGGTGTCGCCGGTGAGGATCCAGCCGAATCCCTCGTCCCCGTCGGGCGGGGTGAGCATCGCCACCGGGCGCGGATCGTCCACGGCCCGGTCCTCGATCCGCCCGACGTACACGCTCTCCGGCGCGATGCCTTACTCCGTCAGCAGGAACAGGCGAAGGGCGTCCGCCGGCAGCTCGGCGTCGAAGTGGATCCGATACCGCACCCGCCGCCCCTCTCCAAGGTTCACAGGTAACGCGTCACAATGCTTGCCCTGGCGGCCCGCCGGGGAGTTGGCTGTCGGGTATGGCCCGCATCGCGTACCACGACGCGGACGCCGAGGCGTTCGCCGCGACCCGGCACCTCACCGACGACGGTCTCACGGCCTGGCGTGCCGCCGTCGCCCGGCACCTCGTACCGCGCCCGGGGATGCGACTGCTCGACCTGGGCGCCGGGACCGGCAGCTGGGCACGGGCGTTCACCGGCTGGTTCCCCGGCGTCGAGGTGGTCGCCGTCGAACCGTCGGCGGCGATGCGCGCCCGCTGCGCGTTCGCGCCGCTGGTCGGGGGCGACGCCGCGCACATCCCGCTCGCCGACGGGAGCGTCGACGCCGCGTGGCTGTCCACAGTCATCCACCACGTGCCCGACCTGGCCGCGGCGGCGCGCGAGCTGCGCCGGGTACTGCGGCCGGGCGCCCCGGTGCTGATCCGGTCCGCGTTCGCCGGACGACACGGCGCGATCACGCTGTTCGGCTACTTCCCCGAGGCGATCCGCGTGCTGGACACGTATCCGGGCATCGCCGACGTCGGGGCCGCCTTCGCCGCCGCCGGTTTCGCCACCGCGGCGGTCGAGCAGGTTCCGCAGGTCACCGCGCCGTCGCTGCGGGAGGCGGCGGCCGGCCTGCGCCGGGAGGCGCACACGCCGCTTCAGCTCATCACCGACGCGGAGTACGCCGCGGGCGTCCAGCGGTTGCGTGAAGCAGCAAGGACCCAAGCCGGTCCGGTCGTCGACACGCTGGACCTGCTCGTGCTGCGCTGATCCCGGCGTCAGGCCCAAGCAAGGTTAGGGTGGGGCGATGGACCCTCGTCAGTGGATGGTCGTCGGAGCGCCGTCGAGCGCAGGCGCCCACACCCCGGGTATCGAGCGTGCACCCGCCGCCCTGCGCGCCGCGGGTCTGCTCGACCAGCTGGGCGCCGACGTGGAGGACGCCGGTGACGTGCCGGGCTTCCGGTGGCGGCCGGATCCGGCGTACCCCAGGGGTCAGAACGCGGGCGCGGTGGCCGCCGTCGCCTCGGCGGTGGCCGACCGGGTCGCGGCGGCGCTGGGCCGGGGCCGTGCGCCGCTGGTGCTCGGCGGCGACTGCACGGTGACCGTCGGCCTGGTCGCGGGTTGCGCGCGGGCCGGGCTGTCGCCCGCGCTGGTGTACGTGGACGGCGGGCCGGATCTCTACACGCCGGAGACCCGCGCCAACGGCAACCTGGACGCGATGGGGCTGGCGCACATGCTCGGCCTGCCGGGAACGCTGCCCGAGGTGGCGGGCGTCGGGCCGGAGGTGCCGCTGCTGCCGCCGGAGCGGGTGGTGGTGTACGGGGACTCGCTGCCCCGCGGTGACCACGAACGCGAGCTGGTGGCCGAGCTGGGGCTTGCGTACGTGCCGGCCGACGAGGTGCATGCCGACGCTCGGGCGGCGGCGCGCCGGGCCCGGTCGGTGGCCGAGGGTGCGGCCGAACGGTTCGTGGTGCACTTCGACGTGGACGTGCTGAGTTTCGTGGACGCGCCGCTGGCGGACGTGCCGGAGCCGTTCGGGCTCAGCCTCGGCGAGGCGGCGGCGACGCTGGCGGAGCTGGTGGCGAGCCCGCGGTTCGCCGGGTTGTCGGTCACCGAGATCAACCCGGATCATCTGCCCGACGACGAGCTGCTCCCCCGGTTCGCCGGGGTGCTGGCCGGGACGCTGACCGGGCGCTAGGCGGTCTCCGCGAGGTGCAGCGGCAGTACCTTCGCGGCGCTCACCGCCAGGTCGCGGTCGAGCACCTCGTCGCGGGGCACGAAGACCATCGCCTGTCCCTCGCCGAGCACCACGTCCTCCTGCCGGGCGTCGGTGGCGCCGCGGAAGACGTAGACGGTGACGGTGTGCGGAAAGCCGTCCTCGTGCGGGCGGGGGCCGCTCCACAGCAGGTGCAGCTCACCGGCGGTCAGCCCGGTCTCCTCGCGTAGCTCGCGCCGAGCGGCCTGCTCCGGTGTCTCGCCGGGCTCGATGCTGCCGCCGGGCAGGCTCCACTGGTACGGAGACACCGGCGCGTTGCCGTCGCGGTGCTGCATGAGGATGGCGCCGGTCGGGTCGACGAGCAGGACGAGAGCGACGTCGTATGCGGCCACGCCCCGAGCCTGCCACGCGGCACCGGCGACGCACAGTCCCCGACTTTCCGCCACACCGATCGAAAGTCAGACTCGAAGCACCGAAAGCCATAGACATATCGACATGGCTTTTGTAGCGTCGGCGCACAGGCGATAAGGAGTACGACCATGTGCTACGGATTCGACGGACAGACGGCGCTACGGCAGTCGCTGGACCGGCGCGACCTGCTGCGCGGCTCCCTGGCGGCGCTCGCCGGGATCGGGCTCGCCACCGGGCTCGGCGCGACCGCGGCCCAGGCCGGCGGGCACCATCACGGCCGGCGCCCGGTGCCGAAGGAACTGATCAGCCTCCAGCTCTGGACGGTCCGCGACGCGCTCAACGGCTCGCCCGGCTACGACGCGACGCTGGCGCACCTGGCCCGCATCGGCTACCCGCGGGTCGAGCTGGCGCTCGGCTACTTCGGCCGTACCGCCCGGGAGCTGCGCCGCTTCCTGGACGGCATCGGCATCAAGGCCAGCTCCAGCCACGACGGCATCGCCGCCGACGCCGCCGCGCTGGAACAGAAGATTGCGAACGCCCGGACGCTGGGCCAGCGGTTCATGGTGGTGCCGTACCTGAACTCCGACCGCGAGGACGACTGGAAGCGCTGGGCGGAGCAGATGAACGTCGAGGCCGCCGCCGCGCGCAAGGCGGGCCTGCGGTACGGCTACCACAACCACGCGCACGAGTTCACCATCGACTTCGGCAACGGCAGGCGGCCGTGGGACGTGCTGACCGAGGAACTCGACCCGCGCCTGGTGCACCTGGAGATCGACATCTACTGGGCGGTCACCGGCGGCATCAACTCCGGCGAGGGCGTCGACGACCCGGAGGGCTTCACGCTCGACGTGATCCGCTCGGCGCCGCAGCGGGTGTTGCAGTACCACGTCAAGGACCGCGACCCGGCCACCGGCGACATGGCCGACCTCGGCACCGGAATGATCGACTTCGCGCGGATCTTCCGGGGGCACCAGGTGATGGAGTACATCGTGGAGAACGACACCCCCGACGTGACGCCGCAGCAGACCGCTGCCGTCGGCTACCGCTACCTGCGCCGCCTGCGGTTCTGACCCGCGACGGGGCACTGATCGCCGCCGGACGTGACACGCTCGGGGGTGGCCGCGCCGACCGAGGGGGTACGCGATGACCGACGAGCCGGACGACGTCCACTACGACCGCCTCTATCGCGACGCCGAGCGCCCGCCCTGGGAGATCGGCGGCCCGCAGCCGGCGCTCGCCGCGGTCCTCGACACCGGGGTACGCGGCCCGCGCGTGCTCGACGTCGGCTGCGGCACCGGTGAGCTGGCGCTCGCGCTGGCCCGCCGCGGCCACGACGTGACAGGCGTCGACATCTCACCGGTGGCGATCGACCAGGCCCGGGCCAAGGCCGCCGCGGCGGGCCTGCCGGTGCGCTTCGAGGTGTGCGACGCGACGGCGATCCCGGTGCCGCCGGTGCCGTACGACTCGGTGTTCGACTCCGGCCTGCTGCACTCGCTGGACCGGCGGGGCGCCGCCGTACGCGACTACCTGGCGCTGCTGCCGCGCCTGACCGCGCCCGGTGGTGCGGTGTTCGTCCTGGCGGTGTCGCCGGAGGCGGGCGAGGGCTGGGGCCTGGACGCGGACACGCTGCGCGCGGCCTTCCCCGACCCGCTCTGGACGCAGGTGACGGCCGAGCGGATCGACGTGCTCGCGAGGGTCGGCGGCGCGGACCTGCGCCTGGCTGGCAACCTGCTGCACGCCACCCGCTCCCCCGCCGGCCCGTAGCGCGCCTGGGTGGAACGCCGTCAGCGACGCCACTGCTGGCGTGGGGCGTAGCCCTCGCGGCGCAGCCAGTGTTCGGTGTAGACGATCCGGTCGGCCTCGATCACCACGAGCGGGTCCTCGGGCGGCTCGGACAGCGACCGGCCCCGCTCGGCGTGCTCGTTCTCCCAGCGGAACGCGGCCCAGTGGCGGGCCCGGTCGGGGTGGTCGGGGCCGAGCACCCGGGCGGTGCCGAACACCTGCGCGCCACGGCTGCTGGCCAGCCCGACCAGCGGCGCGAAGACGCCGACCGACACCCGCGGGTCGGCGGCGATGTTGCGCATCTTCGGCGAGCGTGGCGCGGCGGTGAACATCAGCGTGAAGTCGAGCGGGTAGTAGCGCACCGGCGTAGCAAGCGGCCCGTCCGGCCCCGCCGTGGCGAGCACGCACATGTTCTGCGACGACAGCAGGTTGAGGATGCGCTCCTCCAGGCGGTCCCGGTCCAGCTTCCTCGTCGGCGTCGGACCGGTCAGCCAGGGGTTCGTCAGCGGCACGGTGCGTCCTCGATCATGACGGCACCCTACCGGCCGGGATCAGGCGACCGGCGCCGTGCTGGCCCGCATCACGACCTCGCCGGGCAGGCGCACGATCCGGCGGCGGCGACCGGCGTTCTCGGTCAGGGCCAGCTTCATCGCCTCCTCGCCGAGCCGGTGCAGCGGCAGCGCCACTGTGGTCAGCGGCGGGGTGAGGTCACGCACGACAGGGATGTCGTCGAAACCGGCGACCGAGACGTCGCCGGGCACCGACAGCCCGCGGTCGCGCAACGCCGCGTACGCGCCGACGGCCATCACGTCGGTGCACGCGAAGACGCAGGTGGCGTCGAGCCCGCGGTCGAGCAGCTCGGTCATCGCCCGGTAGCCGCCGTCGCGGGTGAACGCCGCCTCGGCCACCGCGCCCGGGTCGAGCGTGACACCGGCGGCGGCCAGCTCGTCGCGGAACCCGCCGAGCCGGTCGGCGACTGTGGTCAGCTCGGGCGGGCCGGAGAGCACCGCGAAGCGGCGGTGCCCCAGGCCGAGCAGCGCGCGGGCGAGCTCGGCGGCGCCGGCCCGGTTCTCCGGCAGGACACTGTCGACCTTCAGGGTGCGGTGCCGGCTGACCACCGCGACCCGGCCGCCGCCGTCGAGGTAGGGCGCCAGCTCGGCGGCCATGGCCCGCTCCCAGCGGGGGTCCTCGAAGCCGGAGCCGATGAGCAGGATCGCCGGGGCGCGTTCGGCGCGCAGCATCGACACGTACGCGATCTCCCGTTCCGGGTCGCGGAACGTGCTGGCCAGCATGACCAGCAGGTCGTTGTCGGCGGCGACGCGCATGACGCCGCCGGCGACGGCGGCGAAGTAGGGGTCGGTGACGTCGTGGCAGACCACGCCGACGCTGCGCCGGGACGCGCCGGCGAGCGCGCGGGCGTGGGCGTTCGGGGTGTACGCGAGCCGTGCGGCGGCGGCCAGGACGCGGTCGTGCAGGTGCGGGGTGACGCGCCTGCCGTTGAGGGCCCGGGAGGCGGTTGCCAGTGAGACGTCGGCCGCCCTGGCCACGTCTTCCAGCGTCACGTGCGACATCGATGCGTCTCCCTGCGGAACGTCTTGACCCGGTGTTCCGGCGTGGCTACGGTAGCACCCTGAAAGCGCTTACTGAAAGCGCATTCACCGCCGGGAGGCACAGTGGAACGCACGTCCGTCGGCATCATCCTCAACGGCGTCACCGGCCGGATGGGCTACCGGCAGCACCTCGTCCGGTCCCTGCTCGCCATCCGCGAACAGGGCGGCGTACCGGCCCGCGACGGCAGCCGGATCTGGCCCGAGCTGACACTCGTGGGCCGCGACGAGAACCGGCTCGCCGAGATCGCCGGGCGGCACGGGCTGTCGGCGTACACGACCGACCTGGACGCGGCCCTCGCCGACGACGCCCACCAGATCTACTTCGACGCGCAGGTGACCACCCAGCGGGAGAAGGCGATCCGGGCGGCGATCGAGGCCGGCAAGCACGTCTACACCGAGAAGCCGCTCGCCGAGGGGTTCCTCGCCTCGCTGGAGCTGGCCCGGCTCGCCGCCGCCAAGGGCGTCCGCAACGGCGTCGTGCAGGACAAGCTGTTCCTGCCCGGCCTGCGCAAACTCAAGCGACTCGTGGACGGCGGCTTCTTCGGCCGGATCCTGTCCGTGCGCGGCGAGTTCGGCTACTGGGTCTTCGAGGGCGACTGGCAGGCCGCGCAGCGCCCGAGCTGGAACTACCGCGCCGAGGACGGCGGCGGCATCACGCTGGACATGTTCCCGCACTGGCACTACGTGCTGGAGCAGATCATCGCCCCGGTCACCGCCGTCACCGCTGTCACCGCCACGCACATCCCCGAGCGCGTCGACGAGACCGGCACCCGCTACCGGGCCACCGCCGACGACGCCGCGTACGGGATCTTCGAGCTGGCCGGCGGCATCGTCGCGCAGGTCAACTCCTCCTGGGCGGTCCGCGTACACCGGGACGAACTGGTCGAGTTCCAGGTCGACGGCACGCACGGCAGCGCCGTGGCCGGGCTGCGCGACTGCCGTATCCAGCACCGGGGCGCCACCCCGATGCCGGTATGGAACCCCGACCTGCCGGTCACCGAGGCGTTCCGCGCGCAGTGGCAGACAGTGCCGGACAACGGCGAGCACGACAACGCGTTCAAGGTGCAGTGGGAGGCCTTCCTGCGCCACGTCGTCGACGACGAGCCGTTCCCGTGGGACTTCCTCGCCGGCGCCCGGGGCGTGCAACTGGCCGAGGCCGGGCTGCGCTCGGCCCGCGAGGGGCGGCGGGTGACGATCGAGGAGATCCCCCGGTGAGCACGCACATCACGCTTCCCGCACCGGGCGGCGGCACCGAGCGGCTGACGTTGCGGGAACCCCCCGCGTGGCGACGGCCGTCCGGGCCACCGGCAACCCGGATCGCGTACGCGGCCGCGCACGTCGTCGCCGACCCGTACGCCGACAACTCCCCCGGCCGCCCGGCGGGGCTGGACTGGGACGCGACGCTCGCGGTGCGGCGTGACCTGTGGTCGTGGGGCCTCGGGGTGGCCGAGGCGATGGACACCGCGCAGCGCGGGATGGGGCTGGACTGGGCGGCCACCCGCGAGTTGATCCGGCGCAGCGCCGCCGAGGCCGCCGCGTGCGGCGGGCGGATCGTCGCCGGGGCGGGCACCGACCAGCTCATCGGCGTGCCCGGCACGCTCGACGAGGTCGTCGCCGCGTACGCCGAGCAGGTCGCCGTCGTCCAGGAGTACGGCGCCACGCCGGTGCTGATGGCCAGCCGGCACCTCGCCGCGCTCGCCACCGGCCCGGAGGACTACCTGCGCGTCTACGAACGGGTGCTGCGGGAGGCCGGCACGCCGGTGGTGCTGCACTGGCTCGGCGACATGTTCGACCCGGCACTGTCCGGCTACTGGGGCTCGACCGACCTGGACGAGGCCACCGCCACGTTCGCCGCGCTGGTGCACGCCCACGCCGACCTGGTCGACGGGGTGAAGGTGTCGCTGCTGGACGCCGGCCGGGAGGTACGGCTGCGGGAGCTGCTACCGCCCGCGGTGAAGGTCTACACCGGCGACGACTACCACTACCCGGAGCTGATCGAGGGCGACGGTAAGCGGTTCAGCCACGCGCTGCTCGGAGCGTTCGCGGCCATCGCCCCGGCCGCGTCGGCCGCGCTGGGACGGCTCGACGCGGACGATCCGGCCGGGTTCCGGGCGATTCTCGACCCGACGGTGCCGCTGTCCCGGCACCTGTTCGCCCCGCCCACGCCGTACTACAAGACGGGCATCGCGTTCCTGTCCTGGCTGAACGGACGGCAACCGGGCTTCACCATGGTCGGCGGCCTGCACGGCGGGCGCGGCGTCCCGCACCTGGTCGAGGCGTTCCGGCTGGCCGACGCCGCCGGGCTGCTGCGCGACCCGGACCTGGCGGCGCGGCGGATGCGCGCGTACCTGGACGTCGCGGGCGTGCCCGGATGACCGCCGATGCCCGGCTGGCGCGGCTGTCGCTCAACCAGCGCACCACGCAGCGCTGGTCGGTGGCCGAGGCGGTCGACGGCTGCGTACGCGCCGGCATCCCGGCGATCGGGCTGTGGCGCGAGCCGGTGGCCGAGATCGGCGTACCGGCCGCCGCGCGGCTCGTCGCGAATGCCGGGCTCCGGGTGTCGTCGCTGTGCCGGGGCGGGTTCCTCACCGCCGCCGACGACGCCGGCCGGGTCGAGGCGCTCGCCGACAACCGGCGCGCGATCGACGAGGCCGCCGCGCTGGACGCCGCCTGCCTGGTGCTGGTCGTCGGCGGCCTGCCACCCGGCTCCCGCGACCTGGCGGGTGCCCGGCAGCGGGTCGCCGACGCGCTGGCCGAGCTTGCGCCGTACGCCCGCGAGCGGGGGGTACGCCTCGCGCTGGAGCCACTGCACCCGATGTACTGCGCCGACCGGGCGGTGCTGTCCACGCTCGGGCAGGCGCTCGACCTGGCCGAGGCGTTCCCGGCCGAGCAGGTCGGCGTCGTGGTGGACACGTTCCACGTCTGGTGGGATCCGGACGTGTGGCGGCAGATCGCCCGCGCCGGGGCACGGATCGCGAGCTTCCAGGTCTGCGACTTCCTCACCCCGCTGCCGGCCGACGTGCTGCTGGGCCGCGGCATGATGGGCGACGGGCACATCGACTTCCCGCCGCTGCGCCACGCGGTGGAGGCCGCCGGGTACACCGGTGACGTCGAGGTGGAGATCTTCAACGCCGAGGTGTGGGCCACCGACCCGGACCGGGTCCTCGCCACCATGATCGCCCGCTACGTGGAGCGGGTGCTCACCGACTGACCCAGCGTGACGAGTCCGGTCTGTCGGACTAATCAGGTGGCCACCCCCCGGGATCCGGGGGCAGGATCGGGATCATGCCATCCCCGCACATCACCACCCCGATCACCACCGACCTGCTGCGCGGCGCGCTCGACCTGGAACAGACAGCGGACGGGGTGCTGCCGCACCGGCTGCCCGCGTGGGCCCGGGCACAGAACACCGACCCGCAGCTGACGATGGCCGAAGCGATGCCGTCGGGCGTACGGCTGGTGTTCCGTACCCGCGCCACAGTCGTGGAGCTGGACGTGCTGCCCACGAGGATGGTCTACCGGGGCACCGGCCCGCGTCCAGACGGCCGCTACGACCTGGTCGTCGACGGCCGTCTCGCCGGTCAGGCCACCGCCGACGGCGGCAAGGTGCTCACCATCGACCTGGCCGCCGGCACGTCCGGCGTCGAGCCGGGTCCGGTCGGCACGGTGCGCTTCACCGACCTGCCCGCCGCCGACAAGGAGGTGGTGATCTGGCTGCCGCACCGGGAGATCACCGAGCTGGTGGCGCTGCGCACGGACGCGCCGGTCGAGCCGGCCGACACGGGTGGCCGCCGGGTGTGGCTGCACCACGGCAGCTCGATCAGCCACGGCTCGGACGCGGAGAGCCCCACCGGCACCTGGCCGGCCGTGGCCGCCACGCTCGCCGGCGTGGAGCTGGTCAACCTGGGGTTCAGCGGCAGCGCGCTGCTCGACCCGTTCACCGCCCGCGCGATGCGCGACACCCCGGCCGACGTGATCAGCGTCAAGATCGGCATCAACGTGGTGAACAGCGACCTGATGCGGCTGCGCGCGTTCGGCCCCGCCGTGCACGGCTTCCTGGACACGATCCGGGAGGGACATCCGCACACGCCGCTGCTGGTCGTGTCGTCGGTCCTGTGCCCGATCCAGGAGGACACGCCCGGCCCGGGCGCGGTCGAGTTCGTCGACGGGAAGGTCCGGTTCCGGGCCACCGGCGACCCGGCCGAGGTGGCCACCGGCCGGCTCACGCTGCGCGTCATCCGCGCCGAGCTGGCCCGGATCGTGGCGTCCCGGTCCGGCGCCGACCCGAACCTGCACTACCTCGACGGGTTGGAGCTGTACGGCGAGGCCGACTACGCCGCCCTGCCGCTGCCCGACGAGCTGCACCCCGACCCGGCCGCCGACCGCCGCATCGGCGAGCGGTTCGCCGCGCTGGCGTTCGGCCCGAAGGGACCGTTCGCCGCAGCGGAATGACTGACGGCCCCTCACGGCGCGGTGTGACCCAGGTCACGCCGCGCCGTGATCCGTCGGAGTTGCCGTGAACGACCAACTGAGCGTGGGAGGAAGTCGACAGGACGAGGAGCGGCTGCTGCGGCGGGTCGCGCGCGCCGACCTGGACGCGTTCGACGAGCTGTACCGGCGTACGTCGCCGTGGCTCGCGATCCGGCTGCGGCGGCGGTGCGCGGACGACGGCATCGTCGCCGAGGTCCTCCAGGACACGTACCTGACTGTGTGGCGGGCCGCCGGCTCGTTCAGCGGGATCCGGCCCTCCGGCGGCGCGGACGCGCCGGGTGGCTCGGCCGCCGGATGGATCTGGACGATCGCGGCCCGGCGCCTGGTCGACGCGCTGCGCCGCCGCGCCCGGGTGCAGGAGGTGCCGACCGACGTGCTTCCGGTCCGCAGCGCGCCGGCCGCCGAGGACGAGGCGCTCGCCGGGTCGTTCGGCTCGGAGGTGGGCGCCGCGCTGGACGCCCTCGCACCGGAGCTGCGGGCGGTGCTCGCCGCCATGGTCCTGGACGGGCTGACCGTCCGGGAGACCTCCGTCCTGCTGGGGGTGCCCGAGGGCACCGTGAAGAGCCGGGCGCGGCGTGCCCGCAACGCCCTACGGGAGGCACTGGCATGACCGCTCACGTTCCCCCGCCGGCACTGGCCGCGTACGCGGCGGGCAGCCCCGACGACGCCGCCACCTGGACGATCGAGGTGCACCTGGAGGGTTGCGCCGAGTGCCGCGACCGGCTCGGCGAGCTGGCCGCCCCGCCACTGCGCGCCCTGCTCGGCGACGCCCGGGAGGCGATCCTGGAACAGGCCCGCACCGGGCCACGACCGGTGCGCCGGCGCCCGCTGCGACAGTGGTGGCTGCGCTGGACCGACTGGTCGCTGCTGGCGTGGGCGGCCATGACGTGCACGGCGATCCTCGCCGCGGTGCTGCTGGACCGCAACTACCCGGAGCAGCCCTCGGCGGTGCTGCTGCTGGCACCTGTGGCACCGCTCGCAGGGCTCGCGGTGGCCTGGTCCCGCCGCGCCAACCCGAACTGGGAGGTGATCGCCGGCACCGCCCGCGCCGGGCTGGAACTGCTGCTTCGCCGTACCCTCGCGGTTCTGCTCCTGGTCGCGCCGGTGCTCGCGGTGGCCGGGCTGGCGGTCGGCCGCAACCCCGCGCTGTGGCTGCTGCCCTGCCTGACGTTCACCGCCGCGACGCTGCTGCTCGGCAGCCGCGTCGGCGTGCCGCTGGCCGCCGCCGTCCTCGGCGGTGGCTGGCTCACCGTGGTCGCGGCCGTGTCGTTCACCGGCGACGCCGACGCGGCCCGCGCCGCCGCCGCGACCGAGGCCCTGCTCCGGCCCGCCACCATGCCCGCCTGGGCGGCGGCCGCCGCCGTGCTCACCCTCCTGACCACGCTGCGCGCCGAACACCTGCGGCGGCCCGCCGCCTGGCGCTGACCCCGAAAACCGCACCACCACGACACGGCGCCCGTCCGGTGCCGCGACCGACCCTGCCCGAAGAAGGAGACGACATTGGTACGCGCAGTGAGCGCCGACGAGGTGGCGCCGACCCGGCACGCCTGGCGGATCGAGGCGGTGGGACTGTCGGTGAAGGCCGGGCGGCACCTCGCAGTCGACAACCTGGGCCTGACGCTCGGTGCCGGCGTGCACGGGCTGCTCGGCCCGAACGGCGCCGGCAAGAGCACCCTGATGCGTGCGCTCGCCACAGTGGTCAAGCCGCACGACGGCGTGCTGCGGCTGCTCGGCGCGGACGCCACCGCGTCCCGTGAGCTGCGGCCGGTGCGCCGCCGGCTCGGCTACCTGCCGCAGCAGTTCGGCTACTACCCCCGGTTCACCGTCCGGGAGTACGTCGAGTACGTGGCCTGGCTGCGGGAGATGCCCGCGTCGGCGGTGCCGGGCGCGGCCCAGCAGGCCATCGACCGGGTACGCCTCACCGACCGGGCCGACGCCAAGCTCAAGTCGCTGTCCGGCGGCATGCTGCGCCGGGCCGGCATCGCCCAGGCGATCGTGAACGAACCGGACCTGCTGCTGCTCGACGAACCGACAGTCGGCCTGGACCCGGAACAGCGGGTCGAGTTCCGTGAGCTGATCCGGGAACTCGGCGCGGACGCCTGCGTGCTGGTCTCCACCCACCTGGTGGAGGACGTGGTGGCGGCCTGCTCCGACGTCATCCTGATGGACCACGGCACCCGCGTGTTCCAGGGCCTGCCCGCCGACCTGATCCGCCACGGCGAGACCGGCGGCGTCGGCGACAGCGCCGCCGAGCGCGGCTACTCGCACCTCCTCAAGCAGCACCGGAGCGCCTGATGATCAGACAGGTACGCATCGAACTGCGCCGCTCCAACGCGCCGGCCGTGGCGGTGCTGCTGCTGGCCGTCGGCGCCCTCGGCACCGCCAGCATGTACAGCTTCTGGCAGGGACAGTGGCTGCGGCTGGGCTACGTGCACGCCTCCGACGTGTTCTTCCTGATGCCGCTCGCGCTCGCCGGTGGCGCGGTGCTGGGCCGCCGGGACCGGCGTACCCGCGCCGAGGAACTGATGAACAGCACCGGCCGGCCCCGCTGGCAGCGCGCGCTACCAGCGATGGCAGCGCTCGGCGTCGCCGTCGCGGCCGCGCACCTGCTCGTGCTCGCCGCCAGCGCGGCGGTGGTCGCCTCCGGCGGCGCCCACCTCGGCGTACGCGGACTCGCCGGGCCCCTGATCGACGTGCTGGTGCTGGTGGGCGCGGCCTGGGTCGGCGTGGCGGTCGGCCGGCTGTGGTCCTCACCGCTGCTGCCGCCGCTGCTGGCCGCCGCCGGTCTGGTCGCACAGGAGGGCACGGCCATGCTCGGCGGTACGGGCAGCCGGCTGACGAACGCGTCCCTCATGATCTCCTGGCCGCCGGACACCCCGTGGGAGACGCTGTCCGACCGGCTGCTGCTGAGCCGCCTCGTGCTGGGCGCCGGGCTGGTCCTGGCCGGCCTGCTGCTGGCGGCAGGCAAATCCTGGCTGACCAGGGCCGGCGCGGCGGCGAGCCTCGCCGGTGGTGTGGCGGTTCTCCTGCTGATCGGCGTACCGGGCCCCGCCGGCATCTGGCAGCTCGATGCGGAAGCGCGCCGCTACGTCTGCGCCGACGGCACGCCGCAGGTGTGCGTCACCGCCGTCAACGCGCACCTGCTGCCCGAGGTCACCACCGAGGCCCGCCGAGGGCTGCACGCGCTGGCGAAGCTGCCGAACGCGCCGACCCGCGCGGTGGAACTGCGGCTGGACACCATCGGCAGCAACGACAGCGAGCAGTGGCACCGGCCCAAGCCCACACCCGGCACCGTGCAGTTCCACCTGGAGGTCGATCCGGACACCGGCCGGGCCGCGGACGTGGCCGAGCGCATCGCCATGGGCGGCGGCACCCGGTGGTCCGGTTGCGGGCGCAGCGGCGACGACATCGCCCCGGCGATCGTCGCGGCCTGGCTGCTGGACACCGACACCGTGCGGCTGTGGGACTCCTGGACCGGATACCGGTACGCCGACGAGCAGCAGGAGGAGATCCGGGCCGGGGTGCGGCAACTGCGCGCGCTGCCCGAGCCGGAGCAGTTGCGGCGGGTCACCGCGCTGCGGGACGCGGCCGCGCGGTGCGAGCCGGACCTGATGCCGGCGCTCACCGGCCGGGCCGCGCCGTGACCCGCTGGCTGCCGCTGTACGTGCGGTCCCGCCGGCTACCCGCCGCCCTGGCCGGATCGGCAGTCGCCGTCGCGGTGATGACCGCCGCCTGGTCCGCTTTCACCGACCGTCCCGAGGTGCCCGCCGGCCTCGCCGTGCTCACCACCGCGATGGCGGTGGCACCGCTCGGGCCGACGCTCGCCGGCACCGACCCGGCGCTGGAGCGGACCGCCGCGTGGTCCTGGGCGCCGCGCCGGGCCGGGCACCTGCTCGCGTACGGCGCGGCGGTGGTCGGGCTGCTGGCCGCCGCCCGCATGCTCGGCGCCGACTTCGGGCCACTGTCCGTGCTGGCCCGCAACACGGCCGGGCTGACCGGGCTGGTCGGACTCGGGGCCGCGCTCGCCGGCGCGCGGGCCGCCTGGCAGGTGCCGACCGCCTGGGCCGCGCTGGGGGCTTTCCTGGCCGCACCGGGCGGACCGGAGTGGCGGCAGGTCGCGCTGTGGATGGCGCAGGAGCCGGGCAACCGGATCGCCGCGGTCACCGCCACGACGTTCCTCCTCGGCGGCGTCGTCGCGTACGCGCTGCGGGTGGGACCGCAGGTCGCGGCCGCCGAGGCGGCGCTGGAACAGTGACGTGCCGGACCTCGTCGCGCGCCCACAGCGCGCGGCGAGGTCCGGTCAGTCGCTGTCCGCGGCGGCCCACGCCGACACGACGCGCCGCGTCGGGTCACCGCCCTCCGGTCCACGCAGCCGGTCGGTGAGCAGGAATCCGGGCAACCGGAACCGGGCCGCGTGCTCCCGCTCGGCGAGCCGGTACGTGCCGCCGCGCCGATCGGGCTGCCATCCGTGCCGCAGGGCGTACTCGATGACGGCGCGTACGTCGGCCGAGGTCGGGTAGGCGTCGTCGACGGCACAGGGCGACCAGCGCGTCCCCCAGGTGGTCGACAGCAGATCTGCCTGGAGCGCCTGGCCCGTCTTCCCGCCGCCCCAGATCCGGAGCCGGATGCAGCGGTGGCAGTCCGTGTCGCCCCGTACCTCGCGGATCTCCGCCCGCCAGGTGAAGGCGCGCCCGTCGATCCACAGTCGCCGCAGCCGGATGCGCACGGCCCGATCATCCGGGACGGCGCCCGCCGTCGCGACGGGTTTTCCCCGGGTCGACGTCAGGCCGGCGGTTCCGTCCGTCGGCGGCGGGTTTCCTCCTCCGTCGTTGTCAGGTCAGCGGCACCCAGCCCAGGGTGGTCATGCCGGACAGGGCGGTCGCCTTGAGACCGGCGTCGGAGACCGTCCAGAGCACACCGTCGATCATCAGCGAGCGGCGGATCGGCGCCCACTCGCCGCCGTCGGCCAGGACGCCCGGGTGGTCGACGGCACCGGCCGCTGTGAAGCCCTTGTCGCCGATGCGCAGCGCCAGCACACCGCCGGACGGCGGGCGCCTGGTGCCGTCGGCGCGGTCGGTGACCACGCCCGGCTGCCGCACCGGGAGCACCACCAGGCGCTCGGGCTCCCAGTACAGGAACGCGTGCGGGTCGTGCTCCGCCTCGGACCAGCCGCCCGGGACGTGGTGCTGGGCGATGCGCGCCGGACGGGCCGGGTCGGCCACGTCGAACAGCGACACCTGGGTGCCCGTCACCCGTCCCCGGTCCGTCGCGTCCTGCCCGACCCCGATCAGGCGGCCGTCGCCGGCCGGGTGCAGGTACGCCGAGTACCCGTTGATCTTCAACTCGCCGGTGACCCGGGGCGCGGCCGGATCGCGCAGGTCCACGCCGTACAGCGGGTCGGTCTGCCGGAACGTGACCACGTACCCGGTGCCGCCGACGAACCGCACCGCGAAGATCCGCTCGCCCTTGCCCAGGCCGGTCACCGCGCCGACCCGCTTCAGCGTGGCACCGTCGGCGCGCAGCACGTAGACGCCGGACTGCGAGGACGTGCCGCGCCCCCAGGTGTCACCCGTCGTGGTCGCCACCCGGAGGTGACCGTCCCACTCGGACAGCGCGTACTGGTTGATCAGCCAGCCGGGCACGGACCCGGCGGCGACGAAGCGTGGTGTGCCCGCCGCGGTGTCGAACTGGTAGATCTCGGTGCTGGTGTCACGTGCCCCGGACGGTCCGCCCCGCCACATCCGCCAGCGGTGGTCGTTGGCGACGTAGAGGCGTGCGCCGTTGCTGTAGACGGTGTCGCCGTCGGCGACCACGGTGACCGGGTCACCGGCACCGAGCGCAGCCGCGCCCAGGTCGAAGCTGAGCACCGTCACCATCGACGCGCCGGAGAATCCGGCCGGACGGTTGACCCGGTCGCAGCCGACCCGCCCCGTGCCGACGGTCCGGACGCTGTCGCGGATCTCGTAGCGGGGCAGCCAGTCGTCGAGCGTGGCCTTGTCGATGACCGCCCGGTTGGCGGCGATCCGCTGGGCGTCGGTCCGGCGACCGGACGGGTACGGGAAGTCGAGCCGGGGCGCGGACCGGATCACCACACGGGCGGTCCCGCCGGACTGCCGGGCGTCGACCAGGAGACCGTCCATCCGGTACTCCCCCACCACCCGGGGCGGTCCGGCGAGGTCCACCAGGACGAGCCGGGCCTGCGGGGTCGCGCCCGGGCGCGTCTGCCCGTCCGGTACGGGGCCCTTGACGGTCCGTCCGGCGTGCAGCAGCACGAGCGCCCGGTCACCGTGCAGCAGCAGGCTCCCCTCGTCGCCGGAGAACCGCTCGGCATCGCGGTCGAGCGCCAGCCGGCCGGTCACGCGGCGGCTCGCCGGATCGACCACCGACAGCACGCCCCGGCTGACCGTGACGATCCGCCGCCCGTCGGTCTTGACCAGGTCCGGTTCGTCCACGCCGGCCTCGTGCACGTTGGTGCCGGAGAAGTCGGGCGTGGACGCCGACGCCGCGTCCTTGGCGGCGCCGCCGACCGCCGCCCGTTCCGCGCTGAACTGCATGCGTACGTCCGGGCCGAAACCCCACGGGCCGACCGCCGCCTTCGCGGCCGTGCGGAGCTGCCGCAGCGCCTCGTCGCAGCCGTCGAAAGCCACCAGCCGCAGCCCGCCGGCCGGTACGACCCGCCCGGTGGGCGGCGGGTCGGCGGCCGGCGGTGACGCGGTGCAGCCGGCGAGAGCCAGCGCGGCGGCCATCGTCCATCCAAACGTCCGGGATCCGTGACGGGTCATGCCGGTCAGACGTGGCGGTGACGAGCACGGTTCCCGGCCGTGCCGTTCGACCACCGGCCGTGCCGCTCAACCGCCCGCCATCGCGCCGAGCACGATGAACGGCTCCTTGCCGGCGACCACCTCCTCCGGCAACGGGTCGTCCGGGGACTCATTGGAGAGGTCCAGCTCGCAGGCGTAGAAGCGGACGAACGGCCGGCGCTTCCCGCTGTGCCGGTCGCGGATCGTGCCGAGCAGCATCGGGTACGCGGTCTCCAGCGCGTCGAGCACCTCCCGCTGGGTGGGCGGCCCGGCCACCTCGACGCGGACCTCGCCGGTGACGTGCGCCAGGTTCTTCAGGTGCGCCGGCAGCACCACCCGGATCACGGCAGCACCTGGACCTCGACCGAGAGCACGCCCGGCAGGTCCCGCACGATCGGCGCCCACGTGTCGCCGCCGTCGGCCGAGTGGTAGACCTGACCGCCCGTGGTGCCGAAGTAGACGCCGCACGGGTCGAGCGTGTCGACGGCCATCGCGTCGCGCAGCACGTTGACGTAGCAGTGCGACTGCGGCAGCCCTTCGGTCAGCGGTTCCCAGTGCTCACCGCCGGTACGGCTGCGGTAGACGCGCAGTTTGCCCTCCGGCGGGTAGTGCAGCGAGTCGCTGGTGATCGGCACCACGTAGACCGTCTCCGGCTCGTGCGCGTGCACCGCGATCGGGAAGCCGAAGTCCGTCGGCAGGTCGCCGCTGACCTCCCGCCAGTTCGCGCCGGCGTCGTCGGTGCGCATGACGTCCCAGTGCTTCTGCATGAACAGCGTGTCCGGCCGGGACGGATGCTGGGCGAGCCGGTGCACGCAGTGCCCCACCTCGGAGTCGGTGTCCGGGATCTCGCCCGAGCGCAACCCCTTGTTGATCGGCAGCCAGCTCGCGCCGGCGTCGTCGCTGCGGAACGCGCCCGCCGCCGAGATCGCGACGTAGATCCGGTCCCGGTCGGCCGGGTCGAGCAGGATCGTGTGCAGGCACATCCCGCCCGCGCCGGGCTGCCAGGACGGGCCGGTCGGGTGCTGTCGCAGGGCGGTCAGCTCGGACCACTTCTGGCCGCCGTCGGTGGACAGGTAGAGGGCGGCGTCCTCGCCGCCCGCGTACACGGTGTCGGGGTCGTGGCGGGAGGGCTCCAGGTGCCAGATCCGCTTGAACTCCCACGGCCGCGGAGTGCCGTCGTACCAGAGGTGCTGCCCCACCTCGCCGCTGTAGGCGAAGTCGTTGCCGACCGTCGTCCAGGTCCGGCCGCCGTCGTCCGAGCGCTGGATCAGCTGCCCGAACCAGCCGCCGGACTGGGACGCGTACAGCCGGTCCGGTTCGACAGGCGAACCTGTCAGGTGGTAGATCTCCCAGCCGCCGAAGTGCGGCCCGTCGACGGTCCAGTCGTCGCGCTTGCCGTCCGAGGTCAGGATGAACGCGCCCTTGCGCGTTCCGACCAGTACTCGTACGCCGCTCATGTCTCGTCCTCTCGTCCGAGGGGTTCTCCCCGCAATGACCGTGCGGCTCACCGAAACTCATCGCTGTCGTACTCCCCGGCTACGACATTTCCCGGTCGGACGGGCGGCGGCGGCGCCGCCACGCCGGTGCGGCCGGAATGTCGGGGGGTGCGGCTAGCCTGCGCGCATGACCGGCCCCGGAGACGTCCCGCCCGAGCACCTCGACCGCCTGCGGCCGGTCTGCCTCGGCCTGCCGGAGACCTACGAGGAGGCGGCCTGGGTGGGCGTCCGGTGGCGCGTCCGCGGCCGCACGTTCGCCCACGTGCTCACCGTCGACCCGGGCCACCAGGCGGCGTACGCACGGGCCGCGGCGACCGACGAGCCGGTCTGCGTGATGACGTTCCGCTCCCCCGGCGACGAGATCGCCGGGCTGCTCGCGGCCGGGCCGCACTTCTTCAAGCCGGACTGGGCCGCCGACGTGGTCGGCCTGCGGCTGGACGCGGACACGGACGGGACCGAGGTCGCCGAACTGCTCACCGAGAGCTACTGCGTGCTGGCCCCGAAGAAACTGGTCGCGCTCGTCGACCGGCCGGGCTGAGTCAGCCGAGCTTCTTGCGCAGCGTCTCGAACGCCAGGTCCGCCCGCAGCGGCACGCCGAACCGCTCGTCGCCGTACGGGAACGGGCTCAGCTCGCCGGTGCGGACGTAACCGCGCCGCTCGTACCAGCCGATCAGGTCGTCGCGCTGGACGATCACGGTCATCCGCATCTCACCGGCGTGCCACTGCTCGGCCGCGTAGCGCTCGGCCTCGGCCAGCAGATCCCGGCCCACGCCGCCGCCCTGCCGGCCGGGCGCGACAGCGAACATCCCGAAGTAGACGTGGTCGTCGCGGCGCTCCAGCTGGCAGCAGGCCACCAGGTCGCCGTCCTGCTCGGCGACCAGCACCACGCCGTCCGGGCCGGTGACCGCGGCGGTCACCATCGCCGGGTCGGTGCGCTGCCCGGCCAGCAGGTCCGCCTCGTGGGTCCAGCCCTGCCGGCTGCGCTCACCCCGGTACGCCGACTCGATCAGGTCGACGAGGGCTGCCACGTCTTCGGGACGGGCGACCCGGACGGTACGGGGTGCGGGGCTGGTCATGGCGGTTCTCCACGGTCGCGGCGGCGTACCTGGTCAGCGTACGCACGCGGGTGTCCCGGACGGCGGCCGGGACCACCGGGCGGGACGGTTCGTGGTTCACTGCCCGGCATGGAGACGACAGTCGGCACGGCGGGCCTGCCGGCGGTCCTCGACCTGCCGGCCGGGCCGGTACGCGGCGGCCTGGTGGTGCTGCACGGCTCGCACGCCGAGCAGCACTCCTACTTCCTCTACGCCCATCTGGCCCGGCTGCTGCCTCCGGCCGGGATCGCGGTGCTGCGCTACGACCGCCGCCCTCGGATCGACGGACACGACGTGCCGCTGGCCGACCAGGCCGAGGACGCGTCGGCGGCCGTGGCGGAGCTGCGCCGGCACGTCGGGTCGCCGCCGGTCGGGCTGTGGGGTTTCAGCCAGGGCGCGTGGGCGGCGGCCCTGACCGCCGTCCGGCACCCGGTCGACTTCCTGGTGCTGGTGGGGTGCAGCGCGGTGAGCCCCGCGGTCCAGATGCGCCACGGCACCGCCGAGCAGCTCCGCCGCAACGGCTACGGCCCGGCCGACCTCGCCGAGCTGGCCGAGCTGCGCCGCGTCGCCGAGGGATTCCAGCGCGGCGACGTGCCGCGCGCGGAGGCACAGGCGGCGATCGACGCGGCGGCCCGCCGCCGGTGGTTCCCGCTGGCGTTCCTGCCGAACGAACTGCCCGCGACGCCCGGCACCTGGACCGACATGGACTACGACCCGGCGCCGGTGCTGGCGCGGCTGACGTGCCCCGTGCTGCTCTGCTACGGCGAGACCGACGCGTGGATCCCGATCGAGGACAGCCTCGCGGTGTGGCGGCGGGCGGCGCGCGACGCCGAGCTGACGGTGGCCCGGCTGGCCGGCTGCGACCATGCCCCCACGCTCGGCGAGGGCGAGGATCTGGACAGCGTCAGCCCGCAGTACGAACGGGTCCTGCTGGACTGGCTCGACCGGCGGCTGCCGCCCGCCGGCTGAGCAGGCGGTCAGTCCCGGTACCGCAGCCCGGCGAGCAGCAGGCCGACCAGCCGGCGCGCGTCGTAGCGGGGATCGCTGTCCGCGCCGATGCAGAGGTTCCCGACGCCGCGCAGCAGTTGGTACGCGTCGACGTCCCGGCGGATCTCGCCGGCCTCGGCCGCGGCGTCCAGCAGAGCGGCGCAGACCGGCACCAGCCGGTCGACGAAGTAGCCGTGCAGCGCGTCGAACTGCCCGCTGTCCGCGCGCAGCGCCGCGGCGAGCCCGTGCTTGGTGACCAGCAGGTCGACGAACTGGTCGATCCACCGGGTCAGCGCGGCGTACGGGGTGGGTGCCTGCGCCAGGCAGACCGGGCCGGCTTCGGCGCACGCCTCGACCTGGTGCCGGTACACCGCGACCACGAGGTCGGCGCGGGTCGGGAAGTGCCGGTAGACCGTACCCACGCCGACGCCTGCGGCGGCGGCGATGTCGCGTACCGGGGCCTCGACGCCGGAGGCGACGAACACCGCGGCGGCGGCGTCGAGCAGCGAGCGCTGGTTGCGCCGCGCGTCGGCCCGGCGTCGGCCCGGCCCGGTGGTGTCGGTCACGTTCGGCGTCCTCTCCTGGACTGCGGTTGTCAAACGGAACAGCGTTCCGTATCGTTACCGGAGCAATGTTCCGCATGGCCATCATGCCAGGCGGGACGAGAGATCACCGAGTCAGGCCGCGCCCGTCGCGGCCACCGGAGGGACACCCCATGCAGTACCGCACCCTGGGCCGCACCGGCGTACAGGTCAGCACGCTCGCGCTGGGCGCCATGAACCTCGGCCCGATCGGGCGCACCACCCAGGACGAGGCCACCGCGCTCGTCGGGGCCGCACTCGACGCCGGGATCAACCTGATCGACACCGCCGACGCCTACGGCAACGGGATCTCCGAGGAGATGGTCGGCCGAGCGATCGCCGGCCGCCGCGACGACGTGGTGCTGGCGACGAAGGCCGCCCTGCCCATGGGCGAGGAGCGCAACCGCCGGGGCGGCTCCCGGCGCTGGCTGGTCACCGCACTGGAGGACAGCCTGCGCCGGCTCGGCGTCGACCACGTGGACCTCTACCAGATCCACCGCTGGGATCCGGCCACCAGCGACGAGGAGACGCTGTCGGCGCTGACCGACCTGCGGCAGGCCGGCAAGATCCGGTACTTCGGCACCTCCACCTACCCGGCCCACCGCCTGGTCGAGGCGCAGTGGGCGGCCCGCGAGCACCACCTCGGCCGGTACGTCACCGAGCAGCCCAGCTACTCGATCCTGCAACGCGGCATCGAGGCACACGTCCTGCCGGTCACACAGCACTACGGGCTCGGCGTCCTGGTCTGGAGCCCGCTCGCCTCGGGCTGGCTCTCCGGGGCGATCCGGGCCGGCCGCGAGATCACCACCCACCGGTCCACGTTCATGCCGCAGCGCTTCGACCCCACGGTCCCGGCCAACCAGGCCCGGCTCGACGCGGTGGAACGGCTGGCCGGTGTCGCCGACGAAGCAGGACTCACGCTGATCCAGCTCGCACTCGGCTTCGTCACCGCGCACCCCGCCGTGACCAGCGCGATCATCGGTCCGCGCACGCCGGAACACCTGCACAGCCAGCTCGCCGCCGCGGGCACCGTCCTGGACGCCGACGTCCTGGACGCGATCGACGCGATCGTCGCCCCCGGCGTCGACCTGGCCCCGGAGGAGAAGTACGACACCCCGCCCGCCCTGCTCGACCCGGCGCTGCGCCGCCGCTGACCGCTACGCTGCCGCGCATGGACGCCGAGCTGCCCACCTTCGAGTTCGCCTTCCCCGGCCCGCTGCGCGACCAGCTCGTCGCCGCGGTGCTCGACGGGAGCAAGACCACCACCACCGGCCTGCTCCAGGACTACGAGATCGACGGTGAGCCGCTACCGGCCGTCGGCACCCGCTCGGCGGTGATCGACTCCGACGGCCGGCCGGTGGCGGTGATCGAGCTGGTCGAGGTCCGCGTCGCCCGCCTCGGCGACGTCGACCTCGACCACGCCCGGGACGAGGGCGAGGGGTTCGAGACGGTCGCCGCCTGGCGCGCCGGCCACGAACGGTTCTGGCACGGCGACGACTACCGCGGCTGGCTCGGCGACCCCGGGTTCACAGTGGACGACGACACCCCGGCCGTGCTGGAACGCTTCCGGCTGGTCGAGACGCTCTGACGGCGGCCGGGCTGGTCACTCCGCGGCGAGCCAGGCGCGCAGTTCGGCGCCGTGCTCGTCCAGCTCCGGCGGCGGCAGGTCGTAGCGAGGTGGCGCCCCAGACAGGCCGATCGGATTCCGGATCCCCGGTACCCCGCCGGTCGTCACCACCGGCTCCAGGCCGAGCCCTTGAGCCAGCGCCACCCCCTCGGCCACCGAGTTGATCGGGCTGCACGGCACGCCCGCGGCACGCAGCTCGGCGAACCAGTCCGCGCTGCCGCGCCGGGACAGCGCCGCCACCAGCAGCGGCCGCAGCTCGTCGCGGTGCGCGACCCGGTCGGCGTTGCCGCGGAACCGCGCGTCGCCGGCCAGCTCCGGCACGCCGAGCACCCCGCAGAGGGTACGGAACTGGCCGTCGTTCCCGGCGATCACCACCAGCTCGCCGTCGGCGGTGGGCAGCGGCTCGTACGGCACGATGCTCGGGTGCGCGTTGCCCATCCGGTGCGGCGCCGCCGCACCCGCGACGTACGCGCTGGCGTGGTTGACCAGCCCGGACAACGCCGAGGAGAGCAGGTCCACGGTGACGTGCTGCCCGCGACCGGTCTCCTCCCGGTGCCGCAGCGCGGCCAGGATCCCGACCGCCGCGTGCAGCCCGGCGATCACGTCGAACACCGCCACCCCGGCCTTGTAGGGCGGGCCGTCCGCGTCCCCGGTGAGGCTCATCAGCCCGGCGGCGGCCTGCACCATGAGGTCGTACCCCGGCAGGTCGGCGCCCCCGGCGTCGCCGAAGCCGCTGATCGAGGCGTACACCAGGCGGGCGTTGCGGGCGGTGACCGTGCCGTGGTCGAGGCCGAAGCGGCGCAGCGCGCCCGGGCGGAAGTTCTGGATCAGCACGTCGGCCCGGTCGGCCAACCGGTGGGCCAGCGTCAGGTCGCCGGGATCGGTCAGGTCGAGCACCAGCGATCGCTTGTTGCGGTTGACCGCCAGGTAGTAGGTGGCCACGTCGTCGCGCACCGGGGGCAGCCAGCCGCGGGTGTCGTCCCCGCCGGGCGCCTCCACCTTGACCACGTCGGCGCCGAGGTCGGCCAGGAGCATGGTCGCGTACGGCCCGGCGAGGATCCGGGAGAAGTCGGCGACCAGCACCCCGCGCAACGGACCCGACATGCCACCCTCCCTCGCCGCCGACCACGATGACACATACCCGACGGCACGCCCGGCAGGGGTGGCCGAGGACGCCCTCCTGGCCCACCCGGGTGTCCGGGAGGCCGCGGTGGTCGGCACGCCCCACCCCGACCTGGGCCAGCAGGTGACCGCGTACGTGGTGGGCGACGGAGTGGCCGAGACGGAGCTGATCGACTTCGTGGCGCGGCACCTGTCCGCGCACAAACGCCCCCGGCAGGTACGGCTGGTCGGCGCGCTGCCCGCAACGCGATGGGCAAGGTGCAGAAGTCCCGCCTGACCGAGGCGTGACCGGCCGCCTCAGCGGGCCGCGGCCGCCCGGCGGACGAGCCGGCGGGCCTCGTCCGGCGGCACGCCCGTGGCGCGCAGCAGGTCGTTGGCGACGGTCCGCAACTGCGAGACCACGATGGTGCCGGAGAAGCCGATGTCCTGCCGGCACGCCTCGCCCGCGTCGCGCACCGCGCGCAGCACCCGCTCCCGGGCGGCGACCGGCTCCTCGGCGGCCAGGAACTCCCGGTGCAGCAGCCGGATCGCCTCGCTGAAGTGCTCGAGCGCGGCTGGTAGCTGCGGCGGCACCGGCTCCCGGTCCCGCAACGTGGTGCCGATCCGGCGGACCATGCCGCGGCTGTTGCGGAACGCCCGGTCCAGGTGCTCGGCGCCGTGCCGGTACGCGGCCAGGGCCCGCCGTCGCCGCCAGCGCACCGGGGAGAACCGCACCACCTCGTCGGCGGCGGTGACCATCTCGTCGATCTGGTCCAGCTCCGCCTCGGCGGCGCGCATCCGGGCCAGCACCTCGTCGGCCGCGCGCACGTCGGCCCGCGCCAGCGCCTCCGCCGACGCGGTCATCTGGCACGCGAACCTGTCGAGCGCCGGGTCGGCGACGCGGCGGACCGCGCGCAGCGGGTTCAACGGCGCGATCACCAGCACCACGAGCAGGCCGACCACACCGCCGACGAGCGCGTTGACGGTCCGGGGCAGCTCCAGGTCGGGCGACACCGGGGTCAGCGTGGCGACCAGGACCGCCGTACCGCCGGCCTGGGTGACGAGCGCGCCGGTGCCGCGGACGAGCACCGCCGCGGTGACCGCCAGGAACACGATCACGCCGGTCTGCCACGGCCCGGTGCCCAGGAGACTCACCAGCAGGTCACCGACGACGATGCCGAGCACGACACCGGCCACCAGCTCCACGGTCCGCCGGGTGCGGTTGCCGAGCGAGGCGGCGATGACGCTCACCGCCGCGGCCGGCGCGAACGTCGGGTCCGGGTTGCCGAGCACCTCCCGGGCGACCGTCCAGGCCAGCGCGGCGGCCAGGCCGGCCTGGACCGCCACGAGGAAGTACGTCCGCAGCCTCCGGTGACCGGTCAGACCCACATCACGCACCCGGTCGACGGCAGCCCGCATATACCGGGGTACCCGCGGCCGACCGCTCGAATCTCATCCGGGGTACGCCATCGTGCCGGTCAGCGCCACCACACCGGGCAGCCGGGTGTCCTGGCGCAGGAACTGCACCACCACCGGCACCGGGGAGCGCAGCACGCAGCCGTACGGCCGGTCCAGCCGCACGGCCTCCGGATCGATCAGGTCGTTGACCCGGACGTGCCGGATGCGGCGGGCGCCGACCAGCAGCCGGTACGGCCCCACCGGCTCGGTGTCCTGGTAGTAGAAGTCCAGTTCCACAGCGGCGTCCCGGTCACCTGCGTTGAGCACGCAGAGCTGGTCGAAGGCGGTGAACGCCGGTTCCGGGCCGTGCGCGGGGAACGGCACGTGCCCGCCGGGCACCACCCAGACCCGGGCGCCGACGGGCGCGCTCACTGCTCCTCCAGCAGCCGGGCCAGGTCCGGCGTGAGGAACACCCCGTCCGGGTCGAGCCGGCGGCGCACCGCCTGGAAGTCGTCCCAGCGGGGAAAGAGGGGACGCAGTTCCCCCGCGCCGAGCCAGTGCTTCTTGCCCCAGTGCGGGCGCCCGCCGTAGTGCCGGAACACCGCCTCCACGTCCCGGAAGTACTCCTCGTACGGCAGTGAGGTGTTCTGCAGGCAGGCGATCGTGGTGGTGGGCCGGCCGTAGGCGTTGCTGAGCCAGATGTCGTCCGCGGCGATGGTGCGCACCAGCACCCGCCAGGCGGCCACCCGGCGGTGCCGGTCGCGCACCCGGCGGCGTACCTCGGCGAAGCACGCCGGGAACGCCTCCGACGGCAGCATGTACTCGATCTCCTCGAAGCGCAGCTCCCGGTCCCGGGGAATGGTGCGGTGGGTCGGCCCGACCTGGCTCTGCCGGGGCTCGCCGTCCGGCAACCGGACGTCCGCCCGGTCCGGCGCGGCGTCCGTGTCGATGCGGTTGATCACCCGGATCTGCGTCCGGTCGCTGCGCGGGTACCAGTAGAAGTCCATGTTGCGGTTGGTGTGCTGGAGCTCGGCGAGGTGGTCCAGGGTCCAGTCGAGGTGCGTGCACCAGGAACGGCGGTGCAGCTGATAGGTCGGCTGCACGTCGAGCGTGATCCGGGTGATCACGCCCAGCGCGCCGAGGGAGAGACGGACGGCGGGCAGCAGGTCCGGGTTGCGGCGCGCGTCCACGTCCAGCACGTCGCCGGTGCCGGTGACCAGGCGTACGCCGGTGACCTGGGTGCTCAGGTTCCCGAAGCCGATGCCGGTGCCGTGGGTGCCGGTGGCGGTCGCCCCGGCGATCGACTGGTAGTCGACGTCACCCAGGTTGTCCATGGCCAGCCCGGCGTCGTAGAGCCCCTCACCGAGCGCCCGGAGCTTGGTGCCGGCCCACGCGGTCGCGAGCCGCCCGTCGTCGGAGATCACGCCGGACAGCCGGTCCAGGCCGAGCAGGATCCCGTCGGTACGCACCAGCGGGCTGGACGAGTGCCCCGAACCGACCGGACGGATGGTGGCGCCGGTGGCCCGGGCACGGCGCACCAGGTCGCACACCTCGGCCTCGTCGGCCGGCTCGGCCCGGTCCGCCGGCGTGAAGCGGAGACTGCCGGACCAGTTCACGAATTCGCGTGTCACAGCGGCCCCTCCCCGGTCGGCTTACCCGTGCCCGCCCGGGGTAGTCGCCGCCGCGCCGTGACCGCCGCCGCCGGGCGGCCCGGCGTGACCCGCACCCCGCCGGGAACCAGCGCGGCGCTCCCGACGACTATCCCTACATGGTGTGTGAGCAGTGGCGGGAGATCCTGTCGGCACAGCTGGACGGTGAGGCGTCCGAGTCGGAGATCGAGGCGGCCGAGGCGCACCTGACCGGCTGCGCCGGCTGCCGCGGCTGGTTCGACTCGGCCGCGTCGGTGACCCGGCGGGCCCGTACGCAGCTCGCCCCGCGGGTGCCCGACCTGGTCGACGCGGTCCTGGCCGCCGCTCCCCCGCCCCGGCCCAGTCGCCGCCACCGGATCACGCTCGGGCTGCGCGGGGCGCTCGGGCTGCTCGGCGCGGTGCAGCTCGTACTCGGCCTGGCCCAGATCGGCCGGGAGGCGGTCGTCACCCACGCACACACCTCCGGCCAGCACCTGTGGCACGAGTCAGCGGCGTGGAACGTCGCAGTCGGCGCCGGGTTCCTCTACGTGGCCGCGCGCCGGTCCGCCCCGTCCGGCCTGCTGCCGATGCTCAGCGCGTTCGTCGCCACGCTCGTGCTGCTGTCGGTGAACGACCTGATCACCGGGCAGGTGGCGATGACCCGGCTGGTCAGCCACGGTTTCCTGCTGGTCGGCTGGGCCGTGATGCTGGTGCTGTCCCGCCTCGGCCGGCGCCCCGGCGACACCCCGCCCGGTCAGCGCCGGCCGGACGGATCCCGGTGGGCGCTGCCGACCGAGGAACCGGCCGCGCCGGCGCTGCGGCTGGTGCCGCCCGGCCCGTACCCCGCACAGGCCCGCGACCGGCGCGCCGCCTGACGGCCCGCGGCGCGAATCTCCGGCTCGCGGCGTCCCTGCGGCCCTCGGCCGCGGTCGGGCCCCGGCCGGCCGCGGTCCCCGCAGGCCTCGGCGGTGGTGTCTCAGCGCTCTCGGCGGTCGTGGTGTCAGCGCGCCCGGCGGTCGCGGGCGTCGCCGGACCAGGCGGCGACCAGGTCCTCCCGGGCGCGGGCCACGCGGGAGCGGATGGTGCCCACCGGGCATCCGCACACCTCGGCCGCCTCGGCGTAGGACAGGCCGAGCACCTGGGTGGCCACGAACGCCTCCCGCCGGTCCGGCGCCAGCGTGGCGATGAGACCGCGCAGCACCACCCCGTCCTCCCCGCCGCCGGTCACCGCGCCGGCCGCCTCCGCGGCGGCCTGCCAGTCCGGCAGCGCCGCGACCCGGGGCCGGGCGGTCGCCGCCCGCACGTGGTCCACCGCGACCCGGCGGGCGATCGTGAATATCCAGGTACGCGCCGACGACCGGCCCGCGAAGCCGGGCAGGCTGCGCAGCGCGCGCAGGAAGGTCTCCTGGGCCAGGTCGTCGGCCTCGGCGGGCCCGGCCAGGTGGGCGAGGAAACGCCACACCGGCGCCTGGAGGGCCCTGACGAACGCGGCAGCGGCCAGCTGGTCACCCCGGGCGGCGCGTCGTGCCCACCCGGTCACCTGCTCGTCGTCGTCCGGGCTCATCCGCGGCCGGCCCGCCGGTCCGGCATGCTCATGCCGGACGGTACGGATGCGCGCCCCGCTCGGTTCATCAGTGGCGTCCCTCCTGCCGGCGCCGGAGTCCGGTCACCCCCGGTTGGTCGGCCGGCGGGTCAGGAAAGTTCCCTCGCTGTCAGTCGTCAACGGAGACGGTGACCGGCCCGACCCGCAGGACGCCGTCGGTGAGCGGCGAGCACCGGACGCCGCCGCGGCGGCGCATCGCCTTCCACGTGCCGGGGGCGACCACCACGTCGAGCCAGGCGCAGGGCGGGGCGGCCCGGTGCACCCGCAGCCGGACCGGGCCGTCGCCGGAGTCGAGCGTGAGCACGCGCCCGACCAGATCGTCCACCGGGATGCCCTCGGTGAGCACGTTGCGCCGCAGCTGGGTGAGGTCCGCGCCGGGCGGCAGCGACTCCCGCGCGATCAGCGTGACGCTCGCCTGACGGTGCGCGGGACGGCCGAAGTAGCGGTCACCGACGATGCCGAGCCCGGCGTGTAGCTCCACCCGGTCCACCAGCTCGCCCGGTGGCGCGGGGGCGGGTCCGTCCGCCGGGCGGCCCACGTACCGGTGCACGGGTGAGGCCAGCAACTGGACGATCCGCGGCATGCGCGAAGTCTAATCGGGGGCATACCACCGCCAAAACGGACGATAGCCGCGCTCACGTATCCGCGCCCTCCGCAGGGCGTTGTACCAGGTGTGACGGCGAGGCGACCCGACGCGATCGGGGCTCATCCGCAGCGGCGACTGGCCTGGGCACGGCGCGAGAACGAGCGCGGGCGCCAGGCGTACGAGACGGCGGCCCGGACCTGGCGCCGCCGCGCCGACCACCTCGACCGGCTGTCGATGGAAGCGGCGGGCTTCCACGGCTGCACACTGCCCGGCACCGCGCTGCCGGTGCCGCTGGACGACGGCGAGGTCGTCTACCGCATCCTGCCCACAGTCGACCTGGTCGAGGCGACGGCCCGGCACCTGCCCGGGCTGCCGGTGCCGGGCCGCACGCTCGCCGGTTGTCTCGACCCGTCCCACGGCCCGCTGCCGACGGGACTGCGCGTGGTGGACAGCGGCACCGCCGTGGTGACCGACCGGCGGGTGGCCTTCGCCGGGCAGAACGCCCGGCGGGACTGGCCGCTGCGGGACGTGCGCGGCCTCGGGCACCACCCGGACCGTCCGGTCACCCTGCTGCACGACGCCGACGGCGGCGCCCCGGCGGGCCTGCGCGTACCGGCCCCGGGCGCGGCGAACACCAGGTTCTACCTCACCCTCGCCCACGCCGGTGCCACCGGCACACGGCAGGCGGTCGTCGAGGACGTCGAGGCGCTGCGGTCCGCCCACCGGGCTGCCCGGCCCCGGCCTCCCCGGCCGCTCGGCCCGTGGGACGCCCCGGCCGACCGGGCACTCCCCCAGCGGCTGGCTGCGGCGGGCGTCGCGGCGGCGGCCGTGCTGCTGGGCGTCACCTCCGCCGGCACCTGGACGGCGACAGCCGGGCAGACCGATCCGGCGCACGGACAGGCGACCGCGCCCGCCACCACGGCCGCACCGCCCGCGCCCGGGGTGCCGCCCGTGGCGACTCCGGTCGACCCGTCGTCGCCGGTGGTCCGGCCGACCCGGCCCGCGCCGCCACCGAAGCGCCTCCCGAACGCGACCGCAGCGTCCGGGGCGCGGGTCCTCACCACCGCACCGCCCGTCGCCGGGTCGCCGCCGGCACGGGTCGGCGACCGCCCGTCGACGCCCGTCGAGCCGCCCAGCCCTCCCGCCGACCAGGTGACTCCGGCGCCGACCGCGAGCCCGACGAGCGACCCGGATCCGACCGGAGAGCCCGGTCCCACCGGCGACCCGAGCCCGACCGCCTCATCCGAGGCGGCCCTGCTGGACCTGGTGGGCCAGGTGGGCCGACGGCTCGGCCTGGCGGTAAGGCTCGGCGCGACAGCCCAGGTGGACGCGGCCCTCTCCTGACCCCGCGGAGTCGAGTGCCAGCCGGGGATGAAGGTGCCGCCGTCCTCGGCGTACCGGTCGAGGACGGCGAACGAGGTGGCCGCGCCCAGGCTGCTGGTCGGCTGTGCCCGGGCGGTTGCCGCGGCGACTGCTTGATCGCACCCGTGGCGGCCGCTTGATCGACACCCGTGGTGGCCGCTTGATCGACACCCGTGGTGGCCGCTTGATCGACACCATTACGCCGAGGTGGCGGCATCCGGCCGGCTCGGACCCCGCCACCTCGGCGAGCTGGCGTGGATCAAGCTGGGTGTCCCAGGCGGGGAAGATCGGCCAGCGCCGTGGCCCACCGGCGCAGCCCTTCCCGCAGCCACGTCCCACCGCCGCATCCCCTCGCCGCCCGATCCCATCCCCTCGGGATACCCGAGCCCTTGAGCCACCGTGCCCTTGAGTCCCCGAGCCCCGAGCCCCCGCGATCTTGCACTTGCTGCCCTCGGGATAGGCGATTCATCCCGCTTTTGGAGGTCGGTAAGTGCAAGATCGCGGAGGCGAAGGCGGGGGCGAGGGGCGGGGCGGGGCGGAGTGGGTCAGGGGGTCTGGGGAGTGAGGAGGTAGTCGCCGTCGTCCGGGCTCCAGCGCAACTCCACCGCCCCGCCCGTCGCGGCGGCCTTGCAGAACTGGAGGAAGCTGCGGTAGCCCAGCTTCTTCTCGCTGAAGTCGGGCCGGGCGCGCCGGAGCTGGTCCTTCAGCCCGGACAGCGCCACCGCTCCGCCGTCCGCGGCGAGGTCCACCACCACGGAGCGGAGCAGCCCGAACGCGACCTCCCGGTCGCCCTGCTCGGGAAGTGACACCTCCGGGTCGCCCTTGGCGGGCCCGGCGGCCAGCTCCACCACGTTGTGCGCCGCGAGGTGGCGCAGCAGTTCCCCGAAGGTCCGGAAGCCGTAGTCGGACTCGCTGAACGTGGGATCCTTGCGGAGCAGGGCGCGCTTGAGCGCGGAGGCGGTCACGTCGCCGCTGGAGCTGCCCTGCATGCCGGCCACTGTCTGCACGAGCTGCACGGCGAGCGTGTCGACGTCCCGCGCCGACTCCTCCTCGGCCGCGGTCACCACCACGGGCTCGGGCGCCGGCTCAGCCGGTGAGGGCCGGGCCGGGCGCGAGCGGCGGGCGGCCGGTGGCGGTACGTCCACGCCTTCGAGGCGGTCGTAGTAGAGGAACTCGTCGCAGGCCGGCGGCAGCAGCGCGGAGGTGGACTTCTCCACCCCGACGCCGATCACCCGCTTGTTGAGTTCGCGCAGCTTGTGCACGAGCGGGGTGAAGTCGCTGTCCCCGGTGCAGATCACGAACGTGGAGATGTAGCCGCGCTCGAACGCCAGCTCGACCGCGTCCACCGCCATCTTGATGTCGGCGGCGTTCTTGCGCGAGGCGCCCATCCGCTGCGGGATCTCGATCAGCTCGACGTGTGAGCGGGTGAGCATGCGCCGGTCCTCGTCGAAGTACGACCAGTCCGCGTACGCCCGGCGTACCACCACGCGTCCCCGCTCGGCGAGCGCGTCGGCGATCGGCCGGAAGTCGAACGGGCGGCCGCCGTGATGGTCCCGTACGCCCAGGGCGAGGTTCTCGTAGTCGAGGAACAGCGCGATGCGATCTTCGTGATCCACGGTGGCAGCCTAGCCCGGCCGGAACGCCGGACCGGTCAGCGCCGCTCGTCGCGGTAGACGGTCTCGCGGCGGGCCACCCGCTGGATCGCGTAGCTGGTCACCAGCAGCAACAGCGCGAGTACCACCTCGACGCCCGCGACCGTGCCGGTGGCGACGGTGAGGCCGAGCAGCAGCAGGATCAGCCCGACGACGGCGAGCAGGCCCGCGAGCAGCAGCCGGTTACGCCGTCGCGCCGACCGCTGCGCGTCGTCTGCGCTCACGCTGACCCGCCCTCCTTCGGTTCCGTCTCCGATCCTAGGCGCCGGTCGTCGCCGGGGTGGCGGATCGCGGCGCCGGAAACGGCCCGGGGCCGGACGCAGACGCGTCCGGCCCCGGGTCACGGCGGCGGTCAGTGGATCGGGACCGGCACCGGACGCTTGTCCTCGCCCGGGTCGCCGTCGAGCAGGTGCGAGGGCTCGCGGCGGCGGGGCAGGAACGCGGCCGGAATGAAGGTCAGCAGCACCAGACCGAAGGCGACCCAGAACGTGGTGGAGAAGGAGTTCGCCGCGTAGTCGAGCCCGCGCTCGATCAGCGACGGCGGCACCGGGAACTGCTGGGTCAGCTCGGGCTGCTGCTGGGAGGCGATGGCGAGCTGGGCCTCGGTCAGCGGGGCGCCGGTGGCCGGGTCGGTGACGCCGGGGATCGGCCGGGAGCCGTTCAGCTCGCTGGTGAGGATGACCGACATGACCGCGGCGCCGACCGAGCCGCCGATCTGCTGGAGGATGTTGACGAGCGTGGAGCCGCGCGCCACCTCCGCCGCGCTGAGCGTCTTCAGCGCCGAGGTCATGATCGGCATCATCGTGCCGCCCATGCCGAGGCCCATCACGAACAGCGAGCCGCAGAGCAGCCAGTACGACGTGTCGGTGCCGAGCTGGGTGAAGGTGAAGAACCCGGCGGCGATGAGCACGAGCGCGAACGGCACCGTCCGGCCGACCGGCACGCGGTCGGCGAGCATGCCGGCGATCGGCATGGTCAGCATCGCGCCGATGCCCTGCGGCGCGATCAGCAGGCCCGCGGTCAGCGTCGTCTCGCCGCGCACCTGGAGGAAGTAGCTGGGGAACAGCAGGCCCGCGCCCATGAACGCGATGATGAACACGAACATGGTGACGGTGGCGATGGTCAGGTTGCGGTTGCGGAACAGCCGCAGGTCGAGCAGCGGGTGCCGGGGCCGGAACGAGTAGAGCACGAAGGCGACCACGAGCGCGCCGCCGGCGAGCATCGGCAGCCAGACCTTCGTGTCGGCGACGGTGCCGGTCTCGGGCAGCGTGGAGATGCCGTAGAGGAACAGCGCGAGACCCGGCGAGAGCATGAGCATGCCGAGGAAGTCGAACGACTCGGACGGCTCGGCGTTGTCCTTGGGCAGGGCGAGCTGGGCGTAGACCAGGGCGACCACGCCGATCGGCAGGTTGATCAGGAAGATCCAGTGCCAGCTCGCGACGTCGATCAGCCAGCCGCCGAGGATCGGGCCGGTGATCGGGCCGAGCAGCATCGGGATGCCGAGCACCGCCATCAGGCGGCCGATGCGGTGCGGGCCGGCGGCCCGGGTCATGATCGTCATGCCGAGCGGCATAAGCATGCCGCCGCCGAGGCCCTGGATCACCCGCCAGGCGATCAGCTCGCCGATCGAGTCGGCCGTGGCGCACAGCCCCGAGCCGATGGTGAACAACGCCAGCGCCACCATGTAGAGGCGTTTCGTGCCGAACCGGTCGGCGGCCCAGCCGCTGAGCGGGATCACCGTGGCGAGCGCGAGCGTGTAGCCGGTCATGGTCCACGCGACGCGGGCGTACGTGGCGTCGAACTCGCTCTGGAACGTCGGCAGCGCCACGCTGACGACTGTCACGTCGAGGATCGACATGATCGCACCGAGCACGACGACGCCGGCCACCTTGAGTACGGCGGCGTCGAGCTTCGTCGACGTCGCGACGGGTTGCTGGGTCACTGACGGTCTCCTGGATCCGGTCCGGCACTGGGTGTCGGCGGCGGCGCCGCGCGCCGTCTGCGGAGCGCGGGCGGAACGCGCGGCGGGGCGGCGTCCGGGCGACAGCGTAGCCATGACCTGGGACGAGGCGCGGCCGGTTTTGCCGACGGGAGAACCGCGGCGGCACGCGAACCGGCCGCGCCGCCGGCGCCGATCTGCTCCGCCGGCTCGCGGAAAGGGCTGGTGCGCGCCGATTCGCCGCTCTTGTCGAGCCGGTCACCGGCGGCGACGACCGTGACGAAGGTCATGCCCCGTCCGGGCAGCTCCGGCGCTTCGGCACGCCGCCGATCAGCCCAGGCCGGCCATCAGGTCGACCTCGGCCGTACGCGAACGGTCGATGCGGCGGGCGAGGTCGCGTACCCGCTCGCTGGTCCCGGCGGCGACCTGGGCACGGGCCAGGTCGGCCGCGGTGCGCTGGTGCCGGCTGAGCACGTCGAGCAGCACCCGGTCGGCGTCGGCGGGCGCGGCGGCGCGCAGCCGGGCCAGTCCGGCGGCGGCCTCGCTGTGCCCGGAGTGGTCGTGCCGGGCGGCCGCGGCGGCGGCCGACGGGCCGGCCTCGCGCAGCCAGCCGCGCATGGTGGCCAGTTCGTCGGTCTCGGTGGCCCGGACGGCGGCGATCAGCGTGCGGATCCGCGGGTCGGTGGCCCGGTCGAGGCCGAGCCGGACGATCTCCAGCGTCTGCTCGGTGTGCGCCACCATCATGGCCAGGAACAGCGCGTCGATCCCGCTGACAGTGGCGTCCGCGCCGGCCGGGACCGAGGTCGTGGCGGACGGGACCGGCGGGGACGGATCGGCGGCCGGTGGGCCGCCGCACCCGGGCAGGGCCAGCGCCACGCCGAGCAGGGCCGCGGCGGACGCGCGGCGGAGCCGGGGACCGGCCGGCTCCACCGCGCGGGTACGCGGGCTCAGATCTGCTGCCACAGCGCCGGTACGTTCGGCGGTTCCCAGCCGGCGATGGCGGTGTGCGCCTGGCGGCAGCGGTAGCTACGGCCGTCGTAGGTGACCGTGTCACCGACCTGGTACGCCCGCCCGGCGGTCCACGTGCCGCCCGGTGCCGGGGTGCTGGTCCGGGTGGGCGTGGGCGAGGGCGCGGGCGTGGTGGGCGCCGCGGTCGGGGTGGGCGGCGGGGTCGGGTTGCCGCCTCCGCCGCCGATCTGGAGGTCGACGCAGGAGTAGAACGCGTTGGCGGTGTCGGAGATGTTCCAGATGGCGAGCAGCTTCTGCCGGCCGGAGAAGCCGCCGAGGTTGACGGTGTGCGACACGGTCGCGCCGGGCTGGCGGCCACCGCCGTCGACCACGGCGACCCGGGTGCCGCCAATCCAGTACTCCCAGTTGGCGGTGGCGTGCCGGGCGGTGTTGACCCAGGTGAACGTGACGGTGCTGCCGACCGAGGTGGCCGGCCAGTTGCGGCTGTCGTCGTTGAGCACCGCGAACTGGGCGATGCCGGCGTGGCAGCTGCGCAGGCCCTTGGGGCCCTCGACGCTCTGCGGCTCGTACTTGATCTGACCGCAGTCGGGCACCCGGTTCTGCGCGCAGAGCGCCTGCCGGCTGGGCGGCGAGGAGACGTAGCCGTGGGCCTGCGCGGGCGCGGCGAGCGCCAGCGTCCCGGTGACGGCACCGGCGGTGAGCAGCGGGAGGGTGATTCTTCGGCGCATGGTGGCAACTCCTTCGGGGGGAACGGAAGGTGCCCCGAACATAAATTAAACATTGTTAACAGTAAAGACTCCTGTCTATAAATTAAGCCCTGCACTCCCCCGCGCCGGGCGTATGATCCTCATCGATGGCTCGCCGCGCGGAGCCGATCGTCGTTCGTGGGCACCCGTCGCCGTCACGGCTCCGGGAGGACGACGCAGACCGGGCATCGCCTCGTCGTCCCACTCCGAAGGACACCCCCGCATGAGGAGAACCACCGCGTTCGCGGCCAGCCTGCTGCTGCTCGCCACCGCGCTCAGCACCGTCGGCGGGCCGGTCGCCGCCGCCGACCCCACCGACCCGGTCACCGTCACCGTCAACACCCGCGCCGGGCTGGCCACCGTCCCGGCCACCGCGCTCGGCGTCAACCACGCCATCTGGGACTCGCAGCTCGGCAGCGCCGAGACGTCCGACCTGCTCAAGGCCGCGGGCGTGAAGATGCTGCGCTACCCCGGCGGCTCGTACGCCGACATCTACCACTGGGAGACGCACACCGCGCCCGGCGGCTACGTCGCACCGAACACCGACTTCGACACGTTCATGGCCGGCGCCCGCCGCGTCGGCGCCGAGCCGATGATCATCGCGAACTACGGCACCGGCACGCCCGCCGAGGCGGCGGCGTGGGTCCGCTACGCCAACGTCACCAAGGGCTACGGCGCCAAGTGGTGGACCGTCGGCAACGAGAACTACGGCAACGGCCACTACGGCTCGGCCTGGGAGGCCGACGACCACCCGGACAAGAGCGCCTCCCAGTACGCGCGGCTGGTGGTCGAGTACGCCGACGCGATGAAGGCGGTCGACCCGAGCATCAAGGTCGGCGCGGTGCTCACCATGCCCGGCAACTGGCCGGACGGCATCACCGCCGGATCGGATCCGGGGCCGTGGAACCAGACCGTGCTGTCCATCGCCGGCCCGAAGATCGACTTCGTGGACGTGCACTGGTACCCGGGCGGCAGCGCCGCCGACTCACTGGCCCGCACCAACCACCTGCCCGACGCGGCCTGGCTGCTGCGCCAGCAGATCGCCCGGTACGCCGGCCCCGGCGCGGACCGGATCGGGATCAGCTTCACCGAGCTGAACGTGGACGCCGGCCGCACCACCGCGCCGGGCGCGCTGTTCCTGGCCGACGCCTACAGCGGCCTGCTGGAGCAGGGCGTGTTCACGGTGCAGTGGTGGAACGTGCACAACGGCATCGGCACCGTCTCCGAGGTGGCCGGGCAGACCGACTACGGCGACTTCGGGCTGCTCTCCAGCGGCAACTGCACCAGCGACGGCGAGGTGTGCCAGCCGGCGTTCAACACCCCGTTCGCGCCGTACCACGCGTTGTCCATGATGAACCTGTTCGTCCGGCCCGGTGACCAGCTCGTCCGCGCCGGGACCGACCAGCCGCTGGTCGCCGCGCACGCGGTCCGCCGGCCGGACGGCAGCGTCGCGGTCCTGCTGCTCAACAAGGACCCGGACAACGCGTACCCGGTGGCGCTCGACTACGCCGGGTTCACCCCGGCCGACGAGGCACCGACCGTGCACACGTTCACCAACGGCGCGACCGGGATCAGCACCGGCCGCTCCGGCAGCGCGGCCGCGCGGACGCTGCCGCCGTACTCGCTGACCACGCTCGTGCTGCGACCGGCCGGCAGCTCGGCCGGGCGGCCCGGCGCCCCGGGCCGGCCGACGGCGAGCACGGTGACCGACCGCGCGGCGACCATCTCCTGGCCGGCGGCCACGCCCGGAGGATCCCCGATCGCCAAGTACGAGGTGCACCGCCAGTACGGCGCGGTGAGCGAGCAGCTCGGCGAGACCGCCGGCACCTCGCTCACAGTGGGCAACCTCGAACCGGGACCCCGCTACACGGTCAACGTGCTGGCCCGGGACACCGCCGGGCGGGTCTCGTGGTCGTCGCCGCCGCTGACGTTCGCCACCGGCAGCCCCGCCGAGAGCTCCTGCGCGGTGCGGTTCGACGACGACAACGACTGGGGCAACGGGTACGTGGCGAACGTCGAGGTCATCAACACGGGTGCGAAGGCCGTCGACGGCTGGACGCTCACCTGGACCTGGCCGACCGCCTGGCAGCAGGTGAGCAGCGGGTGGAGCGCCACCTGGGACCAGCAGGGCCGCGACGTCCGGGTGACGCCCACCGCCGACAACCGGCGGCTCGCCGCCGACGGCGGGAGCACGACTGTGGGCTTCGTCGGCGCGTACAGCGGACCGAACGTGCCGGTGGGTGCGTTCCGCCTCAACGGCACGGTCTGCACGCTGCGCTGAGCGGCGGTCAGCCCCGGCCGGGTGGCCGCAGCCGCACGTCGGCCGCCGCCGGGACCTTCGGGTTCCGGCGGCGGCCGGCCCGGCGCGGCGCCGGCACCACGTGCGGGCGCAGCGGTCCGGGCGGGAGCGTGGGCAGGTCCGGTGCGGGTGTCGGCAGCACGGCCAGGATCACCACGAGAAGCACCACCGCGACGACGCCGTCGAGCCAGTAGTGGTTGCCGGTGGCCACCACCACGAGCGCGGTCACCAGCGGATGAAGCAGCCAGAGCCGGCGGCGGCGTCCGGTGGTGACCGCCATCAGCGCCACCGCGATCGCCAGCGCCCAGCCCACGTGCAGCGACGGCATGGCCGCGTACTGGTTGCTCAGCTGGTCGGTGTCGGGAGGTCCGTAGACGCTCGGCCCGAACCGGGTGCCGGTGTCGACCAGCCCGGTGAGCGCGGTCAGCCGTGGCGGCGCGAGCGGGACGCAGACGTGCAGCACCAGCGCGACCGCGGTGAGCGCTGCCAGGGCCCGCCGCAGCCGCACGTAGTGGGCCGGGCGGCGCAGCCAGAGCCAGACGAGGCAGAGCACTGTGGCCGGGAAGTGCACGTAGGCGTAGTAGGAGTTCGCCACCCGCACCAGCAGATCGTGCGCCAGCAGCGGTCCCTGCACGAGCGTCTCGTCGGGCAGGCGCAGCAGCCGCTCCAGCCGCCATACCCACTCGCCGTTGGCCAGGGCCACCTCGGCGTGCCCGGCCACCACCTGCCGGCCCGCCTTGTAGGCCAGGAAGAGCACAGCGACGAGCGCCAGCTCGCGCGCGGCCCGCTGCCATGCGGCGAGGCGGGCGGGCGCGGTCCGCGTGACGTCCACGGCTCCTCCTTCGGTTCGTCCCCGCATGGACCAGGGCCGCCGCCGGGGTCGGCGACGGCCCTGGGGGTACGGGCTCAGCGGCGGGCGCGTTCCTCCCGGCCGGCCGAGTCCACGCTCACCTCGTCGAAGGCGGGCGCGCCGTCGACGGCGTCCGCTCCCACCGCCACCGAACGGCCGGTGTCCGGCAGGTCGAGGCTGGAACGCAGGGTGACCGGGCGCAGCAGCAGCGCCGCAACGATACCCACCACCGCGATGGCGGCCGAGATCAGGAAGATGTGCCCCGTTGCGTCCCCGTACGCGGCCCGCACGATCTGCCGGACCGGCTCGGGCAGCGCGTCGAGGTTGAGCGTGCTGCCACCGCCCCCGCCGGAGGTGGGGATGCCGGCCGCGGCGAGGTCGTGTGTGATCCGGTCGCTGACCCGGCGGGCGAGCACCGCGCCGAGCACGGACACGCCGATGGTGCCGCCGAGCGAGCGGAAGAACGCGACGCTGGCGCTGGCCGCGCCGATGTCCTTGAGCGCGACGGTGTTCTGCACGGCGAGCACCAGGTTCTGCATGGTCATGCCGACGCCGACGCCGACGATGAACATCGCGAGGCCGACGAAGACCAGCGAGGTCTCGTGGTCGATGGTGCCGAGCATGGCGAACCCGATGACCAGCACGACCGCCCCGAACACGATGTACGGCTTGATCTTCCCGGTCGCGGTGATCATCCGGCCGGCCACGATCGAGGAGATCAGCACACCGGCCATCATCGGGATGGTGAGCAGGCCGGCCTCGGTCGGGCTGTAGCCGCGGCCGATCTGGAAGTACTGGCCGAGGAAGACCGCGCCGCCGAACATGGCCATGCCGACCGCGAGGCTGCCGAGGATCGCCAGGGCCGTGGTGCGCTCGCGGACGATGTGCAGCGGCACCACCGGCTCGGCAGCCCGCGCCTCCACCCAGACGGCGAGCGCGAGCAGCAGCACCGAGCCGCCGACCATGGCCCCGGTCTGCCAGGAGACCCAGGCGAAGGAGTCGTCGACGAACGAGATCCAGATCAGCAGCACGCTGACGCCGGCGGCGATGAGCGTCGCGCCCAGGTAGTCGATCTTGACGTTGTCCCGGCGCACGGTGGGCAGGTTCAGGGTGATCTGCAGCAGGAACAGCGCGGCGGCCGCGACCGGTACGCCGACGAAGAAGCACCAGCGCCAGCCGAGCCAGGAGGTGTCCACGATCAGGCCGCCCAGCAGCGGGCCGCCGACCGTGGCCAGCGCCATGACGCCGCCCAGGTAGCCGTTGTAGCGGCCCCGCTCACGCGGCGGGATCATGGCCGCGATGGCGACCTGCACGAGCGCCTGGAGGCCGCCGACGCCGATGCCCTGGAACGCGCGGGCGGCGATGAGCTGCCCGGCGCTCTGCGCGAAGCCGGCCGCGACCGACCCGACCAGGAAGACCACGATGGCGATCTGGATCAGCAGCTTCTTGTTGAACAGGTCGGCCAGCTTGCCCCAGATCGGGGTGGTCGCGGTGGCGGTGAGCAGGGTGGCGGTGACCACCCAGGTGTACTGCGTCTGCGAGCCGTTGAGCGCGCCGATGATCTTCGGCAGGGCGGTCGAGACCACGGTGCTGCTCAGCATGGCCACGAAGAGCACCAGCAGCAGACCGCTGAGCGCCTCCAGCGTCTTCCGCTTGCTCATGGGGGCGGCCGCAGCCGTCGTGGTGGGTGCGCTCATGCGCGCGTCCTCCAGATGTGTCGATTTCGGGTGGCCGCTTCGTTGCCTCAAGCAATCAACACTAAACCTTGCCCGGCAGGCAAGTTTGCCCATTGAGAAATGGGTCACCTACGCTTGGCCCATGGAGGAGTGCACCGGGCTGCGGGAGCGGAAGAAGGCGGCCACCCGCCTGGCGCTGCACGAGGCGGCGCTGTCCCTCGCCGTCGAGCACGGCCCCGACCGGATCACCGTCGAGGCGATCGCCGACGCCGCGAACGTCTCCCGGCGGACGTTCTCCAACTACTTCGGCGGCAAGGAGGAGGCCCTCTTCCACGGCGACACGCTGCGGTTGCGACGGCTCCTCAGGCTCGTCGCGGACCAACCGGCGGAGCTGTCGCCGTGGGCCGCGCTGACCCGGGCCGCCCTGGTCCAGGCCGAGGACGGCTACGACGACCCGGCCGAGCCCTGGCTCAACCGGCGCCGCCGGCTGCACGGCCACCCGAGCCTGGCCGCCCACCAGGTCGGCGCGTACGCGGCCCTGGAGCGGGAGATGGCCGCGGAGCTGGCCCGCCGGCTGACCGGACCGGACGCGGCGCTGCGGGCCCGGATCGTCGCCGCGACATTCCTCGCGTCCCTGCGGATCGCCGCCCACGAGTGGCTGGAGCACCCGGGGCGGTCGTTGCGCGACGTGCTGCGCGACGTGCTCGCCCTGGCCGCCCCGGCGGCGGGCTGAGCGCGCGGCTTCCCCGTCGGACCGGTGGAATGGCCGGCGAAAGCGGCACCCGGCCTGACCTGGGCTGACACACTCGCCCGGTGGGTGGCGACCGGTGGCGCAAAGGGCTCGGGCCCGCGACCGGCGTCGCCCCCGCCACCCGGGTCGACCGGTTCGAGATCTTCTTCGACCTCGTCTTCGTGGTGTCCTTCTTCATCATCACGCGCGCCACCGCCGCGAACGTGACCCCGCGGCAACTGCTGCACGCGCTGCTGGTGCTCGCCGTGCTCTGGTGGTGCTGGGTGGTGCACAGCGCGGTCGCCGCCCGGCTGCGCCTCGGCGAGGGCTTCGTGCCGATCCTCATGGTGGTCGGCATGATCGCGCTGTTCACGTTCGCGCTCGCGCTGCCGCAGACCTTCGGCGACCTGGACAAGGGCAGCGCCGGCCCGATCCTGGTCACGATCAGCTACGTGGTGATCCGGTTCGTGCACACCGCCCTGTACTGGTACGCCACGCGCGACGACCCGCCGGCCCGGCGCAAGCTGCGGCTGTTCCTGCCGGAGGCGGTGATCTCGGCCGGCCTGCTGCTGGTGGCGGCGCTGCTGCCGCCGCGTGTGTCCCCGGAGGTCGGCCCGTGGCTGCGCGACGGGCTGTGGATCGCGGTGGTGGCCATCCAGTACAGCAGTGGCCTGCTGGCCGGCACCGACGGCTGGAAGATCACCTCGGCCGAGCACTGGACCGAGCGGTACGACCTCATCCTGATCATCGCGCTCGGCGAGTCGGTCATCTCGGTCGGCGTCGGCGGCAACCTGCTCGGCCAGCCCGTGACCTGGCCGGCGATCCCGGCGGCGATCTTCGGCATCCTGTTCACCGCGGCGCTCTGGTGGGCGCACTTCGACATGATCGGCCCGGCCGCCCGGATCGCGCTGCACGCCGCCCACGGCCCCGCGCGGGTGGCGCTGGCCCGCGACGCGTACGCCTATCTCTACCTGCCCATGATCGCCGGGGTGATCCTGTTCGCGATCGGCGCCGAGGAACTGGTCCGCATCGTCACCGACCCGGCGGGCGGCCCGATGGAGCGCGGCCACGGGCCGGCCGTGCCGCTGCTCTTCGGTGGCGTGCTCCTCTACCTCGCCGCCAACATGGCGTTCCAGTGGCGCGCGCTGCGGACGCTGTCCTGGTCCCGGGTCGGCACCGTGGTGCTGCTCGCCGTGGCGCTACCGGTCGGCCGGCACCTGCCGGCGCTCGGGGCGCTGGGTCTGCTCACCGCCATCTGCGTGGCACTGGTGGCGGTCGAGCTGGTGATCTTCGCCGATTCCCGGGTCGCGTTGCGCCGGCTGATACACGAGGAGAAGGCCAGCGCCGAGGAGAGCGAGGCCGCCTGGCGGGCTCGCTGGCGCGACGACGGCGACAGTGCCCCGCACCGACCTTGACACAGGCCCTAGAGTCTCCGCGTGATCGAGATCGTCACCGAGGTCGACCTGTTCCACCCGCCCGCCCGGACCTGGCGGGCGCTAACGGAACGCGCGCTGCTGGCCAAGTGGTTCGCCGACAGCGCGCCCGGGTCCGACAGGTGGATCCTCGCCACCGCCGCGCTGCCCGGCTACGACGGCGACACCGAGGTGGAGACCGTCGAGCTGCGCGCGCCGGACCGGCTGGTGGTCCGCTGCCGGGAGACCGGCCGGGCCACCCGGCTCGCCTGCGACCTGACCCCCACCGCGCACGGCACCCGGCTGTCCGTGCGGGAGGTGCTCGAAGAGGGCGACTGGGACGCCGACGCCCGCGCCGAGCAGCACGAGCAGGCAGTCACCGGACGGCTGCCCGCGATCCTCGACTGGCTGGCGTTCCAGAACGTCGACCTACGTCGCGCCGAGGGCGGCCTGACCGCCGAACTGCCTGTGGTCCGGCTGCTCGGCGACGACAAGCGCCGCCCCGGGCGGCGCCGGGTGCTGCTGGCAGCCGGCACGGTGACGCTGATCGCCGCCGCGGCCGGGGCCACGGTGTGGGCCACCGCCGACGAGCCGCCCGCGCCGGCCGCGCCGACGCCCACGACCTCGCTGGTGATGCCGTCCAGCGCCACGCCGTCGGCCCGGCCCACGACCGCGCGGCCCACGCCCAGCGCAAGCCGCCGCAGCGCGTCGCCCTCGCCGACGCCGTCACCCACCCCCAGCCGTACGCCGAGCGCGACGCCCTCGACGGTGGCGGCGGCACCGCTGACCGCCACCTACGAGACGGTCACCGACCGGGTCTTCGGCTACCGGGGCGAGGTGGTGCTGCGCAATCCCGGCCCCTCACCGCGTCCGGGCTGGACGGTCACCGTGACGTTGCACGACGGCGCCACTGTGGGCAGCGTGAGCGGGGCCGAGGCCACCCAGGACGGCACCGTGGTCACGTTCACCGGTGGGGCGTTGCCGGGCGGCGAGTCAGCCACCATCCGGTTCGACGTCCGCGACCCGGACCCCCAGCACGACTCCCCCGCGGCGTGCACCGCCGACAACACCCCCTGCACCCTCGCCTGACCCCCTCCCTCTCCCCCTCCCCCCCACCCTTGAAGCGCGTCGATCATGAGGTTAGACCGCGGATTTGTCCGCATTGAGGGCGGTCAACTTCATGATCGACTCAGGCCGACCCGGACGGACAGTGCGCAGGCGTGGGGTGGAGGGGCGCGCGGGCTGATCCGGTGGGTGCGGAAATGGGTTATTGAGTGCGTGGGAGCGCTCCCGTAACATCCCTGACGCGGCTGTTAACGCTCACAACACAATCGCCACCGCCAATGCCAGAGCCGCTGCCCCCGCAGGAGGTCAATTCATGTCCAGATCCAGGTCAGTCAATGCCATATGGGCATCGGCCGGCGCCGCGCTGCTGGCGTCGGCGTCGGTCGCCGTAGCGCTGCCCGCCGGAGCCGCCGCCGCGGGCTGCTCGGTCAACTACGCGATCTCGTCGCAGTGGCAGGGCGGGTTCGGCGCCAACGTCACCATCACGAACCTGGGCGACCCGGTGTCGAGCTGGACGCTGACGTGGTCGTTCGGCGCCGGGCAGACGGTGACCCAGTCGTGGAACACCGAGCTGACCCAGAGCGGAGCCGCTGTGACCGCCCGCAACGTCAGCTACAACGGGTCGATCCCGACCAACGGCAACACGTCGTTCGGCTTCAACGGCTCCTGGGGCAGCAGCAACCCGGTGCCGACCAGCTTCGCGCTCAACGGGGTGACCTGCACCGGCGGCACCACCACGCCGACGAGCGGCCCGACCGGCTCGCCCACCACGGCCCCACCGACCACGGCGCCGCCGACCACTGCACCGCCCACGACCCCACCGCCGGGCGGGACGTGCAACCTGCCGTCGTCGTACCGGTGGTCCTCGACCGGTGCTCTGGCGCAGCCGCGCTCGGGCTGGGTGTCGTTGAAGGACTTCACTGTGGTGCCGTACAACGGGCAGCACCTGGTCTACGCCACCACCCATGACACCGGAACGCGGTGGGGGTCGATGAACTTCGGCCTGTTCACCAACTGGTCCGAGATGGCCTCGGCCAGCCAGAACGCGATGTCGTCGGGCACTGTGGCGCCGACGTTGTTCTACTTCGCGCCGCGCAACATCTGGGTGCTGGCCTACCAGTGGGGACCGACCGCGTTCTCCTACCGCACCTCGACCAACCCGACCAACCCGAACGGGTGGTCGTCGGCGCAGCCGCTGTTCACCGGCAGCATCTCCGGTTCCGGCACCGGCCCGATCGACCAGACCCTGATCGCCGACGACCAGAACATGTACCTGTTCTTCGCCGGTGACAACGGCAAGATCTACCGCTCCAGCATGCCCCTGGGCAACTTCCCCGGCAGCTTCGGCTCCACCTACACCACCATCATGTCGGACTCGACGAACAACCTGTTCGAAGCCGTACAGGTCTACAAACTCCAGGGCCAGACCCGCTACCTGATGATCGTCGAGGCGATCGGCTCCCAGGGCCGCTACTTCCGCTCCTTCACCGCCACCAGCCTCAACGGATCCTGGACCCCGCAGGCCGCCACCGAGTCCAACCCGTTCGCCGGCAAGGCCAACAGCGGCGCCACCTGGACCAACGACATCAGCCACGGCGAACTCATCCGCACCACCGCCGACCAGACCTTCACCGTCGACCCCTGCAACCTCCAACTGCTCTACCAAGGCCGCTCCCCCAACTCCGGCGGCGACTACGGCCTCCTGCCCTACCGACCCGGACTACTCACCCTCCAGCGCTGAGCCGGCCGATCGAGAAGAGAGAGGTCCGATGAGAAGGCACAAGACGACCCGTACCGCGGTGTTCTCGGCCGGGGCCGTCCTGCTGGCGTCGACAGCGGTGGCCGCGGCGCTGCCGGCCGGGGCGGCAGCCGCCGGCTGCGCGGTCACCTACGCCGTGTCGTCGCAGTGGCAGGGCGGCTTCGGCGCGAACGTCACGGTCACCAACCTCGGTGACCCGGTCAGCGGCTGGACGCTCACCTGGTCCTACGCCGCCGGCCAGACAGTCACCCAGGCGTGGAACGCCACAGTGACCCAGAGCGGAGCGGCGGTCAGCGCCCGCAACGTCGGCTACAACGGCTCCATCCCCACCAACGGCAACACGTCGTTCGGCTTCAACGGGGCCTGGACCAGCAGCAACCCCGCTCCGACCAGCTTCGCGCTCAACGGGGTGACCTGCACCGGTGGCACGACGACGCCGACCACGTCGCCGTCCACCTCCCCGACGAGTTCGCCGACCACCTCGCCCAGCAGCCCGCCGCCCACCGGGGCGGCGGACATCACCGTCAACACCGCCAGCCGCTACCAGACCATCGACGGGTTCGGTGCCGCGGTGTCGATCTGGGGCGGCGCCTGGTCGACGACCGAGACGCAGACACTCGTCGGGCTCGGCCCCAACCAGCTCGGCCTGTCCATCGTGCGTACCGGCGTCTCGCCGGTGTCCGGCGAGTGGGGAACCCAGGTCAGCGCGCTGCGGACGGCGAAGTCGTACGGGTCGAACGTGAAGATCATGGCGTCGCCGTGGACCGCCCCGGCGGCCTGGAAGACGAACAACAGCCGGATCAACGGCGGCAAGCTGCGCACCGACTACTACGACGACTACGCCAACCACCTCAACAGCTACGTCCAGTACATGCGCAACCAGGGCGTGACGATCGACGTCACGTCCGTGCAGAACGAGCCGGACTGGCACCCGGACTACGACTCGATGGACTGGAGCGGCACCGAGCTGCAGACCTTCGTGCGGGAGCAGGGCGCCAAGGTGCAGAACACCAAGCTGATGGTCGCCGAGGCGGTGAACCTGAACTACGGGTACACCGACCCGACGCTCAACGACGCGGCGGCCCGCAACAACATCGGCTACATCGGCGGGCACCTGTACGGCACCGAGGCGTCCGGCCGGCTGAAGCCGTACACGCTGGCGCAGCAGTACAACAAGCCGGTGTGGATGACCGAGTGGAACCTGCACGAGGCCGACGGCGGCGGCTCCAACATCTGGGGCAACCCGGCCAACGCCGCGGCCTGGAACGAGACGCTCGACGACATCATGCGCACCGTGCACAAGTCGATGGAGTCGAACTGGAGCGCGTACGTCTGGTGGTACGGCAAGCGCTACTACTCGTTCATCGGTGACGGCGAGTCCGCGTACGGCACCGTGGCGGGCGCGCCGCTCAAGCGCGGGTACGCGTTCTCGCAGTACGCGAAGTACGTGCGGCCCGGCTACCAGCGGGTCGCCCTGACCAAGAGCTCCAAGGCGTCGCCGCTGGAGGTGACCGCCTACTCCGGCGACGGGAAGGTCACGCTGGTCATCCTCAACCGGTCCACGAGCGCGGTGAACAACGCGATCATCCAGGCGCCGCAGAACGTGAGCCGGGCGGAGTACGTGGCCACGTCGCAGAACGCCAGCGCGGCGAGCCAGCCGGTGGGCGTGAACGGCAACCAGGTGACGGTGAACGTCGGCGCGCGGAGCATCTCCACCGTCGTGCTCACCCTCTGACCGGCGACACGAACAAGGGCGGGGGCGGCCGGATCGGCCGCCCCCACTCGTCGCGCCTGCTAACTGGCGTACGTCTCGAACTCGCCGACTCTCGGCGTACCGCCGGAGCTGTTGATCTTGAAGTTGATCTTCTTCAGCGAGGTCGCGCCGAAGGTGATCTGGCCGGTCCCGCTGCCGGAGGCGAGCACCGCGCCGGTGTCGTTGTTGACGAGCTGCCACGACCCGATCGAACCCGAGGTGCCGGACGGCTCGCGGATGACCACGCGGGACACAGTGGTGGCCGAGCCCCACTTGATCGAGACGGTGCCGGTCGACCCGGACGGCGACCAGTACGTGCTCAGGTTGCCGTCGCGCACGTTGCCGTAGCTGGTGCCGCCGGCCTTGCTGGACCCGTCCGCGCCGGCGCCGGAGACCAGGCTCAGGTTGGTCCCGCCGGACGGCGGCGGGGTGGTCGTCCCGGGCGGCGGCGTGGTGGGGGCGGGCGTGGTCGGCCCCGGCGTGGTGGGGGGCGGGGACTGCGGCGTGCAGTTGCCGTCGGACACGCGCAGGCCGGTGTTCGCGCCCGCCGTCTGCCGCACGATGTCCGGCACGCAGCTCGCCGCGTCGAGCCGGTACGAGTACGGGACGCTCACTGTGGTCGTGGACGTCACGTTCGGACCCGCCGGGTAGTTGTCGCTCCCGGGCGAGGACCAGGTCACGTTGTCGAAGATGTTGCCGCTGACCTGCCAGGTGCCGCGCTCGCTGGTGTAGAACGTGCCGAGCACGTCCTTGGAGTTGCGGAAGTAGTTGTTGTCCACCTTGGCCCGCGCCCCGGCCCGGGAGTTGATGCCCGACTCGTGCAGCCCGGTGTAGTGGTTGTTGAACATGTGGGCGATGCCGCCGCGCAGCAGCGGCGTACGGGAGTCGATGTTCTCGTACAGGTTGTGCTCGAACGTGATGTAGCCGTTGCCGCGGTCGCTCTCGCTGGAGCCGATGAGGCCGCCGCGGCCGGAGTTGCGCAGGATGCTGTACGACAGCGTCACGTACTGGGTGTCGTCCTTCATGTCGAACAGGCCGTCGTAGCCCTCCGACTCCCCGCCGGACGCCTCCAGCGTCACGTGGTCGACCCACACGTTGCGGACGCTGCTCTCCATGCCGATCGCGTCGCCGCCGTTGGAGGTGGGCGAGCCCGACTTCTTGACGTTTCGCACCGTGACGTTCCGGATGATGATGTTGCGGGAGTCACGGATGTGGATGCCGAGCTGGTCGAAGACGGCGCCGCTGCCCACGCCGATGATGGTGACGTTGCTGATCTGCTTCAGCTCGATCACGCCGTCGGCGGTGTTGCAGCTCGATCCGGAGACCTTGCTGGTGTTGCCGTGGTTGATGGTCCCGGTCACCTCGATGATGATCGGGGTGCTGCTGCTGGCCCGGCCGCAGAGCGCGGCGTGGATGGCGGTGCCGGTGGTGGCGCGTACGGTCTGCCCGCCCGCGCCGCCGGTGGTGCCGCCGTTCTGGGTGGCGTAGCCGGTGGCGCTGCCGGCCGCCGCCGACGCCTGCGGGGACGGCAGCACCACGGCGACGGCGATACCCACGACCGCCGTGGCCAGTGCCGCGTGGAGTCGCAGCGCGACTGGTCTTCTCATGTCGCCTCATTCCTTTTTCGAGCATGCGGGAATTGCCGCCGAGCGAACGGCAGTCACCGAATGGGAATAATGAGGAGCCGCGACGCGATCAGGCGCGCCGCCAGCGAATGTCGTTCATCTGCGATGCCCGGCCCGCAAATGAAACATCGATGCAACGCAATCGTATGAAAGCGCTTTCCAGGAAGGCAAGGCCTGGCGTTTGCAGGTTTTTTGCACTACTCCGGGCGGCCGGAGGCCGCGGACGCCTTCTTGACGGGACGCGCGATCGATGGTTGCCTGCACCTCACCCTGGAGATCGACGCTCGTCTACTTCCCGCCCCCACGAGGAGCGCCATGCCCCATCCCCGCAGGACCTCGCCGGCCGCTGTCGCCGGCGCGCTCGCCGCCGTCCTGGCCGTCTCCCCGGCGCCCGCCGCACCCCCGGCTGAACCGACGGCCACTGGCAACACGTGGAGCGCCGACATCACAGTCGTCGACGCCGACGACGTCGGCGTCCGCTGGACCGGCGCCGGACTGCGCCTCGCCGACACGGCGGGCCGCCCGGCCGCCCAGCGCCGGCAGACGGCCGGGGGCATGCTCGTCACCGCGCCCCACCCGCTCGCCGCGCCGGCCAACCGGGTCCGGGCCGACATCGACGCGACCCCCGGCACCGGCGGCGCCGTCGAGGTGGCGGCCCGCGGCTGGCGATCGGGCGCGTGGACCGAGTGGCGGTCCGTCTCCGGCGAGGCCGTCTTCGACCAGCCGGTCACGCGGGTGCAGATCCGGGTGGCCCTCACCGCCGGGCGGCCGTCCGCCGCGCCCACAGTGCGCGCGGTCCGGCTCGTCGCCGACTCGGTCGTCGCCGTCACGGCCGCGACCCCGGGCCTCACCTACCGGGTGTACGCCACGCGGGAGGGACTGGTCGGCGGCACCACCGCCAACGGGCACGTGATCGTCTCGCGGGACCACTTCGTCGCGCTGCCGTCGGCCCGCGGCCTCGCGCCGAAGAACACCGGCGACTACACCGTGCGGGTCTGCACCACCACCCGCAGCCGCTGCGAGTACGCGCCGGTCTGGGACATCGGACCGTGGAACACCAAGGACGACTACTGGAACCCGGGCGGTGTCCGGGAGATGTGGAAGGACCTGCCGCAGGGCCGGCCCGAGGCGCAGGCCGCGTACCAGAGCGGCTACAACGGCGGCCGGGACCAGTTCGGGCGCGTGGTGGGCAGCCCGGCCGGCATCGACCTCGCCGACGGCACGTTCTGGGACGGTCTGCTGCTCACCGACAACGCCTGGGTCGACGTCGCCTACCTCTGGACCGGCACCGGTACCCGGGGCCGGATCGGCAGCGGCCCGCTCAACATCCGGTCCGGCCCCGGCACGAGCAATCCCGTCGTCGGCCTGGCCGCCACCTACGCCAACGTGCCGATCGAGTGCTCGGTCACCGGCCAGTCGGTGAGCGGCCCGTACCGGACCACCAGCCAGTGGAACCGCCTCGCGTCAGGACACTTCGTCAGCCACGCGTACGTCTCCGGCGTGACCGGCACGATCGCGGCCTGCTGAGGCCGGCTCGCCCGGGGTGGGCCGTCCCGCTGAGGCCGGCTCGCCCGGGGTGGGCGCCGGTGTCGCGCCGCCCCGGGTGCGCTGGATGAGCACGACGCAGGCGAGCACCGCGCCCGCCACCACCAGCGCGCCGGGCGTGACCGCCTCACCGAGCAGCACCGCGGACCAGATCAGCGTGAGCACCGGCTGGACGAGCTGGATCTGGCCCACCTTGGCGATGCCGCCCCGGGCCAGCCCGGCGTACCAGGCGAAGAAGCCGAGGAACATCGACACCGCCGTGAGATAGCCGAACCCGGTCCAGGCGGCGACGCCGCCCTGCGGGCGATGGAGAAGCGCGGCCACCACCGTGACCGGCACCGTGACCGGGAGCGACAGCAGCAACGCCCAGCAGATCGTCCGGGCGCCGCCGAGGTCGCGGGCCAGCCGGCCGCCCTCGGCGTACCCGAGTCCGCAGAGCACCACGGCGGCGAGCAGGAACAGGTCGGCGAGCGACAGCGTCCCCCGCATCGAGCCGCTCGCGGCCAGGAAGGCGAGCACCAGCGCCAGGCCCGCGGCACCGGCGATCCAGAACAGCGGCGGCGGCCGTTCACCGGCGCGCAGCACCGCGAACACCGCGGTCATGGCGGGCAGCACCGTGACGACCACGGCACCGTGCGCTGACGTCTGCGTGGTGAGCGCCAGCGAGGTGAACAGCGGGAAGCCGACCACGACGCCGAGCGCGACGATCGACAGCCGTCGCCACTGGTCCCGGGTGGGGCGCGGCGCGCCGGTCAGCCGCAGGTAGGCCCACGCGAGCAGCGCCGCGCCCACGGCCCGTCCGAACGCGACGAACCAGGGGTCCAGTGTGTGCACCGCGACGCGGGTGGCCGGCAGCGACATGCTGAAGGCCAGTACGCCCAGCGCGCCGAGGGCGATCCCGGAGCCCGGTCTCACCGTTACCGTCGCCGGAGCAGTAGCGCTACTCTGTGCCGTCATGAACGATGGTAGCGCTATCGACCGTGTGGTCCGGCATCTGGGTGCGCTGGCGGCGGACGCCGCGCCCGGCACGCGGCTGCCGTCGGTGCGGGAGCTGACCGCGCACCATCACGTCTCCCCCGTGACGGTCGCCGAGGCGACCCGGCGGCTCGTCGCGGACGGGCTGGTGGAGACCCGGCCGGGCCGTGGCGCGTACGTGGCGACCCGGCGCGCCGGCCCGCCGCGGGCGGACCTGTCGTGGCAGACAGTCGCGCTCGGCTCACGGCGGGGCGGCGAGGAGGAGATGCAGGCGCTGCTGGCGTTACCGCCCTCGGGCGCGATCCCGCTGACCGGCGGCTATCTGGACCCTGATCTCCAGCCGGCCGCCGCGCTCGGTGCGGCGCTCGCCCGCGCGGCCCGGCAGCCGGCCGCGTGGCAGCGTGGTCCGGTCGAGGGACGCGCCGACCTGCGCGCCTGGTTCGCCCGCGAGGCGGGTGGCGGCCTGCGCGCCGAGGACATGGTGATCTGCCCGGGCGGGCAGGCAGCGCTCTCCTCCACGCTGCGGGCGCTCGCCATCCCCGGCGACACGATCCTGGTCGAGTCCCCCACCTACCTGGGCGCGCTCGCCGCCGCGCGCGCCGCCGGGCTGCGGGTGGTGCCCGTGCCCGCCGACGCCGACGGGGTACGCCCGGACCAGCTCGCCGCCGCGTTCGCCCGTACCGGCGCCCGCGTGTTCTACTGCCAGCCCTTGTACGCCAACCCGCACGGCGCGACACTGGCCGCCGCCAGGCGCGGCGAGGTGGCCGAGGCGGTGCGCGAGGCCGGGGCGTTCCTGGTCGAGGACGACTACGCCCGCGACCTCACCGTCGACGGCGACGCCCCGCCTCCGCTGGCCGCGGACGACCCGGACGGGCACGTCGTCTACCTGCGCTCGCTGACCAAGTCCACAGCGCCCGGCCTGCGGATCGCCGCGATCGGCGCGCGCGGGCCGGCCGGGGCACGGCTGCGCGCCGCCCGCCTGCTCGACGACCTCTTCGTGGCCGGGCCGCTGCAACAGGCCGCGCTGGAGTTCCTCGCCGCGCCGGCCTGGGACCGGCACCGCCGCAGCCTGCGCGTCCAGCTGCGGGCCCGCCGGGAGGCTCTGCTCGCCGCGCTGGACCGGCACCTGCCGTCGCTGACACCGCGCGACGTCCCGCGCGGTGGCCTGCACCTCTGGGTACGGCTGCCCGACAACACCGACGACGTAGCGGTGACCACTGCGGCCGCGGCAGCGGGGGTGACCGTCTTCCCCGGCCGCCCCTGGTACGCGGCAGAACCCCCCGCCCCGCACCTGCGCCTGACGTACGCCGCCGCCCCACCCGAGCAGATGGACGAGGCCATCCGCCGCCTCTCCACAGCCCTCCCCCACTGACCGCGGCAGCTGACGCCGCCGCTCGACCCCGCCCCCGCGCGCCCCGCCCCGCCCCACGCCCGCGATCTTGCAATTTGGTGCCCCTCATAGCAGGAGTAATCCGGCATCACGGGGGCCGAAAGTGCAAGATCGCGGGGCGGAAGGGGCGGGGGCGAGGGGCGGGGGCGGGGGTCAGTTGCGGGTGATGGTGAAGGTTGTTGTGGTGTTCTTGATGTCCTGGGCGTTGTCGGTCAGGCGGAGGTTGGTGAACGTCGCCGCGCCGACCGCGGGGCCCTGACCCGCCTCGGGCATCTCGTTGACCCAGATGCCGAAGCCGGACTTCGCGTCGAACGCGTCACCGCTGCGCCGCGCCCCCGAGATCGACACGTTCGTCAGCACCGTGTCGGTGATCGGGTTCTCCGGCTGACTGCCGTTGTACTTGGTCTGGAACATGATCCCCGAGTACGTCGGATCGACGATGTCCACGTCGCTCACCCGGATGCCGCGGAACTCCTTCGACGCGGAGAACAACCACATCGCCGGGAACGTCTGCGCGCCCCAGAAGTGCCCGCCGGACCGGATCAGCGAGATGTTCTCGAACCGGGTGGGCGGGCTGGCGCCGAACCCGACGAACGGATAGCCGAAGTCCAGCGAGCTGATCGTGATGCCCGAGTACGTGAGCTGGTCGGCGATGTACAGGTTGCGGAACACGTTGTCGTAGCCGCCGTACACGGCCAGCCCCGCCGCCCGCCAGGTGAGCGTGGCGGTCAGGTTCTCGAACACGTTGCCGTGGTTGCCGCCTGACGCGCCCTGGTCGGTGGCGGAGAACAGCGCGAACGCGTCGTCGCCGTTGGAGCGGCCCTCCGAGTTGGTGACCAGGTTGTTGGTGCTGCCGTTCGTCATGTTCACCGCGTCGGCAAAGGTGTTGCGGAACCGGCTGTCCCTGATGGTCAGCCCGTCCACGCTCACCCCCCAGTACGCGCAGACCGTGTGCTCGACCCAGACGCTGTCGAGCGTCAGGTCGTCCACATCCTTCAGTTCGCCCCACACCTTGCCGGGACCGTCGATCCGGTTGGTGTAGTTGCCGAAGAACGCCAGGTGGGCGAAGGTCGACCCGCTCGCCGAGGACTCGACCCGGAAACCGGCGTCGGTGTTCTGCTGGTTGCGCGGCGTCTGGAACCGGGTGTACCACATGCCGGCGCCGACGACCTTGACCGCCTTGCCGTACACCTGGAACTTCTGCGCCGTCTCGTACGTGCCGGCGGGCAGGTAGACGCCGACCAGGGTGCCGGTGGTGTCCATCCGTACCGCGTCGAGCGCGTTCTGCACATCGGCGTGGCTGAACCCGGTCGGCACCTTGTAGCGGGCCGGGTCGGGGTTGGCGCGCGGCGACACCAGTTCGGTGTCGACGAAGTCGATCGCGTACGTGGTGGTGTTCGCCGGGTCCTTCTGGAGCCGGATCCGGCTGCCGGCCGGGACCGTGGTGTCGAGCAGCACGTTCGCCTCGTCGTACAGGTGCCGGGGCGCGCCGGCGCTCGGCGAGTCGCTCGGCCCGGCCTCGGCACCGTAGAGCCAGATGTGCTTGGAGGTGAGGCTCATCGGCTTGTGCAGCACGCCGTTGACGTAGATGTTGATGGTCGAGTCGATCCCGCCGCCGCCCGGCGCGTCCGGGATGGAGAAGCGGGCGACCAGGGCGTTCGCCGCCGAGCGGGTGGTCCACTCGACGTACGCGCCGGTGGTGTTCAGTGTGACCGCGCGGCGGCCGGACGCCTCCCCGGCGAGGTCGCCGATGGTGCGGTTCGGCCCGATCACCTGCGCGCCGCCGCCGGTCGCGCCGTCCTCGGCCTCGTACGCGTCGTACGGCAGGTTGGCCCCGCGGCCGACGAACAGCGACCGGTCGCTCGTGTTGTTCTGCCGCTTGACAGGCAGCTCGTTGGCGTCGTCGGCGAGCACCACCCGCACCGTGTACCGGCCGTTGGCGGCGGTCCAGGTGCCGAGCGACACCGGTCCGGCGGTGGCACCGGCGGCGATCGTGCCGCTGTACGAGCCGGTGAGCGTACGGACCACGGCGCCGGACTGGTCGCGCACCGTCAGCGTGATGCCGTGCGCACCGCTTGCCGACGCGATCGTGCCCTGGTTGCGCAGCGTCACCGCGAAGGAGACGCTCGCGCCGGCGCTCGGCGTACCGGGTGACCAGGTGACGGCGGAGGCGACCAGGTCGGAGCTGGCGACCGGGCTCACCGTCAGCGGGGTCGGGCTGGTGTAGGAGTTGTTCGCCTCGTTCTGCTCGATCACCGCGTTCGACTCGTCGACATTCGCGGTGAGCGGGTAGCTGCCGGCGTCGCGTACGCCGATGGCCGCCGAGACGGTGCTCGACGCGCCCGCGGCGAGCGCGCCGACGGCGGCGGTGCCGACCTTCGTCGTACCCAGGTAGAGGGTGACGGTGGTGGCGGCGGAGGCCGCGGTGCCGGCGTTGCGCACGGTGGCGGACAGCGTGATCGTGTCGGTCTCCACCGGCGCGGACGGCGACGCGGTGACGGCCGTGACGGTGAGGTCCGGGTTGGGCGCCGGAACGCCGATGACCTGGAGTTCGGCGACCTGCCCGTTGGAGGAGCCGGAGTTCGCGGTGAACTGGAGCCGGACGTCGGCGGCGGTCGCGGAGACCGGGACGGTCACCGTGTTGGCGCTGTTCGGGTTGAAGGAGTACGTCGCGGAGCCGGCCAGGCTGGTGAACCCGGACGCGGACTGTTCCCGGCCGAGCACCTGGAACGTCTGGGTGCGCGCGCCCCACGCCGGGTCCGGGTTCAGCTTCACGACGACCGCGCTGATGCTCGCGTTGGCACCGAGCGCGACGGTGAGCGTGCTCGGGTACGCGCCGGGCGCGCCCTCCCAGTACGTGGAGACGTCGTTGTCGACGGCGTTCGCGGCGGCGAACACGTGCACCATCGACGACGCGGTGGCGGGCTTGCCGACCGCCAGGTTGGTGCCGCCGGTGCCGCTGCCGGTGCGGGTGACGGTGTTGCTGTTCGCCGACACGTTCCCGGCGGCGTCGCGGGCCCGCACGTGGTACGAGACGGTGGCGCTGTCCGGCTGGCTGTCGGTGTACGTGAGCGTGGAGCCGCTCACCGTGGTGCGCAGCGTGCCGTTGGCGTACACCTCGTAGCCGGTGACGCCCACGTTGTCCGTGGACGCGGTCCAGGTCAACCGGATCTGCCCGCTCGCCGGCTGGGTGTAGGCGAGGCTGCCGGGCGCTGTGGGCGCGACCGTGTCCCCGGTGTTGCCGGTCCGGGTCACCGTGGTGCTGTTCGCCGACACGTTCCCTGCTGCGTCCCGCGCCCGCACGTAGTAGGAGATGGTGGTCCCGGCCGGCTGCGTGTCGGTGTACGTCAGCGTCGACCCGCCGACGCTCGTGCGCAGCACACCGTTGGCGTACACGTCGTAGCCGGTGACGCCGACGTTGTCGGTGGACGCGGTCCAGGTCAGCCGCACCTGGTCGGTGGCGGGCTCGGTGAACGCGAGGTTGCCCGGCGCGCTCGGCGCCTGGGTGTCGCCGCTGGCCGGGCCGTAGATCTCCAGCTCGGCGAGCTGCCCGGCGGGCCAGGCGCTGTTCGCGGTGAACAGCAGCCGCACGTACCGGGTGGACGCGGTGGGCACTGTGACAGTCACGGTGTTGCCGCCGCCCGGGTCGAACGCGTACGAGGCGGACCCGACGAGCGCGCCGAACGTGGAGCCGTTCGTGCTGCCCTGCACGGTGATCGTCTGGGTGCGCGCGCCCCAGCCGGACGGCAGCCGCAGCACCAGCCGGTTGACGCCGGTGGCGGCGCCCAGGTCGGCCTGGATCCACTGCGGGAACGCGTTGTTCGGGCTCTCCCAGTAGGTGGCCGCGTTGCCGTCGTTGGCGTTGCCCGCGCCGTACACGTCGGCGTGGCCGCTCTCGGTCATGGTCCGGCCGAGCGCCAGGTTGGTCGAGGAGGTGGCCGCGCCGTACACCTCCAGCTCGGCGAGCTGCGCCGCGGCCCAGCCGGTGTTCGCGGTGATCACCACCCGCAGGTAGCGGGCGTCGGTGGCGGTGAAGCCGAGCGTCACGGTGTTGCCGGCGGCCGGGCTGAACGTGCGGGCGGCGGACGCGACGACAGTGGTGAAGCCGCTGCCGTCGGCGCTTGCCTGCACGGACAGTGTCTGGGTGCGCGCCTCCCAGGCGGCCGGGAGCTTCAGCACGACCTGGTCGACGGCGCGGCTGGTTCCCAGGTCGACCTGCGCCCACTGGGGCAGCGCGCCGCTGCTCTCCCAGTAGCTGCCCTGGTTGCCGTCGGTCAGGTTGGCCGCGACGTAGGGGCCGTTGACGCTGCTGGCGGTGGCGGTGCGCCCGGCGGCGAGGTTCGGGCCGCCGGCGGCGAGTGCCGGTGGGGCGGGGGCCGCGGTGACGACCAGGCCGACCGCGGCGAGCACCGCGACGATTCCGGTACGGAGTCTGGACATGGTGGACGGACACCTTCTTCCCGGGGGAGGTGGAGAGGCGTTCGGGGGTGGGGGTGCGGTGGCGCGGCGGGGACCGGGCCGGTCCCCGCCGCGCCGGGTCAGGAGGCGTACACCTCGAACTCGGACAGCTGGCCGGCCGGCCAGCCGGTGTTGCCGGTGAAGGTCAGCCGCACGAAGCGGCGGTCACCGGCGGGCAGCGCGATCGACACGCTGTTGCCGCCCGCCGGGTTGAACGTGTAGCCGGCCGCCGCCTTGAGGGTCGAGAACGACGAGCCGTCGGTGGAGCCGAGCACGGTGACGGTCTGGGTACGGGTCTGCCAGGCCGACGACGGGGGCAGCTTCAGCACCACCCGGGCCACCGGCCGGGCGCTGCCCAGGTCGACTGTCACCGACTGGGGGAACGCGTTGCCGGCGCTCTCCCAGTAGGTGTTCGCGTTGCCGTCGACGGTGTTGGCGGCGCCGTACACGTCGGCGTGGCTGGTCTCCGCGACCGGCCGGCCCGCCGCCAGGTTCCCGGCCGGCGGCGCGGTGGTGGGCGGCGGCGTCGTGGCAGGCGGCGGTGTGGTGGTGCCGCCGCCGTACACCTCCAGTTCGGCGAGCTGACCCGCCGGCCAGCCGGTGTTGCCGGTGACGGTGACCCGGACGAACCGGCGGTCGCCGGACGGCAGCGCGATCGACACGGTGTTACCCGCGGCCGGGTCGAACACGCGGCCCGCCGACGCGGCGAGGGTGGTGTACGAGGAGCCGTCGGTGGAGCCGAGTACGGACAGCGTCTGGGTACGCCGTTCCCAGCCGGGCGGGAGCTTCAGCACGACCCGGTCGACGGTGCGGGACGCGCCGAGGTCGACGGTGAGCGACTGCGGGAACGCGTTGTTGGCGCTCTCCCAGTAGCTGGCCGGGTTGCCGTCGACGGCGTTGCCGGCGGCGTACGTCTGGGTGGTGCTGGTGGCGGTCGCCGGCCGGCCCAGCGCCAGGTTCCCGCCGGCCGGCGGCGGCGTGGTCGGCGGCGCGGTGGTCGGCGCTGCTGTCGTCGGCGCTGCCGTGGTCGGCGCCGGGCTGGTGGGCGGCGGGCTGGACGGGCCGTTGCCCCACTGCGGCTGCGGCCACGGCCCGCAGTACGGGGTGGGCGTGTACCAGCCGGAGTTGCCGGTGCCCTGGGTGATCTGGAAGCCGCTGCCGACGCAGTTGTGGATCGGGTTGGACTGGGCGATGCCGGTGGCGCGGACGTTGGTGAACCGGACCTGGCTGGGCGCCTGCACCTGGAGCGCGTACGTGCCCGCGCCGTCGATGCGCACGTTGTCGAACGAGATGCCGCTGGTCTGCCCCTCGATCCAGTGCAGCGCCGCGTACGAGCTGTCCAGGATGTCGGTGTCGGTGACGTTGATCGTGGCGCCCTGGATCGGCTCGTTGAGCGCCGAGAACCAGATCGCGCCCACACCGAACTGCCAGTTGTAGTCGGAGTTGCCGTTGCGGATCAGAGTGTTGCGGGCCACCGTGATGGTGCCGGACACGGCGGTCGGCCCGGTGACGCCCGGATAGCGGTTCGCCACGTGGATGCCGCCGCCGTTGGTGACCGAGTCGGCTGTGACGTTGTCGGCGATGGTGATGTCCCGCCCGCCGTACGTGACCAGATGGTTGGCCAGGATCGTCACGCCGATGGTGTTGCGGGTGAAGGAGTTGCCGACGTTCGGCACGCTCTGCGCCCACATGGCCAGCGCGTCGTCACCGGTGTTGCGGACGAACGTGTTCGTGACTGTGGAGTTGGTGACGCCCCAGTGGAAGTTCACCCCGTCGGCGGTCTGGTCGAGGATCCGGCTGTTGCGGATGGTGAAGTTGTCCATCGGCCCGTCCATCCAGGCGCCGACCTTCGTGTGCTGCAACCACAGGTTGTCCACCACCGAGTTCGTCATCGCGCCGCCGATGGCGTTGACCTGGTCCTCGTCGACGCGTTCCCGGATGTCGCCGATGACGGCGAAGTCCCGCAGCGTGACGTTGCGGCTGGGCCCACCGGCCTCGTGCGGCCGGATCTCGCCGGAGTAGCCGCCGCCCGGCACGTACTTGCCGTAGATGCCGGCGGCGCGTTTGCGGTCGGTGGGGTGCCGGCCGCCGAGCACCGAGTACCAGGGGCCGGCACCACGCAGCGTCACGCCGTCGACCACCACGTGGTCCCAGAGCGTGAACGTGCCGGCCGGGATCCACACCGCCCGGCCCTGTGCCTTGCCGGCGTCCACCGCGGCCTGGAACTTCGCCGTCGAGTCGGTGGCGCCGGTGGGGTCGGCGCCGAAGTCGGTCACCACGTCCAGCACGCCGGACGGCTTGGTGATCTGCGCGCCGACCAGCTCGAAGTCGGCCAGGTCGATGGTGAACGTGGGTGACTGGGCGGTCGAGGAGACCTGGAGGCGGATCTTCGTGCCGGCCGGGTACGTGGTGCCGAACATGGTCCGGGTCTCGTCGTAGAAGTGGTGCGGGTTGGTGTCGCCCGGGTTGTTGTTGAACGGGTAGCCGCCGTAGTACCAGCCGTACCGGGAGGTGACCGGCACCGACTTGACCAGCGTGCCGTTGGCGCGCAGGTCGATGGTGGCGTCGCGGCCGGTGCCGGCGGCGTTGTCCGGCAGGCTGTACCGGAACGTGACCGCGTTGGCCGGGGCGGTGAGCGTGAACTCGACGTACTCGCCGACGGCGTCGAGCGTGACCGCCTCCCGGCCGGACGCCTCGGACGGCAGCGTGCCGTAGCGCCGGTCGGGGCCGATCTTCGTGCCGGTGTGGGCGGCCTGCTCGGCCTCCTGCTCCCGGAACGGCACCGTGGCGCCGCGTCCGGTGATGTCGAACGGGGACAGTCCGGCGGCACGCGCCGGGGTGGCGGTCGTGGTGAGCGCCACGACGACGAGTGTCGAGGCGGCGAGCGCGGCGGCGGCGAGGGCGGCCACGCCGGTGCTGCGGTGGCGGTGCGCGGTGCGGTGCGCGGTGCGGTGCTCGGCCATGCGGGGTGTGCTCCCTTTCGTCGGTGGCCAGATCCCCCGTTCGGCGTTGCCTCTCCTTCCTCCTCCCCAGGTGTGTCGCGTGGTGGCGGCCGGGACGGGCCGCCGGTGTCGCGGCGCCGGCGGCGGGACGGGACCGCCGGCGCCGCGGTCAGGCCGATCGGGTACGCAGCCAGACCGCGGTGTCCGGTGGCAGCCGGTCGTCGTCGAGTGGGCCGCTGGCCAGCAGCAGCCGGTCGTGCGCGGGCAGCGGCACCACTGCGTCGCCGAGGTTGACCAGGCAGGTGAAGCCGGGTTCGCGGACGAACGCGAGCACGCCGTCCGGTGCGGGCAGCCAGGTGAGCGTGCCGTCGCCGAGCGCGGGTTCGGCGCGGCGCAGCGCCAGCGCGGCCCGGTACAGCTCCAGCATCGAGTGCGGGTCACCGGTCTGGGCGCGGACCGTGCGGTCCTTCCAGTCCGCCGGTTGCGGCAGCCACGGCGCGGCTGCGGCGCCGTCAGGGCTGAACCCGAACGGCGGGGTGTCGCCCTGCCAGGGCAGCGGCACCCGGCAGCCGTCGCGGCCGGGGTCGACCCGCCGGGACCGCTCCCACATCGGGTCCTGCCGCAACTCGTACGGGATGTCCTCGACCTCCCAGAGCCCCAGCTCCTCGCCCTGGTAGACGTAGGCGGCGCCAGGTAGTGCGAGGGACAGCAGCGCGGCGGCACGGGCCCGGCGGGTGCCCAGTTCCAGGTCGGTGGGGATGCCCTCGCGCTTGGCGGCGAAGCTGAACCGGGTGTCGGCGCGGCCGTACCGGGTGACGTGACGGGTGACGTCGTGGTTGGACAGCACCCAGGTGGCCGGCGCGCCGACCGGGGCGTGCGCGGCGAGCGTGCCGTCGATGCTCTCCCGCAGCGCCGTGGCGTCCCAGGCGCAGCCGAGGAAGTCGAAGTTGAACGCAGTGTGCAGCTCGTCCGGGCGCAGGTAGTTCGCGAACCGCTGCCGGTCGGGCAGCCACACCTCGCCGACCAGGGCCCGCCCGCCCGGGTACGAGTCGGCGATGCGCCGCCAGGCGCGGTACACGTCGTGCACGCCGTCCTGGTCGCGGAACGGGTGCGGCCGGTCCGGGTGCACCTCGGGCAGCGTGCCGTCCTTGACCAGCAGCCCGGCCGAGTCGATGCGGATGCCGTCCACGCCCCTGTCGAACCAGAAGCGCAGGATGTCCTCGAACTCGGCGCGGACCCGGGGGTGGTCCCAGTTGAGGTCGGGTTGCTGCGGGGCGAACAGGTGCAGGTACCAGTCGCCGGGGGTGCCGTCCGGGTCGGTGGTGCGGGTCCAGGTGGGGCCGCCGAACTCGCCGGTCCAGTCGGTGGGCGGCAGGTCGCCACCCGGTCCCCGGCCGGCGCGGAACCAGAACAGGTCCCGCTCGGGCGCGCCCGGCCCGCCGGCGAGCGCGGCCCGGAACCAGGGGTGCGCGTCGGAGCAGTGGTTGGGCACCACGTCGACGATGCTGCGGATGCCGAGCGCGTGCGCCTCCGCGATCAGCGCCTCCACCTCGGCGAGGGTGCCGAAGACCGGGTCGATGTCGCGGTAGTCGGACACGTCGTAGCCGGCGTCGGCCATCGGCGACGGGTACCAGGGGCTGAACCAGATGGCGTCGACGCCGAGCGCGGCGAGGTGATCCAGGCGGGACCGGATGCCGGCGACGTCGCCGATCCCGTCGCCGTCGCCGTCGGCGAAGCTGCGCGGATAGACCTGGTAGATCACCGCGGAGCGCCACCACGGGCTGTTGTCGGCCATGGACACGGGCACCTGCTTTCTGCGGGTCGGTTCTGCTGCGGCGGGCTCGCGGCCCGGGTGCGGGCGGTGGCGCGGGGTCAGCCCTTGAGGCCGCCTGTGGTCAGGCCGGACATGATGTTGCGCTGGAAGATCAGGAACAGCACGACTGTGGGGATCGCGGCGATCACCGACGCGGCGATGACCACGTTCATCGGGGTGCCGCCGGCGAAGGCGTAGATGCCGACGCTGACGGTCCGCGTCTCCGGCGACGGCATGACCAGCTTCGGCCAGAGGAAGTCCTTCCAGACCGCCGTCACCGCGAAGATCGCCACGACGCCGAGGATCGGGCGGGACATCGGCAGGACGATCGACCAGAGCGTGCGCAGCGGGGTGGCGCCGTCCATCACGGCGGCTGCCATCAGGTCCTCCGGGATCGAGTCGAAGAACCGTTTCAGCAGGAAGATGTTGAACGCGTTCGCCACCAGCGGCAGCCAGATCGCGAACGGCGAGTCGAGCAGGTTGACGTGCACGATCGGCAGGTCGATCACCGTGACGTACTGCGGGACGATCAGCACCATCGCCGGGATCATCAGCGTCGCCAGCATCATGCCGAGGATCAGCTTGCCCAGCACCGGGCGCAGCTTCGACAACGCGTACGCCGCCGCGGTGTCGAGGACGAGCTGGAACACCACCGCGCCGGTGGCGTAGTAGAACGTGTTGAACAGCAGCTTCGCGAGATCCAGGTTGTTCCAGGCGTCGACGTAGTTGCCCGGCTGCGGGTCGCGCGGGAACAGCGACGGCGGCGTCTGGGCGATCTCCTGGCCGGACTTCAGCGCGCCGGTGACCATCCAGTACAGCGGGCCGAGGAACACCAGCGTGAACCCGGCCACGACCACGGAGAGCACGAGCCAGTAGAGGACGCGGCCGCGACCGCGCCGCAGCTGGGCGTGGGAGACGAGGGTACGGGTGGTGGGGTCGGCGGCCATGTCCTAGTCCTGTCTCGCGGTCAGTCGCAGGTAGACGGCGGAGAACCCGGCCAGCACCACCAGCATGATCACGCCGAGCGCGGCGGCGCCGTTGAGGTCGTTCTGGAAGAACCCGTGCTGGTAGATCAGGTACGCCACGGAGGTCGCCGAGTCCTGCGTACCGGCGCCGTTGGCGAGGATCAGCGGCTCGATGAACAGCTGCATGGTGGCGACGATCTGGAGCATCGCCAGCAGCGCGAGGATCAGCCGGGTCTGCGGGACCGTCACGTGCAGGATGCGCCGCCACACCCCGGCGCCGTCGATCTCGGCGGCCTCGTACAGCTCGCCGGGGATGTTCTGCAGCGCGGCCAGGTAGATCAGCACGGCGCCGCCCATGTTCATCCAGGTCGACGCGATCACCATGGCCGGCATCGTCATCGTGGGCGACTGCATCCACTCCGACGTGGGCAGTCCCAGCGCGGTGAGGATCGCGTTGAACAGCCCCGCCTCGCTCGGGTCGTACGCGTAGAACTTGAACAGGAACAGCGCGGACGCCGGCGGCAGCATCACCGGCAGGTAGACCAGCACCCGCAGGTAGCCCTTGGCGTGGCGCAGCTCGTTGAGCAGGATCGCCACGAAGAACGGCACCAGGTAGCCGAGGACGAGCGCCAGGCCGGTGAAGACGAACGTGTTCTTCCAGGCGGTCCAGAAGCTCGGATCGGCGATGATCCGGCTGTAGTTGTCCCAGCCCACCCAGGTGGTCTCGCCCCGGCGGGTGCGCTGGAAGCTCATCACGACGCCGCGGACCATCGGGTACCAGGAGAAGACGGCGAAGCAGACGACAGCGCCGATGAGGAACGCGTGCCCGGTGAGGTTGTCCCGGACCTTGCGGCCGAGTCCGGCGCGGCGTCCGGCGGTACGCGACGGCGTCGGCGCGGCGGGGCCGGGACGGCGGGTGGCACCGGGGGCGGTGGTGAGCGCCAAGGCGACTCCTGCGGTGCTCGGGGAGGTGGGGCCGGTGCGCCGGCCCCACCTCCGGTCGGGTCAGCTCTGCGCGGCCAGAAGCTGGTTGACCTTGTCCTCGGCGGTCTTGAGCAGCGCGTCGATGTTCGCGTTCGGGTTGGTCAGCACCCCGGACATCGCGGCGTCGAGCACCGCGTAGACGGCCTGGGCGTTGCGCGGCTCCCCCTTGATCGGCACCGGGTTGGCCTCGAAGACCGCGAAGTTGGTGGTGTCCACGTTCGCGTTGGCCTTGCGCAGCTCCAGTTCCTGCTTCTGCGCGTCGCTGCCGTTCGTGAACAGCAGCGGCTGGGGCAGGCCGACCGGGTAGTTCTGCGGCTTGGCGCGCACGTAGTCGAACTGGCCCTTGCCAGGGGTCAGCTTCTGGTAGGCGAGCCACTTCAGACCGGCCTTGACCTGCTCCGGGCTCAGGCCCTTCTTGAAGAAGTAACCCTCGCCGCCGCCGAGCGTGGCCTTGGCCGGCCCGTCCTGGCCGGGCAGCGGACCCATCGCCCAGTCCTGGTACTTGCCCTGGAACTGGCTGACGATCGCCTGGGTCGCGTCCGGCGCGCCGATGAACATGCCGACCTTGCCGGCGCCGGCGTTGGTGAGCAGGTCACCCCACTGGAGCAGCTGCCTGCTGCCCATGCTGTTGTCGCCGTACCGCATGTCCTTGAGGTTCTGCAGGACCTGCTTGCCCATCGCGTTGTTGAAGTCGGCCTTCTTGCCGTCGGCGCTGAGCACCTGGCCGCCCTGGGAGTAGAGCAGCGAGGTGAAGTGCCAGCCGCCGGTGTTGCCGGCGCTGTACTCGGCGTACCCGGCGATGCCGTCGCCGAGCGCGGAGATCTTCTTGGCCGCGGCCCGCACCTCGGGCCAGGTCTTCGGCGGGTTGTTCACGTCGAGCCCGGCCCGCTGGAACAGCGCCTTGTTGTAGATCAGGCCCATCGAGTAGTTCTTCACCGGTACGGCGTAGAGCTTGCCGCCGTCGGTGAAGACCTCCTTCAGCGCCGGGTCGACGCTGTCCCAGGTGGGGATGGTGTCCTTGGTGGCGTACTGGCCGATGTCCATCGCCTGACCGGAGTCCAGCACCTGCTGGAGGTCGGTCATGTAGCCGTAGAACACGTCGGTGACGGTGCCGCCGGCGAGGCGGGCGGTGAAGTCCGGCGGGTTGTTGCACTGCTCGCCGACGCTGACGCTCTTGACGACGATGTCCGGGTTCTGCCGCTGGAACTCGGCGACGTCGTCGTTCCAGTTCTTCAGCAGTTCCTTCTGCGCGCCGACCGGCTGGCAGTCGACGGTGATGGTGACCTTGCCGCCGGCGTCGCTGCTGTCGTCGCTCTTGGTGGAGCACGCCGCAAGGCTGAGCCCGAGGCCGGCCGCGAGCGCCACGGCCGCGACCTTCCGATACTGCGGTACGGACATCTGTCCATCCCTTCGGGAACGGGTGTATCCATGGCCTTCACTGATGTGCGGTGACCGCGCGGCTGCCCTCAGGTGGTGGAACGGCAACCGGCGCGCGCCCTGCCTCCGGAAACCGCGCCCCGGGTCAGGTGTGAGTGGAGTCACTGTAGCGACGCGAACCGAACCCAGCAAGATGCGGACGCAAGAATGCAAGAACTCGACTGCGGCGTCAGTCGTCCGTCGATCTTGGAGTTGTGGCACTTCAGATAACGGAAGTAGGCCGCATTCCGGGCGCCATTACTCCAAGATCGACGGACGTGGCGAGGCGCGGCGGGGCAGGGCGAGGCGGGGCAGGGCGAGGCGGCGGAAGCCGCCGGGGGTCAGCGGCGAGGGGCGGGGGCGGTGGAGCCGCGTACCACCAGCTCGGGCTCGAACAGCAGCTCGTCGTGCAGCACGCCGGCGCCCTCGATCTGGGTCACGAGCAGGTCCACAGCGGCCTGGCCCATCGTCTCGATCGGCTGCCGCACAGTGGTCAGCGGCGGATCGGTGCAGGTCATGAACGCCGAGTCGTCGAAGCCGACCACCGAGACGTCGGCCGGTACCGCGCAGCCCAGGCGGCGGGCGGCCCGGATGGTGCCCAGCGCCAGCACGTCGCTGGCGCAGACGATCCCTGTCGCACCGCGCTCGATCAGCTTCGTGGCCGCGACCCGCGCCCCCTCCATGGAGAAGCTGGACCGCTCCACCAGGGACCGGTCCTCGCCCCAGCCGGCGGCCCGGACCATGGCGTCGAGCTTGCGGCGCGAGGGCACGTGGTCGGCCGGGCCGAGCACCATGCCGATCCGCTCGTGGCCGAGGGAGCGCAGGTGCCCGTACGCCTGCTCGACGGCGACCGCGTCGTCCGTGGACACCCGTGGGAAGCCCAGCTCCTCGACGCCGGCGTTGACGAGCACCACGGGCAGGCCGCGGTCGGTCAGGCGCCGGTAGTGCTCGTGCGAGGCGTCGGCGAGGGCGTACGAGCCACCGGCGAAGATGACGCCGCTGACCTGGTGGTCGAGCAGCATCTCCACGTATCCGGACTCCGGCACGCCGCCGATGGTGCGGGCGCAGAGCGCCGGGGTGAAGCCGCGCTGGGCGAGGGAGCCGGTGACCACCTCGGCCAGGGCCGGGAAGATCGGGTTCTGCAACTCCGGCAGGACCAGGCCGACCAGGCGGGCACGCTCGCCGCGCAGTTTCGTCGGGCGCTCGTATCCGAGCACGTCGAGGGCGGTCAGCACGGCGGTCCGGGTCGCCTCGGACACGCCGCCGCGGCCGTTGAGCACCCGGCTCACGGTCGCCTCGCTGACGCCCGCCTTGCGGGCCACCTCGGTCAGGCGCTTCGTCACGGCGGCAATCGTACGTCGGATTCTTGCAAGAAATGAACAGCTGAAGTGGTCGGTTCTTGCCGCGTGCGGAGGCAGGCGGTCCGAAAGATGCGAGCAGATTGATGCTTGAAAGGCAACAGAGCACCGGAATAACATGAGGAACCTTGTCGATGGCCTGCGCCGCCGAGGCCACCCGTCCCCCCCGAGAAAGTGGGTGCTCCGATGTCGCGGAGCGTGCCGAGGATCCTCGCGGCGGCGCTCGTCGCCGCCGCCCTGCTCGTACCGCCCGGTGCCGCCACTGCGGGCCCGCCGCGCGGACCGGCTCCCGTGGTGACCCGCGCCGGGCTGGACCCCGCGCTCGTGGCCGGTCGCGGTGCGACTGTGGACTACGTCGAACAGGAGGCGGAACACGGCCGGACCACCGGCGCCGTGATCGGGCCGGACCGGTCGGCGTACACACTCGCCGGTGAGGCGTCCGGCCGCCGGGCCGTACGCCTGCTGCCCGGCCAGTACGTCGAACTCACGCTCCCCCGGGCCACGAACGCGCTGACCGTGCGCTACAGCATCCCGGACGCGCCGGGCGGCGGCGGGATCACCGCGCCGCTGCGGGTGTCAGTCGGGCACGCGCCCGCCCGCACCATGACGTTGACCTCGCAGTACGCCTGGCTCTACAACCAGTACCCGTTCACAAACGATCCCGGCGCCGACCTGCTGCACCCGGACTGGTGGATCACCGAGTGCTCCTGCGTCCCGGCCGCCACCACGCCCGCGCCGGTGATCAGCAAGCCGTTCCGGCCGCACCACTTCTACGACGAGCAGCGCCTGCTGCTCGGCCGTACCCATCGGGCCGGCGAGGTGGTCCGGCTGACCGCGCCGCGCGGCACGGCCGCCGCGTGGACGGTGATCGACCTGGTGGACGCGCATCTGGTCGCCCCGCCCCGCGTGGTCCCCCGCGCGGTGAACGCGCTGTCCTTCGGCGCCGACCCGACCGGCCGCCGGGAGTCCGCCGACGCGTTCGACCGCGCGATCGCGTACGCCCGCCGGGTGGACCGCCCGCTCTACCTGCCGCCGGGCACCTACCAGGTCAACCGGCACATAATCGTCGACGACGTGACGATCGCCGGAGCCGGGAGCTGGTACACGATCGTGCGTGGGCGCGAGGTCGCCCTGGACACCCCGGCGCCCGACGGCTCCCGCCACACGGGCGTCGGCTTCTACGGCCGCGACGCCGCCGACGGCGGCAGCAGGGACGTGCACCTGTCCGGTTTCGCGATCGAGGGCGACGTGCGGGAGCGAATCGACACCGACCAGGTGAACGCCGTCGGCGGGGCGCTGAACCACAGCACCATCGACGGCCTCTACCTGCACCACACGAAGGTCGGCATGTGGTTCGACGGGCCGATGACCGGCCTGCGGGTCACGAACACGGTGATCGCCGACCAGATCGCCGACGGGCTGAACTTCCACACCGGCGTCACGCACTCGTCGGTGACGAACTCGGTGGTCCGCAACAGCGGCGACGACGCGCTGGCGATGTGGTCGGAGGGTACGGCGAACGCGTCGAACACGTTCGCCTACAACACGGTGCAGTCGCCGGTGCTCGCCAACGGCATCGCGCTGTACGGCGGCGCCGACCTGACCGTCGCGCACAACCTGATCGCCGACCCGGTACGCGAGGGCAGCGCGATCCAGGTGGGCTCCCGGTTCGGGGCCGAGCCGTTCACCGGCCGGCTGCGGATCACCGGCAACACCACTGTGCGGGCCGGCACGTACGACCTGAACTGGAACATCGGCCTCGGCGCGATCTGGTTCTACGCGCTGGACCGCAGCATCGACGCCGCGGACATCCAGGTGACCGGCGACGCGTACCTGGACAGCACCTACAACGCGATCATGCTGGTCAGCGACTGGCCGGTGAAGGACAGCGTCCGCATCGACAACGTCCGCTTCCGCGACATCCGGGTCGACGGCACCGGCACGTCGGTGGTCAGCGCGCGTACGGCGGGCGGGGCGAGCTTCGCGAACGTCGACGCCCGCAACGTGGGCGCGGTCGGCGTCAACAACTGCGGGTCGTTCCACTTCACACCCGCCGGGTCGGAGTTCGCCCTGACCGATCTGGGTGGCAACGACGGCGGGTGGCTGGCCCCGTGGCTGCTGCCGAACACCATCACCTGCGACGACCGGCCGCCGGTGGTGCCGCCGCCCCCGCCCTCGCGCTGGTGACACGACGCGACCCCCGCCGGACGGGCCGGCGGGGGTCGCGTCAAGGGTCGATCAGGCCTCGGTGAGCTGGCCGCGCAGCTTGGTCAGGGCGCGGGCGAGCAGCCGGGACACGTGCATCTGGGAGACACCGACCCGGGCGGCGATCTCGCTCTGGGTCAGGTTGCCGTAGAAGCGCAGCGTGAGGATCTTCTGCTCCCGCTCGTCGAGCGTGGCGAGCGCCGGGCCGAGCGAGGCGCGCAGGTCGGCCAGCTCGTACTCGTTGTCCTCGGTGCCGAGCGTGTCGCCCAGCTCGGTGGCGCTGTCGCCGTCGCCGATCGGGGTGGACAGCGAGACCGCGTTGTACGCGCGGGCGCCCTCCAGGCCCTCCAGCACCTCTTCCTCGGTGACGTCGAGGTGGGCGGCGATGTCGGCGACGGTCGGGGCCCGGTTGAGCGTCTGGGTCAGCGTGCTGTTGGCCTCGGAGATGCGCAGCCGCAGCTCCTGGAGGCGCCGGGGAACCCGGATGTTCCAGGTGCGGTCGCGGAAGTGCCGCTTGATCTCGCCGAGGATGGTCGGGATGGCGAAGCCGGCGAAGTCGACACCGCGCGAGGCGTCGAACCGGTCGACTGCCTTGATCAGGCCGAGCGCCGCGGTCTGGGCCAGGTCACCGGCCGGCTCGCCGCGACCGCTGTAGCGGGCGGCCAGGTGGTTCGCCAGCGGCAGCCACGCCTCGATGACCTGGTTGCGCAGGGCGGCCCGCTGCGGGTGGTCGGCCGGCAGTGCGGCGAGCGCCGCGATCAGCTCGCTGGCGCGGGTCTCCTCGCCCGTCTGCGGCGCGCGGTGCACCTCGGTGGCGGTCGATCCCATGGTCATCGTGGTCATGCTGCCCTTCCTGTCCTCGGAGAACGGGTGGCCTCCCACACCGGTCGTGCCAGCCACACTAGACCAAAGGTCACCACCAAATCAACCGAACGGACGATGGAGATTTCGGTTCATATACGGACACAGCGGCGATGAAGGGTGTCAGCGAGGTAACAGCGGCCGGTAGTCGGCGGCGGTGAGCGGCAGCGCGGAGAGGCTCCCGTCCGCGCGTGGCACCTCCAGCGGCTGGCCGTCCCGGCGGAACGCCACGCTGAACACGTCGGGCCGCTGAGTGAGGCTGCACACGATCTGCCCGAAGGCCAGCACCTCGTCGTTGCGGCCGGTCTCCTCCCCGGCCTGGCGTACGTCGACCGTGGCGAGCGTGCCGGCCAGCGTCGCCCCGGCCACCGCGACCGTGCCGGGCAGCGCCGTGGCCAGCCCCTGACGGCGCTCGCCGCCGTCCGGACCGGCCAGCAGGTGCTGGAGGTGCGCATCCACCTCCGGCAGCCCGTCCACCCGGCGCTTGACCACGACCAGCCCGTCGTCCCGGACGAAGCAGAACGGCTCGTCCACCCGCCCGTCGCCGTCGGCGGTCGAGGACACCGTGGGGGTCGGGAACGCGCCCGGTGGCGTCTGCACCAGGCGGGGCTCGTCGTCCACCGGCACCCCGCAGCCGGCCAGCAGCACGGCCGCGAGCAGGGCGGGCAGGAGCCGCCGGCGGCTCATCGCAGCGCTCCGGGCAGCTCGACCCGGAACCGGGCGCCGGGCTCGCGGTCCAGCACCGCGGCCGTACCGCCGTGCGCGGCGGCGTGCTGCGCCACAAGCGCGAGCCCGAGACCGGTGCCGTCGGTGCCGGCCCGGTCGTGCGCCGCCCGCCCCCGCACGAACCGGTCGAAGATGATCTCGCGGTCACCGGGCGGTACGCCCGGACCGTCGTCGTCGACCTCCAGCACGCCCACGCCGTCGCGCCCGCCGAGGCGTACGGCGACCGGCCCGCCGCCGTACCGCTCGGCGTTCTCCACCAGGTTCAGCAGCGTCTGGGCGAACCGGCGCCGGTCGACCCACCACAGGCGCGGGGCATCGCCCTCGACCGTCACCAGGCTCTCCGGCAGCGACCGCTCCCGGCAGACGGTCCGGGCCAGCTCCAGCACGTCGACCGTCTCGCGGTGCGCCGGCTGCTCGGTGCGGGCAAGCTGGATGAGATCGTCGACCAGGCGCTGGAACCGGGTCACCTCGTCGGCGACCAGGCCCGCCGCGGTCGCGGTGCGTTCGTCCTGGTGCTCCCGGCGGCGGTGGAGCACGCTCGCGGCGGCGGCCAGGGTCTGCAACGGCGAGCGCAGCTCGTGGCTCACGTCGGCGGCGAAGCGCCGGTCCCGCTCGATGCGGTGCACCAGCTTGTCGACCATCTCGTTGAACGAGCTGGACAGGCGGGTGAGGTCGGGATCGGTGGTCGGGTCGAGCCGGGTGGCGAAGTCGCCGGCCGCGATCCGTTCCGCCGCGTCGGCGACCGCGGTGAGCGGCCGCAGGCTGTGCCGGGTGGCGTACCAGCCGAGCGCCGCGCCCGCCCCGGCGACCATGATCGCCACGGCGATCAGTGCCAGGCCCACCACCTGGAACGTCTCCTCGACCTCCCGCAGCGAGGTCAGCTCGTAGTAGCCGAGCGCGCCGGGCAGCGGCACGCCGACAAGCAGCACGGGCTGCCCGTCGAGCCGGATCCGCTGCACGGCGGGCTTGCCGTCGGCCACCACGCGCTGCAACTCCACCGGCACCGAGCTGGCGCCCACGTCCGCGGTACGGGCGTACCAGCCGTCGGGCAGGTGCAGCAGCGGGCGGCGCGCGCTGCCGGTGTCGAGCGAGCGCAGCACGGCCACCACGTCCGGGGTGCCGGTGTCCAGGCCGGAGCGGACCACGGCGGCGTCGTAGTAGGCGGCCCGTACCGCGGTGCGCTCCCGCTCGTCGAGCAGCGAGCGCCGGGTCAGGTCGTACGAGAAGAGGGCCATCAGCGCGGACAGCAGCAACGCCCCGACGGCGAACGCCGCGGTGACCCGGGCGCGCAGGCCGGGCCGGGTCATCGCTGGAGCTTGTAGCCGAGGCCGCGCAGCGTGACCAGGTGGCGCGGGTTGGCCGGGTCGGATTCGATCTTCTGCCGCAGCCGGCCCACGTGCACGTCGACGAGCCGCTCGTCGCCGGTCTCGTAGCCCCAGACCCGGCTGAGCAGCTGCTGGCGCGACAGCACCCGCCCGGCGTGCTCGGCCAGCTCGCAGAGCAGCCGGAACTCGGTGCGGGTGACAGGCACCGGCTGTCCCGAGCGCCGCACCTCGCCGGCCTCCGCGCTGATCTCCAGGTCGCCGAAGAACTGGGCGGGCACCGGCCCGGCCACCGTGCGTACGCGCCGGCGCAGCGCCCGCAGCCGGGCGGACAGCTCCTTGATCGCGACCGGCTTCACCACGTAGTCGTCGGCGCCCGCCTCCAGCGCGGCGACGATGTCGTGGGTGTCGTCGCGGGCGCTGATCACCACGACCGGCACGTCGTCGTCGCGGCGCAGCTGACGGATGCAGTCGAACCCGTTCATGCCGGGCAGCATCAGGTCGACGAGCACGTAGTCCGCCGGCTTCTCCCGCTGCCGGCGCAGGCCGTCCTCGGCGGTCGGCGCGCCGTACGCCTCGTAGCCCTCCTCCTCCAGGGCGAGCTGCAGCGCGAGCCGGATGCGGTCGTCGTCCTCGATCACCAGTACGGCCGTCATATGGGCATCATGACCGGCCCGGCACGGGTCGCCCAATCGCGTGGGCCGTTCGTGGTTTTTGTCATCGAACCGTCATACAACCGTCCGGTGACCTCCAAGATCCCTGCGCAGAGTGGGGTCTGACCCGATCCCACCACGGAAGCGACCAGATGCCTGCCAGCCTGCCGTCCCCGCCGGAGTCCGCCGTGCCGCACGTGCGCGTGGACATCACCGACGAGCTGGACCTCGCCGGGCTGCCCGAGGTCGCCCACGTGCTGGACCGCATCCTCGCGCTACGGCCCCGCGAGCTGACGATCGACCTCGCCGGGTGCCGGCATGTGGACGCCGCCGCCGTCGCGCTGCTGCTGGACGTGCACCGCCGGCTGGCGCGGCAGGGCGGCCTGCTCACGCTGAGCAATCCACATCCGCGGATCCGGCGCATCCTGGAGAACTCCGGGCTCGGCGCCGTACCCGTCGTCGACACGCCCCGTCCGGTCGCGCGCGGCCGGGCCCGGGTCGCGTCCGCATCACGCTGAGGAGGAGTGGTGACCGGCAGCACGCTCGTCGGAGCGCTCGTGGTGGGTCTGGCCGTCGGCGGGCTGGGACGCCTCGTCCTGCCGGGGCGCAAGGCCGTCCCGGTGTGGCTGACACTCGCGCTCGGCGTGGCGTCCGCGCTGCTCGGCGCGATCGTGGTCGGGCTGGTGGACCACCGCACCGACGGATCGCCCGTGCTGCCGCTGATGGTGCAGACCGGCTTCGCCGCCGTGGCGGTCGTGCTGGCGGTGGTCGCCGCGGGCCGGCCGGAGGCGGAGGGGCAGACGCCGCCCGGTACGGGCGGCCGGCGGAAGGAGGAGGTGTGACCGTCGTTCCCGCGGACCACCTCATGATGCTCATCTGCGACGCCTGCGGCGACAGCGTCACCGGCACCGGAGCCACGCTGCCCGACGCCGAGGTGGTGTGGACGCTCGTGTTCGAGCACGACTGGGTCGGCTCGCCGTTCGCGTCCGGACCGCATCACTGCCCCCGGTGCAGCGCCCGGGCGGCCATCGCCGACGACGGTCTGGGCCTGGACGAGCTGGAACAGGTCGCCGGCACCCCGGCCGCCCACGACCTCGACCCGGCCACGGCGGTCCGCCGCGCTCTCGACGAGCGTTCCCTCCGCGACGACATGGAGCTGGTCGACCTGTCCGGGCTGGAGGTGATCGACTCCGCCGGGCTCAGTCTGCTGGTGCGCGCGCACCAGGACGCCCGGCGCGACGGCCGCCGGCTGTGCCTGCTGTCCCCGTCGCGGTTCGTGCTCACCGTGCTGCACACCATGCGGCTCGACGGCGTCTTCACAGTCGTCGACGGCCGCGTCCCGGCGCCGGGCCCCGCAACCCGGCAACCGGTCCTGACCGAACAGAAGGAGCCCTCCCCGTGGTGATGCCCTGGCCGTACCCCGAGTTCCCGTACACCGGCGGCGGACCGGAGCCCGACGACGCGGACGCCCGGCTCGCGTCGCTCGTCGCGCAGCGACTCAGCGCCGACTGGACCACCCGCCGGCAGCAGATCACAGTGACCGTGCAGAACCGCGTGGTCATCCTCGCCGGCCTGGTGGCCGACCCGGAGACGCGCCTGGTCGCCGCCGAGCTGGCCTGGGACGTGCCGGGTGTGTTCGACGTCTGCAACGCGCTGCGGCTCTACGGCGGGCGGCGCGGCGGCCGCTGAGCGGCGACTGTTGCACGCATCGGCATCCACCTCTACGCTCGGCCGTGGGAGCGCTCCCCCAGGCCGCCGCGTCGGGCTTTCCGGGCAGGTTCACGACGGGCACCGTCCGTTCACCATCCAGACGATGGGACCTTCCCGCATGTTCTCGATTCCCCGCCCGTCCCGGCGGCACCTGCTCGTCGGCGGCGCGGTCGGCGCGCTCGCCCTGGCGGCGACGGCCGTCCTGCCCTCGCCGGACGCGATGGCGGCGACCGGCTGTGCCGTCACCTACACCACCAACTCCTGGCAAGGCGGCTTCACCGCGACAGTGGCGGTGCGCAACCTCGGCGACCCGGTGAGCAACTGGACGCTGGGCTTCACCTTCCCCGACGGCGGCCAGCGCGTGGTCCAGGGCTGGTCGGCCACCTGGCAGCAGAGCGGCTCGGCGGTCACCGCGCGCAGCCTGGACTACAACGGCGCGCTCGGCACCGGCGCGAGCACCACGATCGGCTTCAACGGCTCGTGGACCGGGTCGAACCCGAGCCCCACGTCGTTCACGCTCAACGGCACGGTCTGCACCGGCGGCACGAGCACCCCGCCGCCCAGCACGCCCCCGCCGAGCACCCCGCCGCCGCCGACCACTCCCCCGCCCACCACCCCGCCACCCACCACCCCGCCGCCGACCGGCACCACGCCGGTGGCGATCAACGGCCAGCTCCAGGTGTGCGGCGTCAACCTCTGCAACCAGTACGGGCGGCCGATCCAGCTGCGCGGCATGAGCACGCACGGGTTGCAGTGGTTCGCCAACTGCTACACCGACGCCTCGCTCGACGTGCTCGCGAACGAGTGGCGGTCCGACCTGCTGCGCATCTCCATGTACGTGCAGGAGCAGGGCTACGAGACCAACCCGGCCGGCTTCACCAACCAGGTGAACACGCTCGTGGACAAGGCCGAGGCCCGGGGCATGTACGCGCTCATCGACTTCCACACGCTGACGCCCGGCGACCCGATGTACAACCTGGACCGGGCAAAGACGTTCTTCGCCAACGTGTCCGCGCGCAACGCCGCCAAGAAGAACGTGATCTACGAGATCACCAACGAGCCCAACGGGGTGAGCTGGTCGACCATCCGCAACTACGCCGAGCAGGTCATCCCGGTGATCCGGGCCAACGACCCGGACGCGGTGGTCATCGTCGGCACCCGGGGCTGGTCCTCGCTGGGTGTCTCCGAGGGCGGCAACTCCGACGAGATCGTGAACAACCCGGTGCGGGCGCAGAACATCATGTACACGTTCCACTTCTACGCCGCGTCGCACAAGGACAACTACCGCAACGAGGTGCAGCGGGCGGCGAGCCGGCTCCCGCTGTTCGTCACCGAGTTCGGCACTGTCACCTACACCGGTGACGGCGCTGTCGACACCGCCAGCAGCAACGCCTGGCTCGACCTGCTCGACCGGTTGAAGATCAGCTACGCGAACTGGACGCTCTCCGACGCGCCCGAGGGCTCGGCGGCGCTCCGGCCGGGCACCTGCGCGTCCGGCTCGTTCGGCGGGACGTCGGTGCTCACCGAGTCCGGCGCGTTCATGCGCGAGCGCATCCGTACCGCCGACAACTTCCCCACCTTGTGACCGGGCGGCCGGCGGCGATCCTTTCCCCTTCGGGTCGCCGCCGGTCAGCCCTCCACCAGCCCGGCCCGGCGCCACAGCACCAGGCCCGGCCCGGCGACCAGGCCCAGTTCGGTCAGGTGGTCGGCGATCCGCTGCGCGGACCAGCGCAGCGTGGCCCGCCAGTGCGGGTTGGCCCGCGCCGCGGCCCGGCCGGCCGCCGGGTCGATCCCGACCGCCGCGTACGCCCGCGGGTGCACCAGGCGCCGCGTGATCGAGTACGCGGCCCGGCCGATCACCAGCCGCGCGTACGCGAGCGCGACCGGCCCGGCGGCCTCGACCTGCCGGGTCAGCTCGTCGCGGGCGAAGCGCACGTGCCGGGCCTCCTCCACCACGTGGATGCGCGACACCATCCGGATCAGCGGCTGCAACGACTCGTCGGCCATGATCTCGCGCTGGAACGAGTCGAGGATCTCCTCGGCGATCAGGATGGCCGCGTACATCTGCGGGCCGGTCGCCGTGGACTTGAGCCAGCGCCCGAGCAGGTGGTCGAACGGCTCGGCCCGGTAGACCGGCGCGCCGGCGGCCTCGATGAGCCGGCCGAACATGATGGAGTGCCGGCACTCGTCGGCGACCTCGGTGAGCGCGTACTGGGCGTGCCGGCTGGTCGGGTCGGCGTCGTAGTAGTGCCGGATCAGCATCTGCATGAGGATCGTCTCGAACCAGATCCCGGCGCTGGCCGCGCTGGCGACCTCGTGCTTGGTCAGCTCGACCCGCTGGTCCTCGGTCATGGCGTCCCACAGTGGAGTGCCGTAGAGGCTGCTGCGCGTGGGCGGCAGCCAGTACGCGCCGGGCACCGGTGGCGCCGACCAGTCGATGTCGACCACCGGGTCGTAGCTGGTGCGTACCGAGGCGGAGAGCAGGCGGTCGGCGACCGCCTCGCGCGGGAACCCGGCCATGACCCCTCCATATTGACGTAACTTCGAGTAACTGTTACGAGTGGTAGCATGCGACGGACCACCACCGATGTCAATGGCCCCGACGCTCCTCCGGAGCCGGCCGCACCCCGTTCCGGCGGGCGGCGCGACCGCTGGGCCGACCACCGCGAACAGCGGCGGCAGGAACTGATCGCCGCCGCCGTGCAGGCACTGCTGCAGCACGGCCCGAGCGTCGACATGGACCAGGTCGCCGCCACCGCCGGGGTCAGCAAGCCGGTGCTCTACCGCTACTTCGCCGACAAGGCGCAACTCTGGCTGGCGGTCAGCGAGGTGGTCGCGGAGCGCGTGGTCGCCGCGATCGCCCCAGCCGTGGAGCAGGTACGCGAGGAACGCGCGCTGGTCGAGGCGACCATCGACGCGTACCTGAGCGTGGTGGAGTACGAGCCGTCGCTGTACCGGTTCCTCGTGCACGAGTCCGGGCATCCCGGCATCCAGCAGGTGGTGACAGGCACCAGCCGCCAGGTCGCGACCGGGCTGGCCCGGGTCATCGGCGACCGGCTGCGCGCGCTCGGCCTCGACGCCGGCCCGGCCGAGCCGTGGGCGTACGGGCTGGTCGGGTTCGTGCAGGCGGTCGGCGACTGGTGGACCACGCACGGGCAGCCGATCCACCGGGCCGCGCTCACCGAATACCTGACCACGCTGCTGTGGAGCGGCATCGAGGGGGTCCGCCGGGGCGCGGACCTGCCACCGGAGCTGACCCGCGCGCACGAACGGATCGACAGGTGACCTGGGAGGGCACGGCCCAGATCGCCGGCACCACGGTCCGGTTGCACGGCGGCGGGCGGTTCGAGCCGGTCGACGGCCGCTACCACTGGGCCGGACGGGTCGAGCCGGAACCGCGCCTGGTCCGGCTGCTGCGCTCCGGCCGCCGCGACGTGGAGGTCCGGATCGGCGAACGGGTCGCCCGGGCCCGGCTGGCCGAGGTGGACCCGTGGGGCGGCGTCCGCATCACCGGTGTCGGCACGCCACCCTGGCCGCCGGACGACGAATGATCCGCGCCGTACCGTGAAGGGATGACGTCTCCCGCCACCGTGCTGCTGGTCTTCGGCCGTGGGGTGGTGGCCGGGGACGACGGCTACCGGCTCACCGCGGAGAGCGTGGCGCGCACCGAGGCCGCGGTGGCCTACGTCCGCGCGCACGCCGAGGCGTTCCGCCGCGCGCCGGACGCCCGGGTGGTGTTCACCGGCGGCTGGCCGCACGGCCCGGCCGGCGCGCCCGGCCCGCCCGCCGGATACCGGGAGGCGGAGCTGATGCGGGCGCTGGCGCGCGAGGCGGGACTCGACGCGTACGCCTCGTCGGCGGCCGAGACCCGCTCCCGCACCACGGTGCAGAACCTGGCGCACACCGTCCAGGACGGGCTGCTCGACGCGGCGGAGTTCACCGCGCAGCGCCCGCTCGGGCTGGTCTCCCACCCGTGGCACCTGCCCCGCGTCCGGCTGCTCGCCGCGCGCGTGCTCGGCCTGTCCGGCCCGGCGCTGGCCGACGTGCCGGTGACCGCGCCCGACCCGGTGCCCGTCCGGCGGGAGCGGGCCGCCCGGGCGTTCAGCCGGATCGGCTTCCTCGGTGTGCGTACCCCGGAGGCGTCGCTGCGCCGCGAGCGCGCGCTGGCCCGCGCCGCCGACCGGATCGGACGCCTCACGCCCCGGCGGTGATTCACCGGGGCGGGCCCGGGGTACGAGCGTCCTCGATCGACCCGGCGGGCCGTGCCGGCGGGCGAGTCCACCCGGGAGGTTCCGTGATCGTGCTCGTGCCGGTGTACCGACCGGGTGACCGTCTGCCGCCGCTGGTCGGCGACCTGCGGGACGCCCTGCCCGGGGCGGACGTGCTCGTCGTCGACGACGGCAGCGGCCCGGCCGCCGCCGGGGTGCTGGACGCGGCCCGCGCCCGGGGCGCGACCGTGCTGCGCCGCCGGGTCAACCGGGGCAAGGGCGTGGTGCTGCGCACCGGCTTCCGGTACGCCTCGACGCACCACCCGGGACGCGACGTGATCTGTGTGGACGCCGACGGCCAGCACTGTGTGCCCGACGTGTGCGCCGTGACGGACCGGATGCGCGCCACCGGAGCGCCGACGCTCGGCGTACGCGGGTTCGACGGCGAGGTCCCGGCGCGCAGCCGGTTCGGCAACGCGGCGACCCGGGTGGCGTTCCGCCTGGCGACCGGCCGGGACGTGCGCGACACCCAGACCGGGCTGCGCGCCTACCCGGCCGCGCTGCTCGGCTGGCTCACCACGATCCCCGGTGACCGCTTCGAGTACGAGATGACGGTGCTGCTGCGGCTGGTCCGCGCCGGGCTGCCGGTCGAGCAGGTGGAGATCGCCACCCGCTACCACGGCGACAACTCGGGCTCGCACTTCTCCGCGCTCGCCGACTCGGTACGGATCTACCGGCCGCTGGCCGCCTCCGCGCTCGCCCGCCTGACCGGGCGCGCCGAGGTGGACGACGTGCCGGCCGCCGCCGTCACGACGTCGCGTCCCACACCTGCGTCTCGGACTCCCTGAGCGGGTCGCGCGGCGACGACGGGCTCAGCCCTGCCGGGCCTTCTGCCGCCGGTCGGCCTTGTTGAGGACGAACAGCCTGCCCCGGCGCCGGACCACTATCGAGTCGGCCTTGCGCTTGAGCCCGCGCAGGGAGCTTCGGACCTTCATATCCGCTCCTTCGGTTCCCGCCGGTGTCCGTCCGGCACGGGTACCCGCCGGGGCGGAGCCCATGCCCGGCGGGGTGGCGGCGTCACCGTGTCCGGGACGCCGCCACCCGCCGTGCGAGCGGGGACGGATCAGGCGGTCGTGCAGGTGCTCCCGTTGAGCGCGAACGAGGCGGGCCTACCGGTGTTGCCGGTGTGGGTGGCCTGGAAGCCGATGTCCACCGAACCGCCCGGTGGGATCGACGCGTTGTAGGACACGTTGCGGGCCGTCACCGCTCCGCTGGACGGGCTGTACGTGGCGTTCCAGCCTCCGGTGATCGTCTGACCGCCCGGCAGCGTGAACGCGAGGTTCCAGCCGTTGATCGCCGTGGTGGACGTGTTGGTGATGGTCACCGCGGCGGTCAGGCCGTTGTTCCAGGCGTTCACCAGGTACCCGACCCGGCAGGCCCCCGACGGCGGCGGCGTGGTCGGCGGCGCCGTGGTGGGCGGGGGCGTGGTGGGCGGAGGCGTCGTCGGCGGGGGCGTGGTCGGCGGCGCGGTGGTAGGCGGCGGCGTGGTGGAGTCCAGGCCGAAGAAACGGATCGCCTGCGCCGCGTCCACCGGCAGGTTGTGCGAGACGCCCTGCATGCTGATCGCCTCGACGGTCGCGGTGCCGCCGGTGCCGCCGTAGCGGGTACGCGTGTAGCCGGCCTGCGGACTGTCCGTGTACGCGGGCGTCTGGCCCAGCCCGTTCACGTTCGTCCACTGGTCGATCTGCTCGCCGAAGTTCGGGTAGCGCAGCGTCTCGTCGTTGGTGCCGTGCCAGATCTGCATCCGCGGACGCGGGCCGGTGTAACCCGGGTACGCGTTGCGCACCAGGTCACCCCACTGCTGCGGGGTCTTCAGCACCTGGCCGTTGGCGCACTCGCTGTTCCACTCCGAGCCGTTGGTGGTGGCGAAGCAGCCGAACGGCACACCGGCGAACGCGGCGCCGGCCCGGAACACGTCCGGGTAGTCGCCGAGCAGCACGTTCGTCATCATCGCGCCGGACGAGGTGCCGGTGGTGAAGATCCGCTGCGAGTCGACCGGGTAGCGCTGCCGCACGTGGTCCACCATCGACTTGATGCCCACCGGGTCGCTGCCGCCGTCGCGGCGCAGCGCCTGCGGCGAGGAGACGTCGAAGCACTTGCTGCTGCGGGTCACCGACGGGTAGACCACGATGTAGCCGTACCGGTCGGCGAGCGACGCGAACTGGGTGCCGGAGTACATGGCCGGGCCGCTGCCGGTGCAGTAGTGGTTCACCACGAGCAGCCCGGGACGGGCCGCGACGGTGTCCGGGACGTACAGGTACATGCGCAGGTTGCTCGGGTTGGCGCCGAAGTTCGTCACCTCGGTCAGCGCGGCGGCCGAGGCCGGCCCCGGGACGGCGAGCGCCGCCCCGACGGCGAGCCCGGCGGCGGCCAGCGCCGCGCCGAGCAGCCGGAGTCCGCTCCTTTTGGACAGCATGCTGTTCTCCTCGGTGGTGGGAACGCCGCGTGTCGCGGCGTTCTCGCCGGCGAGGCGCCTGCGACGGGCGGCCCGGACCCTCGGAGACGAGATAGACAGTCGCGGATCGATGCGACTCGAATCGGAGTCTAGGCCCCCACCGGCGGGCCGACAACCGCGGCGGCCACCCGGCGGGCGCGGTCGGCGTGGGTGAGCACGTCCACGCTGTCCACGTACTGGTCCACAGCGCCCACCGGCGGGCGGTCGCGCAGCTCCGGGTCGGTGATGGCGGCACGCAGCGTCTCGACGAACCGGCAGGCGTGCAGCACCAGGAACGGCCGATCGTGGAACGGCCGGGCGGCCGGGTCCACCGGCGGCGCCGGCGCGGCGTCGTTGGTCCAGCCGGCCACCGTCTCCAGCGCCCGGACCAGGCCGGGCTCGCGGGCCGCCCAGTCACCCGGGCCGAGCGCGGCGGCGAGCCCGTCCACCACCGGCGCCGCGTCCGGCAGCGTCGCGAAGACCGTGCCGAGCCATTTCGCGTACGGGGGCCAGCGGCGGTGCAGCAGCAGGCCGAGGCGCATCAGATCCCGGGCCAGACCGGCGACCACGACCCGGCTGCCCAGGTCGTCGCCGACCTCGGCGCACCGGCCGGCCAGGTGCTCGGCCTGCGCGACCCGCTGCCACCCGGAGGCGAGCACGTACCGCCACACGTCGTCCGGATACCAGGCGAGCCGGGCCCGGACGCCGGTGAGCGCGCCGTCGAGCCCGTCGTGGAACACCGCTCCCCCGGTCAGCTCGGCCAGCCGCTGCGTCGGCGTCGCCAGCCAGTCCGCCGCCGCCAGTCCGGCGCGCGGGTCGGCGCCGAGCCGCTCCCGCAGCCATCCGCCGAGTTCGTCCACCGTCACCCCGTGCCGGTCGCCGTCGGCGCGGACCGTGCCGAGGCGCGCCTCCGGCCCGCCCGCGTACCGGGTCGGCCAGCCGAGGAACCGCGCCGGCAACTCCGCGTCCAGCACCGCCCGTACCGGCGCGACGTCGTGCGCGTTCCCCACGAAGACCTGGGTACGCGGACCCCAGTCGTGGTCGGTGGAACGGGGCGTGTCGAGGCCGAGCAGCTCGGAGCCGCCGTCGAGCAGCCCGGCGGAGTACGGCAGGCCGGGCAGCCGCCGCGCCAGCAGCGGACCCACCACCTCGTCGTGGAACCGGCGGGCCAGGATCAGGCCGGGTACGAAGCTCACCCCGCCAGTCTGCGCATCGGACGCCCGTCGCGCGCCCCGGTTTCCGGTCCGGCGGTCGCCTCCCCCATCCCGTCACAGGGCTGTGGAAGGCTTGTCTCCGTGGCACACCGACAGCCGATCCTCCTGATCGACTCCCCCAGCCTCTACTTCCGCGCCTACTTCGGCATCCCCGAGTCCGCCGCGAAGACCGGCGACGGCCAGCCGGTGAACGCCGTGCGCGGCTTCCTCGACATGCTCGCCCAGCTCGTGCGCACCCGCCGGCCCGACCGGATGATCTGCGCGTTCGACCACGACTGGCGGCCGGCGTGGCGGGTGGAGCTGCTGCCGTCGTACAAGGCGCACCGGGTCGCGCCCGAGGGCGGCGAGGTCGTGCCGGACACGCTGTCCCCGCAGGTGCCGATGATCCTGGAGGTGCTGGACGCGCTCGGCATCCCGGCCGTGGGGGCCACCGGCTACGAGGCCGACGACGTGCTCGGCACGCTCGCGGTGACCCAGCCGGGCCCGGTGGAGGTGGTCTCCGGCGACCGCGATCTGTTCCAGCTCGTCGACGACGCGCACCCGGTGCGCCTGCTCTACGTCGGCCGGGGCGTGGCCAAGCTGGACGACTGCGACGACGCGGCGGTCCGCACCCGCTACGGCGTGCCGGCCGACCGGTACGCCGACTTCGCGGCGCTGCGCGGCGACCCCAGCGACGGGCTGCCCGGCGTCGCCGGCGTCGGCGAGAAGACGGCCGCCCGGCTGATCGACCGCTACGGCGGGCTGGACGGCATCCTGGCCGCGCTGGACGACCCCCGTTCCGGTTTCGCGCCGGGGCTGCGGGCCAAGCTCGACGCCGCCCGCGACTACCTGGCCGTGGCGCCGAAGGTGGTCCGGGTCGCCACCGACGTGCCGCTGCCCGAGCTGGACCCGGCACTGCCGACGTCTCCCGCCGACCCGGACCGGCTGCTGGAGCTGGCGCAGCGCTGGAACCTGGCCGGCTCGTGCCGCCGCCTGGTCGACGCGCTGGCGGGCGACCGATCGTGATCAGTTGATCACGAGGGGCGGTCGGTGCTCCGGCGGGTCGGGAACTGGGCGCCGGGCTGCGCCAGCGTCGAGCGGGCGCGCAGGCCGACCGGGTCCGGCGCGGGCTCGGCGGCGGCCGCGTACGGCGCCTCGTCGAGCCGCGAGCTGACGTACGCGGCCCCGGCCCGGTCGTCGTCCGACGGCGCGGCGAGCAGCGCGTAGACGAGCCCGACCACGCCGAAGACCACTGCCAGCACGATCGGCACCAGCAGACCGCTCACCTCGGTGCCGGATGCCGGGCCGCGGCTCTCGTGCAGGTGCACCGACAGCGCGCTCATGCCGGTGAAGTGCATTCCGCTGACCGCGATGCCCATGACCAGCGCCGAGGCGGCGATGGCGAGCGCGCGCCGGACGGTCATCGCCAGCCAGAGCGCCACGGTGGCGGCCACGATCGCGATGACCACCGACAGCGTCACCCGCAGCGGGTCGTAGCCGAGTGAGCCGTCCAGGCGCATGGCGGCCATGCCGGTGTAGTGCATGGCGGCCACCCCGGCGCCGGTGAAGAACCCGCCGGCGAGCAGCCGGGGCGCGGCGAGCCGGCCGGTGCCCACGATCGCCAGGCCGATGCCGACCGACGCCACCGCGATCGCCGTGCTGGCGGCCGTCAGCGGCACGTCGTAGCGGATCCGGGTGCCGCCGACGGCGAAGCCGAGCATCGCCATGAAGTGCATGGCCCAGATGGCCGTGCCGCCCAGCGCCCACGCGGCGAGCAGGCCCCACCAGGCGCGCTGGCCGGCACTGGTGGCGGTCCGGATCCGCCCGGCGCAGACCAGCCCGAGCGCCGAGCCGAGCACGGACAACGCGTAGCTGAGCGCGGGTGTGATCCACCCGTACTCAAAGTGATTGATCTCGCCCACGACGCCCTTCCCTCACCATCGGCCGAGCGCGACCCACGGCGCCCCGGGCAATGATGGGATAGGCCCTGACCAGGGCGCACATCGGCCCCCCGACAATTCGTGGGGTGGCAGCGCCGTGACGCAGCGGTGCGTCGGTTTCCGGAAACCGATGACCGAAAGTGACCGTTAGGCGGAGGCGTGGTAGGCCAGCACGCCCCGGTTGACCGCCGCGATGGCCTGCCGGGCGGTGCCGCGCAGCTCGGCCGAGGCGCCACCCGAGTCGGCGACCTGCCCGAGCAGGTCGACCACCTGGCGCGCCCAGCGGACGAAGTCGCCCGCCGGCATCTCCCCGTCGATCTGGTGGCCGCTGGCCAGCACCTTCGCCAGCGCCTCGCCGCGCGCCCACCGGTAGATCGGCCAGGCGAAGCCGAGATCCGGCTCCCGGGTCACGGCCAGGCCGCGCGCCGCCTCGTCCGCCTCGATGTCGCCCCACAGCTTGAGCGTCTCGTCGACCGCGTCGGCCACCGCGCCGCGCGGCAGCGACGCCCGCTCGTCGACGTCCCGCCGGGCCTCGAAGACCACCACCGACACGGCGGCGGCCAGCTCGGCCGGGGACAGGCCGTCCCACACCCGGCGGCGCAGGCACTCGGCCACCAGCAGGTCCGCCTCGGTCCAGATCCGGGCCAGCATCCGCCCGGCGTCGGTGACCTCGCCGTCGGCGGCCAGGTAGCCGCGCGCCGTCAGCAACGCGACGATCCGGTCGAAGGTACGGGCCAGCGAGCCGGTCCGCCCGGACACCCGCTGACGCAGCTCCTCGGTGTCGCGTTCCAGCCGGCGCCGCCGCTCCGCCCAGCGGGCGTGCTCCTCCCGGTCCGGGCAGGCGTGACACGGGTGCGCGCGCAGCTCCACGCGGAGCTGGCTGAGCCGGTGGTCCTCGCCCACCGCCTGACGGGACCGGCCGCCCCGGCGGCCGCCGTGCCGGTCCAGGCCGGTGCCGCTGACCGCGGCGGCCAGATCCCGCCGGGCCGCGGGCGAGCGGTGGTTGAAGTGCTTCGGCACCCGGATGCGGGTGAGCACCTCGGCCGGGGTGGTGAAGTCACCGGGGGTGACCCGCCCGGCCCAGCGGTCCTGGGTGAGCACCAGCGGCCGGGGCTCGCCGAACCCGCCGGTGGCCGGGTCCAGCACCACCGCCAGGCCGGCCCGCCGCCCGGACGGCACCCGGATCACGTCACCGACCCGCAGCCGCTCCAGCGAGGCGACGGCCGCCGCCTTGCGCTGGGTCTGCCCCTGCCGGGCGATGGCCCGTTCCCGGTCGGCGATCGCCACCCGCAGCGCGAAGTACTCGTCGAAGTCGCCGTGGTGGCAGGCCGCCTCCACGCCGTACGCGTCGATGGTCTCGGTGTTGCGCTGCACCTGCCGGGCCAGGCCGACAACCGACCGGTCGGCCTGGAACTGCGCGAACGAGGACTCCAGGAGCTCCCGGGCCGGCGCCGCGCCGACGCTGCCGACCAGGTTGACGGCCATGTTGTACGACGGCCGGAAGCTGGAACGCAGCGGGTAGGTGCGGGTGGAGGCGAGCCCGGCGACGTGCCGGGGGTCGGTCTCCGGCGACCAGACGACCACCGCGTGGCCCTCCACGTCGATGCCCCGGCGGCCGGCCCGGCCGGTGAGCTGGGTGTACTCGCCGGGGGTGAGGTCGACGTGGGCCTCTCCGTTGAACTTCACCAGACGCTCCAGCACCACGCAGCGGGCCGGCATGTTGATGCCCAGCGCGAGCGTCTCGGTGGCGAAGACGGCCTTGACCAGCCCGCGGACGAACAGCTCCTCGACGACCTCCTTGAACGCCGGGAGCATGCCGGCGTGGTGCGCGGCCAGGCCGCGCTCCAGGCCGTCGAGCCACTCCCAGTAGCCGAGCACCGACAGGTCCTCGCCGGGGATGGCGGTGACCCGCGACTCGACCACCCGGCGGATCTCGGCGCGTTCGTCCGGGGAGGTCAGGCGCAGCCCGGCGGCGAGGCACTGCTGCACGGCGGCGTCGCAGCCGGCCCGGCTGAAGATGAACAGGATGGCCGGGAGCAGCCCCTCCCGGTCGAGCCGGTCGACGATGTCCGGGCGCATCGGGCCCCGCCAGCGAGGGCCGCGCCGCCCGCCCCCGGGGCCGGCGCTGCGGCCCTCGCCCAGTTCCAGGCGGCGCATCGTGTCGCGGGTGTAGCGCAGCAGCTCGGGGTGCACGTCGTGCTTGCGGGCCGCGTCGGCGTCGTGGAACAGGTCGAACATCCGCTTGCCGACGAGCATGTGCTGCCACAGCGGCACCGGCCGGTGCTCGGAGACCACCACGGCGGTCTCTCCGCGTACGGTGACCAGCCAGTCGGCGAACTCCTCGGCGTTGGAGACGGTGGCCGACAGCGACACGAGCGTGACCGACTCGGGCAGGTGGATGATCACCTCTTCCCAGACCCCGCCGCGGAACCGGTCGGCCAGGTAGTGGACCTCGTCCATCACCACGTACGCCAGGCCTTCGAGGGTGGCCGAGCCGGCGTAGAGCATGTTGCGCAGCACCTCGGTGGTCATCACCACCACCGGCGCGTCGCCGTTGATCGCGTTGTCGCCGGTGAGCAGGCCGACCTGCTCGGCGCCGTAGCGGTCCACCAGGTCGTGGTACTTCTGGTTGGACAGCGCCTTGATCGGCGTGGTGTAGAAGCACTTGCGCCGGGTCGCGGGGGCGTCGCCGCCGGGCCGGCCCCGCAGCGCCAGGTGCACCGCGAACTCACCCACCACGGTCTTGCCGGCGCCGGTGGGCGCGCAGACGAGCACGCCGCTGCCCCGCTCCAGGGCCTCGCACGCCTCGCGCTGGAAGTCGTCGAGATCGAACCCGAGATCCAGGGAGAATTCGTCCAGGGCCGGGAAGGCGGAGGCCTGCGCGGCCCGGCGGCGCGCCGCGGCGTACCGCTCGGCGGGGCTCGACATGGATCCAAGATTAATCGGTGCCGCCGAGGAGCACCGGTCAAGGCCATCCGGCAGGACGGTCGGAGCGGTCGGTAGGGTGCACGACGTGCCGGACCGTACCGAACTGCCCCACGCCTCGAGCGGCGCCGACGACGCCGTCCGCCCGGGCCCGTCCCGCCGGCCCGTGGAGGCGGTGCTCTTCGACTTCCACGGCACCCTCGCCCAGGTGGAGGAGCCGCTGGCCTGGGTGCTCGCCGCCGCGGCCGCCTGCGGCGTCGAGCTGGACCGCATCCGGGCCACGTCTCTGGCCGACCGGCTGCTCACCGCCGGGCGTGCCGGTGGCCCGCTGCCGGCACGGGTGCCGCCCCGGCTGGCCGAGCTGTGGGCCGACCGGGATCTCTACCCGCACGCGCACCGGGGCGCGTACACCGGGCTGGCCGAGACCGTGGACACCGGCATCGACGGGTTCGCCGACGCGCTCTACGAGCGGGTGCTGGTGCCCGAGGGCTGGGTGCCGTACCCGGACACCGCTCCGGTGCTGGGTGCCCTGCGGTCCGCCGGGGTGAAGGTGGCGGTGGTCAGCAACATCGGTTTCGACCTGCGGCCGCTGTTCGCCGCCTGGGACCTCGACGCGCTCGTCGACGCGTACGCGCTGTCGTACGAGGTGGGGCGCTGCAAGCCGGACCCGGGCATCTTCCTGCGGGCCTGCGGGATGCTCGGCGTGGACCCGGAGCGCACGCTCATGGTCGGCGACACGCCGGCCGACGCGGGCGCGGTGGCGGCCGGGTGCGGGGTGCTGGTGCTGCCCTGCGCCGACGCGGGCCGCCCGAACGGACTCGGCGCGGTGCTGGACCTGGCCGGGGCCGGCTGAGCGTTCACCTGCCCAGCGGCGCGAACCCGCCGCGGCGCACCGGATACCGTCAGGGGCATGACCGGTGCCCACCCCTTGCCGCCGCGTGCGCCGGGACGGCTCGGCGGGGTCGCGCTGGTACTCGGCGGGGCGCTGTCGGTGCAGTTCGGCTCCGCGCTCGCCGCGCTGCTGTTCCCGCGTACCGGGGTGGCCGGGGCGGTGACGTTGCGGCTGACCATCGGCGCGCTGCTGATGCTCGTGGTCTGCCGCCCCCGGGTACGCGGGTACGGGCGACGCGACTGGGCGGCGGTGCTGGCGTTCGGGCTGGCCCTGGCCGGCATGAACTCGATCTTCTACCAGGCGATCGAGCGGATCCCGCTCGGTCCGGCCGTCACGCTTGAGGTGCTCGGCCCGCTGGCGCTGTCCGTGATCGCCGCGCGCCGGATGGCCGCCTGGTGCTGGGCCGCGCTGGCGCTGGCCGGGGTGGTCCTGCTCGGGCAGGGCGGGTTCGACCGGCTCGACCCGGCCGGCGCCGCGCTGGCGCTGACGGCGGGCGCCATGTGGGCCGCGTACATCGTCTGCTCGGCGCGGATCGGCGCGCGGTTCCCCGGCGCGGACGGGCTGGCCCTCGCTCTGACCGTCGCGGCGCTGCTCACGCTGCCGTTCGGGCTGGCCGACGGCGGCGGTCGCCTCGCCGACCCGGTGGTGCTGGGACTCGGTACCGGGCTGGCGCTGCTCGCCTCGGTGCTGCCGTACAGCCTGGAGCTGGCCGCGCTGCGGCGGCTGCCGACAGCGACGTTCGCGGTGATGATGAGTCTCGGTCCGGCGATCGCCGCCGTGGCCGGCTGGCTGGTCCTCGGCCAGGCGCTGCGCCCGGTCGAGGTGCTCGCCATCGCGCTCGTGGTCGCCGCGAGCGCCGGCGCGGTCCGCGCCGCCGCGCCGCCGCCTTCTCCCGCGCCGCCGGCCGTTCCCGGCCCGCCGTCCGAGGCGGACCCGGCGGGGGTCAGCGCAGCAGCCGCAGCGCCGCCGGCACCGCGGTGACGGTCACCGGCAGGTCGAAGGAGCGTTCCCCGTCGGCGTACGTGGTGATGCCGTCGGCGGACAGCTCCACCGTCCGCGCCCGGTAGACGCGCGCCAGCGGGTGCGTGACGTGGGTGCCCTGGTAGATCTGCGGCTTGACCCGCATCAGCGTGCGCCTGTCGAACCGGCCGCCCACCACCACGTCCAGCAGGCCGTCGTGCGGGTCGGCGTCCGGGCAGATCCGCATGCCACCGCCGTAGCTGGCCGTGTTCCCCACCGCGACGAGCACCGCGTCGACCTCCTGTGCCACCCCGTCGAGGACCAGCCGGTAGCGACGCGGCCGCAGCCGGGCCAGCTCCACCACGATCGCCAGGTCGTACCGGCGCGGGCCGCGCGGCCAGCGCATCCGGTTGGCGCGTTCGTTGACGATCGCGTCGAAGCCGGCCGCGAGCACCGCGCCGAACCAGCGGTCCGCCTCGCCGGGCCGGGACAGCCGCGCCAGGTCGACCGGGCGGGTGTGGCCGGCGGCGAGCGCCGCGGTGATCACCTCGACGGCGGCCGTCGGGTCGGCCGGGAAGCCGGTCTCCATCGCGAAGTCGTTGCCGGTGCCCGCCGGGACCGGCCCGAACGCCACGGCCGTGCCGGCGACCGCCTGCATCGCCCGGTGCACAGTGCCGTCGCCGCCCACCGCGACGAGCGCCCCGGCGCCGCCGGCGACCGCGGCGTGGCACGCCGCCTCCGCCTCCTCGGGGGTACGCGCGCGCAGCAGCTCGACCGGGCGGCCGGCTCCGGCGAGGCGCTCCAGGATCCCGGGCAGCAGACCGCGGTGCCGCCCCCGGCCCGCGGTCGGGTTGGCGAGCACGGCGACGGGGCCGGACGGGACATGATCGTGCGCGGTCACGGCGAGCACCGTACGGCACGCCTCGCGCCGCCCACCAGAGCCAGGTCACGCCGCGGGCGGGCGGCACACGCCGACGGCGCCCGGCAGGGGGTGCCGGGCGCCGTGGCGGGGGTGGTTCAGGGGAGGTCGATCGGGCGCAGCACCCGGTCCACCGCGTGCGCGATCTGCTTGTTGCCCTTGTTGATGTCGTACCGCACCACCTTCGCGTTGCGGTCGCTGGTGTCGGCGTCGACCAGGCGCACCTCACGGCCGTACCAGCAGCGCTTCACGTCCACCTCGACGGTGGCGCCGAGCGCGGTGGTCAGGTCCGCGCCGTCGGCCTTCAGCGCCGCCTTCCGGTCGATCGTCGCGCCGGGCACGACGTGGTAGAGCAGGACGTCCTCCACGGTGTCCACGCCCAGGCCGGCGACCGCCTCGAACGCGGCCTTCTCACCGGGCAGCTTCTTCGCGGCGGTGATGTCCCGCACCAGCTCGCGGAACGCGTAGTCGTTCGGCACGAACGCGGTCAGCGCGACGGTGCCGTCGGTGAGCACCTTCACCGGCGAGTCCGGCTTGGCCTGCAGCACCGTCAGGACCGCCTTCGTGAGGACGTCGAAGTCCCGCGAGTTGCGGTCGAAGCCGCTCTTGTCGGCGGTGAGCACGGCGGCCAGCGACCGCGTACCCGGCTGCTTGGCACCGGCCTGGGCGGGCACGGCGACGGCGGTGGTGGCCACCGCCGCCGCGGTGGCGCCCACGGCCAGCCGGGCGGCGAGACGAGCGATGTTCATCGGGGAGCCTTTCGTCGAAGCGACCAGGTCCGTGACTGTCGTCACGACCATTGCTTCGCCCGGACCGTCCCCGGTGGATGCACCCGGATCGACCGACTTCGGATCGACGTCCCTGTGCCTCAGCGGACCACCAGCGGCTTGCTCACCGACGGCACGCCGTCGCCCTTGACCTTCAGCGACCAGTCCCCCGCCGCGCCCAGCGTCACCACCGTCTCGGCGGTGCCGTTGGCCCCGGCCTTCATCTCGGCGACCCGCTTGCCCTCGGGGTTGAGCACGTACAGCGTCCGGGCCCCGGCGGTCTTGTTCGTCACCTTGAACGCGATCTTCTCGCCGGGCTCGGCGATCAGGGCGTCCACGCCGGTCATCGCGTCGTCGGTCAGCTCGATCGTCACCGAGCGGTCGTAGGCCACCTCGGCGGCGGCGCTGGCGAGGTTGCCGTCGTCGGAGACGGTGATCTTGGTCCGGACGCCGTCGCCCTGCCGGCCCGGCTTGCAGGCCACCTCGTACGTGCCGGTCTGCAGCGAGGCGCGCAGGTCACCGGTACGGCCCGCCGGCACGTCCGCGACCTCGGCGATCACCTTGGTGAAGGCGTCGCCCTCCCGGCCGTAGACGTAGACCCCGGTGGCCTGCCGGCCCCGGTTGGTAACGGTGAAGGTGACGGTGCCCGGGGTGAACAGCGTGGTGGTGACCTCGCAGCTGGTGTCGGTGGCTGTCACCGGCACCTGCTGGCCTTTCGGCGCGGGCTCGTCGTCACCGCAGGCGGTGAGCGCGGTGGCCGCGCAGAGGACGGTCAGGACGGCGGCGGTACGGCTCTTCATCGGGCTCTCCGGAGCGCAGGTCAGACGGGCTGACCGGAACGGGGCGCCGACGCACCCCGGCACACCGCCCGGGGGGCTCGGCGGAGTCAGCAGAGTCTAAGCGGGTACGGCGTCCCGGCAAGGCCCGAGGGCGACCCGATGTCCGCACCGGACCGGCCCCGGGGCGCGGCGGTCCGCGCGACCGGCATGATGGCGGGCATGCGGCTGGTCTCCCTGCTTCCCTCCGCCACCGAGATCGCGTACGCGCTCGGCCTCGGCGACGACCTGGTCGGCGTCACCTTCGAGTGCGAGGTGCCCGCCCGCCACCGGTCGGGCACCACAGTGGTCGTCGGCGGCCGGGACACCCGGGGTATGAGTCCCGGCGACATCGACGCGTACGTCCGGGCGCAGGTCGCGGCCGGTGCAGACCTCTACACGCTGCACGCCGGCGCGCTGGCCGGGCTGGACCCGGACCTGATCCTCACCCAGGACCTGTGCCGCGTCTGCGCGCTGCCCTCGGGCCGGGTCGCCGACGCCGTGGAGCACCTGGGATGCCGGGCCGACGTGCTGTCGCTCGATCCGTACACCCTGGACGACGTGCTGGAGTCGATCCGCGCGGTGGGCGCGGCGGCCCGGGTGCCGGACCGCGCGGAGGCGCTGGTCGACGGCCTGCGCGCCCGGCTCGCGGCGGTCGGCGCGGCGGTGGCGGGCCGGCCCCGGCCACGGGTCGCGGTTGTCGAATGGGTGGACCCGCCGTTCGGCGCCGGGCACTGGATCCCGGACCTCGTCGACGTCGCGGGTGGCGAACCGGTGGCCACCCATCGCGGCGCCCGGTCCACGCCTACCACCTGGGAGGCCCTGCGGGCCGCCCGCCCCGAGGTGGTGCTGGTGGCGCCGTGCGGGTTCCGTCTCGACGGCGCGGCCGAGCAGGCCGCCGCGGTGGCCGGGCATTTCCCGGACGCGCAGGTGTGGGCGCTGGACGCGGACGGGCTGATCGTGCGCGCCGGCCCGCGCCTGGTCGACGGCGCCGAGACTATAGCCGCGATCCTGCACCCCGACGCGGTCCCCCCACCCCACCCCGAAGCAGCCCGCCACATCCCCTGACCACCCACCGCCCCAGCCCCGTCGCCCCAGCCTCGTTGATCTTGCAGTTGCGGCCCGGTCAAGCCGCTCATATCGGGCGTTCGAGGGGCGCCAAGTCCATGATCGGCGCGGGACAGGGCGTCAGCGTCCTCGGCGGGCGGCGGTGGGCGGCTGGGAAGACGCGGACGCCGTCCCCGTGAGGCGGGGACGGCGTCCGTCGGTGAGCGGGGTCGGTCAGGTCATGTCGTCGTAGCGGCGCTCGATCGGCTTCGGGGCGACGATCGGCTCGGGTGCGCCGATCGGCTCGGACGCCTCGATCCGGCCGCCGGCGGGCACCGGCTCGTCCGACAGGTCAAGCGGTGACACCTCGTCGTCGGCGATGCCGGCGTAGACCTCACGCCCGCGACCGCGCCGCTTGTCGTTGATGAACGCCACCCCCACCGCCGCGAAGTAGAGCGCGCAGAGGCAGATCGCCAGCGCGGTCATGCCGAACGGGTCGGGTGTCGGCGTGACCACGGCGGAGAACGCGAAGAACACGAACACCGCCACCCGCCACCAGCTCAGCAGCCGCTTGGCGCTGGCCAGGCCGACGAAGTTGAGCATCAGCACGATCAGCGGGAACTCGAACGCCACACCGAACAGCAGGATCAGGTTCGTGACGAACGATATGTAGCGGGTCACCTCGAGGTTGGTCGCGATGTCGTCGCCGGAGATGTCGAGCAGGAACTCGAGCCCCTTGGTGGTGACGAAGAACGCCAGCACCGCGCCGGCCGCGAACAGCGGGGCCGCCAGGGCGGTGAAGACGTACGCGTACCGCCGCTCGTGGCGGTGCAGGCCGGGCGCGATGAACGCCCAGAGCTGGTAGAGCCAGATCGGCGCGGCGATGATCAGGCCCACCCAGAGGCCGATCTTGAGGTTCAGCAGGAAGACGTCGGCGACGCCGAGCTGCACGAACTTGCACTTGCCCGTCGCCGCGTCGAACGACTGCGGCAGGTCGCAGTAGGGCTTGGACAGCAGCACCCGGACCGGCTCGGCCAGCCAGATGCCGAAGCCGAAGCCGACCAGGATCGCCAGCGACGCCCGGAACAGCCGGTTGCGCAGCTCACGGATGTGCTCGATGAGCGTCATCGAGCCGTCGGCCGCGCGCGCGAAGCTGCTCGGGCCGCGCTTCTTCAACCCGAAGGCCACGGTGGTTGAGGCCCTCTCGGATCAGTTCTCGCGGACGCGCTGCACCGGGTCGGCCGGCGGGGCCACGGGCTGCTGCGGCTGCGGCGCGTACGGCTGCTGCTGGGCGTACTGCTGCTGGCCCTGGGCGTACGGCTGCTGCTGCACGTGCCCCTGCTGCGGCGGGAGCGGCTGGTAGCCGGACTGCGCGTCGGCCTTCTCGGCGAGATCGCGGTCGTCGTCGTGCAGGCTCTTGGTCTCGGCCTTGATGATCCGCAGCGAGCGGCCCAGCGAGCGGGCCGCGTCGGGGAGCCGCTTCGCGCCGAACAGCAGGATCAGCACGACCACGAGTACGGCGATGTGCCACGGCTTGAGGGCACCCATGGGAAGCTCCAGTCGCTCTGTGTCGGTGAGGGTGGGTCGTCGCCCATCGTACGTGTGTCGCAGCGGCTTGCCACCCCCGCGGGCCTGCTCGTGCGGGCCCGATCGGTGAAGTTTCGACCAACCCGAAGTGTCCCGTCAACCGTCCAGGTCCGCGCATTTCTGCGCGCAACCGCCCGGGAACGCGCAGCCGACGCTCACCGGGCCGATCGGCGTCGATCAGTCGCCGCGCTTGGCCTTGATCAACATGATCCGCTCCTGCGCGACCGCCGCCCGCTCCTGGAGCGACTCGGCCCGCGCCTGCAACTGCTCGGCGGCCGACCGCAGCGACTCGGCCTCGACCGCCCGGCGCTGCAACGCCAGCGCGGAACGGCGCAGCCCCGGCAGGCGGCTCACCACCGGACGGATCGCCAGGGCCAGTACGACCAGCGCGAACACCACGACCCCGAGCACGATCCACGTCACCACGGCGGTCAGCCTATCGGGTGCCGCCGACGGCTGCCGGGTCGGCGCTGCCGGCCGGGGTGGCGTACGCGTCGAGCGCGGCCACGGCCTGGGCGCGTACCTGCTCGGCCAGCTCGGCCGGGGCCACGACTGTGACCTCCGGGCCGAGCCCGAGCACGAACCGCCGGGCCCACCCGAGGTCGGTGACGCGCAGCGACACCAGCCACTGCTCGCCGTCGGCCTCGACCCGCTCGCACGGATAATATTCGGTGATCCACCGCTCGCCCCGGCCGATCCGCAGCGTGATCAGCGGCAGGTCCGCCGACGGGCGGAACACGCCGTCGCTGAGATCGTGCGGGCGGGCCTGCGGCGGCACCACCGCCTGCTCCGGCAGCTCGGTCACCGCGTCGATCCGGTCGGCCCGGAACAGGCGTACCCCCTCGGCGCGGCGGCACCACGCCTCCACGTACGCCCGGCCGCCGACCATCAGCATCCGCAGCGGGTCGATGGTGCGTTCGGTGGTCTCGTCCCGCGCCGGGGTGTAGTAGGTGATCCGCAGCGCCCGGCCGCGCTCGACGGCGGCGCGCAGCTCGCGTACCCGGGCGCTGTCGCCGGGCAGGCGGACCTCGACCGGCGCGCCGGCCAGGTCACCGGCGGCATTCTCGATCTTGGCGAGCGCCCGTTCGACCGCCTCCCGGTTGGCCACGCCGGGCGTCTCGGCGATCATCCGCAGCGCCACCACCAGGGCCAGGGCCTCGTCCGGGGTCAGCCGCAGCGGGCGGTCGATCCCGGCGTCGTAGGTGATGGTGACCCGGTCGCCGTCGAACGCCATGTCGATCAGGTCGCCGGGGCCGTAGCCGGGCAGCCCGCACACCCAGAGCAGTTCCAGGTCCTCCCGGAGCTGCTTCTCGGTCACTCCGAGGTCGTGCGCCGCCTCGGCGATCTCGATGCCGGGGCGGGCCAGCAGGTAGGGCACCAGGTTGAGCAGCCGGGCCAGCCGGTCGGCGGAGGCACGGCCCGCGCGGGACGCCGGGCGGGTCACCGGGCACCTCCGGTCACTGCCAGCTCGTCGTGCCGGGCGGCGACCTCCTTGAGCCGCTGGATGACCGCCTCCCGCACCTCCGGTGGCTCCAGGACCCGGACGTCCGGGCCGTACCCGACGATCTGGCCGGCCAGGTAGTCGGCGTCGGCGTACGGCAGCACCAGCCGGTCGCCGTCGGGGCCGGCCTGGCACTCGACGGCCCAGCGGCGCAGCCCGGCGGCGCGGCCCGGCGTGGCCAGCACCGTGGCCCGGCCGGTGCGTTCCACCGGCCCGGACCAGCGGGCCACATGGCTGATCAGGTCGACCCCGGCGGGCGGCTCGTAGGCGCCCGGCTCGCCGGTCGCCCGGACCGTGCCGACCACCCGCGACAGCCGGAAACAGCGGGTCGCCGCCCGGTCCAGGTCGTGGCCGACGACATACCACCGGCCGCGCCAGCAGACCACGCCCCACGGTTGCACCCGGCGGCGGGTGGGCGCGTCCCGGTCCGGCACGCGGTAGTCGAAGCTGACCTCGCGCCGGTCCCGCGCGGCGGCGGTGAGCGGCGCGAACGCCGGGTCGACGGTGACCATCGGCTCCAGGCCCAGCGTCGCCTGCGGGTCGACGTCGATGCCGGCGGCGCGCAGCTTCGCCAGCCCCGACGACGCGGCGGCGGCCAGCCCGGCGTGCTGCCACAGCCGGGCGGCGATGCCCACGGCCGCGGCCTCGTCCGGTTCGAGCGGGATGTCGGGCAGCGCGTACGCGCGCGGCGCGATCCGGTAGCCCGGCTCGGCGTCGAAGACGCTCGCCGTGCCCGTCTCCAGCGGCACGCCCAGCTCACGCAGCTCGGCCTTGTCGCGCTCGAACTTGCGCTGGAACGCCTCGTGGTCCTTGGCGTCGTCCGGGTCGTGCTCGTAGCCGGGCACGGTCGCGGCGATCTGCGCGGCGGTCAGGAAGCGTCGCGTCGACAGCAGGCAGATCACCAGGTTGACCAGGCGTTCGGTACGGGTCCGGGACACGCCCAAACGCTAGCAGCCCGCGCGTCGGGCGCGGGCACCCGCGCGGCGCGGCGCGGGGGTCTTCCCACCCGGCGGCGGGCATCGACCGGTCATAGGGTGATCGCATGGCGGAACCGGAGGTCAAGACCGAGAGCGTCGGCACTGTCGTGGTGGCCGGCGCGGCGAACCTCGCCATCGCGGTCGCCAAGCTGGTCGCGGGCCTGATCTCGGGCTCCGCGGCGATGCTCTCCGAGGCCGCCCACTCGCTCGCCGACACCACCACCGAGGTGCTGCTCTACCTGGCGCTGCGCCGCGGCGCGCGGCCCGCCGACACCCGGCACCCCTTCGGGTACGGCAAGGAGAGCTACGTCTGGGCGTTCCTCGCCGCGCTGTTCACCTTCGTGGCCGGTGCGGGCTTCGCCGTCACGCACGGCGTCACCACCATCCTGGTGCACGAGCACAGCGGCGAATACCTCGTCGCGTACGTGGTGCTGGCGGTCTCCTTCGCGATCGAGTCGGTGTCGCTGGCCCGGGCGGTCCGGCAGGTGCGCGGCGAGTCACGCCGCTGGGGCACCACCCCGCGCCGCTATCTGCGCCTGACCGCCGACACCACCGTCAAGGCCGTCTTCCTGGAGGACAGCGCCGCGCTGATCGGCCTGCTGATCGCCGCCGGCGGGCTCACCCTGTCGCACCTGACCGGCGACGAACTGTACGACGGCGTCGCCTCGATCCTCATCGGCGTACTGCTGCTGGTGGTCGCCGTCGTGCTGGCCCGCAGCAACATCTCGCTGCTGGTCGGCCGCTCCGTCTCCGACCGGCTGCACCGGCGCATCGAGCGGGAGCTGACGGACGTGCCGACGGTGGACCACGTCGACACCCTGATGACCATGTTCCTCGGTCCCGACGACATCCTCGTCGCCGCCAAGGTCGACTTCCGTGACGACGCCACCGGCGCCGACATCGAGGCCGCCGCCGACGAGGCCGAACGCCGGCTCACCGGGCACTTCCCGGAGATCGCGTACGTCTTCCTCGACCCCACCCGGTCCGGTTCGGCCGGCCGGACCGCCCGCACCACCCAGGACGAGGCGGGCCGCCCGGTCGACGACCGGAACCCCTGACCCGCCCGGGAGCCGTCCCGGCGGCGGCCGATACGGTGCACCGCATGGTGCGATGGCGGTCCGGCACGGTCACGGCGGTACGGCGACGGTGGGCCGGCGCTGTCGAACTCGACGTCGACCTGCCCGACGGCGCCCGGATGCGCGCCCTGGCCTACCCGGCCCTGGTCGGCGAGCCCGAACCCGGCGACCGGGTGCTGCTCAACGCCGGCGCGCTGCTGATGGGCCTCGGCACCGGCGGCTACGCGCTGGTCGTGGCGCTGCCCGACCGGCTGCCGCCGGACCCGCCGCAGGCCGGTGACAGCCGCGACGCCGGGCACCTGGTCAAGGCCCGCTACACGCCGCTGCAACCGATCCTGCTCGGCGTGGACGAGGAGGCGTCGCCGCACCACGACCGGCTGGCCGCCGCGGACTCGGTCGACGGCATGCCGGTGGTCACCGCCGATCTGCACTCCGCGCTGCCGGCGATCCTGGCCGGTGTACGCGCCGACGCGCCTGACGCCCGGGTCGCGTACGTGCTGACCGACGGTGGCGCGCTGCCGGCCTGGTTCTCCCGCACCCTGGCCGGGCTGTCCGGGCACCTCGCCGGCACGGTCAGCGTGGGCCAGGCGTTCGGCGGTGACCTGGAGGCGAGCACACTGCACAGCGGCCTGCTCGCCGCCCGGCACGTGCTCGACGCCGACCTGACGATCGTCGCCCAGGGGCCGGGCAACCTCGGCACCGGCACCCGCTGGGGCTTCTCCGGCGTCGCGGTCGGCGAAGCCGTGAACGCGGTCGCCACGCTGGGCGGGCGCCCGGTCGGCTCGCTGCGCATCTCCGACGCCGACGCCCGCCCCCGGCACCGTGGCGTCTCCCACCACAGCCTGACCGCGTACGGCCGGGTCGCGCTGGCCCCCGCGGAGCTGGTCGTGCCGGACGGCCTCGCCCCCGGCCTGGCCGCGGAGGTCGCCGCGGCGCTGACGCCGCTGGCCGACCGGCACCGCATCGTCACGGTGCCTGCCGACGGCCTCGACGCGGCGCTGCGGGCCACCCCGGTCGGCCTGTCCACGATGGGCCGGGGCCTGGACGCCGACCACGCCTACTTCCTGGCCGCCGCCGCCGCCGGCCGGTACGCGGCCCGCCTGCTCGGCTGAGCCGCGCCGCCGTCAGATCGCCAGGTAACCGTTCGCGACGAGGTGGTCGGCGGCTCGCGCGTACGCCTCGGGATCCCGCGGCGTCCAGGTGCCCAGACCGTCGACGTAGCGGTTGAACATGCAGAACGCGGCGGCGATCAGCACCGTGTCGTGGATCTCCAGGTCGGTGGCGCCCTCCGCGCGGGCCGCCTCGACCAGTTCGGTGGTGACCTCCCGGCCGCTGCGGCGCACCGCGGCGGCGATGTGCAGCAGTGCCCGCAGCCTGGCGTCGACCGGGGCCGTGCCGACGTCCGCGCGCACCTGGTCGACCAACGGCATCCCGGCGGGCAGCTGCGCGGCCGCGAACGCCGCGTGCGACGAGCAGCAGAAGTCGCAGTCGTTGAGGCCGGAGACGTACGCCGCGATCAGCTCCCGCTCGCCCGGCGTCAGCGTGGGATGCGGCGCGCGCAGCAGCACCTCCGCCAGCTCGCCCAGCGGCTTCGCCGTCTCCGGCCGGAACCGCAGCGGCCCTCGGATACCCGGATGTGCCTTCTCGTCCAGCCCGAGATCGATGTGTGCGATGACGTCACGCTCCCTGTCCGTGCCGGCGGTGCCGGCGGCCTCGCCGTCCAGAGTGCCGTCACCGCCGGCGCCGGAGAAGACGCCGGAGACAGGTCAGCATGATGGAAGAACCAGGGCCCTGCCCGGCCTCCCCATACTTGCCGGGTACCCGACTCCGGCCCCACCACTCCCCACTGACAGGCGTCGTTCCCGGCTGCCCGGGGAACGCGTGCGGCCGCCGTTTAGGAGGCCCCTCATGGCACTGCGACAGTTCCCGGACGCGACCCCCGACGCCGGGATCTCCCCCCATCGCCCCCGGCACCGGCTGCGACTCGCCCTGGTCAGCGCGGCAGCCGGCGTGCTGCTGGCCGTCCTGTGGTCGTTCGAGCTGGTCGACAAGGTCATCGGCGACAACGTCGCGAACACCGTGCTGGGCCACGACGCCAAGGAGACCGCCATCACCGGCACCGTCGCCGGATTGCTCTTCGCCTTCGTCTCCGGCTTCGCCGGGACCTTCACCGCCTGCAACATCGCCGTCGCGGCCTCGGTCGGGCCGATGAGCCAGGTCTCCGGCGCCGACCCGGCCGGTGGCACCCGGCCGGCGCTGCGTGCCCTGCTGCGCCCGGTCGGCTGGCTGACCCTCGGCATGGTCGCCGTCTCGGCGAGCTACGGCGTCGTCGGCGTGCTGGCCGGCGACCGGCTGCCCCAGCTGTCCACCGACGTGGTCGGCGGCGTCCCGGTACGCCTCATCCAGTCGTCGGTCGTCTTCGGCGTCATCGGACTCGCCCTGACCTACCTCGGACTCGCCGCGCTCAAGCTGGTGCCGGACGTCTTCGCGCACCGGCCCGTCGCCCGGGTGGTGACGATCGGCGCGCTTGTCGGCGGTTTCCTCGTCGGCCGGCCCTACCCGATGTTCAACAAGCTGTTCCACTGGGCCGTCGACACCGGCAACCCGCTCTACGGAGCGCTGGCGTTCACGCTCCAGTCGCTGGGCAACATCGTGCTCGTCACAGTCGTCTTCGCGGTCGCCGTGGCGATCAGCCGGGGACGCTTCCTCGCATGGGGGGCCGACCCCCGCCGCGCCGCCGTGGTCACCGGAGCGCTGCTCGTCGCGCTCGGCGTCTTCACAGTCGTCTACTGGGACGTGCGGGTGCCTGCGCTGTTCGGCTTCGGCTGGTTCCCCCGGATGCCGTACAACTGACCGGCCCGGAACTCAGCCGAGGAACAGGATCAGCCCGAGCCAGGCGCCCACGATCAGCACCAGCGCCGCCGCCAGCACCCAGGTCGGCACCGTGTAGTCGCCGCGCCTGTTGCGCTCGATCTCGGCGCGGATCTTCTCCCGCCGACGGTCGATCCAGTTGAGCTTCTCGGTGCCGTCACGGTCCGAGGACGTCTCGCGGCCGGACCCACCGGCGGATTCGGAAGTGTTCATCGCGACGCCAGCGTACCTGTGGACGGGCGGCCGGTGCCGGGCACCGGCCGCCCGCACGATCACATGCTGGCGATCAGCCGCTCCACCCGCTCGTCGTAGGCCCGGAACGGGTCCTTGCACAGCACCGTGCGCTGCGCCTGGTCGTTCAGCTTCAGGTGCACCCAGTCCACGGTGAAGTCGCGCCGCTTCTCCTGGGCGTGGCGGATGAACTCGCCGCGCAGCCGCGCCCGGGTCGTCTGCGGCGGCGTCTCCTTCGCCTCGAAGATCTCCGGGTCGGTGGCCACCCGGTCCACCTCACGACGGCGCTCCAGCAGCCCGTACAGGCCGCGCCCGCGCCGCAGGTCGTGGTAGGCCAGGTCCATCTGCGCCACCCGCGGGTGCGACAGCGGCAGGTCGTGCTTGCGCTGGTAACGCTCGATCAGCTTCAGCTTGGTGACCCAGTCGATCTCGCGGGCCACCGGGTCCAGGTCGCCGGTCTCGACCGCGCGCAGCACCCGGCCCCACAGGTCGACCACCCGCTTCGCGGTCTGGTCGCCGCCCCGGCGCTCCACGAACTCCGTCGCCTTGGCCAGGTATTCCTGCTGGATCTCCAGCGCCGAGACCTCCTTGCCGGAGGCCAGCCGCACCTTGCGCCGGCCGGTGATGTCGTGCGACACCTCGCGGATGGCCCGGATCGGGTTCTCCAGCGTCAGGTCCCGCATCACCACGCCGGCCTCGATCATCCGCAGCACGATGTCGGCGGTGCCGACCTTCAGCAGCGTGGTGACCTCGTTCATGTTCGAGTCACCGACGATCACGTGCAGCCGGCGGTAGCGCTCGGCGTCCGCGTGCGGCTCGTCGCGGGTGTTGATGATCGGCCGGCTGCGGGTGGTCGCCGACGAGACACCCTCCCAGATGTGCTCGGCCCGCTGGGACAGGCAGTAGACAGCGCCGCGCGGCGTCTGCAGCACCTTGCCCGCGCCGCAGATCAACTGCCGGGTGACCAGGAACGGGATGAGCACGTCGGCGAGCCGGCCGAACTCGCCGTGCCGGGACACCAGATAGTTCTCGTGGCAGCCGTACGAGTTGCCGGCCGAGTCGGTGTTGTTCTTGAACAGGTAGATCTCGCCCGCGATGCCCTCGTCGTGCAGCCGCTTCTCCGCGTCGACGAGCAGGCCCTCCAGGATCCGCTCACCGGCCCGGTCGTGTGCCACCAGGTCGGTCACCGAGTCGCACTCCGGAGTCGCGTACTCCGGGTGCGAACCGACGTCGAGATAGAGGCGGGCGCCGTTGCGCAGGAACACGTTGCTCGACCGGCCCCACGACACCACCCGCCGGAACAGGTACCGCGCGACCTCGTCGGGGGACAGTCGGCGTTGCCCGCGATAGGTGCAGGTGACGCCGTACTCGGTTTCGAGGCCGAAGATTCGCCGCTCCATGATGAGACATTAGCCGCCCGGAGCCTCCGATGGGCAGCGCCGACGCTCGCCGCTTGCGATCTCCCCCGCGCAGATCGGCGAGGTGGCGGCATCCGTACGCGAAAAACCCCGCCACCTCGGCGAGGTGGCGGGGTCCGCGACGGTCGTCACTCGGCGGGCTTGTCCTCCGCGTTGCCCTCCAGATCGGCCGAACCCGCCGACGTGGTCGGCTTCTTCGCCTCCTCCGTCGGCACGGTCGGCGTCTTCGCCCGGCCCGGCGCGGGCGCGGTGTCGGCCTCGGCGTCGCCCTCCAGCAGCGCGGTGAGCGCCGCGCCGGTCACCCGCCGGAACGTACGCCCCACCCGGCGCCGGTCCAGGACCGCCACCTCCAGCTGGTTCGCGGCGATCGTGCGGGACGCCCCGCCCTCGCCGCCGACGCTGCTCAGCGCCTTCATGGCGGCGCGGACCGCCTCCGACAGCGACATCTCCGGCCGGTGCTCGTTCTTCAGCACCCCGCTGATCGCCTCGGCCTGTCCGCCCATCGCCATCCGGCCCGGCTCGTCGTTCACCGAGCCGTCGTAGGTCACCCGGTAGAGGGAGTCGTCCTCGGCGGTGGCGCCCACCTCGGCCACACAGATCTCCACCTCGAACGGCTTCGACTGCTCGGTGAAGATCGCGCCCAGCGTCTGCGCGTACGCGTTGGCGAGCGCCAGGCCGGTCACGTCCCGGCGGTCGTAGCTGAGCCCGTTGAGGTCGGCCATCCGCACGCCCGCGCGGCGCAGGTTCTCGAACTCGTTGTACCGGCCGACAGCGGCGAAGCCGATCCGGTCGTAGATCTCGCTGACCTTGTGCAGCGTGCTGGACAGGTTCTCGGCGACGAAGAGCACCCCGCCCTCGTAGCTCAGGACCACCGCGCTGCGGCCCCGGGCGATGCCCTTGCGGGCCAGCTCGGAGCGGTCGCGCATGATCTGCTCGGGCGAGGCGTAGAACTGCATGGCCACGGCGGCGGTTCTCCTTCTGCGGGACTGCTGACTCGGTGGACGGTGGGAGGGGCCTCAGCCGCCGGGGTTCTCCATCCGGCCGGACACCACGCTCTCCGCGATCGCCGCCGTCTCGGCGTCGGTGAGCCGGTGGGTGCCCTCGGCGGTCGCGGTCATCACGACCGGGTAGATCCGCCGGGTCAGGTCGGGGCCGCCGGTGGCGGTGTCGTCGTCCGCCGCGTCGTAGAGCGCCTCGACCGCCAGCCGCGTCGCGTCCTGGACCGACAGGCCGGCCCGGAACCGCTTCTTCAGGGCGGACTTGGCGAACAGCGAACCGGAGCCGATGGCGTCGTAACCGGTCTCCTCGTACGGGCCGCCGGTCACGTCGAAGCTGAAGATCCGCCCGGCCCGCTGCGGGTCGCTCGCGGCCAGGTCGAAGCCGGCGAACAGCGGGATCACGGCGAGGCCCTGCATGGCCGCGCCCAGGTTGCCGCGGATCATCGACGCCAGGCGGTTGGCCTTGCCGTCGAGCGAGAGCATCGCGCCCTCGATCTTCTCGTAGTGCTCCAGCTCCACCTGGAACAGTCGCATCAGCTCGATGCCGATGCCGGCGGTGCCCGCGATGCCGACGAGCGAGTACGCGTCGGCCGGGTGCACCTTCTCGATGTCGCGCTGGGCGATCAGGTTGCCCATCGTGGCGCGCCGGTCGCCGGCCATGACCACACCACCGGCGGCCGAGATGGCCACGATGGTGGTCGCGTGCGGCGCCATGTCGGCGGCCATGCCGGGCGGCAGCGGCCGACGGCCGGGCAGCATCTCGGGGGCCACCTTGCTCAGGAACGCTGTGAAGGAGGACGTCCCCGCGTTGGTGAACACATCTGGAAGACGCCCGGATGGATCAAAACCCGCTGCCACGTGGTTCCTCTCAGGTACGTGATCGCCCCGGCCGGCCCCACGGGAGCGTCCCGGGACCGGCCAAGACCACCGTTGCAGTTGAAGCAGATTATCCCGCGCACCCGTCCGGTGCGATCATCGTGGTGCCGGCGGTCGACGGCCTGCCCTTCGCCCTGACGGGCGAAACAGACATATGCCTCACTGGCCGCCCTTTTGTACATATCCTCGGACGAACTCCTCGGCGTTCTCCTCCAGGACGGAGTCGATCTCGTCGAGCAGGTCGTCCACGTCCTCGGTGATCTCGGCGTGCCGCTCGGCCACCTCGGGGTTGGCCTCCGCGGTGACCTCCTCGACCTCCTCGCGGGACTTGCCGGACTGGGTCTGCCCACCCTCTTGCGTCGCCATGGTGGTGCCTCCTCCACGATCGCCTGCGATCAACTTACCTCGCGGGAGCGACGAAAGGCCCGTCGCGTGCCCGTTTCCGGCACCCGGCGGGCCTTCCGGCATCGGGGTCACCCGCCGGTGAGCGTCTCCAGCAGATCCTTCGCGCTCTCGCACCGGTCGAACAGCTCGCCGACGTGCGCGCGGGTGCCCCGCTCGGGCTCCATCATCGGCACCCGGACCAGCGACTCCCGGCCCACGTCGAAGATGACCGAGTCCCAGCTCGCGGCGACTACCTCGGAGGCGTACCGGTCCAGGCAGCGGCCCCGGAAGTAGGCCCGCGTGTCCTCCGGCGGCTCGGTCATCGCGGTGCGCGTCTGCTCGTCGGTGAGCAGCGTCTTCATCGAGCCGCGCTGCACCAGCCGGTGATAGAGGCCCTTCTCCGGCCGCACGTCGGAGTACTGGAGGTCGACCAGTTGCAGCTTGTGCGAGCCCCAGGCGAGCTTCTCCCGCTCCCGGTAGCCCTCCAGCAGCCGCAGCTTGGCCACCCAGTCCAGCTCGTCGGCGCACTCGAACGCGTCCCGGCCCAGCCGGTCCAGCACGCTCTCCCAGCGGCGCAGCACGTCGGCCGTCTGCGCGTCCACGTCCTTGCCCTGGCGGTCGTCCACGAAGGAGCTCACCCGCTCCAGGTACGCCCACTGCACGTCCAGCGCGGTGAGCCTGCGGCCGTCGCGCATCCGCATCAGGTGCTTGAGCGACGGATCGTGGCTGACCGCGCGCAGCTCGGCCACCGGGTCGGCGATGCCCAGGTCCGCGCCGAGCGCCTTCTCCTCGATCATGGCGAGGATCAGCGAGGTGGTGCCGACCTTGAGGAACGTGGAGATCTCGGAGAGGTTGGCGTCGCCGATGATGACGTGCAGCCGGCGGTACTTGTCGGCGTCGGCGTGCGGCTCGTCGCGGGTGTTGATGATGGGCCGCTTGAGCGTCGTCTCCAGTCCCACCTCGACCTCGAAGAAGTCGGCCCGCTGGGAGATCTGGAAACCGCTCTGGCCGCCGTCCTGGCCGATGCCGACCCGCCCGGCGCCGCAGACGATCTGCCGGGTGACGAAGAACGGCGTCAGGTACGCCACGATGTCGGCGAACGGCGTCTGCCGGCGCATCAGGTAGTTCTCGTGCGCTCCGTAGCTCGCGCCCTTGTTGTCGGTGTTGTTCTTGTACAGGTGGATCGGGTGGGTGCCCGGGATGGTCGCGGCGCGGCGGGACGCCTCGGCCATCACCCGCTCCCCCGCCTTGTCCCACCGCACCACGTCGAGGGGGTTTGTGACCTCGGGTGTGGAGTACTCCGGGTGCGCGTGGTCGACGTAGAGGCGGGCGCCGTTGGTGAGTATGACGTTGGCGAGCCCGAGATCCTCGTCGGCGAGCGCCTCGGCCGGGTCGTACGCGGCGCCGGAGTAGGTGAACCCCCGGGCGTCGCGCAGTGGCGACTCCTCCTCGTAGTCCCAGCGGGCCCGGCCGCCCCGGTTGAGTTCCGGCCGCGCCCCGTAGGCGTTGACCACCTGGGAGGAGGTGACCATCGGGTTGGCTCCGGCCTGACCGGGCACGGAGATGCCGTACTCGACCTCGGTGCCCATGATCCGTCTAACGCTCATCGACCTGCCCGCTCCGCTCGCCGTCCCGGTCCCCGTCACGTCGAGCGTAGTCGGCGTGACGCGCCGAGGGGGCGTGGCGGCAGCGCCGGGTCCGGTGTGGCGGCTTCCCCGGGTACGCGCGAAGGCCCGTGGCGCGTACGCCACGGGCCTTCGTCGAGGGGGTCGGACTACAGGTACTGGCCGGTGTTGCTGGCGGTCTCGATGGACCGTCCGGCCTCGGCGCCCTTGCCGCCGGAGACGAGCGTGCGGATGTAGACGATCCGCTCGCCCTTCTTACCGGAGATGCGGGCCCAGTCGTCGGGGTTGGTGGTGTTGGGCAGGTCCTCGTTCTCGCGGAACTCGTCGACGCAGGCGTCGAGCAGGTGCTGCAGGCGCAGACCCTTGCGGCCGGAGGTGAGGAACTCCTTGATGGCCATCTTCTTGCCCCGGTCGACGATGTTCTGGATCATCGCGCCGGAGTTGAAGTCCTTGAAGTAGAGGACTTCCTTGTCACCGTTGGCGTAGGTGACCTCGAGGAACCGGTTCTCCTCGGTCTCGGAGTACATCCGCAGGACCACCGCGTCGATCATCGCCGCGACCGTGGCCTGGGCGTCGCCGCCGTGTTCGGCCAGGTCGTCGGCGTGCAGCGGCAGGCCGGCGAGGATGTACTTGGAGAAGATGTCCTTCGCCGCCTCGGCGTCCGGCCGCTCGATCTTGATCTTCACGTCGAGCCGGCCGGGGCGCAGGATCGCCGGGTCGATCATGTCTTCCCGGTTGGAGGCGCCGATGACGATGACGTTCTCCAGGCCCTCGACGCCGTCGATCTCGCTGAGCAGCTGCGGGACGATGGTGTTCTCCACGTCGGAGGAGACGCCGGAGCCGCGGGTGCGGAACACCGAGTCCATCTCGTCGAAGAACACGATCACCGGAGTGCCCTCACCGGCCTTCTCCCGTGCCCGCTGGAAGATCAGCCGGATGTGCCGCTCGGTCTCGCCGACGTACTTGTTGAGCAGCTCAGGGCCTTTGATGTTGAGGAAGAAGCTGGTGTGCCGATCCTTGCCCTCCCGCTCGGCGATCTTCTTGGCCAGCGAGTTCGCCACCGCCTTGGCGATGAGCGTCTTGCCGCAGCCGGGCGGGCCGTAGAGCAGGATGCCCTTCGGCGGCCGGAGCTGATGCTCGCGGAACAGGTCGGAGTGCAGGAAGGGCAGTTCCACCGCGTCGCGGATCTGCTCGATCTGCGCCTGGAGGCCACCGATGTCCTCGTAGTCGACGTCGGGCACCTCCTCCAGGACCAGCTCCTCGACCTCGCTCTTCGGGATCCGCTCGTACGCGTACGCCGAGCGGGGCTCGATCATGAGCGAGTCGCCGGCCCGGATCGCGCTGCCGATCAGGGTCTCGGCGAGGTGCACGATGCGCTCCTCGTCGGAGTGCGAGACCACGAGTGCCCGGTCACCCGGAGCGCCCTCGGGGCCTGCCAGGATCTCCTTGAGCATCACCACCTCGCCGACCCGCTCGTAGCCGAACGCGTCGACGATGTTGAGCGCGTCGTTGAGCAGGACCTCCTGGCCCCGGCGCAGCTCGTCGACCTCCAGCGAGGGCGAGACGGCCACCCGGAGCTTGCGCCCGCCGGTGAACACGTCCACCGTGCCGTCGTCGTGCTTGGCCAGGAAGACGCCGTAGCCACTCGGCGGCTGGGCGAGCCGGTCGATCTCCTCCTTGAGCGTCACGATCTGCGCGCGAGCCTCCTTGAGGGTGCTCACGAGCCGCTCGTTGTTCTCGGTCAGCCGCGCCAACTGTGCCTGGGTGGCCGCCAGCCGCTCTTCGAGCTGCCGGACGTGTCGAGGGCTTTCGGTCAACTTGCGCCGCACCAGAGCGAGTTCCTCTTGCAGGAACGCGACCTGCGTGGAGAGATCGTGGGCTTCCTTTTCCCACCGTGCGGCGCGCGAGTCCGCGTCGTCGCTGCGTGCCACGTCCCACCTCCCCGGGGGGCTTGAACGTTCTGACCTAACACTAGCCGCTATGAGCCCGATTCGGTCCACAGCAACGCGCTCGTCACCGAAGCTTGATCGCGAAGGGCTGGTCGCGGGGCGGGTACGGGCGTTCGGGTACCGTCGGAGCGTGGGACGGGAGAACATGGGGGGTGCTTCGTGACCGACGTCGCGACCGACCAGTTGCAGGTCTGGGTGGATCAGGATCTCTGCACCGGTGACGGGCTCTGCGTGCAGTACGCGCCGGAGGTCTTCGAGTTCGACGTCGACGGCCTGGCGTACGTCAAGGGCCCCGACGGCGAGCTGCGGCAGGCCCCCGGCGCCCGGGTGGACGTGCCGGAGCACCTGCGCCTCGAGGTGATCGACTCCGCGAAGGAGTGCCCGGGCGAGTGCATCCACGTGGTGCGCGGCAGCGACGGCGTCGAGGTGGCCGGCCCGGAGGCCGAGGACTGAGGCAGAGACGGACACGACGGGCCAGGGACGTGTGGTCCCCGGCCCGTCGTGCGTCCGCCTCAGAGCAGGGGCCGGCCGACGACCGAGGCGACCAGCCGGGCGAACTCCTCCAGCCGGGCGATCTGCCCGGCCCCGCCGTCGTCGAGGGTCTTGCCGAATCGCAGCGCGTCGTGCCGGGGCGCGCCGATCGTTTCGTCGCTGGGCGGCGCCTCGTCCAGTGAGCTGAGCAGCAGGTACACGTCGATGCTGTCGACCCGTACGGTGCCGTTGTCGGCGCGCATGAGCCGCCGCCGGCAGCCGACCTCGGTGACGGTGGACAGCGGCACCACCCGCAGCGACGAGGTCATCGCGCCGGGCGGCCCCTCCCCCGGCGGCACGTCCTCACCGTGCCAGAGCACCAGCCGGCTGCCGTCGCAGACGACGACCTCCTGCCACACGCCGTTCACCTCGTTGACGAAGCGCTCCAGCGTGAAACCGAGCACTGAGGCGCCGCGCAGCACGCCGTCGAGCGCCTCCAGCGCGATGTCCGGGTCGCGCAGGTACGCCCGGGCGGCCGACTCCAGATCGGTGTAGGGCGACCAGTCCGGGAAGACGGCGGGCAGATCGCCGTTGCCGTAGCCGGGGTTGCTCACGCCGCCTCCCGCCGACCCGCGCCGCGGCGCCGCCGTCGGTTCCGGTCACCGGCACGGGCGCGCCGCCCGACGCGCGCCCCGATCCGCTCGCTCATGCCACCGTCTCCACCCGCTCAGGTGTCGTCCCCACCGGCACACATGATCCGCCCGTGCGCGCGCGGGCGCGCGGCGGGGGTCAGGACTGCTCCGGCTCCTCCGCCGCGCGGGCCGCGGCGGCGGCGCGCAGGGCGTCGCGGCGCTGCGCGTACGCCTCGGCGCCCTTGCTGGGCTTGCGCCGCCGCGGCGGCGCGGTGACCCCGGGGGCGAGCTTGCGCGCGGAGACCAGGAACGCGGTGTGGGCGATCATCCGGTGGTCCGGTCGGACGGCGAGCCCCTCGGCGTGCCAGTCGCGCACGAGCGACTCCCAGGCGCGCGGCTCGGTCCAGCCGCCGCGCTCGCGCAGCGCCTCGACCAGCTCGGACAGCTGCGGGGTGGTGGCCACATAGCCGATCAGCACGCCGCCGGGCACAAGTGCCCGCTCGACCATGTCGAGCATCTCCCACGGGGTGAGCATGTCGAGGATGATCCGGTCGAATCCGGTCTCGGCGCAGTCGGCGACGTCGCCGACGTGCAGGTTCCAGGCCGGGTGCGGGCCGTTGAAGAACGCCTCGACGTTGCGGCGGGCGATCTGGGCGAAGTCGTCGCGCAGCTCGAACGAGTGCAGCTCACCCTCGGTGCCGACGGCCCGCAGCAGCGAGCAGGACAGCGCGCCGGATCCGGCGCCGGCCTCCAGCACCTTGGCGCCGGGGAAGACGTCGCCCATGGCGACGATCTGCGCCGAGTCCTTCGGGTAGATCACCTGGGCGCCTCGCGGCATGGACAGCACGTAGTCCGACAGCAGCGGCCGCAGCGCCAGGAACGCGGTGCCGCCGCCGGCGGTGGTGACCACGCTGCCGTCGGGCAGGCCGATCAGGGTGTCGTGCTTGAGGATCCCGCGATGGGTGTGGAACTCCTTGCCCGGCTCCAGCGTCACGGTGTGCATCCGGCCCTTCGGGTCGGTCAGCTGGACCCGGTCGCCCGGCCGGAACGGCCCGCGGTGGACCGGGGGCAACGCCGGGACGGTGGGGATCTCTGCGGTCACGTGTTCGTCTTCCGTTCGGGTTCCAGGAGCTGGGCGAGATCCGCGATGTGCAGCACGCCGACCACATCTTCGCCTGCCGTCACGACGTACTGCGCGCCCGGGTGGGTGCGCACGGTCTCCAGCACCCGCTCGCCGTCCGCCCCGAGCGGCAGGGCCGGCACGGCGGACAGGTCGCGGGCCACCTCGTCCACCGCGACCCACGGCCTCCGTTCCGGGGGTACGGCGGCGACGCGGGCCGGGTCGACCAGGGCGACCGTACGGCCGGCCGAGTCGACCACGCCGAGCGCCGCCTCGGGGGTGCCCGCCTCGTCGCGGCGGCGCTGGGCCTCGGCCAGCGGCGTGCCGGCGGGCACCGGCAGCACCGCGCGGGCCAGCCGGGCCAGGTCGACCAGGTGCAGCCGGCGGCCGATGCGCGCCATCCGGATCGACTGGCCGGCGCCGCGCCACAGCGTCAGCGCGACGAGCAGCAGCAGCGGCAGGGCCAGCGGGGCCAGCGCCCGGCGCATGGTGAGCACCACGACCAGCGCCAGCGTGCCCAGCGCGACGGCCCGGCCCACCCAGCCGGCCACCTCGGTGCCGCGGTGCCGGTCGCGGGTGAGCGCCCACACGGCGGCGCGCAGCGCCCGGCCGCCGTCCAGCGGCAGGCCGGGCAGGCTGTTGAAGATCGCCACCACCACGTTGCTGACCGCGAGCTGGAAGGCGAGCTGGTGGCCGAGCGTGCCGGCGGGCAGGGCGAGGGTGGCGGCGACCGCGCCGGCGCCGAGCACTGCGGAGACGGCCGGACCGGCCAGGGAGATCAGCAGCTCGACCCGAGGGCTGGGGGCGTCGCGGTCCATCTCGGTGTAGCCGCCGAGCAGTTCCAGCGTGATCCCCCGCACACCGATGCCGTACCGGCGGGCGGTCAGCGCGTGGCCCAGCTCGTGCAGCAGCACGGAGCCGAGCAGGGAGATCACGAAGCCGAGGCCGACCAGGTAGCCGCCGAGCGGGCCGAGGTCGAGCTGACGGCGGGCCAGCGCCGCGTACAGCACCGTGACCACGACGGTGAGCAGCAGCATCGAGGCGTCGACGCGCAGCGGCACCCCGAGGACCCGGCCGAGGCTGAGCCCCGGCCGGCGGGGTCCTCGGCTCCGCTGCTGCACCGGCCCGATGCTACGTGAGCTGAGCTTCGGCGAGCCCCGCAGCCGGGGACGACCCAGGGTGCCGCGATCCCGATCATGCTTCGGTGCGGCGACGCCGGCCCTGTCACACGCGTGCCCTAACCTTCCGGTCATGACGGCGGAACCGATGATCGACAGTCACGGCGACCAGACGGCGGCACCGGCGCCGGTCACCGTGCGGGCCTCGTTGTCGCCGTCGCGGGCGGCAGATTTCAAGACCTGCCCGTTGCTCTACCGGTTCCGCAGTATCGACCGGCTGCCCGAGCGGCCGACCGTCGAGCAGGCCCGGGGCACGCTCGTGCACGCCGTGCTGGAGCGGCTGTTCGACCTGCCGGCCGCGGCGCGCACCCCGGAGTCGGCGGGTGACCTGGTCGTCCCGCAGTGGGACCGTCTGGTCACCGAGGAGCCGGAGCTGGCGACGCTGTTCGCCGACGGCGACGCCGTCGGGCCGCAGGAGTTCCTCCGGTCGGCGACGGCGCTGCTGGACGGCTACTTCGCGGTGGAGGACCCGCGCCGGCTGGAGCCGGCCGAGCGCGAGGCGCTGATCTCCGCGGTGGTGGACGACGAGCTGCTCATCCGCGGTTACCTCGACCGGCTCGACGTCGCGCCGGACGGCGCGCTACGGGTGGTCGACTACAAGACCGGCGGGGCGCCGCGCGAGGCGTTCGAGGCGCGCGCGCTGTTCCAGCTCAAGTTCTACGCCCTGGTGCTGTGGCGCACCCGGGGCGTGGTGCCGCGCGTGCTGCGCCTGCTCTACCTCAAGGACGCCGAGGTCTGCGACTACGCGCCGGACGCCGACGAGCTGGTGCGTTTCGAGCGCACCGTGGTGGCGCTGTGGCGGGCGATCGAGCAGGCCACCGCCCGGCAGGACTTCCGTCCCCGGCCGAGCCGCCTGTGCGACTGGTGCAACCACCAGGCGCTGTGCCCGAGCTACGGCGGGACGCCGCCGCCGTTCCCGGTGGCCGCCGCCGCGCCCGACCCGCTCGTGGACGCCCGCTCCCGCCCGGTGGCGCCCGGCGCCGACGAGTGACCTCCGCTCCCGCCGGAGGGTGCCCGGGTTGACGCCTGGCCGCAGGGTCCCCGGATCGACGGGCGATCCCGCGCACGCCGGCGATGCCCAGTCGTACCCGCCGTCAATCCACCCGTTCGGACCGTAACCGCACACAAGAGCGCCCGCGATCCCGTGCGGACCGGCGCGCGGAGCGCCCGCGATCCCGCGCGCGGCTCGGGCGCGGGGAGCGCGTCCGAGCCCGATGCGGACCCGGCGCGCAGAGCGCCGTGGGAGTGGACCGACGACACCGAGATGGCCTGTTCGGTGGTGGCCGGACTGGCCGGCGGGGGACGGATCGACCGGGACCGGCTGGCGTTGGCGTTCGCGCAGCGCTGCGGCCCACACCCGGGGGTACGGGCCGGGCGCGGTGACGGTGCTGCGGCTGATCCGTACCGGCACGCCGTGGCCGGTGGCTGCCGCGTCCGCCTTCGACGGGCAGGGCTCCTGCGGCTGGGTCGCCGCCACGCTGCCGCACGACTGTCCGGCCGCGATCCGTGTCTGCGTGGAGGCGGGCGGCCACGTGGACACCACAGCCGCCATCGCGGGCAGGACCGTTGCCGCGTACACCGGTTTGAGCGGGCGCGACCGCCCACTTCCCGCCGCCTGAAGGCGTGCGCGCCACCTCGGGGAGGTGGCGCGATCGAGCGGTGCGTGATGCCGCAACCTCCCCGACCAGGTGTGGATCACCACCGGTGGCGACCGGGCACCCGGACCACTTCACCGAAATGGCGAGGTTGACGGGCGGGATGCACCCAGGTCAGGAAGGTGGCGGGTCGACGGGGTGGGGCACAGCCACATCGGGGAGGTGGCGGGGTCAACGGGGATGGGACGCAGCCACATCGGGGAGGTGGCGGGGTCAACGGGGATGGGACGCAGCCACATCGGGGAGGTGGCGGGGTCAACGGGTGCATGATGCCGCAACCTCCCCGAGCAGGTGTGGATCACGACCGGTGGTGACCGGGCACGCAGCACCTCGCCGAGGTGGCGGGGTCGACGAGGGCGGGACGCCACCTCGGGGAGGTGGCGGGGTCGATAGGGGTGGGATGCAGCCACCTCGGCGAAGTGGGGTCGATCATGCGTGCGGGGCGTGCACCACCGGCCGGGACGGGCTCGCCGAGCCGGCGCGCGGCGCTCCCCGAGCTGGGCGAGTCCGGTGTCAGGTCACCGCGGGGCGGAATCGGGTGCCGGGTCACTCTGGGACGAATGCGGCGCCGGGTCACCGTGGGCCCCGCGATCCCGCGCGGGCCGTGCGCGCAGACCGCCCGCGATCCCGTGAGGGCCGTGCGCGATCCCGCGCGGGCCGTGCGCGCAGACTGCCCCGCGATCCCGCGCGGGCCGTGCGCACAGAGCCCCCCGGGATCCCGTGAGGGCCGTGCGCGCAGGGCGCCCCGCGATCCCGCGCGGGCCGGGCGCGCGGAGCCCGGCCAACCCGCGGGATCGGAGCGGCCTGATCGGCGACCGGGCGGCCGGCGCCCTCTACGGTGGTTACCGCGGCCCGGTTCGCGCTGGATGGATCGCGGGCGCGTGCCGGCGGGCTCCGGCCGGACCGCCGACCGGACGACGAGGGGGATGCATGACCGAGGGCGCCGTCTCCCGGCCGGTGCGGATTCTGCTCGCCGACGACCAGCCGCTGCTGCGTACCGGATTCCGGATGGTGCTCGGCGCGGAGGACGACCTCGACGTGGTGGGTGAGGCCGGCGACGGCGTGGAGGCGGTGGAGCTGTCCCGGCGGCTGCTGCCCGATGTGGTGCTGATGGACATCCGGATGCCGCGCCTGGACGGAGTGGCCGCCACCCGGGCGATCGTGTCGGCCCGGCTGCCGGTCCGCGTGCTCGTGCTCACCACGTTCGAGCAGGACGAACACGTCGTCGGGTCGCTGCGGGCCGGGGCGGGCGGCTTCCTCACCAAGGACGTGCCGGCCGAGGACCTCGTCGCCGCGATCCGCACTGTGGCCGCCGGGGGCGCGGTGATGTCCCCACGCATCCTGCGCCGGCTGCTCGACCGCTTCGCCCAGGTGCTGCCGGACCCGGCCGCCGCGCCGGCGCGGGCGCTGGAGCCGCTGACCGACCGGGAGCGCGAGGTGCTCACCCACATGGCGCGTGGACTGTCCAACGCGGAGATCGCCCGGTTGCTGTCGGTCAGCGAGACCACTGTGAAAACCCATGTCGGTCATGTGCTGACGAAGCTACGGTTGCGCGACCGGGTCCAGGCGGTCGTGCTCGCGTACGAGACGGGCCTGGTCCGTCCCGGCGGCTGAGGTGGCGCGGGTCGCCTACCGTGACCAGCGGCGGGGCTGATGTGTTGACCATCACGCGGGGTCAGGCCCTGACGTCGGCGTCGCCTGCCGGTCAGGGGTCACCCTGAGCCCGGATGGGGGTCGACCCTCACCGGAAGATCGGCGCGGATTCCACCCCAGGTCGGAGGGCTTTCGGGCTCGCGACCCCGAGGATGGATTCCGCCGCACCGGCCAGCGGGGGCGGTGCGGCATGAGAACGACATACGGAAGAGGTAGATGACGTGACCGCGACGGTAGGCCGAGAGCAGGCCGCGGCCCGGGCGAACGACGTGTGGAAGGTGTACGGCAGCGGTGAGGCGCAGGTCGTCGCGCTGCGGGGGTGACCGCCGAGTTCGAACGCGGCCGGTTCACCGCGATCATGGGGCCGTCCGGCTCCGGCAAGTCCACACTCATGCACTGCCTCGCCGGTCTGGACACGGTGACCAAGGGCACCGTGATGATCGGCGACACGACGGTGACCGGTCTCAACGACGCGGGTCTGACGAAGCTGCGCCGGGACAAGGTGGGCTTCATCTTCCAGCAGTTCAACCTGCTGCCCACGCTCACCGCGCAGGAGAACATCCTGCTGCCGCTGTCGATCGCCGGGCGCAAGCCCGACCCGGCCTGGTACGACACGGTGATCGACACGGTCGGCCTGCGGGAGCGGCTCGGGCACCGCCCGGCTCAGCTCTCCGGCGGCCAGCAGCAGCGCGTGGCGTGCGCCCGGGCGCTCGTCGCCCGCCCCGAGGTGATCTTCGCGGACGAGCCGACCGGCAACCTGGACTCCCGCTCCGGCGCCGAGGTGCTCAAGTTCCTGCGCAACTCGGTGCGCGAGCACGGCCAGACCATCGTGATGGTCACGCACGACCCGACCGCCGCCGCTTACGCCGACCGGGTGGTCTTCCTCGCCGACGGGCAGATCGTCTCGGAGCTGATCGAGCCGACCGCCGAGACGGTGCTGGACACGATGAAGAAGCTGGACGCCCCGGTCGAGGTGGGCAACTGATGCTGCGGGCAACGCTCAAGAGCCTGCTGGCGCGCAAGCTGCGCCTGCTGCTGTCCGGCCTGGCGGTGGTGCTCGGCGTCATGTTCGTCTCCGGCGCGTTCGTGCTCACCGACACGCTCGGGCGGTCCTTCGACGCGGTCTTCGCCGACGCGTACGCCGAGGTCGACGTCAGCGTCGAGGCGAAGCCGAAGATCGACGTCTCCACTACGGAGGGCATGCCGCTGAGCACCCCGATGCCGGCGTCGGTGCTCGACCGGATCAAGGCGGTGCCCGGCGTCGCCGACGCCGAGGGCGTGGTCGCCGCCGACGGCGCCCGCATGATCGGCAGCAACGGCAAGGTGGTCACCTCGTTCGGTCCGCCGCAGCTGGGCCAGAACTGGCTCGGTGAGAGCGACCTGGTGGAGATCCGCGAGGGCCGCGCGCCGCAGGCCGACGACGAGATCGTGATCAACACCGCGCTGGCCGAGGCGGGCAAGGTCAAGGTCGGCGACCGGGTCGGCGTGCTGACGCTCGCCCCGAAGAAGGAGTTCACGCTCGTCGGCGTGTTCGGCTACAGCGGCGGCCGGGACTCGATCGGTGGCGCCAACGAGGTCTACTTCACCACCCCGGTGGCGCAGCAGCTGATGCTGGGCAAGCCGGACGTGTTCAGCAACGTCAGCGTCCAGGCCGCCGACGGCACCACGCCGGCCGCGCTGCGCGACGAGCTGGCCCGCACGCTGGGCGCCGACTACCAGGTCAAGACCGGCGAGCAGCTCGCCGCCGACGCCTCGGCCGGCCTCAAGGAGGGGCTGTCGTTCTTCAACAAGATCCTCCTCGGGTTCGCCGCGGTGGCGCTGCTGGTCGGCACGTTCCTGATCCTCAACACGTTCTCGATCATCGTGGCCCAGCGCACCCGTGAGCTGGCCCTGATGCGCGCGATCGGGGCCAGCGGCAAGCAGGTCATCGGCTCGGTGGTGCTGGAGGCGCTCGCGGTCGGCCTGATCGCCTCGGTGCTGGGGCTCGCCGCCGGTATCGGCGTGGGCGCGCTGCTCGCGTACCTGTTCGGTCAGCTCGCCGGGGGTCTCACCCTGGCCGGGCTGGGTGTGCCGGCCTCGGCGGTGATCGGCGCGTTCGCGGTCGGCATGCTGATCACGGTGATCGCCGCGCTGCTGCCGGCGGTGCGCGCCTCGCGCATCCCGCCGATCGCCGCGATGCAGGACGTCGCCACGCCGGACCGGCCGCTCACCAAGGTCACCATCGGTGGCGCGGTGGTGACCGGCATCGGCGCGGTACTGCTGTTCCTCGGTCTCGGCGGGCACGCCGGCGACAGCACCCTGGCGACCATCCTCGGCGGCGTGCTGTTCGCGTTCATCGGCGTGGCGCTGCTGACGCCGATCATCAGCCGGCCGGTGGTCTCGCTGCTCGGCGCGATCTTCTCCTGGTCGGTGCCGGGCAAGCTGGGCCGGCTCAACTCGGGCCGCAACCCGCGCCGCACCGCGATCACCGCCGCCGCGCTGATGGTGGGCATCGCCCTGGTCACCGGCGTGACGGTGATCCTGGACTCGGCAAAGGGCAGCATCGGCGCGCTGGCCGAGGACACCATCAAGGCGGAACTGGTGATCTCCGGGGCGTCGTCCGGGCCGCGCCCGGCGAGCTTCGACCCGGCGGTGCTGGAGAAGGCCGCCGCGATCCCGGGCGTCCAGATGGTCGACGGCGAGTACGGCGACATGGCAGTGGTCGGCGGCGAGCGGACCTGGGTGGCCGTGTCGAGCAACGTGGCCGCGCTCCAGCAGATCTTCGGGGCGAAGGCCACCGCCGGTGACATCGGCAAGCTGGCACCGGACCAGATGCTGGTCAGCTCCGACACCGCGAAGGCACGCAACCTCAGCGTCGGTTCGACGGTGCCGGTGCAGCTGTCCCGCGGCGAGGCCCGCACCTACACGGTCAGCGGCATCTACGAGAGCTCGCAGCTGACCAACCCGGTGACGCTGCCGCCGCAGGCCGCCGCGGACTTCGCCATCCCGCAGCCGATCCAGGGTTTCCTGCAGCTCGCCCCCGGCACGTCGGTGGACGCGGTGCAGCCGCAGGTCGAGCGGCTGCTGGCGGACAGCCCCGAGGTGTCGGTGGCGGACCGGGCCGCGTTCATCGAGCAGCAGACCGGGCAGCTGGACTCCCTGCTCCAGATGATCCAGATCCTGCTGGCGCTGGCCATCGTGATCGCGGTACTGGGCATCATCAACACGCTCGCGTTGTCGGTGCTGGAACGGACCCGGGAGCTGGGCCTGTTGCGAGCCATCGGCCTGCGCCGCGCCCAGACCATGCGCATGATCACGGTCGAGGCGGTGGTGATCTCCATCTTCGGCGCGCTGCTGGGCGTGGTGGTCGGCACCGGTCTCGGCGCGGCGGTGGTCGAGGCGCTCAAGGACGAGGGCATCACCGACCTGGTCCTGCCGTGGGGTCAGATGGTGACGTTCCTGATCCTGGCCGCGATCATCGGCGTGGTCGCGGCGGTCCTGCCGGCGATCCGCGCCGCGCGGATCAACGTCCTGGGCGCCATCGCCCACGACTGACGTGAAAGGAAGGGCCCCTTCTTAACGCCTCGTGCATAAGAAGGGGCCCTTCCTAACAGTTGAGCAGGGCCGCGAGCAGCTCCAGGTCCGCCCCGAGCAGGCTCTCCAGCTGGTGTACGCCGTCGGTGGGCGCCAGCGGCACCTCGGCCGGCACCGCCAGCACCGCCGCACCCGCGGCGAGCGCGCTCGCCACCCCGGTCGGTGAGTCCTCGATCGCCACGCACCGCCCGATCGGCACGCCCAGCAGACGCGCGGCGGTCAGGTACGGCTCCGGGTGCGGCTTCGCCGCGTCCACCTCGTCGCCGCAGACCACCGCGTCGAAGCTGTCCCGGCCCAGCGTGTCCAGGGCCACCTCGACCAGGGACCGGCCGCTGGAGGTGACCAGCGCGGTGGGGATGCCGGCGTCGCGTACCGCCCGCAGCAGCGCCAGCGCGCCCGGACGCCACCGCAGCCCGGTGCGGAACAGGTCCAGGATCCGGGCGCTGATCCAGTCGGCGCTTTCCTGCACGTCCCGCTCCGGCTGGCCCAGGTCGTCGTGCACGATCCGCATCGCGTCGGCCATCCCGGTGCCGACGATCGCGCGGCGGGCGTCCTCGGACAGGACACCGCCGTACACGGCGGCCAGTTCCTGCAACGCGACGTCCCACAGTTTCTCGCTGTCGACCAGGGTGCCGTCCATGTCGAAGAGCACGGCGGCGGGGTGCTTGCTGCTCAGCGGGGGCCTCCTTCGATACGCGTACCCCGCCGATCCTGCCAGCCGCGTCCGGTGCGCCCGTCACCGTCCCCGATCGGGGTGACCCGCGGCATCAGCCGAGGCCGCAGGCGCCGAGCGACTTCTCGTACCCCCGGAAGAACGACTCGCTGCGCTGCTCGGCGGTGCCGTGCGAGCCCTCGGCGAACCACGGCTGGTCCGGATCGTCGCCGACCGCCAGCAGCCCTTCCCGGAACTCCTCCAGGTCGCCGTCCTCCAGTTCCAGCGCCCCGGACCGCACGCTGTCACCGAGGTACGCCCCGGCCATGCAGTCGGCCTGCAACTCCTGCTGGATGGTGAAGTTGTAGCGGATGCCCAGCCGCACCTGCATGCCGTGGGCGTACTCGTGGCCGAGCAGGTAGAACAGGAACGCGTCGCCGATCTGCCGGAACGCCGCCACCGACCAGTTCACGTCGTAGGCGATGAAGTCGCCGGCCGAGCAGTAGACCGCGTTGTTGCGCGGCAGCCCTTGCCCGGCGCAGGCCACCTCGCCCTCGCGGCTGTAGGCCACCACCCGCCGGATCGGGGTGAACCGCTCACCGGAGGCGCGGAACTGCTCCGCCCAGTAGCGTTCGGCCAGCCGTACCGCGTCCTGGATGTCCTGCTTGAACTCGGCCACGCTCGTCGTGCCGTCCGCGCGGGTGGTCTGCGACTCGGGCTGCGCGCTGCGCGGGGGTGCGGGCTGCTGCGGCTCGCCCTGGTCGTAGCCACCGGCCATGCAGCCGGCCGCCACCAGCGCGGCCACCACCAGTCCGGCGATCGGCCCGCGCCCCTGACGTCCCGCCCTGTCCCCCACCGTGACCTCCCGGCTGTTCGTTCCCGTGTCCCGCAGCAGTACCCCCGGCGGCCGCCGGTGATGCTCACCGGCTCTCACGCACCGCCGCCGGGAATCGTTCACCGGTGCGCGGGAACGGTACGGTCGGCGCGTGGACCGGTCGTACGCGGGAATCGTCTACTGGCGACGCAGCCTCTGGAACGGCATGCGGTGCGTACCGGTGCTGCTGACGCTCGACGAGGGCCGGCTGCGCGCCCGCGACCGGCGCGGCGCGGAGGTGTTCGCCGCGCCCGCCGGGCAGGTCGAGGCCCGGGGGACGATCGTCGGCACGATGCTGCTCACCGTCGGCGGCCACCGGTACGCCCTGGTCGGCGTGGGCGCCACCGTCTCACCGGCGCCGAGCGCGGAGCAGCGGCGGCGGTTGGCGGAGTACACGGCCCGCGCCGAGCCTGTTCCCGACCTCGCGTCGTGGTGGGAGGTGCTGGCGGGGGCCGGCGTGACGGTGCGCTGACCGGCGCGGTCAGTCCAGGCCGCGCATGATGTGCGGCTCGCCGTCGTCGTCGCCGAAGCAGCGGTGCAGCACCTGGGCGCGCGCCCACAGGTCCAGGCTGCTCGGCGGTCCGACCGGCCCGGTTCCGGCGGGCGTGGTGGTCAGCACGGGAGCCGGTTCCGGCGGGACCTGCGACGTCACCTCGTCGGTCATGTCCGCCCCTTTCGTCGTACCCATGCTCGTCTGCGGGCGTTTCCGCCACGTCAACTCCGACGGCGCGGGCGTGGACGCGGCGCGCCTGACCCACGCCGGCCCGTACTCCGGTGACGGTAGCCCGCCGGGCCGTCGAGCACAGCCGTATTCCCGACGTCGCCGCAGGTCGCGGCCGGTGATCAGGCCCGCGCGTCGCGCCCGCCGCCCGAGCCGCAGGTGGCGCAGCAGGTGTCGCCGCGCCAGGCGTCGCGGCCCTCGCGGACCGCGACCACGGCGATCACCAGGGCGGCGACCGGGTCGGCCCAGGACCATCCGAACAGGCCGTTGAGGGCAAGCCCGACGAGCAGGACCACCGAGAGGTACGTGCACAGCAACGTCTGCTTCGAGTCGGCCACCGCCGACCGGGAGCCCAGTTCACGCCCGGCGCGCCGCTGCGCTGCCGACAGCACCGGCATCACGATCACCGAGAGCCCGGCGAGCACCAGCCCGACCGGTGAGTGCGCGGCCTCGGCGCCGCCGAGTAGCGCCCGTACCGCCTCGACTGAGACGTACGCGGCGAGCGCGAAGAACGACACCGCGATGACGCGCAGCGTGACCCGCTCCCGGGCCTGCGGATCCGGACCGGCGAACTGCCACGCCACCGCCGCCGCGGAGGCCACCTCGATGACCGAATCCAGACCGAAACCGATCAGGGCGGTCGAGGACGCGACGGTACCGGCACCGATCGCCACCACCGCCTCGATCACGTTGTAGGTGATCGTCGCGGAGACCAGCAGGCGTACCCGGCGGGTGAGCAGCGCGCGGCGGTCCGGCGCCGGGCCAGCCGGGCGTGACGGGGATCAGCGGCAGGCTCATCAGCAGCATCCGTCCGCGGCGTCCGGGCAGGCGGCCGGGTCGACCGCGAGCACGACGCCGACCAGGTCGCCGAGCGCGTGGGCGAGGCGGGCTTCGGCCAGCTCGTACCGGGTGCGGCGACCCTCCGGCACGGCCACGACCAGGCCGCAGCCGCGCAGGCAGGCCAGGTGGTTGGACAGGTTCTGCCGGCTGGTGCCGAGCGCCTCGGCCAGCTCGGCCGGGTAGCCGGGCCCCTCGCGCAGGGCCAGCAGCAGCCGGGCGCGCAGTGGGTCGGACAGCGCGTGACCGAAACGGGACAGCGCCTGGGAGTGGTGCAGCGTCCACATGCCGTGACTGTACAGCGTCTGCTGTATTCAGGAAAGGATGAACCGGCGGTTGCATCCGGTACCCCGGTACGGGCTTACCGTCGAGAGGTGACCGACGAATCCTGGGTGCCCGACACCTGCACGCTGCCGACCACCGAACGGCCGCTGCGGCTGGCCGAGTTCGACGGGCTGTTCCACGACGCGCTGCGCGGCGCCGACCGGCCGGCCGCCGGGCATCTGCGGCTGCACCTCGACGGCCGCGCCGAAGCGCTCGCCCGGGACCTGATCGCCCGCGAGTCCGCCTGCTGCTCCTTCTTCACCTTCGATCTCGCCAGCCCGGACGGCGACACGCTGACGCTCGACATCCGCGTTCCGGCGGCCCGTGTCGCCGTACTCGATGCCCTGGCCCTGCGGGCCACGGCCGCGCGGGGCCGGTGATGGGCGAGCCGGAGCTGCGCAGCGGCCGGCTCGCCGACGCGGCCGGGGTCAACGTGCAGACGCTGCGCTACTACGAACGGCGCGGGCTGCTGCCCGCGCCCCGGCGGTCGCCGGGCGGGCATCGCCTCTACCCGGCCGAGACGGTCACCCTGCTGCGGGTGGTGAAGGCCGCGCAACGTCTCGGCTTCACGCTCGCCGAGGTCGCCGACCTGCTGGCGGCCGGACGGCACGACGCCGGCCTGCGGACCCGGGCCCGCGACAAGCTCGCCGAGGTGGAGCGACGGCTCGCGGACCTCACCGCCGTCCGCGACACGCTCCGGGCCGCCGTCTCGGCCGGCTGCGACGACCTGGTCACCTGCGCCGAAAGCCCGCACTGTCCCCTGCCCTTCACCGGTCCGGACCGAGGCCCGGCTACGGTCTGACGCATGACGGTCGTGCGTTCCATCCTGCTGTTCCTGCTCGCCGCCCTCGCCGAGATCGGCGGCGCCTGGCTGGTGTGGCAGGGCTGGCGGGAGAACCGCGGGCTGCTCTGGATCGCCGCCGGGGTGATCGCGCTCGGCGCCTACGGGTTCGTGGCCACGTTCCAGCCGGACGCGAACTTCGGCCGCATCCTCGCCGCCTACGGCGGCGTCTTCGTCGCCGGGTCGCTCGCCTGGGGCATGGTGGTCGACAAGTTCCGGCCCGACCGCTACGACCTCGTCGGCGCGGCCATCTGCCTGGTCGGCGTCGCCGTCATCATGTACGCCCCGCGCGCGAGCTGACGTCGCGGTGATGAGTTTCCGCGCCCGTGCCCGTCACACCTGCGAAGGGACACGACGCGGAGGGATGACGTCATGGGTAGGGACACGCAGCTGCAGGAGCTGGGCGTGAGCGGTCTGGCTGAGGTCGACGAACCGGCGTTCACCGGGCTGGCGCAGCGGCACCGGCGGGAGCTGCACGTGCACTGCTACCGGATGCTCGGGTCGTTCGAGGACGCCGAGGACACCGTCCAGGAGACGTTCCTGCGGGCGTGGCGGCGGCGGGACACGTTCGCGGGACGGTCGACGTTCCGGGCCTGGCTGTACCGGATCGCCACCAACGCCTGCCTGGACCGGCTCGCCAAGTGCCGGCCCGAGCCCGCGACCGGCGGCGAGGTGCGGTGGCTCCAGCCGTACCCGGACCGGCTGCTCGACGAGCTGCCCGCCGCCGACGCGGACGAGCCGGAAACCGTAGCGGTGGCGCGGGAGACGATCGAGCTGGCGTACCTGGTCGCGGTGCAGCACCTGGCGCCGCGCCCACGCGCAGTGCTGATCCTGCGGGACGTGCTCGGCTGGCCCGCGAAGGACGTCGCGGAACTCCTCGGGGACTCGGTCAACTCGGTGAACAGCGCCTTGCAGCGCGCCCGCGCGGGCATGCGGGAACACCTGCCCGCGCAACGGCAGGACTGGACCGGCGACGAGACGGACACCCGGACGCGCGAGCTGGTACGCCGCTTCACCGACGCCAGCATCGCCAAGGACGTCGACGGTCTCGCCGCCATGCTGCGCGACGACGTGCGCTGCTCGATGCCGCCCACCCCGGGCCTCCAGATCGGCCGCGACGCGGTGGTGAACGACTGGATCGCAGACGGTTTCGAGAGCCTGGGCAGCCTGCGAGCAGTGCCCACCGCCGTGAACCGGCAGCCCGCCGTCGCGTTCTACCTCTGGCAGGACAGCGACGGCGCGTACCTGCCGCTCACAGTCGACGCCTTGCGCATCACCGGCGGGGCCATCACCGAGATCGTCACGTTCCACGCCGACCAGTTCCCGCGGCTCGGGCTGCCGGAGCGCCTGCCGGCCGACCGTACGCCGTAGTGCCCGCGCGGACGCTCGCGCTGCCCGGCGGCGCGCGAGTTCCGGTGGTCGCGGCCCAGTGGCGTCACGCGTACGGCGTGGTCACGCGCGGCCGGGTGCAGCTGGAGCTGCGCGACGGCACCCCCGGGCCGGTCCTCGGCCGTGACGCCGGCTTCTGGCTGCGCGGCACCGGCGTACGCGCGTTGCGCAACCCCGGCCGTCGCACCGCGACCGTGCGGATCCTCACCCCTCACCTCGAAGCTCGGAGGAACGACATGATCAGCAGCACCGACACCGGCACCGTCTCGGGCCGTCCGCACGGCTTCCGGCGGCTCGCCGTCACCGGCCTGGTCGCCACGATCGCCGCGATGGCGGTCACCACGCTCGCGGCGGCGCTCGCCCGGGCCGCCGGTGTGGACTTCGAGATCCCTGACGGCGGCGAGACGATCCCGTTGGGCGGGTTCGCCGTGGTGACCGGGTTCTTCTCGCTCGTGGGCGTCGTCATCGCCGCCGTCCTGTTGCGGTTCAGCGCCTACCCCGCGCGGCGGTTCGTGTGGACGGCGGTGTCGCTGACCGCGCTGTCGATGGTGCCGCCATTTATCGCCGGTGGCGACGCCGCCACCACTGTCACGCTGGCCGGGCTGCACCTGGTCGCGGCGGCGGTGATGATCCCCGCCATGGCGCGGAGCCTGCGCGCAGACCCTTCGCGAGGTGCCTGACGGCTACCGGGTCGTGGCTCCGCGACGTCGGAGGGCCACCTTGGTGCCGCCGAACGCGACGAGCCAGGGCAACACCAGGAAGCCGCCGCAACCGATGACGATCAGCCACAGCGTCTCAGTCGGTTTTCCCTGGTGTTCCAGGCCGGGCCAGGTGAAGGCGCTGCCGAGCAGCGACAACGCGTAGAACAGGACGATCACGATCGCGGCAGCCGTACCGATCCGGCGGCTGAGCCCGATGCCCGCGGCGCAGAGGAACCCGAGCCCGGACATGACAAGGGGGGCGAGGTACATACCGGACAGGACGACGAAGGTGTAGTACGTCGCACCGGGGTCGAGAGCCGGGTCCGCCAGCGGTGGCGGGCCGGCTCCGACCGCGTGGACGACAGCGGAGAGGGCGGAGTTCACCACTTCGGACTCCTCGCACCGGGACGCTCGCACGCCATCGAAATCGATCCCTCAGTCTGGCACCGGTCGAGCCGCCAGATCGACCGGGAGCCGTAGGCCCGACACAGAATGATGCGATCCACAGGATTCGATCGAGATCACTCGGGCACTTCGATACGGACCATACGCCGGGCGCCGCCAGTCGGCGCCCGGCGCCACGTACGACCGAGAGGTGACACCATGACCTTCCGCGCCAGGCTCGTCGGAGCCGCACTCGCCGGGACGCTCGCCGCCGGTGCATCGGCACTGGCAACGGCCTCCACGGCCAGCGCGCAGGCCGAACCCTGCGTTCAGCGCATCGCCGTGGTGAACAACGCCGCCTTCGTGATGTCCTTCAGTGTCGCGGCGAGCAACGGCCTGGAGACGGCGAACACCGACACCTACCCGATCAACCAGTCGCGGACGATCGATCTCACTACCACCGCGCTGCCGGTCGGGTCCGATGTGCGGCCGGTGGTGGACGCGGTGGCCGGAGCGCAACGGACCCCGAGCAGCTTCGTGTCGTACTGCGAGAACGGGCAGACCGCGACGTACTCGGTGACCGGGACGACGTACGACTACTCGGTCACGCTGATCGGCTGACCGACGCGTCGACGCTTCGGGGCGTCCGCCATCCCGGCGGGCGCCCCGCGCTCGTCCGCGCCAAGACGGGTAACCGGCGAGGGCCGCCGGTAGGCAGGTCGTCCGCTCACGCGTCAACCGATCGAGTCACCGAACGCCAAGGCGTCGAAGGCCCGTTCGAGGTCGGCCGTGTCCGCACCGGTGAGGACCGTTTCCAGGTACGCGCCGTCGGCACGCATGACTCAGGTCATCGAGCAGTCTTCACTCGCCCGCCCTGATCAATAAGACCGCAGGGCAGGACAGTAAGCGCGCTCACCCTGGCTACTTGGCGTTGAAGTAGTTCGCCTCCGGGTGGTGCACCACGATCGCGTCGGTGGCCTGCTCCGGCACCAACTGGAACTCCTCCGACAACTGCACCCCGATCCGCTCGGCGCCCAGCAACTCCACGATCTTCGCCCGGTCCTCCAGGTCCGGGCAGGCCGGGTAGCCGAACGCGTACCGGCAGCCCCGGTAGTCGGTGCGCAGCAGGCCGGCCAGATCGGCCGGGTCCTCGTCGGCCACAGTGCCGCCGCCGGGCAGCACCAGCTCGGCCCGGATCCGCCGGTGCCAGTACTCCGCCAGGGCCTCGGTGAGCTGCACGGACAGGCCGTGCACCTCCAGGTAGTCGCGGTACTCGTTGCCGGCGAACATCTTCGCCGTGTACTCGCTGATCGGCTGCCCCACGGTGACCAGCTGCAACGCCACCACGTCGAGCTGGTCGCCCTTGGGCCGGAAGAAGTCGGCCAGGCACAGCCGCCGCTCCTGCCGCTGCCGGGGGAAGGAGAACCGGGCCCGCTCGCTGTGCCCGTTCTCGTCCAGCACCACCAGGTCGTTGCCTTCGGAGTACGCGGGGAAGTAGCCGTACACGACGGCCGCCTCCAGCACCTGGTCGGAGATCAGGCGGTCCAGCCAGTACCGCAGCCGGGGCCGGCCCTCGGTCTCGACCAGTTCCTCGTACGACGGCCCCTTGCCGCCACGGGCGCCGCGCAGGCCCCACTGGCCCAGGAACGTGGCCCGCTCGTCGAGCAGTGCCGCGTAGTCGGCCAGCGGCACACCCTTGACGACACGGGTGCCGAAGAACGGCGGCTTCGGCACCGTCACGTCCACCGCCACGTCGGAGCGGACCGACGCGTCGTCCAGTTCGGGCAGCGCCTCGCGCACCTGCGCCCGCTGCCGCTCGCGGCGCTCCCGGCGGGCCGCCAGTGCCGCCTCGCGCTCCGGGTCGACCATCGGCGCGCCGCCGCGCTTGGCCGCCATCACGCGGTCCATCAGGGACAGCCCTTCGAACGCGTCGCGGGCGTAGTGGACCTGGCCCGGGTAGATCGACCGCAGGTCGTCCTCCACGTACGCGCGGGTCAGCGCCGCGCCGCCGAGCAGCACCGGCCAGCGCTCGGCCACGCCGCGGGAGGCCATCTCGGCCAGGTTCTCCTTCATGATGACTGTGCTCTTGACCAGCAGGCCGGACATGCCGATCGCGTCGGCCCGGTGTTCCTCCGCGGCGTCGAGGATCGCGTTGATCGGCTGCTTGATGCCGATGTTCACCACGTCGTAGCCGTTGTTGGACAGGATGATGTCGACCAGGTTCTTGCCGATGTCGTGCACATCGCCCTTCACCGTGGCGAGCACGATCCGGCCCTTGCCGTCGTCGTCGGTCTTCTCCATGTGCGGCTCCAGATAGGCCACCGCGGTCTTCATCACCTCGGCGGACTGGAGCACGAACGGCAACTGCATCTGGCCGGAGCCGAACAGCTCGCCGACCACCTTCATGCCGTCCAGCAGCAGGTCGTTGATGATGGACAGCGGCGTACGCCCCTGCGCCATCGCGGTGTCCAGGTCGGCCTCCAGGCCGTTGCGCTCGCCGTCGATGATCCGCCGCTTGAGCCGCTCGTCCAGCGGCAGCGCGGCCAGTTCCTCGGCCCGGGTGGCGCGCGCCGACGCCGCGTCCACGCCCTCGAACGCCTCGATGAACCGCTGCACCGGGTCGTAACCCTCGCGGCGGCGGTCGTACACCAGGTCGAGCGCCACCTCACGCTGCTCGTCCGGGATCCGTGCCATCGGCAGGATCTTGCTGGCGTGCACGATCGCCGAGGTCAGCCCGGCCTGGGCGCACTCGTGCAGGAAGACCGAGTTGAGCACCTGCCGGGCCGCCGGATTGAGGCCGAACGAGACGTTCGAGATCCCGGCGGTGAAGTTGACGCCCGGGTAACGCGCGGCGATCTCCCGGATCGCCTCGATCGTCTCGATGCCGTCGCGGCGGGTCTCCTCCTGCCCGGTGGCGATCGGGAACGTCAGCGCGTCGATGAGGATGTCCTCCCGGCGCATCCCCCACCGGCCGGTCAGGTCGTCGATCAGCCGGCAGGCCACCCGTACCTTCCACTCGCGGGTGCGGGCCTGGCCCTCCTCGTCGATGAGCAGCGCCACGACGGCGGCGCCGTGCTCCCTCACCACCGGCATGATCCGCGCGTAGCGGGAGTCGGGACCGTCGCCGTCCTCGAAGTTGACCGAGTTGACCACGCACCGGCCGCCGAGCATCTCCAGCCCGGCCTCGATCACCGCCGGTTCGGTGGAGTCCAGCACGATCGGCAGCGTCGAGGCGGTGGCGAACCGGCCGGCCAGCTCCCGCATGTCCTGCGTGCCGTCACGGCCCACGTAGTCGACGCAGAGGTCCAGCAGGTGCGAGCCGTCCCGGGCCTGGCTGCGCGCGACCTCCACGCAGGCCTGCCAGTCCCCGGCGAGCATGGACTCGCGGAACGCCTTCGAGCCGTTGGCGTTGGTCCGCTCCCCCACCATCAGGATGCTGGCGTCCTGGACGAACGGCACGTGGTGGTAGATCGAGGAGACCCCGGCCTCCGGCTTCGGCTCTCGCGCCACCGGCGCCCGCCCGCCGAGTCGCTCCACCAGCACCCGGATGTGCTCCGGGGTGGTGCCGCAGCAGCCGCCGATCAGGGCAACGCCGTAGTCGGTGACGAACTGCTCCAGCGCGTCGGCCAGCTCGTCCGGGCTGAGCGGGAAGTACGCCCCGTCGGCGGTCAGCACCGGCAGGCCCGCGTTCGGCATCACCGAGATCGGGATACGCGAGTGCTGCGCCAGGTAGCGCAGGTGCTCGCCCATCTCGGCCGGGCCGGTGGAGCAGTTCAGCCCGATCAGGTCGACGCCCAGCGGCTCGATCGCTGTCAGCGCGGCGCCGATCTCGCTGCCGAGCAGCATGGTGCCTGTCGTCTCCACCGCGACCTGGCAGATGATCGGGACGTCCCGGCCGGCCTCGGCGCGCGCCCGCTTCGACCCGACCACCGCCGCCTTGACCTGGAGCAGGTCCTGGCAGGTCTCGATGATCAGCGCGTCCGCCCCGCCGGCGATCAGGCCGGCGGCGTTCTCCTGGTACGCGTCGCGCAGCGAGGCGTAGCTCGCGTGCCCGAGGGTGGGCAGCTTGGTGCCCGGACCCATCGAGCCGAGCACGAACCGGGGATGCTCCTCCGTCGCGTACGCGTCGGCGGCCTCCCGCGCGATCCGCGCGCCCGCCTCGGACAGCTCCCGGATGCGGCCGGGGATGCCGTACTCGGCGAGGTTGGGCAGGTTCGCGCCGAACGTGTTGGTCTCCACGCAGTCGGCGCCCGCGGCCAGGTAGGCGTCGTGCACGCCGCGGACCACGTCCGGGCGGGTCACGTTGAGGATCTCGTTGCAGCCTTCCAGGCCGTCGAAGTCGTCGAGGGTGAGGTCGGCGGCCTGGAGCATCGTCCCCATCGCGCCGTCCGCGATCAGGATCCGATCGGCCAGCAGGTCACGCAACGAAATAGGCACATGCCCCAGGTTAGTGCGCCCGAGTGCGGCAGAGTCACCCGAACCGGGCCTTCCCACATTCTGCCCACCGGGCCGGCGTACACCTTTCCGCCGGTTCGCCCGAGTGGTCCGGCCCGGCGACCGGCGCGGCCGACGGGCCGGGCCCGGCGGCGGCACGTAGGCTGACGGACGTGAAGGACAACTGGGGTGCGACCGTGCGACGGGGCGGCGCCGCGCCCGACGAGCAGGGTGAGGTGACGGCGTGACCGAGTTCGACGGGCTGCCGGTACTGCGCTCGCCGGTCGCCATCGCGGCCTTCGAGGGCTGGAACGACGCCGCCGACGCCTCCACCGCCGCCGTGGAACACCTGGAACAGGTCTGGCAGGCCCGGGAGGTGACCGAGCTGGACCCGGAGGACTTCTACGACTTCCAGGTGAGCCGCCCGACGATCACCATGGCCGACGGGGAGACCCGGCGCGTCGAGTGGCCCACCACGCGCTTCATGGTGGCCAGCCCGGAGGGCACCGAGCGCGACGTGGTGCTGATCCGCGGGATCGAGCCGAGCATGCGCTGGCGTACGTTCTGCGAGCAGGTGCTGGAGATCTGCCACAGCCTGGAGGTCGAGCGGGTGGTGCTGCTCGGCGCGTTGCTGGCCGACGTGCCGTACACCCGGCCGCTGCCGATCAGCGGCAGCGCGTCGGACGCCGACGCGGCCAAGCGCTACCAGCTCACCCCCACCCGGTACGACGGGCCGACGGGCATCGTCGGCGTGCTGCACGACGCCTGCACCCGGGCCGAGGTCGACGCGGTGTCGTTCTGGGTGCACGTGCCGCACTACGCCAACAACCCGCCCTGCCCGAAGGCCACCCTCGCCCTGCTGCACCGGGTCGAGGAGGTGCTCGACCTGCCGGTGCCGATGGCCGACCTGGCCGAGGAGGCAGCCGAGTGGGAGCAGCGGGTGCGCAGCGCCGCCGAGCAGGACGCCGAACTCGGCGAGTACGTCCGTGAGCTGGAGGAACGGGTCGGCGACGCCGGCATCACCCCGTTGACCGGGGACGAGATCGCCCAGGAGTTCGAGAAGTACCTGCGCCGCCGCGGCGGTTCCGCCGGGCCGACAGCGGGTTCCTGGTAGCACCCTTCCGTCGAAGCCGGGCTCCCCCGCCGGGGCCCGGCTTCTTCGTGTCCGGGGTGGCGCCGTCACACCCTCTAGGGCATCCTAGGAACCTAGCTGTTGTGAGGAGGCGGGCATGCAGATCAACCCCGGCGCGGCCGAGTTCCCGCACCGGCAGATCGCCGCGCAGCTCAAGGCCCAGGTGCGCCGCGGCGACTGGGGTCCGGGCGAGCGGTTGCCGTCCATCCCGGCCATCGCCGAGATGTTCGGCGTCGCGAAGCAGACCGTGCAGCGCGCCGTCGACCAGCTGCGGGTCGAGGGCATCCTGATCACCAAACCCGGCTCCGGTACGTACGTCCGGGGCACCCGGCGCCGCCTCAACCGCCTGTCCCGGGGCCGGTACGGCGGCTTTCGCGGCTACCACACCGACCTGGCCGCCCGGTACCGCCAGCAGCTCGTCTCCGTCGGCCGCTCCCCCGCCCCGTCCGAGGTGGCCGACGCGTTCGGCGTCGCCGACGGCACCGAGCTGCTCTGCCGGCGGCACCTGGTACGCACCGACGACTCCCCCGTGGAGGTCGGCGCGTCCTGGTTCCTGCCCGCCGACACCGCCGGCACGTCACTGGAGCGGGCCGAGGCATTCGGCCGGCCGCTGTACCAGGAGGCGGAGGAGGTCACCGGCCGGCGGTACGTCACCGCCACCGACACGATCAGCGCCCGCCAGCCCAGCCGGGAGGAGGCGGAGATCCTCCAGATCCGCCCGGACACGCCGGTGCTGCACCTGCTGCACGTCGCCTACGACGAGCGGCACAAGCCGATCGAGGTCGCCCAGGCCACGTGGCCCGGCCCGATGACCACGCTGACCGAGGAGTACAAGATCCCCGCCCCCGCTCCCGACCAGGACCCCGACCCCGGCCTGGTCCTGGGCTGACCCGCCCTCGTCGCCCGGCACCCCGGCACCCCGGCGATCTTGCACTTTCCGCCCCGGCGAACGGGACATTCACGACACCCACGGGGCCACAACTGCAAGATCGCCGAGTCAGCGGTCGGGTCGCCAGCGCACGGAGCAGCCGGGGCCGGCCACGCCCGAGTGGAACATCACGTGTGTCAAACCGTCCTCGACGCACCCACCACGTTCCACCCACGCCACACCCGCCGCCGGACGGCGCGATCTTGCGGTTGCGGCCCCCGCGAACCGGGCAAAAGCGCCGGAACGTGGGCCGCAAGTGCAAGATCGACGCGCGAGCAGGCGAGAAGGCGCGGCGCGAGGGCGATGAGGCGCGGTGGAAGGACGGGGCGGGGCTAGAGGGCGATGCCTAGGAGGGCGTCCACCGTGTCTCGGAAGAGGGCCGGAGCGGTCTCGTCGTCCGTGACGCCGTTCAGGGTTCCTTCGGCCCAGCGGTCGGCCGCCGCCAACGCACCCGGCGTGTCCAGGTCGTCGGCCAGGCGCTCGCGTACCGCGGCCAGCAACGCCGCCCCCGACGGCCCGGCCGGCGCGGCGGCGGCCCGCCGCCAGCGGCCCAGCCGCTCCTGCGCCTCGGTGAGCAGGTCGTCGGTCCAGGAGCGGTCGCTGCGGTAGTGCCCGCTCATCAGCGCCAGCCGGACCGCCATCGGGTCGACCTTGTCGGCCCGCAGCCGGGATACGAAGACCAGGTTGCCCTGGGACTTCGACATCTTCTCGCCGTCCAGGCCGATCATGCCGGCGTGCACGTAGTGGTCGGCGAACGGTGCCTCGCCGGTCAGCCGCTCGGCGTGCGCGGCGGAGCACTCGTGGTGCGGGAAGATCAGGTCGTTGCCGCCGCCCTGCACGTCGATCCGGTCGCCGAGCAGGTTCAACGCGATGACTGTGCACTCGATGTGCCAGCCGGGACGGCCCGGGCCCAGGTCGCCGCCGGGCCAGGACGGCTCGCCCTCGCGGGCGCCGCGCCACAGCAGCGGGTCGAGCGGGTCGCGCTTGCCGGCGCGTTCCGGGTCGCCGCCGCGCTCGGCGAACAGCTCGATCATCTGCTCGCGGGTCAGGTTGGACTCGTAGCCGAACCGGGGTGCGGCGGAGATGTCGAAGTAGACGTCGCCGGTGCCGTCGTCGAGCCGGTACGCCGCGCCGTCCTTGAGCAGCATCAGCACCTTCTCGGCGATGTCCGGGATCGACTCGACCGCGCCGACGTAGTGCGCCGGCGGGATCATCCGCAGCGCCTCCATGTCCTCGCGGAACAGCGCGGTCTCCCGCATGGCCAGGACCTTCCAGTCCTCGCCGTCGCGCTCGGCGCGCTCCAGCAGCGGGTCGTCGATGTCGGTGACGTTCTGCACGTACCGCACGTCGAGGCCGGCGTCGCGCCACATCCGCTGCACCAGGTCGAACGTGATCATGGTGGCGGCGTGCCCGAGGTGCGTCGCGTCGTACGGGGTGATGCCGCAGACGTACATCGAGGCCGCGCCCTCGGGCCGGCTGGGATGGGCGCCCTGCCGCGCCGAGTCGTACAACCTCAGCGACACGCCCTCGCCGGGCAGCCGTGGCACGTCATGTCCCGCCCAAGACTCCATGACCGCCAGCCTAACGATCCGTCAGACGCTCGGGTGCCGCCCTACGGGTGATCAACGCGACAGCAGCTCACATGGGTGGCCAGGGCATCGCCGGCCACTCCTGCGGCGGCAGGGGGAACCGGCCGCTCTCGCGCAGCCGCTCGACCCGTTCCGCCAGCGCGGCCAGCTCACCGATGGTCAGGTGCTCGGCCAGTTCCTCACCGAGCGGCCCGCGGAGCTGCCCGGCCAGGCCGTCGAGCATCTCCACCGCGTCCGGCGGCAGTTCGCGGCCGGCCCAGCCCCACAGGACCGTCCGCAGCTTCTCCTCGACGTGGAAGCTCACGCCGTGGTCGACGCCGTAGATCCGGTCGTCCGGGCCGACGAGCACGTGCCCGCCCTTGCGGTCGGCGTTGTTGATGATCGCGTCGAGCACGACGAGCCGGGCCAGGCGGGGGTCGTCGGCGTGCGCCAGCGCGTACGCCGCCCCGTCGTCGTCGCGCGCTGCGGCGACCGGGAACCAGCGCGGTGGGATCTCCCGCGCCGGCACGAATCCGACGAGCGGCTCGGCGTCGTCCGGCTCGTCGATCCAGAGCTGGCACGAGCCGGGGCCGAACGGGCCGTCGCGCAGCACTGTGGGCGGAACCAGGTCCCAGCCGGTGGCCCGGGACACCAGGTAGGCGGACACCTCCCGGCCGGCGAGCGTGCCGTCCGGGAAGTCCCAGAGCGGGCGCTCGCCGCGTACCGGCTTGTAGACGCAGTGCGCTGTCACGTCGCCGAGGGCGATGACGCCGCGCAGCGTCGCGTTGGAGGCGTCGACGAGCCGCCCCTCCAGGGTCAGCTCACCGTCGGCGAGCAGCCGCAGCGCCTCGGCGCCGTCCTGTCGGGGCTGCAGTTCCGACGAGGTCACCGGTGATAGCCGTTGTGCCGGGGGCAGAGGTGACCGGCCGGGTCGAGCGGCTGGCCGCACAGCGGGCAGGGGGGCCGGCCGGCGTTCACGACGCGCTTGGCCCGTTCGATGAACTCGCGGGTCGCCTCCGGGGTCAGCCGCACCCGCAGGCGGTCGAGGTCGTCGTCCGGCTCGTCCGGGTCCTCGTCGGCGTCGTCGTCCGCGTCGCCCAGCTCGACCTCGACCTCGGCCTCACCGACGGCGATCGCCTCGATCACCACGGTGGCGGTGTCCACGTCGAAGGCCAGGCCCAGCGTGCCGACCCGGAACTCCTCGTCCACAGGCGTGTCGAGCGGCTCGTTGTCGCCGGTCACGGTGGTGACCGGCTCCGGGAGCTTCACGCCGAAGCGGCGCTGCGCCTCGGCGAGCAGCTCCTCCAGCTTTTCGGCGAGCAACGACACCTGGACCTTCTCCAGCGACACGCTGACCAGCCGGCCGCCGCCGCGCGCCTGGAGGAAGAACGTGCGCTCCCCCGGCGGGCCGACCGTACCGGCGACGAACCGCTCCGGCGGCTCGAAGGCGTGCACCTGGTGCGTCATACCCACGACCCTATCCGGCGTGTGGAAGCACCGCGCAGCCCACCGACGCCGAATCCGCCCAGAGCGAACGCGCCGCGTACACCCGCTTCACCCGGCCGCGCCCGCGCCTCCGCCGACCGCCGCGTCGGACTCGGCCGCCCGCGCCGGTCGCCGGCGCCGCTTGCGCGGCGGCGGGACCAGCGCCGACAGGTCACCGCCGGTGTCGTTGAGCCGGACCAGGAACGGTCGCAACGGGGTGTAGCGGATCGCCGTCACCGACGCCGGGTCGGCCACGATCCGCTGAAAAAGATCAAGGTGTACGCCGAGCGCGTCCGCCACGATCGCCTTGATCACGTCGCCGTGGCTGCACGCCAGCCAGATGGCCTCCGGCCCGTGCTCGGCGGTGACCCGGGCGTCCCACGCCCGTACCGCGGCGACCGCGCGCGCCGACATGGCCGCCATCGACTCGCCCTGCGGGAACGCGGCGGCGCTCGGGTGCTGCTGGACCACCGGCCAGAGCGGCTCCTTCGCCAGCTTCTTCAGCGACTGCCCCTCCCAGTCGCCGTACCCGCACTCGATCAGCCCTTCGTCGACGACCGGCTCGGCGCCGGGAAGCGCCAGGTCGAGGGTCTGCCGGCAGCGGATGAGCGGGCTGGTCACCACCGCCGCCAGCGGCAGCCCGGCGAGGCGCCCGCCGACCGCCGTGGCCTGCGCCCGGCCGGTGTCGTCCAGCTCGACCGGTTGCCGCCCGGCCAGGCCGCCGTCGGCGTTCGCGGTGGTCCGGCCGTGTCGCAGAAGCAGAAGGGTCGCCACGCTGACCACCCTAGGCGGTACGTCCCCCCGATGATCGTCCCGCCACGACAGCTCGTTCCCCGGCCGCTCCCGGCTCCCGGCCCGCCTCCGCCCCCTCCGCCCCCCCTTCGGCGCGTCGATCATGAGGTTGGCCTGGACAAATCGGACGGCAATCCCGGCCAACTTCATGATCGACCGACGGAAGGCGTCCCGTGGGCGACGCCCGGGCCTCGCCGGGATCAGGTGCGTGGCGGCGGAGAACTTGGAAGGTTTGCGCCCCTCTGGGGGCCTTCTCGTACCAAGATCTCCCGTCGAGCGTGGGCGGATGCCGGGTGCCCCGCTCCGGCCGGGCTCGCGCCACCAGCTCCACCCTCGCGGACCCACCCACTCGGCCGATCATGAGGTTGGCGGAGACAAACCGGACAGACGATGCCGCTAAGTTCATGATCGACGCGGCGGGACGCGGGCGGGCGCGACGCGGGGCGGGCGACATGGGCGGGCGGGCGACATGGGCGGGCGGGACGCGGGCGGGCGCGACGTCGGTGGCGGGGGACATGGCGGGCTCGGGTGGATGGGGGCGGTGTCCGGGCTGCGTCGGGTGTCGGGTTTCGGGGTGGTGGGGGACACCCGGCTGGCGGAATCGTGGGCGGGGCCGGGGCGTTATACCTGGTGAACGGCCGCAGCAGCACCCCCGGTAGCACGCGAGCGCGGGTGGTAGGGGCCGGGAATGCATCCTGGGCCGGCGGTCGTTGTGGATGTCTCCGGCGCCACCCAGCCGAACCCCGCACGCCACCCCCGGGCGTGCCGCGGGCAGCGTGTGCAGGACGCCGGATCCCCCCGAGAACCTTTCTTGAGCGCCTGACGGTGCCCACGCACCCCACCCCCGGGTGTGCGTCGACCCCCGAATGGAGCCCCCTCATGAACACGATCCTGCGTAAGAGCATCCTCGGTATCGCCGGTCTGACCGTCGCCGGTGGCCTCGCCGCCGGCCCCCTCAACCACGACACCACCACCCCCACGCGGGACGCGGCCGTCACCACCACTCAGGCCGCCGCGAAGCTCGACACCGCCACACTCATCCCGCACGGCGTGCAGGGCACCCAGTCCCACATCGACCTCAACGACGAGCAGACCGCCAACGTCAAGGCCATCATCGCCGCCACCAAGAAGGCCGGCATGGACGAGCGTGCCGCCGTCGTCTCCATCGCCACGGCGCTGCAGGAGTCGAAGCTGGAGAACCTCGGCCACCTCGGTGACCGTAACGACCACGACTCGCAGGGCCTGTTCCAGCAGCGCCCCTCCTCCGGCTGGGGCACCGTGGAGCAGATCACCGACCCCGAATACTCCACCACCGCCTTCCTCAAGGGCCTCAAGCAGGTCGACGGCTGGCAGGACATGCCGCTGACCAAGGCCGCCCAGACCGTCCAGGTGTCGGCCTACCCGGACCACTACGCCCAGTGGGAGCAGCAGGCCGCCGACCTCGTCGCCCAGCACTGGAACAGCTAAGAACCAAGTAAGAACAGCGAAAGGCCGGCACTCCGAACCAACGGGGTGCCGGCCTTTTCGCGTGCCAGGAGACAGCGTCAGGTCGCGCTGATCGTGCCGGTCGCCAGCAGGCAGATCACCAGGCTGCCCAGCGCCACCCGGTACAGCACGAAGACGTACAGCGTGTGGTGGGCGACGTAGCGCAGCAGCCACGCGATGGCCGCGTAGCCGACGGCGAACGCGATGAGCGTCGCGATCACCATCTGCGCCACGCTCGGCGCGGCGGTGCCCGGCGCGGACGGCTCGAAGACGTCGGGGAGGCTGAACACTCCGGAGATCACCACGGCCGGGATCGCCAGCAGGAACGAGTAGCGGGCCGCGGTCTCCCGGGTGAGGTTGAGCAGCAGGCCCGCGGTCAGGGTGCCGCCCGAGCGGGAGACGCCGGGGACCAGCGCCGCGGCCTGGGCGAAGCCCATGATGACGCCGTCGCGCATCCGGAAGTTCTCCAGCGTGCGGGTCTGCCGGCCCCAGTACTCGGCGAAGGCCAGCAGCATCGCGCCGATGATCAGCGTGCAGGAGATCAGCCAGAGGTTCCGGCCGGCGGTGCGGATCTGGTCCTTGAAGATCAGCCCGAAGATGCCGATCGGGATGGTGCCGACGATGACGTACCAGCCCATCCGGTAGTCGAGGCTCGACCGCACCGAACGGTCGACCAGGCCGACGAACCAGGTCCGGACGATCCGCCAGATGTCCTTGGCGAAGTAGATCAGGACGGCGGCCTCGGTGCCGAGCTGGGTCACCGCGGTGAACGACGCGCCCGCGTCCCGGCCGAAGAACAGGGCCGAGGTGATCCGCAGGTGCCCGGACGAGGACACCGGAAGGAACTCGGTCAGTCCCTGGACCAGGCCCAGGACGATGGCCTCGATCCAGGTCACTCGCCGACTCCGGACAGCTCCAGCGCCTCGGCGACGGTACGCAGGGTCTGCACCCCGCTGTCCCGGTCGGCCACGAACAGCGACACCGACAGCGTGGTCACGCCGGCGGCGGCGTACTCCCGCATCCGCTCGGCGATGCGCTCCTTCGGGCCGAGCAGCGAGGTGCGGTCGATGAACTCCATCGGTACGGCGGCGGCCGCGTCGCGCTGCCGCTTGGCCAGGTAGAGGTCCTGGACCTCGCGGGCGGCGTCGCCGTAGCCCATCCGGGTGGCGAGCTGGTTGTAGAAGTTCTGCTTGCGGCTGCCCATGCCGCCCACGTACAGCGCGGCGTACCAGCGCACCAGCTCGGCGCAGGTGGCGATGTCGTCGCCGACCACGACCGGCACGGACGGCACCACGTCGAAGCCGGCCAGTTCCTTGCCCGCCGCCGCGCGCCCGGCGCGTACCGAGGCGAGGTGCTCCTCGGCGAACTCCGGTGAGTAGAAGACGGCCAGCCAGCCGTCGGCGATCTCGCCGGCCAGTTCCAGGTTCTTCGGGCCGACTGCGGCCAGGTAGATCGGGATGTGGTCGCGCGGCGGGTGGAAGCCCAGCCGCAGCGCCTTGCCGGGGCCGTCGGGCAGCGGCAGCGTGTAGTGCTCGCCGTCGTACGCGACCTCCTTGCGGGCCACCGCCAGCTTGACGATGTCGACGTACTCCCGGGTGCGGGCCAGCGGCTTGGCGAACCGCACGCCGTGCCAGCCCTCGGAGACCTGCGGGCCGGACACGCCCAGGCCGAGCCGGAACCGGCCGCCGGAGAGCGTGTCGATGGTCGCGGCGGTCATCGCGGTCATGGCGGGGGTACGGGCCGGGATCTGCATGACCGCGGAGCCCACGTCGATGCGCTCCGTCTGACCGGCGATCCAGGCCAGCATGCTCGGCGAGTCCGAGCCGTACGCCTCCGCGGCCCAGACCACCGAGTAGCCGAGCCGGTCCGCCTCCTGGGCCAGCGCCAGGTGGTCGAAGGGCGTGCTCCACGCCGTCTGGTATCCGAGGTTGAGCCCGAGTCGCACTGATCCTCCCACCGTCCGCACCACAGGTCGCATCAGGTTACGCAATGAGCGTGGCACCCTCGACGTCCGGCTCGCCCCGAACATGTCACACCGGGTGGAGCTCGCGCGGGAAGTTGACTGCGGCGAGGATATCCGTGACGCCGGGTTCGAAATAAGGTTCACGCATGCAACAGCGACCGCTCGGCCGAAGCGGGCTGGCGGTATCGCGGCTCGCGCTCGGCACCATGACCTGGGGACGGGACACCGACGCCGACGACGCGGCCGCCCAGCTGAAGAGCTACCTCGACGCGGGCGGCAACCTCGTCGACACCGCCGACGTGTACGCCGACGGCGACGCCGAGTCGGTGATCGGCTCGCTGCTGGGCAGCCTGGTGGACCGCGACGAGCTGCTGATCGCCACCAAGGCGGGCCTGCGGCCGGGCAGCCGCCGCCGGGACGGATCGCGCGGTCACCTGCTGCGTACGCTGGACGCCTCGCTGCGCCGGCTGGGCACCGATCACGTCGACCTGTGGCAGGTGCACGGGTACGACCCGGACACCCCGCTGGAGGAGACGCTCTCGGCGCTGGACCACGCGGTGTCCAGCGGGAAGGCCCGCTACGTGGGTGTGTCGAACTTCTCCGGCTGGCAGACCGCCCGGGCCGCCGCCTGGCAGGCCGCCTGGCCGGGGCGCGCCCCGGTGGTCGCCGCGCAGGTGGAGTACTCGCTGCTGGAGCGCGGCGTGGAGCGGGAGGTGCTGCCCGCCTGCGCCGGGATGGGGCTGGGCGTGCTGCCCTGGTCGCCGCTGGGCCGGGGCGTGCTGACCGGCAAGTACCGCAACGGCCGCCCGGCCGACTCGCGGGCGGTGTCGCCGCACTTCGAGCGGTTCGTCGCGACGTACCTGGAGCCGCGCTGCTCCAGCATCGTGGAGGCGGTGGCGATCGCGGCCGGCGGGCTCGGCGTGTCGCCGCTGGAGGTGGCGCTGGCCTGGGTGCGGGACCGGCCGGGCGTGACCGCGCCGATCCTGGGCGCCCGCACCGTCGGGCAGCTGCTCGGCGCGTTGCAGGTGGAGCGGATGACGCTGCCGGAGGAGATCGTCACGGCGCTGGACGACGTGTCGGCGGTGCCGGTGGGCTATCCGGAGCGCGACGGGTGAGCCGTACGAGGGCGATCCGGGTCACCCGCAGGGGGTGGCGGAGGGCCCGCGACCTGGGCAGCATAGGGGCATGGACTACGAATACGCGCCGCTGCGGTTGCCCTCGAACGTCGATCGGCTGACCGCCGCGGCGCAGCTGGCGATCCAGGCCGAGTTCTCCGGCTGGGAGCTGGCCCGGGTGCGGCTCTACCGGGACGGCACGCGGCAGGTGGTGCTGCGGCGCCGCCTGGTCAACCAGTCGCAGCCGGGTCTGTCGTACTGACGAGGGGCCCGTCCCCGGGGCCGCGCGACGCGGCGCCGCCCCGGGGACGCGCACGGCCTAGTGCGCGTGGTCGTGCTCCTCGTCGAGTTCCATGAACGGGTGCTCGTCGAGCCGGCCGACCAGCCGGTCGTCGGCGGCCGGCTGGAACGGGCCGACCGGGTCGTCGTCGTCGAACGACTCCAGGTCGACGGGGGTGCCGACCTCGCTGACCATCACCACACCGTCCAGCGGCTCCAGCTCCGGCACGTCGAGCGCGGACAGCGAACCGTCGCCGCTCTGCAGCAGCTCCAGCACCGCCTCGCCGACGCCCTCCACCGGCGCCGGCTCGTCCTCCTCCGGGGTGCCCTCCCGGCGGGCCGCCTCGGCCGCGCGCAGCAGCGCGGCGACGCTGGGCACCCGGTAGTCGCGCCGCTGCCGCACCGAGATGACCCGCGGGTGCGGGTCGGTGGGCTCGCCGCCCTCGACGGCGCCGAAGCGCTCGTCGGCCTCGTCCGGGTCGATCGACTCCACGTCCCAGGGCGTCACCTCGCCGAACGCGTCGAGCAGCTGCTCGTCGTAGGCGAACGAGGCGTTGTTCAACGCGACGTACGCCTGCCAGACGGCGTCGTCGTCGATCCGGCCCTGGGCGGCCCGGACGGCGGCCAGGTGGGCGCGGGCCGCGTCGATCACCCGCTCGAGGGCGGCGTCCAGCTCACCGTGCTGGTCGGTCATGTGTGGCAGTCCCTTCGCGATGGGGGGAGGTTCCGCGCCGGCGGCGCCGCGGCGGGCGCGGTCAGCAGGTACGGAGGAAGCGGTCCAGAACCCGCACGCCGAACTGTAGTCCGTCCAGCGGAACCCGCTCGTCGATGCCGTGGAACAGCCCGGAGAAATTGAGGTCGGCGGGCAGCCGCAGCGGCGCGAACCCGAAGCAGCGGATGCCGAGCTGGGAGAACGCCTTGGCGTCGGTGCCGCCGGAGAGCATGTACGGCACGGGGTGCGCGCCCGGGTCCTCGGCGCGCAGCGCCTCCGACATGTGCGCCACCAGGTCACCGTCGAACGTGGTCTCCAGGGCCGGCTGGCGCTGGACGTACTCGATGGCGATGTCCGGCCCGACCAGCTCGCGCAGCTGCCGCTCCAGTTCCTCGCTCTGGCCGGGCAGGCTGCGGCAGTCGATGGTGGCGGTGGCCCGGCCGGGGATGACGTTGTCCTTGTAGCCGGCGGCCAGGCGGGTCGGGTTGGCGGTGTTGCGGACGGTCGCGCCGATGATGTTGGCGATCGGGCCGAGCTTGGCGATCGCGGTCTCCGGGTCGTCCGGGTCGATCTCGATGCCGAGCACGTCGGAGACCTCGGCGAGGAACGCTCGTACGGTGTCGGTCATCACGACCGGGAAGCGGTGCCGGCCGATCCGGGCGACCGCCTCGGCGAGCGCGGTGACGGCGTTGTCGTCGTGCACCATCGAGCCGTGGCCGGGCCGGCCCTTGGCGTGCAGGCGCAGCCAGTCGATGCCCTTCTCGGCGGTCTCGATCAGGTAGAGGCGGCGCTGCTCGTCGACGGAGTAGGAGAAGCCGCCGACCTCGCCGATCGCCTCGGTGCAGCCGTCGAACAGGTCCCGGTGGCGCCGGGTGAGGAAGTGCGCGCCGTAGTCGCTGCCGGCTTCCTCGTCGGCGGTGAACGCGAGCACGACGTCGCGCCGGGGGCGGACGCCGGTGCGCTGCCAGTCGCGGACCACGGCGAGCACCATCGCGTCGAAGTCCTTCATGTCGATCGCGCCGCGGCCCCACAGGTAGCCGTCGCGGATCTCGCCGGAGAAGGGGTGCACCGACCACTCGTCCGGGTCGGCGGGCACCACGTCGAGGTGGCCGTGCACCAGCAACGCGTCGCGGCCGGGCTCGGTGCCGGGGATCCGGGCGACCAGGTTGGCCCGGCCGGGCGCGGATTCGTGGATCTCGGCGTCGACGCCGACCTCGGCGAGTTTCTCCGCCACGTACTCGGCGGCGCGCCGCTCCCCCGCGCTGGTGTCGTTGTCGCCGGTGTTGGTGGTGTCGATGCGCAGCAGGTCGCGGCAGAGGTCCACGACCTCGTCGGTGGCGTCGGGTCGGGCGGGGGCGGCGTCGCTCGTCATCGCTTCCTTATACCAGCAGGTGAGGTGGTCGCGGGCCGCCGGTGTCGGGCGGCGGTTTCGCGGATCGTCCGGCCGGGTACCGCCGGACCGCCCGGACATCGACTCCGGCCGTCACGAGGAGGGCACCATGACCGTCCCCCTGCCGCCGCTGCCGCCCGCCGCCGACGACGCGTACCGGCCGGGTGGGCGCAGCGTCGCCGAACTCGTGGACACCGAGCACCGGGTGCTGCTGGGGCTGGCCGACCGGGTCACCGACCCGGCGCTGGACGCCGCCGGCCGGCGCGAGGTGCTCGACGTCCTGACCGCTGCGGTGTCCCGGCACCTGTCCGCCGAGGAGCAGTACCTGTTCCCGGCGGCCCGCGCCGCCGTGCCGGACGCCGCGGAGCTGGTCGAGCGGGAGATCGAGGCGGATGCCGGGCTGCTGACCGCGCTCAAGGAGCTGTCCGGCGCGGACGACCCGGCGGTCGCCGACGTGGCCGAGCGGGTACGCCGGCACGTCAGCCGCGTCGCGGCGCTGGTCACGCCGCTGCGGGAGGTGGCCAGCGACGCCGAGCTGATCCGGCTGGGCAACCGGTGGGAGATCGCGGAGGAGGCGGCGCCGACCCGTCCGCACCCCGGCACGCCCGCCACGCCGCCCTGGAACAAGATCGTCGAACCGGCGGTCGGGGTGCTGGACAAGGTGCGCGACGCGGTCACCGGACGGCGTACCCGGCTGAGCGACCTGGAACATCGCCGCGAGGGGTGAGCCGATCGCCCCTTCCGTGTATCGGTTCGTGGTCCTACCGTCACGGTATGGATCTGGAGCTGCGACACCTGCGTGTGGTCTGCGCGATCGCGGAGACGGGGAGCGTCACCAAGGCCGCTTCGGCGCTCGGCCTGGCCCAGCCGGCGCTGACCGCCCAGCTTCAGCGGATCGAACGGGCGCTGGGCGGGCCGTTGTTCGAACGGGACCGCCGCGGCGCCCGCCCGACCGCGCTGGGTGAGCTGGTGCTGGACCGGGCGCGGGTGCTGCTGCCGGCGATGAAGGGCCTGCGGGACGAGGCGGCCCGGATGGCCGGTGCGGGCGATCCGCTGCGCCGGTACCGCTTCGGCGGCGTGAACAGCCCGATCCTGGGCCGGCTGGTGCACCGGCTCGCCGCCGAGCGTCCGGACGCGCAGATCACCACGTACGGCTCGTGGTCGGTGGACGAACTCGCGCAGATGGTGGCCGGTGGCCGGCTCGACTTCGCGCTGACCGGGGTGTGCGGCGACTCGACGCCGTCGGCCGGGTTCGGGCTGAGCTGGCGGGAGGTGGCGGTCGAGCCGATCTGCGTGCTGCTGCCGCAGACCCACCCGCTGGCCGGCCGCGCCGACGTCGACCTGGTCGACCTGCGGCGCGAGCGGTGGGTGGCCGCGCCGGGCGACGGCTGCTTCGGCGACTGCTTCGCCGCCGCCTGCGCCCGCTCCGGCTTCACCCCGAAGAAGGTGTACGAGGCGGACGTGCGGGCCGCGCTGGACCTGGTGGACGCGGGCGAGGCGGTGGCGTTGTGCCAGGCCACGTTCCGTCCGGTGGCCGGGCTGGTCACCCGCAGGCTCGCCGGCACGCCGCTGCGCTGGCGGCTGCTGCTGGGCTGGCATCCGGACGTGCCGGCCGCGGCGGTGGCCGAGCCGGTGCTGGCGGCGGCCGTCGCCGCGTACACGGACGCGCTGGCGAACCATCCGGAATACCTGGGCTGGCTGCTGGCGCACCCGGAGTTCGGCGTGCAGCCCAACGGCTCGGGCGGGGTGCGAATCGCCTGAACCCGGGTATCACCGGCGACATGACTGATCTGTATCCGGCCGCCGACCAGCGGGAGCTGCTGCGCCAGGCGGCCACCGCGCACACCACCGCCGCCGCCGAGGTGGAGGCGTTCCTGCGCCGGTTGCCGGAGGTGCCGGGGCCGGCCGACGTGACCGAGTACGCCAACCTGCTCAGCCGCGAGGAACGCGCCCGGGCCGACCGGCAGGCCGCGGCGGACGCGGCCGGGCTGCGGCTGCCCAGCCTGGAGTCGGAGTAGCGGGCGGCGCCCGGGCGGGTGGTCCGCCCGGGCGCCGCCGCACCGGCTCAGCGTTCGACGAGTACGTCGTGACCGAGGTCGAGCAGGGCGTGGCGCCACTCGTCGTCGGCGTTGCCCCGGCGTGGCCGCTGCGCGGTCAGCTCCCGGATCCGGCTGATCGCCTCCCGCATCACCTCGATGTCCTCCGGCGTGAGGTCCACCTTGCGCTTGCGCAGCACGGCGAGGATCTGTCGGCCCGGCTCGGGCAGGTCCAGGTCCGGGCCCGGACCGAACGCCTCCTCTCCCGAGCCGCGGGTCAGCAGCCACTGCCGCAGCGTCTCGGAGGACACGTTCACCTCGGCGTGGAAGTCGTCCCAGATCACCTCGACCTCGGGGTCGAGTCGCGCCTCGCGTACCATCACGCCTCCTCTCCCGGCGGCGGCCCGGGTGCCGGCTCGCCCTCGTTCGGTGTGTGCTGCTTCAGACCCTCCGGCGGCACCCGGACCCGGGACGGGTTCGCCGTCGGGGCCGCCTCGATCGGTTCACCGGCCCCGGTGTCGTCGTCGGGGACTTCCTCGGGTTCGGTCATGTCCGCCCTCCGGTCCTTCGGTGACGGCCCGTCCCGGCCCGGCCGGGACGGGCCCCGGCCGGTCATCGGGGATGGGACGTGGTGGCCGGCGTGTAGCCCCGCTCACCGGCGGCGACGTCGAAGACGAGCTGGTCGTCACGGGTGTCGACGGTGACCTTCTGCCCCGGTGAGACCTCGTTCTCCAGCAGCATCCGGGACAGCCGGTTGTCGACCTCGCGCTGGATCACCCGGCGCAGCGGCCGGGCGCCGAACTCCGGCTGGTAGCCGTGCTCGGCGAGCCAGTCGACGCCCGCCGTACTGAAGTCGACCTGGATGTCCTGGGCGTGCATGCGGCGGCGGGTCTCCTCCAGCAGCAGCCCGGTGATCTGGCGGAGCTGCTCGGCCTCCAGCCGCTGAAAAATGATCACCTCGTCGATGCGGTTGAGGAACTCCGGGCGGAAGTTCTCCTGGAGCCGGCGCATCAGCCGCTCCCGCAGTTCGTCGCTCTCCTGCTCGCCGGGCCCGCCGGTGGCGAAGCCGACGGTGCGCTGGGTGCCGGTGATCAGCTCCGAGCCGAGGTTGCTGGTCATGATCAGGACGGTGTTCTTGAAGTTCACGGTGCGGCCCTGGCTGTCGGTGAGCCGGCCGTCGTCGAGCACCTGGAGCAGGATGTTGAACACGTCCGGGTGCGCCTTCTCGATCTCGTCGAGCAGCACCACCGCGTACGGGCGGCGGCGGACCGCCTCGGTGAGCTGACCGGCCTCCTCGTAGCCGACGTACCCGGGCGGGGCGCCGACCAGCCGGCTGACCGTGTGCCGTTCCTGGAACTCGCTCATGTCCACCCGGACCATCCGGTCCGCCTCGCCGAACAGCGCCTCGGCGAGCGCGCGGGCCAGCTCGGTCTTGCCGACGCCGGTCGGGCCGAGGAACAGGAAGCTGCCCATCGGCCGGTCCGGGTCGGCCAGCCCGGTGCGGGAGCGGCGTACCGCCTCGGCGACGGCGCTGACCGCGTCGTCCTGGCCGATGATCTTCTCGTGCAGGTGCCCCTCCAGGCGCAGCAGCCGGTCGCGTTCCTCCTCGGTGAGCTGGGTGACCGGGATGCCGGTGGCCCGGGAGACCACCTCGGCGATCTCCGTCGGCCCCACCTCGGGCACGTGGCTGGGGCCCTCGTCGCCGCGGGCGCGGCGGACCTGGTCCTCCAGTTCGGCGAGCCGGTCGCGCAGCGCGGAGGCCCGCTCGTACTGCTCGTCGGAGACCGCCTGCTCCTTGTCCCGGCGCGTCTCGTCGAGCTGCTGCTCCAGCTCGCGCACGTCCTCGGCGGGGGTACGGGTGCGCAGCCGCACCCGCGCGCCGGCCTGGTCGATCAGGTCGATCGCCTTGTCCGGCAGGAACCGGTCGGTGACGTACCGGTCGGACAGCTCACCGGCGGCGATCAGCGCCTCGTCGGTGAACCGGACCTGGTGGTGCGCCTCGTACCGGTCGCGCAGGCCGCGCAGGATCGCGATGGTGTCGTCGACCGTCGGCTCGGGCACCAGCACCGGCTGGAACCGGCGGGCCAGTGCGGCGTCCTTCTCGATGCTGCGCCGGTACTCGTCGAGCGTGGTCGCGCCGATCACCCGCAGCTCGCCGCGCGCCAGGGCGGGCTTGAGCATGTTCGACGCGTCCATTCCGCCCTCGCTGCCGGCGCCGCCCGCGCCGACCAGCGTGTGGATCTCGTCCAGGAAGATGATCAGCTCCTCGCGGTGGGCGCGGATCTCGTCGATCACCTTCTTCAGGCGCTCCTCGAAGTCACCCCGGTAGCGGGTGCCGGCGACCAGGCCGGACAGATCGAGCTGGATCACCCGCTTGCCGATCAGCGTCTGCGGCACATCGCCGTCACAGATCCGCTCGGCCAGGCCCTCCACGATCGCGGTCTTGCCGACACCGGCCTCACCGATCAGCACCGGGTTGTTCTTGGTCCGCCGGGACAGGATCTCCACCGCCTGCTCGATCTCGTCGGCCCGGCCGATCACCGGGTCGATCTGGTCCATCCGGGCCAGCTCGGTGAGGTCCTGGCCGTACTGGTCGAGCGTCGGGGTGCCCCGGTCCGGGCGCGGGGCGTTCGCCGCGCCGCGCTCGGCGCTGGCCGCCTGCAACGATTCGGGCTGGATCCGGCCGGCGGCGAGCATCCGGCCGGCCGGCGACTCGGGGTTCAGCGGCAACGCCATCAGGATGTGCTCGGGACCGATGTAGTTGGCGCCCATGGCGCGGGACAGCTGGTGCGCGTCCAGCAGCGCCCGCTTCGCGGCCGGGGTCAGCGACAGGTTCGGCGGCACCTCGCCGCGCGGTGCGCCCTCACCGCGCCCGCCCAGCGCGCCCAGCAGCGCGTCCGGGTCGGCGCCGGCCCGGCGGACCAGGTCACGCAACGGCTCGCGCTGCAACGCCGCCCAGAGCAGGTGGTCGGTGTCCAGGTCGTTGCTGTGCTTCTGGGCGGCGCGGCGGGCCGCGTCGGCGAGCATCTCCCGGGCGTCGGCGGTCATCAGGCGCGTGATGTCGACCCGGTGCGCCGGCCGGCGTCCCCCCTCGCCCCGGCCGAAGTATCGGGCCAGGAACTCGTCCCAGGGGTCGTTGCCGAAGTCACCCGGTCCCATCATCTCGTCCTCCGCAGTCAGTCGGCACGACCGGCACCCGGCACGCGCGGCACGGTCGGCGGTGGCTACCCGGCGGTCGGCGCGACAAACGCGACCGGATGGCAGGCTGGGGAGCATGGAGAGCAGACCGCTGCTGATCGTGGACGGCGCGAACGTGGTGGGCTCGCGCCCGGACGGCTGGTGGCGCGACCGGGCCGGCGCGGCGGTCCGGCTGCGCGACGCGCTGGCGCCCGTCGGCGAGGCGGGCGTGCCGCCGGAGCTGCCGCCACCGGTGCAGGTGGTGCTGGTGGTGGAGGGCGCGGCCCGGCACGTGGCACCCGCGCCCGGCGTGGAGGTGGTCTCCGCGCCCGGCTCCGGCGACGACACGATGGTCGAGCTGGTCGCCGCGGCACCGGATCGGCGGCGGGTGGTGGTCACCGCCGACCGGGAGCTGCGCGAGCGGGTGACCGCGCTGGGCGCGGAGGTACGCGGCCCGCGCTGGCTGCGCCCTTAGCCCGGCCGGTCCCGCGAGCGGGACCACGGCGTCCGCCGGCGGGACCGCCGGCCGGGGTCTTCGCGCACGTCAACGCGGGAACCGGACACGAGGGCCGCAACCACGCGAGGGTGGATGTTCGTCCACCCGTTCCGATGGGTTGTAATGGAGATCTCTTCCGCCCCCAGGAGGTCCCCGTGGCGAGCGTCGCCGAGCTGAAGGCCGCCATCGATGTCGCTCTCCAGCAGATCGGTGACGGCCAGACAGCGGTGCAGGCAGCCGGCGAGAAGCTGGCCGAGGCGCAGCAGACGCTGGCCGGCGCGCTGGAGGGCAGCGGTCACGAGACGGTCGAGGCGGCCCAGGCCTCGCTGACACAGGCGGGCCAGGAACTGGAGGAGTGTCTGGCCGCGACACTGGTCGCGGTGGAACAGGCACAGCTCTACGTCGCGACGCTCTGAGGCCGGCCGTGTCCATAGTCGAGGACATCGGCGCGCAGGTGCGCGCCGCCGCCGAGGAACTGCCGCTGGCGCAGCTCGCCGCCGCGCTGGAGAAGCTCGGTCAGGCGCAGGAGCGGCTGCGCTGGGTGCGCCAGGAGTCGTCCGACCCGATGGGGGTACCGGAGCTGTCCTCGGCCACCGAGCACGCCGAGACCGCCGGCTACGCGCTGCGCGTGGCGCAGGAGCAGCTCACCGCGTACCTGGCCGCGATCGGGCTGGCGCCGGACGGGGCGCGGCCGGCGCCGCCGGGCGAGCGGCCGCCGAAGCACGACACGCCGCGCGGCGAGGAGCCGCCCGCGGCCGGCCCGGCCGCCGAGCCGGGTGAGCAGCCGGCGGTACGGCGCTGGTGGGCGGTGCGGGTGGCGGAGCTGACCGGCGGCCGGGAGGGCGCGCCGGACGAGCCGGACGAACGCGTCGAGGACTCCCACGAGCTGCTGCGCCGGGTGGTCGCCGGGATCCGCTCCGGTGACCGGGACCGGCTGCACCGCGAGCTGCGCCGGGCGCACGCCGACGTGGGGCTGGGGCTGGCCGCGATCACCCCGCCGCTGCTGCGCGAGCTGGCCGGTGAGCTGCTCGGCCATCCGCCCCGTGCGGACGACCTGCCCCGGCTGCGCGGCGCGCTGGACTCCCGGGTCCGCGACCTGCTGCCCGGGCTGCCGCGGCCGGTGCTGGACACGCTGCTGACCCGGGTGTGCCGGATGCCCCCACCGCGCCGCGACGACGACGCGGAGCAGCCGCACGCGGCCGACCCGGCGGTCACCGCGGGTGTGCTCACCGGGGTGCTGCTCGACCGGCTCGGCCGGGACCTGCCCAAGGACAACGACGATCGGGAGCCGTCCCGTGGCTGACGTCCGCGCTCAACTGGTGACGCGGGTCCGGGGGATGCTCTCCGAGGCCCTGGGCGCCACCCGTACCCGGCTCACCGCCGCCGAGGCCGAGCTGACCGCGAGCCGGGAGCGGCTGGCGCGTACCCGCCGGGCCGCCGCGGCCGTGCCCGCCCGGGTGGGCGCCGCCCGCGACCGGCGCCTGGCCGAGATCGACGCCCGGCACACGGCCCGCCTCGCCGAGTTGGCCCGGCGGGCCGCCGCCGCGGCACAGCGGGAGGCGCCGGGCGCGGCGTCCGCGCCCTGGGACCGCTGGCAGGCCACCCCCGCCGGCCGGTCCGAGCCGCCCGGCGCGTTGCGGGTCGGCACGGTACGCCTCGACGGCGCCGAACCGGTGCCGGCGCTGGTCCCGCTCCTGGACGCCGGGCACGCGCACCTGGCCGGCGGCGACCGGGACGGGCTCGCCGCCGTGGTCCCCGCGCTGCTGCTGCGCTCGGTCGGGCGGGCCGACCCGGGCGCGGTGCGGCTGTACGGGTACGACCCGGAGCACCTGGGCGGCGGTCTGGCCGGATTCGCGCCGCTGGGTACGGCCGGGCTGCTCACGTTCGTCGGGCCGGGCGGGCTGGGCCGCCTGCTGGACGACCTGGTGGAGCAGATCCGCCGGATCAACGCCACGGTGCTCGCCGGTGAGTACGGCTCGCTGCGCGAGCTGGCCGCCGCCACCGGACGCCGGCCGGAGCCGTGGCGGGTGGCGGTGCTGCTCGGCGGCGACGAGCTGTCCCGGCACGAGCGCGGCCAGCTCGACCGGGTGGTGCGTACCGGTGCGGCCTGCGGCGTGCACCTGGTGGTCCGCGGCATCGAGCTGCCCGACGACCCGACCGTCACCCGGATCACGGTGGAGCCGGACGACGCCCGGGTGGCCGGGCTGCCGGTGGTGCTCGACGCGCCGCCGCCGCCCGCCCTGGTCACCGAGACCTGCCGCACCGTCGCCTCCCGGGTGGCCGCCGGCCCGCCGCCGACGCCGTTCACCGACCTGCTCCCGCCGCCGGACGAGTACTGGCGGGAGGACTCGGCGCACGGGCTCAGCGCCCCGATCGGCGAGGGCCCGCACGGGCGGCAGGTGCTGCTCACGCTCGGCGACTACCCGCCGCACGCGTTGATCGGCGGCCCGTCGGGCACCGGCAAGACGAACCTGATCTTCGCCTGGATCGGCGCGCTCGCCGCCCGCTACTCCCCCGCCGAGCTGGAGTTCTATCTGCTCGACTTCAAGGAGGGCGTGTCCTTCGCCCGGTTCGCGCAGGGCCGCCGCGACCCGAGCTGGCTGCCGCACATGCGGCTGGTCGGCATCAACGTCAACACCGACCGGGAGTTCGGCCTGGCGCTGCTGCGCTTCCTCGCCGAGGAGCTGCGCCGGCGCGCCGACGCCGCGAAGAAGCACGAGGTCACCAAGCTGGCCGAGCTGCGCGCGGTGGACCCGGACGGGCACTGGCCGCGCATCGTCGCGGTGGTCGACGAGTTCCAGGCGCTGCTCGCCGGCCGGGACGTGGTCGCCCGGGAGGCCGCCGACCTGCTGGAGGACCTGGCCCGGCGGGGCCGGTCGCAGGGCATCCACCTGGTGCTGGCCTCGCAGGACGTGCGCGGCATCGAGGCGCTGTGGGGGCGGCCCGCGCTGGTCGCCCAGTTCACGCTGCGGATCGCGCTGCCGAAGGCGCTGCGCATCCTGGCCGAGCGCAACGACGCGGCGCAGTCGCTGCCCCGCCACCACGCGGTGATCAACGCCGAGTCGGGCCTGGCCGAGGGGAACGAGGTGGCCCGGATCCCGTCGGCGAGCGACTGGGAGACGTGGAGCGAGCTTCAGCACCGGCTGTGGCGGATGCGCCCGCAGGACGCCGCGCCGGCCCGGCTGTTCGACGGCGACGCGATCCCGAAGCTGGCCGACGCGCCGGACTTCCGCGCGCTGACCGCGCCGGAGCAGGGCGTGCCCCGCAGCCCGGTGGCGCTGCTCGGCGAGATCATCGACGTGCAGTCCCGCTCGGCGGCGCTGCGGCTGCCCCGCGCTCCCGGCCGCAACCTGGCGGTGCTCGGCACCCGGGTGGACGAGGCGTGCGCGGTGCTCGACGCCGCCGCCCGGTCGCTGGCCCCGCAGTACCGGCCCGGCACCGCCCGGTTCTCCATCGCCTGCCTGGACCCGGACGCCGACCCGGCCGCCCGCGCCCTGTACGAGGACCTGGAAGGCGACGCTTCCTGGTACGACGAGGAGACGGTGCCGGAGCTGATGGCCGAGGTGGGCGACGGACTCGGCGCGCCGGGTGCGGCGCGTACCCCGCACTTCCTGCTGCTGTACGCGGTGGACGCGGCCGCCGCGGCGCTCGCCGGCAAGGCCGGGACGCGCACCGGGCTGGAGCAGTTGCGCCGGATCCTGCACGACGGGCCGGAGCGGCGTACGCACGTGCTGGCGTGGTGGCGCGGCGTGGCCCGGATGCGCGTCGACCTGGGCGGCGCGGGCGCGCGCACCGACCAGATCGGCGCCTGGGTGGCGCTGGACGTGCAGGGCGGTGAGCTGGGCTCCTCGCTCTACCCGGGCAGCGGCGGGCCGGACTGGTATCCCCGGCCGTGGCGCGGTCTCTACTTCGACCGCGCGGTGCACCGCACCGGACAGGTGATCATCCCTTATGGTCCGTCCCGATGAACGAACCGGTTGCCAGTGAGACGTACAACGCGCAGATCCGCCGGCTCGCCGAGCTGACCTCCCGGGTGTCCGCCCAGCGGGCCGAGGCGCACACCTGGTACGCCCAGCAGGTGGCCGCCGCGGACCGGGCGGTCGCCGAGGCCGCCGAGCAGGTGCGGCAGGCCGAGGCGGAGGTGGCCGAGGCGTCCCGGATGGTGGAGCGCGTCGACGGCGAGGTCACTCACCTGTGGACGCAGTTGCGGGCCCGGCTCGGTGTGGGCGCCCGGCGGCTCGGTGACCCGCCCGGCCCGGTACGCGGCGCCGCCGGTGACCCGGTGCCGCTGCTGCGGGCGGTCCGGGAGCTGCTGGACCGCACCGGGGCGCCGGGCGAGCTGCCCGGCTCGGTGAACCCGCTGCTGGTCGCGTGCGGGATCGGCGGGGCGCTGGTGGCGTACGCCCTGGGGGTGGCTGCGCGCGCGCTGGCCGCCGGTGCCAGCGGCGACCTGGCGGTGGGCCTGCCGGTGCTGGCGCTGGTGGTGACGCTGCTCGGCCCGGTGATCGGGCTGGCGCCCGCCCGGCTGCTGGCCGACCGCCGCCACGCGGTGCTGACCCCGCGCCCGATGATCGTGGTGGCCGTATCCGGCCTGGTGACGACGCTGCTCCTGCTCACTGCGACATACACCCGCTGACCGCCGGCGATCATGGAGTCGGCGGCGCGACACGCCGTCGCGCCGCCGGTCGACCTCATGATCGCGCCCGTCAGGCGGGGGTCAGGACGGCCTCCTTGAGCAGGCGGCGGGTCAGTGTCAGGCGGTCGGCGTCGTCGTCGAGGCCGGGGAGGTCGCCGACCCTTGTGACCTCGCCGGTGAGCAGCGCGCGCAGCGCCGCCTCGCAGGTGCCGGGGAGCGTGAGCGTCCGGTCCGGCACGCGCAGCGTGACCCGTCCGTCGGCGGCCGGGGTGAGCTGCCAGCGCAGCCCCCCACGCACCGCGACCTCGCTGTCCGCTGTCAGCCGGGCCAGTGCCTGCGCCTGGGCCAGCGGCCGGATCGGCGCCGGGCGGGCGGCCGGCCAGACCCGGGCACGCAACCGGCCGGCCACCGCCGCCGGGTCGGCCCGCAGCAGCCAGTCGCGCAGCGCCTCGACGGTCTCGGTCAGCTCCGGCTCGATCGCGTCCGGGTCGGCCAGGTCGAGACCGAACGGCAGGCTCGCGCGCAGCCGCGCGTCCTCGGCGGCGAGGGCGAGCAGCTCCTCGACCACCGCGTACCGGGTCAGCGCCCGGATGCCCACTGTCAGGTGCAACGAGCTGGACTCCTGCGCCTGGGCGCTGTGCAGCCAGCCGCGCGGCAGGTAGAGCGCGTCGCCCGGTTCGAGCACCACGTCCAGTTCGGGGCGGCCCTCGGCGGTCGCGGACACCTCGTCGGCCCGGCCGCCCCAGGGCTGGCGCTCCAGCGGGTCGGCCAGCACCGGCGGGTGGATCCGCCAGTGCTTGCGCCCGTCCACCTGGAGCACGAACACGTCGTGCGTGTCGTAGTGGGTGGCGAAGCCCTGGCTGCCGGCCGGCGTCAGGTAGGCGTTCACCTGCAACGGCTGGGCCAGCGCGGTGCCCAGGTCGCGGGCGAAGTCGACGATCGCCGGCCAGGTGCGGTGCAGGCCCTGCAACACCAGCGTCGCGCCGTCGGCGTACAGCGCCAGCACCTTCTCGTCGAGGACCTGGTCGCCGATCTCGGCGCCCGCGCCACCGCCCCCGGTGAACCGCGCCGCCGGCACGAGCTGGCCGTCCTTGGCCACCCGCAGGAACGGGGTACGCAGACCGCGGCGGCTGAGCAGCTCGTCGGCGTCGGCGGGGCTGAACAGGTCGGTGAAGCCGTCGGGGTTGGGCAGTTCGGCGGCGCGGGACAGCAGCGGGCTGCGCCCCCAGTGGTCGGCGGCGAACTTGGCCGGCTCCACCGCCACGCACCGGGCCAGCGCCTCGGTCGCGGAGAACGGAACCGCCGGGCGGCCGTGGCCACCCGGCGGGTCGACGTGCGTGGTGCTCATGTGTCAGGCGCTGCCGTCGGCGCCGCCGTCGCGCTGGCCGGGGGTCGCGCCGCCGTCGGCCGGACCCTCCGCGCCGCCGTCCGCGCCACCGTCGTGCTGACCCGGAGTCGCGCCGCCGTCAGCCGGACCCTCCGCGCCGCCGTCCGCGCCACCGTCGTGCTGACCCGGAGTCGCGCCGCCGTCAGCCGGACCCTCCGCGCCGCCGTCCGCGCCACCGTCGTGCTGACCCGGGGTGGCACCGCCGTCGGCCGGGCCCTCCAGGCCGCTGCCGCCGCTGCTCTGGATGTCGTCGTCGTTCAATGCCATGGGTGCTCCCTCGGTGTGCCGCCCCGCGTGGTGCCGGGGTCCGTGTGCAGCGGGTGGTACCCCACGCCCGATCTTCTCTAACCACACCGTAGACGCCCTTACGCCGCCGTACGGACGGTTCGCGGGGCAAGCGGCCGGGACGGGTGGATGCCAGGATGGCGGGAGGACGACGCGAGGAGACGCACGTGACGCAGCCGGAGCCGCTCACCCCGCTGACCGAGGACTGGCAGCGGGCGCTCGCAGTGGTGGCCCACCCCGACGACCTGGAGTTCGGCGCCGCCGCCGCGGTGGCGCGCTGGACCGGGCAGGGCAAGGAGGTCGTGTACTGCCTGCTCACCAGCGGCGAGGCGGGCATCGACGGGATGACGCCGGAACGCGCCCGGGTGGTGCGCGAGGAGGAGCAGCGGGCCTCCGCCGCCGTGGTCGGGGTGTCGGAGGTCGAGTTCCTCGGCCTACCCGACGGGCTGCTGGAGTACGGCGTGCCGCTGCGCCGGGCCATCGCCGCCGTGGTGCGCCGGCACCGGCCGGACGTGGTGCTGACCAACAACTTCCGGGAGACGTGGGACGGGGCGTACGCGCTGAACCAGGCCGACCACATCGCCTGCGGCCGGGCCACGCTGGACGCGGTCCGCGACGCCGGCAACCGGTGGATCTTCCCGGAGCAGCTCACCGACGGCACGCAGCCGTGGTCGCGGGTGCGTGAGGTGTGGGCGGCCGGATCGCCGGCGGCACGGCACGGGGTGGACGTGACCGGGACGTTCGACCGGGGCGTGGCGTCGCTGCGGGCGCACGGGGCGTACCTGAGCGGGCTCGGCGACGGCGGCTTCGACGCCGAGGAGTTCCTGGAGGGCATGGCCCGGCCAGCCGGCAGCCGGCTCGGCACGCGGTTCGGCGCCACGTTCGAGGTCTTCCAGATCAACCTTCACTAGGGCGCGGCGACGTTCCTGGTCGGCACGTCGGGCTGGCAGTACCGGGACTGGCGGGAGCGTACGCCCGGCGACTTCTGCGTGGCGGTGAAGATGAGCCGCTACCTCACCCACGTCGAGCGGCTGCGCGACCCGGCCGAGCCGGTGGCCCGCTTCCTGGCCCGGCGGGCCGGGCTGCCGGTGTCCCGGACGCCGGCGGCCCGCCCCGCCGAGGGGGCGGGACGGGCCGGTCCGGTGCCGGATCAGGGAATCATCTGACGCAGGTCACCCGGCATGGTGGCCTTCACGTCCTCCCACTCGCCCTGGGTGACGTGCCGCCGCAGCGTGTCCAGCACGACCTGCACCACCCGCTGCGCGCCGCCCTCGGCGTCGTACGGGAAGCCCTGGCGCACCTCGTACAGGAAGTCGTCGCGGTTCAGCTTGATCGGCACGTTCTCCGGCTGCCAGCCGTCGAAGTAGATCCCGCGCACCAGCACCGGCAGCTGCTGGGCGAACTCGGTGCTCTCCTGCACCGGCAGCCGGTCCCGCAGCAGGTGCAGGACGGTACGCAGCGCGGCATAGGACTGGTTGCGCTGTTCCTTCGGCCAGCCGTACGCGGACTCGATCTCCTTGAGGATCACGTTCGTCTTGTCCAGCGAGGACTCGAACGCGGACAACAGCTGTTCGGCCATCGGGCTCACCCCCGTGCTTCGGTCTCCCAGCGTCGGTCGTCGGCGCGGCGCGGCGGGCCGCTGGGGCCCCGCCACAGCCGGGTCGGGCTGAACCGGCCGGGCCGTTCGCCCCGCCGTGGCGCCTCGGAGCTGCCGACCACGTGCAGTACGCCACCGCGGCGTCGGTCCGCCACCACCCGTACCGTCATGACCCACCTCCTCGTCGCGGCGCCCGAGCCGGCGCCCACGGTCCATGCTGCGGCGGGGGCGGGTGAGCCGGCCTCACCCGTACCGGGTGAGACGCTCAGGCGTCCAGGAGGCCGGCGAGCGTGGTGGCGTTGCGCTGCGCGTAGTCCTGGTAGCAGTTGTTCATCAGCACGTGCGTCTGCTCGGCCTGGCCGGCCAGCTCGCGCAGCTTCGGCGCCCAGTCGCGCAGTTCCCGCTTGGAGTAGTCGTAGCCGAACTTCTCGTGGATGTCCTTGCTCGTCCACTTGTCGCTGTGCCCGTGGAACCGGACCACAGCGAGGTCCGCGGTGGCCGCCAGCACCGGGGGGATGGACGACTTGTGTCCCTGCGGCATGTCCACGCAGACGAACGGCAGCTCGTGCTCGCGCAGGAAGCCGAGCGTCTCCTCGGCGTTGTCGCCGTCGAACCAGGAGGCGTGCCGGAACTCGAAGACCGGGCGCAGTGGCGCGCACCGCCGCTCCACCTCCAGCAGGTATTCCTTGTTGGCCCGCTTGATGGTGAACCAGGGCGGGAACTGGAACAGCAGCGCGCCCAGCTTGCCGGCCTCGACGAGCGGGTCGAGGGCGGACAGGAACCGGGTCCAGACCTCCTCGTACGCCTGCGCGGGCAGGTCGTCCGGGTAGACGTTGCGCTTGTCCGTCTCCGGGCGCAGGTCCTTGTAGAGCGCGGAGACGCGGGTGGGGTGGCCGGTCAGCAGGCTGAACGCCTTGACGTTGAACGTGAACCCGGCCGGGGTGCGTTCGGCCCACAGCCGGGCGGTGCGCTCGGCCGGTGGGGAGTAGTAGGTGGCGTCCACCTCGACCAGCGGGAACTGCCGGGCGTAGTAGGACAGCCGCTTCTCCGGTGTGTCGGCGCTCGCCGGGTACCAGCCGGAGTCGAGCAGGGTCCGGTCGGTCCACGAGGCGGTGCCCACCTTGATCTCACCCATGGGGACAGTCCACCGCGTCGGAGGACCGACCGGCAACCGGAACGGCGTTCAGGCCGCCCGCCGCTCCCGGGTCTGCTTGCAGGCCACGCAGGAGGTGGCGGACGGGAAGATCTCCAGCCGCTCCACCGGGATGGGCGCGGTGCAGCCCTCGCAGAAGCCGTAGGTGCCCTCGTCCAGGCGGGTCAGCGCGTGCTCGAACTGGGCCCGCCGGTCCAGGATGGTGCGCAGCAGCGACTGCGCGGTGTCCCGCTCGGCGGTCTTGGTGCCGCTGTCGGCCTGGTCGTCGCCGGCGGTGTCGCCGACCTCCACCAGCCGGAGCACCTGGCTCTGCGCCACGGTCTGCTCGTACTCGGCGGTCAGCTCGTCGTACCGCGACCGCAGGGACTGCCGGATCTGGTCGACCTCCGCCTGGGAGCGGCCCGTGGCTGTCGTGTCGTGGACGAGCATCGCTGCCTGCCTTTCCTGCGCCCTCATACCGGACCGGGGCGGCCGGCGCCCCGGATCCGGTCCGACTGTGGATGCGCGGGCGACGAGATCACCCGTGCTCTGTGAGCCGGGCGATTACCCCCGCCCTCGGCGGGTCAAACCGGCTGTTTCCTGAGTGTTTCCGGTGAGTCCGCAGCCGCTGGTCAGGCGGCCTCGACGAGCGCCGGACGGCGCGGGTCGTCGGCCCGGACCACCACGTCGGCGAAGGACGCCGGGTCGACCTCGCCGGCGTAGCGGGCGAACGCGGGCAGGGCCCACCGCAGCGCCGGGTCGGTGCGCCGCGCAAGCGCCGCCGGGGAGAGCGCGAGGTGGACGGTGACGTCGAACGGCAGCGCGCCGCCGAGCAGCAGCGCGCCGCTGACCAGGACCACCCCGCCGGGCGGCAGATCCACGTATGCGGCGCGGCTGGCCCGGTCGGCGTCGGCGTCCCACAGCGACGGCAGCAGCCGGCCGGAGCCGTCCGGGCCGGCCGGGTCGAGCACCTCGCGGCGCAGTCCCGGTTCGTCGAGCCAGCCCTCGTAGTACGCGTCGGGGTTGGTGCGGCCGTGCTCCAGGCGCACCGAGGCGGGCCGGAGGAAGTCGTCGGCGCGGACGTGCAGCACCGGACGGCCGGCGGCGCGCAGCGGTTCGACCAGCGCTTCGGCGAGCGTGTCCGGCCCGGCGGCGGGCGGGCCGTCCACGGCGACCCGCAGCCGGCCGGGCGTCCCGGTGCGGGCGAGACGCTCGGCCAGCTCGGTGACGAGGCGGTCGGGGCTGATCGGGCGCACGCGCATCGGACCATCGTGCCGCGCGGGCGGGCGGGTCACCACATGATCGGTTCGGGCGGTCGGGGCTCCGTCCGGCGGCGATCGTCGGGTGGTGGTCGGGTGGTCAGCCGGTGCGGTCGATGGTGACGCGGGCGTCGTCGGCGAGCCGGTAGCCGACGCCGTAGACGGTGGTGACGAGCGGGACGTCCACACCGACCTTGCCGCGCAGCCGGCGTACGTGCACGTCGACGGTGCGGACGCCGGCGTGCTCGTACCCCCAGACCGCGTTGAGCAGTTGCAGCCGGGTGAACACCCGGCGCGGGTGGGCGACCAGGTGCAGCAGCAGGTCGAACTCCAGGCGGGTCAGCGGCAGCGGCTCGCCGTCGCGCAGCACGGACCGGGACGACGCGAGGATGTGCAGGGTCGGGATGGTCGGGGCGAGCGGGCGGGCCGGAGCGCGGCCGCCCGGGACGGTGTCGGGACGGCGCTCGGCCGGGACGGTGCCCGCGCTGACCACCGCGTCGCCGCGTTCGAGCATCTCGCGGGCGGCGTCGAGCAGCCGACGGGCGGCCGGGGTGAGCGACTCCTCGCAGGCCAGGGGGATGTTGAGGGTGACGGTGAGCATGGGCGCGGCAGCGGTGTTGGCGGGACGACGCTGGCCGCCGGGGGGACGACCGGGGACCGCGGGTTGGGACGTATGCCATCCGGCGCGCGACGAGGCGGGGCTGACCGACATGGTCCTCCTTGGGCTGGTCCGGGTATCTCCCCACGGCCCGGGACGCCGCTTCATCGATGCTTCCCGGCGTCTCTGCGAGGGTCAAGGGGCGGCTGCGTTGCATGAATGTGACATTTGACGAACACATCGCAGCCGTGCGCTCGCTCTGCGTGCGAGGCCCGTTGATTACAGCAGAGCACCGATTCGAGATGGTACGGGGGGTCTCCCCAGGGGTTCACAGTGGCGGATCAGCCGCAGACGTGAACGCGGCGCACCCCGGGACCGGGTGCGCCGCGTGCCGGTCGGCCGAGGTCAGGCGTCGCGGTCCACGACGATCGCGGCGTCGTCGGCGAGGCGGTAGCCCACGCCGTACACGGTGGTCACCAGCGGCGTCTCCGGCCCGAACTTGGCCCGCAGCCGGCGCACGTGCACGTCGACGGTGCGCGCCACCGCGTGCTCGTAGCCCCAGACGTTCGCGAGAAGTTGCAGGCGGGTGAACACGCGGCGGGGATGTTCGGCGAGGAACAGCAGCAGGTCGTACTCGATGCGGGTCAGCGGGATCTCGGCGCCGCCGCGGCGGACGCGCCGGGTGCCGGTGAGGATGCGCACGCCGCCGGGGGCGGGCGAGGCGGGGGCGGGCGCGTCGCCGCGGCGCAGGTCGAGCACGGTACGGGCGACCGGGCGGCCGTCCGGTCCGGCCGGTCCTTCGCCGAAGGCGGCATGCCCCTCGCCGGTGGCGGCGAGTTCGTCGAGCAGGTCGACCAGGCGCGCGAGGCCCGGCGTCAGCGGCCCGGTACCCAGGTCGAGCGTGATGGTGAGCGTCGGTGCGGTACGCGGCCGGGGCGGCACGGCCCGGTCGGGGCGGCCCGATCGGGCCGGACGGGTGGTGAGGGCGACGACGGACATGGGAGCCTCCTGTGCGGGCGGTCGCCCCGCCCCGCCGGATGCGGCGGGACGGTCAGCGGAGCGCCCCGCCGGCGGCGACCGGGGGCGCGGCGGACGAGGGTCGGGTCGGCGGGGTGGGACCGAGGGTGGGCAGGCCGGCGATCTGCCAGGCGGCGAAGCCGCCGACGACGTCGGTGGCCCGGTGCAGGCCGATGTCCTGGAGCGCGGCGGCGGCCAGCGACGAGGTGTAGCCCTCCTGGCAGAGCACGATCACCGGGACGTCGTATCCGGACGCCTGCGGCAGCCGTGCCGCGCAGCGCGGGTCGAAGCGCCACTCCAGCACGTTGCGCTCGACCACGAGAGAGCCGGGTACGGTGCCCTGCGCGGCGCGCTGGGCGGCCGGGCGGATGTCCACCAGCAGCGCGCCGCCCCGGCATGCCAGGTGGGCCTGCTCCGGGTCGAGGCGGCGAAGGCGGGTCCGGGCGGCGGCGAGGATCTCGTCGATGCCCCGCGAGCCGGGCGGCGGGACCGGACAGCGCTCGGTGCGGGTGGGGGTCTGCGCCATCGTGGCGTCCTTCCGTTCGTCGGGGTTGCGGGTGCGGCTCACCAGGCCACGCCGGCTCGGGCCACCTCGGCGACCCGGAGCCGGCCGGCGACGAGGTGGTAGCGGGTCATCCGGGTCAGCGCCGGCCGGTACACGTGCACGCTGACGGCGGGCTCGTCGCCGCGGTTGGTGACCTGGTGCACGTGCCGGACGCCGAAGCGCCGGCCGGCTCCGGCGGCGAGCCGGTGCGGGCGCAGCCGTCCGCCGCTCACCGTCTCCTCGGTGAGCACGCCGGCCACGACCAGGAAGGCGCCTGCGGAGCCGCCGTGGTCGTGCAGGTCGGTGGCCTGTCCGGGCAGCCAGCTCAGCGCCCACACCTCGTGCGCGTCGTCGGCGTCCAGCCGGGCGTACCAGCGTTGCGGCGCATCGAACCGCAACGGCACCGGCCAGCCGTCCGGGTTCGCCCAGCGGGCGGCGACGGCGAGCAGGTCGGGCGGTGCGGTGCTGGTCATCGGCGGTGCGTCCTCACGGTGCGGAGCGGGTGTACCCGCACAGCTTAGACGGTAAAGCCTATCGGTTTAGTAGGTAATACCGAATGCTGGGACGCCGGGCGCGGCTCAGCGGAGGACCGGCGGATCCACCTTGTAACCCGGCACGGACGGCCAGCGGACGGTGAGCACCGTGGACTCCCGCTCGGCGTACCAGGAGTGGTCCACGCCCCGGCCCCACACCACGTAGTCACCGGGCGCGCGCAGCACCACCGTGCGGTCCGGCAGCTCGATCCGGAACGCGCCGCTGATCAGCACCAGCAGGGCGGTACGCCGCTCACCGGTGGCCCACCGGGACCGGGTCTCCCCCGCCGGGTGCACGCCCCACTTCACCTCGACGTCGGTGCTGTGCCGCACGTCCCCGGCCGGCTTGAAGTGGCCCAGCAGCCAGCCCGCGTCGGTCGCACCGTCCACCGTCGCGTTGCCCACGTACACCCGATCATCCATGCGCGCGCCTCCCGTGCCCGGCTGCGCAAGCTACCAGGCGCGCCCGGCCGCGACGCCATAGCCTGGGCGGATGCCCGACGAACTCGACGACGAGACCATCGCCTTCGCCCACCGGATGTTCGACCTGGCACGGGCCGGCGCCGCCGAGGAGCTGGCGGCCAACGTGGACGCTGGGCTGCCGGTCAACCTCACCAACGCCAAGGGCGACACGCTGCTGATCCTCGCCGCGTACCACGCCCACCCGGACACGGTGGCCGCGCTGCTGGCCCGGGGCGCCGACCCGGCCCGGGTCAACGACAGGGGGCAGACCGCGCTCGCCGCGGCCGTGTTCCGGCGCCAGGAGGCGGCGGTCCGCGCGCTGCTCGACGCCGGCGCCGACCCGGACCACGGCGGCCCGTCCGCGGTCGAGACCGCACGGTTCTTCGAGCTGCCCGACATGCTGGCGCTGCTCGGCCGCGCATGAGCGGCGGGCGGTATACAGGGACGGTGGAGGATCCCGTACCCGAGCAGATGCGCACGGCGGCCGCGGCGTTCCTGGCGGCACTGGACGAGCCGGCCCGCGACGCCGCCCGGCACGCCTTCGACGACGAGCCGGCCCGCCGGTGGCTGGAGTACCGGCCGCGGCCCCGGCCCGGCGTCACGCTCGCCGGCCTGGACGTCACCGCCCGCAAGGCCGCGCACCGGCTGCTCGCCACCGCGCTCAGCCCGGCCGCGTACGCGCAGGCCATGGCCGTGATGGCCCTGGAAGAGGTGCTGGACCGGGCCGAGGACTGGCGGCGCGGCCGGCACAGCGGCGACTACTGGGTGGCCGTCTTCGGCGACCCGGCCCGCGACGACGACTGGGCGTGGCGGTTCGAGGGACACCACCTGTCGGTGAGCATGACAGTCGCCGACGACCGGGTCTCCCCCGCGCCGGTGTTCCTCGGCGCCAACCCGGCCACCGTCCGGCATTCCGGGCGCCCGGTCTCCCGGCCCCTGGGCCCCGAGGAGGACCTGGCCCGCGAACTGCTCGACGTGCTTGGACCGGCCGGCCGGTCCGCCGCGATCATCGCCGAGGAGGCGCCGGCCGACATCATCAGCGCCACCCGCGCCACCGCGCCGGGCCGGCTCGACCCGCCCGGCGTACCCCGAGGGCGGCTGCGGCCCACCGGCCGGGCGCTGCTCGACCGGCTGGTCGCGCTCTACCTGGACCGGCTGCCGCCGGAGCTGGCGGCCCGGGAGGCCGACCGGCTCGACGGCGGCGAGCTGCACTTCGCCTGGGCCGGCCCGGTCGAGCCGGGCCGGCGGCACTACTACCGGGTGCAGGGCGACGACCTGCTGATCGAGTACGACAACACCACCGACGACGGCAACCACGCGCACACCGTGCTGCGCCGCCCCGCCGGTGACTTCGGCGCCGACGTGCTGGCCGCGCACCACGCCGAGGCGCACCGGCCCGGCCCGCTCAGCCCCGGTGCGCCTCGATGAGGAAACGGCGGGCGTACGCGACGAACGGCCCCTCGGCGCGGATCCGCTCGTCCAGGCGGCGCAGCTCGTCGGTGTAACGGCCGACTGTGAAGCCGGGCACCGTCCAGACCACCTTGCGCAGGAACCAGACCACCGCGCCGACGTCGTGGAAGACGGTACGCAGCGTCGCCTCGCGCAGGTCGACGACTGTGAGCCCGGCAGCCCGCGCGTCGGCGACCGCCACCTCCGGGTGCCGGTGCTCCGGTGGCGGCAGCGGCCCGAGGATCGCCTCGCTCAGCTCCCGCACCGTGCCGGGGCCGATCTGCTGGGACAGGTAGGTGCCGCCGGGGCGCAGCACCCGGGCCACCTCGCCCCACCAGGTGTGCACCGGATGACGGCTCACGACCAGGTCGAAGGCGGCATCCCGGAACGGCAGCGGCGGCCGGTCGGCCACCCGTACCACTGTCGCGCCGAGCGGACGCAGGTTGCGCCGGGCCACCGGCACGTTCGGCGGCCACGCCTCGGTGGCGACCAGCAGCGGCGGCGGCGCGGGCACCTCGGCCAGCACCTCTCCCCCGCCGGTGTCGACGTCCAGCGCCGCCCTCACGGCGGCCATCCGGTCGCCCACCAGGCGTGCGTACCCCCAGGGCGGGCGCTCCTCGGTGGCGCGGCCGCGCAGCCAGTCGAAGCCCCAGCCCTCCACCGGCGCGGCCTCGGCCTCGGCTACGAGTTCGGAGAACGTGCGGACCATGCCCGCGAGCCTGCCGCCCGGCGACGGCCGCGGCAACGGATTTCGGCCGGGTCAGAACGGGCGCGGGCGGGCGATCTCGACTGTGGACCCGGGGGGCACGTCGCCGAACGTCTCGAAGCCGGTCGGCTCGGTGGCCCGGTCGAACTGCTGCATCAGCCGCGCGCCCAGGGCCACGCCGACCGCGCCGACGGCGAGCGCGACGAGTTCGGCGGCGAGCAGGGCGCCGTTCGCGCCGCGCTGCGGGGCGTTCGCCCGGATCAGGCAGGACAGCAGGAACAGCCCCGCCATCACGGCGTTCACGAGATTGAACGTCAGGACGGTCCGGCTGGTGCGCCCGGCGCGGACGTCCCACAGGTCGACCAGGCCGGCGACGGTGGTGAGCCCGGCGGCGACGAGCGCGGCGACCGCGGTCCAGTAGCCCACCTCACCGAGGAACGCCGGACCGCCCGCCACGTCGGCCAGGTCGAAGACCGCGGCGCAGACGAACAGGCCGAACGGGAACGTGACAAGCATCGGTTGGATGGGATGCCCCTGCACCCGCAGTCGGCTCTGCATCGCTTCCTCCCCAGGTCGGCGCAGCTCACCAGTCCAGAGTGCTACCCGAGGCGCCGCGGGGTGAAACGACTGTCGCTCAGTTGTCCCGGGGCCGGGAGACGGTCAGCACGAGCCGCTCGGCCACCTCGCGCAGCGGGATGTCCAGCGAGGACGCGGCGCTGCGCAGCACCCGCAGCGCCTCCGGGGCGGGACAGCCGCGCTGCGTCATGATCACGCCGACGGCCTGCCCGACCACTCCCTCGGCCAGCAGCGAGTCGTCGATCTCACCGGCCCGGCTGGCGGCCCGCTCACGGTCGCGCGCGGCGGCCAGCAGCAGCCCGGCGTGCTCGGCGAGCAGCATCGCGGTGAGCTGGTGCCGGGGGGTGAGCGCGTCGGGCGACTCGGCGTACAGGTTGATCGCGCCGATGACCTGCTCGTCCACGTCGACCGGCGCGGAGATCACCCCGTGCACGCCGAGCACGCGGGCCCGCTCGCTCCAGGCCGGCCAGCGCGTCTCGTCGGACAGCCCACCCGCGATGATCATCTCCCGTCGGCGGATCGCCGTCAGGGCCGGTGTGTCCGGGCCGTGCCGCAGGTCGTCCAGCTCGGCCCGGTCCGGGTCGGAGGCGGCCACCCCGGCGGGCTCACCGGCGCGCAGCGCGGTGAAGCCGCAGCAGTCCACGCCCGGCACGGCGTCGCGGGCGATCCGGACCAGGCGGTCGAGCGCCTCGTCGAACCCGGCCACGCCGATCAGACCGGCGGTCAGCTCGCGCAGCAGCGCGGCCGTCTCCAGCACACCGAGGTTGTCGATCATGGGTTGGCGCGTGTCGAGGTTCACCGGGCCGGGGCCTCCACCGTCCCCGCGTACGTCCACGCGGTCTCCCCGTCCGGCACCGTTGCCTGTCCCATGTCCGTCCCTCCTGTGGCCGGGCCCCGGCCTACTACCCTCGCAGACCGCGGGCGAAACCGCGCAAAAAGGCCCCTCCCGGTTGCACCGGAAGGGGCCTTCGGCGCGGGTCAGCGCGACCCGGAGATGAGCCGCCGGCCCACCGAGGCGATCAGCCGGTCCAGCTCCGAGCCGAACGGGTTGTCGTGCACCAGGTACGTCCAGGTGGCGCTCGGGCGCACCAGCTTCGACGAGTCCGGCTCCCAGCCCTCGTCGAACTCGGTCTCCTCGAACGTGGCCACGGTCCGCGTCTCGATCTCGGGCACCAGCGCGTTGAACGCCGGCACCGCGCTGCGGTGGAACTCGTCGAGCGGGTCGAGCCGGCCCAGCGCCCGCAGGTGCACGCCCTCGCGCACCTCGGACAGCTCGGCCAGGTGGTCGGCCCAGAGCCGGTCCAGGTGATAGAGGGCGATCTTGCGCGCCACGTCGGCGAGCAGGTCCTCGTCCATCTCGCCGGCCTTCTCCGGCACCCGCTCCAGCAGCATCAGCGCGGCGATGTCGCTGGTCAGCAGCCGCTCCCGGCGCTCGGCGAGCGCCTTGCGCTGCTGCTCGATCACCTGGCTGTAGCGCCACGTGTTGCGGTGGATCTCGTGGTTGACGCCCTCGGCGACGCGCTGGGCGTGCTCGACCGCGTAGTCGACCTGCGGGTCGGTGACCAGGCCGTCGGCGTTCATCCGGGGCGAGGCCGGCACGGTGTCGCCGGCGTGCCGGACCACCAGGTCGTCCTCCAGGCTGACGAAGAACACCGACCCGCCCGGGTCGCCCTGCCGGCCGGCCCGGCCGCGGAGCTGGTCGTCGACCCGGCGGCTGTCGTGCCGGCCGCTGCCGATCACGTACAGGCCGCCCAGTTCCGCCACCCGGTCCCGGTCGGCCTGGTCGCTGCCGCCCAGCCGGATGTCCACGCCCCGGCCGGCCATCTGGGTGGAGACCGTCACCGCGCCGTACGCGCCGGCCTCCGCGATGATGCCGGCCTCCTCGTCGTCGTTCTTGGCGTTGAGGACCACGCAGGAGACGCCGGCGGCGTTGAGCGCGGCGGCCAGCCCTTCGGACTCCTTGACGTCGAGCGTGCCGACCAGCACCGGCCGCCCCGCCTGGTGGCAGCGCGTGATCTCGTCGACCAGCGCCTCCTCCTTCTCGGCGCGGGTGGCGTAGATCCGGTCCGGCTCGTCCTCGCGGACGCAGGGGGTGTTCGGCGGGATCACCGCGACCTCGAGGCCGAAGAACTCGCGGAGCTGGTCGCCGACGAGCACCGCGGTCGCGGTCATGCCGCAGACAGTCGGGTAGAGCGCGATGTACGCCTGCACGGTGATCGTGCCCAGCACCTCGCCCTCGGCGGTGGCGTCCAGGCCCTCCTTCGCCTCGACCGCGGCCTGGAGCCCGTCCGGCCAGCGGCGGCGCTGGGCGACCCGGCCGCGCATCTCGTCGATCAGCTCGACCGAGTCGTCCCGGACGATGTAGTCCACGTCCCGGTGCAACAGGGCGTGCGCGTGCAGCGCCACGTTCACCGCGGAGAGCTGCCCGACGTGCTCCTCGTCGTACAGGTCGATGCCGCCGAGCTTGGCCTCGACGGTGGCCAGGCCGACCGAGGTGAAGGCGACGCTGCGGCCGTCCTCGGCGACCGTGTAGTGCTTGCCCTTGCGCAGCCCGCGCACGAGCGCGGCCGCGGCGTGCACCGGGTCCTGCTCGCCGCCGACCGCGCCGGCCAGCACCATCGGCACCCGGGCCTCGTCGATCAGGATCGAGTCGGCCTCGTCCACGATCGCGGTCTTCAGCGGCGGCTGCACCCGGTCGGCCAGGTCGGTGACGAGCTGGTCACGCAGGAAGTCGAAGCCGGCCTCGCTGACCGACACGTACGTGACGTCGCAGCCGTACGCGGCGCGCCGCTCCTCGGGCGTGGAGGCCTCGTTGACCCAGCCGACGGTCAGCCCGAGCAGGTCGTAGACGGGCGTCATCCACTCGGCGTCGCGGCGGGCCAGGTAGTCGTTGACGGTGAGCACGTGCACCGGGCCGTTGCCCAGCCGCACGTGCCCGTACGCGGCGACAGTCGCGGTGAGCGTCTTGCCCTCACCGGTGGCCATCTCGGCGACCTTGCCGGACAGCAGCGCCATCGCGCCGAGCAGCTGCACGTCGTAGGGGCGCTGGTCGAGCCCGCGCCGGGCCGCCTCGCGGCCGATCGCGCAGATCTCCTCGTACCCCGTGGCCCGGCCGGCGGCCTCGGTCAGCTCGGCGTCGGAGAGCTGCTCCAGGTCCGCCTCGCGCGCCTCGATCGCCGGCAGCAGCTTCTCCAGCGGCGCCAGGTCGACAGTCGTCCCCGGGCGCTGGAGGAACCGGCGGAACCTGGTCTTCAACCGTTGCGACACACCCATGAGCGGCAACGGTACGCGAACCGGAGCCGATTGTGACCCCCGCCCGCCGCGCGCCGGGTTCCGCCCTTCGCGTCCGCTTCGGTCGATCATGAGGTTGGCGGCGTCCGGCGTCCGTTTTGTCGCCGCCAACCTCATGATCGACGCCCTGGAAAGGGGGCGGGGTGGGGGTGGGGGTCAGGGGGTGAGGACCACCTGGAGTTCTGTGCGGCGGCGGTCGGCCAGGTCGGTCAGCAGGGCCGGGGCCTCGTCCAGCGGGACCACTGCGGAGATCAGGTGCTTACGGATCACGTCCCCGTACTGGCGCAGCAGCTCCACCGTCTCCGCCGACAGCCGCTCCCGGTCCCAGGTGGGGGCCAGCCCGCGCGGCACCCGGCCGATCTGCGCGCAGCGCAGCGACAGCCCGTTGTGGTGGAACTCCTCACCGAGCCGGACCGCGTCCGCGCCGCCCTGGTAGAACGCCAGGTCGACCACGGTGCCCTGCGGGCGCAGCAGGCGCAGCGCGAGCTGCAACGCCCAGTCCTGGCCCCGGCACTGGAAGACCACGTCGGCGCCCCGGTCCCCGGCGGCGTGGTTCCACCGCGTCTTGAGCACCACCGCCGGGTCGTCCGCGTCCGGGTCGAGCGTGTCCAGGCCGAGCGCCTCGGCGACCTGCCGCCGGGCCGGCGTCGGGTCGACCACGACCACCGAGGCGGCGCCGTGCCTGCGGGCGAACAGGGCGGTCAGCAGCGCCACCACGCCGCCACCCACCACGGCCACCCGGCGGCCGCGTACGCCGTCGCCCAGCGTGCGCACGTCGGCGCCGCACAGGTCGGCCGCGGCGTGCAGCAGCCCGTTGGCGCAGATCGGGCCCATGTGCGCGACGTACACGCCGAGCAGCGGATCAAGGTCGTCGGGCAGCGGCACGAACCGCTCGGTGAGCGGGTCGGCGACCCAGCCGCTGCGGTGGCCGTACGTCATGGCGCCGACCTCGCCCACCGCGACGGCCGGGGTCCGGCTCTCCACCACGCGCCCGACCTGCATGTAGCCGAGCCGGGTGACCGGGTACGGCGTGCTCGCCCCGCCGGGCCGAAACAGCCCGAGCGCGGCGTCCCAGGTGACGTGCAGGTAGGGGTTGGTGCCCTTGACGAAGCTCAGTTCGGTGCCGGCCGAGACGCCGCTGTAGAGCGTCTCCACCCGGAACGTGCCCTCGCGCAGCTCCGGCGCGTCCAGTTCGGCCAGCTCGACCCGGCCGGGACCGCCGACCACCACCACCCGGTCACGCATCGACGCTCACCCCCGCGTCCGCGACCGGCGCGGAGAGTCGGGACGCCGGCCCGGTCGGCAACGCCACCGGCCGTCCGGTACGCGCCGACTCGGCCACCGCCAGCGCGAGCCGGTGGGTGCGCAGCGCCTCCGCGTACGGCACCCGGACGTCGTCGCCGAGGCCGCAGACGGCGTCGACGAAGGCCCGGTCGACTGCTACCCGCGCGCCGTCCGGGTCGGCGGGAACGTGCCGCTCGCCGTCGGCGTCACGCACGGTCAGGCCGTCCTCGGCCAGCCACAGCGCCAGCCCGTCGGCGAGGATCTCCACGCCGGCCCGGTGCTTCCAGCCGAGCACGCAGGACGCGGCGAGCGTGCCGACCGCGCCGGAGCCGAACCGCAGCGTGGCGGCGGTCACCGAATCGATGTCGGCGCCGTCGACCGGCGGCGGGGTGCCGTCGCCGTACGCGGTCACCTCGACCGCCTCACCGGCCAGCAGCCGGACCAGGTCCAGCACGTGCGCGGCCTGCTCGACCACCGGGCCGCCGGAGCGGTCCCGCCGCGCCCACCAGGCCACCGGCGGCACCTTGTCCAGCCAGGCACCGTTGATCATCCGCACCGGACGGCCGGCGAGCAGCCGCCGCGCCTCCTCCACGACGTGCAGGTAACGCCAGTGGTGCCCGACGCCGGTGAGCAGCCCCTGCTGCTGCACCAGCGCGGCGACCCGCTCGGCGGTCTCCAGGTCCAGCGCCACCGGCTTCTCCACGAACATCGGCACCCCGGCGGCGACCACCGCCTCCTCGACCGGGCCGTGCGCGAACGGCGGCACGCAGACGTACACCGCGTCCGGCCCGGCCGCGAGCAGCTCGTCCACGTCGCGGAACACCCGGCCGCCGTACGTGCCGGCGAGCGCCCCCGCCGCGTCCGGCGCGACGTCCGTCACACCGAGCAGCTCCACGTCCTCGAAGCCCGTGAGCACCCGGGCGTGGCGTTGTGCCACCCCACCGGCTCCGACTAGTCCCACCCGGCAGGTACGCATCCGACCAACCCTCTCGCCACGACTGGAAGACTGCGGTCACCACTCCCCCCGGCGGCCGCGCGCGAAACGCCGCCGGGGGGCGCAACGCAACGTTCATCCGCCCGGAACCGCCCGGTACGCACCTGGTGATCAGGTTGTTAGGCAAGATCCGGTTAGCGCGGATGCGGGATTGGGAAAACCATGATTCGCGATTCCACCACTAATGGGGGGTGCCCGTGCGGGAATCAGATTCGACCGTCTCACCTGTGGTGGAGGCGTGGGCCACGTACCGCACCAGCACCGCCGACGACTGGCCGGCGCGGCGACTGGTACGCGCCAAGGGCGCGAGCCGGGTCAGCGTGGTGCTGCCGGCCCGCAACGAGGAGGCGACGGTCGGCGCGATCGTGTCGACCGTCCGGGAACACCTGATGGACCGTGTGCCGCTCGTCGACGAGCTGATCGTGGTGGACTCCCGGTCCACCGACCGGACCGCGCAGGTGGCGCGCGCCGCCGGCGCCGAGGTGGTCAGCCAGGACGCGATGACGCGCGGGCTGCCCCGCCTGACCGGCAAGGGCGACGCGCTCTGGGCCGGGCTGGCCGCGGCCGAGGGGGACGTGGTCGCGTTCGTCGACGCCGACCTGCGCGAGTTCCGGCCGCATTTCGTGACCGGGCTGCTCGGGCCGCTGCTGACGGATCCGGGCGTGGAGTTCGTGAAGGGCTTCTACCACCGGCCGCTGGTCGGTGCGACGAGTGTGGAGCCCGACGGCGGCGGGCGGGTGACGGAGCTGATGGCCCGGCCGCTGCTGAACCTGTTCTGGCCGGAGCTGGCCGGTTTCGTGCAACCGCTCGCGGGCGAGTACGCCGGCCGCCGCGAGGTGCTGGAGCGGGTGCCGTTCGTCACCGGGTACGGCGTCGAGACGGCCATGCTGATCGACCTGCTGGAGATGGTCGGGCTGGACGCGCTGGCCCAGGTCGACCTGGGTGAGCGCAAGCACCGGCACCAGGACACCGCCGCGCTGGGCCGGATGTCCGCGCAGATCATGCTGACCGCCTGGTCGCGGCTGCAACGACGCGGGTGGGCGGCGCCGGGGGTGGCGCCGACCGCCCTGCTGACCCAGTTCCGCCGGGGCGGCTCGGAGACGCTGCCCAACCTGGACCGCGAGATCGTGGTCAACGACGTGTCGGTGCAGGAACGCCCGCCGCTGGCGCAGATGCGGCACCGCCTTCCCCGCCGCCGGGTGGCGGCCGCGTGAGTGGGGAAACCCTGAGAGAGGACAGCGCATGACGCTCACCGTGCTGATGAACGCCGGGCCGTGGCTGTCCGTGCCTCCGCCGGGCTACGGCGGCATCGAGAACGTGATCGCCACGCTGGTGCCGGAGCTGCGCCGCCTGGGCGTACGGGTGGTGCTCGCCTCGGTGGAGAGCAGCACGCTGCCGGTCGACGAGCGGATCGCGGTCTTCCCGGACGGCCAGTTCCACGCGTTGCAGCGGCCGTACAACCAGGTCTGCGGCGTCTCCCAGGCGCACCTGTCCGAGGTGGTGCGGGCGCTGCACGCCCGCGACGACATCGACCTGGTGCACGACCACGTGGAGGCGGTCGGCCTGGCCACGCTCGCCGCGATGGGCCCGGACGCCCCGCCGGTGCTGCACACGCTGCACTGGGACCTGGCCAAGCACCCGGAGCTGTACGGCAACCTCGACGGCGGCGACCGGGTACGGGTCAACGGCGTGTCCGCGTCGCAGCTGGCGCGCGCTCCGGAGGCGCTGCGCGCGCACTCGGTGGGGCACGTGCACCTGTCCACCCCGCTCGCGGTCGACGCGGACCGGCACGCGCCGGTGGCCAAGGGCGACCACGTGGTGATCCTCGGCCGGATCAACCCGGGCAAGGGGCAGGACCTGGGCGCCCGGCTGGCGCAGGAGACCGGCTTCCGGCTGGTTCTGGCCGGGCCGGTCGGCCCGTACCACCGGCCGGAGGATCTGGCCGCGGCCGGCGACGAGGCCCGGCAGAACCCGGACGTGCGTTTCTTCTACGACCAGGTGGCGCCGTACGTCGACGACGACCGGGTGCGCTGGGTCGGCACTGTCGCCGGGCGGGAGCGCGACGACCTGGTCGCCTCGGCGCGGGCGTCGCTGTTCCCGCTGCGCTGGGAGGAGCCGGGCGGTACGGCTGTGGTCGAGTCGCTGTCGCTCGGCACGCCGGTGGTGGCCACCGCCCGGGGCTGCCTGCCGGAGCTGATCGAGCACGGCCGCACCGGCCTGCTCACCGACGACGAGCGTGAGCTGGGTGACCTGGTGCTCGCCGCCGCCGGGCTGGAGCCGGCCGAGTGCCGGCGGGAGGCGGCCCGGCGGTTCACCCCGGCCCGGATGGCACAGCAGTACGTCGAGCTGTACGACCGGGTCCGGACGGGCGTGACGAAGCCGCTGCAGCCGGCCTGAGCCGCACCGGCCCGGCTGCCCCGCGCGGCCGGGCCGGCGTTTGCCCCCGCCGGGCGCGGGAAACCGGCGCTTCCCGCGGTGGCGAGGAGGCCGGCGTGACGAACTCGATGGCGCACTCCCGGGCACGGCGCAACCCGGCCGACGGGCGGGCGCCGGTACGCCGGATAGCCTCGGGGTTCGCCGTGCTCCTGCTGCTGCTCGGCGCGCTGGGCTTCGTGCCGGGCATCACCAGCGACTACGCGGATCTGCGCTTCGCCGGGCCGGGCTCCGGCGCCCGGCTGTTCGGTGTGTTCCAGGTCTCGGCGGTGCACAACCTGGTGCACCTGGTACTCGGCCTGGCCGGGCTGGCGCTGGCCCGTACCGTCGCCGGCGCCCGCGCGTTCCTGGTCGGTGCCGGTGCGGTCTACCTGGCGCTGTGGCTCTTCGGTCTGGCGGTCGACAGACGCGACGCGGCGAACGCGCTCGCGGTCAACCGCGCCGACTCGTGGCTGCACCTGCTGCTGGGCGCCGCCATGCTGGCGCTGGGGCTGGTCGCGGCGCGGCGCGGGGACCGCCGCTGACCTGCGCCCCGGCGGCCCCGATGCCCGGTTTCACCGGTCCGGGGCCCGGGTACGTCCGTAGTCCTCCGGCTGCGGGAGGCGGCGATCGCCCCGGCCGGGCGGCCCTCCCCGACGAGAAGGAAACGAGGCGGCGATGGTGACCCGGATCAGGTGCGAGGTCCGCGACGAGTCGCCGGTCACTGTCGTACGGCTGGCCGGAGCGCTCGACCTGGGCACGATGCGCGCGGTGCACGAGGTGCTCGACAACTGCCTCGCCGCGCAGCCGGACGCCCTGGTGGTCGACCTGGAGGAGATCGAGGTCGGCGAGCCGCTGGCCCTGTCCGTCTTCGCCGCCGCCGCGCGGCGCGCCGCCGACTGGCCGGCGGTGCCGATGGTGCTCGCCGCTCCCTGCGCCGAGACGGCGGCCTGGCTGAACGAGACCACCGCCTGCCGGGTGGTGCCGGTGCGCCGGGACTGCGCCGAGGCGACCGCGCTGGCCGGAGCGGAGGCGGCGCCCCGGCTGCGGGCCCGGCTGGAGCCGGTCGCCGGCGCCTGCCGGCGGGCCCGGGAGCTGGTCACGGAGGCGTGCGGCAGGTGGAACGTGCCGGAGCTGGCCGGCCCGGCGTCGCTGGTGCTCACCGAGCTGGTCGGCAACGTGGTGCGGCACGCCGGCACCCCGATGCACGTGACGCTGACGCTGCGCCGGCCGTACCTGCGGGTCGCGGTGATGGACGGCAGCCCGGCCGACGCCCGCGCCGCGAGCAGCCGCGATCCGCGTGCCGAGGGCGGCCGCGGGCTGATGCTGGTCCGCGAGCTGACCCAGCGCTGGGGCAGCACTCCGGTCGGCGCCGGCAAGGTCGTCTGGGCCATGCTCCCGGCTAATTGACCGAATTCTCCGCGCTCGCCTGGTTACATGGGCAGAGGGCCGGGTACGCCCGCCCGTCCTGTCTGTCGTCACACGGGGTGAGATGCCATGCCCAAGCGGGTAGTCACGGAACCGGCACGAGACCGAGGGCCCGCGATCCTCGCGCCGGCCCGGTTCGGGGGCTACCCCGGGCCCGTACGGGAGGCGGTGAAGGGCAACGCGCTGTGGCGGTTGCTGCGGACCACCGACGCCAAGCAGATCGGCCTGCTCTACCTGATCACGTCGTTCGGGTACTTCATCGTCGGCGGGATCCTGGCGTTGATCATCCGGGTGGAGCTGGCCCGGCCGGGGATGCAGGTCGTCTCCCCCGAGCAGTACAACCAGATGTTCACCATGCACGGCACGGTGATGCTGCTGCTGTTCGCCACCCCGCTGTTCTTCGGGTTCGCCAACTACCTGGTGCCGCTGCAGATCGGCGCCGCCGACGTGGCGTTCCCCCGGCTGAACGCGTTCGCGTACTGGCTCTACTTCCTGGGCGCGCTCATGGTCGTGGGCGGGTTCGCCACCCCGGCCGGCGCGGCGGACTTCGGCTGGACCGCGTACACACCGCTGAGCACCGCGCAGCACTCCCCCGGCGTCGGGGCGAACATGTGGGTGGTCGGCCTGGCCGTGTCCGGTCTGGGCACGATCCTCGGCGCGGTCAACCTGATCACCACGATCGTGACGCTGCGCGCGCCGGGCATGACCATGTTCCGGATGCCGATCTTCACCTGGAACGCGCTGCTCACCAGCGTCCTGGTGATCTTCGTGTTCCCGCTGCTGGCCGCCGCGCTGCTGGCGCTGGCCTCGGACCGGCTGCTGCATTCGCACGTGTACGACTCGACGACCGGCGGGCCGATGCTCTGGCAGCACCTGTTCTGGTTCTTCGGCCATCCCGAGGTCTACATCATCGCGCTGCCGTTCTTCGGCATCATCACCGAGATCATCCCGGTGTTCTCCCGCAAGCCGATCTTCGGCTACACCGGCCTGGTGCTGGCCACCATCGCCATCACGGTGCTGTCGATGACCGTCTGGGCGCACCACATGTTCGCCACCGGGCAGGTGCTGCTGCCGTTCTTCAGCATCCTGAGCTTCCTGATCGCGGTGCCGACCGGAGTGAAGTTCTTCAACTGGATCGGCACCATGTGGAAGGGACAGATCACGTTCGAGACGCCGATGCTGTTCGCCGTCGGCTTCCTGGTGACGTTCCTGCTGGGCGGCCTGACCGGGGTGCTGCTGGCCAGCCCGCCGGTGGACTGGCACGTCACCGACAGCTACTTCGTGGTGGCGCACTTCCACTACGTGATGTTCGGGACCATCGTCTTCGCCGCGTTCGGCGGGCTCTACTTCTGGTTCCCGAAGATGACCGGGCGGCTGCTCGACGAGCGGCTGGGCAAGATGCACTTCTGGACCATGTTCATCGGCTTCCACGCCACGTTCCTGGTGCAGCACTGGCTCGGCAACGAGGGCATGCCCCGCCGGTACGCCGACTACCTGCCCGGCGACGGCTTCACCACGCTGAACACGATCTCCAGCATCGGCTCGTTCATCCTCGGCGCGTCCACCCTGTTCGTGATCTGGAACATCTGGAAGTCGTGGCGGTACGGCGCGATGGTCACAGTGGACGACCCGTGGGGTTTCGGCAACTCGCTGGAGTGGGCCACCACCTGCCCGCCGCCGCTGCGCAACTTCGACCGGATGCCGCGCATCCGCTCCGAGCGGCCGGCGTTCGACCTCAAGTACGGCCCGCTCGTCTCCGACCTGGGCCGCGATCTGCCGCAGCGCACCACCAAGCCACCGCAGTCGTTCCGCGAGGAGATGCACCACGAGCGGCACGTGCCGGAGTCGCCGTCGGCCGGCGGCGCGTACGGCGCGCCCGAGGCGGTGGACTACCAGCCCGCTCCGCAGTCCGGGGCGCGCCCGGTGGAGGTGCCGGAGCCGGAGGAGGTGCGCCGGCCCAGCTTCGAGGAGACCGACGAGCCGGAGGGCAGCGCGCTCAACGCCGAGCGCGACGACCAGCGCAACGACAGGTGGCGGCACCCGCGCGGGCACGGGGACACCCCGGAGAACTGAGACACCGGACGAGGGCCGGCGCCGTCGGGCGCCGGCCCTCTCGTCGTACGCCTCGCGCCGGCTCCCGTGGTGGGAAGCCGGCGCGGCACGTGCTGGTCGGTCAGTCGGCGGCCGGCAGTCCGGCCGCGGTCAGCGAGCGGCGCACCGCCGGCTGCACCCGGGTCAGCCGCAGCGGCACCCCGGTACGCGCGGCGGCCTCCCGGCCGGCCATCAGCGCGGCGATCCCGCCGGCGTCGAAACCACCGGCGCCGACCAGGTCGACCACCACCTCGCGGGGCTGCCCGGTGACCGCCTGGAGCACCGCCCGGCGCAACTGGTCCGCGCCGGCCCGGTCCACCTCGCCGCCGACCTCGACGACGACCCGGTCGCCGTTCTGCCGCACCGAGATCCGCGCCTTCGCCGGCTCGGCCTCGGCCGCGCCGTTCTGCCAGGGCGGCGGGGCGTCGGCGAGCATCGCCTGACGCAGCCAGGTCAGCGCCCGCGACAGCAGCCGGGACACGTGCATCTGGGAGATGCCGAACCGGGCGGCGATCTCCGCCTGGGTCTGGTTGCCGTAGAAGCGCATCGCCAGGATGCGGCGCTCCCGCCAGGGCAGCCGGTGCAGCAGGCCGCTGACAGTGACCCGGTCGTCCACCGACTCCAGCGCGTGGTCGGACTCGCCGACGAGGTCGCCGAACTCGGCCGAGCTCTCGCCGCCCACCGGCGCGTTCAGCGAGGCCGGGCTGTAGCCGGCGGCCGACTCCAGCGCGGCGAGGATCTCCTCCTCCGGCGTCTCCAGCCGGGCGGACAACTCGGCCACTGTGGGCGCGCGGGACAGCTCGCTGGTCAGCGTCGCCGTCGCCTGTCCCACCTCGAGGATCAGGTCCCGCAGCCGGCGCGGCACGTGCACGCCCCAGGTGCGGTCGCGGAAGTGCCGTTTGATCTCGCCGACGATGGTGATCGCCGCGTACGCGGTGAACGAACCGCGTTCCGGGTCGTACCTGTCGACGGCGTTGACCAGGCCGAGACGGGCCACCTGCTCCAGGTCCTCCAGCGGCTCACCGCGCCCGCGGTAGCGGCGGGCGAGCCGGCCGGCGAACGGCAGCGCGAACCGGACCAGGTCGTCCCGCGCCTCCTGCCGCCGCTCCGGTGGCAGGCCCTCGATCCGGGCCGCGTACGCGAGCGCCGCCGCGTCCAGGTCCTCCAGACCCCGGTCGGTGGTCGGTGGTGTGGGTGTGGTGGTCTGTCCGAACATCCGCGCCCCCTCGCCGAAGAGCCCCCGCCCGGTCGGAACCGGTCGTGCGCGTGGTCGGACCACGCACCGGGTGAGGAAGTTGGGTTACGTGACGGATACGTCGAAAGCGGTGGCTGCCCGCCGCACGGCGTCGTGGGCCGTTTCGCGGCGAGCGGTCTTCCCGCTCCGTAGGTACTCAATCACGGACCGCAGGATCGCGAGGAAGTTTCGCCAGGTTGGCCGGCAGCCCGGTCCCGGCGGCGGTTCAGCGGACCAGCAGGCCCTGGTGTGCGCCCGCGTCACGCAGGACGGCGAGGGCCTCGGCCATCCGCAGCGGCGGCGGCGCGGGCAGGTCGCAGGGCTGGTTGCGCAACACCTCCGTGGCACGTCGGGTGGGTACCGAGGCGACCGGGTAGCCGCGGGCGGCACCTCGGTCCAGGGCCCGCCGGCGGCGCCCGAAGCCGGCCACCGCCAGCCACTGGGGCAGTCCCGCGTACGCGGGCGAGCGCAGGCCGGGTGGCTCGGGCAGCACGTCCACCGAGCTGAACGGCTCGCTGCCGGCCAGCCACCACTCGACGCCCGCGACCCGGCGCGCGGCGGCGTTCTCGCACCAGTAGGGCACCAGGCCGGCCCGCAGCACCTGCGCCGGGTCGAGCAGCCGGCCGCACTCCACCACCAGCCGGTTGCCGGTCTTGCCGGCCCGCCGCAGCCAGCGCCGGTACAGGTCGGCGGTCACCGCGCTCAGCGCGTCCGGCTGCGGCACGACCACCAGGTGCAGCGGATGCCCGTGCCGGTCGCCGAAGGAGCGGGCGTCGTGCTCGAAACCGGACTCCACGCCGTGTTCGGCGAACGCGCCCGCCACCGTGACCTCCGGCGCGGTCCAGCGCGTCTCGTCACCGCCGGCCGCGCGCAGCACCTGGCCCAGCGCCCGGGCGTCCGGGTGGAAGTCGACCGGGTCCAGGCCGCCGCCCGGGCAGCCGGCCTGGAAGCTGTGCCCGTCGCCGCAGTCGCGTACCGGCCAGGTGCGGGCGTCGTGCAGCAGCAGCACCGGCGCGGCCGGTTCCAGCCGGTCGGCCAGGAAGCGCGCGTACGCCTTCGGCAGCGTGCGCCAGCGCACCGCGAACGTCACCGCCGCGCCGGCTGCCGCGCCCCGGCTGGCCGGGCAGTGCACCTGGCGTACGTGCACGCGCGGGTTGGCTTCGAGCAGCCGGGCGGCCAGCGTGGCGCCGTGCGCGTACGCGGCGTCCGGGCGGTCCACCGCCCCCCGGGTCCACTGCCCGGCCAGTTCGAACCCGGCAGGGAGCCAGGGCACACCCAGCGCCACCGCGAGATGGGCGGCGGCGCCGTGCGGCGAGCCGAGCACCACGCCGGGCCAGCGCCGGTCCGGGTACTGCCCGGCGAACCACCCGGCTACCCGCTCGGCGTCCACGGCGGCGATCTGTCCGGCGGTGAGCGCCGCCCGCCCGGCGGCCCGGACGGCGGCGGCGCGGCGTACCGGCTCGGGCGCGCCGGTGAGGCGGGACAGCGCGCCCGGGTGGCCGAGGTCGCCGCAGTCGTCGCCGCGCAGCGCCCGGGCGGTCACGGCGACCAGGACCCGGGCGGCGCTGCCGGCCGCCACCACCCGCTCCGCGGGCAGCCCTGCGCCGCTGACCGGCGTCCGTTCGACTCGTTCGCTCACCACGCGGCCCGGCTTCCCGTCCCTCTGGGGTCTAAACGGGGCATCTCCCCACGGGTGAGGACCAAGGCCCGCCCGGTAACCGCACCGCCCGCGACACCCAGGTACGCCGTCGCGCCGCGTGCCCGCCGTCGCGGGCGCAACAGCGCTCGGGTGCGGGTTTGGGCCGGACCGGGACGGGCACTGCACCGCGCATGCCCGACGACGAGAGCACCCCGGCGGCGACCATCACCCCGTACCGGGACGGACCACTGCTGGTACGCGGCGACTTCGCGCTGGTCACGCCCGACGGCACGCCGATCGAGACGCGCCGGGGCACCGTGGCGCTGTGCCGGTGCGGCAAGAGCGCGATCAAGCCGTTCTGCGACGGCACGCACAAGGTGAGCGGTTTCCGGGCCGGCAGCGACCGCGAGTCCTGACCCCCACCCTCGCCGATCTTGCACTTCGGTGCCCGGCAAACCTCCCGAACCGGGCATGCAGTGGGCCCGAACTGCAAGATCCCGAGCGAAAAGCGGGGTCAGGCTGCGGCGAGGGCGTGCTGGGGTGGGCGCAGGGACGACTCGCCCGTCGACCAGGCGGTGAGCAGGTGTGCGGCGAAGAGGGCGTCCAGTGCCAGCGCGGCGGCGGCCCCGAACAGCACGTCGGACGCGAGCGCCGGCTCGGCCCGGACCAGCCCGCCGCACATGTCGTACGCGGCGATCTGCTCGTGTACGGCGTCGGCCTCGACGTGCTCGTCGTAGAAGCGCGTGGCGACCTCGTCGAAGCCGAGCCGGCGCAGTCCGTTGCCGTAGCGGCGATTCGGCAGCGACGAGGTCATCTCGTACGCGGCCAGGTGCCCGAGCAGCGCCCCGCGCAGCCGCCGGTGCAGGCCGAACAGCGACATCAGGTTGTTCGTCGCCAGCGTCACCGCCGGCACCCGGTCCAGATGGGCGGCGTAGCCGGTGTCCAGGCCGAGCCGGTCCATCGTGGTGCGGAACAGCTCGGCGTGCATCCGGTCCAGCCGGCCGTTGCCGTACTCGTCGGTCTGGATCTCCACGAGCGCGGCCTTCGCCGGCCCACCGAGCCGGGGCAGCGCCCAGCTGTGCGGGTCGGCCTCGCGCAGGTGGTAGATCGAGCGGTGGGCGACGAACTCGCGGAACCGGTCGAGGTCGGCGCGGCGTTGCAGCGTGGCGGCCAGCGGCGGGCCGTCGTCGGCGGCCACCAGGTCGGCCAGCGCACCCGGCACGCCGGCCGGCAGCACCGCCGGCTGCGGACCGGCCAGCTCGCGCAGCGCCGCCTCGAACGGCCGCTCGGCGCGGGCGCGCAGCGCCAGCAGCGACGGCTCCCACTCCCACGCCGCGTCGACGCCCGACCAGCCCCGGTAGTGCAGCTCGTAGCAGAGGAACAGGGTGAGCTGGAGGTCCTCGTCGGTCAGCGGCGCGGCGGCCGCGTCCAGGTGCGTGCCCAGCCCGGCCGGCAGCTCGCCCGGCGCCGCGCGCAGCGCGGTCAGCAGCGCGGCGGAGACAGGCCCGCGCGCCGCGGGCAGCGGAGCGGGGCCGTGACGACTGTCGGCGGCGACGGACATGTGACCTCCCGGGACGGTTGCGCCCGGTCGCAGTGCCCCGCCCGGATGCCGCTAAACGACTTCGTCCGCCGCGATGGCCTCGGTCTGGATCACCCGCTCCCGCACCCGGCGGGCGGCGTCCCCGTCGGCCACCAGGCCGCGCAGGTCGGCCAGCGCCGGTTCGGGCGCGTCCAGCGGCACGGCCGGGTCCACCACCGCCTCCAGGACGGCAGGCCGGTCGGCCGCCAGCACCTCGTCCCAGGCGGGTCCGACCAGGTCCGGCCGGTCCACCCGGACGCCGTGCAGCCCGAGCAGGCGGGCCCACCCGGCGTACGGCACCTCGGGCCCCCGCTCCCCGGGTGACCGGCCGCCGCCGACGCCGGACCGGTCCCTGTTGTTCAGCACCAGCACGATCAGCCGGGGATCGTGCCAGGCCGTCCAGTGGTGCGCCACAGTGATCAGCTCGGCCAGGCCGTTGAGCTGCATCGCGCCGTCGCCGAGCAGCGCGAACACCGGCTCGTCCGGGCGGGCCAGCTTGGCGGCGACCGCGTACGGCAGGGCGCAGCCCATCGAGCCGAGCGTGCCGCACAGCCGCGCCTGCACACCCGGCGGCAGCTCCAGGTGCCGGGCGTACCAGTAGACGACCGAGCCGACGTCGACGGCGACGCCGGCGTGCCGGGGCAGCCGGGTGGACAGCTCACGCAGCACGAGCCGCGGGTCGACCGGATCGGCGGGCGTGGCGGTGCGCTCGGCGGCGGCCACGCGCCACCGGTCCACCATCTTCTCCACCATGCCGCGCCACTCGCGGTGGGGATTCTCCGGCACCCGGGTCAGCAGCGCCCGCAGCGTCTCGGCGGCGTCGCCGACCAGCGGCACGTCCACCGGGTAGCGGGTGCCGATGCGCCGGCCGTCGATGTCGATCTGGATGGTGCGTACCTGGCCCGGCATCGGGAACCAGTCGGTCCACGGATCGTTGGTGCCGATCATCAACAGCGTGTCGCAGGAGCCCATGAGCTGCGCGGCGGCGGTGGTGCCGACCTCGCCGAGCACGCCGGTGTGGAACGGCAGCCGCTCGTCGAGCACCGGCTTGCCCAGCAGCGACGTGGCCACGCCCGCGCCGAGCCGGTCGGCGAGTGCGACGATCTCCTCGGCCGCGCCGTGCGCGCCCTGGCCGACGAGCACCGCCACCCGCCGCCCGTTGCCGAGCAGCGAGGCGGCGGCGTCCAGGTCGGCGTCGTGCGGCAGCACCCGGGCCAGCGGCTCGCCGGGCGTCGCGGTGACCACCCCGGCGGTCTGCGGCAGCAGGTCCGGTACGGCGGTGACCTGCAACGCGCGCGGCAGCACCACGCAGGTCGGGCTGCGGGTCGCCGCGGCGGTACGGAACGCCTGGTCCAGCAGTGCCGGCACCTGCTCGGGCCGGCGGCCGTAGCGGACGAACTGGTTGCACACGTCGCCGAACAGCCGGCTCAACCCGATCTCCTCGTGCGCGCCGCCGAGCGGGCCGGTGACGTCCTCGCCGATGATCGCGACCACCGGCTTGCTGTCGAGCTTGGCGTCGTAGAGCCCGTTGAGCAGGTGCACGGCGCTCGGGCCCTGGGTCGCCAGGCACACCCCGACGCCGCCGGTGAACTTCGCGTGCCCGGTGGCCATGTACGAGGCGGTCTCCTCGTGCCGGGCGGGGACGAACGCCGGGTCCCCGCCCGCGTCGTCGAGCGCGCCCACGAGCGGGGCGATCGCCGCGCCCGGACAGCCGAACACCCGCGGCACCCGCCAGGCCCGCAGGCGTTCGACCACCAGGTCGGCGACGATGCGCTCAGCCATTACCCCGCCCCGGCGTGCTCGCGTCGACGTAGCGCAGCACCGCGCCGACCCCGTCGGTCAGCTCCGGCGCCTCCTCGGGCGCGAGCACCGTCAGGTCCGCGTCGGTGCCGATCAGCGCGCGCAGCAGCGCCGCGTCGGCGCGTACCCGCTGGGGGTCGGCCACCGACATGCCGGCCAGCTGCCCCGGGTCGGTGGCGATCTCGGTCGGCTCGGGGCCCACCCACAGCTCGCCGTCGGCCGACGGGTCGTCCACGATGAGCATCGTGTCGACCTGGTTGCGTTGCAGCGCGGAGACCACGGCGTCGAGTCCGGCGCCGACGTCCTCCTGGACGCCGAAGCGGTCCAGCGCGGCGGCGATCCGCCGGTCGGCGACCTCGGCGACGGTCTGCACCATGATGTCGTCCATCAGCGTGTCGTCGGCGCCCACGTCGCGGGCGCCCGCGTCGGTGCGGACCAGCACGTCCTGCCAGCGCTCGGGGAGCTGGGCGGCGATCATGCCGGTGGCCCGGACGTCCCCGGCCACCAGGACGACGTCCGCACCGACGCGCTCGGCCAGGTCGGCGGTGGCCGCGGCGGCGTCACCGGCGTTCTGGTGCCACGCCTCCATGGCGGCGCGCTGGTAGCGGGACTGCGACCAGCCGCCCGGCTGCACCCGGCGCAGCTGGCGGCTCTGCCCGCCCTTCACCTGGGCGCGCCGGGGCACGCCACCGGCGCTGACCGCCATCGCGTCCGCGCCGGTACGGTCGGCCAGCACCCGTACCCAGGCCACCTGCTCGCCGCGCTGAGCGACCAGCGGCATGGTGTGCGGCAGCGCCGACCAGCTCGCCAGGTCACGCAGCGGCGGCGCGGACAGGTACTCGGTGAGCACCACGCGGCCCCGGGTGGCGAAGACGGCGATGCCGTAGTCGCCGGGCATCGGCTGGTGCCGGCGGACGACTTCCTCCACCGCCTCGACGGTGACCGGGTCGGCGCCCTGCCCCAGCAGGTCGCCCTTGAGGGCCCGCCAGCGCAGGTCGACCTGCGGTCGCGCGTCCTGGGTGTCGCGGGAGGCGTCCATGTACACCGAGCACCAGGGCCCGGGACGGTTGTAGAGCGGGCGCAGGAAGGACAGCTGCATGCTCGACCCCTTTCCGGCTCGGCCGCACGCATACCCGCGCCCCGGCGGATGTCACCTGCCGGCGGCCGGGGCGTGACCACCGTTCATTCACGTCGTTCAACCCGAAGGGCCGATACCATCTGTGCACGGAACGGGACTCTCGGTGGTGAACATGGACACGGAGCTGTACAGCCGACGCGTCGTCCACCCGACGGAACGCGTCGTCACCGGGCGTCTCGTCCGGTTGATGGAGGGCTACGCCCGGGAGGTCCGGGTCGGGCAGCCCGCGCTGGTCGCGGTACTGACCGCCGCGGGCGTGGTGGGGCTGCTGCTGAAGGTGGTGCGCGCGTTGCTCAGCAGCGGCGGCGGCGGGGCCCGGCGCAGCTTCAAGGAGCTGAAGAAGGGGCCGGAGTTCCTGGTCACCCCGGTCCGGGTACGCGACGCCGCCGGCCGGCTGGTGGAGGTCGAGCTGCACGGCCACCTGCCGCAGAGCGCGCTGCACCCCGGCGACCACGTCCAGCTCACGCTGCGGGCGCAACGTGACGAGGATCTGCCGCCGCGGATCGAGCGGATCGTCAACCTGACCACCGGGCAACTGCTGACCCCGCGTACCGCGACGCTCTGGTCCCATCTGGGTCCGGCGCTGCTGCTCCAGGCCATTCTGGGCGCCGTGCTGCTGTTCGGCGTGGCCGCCTGCTCGGCCCTGACCTAGGTTTCCCCGTCACCGGAGGCGGGCACCGCTGCGGCCATGTTCGCCGGATTCACGCTCACCGAGATCGACGTCGGCGAGGTCCGCCTGCGCGTACGCCACGGCGGCTCCGGGCCACCCGTGGTGCTGCTGCACGGGCACCCGCGTACCCATGCGACCTGGCACCGGGTGGCGCCGCGGCTGGCCGCGCGGCACACGGTGATCTGCCCGGACCTGCGCGGCTACGGCGGCTCGTCGAAGCCGCCGAGCGACCCGGAGCACACCGTCTACTCGAAGCGGGCGATGGCCGCCGACGTGGTCGGGCTGCTCGACGCGCTCGGCCACCGCCGGGCCGCAGTGATCGGTCACGACCGCGGCGCGTACGTGGCCATGCGGACCGCCCTGGATCATCCGGACCGGGTGAGCCGCCTCGGCGTGCTGGACGGGGTGCCGATCGGTGAGGCGCTGGCCCGCTGCGACGCCCGGTTCGCCGCCCGCTGGTGGCACTGGTTCTTCCTCGGTCAGCTCGCCAAGCCGGCCGAGCGGGTGATCAACGCCGATCCGGATGCCTGGTACGGCGGATCACCGGAGGAGATGGGCGAGCAGGCGTACGCCGACTACCGGCGCGCCATCCACGACCCGGCGACGGTGCACGCCATGTGCGAGGACTACCGGGCCGGGCTCGGGCCGGACCGGGCGGCGGACGACGCCGACCGGGCCGCCGGGCGGCGGATCGGCTGCCCGGTGCTGTTCGCCTGGTCCGAGCGCGACGACATGGTCGACCTCTACGGCGACCCGGCCGCGATCTGGCGGGACTGGGCCGACGACGTGCGGACCGCGTCGATCCCGTCCGGGCACCACATGGCCGAGGAGGCGCCGCGGGAGCTGACCGACGTGCTGGCCGGGTTCCTCGCCGAGGATGTCGCCGCGGTCAGCGACCCGCGGGGGTGAGCGGCCGCTGCGCGACAGCTGGCGCGTCGAGCAGGCCCCGGCGGCTCGCCCAGCGCTCGAACAGCACGGTGGCGAACGGGGGCACCGCGCTGGCCAGGGCCAGCCCGGTCTGCACGAGCGTCCAGCGGCGCCGCCGGGCCACCACGAGCGCCAGCAGGCCGTAGACCACGAACAGCGCGCCGTGGATCGGGCCGAAGATCTTCACGCCGATCTCGTCGCCGGGCGGGCCGTACTTGACCGCCATGCCGGCCAGCAGCGCCGCCCACGAGCAGGCCTCGGCGAACGCCGCCACCACGAACGCCCGGATCCACCCGTCGCGCATTCCGCCACTCCCCTTCGCCGTCGGCGGCCATGCTAGCCGCCCGGGCCGGGCCGCCCGGACGGAACCCGCTGCCCCGCGACGGGGATCACCGGGGCCGCCACGGGGTACAGAAAAGGGCCTCCGGGCCTTTCCTGACCCGCCACTCCGTGCGAGGTTGGGGAGAACCAACGGTGACAGGGTGGTGACCATGGGCGAGGACGTCGGCGTGCGTACCTTCAGCCGGGAGGACCGGGCCCGCTATCGCGAGAAGGTCCGGCGGTGCCTGGACGTGTTCGCCGAGATGCTGCGCGAGTCCCGGTTCGACGTGGAGCGGCCGATGACCGGCCTGGAGATCGAGCTGAACCTGGTCGACGACGGCTTCGACCCGGCCATGCGCAACGCCGACGTGCTGGAGGCGATCGCCGACCCGGCGTTCCAGACCGAACTGGGCCAGTTCAACGTGGAGATCAACGTCGAGCCGCGGCGGCTCGCCGGCACCGGCACCGCGGCGTTCGAGGAGCACGTCCGTGCCAGCCTGAACGCCGCCGAGGAGAAGGCCCGTACCGTCGGCGCGCACATGGTGATGATCGGGATCCTGCCGACGCTGCGCCCGGAGCACCTGACCGCCGAGACGCTGTCGGCCAATCCCCGGTACGCGCTGCTCAACGAGCAGATCTTCGCCGCCCGGGGCGAGGACCTGCCCATCGCGATCAGCGGGGTGGAGCGGCTGGCCACCACCGCCGACACCATCACGCCGGAGGCGGCGTGCACCAGCACCCAGTTCCACCTCCAGGTCAGCCCGGCGCAGTTCGCCGACTACTGGAACGCGGCCCAGGCGGTCGCCGGCATCCAGGTGGCGCTGGGCGCGAACTCCCCGCTGTTCTTCGGCCGGGAGCTGTGGCGCGAGACCCGGGTGCCGCTGTTCCAGCAGGCCACCGACACCCGGGCGGAGGAGATCAAGGCCCAGGGCGTACGCCCGCGGGTGTGGTTCGGCGAACGCTGGATCACGTCGGTGTTCGACCTGTTCGAGGAGAACGTCCGCTACTTCCCGGCGCTGCTGCCGGTCTGCGACCCGGAGGACCCGGCGGCCACGCTGCACAGCGGCGGCGTGCCGAAGCTGGCCGAGCTGCGGTTGCACAACGGCACCATCTACCGGTGGAACCGGCCGGTCTACGACGTGCTCAAGGGCCGGCCGCACCTGCGGGTGGAGAACCGGGTGCTACCGGCCGGGCCGACGGTGGTGGACACCGTCGCCAACGGCGCGTTCTACTTCGGCCTGGTACGGGCGCTCGCCGAGTCCGACCGCCCGTTGTGGTCGCAGATGTCGTTCAGCGCGGCCGAGGAGAACTTCAACGCCTGCGCCCGGCACGGCATCGACGCCCAGGTGTACTGGCCCGGGCTGGGCTACCTGCCGGTGACCGAGCTGGTGCTGCGCCGGTTGCTGCCGATGGCCCACCACGGGCTGGACCGGTGGGGCCTGGACCCGGCGGAGCGGGACCGGCTGCTCGGCATCGTCGAGCAGCGCTGCCTGACCGGCCGCAACGGCGCGACGTGGCAGGTGGAGACGCTGCACCGGCTGGAGTCGGCCGACCACATGGACCGGCCGGCGGCGCTGCGCGAGGTGGTCCGCCACTACGTCGACCTGATGCACAGCAACCGGCCCGTGCACGAGTGGCCGATCCCCTGAGCCGGGCCGGCGCGGTGCCCCGCGTCAGCGCAGCGCCGTCACGGCCGCCCGCGCGGCCTGGGCCACCAGCGCGTCGTCGGGCTCCGCGTCGCGGCTGTCCCGGCTGGACATGACTGCGAGCACGATCGGCGCCCGGTCCGGCGGCCACACCACGGCGATGTCGTTGCGGGTGCCGTACCCGCCGGTGCCGGACTTGTCCGCCACCTGCCAGCCGGCCGGCACGCCGGCCCGGACCAGTCCGCTCCCGGTGGTGCTGGCCCGCATCCAGCCCAGCAGCAGGTCGCGGTCCGCGGGCGGCAGGGTCTCACCCAGCGTGTACGCCCGCAGCGAGCCGGCCAGCGCGCGGGGCGTGCTGGTGTCGCGCTCGTCGCCGGGTGTGGCCGCGTTGAGTTCCGGCTCGGTACGGGCGGGCCGGGTCACCTGGTCGCCGACGTCCCGCAGCGCCCGCTCGAAACCGGCCGGGCCGCCGAGCGCGTCGAACAGCAGGTTGCCCGCGGTGTTGTCGCTGTACCGCACCGCCGCCTCGGCGGCGTCCCGCAGCGTCATCCCGGTCTCCACGTGCCGCTCGGTCACCGGGGAGTGCGCCACCAGGTCCGCGCGCCGGTAGCGGACCACCCGGTCCCGGTCGGCGTCCGACGTGGCGGCCAGCATCGCGCCCGCCGCGAGCGCCTTGCACGTGGAGGCGTACGCGAACCGCTCGTCGGCCCGGTGCGCGAGGGTGCGGCCGGTGCCGGTGTCGAGGGCGAAGACGCCGATCCGGGCGCCGGAGCGCCGCTCCAGGGCCGCCAGTTCCGGCGGCGCGGGCACCGGCGAGGCGTTCGGTGTGGCGCTCGGCGTGGCCGGGGCGGTGGATGCGGCCGGGGCGCTGGTCGCCGGTGCGGCTTCGGGCCGGTCCGTGGTGCAGCCGGCCACCAGAGCCGTCGCCGTGAGCATCGCCGCCGCGAGCACCTGCCGTCGGATCATCCGTTTCCTCCCCCGTCGTCCGGACCACGCCGTTCTCGGGCCATTGTCGCCGATCCCGGTCGCCAGCGATCCGCAGCCTCTCAGCCGGCGCGGTTGTCCTGCCATCCGCCCGCGCCGACCAGGACCGGTGGTTCGCCGGCCGACGCGGCGGGTCAGCCCGCGACGGCGGCGAACGTGACAGCGCCGAGCGCGGCTACCGGCAGCGCCACCGCGGCGGCCAGCAGCCGCACCCGGGCGGACCGGCCGATCAGCACCACGAGCAGCGCGGCGAGCCCGAGGTCGATCGCCACGTTCCACCACGCTCCGGGGTACGACCCGGACTTCAGCGCGAACCGCAGCGCCTCCTCGACGAACACGGCCACCGGCAGGGCGGTCCCCACGATTCGCCGCCATCCGTCGGTCCGCGCCCAGATGCCGCCGACGCCGAACACCACGCCCGCCACCACGCCGAACGCCATCCAGACGATCGAGGTGGGCGACCAGATCACGGCGAGGTCGTCGCCCTGGAGCAGCGTCGCCGCCAGGTAGTAGCTGGGCACCGCGACGATCAGCAGGACGCTGGCCGCCACGGCGGCGCGCACCGCGCCCGACCGGATCCACCATCCCAGCGCGAACGCGGCGACCGCCCAGGTGGCTGTGGAGTTGCCGAGTTCGGCGAACGGGAACGGCACCCACTTGATCCAGACGAAGTCCAGGAAGCCGAGCAGGAAACCGGCGACGGGGACGACAAGCGCGACGGCGCGACGCGAGGGTGGCATGCGGGGGAGCATACTCAGTATGCTCACCGGGTCGGCAGGGTGGCCCTACGAAGCCAGGCGTCGCTCGGACGGCGCGAGACGCACCGCGGCGTCGGAGCGGCTGATCTCGGCCCACACCTCGTCGAGGGAGAGTCCGAGGACGTCGGCGATGGCGGCGATGGTGGGGAACGCCGGCGTGGCGACCCGGCCGGACTCGATCTTCCGGAGCGTCTCCGGGGAGACACCGGCGTCGAGCGCGGTGAGCAGCATCGAACGCTCGCCCCGGGCGCGGCGCAGAAGCGCACCGAGGCGCTGCCCGCGCTCGACCTCGGCGGGGGTGAGGGGCAACCTGACCATGCCAGGATTCTAATACCGGGATAACATGACCGGGATACTTATTGGTCGCGTGAGGAAGGCGCCTGCATGATCGAGATCCTGAGCCCCACCGACGTACGGCGGGCGCGGGACACCGGCGCCCTGGTCGCCCACATCCTGCGGACGCTGCGCAGCCGCACCACCGTGGGCACGAACCTGCTCGACATCGACAGGCAGGCGCAGCGCATGATCACCGAGGCCGGGGCGCAGTCCTGCTACGTCGACTACGAGCCGTCGTTCGGGCGCGGGCCGTTCGGCCACTACATCTGCACCTCGGTCAACGACGCGGTGCTGCACGGGCTGCCGCACGACTACACGCTGGCCGACGGCGACCTGCTCAGCCTCGACCTGGCCGTCTCGCTGGGCGGGGTGGTGGCCGACTCCGCGATCAGCTTCGTCGTCGGTGACGCCCGGCCCGCGGAGAGCGTCGCGCTCATCGACGCCACCGAACGGGCGTTGCAGGCCGGGATCGCCGCGGCCCGCCCCGGCGTCCGCGTCGGCGACCTCTCGTACGCCATCGGCTCGGTCCTCACCGAAGCCGGATACACGGTCAACACCGAGTTCGGCGGCCACGGCGTCGGGTCGACGATGCACCAGGACCCGCACGTGTCGAACACCGGGCGCCCCGGGCGCGGCTACACGCTGCGTCCCGGACTGCTCCTGGCGCTGGAGCCGTGGGTGATGGCGGACACCGCCACGCTGGTCACCGACGCCGACGGGTGGACGCTGCGCAGCGCGACCGGCTGCCGCACCGCGCACAGCGAGCACACCATCGCCATCACCGACGACGGCGCGGAGATCCTGACGCTGCCGAAGCAGTGACCTTCGCTGCGGCAGGCGTCGCCGTTCTCCCGCGTTCCCGCCGCCGGGCGTCGTCAGGCGGGTGCGCAGCGCTCCCGCAGCGCCGGCACGCCGGGGCCGGTGAGGTCGTCGCAGTAGGCGGCCCGCCCGGCCATCGCCATCATCAGCGCGAGCGTGGTGCCGCTGACCAGCGGGCCGGTGCCGGCGGTGAACGGTCCGTCGGTCGCCTCCACCCGCAGGCCGTCGATCGCGCTGCGCCCGGCCACCGTGAAGTCCCGCCCGGCGTAGAACCGGGCGACCGGCGTGACGGCCTCGACCGACGGCGTCCGTGTCAGGCCGAGCGGACGCCGGATGTCCTGGGCGTGCACGACCACCTCACCGAGCCACGCCTCGGTCGGCCCGAACGTCGACGTGGTGCTGCCGATGATCCGGCGGAACCGGTCCAGCGTCTCCCCCGGGTCGGCGCCCCGGTGCTCGGCCAGACGGCGGTCGTTGTGCAGATCGAAGTCGAACCGGGCGCCGAGCACGCTCGCGAGCCAGCGGACGCGGCCGATGCTCGCCGCCGCGGTCATGTGCGCCAGCGTCTCCTCCACCGTCCACCGGCTGCACAGCGAGGGCCGCGCCCACTGCGCCGCGTCGAGCCCGGCGAGATCGTCGGCCAGGGCGGCGCGCTCGGCGTGCGCGAGCGCCCACAGCTCGCTGCGGGTCAGCGTGTCGGACATGGAACCTCCAGAGTCGGGCCGTCGGAGGTTGGACCGCGCCGCCGCGGCGAACTCACCGCTCCCCTCTTCGCCGATCTTGGAGTTGTGGTGGTTCACCAACCCGGCATCGGCGACATTCGAGGCGCCACAACTCCAAGATCGACGGGGGCGAGTCGGGTTCAACGTTTGCTGCACGTCCGCTGAACGCTCGCCGGTGACGCTTCTCGCATCCATCAAACCGCAAGGGAGAAGCGTCATGTCACACCGTTTCCTCTCCACCTCGCGTGCCGCCGCCTCGGTGGTCGGTGCGCTCGTCCTGGCCGCCGCGGGCCTTGCCGGTGGCGCCGCCCCGGCGTCCACGGCCTACATCGTCCCCGCCGACTGCGGCCCCTACTCCGGGGCGCCGGTGCCGGCCGGATACACCCTGAGATTCGCCGGCGCGCTCTACGTCAGCAACAACGCCAACGGCCCGGAGTTCATCATCGGCACGACAACTCGCAACGTCATCGTCGGAAGCGTCTACGACGACATCATCTGCGGGCTCGACGGCAACGACGACATCCAGGCCAACAGCGGCGACGACATCGTCTACGGCGGGCTGACCGGCGACGACATCTGGGGCGACCTGGGCAACGACAACCTCCACGGCGACGGCGGCGCCGACACCATCCACGGTGACCGCTTCATCGGGCCCAGCGCCCTGGACGGCAACGACCGCGTGGACGGCGGCAGCAACGACGACCACCTCTACGGCGACCAGGGCGTGGACACCCTGGTCGGCGGCCCCGGCTGGGACGACGGTGACTGCGGACCGGACGCGGTGATCGACGATCCCCGGCCCACCCTGGATCTCCCGATCAACTGCCCGTGATCCCGCCGGCACGGCGGTCCGCGCACCGGGAGACCGGGAACGCGGACCGTCGCGCTGCCGCCTGTCGGATCGTCGTCAGGCCCGGTCCGACCATCGCCGTCCGCGGCTACCGTGACAGTCCGTGGCGGTGGAGTTCCGGGTACTCGGCGACCTGGACGTCCGGGTCGACGGCCGGACGGTCCGGATCGGTCACGCCCGTCAACAGTGCGTCCTCGCCGCCCTGCTGGTCGAGCCCAACCGTGTCGTCGCGACCGAACAGCTCATCAGCCGGGTCTGGGGCGACGAGGTGCCGGACGGGGCCACCGCCACCCTGCGCGGCTACCTGTCCCGGCTCCGCCAGGCGCTGGCCGACGCGGACGAGGTCCGCATCGTCCGGCGCCATCCCGGCTATCTGCTCGCCGTCGACCCGGACCGCGTCGACCTGCACCGCTTCCGCGAGCTGACCGAGCAGGCTCGGCGCGCCGGGGACGACGCGACAGCGATCAGCTGCCTGGAACGGGCGCTGGGTCTCTGGCGCGGCGAGGCGTTCGACGGGCTGACCACACAGTGGCTGGTGGCCTACCGGCAGACCCTCGACCGGCAGCGGCTCGCCGCCGCGCTGGACCGCAACGACATCGCCCTGCGCCGGGGCCGGCACGTCCGCCTTCTCCCCGACGTCCTGGCGCTGAGCGGCCGGTACCCGTGGGACGAGCGCCTGGCGGCGCAGGCGATGCTCGCGTTGTACCGGTGCGGGCGGCAGGCCGACGCCCTCGAGCACTTCCACCGGATGCGCCGCCGGCTGGCCGCCGAGGTCGGTACGGACCCCAGCCCGCCGCTGGCACAGCTCTACCAGCAGATCCTCACCGCCGACGCGGCGATCGCGCCGCCGGACCTGCCGGGCGGCGGCGAATCAAGCGCGACGGCCACCGGCACGGCACGGGATGCGGGTGCCGTGCCCCGGCAGCTACCAGCGTCGCCAGGGGTCTTCGCCGGCCGGACCGCCCAGCTCGCGCGCCTCGACGAACAACTCGGCGACGCGGGACGCCCGGACGGCGGCGGGTCGCCGGTGGTGATCTCGTCCATCGGTGGTGGCGGTGGCGTCGGAAAGACCTGGCTGGCCCTGCGCTGGGCGCACGCCAACGCTGGCCGCTTCCCCGACGGGCAGCTCTACGTCAACCTGCGCGGCTTCGACCCGGCTGCGGACCCGGTGGCGTGGCCCGCGGCGGTGCGCGGATTCCTCGAAGCGCTCGGCGTCGAACCGGCACGCGTCCCGGCCGACCCGGACGCCCGGGCGTCGCTGTACCGCACGCTCGTCGCCGGCCGCCGGCTGCTGGTGGTTCTCGACGACGCCCGAGACACCGCCACGGTGATCCCGCTGCTGCCCGGCACGCCCACGAGTGCGGTCCTGGTGACCAGCCGCCGGCAGCTGGCCGGCCTCGTCACCACCCACGGCGCGCATCCGCTGCCACTGGACGTGCTGCCCGACGACGAGGCCCACGAGCTGATCGTCCGGCAGGTGGGTGCCGCACGGGTGGCGGGACACCCGGACGCCGTCGCGGACATCCTGCGCTTCTGCGGAGGTCTGCCGCTGGCGCTCGGGATCGTGGCGGCCCGTGCCGCGCTTCACCCCGAACTCCCCCTGTCGTCGGTCGCGGCGGAGCTGACCACGGCTGTCCACCCGCTGGACGCGCTGGCCGGCGACGAGGCGACGACGAACCTGCGCGTGGTGCTGTCCCGCTCGCTCGCGGCGCTCACACCGGCCGCGGCGGAGGTGTTCACGCTGCTCGGACTCGCCCCGGGCCCGGACATCAGCCGGGCCGCGGCGGCCGGCCTGACCGCCCGTACGCCGGACGAGCTGCGCCCGCTGCTGCGCGAGCTGGTCGACGCGCATCTTGTGCAGGAGCACGTCGCGGGCCGGTACCGCATGCACGACCTGGTCCGTAGTTTCGCGGTCGAGCGGGCGACCGGCGACCCGGCCGGTACCCGGCCCGCGCTGTGCCGGCTGGTCGACCACCACCTGCACACGGCGCACGCGGCCGCACTGCTGCTGTCCCCGCAGCGCGACCCGCTGACCCTGGCCCCCGCCGCGCCGGGGGTGACCGCCGAACGGCTCGACGACCTGGCGGCCGCGCTGGCCTGGTTCACCAGCGAACACCAGGTGCTCCTCGCGATCATCGACTACGCCGCCGGCAACGGCCTCGACACCGCTGCCGGGCAGCTGTCGTGGACCCTGGCCACCTACTTCGACAGGCAGGGCCACTGGCACGACTGGGCCACAGTGGCCCGCCGGGCGGTCGAGGCGACCCGGCGGTCGGATGACCGTCCCGCGCAGGCCCAGGCGCACCGGCTCCTGGCCGGGGCCTGCTCCAACCTCGGCCGGTACGACGAGGCGCAGCGCAACCTGCTCGCCGCGCTCGACCTGTTCGCCGCCCTGGCCGACGACGAGGGGCGGGCGCACACCCACTTCGACCTCAGCATGCTGCACGACCGGCAGCGGCAGCCCCGGGAGGCCCTGCCGCACGCGCGGCGGAGCCTCGCCCTCTACGAACGGGTCGGCGGCCCGCTCAAGCAGGCGGTCGCGCTCAACGCGATCGGCTGGTACCACTCGCAGCTCGGCGAGCACCACGACGCGATCACCTTCTGCCGCCGGGCGCTCGCCCTGTCCGAGGAGGCCGGGAGCGCGTACGGGCAGGCGAACACGTGGGACAGCATCGGCTTCGCCCACCACCACCTCGGCGAGTACGAGCACGCAGTCGACTGCTTCCGGCAGGCCCTCGCCCTGTTCACCGACATCGGTGACCGGCATGCCGAGGGCATCGTGCTGGACCACCTCGGCGACACGTGGGCCGCGGCCGGGCGAGCGGACGCGGCCCGGAACGCCTGGCAACGGTCACTCGCGCTGCTCGACGAACTCGGTCACGCCGACGCCGAGGCGGTACGGCGGAAACTTCACCAGTGAACGCTCAGAGCGCCACGATCGCCGCGCTCTCCGGCGGCAACTCGATCCCGTCGCGCATCACGGTGACGCCCTCGGACGTGGCGAGCAGCACCCGGCGTACCACACCGGGCAGGTTGATCCGCTGTGCCCGGCCCGCCAGGTTCGCCACCACGAGCGTCTCGCCGCGCCGCATCACCAGGAACCGGTCGCCGTGGCGTACGTCGACCCGGTCCAGCCGGGGGTCGGACAGGTCGGCCCGGGATCGGCGCAGCGCGATCAGCCGCCGGTAGAGGTCGTACGTCTCGCGGTGCTCCGGCTTGTCCAGCTCGGCCCAGTCCAGCCGGGACCGCAGGAACGTCTGCGGGTCCTGCGGGTCGGGTACGTCGTCGGTGGCCCAGCCGTGGTCGGCGAACTCGCGTCGGCGGCCGGTCGCGACCGCCGCCGCGAGTTCCGGCTCGGGGTGGCTGGTGAAGAACTGCCACGGCGTGGAGGCCGCCCACTCCTCCCCCATGAACAGCATCGGCGTGAACGGCGCCGTCATCAGCAGCGTCGCGCCGACGCGCAGCAGGCCGGGCGACAGCGTGGCGGAGATCCGGTCGCCGGTGGCCCGGTTGCCGATCTGGTCGTGGTTCTGCAGGTACGCCACGAAGCGGTGGCCGGGCGTGCGCTGCCTGTCGACCGGGCGGCCGTGGCTGCGGCCCCGGAAGCTGGACCAGGTGCCGGCGTGGAAGAAGCCGCCGGTCAGCACGTCGGTGAGGCACTCCAGGGAGCCGAAGTCGCCGTAGTAGCCCTGCCGCTCGCCGGTGAGCAGCGTGTGCAGCGCGTGGTGGGCGTCGTCGTTCCACTGGGCGTGCAGGCCGTACCCGCCCGCCTCGCGGGGCGTGATCAGGCGCGGGTCGTTGAGGTCGCTCTCGGCGATCAGCGACAGCGGCCGTCCGAGGTGCGTCGACAGCGCCTCGACCTCGGCGGCGACCTCCTCCAGCCAGTGCACGGCCCGGCCGTCCGGCATGGCGTGCACGGCGTCCAGCCGCAGCCCGTCGACGTGGTAGTCGCGCAGCCAGGTCAGCACGCTGTCGGCGATGTAGCGGCGCACCCCGTCGGAGTGCGGGCCGTCCAGGTTGACGGTGCGGCCCCAGGTGTTGCTCTGCTCGCTGAGGTACGGCGCGAACCGCGGCGCGTAGGCCCCGGAGGGCCCGAAATGGTTGTAGACGACGTCGAGGATCACCCCCAGGCCCTTGGCGTGGGCGGCGTCGACGAACCGTTTCAGGCCGTCCGGGCCGCCGTACGGCTCGTGCGGGGCATACCAGCAGACGCCGTCGTAGCCCCAGTTGTACTCGCCGTTGAACGCGTTGACGGGCAGCAGTTCGACCATGTCGACGCCGAGGTCGACCAGGTGGTCGAGCTTCGCGATCGCAGCGTCGAACGTGCCCTCCGGGGTGAACGTGCCGATGTGCAGCTCGTACAGCACGCTGCCGGGTAGTTGCCGGCCGGTCCAGGCGGCGTCGGTCCAGCCGAACGCGGCGTGGTCGTAGAGCCGGCTGGGCCCGTGCACCCCGGCCGGCTGCCAGGCCGAGCGCGGGTCCGGCAGGGCCTGCTCGTCGTCGTCGAGCAGGAACGCGTAGTCGGTGCCCGGCCCGGCGTCGGGCACCTCGACCCGCCACCAGCCGTCCGGCCCCTGACGCATCGCGTGGTCGGCGGCGCCGGGCAGGCGCAGCCGCACCCGGGCGGCCTCGGGCGCCCACACCGTGAACTCGGTCATGCGGCGGCCTCCACAGAGTCGGTGGGTGCGAGGAGGGCGACGGGATAGGTGCTCAGCAGATCATCCAGGAGCAGCTCAGAACCACTGTAGACCCGCCCGGTGAACAAGTCGGTGCACTGATGAACGGGAAGTGACACCGTCGTGTCCCGCCAGCCGCCGGAGCGGGCCAGCCGCAGCGGCAGCCGGGTCGCCACCGCCACCGCGCCGCCCCTATCGAAGGCCACCGCGTGCGCGGCGGCCGGGCCGCGCGCCGGCACCGGCCGGTAGCCGCCGAACAGGTCCGGGCGGTCGCGGCGCAACCGCAGCGTCCGGGACACCACGAGCAGCTTGGCCGCGCCGTCGTCGGCCACCGCGGGCCGCCATCCGGCGTCGAGCCGGGCCAGCATGTCCCGGCGTACGGCGAAGTCGACGGGCCGCCTGTTGTCCGGGTCGACGAGCGAGTTCTCCCACAGCTCGGTGCCCTGGTAGACGTCGGGCACACCGGGCATGGCGAGCTGCACCAGCTTCTGCCCGAGCGCGTTGGACCAGCCGGGCGGGGTGATCTCGGCGGCGAACGCGGTGATCTGGGCGTGCAGTTCCGGGTCGTCGTACATCCGGTCGACCAGGGCGTGCATCTCGTGCTCGAAGGACGGGTCCGGGTCGGCCCAGCTGGTGGTGACCGACGCCTCCCGGGCGGCCTTCTCGGCGTACCCGTGCAGTCGCTCCCGCTCGATCGGCCACGCCCCGACGGCGGTCTGCCAGAGCAGGTGGGCCAGCGCGGGGTCGGCCAGCGGCGCGCGGGACATCCAGTCGGCGACCCGCTCGGCCCAGCGGCCGGGCATCTCGGACAGCACCGCGAGCCGGGCGCGGACGTCCTCGCCGCGCTTGGTGTCGTGGGTGGAGAGCGCGGTCATGCTCGCCGGCCAGCGGACCTGCCGGGTGGCGGCGAACCGGTGCAGCTCGGCCGCTGGTACGCCGAAGTGGGCCGGGCTGCCGCCGACCTCGTTGAGGGCGACGAACCGGCTCCACCTGTAGTACGCGGTGTCCTCCACGCCCTTGGCCATGACCGCGCCGGTGAACTGCGGGAACCGGGCGGCCAGCTCGTGGCCGGGGTCGCGCAGCCGGGCGGTGACCGCGTCCAACACGCCGATCAGGTCGGGACGGCGGCGGCCTGCTTCGCTGCGGGCGGCGGCCAGGTGCCGGGCGCCCTCGGGCGGGTAGCCGCGGTAGACCGGGAAGCAGGCCGCCAGCTCGGCCAGGGCGGCGCGGACCTGCTCGCCGGGCAGCTCCGGCACGAGCGCGGCCAGCCGGGTCAGCTCGGCGGCGAGCAGCCGGGTGGCGGCCTCCAGCTTGGTGGCGTGCGTCAGGTCGGCCCAGGACGTGTGCCGCCCGGTCAGCCGGCCGTCCAGAGTGGTGAACTCCGGTTCGGCGTCCGGGTCGACGAACAGCCCGGACACGGCGGCCAGCGCGTCGTAGCCGGTGGTGCCGTCGACCGGCCAGTCCGGCAGGTCCTCGCCGTACTCCAGGATCTTCTCCACCACCAGCCAGCTCTCCGGCGCGGCGGCGCGCAACCGGGCCAGGTAGCCGGCCGGGTCGCGCAGCCCGTCCGGGTGGTCGACCCGGATGCCGTCGACGTCCCCGGCGGCGACCCAGCGCAGGATCTCCGCGTGGGTGGCGTCGAAGACCTCCGGGTCCTCCACCCGCAGGCCGGCCAGGTCGGACACGGCGAAGAACCGGCGGTACGTCAGCTCGGCGTCGCCGCGCCGCCAGTTCACCAGCTCGTAGTGCTGCCGGTCGTGCACCTGCCGGGGCGTGCCGTCGCCCGTGCCGTCGGCGACCGGGAAGCGGTGCTCGTGGTAGCGCAGCTCTCCGTCGACGAGCTTCAGGTCGTCGAGCGCGTCGGCGGTGTCGGCGAGCACCGGCAGCAACAGCCGTCCGCGGTCCCAGTCGATGTCGAACCAGCGCGCGTACACCGATTCGCGTCCCCGCCGCAGCACGTCCCACCAGGCCGGGTTGGCCTCGGGCCGGGCCACCCCGGCGTGGTTGGGCACGATGTCCACGACCAGGCCCAGCCCGGCCGCGCGCAGCGCCCGGACCAGCCGCGCCCGGGCGGCCTCGCCGCCGAGCTGCGGGTTGACCGCGCGGTGGTCCACCACGTCGTAGCCGTGCGTGGAGCCGGGGGTGGCGGTGAGCAGGGGCGCGGTGTAGAGGTGGGTGACGCCGAGCGCGGCGAGGTAGCCCGCCAGCTCGGCCGTGGCGTCCAGGTCGAAGCCGGGACGCACCTGGACCCGGTACGTCGAGCGAGGGGTGTCGGGCATCGGTCAGGCCGTCCTCTCCAGGACCAGCAGCGAACGGTCCGGCACGCAGACCGTGCCGCCCGCCTCGACGAGCATCGTCTTCTCCGGATCGGGTTCCGCGGTGCTGATCACCAGCTCCCACCGGGTGCCGAACTCCTCGCCGGGCAGCGTGAAGTCCAGCGACGCGTCGTGCGCGTTGAACAGCAGCAGGAACGAGTCGTCCCGGTGACGCTGGCCGTACTGGCCGCGCTCGCCGATGCCGTCGCCGTTGACGAACAGGGCCACCGAGCGGCCGAAGTCGTTGCCCCAGTCCTCGCCGGTCATCTCCCGGCCGTCCGGGGTGTACCAGGCCAGGTCCGGCAGTCCGGACCCGGCGGCCCGGCCGCCCACCGGCAGGCCGGTGAAGAACCGGCGGCGGCGGAACACCTGGTGCCGGTTGCGGAACTCGGTGAGCCGGCGGACGAAGTCCAGCAGCTCGTCGTCGGCCCGGTCCCAGTCGACCCAGGCGATCTCGCTGTCCTGGCAGTAGGCGTTGTTGTTGCCGCGCTGGGTGCGGCCCAGCTCGTCGCCGTGGCCGAGCATCGGCACGCCCTGGGACAGGATCAGCGTGGCCAGGAAGTTGCGCCGCTGCCGGGCACGCAGCGCGCGTACGCCCGGGTCGTCGGTCTCGCCCTCGACGCCGCAGTTCCAGGACCGGTTGTGGCTCTCCCCGTCCCGGTTGTCCTCGCCGTTCGCCTCGTTGTGCTTGTCGTTGTAGGAGACCAGGTCGGTGAGCGTGAACCCGTCGTGGCAGGTGACGAAGTTGATGCTGTGGAACGGGCGGCGGCCGTCGTCCTGGTAGAGGTCGGCCGAGCCGGAGATGCGGGAGGCGAACTCGGCGAGCGTGGCCGGCTCGCCGCGCCAGAAGTCGCGGACGGTGTCGCGGTACTTGCCGTTCCACTCGGTCCACTGCGGCGGGAAGTTGCCGACCTGGTAGCCGCCGGGGCCCACGTCCCACGGCTCGGCGATGAGCTTCACCCGGCCGACCACCGGGTCCTGCTGCACCACCTCGAAGAACGTGGACAGGCGGTCCACCTCGTAGAACTCGCGGGCGAGCGTGGCCGCCAGGTCGAACCGGAAGCCGTCGACGTGCATCTCGGTGACCCAGTAGCGCAGCGAATCCATGATCAGTTGCAGTGAGTGCGGGCTGCGGACGTTGAGGCTGTTGCCGGTGCCGGTGTAGTCGACGAAGTAGCGCCGGTCGTCCTCGGAGAGCCGGTAGTAGCTGGGGGTGTCGATGCCCTTGAAGCTGAGCGACGGCCCGAGGTGGTTGCCCTCGGCGGTGTGGTTGTAGACCACGTCGAGGATGACCTCGATGCCGGCGGCGTGCAGCGCCTTGACCATGCCCCGGAACTCCTGCACCTGCTGGCCGAGGCGGCCCAGCGCGGAGTAGCCGTGGTGCGGGGCGAAGAAGCCGATGGTGTTGTAGCCCCAGTAGTTGCGCAGCCCCAGGTCGGCCAGGCGGTGGTCGTGCACGAACTCGTGCACCGGCATCAGCTCCACCGCCGTCACGCCGAGCCGCTTGAAGTGCTCGATCATCACCGGTGAGGCGATCGCCGCGTACGTGCCGCGCAGCTCCTCCGGGATGCCCGGATGGCGCATGGTCAGGCCGCGCACGTGCGCCTCGTAGATCACCGAGTGGTGGTACGGGGTGCGCGGCGGCCGGTCGTTGCCCCAGTCGAAGTACGGGTTCACCACCACCGACTTCGGCATGTACGGCGCCGAGTCGGCGGTGTTCATCAGGTCCGGGTCGCCGCCGACCTCGTAGTCGTAGACCGACGGATCCCAGGTGATCTCCCCGTCGACCGCCTTCGCGTACGGGTCGAGCAGCAGCTTGTGCGGATTGCAGCGCAGCCCCTCGGCCGGGTTCCACGGCCCGTGCACCCGGTAGCCGTAGCGCTGGCCGGGCTCGACCCCGGGGATGTAGGCGTGCCAGACGTACGCGTCGACCTCGCGCAGCTCCACCCGCCGCTCGGTGCCGATGTCCCACTCGTCGAACAGGCACAGCTCGATCTTCTCCGCCACCTCGGAGAAGATCGCGAAGTTGGTGCCCATCCCGTCGTACGTGGCGCCGAGGGGGTAGCTCTCGCCCGGCCAGACCTGCATGTCGCTCCTTCGGCCCATGATCGTGAGCGCACCGGACAGGGGGAACCGCCGATGCGCACGCCGGTGATGCCCAGTCGTACCCGCCGTCAATCCACCCGTTCGGACCGTAACCGAATCCGCCCTCGTGCGAACGGATAGACGTTCGGGTGTCATCCGTCACGATCGCCCTTTTCGAGATGCGGACCGGCGGCGGATGGACTTTCCTGGATCCGGGCCCACGCGCGCGCGGGCCCGCCCGGCCGTTCGGGCCACACCTCACCACCGCTCGACGCCGCCACCGAAGCCGGCGTGCCTCACCATGCATGGACGGAGATCCACGTGACCACTCTGCGGGTCGGCGCTCAGCCCGCCACCGCGACGGACCGGCTCCACCGGCCCACCCTCACCTCCCGCCCGGCGCCCCCGTCGCCGGCCGGGTCCGCGCCCCGGACCCGGCGCATCCTGATGCTGTCGTGGGAGTACCCGCCGGTGCTCGTCGGCGGGCTCGGCCGCCACGTCCACGCGCTGTCAGTGGCGCTTGCCGCCGCCGGGCACGAGGTCACGGTCGTCACCCGCCACGCCGAGGGCGCTCCCCTGGAGGAGTACGCCGACGGCGTCCGCATCGTCCGCGCCGCCGAGGACCCGGTCACCTTCCCCCTCGCCACCGGCTCGCTGCTGGCCTGGACCATGGCGTTCAACCACACCCCCACCCGGGCCGCGCTGCGCGCCGCCTCCTCCGGCACCTACGACGTCATCCACGCCCACGACTGGCTCGTCGCGCACACCGCGATGACGCTGCGCGAGCACCTGGACGTGCCGCTGGTCAGCACCATCCACGCCACCGAGGCGGGCCGCCACCAGGGCTGGCTGCCGGAGGAGATGAACCGCACCATCCACGGCGTCGAGCACTGGCTCGCCGGCGAGTCCGGGCGCGTGATCGTCTGCTCCGGTTACATGCGCGACGAGGTGGGCGCGCTGTTCGGCGTGGACGCCGCCCGCGTCGACGTGGTCCCCAACGGCGTCGAGCCGCACCGCTGGCGGGTGCCCGCGTCGGCGGTCGCCGCCGCCCGGGCCCGGTTCGCCGCCGACGGCCCGCTGGTCACGTTCGCCGGGCGCCTCGTGTACGAGAAGGGCGTGCAGCACCTGCTGGCCGGGCTGCCCCGGCTGCGCGACCGGCACCCGGGCCTGCGCGCGGTGATCGTCGGCGACGGGCCGTACAAGGCGGAACTGGAGGCCGAGGTGCACCGCCTCGGGCTGGGCGCCACTGTGAGCATGCCCGGGTTCCTCGGCGGCACCGACCTGCCCGCCGTCATGGCCGCCTCGGACTGCTTCGCGGTGCCGAGCATCTACGAGCCGTTCGGCATGGTGGCGCTGGAGGGGGCCGCCGCGGGCGCGCCGCTGGCAGTCGCCCGTACCGGTGGGCTGGCCGAGATCGTGGAGCCGGGCGTCACCGGGATGACGTTCGCCCCGCACGACCCGGACGGCCTCGCCGAGGCGGTGCACACGCTGCTGTCCGACCGGGACCGGGCGCGTGCGCTCGCCCGGCGGGCCCGCACCATGGTGCACGAGCAGTACGGCTGGGCGGCCATCGCGTCCCGCACGGCTGCCGCGTACGCCGCCGCCATCGCCGGCGACCCGGCGTTCACCGCGGCCCGCGCCCAGCACCGCATGGCACACGGCCACACGAGCCCGCGAGTCCCCGAGGGCAACCTCCTCACCGCCGCCGGCTTGAGGTAAGGAAGGGCCCCCTATTAACGCCTCAGGTAGAGGAAGGGCCCCTTATTAACGCCCCCGCACCCCGGTGCGCACGACGAAGGCCGCCGACCCGAGCAGGGTCGGCGGCCTTCGTCGTCCGCGTGTTAAAAGGGGGCCCCTCCTCTACCTGAGGCGTTAAGAAGGGGCCCTTCCTTGCACGGTCAGCGCTGGGCGGCGGGGACGTAGTCCCGCTCGGTGGCGCCGGTGTAGATCTGCCGCGGGCGACCGATCTTGGTCTCCGGATCGTTGATCATCTCGCGCCACTGCGCGATCCAGCCGGGCAGCCGGCCGAGCGCGAACAGCACCGTGAACATCTTCGTCGGGAAGCCCATGGCCTTGTAGATCAGGCCGGTGTAGAAGTCCACGTTCGGGTAGAGCCGCCGGGACACGAAGAAGTCGTCGGCGAGCGCGATCTCCTCGAGCTGCACGGCGAGGTCCAGCAGCGGGTCCGGCTTGGCCATCCGGCCGAGCACGTCCTGGGCGGCCTTCTTCACGATGGCGGCGCGCGGGTCGTAGTTCTTGTAGACCCGGTGCCCGAAGCCCATCAGCTTCACGCCGTCCTGCTTGTCCTTGACCTTCTGCACGAAGGAGCGGACGTCGCCGCCGTCGGCCTGGATCTTCTGGAGCATCTCCAGGACCGCCTGGTTGGCGCCGCCGTGCAGCGGGCCGAACAGCGCGTTCACGCCGGCCGAGACCGAGGCGAACAGGTTGGCGTTGCTGGAGCCGACCAGCCGCACGGTCGAGGTGGAGCAGTTCTGCTCGTGGTCGGCGTGCAGGATGAACAGCATGTCCAGCACCCGGGCGACGACCGGGTCGACCTCGTACGGCTCGGCCGGTACGCCGAACGTCATCCGCAGGAAGTTCTCGACGTAGCCCAGCGAGTTGTCCGGGTACAGCAGCGGCTGCCCGATCGACTTCTTGTACGCGTACGAGGCGATGGTGGGGACCTTCGCCATCAGCCGCACCGTGGACATCTCCACGTGCTCGGAGTCGAACGGGTCCAGGCTGTCCTGGTAGAAGGTCGAGATGGCGCTGACGGCCGAGGAGAGCACGGCCATCGGGTGCGCGTCGCGGGGGAAGCCGTCGAAGAAGCGGCGCATCTCCTCGTGCAGCAGCGAGTGCCGCCGGATCCGCTCGCTGAACTCGGTGAGCTGCGTCTGGGACGGCAGCTCGCCGTAGATCAGCAGGTAGGAGACCTCCAGGAAAGAGGACTTCTCGGCCAGCTGGTCGATCGGGTAACCCCGGTACCGCAGGATGCCGGCATCACCGTCGATGTAGGTGATGGCGGACGAGCAGGACGCGGTGTTCACGAAACCGGGGTCGTACGTGGTCATCCCGGTTTCCTTGAGCAGCTTGCTCACCCCGATCCCGGCGGGGCCCTCAACCGCGGACTGCACCGGCATCGACAGCTGCCCACCGGGGTGGTCGAGCTTGACTTCCGTCATCTGTTCCTCGCTTCGCCGGCAAGATCTTCGTTGAATTGCCTTCGCTTCTACCGTAATCACGGCGCGGAGAACACCGCTCGTCATGGTTTGAGGGTGAGGTGTGCGTCACCTGTTTCCCGGCCAGCCGGCTCGGAAACCGGATGGGAGCGCGGCCATGGGCACGCTCGGGAGGTCCGTCACGACAGCGTGAGCCGCCGCAGCGTCCCGTCGTCGCCGACCCGGTAGAGGTCGAGCCGGTTGGCTCCGGCGGCGAACAGACGGTCGTCGGCGAGCAGCGCGGCGAACCGCCGTCCACCGGCGTCCGGCGGCACCACCGGCACCACCGCGCCGACGGTGCCGTTGACCGCCACGGCCAGCCGGGTGCCGTCGGGTACGCCGTCCGGCACGGTGCCCCAGACCATCGCGGGCAGCCCGCCGCCGGCCGGGTCGACCGCGTCGAACGCGTCCCGGTTGGCCACCGTGGCGGTCCCGCCGACCGGCACGTCACCGACCCGGGTGCCGACGAGCGGGTCGACGGGAAGCGGCGGGAGCGGGGCGGGCACGCCGCCGGTGACGGTGACCGGCTGGCCGGGGCGGTCGTAGAAGCGTTTGTCGGCCCGTTCGCGCGGGGCCGCCTTCGCCGACCGGCCGTCCATCCGCCAGGGCACCCGCATGTGCGTCTCGTCGGCGATCGTGGGCAGCAGGTCGACGTGCTCCCAGTTGCGGTCGTCCACCCGTCCGGCGCGCTGGCCGGGTTCCTTGACGAACATCGGCACCCAGGCCACCTCGTTCGCGGCGTGGTCGATGGCGTCCATCCCCCGGCCCTGCCAGTCCCGGCGGAAGCTGACGCCGTGGTCGGCGGTGACCACGACCAGCGACTGGTCGTAGAGGCCGGTGGCGCGCAGCGTCCGCAGCGTCTCGCCGATCAGCCGGTCGGTGTAGCCGAGCTGGGCGAGGTGCCGGGCGCGGGCCAGGTCGACCCAGCCGGCGCCGTCGTTGGGCAGGTCGTCCGGCGCCGCGTAATGCGCCCCGGACGGCAGGTACGCCCACGGCGAGTGCGGCATCAGCAGGTGCAGGAAGTGCAGCGTGGGCCGGGTGTCGGGGCGCAGCCCGGCCAGGAACGAGGTGAACCGGGCCGGCTGGTTGTCATCCAGGGTGTCCCAGCGGAACTTCGGGTCGTCAGGCACCGGCTCGGCGGCGTCCAGCCCGGCCTCGGCGGCGGTCCGCTCGCGGTAGGAGTCCTCCGGGTCGATCCGGCTGTCCACCGGCGCGGCGATCCGCCCGAGCAGCCGGCCGCTCTCCCGGACCAGCACGCCGAGCCCCTGTTCCGGGGTGGTGGCCTGCTCGCAGCGGCTCGGCGGGCAGAGCCGGGTGATGCTCTCCTCGGCCTTGATCCGGTAGAGGCCGCCGAGCGCGGTGAACAGGTTGTCCGGGTACTGCGAGTAGTGCGGCGCCGCCCCCCGCTCCGGGTAGCGCCCGGTGAGCATCGCGGGCAGCGCGTAGGGCGTCCAGCCGCTGACGCCGGTGGCGTTGCGGTACCACGTCGACCCGTCGGCCAGTGCCGCGAAGTTCGGGTAGCGCTCGGCGTCGATCCGGCCGTCCGGGCCGAGCAGGGAGACGAGCGGCAGCTCGTCCAGCACGATCATGACCACCGGCGGGTGCGCGCCCGCGCCGGCCACACCGGCCGCGCCGCCCTCGCCGCGCGGCAGCACCACCGCCGAGGCGGGCGAGGCGAACAGGAACAGCCCGACGAACACCAGCGGCCCGGCGGCGGCGACCCGCAGCACCCGCCGGGGCGCCCGCCACCGCCGGTGCGCGGCCGCGCCGGCGGCTCCGGCCACACCGGCGACAACGAGCAGGGGTACGCCCCGAAGCGGCGTGACGTGCCGGCCGACCTGGACCGCCAGCGCGGCGAGCAGCAGGCTCACGAACACGGTGTGCACGGCGGCCCGGGTGAGGCGTCCGGCGAGCAGCGCAAACGCGCCCAGCAGCGCGAACAGCGCTGTCGGCGCGAGCGCGATCAGGGCGACCAGCAACAGCACGTCGGCCCGGGAGGCGCGGTGGAACAGGAAGAAGTCGGGGCTGCGGCCGAGCACGTCGAGCAGCGGCTGGGTGACCACCAGCCCGACCAGCGCCACCACCTCGGCCAGCCGGGCCGCCTCGGCCCGCCACCACTGCCGGCGTTCCCGCCGGACCGGGACGGCCGCGTGGTCCCGGGGTGGCGCGAGGGTGTCCTCAGCCACCCACCACCACCTGGTAGAGCGTGCGGGTGCCGGACGGCAGCTCGGTCCGGGCGACCACCCGGCCCCGGCGCGCGAGCAGCGCCTCGAAGACGTCGCGCCGGTAGTCCGGGAACAGTCCGTCGGGCTTGTTCGCCAGCAGGCGGCGCGCCATCGGATCGTCCGGGTGGACGAACTCCACCACCAGGCTGCCGCCGGCGACGGTGAGCGCGGTGAGCTGGTCGAGCACCTCGGGCAGCGGCACGTTGCGCCCGATCGCCAGGTGGTGCACCACGGCCAAGGCCAGGACGGTGTCCGCGCGGGCCCGGTCGGCGAACGCGGCCCGCTCGACGCCGCGCCAGCCGCCGCCCGGGGACGGGTCGGCAAGGTCCATCACCAGCGGCAGGATCCGTGTCTCGCCCTCCTCGCGCAGCGCGCGGTAGAGCGTGTCGACGACCGCCGGGTCCTGCTCGACGGCGACGACGTGCGCGGCGTGCCGGGCGGCGATGCGGGCGTACCGGCCGTCGTTGGCGCCCAGGTCCAGCGCCGAGCCGCCGCCGACGGCGGCCACCGCCCGGTCGACGAACTCCTGCTTGGCCTGCCGGTCCGGCACCGAGTACGCGCAGGTGCGCTGGTAGTCCGACCAGTGGCTGTCGCCGGGCCGGTGGTCGAGGCGGCGGACCAGCTTCGTCAGCCCGCGTACCGTGGCCAGCGCCAGCTCGCGGGAGAACCCGGCGGCGCGCAACTGGGCGCGGACGTCGGTGGTGCTCGCGGCGGAGTTGCGGGCCTGCATGGCGCCGTGCAGGTGCACGTGGGTGGGCACACCGGCCCGCCAGCGCCGGGTGCCGCCGAACAGCCGGCGCATCTGGTCCGGTTCGACGCCGTCGACGCGGGCGCGCAGGAACGGCTGGAAGTCCAGCCCGAGGTGGGCCTGGATCAGCAGCGGGTAGAGCAGCGTCTGGCAGAACTGCCGGTAGCCGGCCCAGGGTTCACCGTCGCGCAGCGCCTCGAACGAGCCGACGTCGATGAAGACCGGCCGGGCGCCGCGCCACTGCACGTTGTACGCCGAGCCGTCCTTCGTGGTGAAGCCTGCTTCCAGGGCGGCGCGCAGCACGTCCAGGTGCAGCAGCGCCGCGTCGCGCAGCATCGCGGACGACCACTCGTAGGGGTGCGAGACGAACGGGATCCGCTCGTGCCGCAGCACCGTGGTCCAGGGCGCGTCGACAGGGGTCGGGGTCAGTTCCTCGGTGCCGACGATCTGCCCGGTGCTGGTGGCCTGCCGGAAGAAGTCGGTGACCGACAGCGCCCGCCAGTCCCGGGCGGAGCGCTCGTCGAGCCCGCGCAGCACCTCCTCGCCCCGGTGGAACACCCGGTTGCCGGGGTCGCGGAAGGAGCCGGGCTCGACGCGGACGCCGGTGTCGGGGATCGTCACGCCGCCGGACCCTGGTCGGAGGGCTGACGCCGGAACCGGGACACCAGGCGGCGCCAGTAGAGCTTGGCGGCCACCGCCACCCCGGCCACCCCGCCGACCACCGCCTGCACGATGAGACTGCCGGATCCCGCGTCCAGGTAGGCCAGATGCGTCACGGCTGCTTTTCCTTCCCTCGCCGGTCATCGGAGCATGCCCGGAATGCGAGCTTTGTTGCTCGGAGCCGGACTTGTCCCTCACCGTAACGTCTCGGCGTCCGGGTGCGCGGCCACACCGGCCACTCGTCCCCCGTCCGATCCGTTCAAGACGGGCCGGGCCGGTCGCGCCTACCGTGGCCGGCATGACACCGCAGTTCGATCTGGTCGGGACCGTGGTCACCGACATGGCCCGCACGCTCGACTTCTACCGGCGGCTGGGGCTGCCGATCCCGGCCGGCGCCGAGACGGAAGGGCACGTCGAGGTCACCCTGCCGAACGGCGTACGGCTGGCCTGGGACACGGTCGAGGTGATCCGCAGCTTCCACCCCGAGTTCGACCCGTCCGGCGGCAACAACCGGATGAGCCTGGCCTTCCGGTGCGCCGACCCGTCGGAGGTGGACCGCTGGTACGCCGAGCTGACCGGTGCCGGGCACCACGGCGAGATGCCGCCGTGGGACGCGTTCTGGGGCCAGCGGTACGCGGTCCTGCACGACCCGGACGGCAACGGCGTGGACCTGTTCGCCCCGCTGCCTGCGGCCGAGTAGACGGGAGCCGGCTCGCGGGCCGCTTCCGGGCCGGTCAGGTCACCTGCGGGCGGCTCCGGGCCGGGGCGAGCAGCCGGGTCGGCGGCACCCCGGCCAGTTCCCGCACCTCGCGGGTCAGGTGGGCCTGGTCGGCGTACCCGCTGCGCACCGCCACCTCGGCGAGCGGCGCACCGGCGCGGGCCAGGTCCAGCGCGCGGCGCATCCGCAGGATGCGGGCCAGCGTCTTCGGGCCGTACCCGAAGAGGGCCCGGCTGCGCCGGTGCAGGGCGCGCGGGCCGAGGCCGACCTCGGCGGCGGTCGCGGCGACGGTGGCCCCGGCGGCCAGGCGGGCGGCGACATGCGCGCCGATCGGGTCGGGGCCGCCGGCCGCGCGCAGCCGGTCGCGGGCGACCCGGGTGAGCACCCCGGCGGCCTCGTCGCCCGGCGCGGCCAGCGCCGTCTCGACCCGCTCGGTCACCTCGGCGGCGGCGCGGCCCCACAGGTCGGCGAGCGATACGCGGCGGTCCCGCAACTCCTCGGCCGGCACCCCGAACACGGCCGGGCCGGTCCCCGGCGGCAGGCGCAGCCCGATCCACCGATCCCCCGGCGCCGACCGCGACAGGTGCGCGGTGCGGTCCGGACCCGCGACCAGCAGCCCGGACCGGCTGGACCAGAGCAGATCCAGGCACCCGTCCGGCAGCACCCGCGTCTCACTCCCGCCCGAGACGCTGCTCCACAGCACCCCGCCCGGAACCCCCGCCACCTTCCACTCCCGGTACACCCTCCCACCCTCCCACCCTCCCCGTCGATCATGAAGTTGACGGTGTCGGGGCCCGGCGTGTCGCACCGCCAACCTCATGATCGACGGGGTGGGGTCAGGGGTGGTGAGGGTCAGGGGCGGTGGGGGTCAGGGGCGGTGGTGCATGGCCAGGCGGAGCAGGAGGAAGCGCAGGGCCGTCGCGGCCAGGTTGGCCGTTACCAGGACGGTCAGCTCCAACGCGCGGTTCGGGGTTGTGGTGGCGTGTAGCGCGGCCAGGGAACCGCTGGTCAGTGCCAGGCCGAGGGCGAACGCGAGCAGGCCCTGGACGTGGTGCCGGCCGGCGTGGCGGCGCCCGGTGACCCCGAACGTGAGCCGCCGGTTGGCGGCCGTGTTGGCCACCGCCGTGAGCAACAACGCCAGCAGGTTCGCCGGTTGCGCCCCGAGCGGGCCGCGGGCCAGCAGGAACAACAGCAGGTACGCGAGCGTGCTCGCCACGCCCACAGCGGCGAACCGGGCGAGCTGGCGCGGCAACCCGATCGGCACCTGCGCCGGCAGGGCCGGCAACGGCCCTCGGCCAAGCTGGGCGCGTAACTGCGCCAGCGGCAGCGCCCCGGTCACCAGCGCCCGGCCCAGCCGCCCGATGCCGCGCAGGTCGGCCAGCGCGGTGGCGACGATGTCGACCCGGCTGTCCGGGTCGTCCACCCAGTCCACCGGCACCTCGTGGATGCGCAGCCCGGCCCGCTGCGCCAGGACCAGCAGCTCGGTGTCGAAGAACCAGCCGGTGTCCCGCACCAGCGGCAGCAGCTCGGCGGCCACGTCGGCGCGGATCGCCTTGAACCCGCACTGGGCGTCGGAGAAACGCGCCGCGAGCGCTCCACGCAGCAGCAGGTTGTAGCCGCGCGAGATGACCTCCCGCTTGGCACCCCGGACCACCCGGCTGGTACGGGCCAGCCGGGTGCCGATGGCCAGGTCCGAGTGCCCGGAGATGAGCGGGGCCACCAGCGGCAGCAGCGCGGCCAGGTCGGTGGACAGGTCCACGTCCATGTACGCGAGCACCGGCGCCGGCGAGGCCGACCAGGCGGCGCGCAGTGCCCGCCCGCGGCCCTTCTCGTCCAGGCGCAGCACCCCCACCTCGGGCAACTCGTCGGCGAGCGCCCGCGCCACCGCCGGGGTGCCGTCCACGCTGGCGTTGTCGGCCACAGTGATCCGGAACGGGTACGGGAAGTGCGCGGTCAGGTGCGCGTGCAGCCGCCGGACGCAGGGGCCCAGATCGGTCTCCTCGTTGTAGACCGGGACCACCACGTCGAGCACCGCGCTGCCGGCGGCGGGCCGGGCCTGCACGGCGGCCCGGGGCGCGTACGTGTCAGTCATCGCTCAGCCCTGCTTTCCGCTGCTCAGGTCGTACACGGTCACGCCGTCGACGGTGGTGGCGGTGAAGGTCTCGGTGACCCACGCGGCGATCTCGGCCGAGGCGTTGCTGCCGCCGTCGGCCCGGAACCCACCGCCGCCGAGGAAGTAGTGGATCCGCCCGTCGGCGACGTACCGCTGGAACTGGGCGAGCGTCGGCGACGGGTCACTGCCGTTGAAGCCGCCGATCGGCATGACCGGCCGGCCGGTCGCCAGCTGGTAGCCGGAGGCGTTGTTCGAGCCGACAGTCGCGGCGACCCAGGTGTAGTCGTCGGCGTCGGTGGTGAGCAGCGCGGTCATCTCGGCGCTCGGCTCACGGGCGTCGAGCAGCCCGCCCATGCCGCCGCCGCGCTGCCCCCGCCCCTCCTGCCCGGTCCCGCCGTCCTGCCCGGGGAGGCCGCCCTGCCCCGGGATGCCGCCCGGCGCGGCGCCGCCGTCCTGACCTGTGCCGCCGTCCTGACCTGTGCCGCCGGACGCGCCCGGGGCCGAACCACCACCAGGGAATCCGGGGAACCCACCGGCACTCGCCCCGCCGTCCTGGCCGGTACCGCCCGGGCCGGAGCCGTCGGAACCCGTGCCGTCCGAGCCGGTGCCGTTCGGGCCACCTGCGAAGCCCGGGAACTGCCCGTTCCCCCCGCCCGGCATCCGCCCGCCCGGTCCGCCCGGTCCGCCGAAGCCACCAGCTCCGGCCGGCCCGGCACTCGGGATCGAGCCGCTGTGGGGGGTGGCAGCGGTCTGCATCGCGTACGCGGCAGGCCCGGCCAGCGCCACCGCGATCCCGGCGACGGACACCACCGGCACCACCCACCGCACAACCCGCCGCCCTGCCGACCCGGCCGAGCCCGCCCGCGTCGAGTCGACCAAGGAGTTTGCGTCGCCATGAACTCTTTTCCCGGACGCGAACTCCTTGATCAGCGCCGAGGTGGCCAGGAGGGCTGCGGTGGTCAGGCCCACGGCCAGGATTGTGGAGCGCAGCCATGGGTGCCAGTCGGCGGTGCGGCCGAGCAGGTGCCAGGACCACCAGGCGGTGACCGCCAGCGTGCCGGCCAGGACCAGCGTGGCGACGAGCGCCCGCCGCCGGCCCGGAGCCGCGACGACCGAGGCACCCGCGACGACCGGCGCATCCGCCACAGCGGGAACCGGAGCCGCCGCGACTGCCTCGACCGGCGCTGAGCGGGCGCGCCACAGCAGCGTGACGCCGATGCCGGCCAGCGCGCCGACCGCCGGGGCCAGGGCGACCGTGTAGTACGCGTGGAAGATCCCGGACATGAAGCTGAAGATCAGTCCGGTGACCAGCAGCCAGCCGCCCCAGAGCAGCAGACCGGCCCGGGTGCGGTCGGTACGCGGTGCCCGCCCGGCCAGCCACAGCCCCGCGACCAGCAGGATCAGCGCGGCCGGCAGCAGCCAGGAGATCTGCCCGCCGACCTCGGTGTCGAACATCCGCAGGAGACCGGTCTGACCGGAGAACGGCCCGCCGCCTCCCCCACCGGGCCGGCCGCCACCGCCGCCGACGCTGCCCACCTCGTCGCCGGTGATGCGGCCCAGCCCGTTGTAGCCGAGCGTCAGCTCCAGGGTGCTGTTGTTCTGCGAGCCGCCGATGTACGGGCGGGCGCTCGCCGGCGCCAGCTCGACGATCGCCACCCACCAGCCGGCGGAGACGACCACTGCGAGCCCGGCCAGCAGGAGCTGCCGGATCCGCCGTCCGAGTCCGGTCGGCGCGGCCAGCAGGTAGACCCCGGCGAAGACCGGGATCACCAGGAACGCCTGGAGCATCTTGGTGAGGAAGCCGAAGCCGACGAGCACGCCGGTCAGCACGATCCACCGCGTGCTCGCCGTCTCGACCGCGCGCACCGTGGCGTACGCGGCGGCGACGAGCAGGAACACCAGCAGCGCGTCCGGGTTGTTGAACCGGAACATCAGCGTCGCCACCGGGGTGAGCGCGAGCACCGCGCCGGCGAGCAGGCCGGCGGCCGGGCCGTACCAGCGGCGGACGGTCGCGTACAGCACGCCGACCGAGGCGACGCCGAGCAGCGCCTGCGGCACCAGGATCGACCAGCCGCTCAGGCCGAAGATCCGCACCGAGAGCGCCATCAGCCACAGCGAGGCGGGGGTCTTGTCCACTGTGATCGAGTTGGCCGCGTCCGAGGAGCCGTAGAAGAACGCCGTCCAGCTCTGCGACCCGGCCTGCACGGCGGCGGAGTAGAACGCGTTGGCCCAGCCGGAGGCGCCCAGGCCCCACAGGTAGAGCAGCGCGGTCGCGACCAGCAGGCCGGCCAGGGCCGGCCGGGCCCAGCGCGGATCGCGGCCGGTGCGGGTCTCCTCAGGTACGGGCGCGGGGGCCGGCTCGGTGCCGGGTGGATCGGCCGTGGGCGCGGTCGGCAGGCTCTCGGTTCGGTTCATGCCGGCAAGCCTCGGCGGGCCCGCTGGCCCGCTCCCGTGAGCGGCCTATGCGTCGGCTGTGGATCCCGGCAGCCAGACCGTGAACGCGGTGTGGCCGGGCCGGCTGACCACGTCGACCCGCCCGTGGTGCGCCTCGACCACGGCGGCGACGATGGCCAAGCCCAGGCCGGTGCTGCCCTGCGCGCGGGAGCGGGAGGTGTCGCCGCGCGCGAACCGCTCGAAGACCTCCGGCTGCAACTGCTCCGGAATGCCCGGCCCGTCGTCGGTGACGCGTAGTTCGACGCCGCCGGGCGCGGGCGCGAGCCGGACCGTGACTGTGGTGCCGGCCGGGGTGTGCACCCGCGCGTTCGCCAGCAGGTTCGCCAGCACCTGGTGCAGCCGGTGGGCGTCGCCGGTGACGGTGAGCGGCTCGTCGGGCAGGTCGAGTTGCCAGCGGTGGTCGGGCCCGGCGACGTGCGCGTCACTGACCGCGTTCACGGCCATGGCGGTCAGGTCGACCGGCTCGGCGGCGAGCGGGCGGCCGGAGTCCAGCCGGGCCAGCAGCAGCAGGTCGTCGACGAGGCTCGTCATCCGGGTGCTCTCCGACTCGACGCGGCGCAGCGCGTGCGCCACGTCGGGCGGCACCTCCTGGCGGCCCCGGCGGGCCACCTCGGCGTACCCGCGGATGGCAGCGAGGGGGGTGCGCAGCTCGTGGCTGGCGTCGGCGACGAACTGGCGTACCCGGGTCTCGCTGGCCTGCCGGGCGACGAGCGCGGCGGCGACGTGGCCGAGCATCCGGTTGAGCGCGCCGCCGACCTGCCCGACCTCGGTGCGGGGGTCGGTGTCGGCGGCCGGCACCCGCACGGACAGGGCGACCTCGCCGCGGTCGAGCGGCAGTTCGGTGACCCGGGCGGCGGTGGCGGCGACGCGGTTGAGCGGCCGCAGCGTCACCCGGACGATGAGCAGACCGAGGGCGCCGGCGATGACCAGGCCGGCGCCGATCACCCCGGCCTGCGCGACGAGCATCCACATGACGGTGTCGTCGACCTGGGCCAGCGGGATCGCGAGGACCAGCACGTCGCCGTCGCCGCGCGGCGACGGGAGCGCGATCGCGCGGTAGTCGCCCCGGTCGCCGACGACGACTGTGTGCGGGCGGTCGCCGACGGGTACGCGGGCCAGCGCGGTCAGGTCGGCGGCGGGCACCTCCTCGCTGTCGCCGTTTCCGGACCGGACCCGGCCGACGGGTTCGGCGGCGGCGGGCACCCGGACGGCGATCGAGCCCGGCGGGAAGCCGCCAGGGGGGTCCGGCGCCACCTCGTCGGAGTCCGGCGGGGTGGGCCGCTGGTCCGGTCGCGGCGGGTCGACGCCGCGGCGGGCCCAGCGTTCGAAGTCGGCGGGCCGCCGGTCGCCGAAGGTGAGCTGGTTGTCGATCTGGTCGATCAGGAAGTGTCGCAGCGCGACTGTGGTCAGGCCGCCGATGCCGATGCTCACCAGCGCGAGCAGCGCCACCACGGAGAGCACCAGGCGGCGGCGCAGCGACCAGCCGGCCAGGCGGCGGCGCAGCCGGCCGCCCCTGTCACTCGGCGGGTTTGAGGACATAGCCCGCCCCGCGCAGCGTATGGATCATGGGCGCGCGGCCCGCGTCGATCTTCTTGCGCAGGTACGAGATGTACAGCTCGACCACGTTGGCCTGGCCGCCGAAGTCGTAGTTCCACACCCGGTCGAGGATCTGCGCCTTGCTGAGCACCCGGCGCGGGTTGCGCATGAGGTAGCGCAGCAGCTCGAACTCGGTGGCGGTGAGCGTGATCAGGTCGTCGCCGCGGCGTACCTCGTGGCTGTCCTCGTCGAGGGTGAGGTCGCCGACGGTGAGCACCGCCTCCTGGCGGGCGGCGACCGCGAAGCCGGAACGGCGCAGCAGCGCGCGCAGCCGGGCGATCACCTCCTCCAGGCTGAACGGCTTGGTGACGTAGTCGTCGCCGCCGACGGTGAGCCCGGCGACGCGTTCCTCCACCGCGTCGCGGGCGGTCAGGAACAGCACCGGCACGCTCGGGAACTGCTCGCGCAGGCGGCGCAGCACCTGGAAGCCGTCCAGGTCGGGCAGCATCACGTCGAGCACCACGGCGTCCGGGCGGAACTGGCGGGCGGTGGTGACAGCCGCCATGCCGCTGCCGGCGGTGGCGACCTGCCAGCCCTCGTACCGCAGCGCCATCGAGAGCAGGTCGGTGAGTGTCGGCTCGTCGTCGACGACGAGCACCCGCACCGGTTCGCCGTCCGGTCGGCGCAGTTCGATGCGACCCTGCGCGGACTGCGCGTTCATGACCATGCCCCCATCGTGGGCGGACCCGCTGTCGGCGGGCTGTCCCGATCCTGTGTACCAGCTGTGCGCGCCGCGCGGCGGCGATCCGGGCAGGTCGACGGGGTCTTCCGCACGGGGGCTACCCGGTGGTAACTTCCCGGCATGTCCATCGATGGTCGTTTTTCCGGCCGGTTGGCCGGCAAGGTGGTGCTGGTGACCGGCGCGGCCCGGGGCATCGGCGAGCACACCGCCCGCCTCGCCGCGGCGCGCGGCGCCCGGTTGTCCCTCGTCGGGCTGGAACCCGACCGGCTCGCCGCGCTCGCCGCCGAGCTGGGCCCGGGGCACGCATGGTTCGCCGCCGACGTCACCGACCAGAACGCCCTCGCCGCGGCGGTGGACGGGACACTCGCGACGCTGGGCGGGATCGACGCGGTGGTGGCGAACGCCGGGGTGGCCAACCGAGGCACGATCGCCGTCGGCGACGTCGAGGCGCTGGTGCGTACCGTCGAGGTCAACCTGATCGGGGTGATGCGCACCGCGGCGGCGACCGTGCCCGCGCTCGTCGACCGGGGTGGCTATCTGCTGATCGTCTCCTCGGCCGCGGCGTTCGCCGCGCTGCCCGGCATGGCCGCCTACTGCGCCTCCAAGGCCGGCGTCGAGCAGTTCGGCAACGCGGTCCGGCTGGAGCTGGCACACCGGGGCGTGGCGGTCGGCACCGCCCATCCGTCGTGGGTGGACACCGACCTGGTCCGCGAGGCGCGCGCCGATCTGCCGGCCTTCTCCACGGCGCTGGCGAAGCTGCCCTGGCCGCTGCGGCGTACCACAACGGTGACCGAGTGCGCCGAGGCGTTCGTCCGGGCGATCGAGCGCCGCAGCCGACGGGTGTACGTGCCGCGCGCCGTGGCCGGCGTGCAGGCGATGCGATCGGTGCTGGTCAGCCCGCTGGCCGACCGGTTGGTGGGCCGCACCGCCCGGGCCACCGTCCCGCTGATCGAGGAGCAGTCCCGCGCGCTGGGCCGGGGCTTCGGCGCCAGCACGCCGCAGGGGCGGCCGTGACCGCGCCGGTGGACGTCGTCTACGAGCGGCGGGGCACCGGGCCGACGCTGGTGCTCCTGCACGGCATCGGCCACCACGGCGGCGCCTGGCGTCCGGTGCTGGATCGCCTCGCCGAGGCGCACGACGTGATCGCCGTCGACCTGCCGGGCTTCGGCCGCTCCCCGGTGCCCGCCGCCGGGCTGCCCGCCGACATGCCCGGCCTGGCCGTGGCCATGGTCGAGCTGTTCGCCGCGTTCGGGCTGGAACGCCCGCACGTCGCGGGCAACAGCCTGGGCGGCGCGATCGCCCTCGAACTGGCCGCGATCGGCGCGGTCTCCTCGGCCACCGCGCTGTCGCCGGCCGGGTTCTGCACCGCGCGCGAGCTGCGCTGGGCGCTGACGGTGCTCGCGCTGCACCGCAACGCGGCCCGGCTGCCCGAACCGGTGCTGCGCCGCCTGTTCGCCGCGCCCGCGCTGCGGATGCTGGCGATGGGCATGATCCTGGCCCGGCCCAACCGGATGGCCCTCGACGACGCGCTCGCCGACGCCCGCGCGCTGCGCCAGGCACGGGCGTTCCGCGCCGTCGCCCGCGCCGGCCGGGGGTACGCCTACGCGGGCGCGCCGACCGTGCCGGTCACAGTCGCGTGGGGTACTCGGGACCGGATCCTGCCGTACCGGCAGGCGGCGCTGGCGCGTACCCGGCTGCCCGCCGCGCGGCACCTGGACCTGCCCGGCTGCGGGCACGTGCCCATGCACGACGACCCGGAGCTGGTCGCCTCGGTCATCCTCGGCACCACCGGCGTCCGGCCGGCCTGACGCGCCGCGTCCGGCCGCTGCGAGACGACCTCACTCGGTCGCGCCGAACGGGAACGTGTGCACGTACCGCATCGTCCAGCCGCCGGGCGACGCGTGGTCGTCGCGCTCGTAGAGGTGGTCGGCCACCCCCTCGGCCGGTTCCTCCGGATGACGCAGCACCCACCGGGGCGGCGGCGCGCCGTCCGGCCCGGCGGGCAGGTCCCGGGTCAGCTCGTCGGCCGGTCCGCCGACGAACCGTACGCGCACCACGGCCACCGCTGCCCTCCGTCCGTCGACGCCCTCGCCGCGAAGCTACCCCGCCGCGGCGCCGCCCCTCGGCGGTTTGCACAGCTCCGGGGCCGGGTAGCGGGACCGGAGGGCACCGGACGAGGCGAGGAGTGGCGATGAGGACGCTGGGCGGGCGGTACGAGCTCGAACAGCGAGCCGGCTTGGGTGGCATGTCGGAGGTGTGGCGCGCGCACGACCGCGTGCTGGACCGGACCGTCGCGGTGAAGCTCATCTCCCCCGCACTGGACGGCGACGCCGGCTCGGTGGAACGGATCCGGGCCGAAGCGCGTTCGGCGGCGCGGCTGGTGCACCCGAACGTCGCGAGCGTGCACGACTTCGGCACCGCGACGCTGCCGGACGGACGACCGGTGCCGTACATCGTGATGGAGCTGGCCGAGGGCGAGACGCTCGCCGCGCACCTGCGCACCGGGCCGCTGGACTGGCGGATCGCGGTACGGGTCTGCGCCGAGGTGTGCGCCGCGCTCGCCGCCGCGCACGCGCACGACATCGTGCACCGGGACGTCAAGCCCGCGAACGTGATCCTCACCCCGTGCGGGGTGAAGGTGCTCGACTTCGGCATCGCCACTCCGGCCGGCGCACCGGACCACACTCCGGACGGCGTCGTCGTGGGCACTCCGGCGTACCTGGCGCCGGAGCAGCTCGACCGCCGGCCGGCCACCCCGGCCGCCGACATGTACGCGCTGGGCGTGCTGCTGTACTACTGCCTCACCGGTGAACTGCCGTACGAGGCCGGCACCACCACCCAGCTGCTCGGGTCGCGCCGCCGCCGGCCGCCCCGCCCGCTGCCCGAGGTTCCCGGCCTGCCGGGCGAGGTGGCCGAGCTCGTCCGCCGCTGCCTCGACGCCGACCCGTGCGCCCGGCCGACCAGCCCGATGGCCGCGTTGCTGCTGGCCGAGGCCGTGGACGCCCGGGTCTACGTGCCGATGACCGCGATGCTGCCCCGGCAGCGCCTGCCGCAGGTGTCGCCGTGGACCAGCCGGGCCGCCGCCGAGGCCACCGAGGCGATGGCCGTCGACGCCGCGACCAGCGGCCGGGTCCGCTGAGCACTCCTACTGGCTGCTTGGGCGCGGTTTCGCCGCTCGGGGTCCGGGAACGCGGTCCGGTGAGTGACGGGAGGAACGCGATGCCGGATCCGAGTTCCTGGCTGGCCGAGACGGCCACGGCGACCGCGGCGGGCGGTCACGTACGCACCGACGACGGCGGGCTCTCCTCCGCCCTGGCGTCCCCGCTGGCGCCGCACTGCACCGGCCTGACGCCGGAACAGCTCCTGGCCGCGGCGTTCGCCTCCTGCCTGCACCACGCGGCGGTGGAGGCGGCCGGGGAGATCACCGACGAGGCGCACACCGTGCAGGTGACCGCCGAGGCGAAGCTGGGCCGCGACGACGACGGCCGCTACCGGGCCGACGTGCACGCCGAGATCTCCTCGGCGGGACTGACCCGGGACCAGCTGGCCGACCTGGTCGCGTACGCCGACCGGCTCTGGCCGTTCTCCAGCGGAGATCCGAGCCGGCACCGGCTCACCGTGACCCCGGCGGAGAACGGCCGGCACTGAGAGGTCACCAGCGGAAGCCGGCGGTGACCGCGCGGTGGTCGCTGTCCGGGGTGTGCAGCACCCCGGCGGCGGTCGGCGTCAGTCCCCGGTAGAGGACGTGGTCCGGGCGGGTGACCGGCAGCCCGGCCGGCCAGGTGAACCCGAATCCCTGCCCGGCCTCGGCCTGCGCGTCGCCGAGCAGCCGGGTCAGCGGGTCGAAGACCCGGTCGGTGGTGGCGGTGTTCAGGTCGCCGAGCACCACCAGCCGGTCGGCCGGGTCGGCACGCACGGCGTCGGCGAGCGCGGCGACGGTCTGGTCCCGGGTGGCGGTGTGCCCGGCCCGCGCGGAGCCGAGGTGGACCACGTACACGGCCAGGTCGCCCTGAGGCGCGGCGACCACAGCCCGCAGCGCGCGGTCCCAGCCCAGCCCGGTGTCGACGCCGTGCGCCTCGCGGATCGGCCACCGGCTCCACAGCGCGACAGTCGACACCACCGCCCGGTGCGGGTAGCGCTCGGCCAGCACGGACGCCACCCGGTCGCCGTCGGCGACCTCCTGGAGCCCGATCAGGTCCGGGGCGTCGTCGGTGAGCGCGCCGACGGTGGCGGCCGGGTCGGGGTTGCCCACGCGCAGGTTCTGGCTGACCACGCGGACCGCGGCGCCGTCCGCGCCGGCGGCCGGGGGCAGCCACGCGCGGCCGTAGAGCCCGGCCCAGACCAGGGCCGGCAGCAGCACCGCCAGCAGCGCCGGCCGGGAGCGGCGCAGCAGCGCCGCGAGCGCGAGCAGCGGCACGGCGATTCCGAGCAGCGGGGTGACGCTGTCCACCAGGCTGCCCAGGCCGTGCACGTTCGGCACCAGCCGGTGCCCGGCCAGCAGCAGCGTGAGCAGCACGGCGCAGAGGATGACGACGGCGCCGCGCCGGCTGCGGGGGCCGGGCGGGCGCTCGTCGACCATCCGCTGCGTCACCGTCGGAATCGTATCGAGCGCCCGGGTCGCCGCGCGGCGGCGTCGCCATGATCCACGGTCTCCGCACCGTGAGCCGCCGGATCGCGAGGAGTCGATCCCGGCGGGTCGGCGGACCGCCGCCGGGCGAGAGACGGCCGACCAGGGCACCCTCGGCCGAACGGTGGAGCCGGGCGTCGGCCGCCGCCGGGTCGACTCGGCGTCCGTTTCGCACCACCGAAACCGACATAGGCATTCTTCCGGGTACGCGCGGTTAGCGGTTTTCATGATCCGCCACCCCTGATGTCGCCCGCGAATCCGGCAGATTGTGGCGCATGCCACCAATCACCCCGATGGCAAAGGGCCGGAAGCTTTCTAGCCTCGGCGGGTGCACCCCGACGACCCCGATCATCAGCCGTTGCCCGCCAACCGCCCGGTTCGCCGAACGATTGACCCGGCATCAGCCGAACGGAGGGTGGGGCGTCACCGCGCCCCGGAACCGCCACGACGCGGCCCGGCCCGGTCCGTGCCCGGCCGGATCGCGGTGGCCACCGGCGTCACCTGCTGCCTCGGCCTGATCGGCGTGGCGGGCGTCGGCGAGACCGGCCCGGCGCACCTGGAGGTACGCGAGGCGGTCGCCGACCGGGCCGCCGCCGACCAGCGCGCCTCCCGCGACTTCACCCGGGTCGCGCCGCCGGCCGTCGCGGCCCTGCCGCCGCCGGCTCCCACGCCCGGCACCACGGCGACGAAGAAGCCGCCGCGCAAGCCCGTGCTGCCCGCGCGCCCCCGGCCGGTCGCCGGCCTGGACCAACGGCAGATGGACAACGCCAAGGCCATCGTCGACGTGGGGCGGGAGATGAAGATGCCCCGCCGGGCCCTGGTCGTCGCAGTCGCCACCGCCATGCAGGAGAGCAACCTCTACAACCTGGCCAGCGACGTGCTGCCGCAGTCCTTCGACCACCCGCACCAGGGCAGCGGCTCCGACCACGACTCGGTCGGGCTGTTCCAGCAGCGGCCCAGCAGCGGCTGGGGCACCGTCGCCCAGCTTATGCGGCCGGCGTACGCGGCCCGGGCCTTCTACGCCGCGCTGCGCGAGGTGCCGGGCTGGGAGGACATGAGCGTCACCGCCGCCGCCCAGGCGGTGCAGGTGTCCGCCTACCCCGACGCGTACGCCCGGCACGAGAAGCGCGCCACGACCGTGGTGTCGGCGCTGGTCTGACCCGGCGCCGGTCAGGCGGAGCTGCGCCCGGCGCCACCGGGCCGTACGCTCGCCGCGGCGGTGGGGGTGTCCACCGCCACCCGCTCGCCCCGCGCCCCGGCCAGGATCTCGTCGACCCGGGACTCCCGGCGGCGGCGCGCCAGCAGGGCCGCCTCGAACTCGCGGCGCGCCCGCACGGCCTCGGCGTACGCCTCCTCCCGCAACCGGCGGGCCTCCTCACGTGCGGCCTCCAGCTCGGCGCGAGCCTGCGCCAGCAGCTCGGCGGCCTCCCGTTCGGCGACGGACGGGTGGGACGCGGCCGGCTCGACCGGCGCGGTACGGCGATGCAGGAAGTCGCACAGGTGCACGGCGTCCGACCGGATCTGGTCCCACTCCCGGCCGGCCCCGGCGGCGCCCTCCGCTCGCGCCGCCAGCCGACCCAGCCGCAGGCTCAGCTCGTCCAGACAGGCGTCGACCTGCCGCCTGTCGTAGCCGGTCTCCACCACCGAGAACCTCATGCGTCGCCCCCCAGGCAGCCGGTGCGCGTCCCCACCTGCCGATCCTGCGGTCCCCGCGCTCCCGGGCGCGGCCGTTCCCGCAAAATGTTCAGGATGCGGAGGCCCGGACTTCCCGCCCCTACGGGTGCTTCGGGAGCACGACCACCCGTCCGAAGAACTCGTCGATCCGGCGTACCACGTCGTTGAAGTCGTCCAGGTCGATCGGCTTCGTCACATACGCGTTGGCCTGGAGCGTGTAGCTGCTGACCACGTCGGTGTCGGCGTTGGAGGTGGTGAGCACGACGATCGGGATGGTCCGCAGGCTCTCGTCACCCTTGACCTCGCCGAGCACCTGCCGCCCGTCCATCCGGGGCATGTTCAGGTCGAGCAGGATCACGTCGGGGCGCTGCGCCTCGGTGTGCCGGCCCTCGCGGCGGAGGAACTCCATCGCCTCCTGGCCGTCGGCGACCACGTCGATGACCTTGTCGACGTCGGAGTCGGCCAGCGCCTCCTCGATCATCAGGACGTCACCCGGGTCGTCGTCCACCACCAGGATGCGAACGGGGCTGGGGCTGGTCTGACCCATCGGTTTACCTGCTTCGTGGTGAGGAGGGCGTCCGGCCGCACAGCCGGCTGCTGGCGGGGAAATGTACCGGATCAGGAGGCGGCCGGCGCGGTCGGGTCGGCGGTGTCGAGGCCGCGGTGGAGCACCTCGGCCAGCCCGGTCACCTGGAGCACCCGGGCCACCCGGCCGGTCGCCCCGGTGAGCCGCAGCCAGCCGCCGTCGGCGGCGACGATGTTGTCCCCCCGGACGAAGGCCGCGATGCCGGTGGAGTCGCAGAACGTCAGTTCGGTGAGATCGAGCAGCAGCTCGCGGTGCCCCTCCGCCACCACCCGGTCGATCGCCGAACTCAACTCTCCGGCCGTGCCGAGGTCGAGCTCGCCGGCCAGCCGGAGGCAGACGCCGCCCCCGTCCCGCTGGGCGTACGTGACGGTGAACGTCACAGTGGCCCCTCTCGCTCCCACCGCAGGCGAACCCTTGCAGTGGTGCAAGTATATGCGACGGCCGGCCCGGCGCCCGTCAGCGGCCCGCCGCCGACAGCCCGCCCACCAGGGCCCTCCCCCGGTCGAGGAAGGCGGCCGCGCGTGGGAAGTCGCGCAGCTGCTGTCCATAGTGCTCCAGCGTCAGCCCGACCGCGCCCGCCGGCACCCCGCGGCTGACCAGGATCTCCACCAGCCACTCGACGAACCCGGTGAACAGCGTCGCGTCGTCCACGTAGAGCGCGGCGGCCAGGAAGTCCACGATGTAGCCGAGGTCGCTGATCGTGGAGTCGAGCTGCGCCGGGGTGTAGCCGGCCGTCGACGGCGCCCGCTCGCGCAGGTCGGCCAGGGCGCTGTCGATCAGCTCGCCGCGCCGTTTGACCAGGCTGACGTACTCGTCGTCGGCCAGGTGATCCAACCGCGCGGGCGGCGTCTCGCGCAGCGCCCGCTCGTCGGCCACCAGGTCCGCCGCGGCCGGCGCGTCGGGCGCCCACGGCACACCGAGCACGCGGGCCCAGCGGCCGTCGTCGCCGAAGCCCCGGCCACCGACCACCACCGGCACGTCGGAGCGGCGGCACGCCTCCACCATCCGATGGGCGTGCGGCAGCCGCATCGGCAGCGCGCAGGCCAGCGCCACCGCCTCGGCGTCGTAGCGATGCAGGTAGGACACCAGGTGCGCGGCCGGGACGCTGGCGCCGAGGAAGACGACCTGCCAGCCGCGCAGCCGCAGCACCTCGGCCACCAGCCGGGCCGGCAGCGCGTGCCACTCACCGTCCATGCAGGCCATCACGATCCGCCCGCGGGTCGGGCGGGGATCGGCGTACGCGGCCACAGCGGCCACCACCCGCTCGCTGATGTGGGTGGCGGCGTGCTCCTGGGCGACGCTCCACTCGTTGCGGGCCCAGCGTTCGCCCACCTCGGCCTGGGCCGGGGCGACCAGATCCAGCAGCACCCGCTCGGCCGGCACGCCCGCCTCCAGCAGCCCGCGGGCCACCGACACGGCGGCGGACTCGTCGGCGTCGGCCAGGCACTCCAGATAGCGGGGGAAGGCGTGGCCCGGGTCGGCCTCGACGGTCGGCACGGTCACGCGAACAGCTCCCTCGTTCGTTCGGTCACGGCCGGATCCGGCACCGCGTGCAGGTGCCGCGGCGCCCGCCCGGCCGGGCCGGTGGCCCGCAGCGCCAGCACGGCGATGTCGTCGTGGTCGCCGTGCGCGAGCCAGTCGCAGGTCACCTGCTCGACCCGCTCGGCGAGCGCCGGCGCGGGCATCCGGTGGCAGCCGGTCACCGCGTTGAGCAGCCGCTCGGCGCCGAACTGCTCGTCACCGCGCCGGCCGCCGCGCGCCTCGGTCACCCCGTCGCTGTAGAACAGGCAGGTCTCCCCCGGCGCCAGGTGCACCGTCACCTCGCCGATGCGGGGATCGGGCACCACACCGATCAGCATGCCGCGCAACGGCACCACCTCGACCTCGCCGGACTCCCGCAGCACCAGCGGCGGCAGGTGCCCGCCGCCGGCCAGGGTCAGCGTCAGGCCGCCGTCGCGGTGCGGCCGGGCCACGCCGAGCACCATGGTGGCGAACCGGCCCTGCCCGTGCGCCTGCGTGGTCTCCAGCAGCGCGTCGTTCAGCAGCTTCAGCAGCCGTCCCGGCTGGGTCTCGACCCGGTGCAACGCCTGGAGGCACTGGCGCAGCTGACCGGTGAACACGGCCGCCTCCACGCCCTTGCCCGACACGTCGCCGAGGAAGAAGACCGAGCCGCCGTCGGCGAGCCGGTGCGAGCCGTAGAAGTCACCGCCGATGCGCAGACCGGCCTGCGCCAGCCGGTACGCGGTGCCCCACTGCACCCCCGTCGCCGAGGCCGGCTCGACCGGCAGCAGGCTGGCCTGCAACGTGTCGGCGACCTCGGCCTGGTCGCGGTAGAGCATGGCGGTGGTCAGCGCCGCGCCGGCGCGGGCCGCGAACGCGCGGACCAGGTCCACGTCGGCCTCGTCGTACCAGCGCTCGGCGCGCCGGGCCACCAGCAGGGCCCCGGCCGGCGCCTCCCGGCCGGGCAGCGGCACCACCCGGGCGGTGGCGCCGGAGGTGTCCAGGCCGGGCAGCCAGCCCGCCTCGGCGGCCTGCTCGACCAGCCAGTCCAGCTCGTGCGGCTCGGCGCCGGCCAGGCCGGCCTCGATGGCCACGGGGAGCGCCGTGGCGGGCAGCACCCCGCTGTCCACCACCGGCGGCCGGTCGTCCGCGCGTACCGCCCGCCACCAGCGGGCGCGGCCGGAGCGGGGGGCGAGGACGAGGACCGCCACGTCGGCCGCCGTGGGAACGGCCAGGCGCACCACGGCGGCGGCGGCCCGGTCCGGGTGCAGCGGGTTGCCGAGCTTCTCGCCGACCACGGCGAGGAACGCCGAGCGGGCCCGCTCGGCGAGCAGCGCGTCGGCCCGGCTGACGCTCTCGGTGACGTCGTCGACGTACCAGCAGCGCCGTCGGTGGGACAACGCGACCGGGCGTACGCGCAGCCGCCGCCCGTGGTGGGTGAACTCGGCCGGGCCGTCGCCGCGCAGCGGGACCGGGCCGGCCGCGGCCAGCAGCTCGCCGGGCGTCACCTCGGGGATCAGCCGCTCCGCGACCGGGCTCACGTGCTGGACGACACCGTCGGCGTCGCAGACGACCAGGCCCTCACGGAAGTGCTCGACCACCTCGGACCAGTTGGGAACGGTAAGGTCGTGGTCGGCTGCCAGCGGCGGCAGGGCGGACGGCACCGGCGCGGCGGCGGACCACGCCGGAGCCCGTGCGGCGCTCGGCGTGGAGATCCGTCCGTCGCCCGGGTCGGCACCCCTGACGTCGGCAGCAGTCACCAGCTGAGCCCCACTCTCCTCGTCGACACCCGGGGGCGCCGGACCCGGCGCCTGTGGTCACGTATCACCGCCCACCCTACGCCGGTATGCCGGGACCGCCACCCCACGGCGCTGCGGCCCGCTCGCGCATCCAGCGAGGTGATGGCGCTGTTGTTACGATCCTGTCAATACCGGCCCGACCGGCAACCCCGCGGAAAGGCGTGACGTGGTTCCTCAACGGAGAAGGCCCGAGGCGAGCCCGCTGAGCATCTCCGTGGATCGATCGAACCCGGCCGTCCCGGTGGTCGTCGTCGGCGGCGACCTGGCGTACGCCACGGCGGGCCCGCTGCGCGCCGAGATCGACCGGCTGCTCACCGCGCGTCCGACGACGCTGGTGTTCGACTTCGGCGGCCTTCAGTTCATGGACAGCACCGGCCTGTCCGTGATCGTGCACGCCTGGCGGGAGGGCCAGCACGCAGGCACCGCCATCGAGCTGCGGTCGGTCCCGCGCTTCCTGGAGACCATCCTCGACCTGACCGGCGTCACCGGTCTGCTCGACCGCTCGCCGGTCGACGACGCGCCGGGCCTCGCCGCGCCGGGTTCGACAGCGTCCGCGTGACCCCGGGGGTTTCCCGGCCGTGCCCGGCTGGGAACATGGGAACGTGCCCTCCCAGATGTTGACCATCGAGGTGGACCGGCTCGACGCCGGTTCCGCCCGGGTGCGGCTGGCCGGGGAACTGGACTTCGACACCGCGCCGGAACTCGTCGACGCCGTGGCCGACCTGCGCCGCGACGGTCACCAGGAGCTGGAACTCGACTTCGCCGGGGTGGACCTCTGCGACTCCTCGGGCCTGAGCGCGCTCGTGGTGATCCACCGGGCCGGCACCGGGGCGATCCGCCTGCTGAACCTGAACCCGCAGATCAGGCACCTGCTGGACCGCACCGGCCTGGCCGAGTTGCTGGCCGCCCCGCCGCAGGAGCTGACCGGCGGCGCCCGCGAGGCGGGCTGACCCGGCCGGCGCCGCCCGCGAGACGGGCGGACGCCCCGCGGACAGGGGTGGCCCCCGACCCTGGGACCAGGGGCCGGGGGCCGGGAGGATGGCTCAGACGGCGGGCGCGGCCTGCCGGTGCGGTGCTTCGTCGCGCGACTGGCCCGCGACTGGAGGCTCGACGTCCTCCGGCGCGCCGGAATCGGGCGTCTGGAACAGATAACGGACGAAGTCCCCGCTCATGTCGTCGTCGTCCGCTCCGGGCCACTGCCCGACGCAGTCGACGCCGACCACCTCGCGTCCACTGCCGTCGTGGTGCTCCAGCAGCGCCCAGAGGGTCACCGGGTAGGAACGGGTGTCGTCCGGGCCGATCCGCCAACGGGCGTACCAGCCGGGACGGGCGGGGACGATCTCCACGATCCGTTTCATGTCGACCTGCCCTTCCGCGTGCGTCGGAAGTTGTCCGGTCCGTCCGAGCCTGCCGCCCGCCGGGGTGAGCGCTCCTCACCCGCAGCGAATGAAGCGTCCGCCGGGCGGTCCGCCGTTACCTTCCCGGCAGCGCCGGGAACGCGGTCGGCGCAAGCGCAACCGACCCAGGAACGAGGTGCGACGATGCGCAAGCAGATGGAGGGCGACAACCAGCGCCGCCGGGCCCTGGCCCGCGAGGCCCGCGAGCGAGGGCTGCGGCCGAGCCAGACCGGCGCCAGCCTCAGCGCGTCCAAGCAGGTCACCTCGCTGGACCAGCACGACCGGTCCGGCCCGCCGCCGGCCGGACGGCACAAGCCGGACACGACCCGGGGTGGCCCCGCGCCGCCGCCGGCCGCGGTCGCGGAGCGGCCGCGGCCGCTCCCGGACCCGACACCGTCACCCGGGGTCTCGATGGGCTACCGGGATCTCGTCGACGACGTGAGCCGGCGTGCGGGGGTGGACTTCTCCGCGGCCAAGGTCGCGGCGGAGGCCACCGTGCTGGCCCTGGCCCGGGCGCTGGACGAGACGGAACGGGAGCGGCTGCTGGAGGCGGTGCCGCTGACCCTGCACGACGTGGTGCCGGTGCACGGCATGGAACGCCGCCGCGACCTGCCCGGCTTCCTGGCCGAGGTCGGCCGGTACAGCCGCCTCACCCCGGAGCAGGCGCGGTACCAGGCAGAGGCGACGCTCGCCGCGCTCGCCGAGGCCGACGCGGATCTGGTCGAGTCGCTGCGCGTACCCGACGAGTTGCGTGACCTGCTCGGGCCGGCCGACTTCGGCGGCGGCCTGGTGGGCGCGTCCTCGGCCACCGCGCCGCTGACCGAGGCGGAGCTGCGCGACGCGCTCGCGACGCTGCCCTACTGGTCCAGTGACAGGCGCTCGCTCGTGCGCACGATCGAGCTCCCCGGCGGCAACCTGGACCGGGTGCTCGACCGGCTGGACCGGCTCAAGTCCGACGTCGGACGCTCGCCGCAGATCGGGCGTCCCGACCCGGACAACGCCGTGCTGACGGTCCGGACCCAGCAGGTCGACGGTGTGACGGCGGCGGACGTGGACCTCGCGCACCGGGTGGACGCGGCAGTCGACGAGGCCGGCGCCGGGATGGCGGCCGGCTGACCCGGCGGCGGAACGGCCCCGGTCCCATGCGGGCCGGGGCCGCCCGTGGCCGCGCGGTACCGTGTCCCGCCGTGGATCACGACGACACCGAGACCCTGGAGATCGTGGTGGACCCGGCCCGCCCGTCCGGGCGCACGCTGCTGGCCGACGGGGTCGAGCAGTCGTACGTGGACGTGGCCGACGCCCGGTACCTGCACTTCGAGTACGTGCGGCGGATCGCCGCCGCGATCGACCTGGCCGCCCCGCGCGGCGCGGCGCTGACCGCGCTGCACCTCGGCGGCGGCGCGCTCACGCTGCCGCGCTGGCTCGCGAGCACCCGGCCCGGTTCGGCGCAGCGGGTGATCGAGCGCGATCCGGGCGTGGTCGAGCTGGTCCGGCGGAAACTGCCACGGCTGCCGCCGGAGGTGGTGGTGGCGCTCGGCGACGCCCGGAAGGCGGTCGCCGAGGAGCCGTCCGGGACGTACGACGTGGTGGTGGCCGACGTGTACCGGGCGGCCCGGATGCCGCCGCAGGTGGCGGCGGTCGAGTTCGCGGCGCAGGTGGCCCGGGTGCTGCGCCCGGACGGCCTCTACCTGATCAACCTCACCGACCTGCCGCCGCTGGCGCACACCCGGTCACAGGTGGCGACGCTGCGGGCGGTGTTCGCCGACGTCTGCCTGGTCGCCGACCGGCGGATGCTGCGCGGACGCCGGTACGGCAACGTGGTGCTCGCCGCCACGCCCACGGCGGGCCGGATCCCGGTGATCCGGCTCGCCACCCGCGTCGCCGCCGACCCGGTGCCCGGAACGGTGCTGCACGGCGCGACGCTCGACGCGTTCGCCGCGGGTGCCCACCCGGTCACCGACGCCGACCTGGGCTGAGCCGGGTTTCCGTACCCCCAGCACGGGTAGCCGCGCCGGATGAGCGCCGCCGACGATCGGTCCATCGCGCGCCGGACGCTGATCGTGATCGGTCTGGTCCTCGCCACCGGGGTCGGGCTCGCGCTGGTCTGGGCCACCCGGCGGGTGCTGGTGTGGGGACTGGTGGCGGTGTTCTTCGCGGTCGCCCTCAAACCGCTCGTGGACCGTCTCGAACGTCGGGTACGCCGCCGCGCGCTCGCCACGCTGCTGGTGTTCCTGGCCGCGTTCGCGCTGTTCGCCGCCGTCGGCGCGCTGATCGTGGTGCCGCTGGTGGACGAGGTGGGCCGCTTCGCCGACCGGGCGCCGGACATCGTGCGCGAGGCGCAGGCCGGGCAGGGGCCGCTCGGGCGGCTGCTGGACCGCTTCCACCTGCTCCGCTACGCCGAACCCGGCCAGCTGCGCCGGTACGGCGCCCGGCTCGGCGACCCGACGGTAGGGGTGGTCCGCAGCGTGGCCCAGGCGGTCGCCGCGCTGGTCACCGTGGTGGTGCTGGCGTACCTGATGGTCCTGGAGGCGCCGAAGATCGTGGCCGCCACGCTGCGGCTCACCGGCGACGGCGCGGCGGCGCGGCTGCGGCGCATCGGGCGTGACTCGTCCCGGATCGTCACCGGCTACCTGAGCGGCAACCTGCTGATCAGCCTGATCTGCGGCGGTCTGACGTTCGTCGTACTGTTCCTGCTCGGTGTGCCGTTCGCCGCGGTGATCGCGCTGGCGGTCGCCGTGTTCGACCTGATCCCGCTCGTCGGCGCCACTCTCGGCGCGCTCGCCGCGGCCGGCGCGGCGTTCCTGCACTCCCCCACCGCCGGCCTCGTCGTGCTGGTCTTCTTCGTGGTCTACCAGCAGGTGGAGAACCATCTGCTGCAACCGGTCATCATGGGCCGCGCGGTCCGGTTGAACCCGTTGACGGTGCTGGTCAGCGTCCTGCTGTCGGTCGAGCTGGCCGGGCTGGTGGGGGCGCTGCTGGCGATCCCGGCCGCCGGCATCGTCCAGGTGCTGCTGCGCGAGTTCGCGCCCGCCGGGCGGGAGGCGCTGCCGCAGCCCGCCGACGGCGAACCGGCCGACCCAGGTGCGGCCGGTAGCGCCGGAGCACCGGAACGGCCGCCGGCCGGCGGGTGAGAGCCGGCCGGCGGGTGCGTGCGGCGATCAGTGGCGGCGGGCCAGCTCCGGTGACTCGCTCTCCAGCGGCACCGCGTTCGCGGGGACCAGGCCGAGCTGCACGGCGGGCCGGGGCAGCGTCGCGTCCAGCGCCCAGTCCGCCGCGACCCGGGGCCGGTTACCGGGCATGGCCAGCAGGTGGTAGCCGCGGGTGACGGCCTTGGCCGGCAGCCCTGCGAGCGGCACCTTCAGCGGGTTCGCCGCCGCGTCCTTGCCGCCCAGGTCCACCACCCAGCCCAGGTCGTGGTGCTTGTACGACTTGCGCACGCCCTGACCGTACGAGGCGGCGATGTTGTGCGCCGCCAGCTTGCCCTGCCGCTGGGCGTGCTGCGCGGTCATGGCGCACACCTGCCCAGGGCGGGTCGGGTCGGGCACGGCGGCGGCGTCGCCGCAGGCGAACACCTCGGGGTAGCCGGGAACGTTGAGGAACTCGTCGACCACCAGCCGGCCCTTCTCGGTGCGCAGGCCCAGTTCGGCCACGAACGGGTCGGGGCGTACACCCACGCACCAGACGAGGCTGCACGTCGGGACGTACTCGCCGTCGGTGAGCATCACCCCGTCCGGGGTGGCTTCGGCGACCGAGGTGCCCATCCGCACGTCCACGCCGCGTTTGCGCAGCACCCGGTCGGCGGTGACCGACATCCGCCGGTCCAGTTCGGGCAGCACCCGGGGCGCCACGTCCAGCAGCATCCAGCGCGGCCGGACCTTCAGGTGCGGACGCTGGGCCATCAGCCGGTCGGTGAACAGCTGCCCGTGCGCGGCCACCTCGGTGCCGGTGTAGCCGGCGCCGACCACCACGAACGTGGTGCGGGCCCGCTGCTCGGCCGGGTCCTGGGTCAGCTCGGCCAGCTCGACCTGCCGGACCACGTGGTCGTGCAGGAACAGCGCCTCGGGCAGGCCGCGGAAGCCGTGGGCGTACTCGGTCACGCCGGGGATCGGCAGCAGCTTGTTGACGCTGCCCACGCTGAGCACGAGCCGGTCGTACGCGAGCTGCCCGTGGTCGCCCTCGACGGAGCGGTAGCCGACCCACCGGTTCTGCAGGTCGACCCGGTCGGCCTCGCCGATCACCACGCGGACGCCGTCGAGCGTGCCGGCGAGCGGCACCGCGATCCGGGTCGGCTCCACCACACCTACCGCCACCTCGGGCAGCAGCGGCAGGTAGAGGAAGTAGTCGGTCGTGTTCAGCAGGACGATCTCGGCCCGGTCGCGGGCCAGTCGGCGCAACGTCTTGGCCGCGTGGTACCCGGCGAACCCGGCCCCCACGATCACCACCCGTGGTTTCGTCATGCCTGCTGCCGTTCCCGGGCAGACCTGCGACAAACGTGCCCGTGATCCATCCATCAGCGGCTATATGGACATTCCTCGTGATCGGCGCGAGGATGCCGGGATGGGAAACCACGAGACCGCCGAGGGTCGGCCCACGAGGTCCAGCCGGCGTACCTTCCTCACCGCCTCCGCCGCGGCCACCGCCGCCGCCGTCGCCACCCCGCTCACCGCCGCCCCGGCCGCCGCCGCGACCGGCGCTCCCCCGGGCCCGGGCCGTCCGGCCCGGCCGCAGCGGCCCGGCCGCGAGCTGGCCGCGCTGCTGCGCGAGATCGACGGCCGCCGGATCGAGGCCGTCGTGCGCCGGCTCGCCGCGTTCGGCACCCGCCACACCCTGTCCAGCCAGACCGATCCGGTACGCGGCATCGGCGCCGCCCGCGACTGGATCCACGCCCAGCTCTCCGGGTACGCGGCCGCGTCCGGCGGCCGGATGACTGTCGAACTCCAGTCGTACGTCCAGCAGCCCGCCTCCCGCATCCCCGTCCCGACCACCATCACCAACGTGGTGGCGACCCTGCGCGGCGACGTCACGCCCGAGCGGGTGTACGTCATCACCGGCCACTACGACTCCCGGGCGACCGACGTGATGGACGCGGTCAGCGACGCACCAGGCGCGGACGACGACGCCTCCGGCGTGGCGGTGGTGATGGAGCTGGCCCGGGTGCTGTCCACCCGCCGCACCGAGGCCACCATCGTGCTCGCCGCCGTCGCAGCCGAGGAGCAGGGACTGTACGGCTCGGCGTACCTCGCCTCGCAGTTGAAGGCGGCCGGCGCCGATGTCCAGGCCATGTTCAGCAACGACATCGTCGGGTCCAGCACCGCCGACGACGGCACGCGCGACCCGCGTACCGTGCGGTTGTTCGCCGAGGGCGTGCCGACCGCCGAGACCCCGGCCGAGGCGAGCGTGCGGCAGTCCGTCGGCGGCGAGAACGACTCGCCGTCGCGGCAGCTCGCCCGGTTCGTCACCGACGTGGCCGGGAACTCCGCCACCGGCATGGACGTGCGCGTCATCTACCGGCGGGACCGCTACCTGCGCGGCAGCGACCACATCTCGTTCCTGCGCGAGGGCTGGCCGGCCGGCCGGTTCACCGAGCCGAACGAGGACTTCGCCCACCAGCACCAGGACGTGCGGGTCGTCGACGGGGTGCAGTACGGCGACCTGCCGGAGTTCTGCGACTTCGGCTACATCACCCGGGTGGTCCGGGTGAACGCCGCGACGCTGTGGTCACTGGCCCAGGCGCCCGGCACACCCAAGGGCGTCACCGTGGTGACCACGAACCTGACCAACGACACCACGTTGCGGTGGCAGCGCGGGCCCGAGCCGGACCTGGCCGGGTACGAGGTGGTGTGGCGGGAGACCACCGCCGACCAGTGGCAGAAGGTGCTGCCGGTCGGCGACGTCACCGAGGTGACCATCGACCTGTCCAAGGACAACGTGTTCTTCGGCGTACGGGCGGTCGACCGGGACGGGCACCGCAGCCCGGTCGCCTTCCCGAAGCCCGGCAGCTGAGACCGGCCGGTCACCATCCTCCGGCGCCGCACTCAGTCCGGCGCCGGGGCGGTGATCGCCCAGCGTTCGTGGTCGCGCCACGCGCCGTCGATGAACAGGTAGTCCGGGGAGAACCCCTCCAGCCGGAAGCCGAGCCGGCGCGCCAGCCGCTTCGACGGCTCGTTGCCGGGCTGGATGTTCGCCTCCAGCCGGTGCAGACCGAGCGGCCCGAACGCGTACTCGATCACCAGCCGCACCCCGGCCGAGGCGTGCCCGGTGCCCGCGTACGGGCGGAACGCCGCGTATCCGAGGTAGCCGCCGCGCAGCGCGCCCAGCACGATGCCGCTGATGTTCGCGTATCCGGCGATCTGCCCGGTGGCCCGGTCGCAGAACAGGAACCCGGCGCTGTCCCGCCCCCGGATCTTGCGCAGGTACGCCGCGTAGCGCTGCGCGTCATCGGGCGCTGAGAGCCACGGATGGTGCAGGTCGCGGCTGCGCCGGACGGCGGCGACGAACTCCGCCTCGTCAGCCGGACGGGGACGGCGGATGGCGACGCGTCCGTCACTGCGCAGATATCGCACAGCGCCACTCTCCGCCACCGCGTCCACCCCACCGCATCCGGGGGTGCACTCCCCCTCCGCCACACGGCCCGCCGCGTCCGGAGTGCGCGTTTCCGCGCCGGCGCCCACTTCCGGCACGACCTCCCCGCCCCCTGTCCCGCCCCGACGTGAGGCGACCCGTCCCAGCCCGGACGTGAGGCCGCCCGCCCCGGCACCGACGTGAGGCCGCCCGCCCCGGCCCCGACGTGCCGCCCGTCCCGGCCGGTCCACCGCCCCGGGAAGGCGGGCCGCGACGCCGCTTCCGCCTCGCCCCAGGCGGGGCCCGTAGATCTTGGTAGGAAACGGCCCTCATGGGGGCCCTTTCGTACCAAGATCTCCCCGGCTCCCATGATGTGGCCTGCCGATCTCATTGTGCGGGAACGACGCCTTGTAGCCCCGCACGGCACCTTTTGGCTCCTGTGCGGCACAGGTGACGGACCGACGTGCCCACTCGATCTTGCACTTGGCGCCCCAGGTATGCCCGCTTTGCGAGGTTCGCCGGGCACCAAACCAAGATCGCGTGGGCGGGCGGGGTGGAGCTGTGACGACCGGCGTCGAGGCTGACCTCGGACGGATCCGTCCGCGCCTCGGACGGGACCATCGGCACCCGGTCGGGTGGTTCGGTCCGCGGTGTCCGGTTCGCTGCGCTGAGCCTGGCGGGGCTGTGGTCGGTGCCACCGTGGGGGTGGAATCGGTGGCGGGCGCGAGGCGTTGTACATGGCTGACGGCCCAGGCACCAGGTCGAGCGCCGGGCACCGGCCCGCCAGGGGCGCCCGGATAGGTCAGGGAATCGGCCCGGCCCGGTCGTCGTTACATCCCCGGACGACGGGCACCCCGCCGTCCCCCGGAATGGCCGCCGGCCGGACGCCGTTACCTCCCCCAGGTCGTCGCCCCGGCCGAGAGCCACGGAATGACCCCGGCCCGCCGGTCGTTACATCCACCGGGCCGAACCGCGAGGCCACGCCGCCGGACAGGCCCCATCGGGCCGTACCGCCCCGACCGGGTGAGCCACGGTCGGCGGGAATGACCCCGGTCCGCAGGTCGTTACATCCCCGAGCCGCGTAGAGCAGGCCCTCCGAGCCGCCCGCGTGCCAGCCCTCTCTCCACGGGCACCCCCAAGACTTTCCCCCTCGCGGCATCCCCCCCTTTGCCGCGTCATCCCCCACTTCAGGGAGGCAACCATCATGGCTACCACTCTGCTGCGCAAGACCGTTCTGACCGCTGCTGGTGTCGTCGCCACCGCTGGTGGCATCGCCGGCCCCGCCATCGCCGCCCATGCCGCCCCCACCACCGGCACCACGAGCGTGGTGGCCGACCGCAAGGGCCACGGCGAGCGGGAACTCGACGTGCGCTACGAGGCGCAGCCCAACTTCTACTTCTGCGGCCCCGCCGCCGCCCGTAACGCGCTGAGCGTGCAGGGCAAGAACATCGACGTGCACGCCATGGCCGAGGAGATGGGCACCACCGAGGCCGGCACCAACTCCATCAACGACATCACCCCGGTGCTGAACAAGGAGACCGGTAAGGACGTCTACAAGTCCACCGAGATCCCCGTGGACAAGGCCCGCGACCGCGACAAGGTCGACAAGCTGCGCGCCGACGTGGTCAAGACCGTCGACGACGGCCGTGCCGTGGTGGCCAACATCGCCGGCACCGCCACCGACACCGACGGCAACGCCCACTCCTTCGAGGGTGGCCACTACATCAGCGTGGTCGGCTACCGCGACGGCGGCAAGGTCGTGACGATCGCCGACTCGGCCAACCCGAACCAGGCCTCCTACCGGATGGACGTCGACGAGCTCGCCCGCTGGATCGCCAGCCGCGGCTACAGCTCCTGACCGAACGACCATGACGAAGGGCCCGACCCCCACCACGGGGTCGGGCCCTTTCGCGCGTATCCAACGGCTGCCTTCCGGTCACCTCGCCGTCACGCCGGTGTCGTCACCCGGACGGCTCGCTCCACCACGCTGGGTCGCGCCGGATCGTCCGGGCGACCGTGAAGGAGCAGCTGTGGCAGCCGAGGAGGCGACGCACCGCCCACCGACCACGCCCCGCCCAGCCGCGCCGAGCCGCCCCGACGTGAGCGTGGTCGTGCCTGTCTACAACACGCTGCGCTACCTGCGGTCCTGCCTCGACTCGGTGCTGCGGCAGACGATCGGGCCGGGCCGGATGGAGATCGTGGCGGTGGACGACGGGTCCACCGACGGCAGCGGCCGCCTGCTGGACCGGTACGCCGCGAAGCACCCCGGCACGGTGCGGGTGGTCCACCAGCCCAACTCCGGTGGCCCGGCGTCGCCCTGCAACCGGGGACTGGACCTGGCCACCGGCCGGTACGTCTTCTTCCTCGGCTCGGACGACCGGCTCGGTCCGGAGGCCCTCGAGCGTCTGATCGCCGCCGCCGACCGGTACGGCTCGGACGTGGTGCTCGGCAAGGTGGTCGGGGTCAACGGCCGGCACGTGTTCTCCGACGTGTTCGCCGACGGCAACGCGGTCGACGTGAGCCTGTTCGACTCGGCGCTGCCCTGGTCGCTGGCGAACACGAAGCTGTTCCGGCGCGACCTCGTGGACCGGCTCGGGCTGCGGTTCCCGGAGGACATGCCGGTGCTCAGCGACCAGCCGTTCACGCTCGCCGCCTGCTACCACGCCCGCCGGATCTCGGTGCTCGCCGACTACGACTACTACCACGCGGTGCGCCGGCTGGACGCCCGCAACATCACCTACCACAGCCGGGTCGAGCAGCGCCTGGTCAGCGTGGAGCGGCTGTTCGCGTACGTGGCCGACCTGATCCCCGCCGGGGAGCGCCGGGACGCGGTGCTGCGCCGTCACGCCGGGCTGGAACTGGCGAACCTCGTCGGCGACGACTTCCGGCACCTGGACCGGGCCGCGCAGGAGCGGGTGCACGCGACGGTCGCGCGGCTGGTGCGGCGGCACGTCACCGACGGTCTGCGGGACCGGCTCGACATCGAGGCCCGGCTGCGCCTGGGCGCGGTGACCGCGGGCGGAGTCGACGACCTGCTGGCGGTGATCGAGCAGGACAGCGGCCGGGGCGTGCCGGCGACGGTGTTCGCCGGTGACCGCTGGCACGCGGGCTACCCGGGTGCCCCGGCCCGGTGGACCGACGTCACCGACGTGCGCGCCGACTGGCTGGCGCGGCTGGACACCGTCGACGTGAGCTGGGTCGACGGGCACACGTTGACGGTGACGACGCGCAGCCCGTACCCCCGGTTCGCCACGGAGGCCGGGCCGGTGCGGATGCTGGCCGGTCCGGTCGTGGGCGCCACCCGGATGGACGCCGGCGATCCGACCGGCCGCACGCTCCGCACGGACTTCGCACTCGACCGGCTCCTGGCGGCAAGCTCCGCCAGCGGGCAGCGCCATCCGGTCCGCGCCGAGGTGGACGGCGGTCACGGGCGCGGCGGGGCCGCGGTGCGCGCGCCCCGGCTCGCCGCCGGGCGGCCCCGGCTGCTGCGGCACGGCGCCCGGCTGTACGGGGTGGCGGCGACAGTCGACCCGCGCAACGGTCAGCTCGTGCTCTCCGTGGTGCCGGTGACGGTGGGTCAGCTCGTCGGGCGGCTGCGCCGGCGCGGCAGGCGCGGTCCAGTAACGGCGCAGACGTCAGGGCGCGGCCCGGAAACCCTGCTCGGCCGGCATGGGCACCTGGAGGTACGTGGTGCCGCGCAGGTCCAGCCAGGCCCGCTGCGGCGCGCGGACCAGCCGCACCATCACCCCGGTGCAGGCGGGGCAGCGCCCGACCAGGCCCGGGGCGTGCGAGTAGACGTGTAGCCCGGCCATCGGGCCGGTCGTCCCGCAGGTGTCGCAGCGGCCGGTGGTGGCGCTCAGGTCGACGGCGAACAACTCACGCAACGGCCCGTCGAGCATGTTGCCGTCCACGTAGGACAGGTCGGTCATACGCCCTCCTCGGGTTCTCAGCCGGTCGGGCCGAACCGTTCGGTCCGCACGCGCCGGGTCGGGTGACCCAGCCCCACCAGCAGGTCGGCCACGGTCTCCACGAATCCGGTGGGGCCGCACACGTAGCACAGCGGCTCCAGGTCGGGCGGCCAGCCGTGGCTGTTCACGTCGGCCAGGCCGATCCGGTGCGGCTCGCCGCGCCAGCCCTCGGGCGCGGACCTGGTGTAGACGTACGCGACGTCGAGGCCCTGGTCGTCGCGCGCGCGGCGGCGCAGCTCGTCGGAGTAGATGACGTCGTCGGGGGTGCGCACCGAGTAGACGAGCCGGAACGGCGTGCGGCTGCCCGCGGCGCGGCGCGCGCGGATCATCGCCATCAGCGGCACCACGCCGGATCCGCCGCCCACGAGCAGCACCGGCGCGGTGTCGTCGGTACGCCAGACGAACCAGCCGCCGACCGGGCCGCGTACCTCCAGCGGATCGCCCTCGGCGTAGGTGTCGGTCAGGTACGGCGACACCTCGCCGTCGGGCACCCGCTGCACCGTCACCTCGATCCGCTCGCCGTCGGCGGGGCCGGCCAGCGAGTACGACCGGGCGGCCTGGTAGCCGTCCTCGGCGGTGAGGCGCAGGTCGACGTGCTGCCCGGGCAGGTGCCCGGGCCAGCCGGGCACGTCCAGCACCAGCGTCTGCGCGGTGGGCGTCTCGATCCGCCGCTCGACCAGCCGGGCGACCCGCCACATCAGCGGCGCGACGCGGCGGCCCTCGGCCTGGGCCGTCACCTCAGTCGCCCTGGTAGCGCTGCTCGCGCCACGGGTCGCCGTAGTCGTGGTAGCCGGCGGTCTCCCAGAAGCCGGGCCGGTCGTCGGCGAGCAGCCGGATGCCGTGCACCCACTTGGCCGACTTCCACAGGTACAGGTGCGGCACGAGCAGCCGCGCCGGTCCGCCGTGCTCGGCCGGCAGCGGCCCCCCGTCGTACGTGTGCACCACCCAGGCCCGACCGCCGCGCAGGTCGTCGAGCGGCAGGTTGGTGGTGTAGCCGCCGTAGGAGTGCGCCAGCGCGTACCGGGCCTCGGTGTCGACGCCGTCGAGCAGCGTGTCCAGGGAGACGCCCTGCCAGGTGGTGCCGAGCTTGGACCAGCGGGTGACGCAGTGCAGGTCCACAGTCGGGGTGTCCTGCGGCAGGCCCATCATCTCGTCCCAGGACCAGCGGTACTCCGCGCCGGTCTCGCTGGTCAGCACGAACTCCCAGGTGTCCAGCGGCACGCGCGGCGTCGGGCCCGCGGAGAGCACCGGGAAGTCCTCGGTGAGGTACTGCCCCGGCGGCAGGTCGGGCGCGGACGTACGGGGCCGGCCCTGGAAGCCGGGCGAGACGATTCCCACCCGTCAGTCGTACCACCGCCGGTCCCGCTGGGGCAGGGGTTCCCACCGAGTCAGGCGGAACCTCCACCCTGCACCTCGTGCACGACGGTGCGCTTGCCGTCGCCGCTGTTGCGGGTGGCCCGCAGGCTGGTGATGGTGACGATCACCAGGACACCGATGATCACGCCGAGCGAGGCGAGCGTCGGGATCTCCGGCACGCCTTCCCAGATGCCGTGCGCCCAGTGCAGGCCGAGCTTGACGCCGATGAACGCCAGGATGGCGGCCAGGCCGTAGCTGAGGTGCACGAGGCGGCTCAGCGCGGCGTGCAGCACGAAGTAGAGCGCCCGCAGGCCCAGCAACGCGAAGGCGTTGGTGGCGAAGACCAGGTACGGGTCCTCGGTGATGCCGTAGACGGCCGGCACCGAGTCGACGGCGAACACGATGTCCGTGGCCAGCACGGCGACCACGACGAGCGCGAACGGGGTGAGCGCCCGCCGGCCGCCCTGCCGGATCGTCATCCGGGTGCCGTGGTAGTCGTCGACCACCGGCATGATCTTGCGGAGCAGGCGTACCGACCGCATCTTGTTGATGTCGACCTCCTGCTCGTGCCCGGAGAGGGCGTCGCGCAGCAGCTTGACCGCGGTGGCGATCAGGATGAGCGCGAACAGCAGGAAGGCGAAGTCGAGCGTCTGGAGCGCGGCGGCGCCGAGCGCGATGAACACACCGCGCAGCACCAGGGCGCCCGCGATGCCGTAGAGCAGCACCCGCTGGGCGAGCACGGCGGGCACCGCGAACGCGGCCAGCAGCAGCATGAAGACGAACAGGTTGTCGACCGAGAGGGACTTCTCGACCAGGTAACCGGTGAGGTACTCGATGCCCTGCTGGCTGCCGTAGCGGGACCAGATCCAGGCGCCGAAGGCCAGCGGCAGGGCGATGTAGAAGGCCGACCAGCCCAGGGCCTCACGGATCGAGACCTCGTGCGGCTTTCTGGTGACCAGGAAGTCGAGCACCAGCAGGACGAGCACGCCGACGATCGTCACGACCCACAGCGTGGGCGTGCCGACAGACGACAACCCGGCCGCGGCCAGGGGCGACAATTCGGGCATGGAGCCTCCTCGAACACCGTGTCATGTTCGAGGTCTCCTTCACCCACGTTTTCGTGGGCAACCACCCGGGGCTCGCCTCGGCGGCTTGCCGTACTGACCGGAATGATTCGTGGGAAGTACTCCCCTCGCCTGCACAAGGCTAGGTCACCGCCGGACCGGACGCCAAGTCGGGACACGGTTGATTGCCCTGGTCAACCGCTGTGCGGTGGTGGAGGGCATGGCGCCAGGTCACCGGGCACCCTATGGTGACGCGGGTGACCAACCAGGGACCACTGACCGGCGTACGGGTGATCGAGCTGGCCGGGATCGGCCCCGGTCCGTTCGCGTCGATGATGCTGGCCGACCTCGGCGCCGACGTGGTGCGCGTCGACCGGCCCGGCGGCGGCGGGTTCGGCGCCTTCCCCGGCGACCTGCTGAACCGCAATCGCCGCTCGATCGCCGTCGACCTCAAGCAGCCCGAGGGGCGTGACCTGGTGCTCGACCTGGTCGCCGGCGCGGACGCGCTGGTGGAGGGCTTCCGGCCGGGGGTGACCGAACGACTCGGCCTCGGCCCGGACGACTGCCTCGCCGCCAACCCCAAGCTGGTGTACGGGCGGATGACCGGCTGGGGGCAGGACGGGCCGCTGGCGCAGCGCGCCGGGCACGACATCGACTACCTGGCGCTGACCGGCGCGCTGCACGGCGTGGGCCGGGCCGGGGAACGCCCGGTGCCGCCGATGAACCTGCTCGGCGACTACGGCGGCGGGGGCATGATGCTGGCGCTCGGCGTGGTCGCCGCGCTGTACGCGGTACGCGGCGGCGCACCCGGCCAGGTGGTCGACGCGGCCATCGTGGACGGCGTGTCGGTGCTGGCCACCCAGATCCACGCGCTGCGCGGCATCGGCCTGTGGCAGGACCCGCGCGGGGTGAACCTCCTCGACGGCGGCGCGCCCTTCTACGACACGTACGAGTGCGCCGACGGGCGGTACGTGGCGGTGGGCGCGCTGGAGCCGCAGTTCTACGCCGAACTGGTCCGGCTCACCGGCTTCCCGCCCGACGGCGGCGACGGCCCGCAGGACGCCGGCGCGGCGGTCGGCGGTGAGGCGCTGGACCGGGACGATCCGGCGAACTGGCCGGCGCTGCGGGCGGCCTGGGCGCGGCTGTTCCGCACCCGTACCCGGGACGAGTGGACGGAGCTGCTGGCCGGCACGGACGCCTGCGTGGCGCCGGTGCTCGACTGGGCCGAGGCACCGGAGCATCCGCACCTGCGGGCACGCGAGGTCTTCGTGGCGCCGGACGGCGTCACCCAGCCCGCTCCCGCACCGCGCTTCTCGGCCACCCCGACCTCTGTCCGGCGCCCGCCACCGTCGCCGGGCGAGCACACCGACGAGGTGCTCGCCGGTGCCGGGATCGACGCCGGCCGGATCGCCGCTCTGCGCGCCGCAGGTGTGATCGGCTGACCGGCCGCCGGTTCAGCGGCGCGCGGCGGCCGGGGCGAGGGCCGGTTCCACCATGTCCCGGTAGTCGCGCGGAAACTGGACCACGACCTCCTGGAACTCCCCGCCGCGGATCGCCTCGCGCATCGTGACGAACACCGCGCGTACCGCGTCCCGGGCGGTGTTCTCGTCGCAGTCGGCCCGGCGGGCGACCCGGGCGACGAACTCCGCCGCGCCGAACCGTTCCGCGGCCTCGTCGCGCGGATACGGGCTGAGCAGCCCCTGGAGTGGCTTCGGCAGCTGCGCGGCCAGGTCCAGCACCTCGCCGCCGGTCAGCCGCTCGGCGAACGTCTCCAGTGTGGCCCCGGTGAGCGTGGCGGCCCGGTCCTCGCTGGTGCCGGTGAGCCGGGCGACCCGGCTCACGAAGGTCAGGTAGTGCATGCGTGGTACCCCCTTCGGTGCGCCCACCGCGGCTACCCGCGACGGCGCGCCGGAAACGGCGCCGGTCACCGGCGCGAGACGGGGGCGGGATTTCCGCGCTCGCGGGCGTGAGCGGCGGCGCGACGGGTAACCGCCGCCCGGTCATGACCCCGACTACTGCCACGAGGAGCCCGACCCATGGCGAGTTACACGGATGTCCTTGATTACCTGTCCGCGCTGGACTACCCGGCCGGCAAGGACGACGTCATCCGCGAGGCGGAACGGGAGGGCGCGCCGCCGGACGTGTTGCGGGCGCTGCGCGCTCTGCCCCCGGTGGACTACGCCAACGGCACCGAGGTGGCCCGGTCGGCCGGCATCGACGCGGCTCCCGAGGTGAGCCGGTCGCAGCGCGCGGCGCAGGCCCGCGACAACCACCCGCGCGTCTCGCAACACCTGCGCGGCATCTGAGTACGGCGTCGGGCCGGCGGGCGACACGGCCGCCGGCCTCTGCGCGTGCGGAAACAGGCCCGGCGTACGACTGTCGCGCGTGGGCGCTGCCCTGTGGCGGGTCGGCGTGCCCGGACAGGCGAGCGCCCCGGGTCACGAACCGCGACCTGGGGCGCCACGCAGCACCTGTCCTCCGCGGTTCACGCCCGAACCGGGTCGCGACCGCGCAGCGGTGAGATGTTCGCCCGAACCGGGCGGGCATCGCTGCCACGATCATCATACGACGCGACATCAGCCGAACGGGTGAGAATCGCGGAAGTGTGTCCGGGCGCACGTGTGCGCTCAGGCGGTCACCTCGGCGTACCGCCGCTCCAGGTCCACTCGCGCCAGCGCTCCGACCAGCCACGACAGTTGCTCCGACTCGCCGCTGCCGGTCAGTCCGGCGAGGTCGCGCGCGGTACGGCCCAGCCCGAGCCGGCGGGCCGCCGCGAGCGCCCGCCGGTCGGCCACCGGCGCCGCCTCACGCCACAGCGCCTGCGCTTCGCGCAGGAACAGGTCGCACACCTCGTCGTCCACTCCGGGCAGCGCGGTCAGCAGCCGCCGTTCCTCGCCCGCATCCTGGTGCGCGGCGGTCCGCAGTCGGCGCAGGTCACCCCGGTACGTCTCGACGATCGTGCGGGCCAGGTCGCCGAGGGTGTCGGCGATCGCGGGCAGGTCACCGCGCAGTCCGGCGGCGCGCAGCACGCGTACCCGGTCCTCGTGGCGGGAGCGGGCCATCCGGGCCGCGGTGTCCCACCCGGCGTCGCGCAGCGCGGTGGCCGCGTCGACGGACCGGTGGAAGTCGCCCCGGCGGGCCAGCAGAACGGCCAGGTACAGCACCTGGAACAACTGGGCCGGGTTGTTGGTCACCCGGAACCCGAAGCACTCGGCGAACCCGCGGCCGTCTCCGGCGAGCCGGCGGGCGAGCCGCTTCTTGTCCGCGACGTCGCGCGGGGCGGTGGTTGTCGGCATGCCGCCGACTACCCCGGTGACGGCGCGGCATTCGGGGTACGACGGTCAGCCGCGGACGTCACCGCCGCGATCACGGGCCTTGAGCCGGGTGGTGGGCAGCGCGGGCGCGGGCAGCGGCGGCGCCGCGTCGTCGGCGACCACGCCGAAGCGGCGGCCGGCCATCCAGTCCTCCCGGGCGGCCACCACCTCCTCGTGCGAGCGGCCGACGAAGTTCCACCACATCACCAGCGGCTCCTCGAACGGGGTGCCGCCGAGCAGCAGCAGCCGGGTGCCCGGCTCGGCGCGCAGCGTCAGCGCGTTCCGGCCGAGGCCCAGGTAGAGCAGCGCGCCGGGGGCCAGCGCCGTGCCGTCGCACTCGGCGGCACCGGACATGGCCAGCAGCCCGTACTCGAAGTCCGGGCGCAGCGGCAGCGTGGCCGGCGCCGGCCCGCGGACCTCGATCTGCGCGCCGACCAGCGGGGTGTGCACGACGGCGGGCGAGCGTTCCCCGCCGAGGTCGCCGACGAGCAGCGTGACGTCCAGGTCGGCGTCGCGGAAGCGGGGCAGGTCGGCGTGGTGGGCGAAGTCCGGGTCACCGGCACGGGCCGGGTCGGGCAGCGCCACCCACAGCTGCACGCCGTGCATCAGCGGCGGGTGGACCAGCGGGGAACGCTCGGAGTGGGCGATGCCGCGCCCGGAGGTCATCACGTTGAGCTGGCCCGGGCGGATGGGCTGGACGTTGCCGAGGCTGTCGCGGTGCAGGATCTCCCCGTCGAGCAGCCAGGTGACGGTCTGCAGCCCGGTGTGCGGGTGCGGCGGCACCTCCATGCCGGGCCGGTCGGCCACGTCGTCGGGCCCGAAGTGGTCGACGAAGCACCAGGCGCCGACCATCCGGCGCTGCCGCTGCGGCAGCAGCCGGCGCACAGTGGTGTAGCGGCCGAGCGGGACGTCGTGGCCGGGCAGCAGCACGCTGCCCGGGTCGGTCGGGCCGACGCCCGGCGGGAGCGTCTGCGCGGGCAGGGATTCGGTGCGGTCCACCGCCCGACTGTACGCTCACTCCGCGGTGACGCTCACCGCGTTCGCGCCCCCGACCAGGTCGAGGTAGAGCCGGTCGGCAGCCCGGTCCCAGCCCGGTGAGCTGACCAGGTCACCGGCGGCGATCCCGCCGCGACGCTGGTCGTACAGGGTCAGGGAGCCGGCGCCGGAGGCCACCCGCACCCGGGCCGGCGGCCCGCCGGGCACGGTGACCGTGAGTTCGCTGACCCCGCCGGTCATCCGGACGGTGAGCGAGCCGTCGAGCCGGGGCAGCAGCAGCCGGGTACGCGACGCGCCGCCGACCAGGTCGATCCCGGCGAGCCGGGCCTCGCCCAGGTCGAGCCGCTGCTCGCTGACGCCGCCGAGCAGCCGCAGCCGCCAGGTGACCCGGGAGTTGAGCACCACCTCGACGGCGGCCGGGCCGGGGCGGCCGTTCTCCTCGATCCGCAGCCGGACCCGGTCGCCCACGAGCTGCGGGCGGGGCGTCACACCCGAGCCGTCCGGCGCGCCGATCCGGTAGAGGTCGTCGCCGAGGTCGGCGGCCCGCAGCGTGAACCGGGTCAGCCCGTCGACCAGCTCGAACTGGGCGCGCTGCCGGTTGTCGCGGGGCGCGGCGAGCGTCTCGGCGCCGGCCACCTCGGCGGCGCCCGCCCCGCCGGAGCCGCCGCCGGGAGCGGGCGACGGCGGGGCGCCGCCGGAGAAGACCACGCCGAGACGGGCCGGGTTGGACAGCGTCACCGCCACGGCCACCGCGCCGAGCACCACCACCAGCACCGCCGCCGCCGCGAGCAGCCGGGCTCCGCCGGACCAGCGGGGCCTGGCCAGGCCGGGGTCGTCCTCGGATGCGGTCATGGTCGTCCCCTCTCGCCGGTCCCCATCGGGTCATACGTCTGCGTCGGCGTCTCGGTTCATTCCCACTCCGGTACGCGAGCGCACCTTGCCGGCGCACGCGGCCAGCACGGCGTGCGCGTCCAGACCGAGGCTCTCGATGGCGACCAGCGCGGTGAACGCCACGTCGGCCAGCTCGGCGGCGACCTCCTCGCGGGTGTGCGTCACCCCCTTGCGCGGGTTCTGCCCGAGCAGGCCGATCCAGGCCGCGGCGACCTCGCCGGCCTCCTCGCCGATCTTGAGGATGCGACAGGTCAGTTCGGTGTCGCCGCGGCCGTTCGCGGCGTCGAGCCAGGCGCGCGCGTCCCGCGCCGTCGTCCAGATGGTGGCGTCCACGCGGACCAGTGAACCGCACCCCGCACACCGTTCGTATCCTGGGGCGACGCAGGCCGGAGGGCCTGCGTCCCAGGCGAGAGGAGGTGCCCGTGATGCCGGAGATCGTCGAATCGGTGTTCGCCGGCGTGGTCGCCCGGAACCCGGGAGAGCCCGAGTTCCACCAGGCGGTCCGCGAGGTGCTGGAGAGCATCGGTCCGGCCCTGGCCCGGCATCCGGAGTACGCCGAGGTGGTCGAGCGCGTCTGCGAACCGGAGCGGCAGGTCATCTTCCGCGTGCCGTGGGAGGACGACCGGGGCCGGGTGCGGGTCAACCGCGGGTTCCGGGTGGAGTTCAACAGCGCGCTCGGCCCGTTCAAGGGCGGCCTGCGCTTCCACCCGTCGGTCTACCTGGGCATCGTGAAGTTCCTCGGGTTCGAGCAGATCTTCAAGAACGCGCTGACCGGGCTGTCCATCGGCGGCGGCAAGGGCGGCGCGGACTTCGACCCGAAGGGCCGCTCCGACCGCGAGGTGATGCGGTTCTGCCAGAGCTTCATGACCGAGCTGTACCGGCACATCGGCCCGCAGACCGACGTGCCCGCAGGTGACATCGGGGTGGGCGGCCGGGAGATCGGCTACCTGTTCGGGCAGTACAAGCGCATCACCAACCGGTACGACGCGGGCGTGCTCACCGGCAAGGGCCTGGCGTACGGGGGCGCGCAGGTGCGCCGGGAGGCGACCGGGTACGGGGCGGTGTTCTTCGCCGACGACATGCTCCGCCAGGCCGGGGACAGCCTGGAGGGCAAGCGGGTCGTGGTGTCCGGCTCCGGCAACGTGGCCATCTACGCGATCGAGAAGGTGCACCAGCTCGGCGGCACCGTGGTGGCGTGCTCGGACTCCGGCGGCTACGTGGTCGACGAGAAGGGCATCGACCTGGCGTTGCTGCGCGAGCTGAAGGAGCAGCGCCGGGGACGGCTGGCCGAGTACGCGGAGCACGCGCGCAACGCGGTGGCGGTCGCGGACCGCAACGTGTGGGAGGTGCCCTGCGACCTGGCGCTGCCCTGCGCCACGCAGAACGAGATCGGCGGCGCGGAGGCGGCCGCGCTGGTAGCGGGCGGCTGCGTCGCGGTGGTGGAGGGGGCGAACATGCCCACCACGCCGGAGGCGGTGCGGATCCTCGGCCGGGCCGGGGTGCGGTTCGCCCCGGGCAAGGCCGCCAACGCCGGCGGGGTGGCGGTGAGCGGGCTGGAGATGCAGCAGAACGCCAGCCGCGACACGTGGACGTTCGGCGAGTCGGAGCAGCGGTTGCGCGAGATCATGCGGGACGTGCACGACAGGTGCTGGGCGACCGCCGAGGAGTTCGGCCTGCCCGGCGACTACGTGGCCGGGGCGAACATCCAGGGGTTCCGGCGGGTGGCCGAGGCGATGCTGGCGCACGGCCTGGTCTGAGCGGTCCGCGGGACGGACGCCGGCGGAGCGGTCGGTCAGCGATTGACAGCTCTCGACGCCCGGCCTAGGTTCAGGGCGCTACCGGCCGGTAGGCATCCGTCCCGCGTCGTCACCCCCGTCCCGGGGTGGCACCCGTCCCCCGGGGAGCAGCGATGCAGCCCTCACCCGTCCGTCGCCGGCTGCTCGCCGTCGGCGCGGCCCTCGCGCTGACGCTCGGCCTCACCGGCGCGGCCCCCGCCGCCGCCACCGGCCGCGACGACGGCAGCGGCCCGCTGCCCGGCTACACCATCGTCAACCCGCCGCTGCCGCCGCTCGTGGTCGGCGGGGCCGCCACCACCGTGCGGCAGGGCGTGCACGCCAACGCCGGGTACGTCATCGAGATCCCGGCGCGCTGGAACGGCGAGCTGGTGATGTGGGCGCACGGCTACCGCGGCCAGGGCACCGAGCTGTCGCCGGAGCCGCCCGGCTTCGACCTGCGGCAGCGCCTGGTGGCGCAGGGGTACGCGTGGGCGTCGTCGTCGTACGACCGCAACGGCTACGACGTGCGCTCCGGCGTTCGCGGCACCCGCGCCCTGGCCGACCTGTTCAGCCGTACCGTCCGGCGCCCGCACCGGGTACTGATCGCCGGCGTCTCGATGGGCGGTCACGTCATCGGCCGGTCGCTGGAGCAGTACCCGGGCTACTACGCCGGGGCGCTGCCGATGTGCGGGGTGCTCGGCGACCAGGAGCTGTTCGACTTCTTCCTGGACTACAACCTGGTCGCGCAGGCGCTGGCCGGGGTGCGCGCGTACCCGACGCCGCCCGACTACCTGACCTCGGCGGTGCCCCGGATCCAGGTCACGCTCGGCCTCGCCGGGCTGACCCCGGGCGGCGCGGACACCACCAATGCGCTGGGCAAGCAGCTGCGCGCGGTCACCGTGGACCGTTCCGGCGGGCCGCGGCCGGGCGCCGACGCCGCGTTCGCGGTGTGGAAGGACTTCCTGTTCGGCATCGCCGTCGGCGAGGCGGACGGCTCCCCCGCCCGGCGGCCCGGCCAGCTCGCCACGAACCTGTTCACCAGGTACACGCCGAACCAGCCGGTGAACCTCAACGCCACGGTGCAGCGGGTCGCGCCGGAGAACCTGCGCCAGCGGCTCGCGCCCGGCCTGACCGAGGTGCCCCGGATCGCCGGGCGGCCCACCGCGCCGGTGCTGAGCCTGCACGGGCTCGGCGACCTGTTCGTGCCGTTCAGTATGGAGCAGGCGTACGCCCGGGACGTGGCCCGGCACGGCCGGTCCCGGCTGCTCGTGCAGCGGGCGGTGCGCACCGCGCAGCACTGCGAGTTCAGCCCGGCCGAGGCCGGCGCCGCCTGGGACGACCTGGTCCGCTGGGTCCGCACCGACAAGCGGCCGGCCGGTGACGCGGTCACCGACCGGCGTGCGGTGGCGGCACCGGACTTCGGCTGCCGGTTCAGCGACCACGCCGCCCGGGCCGCCGGCGCCGGCACCCGCCCGCTCTACCCGCCGTGCTGACCCTGCCTCAGTCCTCCGCCCGGGAGTACCAGCCGCCCCGGTAGACGGTGCCCTGCGGGGTCGGCTGCGGCTCCGGCGGCGCCTCCGCCTCCTGCGGCACGTCCCCGGCGGTGCGGCGGGAGCGGCGGACGCGGCTGACCACGAACCAGCAGACACCGGCCACCACGGCCACGATGACGACCTTCTGGAACGTGCCCGCGTACGCCTCGACCACGTGCCACTGCTCGCCGAGCAGGTAACCGGCGAGCACGAACGTGGTGTTCCAGATCAGGCTGCCCAGCGCGGTGTAGAGCAGGAATACCGGAACCGGCATCCGTTCCACTCCGGCCGGGATGGAGATGAGACTGCGGAAGATCGGAATCATCCGGCCGAAGAACACCGCCTTGACGCCGTGGCGCAGGAACCACGCCTCGGTGCGGTCCACGTCCTCCAGCTTGATCAGCGGCAGCCGCGCGGCCAGGGCGCGCATCCGGTCCCGCCCGAGGGCCGCGCCGATGTAGTACAGCGCCAGCGCGCCCACGATCGACCCGAGCGTGGTCCAGAAGATGGCGCCGGCCAGGCTCATCCGGCCCTGGCTCGCGGTGAAGCCGGCCAGCGGCAGGATCACCTCGCTGGGGATGGGCGGGAACAGGTTCTCCAGGGCCACCGCGAGGCCGGCGCCCGGCCCACCGAGCCGTTCCATCAGGCCGGTGACCCAGCCGGCTACTCCGTCGCCGGACGGTTCCGCGGCCCGCGCGGTGCTCGCCCGGGGGACGGCGAGCAGCTGTGCGTTTCCGATCATCGGACCAACGTTACGGGGCGAAGCCGCGGACGACCACGCGTCATGGAAACCATTATCGTGTACGTCATGCGTACGCCGTTGCGGATCGCCGTCGCCCAGCCGCTGACCCGCTCCCACGACGTCGAGGGCAACGCCGCCCGGCACGCCGACGCGGTACGCGCCGCCGGGGCGCGCGTGGTGGTCTTCCCGGAGATGTCGCTGACCGGGTACGAGCTGACCGCCGCGCCGCTGGACCCGGCCGACCCGAGGCTCGCGCCTCTGCGGGCGGCCTGCGCCGAGACCGGCACGCTGGCGCTGGCCGGGGCGCCGGTGCCCGGCCCGCACATCGGGGTGCTCGTGATCGACGCGGAGGGCGTGCGGGTCGCGTACCGGAAGATGTTCCTGGGTGGCGCGGAGCCGCGGCACATGCGACCGGGCCGGGAGCCGGCGGTGCTCGATGTGGACGGCTGGCGGCTGGGGCTGGCGGTGTGCAAGGACACCGGCACGCCGGAGCACGCGGCGGCCACTGTGGCGCTCGGCGCGGACGCCTACCTGGCCGGGGTGCTCGAGTCGGCCGACGACGCGGCCGTGCCGGACGAACGCGCCCGCCGCGTCGCCGCCGAGCACGCCGTGTGGGTGGCGACGGCCAGTTTCGCCGGCTCGACCGGAGGCGGGTACGCGCGCGCCGCGGGTGGTTCCGGGATCTGGTCACCGGCGGGTGAGCCGGTGGTCCGCGCCGGCACGGGCGTCGGCGAGGTGGTCACCGGGACGCTGCGCTGACGGTCAGCCTTCGTCGGCGGCGCCGCCGCGCAGCCGTTCGTAGCCGTCGATCAGCTTGCGCAGCGCGGCGGCGGTGACCGGATCGATCTTGTCGTCCTCGGCCGCGTCCTCGATCTTCTCCCGCAGGTCCTCGACCCGCTTGTCGCGGTCCTTCGGCTTGCCCCGGTCCAGCTCGGCGGCCTTCTTCCGCAGGTCGTCGGCCGTCTTGCGGTCGATCAGCCCGATCGCCTCGGCCCGGTCGAGCAGCTCACCGAACCGGTCGCCGAGCTGACGCAGCGTCACCGGCTCGGCTGCCGCCGACGTCGGCGCGGCACTGCTGGGCTCCGGGGCGGGCGGTTCGGCGGCACGCGTCGACGGGCCGGCGGTGGGCGCGGCGGCCGGCGGCGTGCCGGAGCCGTCGCCCCACACCAGCGAGCCGACCACCGCGAGCAGCAGCACCACGGCACCGGCGACGAGCAGCCCGAGCAGCCGGTTCGACGAGACCGCCGGGCGCGGCGGCGCGACGGGACGTGCCGGCGGGACCGGGCGGGACGCGGCGGCCGGGGACCGCTCGACGAGGGTGGGCGGGTGCGCCACCGGCGCCACTGTGGGCAGGATCGCGGTCGGCGGGTCCACCGGGCGGCCCGCGCCGAGCCGGTCGGCGAGCCGGGCCGCGGTGGGCCGCCGCTCCGGGTCCGCCGCCAGGCAGGCCAGGACCAGGTCGGCGATCTCCGGCGGCAGGCCGGGCACCCGCAGCGGCGGGACCGGCGGCCGGTTGCGCCGCACGTCCAGCACGTCGTCCCAGCTGCGCACCGGCAGCGGCGCCTGACCGGTGAGGCTGCGGTACAGCAGCACGCCGAGCGCGTACACGTCGCCGGCCGGGTTCGCCGGGCCGGGGTCGAGCCGTTCCGGGGCGAAGTAGGCGGGAGTGCCCATCAGCAGCGCGCCGGTCTGCCCGGTGACCGGGTGCGGGCCGGCGGGCGCGGCGATGCCGAAGTCAAGCACCTTCGCGCCGGTCTCGGTGAGCATCACGTTGGCCGGCTTGATGTCGCGGTGCACCACGCCGATCCGGTGCGCCGCGGCCAGCGCCCCGGCGACCTGCCCGGCCGTGCGGACCGCGTCCGGCCAGGCCAGCGGCCCGCCGGCCAGCCGGTCGGCGAGCGTCTGGCCCTCCACCAGCTCCATCACCAGGTACGGGACCACGACGCCGCCGTCCAGCGTCGCCTCGCCGTAGTCGTACACCTGGGTCACGTGCGGGTGGGTGAGCCGCGCCGCCGCGCGGGCCTCGCGCTGGATGACCGCCCGCAGTTGCGGATCGGCGGCGAGCTGCCCGGCGAGGGCCTTGACCGCGACGGGCCGGTGCAGCACCTCGTCGTCGGCGCGCCACACCTCGGACATCCCGCCGAGGCCGATGCGTTCGCGCAGGACATATCGGTCGTGCAGGCGCAGGGCGGGCGTGAAAGGCGACATGATGCCTCCAGTCTGCCCGTCCGGTCCCCGTGCCCGTCAACCGCCCGGCGCGAGGGCCCGGGTCAGGGCTTGCGGGCGACCCCGCCGTACATGCTGACGTCGACCACCGACGGGCGCGGCTCGGGCTCGCCGTCGGCGCGCCACTCGGCGACCGAGCAGACGCCCGGCTCGACCAGCTCCAGGCCGTCGAAGAAGCGCACGACCTCCTCCCGGCTGCGCAGGTTGATCACGCCGTGCGGACCGCCGCCGCGGGCTGCCGCCTTCGCCTCGGCGGCCAGCTCCTCCGGCAGGTAGTCGTGGGTGGCGTGCGAGGCGGCCAGGTAACTGCCGGCGGGCAACGCGTCCAGCAGGCGGCCGACGATCGCGTACGGATCTTCACCGTCGGGCACGAAGTGCAGCACCGCCAGCAGCATCAACGCCACCGGCTGGGAGAGATCCAGCGTGCGGCGCAGGTCGGGGTGGGCGAGGATGCGCTCCGGGTCACGCAGGTCCGCGTCGAGGTAGGCGGTGGCGCCCTCGGGCGAGCTGGTGAGCAGCGCGCGGGCGTGGGCCAGCACGATCGGGTCGTTGTCGACGTAGACCACCCGGGCGCGCGGGTCGGTCGACTGCGCCACCTCGTGCGTGTTGTCGGCGGTGGGGATGCCGGTGCCGATGTCCAGGAACTGCCGGATGCCCGCCTCGCCGGCCAGGTGCCGCACCGCACGACGCAGGAACCGCCGGTTCTCCAGCGCGCTGATCCGGATGGTCGGGAACCGGGCGGCCATCGCGTCGCCGGAGTCGCGGTCGGCCTGGAAGTTGTCCTTGCCGCCGAGCCAGTAGTTGTACCGGCGGGCGGGATGCGCCACGGTGGTGTCGATCCGGCCCGACTCGGGTGCCGTACCTGGTGCGTCGCTGGTCAAGGCCGCCTCCACGACTCGCGTGCCACCGTCCACTGTCTCCGGTCGCCGTCATGCTACTGCCCGGCGCCGCGCCGCTCAGGCCGGGTACAGCTCGTCGCGCATGCGGGCCAGCAACTCGGGGGTCCGCTCCGGCGGCGCGGCCTCCACGCACAACCTCTCCATCGCCTCGGCGTAGAAGTCGAGGTCGTCGCGCTTGTCCAGGTAGATCGCGCTGGTGAGCTGCTCGATGTAGACGATGTCGGGCAGGTCGGCGTCACCGAAGCGCAGGATGCTGAACGCGCCGCTGGCCGCGGCGTGCCCGCCGGCGGCGAACGGGACTATCTGCAACCGCACGTGCGGGCCCGAGGTCGCCTCGATCAGCGCGTCCATCTGCTCGCGCATCACCGCGGCACCGCCGATCGGGCGGCGCAGCACCGCCTCGTCGAGCACCGCCCACAACTGCGGCGGGTTGGGGCGCCGCAGCAGTTCCTTGCGCTGCATCCGCAGCTCCACCCGCCGGTCCAGCTCCGCCGCCGACGCGCTGCGGTGGCCGAGCAGGATCACCTCCCGGGCGTACGCGGCGGTCTGCAACAGGCCGGGCACGAACTGCACCTCGTACGTGCGGATCAGCGCGGCGGCCGCCTCCAGGCCCAGGTACGACTGGAACCAGGCGGGGAGCACATCGCCGTAGCGGTGCCACCAGCCCGGGCTGTTCGCGTCCCGGGCCAGCTTGAGCAGCGCGTCACGGTCCTCCGGAGCGGTGACGCCGTAGAGCGTGAGCAGGTCGGCCACGTCGCGCTCCTTGAAGCCGACCCGGCCCAGCTCCATCCGGCTGATCTTCGACTCCGACGAGCGGATCTCCCAGCCGGCCGTCTCGCGGCTGACCCCGGCGCTCTCCCGCAGCCGGCGCAGCTGCCCGCCGAGCAGCATGCGCAGCACTGTCGGACCGCTTGTCGGACCACCCTCGACGGGCACCGTCGCCACCTGACCGCCCTCGCATCCCGACCGCCCCGGCCGGGCACCCTCCCGGACCGACGAGTAAGCATGCCATGAACCGACAGTGAGGTGAACTCCTCCGGACGGACGGAGTCAGTCCCGTGTACGGGACGGCGGGATCAGGTGGTCGAAGTCGCCGTCCCGGGCGCCGAGCACGAACGCGGCGATCTCGTCCACTGTGTAGATCAGTGCCGGACCCTCGGGGTGCCGGGAGTTGCGGACCGCGATGCCGCCACCGCCGGGCAACTCGGCCAGTTCGACGCAGTTGCCGCTGGGGTTGCTGCGGCGGCTCTTCAACCAGCGCATCGGTGGCAACTCGGTCACGGGCACGCCGTTCGGGGGTTGCTGCATGGGCGTCCTTCGGGATGAGCCAGCCGAGGCCGCGGGAGGAGCGGTGGGTGGCGACGTCTGTCGACTGAGGAGTGAGATGCACGTGCATCTGCTATTGCATCTGCAATGGACAGAGAGCATGATAACCGAAATACGGTGTGCCGGTTCGTTCACGCACGGTGACCCGAGCCCGGCCCCGGGACGCCGCTCCGCGCGGCTTCGGGACTGCGGTGAGGAGGACGCGTTGGCGGATCCGATGACCATCGCCTCCGGCATCTCCGCGGCGGGCGCGCTCGTCTCCGCCTGGCAGTTACGCCGCCGCGCGCTGCGCGCCGAAGCCGAGATCGAGCTGCTCCAGGCTGAGCTGGCCGCCGAGCGGCACGCCGCCAGCCACGATCCGCTCACCGGGCTGCCGAACCGCCGCGCGTTCTTCCGGCTGGCCGCCGCCCTGCTCACCGACCCTGCCGGGCAGCCACTCGTCGCGGTGGTGCTCGACCTGGACAACTTCAAGCAGGTCAACGACCGCTACGGGCACGCCGCCGGAGACCAGGTGCTGGTCAGCGTGGCGCAGCGGCTCGCCGCGTTCGCCGGCCCCAACCTGGTGGCCCGGCTCGGCGGCGACGAGTTCGCCGGTCTGCTGGCCAGCCCGACCGCGGACCGCCGGTGGATCGAGCACGCCACCCGGCGGCTCTGCGAGGCGCTCGCCGCGCCGATCCCGCTGGGCGCGCGCAGCATCCAGGTCACCGCCTCGGTCGGGCTCGCGCCGGTGCACTGCCCCACCCAGCTCACCGACGCGCTCTGCCGCGCCGACGCGGCCATGTACGAGGCGAAGACGCTCGGCGCCGCCCGTCCGGCCCGCCAGCTCGTCGCGGAGTGCTGAGTCCGGCTCGTCCGTTAGCTCGTCGCGGGGTGCCGGGCACGGTCCGCCTTGCCTGCCCCAGCTCGTCGCGGGGTGCTGGGCGGCACGTCCGTCGCGGACCGCTGGGCCCGGTCCGCCTTGCCTGCCCCAGCTCGTCGCGGGGTGCCGGGGCGGGCTCCGTCCGGTGGGTCAGCGCCAGCCGTAGCCGGCGCGCAACGCCTGCCCGACCCGGTCGAACCGCGGCCGGTCCAGCACCGCACCCTCGCGGCGGATGCTGTCCTCGCGCATGGTGAGCACCCGGTCCAGGCGTACCCAGCTCGGCCGACTGTCCCGGTCCCACTCCCCCGGGCCGAGCGCCAGCCAGTGCCGCTGGCCGTCCCGGTCGCTCTGGCTGGACAGCATCAGCCCGAACAGCGTGCGGCTGTGCCGCCCCACCACCAGCACCGGACGGTCCTTGCCCTGGCGGGGATCGTCCTCGTAGGGCACCCAGGTCCACACGATCTCGCCCGGGTCGGCCTGCCCGTCCGGCTCCGGGGCGTACGACAACTCGCGGCGCTGCAACGCGCTGACCTGGCGGCGGCGCGCGACCTGCGCCGGGATCGGCCCGCCGGTGCGGGCCGGGGCGGGCACGACCCGGGTGATCCGGCCGAGCCGCGACGCCACGTTCTTCAACAGACCTGCCACGGCGGGCAGCCTATCGGTCGGGGTACGCCGGGCCCGGAATCGGGTCGCCGGGACGGCTATGCGGTGCGACGATGCCCCGGTGCCAGTGCCCCGCCACCAGATCCGCGCCGCGTACACCGGCACCGCCGTCACCGTCTACCAGGCGTACCCGCCGGAGATCGCCGACGCGGCGCTGCGCGCGGGCCGGTTCGTGCCGCCCTTCAAGCGGGAGCGGATGACCTGGATCAAGCCCTCGTTCCGCTGGATGATGTATCGCTGCGGCTGGGCGCTCAAGCCGTGCCAGGAGCGGGTGCTGGCGGTCGACATCAGCCGGGCCGGCTTCGAGTGGGCCCTGCGGCACGCCTGCCTCAGCAGCTACGACCCGCGCCTGCACCCGGACCGGGACGCCTGGCGGCACAGCCTGCGGGTCAGCCCGGTGCGGGTGCAGTGGGATCCGGAACGCTCGCTGCGGCTGGCGCCCCTGCCGTACCGCTCGCTACAGGTCGGACTGACCGGCGACGCGGTACGCCGGTACGTCGACGAGTGGGTGGTCGGGCTCACCGACGTCACCGGGCTGGCCCGGTCGGTGCACGGTCGGCTCACCGACGGCGACGAGGCCGGAGCGGCGGCGCTGCTGCCGGTGGAGCGGCCGTACCCACTGCCGGCCGAGGTGGCGCGCGTCGTCGACGCGGGCTGAGCGGGTCCGGTGCCGCGCCGGGCGGCGCGATGTTAATAAGGGGCCCTTCTACTACCGGAGGCGTTAATAGGGGGCCCTTCCTTACGCTGGGGGCGTGGAGTTGCCCGACGATCTGCCGCTGTTCGAGCGCAGCGCGGTGCGGCTGGTGGTGCTCGACGCCGCCGACCGCCTGCTGCTGTTCCACACCCGCGACCCGGACCATCCGGACCTCGGCGTGTGGTGGGAGCTGCCCGGCGGCGGCCTGGACCCGGGCGAGACGTACCGGGAGGCGGCGGTACGCGAGCTGCGCGAGGAGACAGGTATCGCGATCGGCCCGGACGAGGTGGGCGCGCCGACGTGGCGGCGGCGGGCCAGCTTCCGGCACCGGCAGCGCCGCCACCTCCAGGACGAGGTGGTGGTGACGGTACGGCTGCCCGGCCCCGGGCCGGACGTGGACGAGGCGCTGCGGCTGGACTACGAGGTGGAGGACTACTTCGGGTTCCGCTGGTGGCCGCTGGCCGAGGTGCTCGCCGAGCGGCCGCGCTGCTATCCCGGGCGGCTGCCCGAGCTGCTGCCGGCGTTCCTGGCCGGGAAGGAGATCGACGAGCCGTTCGAACTGTGGTCGTGACCGGGGCGTGCCACCGGGCGCGGCGGCGGGCAGAGTGGAGCCGTGACTCCTCTGCGCGCACCCCTGGCCCGTTACGCCGATCGGCTGCATCGCGCCGCCGGTGACACCCACCACGTCGCCTCCCCGCTGGGCGCCTGGCTGCTGCTGGCGCTGGCCGGCCCGGCCGCCACCGGCGACGCCCGCGCGGCGCTGACCGAGGCGCTCGACGCCGACCCGGACGACGCCGCCGCCGAGGCCCGGGCGCTGCTCGCCGCGCCGCACCCGATGGTCGCCGCCGCCACCGCGCTGTGGGAGCGCACCCCGGCCGACGAGCTGGCCGCGTGGCGGGCCGCCCTGCCGGAGAACACCGAACGCGGTCCGCTGCCGGACCAGGCGGCGCTGGACGCCTGGGCCCGGGAGCGTACCGGCGGGCTGATCGACCGCTTCCCGGTCGACGTCGCCCCGGACACCCTGCTGGTCCTGGCCAGCGCGCTCGCGACCCGGGTGTCGTGGGCCGACCCGTTCGACACGGCCCCGGGCACGGATCTGGGCGCGGGCAGCGCCTGGGCCGGGCGGCTGAGCCGGGTGCTGCGGACACCGCCGTTCGGGCACCGCTGCTGGGTGGCGGCCACCGACCGGGCCGGTGACGTGGCGGTGCACGCGGTGCCGGCCCGCACCGGCGACGACGGCGCGGGGATGCTCGTGGTGTCGGTGGCCGCCGCGCCCGAGGTGCCCGCGGCCGACGTGCTGGCCGCCGCGCAGGAGCTGGCGAGCGCCGCCGCGCTCATCCCGGACTCCGTGCCGGGCCGCCTGTCACTGTTCGACCTGCCGCTGGGCGAGACGCCGCTGTGGACGCTGCGGGAGAAGCCGGTCAACACGTTCGCCCCGGACGGCCGGGAGGAACGCGCCACGGCGGTGCTGCCCTGCTGGTCGGCGCGCAGCCGGCACGACCTGACCGCACCCGGGTTCGGCTTCGACGCGGCGGCCCGGGCGCTCGGCGAGCTGCTGGGCCTGGCCGGGCCGGGGTTCGACGCAGCGCAGTCCGCGGTGGCCCGGTTCGGGCGCTACGGTTTCGAGGCCGCCGCGGTGACCGCGTTCGGCATGGTGGCCGGCCTGCCGCCCGAGGGTGTCGCCCGCGTCGCCGAGCTGCGGTTCGGTCACCCGTACGCGGTGGTCGCGGTGACCACCGACCCGGCCGGTGGGCCGTGGCACGCGCTGCCTGTCTACTCCGCCTGGGTGGCCGACCCGGAGGAGCTGCCCGCCGACGAGGCCGGATAGGCGGCGAGCGCGCTCGTGAGCTGGTCCAGTCCCAGCGAGCCGAGTTCCAGCGCCCGGTTGTGGAACGCGCGCCGGTCGCCGGGGAACACCGCGCGGCCGTCCCGCCACACCCGCTCCCCCACCTTGTAGGTCAGCGCCTGCCCGGGCCGGCCCAGGTAGCGGGCCAGTTCCAGTGGCGCGTACGGGCCCTGGTGGCAGCGCTCGCGCAGCAGGTCCAGCGCGGCGTCCGGCGTCCACCGCGCGCCGCCGCCGGAGGGCATCGGCAGCTTCAGGTGCAGGCCGATGTCGAGCACCACCCGGGCCGCCCGCAGCAACTGCATGAACAGGTGTCCCAGCCGGGCGCCCGGCTGCTCGTAGAGTCCCAGCTCGTCCATGAACCGCTCGGCGTACAGGGCCCAGCCCTCCTGGGCGCCGGAGAGCCCGCCGAGCAGGTTCAGCCGCTGACCGGGGCCGCCCCGGCACGCCTCCGAGCCGAGGTGCAGGTGGTGGCCGGGGACGCCCTCGTGGTACACGGTGCTGTACGCCCACTAGGTGGAGAAGTGCTCCCGGCCCTCGGGCAGCAGCCACGAGACCCGGCCCGGCCGGGTCAGGTCCCGCGACGGCCCGATGTAGGCGGTGCCGCCCGACGTGGTGACCCGTGACTCGATGCGCCGCAGCGGCGCCGGGATGTCGAAGTGCGTGCCGTGCATCCGCTCGGTGGTGGCCTCCAGCAGCTCCTGGAGCCAGGCGGCGAACGCGTCCCGGCCGCGCAGGACGCCGGGCGCGTCGGGACGGTCGAGCCGGTCCCGCACCTCGGGCACGGTGCCGCCCAGGGTTCTCGCCTCGGCGACCAGTTCCGCCTCGATCGCGGTGAACTCGTCCCAGCCCCACGCGTACAGCTCGCGCAGGTCCGGTTCCGCGCCGAGGAAGGCCCGCACCCAGAGGGCGTACCGCGCCGGGCCGAAGGCCTCGTCGTCGTGCGCCCGGGGCGCGAGGTCCGCGGTGAGCGTCGCGGCGAATCTCCGGTACGCCTCCCGCGAGCCCTCGACCGCCGCCTGCAACGAGGCGCGCTGCGGGCCGTCGCCGTACCGCTCCACCAGGGCGATGTCGTCGTCGATCCAGGCGCGGCAGCGCTGCGTCACCAGCTCCACCTGACGCCGGGCCGGCAGATGACCGCGCGCTGCGGCGAGCACGAGGCTCCGGGCGTACCCGTCGAGTGCGGCCGGGATCGCGGCCTGGCGCGCGCCGACGCGGGCCCAGCCGTCCTCGGAGGCCGCGTGCCCGGCGTCGCGGCCCGGTACGGCGGACTCGACGCACTGCCGGATGAGCTGGAGCGGGCCGGTGGCCGCGGCGTGCAGTTCCCGCAGGTCCTCCCCGGCGTCGTGGAAGGCGATCCGGGCGCGCAGCCGTTCGGCGAGGTGGGCGTACAGCGGGGTCGCGGGCAGCGCCTCGATCCGGCGCAGGGCGCGGGCGGCGAGGTCGGCGCGGGCCTGGTGACCGTCCGGGCTGTAGTCGGTGAGGCCGTCGGCGTCCTGCTCACCGGCCTCGACCACTGCGGCGCACGGATCGAGGCGCCCCATCTCCCGCAACAGCGCGTCGGTGACGTCCTCGCTCATCGCACCGATGCTAGCCCCGGTGATCAAGGAGTTCGCGCCGGCCGGAAGCCCGGAACCGACGCGAATTCCTTGATCAACCTGATGGGAGGCGGGGTCAGACCGAGACGAGTTCCTTCTTCTCGGCCTTGGCGGCCAGGCGCTTCTCACGCTCCTGGGCGCCGATCAGGTCGTCCGGCAGGGAGTCCTCCACCTCCAGGTCGAACCGGCGCAGCAGCCGGATCGCGAACCCGCCCAGCGTGATGAGGATCAGCGCCGCGCCGAAGCAGATGTACGCGAAACCGATGCCCCGGCCCGGTCCGGTGCCGATCACCGCGCCCACCGAACCGGCCAGCGCCCCACCGGGTGCGAGCATCGGCTCGAACAGCGCGGTGGCGCCGGGCGCGAGCAGCGCGAACCCGATCGGCAGCGTCGACCAGGAGATGGTCTGGTTGAGGCTGAACACCCGGCCGTGGAAGCGCTGCGGCACCTTCACCTGGACGATCGTCGCGTAGATCGACTGCGCGGTGGTCATCGACATGGCCAGCCAGCAGAAGCCGACGCAGATCATCGCCACCGACGCGTCCAGGCCGATCAGCACGCAGCCGATCGCGGTGCCCAGGTTGCCGATCAGCACGCCGATCATCCGGCGCTTGCGCGGACCGCCCCACAGCGACATCAGCACGCCGCCGAGCACCGCGCCGACCGCCTCGGCCAGCGCCACCTGCGCCACCTGGGTCGGGCTGCCGAACGACAGCACCAGCGGCGTGATGAGCACCAGCGCGGGCGCCAGGAAGATGTTGCCCAGCGCGAAGTAGCCGAGCATCAGCCGGAACCCGCGGTGCCGCCACGAGTAGCGCATGCCGTTGGCGATGGCCACCAGCAGCCGTTCCCGGGGCCGCCAGCCCAGCGCGTCCGGGAAGCGGACCACGGCGAGGGTGAGCACCGCGAACACGTAGCTGGCCACGTCGACCAGCAGGATGCCCTTCAGCTCGATGGTGGCGAGCAGGCCGGCCGCGAACGCCGGCATGAGCAGCGTGGCCACACCGGTGGACAGCTGGGTGATGCCCATGGCGTGCCCGAGGTAGCGCTTGGGCACCAGCTGCGGCACCGCCGACTGGAACGCGATCCGCTGGAACGAACCGGCCACCGAACTGAGCGCCACCAGCATGTAGATGTGCCAGAGCACCAGGTTGTCGGTCCACAACAGGGCCGCCAGCACGAGCTGGACGGACCCGGCGAAGCAGCTCGCCGTCATCATGATCCGGCGCCGGCTGACCCGGTCGACAAGCGCGCCGGCCACCGGCAGCATGAGCACGCCGCAGATCAGCGCGAGCGCCCAGAGCAGGCCGAGGTTCGCCACCGAGCCGGTGCGGTTGAACAGCCAGATCGGCAGCGCGAACGCGGTCAGCGCGGAACCGGTGCTGGAGATGAGCTGACCGGTCGTGATGGCCATGAACCGGCCCATGCTCGGCTTGACCGTCTTGGTGGGCTTGCGGTCCTCGCCCACCCGCAGCGTGTCGGCCACCACCCAGCCGGCGTCCTCACCCCGGGCCTCCGGCGTCAGCGCGCTGACGTCACCGGCGACCACCGCCGGGTGCACCTGCGTGACGATCTCGGCCAGTTCCTCGGCGCGGTACTTGAGGAAGAAGTGCCCGGCCTGGTCGAGGACGACGAGGCCGAGCGTGTCGCTGAGGAACTGCCACTCGGCGTACCGCTCGCGGTAGTAGTCGGTCACCGGGTCCTCGGAGCCGACCACCGAGATGATCGGCGTCCGGAGCTTCGCCGCCTGCTGGTCCAGCAGCCGGGTGAAGTACTCCTCCGAGGCGCGGGAGTCGGCCCGCATGTTGCTGATGATCCGGTCGGCCTGCTCCGGGTCCAGCTCGTCGGTGTCCACACCCATCGACTTGAGCCAGCTCGCGGAGTGCCTGTTGCTGCTGAGCCGCTCGAGGCGGTCGCGGAGCGCCGCGATCACGCCCTTCGGGCGGGCGAACGGGAACATGGCGCCGATGTAGACGGCCTCCAGCTCCCGGCCGGCCGCCTCGACCTTGCGGGCCACGTCGGCGAGGATGGCGCTGCCCACGCCGCAGTGGCCGTACAGGGCGATCGGCCCCTCGACCCGCTCCAGGATCTCGTCGGCCACCCGGCTGGTCAGCTCGTCGAACGGCAGCGCGTCCTCGCTCAGACCCACGTCGTGGCCGGGGATCGCCAGCGACCACAGCCCGTACCCGGCCGGCAGCGCGTCGGCCAGCGGCTGGTAGACGATGGCGCTGCCGCCGCCGTACGGGACGCAGACGTACGTCAGCACCCGCTTACCCGCCGGGATCGGCTTGGTCAGCTCGTAGAGCAGCCGGCGTGGCCCTTCCTGCGCGGCGTCGCCGGAGATGAACGCGGCGAGGTCGCGGATGGTGCGCTGCTGGAACAGGTCCATCACGCCGACCGCCCGGCCGCCCAGCTCCGCCTTGCGGATCTTGGCGACGACCTGGGTGGCGAGCATCGAGTGCCCGCCCAGGTCGAAGAAGTCGTCGTCGATGCCGAGCGTGTCCACGCCCAGCACCTCGGACCAGATCGCGGCGAGCGCCCGCTCGGTGTCGTCGCGCGGCTCCACGAGCGCCACCGACGCCTCGCGGGTGACCACCGGCGCGGGCAGCGCCTTGCGGTCCAGCTTGCCGTTGGGGGTCAGCGGCAGCGCGTCGAGCGTGACGAACGCGGCTGGCACCATGTACTCGGGCAGCGTGTCCTTCAGCGCCGCCTTCAGCGCGGCGTGCTCGGCCTCCCCGACCAGGTACGCGGTGAGCCGCTTGTCGCCCGGGCTGTCCTCGCGGACGATCACCGTCGCCTCGGTGACGCCCGGCTGATCGCGCAGCGCGCTCTCGATCTCGCCCAGCTCGATGCGCAGACCGCGCAGCTTGACCTGGTGGTCGATGCGGCCCAGGAACTCGATCACCCCGGCGCCGTCCGGGCCGACGACCCAGCGGGCCAGGTCGCCGGTGCGGTAGAGACGGGCGCCCGGCTCGGCGGAGAACGGGTCGGGGACGAACTTCTCCGCCGTCAGCGCGGGTCGGCGGTGGTAGCCGCGGGCCAGCCCGGCACCGCCGATGTGCAGCTCACCGGCCACCCCGACCGGGCACTGCGCACCGGACGGGTCGAGCACGTGCAGCCGCAGGTTGGCGATCGGCGCGCCGATCGGCACGCTGGACACCTGCGCGAGCCGGTCCGGCTCGCACGCCCAGGCGGTCACGTCGATGGCCGCCTCGGTCGGGCCGTACAGGTTGTGCAGGCCGCACCAGGGCAGCCGGGCGGTGAAGTCGGTGGCCGAGGCCAGCGGCAGCTCCTCACCGGAGCAGATCACCCGGCGCAGCGCGGTGGCCGCCTCCACGCCGTCCTCGGCGAGGAAGACGGTCAGCATCGACGGGACGAAGTGGGCGGTGGTGATCCGCTCGGACACCAGCAGGTCGCGCAGGTAACCGGCGTCCTTGTGGCCGCCGGGCTTGGCCAGCACCAGGCGGGCGCCGGTGCGCAGCGGCCAGAAGAACTCCCACACCGACACGTCGAAGCTGGCCAGGGTCTTCTGGAGCACCGCGTCGTCGGCGCCGAGGCCGTACGTCTTCTGCATCCAGTCGAGCCGGTTGACGATGCCCCGGTGTGTGTTCGGCACGCCCTTCGGGCGGCCGGTGGACCCGGAGGTGTAGATGACGTACGCCAGGTTCTCCGGCCCGGCGGCCGGTGCCGGGTCGGTGTCGGGCCGGTCGGCCCAGACCGTGGCGTCGTCGAGTTCGAGCACCGTGGCGCCGGTGTCGGGCAGCACGTCGCGCAGGTGCGACTGAACGAGCACCACAGGCGCGTCCGCGTCGCCGACCATGAACGCGAGCCGGTCGGCCGGGTACTCCGGGTCCAGCGGCAGGTACGCGCCGCCGGCCTTGAGCACGCCGAGCAGGCCGGCGACCAGTTCCACCGACCGTTCCGCGCAGACGCCGACCAGGGTCTCCGGGCCGACACCGGCCGCGCGCAGCCGGTGCGCGACGCGGTTGGCCTGCGCGTTCAGCTCGGCGTACGTGCGGCTGTGCCCGTCGATGGTGACCGCGACCGCGTCCGGGGTGGCCGCGGCGCGCTCCTCGATCGGGCCGTGCAGCGTCTCGGTGCGCGGGAAGTCGGCTGTGGTGTCGTTCCAGGCGGCCAGCAGGTCCCGCTCGGCGGCGGGCAGCAGCGGCAGCCGGGACACCGGGGTGTCCGGCGCGGCGACGACGGCGTCCAGCAGCGCGGTCCACCGCTGCGCCATGCGCTCCACTGTGGCCCGGTCGAACAGGTCGGTGTTGAAGACCAGCTTGCCCCAGAGCCCGTCGACGGTCTCCACCGCGTGCAGCTCGAAGTCGAACCGGGTGGCCTGCAACTCCATCGGGGTCCAGGAGAACGTGACGTCGTCGGTGCGGGACACGCCGCGGAAGCGGCCCATCTCGTAGTTCTGGAGCACGAACATGGTCTGGAACACCGGGGAGCGGCTGACGTCGCGCGGCAGGCCCAGCTCGTGGACCACCTTGGCGAACGGCACCTCGGCGTGCTCGAACCCGTCGAGCACGGTACGGCGGGTGCGCTCCAGCAGCTCGGCGAACGTCGGGTCGTCGGCCAGGTCGGCGCGCAGCGGCAGCATGTTGATGAACATGCCGACGACGTTCTCCAGCTCCGGCGCGGACCGGCCGGCCACCGACGCGCCGATGGCGAAGTCGTCCTGGCCGGCGTGCCGGGCCAGCAGCACCTGGTACGCGGCGAGCAGCGTCATGAACAGGGTGCCGCCGCTGTCCCGGGTGAGCGCGTTGAGCGCCTCGGTGGCGGACGGGTCGAGCTGGAACTCGACGAAGTCACCCCGGTAGGTCTGGGTGGCCGGGCGGGGCCGGTCCAGCGGCAGTTCCAGCGGGGTGATGCCGGCCAGCCGCTGCTTCCAGTAGTCGACGTGCGCCCGGGCCTGCGGGCCGTCCAGCTCCTGGGCCTCCCAGACGGCGAAGTCGCCGTACTGGATCGGCAGGGCGGGCGGCTCGCCGCCCCGGTAGAGCGTGATCAGGTCGCGCAGCAGCACGTCCACCGACCAGCCGTCGCCGACGATGTGGTGCTGGGCGAGGAACAGCACGTGGTCGTCGGCGGTCAGCCGGATCAGCAGGGCCCGCAGCAGCGGCCCGTTGGCCAGATCGAACGGCTCGGCCGCCGCCGCGTCGACGAGCGCCTGCGCGGCGGCCTCGTCGGGCGCCTCCACCACCGTGAGCGGCACGTCGGCGGTGTCCGCGACGACCACTGTGGGACGGCCGTCGGCGTCGGCCGGGAAGCGGGTGCGCTGCGACTCGTGCCGGTCGGCGAGCGCGGTCAGGGCGGCGCGCAGCGCGTCCACGTCGAGTGGCCCGCGTACCCGCAGCGGCACCGCGATGTGGTACGCCGCCTCGCCCGGGGCGAGCTGGTCCATGAACCAGACCCGCTCCTGGGCGTAGGACAGCGGCACCTCCGCGCCGGACGGGCGGGGGGTGATCCGGGCCGCGGGGGCGGTCTGGCGGGCGCGTAGCCGTCGGGCGATCAGCGCCTGCCGGGCCGCCTCGCGGGCCGGATCCTTCAGGTCGGTCATCAGTTGGTTCCCTCTTCCGCCGCGAGCAGCGCGGCGACCTCGGTGTCGGAGAGCCCGTCGATTTCGGCGGCGATCCGCTGTTCGATCTGGGCGGCCAGTTCCGCCACCACGGGGCTGCTGAACAGCGCCCGCATGGGCAGGTCGACGTCCACCTCGGCGCGGATCCGGGCCATCGCCCGCATGCCGCGCAGCGAGTTGCCACCGAGGGCGAAGAAGTCGTCCAGGGCACCGACCTTCTCCACCTGGAGGATCTCGGCGTACACCTCGGCGACCAGACCCTCGGCCTCGGTGCGGGGCGCGACGTAGCTGTCCTGGGCCTGCTCGGCCGCCGCCGGGGCGGGCAGCGCGGCGCGGTCCAGCTTGCCGTTGGGCGTGAGCGGCAGCGCGTCCAGCCGGACCAGAGCGGCCGGCACCAGGTGCGCGGGCAGTTCGCGGGCGAGTTCGGCACGGACCGAGTCCTCGTGGGCCGGGCCCACCAGGTAGCCGACGAGCGTCGGCTCACCGCCGTCGGTGCGGACCGCAGCGGCGGCGGCGCGCACGTCCGGGTGGGCCAGCAGCGCCGCCTCGACCTCGCCCAGCTCGATCCGCATGCCGCGCACCTTGACCTGGTCGTCGCGGCGGCCCAGGTAGTCCAGCGTGCCGTCGGCACGCCAGCGGGCCAGGTCGCCGGTGGCGTACATCCGGGCGCCGGGCGGGCCGTACGGGCAGGGCAGGAACCGCTCGGCGGTGAGGCCGGGCCGGTCGTGGTAGCCGCGGGCGAGCTGGGTGCCGGTGACGTACAGCTCCCCCACCACGCCCGGCGGCACCGGCCGAAGCGCGGCGTCGAGCAGCAGCGCCCGGGTGTTCCAGGTGGGCGTGCCGATCGGCACCGGACCGGCCGGGACCGGCTCGCCGGGGGCGATGCGGGCCGCGACGCAGCCCACTGTGGCCTCCGTCGGGCCGTACTCGTTGATCACCGCCACGTCGGGGTGCGCGGCCCGCCAGACGGCGAGCTGCTCCCCGGTCAGCGCCTCGCCGCCGATCACCAGGTCGGCCGTCGGCGACAGCTCGCCGTCGAGCAGCGGCAGGTGGCTCGGCGTGACCTTGAGGAACGCCGGCCGGCCACCGGCGCGGGCGGCGGGCTCGTCGATCGCGGCGAGCCGTACCGTGCCGCCGGCGGTGAGCGTGCCGAGCAGACCGGTGACGGTCAGGTCGAACGACACCGGCGAGTGCAGCAGCGCCACCCCGGCCAGCCCCGGGTAGGTGGCGCGGGCCCAGGCCAGGTACGCGGTGACCGCCCGGTGCTCGACCACCACGCCCTTCGGACGGCCGGTGGAGCCGGAGGTGTGGAGCACGTACGCCGGGTGCTCCGGACGCAGCGGCGCGACCCGGTCGGCGTCGGTGAGGTCGTCGCCGGACTGGTCCGAGCCGACCTCGCCGTCGAGCACCAGCGCGTCGCCGGGCACCAGGCCGGCCGTGTCCGGCGCGGTCACCACCAGCGCGGGCGCGGCGTCCTCCACGAGGTACGCGATCCGGCCGGCCGGATACGCGGTGTCCACCGGCACGTACGCGGCACCGGCCTTGAGCACCGCCAGCATCGCCACGACCAGATCGCAGGAGCGGGGCAGCGCCAGCGCGACCCGGGTCTCCGGGCCGGCGCCGCGCGCCACCAGCAGCCGGGCCAGCCGGTTCGCGGCGGTGTTCAGCTCGCCGTAGCCGAGCGTCACGCCGTCGCAGACCAGCGCCGCCGCGTCCGGGGTGGCGGCGGCCTGCCGCTGCACCTCGTCGACCACAGTGGTCACCGGCACGTCGTGGGCGGTGTCGTTCCAGGCGCCGAGCACCCGTTCCCGCTCGGTGTCGGTGAGCAGCGGCAGCGCGCCGACCGTACGCTCCGGCTCGGCGACGGCGGCGGCGAGCAGCCGTACGTAGCGGCGGACCACGGTCTCGGCGGTGGACCGGTCGAACAGCTCGGTGCGGTACACCAGGCGGCAGTCGCCGGTGGTGATGTCGAAGGCCAGGTCGTCCTTCGTCGTGCCCAGCTCGACCGGGTCGAGGCCGGAGTCCGGGATCCAGTTCAGCGCGGTCTGGAAGATCGGCTGCACCGACGGGTCACGCTGTGGATCGACCGCCTCGACGATCTTCTGGAACGGCGTCTGCCCGTGCTCCATGGCGTCGATCAGGCCGTTGCGGACGCGGCCCAGCAGCGCAGCGAACGCCGGGTCGCCGGAGACGTCGCAGCGCAGCGCCACCGGGTTGACGAACATGCCGATCAGCGGCGTCAGCTCCGGGTTGTCCCGGCCCGCGGTGGAGACGCCGACCACCACGTCGGCGTCGCCGGAGATCCGCGACAGCAGCGCCGCGAAACCCGCCAGCAGCACCATGTACGGGGTGGCCTGCGCGCCGGTGGCCAGCGCGCCGATGCGGTCCAGCAGCCCGTCGGGCAGCGTGAAGCGCACCTCGTCACCGGCGAAGCCGAGCTGGGCCGGGCGGGGCCGGTCCAGCGGCAGGCCGGTGACCGCCGGAGCGCCGGCCAGGTGACCGGTCCAGAACGCGAGCTGCCGGTCCAGCTCCTCGCCGGTGAGCTGCTGGCGCTGCCAGACCGCGAAGTCCGCGTACTGGATGGGCAGCTCGGGCACGGCGGGCTCGGCGCCGGTGCGCGCGGCCTCGCAGAACGCGACCAGCTCGGCGTGGAGCAGCACCGCCGAGTGGCTGTCGAAGACGGCGTGGTGCACCACGAACGCCAGCGCCAGCCCCTCCTCCATCCGGATCAGCCGGGCCCGCCACAGCGGCGCCGCGTCCAGCGGGATCGGCGTGCGGGCCATCTCGCCGCGGATGCGCTCGAACTCGGCCCGCTGCTCACCGGCCGGCAGGTGGGTGATGTCGGTGACGGGCAGCGGCGCCGGCTCGTGGGCGCGCACGACCTGCACCAGCGCGCCGTCGTCGGTCCGCAGGTGGGTACGCAGCGCCTCGTGCCGGGCGATGACCCGGTTGACCACGTCGCCGGCCGTGTCCGCGTCCACGTCGGCCGGGAACAGCCACGGGAAGGACACGTTGAACACCGGTGACCCGGCGTCGAGCTGGTTGGCCATCCACACCCGCTCCTGGGCGTAGGAGGCCGGGAAGGTCCACTCCTGCGTCATGAGAGGGCCTCGCGCACCGAGCGGGGACGCATGTCGGTCCAGACCTCGTCGACGTGGGCCAGGCACTCCTCACGGCTGCCGGCGAAGCCGGTGTCGTGCCAGCCGGCGGGCAGGTCCCGGTCGGCCGACCAGATCGAGTACTGCTCCTCGTCGTTGCGGACGACCAGGAATCGGGGTTCGGCCATGTCAGTTCGCTCCTGCGTTCTCGGGGGTGTACGGCTCGGCCATCGCCACGGCGATCTTGCGGGGACCGGTGAACGGTTCCCGGCCGTGCGCGGCGGTCATGTTGTCCACCACCAGCACGTCGTCGCGCTGGTAGTCGAAGCGGACCGTCGCGGCCCGGTAGGCGGCGCGCAGGTGGTCCATGACGTCGGCGGGGATCTCGCCGCCGTCGCCGTAGTAGGTGTTCGACGGCAGCCCGTCGGCGCCGAACATGGCCAGCAGCCCTTCCTGGTAGTCGGCAGGCAGGGTGCTGAGGTGGAAGAAGGTGGCGTGGTTGAACCAGCGCGGGGTGTCCGAGCCGGGCCGGTGGTGCACCGCGTCGCGGACCGCGCGGGTACGCAGGCCGTCCTTGCCGACCCACTCCACGGTGATCCCGTTGTCAGCCGCGTACGCCTCGACCTCGGCGCGGCTCTCGGTGTTGAACACCTCCTGCCAGCGGGTGCCGAAGTCGCCGTGGAAGTTGCGCACCAGCATCCACCGGCGGCGGACGAACTCCTCGCGGACCGCCGGGTCGATCAGCTCGTACACCCGGCGCACGTCGGCCAGCGGCGTGGCGCCCTGGGTCTGCGGCGGCGTGACGCAGTAGAAGAACAGCGTCAGCGGCCAGCGCGCCTGGTACGAGTTCTCGTTGTGCAGGAAGATCTCCTCGTCCGGCGGGTAGTCGGTCGAGGTGTAGACCCGGCCCTTGATGGAGTGCCGGGGCGAGGAGCGCTCGGTGTAGGTCAGCGGCTCGCCGGCCAGTGCGCGGACAGCCTGGTCGAAGCCGTCCACGCCGCCCACGTCGAAGCCGCGGAACAGCAGCCCTCCGCTCGCGACGAGGGTGTCCCGCAGCTCGGCACGCCGGGCCGTGATCAGGTCGGTCAGCGCCCGGCCGTCGCTCTCGACGACCACCGGCAGCGTCGTGGTTGTCTCGCTCATGGTGCGGTGTCTCCTGGTTCTGGTCGGGGGTGTCAGCCGCGGGGCAGCCGCGGGATGGCCGGGATCGCCGCCGGGGCGGCCGGTGCGTCGGCGGGCGCCTCGGCGCGCAGCTCCTCGATCCGGGCGGCCAGGCCGGCCACCGTGGGGGTCTCGAAGAGGCTGCGCATCGGCAGCCGTACGCCTGTCGCCTTGCGCATGGCGGCGATGAGCTGCACGGCCACCAGCGAGTTGCCGCCGAGGGCGAAGAAGTCGTCGTCCACGCCGACGTCGGTGACGCCGAGGCCGTCGCGCCACACCTGGGCGATCGTCTTCTCCAGCTCGGTGCCGGGCGCCGCCGAGCCGCCGCCGGTGACCCCGGCCGGGCCGGCCGGCGCGTCGGTCTCCTCGGCGAGGCTGTCGGTGGTGACCCGGGCCGCCCGGCGCCGGATGTCGGCGACGGTGCGGGTGGTGATCACCACCTGGGCGCCGAGGCCGGCGGCGAGGCTGCGGCGGAACGCCTCCGCGCCGTCGACCGGGCGGATGTCCTCGGTGACCGGTGCCGCGGCGTCCGCGTCCGCCGCCGGGGCCTCGGTCAGGTTGCCGGTGACCGCCTCCTGGTCGACCCGGCGCAGCACGAAGTCGCTGATCGCGACCAGCTCCCGCCCGTCCGGGTCGCGCAGCGACAGGTCGGCGGCGACCACCTCGTCGGTGGCGGCGGGCCGGTGCCGCAGGTGACTGTGGAACGTCCCCGGCAGCGCGCCGCGCACCACGATCCGGCCGTACGACAGCGGCAGGTAGGTGCCGGAGCCCTGCCCGCGGCCGAACGCGGTGGCCACGTCCAGCAGCGCCGGGTGCATGCCCCAGGAGGGCAGGTCGCCGACCGCGGCGGCGGGTGCCTGCACCCGGGCCAGCTCCTCGCCGTCGGCGAGGTGGTGCTCGGCCAGCGCCGCCCAGCGCGGCCCGAACGTGAGCATGCTGGTGCGTCCCCGGCCGAACGAGGCGTCGTCGTCGACCCGCCGCCCGTTCACCGCGGGCACGGCGGCCGGCGGCGCCGCGTCGGTGGTCCACCCGGCGGTGCCGCGGACGTGGGTGCGCGCCTGGCCGGCGGCGAGGCTGGCGACGGCGAAGTCGGTGCCGTCCTCGGCCGGGGTCAGCTCGACCCGGTACTGGGCCACGGTGCCGTCCGGCACCGAGAACGGCTCCAGGAACACCACGTCCCGCAGCTCCACCGCGGCGTCCGGTCCCGGCGCGGGCAGCGCCGCGACCACCGCGGCGCGCACCGACTCCAGGTGGGCGGTGCCCGGCACCACCGGCACCCCGCCGATCCGGTGCTCGTCGAGCAGCCAGTGGGTGTCGGCCGAGACCAGGCCGTGCAGCACCGTGCCGTCCGGACCGGCCACCATCGTGGTGAGCACCGGGTGGGCGACCGCCGTGGTGACGGTGTCCCGCCCGGCGGCCCGGAACGCGGCAGGCGCGGCGGTCTCCACCGCCATGCCGACCTCGGCCCAGCCGCCCCAGTTCTGCGACACCACCGGCGCGCGGAACCCGGTGCCGGAGCGCGCGAAGGCGTCCAGGAAGTTGTTCGCGGCGCAGTAGTCGACCTGGCCGAACCCGCCGATCACCGCGGTGATCGAGGAGCAGAGCACGACGAAGTCCAGCGGCAGGTCGCCGAAGACCCGGGCCAGCGCCAGGGTGCCGGCCAGCTTCGGGGCCAGCACGCGCCGCGCCTCGTCGCGGTCCTTCACCTCGGCCATGCCACCGCCGGGCAGACCGGCGGCGTGCACGATGCCGTCCAGCCCGCCGAACCGGCGCTCCGCCTCGTCGCGGACCCGGCGCAGGTCGTCGGCGTCGGTGACGTCGGCGGCGAGCACCAGCACCTCGGCGCCCGCGGCCTCCATCCGGCGGATCGCCGCGATGGCCCGCCCGGCCCGGTCGGCGCCGCCGTGCACCGCGAGGTGCGCGTCCCACTCGTCCCGCTCGGGCAGCCCGGAACGGGCCAGCAGGACCAGCTTGGCGCGGACCCGGCGGGCGAAGTCCTCGGCGAGGGTGACGCCGATGCCGCCGAGACCGCCGGTGATCAGGTACCGGCCCTCCTCGCGCAGCACGCCCGGCTCGTCCTCGGCGGCAACTGTGACCTGCTCGTAGCCGGCCAGCCAGCGGCGGTCGCCGCGCAGCGCCACCTCCGGGTGCTCGGCGTCGACCGGGCTGCGCAGCTCGGCCACCAGGGCGGCCACGCCGCGCGCGGCCGGGTCGGTGTCGAGCAGCCGCACGGTCAGGCCGGGCAGCTCGGCCGGGAGCACCCGGGCCAGGCCGGCCAGCGTGGCGTGCTCCGGGCGGGTCAGGTCGTCGCCGCGTACGTCGCCGATGCCGGCGGTGACCAGGTCCAGGCGGACGCCCGCCTCGTCGGCCGTGACACCGGCACCGGCCAGGGCCTGCACCAGGTGCAGCGCGCCGAAGAAGCCGCGCTCCTGCGCCGCCCAGGCGGCCGCCGGGTCGGTGCCGGCCGGCTCGCCGTCGAGCGCGAACGCGTGCACGATCCGCCGGGGCAGGTCGGCGCCGAGCGCGGCGACCAGTTCCTCGGCGTCGGCGCGTACGCCGGGGCGCAGCCGGAAGCCGTTCGCGGTGGCGGTGAACGCCTCGCCGGCGCGTACCTCGACCGGGTCGTCACCGGCGGCGCGCAACGCGGCCACGAGCGCCTCGCCGCGCGGGCCGTCGGCCAGCACCAGGCAGCGTCCCAGCGGCTCGGCCGTGCGGACCGGCGGTGCCTGCCGCCAGGCCGGCACCGCGAACCACTCCGGCAGCGGGCGGGGGCCGGTCTCGGCGGGCGCCGCGGCGACCTCCTGCTCCGGGTCCGGGTCGATCCAGTAGCGGCGCCGCTCGAACGGGTACGTGGGCAGCGGCACCCGCCGCGCGTGCGGGTCGGCCGGGAGGCTCACCGGCACCCCGGCGCACCACAGCGCGCCGGCCGTGCCGAGCAGCGCGGCCACGTCACCGGTCTGCTCGCCGGGGCCGGGCAGGCTGCCCAGCGGGGTCAGCGCACGCTGCGCCTCGCCGGCCTTGGCGACCTGCATCCGGGCCAGGTTGGCCAGCTGCCGGCCGGGGCCGCACTCGACGAGCGCCCAGGTGCCCTCGGCGAGCAGCGTGGCCACGCACGCGCCGAAGCGGACCGGGCGGCGCAGGTGCGCGGCCCAGTACGCCGGGTCGGTGGCCTGCGCCTCGGTGATCCAGGTGCCTGTCACGTTCGAGACGAACGGCACCGCCGGGGCGCGCAGCGGCACTGTGGCCATCAGCGCGGTGAACTCGTCCAGGATCGGGTCCGTCATCGGCGAGTGGAACGCGTGCGAGGTGCGCAGCAGCTTCGACTTGTTCTTGCCGCCGAGGCTCGCCGCGAACTCCTCCACGAGCGCCGTCTCACCGGCGACCACACAGGTGCCGGGGCCGTTGACCGTGGCCACCGACAGGCCCTCGGGCAGCTTGCCGGTCACCTCCGACTCGTCGAGCGTGACCGCCAGCATCGAGCCGGCGGGCAGGGAGTGCATGAGGCGGCCCCGGGCGGCCACCACGCGCAGCGCGTCGGCGAGGTCGAGCACCCCGGCGACCGTCGCGGCGACGTACTCGCCGATGGAGTGGCCGATCATCGCGGCCGGGGTCACACCGGCGGCCCGCCAGGCGGCGGCGAGGGCGTACTCGACTGTGAACAGGGCGGGCTGGGTGTAGCGGGTCTCGGTGAGCTTGTCCGCCGCCTCCGGGTCGCGGCCGAGGATCAGGTCGCGGATGTCCAGGCCCAGCTCGGGGCGGAGCAGTTCGGCGCACTCGTCGACGGCGGCGGCGTACGCGCTGTCCTGCCCGTACAGTTCGGCGCCCATCCCGGCGTACTGCGAGCCCTGGCCGCTGAACAGGAACGCCACCCGGGGCGCGGGGCCGTCGGCGACGCCCCGGTGGCCCTTGCGCCGCTCGCGCAGCGCGGCGGCGGCGGACGCCGGGTCACCGGCGACCACAGCGGCGCGGTGGGCGTACACCTGGCGGCCGACGCGCAGCGTGTGCGCCACGTCGGCGAGCGCCACGTCGCTGCCGCTCTCCAGGTGGTCGGCGAGCCGCCGCACGGCGGTGTCCAACGCGGTCGGCGTCTTCGCCGACACCTGGAGCAGGTGCGCCGGGCGGGCGGACGGCTCGTGCCGCCCCGCGGCCGGGGCCTCCTCCAGCACCACGTGGGCGTTGGTGCCGCCGATGCCGAAGGAGCTGACGCCGGCCCGGCGCGGTCCGCCGTCGGTGTCCCACTTGGTCAGCGTGTTTGCCACGTAGAACGGGGTGTCGGCGAAGTCGATGGCCGGGTTCGGCGTCTCGTAGTTGATGGTCGGCGGGATCAGCCCGTGCTCCATCGCCAGCACCGTCTTGATCACGCTGACGATGCCGGAGGGCTGGCTGAGGTGGCCGATGTTCGACTTCACCGAGCCGATGCCGCACCAGCCGCGCTCGTCGGTGTCCTTGGTGTAGACGGCGGACAGCGCGGCGACCTCGATCGGGTCGCCGAGCGCGGTGCCGGTGCCGTGCGCCTCCACATAGCTGATGCTGCGCGGGTCGACGCCGGCCAGCTCGACGGCCTGGGCGACGGCCTCCATCTGCCCGTCGATGCTGGGGGCGGTGAAGCCGACCTTCCCGGCGCCGTCGTTGTTGATCGCGTTGCCGAGCACGACCGCGCGGATGGTGTCGCCGTCGGCGATCGCGTCGGAGAGCCGCTTGAGCAGCGTCACGCCGACGCCGCTGCCCCACACCGTGCCGTTCGCTCCGGCGTCGAACGGCCGGCACCGCCCGTCCGGCGAGGTGAAGCCGTCCATGCCGAGGTAGCCGACGTGCGGCAGCTCGATGTTGACGCCGCCGGCCAGGGCCATGTCGCACTCGCCGTTGCGCAGCGCCTCGCAGGCCAGGTGGAACGCCACCAGCGAGGTGGAGCAGGCGGTGTGCACGGTCATGCTGGGCCCGCGCAGGTCCAGCCGGTACGACACGTTCGTGGCCACGTAGTTCGGCGAGTTGCCGGTGGCGAGCGAGACGGCGCCGTGCGGATTCCCCCCGACCCGCTTGTTGCGGAACACGTTGCGGTGCAGGTACGTGTTGCCGCCGGTGCCGGCGTACACGCCCACCGCGCCGTCGTAGCGGCCCGGGTCGTAGCCGGCGTCCTGCAACGCGGTGTAGCAGGTCTCCAGGAACAGCCGGTGCTGCGGGTCGGTGATCTCGGCCTCGCGGGCGGTCATCCCGAACAGGCCGGCGTCGAACTGGTCGTAGCCGTCCACCAGCGGGGCGCGGTTGACCCAGCCCGGGTCGTCGACCTCCTGCGGCTGGGCGCCGCGGGCGAGCTGCTCCTCGCGGGTCAGCTCGGTCGTCGACTCCACGCCGTCGACCAGGTTGCGCCAGAACTCGTCGACGTCGGCCGCGCCGGGGAGGCGGGCGGCGAGCCCGACGATGGCGATGGGCTCGACGCCGTCGTCGGCGGGAATGTCGTTCTGCATGGGAGTTCCTTCATTCACAAGGGATCGCGTCACGGGTGAGGTCGGCGTGGTGGCGGGGTACGGCGGGCGCGGCCCCGCCGGGCGGCGGCGCGCATGGCGGCGCGGGCCAGTTCCGGCCGGTCGGCGGCCCCGTCGAGGCTGGCGGCGAGCGCCCGTACGGTCGGGTGGCGGAACAGGTCGAGCATGGTGATCGAGCGGCCGGTGGCCTCGGTGAGGCGGGCGTGCACGGCGGCCAGGGCCATCGAGTGGCCGCCGATGTCGAAGAAGTTGTCGCTCACGCCGACCGCGTCGCGGCCGAGCACGTCGCGCCAGATCCCGGCGATCAGCTCCTCGGTCGCGGTGAGCGCGTCCGACCCGGCGGGCAGCGGCGCGCGGGCCGGTTCGGCGGTGGCGACGCTCATCGCGCCGAGCGCCGCGACCCGTACCGCCGGGCGGGGCAGCTCGGGCGCGACCTCGGCGGCCGGGGCGTCCGGGTCGGCGGCGAGCGCGCCGACCAGGGCGGCCAGGTCGGCCAGCAGCGCTTCGATCCGCTCGCTCTCGAACAGGTCCGGGTTGTGCACCACCTCGACGCCGGCCCGCCCGTCGCGCTCCACCACGTAGACGGTCAGGTCGAACGGCGACCCGGGCTTCGGTACCGGCACCGGCTCGACGGCCAGGCCGGTCAGCGTCAGCCGGGGCGCGACGAAGTTGAGCACGTTGAACAGCACCTGCACCAGCGGGGCGCGGGAGGTGTCCCGGCCCACGCCGAGCGCCTCGACGATGCGTTCCAGTGGCGCGCCCGGGTGGGCGGTGACCTCGTGCAGTTCGGCGGCGGCCCGGTCGACCTGCTCGGCGAAGCTCGCGCCGCCGGAGCGGACCCGCACCGGCACGGTGTCGATGAAGAACCCGATCACCTCGTCGAACGCGGCCAGCCGCCGGTCGGCGACGATCGCGCCGAGCACGTGCTCGTCGCCGCCGGTGACGCGCCGCAGCAGCTCACCGAACGCGGCCAGCAGCACCGCCGCGACAGTGCTGCCGCGCGTCGCGGCCAGGTCGCGCACGGCCAGGTCGGCGGTCTCGTCCAGCCGTACCGCGGCCTCCGCGCCGGCGTACGTCTGCACGGCCGGGCGGGGACGGTCGCGGGGCAGGTCCAGCACCGTCGGCGCGCCGGCCAGGTGCGCGGTCCACCAGGCCAGGTCCGTCTCGCCCCGGCGCCGGTCCCGGTCGGCGCGCCACACCGCGTAGTCGGCGTACGTGGCGGGCAGCGGCGGGCGGCCCGGCACCGACCGGCCGAGCGCGCGGGCGTACGCGAGCGCCAGCTCGTCGTAGAGCAGCGCCTCGGACCAGCCGTCGAAGACCGCGTGGTGCACGGTCACCGCGAGCACGTGCTCCTCGGCGGCGAGCCGGAACACGGTCACCTGCCAGGGCGGGCCGGTGGCCAGGTCGAACGCGTGCCCGGCGCCGGCCGCGAGCATGCCGGCCAGTTCGGCGTCCGGGTCGGCGGCGCCGGTCAGGTCGACCACCGGCACCGCCACATCGGTGGGTTCCTCGCGGACCGCGTACGGCACCCCGCCGTTCTGCGGGATGCGCCAGCGCAGCACGTCGTGCCGTTCCGCCACGGCCCGCAGCGCGGCGCCGAGCGCGGTGACGTCCAGCGGCCCGCGCAGCCGGTGCGCGACGGCGATGTTGTACGGCGCGCTGGACGGGGCGAGCTGGTCCATGAACCACAGCCGCCGCTGCGGCGGGGACAGCGTCGGCGGATTGCCTGTGGTGAGCCCGTCGGCGTCGGCGGGGTCGGCGGCGCGGACCCGGTCCACGAGCGCGGCGAACGTGCGGTCGGCGAACAGCACCCGCGTGTCCACCTGCCGGCCCAGTTCCGCGCGCAGCGCGGCGACCAGCCGCATCGCGGCGACGGAGTTGCCGCCGGCGGCGAGGAAGTCGCTGTCCGGGGCGGGCGCGGCGCCGAGCAGCCGGGTCCAGACGCGCCGGACCGCCGCCGTCACCGGGTCGTCGTCGGCGGACGCGTCGGCCACGGCGGCCGGGGTGGCCGCGGCCAGCTCGCGCAGCGCCGGCCGGTCCAGCTTGCCGGTGGTCGCGCTGACCGGCAGCGCGTCCAGCCGCACCGTCCGGGCCGGCAGCATCGCGGTGGTCAGCCGCGTCGCGGCGTACGCCCGCAGCTCGTCGTCGTCGGGCGCGCCGGCCGGGGTGAGGAACGCGACCAGCTCGGCGCCGGCCGGGCCGGGTACCGCCTCCACCGCGACGCGCTCGACGCCCGGGTGGGCGGCGAGCACCGCCTCGATCTCGCCCAGCTCGATGCGCTGGCCGCGGACCTTCACCTGGCGGTCGGCGCGGCCGAGGTAGACGATCCGGCCGTCCGGGCCCTGCCGGACCAGGTCACCGGTGCGGTAGAGCCGCTCGCCGGGGACGTCGCCGAACGGGTCGGGCACGAACCGCTCGGCGGTGAGGCCGGGCCGGTTGAGGTAGCCGTCGGCCAGGCCGGGCCCGCCGATCAGCAGTTCGCCGGTCTCCCCCGCCGGCACCGGACGCAGGTCGGCGTCGACCACGTACGCCCGGTGGTTGGGCAGCGGCCGGCCGATCGGCATCGGGTCGGTGTCGGCCGGGGTGAGGTCGCAGGTGACCGCCAGCACGGTGGTCTCGGTCGGGCCGTAGCCGTTGAGGAACCGCCGGCCGGGCGCCCAGCGGGCGACCAGCTCGGCCGGGACCGCCTCGCCGCCGCAGAGCAGCACCCGCCACGACGGGAACCCGGCCGGGTCCAGCAGCGACAGCACGGTCGGGGTGATGAAGCCCCAGGTGACCTCGTGCTCGGCGACGAACCGGGCCAGCCGCACCGGGTCGGCCCGGTCGTCGGCGCCGAGCAGCTGCACCGCGCCGCCGAGCGTGAGCGGCACGAACAGGTCCATGGTGGCCGCGTCGAAGCCGAGCGAGGCGATGCCGAGGCTGCGGACCGACGCGTCGGCGCCGGTCAGCGCGCTCACCCCGGTGACGAACTCGACGGCGTTGCGGTGGGTGGTCAGCACGCCCTTCGGGCGGCCGGTGGAACCGGAGGTGAACAGCACGTACGCCGGGTCGCCGGGGCGGGCCGGGCAGGGCGCGAGCGGGGCCGGGCCGGGCAGGCCGAGCGCCGTCACGCCGGGCTCGTCGCCGAGCTCGGCCGCCGCCGCGTCACCGACCACCACGCGTACGCCCGCGTCGCGGGCGATCCCGCGCAGCCGGGCCCGGGGGCCGCCCGGCTCCAGCGGCACGTACGCGGCGCCGGCGAGCAGCACGCCCACCACGGTGACCACCAGGTCGGGGGTGCGCGCGCCGCACACGCCGACCCGGTCGCCCCGGCCGACGCCGTGCTCGCGCAGCGCGGCGGCCACCCCGGCGGCCCGGTCGACGAGCTGCCGGTAGGTGAGCCGGGTGTCCCACTGGCGCACCGCCACCGCGTCCGGGGTACGGGCCGCCTGCGCGGTGACCAGGTCGGCCAGGGTGGCGTCCGGCCACGGCAGATCCGGGCCGTGGACGGCGCTGACGGTCAGGGTGTCGGTCACCGGAGTGCTCCAAGCTGCTCGGCCGGGTCGGTGATCTGGAGGCGCAGTTCGCTGACGTAATTGCGCCCCCGGGCGTCGGGCACCCACGCCTCGGTGGGTGCGGGCAGCAGTTCGGAGACCACCACCGGCACGTCCGGGCCGGTACGCAGCGCGGCGTCGACCATCGCGCACAGCGACTGCGCGTACAGCGGGCCGGTCAGGTCCACGTAGCAGGGCTTGATCTCGGTGCCGACCTTGACGAACACCCGCTCGGGCAGGCCGGTCTCGGCGCGCCAGCGGCGTACCGCCAGGTAGCGGGCGGTCTCGTCGGCGTGGCCGCCCAGCCCGCACGCCCCGGCCGTGGTGCGCCAGGTACGCCGGGCCACGACCAGCCGGTCGATGGTGATGCGGGGCGTGTACGCGGCGGCGCCGAGCAGCTTGAACGCGTCCAGCAGCAGCGAGCCGAGCAGCGTGGCGAACACCTCCATCAGCGGCCAGCGGGCGCCGTCGGGGAAGACCGCGGTGAGCTGGTCCCCGGTGCGTTCGACCACCACGGCGGTGGCCGGAACCAGGCGGTCCACGTCGGCGCCGTGCGCGGTGTCGATGCCGAGCTGACGGTCCGCCGGGCCGGTCAGCGCGTACGTGGTGCGGGTGGTGCGGCGGGGGAAGCTGTCCGGCCAGAGCACCCGCAGCCGGACCGGACCCAGGTCGGCGTCGAGGTCGGCGCGCAGCGCGGCCGGGTCCGGGTGGAACGGGCTGAGCACCGCGCTGTCGAACGCGACCGAGGCCGGGTGCAGCTCGCCGAGCACCAGCAGGAAGTCGCCGCGCTCGACGGCCTCCGGCGAGGCCGCACTGAGCTGCACGTCCGGGTTGTGCAGCCGGGCCGACGGCCAGCCGGGCCGCTCGGCCGGGAAGAGTTCCCGGGCCCGTTCGGTCAGGTCCGCGGCGCGCAGCCGCAGCTCCGCCTGCCCCTCGGGCAGGTCGGCCAGGCCGAACAGCTCGGCCCAGCGCGCGGTGAGCGTGGCGCCGGCCCGGCCGATCGGGCCGTCCGGGGCCACGAGCGTGCCCTGGGCCAGCAGCCACAGGTCGGCCAGCCGCACCGGGCCGTCGGCGGCCAGCTCCTCGTGCAGCTCGGTGAAGAGCTCGCCGCAGCGGGCGGCGACCTCGCCTGTGAACCAGCGGGCGGTACGCAGCACCACCGCCATCGGCTCGGCCAGCGCGTCGATCACCGCCGACCCGATCCGGAACTCCAGGTCGCGGGCGGTCTCCTCGTAGCAGACCGTGCGGGCGGCGTACATCTGTCCGCTGTGCCGGGTGGCCGGGCGGCCGGTGACGGCGGTGAACTCGGCGTTGAGCGCGGCGAGCGCGGCACCGAGCCGGTCCGGGTCGCCGGCCGCGGCGGTCACCTCGTCACGGGCGGCGCGGAGCCGGCCGAACTCGGCCGCCGTCGCGGCACGGACCGGTTCGTCGCCGATCGCGGCGATCCGCGCGGCGAGCACCTGCTCGGCGTCGGGCGCGATCGGCAGGTTGGCGCCCCAGCTGAGCCGCCCGCGCTCCACCCACCGGTCCAGCAGCAGGTAGACGTCGTCAGGACTGTGCACCTCACCGGCGTCGCAGAGCCGGTGCGCCAGCTCCAGCGCCGGGGTCCGCCCGTCGCAGGCGCCGAGCAGCAGCGCCTCGACCGGGGTCAGCGCGATCGGCGGGTGCAGCGGCGCCCGCAGTTCCCGTCCGGCGACGGTCAGGTGCGGTTGCAGGGCGGGTGCCCACCAGCGGCGGACCGCGAGGTCGTCGGCGAGCCGGTCGGCGTACGCGATGAGCGCCCACGCCTCGAAGTACACCCGCCGCCGGTGCACCAGCGCCGCGCCGGGCGCGGTGTGCACGCCGGGCCGGGTGGCGTCGAACGTGCCCCAGCAGACCGGGCCGAAGAAGCCGATCGTCTCGGCCTTGCCGCAGTAGCGCTGCCAGTAGCGCAGCAGGCTCAGCTCGCGCTTGCGGCGGCGGACGTTGCGGACCTGCGGGTCGGTGCGCAGCAGCCCGTCCAGCGCGATGAGCATGTCCGGGTTCTGCCAGGTTACCGCCTCGCGCAGCAGCGGGTCGGCGGCCAGCTCGCCGGCCACCGCGGAGGACTCGGCGAACGCGTCGCCCAGCGCCTTGCCGAACACCTCGGGGCCGGTGTCGCCGGCGAGCAGCGCGTCCGCGGCGGCGGCGCAGTCCGGCGCGGCGAACCGGTCCAGCCCGGCGGCCGGGAAACCGGCGGTACGCAGGACCACGTCCCGCCACACCGACCAGCCGGTGTCGCCCAGGGGCAGCAGATGGCTCACCGGTGGTCCTCCCGCCGGGCGTCGGTGATGTGCAGGCGCAGCTCGCTGAAGTAGCGGCGGCCCTGCCCGTCGGGCACCCACGCCTGCTCCGGTGCGGGCAGCATCTCGCTGACCGTGAACGACACGTCGTCGCCGCCGTCGACCTGGGCGGCGCGCACCATCGCGCACAGCGTGGTGGCGAACGCAGGCGCGGACAGGTCCACGAAGCACGGCTTGGTCTCGGTGCCGAGCTTGACGTACACCTGCTCGGGCAGGCCGAGGCGGCGCCGCCAGTCCCGGACGGCGAGGAAGCGGGCCCGCTCGCCGTCGGGCACGGCGAGGCCGCTCTCGCCCACCGTGGTCCGCCACGTCTGCCGGGCCAGCACCAGCCGGTCCACGGTGATCCGGGGCGTGTACGGCGCGGCGGCGACCAGCTTGAACCCGTCCACGGCGTGCGCGCTGAGCGGCTCGGCGAAGACCTCGACGAGCGGCCAGCGCTGCCCGTCCGAGGCGGTGGCGACCAGCTCGCCGTCCACCTCCTCGACGACCAGGTCGACCGTGGGCAGCACGCGGGCCGGGTCGGCGCCCGGGGCGTCGAGGAACGCCAGGTGCCTGTCGGTCGGGCCGGTCAGCGACTCGGCGGTACGGCTGGTGCGCCGCGGCCAGTCGGCCGGGAACAGCAGCCGCACCCGCCGCTGCCCCATGTCCACCGCGAGCGCGTCGCGTAGCCGCTCCACGTCCGGGTGCGACGGGGTGAACACCGCGCAGTCGAACGACGACCAGGCGGCGTGCAGCTCACCGAGCACCACCGTGTAGTCGCCGCGCCGCAGCGCGTCCGCGTCGGTGGCACAGATCTGCAGGTCGGGGCTGTGCATGGCGGCGTTGGACCACTCCGGACCGTCGCCGGGGAACACGGCGTCGATCCGGCCGGCGAGGTCGGCCGCGCGCAGCCGTACGTCGGTGGTGCCGGCGGGCAGCGTGTCCAGGCCGAACAGTCCGGCCCACCGGGCCGCGAAGTCCGCCGCCACCGCGTCGACCGGCCGGTCCCCGTCGCCCCAGAACATCCCCTGGGCCAGGAACCACAGGTCGGCCAGCGGCACCGGGCCGCGGGACTCGGCGCGCAGCTCCTCGTACAGGCCGCGCAGCACGTCCAGGTAGGCGCGGGCGAGCGCGTTGGCCAGCCAGCGGGCGGCGCGCAGCAGCACGTCCAGCGGGGCGGCCAGCTCGGCCAGCAGCGGCGCGCCGAACACCACGTCCAGGTCCCGGGCGCTGTCCTCGTAGCAGACCGTGCGGCCGGCGTACATCTGTCCGGCCCGGCGCACCGCGGGCACGCCGGTCAGCTCGGTGAACGTGGCGTCCAGGGCGTCCAGGGCGGTCCGCAGCCGGTCCGCGTCGCCTGCCGCGGCGGCGACGTCGTCGCGGGCGGCGCGCAGCCGGTCGAACCCGGCGCGGGCGGCGGCGCGGGCCGGGTCGTCGCCGATCGCGTCGATGCGGTCGGCCAGCACCCGCTCGGCGTCCGGGCTCACCGGCAGGGCCGCGTCCCAGGTGATCAGTTCCCGTTCGACGAGCCGGTCGAGCAGCGCGTAGCCGTCCTCCGGGCGGCGCAGCCCGATCGCCGGGTCGGCGACCAGGTCGGCGGCGGCGCGCCGGCCGTCGGCCGCGCGAAGCAGCGCGGCCTCGACCGGGGTCAGTGTCAGCGGCGGGCGGCCGGGCCGCAGTACGTCGCGGTCCCGGACGGCCAGGTGGGCCCGCAGCATCGGCGGCCACCACCGCCGCACCGCCAGGTCCGCGCCGATCCGTTCGGCGTACGCGGACAGCGCCCACGACTCGAACCACACCCAGCGCCGCCGGGTCAGGCTGTCGCCGGGGTTGACTCGGGCAACTTCCGGCTGTGCGGGATCGACAGTGACCCAGCAGCTGGGGCCGAAGAAGCCCACAGTCTCGTTCTTGCCGCAGTAGCGCTGCCAGTACTTCAGCAGCGCCCGTTCCCGGTCGCGGCGGCGCACGTTGCGGGCCGCGTCGGCGCCGCCGCGCACCAGCCCGTCGAACGCCACCAGCGCTCCCCGGTTCTGCCAGGTGACCGCCTCGCGCAGCAGCGGGTCGGCGGCCAGCTCGCTGAACCGCTGCGCGCCGGCGCGCAGCGCCTCCTCGAACTCCTTGGTGAACCGGTCCTCACCGGCGCCGGTGGCCAGCAGCTCGTCGGCCGCCGCGGCGGCCCGGGGCGCGGTGAACAGCTCCAGCCCGTCGGCCGGGAAACCGGTGGTCCGCAGCATCGCGTCGCGCCACACCGACCAGCCGGTGCCGCCGAGCGGAACCCGGTGCGCGGCGCCGGCGGTCCCGCGACCGGCGGCGCGCACCGGGTCCGGACCCGCGTCCGGTGTGCCGGGGCGGGTGTCGGTGGGCGCGGCGGTCAGGTCGGCCCGGATCAGCGCGGCCAGCTCGGTCAGCCGGTCGTGCAGGAAGAAGTGCCCGCCGTCCAGCTCGTGCAGGGTGAACCCGGCCGCGGTGTGCTCGGCCCAGGCGGCGCTCTGCTCCCGGCTGACCGCCCGGTCGGTGCGACCGGCGAACACGACGATCGGCACCGGCAGCGGCTCGCCCGGCACGTGGCGGTAGTCGTCGACCCGGCCGAAGTCGGCGCGCAGCAGCGGCAGCAGCAGTTCCACCAGCTCGGGGTGGTCGAGCAGTTCGGCGGGCAGGCCGCCGCCCTCGCCGAGGCGGCGCAGCAGCTCGTCGTCGCCGGCCCGGGACAGCCCGTCGAACGGGCCGGGCGTGGCGACGTGCGGGGCGCGCGCGCCGCCGACGTAGAGCCGCAGCGGCAGCGGGCGGCCGGTGCGGCGCAGCTCACGGACCACGTCGAAGCCGAGCCGTCCGCCCATCGAGTGGCCGTAGATCGCGTACGGGCGGTCGGCACGGGAGGCGATGGCGTCGGCCACCTCGGCGACGCTGAAGCGCGGGTCCTCGGTGATCCGGTTCTCCCGGCCGGGCAGTTGCACCGGCACCACGTCGACGCTCGGACCGAACTCGGCCGCCCAGCGCCGGAACGCGCTGGCGCCCGCTCCGGCGTAGGGCAGGCAGAACAACCGCACCGGCGCCTCGGGTCGGCTTCCGGCGGAGACGAACCAGTTCACCGCGGACCTTTCTGCACGGGGTCGATCCAGTGCCGGCGGCGCTGGAACGGGTAGGTGGGCAGTCCGGTGCGCCGGACCGTGCCCTCGGGGTGCAGCGCGTGCCAGTCGACGTCGCGCCCGGCGACCCACTCGGCGGCCGTCTCGCGCAGCGGGCCGCCGTCACCGGCGATGCGGGCGCCGGTGTCCAGCAGCACGTCCAGCGCGGAGAGCGCGGCCGGCAGGTCGGCGGCGACCACCGCCGCCCGGTGGGCGAACGCCCGCCGGCCCAGCGCCAGCGTGGCGGCCACGTCGGACAGTGCCGGGGCGGCCCCGGCGAGGTGGCTGCGCAGGCGGGCCAGCGCGGCCCGCAGCGCCGCCGGGGTACGCGCGGAGACCGGCAGCAGCCACGGTCCCCCGCCGGGCGGGTCGGCCGGCTCGGCGGGCGGCGGCTGTTCCACCACGACGTGCGCGTTGGTGCCGCCCAGGCCGAACGCGCTCACTCCGGCGACCCGGCGCGCGTCGTCCGGCCAGTCCCGCGCCTTGGTGGGCACGTAGAAGGGTCCGGCGGCCAGGTCGATCTCCGGGTGCGGACGGGTGAAGTGCAGGTTCGGCGGGATCACCCCGTGCCGGACGGCCAGCACCGTCTTGATCAGCCCGGCGATGCCGGCCGCGGCGTCGAGGTGACCGATGTTGGTCTTCACCGAGCCGAGCGCTGTGGACTCGGCGGGCGCGGCGCCCGCGTACACCTCGTGCAGCGCGGCGACCTCGATGGCGTCGCCGAGCGGCGTACCGCTGCCGTGGCCCTCGACGAAGCGGACCTCGCCGGGTGCGACCTCGGCGGTGGCGAGCGCGTTCGCGACGGCGGCGGCCTGTCCGGCCGGGCCGGGTACGGCGAAGCCGGCCCGGTCCGGGCCGTCGTTGGTGACCGCCCAGCCCGGCAGGATCGCGTAGATGCGGTCGCCGTCGGCCTGCGCGTCGGAGAGCCGGCGCAACGCGACCACGCCCGCGCCGGAGCCGAAGCCGGAGCCGGCGGCGGCCTCGTCGAAGGCGCGGCACCGGCCGTCGGGCGAGGCGAGCCCGCCCGCCCGGTGCCGCGGCCACATCACCGTCGACCCGCCGGCCAGCGCCAGGTCGCACTGGTAGTCGGCGAGGCTCTGCGCGGCGACGCACACCGCGACGAGCGAGCTGGAGCAGGCGCTCTGCACGGCCATCGCCGGGCCGGTCAGGCCGAGCCGGTAGGCCACCTGACCGGGCAGGTGGTCGGTGAACTGGCGGCCGACGAGCCGGGCCTCCCAGTCGTCCGGGTCGACGTCGCCGACCACCGCCGGGTTGTCCATGAGGTGGAACAGGAAGTAGCGGTTGGCCGAGGTGGCGGCGTAGACGCCGACCAGCCCGGGGAAGCGCGCCGGGTCGTGCCCGGCGTCCTCCAGGGCCTCCCAGGCGGTCTCCAGGAACAGCCGGTGCTGCGGGTCGGTACGGGCGGCCTCGTCGGCGCCGAAGCCGAAGAAGTCGGCGTCGAAGTCGGCCACCCCGTCGAGTCGGCCGGTGGCGCGGACGTGCCGGGGGTCCGCGCGCAGAGCGGGGCCGACACCGAGCGCGGCCAGCTCCTCGTCGGTGTGGTCGTGCACCGAGTCGACGCCGGTGCACAGGTTCCACCAGAACGTGGCCACGTCGGGCGCGCCGGGGAACCGCCCGGCGACGCCGACCACGGCGATCTCGTCGCCGGTGTACTCGCGTGCGGCGCGCACCGGCGCGGCGGGCGCGGGCAGCACCGGGGCGCGGACGGCCTCGGGCGGGGCGTCGAGCAGCGCCGCCTGGGTGGCGACGGTCGGATGGTCGAACAGGCGCAGCATCGGCAGGCGTACGCCGAACCGCTCGGCGAGGCGCTGCTGCACCTGGCCCAGCAGCAGCGACTGCCCGCCCACGTCGAAGAAGCTGGCGGTGCGGGCGACCGCGTCGCGGCCCAGCACCGCGCACCAGATGTCGTGCACGGCGCGTTCGGTGTCGGTGGCCGGGGCCTCCTCGGCGGGCACCTCGGTGACCGGGTCGGGCAGCGCCCGCTCGTCGACCTTGCCGGTGACGGTGAGCGGGAACTCGTCGACCACCACCACCGCGCGGGGCACGGCGTAGTCGGGCAGCGCGGCGGTCAGCGCCGCGCGCAGCGCCGCCGGTTCCGGGCGGGCGCCGGCCGGGCGGGCGTACGCGAGCAGCTCGCCGTCGCGCACGATCGCGCGCACGCCCGCCACGCCGGGCTGGGCGGACAGCACCGCTTCGATCTCGGTCAGCTCGACCCGGTGCCCGCGCACCTTGACCTGCCGGTCGAGCCGACCGAGGCAGACCAGTTCCCCGCCGGGCAGCAGCCGGCCCAGGTCACCGGTGCGGTACGACAGCAGCCCGTCGGCGTCGACGCCGAACCGGTCGCTGTCCTGGTTGAGGTAGCCGGGGGCGAGGTGGCGGCTGCGGACCACGATCTCGCCGGTGTCCGGGGCGAGGTCCAGCCGGTAGCCGGGGAACGCGACGCCCACCGGCAGCGGCCCGCGGGCATCAGGGTCCACCTCGGACAGCTGCTGCACGTGCCGGGCGGCGAACGTCATCTCGGTGGCGCCGTAGCCGTTGACGAGCACGCAGCCGGGGGCGAAGCGGTCCCGGCCGCGGGCCGCGTCGGCCCAGGTGGCCTGCTCGCCGCCGAGCAGCACCGCCCGCACCGTGGGCAGCCGGCGCGCGCCGAGCGTGTCGAGCAGGAAGCGGTAGACGGTGGGCGTGCAGTGCAGCACCGTGGCGCGGTGCCGGTCGAGCTGGTCGACGGCGTGCGCCAGCCCTTGGCGGCGCAGGTCGACCGGTACGACTGCGGCGCCGGTGAGCAGCGCCGGGTAGAGGTCGGGGATGGCGGCGTCGAAGCTGAACGACGCGAGCAGGCTGAGCCGGTCGTCCGGGCCGACGCCGAGCGCGGCGATCTGGTTGTCGACGACGTGGGCCAGGTTGCGGTGGGTCTGTCCGACCGCCTTGGGTACTCCGGTCGAGCCGGAGGTGAACAGCACGTACGCCAGCGCGTCCGGGTCGGCCGCGACCGGGCGCAGCGGGGCCGGCGGCGCCTCGTCCAGCGCTACGACCGGGCGCCCGGCGGCCAGTGTGGAGGCGAGGTCGCGGTGCTCGGCGGCGCAGGCCACCGCGGTGACCCCGGCGGCGTCGACCATGTGGCGCAGCCGCGCGACCGGGAAGCCCGGGTCCAGCGGAACGTACGCGCATCCGGTCGCGAGGGCGCCGAGCATCGCCGCCACGGTGGGCGCACCGTGTGCGGTGAGCAGCGCGATCCGGTCTCCGGCGCGCAGGCCCGCGGCGGCGAACACGGCAGCGTGCCCGCCGGCCGATCCGGCCAGCTCGGTGTAGGTGACCTCGTGGGTCTCACCGAGAAGTGCCGGACGTCCGCCGTGTACCGCCGAGATCGCGCCGAAACGATTGATGATCATCGTCTCTGCCATGTCAGGAAGCGGGTTGCGCTCCACAGAGGGCAGGCAGGCAGCAATCGACGAATGTGATCATTGATCCCCCCCAGGACTTCACATTGGAAGCAGAATATGGCTCGATCCGTGCGCCGGAAGAGCGGCGATGAGGCTTGAGCCGAAGAGGGGACGGCACCTTGGAACCTCGGACGGAGGAATTCGTCCGATCATCCCTCTAGCGCGTAGACGTTTTTCAGCGTACGTGACAACCGACAAATTATTTTACGGTGAAAATACTTCCAGGCCGTGGAATCTTTCGCCGCGACGGCCTCGGTGCCGCAGCTCGACCCGGATCGCGGGGAGCCTGCTCAGACATCGTACGGCGGTCGTGGGATGGGGTCCACCATGGCGTCGAAGCCCTTCGGGAGCTGCGCGACGAGGTCGTGGAACTCCCCCACCGTCACCGTGTCGCGCAGCGTCGCGAGCACCGCGACGGCACCCACCTCGGCGACCGCCGGGTCCACCGCCGCGCGTTCGGCCACGCGGTACAGGAAGTCGACAGCGCCACCGGTGGTGGCGGTGCCGGCGGGCTCCAGATAGCCGCCCACGTCGTCCGGCAGCTGCGCGGCCAGGTCCGTCGTCTCGTCCGCGGTGATCCGGTCGGCGAGGGTCTGCAACACGGCACGGGAGACGGTCGCGGCCTCGTCAGCGGGCAACTCGGCCCGCCGCGCCACCGCCTCGACGAACAGGGGGAACCGCATCCCACCCCTCCCCTCGCCGCCGGCGGGCACCACGCCCACAGCGGTCGGCCCCGGCGGGTACCCGCCCCCACCCCGGCCAAACGCCCCACCCACCGGGAGGCGGAAAAGCCGGAGGGCAGGTGGCCGGTCGCGTCGGTAGCATCCGCCCATGGCCCCCGTCACGACCCACCCCGGCGCCTGCCCGCTGGACTGCCCGGACACCTGCGTCTGGCAGCTCACAGTCGACGACGGCCGGGCGGTCGCGCTGCGCGGCGACCGCGACCACCCGTTCACCAGGGGCGCGCTCTGCGGCAAGGTGAACCGCTACCTGGACGCGGTGAACGGGCCGGACCGGCTCACCACGCCCTGGGTCCGCACCGGCCCGAAGGGCACCGGCCGGGTCGCGTACCGGCCGGCGAGCTGGGACGAGGCCCTCGACCGGGTGGCCGCCGGGCTGCGCGCGAGCATCGAGCGGGACGGCCCGGAGTCGGTGCTGCCCTACTACTTCGCCGGCACGATGGGCCTGGTCCAGGGCTGGACCATGGGGCCCCGGCTCTTCGCCCACCTGGGCGCGTCCCGCCTGGACACCACCATCTGCACGGCCGCGGCGCGGGCGGCGCTGCGCTCGCTCTACGGCGCCTCGGTCGGCTTCGAACCGGAGTCGATCGTCGAGGCGAACCTGATCGTGCTCTGGGGCGCCAACCCGCTCGTCACCAACCTGCACCTGTGGCCGTTCGTGCAGCAGGCCCGCGAGCGCGGCGCGTACGTGGTGACGATCGACCCGCTGCGCACCGACACGGCGGCCCGCAGCGACGAGCACGTCGCGCCGCTACCAGGCACCGACGCGGCGCTCGCTCTCGGGCTGATGCGGCACGTCCGCGACGCCGGGGCGGCCGACGAGGCGTGGCTGGCCGCGCACACCACCGGCTGGCCGGAACTGCGCGCCCGGCTCGACGACTGGCCGGTGGAGCGGGCCGCCGCCGAGTGCGGCCTGCCGGCCGGGACGATCCGCCGTCTCGGTGAGCGGATCGCCACCGCCCGGCCCACAGCGGTACGGGTCGGGCTGGGCCTGCAACGGCACCACGGCGCCGGGCAGGCGATCCGGGCGATCTGCGCGTTGCCGCTGGTCACCGGCGACTTCCGGTACCCCGGCGGCGGGGCGCTGGTGACCACCAGCGGCCACCACCGGGTCGACAACGGCCCGGTGATCCGGCCGGCCGGCATGCCCGCCCCGCCGGCCCGGTCGCTGAACATGAGCCGGCTGGCCGCCGTGCTCACCGGGGAGGCCGACCCGCCTGTCACCTCGCTGGTGGTGTTCAACGCCAACCCGGCGGCGACCGCCCCGGACCAGGCCCGGCTGCTGACCGGGCTCGGCCGCGCCGACCTGTTCACAGTGGTGCTGGAGCAGCGCTGGACCGACACCTGCGACTACGCCGACGTGGTGCTCCCGGCCACCATGCAGCCCGAGCACCTGGACCTCCAGACGTCCTACGGGCACCACTACACGACGCTGAACCTGCCGGTCACCCGCGCGCCGGGCGAGGCGCTGCCGAACACCGAGATCTTCCGGCGGATCGCCGCCGCGCTCGGGATCGACCACCCGGCGTTCCGGGACAGCGACGAGGACCTGGCCCGGCAGTTGCTGGCCGACGCCCCGATCACGTATGAGGAGCTGCGTGAGCGCACGTACGCCCGGCTCACCGGTGTGCCGGTGGGTTCCGCGCCGTACGCCGAGGGCGGTTTCCCCACCCCGGACGGGCGGGCCCGGCTGCACGACCCGGCGCTGGCCGCGCTCGGGGTGGACCCGCTGCCCGGATACACGCCACCGGCCGAGGCGGCCGACCCGGAGCTGGCCCGCCGGTTCCCGCTGACGCTGCTCACCCCGGCCAACCGTTACCTGATGAACTCCACGTTCGCGTCGCTGCCGTGGCACACCCGCCTCGCCGGGCCGCCCCTGGTGCACCTGCACGCGGACGACGCGGCGGCGCGCGGGCTCGCCGACGGCGACGCGGTACGGGTGCACAACGACAGGGGCGCGTTCCTCGCCGCGGTGGCGGTGGACGAGGCGACCCGGCCGGGGTGCGCGTTCACGTACAAGGCGTACTGGGCGCGACGCAGCCCGGGGCGGTCCACCGTCAACGCGGTCACCGGCGTCCGGGACACCGACCTGGGCGAGGCGCCCACGTTCCACGACTGCCGGGTGGAGGTCGAGCCGGTGCCGGCCGAGTTGCTGACCGCCGAGCCGCCCCTCGACGAGGTCGCGGAGCCCGTCGCGGCTGGGTGATTCGGGACCTCCGGCCCCCTGACCTGGTCTTTGCGCCCCTGCTCCGGCCCGTCGCCGCCGCCTAGCGTCGGAGGCGGACACAGGGAGGTTCGCCATGCGTACGTGGCAGGTGCAGGACGTGATGACCAGGGACGTGGCGTCGGTACGGGAGGGCACTGACTACCGGGAGATCGTCGACGTGCTGACCGAGCGGCACGTCACGGCGGCGCCGGTGGTGGACGAGACCCGCCGGGTGCTGGGCGTGGTGTCCGAGGCGGACCTGATGTACAAGGTGGAGTTCCTGGGCCAGCCCCAGGAGCGGCGGATCCTGCCGGACCGGCACCGCCGCGAGGCGCGGGCGAAGGCCGGCGCGACGCTCGCCGCCGACCTGATGACCGCTCCCCCGGTCACCATCACGCCGGACGCGACGATCGTGGAGGCGGCCCGGCTGATGGACGCGCGCGGCGTGAAGCGGCTGCCGGTGGTGAACGACCTCGGCCGGCTGGTCGGCATCGTCACCCGCGGCGACCTGCTCAAGGTGCACCTGCGCCCGGACGCCGGCATCCGGCGGGACGTGGTCGAGGAGGTGCTGTGGCGCAGCCTCGGCGTCCGCGACGGGGTGGTGGACGTGACAGTCGACAGGGGCGTGGTGACGCTCACCGGCCAGGTGGAGTGCCGGTCCACCGCGCAGCTCGCGGTCCGGCTGACCCGGCAGGTCAGCGGCGTGGTCGAGGTGGTCGACGCGCTCGGCTACGCGATCGACGACGCGCCGATGTCGGCGCTGCGCATCGGCGGCGCCACCCCGGCCGGCATCGCCTGAGCCCTGGACGGCCCGGTGGGCGCCGGCGTGCCCGGCGCCCGCCGCTGTCACTCCTGGGCGAGCGCGTCCAGCACCAGCGCGGCGGTCCAGCTGAACGCCGGTGAGCCGAGACCGGCGCCGGTGTCCGGGTGGAAGTACTCGTGGCAGCCGGCCCGGTCGACCAGGTCGAGCAGCGACTCGCGCAGCCCGGCGGCCAGGTCGACGCGGCGGTGGGTGCGCAGTCCCTGCCAGAGCAGCCAGCCGGTGTTGATCCAGCTCGGGCCGCGCCAGTAGCGCAGCGGCTCGAAGTCCGGCGCGGTGCGGTCGTACGTGGGCAGCGGCCGGTCCATCCGGGCGGCCAGCCCGAAGCGCGGCGAGCACGCCTCGGCCAGCAGCGCCGACACCTGTGCGGCGGGCAGTTCGGGCAGCGCCAGCGGCATCAGCCCGAGCACGGTCCGGGCCGGCACGAGCCGGTCGGCGCGCACGTCGCGGGGACGGAACGTGCCGGCGACCGGATCCCAGAGGCGGGTGACGAGCGCCTCGGTGATCCGGGCACCCCGGTCGCGGTGCGGCCCCGGGTCGGCGCCGATCACAGCGGCGATGCGCGCGAGTGCGTACTCGGAGACGCCGAGCGCGGCGTTCACCAGTGGGCACTCCACCAGGAACGGATGCCGTCCGAGCAGGCCCTCGTCCCGGTAGCGGCCGGCCCGGTAGCTCTCCACGAGCGCGACGTACCGCGCGTAGTCCAGGTCGGTGGGACGCTGCGCCGCGTCGGCGTGCGCGGTGTCGTGCCGGCGGTACGCGCGCATCACCGCCTCGTCGGCGGGCACCCCTGCGAGCGGCGCGTCCCAGGCGGGGCTGTTGTCCAGTCCGGACTCCCACGGGTGCACGATCGACGCCAGCCCGCCGCCCCCGGCGTCTCGCCGGCCGGTCAGGTAGCGCTGCTCCGCGACCAGCCTCGGGTAGAGCCGCCGCAGCGCGGCCACCGACGCCTCGCCGGGCGCGCGGCGGTGCACCAGCCAGGCGGCCGGGGCGTGCACCGGCGGCTGGACGATCCCGGAGGTGGCCCGGGCCGGTGAGCCGTCGGCGCGGGCCGAGTCCCAGAACTGCGGCCCGGGGAAGTACGGCCCGGCGCGCGAGGCCGGGTTGAACACGATGTGCGGCACCCGCCCGTCGACCCACTGCGCGGCGAACAGCGTGCGCAGCTCCCGCCAGGCCCGGTCGGGGCGGACGTGGGCCAGGCCGATCGCGATGAACGCCGAGTCCCAGCTCCACTGGTGCGGGTAGAGCGTGCGCGAGGGGACCGTGTGGTCGTGTTCCCAGTTGGCGTCCAGGGTGGCCAGCGCGAGGCGGCGCAGCCGGGCGTGGCGGTCGGCGTCGGCGCGTACCCCGGTGGTCAGCGTCATGCGGCGGCCCGCCGGGGACGGGCCTGGGCCAGCGCGGTGGCGGCCTGGCGCAGCGCGGCGACCGGCTCGCCGCGCAGCCGGCACTCCAGCGCCAGCCAGCCGGTGTAGCCGATCGCGTCGAGCGTGGCCAGCAGCGCACCCCAGTCCAGGTGCCCGGCGCCGGGCTGGTGCCGGTTGGAGTCGCTGACCTGGACGTGCCCGAGGTACGGCGCGGCGGCGCGCAGCGCGGCCTGCGGATCGTCCTCCTCGATGTTCATGTGGTACGTGTCGGCGGCCACCCGCAGCGCCGGTGACCCGACCGCGCGGCACAGCTCGACCGCCTGGTCGAGCCGGTTGACCATGTGGTCCTCGTACCGGTTGAGCGGTTCCAGGAACACGGTGACCCCCTCGGCGCGGGCGTGCCCGGCCAGCTCGCCCAGGGCGTCGACGAGCACCCGCCGGTCGCCGTCGGCCGAGCGTGGTGGTTCGAACGGCGGCAGCCGGCGGGAGAACATGCCCCACGCGGCGGGGGTCATCGCACCGACGCCGCCCAGCTCGGCGATCACCGACAGCTGGGAGCGCAGGTTGTCCACCGCGTCGCGGGAACGGGCCGGGTCGAAGTCGCCGATGAAGTGGTCCATCTCGACGCAGACGGTCGGCATGACCACGCCGGCGGCGCGGGCGCGGCGCAGCTCCGGCAGCCGCCGGGCCAGGGCCAGGTCGCCCCGCCCGCGCAGCTCGATGCCCTGGCAGCCGAGGGAGACGGCGAGGGCGTACTTCTGGATCAGGTCGGCGCCGGGAAGCAACTGCTCCTGGCACGAGAGCGGAATGTCCATCAGAACCTCAGCACCACTTGGAGGACGTCACCGTCACCGCGGTCGAGCAACGCCAGGGCGTCGGCCACCGCGCCCGCGTCGACGACGTGGCTCACCAGCGGCAGCGGGTCGACGCTGCCCTCGGCCACCAGGTCCATGAAGGTGTGTGCGATCCGCGTCCCGGACCACCGGCCGGCCGTGCCGGGTGCCGGGTCCGGCCCGGAGACCTGGGCGGCCACGAGCTGGATCCGGTTGTGGTGGAACTCCTCGCCGAGTTCCAGCCCGTGGGCGTACCCCTGGTAGAAGCCGGCCGCGACGACGCGCCCGGCGTGCGCGGTGGCGCGGATCGCCTCGTGCAGCGCCGGGTACGACCCGGACAGCTCCAGGCACACGTCGGCGCCCCGGCCGTCGGTGGCGGCCCGCAGCGCGGCGGCGGGCGAGTCGGCGGCGGCGTCGACCACCCGGCGCGCGCCGAGCCGCACGGCGTGCGCGAGCCGGCCGGGCATCCGGTCGACGGCGACGACGCGGGCGCCGGAGAGTGCGGCCAGGCGCGTGCCGAGCAGCCCGATCACGCCCTGCCCGAACACGCCCACCCAGTCGCCCAGGTGCAGGTCACCGGCGAGCACGGCGGTCAGCGCGATGGCACCGGGCCGGGCGAACACGGCGGCGAGCGGGTCGAGGCCCGGTGGCAGCGGATGCGCGGCCGTCGCGGGGAGCACGGCCTCGGCGCGGTGCCCCCAGATCCCCCAGACGAGCTGGCCGGGCCGTCGCCCGGCCACGTCGGGGGCGACCTCGACGATCTCGCCGACCTCCTCGTAACCGAAACCCACCACCGGGTACGCGGGCGCGGCCTGGCGGGGCACGAACATGCGGGAGCCGGCGTCCCAGTCCTTGCGCAGTCGCGGGTTGCTGCCCCGGTAGAGCGTCAGTTCGGTGCCGGCGGAGATGCCCGAGTAGCGGGTGCGGACGCGGACCTGGCCCGGACCGAGCCGGTCGGTGGGGCAGGGCTCCAGGCGTACGTGCCCGGGCCCGGCCAGAGAGACAACCCAGTTGCTCATGGCGTCGCTCCGAGTGAAGTGCCGACCCCGATTCTAACCCAAAAAATGGGCATATGTGATTCGATTGATGAATCGATGGGTATTAGCGGCAGGCCGTGCTCTTTCGAGAGGAGTGCCACCGATGTCATCACCCTCCACGCGGCGGCTCGCAATCAGCCTGATCCTGGCACTGGCCGGGACCGGCGTGGCCGCATGCAGCAACGACGGGCAGAAATCCGACAGTTCGCAGATCACCGTCTGGAGCCTGGAAGACGTGGCGGACCGCGTCGCCGCCACCAAGGCGATCATCGCCGACTACACCGCCAAGACCGGCGTCAAGGTCAACCTGGTCACCGTCAACGAGGACCAGTTCCCGTCCCTGATCGCCTCCAGCGCCGCCGCCGGCGACCTGCCCGACGTGGTCGGCTCGGTCTCACTGGCCGGGGTGCGCACGCTGTCCGCCAACGAACTCCTCGACGCCGACGCCAACGCCGCCGTCGTCGGCCGGCTCGGCCGGGACACGTTCACGCCCCGCGCGCTGGAACTCACCAGCGACGGCGGCACGCAGCTCGCCGTACCGAGCGACGGGTGGGGCCAGCTGCTCGTCTACCGCAAGGACCTGTTCGCCGCCGCCGGCCTGCCGGCGCCCGACACGTACGAGAAGATCGCCGCCGCGGCGGCGAAGCTGAACACCGGCGGCGTCGCCGGCATCACCGCGGCCACCTCCCCCGGTGACGTGTTCACCCAGCAGACGTTCGAGCATCTGGCGCTGGCGAACAACTGCCGGCTCACCGACGACTCCGGCACTGTCACTCTGGACTCCCCCGAGTGCGTCGAGGCGTTCCGCTTCTACGGCGACCTGATGTGGAACAACTCCGTCAAGGGCGCCCAGGACGTCGACACCACCCGGGCCACCTACTTCGCCGGCAAGGCGGCCATGCTGATCTGGTCGCCGTTCATCCTCGACGAGCTGGCCGGGCTGCGCGCCGACGCCCGGCCGACCTGCCCGCAGTGCCAGTCCGACCCGGCCTGGCTGGCGAAGAACAGCGGGTTCGTCACCGCGATCAAGGGCCCCAACGGCACCGAGCCGGCCCAGTACGGCGAGGTCAGCTCCTGGGCGGTGCTCGACGGCGCCGCCGACCCGGCGAAGTCGTTCGTGGAGTACATGCTCTCCGACGGCTACCCGCGCTGGTTCGGCATGTCCCCCGAGGGGCGTTTCCCGGTGCGCACCGGCACCCCGGAGGACAAGCAGAAGTTCCGGACCGCCTGGAACACCAGCCCGGCCGGGGTGGACACCAAGAAGCCGCTGTCGGAGGTCTACGGCGAGGACGTGCTCGCCACGCTGCGGCGCAGCCCCGACACGTTCCAGCGCTGGGGCCTGACCGAGAACCAGGGCAAGCTCGTCGGCGCCATCCTCGGTGAGCTGCCCGTACCCAAGGCGCTGGCCGACGTCGTCGGCGGCAGGTCCGACGCCCGCGCCGCCGCCGAACGCGCCCGCAAGGACGTCGAAGCGATAGCCAAGGGCGTCAATTGACCACCACCGCGCCGGAGGCCGGCCGCTCCCCCGCGCCGGAGCGACCCCGCCGACCCGGCCGACGCCCGCTGACGCTGCGCCGCCGCGAGTCCCGCGCCGGGCTCGCGCTGGTCACCCCGACCCTGCTCGTCGTGGTCGCGGTGATCGGCATACCCATCGTCTGGACGGTGGTGCTGGCCTTCCAGCGGGTACGCCTGGCGACGCTGCGCAAGACCGGCCTGTTCGGCGAACTGACCCTGGACAACATCGACCGGGTGCTGCACACGCCCGGGTTCGCCGACACGCTCTGGACCACTGTGCTCTACAGCGTCGGCGGCACCGCCGGCTCGATCGTGGTCGGCCTCGCGGCGGCGCTGGCCGTACGCGGGCCGTTCCGGGGCCGCACGCTGGTGCGCGCGTCGATGCTGCTGCCGTACGTGGCGCCGGTGGTCGCCATGACGTTCGTCTGGCAGGTGATGCTCGACCCGCAGCTCGGCATCGTCAACGACTGGGGGCGGCGGTTCCTCGGCTGGGACTCCCCGGTGCCGTTCCTGTCCCAGGAGTCCACCGCGCTCTGGACGGTGATCGCGTTCGAGGCGTGGCGCTACTTCCCGTTCGCGTTCCTGTTCCTGCTGGCCCGGCTCCAGGCGGTGCCCGGCGAGCTGGAGGAGGCCGCCCGGGTCGACGGTGCGACACCCACGCAGCGGTTCCGGCACATCCTGCTGCCACAGCTCATGCCGGTGATCGCGCTGATCGGCGTGCTCCGCTTCATCATGACGTTCAACAAGTTCGACGACGTCTATCTGCTCACCGGCGGCGCCGCCGGCACCGAGGTGGTCAGCGTCCGGGTCTACCAGTTCCTCACCGCCCGCACCGACATCGGCGCGGCCGCCGCCCAGGCGGTCGTGCTCGCCGTGGTGCTGCTCGTGTTCGTGGCGATCTACCTGCGCTTCTTCGGCGCGCGACGGGAGGCGTGATGGACCGGGACCGGATCGAGACGGTGAGCCTGCGCTGGCTGCGCCGGCTGGTGATCGCCGGGTTCCTGGTGGTCACGCTGCTGCCGTTCTGGTACATGCTGGTGCTGTCGGTACGCCCGATCGAACGCCTGCTGCTCGAACCCGGCTCGCTCTGGGTGCCGTTCGGCGAGCTGACCGTCGCCACGTACGCCGAGGTGCTGAAGTCCGTCTCCGACGGCGGCCAGGGCTTCCTCACGTTCATCCGCAACAGCGGCCTGGTCGCGCTCGCAGCCACCGCGCTCACCCTGGTGATCGCCATCCCCGGCGCGTACGCGGTGTCCCGTCTGCGGTTCTTCGGCCGCCGGCAGGTCAGCGCGCTGTTCCTGGCGGTCTACCTGTTCCCGTCCATAGTCATCGCGATCCCGCTGTTCGTGGTCTTCACCCGGGCCGGGCTGCGCGGGTCGCTGACCGGGCTGGTGCTCGTCTACATCTCGCAGACGCTGCCGGTGTCGGTCTACATGCTGAAGAACTACTTCGAGACCATCCCGGTCAGCCTGGAGGAGTCCGCGGCGATCGACGGCGCCGGCCGGCTCGGCATCATCCGCCGGGTCAGCCTGCCCCTCGCGGCGCCGTCGGTGATGGCGGTCGCGCTGTACGACTTCATGATCGCCTGGAACGAGTACCTGTTCGCGCTGCTGTTCCTGGTCGACCGGCCGGACCGGTGGACCGTGTCGCTGGGGCTGTCCCTGCTCGCCGACGGCGTGGAGGTGCCCAAGACCGTGCTGATGGCCGGCTCGGTCATCCTCACGCTGCCGATCGTGGTGCTGTTCTTCGCCGGGGAACGCCTGCTCACCGAGGGACTCACCAGCGGAGCCGAGAAGGGCTGAGCATCCGTGCCAGGATGATCGGGTGCGAGCATCACGGGAGCGCCGGGCCGGCGCGCGGGCGGCCCGGCTGCTCACCGAGGCGCTCGCCCCGACCGTCCTGGTCACCGCGCTGCCGCTGATCGCCGCCGCCCGGGTCAGCCGCTCGGCGGGCCAGTTCCTGCTCTGGGGCGGCATCGCGCTCACGTTCTGCGCCGTCATCCCGATCGGTGTGCTCGTGCACGGCGTACGCCGGGGACGCCTCACCGACCGGCACGTCGGCGACCGCACGCAGCGGGCCCGGCCGCTGTCGATCGGGCTGGCCTCGGTCGCGGCCGGGTTGCTGCTGCTGGCGGCGGTCCGCGCGCCGGCCGAACTGTTCGCCGTGATCGTCGTGGTCTTCGTGGTCGGCGCGGCCTGCGCGCTGGTGAACCACTGGTGGAAGCTGAGCATCCACGCTGCGGTGGCCGCCGCCACCGTCGCCGTGCTGGTGCCGCTGGCCGGCCCGGCCGCGAGCCTCGGCTGGGTGCTCGTCGCGGCCGTCGGCTGGTCCCGGGTACGGCTGGGCGACCACACCTGGCCGCAGGTGCTGGCCGGCGTCGCGCTGGGCGGGCCGCTCGCCGCCGGCACGTTCCTGGCGCTCGCCTGACCCGTTGCCACAAGATCAGCTACGGTGGCCCCATGGCCAAGCCGACCCGCTGGGTGACCGACACGAAGCCCGGCCACTCGCAGTGGTACGTGGACCGGTTCCGTCAGCTCGCCGCCGAGGGCGCCGACCTGTCCGGTGAGGCGCGGCTGCTCGACGCGCTCGTACCGCCGGGCGCGCGTGTCCTGGACGCCGGCTGCGGCACCGGCCGGGTCGCCGCCGCGCTCGCCGCGCGCGGGCACGACGTCGTGGGCGTGGACGCCGACCCGACGCTGGTCGAGGCGGCCCGCGCCGACCATCCCGGCCCCCGTTTCCTGGTCGCCGACCTGGCCGAGCTGGACCTGGCCGCCCAGGGCGAGGCCGAGCCGTTCGACGCCGCGGTGCTGGCCGGCAACGTGATGGTCTTCGTCGCCCCCGGCACCGAGCGCGACGTGCTGGCCCGCGTCGCCGCGCACGTGCGCCCGGACGGCCTGGTCGTGGTCGGCTTCGGCACCGACCGCGGCTACCCGGTGGCCGACCTGGACGCCGACGCGGTCGCCGCCGGGTTGCGCCCCGAGCACCGCTTCGCCACCTGGGACCTGCGGCCGTGGCGGGACGACGCCGACTTCGCGGTGAGTGTGCTGCGCCGCCCCGCCGGCTGACCGCCGCTCTTTCTCCCCAACGGATCGCGCGCTCGGCGCTCAGGCGGGCGCGGCGACCGTGCGGGCGGCCTCCGGGTCGAGCGGGCTACCGGCCGGCAGCAGGTCCACCAGGCCCGCCGGCAGCCGCGCCGGGCGCACGCCCGCGTACCCGAGCATGCCCGGCACGTCCGCGCCGGTCAGCGCGTACCGCCGGCCCAGGTCGGTGACCACGCAGATCGCGCCGCCGGTCGCGCCCGGCGCGGGCACCGCCTCCACGAGCGCGCCGCGTCCCGGCTCGACCACCACCGCGTCGGCGAGCCCGGCCCGGCCGCCGGCTGTCCGCGCGGCGGCGTTCGGGTCCGGCGCGGTGACGCCCAGGCGCAGCTCGCGGACGCCTGTGTCGTCGGCGGCCCGCGCGCAGAGCGCGCCCTCGTCGGTGGCCAGCCGGGGCGGTACGGCGGGCGGCGCGCTCGCCCCACCGGGCACCAGACCGGGGAGCTTCGGCAGCGCGGCGAACCGGCCGAGCGTGATCGGTTCCGGCTCGCCCTGGCCGGTGCGGGCCAGCAGCAGCGCCGCCTGCAACTCGGTGATGCCGGCCAGCCCACCGCGCTTGGCGACCGCGTACTGCCGTCCGCCGCCGGAGTTGCGCACCAGGTAGACGTCGCCCACCGTCGCACCGGTGACCCGCTCGGACGGCTCGCCGAGGTCGTCCAGCGGCGGCGGGGCCAGGTCGGCGCCGGCCGGCAGCGTGTTCAGCAGCGCCGCCGCCACCGGCACCGCCCGCTCCCGGGTGGCGGCGAGCGCGGCGAGCACCCGGTCCGTGTCGCGCAGCAGGTAGCGCCGGTCGTGCCAGAGCAGGTGCAGGCCGCCGTCCGGGTGCAAGGCGAGCAGGCCCTGGTCGCCGAGCGCACGGCCGCCGGCGGCCTCCCGCCCGATCAGCAGCACCGAGCGTGCCTCGCCGCGCCCCGCCGCCGGACGCCCGGTCTCGCCGCGCCCGGCCTCGTCGCCCGCCACCGAGCAGAGCGTCCAGGCGTCGCGGACGAGCCGGTTCGGCGCGGGCAGCGAGTCCGGCGCGTCGGCGATGCCGAGCGGCAGACCGCGCGGCACCCCCTCGATGGCGCGGCGGCTGACCAGCACCGTCTTCGGCCGCTCCGCCCCGATGATCAGCAGCGCGGAGGCGTAGTTCGACACCGGGTGCAGCTTCTCATCGCGGTAGACGAATCGCGCGCCCGACTCCTTCTCCACGATCACCGCGCCCGTCTCGCGCCACGAGTCACCGCCGCCGGTGAACAGGCCGTAGAGGGCGACGCCGCCGAGCGCGATCGCCGCGACCAGGACGCTGGCCAGACCGGCGCCGGCCAGCCGGCGGAACGGGGACTGCGGCGGGTCCGTCTCCCGCATGACGAGCGCGGCGACCGCCCGCTGGACGGTGAACTGGTACGAGTGCAGCTGGTCCTGCCGCGACGCCATCGTGTCCCTTCCGCCGGGATCGCCGGCGCACAGGATAAGCGCTCCGTCGATGTTCCGGCGACCCTGCGTGTCCCTCACTGACCCTCAGTTGTCGGCCCGCTCCGCCAGTACGCCGAGGTGGCTGGATCACACCCATCCGGACTACACCACCTCCCCGACCTGGAGTCGATCAAGGCAGCGGCCCGGCACCACCCCCCGGAATGGATACCCCCGGGGGTGTGTTACACATGCCGGAACCCGAAACCGACGGAGGTACTGATGGCGAGCGTGGCGTTGACCACCACCGACTTCGCGGAGACCGTGAACCGGGACGGCATCGTCCTGGTCGACTTCTGGGCCGGCTGGTGCGGCCCGTGCCGCGCGTTCGCGCCGGTCTACGAGAAGGCCAGCGAGCAGCACCCGGACATCGTCTTCGGCAAGGTCGACACCGAGGCCGAGCAGGCCCTGGCGGCCGCCGCCCAGATCCGGTCGATCCCGACACTGATGGCGTTCCGGGACGGCGTGCTGGTGTTCGCCCAGCCGGGCGCCCTGCCGACGGCCGGACTGGAGGAGCTGATCCGGGCCGTGCGCGACCTCGACATGGACGAGGTCCGGGCCAAGACCGCCTGACGGGTGGCGGCACTGGTACCCCCTGGGGTATCTTCGAGCGCAGGAGGTACGACGTGAATCTTCGACCGGAGATGACAGGCGAGGCGCTGACCCGGCTCAAGCGGGCCCGGGGGCAGCTCAACGCCGTCATCGAGATGATGGAGAACGGCGAGGACTGCCGCGCCGCGCTGACCCAGCTCGCCGCGGTCTCCAAGGCCATCGACCGGGCCGGTTTCAAGATCATCGCCTCCGGCATGCGCTACTGCGACGCCGCCCGCCAGGCGGGCGAGGAGCCGGAGATGACCGAGGAGGAGCTGGAGAAGCTCTTCCTGTCCCTGGCCTGACGACGCCCGCCTGACCGGCTGAGTCCCGCCCGCGCCGTGTGACAGCGACGCGGGCGGGTAAACACCTGCCTGGAGACCCAGGCTGCAGACTGTCCCACGCATACCCCCGGGGGTATATAGGCAATGAGAGGAAACGGCATGACTCTCGACGTGTCCGTCATCACGACCTCCTCGCTCGGCGACCGCAGCTACCTCGCCTCCGACGGCCGGGTGGCGATCGTGGTCGACCCGCAGCGCGACATCGACCGCGTCCTGTACCTGGCCGGCGCCAAGGGCGTACGGATCACCCACGTGGTCGAGACGCACATCCACAACGACTACGTCTCCGGCGGCCTGGAACTGGCCCGGATCACCGGCGCGCAGTACCTGGTGGCCGCCGCCGACACGGTCGAGTTCGACCGGACCCCGGCCACCGACGGCGACACCGTGCCGGTGTCCGACACGATGCGGCTGCGGGTGATCGGCACCCCTGGTCACACGTTCCACCACCTGTCGTACGCGCTCGACGAGGCCACCGACGGCGGCTGGACGGCGGCCGGCGTGTTCACCGGCGGCTCGCTGCTGTTCGGCACCACCGGCCGTACCGACCTGCTCGGCCAGCAGTACGCGCACGAACTGGCGCACCACCAGTACGCCTCGGCGCGCAAGCTGGCCGACCTGCTGCCCGACGGCGCGCAGGTCTGGCCCACGCACGGCTTCGGCAGCTTCTGCTCGGCCAGCCAGGCCGACGCCCCCGAGTCGACGATCGGCCGGGAGAAGGAGGCCAACCCGGTGCTGCGGCTGGCCGCCGACCAGTTCGTCACCGAGACGCTGGCCGGGCTGGACGCCTACCCGGCGTACTACGCCCACATGGGCGTCGCCAACGCCGCCGGTCCCGCCCCGGTCGACCTCACGCCGGTGGCCCGCGCCGACGCCGACGAGCTGCGCCGTCGTATCGCCGCCGGCGAGTGGGTGGTCGACCTGCGCCACCGCAAGGCGTACGCGGCCTCGCACCTGGCCGGCACCGTCAGCCTCGGCCTGGACGGGCCGATGTCGACGTGGCTCGGCTGGCTGATCGAGTGGGGTGTGCCGATCACGTTCCTGGCGCAGACCCCGGAGCAGGTCGCCGACGCCCAGCGGGAACTGGTCCGCATCGGCATCGACCGTCCGGCCGCCCAGGCCACCGGCGAGCCCGAGCAGTGGACCGGCGACCCGTCGCAGCTGCGGGAGCTGGCGGTGGCCGACTTCGGCGCGCTCGCCGCCGCGCAGGCCGGGAAGACCCCGGCCGGGCTGCCCGAGCCGCAGGTCGTCCTCGACGTGCGGATGACGAACGAGTGGAAGGCCGGGCACATCGACGGTGCGGTGCACGTGCCGCTGCCGGACGTGCCGAAGCGGCTCGCCGACATCCCCGCCGGGACCGTCTGGGTGCACTGCGGCTCCGGCTACCGGGCCACCGCCGCCGCGTCCCTGCTCGCCAACGCCGGCCGTGACGTGGTGCTGATCGACGACTCGTACGGCCGGGCCGAGGAGGCCGGCGTACGCATGGCGCCCACCGCCTGACCTCTCCCCGAGCGCCCGGCCGGCGTGTCCCTACGCCGGCCGGCGCCCGATCCTGCCCGAAAACACCCCGTGAAGGAGACAGAGCATGACCACGACCACCCCCACCACCATCGACGCGGCGACCCTGCGCGAGCTGATCGCCGCCGGCCGTACGCCCCGGATGCTCGACGTGCGCACGCCCGGTGAGTTCGAGGCGGCGCACATCCCCGGCGCGTACAACGTGCCGCTGGACCTGCTCCGGGAGCACCGCGCGGAGCTGCGCAGCCACCTGGACGAGGACGTGGTGCTGATCTGCCGCTCCGGCGTCCGGGCCGGCCAGGCCGGTCAGGCGCTCGGCACCGTCGGCCTGCCCAACGTGAAGGTGCTCGACGGCGGCATGCTGGCCTGGCAGGCCACCAACGCGCCGGTCAACCAGGGCCGCCCGCGCTGGGACCTGGAGCGCCAGGTACGCCTCGTCGCCGGCTCGATCGTGCTCGCCGCGATCGTCGCGTCGGTGTTCGTGCCCGGCCTGAAGTGGGTCGCCGCGTTCATCGGCGCGGGCCTCACGTTCGCCGCGCTCACCAACACCTGCGCCATGGGCATGCTGCTGAGCAAGCTGCCGTACAACCGCGGCGCGAGCTGCGACCTCGACACGATCGTCGGGCAGTTGCGTGACGGGAGCCGCAAGTGACGACTCTCGTCCTGACGCTGGCCGGCGCGGTGCTGATCGGCGTGACGCTGGGCCTGCTCGGCGGCGGCGGGTCGATCCTCGCCGTGCCGCTGCTGGTCTACGTCGCCGATCTGCCCGCCAAGGAGGCGATCGCCACCTCGCTGCTGGTCGTCGGCGTGACCAGCGCCGTCGGCGTACTGCCGCACGCCTGGGCGAACCGGGTCCGCTGGCGCACCGGGCTCATCTTCGGCGTGGCCGGCATGACCGGCGCGTACGCGGGCGGCCGGCTGGCCGAGTTCGTCCCGGCCGGCGTCCTGCTCACCGGGTTCGCTCTGATGATGCTCGCCACCGCGGTCGCGATGCTGCGCGGCCGCCGGTCCGCCGAGGGCCGCCCGGTGCCGCACGAGCTGCCGATGCTGCGGGTGGTCGGGGACGGCGTGGTCGTCGGCCTGGTCACCGGCCTGGTCGGCGCGGGCGGCGGCTTCCTGGTCGTGCCGGCCCTGGCCCTGCTGGGCGGGCTGCCGATGCCGATCGCGGTCGGCACCTCGCTGGTCGTCATCGCGATGAAGTCGTTCGCCGGCCTGGCCGGCTACCTGTCCAGCGTGCAGATCCACTGGGGTCTGGCCACCGGGGTCACCGCCGCCGCCGTCGTCGGCAGCCTGCTCGGTGGCCGGCTCGCCGGCCGGATCCCGGCCGACCTGCTGCGCCGGGGGTTCGGCTGGTTCGTCGTGGTGATGGGCGTGTTCGTGCTCGCGCAGCAGTTGCCGCCGCTGTGGGGACTCGCCGTGGGAGCGCTTGCCGTGGCCGGTACGGTCACCATGGCGGTGTGGGGCCGCCGGAGGAGGGAACACAGTGGACAGCAGCGCCTGGGACAGCCGGTACGCCGACACGCCCGGACTGGTGTGGAGCGCTGAGCCCAACCGTTTCGTGGTCGAGTCGGTCACCGGGCTGACCCCCGGGTCAGCGCTGGACATCGCCGCCGGCGAGGGCCGCAACGCGGTCTGGCTGGCCGGTCAGGGCTGGCGGGTCAACGCGGTGGACTTCTCCACGGTGGCCGTCGACCGGGGGCGGGAGCTGGCCGCCGCGCGGGGCGTGACCGTCGACTGGCGGGTCGCGGACGCGACCGCGTACCGGCCGGTGCCGAACAGCTACGACCTGGTGCTGATCAGCTACCTGCACCTGCCCGCGCCGGAGTTCGCCGGGGTGCTGGCCGCGGCGAAGTCCGCGCTGCGCCCCGGCGGCACGCTCGTCGTGGTGGGCCACGACCTGGCCAACCTCTCCGGCGGCATCGGCGGCCCGCAGGACCCGGACGTGCTGATCACGCCGGAGTCGGTGGTCGACGGGCTGGCCGGGCTGCGTGTGCAGCGGGCCGAGACGACCCGCCGGCCGGTCCCGGCCACCGACGGCGGCACAGTCGACGCGCTGGACACCGTCGTGGTGGCCACCCGCCCCGCCGACTGACCGCCGTCCGCCCCCGTTTCGCCGGGCCGGGCCGAGCCCCGGCCGGTAGCATCCGGGGACGGATCGGCGGAGAGGACACCGGGTGGGCGCGCGTTTCGAGGAACTGGCCTGGCGGGAGACGCCGATCGGCGAGATCAGCCTGCGGCGGCGCCGTGACCCGGCACTGGACTCCGACGTGTACGAGGTGAAGCTCGACGACGAGTACCTCATGTCCAGCGCCTTCCCGGTCGCGGAGATCGAACTGGCCCGGCTCGGGTTGGCTCCGCTGACCGGTGACGCGCTGGACGTGGTGGTCGGCGGGCTCGGGCTCGGCTACACAGCGCGTACCGCGCTGGAGGATCCCCGGGTGCGCTCGCTGCTGGTGGTGGAGGCGATCGAGGACGTGATCGACTGGCACCGGCGGGATCTGCTGCCGTTCGCCGCCGGGCTGGCCACCGACCCGCGTACCCGGTTCGTCCGGGCGGACTTCTTCGCCGCGGTCGCCGGCGACGGTTTCGACAGCGACGAGCCCGGGCGCCGCTTCCACGCGGTCCTGCTGGACGTGGACCACTCCCCCCGCCAGGTGCTGCACCCCAGCCACGCCGCGTTCTACACGGTCGACGGGCTGCGGCGGCTGGCCGCGCTGCTGCATCCGGAGGGCGTCTTCGCGCTGTGGTCGAACGACCCGCCGGATCCGGCGTTCCAGCGCACGCTGACCGAGGTGTTCCCGACCTCGGTGGCGCACGTCGTCCGGTTCCCGAACCCGTTGCAGGGCCGGGAGGCGGCGAACACCGTGTACGTGGCCCGGCACTGATCCACCCGGCGGCGCATGGCCGCACGAGCAGCGGGAAAGCGCACGGCCCACCGTACGACGGGAGGCTGGGACATGCGCGCGTTGCTCTGGGTGGTCGGCGTGGTCGCCGGTGTGCTCATCCTGCTCGGGCTGCTGCTGGAGGCGGTCCGCTGGCTCGTCATCATCGGCGTGATCGCGCTCGCCGCGGTCATCATCTTCGGGATCGTGAAGGGCCGGCAGGTGGTGCACCAGCATTCGACCCGCCGACGCTGACCTGCGGAGAGTGTGACCGACCCGGCAACCTACGTAAGCGTAGGTTACCGGGCGGTTAAGTTAGGCTGGGGCGTCATCCGCGCGACGAGGAGTAACGGCGATGGACGCGACCGCCCAGCGACCCTGGACCCGTAGCTACGCACCCGGGGTGCCGGCTGACATCGCCGAGCCGGACGGCTCGCTCGTCGACCTGCTCACCGAGGCGGCCGGACGGTTCGGCCCCCGGGTCGCGCTCGACTTCTACGGCGCCACCACCACGTTCACCGAGCTGGCCGACCAGGTCGCCCGCGCCGCCGAGGCGCTGCGCCGGCTCGGCGTCGGCCCGGGCGACCGGGTGGCCCTGGTGCTACCGAACTGCCCCCAGCACGTGGTCGCGTTCTACGCCGTGCTGCGCCTCGGCGCGGTGGTCGTCGAGCACAACCCGCTCTACACCGCCGACGAGCTGGACCGGCAGCTCACCGACCACGGCGCAGGCGTCGCGATCGTGTGGGACAAGGTCGCGCCGCTGGTGGCGGGACGCGGCGCCGTGCGTACCGTGGTGTCGGTCGACCTGACCGCGGCGCTGCCGCGGCTCAAGCGGTGGGCGCTGCGGGTGCCGCTGCCGAAGGTCCGCGCCGCCCGGGCCGCGATGACCGCCCCCGCGCCCGGCGCGCTGCCCTGGTCGGAGCTGGTCGCCGCCGCCGGGCCGCTGCCCGCCGGGCATCCCGCGCCGGAGGCCGGGGACGTGGCGCTGCTCCAGTACACCGGCGGCACCACCGGCGAGCCCAAGGGCGCGGTGCTGACCCACCGCAACCTGCGCGCCAACGCCGCGCAGGGCCGGGCCTGGGTGCCGGGCCTGCGCGACGGCGCGGAGACGGTGTACGCGGTGCTGCCGCTGTTCCACGCCTACGGGCTGACGCTCTGCCTCACCTTCGCCGTCAGCATCGGGGCGACGCTGGTGCTGTTCCCCCGCTTCGACGCCGACCAGGTGCTCGACGCGGTCCGCCGCCGCCCGCCGACGTTCCTGCCCGCGGTGCCGCCGGTCTACGCGAAGCTGGCCAGCGTCGCCCGCGAGCGCGGCGTCGACCTCACCTCCATCCGGTACGCGCTGTCCGGCGCGATGTCGCTGCCACCGGCCACCGTGGAGCTGTGGGAGCAGGTGACCGGCGGCCTGCTGGTCGAGGGGTACGGGATGACCGAGACGTCCCCGATCACAGTGGGCAACCCGGTCGCGCCGACCCGAAGGCCCGGCACCGTGGGCGTGCCGTTCCCCTCCACCGACGTGCGCATCGTCGACCCGGAGGACCCGAGCCGCGACCGTGCGCCGGGCGAGGCCGGCGAGCTGCTGGTCCGCGGCCCGCAGGTGTTCACCGGCTATTGGCACCGGCCCGAGGAGACCGCCAAGGTGCTGCTGCCTGGTGGCTGGATGCGTACCGGCGACATCGTCACCATGGACGCCGACGGCTTCGTGACGGTGGTGGACCGGATCAAGGAGCTGATCATCACGGGCGGCTTCAACGTCTACCCGTCCGAGGTGGAGGAGGCGCTGCGCCGCGTCCCCGGCGTACGGGAGGCCGCCGCCGTGGGAATGCCCACCGACGACGGCGAGGAGGTCGTCGCCGCGGTGGTGGTCGACCCGGCGGTGGCCGGCAGCCCGGAGGCGATCCGGACCTCGTGCCGCACCCACCTGGCCGGGTACAAGGTGCCGCGCCGGGTCGTGATCGTCGACGAGCTGCCCTACTCCCAGATCGGCAAGATCCTGCGTCGCGAGGTCCGCGAACGTCTGCTCGCCGGCCGCTGACCCGCAGGCCCCCTCGCCGGCCGGCGACGAGTGGAACGCCATGGGTGTCATACGCGGCCCCAGACACCCACAGCGTTCCACCGGCGGGTGGTCTCACCGCGGTTGACGCGCCGCTCTGCGCCGGCTGTGTCGGTACCGCCGCCTACGCTGTGTCGATGGTCGACAGGCGTCAGGTGCTGAACTTCCGCGTCCGGGCTCAACAACTCGACCGAGTGCAGGGCTCGCTCGCCGACACCGCCGCGCTCGACATCGGCGTGCAGGACACCGGTCCCGACGGCGGCCGGTGGGCGCTCGCCGCGCGCGGCGTCGACGTGGCCCTGCTGACCGGCGACGACCTGGTCCTGCTCTGGACCGTACGCGGCGCCCCGCACCTCTACCGCCGCGCCGACGTGGGCGCGGTGGCCGCCGCGGTCGAGCCGTTCTCCGACGCCGACGCGGGCAAGCGCATCTACGACGCGGCGAAGCCGTTGAGGGCGGCCGGCGTCGGCATCGTCGCCGCGCTCGACGAGGTGGCCGCGCGGATGCGGAAGATCGTCCGTGAGCCGACGGTCAAGGGCGAGGTCTCCGGGCGGCTCGCCGACGTGATGCCCGAGCCCTACCTGCGGTTCTGCCGGCCGTGCAACGCGACCCACCTCTACGAGATGCCGTTCCGGCTGGCCGCCGTGCGGGCCGGGTTGGAGCTGCGGCTCGACACGTCACCGCCGATCCTGGAACGCATCCCCGGGTTCCGTCCGGCCGCCGCGCCCGGCGACCGGTTCGAGCTCATCCGCGCCTACCTGCGGCTGCTCGGCCCGGCAACCCCGAAGCACGTGGCCGATTACCTCGACGCTCCGGTCAAGGAGGTCAAGGCCCGCTGGCCGCACGACGCGGTCGAGGTGAGCGTCGACGGCGAGACGCGCTGGCTGCTCGCGGCCGACGAGGCGGCGCTGGCGTCGGCGGACGCCACGACGACCCGCCTGCTCGGCCCGTTCGACCTGTTCCTCCAGGCGAAGGACCGGGCGACGCTGGTGCCGGACGCGGCCCGCGCGAAGGAGCTGTGGCCGGTGCTGGGCCGCCCCGGCGCCGTGCTGGCCGACGGGGAGCTGGCCGGCACCTGGCGGCCTCGCAAGTCCGGCCGCTCCTTCACGGTCGCGGTTCAGCCGTGGCGCAAGCTCCCGGGCAGCGCACGCGACGCGGTCGTCGTGGAGGCCGAGCGGCTCGCCGCGTACCGGGGTGTGCCGCTGGCCGGCGTCGACTTCGCCGGCTGACCGCCTAGCGCGTCCGGCCGATCGCCGTCCAGGCCGAGGCCGGGACCTCCACCGGCCACCGGTCGCCGAGCAGTGACGCGCACCTGTCGCGCAACGCCGCGCGGCCCGCCGCGTCGAGCCGCTGGACGTGGTCCCCGGCCGGGCCCACCCCGAGCGTGTACGGCTCCCACCACTGGTCGAAGCTCGCGTAACTCGTCCGGACGGTGAGCATGGACGACCGCACGTCATGCAGGCCGGCGGCGGCGAACAGGTCGGCGAGGTCGCCCTCCCGCGCCCCGGCGAGCCCCGACTCGTCGTAGGCGTCCGGGTCGAGCGACCGGACCGCCTGCCAGAACACGGTCAGCGGCCCACGCCCACCGGCGTGGTCCCACACGCAGGCCGCCACCACACCCCCGGGACGGGTCACACGGGCCATCTCCCGCAGGCCGGCAACCGGGTCCGTCATGAAGTGCACGACGAGCTGAGCGAGGGTGACGTCGAAGCCGCCGTCGGGGAACGGCAGCAGCTCGGCCGCCGCCCGCCGGATCTCGACCCCCGGCAAGCGCGCCCGGGCCGCCTCCACGAACGGAGCCGACGGGTCGACAGCCGACACCGCCTCGGGCCCCAGCCGTACGACCAGCTCCGCGGTCAGTGCTCCGGTGCCGCAGCCGACATCAAGCGCCCGCTGCCCTCGCGTGACACCCGCGGCGCCGGCGAAGCGCACTGCCAGCGGCTCGGCGAATCGGCCCATGAAACGGCCGTACGCGTCCGCGCCGACGTCGAATCCCACCGCGCCAGGCTAGCCGCCAACTGACACGATCACCGTCATGATTGTCTGGCTCAACGGCGCGTTCGGTGTCGGCAAGACGACCACGGCGCGGCTGCTCACGAGCGCGCTGCCGGACGCGCGGCTGTTCGACCCGGAGTTCCTCGGCTCGATGCTCACCGCGTTCGTCACCCCGCCGACCGGCGACTTCCAGGACCTGCCCCTGTGGCGTCACCTCGTCGTACAGACGGTCACCGGGCTGGACCGGCACCACGCGGGCGTCTGGATCGTGCCGATGAGCCTGCTCGACCCGGCGTACCGCGCGGAGATCCTCGGCGGCATCCGCGCCGCAGGCGTCGACGTCCGCGAGGTGGTGCTCACGCTCCCCGAGGACCGGCTGCGGGCTCGGATCGACGCCGACCAGGTCGAGTCCGGCGCGCGCGGCTGGCGGCACGACCACGTCGACCGGGCGCTCGTCACGTTCGCGTCGGTGACCGACGCCCGCCTGATCGACGCCTCCGCCCCGCCCGCGCAGGTGGCCGACGTCGTCGCCGCGCATGTGCTCGCCGAAACTCGCTGTCGGGCCGCCGCGCACACTGGTAGACAGCCTGAGTGATCGAACCCCTGACGTTTACCGATCGGCTGCGGCTGATCGACGACCGGTCGGCCGCGTTCCGGGATGCGGTCGCCGCCGCGCCGGACCTCGACGCGCCGGTGCCCACCTGTCCCGAGTGGACGCTGTTCGACCTCGCCCGGCACATCGGCGAGGGACGCCGCTCGTGGGCGGCCACCGTCGCCGCCGGTCCCGGGGCGTCCGGGCGGGCTGCGCCCGGCGGTCCGGGCGCACCCCGGGAGCGTACGGCGCTGCGGGACTGGCTGGCCGAGTCGACCGAGCAGTTGCTGGTCGCGCTGCGCGACGCCGGACCCGATCGTGGCTGCTGGACGTGGTGGGACACGTCGCAGTCGCCGCAGACCTGCGGCGCCGTCGCCCGGCACCAGCTCCAGGAGATCGCTGTGCACACCTACGACGCCCAGCTCACGGTGGGCGCGCCGCAGCCGTTGCCGGTCGAGGTGGCCCTCGACGGCGTGGAGGACTTCCTGTTCACCTGCTGCGCGACCACTGTGCCGTGGCCGTACGAGCCAGCCGTCCTCGACTACCACGTCACCGAGGGCGGATCGTGGCGCACGCGGCTCTCTCCCGAGGGCGCACGGGTGACCCGCCTGCCCGCCGGAGCCGGGGCGGAGCCGGCCGACACCACCGCCCGTTCCACCGCCGGTGACCTGGTCCTGGCCTTCTACGGCCGGATACCGCTGGACGCGCTCGCCGTCGAGGGCGACCGGCGCGTGCTCGACCGGATCGCGGCGTGGGATCCGGACGCGTAGGACGGCGGCCTGATCGTGGGAGGATGCCCGGTATGCCGGATCGTGCGTTGAGCTTCGGAGCGGCAGCGCAGGCGTACGAGCGGTTCCGGCCCGGCTATCCGGAGGAACTGGCCGACCTGGTGCTGGCGTACGCGGGCCGGCCCGTCCGGACCGCTCTGGAGATCGGCGCCGGGACCGGCAAGGCGACCCGGCTGTTCGCCCGGCGCGGCGTCGCGGTCACCGCCACCGACCCGGACGCCGCGATGCTCGCCGAACTGCGCCGGCACGTCCCGGACGAGGTACGGGTCCGGCAGGCCGCGTTCGAGCAGTTGCGCGCCGGCGAGCGCCACGACCTGGTGTACGCGGCGGCGGCGCTGCACTGGACCGACCCGGACCGGCGGTGGGAGCGGATCGCCGGGCTGCTCGCGTCCGGTGGGGTGTTCGCGTCGTTCGGCGGGCCGATGCGGCTGGCCGACCCGGCGCTGCGCGACGCGGTGGCCGCGGCCCGGTCCGAGTTCCTCGCCGACGACGAGATCCCGTCGCCGGACGGGACGCCACCGGAGGCCGGCATGCGGTGGCCCGGCACCGAGCTGCGCGCGTCCGAGTGGTTCACCGACGTGCGCCAGTCGGAGATCGCGCGGCGGATCACGATGAGCGCCGACGACTACGTCGGTCTCCTGTCGACCGTCTCGGCCTATCTCGAACTGCCGCCGCCGGTACGTGATCAGGTGTTCCGCCGCGTCCGGGATGTGCTGCCCGGCACGGTCGAGGTCACCTCGGATGTCACGGTCCACCTGGCGCGGCGGACGTCGCAGCCCTGATCACCCGGGCCAGGCGGGCCGCCAGACCGGTCCGGGTAGCGGCGGCAGGCCCGCGAAGTGACGGATCACCGGCCGCAGCCCCGGATGCGGGCCGGTCCGGGGCAGCATGAGGTTGATCGGGTACGCGAGCACCGGACCCGTGATCGGGATGCGGCGCAGGTCGTGGCCGGCGGGCCAGAGGTAGCGGTCCCGGGCGCCGACGAGCGTCGCCACGTCCGCGGATTCCGCGAGCTCGTCGAGGAGCACCTCGGTGCCGAAGTTCGGCCCGGTCGCGTCCACCCACAGGTCGAAGGCGTCGGCGAGCTGTTCGTAGAACTCGCCCCACTCGCTGCCGGGCACGATGCCCGGCACCCGCAGCCGGTGTCCGCGCAGCTCGGACGGTGTGAGCGTGGGCGCGGACGCGAGCGGGTGCCGGGGTCCGGCGAGCAGTTGCAGCGGCGAGTCGAAGGCGCGGACCATCCGTACCTCGGGCGGCAGCGCGGCCGGGTCGGTGACGGTGCGGAACGCGGCGTCGATCTCGCCGGCCCGGACCGCGGCGGCGACCTGCCGGGGGTCGTCGACCCGCAGCGTCACCACGTCGAGGTCGACGCCCGGGTGGGCGCGCCAGTAGTCGTGCAGCAGGACGGCTTGCGCGCTGCGCAGGCCGAGCACGTCGATGCGCGGCGCCCGCGCGCCGGGCCGGACCGCGGCGACCGCGCGGTCCGCGCCCGCGACGACGCCCCGGGCGTGCGGGAGGAACGCCCGGCCGTCGTGTGTCAGCTCGACCCCCCGGGGTGTACGGGTGAACAGGCGCACCCCCAGCTCCCGCTCCAGCGCGGCGATCCGCTTCGACACGGCCTGCTGGGTGACGCCCAGCTCGTCGGCGGCGTGCCGGAACTGGCCGAGTTCGGCCGCCCGCACGAACGACCGCACCGCCTCGCTGTCCACCGGCCCACAGTAGGCGGGCCCAGCCGATGGTTGTGGCGCGCCGGGCGGCGGTTGTTTGCTCCGGCGTCCGCGCGGCCGGTCTGATGCGCGGGGCATCGGTGACGGGGGCGGCGTGCGGAAGCTGGGTTCGGATTTCGGGTGGCTGTGGTCGGCGTACGCGGTGAGCACGTACGGCACATGGCTGGCGTTCGGCGCGTTCCCGCTGATCGCGGTGCGGGTGCTGGACTCGTCGGCGTTCGCGGTGTCGCTCCTGGAGGCGGCCGGGCTGGCAGTGGCGGCGGTGCTGGCGGTCCCGCTCGGGCCGTGGGTGGCCTACCGGCGGAAGCTGCCGGTGATGATCGCGACGGATCTGGTCCGGTTCGCGGCGCTGGCGAGCGTGCCGGCCGCGTACGCGCTCGGGGTGCTGTCGTACGGCCAGTTGCTCGTCGTCGCGGTGGTCTGCGGGACGGCCGCGATCACGTTCACCGCCGCGTCCGGGGCGTACCTGAAGAGTCTGGTCCGGGGTGATCGGCTCCTGGCGGCGAACGGACGGTTCGAGGCGGCGAGCTGGGCCGCGACGGCGGCCGGGCCGCCGCTCGGGGGCGCGCTCGTCGGGCTGCTCGGCCCGGTCGTCACCATCACCGCCGACGCCGTGAGCCACCTGCTGTCGGCGCTGGCGGTACGGCGGATCCGCAGCGGCGACACGGTGGCGCCCCGTGACCCGGCGGGCGCCTCCCGCGTCGCCGACCTGGGCGCAGGCTGGCGGTTCGTGCGCCGCGACCCGGTGCTGTGGCGGTTGTTCCTGAACTCGGTGCTGGTCGGCGGCCTGATCATGGCGACCGCGCCGCTGCTCGCCGTGCTCCTGCTGGGTGGGTACCGGGTGGCGGCGTGGCAGTACGGGCTGGTCTTCGGCGTGTCCGCGCTCGGCGGCGTGCTCGGCGCGCGGCTGAGCCCGCGCCTGGTGCGGCGGTACGGACGGCACCGGGCGATGACGGTGTCCGGCTGGCTGCGGTCGACCGTCCCGCTCGGTCTCGCGTTCACCCATCCGGGGATCAGCGGACTGCTGACGGTGATCGCCGTCGAGTGGGTGCTCATCACGTGCATGGGCGTGTTCAACCCGATCTACGCGACCGAGCGCCTGCGCCGGACCCCGCAGGCGCACACCGCGCAGGTTCTGACCGCGTGGAGCGTCACCGGCCGGCTCACCCAGGCCGCGCTGATGACCGTGTGGGGCGTCCTCGCCACGGTCGTCGGCCCGCTCGCCGCGATCACCGTGTCCGGGGTGCTGCTGCTCGGCACGCCGCTGCTGCTGCCGACGCGCCGGCACACGCGCGACCCGGAGCCCGCACGCCCGGCCGTTGCGGTCTCGTAGGACCGGCGGCCGGACGGTCAGGACGCCAGGTAGGCGGTCAGCCGGTCGGCGAGCAGACCCGGGTGACTGAGCGCCACCGCATGGCCGCCGTCGATCTCGTCCGGAACCACGCCGAGCCGGTCGGCGGCCACCCGGCGTTGAAAGTCGGCGGGGAAGAACTGGTCGTCGCGGCCGATGAGCACCGCCGTCGGCACGGCCGGCCAGGTGGCCAGCGGCCACGGCTCGTCCCACTCCGCGCTGACCTGCTCCCGGCCGTGCGCCGGCGCCCGGGCGACGATCTCGGCCGGCACGCCGTTGTAGAACTGCTGCTCCTCGCTGAGCCCTTCCGGCTCGCGGTAGCCGGTGTTGCCCCACCACTCCCCCGGCCTCTCACCGGGCCGCGGGATCATCGGGGTGAGCAGGACCAGCAGCCGCACCGGCAACCGGTCGGCGACAAGCGGTGCGGTGAACGCGCCGTACGAGTGCCCGACCACCACGAGGTCGTCGCGGCCGCCGACGGCGTCGACCACCGTCCGGCGGAAGTCGGCGAACCGCGCCGACCGGTCACCGATGGGCAGCTCCGGCACCACCGCATCGTGGCCCCGGGCGGCCAGCTCGGGAACCACCAGATGCCAGTCCCACGCGCTGCCCCCGCCGCCGTGTATGAGTACGAACGTCGTCATGCCCGGACCCTCCCACACCGGTACGACATGCAGTGGCCGTCGGTGCGGACACGCCCGGGGCACCCGGGCGGCGGGCAGCTCGTCGCGGAACGCCTCGATGCGGGTGACGACCTGACGCCGCCCGATCGTGTTCTCGATCCGGTCGAGGTAGAGGCAGCGGGCGGCGAGCCGGGGCGGGCCGGTGCCCCGAGACCGCCCCGGTCGAGGCGCGGCCCGGGGCCGAGGGCCGCTCGCTCAGACCGGGCGGCCGAACGTGACCGCCTCCCGGACGAGCCGTGGCGCCTTCTCCGCCAGTTGCGCGTCCGGCCGCGCGCCGAGCGCGTCGTTCACTGTGGAGAAGGCCAGCCGGAACGCGATCAGCGTGGTCGCCTCGAAGATCTCCCGGTCGCTCAGGCCGGCCTCGCGCAGGCGTCGCGTGTCGGCCTCGGTGGTGGCGTTCGGGTCCGTCACGACCCGGCGGGACCAGTCCGCGAGCGCCGTCTCCCGCTCCGACAGGTCCGCCTCGTCGCCGCGCAGCACCGCGGCGGCTGTCTCCTCGTCGCTCATCCCGGCCAGCCGCGCGCCCCAGGCCAGCGAGCAGTACGAGTCGCCCCGCGCGGCGGCCGTGGCGGCGACCAGCACCGCCACCTCACGCGAGGACAGCGTGGACTCGGACAGCAGCTCGGTGCGGGTGTTCTGGAACGACATCAGCACGTCAGGTCGCCAGCACCAGACGCGGGTGAGGTTGTTGACGTAGCCGTCGGAGGCGAGGTCGTCCTCGTAGGCGGCTTTCGCCGCCGGGCTCTGCGGCGGTTCGGGGAGGAAGGCGGCATTCATGCGGGCAGTCTGCGCCACCCGGGCGCCCCCCACAGGCTGATCAACGACAGTACGATCCGCGAATGATCCGGGCGGTCTTCTTCGACGTGGGCGGGACGATCCTCGACGAGACGCGCGAGTTCGCGACCTGGGCGGACTGGCTCGGCGTGCCCCGGCACACGTTCTCCGCGGTCTTCGGCGCGGTGATCGCCCGCGGGCTGGACTACCAGGAGGTGTTCCGGGCGTTCCGGCCGGACTTCGACCTCACCGCCGAACTCGCGCGCCGGGTCGCGGCCGGCGACCCGGAGTCGTTCGGCGCCGACGACCTCTACCCGGACGCGCGGGCGTGCCTGGCCGCCCTGCGGGAGCAGGGATTGCGCGTCGGCCTGGCCGGCAACCAGCCGGAGCACGCCGAGGCGACGCTGCGGGCGCTCGACCTGGCGGTGGACGTGATCGGCACGTCGGCGGCCTGGGGCGTGGCGAAACCGGCGCCGGAGTTCTTCGACCGGGTCGTCCGCGAGGGCGGCGGCGACGCATCGGCGATCCTGTACGTCGGCGACCGGCCGGACAACGACGCCGCACCGGCGATGGCCGCCGGCATGACCGCGTGCCTGATCCGGCGCGGACCGTGGGGCCACATCCTCGACATGCCGGACGTCGCCGAACGGTGCCTGTTCCGCATCGACTCGCTGGACGAGCTGCCGGATCTGGTCGCGCGGCACAACGCGGCGGGCGGCTAGGCCGGTCGCGAACGTCGTGACCGCACCGGCCGGCGCCGGGCGTTGTGCCGGGCCGCCCGGTCGCCCTAGCCTCGTCGTCGAAGGCATCGACGGCGATCGGGGGACGCCATCAGCGACGACGACACCGGGCGCGGCGGCCTGCGCAGGTTCGCCGCGAACGTGATGACGAACGTCCTCGCGAACCTCATCGCGGCGGCGATCGTCTACGTGCTCGCCGCGGCCGCCGGGCTGCTCCCCCGCGACCCGGCGCTGATCCTCGCGGCGCTGCTCCTCGTCAGCGTCGCCGCTGCCATGGTTCTGCTCGTCCTCGTCACCACGAACGCCTTCGCCGACAAGGCGGACATCCTCGGCGGGTGGATGGCGATCGCCCTCGGTGCGCCGATCCTGACCTCGGCCGTGACGTACGCGTTCCGTGAGCGCGATCCGGCGGCGGGGATCGTGGGCGGGCTGATCGGCGCGGGGCTCGCCGGCGCAGGCGTGGCGATGCTGGTGGCCGGACGGCGGATTCGGCGGGCGGCCCACCCGTCGCCCGACGGCGGCCGGCGGGCGGCTGAGCCGCGCGCCCGGCCTTAGCGTCGTACCCCTGGCATAGCCTTCCGGCCATGGCGAGCGACGAGCTGGACGAGCTGATCGTGCCCGACGCGGACGCGCTGCGCGCGTGGCTGTCCGCCAACCACGACACGTCGCCCGGTGTCTGGCTCGCGCTGGGCCGTAAGGGCGGCACGATCACCACGCTGACCTGGCAGCAGGCGGTCGACGAGGCGCTGTGCTTCGGCTGGATCGACGGGCAGGGCCGCAAGCGCGACCACGAGAGCTCCTGGATCCGGTACACCCCGCGCCGGGCGCGCAGCTCCTGGTCGCAACGCAACGTCGCGCACGTGGCCCGGCTGGAGTCGGAGGGTCGGATGACGCCGGCGGGCCGGGCCGCGGTGGAGGCCGCGAAGGCGGACGGCCGGTGGGCGGCGGCCTACGCACCGCCGTCGGAGGCCGAGGTGCCCGCCGACCTGCTCGCCGCCATCGCGGCCGAGCCCGCTGCCCAGGCCATGTTCGACGTTCTCACCAGTGCCAACAGGTTCACGCTCATCCACCGGCTCAACGCGGTCAAGCGCGCGGAGACCCGGGAGCGGAAGATCCGCGAGTTCGTCGCCATGCTGGCCCGCCACGAGACGATCCACCCGCAGAAGGCGAAGCCCTCGACCACGCCGTGACGTCGCGGGCGCCCCCGCCACGTCTCACGAGTTGTCGAGGACGAACGCGCGCATGAGCGCGGCGCACTCAGCCGCGTGCGTCTCCAGCAGCAGGTGGCCGCCGTCGTAGATGTGCGCGTCCATCCGGTCGAGCGCGCGGTGGTACGCGAGCACCTCGTCCACGTCGAAGTACGCGTCGTGCCGGCCCCACAGCACGAGCGCCGGCGGCTGGTGGGCGCTGTGGTACCCGGCGATCTCGCCGAACCGGGCGACGTGGGCGGCGTAGTCGGTGAACAGCGCGAACTGCGCCTCGACGTTGCCGGGCCGGGTCATCCGTTCCCAGTCCAGGTGCCACGCCTCGGGCGCCTGCAACGGGCGTACGTGCTCGGGCAGCCCGGCGAGGTACTGGTCCCGGGTGCCGTCGAAGGTCAGCCAGTCCGGCAGCGCGGCGCGCGTGGCCTCGCCCGGGTCGGCCCAGTACGCCCGCGCGGTGTCCCACTGCGCGCCGAGCCCGTCGGCGTGCGTGTTGCCGCTCTGCACGATCAGGCCACGGATCCGTCCCGGGGCGCGGGTGGCCAGGTGGTATCCGACCGGCGCGCCGAAGTCGTGCAGGTAGACGAAGAAGCGGTCCACGTCGAGCCGTCCGAGGAGGCGCTCGACCGTCCACGACAGGTTCTCGAACGTGTAGTCGTACTCGGCGACTGTGGGCGACGACGACATGCCGAAGCCGGGCAGGTCGGGGGCGAGCACGTACGCGACCTCGGCGAGTGTGGGCATGACCTCGCGGAACGTGTGCGACGAGCTGGGAAAACCGTGCAGCAGCAGCACCGCCGGGTCGCCGGGGCGGCCGGCCTCGCGGAGGAACACCTCCAGACCGTCGACGTCGGCGTGCCGGTGGCGGATCTTCTGACTGGCGTGCATCACCTCATCCTGGCCGCCCGGCCGCGCCCGCACTGCCGAATCGCGGCGGCCCAGGACCATGACCGGCGGCTGCACAGGGGGTGAGCCGGGCGTACGCTCGAACGAGCCGACGGTGGGAGGTCGCCCGCGACGCCCGTCCAGTAGGAGGCCGGCTGGCCCGCGAGTTCGGCGTCGGACAGGTTCGGCGTCGTCATGGTGGTCTGCCTCCGGCAGTGGTCGGGTGCCCACGACGCCAGGACCTCAACCAGACTGCAGATCAAGGCGCGAGGGGCATCGCGTTCCGGCAGGTCCCGGCATGATGAGCCGATGCGGGTAGCGATGGCGACCGACGCGGGGCATCCGGGCCGCGCCAATGAGGACTTCGCCGGCGCCGTACCGTGCGGCATGGTCCTGGTCGACGGCGCGGGCGGCATCGCCGGCGCGGACGAGGTCTGCCACCACGGCATCGCCTGGTACGCGACCCGGCTCGGCGGCGCGCTGCTCGGTGCGCTGTCCCAGGATCGGAGCCTGCGCGACGTGCTGGCCGAGGGCATCGAGCACGTCACCGACGCGCACCGCGGCACGTGCGACGTCGCCCATCCGATCAGCCCGTTCGCGGCGGTGGCGATGCTCCGATTCTCCGGTGGGACCGTCGAGCACCTGGTCCTCGGCGACGCGGTCGCGCTGATCGGCCGGGCCTCTGGTGAGCCCGTCGCCGCCCATGATCCGCGTGAGGTGGTGATCGCGCGGTCCTTCGAGGAGCGGCTGAAGGACGTGCCCGAGGGCGGCGACGAGTACCGGCGGCTGCTGATGGATCTGCGGGCCCGGCGGAACAGTCCGGGCGGGTTCTGGGTCGCCAAGGACGACCCGCGGGTGGCCGGCGAGGCCGTCACCGGCGAGTGCCCGGCCGACGACGTCCGCGCGACGGCTCTGCTCAGCAACGGCGCGAGCCGCCTCGTGGACACCTTCGGCCTGACCGGCTGGCCGGGGCTGCTGCGCCTGCTGGAGACCGACGGCCCCGCCGAGGTCGTCCGCCGGGTGCGCGAAGCCGAGGCGCGCGAGGGCGTCGCCACCGACGACGCCACGATCGTCTGCCGGTACTGACCGGCGCGGCAACCCGCGTGCGCGGGTCCGCAGTCCTCGTGTTGACTGCGGCGATGGACCGTCAACGCCTGAGCAGCATCGCGCACTCGCACCACCCGATCGCGGCCCCGATCTCCGGTCTCAACCTCAACCGGCTGCTGCGCCGGGCGGGCCGGCGGCCGGCGGCCCGGATCCTCGATCTCGGCTGCGGCGAGGGCGCCTGGGCGTTGCAGGCCCTCGCGCACTACCCGGACGGGCACGCCGACGGCGTGGACCTCAGCCCGTACGCGCTCGAACGCGCCGCCGAGGCCGCCGCCGAGCGCGGCCTCGCCGACCGGCTCACGCTGCACGAGCGCGACGCCCGGTCGTACGTGCCGGACGGCGACTACGACCTGGTGCTCTGCGTCGGGTCGACGCACGCGTTCGGCGGCTTCGGTGGAGCGCTGGAGCTGGCCGGCCGGCACGTGAACCCCGACGGCATCCTGATGGTGGGTGAGGGATTCTGGCAGGTGCCGCCGACGCCGGACGCGCTGGCGGCGCTGGGCGCGAAACCGGACGACCACGCCGACCTCGCCGGTCTGGTCGACGCCGCCGGGCAGGCGGGCTGGGCCCCGGTGTACGCGCACGTCAGCGACACCGCCGAGTGGGACGACTACGAGTGGTCGTGGACCGGTTCGCTCACCGAGTGGGCGCTGGACAACCCCGGTCACCCGGACGCAGCCGGGGCGCTGACGGCCGCCCGCGAGCACCGTGACCAGTGGCTGCGCGGGTACCGGAACATGCTGGGCTTCGTGACGTTCGTGCTGCGGCGGATCTGAGAGCCGGAAGCCCCGGTACCGTGGACCCGCACGTCTTCGCGGGGCAGCGCTCCCGCCGTCCAGAACACGAGTCCGGTGGGTGGTCCTCGGTGCCGATGCAGATCCGTTTCGCCGTACCGGCCGATCCCGCCTATCCGGCCCGCGTGGCCGCCGCGCTGGCCGCCGCCCGGCTGCGCCGGTTCGGCTACATCGGCGCGGCCCTGGCCGCGATCGGGGTGATCGGGTGGGTCGCCTCGCAGGCGTCGGAGCGGGGTGGCCGCTTCGCGTCGCTGTGGACCGCGTTGATCGTGGCCGGCGTGCTGTCGATGCTGTACGCGCCGTGGGTGCGGTGGCGGGCCCGGCGCCGCTCCGGCGGCTACGCGGTCGAGGGCGGCTACGACATCGACGACCGCAACATCATGATGCGCAGCGGTTCGGAGTCCGGCGGCATCGCCTGGGACGGCGTCACGCGCGTCACCGAGACCCCTGACTTCTGGATCGTGTACGTCGGGCGGATGCCGGCCACGGTGATCCCCCGCTGGCTGATGTCCGCCGAGGACGCCGGGACGTTGCGCGCCTTCATGGCCGAGCGGCAACTACTCGGCGACCGTTGACTATGTATTGATCGGCTGTATATGTTGCCTCGGTGAGTGAGATGCGCGAGGCGACCTTCCTGATCCTGACCGCGCTGGCCGACGAGCCGCGCCACGGCTACGGGATCATCCAGGAGGTCGCCGGCCTGTCCGGCGGTCGCGTCAACCTGCTGCCGGGCACGCTCTACGCCGCCCTGGACCGGCTGGTGGCGCAGGGCCTCGTCGAACTCAGCCACGAAGAGGTGGTCGACGGCCGGCTGCGCCGCTACTACCGGCTGCGCGCCGACGGCCGGGCCGAACTGGCACGCCAGACCGAGCGGCTGCGGCAGCTCGCGTCCGCCGCCGAGACCCGGCTGCGCGCTCTGCGCCCTCGCCCCGCCTGACCCCCGCCGTCGCGGCACCGTAGGGAGAAACCCATGCACCGCTGGCTGCTGCTGGCCTACCCCCGTGACTATCGCCGCGCGCGCGGGGCCGAGATCCTGGAGACGGTACGGGACGTCGGTTCGGCCCACCGGCGTGGCCGGGTCGCGGCGAATCTCGTACGTCATGGTCTGCGTGCCCGGCTGGGACGGCCGGCGAGCCGTTCCGTGGTGGCCTGGGCGGCGGTCTTCGCGGTGGTCTGCGGTTTGTTCGCCGCGTCGTTCGGCACCTGGCTCGCGTGGCTCGGCTCCCGCCCGCTCGACCACCGGGACCTGGCCGCCGTGGTCGGGCAGCTCTACCCGGACCGGCAGGTCAGCCACCTCGACCAGGACGACCCTCCCGCCGTGTTCCTCATCTACGGCCACCCGCTCGGCGAGGATCTCCTGTCCGAGCTGCTGCTCGGCGACGGCGGCGAGTACGCGCTGGCCGAGCTGACCGCGTCGTTCGACCAGGCACCGGCCGGCGGCCTCACCGACCTGCGGCAACGCCTGGACGCCGCCGGGTGGGAGCGGAGCGCGCCCGTCCACACCGACGCGTACGGCTGCGTCCCCGGCAGTCCGCAGTGCGACCCGGCGTCCATCCCCTCCGACATCACCGTGTACGCCGATCGCGGCGACCACATCCTCGCCGTGCAGATCAACGCCGAGGGCTCGATGAGCCTCGCCCTCAGCCGCGCCACCCCCGCCGCCGCCTACCCCGCCGGTCTGCTCGCCTTCGCGCTGGGCACGCTGGGCGGCTGGGTGCTGTTCGGCTGGGCCAGCCGCCGCACCGAGGGACGGCACCCGCTGGTGCAGGGCCCGGCGAAGGTCCTGTACGGCGTCGCGATGGTGTTCTGGGCCGCACCGATCCTGCTGAGCGCGCCGCTGATGCTCACGCACCACCTGAGCGAGCCGCATCCCCGCTGGCACGTGCCGTGGGAGTGGCTCGGCCAGCCCACCCTGTCGCTGCCGTTCCTGCTCGGTGCGGTCCTGCTGTTCCTCGCGCTGGGCCTGGCGGCGCTGCCGCACCGGCGCCCGGCGGGCCGTACGCTCGCCGGGGCACCGGACCCGGGGCCGGCGGTCTAGCGGCGTGCCGGATCAGCTCGCCGGGCATCGCGTGCCGGGGGCGGGCACCGTCAGGTCGACGAGGTACCGGTCCACCACGGCGGTCGTGCAGTCGTTGCGCTGGTAGGTGCCGTGGCCCCAGCCCTCGTAGGTGACCAGGCGTCCGTGCCGGCCGAGTTGCCGGGCGACGTTCACCGCCCAGGCGTAGCCGGTACGGGGATCGTGCCGGGCGTTGAGCAGCAACAGCGGCGTGCGGGTGTGCACGTTCAGCTCGTGCGGCGGATTACGGACCGGGGACGGCCGGCCCAGGCAGGTCTGCACGGCCAGCAGACCAGCGCCGTACCGGACGTCCGGGGCGGCGGCCCTGGCTTCCCGGACCAGGCCGGCGTACTCGGCGTAGTCGCGTACCTCGGCGGGCCAGTCCGCGCAGAACGCCGCGACCGAGATCGAGAGATTCACCTCCGGTGGCGGCGTACCGGCGTCCATGTCCCGCACGATCGCGGCGAGTTGCGGCCAGCGCGGGCCGGCGAGCATACCGAGCGCCACGGCGGTGACGTCGAAGGCGGTACGGGGGGCATATTCCCCACGGTCCGCGCGGGCCAGCACCCGCGCCCACACCGATCGCACGTCCCGTTCGTGGAGCACACAGTCCGCCGACCTGTCGCACCAGGACACGAACTCGTCGAACGCGTCCTGCAACGCGGCGGCCTGCGTCCGCACGAAGGACCGCACGTCGAGGCTGTGGTCGAACACGCCCTCCAGCACGACGGCCCGCACGTGGCCGGGGTACCGCTCGGCGTACTGCTGGCCCAGCAGGGTGCCGTACGAGCTGCCGTGGAAGGACAGCCGCCGCTCCCCCAGCGCACGCCGCAACGCGTCGAGGTCACGGACGGTGCTGAGCGTGTCGGCGTGGTCGAACACCGGGCTGGTCGGGCGGCACCGGCTCCACAGCGCCCGGTTGTAGGCCACGGCGGCGTCGAAGTTGGCCTGGCCGGCCAGCGGGACGGGCGGCCTGCGCAACGCCGGATCCGGCGTGCAGACGGGCGCGGCGGTGCGGGCCACGGTGCGCGGGTCGAAGCTGACCAGGTCGAACCGGTCCAGCAACTCGCCGCTGAACCGGTCGCCCCTGCGGATGCGTTCCACCCCCGAGTCGCCGGGACCGCCCGGCCCGAACACCAGCGTGCCCACCCGCTGCTCCGGCAGGCGCGCGGACCGGCGTGCCACGGCGAGGTCGAACGCCGGGCCGTTCGGCCGGGCCCAGTCCACCGGCAGCCGGAGCCGGGCGCACCGCACGCGCGGATCCGGCGGGACGTCCGGCAGGTCGTCGGCGCACTCGGTCCAGACGAGCCGCTGCGACGGAAGACCGGCGCGCGCCGCGCCGGGCAGTCCCGCCAGGACGGTGAGCGCGGCCAGAGCGACGGCCATGGTACGTCGGAACACGGCACCTCCCGGTGTCTGGATGCTCATCGATTCTTCAGCGGCACTCCACCCGAGTCCCATACGGAAACGCCCCGATATACCCGTCGGGCCTTTCCCCGAGGCCGCCCCGAGTGCCGCATCGACGGAGGCGAGTCCGCATCTGCCGGCCGGGCGCTCGCGGGGGGCATCGGGCCGGGTGCCAGCGGTCTAGCATCGGGCGATGACCTCGTCCTTGGACCGCCTGCCGAAGATCAGCGCACCGGCCACGCGGGCGCTGACCGCCGCCGGCTACACCACGTTGCGCCAGCTCGCCGGAGTGCCGCGCGCGGAGCTGGCTCGCTTGCACGGCATGGGACCGAAGGCGCTGGGCGTCATCGAGGCCGCCCTCGACGAGCACGACCTGCGGCTGAGCTGACGCCCGGCAGCACGGCCAGGAACGGGGTGATCCCTGTGCCGCTCGGGCGGCTCCACCATCTGATCGTCGACTGCCCGGATCCGATGGCCGAGGCGCGGTTCTGGAGCGCGGTCCTCGGCGACCCGATCACGTACGCGGACGACGACTTCACCGTGGTGTCGGCGAGTACGGCGGCGTCCGGGCTGGCGTTCCAGCGCGCCCCCGGGCTGACGCCGTCGACGTGGCCGGATCCGGCCGTGCCGCAGCAGATGCACCTCGACGTGATGGTCGACGACCAGGACGCGGCGGGCGAGGCGGTGCTCGCCCTGGGCGCGCGGCGGTTGCCGGGCGACCACGTGTACGCCGACCCGGCGGGCCACCCGTTCTGCCTGATCCGGCGCCCCACCTGGGCGTCGCCGGTGGGCGGGTCCGCGTGACGCACCGAGATCGGGCGTCGAGGCTCCGCGCGCTTCAGGCACCCCGGCGGCCCCTGGCACAGCTGGACCGCGAGCTGGCAGGGCAAGGACCTACGGCTGCTGCGAGGAATCCTGGTAGGAGATGAACTCCAGCAGGCTTCCGTCCGGGTCGCGGAAGTAGACGCTGGTCCCGGCGCCACCGGCGCCGACCCGCCGGACCGGTCCCGTCTCCACCTCGACGTCGTGCCGCCGCAGGTGCGCCACCGCCTCCTCGATCGGCCCGGCCCAGACGAAGCAGATGTCGCTGTTGCCCGGGCGGACCGGGACTCGGGCGACGTTGCCGCCGAGGTCGAGACCCGGCCCGTGCACGCTCAACTGGTGGGGGCCGATCCGGAAGGCGACGCGGTCGCCGCCGACGCCGATCACCTCGGCGCCGACGACGTCGCGATAGAAGTCGGTGGCGGCCCGCCAGTCGGACACGGCGATGACGACGTGGTCCAGTCCGGTCACGGGCGTCATGCGTCCACCCTATGAGCTCGGCGGCGTCCGCAGGTGCCGGCCGAAGAACCGGTTCGCGGACTCCCCCTCGAACCGCGGTACGCCCGTGTGGCCGCCCATGTTGGCGTGCAGCGTCTTCTCCGCCGAGCCGAAGGCGTCGAACAGGTCCAGCGCCATCTGCCGGTCGTTGCCCTCGTCGTCCCACTGCAACAGGACGTGCAGCGGGATGGTGACCCGCCGCGCCTCGGCGAACATCGCTCGCGGCACGAAGCTCCCGGCGAACAGGACCGCGGCCACGATGCGCGGTTCGACCACCGCCAGCCGTACGCCGATCGAGATCACCCCGCCGGAGTAGCCGACCGGACCGCCGATCTCCGGCAGTGCGAGGAGGGCGTCCAGCACGGCCCGCCACTCCGGGACCGCCTTCTCCACCAGCGGCAGGACGAGCCGGTCGACGATGTCGTCGGTGACCGGCTCGCCTGCCGCCAGTGCCCGCCGCAGGTCGGCGCGGGCCTGCTCGGCGGCGGCGGACGCGGGCCGGTCCCCGCCGCCGGGCAGTTCGAGGGTGGCCGCCGCGAAACCCTGCGCCGTGCAGTCGCGGGCCCGGGCCACCAGCCGGGGGTACATCCGGCGCAGTCCGCCCGGGTGGCCGAGCAGGATCAGCGGGGCCGACGTGGGCGCGGATGCGGGCGTCCACAGGATGCCCGGGATCTCGCCGAGGGTGAACTCACGTTCGCGGACGCCGTCGGCGAGGCGCTGGTCGGAGACGAATCGCATGGTCGTGCCTTTCGGGAGTGCGACGGCGCTCCCGGACGACCTGTCGCCCGGCCGTGACCCCCGAGGGGAGCACCCATGTCGATACTGCGGTCACGGGTACCACCTCCCTCGTTCTCCGGCACGGCCATCGGCAAGTTAACAGCGCTCGCCGGGACCGCCAACCGGTTTTCGCCGCACCCGGCCATCCGACGCGCACCGAGGGGAAGCGACTCGCTCCCGAGTTCACGCAAGCGGGCCGGGCGTCTTTCCCGGTGCGGTTCGACGACTGCCGCGACCTGGCTAACGATCACGGAGGGCATGGCTGCCGTCCGGTGCCACGCCCACCCCGTCATCGCGTCGACTTCGGACCTGTCACCGGCCCGCCGTGCGGAGCATCGCCTCCGTCTCGGGGTCGGGCATGATCTCCCGGACCTCCTGGGCGCAGCGGCACGAGACGGCGATCTTGGCAGCCCACTTCAGCGCCTCGTCGCGTGAGGCCACGTCGAGGACCACGAAACCGCCGATGACCTCCTTGGTCTCCGGGAACGGCCCGTCGGTGACCGCCCCGTCCGTACCGACGATGCTCGCCTGCTGGCGTTCGAGCCCGGTGCCGTACACGAACACGCCCGCGTTCACGGCCTCCTGGATGACCGCGTGCGCGTCCTTGCCCACCTCGGGGATCTCCTCGACGGGGATGTGGTCCATCGCGCCGTCGTTGAACGAGATCAGGTACCGCGGCATGCCATGACTCCCTTGTCCGGGCGGCCCGGTCAGGCCGCCTCTCACCCGTACTACGAACGAGCCGCCCGGTATCCGACGTCATGGACCCAGTGGGTCCAGTCGCTCTGCGACCGGCGCGGGGTGTCGGGTGAGGAGGGCGGTTCGCTGATCACCGAGAGGCGGAAACCCGCGCCGGTGAACGCCTTCGTCATCGCGTGCAACGGCCGGTGCCAGTAGGTGAGCGTGGCCCGCTGCCCGTCGAAGTGACGAAACCGCCGTAGTGGTCCGGCCTCATCGCACGTCCTCCTCAGGGATGGGCACGGCGGTGCCGGTCACCGCGATCCCGGCACCTTGTCCGGCGGGGATGCCGACGGTGAGCAGGCTCGGACGCCCCATGTCCTCGCCCTGCCGCACGGTCACGGTCGCGGGCGGCTGCACCAGGCCAAGCTCGCGCAGGTAGCCGCCGAACGCGGCGGCCGCCGCCCCGGTCGCGGCGTCCTCGACCACACCGCCGGGCGGGAACGGGTTGCGCGCGTGGAACACCAGCGGGGACTCCCGGTGCACCAGGTCGATCGTCGTCCAGTCACGGTCGGCGATCAGCGCGCTCAACGCCGCCATGTCGTAGTCCAGGTCCGCCAGGCGTTGCCGTGTCGCGGCGGCCACGATCGGATGCCAGGCCCCGGCGTACGCGACACGCGGCGGCAGCGTCGCGTCGAGATCGTCCGGCGACCAGCGCAGTGCGGCGAGCAGCACCGCGAGGTCCTCAGCGCTCATGGGCTCGGTGCGCGGCGCGACGCTGGTCAGCGTGGCGGTGGTGGTGCCGTCGGCCTGCACGCTCGTGGCGACCTCGACCAGTCCGGCGCGGGTGTCCAGGTGCAGCACGCCGGGGCCGTGCCGCTCGGCGTACGCGACCGCCGACGCGATCGTCGCGTGGCCGCAGAACGGCACCTCCGCCTTCGGGCTGAAGTAGCGCACAGTGAACCGGCCGTCCCCGCCCGCGGGCACGAGGAACGCCGTCTCGGAATAGCCGACCTGCGCCGCGACCTGCTGCATCTCGGCGTCGCCCGCACCGGTGGCGTCCAGGACGACACCGGCCGGATTGCCACCGGCGGGGTCGGCGGTGAACGCCGCGTATCGGAGAACGTCCATGATCATGAGCCTAGCGCCGGCCGTCCGGCTCGTGTGCCCCGTGACCGGCTCACGGCGACACGGGGCCCCGGAGCGATCGATGCGGAACTAGTCTCCGGTCATGAGCGGCTTCGAGATCACTGCGATCGGCACGGTCCGCAACGACCGGACGGACATCCAGCACAGCGACAACTGGGGTGCCGTCCGCAGCACGATCGTCGTCGACGAGCGCTTCGGCGAGGCATGTCTCCAGGGCCTGGAGGAGTTCTCCCACGTGGAGGTCCTGTTCGTCTTCGACCGGTTCCCGGACGACGGCGACCACCGCGAGCCCCGCCCCTACCGGGGCCGGGCCGACCTGCCGCCGATGGGCGTGTTCGCCGGCCGTGGCCCCCGCCGGCCGAACCGGATCGGCGTGACGTGCTGCCGGATCGAGTCCGTCGACGGCCGCGAACTGACGGTGGTGGGCCTCGACGCCGTGTCAGGCACGCCCGTCATCGACCTGAAGCCGGTGCTCGAGGAGTTCGTCCCCGCGAACGTCCGGCAGCCGGAATGGGTCAGCAGCATGATGTCCGAGTACTTCCGGCCGTAGTGGCCTTTGCCTGCCTCCCGGACCACGCTGCCGGGTCTGGTGAAGCACGCGACCCTCGTCGAGAGGGTCTGGTTCGACGAAGCCCGATCGCCGGCGTCACCCGCCGGCGGCCTCGTCGGGGTCACCGGCGAACGAGTCGGGGGCACGCATCCGCCACGCGTCGGTGACCAGCTCCGTCAGACGCTCGACGCCGACGTGCGCCAGCCGCAGCATGACCAGCGGTGACCCGTCGTACGCAGGCGTGGTGAAGAAGAGGTCGGGCTCGCCGAGGAGCAACGCCTGCTTCTCCGCCTCGTCGCCCACGTACAGCACGGCGATGTCGGTGCGAATGCGCCGCGGTCTGCCGGGCGTCCGCTCGGGATAGGACCAGACGAACCCCTTGCCCGCGACCCGGAAGTCGAAGCCGTCACTGTCGATCTCGACCACGTGGGGCAACGACAACGCCACCCGGCGGACGTCGTCCGCGTCAACCATGACGGTCACCAGGGGACACCGCCTTCCACACCGGCACAGCCTAGCCGCCGCTCCGCCCCGCGGTGGGCAGGCCACCGACGCCCGGTCACGACCCCGGCCGTTCCCGAAGGTCAGATGGTGAATCCGCCGTCGACGTTCACAGTCGCCCCCGTGACGTAGCGCCCGTCCGGGCCGGCGAGGAACGCCACCGCGGCGGCCACGTCGGCCGGCTGCGCGTAGTGGCCGAGCGCGGTGAACCCGTTGATCGTGTCGGCGTTCGGACCGTCGGCCGGATTCAGCTCCGTGTCCGTGGCACCGGGGTTCACCAGGTTCACGGTGATCGCCCTGCCGCCGAGTTCGCGCCCGAGCGCCTTGGTCAGGCCGATCAGGGCGGTCTTGCTCATCGCGTACAGCGAGAAGCCCGGGAAGACCGTCCGCTCGGCCGTGTTGCTGCCGATGTTGACGATCCGTCCACCGGCCGACATGTGGCGCACCGCGGCCTGCGTCGCGACGAACGGCGCCCGGACGTTGACCGCGACGGTCTGTTCGAACTCGTCGAGACTCAACTGCTCCAGCGGCCCGAGCAGGAACGCGCCCGCGTTGTTGACCAGGATGTCCAGCCTGCCCAGCTCACCGACCGCCCGGTCCACCGCCGCGATCACCGCCGCCGGGTCGGCGCTGTCGGCCCGCACGGCGATCGCCCGCCGACCCGCGGCCCTGATCCGGTCCACCACGTCGTCGGCGCGTCGCTGATTCTGCTGGAACGTCAGCGCCACGTCGGCGCCGTCCTCGGCCAGGCGCAGGGCCACCGCCGCGCCGATGCCACGGCCACCGCCGGTGACGAGAGCTACCTTGCCGTCGAGTGCGTTGTTCATGCGGGAAAGCCTGGTCGACGACGGGCCGGCTGTCCGGCGGGGATCGGACGCCGCGTTCGCGACCCCTCACGGACGTCACGAGCGGCCTGGCTGAAATCCACCTTCTCTTCCCGAACCTCTGTCTCCCGCTGCTTCCCGGAAGGGCGCGGATGGCAAGCTGCCATGATGCTGGTGGAGCCGAGCGGTGACTACTCCTGGCTTTTCGACCTGGTCGCGAGCGACCGGGGCACGCGTCACCAGGCGCTGGCCCGTCACCAGGCAGCCCTCGCCGCGGCGAGCGACGCGCTGGACGAGTGGAACGGCCTGTGGTCGGCGCACTACCGGTCGAGGTCCAGTCAGGCTCGGCTCCAGGCGGCGATGGACGAGGCGCACGCCCGCCTTTGCCGGCATCAGGGGCAGACGATCGATGCTCCTCTCGGCGCCTTCCGGGACTCCCCTGACGACGACCTCGACAGACGCGCCCGGTGGGCGCCGTACGCCGTCCTGTACCTGCAGTGGGAGACGGACCATCCCGACGAGTGGGGAGCGCGGGAGTCGTCGATGTGGTCCCGCTGGGGGACGAAGGAGGTGCTCCTGCACCGATTCCGTCGGGCCGGCGTCCCGGAGGGCGTCGAGCCACAGCTCGCCGCGTTGACCCTCGCGGCGCTGAGGCGCCCGTACCGGTGCAAGGACTGGATGTACGCGGGCCTGGTCCGTCATTTCTCCGACCCGCTGTTCTTCCACGAGGTGGAGACGCTGACGTACGCCGACGATCCCCTGGTTCGGCTGCGGGCGCAGTTCGTCCTCCATGTGGCCGAGCATCCGGAGCGGAATGTCACCCGGGTGAGCTGGCGACGTTGGCTCGACGCGAACCAGCTGACCGCCTGATCCCCCCTCACGCCGGCGCGCGAGGGGGGGGTGACTCACCCGGCCCGGGTTCCTCCGTCCTCAGTTCATGGCGATGTAGAGCCGCTGACCGGCGGGCCGGTAGCCCACGCGCTCGTAGACCCGCCACGACTCCGCACCGCCGGCCTCCAGCCAGGCGACCTCCGTACCGGCGCTGAACAGCCGCCGGGTCACCTCGGCGGTGATCGCAGACGCCAGTCCCCGGCGGCGGTACGGCGCGCGAACGGCGATGCCTGCCACCTCGCTGACCGCGCCGACCGGTGCGGCCGCACCGCCGCCGCCCGCGCAGCCACCGCCCTCGGTGACTGCCGTGACGACCACGCCCCCGGCGTCCTGCTGGCGCCGCAGGCGAGCCACGTCGGCATCGGAGGCGACCGGATCGCCGCCGAAGGCCTCGTTCTGCACGCTGACCAGCGCGGCGCGCCGGGAGTCGGTACCCGGTTCGCACAGGCTCAACTGGTCCGGCACGGGTGGCGACGCCAGCGTGCCCGGCACGCAGACCAGGTAGGTGTGCCGGGCTTCCACGGTGAAGCCGGCGGCGGTCAGCAGCGCCTCCAGATCGGGGGCACAACTGGTGACGTACTCCAGACGGGGTCTGCGGTCCGCGGCGCGGAACGCCGCGACCAGGGCGGTGACGTCGGCTGCGGTCACGGCGGCGCCGGGACGCGGCGTCGCGTAGTTGACGTACGGGCTGGTCGTCGTCGGGTCCAGCCCGATCACGAAGGGCCCCACCTCGACGGGCGCGGGCCGGCGGGACAGGTTGACGACGACGGACTGCTGGATGCGGGCATCCATGCTCAACGGGAGACCTCGATGCATGAGAGAAGCTGCGACGGGCGGAGGAAACGTCGGGCCGCCCCTCCGTGTCGCAGGCACGCGACGGTCGTCAGTCGCGTGGTCGACACTCAGGCGGCCGCTCGGCCTACCCGGATCACAGGCGTCATTCCCTCATGCAGAGTGCCCACGCGGTGCGCGTGGCCGACTGCAACCTTGCCCTTCCCGACCTGGACGTGTCAATCGCGTACGGCCGGGCGTCGAGAATCATCTCGCTTGTGGTTCGAGATCGTGGCGAGGTCTTCCGGACGAGACGCTGGCGTCGCGGACCACCGACCTGCGACGGATCGTTCTGCACGTCATCGAGGAGGCCGCTCGGCACGCCGGTCACCTGGACGCCGTACGCGAGCTGATCGACGGGCGCACCGGGCTGGGACCACGCTGAACCGAGCCCGACGAGTGCGGTATGCAGCACGGGCGTCCGCGCAGACGGCCCGACGGGCTCGCCGAAATGGCTCTATGCTGCCGCGATGCAACCCCGCTTGATCAACCAGGTGCGGCTGCCCGGCATGCGGCATGTCACGGAGGCAACCGGCCTCGGCTGGGCGGTCACTGAGCGGGACAGCGTCACCGTCAACCTGCTCGACCACGACCTGCGTCGCGTGACGCGACTGGCAGCGCCTCTCGACGACCCGCCGATGACGGTCAGTGCCACCCGTCGACTCGTCGCGGCGGGCGACTCGCATCAGATCGTCGTGCTCGACCACGACGGCACGGTTCGGTGGCGCAGCAGCTGGGATCGGCTCGGCGGCAGCGCCGGCGCCGGCGCCGGCGCCGGCTTCCACCTCGACGGCGACCACGTCCTCTGGATCCGTCTGGGCGACACCGCGGAACTTGTCGCCGTCCACGGTGTGAGCGGCGCGGAGATCCATCGCACGCCGCTGCCCGGTCCCGAGGCCGCCTGGTTCATGCACTCACCCGAGGGCGTCTGCACCGGCTTGACGCTGCTCGATCCCTACCGGTCACGCGCCATGCTCATCCGGCTCGACGCCGAGCGCATCGTGTCCCGGCCGCTGGCCGGTGGCGGTCTCGCCGGTTTCAGCCCGGCAGGCGGCCGCTACCTGACCCAGACGCTCGACGGGTTCCTGTCCGTCCGCGACGTCGCCTCCGACGCCGTCATCACAGAACGACACCTGGAAGACCTGCCGGACACGCCGCCGAGCCTCCCGAGCTGCCGACACGTGGACCGTGCGGTGTTCCTGAGCGAGGAGCTGATCCTCGCCGCTCTGAACACCGCAGACCTGCCGAACGACGCCGAGGGTCATCTACTGCTGTCGGCGCTCAGCCTCCGGTGCCGCTCCCAGGTGCGCTACCCGCACCACCACGGATCCGGCGCCGTCCACCCCTCGTACCGGCCAGGCCGATGGCTCACCCGTCATCATGAGGACGATCAGCTCCGGCTGTGGCAGCTCGGCGCTCGCCTCGACGACGAGCCGATGCCGGGCCAACTCGCACTGCTCTGACGGCGCCGCCCTGCCGGCCGTACCCGTCCGGCGTCGGACGCGCGTCCGCTGCCGCCGGCGACCAGAGCGCGTGGTGGGTGGATGCCGGTGTCAGCAGCCGCGGATCAGAGCGGTCAACGGCGCACCCGATAGCGCAGGTGAAGCACCCGGTTGCCCTGAATCACCACGTCGGGATCCTCCAGCAGGTACTGCGCGTCGACCGACCCGAAGTAGCGTTTACCGGACCCGAGCACCACGGGTACGACATCCATGCGTACCTCGTCGACCAGGCCCGCGGCGAGCACCTGGCCTCCGACGTCGCCGGCGGCGACCTCGACGATGCGGTCACCGGCGAGTTCCTGCGCCTTGGCCACGGCTGCCTCGACGCCGTCGACGAAGTGGAACGGCGCCTCGGCGTCCCAGCCCTCGGGCGCCGGCCGGTGCGTCACGACGACCACGTGGTCGATCCCGCTCGGCGGCTTCCCGTCCCAGCCGTCGGTCAGGTCGAAGACGTGCCGGCCGACGACCGTCACCCCGATCTGGTCCCAGTACGGCCGGATGTAGTCGTGGGACGTCTGCGACACCCTCAACGCACCGCTGGCGTCCAGCGGGACGTCACCGCTGGTCAACCAGTCGAACAGCGGTCCGGGCTGGTCGTTCTCGTCCGCGACGAAGCCGTCCACCGACACCGAGCTGTACATGACGACAGTGCCCACGGGGCTCTCCTCTGCCTTGGGTGCCCCCAAGTTAGCGGGCCGGGAGTCTACGAACACGATTCCAGCCGGACGCTCGCGCGTTCTGCTGACCGCGAAGTGGGCTTCATGAGGTCTCGTCCACCGGCCATGCTGGCTGGATGGATCCGCCGGGACACCTTACTCCCCAGGCCCTGCTGACGAACCTCTACGCGGCCTTCAACAGGCGTGACATCCCCACTCTGCTGGCCGCCATGGCGCCCGACGTCTCGTGGCCCAACGGCTGGGAAGGAGGCGTCGTTCGCGGCCGGGACCAGGTGGGTGCCTACTGGCGCCGGCAGTGGGACCAGATCGAGCCCGTCGTCACGCCGACCGCGTTCCGCACGGAGGCCGACGGCCGCATCGCCGTCACCGTTCATCAGGTGGTCCACGACAGGGCCGGAGCGAAGCTCGCCGACCACACCGTCACGCACGTCTACCGCCTGGGCGACGGCTTGGTGACAGAGATGGAGATCCGCGAGTGACGTCACGTCCTCATCGACGTCCGCTGGTCATGCATCCGAATCGGCGATGAGTTTCGTTTCGGCGTCCGGTCTGTATTCCCGTGCACCCGATCTCCCGACTCTCGGGGGAAGAGCGTCATGACCGCTACGTACAGGAGGCAAGCGTGAAACTTCTCCTCACATCCGCAGGCGTCCAGAACCCGAGCATCCGCGACGCGCTGGTCGACCTGCTGGGCAAGCCGATCGCCGAATCCAGTGCCCTCTGCATCCCCACGGCGGCGTACCCGATGGGCGGACCGGCCTCGGCCTGGCGCTTCATCACCGGTCAGACACCGCTCCCGATGAGCGGCCTGGGCTGGAAGTCGCTGGGCGTCCTCGAACTGACAGCGCTGCCCAGCATCGGCCAGGAGCACTGGATCCCCTGGGTCCGGGAGGCCGACGTCCTGCTCGCGCACGGCGGCGACGCGACGTACCTGTGCCACTGGATGCGGCAGTCCGGGCTGGCGGACCTCCTGCCGTCGCTGCGGGACACCGTCTGGGTGGGGCTGAGCGCCGGCAGCATGGTGCTCACCCCCCGGATCGGTACGGAATTCGTCGAGTGGCAGTCCGCACCCGACGACCGCACACTCGGGCTCGTCGACTTCTCGATCTTCCCGCACCTGGGCCTCGAACCGGACAACACCATGGCCGCTGCCGAGAAGTGGGTGGCCGAGATCGCCGGTCCGGCGTACGCGATCGACGACCAGACGGCCATCAAGGTGACCGACGGCACCGTCGAGGTCGTCTCCGAGGGGCACTGGAGGCGGTTCCCCTCGTAGCGGTGGCTACCCGAGCAGCGTCGCCGCCACGGCCAGTGTGGCCAGCGACAGCGTCGTGGTCACCACCACCGCCCGGTTGGCCACCGCCTCGCCGACGCCGTACTCCTGGGCGAAGATGAACGTGTTCTGCGCCGTCGGCAGGCCCGCGCACACCACCACGGCGAGCAGCTGCGGCGCGGACAGGTGCAGGGCCAGCCCGGCCGCGTACGCGACGACCGGCTGCGCAACCAGCTTCAGCGCGCTGACCGCGGCCAGCTCGGCCGCCCCGGCCGGCTCGGCCGGTTCTGCCCGCGACGGCGCCGTGCGGTGCAGCGACGCGCCGAGCGCGACCAGGGCGGCCGGAACCGCGGCACCGGCCAACAGCGTCAGCGGCGCAGCGGCCGCCGACGGCAGGCGCAGGCCGGTAGCCGAGCACGCGACACCGAGCAGCGACGCCAGGATCACCGGGTTGCGTACGGGCAGGGAGGCGATCCGGCGCACCCTGATCCGCCCGGCCGGGTCGCTGCGCCGGTCCAGGGCGACCAGGATCACGGGCGCCACCACCAGCACTTGCAGCAGCACCACCACCGCCAGGAACGACACGTCGCCGAGAACCTGCGTCGCGATCGGGATGCCGAGGTTCGCCGAGTTCACGTACCCGGCGGCCATGCCCCAGATCGGCCGTTCACCGGGCCCGCGACCGAACAGGCGGCTCGCGCCGGCCCACCCGAACCCGATCACCGCGACGGTGCTCACCGCGAAGGCGAGCAGCGAGCGGCCGGCGAACCCGGACAGCGGCATCCGGGACAGGGCCAGGAACAGGGCGGCCGGCATCGCAAGATGGAACACGAACCGGCCGAGCACCGACGCCGCCGCCTCGCCCAGCAGGCCCCAACGGCAGGCCGCGTAGCCGACCGCGGTGAGGATCCAGATCGGTACGAACGCCGATACCAAGCTCATACGGGCGTCACCGGCGAGCGTCGCGCCAGGTCAGGGACCGGCGGACGTCCGGAGCGTACGAGCCGAGAAACGCCGGCCAAGATCAGGTGCGCTGATCTGCCGCGGAGCGCGCGGGCGCCTCGGTCACCTCTGCTCCCCCTGTCGAGCAGGTCGCGAGATATCACTCAACCTGGTCCTCCGCACGCGTGATCAGCTCCCGCACCTGCTCCGATGAGAGCCGGCTGGCAACAGCTACCAGCCTGCCGATCTCCTGGCTCGCCGCGTAGGCGCCTTCCCTCGCGGAGACATCCACGACGGGCAATCCGGCGATCACCAAGAGGTCCGCCACCGGCATCTGCAAGGCAGGAGCGATGTCGTGGAGGACGTCGGCTCCTGGCGGGACGGCACCACTGAGAAGCTGCCGGATCGTCGATTCAGCTCGGCCAGAGGCACGGCTGATCGCTCGTGGTGTGAGACGACGGTTCGCCGCGAGGCCACGCAGGATCGACGCGGCGTCATGGTTCACCCGGTCAGACTACCGACATGGACACTGCGGTTCGTCGACGCTGCGTGTCCTGGCTCGCCCCGTGCCGCCGGCGCGCCGCCTGCCCCCTGTCGGCATCCCGGAGCCTTGCGGCGGGGAGCGTCCGGTCGCCCTGCCACCTGATCGCGGCCCGCCCAGCGCCTAGGATGGTCCCGGTGACCATCCCCGAACGGCGATCCGCCGACGTCCCGACCGACGAAGAACGGGTCGACGAGGCCCTACGGCTGCTCTCCGGCGTGCCGGTCGCCCTCGACGTCGCCGTCAAGCGGCTCAGCCGTGGCAGCGGTGTGTACGCCTGGTGGGCTGCTCCCTCGGTCCTCCCGGACCTCCCCGGACCGCCGAACGACAGCGACCCGTCGCGGCGGATGCTCTATCTCGGCCGGGCGACCAGCCTGCGGGGCCGGATCCTGCGCAACCATCTGCGGCGTTCGGGCAGCTCGACCCTGCGCCGTACGCTGGCCGGCCTCCTCGTATCCGAGGGCTACCGGACCACCTGGACCGACCGGGTGGTCCTGGTCCCCGAGGACGAGACGCGGCTGACCGCGTGGATGCACGAGCACCTGCGCCTGACCTGGGCGGAGGACTCCGAGCCGACGATCATCGAGGCCGAACTCGTCAGGCGTCTGCACCCGCCGCTCAACGTCCACGGCGTCGACCCCGAGCACATCCAGGCCGCAGTGGTCGCCGCCAAGAACTCGTACAACACCAGCAGCAGCCCGGCCCAGCCCTAACGAAGCCGTCGCCCGGCGCGCTGCTGGAATCACCCGATCCGCCGGATGCGTACCCTCGGGCGTTCGTTGCGCAGGTGACCCAGCTTGTGCTGGCGGACCTGCTCCTCCCACACCTCCTGGTCGTACTCCGGATCCGGCGCCGTCCACCGGTGCGACCCGTCGCTGTAGTGGAACTTCTCGTCCCCCGCCCGCAACACGCTCACCGCAGCCACCCCAGGAACCGCCTGTGCAACGTCCCGGCCGGCGCCCAGCTCAGATCCGCCGTCGCCCGCACCAACTGCGCCCCCAGGTACACCGCCAGCGACACCGGCGCACCCTCGTACTCCGCGACAAGCTCCCGCCGCCGCGTCGCGCACGGCCACGGCGCGCCGCACCCGCCGCACGTCCAGATCGGCAGCACCGGCCCGTGGGTGCTCACCCGCGCACCCCCAGGAAGCGGGCGACGCTCGCGCGCGCCTGCCGGCTGGTCGCCCACGCGACCTGCCAGCAGGGGTACGGAGTCAGCCGCGCCCACCACAGCCGGCAACCCACGCACATCCCGTCCAGACCCTGTACGTGCACCGCCAGGATCGCCTGTTCCGCAGTGCTCACTGGTCCTCCTGCGACGGCCAGTGACCGCGATTGATCGGTACGCGGTGACGGTTCCGGCACGGCAGCTCCGCACCGCACCGGCACACCCACCGCCACTTCCGCCATGACCACTTCGGGCGGTGCCGCCTCGCGAGCGTCATTGCAGCAGCGATCACGTACTGGTCGTAGGTGACTCGTCTCCACGGTGGTGTCCTTTCCCGCATCGCCGCTTCCTCCGCAGGGCAGCGGAATTCGACCGGCCACGAATCGCGGACCGGATCTGGAACGTTCGGTAACTGCGACGCTACGATCACGACGTCGATCACTGGACTCACCAGCGGTACGAGTGAGCCGATCAGGAACGCCACCTCGCGGTCCGCTTCCGGCGAAACGTCAACCACCGGTCAACGTAGGGATGTCAGTTGGCAGGTCACCGCAGTTCCACGCCGCAACGAGGCGAGGTGACGGGCTACCTCCTGAAGCTCATTCGGGAATCCGTGCCGCTCACCCAAGAGCAACTCGCCGCGCATCTGGACGTGGACCGGGTGACCGTTCAGAGCTGGGAGTCGGGGCGCAGGCCGTTCACCGCCGTCCCATTCGGTCAGGCCGTTGCGATTCGCCAGCGGCTCGGACGCCTCGGAGCGAACACGAAGCTGCTGGCCGCTCTCGACGATGCCGCCGAGGCAGACCTCATCCTTGCGGCGCTCCTCCGGGACGAGGCGGACCGATCCCCCATCGCCGAGCAACCCCTCGGCTGGTCGGTGCTGACGCACCGCCTGACCGACCTGATCCTCTGGAGCGTTCTCGGACAGACGCCGACCTTCATCAGGAGCCTGCCCACACCCCGCCGACGCGGCCCCGTGGCGACCGCCCCGCTCCTGCCCGCCGACGAGAGGCAGGCCTTCTTCGTACGCCTTCGCGTACTCGCTGAACGCTCCGCCTCCGAACGCGAGCCGGATGTCCTGCTGCACCGGCAAGCGTGCTTCCTTGCCGGCATGGATCCCACAGGCGCCTCCGCGTCATGGCTCGCCGAAGGCACCACCCGGACGGCCCGTCAGATCACCCGCTTCCACACCTGGTCACCGCTGTGGCCCGACATGCGGTCGATGGTGACTTCCCTGGCGAACCAGGGAGACCCGGAACCGCTGAGAGACTTCATCACCCACGCCCACCCGGACGATGCCTGTGAGCGGGCTGCGCTCAACTACTCCGCCTACTGGGTCGGTGAGATCCCGTACCGGCATCGCGACGACTCGTTCATGCCCGCCGCGCTAGGAGACTGGCGAGGAGTCGTGCTGTTCCGGCACCTGGTTGACCGCCTCGCCATCGGCCACCCGTTCGTCGACCTCAACGTGCACAACCTCTGGGCTCTGCTCGTAGCCAGGCGCGGCCTCGCTCACGACGACCTCGCGACCGGGCAAACGCTGGCCGACCGATGCGCCATGCTGCTCGAGAGCGACCAGCTATCCAGGCAGTCGCGACAAGAACTAACGTCTATCCTCTACAGCCTCCGCGCTGACGGAGTCACCGGTACAGGGACGGGCAGATGAGCGAGGACCAGGACGCCGCAGGGGCCATGAGCTTCATCTTCGAGGCCGGCGTGCTCAAGCGCGCCGCCCGTACCGGCTGGTGGTTCGCCGGCGTGAAGCACCCCGAGTCGATCGCCGAACACTCGTTCCGCACGGCGCTCATCGGCATTATGCTCGCGGCCATGGAGGGCGCCGACCCGGCCCGAGTCTCGATGTTGTGCGTCCTGCACGACACGCAGGAAACCCGGATCACCGACATTCCCCACATCGCCAAGCGCTACCTCACCGCCGCGCCCAACACAGCCGTCACCGCCGACCAAGTCGCCGACTGCCCGCCCGCCGTCGCCGACGTGATCACCGCTGCCGTCGCCGAGTATGAGGCCGGCGAAACCCTGGAGGCGGTGGTGGCACGGGACGCGGACAAGTTGGAGTGTCTCGTCCAAGCGGTCGAGTACCGGCATCAGGGAGTCGCGGACGTCCAGCGGTGGATCGAGAGCTCGCGGGCTGCACTGCGGACTACGTCCGCTCACCGTCTTGCTGACGCTGCCTTGAGCGGCGTACCGATGGCGTGGCTGAACTCACCGCGTCCGTGACACAGAGGTCGCACCGACGCCCTTTGCGCCGCTTCCGCGTCGTCTGTCTCACGTATCCTCATCCACCGAAGAAAGCGACAGCCCTGGCGCCTCGACAGAAGCTCGGCGGATTGGCTTAGTGGAACTCTGCCACTACTGTCCATTGCATGGTCGATGCACTGCCGTTTCGGATCTTCTTGGCGTCGCCTGGCGACCTTGAGCACGAACGCGAGGTTGTGCGCGCTTGCGTTGATGAGCACAACACTCGGCGAAGCGGCCATAGCAGCGTCACCTACGAAGTGGTCGGGTGGGACCGTGTCAGAGGGACAGCGAGGCGGCCGCAGGAGGCCATCAACGAACTCATCAGCGAGAGCCACTTCATGGTGGCAATGTTCAAGGGGACGTGGGGCAGCGAGCCCGGTAGCCCTTGGGGATACTCCTCCGGCACTGAGGAAGAGCTATTCACGGGTCTACTCGAACTCGGCCGCGCCGAACAGCCAATGCGGGATGTATGGACGGCCTTCTTGAAGCATGACTCACCCGCTGATCCGATCGTGAATCTTCGAAAGCAGATGTCTAGCCACCACTCGGTAATGTACGAGGCGGTAGAGGACGCCCGCGAGCTACGGAATAAGCTAACGGAGCGCCTCTTGACGTGGGAGGTGGTGGTAAATTCTTCTAAGATTCCCCGGCATATCGAGCTGCTTCCCTCGTCTGGGCGTGACGTCCTGCGCGCCGCCAACTTGCGACTCCGAGGGGAGAAGTTGATCGATCTTGGTCAGACCGAAGCCGGGATAATCGCATTGAGAGAAGCCACGAACTTGGGCGGACCAGGCGAGCACCTGGCATACGCTAGATTCCTGGCAAGGGACGGCGACTTCGATGCTGCTTACACATCGACACAGCAGGCAATAGATCAGATTCTAGATGGCGCTTCACACCTGTATTCACCACTTGCGGCGGAAGCGTTCGCAGCTCAAGCTGGTTTACTGCGACGGGTAGGCCGTTATGTCGATGCCATCGGCCGACTTAGGCAAGCGCTAACGCTCCTCGACGAAAACGATGCTTTCGGCCAGAAGATCCGATGCCGCATTCTCGATGAACTTGGGCTCGCATACTCGAAAGTAGACAATCCTCAGCTGGCTCGCCGAAGCTTCGAAGATGCATTGGCGGTCAGGCGACGCACTGGAAACGAGCCGGATATTTGCCAATCGCTAGTCAATCTCGCGAGGCTGGAGGTAAGGGCAGAGAATCTGAAGATGGCAGCCGACCATGCGGACGAGGTGATCAAGACGCTATGCACCATGCCTCCAACTGCACTACATGCCAACGCCGAGGTGCTCGGCGCCCAAGTGCGTCTTCGACAAGGCCGGCCGAACGACGGATTACCGTTTGGCGAGCGGGCGCTGTCGCTGAACCGCCAGCTCGGAAACAGACGTGGTGAGGCAATCGCACTGAAGCTGCTTGCGCAGTGTTACCGCTCGGCCGGACGGCGAGTTGAGGCGGAATCGTACGCACAGGCATGCCTTGAACTAAACACATCTATGCACAACACGCAGGGTGCGCAAGAGGCACAGTGGATTCTTGATCATCTGGATGAATGATCCGTGTTCACCCGATCAAGAGGGTGCCTCTGGCATCGACTTGGACGACGTCGCGGCTAGGCCATAGAAGAGCGCTAAGTCGACCAGATGCATCGCCACAGCCGGTATCGAGTTGCGCGAAGTTGCGCCCTACCCGTGGCAGTTCCCCGACCGGAAGATGCCCGCTGATTCGGAACTTCTTCGCAGACAGGGGAGGCGGCAGGTGCTGGGCGATCAGTTCGTCTGTCTCGTAGGTCTGAGGCATACGTTGTAGCGCTTCCAAGTGCTCGCTTGGAAAGCTTGCTTTGAATTCTCTGAAGACGTCCGCGCCTACTCTCCCCTTCACATACGAACGGATCGTCATAGCTCCTCCCATTTTGAGGAACGCAGTTAAATCCTCCGCATTGAAGGCTTCAAGCAACACAGACTCATGATTGCCTGCAAGAAGGGTCGCCCGACCGGCCCCTGATTGCGCAAGCAGCTCGCGCATTACCGCAGCAGACTGCGGTCCCTTGTTGATATAGTCGCCAAGGAAAACCATGTGCGGGACACCCCGAGACTTCAGCAGATCGCAAAGTCCTCGGAGGGCGTCCACATTCCCATGAACGTCGCCGACGAAGGCAACCTCGACATTCACAGCAGAATCTTCTCCACTTCAGCGTAGTCGGATCCGTTCCCTGTAGCTCCGAGTGCCATGAATGCCATCGAAAGTGTGTCGCTCGGGCGCCCCCATTCATTAACCACAGTGGCCTCGAGAGAGCCATTCTCGCTTAGGGGGAACTCGCCAATGAGCCTATGCAGCCACGACAGACAAGCGGTCAAGTCGGCGGCTGCTGCGTCAGCCTTCTGCCGCGAAGCCAAGAGCTGTACAAGATTCATGTCGTTGTGACGGTACGCTAACTCACGAACGGAGAAGCAGGGCTCGCCGACGTCTATTGATTGTGCGTAGAGGCAACTGCGCAGCAAATAGCGCGCCTGCCTTAGAAGGCCCGGGAGATACTTAGGCAGATCATAGTCCAGGTTAGTGAATAGCGTCGACATCTCGCGCACCCGCAAAAAAAGTCGACCCGCGTCGACCTCACCCATCGAGCTTACAACCTTAGACAACTTACCGTGCTTGTCCCAAGCAATCTTTGCGTCTCGCTTGAGATGTGACCCGAAGAGAGTTCCGATGCCAGACTCCAGTTGTTGGAGGGTATAGAAGCTGACGCTCACTAACCCGGAGTAAGCGGTGGGACGAGCCCTGGCCACCAGTGCGAGAGCATCCAGATCGGAACCGGGTACCGCATCCCCGCGCGCTTGGCTCCCATAGACTAGAAGCCCTTCGACGTCTTTAGGAAGATCAGGGAAGTCGTCTATGATCTCCCTGCTTATACCCAGCTTCAGCAGCGCGACAACCGCGTCCTCCCGCGTCACGCTCGACCGCCCTTCGATCATATCTTCCGAGAAATCTCGGCTCGGCGTAGGAGATTAGGGGCAGACCATCCATCACGCACTTTGCGAATCGATTATGCGATTGGTGAGCTCAATCGTGGCCAGGTACGTCCAGAAGATCCAATCAAGGTAAAAATCGTCGTACTCGCGCCTCTGCTTTGCGTCTTGATGACGCACGTGAAAGTTATTGGCAATATCAAAAAGCGCCCCCCGGTCACTTTTTGCGAGTGCATCGGCTAGGACATTGTGTCGGCGCTCCTCAAGTACAAGAGCCAGGGCAACGATAGCTGATCGTTTTTGATTTCGATCGGCCCCGCGCTGCCTAAACAGTGCTAATGCATGGCGGACCTGATCGGCAGGGCCGCCATCCTCGCGACTTGCAACTGCATGCATTAGCTCAGTTCGAGCATCATCAGTGACGCTGACCAACCTTCCGACGTCGTCACCCTCGTCAGCCAGCCTGAGGTCGAAGGCACTCTGAGCCAAGATTTTGTTGACTCGCCACCGATAGACCATACGTCCCGGCCCTGCCTCGAACGTCGCATGGTGCCAACCGCAGCCCGCGTAATTGTGCAGCCATCGCGTTGTCGGGAGAGAGGCATGATCGTGCAGCAGCTCTACGATGTCAAAGAACAGATCAATATCCTCGATCAGGGCAGCCTGACTAAGAGGCCAGACTTGCTCGACGCCCAATTCCCGCTCAAAAAGAGCGTCCGGCTCGCCGTCGCGAGGATCGTCGACGCAATCCTTGCCGAATTGTTTCTCGAAATAGCCCGCACTGTCAAGCTCATTGATAAGACGAACGAACTCTCGTATAACCGATGCTTCACTTAAAACAACCGTGTGGCATTGGCCCGTTTTACGCTCGCGCCAGTAGGGGCGTCGCCTCGATCCATCCTCATGAAGCTGATCGGCGTCACTTAGGAGGTTGCGCAGGAACTGTTGCCTCGCCGTCAATGACGACGCCCTTGAGGGAGGGCTCCCCCATGTGCGGTCGCTGTCGATGGTATTGCGGAAATCGGCGGCCGGACCTCCGTTATGACCATCGGCGAATGCATGCTCCAGGAGCAATTCGACGCTTTCGTTCCAATTGTCCCTAGCACGCTGATTTAGCAGCTTCGCTGCCTGAGCCTTGAACAGCGTGCGCGGCCAAACGAGCTGGAACTCTGCGTCGGAGAAGCGGAATGTCACCGCTTCATCCTCTCGCATCCGCAAGCGTTGGGCCACAGAGGCACGCACACGACACGACACGCCGAGTCCTACTACCGGCCTGCCGTTCGAGCATCGGCGCTTGCTCTCATGCCGGAATCCGCGGGTCACCGAGAGTCGTGGCCCGTCGGCAAAGCCTGTGAACGACGCTCCATCGAGGGCCGGCACGGGGGCATCGGTCCTGCAAGTCACATCGCAAGAATAAGCGCGACACGCAGCGCTCGGATTTGCCGCCAATCTGTGCTCCGCCCTTACGAACAAAAGTTGTCGAATTCAGGGCGCACAGCTTGCCGGTCGATCATCCGCACCGCCTTCGTTCGCGGCGTCGTCCTTCAGAACCAGCTTTCCCGCATGTCCAGCGTCGTCCGGTCGAGCCCCTCCAGCAGGTCGAACTGCGCCCCCACCTTCGGCAACTCCCACCGGTAGAAGTACCGCGCCGCCTGCCTCTTCCCCGCCAAGAACTCCCCCTCCGCCCCCTCCGGCGACCCCAGGGCCTCCACCGCCAGCACCTGCTCCAGCCACATCCACGCGATCACCACGTGCCCGACCGCCTCCAGGTACACCGACGCGTTCGCCAGCGCCAGCTCCGGATCACCAGGGGCCCACAACCGCCGCGTCACCACGGCGATCCGGTCCACCGCCGCGCCGAGCTGACCGGCCAGCTCGGAGGCGAACCCCTCCGCCTTCCACGCCCGGGTCACGGTGCCGCGGATGGTCTCCAGCAGCAGCTCCAGCGCGGCACCGTCGCGCATGGTGACCTTGCGTCCGAGCAGGTCCAGCGCCTGGATGCCGTGGGTGCCCTCGTGGATGGCGTTGAGCCGGTTGTCCCGCCAGTGCTGCTCGACGTCGTAGTCGCGGGTGTAGCCGTACCCGCCGTGCACCTGGATGGCCAGGTCGTTGGCGGCCAGGCACCACTGCGCCGGCCAGCTCTTGGTGATCGGGGTGAGCAGGTCCAGCAACAGCTGCGCCCGTTCGCGGTCGGCCTCGGCGGGCGCGGTCTTCTGCTCGTCGAGCAGCCGTCCGCAGTAGAGCACCAGCGCGAGCGCGCCCTCCACGTAGCTCTTCTGGGCCAGCAGCATCCGGCGTACGTCGCTGTGGGCCACGATCGGCACCTGCGGCGTGGTCGGGTCCTTGTCGGCGACCGGCCGTCCCTGCGGGCGCTGGCGGGCGTACGCGACGGACTTCAGGTACGCGGTGTAGCCGAGCGCCGTGGCGCCGGCCCCGATGCCGATGCGCGCCTCGTTCATCATGTGGAACATCACCGCGAGCCCTTGGTGCGGCTGCCCCACCAGGTAGCCGACCGCCCCGGCCCGCCCGTACGGCCGGTGCACGCCCTCGCCGAAGTTCAGCAGCGTGTTGGTGGTGCCCCGGTAGCCGAGCTTGTGGTTGAGGCCGACCAGCACCACGTCGTTGCGCGGCCCGAGGTTGCCGTCGTCGTCGAGCAGCACCTTCGGCACGATGAACAGCGACAGGCCCTTCACGCCGGGCGGTGCGCCAGGGATGCGGGCCAGCACCAGGTGGACGATGTTCTCGGCCAGCTCGTGGTCGCCGCCGGAGATCCACATCTTGGTGCCGACGATCCGGTACGTGCCGTCGTCCTGCGGCTCGGCCCGCGTGGTGAGGTCGGCCAGGGAGCTGCCGGCCTGCGGCTCGGACAGGCACATGGTGCCGAAGAAGCGCCCCTCGACCATCGGGCGTACCCAGGTGTCGATCTGCTCGGCGCTGCCGTGGGCCAGCAGCAGGTTGGCGTTGCCGAGGGTGAGCATCGGGTACGCCGACGTGCCCACGTTGGCGGCCTGGAACCAGGCGAAGGCGGCGGCGGCCACGGTGTGCGGCAGTTGCAGGCCGCCGACTGACTCGTCCATGGTGGCGGCGAGCAGCCCGGTCTCGGCGAACGCCTCCAGGGCGGCCTTGACCTGCGGGATGGTCCGCACGCGCTGCCCGTCGAACGTGGGTTCGCCGGTGTCGGCGGCCCGGTTGTGCGGGGCGAACCGTTCGGCGGCGACCCGGGCGGCGAGGTCCAGCACCTCGTCGACGGTCTCGCGGGTGTGCTCGGCGTAGCGGGGCCGCTCGGTCAGCCGGGTCACGTCCAGCCAGTCGTGCAGCAGGAACGCGAGGTCGCGGCGGGACAGCAGCAGATCGGACGAGGACAACGTGGACTCCTTCCGGTCAGCCGCGGCGCAACCCGGCGACGGCCTCCCGCAGGTCATCCTGACCGATCGGAGCCGGTGGCGCACCCTCCGCCGCCTCCCGGAGCGCCTTGGCGAGTTGCACCCGGCGCAGCGCCTCGCGGAGGTCCGCGCCGGTCAGCCCCGCTGTGTCGGCGGCGAGCGCGGCCGGGTCGAGGTCGTCGGCGAACATCCGGAATCCCGGCCGCTCGTGCCGGTCGATCAGCTCGCGGACCATCTTGGTGAGGATCTCCGCGCGCCCGGCCTCGTCCGGCGCGGGAATGGCGATCTTCAGGTCGAAGCGGCCGGAGCGGATCAGCGACGCGTCCACGCGCTGCGGGAAGTTGGTGGTGGCGACCACGATGACGTCGGGGTTCTCCTCGAACAGCGTGTTCATCTCCTGCTTGAAGATGCCCGCGACCGCGTTGACGGCCTGGCTGGCCGCGTCACCGCCGGCACCGGCGTAGCTGATGATCGAGTCGAACTCGTCGAACAGCATCACGGTGGGCCGCCGGTAGCGGCGTGCCTCCCGGAAGATGCGCTTGATGTTGCGTTCCGAGCCGCCGAGGTACTTGTCCAGGATCTCCGGGGTACGGATCTCCACGAAGTCCGCACCGACCTCGTTCGCCAGCGCGCGGGCCAGCATCGTCTTGCCGGTGCCCGGCGGGCCGTACATCAGGATGCCCTGCGGCCTGCGCGCGCCCCAGCGGGCCATCGCCTGCGGGTGCCGGAACGACACCGCCACCTCGCGGAACCGCGCGACCACGTCGGGCAGGCCGCCGACCTGGTCGAGGGTCACCGCCGCGCTGCGCGGCCCGGCCACCGTGACCGGTCGCCGCCCCACGAGGTACGTCCGTCCGCGCAGCACCGCCGGCTCCTCGCTGTCGCCGGACAACTCGCGTACGGCCTGGAGCAGCAGGCCCAGCATCGCCCGCAGGTGCGCCGGATCCACGTCGGCGCTGGGCACTTCGGCGCGGATGCGTACCGTGCCGTTGTCCTGGTCGACGCGGGGGCGCAGCCCTGCCTCCTCGGCGGCGCGCAGCACCTCCCGGCCGGCCGGGTCGCGCGGCGGCGCGACGAGCGTGGCGACCGGGCGAGGCCAGATCCGCCGCCCGGCCTCCGCCGCGATCCGGCCCACCGCGGCGGCCGGGCCGTCGCCGCCGCGCGCGGCCAGCCGCTCGGCGAGCAGCAGGCCGACCGGCCCGGCCAGCCCGAGGGCGATCAGGCCCGCCGGTGCGGCCTCCACCCGCAGGTACGCCTCGAAGCGGTGCACCGGCGGCTCGGCGGCGGTGTCGGCGCGCACGGTACAGCGGACCTCCCGCACCGGGGCGGGGAAGTCGCCGCCGGACAGCAGGTCCACCGGCCCGTCGACGGCGGCGGCGAGCAGCCCGGCCGCGTCGGTGATGCGCACCTCGGCGCCGAGCAGCGGCACCGTCTCCTCGTCCGGCCGTACCTCGGTCATCGGCAGCCCTCTCCTCGCGGCGGCGTCCGCTTCCCTCGCGTGGCGTCCGCCTCCGAGTCTGGCACCGGCCCGGCCGGGCGGCCACCGCTGCGCCGCCGCCGCTGACCTGGCCGCCGCCCGCCCGGCCGTCGCTCAGCTCGCCTCGGCGAGCAGGCCGTCGACCAGGTCGCGGGGCAGCCCGTGGGTGTCGTGCAGCCAGTGGTAGTCGCGTTCGGTCAGCGGCCCGCGCGCCCGTACCCGGTCCACGAGCGGCCGTCCGCGTCGCAGCAGTCCACGGAAGCGGCGTTCCTCGTCCACCAGCGTCGCGTGCAGCGAGCCGACGTCGACCGGCCGCGTGCTCGGATCGGGCACCTGGCGGAAGCGGCGCAGCGTGTCCGCGTACACCTGGGGTGGCATCTCGTCCAGGGTGCGCGCCGGGTCGTCGCGCCACGGCACTGTCAGCGCGCGGCGCAGGAGCCGCCGCAGCACGTACCCGCGGCCGGTGTTGCCGGGGCGTACCCCGTCACCGAGCACGACCACCGCGGACCGCAGGTGGTCGGAGACCACGCGCAGCTCCTCACCGCGCAGGTCCCACCGGTCGCGGACGACGTCCACCCACGGCCGCAGCCCGTCGCCGGTGAACACGGACCGGTCGCCGCGCAGCACCATCTCCAGCCGTTCCAGGCCCATGCCGGTGTCGATGCTGGAGTGCGGCAGCGGCGTGAGCCGGCCGTCGGGGTGCCTGTGGTAGCGCATCTGCACGTGGTTCCACACCTCCACCCAGCGCGCGTCGGTGCTCGGTGTGCCGGTGGGCGGGCCGTCGCCGGTCCACACGAAGATCTCCGAGTCCGGTCCGCAGGGGCCGGTCGGGCCGTTGGACCACCAGTTGTCCTCGCCGAGCGCCTCCACCGGGACGCCGAGCCCGGTCCAGGTGTCCCGCGCGGTGTCGTCCGGGCCGAGCCGGTCGTCGCCGCCGAACACCGTCGCGTGCAGTTTCCCCGCCGGGATGCCGAACCCGTCGGTGAGCAGCTCGAAGCCCCAGCGCAGGCTCGTCGCGATGTCGTAGTCGCCGAGCGACCACGAGCCGAGCATCTGGAACACGGTCAGGTGGGTGCTGTCGCCCACCTCGTCCAGGTCCGTGGTGCGCAGGCACCGCTGCACGTTCGCCAGTCGCCGCCCGCCCGGGTGCGGGCGCCCCAGCAGGTACGGCGTGAGCGGGTGCATGCCGGACGTGGTGAACAGCACCGGGTCGCCGGGCGGCGGAACGAGCGAACTCTCCGGCGCACGCCGATGGTCGTGCCGCTGGTAGTGGTCGAGGAACGTCCGGGTGATCTCGTCGGGTGTCATGGTGGGTGCCTTCCGGGTACGGGTGACCGGACGGCCCGCCGCGCGCGTTTCACGGCGTCGACACGACGACGCCGGCGGACCGTTTCCGGTCGCCGGCGTGGGTGTGGGGCAGGTCAGGCGGCGGCAACCGGCGAGCGGGAAGCTCGCGCGGCCGCGGCGGTAAAGGTACGCCTGCTCTGCATACTCCGACGGTAGCCCGCCCCGCACCGTCCCGCCCAACCCTTTTCCGCGCGCCCGCGTGCCCCGTGCGCCCCGTGCCCCGCGCCGGCGCAAGATCAACGCAACTCCCCCGAGAAGGCGGGGTCACCGGCCCTCGGATGCCGCCACTTCGACGATCTGGAGTTGACCATGGCCCTGGAGACGTGGGTGGAACGCCATGGGTGTCAAAACGGGCCGGAGACACCCATGGCGTTCCACTCGGGCAAGCGGCGGGCGTCAGCGGGCGGGGGTGAGCAGGCAGCGGTAGAGCGCGTCCAGGCGTTCGGCCTGCGCCTCCCACGTCCACTCCTGGAGCGGGGAACCCTCGCCCTCGTACGCGGCGCGGTACCGGGCCGGATCCGCGAGGACCGCCCGTACCGCGCGGGCCAGGTCGGCGGCGTCGCGGGCGCGGAACACCTCGCCCTGCCCGGTGGCGCGGACCGTCTCGGCCATGGTCCGCACGTCGCTGACCACGATCGGCAGCCGCGCGTGCGCGTACTCGAAGAACTTGGTGATCAGCGCGATCTCGTGGTTGGGCCAGTGGTGCAGCGGGATCAGCCCGATGTCGGCGGCGGCGAGGAACGCGACGAGCTGCCGGTGCGGCACGTACGGCAGCACGTGCACCCGGTCGCCCACCCCGTGCCGGGTCGCGCAAGCGACGACCTGGCGGACGTAGGCCGCGTCCGGGTCGGCGACGACAAGGGCCAGGTGTACGCCGGGCAGCAGCGGCAACGCCTCGACCACCGTGTCCACGCCGCGCTGGGCGGCCATCGCCCCGCTGTAGACGAGCAGCGGCGTGTCCGGGGGCAGACCGCACCGCTTCCGCAGGTCGGGAGCGGCCAGGTCGGCGGGCTCGAAGGCGGCCGGCTCGGGGGCGGGCGGCTCGGAGGCGGCAGTGACCGGGGCGTTCAGGATCACTGTGGGGCGCTCGGGCAGGGCGTGGTCGCGTACCAGCAGGTCCGCGAGCGTGTCGGAGACGGTGACCACCGCGTCGGCGGCGCCGACGTACTCGCGGACGTACCCGAGATGCGCGGGCAGCCAGCGGGCGTTGTCGCGGCGGGGCCGGGCGCCGGGCAGCCACTCGTGCGCGTCCCAGACCAGCTTGGTGTCCCGTCCGGCGGCGCGGGCGCGGTCCACGGCGCGGGCGGCCACGCCGAGCATCCGGAAGTCGTGCGCGTGGATCAGGTCGGGCCGCAGCCCGTCGACGACCGGTCCGGCGACCCGTTCGTAGTCCCAGAGCCCCGGCTCCAGCCGCCGCCAGGCCCCGTCGCGCAGCCGGGCTCGCCAGTAGCGGACCTGGGCGTGCTCCACCGGCCGGCGTGCCAGCCGGGCCGCGCGCAACGGCAACCCGCCCCGGGCCACCAGCCGCGTCCGCAGCCCGGACACGCCGCGCGGGCCGGAGACGGCGGCCGGTGGAGTGGCGCGCGCGGCGGCGAGCGGCAGGACGCGGACCTCGGCGTCACCGAGCCGCCAGCGGCGTTCGGCGTCGACGTGGGCGCAGCCGATCAGCGTGACGTCCCAGCCGGCGTCGGCGGCCGAGCGGGCCGCCTTCTGCACCCGCGAGTCACCCTCGACCGCGTTGTCGACGAGCATGACCACGCGCCGGCCGAGCCGCGTCGTGTCGTCGCGCCGCATCGGCGATCCACCCCTTCACCCGTACGCCCGGACGGGCGCGAGTGTACGGGGGCGCGGGACCGTCACAACGGCCGCGAAACCGGCTCTGAGCTGCGGTGACGCCGACTGTGCAGCCGACGGTCAGGTGCCGGCCGGTGGAAGTTCACCGGCCGTGCACCGAGCGGGCGGGTCAGGCCGTACCGGAGGAGGCCAGAGCGGCCGGGGCGACCGGCTGCCGGCTGTCCTTGCGGTTGGGCAGCGACAGGCGGATGACCTTCCACCACGCGGAGGCGACCTGCTTGGGCAGCGGGCCGGTGGTGTAGTGCAGGCCGTACCTGTCGAACAGCGCCCGCACCTGCGGGGCGATCTCCTGGTAGCGGTTGCTGGGCAGGTCGGGGAAGAGGTGGTGCTCGATCTGGTACGACAGGTTGCCGGTCATGATGTGTAGCAGCCGGCTGCCGCTGATGTTGGCCGAGCCGAGCATCTGCCGCAGGTACCACTCGCCGCGGGTCTCGCCGTCGATGGAGGTCTTCTCGAACGTCTCCACGCCGTTGGGGAAGTGCCCGCACATGATCACGGAGTGGCTCCACACGTTGCGCAGCAGGTTCGCGGTGAACGTGGCGGCGAGTGTGGACAGGAACGACGGCCCGGACAGCAGCGGGTGCACCACGTAGTCCTTGAGCACCTGGCGGCGGATCTTGCGTCCGACGGCCCTGGCCTTGGCCCGGAACTTGGGGTCCTTGAGCTTGCGCTGCTTGAGGTGGTCGCCCAGCTCCATGTCGTACGCGGCGATGCCGTACTCGAAGAACGCGGCGTTGAGCAGGTTCCACAGCGGCTGCCCGAGGTGCATCGGGTGCCAGGGCTGGTCCTCGTCCACGCGCATGATGCCGTACCCGAGGTCGTTGTCCTTGCCGACCACGTTGGTGTACCTGTGGTGCAGCTCGTTGTGCGACTGCTTCCACTGGTCGGCCGGGGAGACGTGGTCCCACTCCCAGGTGGTGGAGTGGATCTTCGGGTCACGCATCCAGTCCCACTGGCCGTGCAGGACGTTGTGCCCGATCTCCATGTTCTCCAGGATCTTGGCGACCGTGAGCCCGGCCGTGCCGACGATCCAGGCCGGCGGGAACAGCGAGAACAGCAGCACCGCACGGCTGCTCATCTCCAGTGTCCGCTGGGTCTTGACCACCTTGCGGATGTAGCGGGCGTCCCGCTCCCCCCGGTCGGCGAGGACCCGGTCCCGGATCGCGTCCAGTTCCTTGCCGATGATCTCGATGTCCTCGGCGCTCAGGTGGGCGATCGGGTTGACGGCCTTCTTCTGGATCACGGTCACGTGGGTGGCTCCTGTCAGATATCGATGTCGCAGGTACCGGCGGCGGCCGACACGCACGTCTGGACCAGCACGCCGTCCCCCGGTACGGCAGTGGTGACGTCGCCGTTGCGCAGGTCGCGGACAGCTCCCTGGCGCAGCGGTACGACGCAGCCGAAGCAGATGCCCATCCGGCACCCGGAAGGCATCAGCACTCCGGCGTTCTCCCCCGCGTCGAGCAGTGTGGTGGCGCCGTCGGACTCGACTGTCACGCCCGCCCCGGTGAAGGTCACGGTGCCTCCCTCGCCCGGCGTGATCACCGTCGGGCGGAACCGCTCGGTGTGCAACCGCTCGACGAGATCGTTCGAGGACCAGTACCCCTCGACCGCGTCGAGCATGCCGATCGGCCCGCACGCCCACGCCTCCCGGTCGAGGTGGTCGGGCACCAGGCCGGCCAGTTCGGCGACGTCGAGCAGGCCGTCCGTGTCGGTGTGCCGCTCGATCAGCCGTAGCGCGCCGCGGTCGGCCAGGGCGCGCAGCTCCGTACCGAAGATGACGTCGTCGCGGGTCGGCGCCGAGTGCACGAGCACCACGTCGGCCCGGTCCGCCAGCCCGGAGCGCAGCATCCCCATGACCGGGGTGATGCCGCTGCCCGCGGTGAGGAACAGGACGCGCTCGGGCGTCGCGGCGGGCAGCACGAACTCACCCTGGGCCTGGTCGAGGTGCACGATCGTGCCGGGCCGCAGCCGGCGTACGAGATGGTTGCTGACCTTGCCGTCCGGGATGGCCTTCACGGTGACGGAGATCCGGCCGTCCGCGGCGTCCGGCGGCGAGGTGAGCGAGTACGCGCGCCACTGACGCACCCCGTCGACGTCCACGCCGAGGCGGATGTACTGCCCGGGCGTGTGGCCCTGCCAGGCGCGGCCGGGTTGGATCACCAGCGTGGCCGCGTCCCGGGTCTCCGGGCGTACCGCGACGATCTTGCCGCGCAGCGGGGCGCCCGCGCGCAGCGGCGCGATCAGGTCGAGATAGTCGTCCGGCAGCACCGGCGTGGTGACCGTTCCGGCCAGCCGCAGCAGCCTGTCCCGGAAGGTGACCTTCTGAGGGCGGCGGGAGGCAGTTGTGGTCATATGACCAGCGTGACCGCCCGATCGCATAACATCTTGACCGGCAAAGGTGAAACGGTCGCAGGTTTTTGTTCGGAGGGAACAAACATGACGTCGGAGGCCGGCACGGGGCAGCGCGCCGCGCACCTCAACCTCGACGCCGGGGTGGCGGAGACGCTGCGCGCCCGGCTGCCGATGGTCGCCGAGCGGACGGTCTCCGCGATCACCGCTGAGGTGCCGGACTACTCCGGCGCGCTCACCGGTGCCATGCGGGCGAAGATCGAAAACGCGGTACGCATCGCCCTCGGCACGTTCCTCCAGCTCATCGAGGGTACCCAGGCGTTCGACCCGAGCACTCCCCTGGCCCCGGCGCTGGAGGCGGCGTACGCGCTGGGCAGCGGCGAGGCCCGCTCGGGGCGCAGCATGGACGCGCTGCTGGCCGCGTACCGGGTGGGCGCCCGGGTGGCCTGGCGCGAGGTGTCGACCACGACGGTACGCAGCGGGCTGGCCGCCGAGACGGTGGCCGAGTTCGCCGAGCTGATGTTCGCCTACATCGACGAGCTGTCCGCGGCGAGCGTGGCCGGGCACGCCGACGAACTGGCCAGTGCCGGCCGGATGCGCCGCCGCAGCCTGGAACGGCTCACCCAGCAACTGCTGGCCGGTGAGCCGGAGGAGTCGTTGCGGCGCAGCGCGGAGCGCGCCGACTGGCCGCCGCCGCAGACCCTCACAGTGGTGCTGCTGCCGCGCCGGCACCTGCGTGCGGTGCTGGCGCTGCTCAGCCCGTACACGCTGGAGAGCGGCGAGGACCTGCCCGGCATGAACCCGGTCGAGGAGCTGGCCGTACTGCTGGTGCCGGACATGCACGGCGGCCGGCGCCGCCAGCTCACCCGGCTGCTGCACGGGCACCGGGCGGTGCTCGGCCCGGCCCGGCCCTGGCACCGGGTCGCCGCGTCGTACCAGCGGGCCACCCGAGCGCTCGCGCTCGGCCTCGGCGAGGCGGACGCCGGGCCGGTCGACACCGAGCGCCACCTGGCGACGCTGCTGCTCAGCATGGATCCGGAAGCCCTGGCCGACCTGCGCGCGCAGGCGCTCGCGCCACTGGCCGCGCTGCCCCCGGCCACCGCGCACCGGCTGGCCGAGACGCTGCGGTCGTGGCTGCTGCACCAGGGACGCCGCGACGACGTGGCGGCCGACCTGTACGTGCACCCGCAGACCGTCCGCTACCGGATGGGCAAGCTGCGGGAGCTGTTCGGCGACCGGCTGCACGACCCGGCCACTGTGCTCGACCTGACCATCGCTCTGGCCGTACCTCCGGAGCCGGAGGAGGCGTGACGCCGCGCCGGGGCGCACGGCCCGGTGCGGCCGGGACCTCCGGCCCTGTCCGCCCGCGACGGCGGCGGGCAGGGTCGGAAGGGGACGAGCAACCAGGAGGGCCGCCATGAACAGCTCATCGACCCGCATCGAGCAGGACCCGAGGGTACGGGTGCTGGAGGCGGCCGCCCGGCAGTCCCTGCACGCCCCGTCGGTGTTCAACACCCAGCCCTGGCGCTGGCGGGTCACCGGCGACGCGCTGGAGTTGCGCGCCGACGCGGACCGGCAGCTCGCCCACACCGACCCGGACGGCCGGCTGCTCATGCTGAGCTGCGGCGCCGCCCTGCACCACGCGCGCGTGTCGCTGACGGCGGTCGGCTGGGCGGTCACCGTGGAGCGGCTGCCCGACCCGGGCGACCCGTCGCTGCTGGCCCGGGTGCGTACCACCGGCCCGGCCGACCTGGACGTCCCGGCGGGCCGCCTGGTCGACGCCATTCCGCGCCGCCGCACCGACCGCCGGGCGTACGGGGACCGGCCGGTGCCGGAGGCGGTGCTGGCCCGGCTCGGGGACGCCGTGGAGGCCGAGGGCGCGCACCTGCACGTGGTCCGGCCGGACCAGATGCCGATGCTCGCCGTCTCCACCGGTCGCGCCGCCGACGCGGAGCTGGCCGACCCCGCGTACCGGGAGGAGCTGCACCGCTGGACCCACCGCCCGGAGGGCAGCGGCGACGGGGTGCCCGCCGCCACCGCCGTGCGACCGTCCCCGCGCCGGGTGCCGCTGCGCGACTACGCCCCCGGCGGGGCGGCCGGGCTCAGCGCGGGCGCGGACTTCGACCGGGGCGCGGCGTACCTGATCCTGTTCGGCGAGTCCGACGAGCCGGCAGCCTGGCTGCGCGGCGGCGAGGCGCTGTCGGCGCTGCTGCTCACCGCCACCGCCGAAGGGCTGGCCAGCGCGCCGCTCAGCGACGCCGTGGAGCTGGCCTGGCCGCGCCGGATGATGCGCGACCTGCTCGCCGGCATCGGCGACCCGTACCTGGTGGTGCGCGTCGGCTGGGGCCCGGACGCGGAGCTGCCGCCGGCGCCGCGCCGCGCGCCCGCCGACGTGATCGAGGTGGTGGACTAGCCGCGGTGACCCGGCGCGGTCCGGCGGGCCACCGTCGGCGCGACGGTCGTCGTAGCCTCGACGCGTGTGGGATTTCGACCCGGCCGCCGCGTTCGTGGTCTTCGGCGACCAGGACTCCGGATGCGTCTCCTACGGCGTGGAGTCGGCAGGCCGGCGCTGGTTCGTCAAGCGGGCCGGGACACCCGCGGCGCGAGAGTCGCTGACCCGCGCGCTGGGCCTGCACGCCGCGGTCCGGCACCCGGCAGTGGTCCGGCCCGAGCTGGTCCGCGACGGCACCGACGGCCCGACGCTGGTGTACCCGTGGTGCGACGGCGTCGTGCTCAACCACGCCACAGCCGGCGGCGGCAGCGACCGGAGCGGGCTGGCCCGCTTCCAGCGGCTGCCGGTCGCCGAGGTACGCGCGGCGCTGGACATCATCCTCGACGCCCACCTGGCCGTGAGCGCGGCCGGGTACGTCGCCGTCGACCTGTACGACGGATGCTTCCTCTACGACTTCGACGCCCGCCGGATGCGGCTGATCGACCTGGACGAGTACCGGCCGGGACCGTTCGTGCTCGACTCCGACCGGCTGCCCGGCTCCCGTCGCTACCTGTCGCCGGAGGAGCTGACCCGGGGCGCGACGATCGACGAGCGCACCACGGTCCATGCGCTCGGTCGTACGCTGCACCACCTGCTCGACGCTCCGTCCGGCTGGCGGGGCACGGCCGCCGAGCGCGCGGTCGCCGACCGGGCCGCCCGGTCCGATCCGGCGGAGCGGTACGCCACTGTGTCCGCGTTGGTCCGCGACTGGCGAGCCGCCTGATCCACGCGCCCTCCGACCGGCTTCGGTGCCCCTGGCCGGTCCGGGAGCGTGACTTTCCGTCATGTCGACTCTCACCGGGCGGCAGATCACGCAGGGTGACGGCCTTCTCCTTCGCGACCGGACCGGTTTTTCCACGGCACGCCCCTGACCAGCGGAGACGCCGGAGAGGCCGGCGGCGGCACTCATGCCCCTCCGCGCCCTTTGCTCTGCAGCCGCATACGCGGCAGTGGCCGTGAGTCACCGATGCGTCGATGGCTGCAGAGCAAAGGGCGCGAGGTGAGTCATGCCGGGGAAGCTCCGCCGCTACCGTCGGTGACGGCAGAGCTCGGCGTGGCAAGCCCGACGCGAGCAGGTCCGGCGCGAAGGGGTCCGGCACGAACGAGCCCAGCACGAACAGGTCCGGCACGACCGGAACGCCGAGCCGACGCGATGGGCGCCCCGGGCGGCGGGTCGAACGCGGCCGGGTCGAACGCGGCGTGGCGACGCCGGGGTTCCGCGGCAGGAGGCGCCGGCACAGGCCGACGGATCAGCGGGACGGCAGCGACAATTCCGCATAGTCCACTGTCGGCACGACCCGGCGCCGAACATATTCACGTCTATCTGTTGACGAGTACAGGATCGACGACAATCATTACTATCGCTGGATCGACGTACCATGAATGTCGGATCTGGTGGCATTTCTTACCCCTCGACGGGATCGCGCCGGGACTGCGATTCCGCCGGGCTACCATGCCCGGCGCACGCCCGGCCAATCCTACCGAGATAATAGGAATTGTCGCCGCTCGCCCGAGGAGTCCGCCGGTGGACGGGAACAACGACGCTCCCGCACCGAGCCCGCCGAGGCCGGTGCAGAACGGCTCTGAGCTGCCCGAACAGCTCGCCCTGCACGGCGGACAGCCGGTGCGGCGCACGCCCTGGCCGACGTACGACAAGGGCGCCGTGTTCGTGCACACCGAGGACGAGGACGCGGCTATTCGCGCCGTCCGCAGTCACCTCTACTTCCGATACGACCATCGGCCGCCGAACGAAACCGAATGCGGGCGGTTCGAGGACGAACTGTGTCGCTATTTCGGCACCCGGCACGCGCTGGCCGTTTCCAGCGGGACCGCCGCACTGGCGCTCGCCCTGATGGGCGCCGGAGTGCCGCCGGGATCATTGGTGGCCTGCCCCGGATTCACTTTCGTCGCCACCCCCAGCGCCATTGTCCTGGCCGGTTGCCGGCCATTCCTGGTCGAGGTCGACGACGACCTGCGGATGGACCTCGACGACCTGCGCCGCCGCTGGCACCCCGAGATCCGCGCCGTCATGGTCGTGCACATGCGCGGCTTCGCCGCCGACGTCGAGGCGCTGTCCGCGTTCGCCGCCGAGATGGGCGTGCCGCTCATCGAGGACGCGGTGCCCGCGCTCGGCGCCGAACTCAACGGCCGCAAGCTCGGCACGTTCGGGGCCGCCGGGGCGTTCAGCACCCAGTCCGACAAGGCGCTCAACTGCGGCGAGGGCGGTTTCCTGATCACCGACGACAGCACGCTGTTCGCGCGGGCGGTGGCGCTGTCCGGGGCGTACGAGGGGCGGCTGCGGCGGCACTTCCCGGACGGCGAGCCGCCGCTGACCGGCCTGGACCTGCCGCTGCTGAGCCTGCGGATGGACGAGATCCGGGCGGCACTGCTGCGCGCCGAGCTGACCCGGCTGCCGCAGCGGCTGGCGCTGTTCCACCGCAACTACGCGCACGTCAGCGGCGCCCTGGCCGGGCTGCCCGGCATCGCGGTCCGGCGGCCGGTCGCGCCCGGGGCGTACCTCGGGGAGGCGTTCGTGTTCCGCGTACCAGGCGGCGACGCGGGCTGGTTCGCCCGCGCGCTGCGGGCCGAGGGGATCGACGCCCGCAACATCGGCGCGGACGACGACCTCAACGTCCGGGCGTTCTGGAACTGGCGGTTCCTGTACGACAGCGCCGACCCCGGCGAGATCCGCGCGACGCTGCCACGTACCGCACGGCTGCTGACCGAGACCGTCGACGTGCCGCTGTCGTCCAACCTCACGCCCGGGGACTGCGACGACCTGGTCCGCGCGGTCCGCAAGGTGGCCGTCGCCCGTGAGACAGCCCTGGTCGGGTCGTGACCGGCGCGCAGGCCCCCGCCCGGCCCCTGCCTCGGCTCGCGCTCGCCGGGCTGCTCGGCGGACTGTTCACCGGCTACCTCGGACTGACAGCGGTGATCCCGGTGCTGCCCGGATTCCTGCGGGAACGGCACGACGCCGGCGACCTGACAGTCGGCGTGGTGGTCACGGTGACCGCGGTGACCGCGCTGCTGGTCCGGCCGGTCGCGGGCGCGCTCGCCGACCGGCACGGCCATCGGACGGTGATGCTGGCCGGGGCGCTCGTGGTGGCCGGTGGCGGCCTGCTCTACCTGGCCCCGCTGAGCGTGCCCGCGCTGGTCGCGGTCCGGCTGCTGCTCGGTGCCGGTGAGGCGGCGCTGTTCACCGCCGGTGCGGTGTGGATCGTGCAGCTCGCCCCGCACGAGCGGCGCGGCCAGCTCATCGGCCTGTACGGGGTGAGCATGTGGGGCGGCATCTCCGCCGGCACGTTCCTCGGCGCGACAGTGCAGCAGGCCGGCTATCCGGCGGTGTGGCTGCTCAGCGCGGTCGCCCCGGCGGTCGGCGCGGCGCTCGTCGCGCTGGTGCCCGCGCCGGCGCGTACCGCACCCGCGGCAAAGGGTGCCGGGCTGCTGCTGCGCCCGGCGCTGCTGCCCGGCATCGCGCTCACCTTCGGCGCCGCCGGGTACGCGGGTCTTGCCGCGTTCGTCGTGCTGCACCTGGACGCCCGGGGCATCGGCCACGGCGTGGTGGTGCTGAGCTGCTTCAGCGCCGTGTACGCCGGCACCCGCCTGGTCATCGGTCACCTGCCGGACCGGCTCGGCCCGCGCCGGGTGGCCGCCTGGTGCGGCGTCGGCGAGGCGGTCGGGCTGCTGGTCATCGCCGTCGCGCCGAACCTGCCGGTGGCGGTGGCCGGCAGCGTGGTGATGGGCGTCGGGTTCTCCCTGCTGCACCCGTCGCTGGCGCTGATGGTGATGAACCGCACCGACCCGGCGCGGCAGGGCGCGGCGATCGGGGCGTACACCTCGTTCTGGGATCTGGGCCTGGCGGTGTGGGGGCCGGCGACCGGCCTGGTCGCGGCCGGTCTCGGCTATCCGGCGGTGTTCGTCGCGGGCGCGGCCGGCGCGGCCGTCGCCGCCGCGATGGCGCTGCGCATCGGCCGGCCGGCGCCCGCGCCCGCCCAGGCGGCGGAGGTACGCGCGGCATGAGCCCACCGGTGACCGTCCTGAGCGTCAACGGCTGGTGCCGCAACGGCAGCACCATCATCGGCAACGTCCTCGGCGAGGTGCCCGGTGTGGTGCACGTCGGTGAGCTGCACTTCCTGTGGAAGAACTCGACCGGGCGCGGGGTGAACGACAGGTGCGGCTGCGGCGCCGCGCTGACCGCGTGTCCGCTGTGGTCGGCGGTGCTGCCGCTGGGCCGCCCGGCCGGGATGCCGGCGGACGCGCACGCCGCCGAGGTGATCCGGCGGCAACGCGCCCGGCTGCGGACCCGGCACACGTGGCGGGTGCTGCGCCGGGGCGCGTACGACGCGGACACCCGTGCGCACGCGGACCTGCTCGGCGCGGTCTACCGGGAGGTGGCCGCGCGCACCGGCGCCCGGGTCATCGTGGACAGCACCAAGATCCCCGGCGAGTCGGCGTTGCTGCCGCACGTGCCGGGCGTCGAGGCGTACTGGCTGCACCTGGTGCGCGACCCGCGTGCGGTGGCGCACTCGTGGCGGGAGCCGAAGGAGTACGTCTACGCGATGTCGGCGGCGCGCAGCACCGCGTACTGGCACGGGTTCAACCTCGCGTCGGCGGCGATCAACAGGCGGTACCCGGACCGGTCGGCGTTCCTGCGCTACGAGGACTTCACCGCCGACCCGGCCGGGACGATCGGCGCCCTGCTGCAGCTGGTGGGCGTGGACCCGGCGGCCAACCCGGTACGGGACCGGACCGTCGAGCTGCGCGGCAACCACACCGTCACCGGCAACCCGGACCGGTTCCGGACCGGGCCGACCGTCATCCGGGACCGCGACGACGGGTGGCGGCGCACGCTCACCGGCCGGCAGCGGCTCGCGGTGGCGGCGCTGGCCTGGCCGCTGTCCACCCGGTACGGCTACCGGTCCGGCGGGCCGGACGGCGACCCGGCGTACCCCGGCGCGGCGGCCCGCGTCGGCGAGACGGAGAGGTGAGGACGTGGATCTGGGGCTCAAGGGCCGGGTGGCGCTCGTCGCCGGCGGCACCAGCGGCATCGGGCTGGCCTGCGCGAGGGAGTTCGCCGCGGAGGGCGCGCACGTGGCGGTCTGCGGGCGTGACCCGCAGCGGCTGGCCGCCGCCGAACGGGAGCTGACGGCGGTGGCGTCCGGCCGGGTCAGCGCGACCGGCGTGGACCTCACCGACACCGGCGCCGCCGCCCGCTGGGTGGACCGGGTCGCCGAGGAGCTGGGCGGGGTGGACGTGCTGCTGGTCAGCGGCGGCAGCCCGCCCGTGGGCACCGCCACCGGGTTCGGCACGGACGACTACCGGGCGGCTGTGGACCGGGTGCTGCTGCCGGCGGTAGCGGTGTCGATGGCCGCGCTGCCGCACATGCGCGCTGCGGGCTGGGGCCGGCTGCTGCTGGTGGCCTCCGAGACCGCCTGCGTGCCGATCGGCCCGCTCGTGCTGTCCGGGGTGACCCGGGCGGCGCTGGTCCGCTTCGCCCAGGGCCTCGCCGTCGACGTGGGCCGCGACGGCATCACCGTGAACGTGCTCGCGCCCGGCGGGGTGCGGACGCCGCCGATGGAACGCGCCGCGGCCCGGCTCGCGGGCGCGGACGGCGACGTCGAGGCGCGGCTGGCCGCGATGGGCCACCACAGCGCCGTCGGGCGGCTGGCCCGGCCCGAGGAGGTCGCCGCGGTGGCCGCGTTCCTGGCCGGCGAACGCGCGTCGTACGTGACCGCCGGGGTGCACCTGATCGACGGCGGCGCCGCCGCCACCGGCCCCGACCTGCCCCACCTCACCGGCGTCCGCAAGGACACCTACGCCTGACCCACCGACCGCCGCACAAGGGAGTGCCCATGTCCACGACCAGCCGGTTCACCGAGCGGGACGTCTCCGAGTTCTTCGACCAGACCACGCAGACGTACCTCAGCTTCTGGGACAGCGAGGGCGTGCTGCACACCGGCTACTTCGCCGGGGAGGACGACACCGACTACCACGCGGCGGCCGACCGGACCTCCGACATCCTGGCCGCGGACGCCGGGATCGACGCGTCGTCGAACGTGCTCGACGTGGGCTGCGGCTGCGGCAACTTCCTGCTGCGCCTGGCCGCCCGTACCGGATGCCGGGGCGAGGGGCTGGACCTGAGCATCGAGCGGGTGCGCTTCGCCGAGCAGCGGCGCGCCGAGCGGGGCGCCTCGCTTCCGGTGTCGTTCCGGCACGGCTCGGCCACCGCCCTGCCGTACGACGACGGCACGTTCACGCACGTGGTCAGCCAGGACGCGCTGTTCCTGGTGCCGGACAAGCCGCGCAGCCACGCCGAGATGTTCCGGGTGCTCGCCCCCGGCGGGGTGCTCGCGGTGTCCGACTTCCTCCAGCCCACCGAGCGGATCGGCGAGGCGGCCCGCTGGCACGTCTACGACCGGGTGCGCTGGAACGACGGCTACTCGCTCGACGGCTACCGCCGGGCGCTGACCGAGGCCGGGTTCGTGGACGTGGTCGCGCGCAGTCTCGACGCGCACATCAGGCAGACGTACCGGGTGCTGGGCCGTACCGCCCGAGAGCGCGCGGAGACGACGGCGGACGAGGCGGCGCGGACCTGGATCCTCGGCTTCGCCGACTCGTGCGACGAGATCCAGGCGGCGATCGACAGGGGCGAGTTCGGCTGGGGCATGTTCGTCGCCCGCAAGCCGGCCTGAGGGAGGGACAGCAGATGTCGCAGCGCACCGACACCGTGAAGCGGACGATCGCCGAGGTGGTCGCCGAGCGGAAGACGCAGATGTCGCCCGGCGCGGCGTTCGTCGAGGCGTTCGCCAAGGACGGCTTCGACACCAGCGTCGACTACGACGTGACGATCACCGACTCGCTCACCAGTTCCCGGCGCAAGCCCCGCTACCCGTCGCGGAACATGCTCAAGGTGGTGGACCTGTCCCGGGATCCGCAGGACTACTACTGGCACGAGAGCCCGCCCCGCCCGGACGACCCGGCGGTGGACGGCGCGGACCTGCGCCGGGAGGCGGCCAACCACTTCCACCGCTCCCCCATCCCGCCGCTGCTCACCACCACCGCGTGGGTGCAGGTGCCGGACACGTTGTGGGAGGACCCGGTCAGCTTCGCGCAGTTCATCGACTACCGGCTGGTGGTGCGGCTGGCCACGGCCGAGAACCACACCATCCTGCGCGGCGAGGGCGGGCTGCTGACCATGCCGGACCTGGGCCGGCTCACCGACCCGGGACCGTTCGCGTCCACCGTCCTGGCCGCGTGCAACGAGGTCGAGCAGATGGGCAGCACCGCCGACGGGCTGATCATCAACCCGGCCGACTACTACCGCCTGCTGGGCAGCGGCTCGCTGATGCGGGACGTGGAGGACAACGGCGTGTTCATCGTGCGTACCCGGCTGGTCGACCCGGGCACCGCGATCGTCGGGGACTTCGGACACGGCGCGCTGCTGTTCGACGCCGGCCGGTCCACCATCGCGTTCGCCGAACCGCCGCCGGGCACGTTCGCCGAACCCGGTGTGGCACTGCGCGCCGAGATCTGGGAGCGGGTCGTGGTGAACCTGCCCACCTGCTTCTTCGTCGTGACGCTCTGACCGGCGGCGACTGATGACGACGCCGGCCCGTACCGACCCCGACGTGCTGGTGGTCGGCGCGGGCGTGGTGGGCCTGTGCTGCGCCTGGTTCCTGCGCCGCGCCGGGCTCAGCGTGACGGTGGTGGACCGGGGCGAGGTCGGCGACGCGGCGGCCTGCTCGGCCGGGAACACCGGCTTCGTCGGCACCCAGGGCTCGGCGCCGCTGGCCGAGCCGGGGGTGCCGGCCACCGGGATCCGCTGGCTGTTGCGCCCGGAGAGCCCGTTCGCGGTCCGGCCCCGGCTGGACGGCGCGCTGCTGGCCTGGCTCTGGCACTTCCGCCGGCACTGCACCGAACGGCACGCCCGCGCCGGGTTCGAGACGCTGCTCGCGCTCAAACAGCGCAGCCTCGCGCTGCTGCGCGAGATCTGCGCCGAGGACGAGCTGGCCGGGACGCTCACCGAACGCGGCATGATCCTCGCCTGCCACACCGAGCAGGGGTACGCGAAGGCGCGCCGGACGATCCCGGCGGCGACCGCGCGTGGCGTGCCGCTGCGCGAGCTGGACCGGGCCGAGCTGGCCCGGCTGGAACCCGGCGTCGACTTCGCGGTGGCCGGGACGCTGCTCAACGAGGAGGGCGCCGCGCTGCGCATCCCGGCGTTCCTGGTGGCGCTCGCGCGGGCGCTGCGGGCCCGGGGCGTGGACATCGTCACCGGCGCGGAGGTACGCGACTTCGAGGTGACCGGGCGGCGCGTACGCGCGGTGCGCACGGCCCGGGGCGAGCTGCGCCCGGCCGAGGTGGTGATCGCCGCCGGGGTGTGGTCGGCGGCCTGCGCCCGGATGCTCGACGTCGGGCTGACGCTGCAACCGGCGAAGGGCTACACCGTCACGCTGCCCGCCGGGCCGGGCACGCCCACCCGGCCGGTGCTGCTCAGCGAGGGCAAGGTCGCCGTGATGCCGCTCGGTGACCGGGTACGCGTCGGCGGCACGCTGGAGCTGTCCGGGCTGGACACGTCGATCTCACCGCGCCGCGTCGACGGGATCCTGCGCACCGCGCGGCGGTACCTGCCGGCGCTGGACACCGGCCGCCGGCTGGACGTGTGGAGCGGCCTGCGTCCGTGCACCCCGGACAGCCTGCCGCTGATCGGGCGGGCCGACGGCTACGACAACGTCAGCGTGGCCACCGGGCACGGGCACATCGGGATGGGCCTGGCCCCGGCCGGCGGGCGGCTGCTCGCCCAGCTCGTCTCCGGCGCCGAGCCGGACCTGCCGCTGGAGACGTTCGCCCTGGACCGCTTCCGGAAGGGGATCTCGTGAGCGACCGGCCGGAGATCGGCGTGCTCTGCCTCGACACCAGCTTCGACAAGATCCCCGGGCACATCCGCAACCCGGACACGTTCGACTTCCCGGTGCGCTACCGGGTGGTGGAGGGCGCCACGCCGCAGCGGCTGGTCCGCGAGGCCGACCCGGCGCTGCTGCGACCGTTCGTCGACGCGGCCCGCGACCTGGAGGCGGCCGGGGTCGCCGGGATCACCGGCGCGTGCGGGTTCCTCGTGCTGTTCCAGGCCGAACTCGCCGCCGCGGTGCGCGTCCCGCTGTGGTCGTCGAGCCTGGTGCAACTGCCGATGGTGCACCGCATGGTCGGGGGCCCGGTCGGGCTGCTGGTCGCCGACGAGGCCGCCCTGACCCCGCGCCACCTGGCCGCGATCGGCGCCGCCGACGTCCCGGTGGCGGTCACCGGCATGGCCGGGCAGCCGGAGTTCCGCGAGGTGATGCTGGAGGGGCGGCGCGACGCCCTCGACGTCGGGCGGCTGGCGGCCGAGGTGGACGAGCGGGTCGACGCGCTGGCCCGCGCGCACCCGGACCTGGGGGCGCTGGTCGTCGAGTGCACCGACCTGGTGCCGTTCGCCCACCGGATCCAGGCGCGGCTGGGTGTGCCGGTGTTCGACATCGTCACGCTGACCACGATGGCGTACGCGAGCCTCACCCGGCGGCCGTACCGTCCCGGTGGGTGACCGCGGGGCCGTCGCGCGGAAACCGGCTCCCGGCGCTCGTCCGGCGCTTAGCGTGGGACGAGGGGCGGCCTGCCCGGGGCGCCGGTGAGCGGAGGGAGAACGCGGTGACGGAGCCGGAGGAGGAGCAGGAGAAGACCCGCAAGACCGATCGGGTGCTGTTCTCGCCCGACGGCGACCCGCACCACACGCTCGCCGAGGCGCCCCAGCCGGACGAGCACCTGCCGCCCACCGTCACCCGGGACGGCCACACGGACGTGCTCGACGACGAGCAGTGAGCGCACCGTCCCGCCCGGGCTCGTCGGCCGGGCGGGACGTGTCGCGGCCGGACCGGCGGATCGCCGTCACGCCGCCAGGACGTGCCGCGGTCAGACCGGCGGGATGCCGGAGCGGCCGATGTCCGACATGTCGTCGCCGATCTCGGTCCGGGTGCCGGCCACCGGCCCGGCGCCGGCCTCGGTCCGGTCCTCCACACAGGCGTCGCCCAGCCCGTGCATCAGCTCCCCGACGACGGCGAGCGCCGAGCCCTTGTCCGGGCAGGGCGCCCCGGTGGCGAGCACCTGACCGTCGCCGCCGACGACTGTGAACCCCACACTGCCGTCGGCCTCGCTCTCGATGACGAACTTCACAGCGCTCCTCCCGCTCCGCTCAGCTCACGCCGTGCGTCTGCAACCACAGCTCCAGCAGGCCCAGTTGCCACAACTTGTTGCTGCCGGCGGCGGCCTGGGCCCGGTCCGGCTCGGCCAGCAGCTCGTCGACGTACGCCCGGCGGAACAGCCCGCGCCGGCGCGCCTCGGGCGCACCCAGCGCCTCGACCACCAACTCTCGCACGGGACCGTCGACGTTGCGCAGCGCCGGCACCGGGAAGTAGCCCTTGGGCCGGTCGATGACCTCGGCCGGCAGCACCTCGCGGGCCACGTCCTTGAGCACACCCTTGCCGCCCTGCGCCAGCTTGTGCTCCGGCGGGCACGCCGCGGCGAGCGTGACCAGGTCCTGGTCGAGGAAGGGCGTACGCACCTCCAGCCCCCACGCCATGCTCATGCTGTCCACCCGCTTGACCGGGTCGTCGGGCAGCATCAGGTGCGTGTCCAGGCGCAGCACCGCGTCCACGGCGGTCTGCGCGCCCGGCGCGGCCAGGTCCGCGGCGACCAGTTCGCCGGAGGCGTCACCGTCGCAGGCGTACGCCGGTTCGACCACCTCGGTCAGCTCGGCGTGGTCGCGGTCGAAGAACGCGGCGGTGAACTCGGCCGTCGCGTCCTCTCGGGGCGAGCGGGCCAGCCGGTGGTGGTAGCCGTAGCCGGCGAACACCTCGTCGGCGCCCTGGCCGGACTGCGCCACCTTCACGTGCTTGGCGACCTGCTCGGAGAGCAGGTGGAACGCCACCACGTCGTGGCTGCCCATCGGTTCGGTCATGGCCGCCACGGTGGCGCGTACGGCCGGACCGAGATCGCCGTCGGCGAGCCGGATGCGGTGGTGGTCGGTGCCGAACGTGCGGGCCACCAGGTCGGAGTAGTGGAACTCGTCGCCGGTCTCGTCGCCGCGGCTGTCGAAGCCGATGCTGAACGTCTGGAGGTGGTGCTGTCCGGCGTCGTCGAGCAGCGCCACGATCATGCTGGAGTCGAGCCCGCCGGAGAGCAGCACCCCGACCGGCACGTCCGCGACCAGCCGGCGGCGTACGGCGGTGCGCAGCGCGTCCCCGACGGCGGCCCGCCAGTCGGCGGCGTCCATGCCGTCGTGGGCCGGGTCGCGCCGGTACTCGGGCCGCCAGTAGACGCGCTCCCGGCTGCGCCCGTCGGCCTCGATCACCCGGACGGTGGCCGGCGGCAGCTTGCGTATCCCGCGCAGGATCGTGCGGGGCGCCGGCACGATCGAGTGCCAGGACAGGTAGTGGTGCAGCGCGACCGGGTCGATGCCGGTGTCGACGTCACCGCCGGCCAGCAGCGCCGGCAGCGTGGAGGCGAACCGGAGCCGGCCGGGCGACTCGGCGAGGTAGAGCGGCTTGATGCCGAGCCGGTCGCGGGCCAGCACGAGGCGGCGGCGCCGCCGGTCCACCAGCGCGACCGCGAACATGCCGACCAGGTGGTCGACGAACCGCTCCCCCCACTGCGCGTACGCCACCAGGATCACCTCGGTGTCGCTGGTGCTGCGGAAGGTGTGCCCGGCCGCGCGCAGCTCGTCGCGCAGCTCCGGGTAGTTGTAGACGCAGCCGTTGAAGACCAGGGCCAGGCCGAGGTCGTCGCGGACCATCGGCTGGGCGCCGGCCTCGGACAGGTCGATCACTGTCAGCCGACGGTGCCCGAGGGTGATCCAGCCGTCACTCCACGTGCCCTCGCCGTCCGGGCCGCGTGAGCGCATGGCAGCGGTCATCCGGGTCACCGCGGCGGCGTCGGGGGCGGCCCCGTCGAATCTGGCCTCACCGCTGATCCCGCACATCTCAGCGTCCACCGGTCAGTCGGGGAGCACCCACCACGCCAACCTCCCGCCACGTCGTCTCCCGGGCGGTCCGCCGGGTACGGCGACTACCCGGCCTGTGGCGAAGGAAACCCGGATGGGCTGTTGGCGAGCCGGGCACGGCGCGCCGTCGTACGGTGGCGGTACGGGCCATGTCCCCGGGCGGTCCGGCCACGGGACGTGGCCAGGATCAACGACGCCTGCCAGGAGGACGTGTGTTCGCCAATTCCGAGGAACTCCTGCGATACCTCACCGACGAGGACGTGAAGTTCGTCGACGTACGTTTCTGTGACCTGCCCGGCGTGATGCAGCACTTCAACCTGCCGGTCGAGTCGTTCGACGACAGCGTGTTCACCGACGGTCTCGCCTTCGACGGCTCCTCGATCCGTGGTTTCCAGTCGATCCACGAGTCGGACATGCTGCTGCTGCCGGACGTGGCGACCGCGTTCGTGGACCCGTTCCGCACGCAGAAGACCGTCGCGTTGAACTTCTTCGTCCACGACCCGTTCACCCGCGAGGCGTACTCCCGCGACCCGCGCAACGTGGCGAAGAAGGCCGAGGCGTACCTCGCCGCCAGCGGCATCGCCGACACCGCCTACTTCGGCGCCGAGGCGGAGTTCTACATCTTCGACTCGATCCGCCACGAGACCTCGGCGCACCAGTCGTTCTACTACATCGACTCGATCGAGGGCGCCTGGAACAGCGGGCGGATCGAGGAGGGTGGCAACCGCGGCTACAAGACCGCGTACAAGGGTGGCTACTTCCCGGTGCCGCCGGTCGACCACTACGCCGACCTGCGCGACAGCATGGTCCGCCGGATGGTGGACGCCGGTTTCACCGTGGAGCGGTCGCACCACGAGGTGGGCACCGGCGGGCAGTCCGAGATCAACTACAGGTTCTCGACGCTGCTGCACTCGGCCGACGAGCTTCAGCTGTTCAAGTACCTGATCAAGAACGAGGCGTGGGCGCACGGCAAGACCGCCACGTTCATGCCGAAGCCGCTGTTCGGTGACAACGGCTCCGGTATGCACACCCACCAGAGCCTCTGGCGCGGCGGCGAACCGCTGTTCTACGACGAGACCGGCTACGCCGGGCTGTCCGACACCGCCCGCTGGTACATCGGCGGCCTGCTGCACCACGCACCCTCGCTGCTCGCCTTCACCAACCCGACCATCAACTCCTACCGCCGTCTCGTCCCCGGCTTCGAGGCGCCGGTCAACCTGGTCTACTCCCAGCGCAACCGCTCCGCCTGCACCCGCATCCCGGTGACCGGCAGCAACCCGAAGGCCAAGCGCGTCGAGTTCCGGGTGCCGGACCCGTCCAGCAACCCGTACCTGGCGTTCTCCGCCATGCTCATGGCCGGTCTCGACGGCATCAAGAACAAGATCGAGCCGCCCGCGCCGATCGACAAGGACCTCTATGACCTGCCGCCGGAGGAGTGGGGCGACGTCAAGCAGGTCCCGGGCTCGCTGCCCGAGGCGCTGGCGGCGCTGGAGACCGACCACGACTACCTGCTCGACGGCGGTGTCTTCACCGACGACCTGATCTCCACCTGGGTCGACTGGAAGAACGCCAACGAGGTCGACCCGGTGCGTCTGCGGCCCACTCCGCACGAGTTCGCGCTCTACTTCGACTGCTGACCCCTACCGCCACCGCCCCCGCCACCCGCGGGGGCGGTGGTCGGCGGAAACGGCCTCGGGCCGGCCCCCGCCCTCGTACCGTCGAGACATGACTCCGCCTCACGACGACACGCCGACCGTTCCGTGCCGGTGGAGCCGTCGGTGAGGCCGCGGCCCACCACCACCGCCACCACCACCCCGCAGATCCCCACCGTCCTGACCCTCGGGGTGGAAGAGGAGTTCCTGCTGCTGGACCCGGCCACCGGCGAGAGCATGCCGGTCGCCGACCGGGTACGCGGCGCGCTGTCCGGCACCGCCCGCGAGCAGAGCCGGCAGGAGTTCCGGCACAGCATGGTCGAGATGGTGACGCCGGTCAGTCCCGATCTCGGAGAGCTGCGGGAGCACCTGGTCACGCTGCGCCAGGCGGCCGCGCAGGCGGCCGACGCGGCCGGGGCACGGCTGGTCGCCGTCGGTGCCACCCCGGTCTGCGAAGCCCACCGCACGGTGCCCGACGAGCAGCGCTACCACGACATGTCCCGCCGGTTCGGCCCGGTGGCCCACGACCCGGCGGTCTGCGGCTGCCACGTCCACGTCGGCGTGCCGGACCGGGAACTGGCAGTGCAGGTCTGCAACCACCTGCGCCCGTGGCTGCCGGTGGTGCAGGCGCTCACCGCGAACTCGCCGCTGCACGACGGGCGGGACACCGGCCACGCGAGCTGGCGCTCGATGCAGCTGGAACGGTGGCCGAGCATCGGACCGACACCGCACTTCGAATCCGCCGCCGACTACGACGCCACGGTGGCGGACCTGATCACCGCCGGGATCATGCTCGACGCCGCGATGGTCTACTGGTACGCCCGCCCGTCCGCGGCGTACCCGACGGTGGAGGTCCGGGTCGGCGACGTGTGCCCCACAGTCGACGACACGGTGCTGGTCGCCGGGCTGGTCCGGGCGCTCGTGGCCACGCTGATCGACGACGTGCGCGCCGGTGTGCCGGCACCCCGCATCCGGGACTGCCTGGTCGCCGCCGCGCACTGGCGGGCCGCCCACGACGGCGTCGACGGAAAGCTCGTGGACCTGCGCTCCGGTCGGCCCCGGCCGGCCTGGGACCTCGTCGACGACCTGGTCGTCACCGTCACGCCCGCGCTGGCCCGCCACGGTGACCTGGATCTGGTCCGGCGCGAGCTGGACCGGGTGCGCCGGGACGGCACCGGCGCCACCCGGCAACGACGGATCATGGCCGGGACCGGCGGGGACGTCCGCGCCGTGCTCGATCACCTAGCCGCGCAGACCGTCTCGACGTGAGTCGATGACCTCCCCGGACCGGACCGGCGACCGGTCAGCGCAACCCGGCGAACAGGTCGTCCTCGGGTGTGGCCGCGCCGGTGGTGTCCCGCACCCGCACGAACGTCTCCATGCTCATCAGCTCGGTGAACCGCTCCTGCCCCAGGCGCAGGAAGAAGATGTTCTCCGCCTGGCTGGCGTGCGCGGCGAGCGAGGCGAACTTCTGCCCGCCGTAGCCGCTGGTGTCGACCCAGGTGGTGATCTCGTCGTCCGGCAGGCCCAGCGCCGGCATCTCGTCGGTCGCCTCCGGCTCGGGGAACTCCACCCCGATCTCCTTCATGACGGTGCCGAACTGCTGGAACGCGCTGCGCGGCACGGTGGTCCAGTAGACCTTGGCCGGGATGCCGGTCTGCTCCACAGCGGCCATGGTGATCCGGTGGGCCTGGATGTGGTCCGGGTGGCCGTAGAAGCCGTTCTCGTCGTAGGTGACCACCACGTCGGGGCGGTAGCGCCGGATCAGCTCGGCCAGCCGGTCGGCCGCCTCGGCCACCGGCGTGTTCCAGAACGCGCCGGGCGCGTCGTTCGTCGCCCAGCCCATCATCCCGGAGTCGCCGTAGTCGAGCGTCTCCAGGTGGGTGACCTTGAGCGCCTCGCAACTGGCGGCCAGCTCGGCGCGGCGCATCTCGACCACGGCCTTCGGGTCGTGGCCGGGGTCGCCCGGTTTGATCCCGCCGGGACCGTCGCCGCACCCCCCGTCGGTGCACGTCACGAGCACAGTGGTGACGCCCTCGGCCGCATAGCGCGCCAGGACGCCGCCGGTGCTCGTCGCCTCGTCGTCGGGGTGCGCGTGCACCGCCATCAGGGTCAGGGATCGATCGGTCACCCCGTCACCATACGAGCATCGGCCGACGAACTAGCATTGCCCGGTCCGCAGACGGCGACGGAAGCGAGGCGCGATGGGTTGGCTCCAGCGGTTGCTCGGTGGCGGACGGGTCGAACTGGACCCCGCACGTCAGCAGGAGCTGCTGCGGGACGTGCGGCGGTCCTACGGGGCGCACGCCCGCCTCCGGTTCCCGGAGCAGGCCGACGCGATCACACGGCTGCTGTCCGATGACGACGGTCTCGTGGTGGCCGCCGGGATCGTCTGCGAGGCCGCCGACCAGGCGCACGCCGACCTCCAGGGCCAGGCGCAGGAGGTGTTCCGGCGCACCGGGCGGCGGCTGCTGGTGCACCGCCGCAACTACCGGCCCCTGTGGAAGGAGGCCGGGCCGGCGCTGCGCTGGCCGCTCGGTGCGCTACCCAGCGGGCTGCACCCGTACGCGCAGGTCAGCGCCGCCGTGGCGGTGGTCGGCGGGCGGGCCGACCGGCTGGACCGGGTGACCGACCCGCAGCCGTTCGTGACGCGCCTGTTCGAGGTGCTCGACCTGACCACCGCCGGCTGGGAGTTCGGCCGGGTGCGTGTGGACACCGACAGCGCGAGGCTCGTGGAGCGGCTGATGGGCACCGGCGCGCGGGTGCTCGCGACGATGGACGACCCGCCCCGGCTGCCGCCGGCGGTACGGGAGATGATGCGCCGCAATCACCGCATCGCCGTGTACGACCCGGCCGGTCCCCGCGTGGTCGGCGAGCTGAACCTGGGCGCGCGGCTGCGCGAGACGCTGCTGGCCTGACCGGCGGCACACCCCGCCCCGGCCGGGTGGCCGAAGCGGGGTGCGTCGGTGCTCAGGTGGTCGTGCAGGTGAGGTTCGCCGGCGGGTTGTTGCTGCCGTTGACGGCACCGATGAAGCCGAACGTGGTGGAGCCGCCGGCCGGCACCGAGCCGTTGTAGTCGACGTTGCGCACCGTCACGTTCGCGCCGTTCTGGGTGTGTGTGCCGCTCCAGATCTGGTTGATCACCTGCCCGTTCGGGAACGTCCAGGAGACCGTCCAGCCGCGGATCGCGGTGGCGCCGGCGGTCACCGTGACCTCGGCCTGGAAGCCGCCCGACCAGGAGCCGGTGATCGCGTATGTGGCACGCGCGCCGGACGGCGCCGGGGAGCTGGTGGTGGGCGCCGGGCTCGGCGTCGTACTCGATGTGGGTGTGACGGTCGGGGTCGGCGACGGCGTCACGCCGGGCCGGGCCGCGCGGTAGGTGTGCCCGGCGCGGACGGTGAGCGCGACGACGTCGGACTCCGGCCGGGTGGTGGCGGGTGTGCTGCCGTCGGTGACGTCGGCGAGGGTGAAGCTCCCGGTGAACAGCCGGGACCGCAGTCGCAGCGTGCCGTCGCGGTCGGCGCGGACGGTGATCTCGTCGGCCTGGCCGCTGCTCCAGGTCAGCGACACCGTGTAGCCGCCCCGGCCGCGCAGGCCCGCGACCTGCCCGGCGGGCCAGGCGGTCGGCAGCGCGGGCAGCAGGTGCAGCTCGCCGGTGTGGCTGTGCAGCAGCATCTCGGCGATGCCCGAGGTGGCGCCGAAGTTGCCGTCGATCTGGAACGGCGGGTGCAGGTCGAACATGTTCGGCGCGAGCCGGTCGGTGCGCACCAGGTCGCGCAGGAGCTTGTGGGCGCGGGCGCCGTCCTCCAGCCGCGCCCAGAAATTGATCTTCCAGGCGAGGTACCAGCCGGTCCCGTCGTCGCCCCGCAGCTCCAGCGTCCTGCGGGCGGCCTCGTACAGCGCCGGGGTGCCGCGCCTGGTGATCTGGTTGCCGGGATGCAGCCCGTACAGGTGGGAGACGTGCCGATGGGTGCGTTCGGTCTCGACCCAGTCGGCCAGCCACTCCTGCACGTTCCCCCGCGAGCCGACGCGGCTCGGCGGCAGCCGGTCCCTGGCGGTGCGCACCTGGGACCGGAAGGTGGTGTCGACGCCGAGCACCTCGCTCGCCCGGGCCGCGGCGTCGAACAGGTCGCGCAGGATCTGGTTGTCCATCGTCGGGCCGGCGCAGACGCTGGCGTTCGCGTGGTGCGCCAGCTCCGGCGAGTTCGACGGGTTCGTCACCAGGTAGCCGAGCGTCGGGTGGGCGACCAGGGTGTCGAGGAAGAACTGGGCGGCGCCCTTGAGCGCCGGGTAGTTGGCCTGGAGGAAACCGCTGTCGCCGGTGAACAGGTAGTGGTCCCAGATGAGCGTGCTCAGCCAGGCCCCGCCGGTCTGCCACATGCCCCAGAACGCGCCGTCCACGACCGACGCGCCCCGCCAGGCGTCGGTGTTGTGGTGGGTGACCCAGCCGCCGGCGCCGTACTGCGCCTGGGCGACCCGCGCGCCGGTCACGGTGAGGTCCTTGACCATGTCGAAGACCGGCAGGAAGCACTCGGACAGGTTCGTGGTGTCGGCCGGCCAGTAGTTCATCGGCAGGTTGGCGTTGACCGTGTACTTCGAGTCCCAGGACGGCGTCAGCGAGTCGCTCCAGATGCCCTGGAGGTTCGCCGGCTGGGTGCCCGGCCGCGACGAGGAGATCAGCAGGTACCGACCGAACTGGAACAGCAGCGCGGCGAACTGCGGGTCGTTGGTGCTCGCGTGCTGCGCGATCCGTACGTCGGTGGGCTGGTCGGCGGCGGCCGTGCGGCCCAGGTCGATCGTGACCCGGTCGAACAGCGCCTGGTAGTCGGCGCGGTGGCGGGTGCGGAGCTGGTCGACGGCGACGCTCTTGGCGGCGTTCAGCCGGTTGCGGGCGATGCCCTGGTAGTCGCCGTTGACGGTGCGGTAGTTGACGTAGCTGGACCCGATCGAGACCAGGACCGTCACGCTGGTGGCGCCGGACACCCGCAGCGTGCCGCCGGAGCTGCTGACCGTGCCGCCGGTGACGGCGGCGTTCGCCAGCGCGAGGAACCGTACCGAGCCGGTGACCCCCTCCATCGACCCGGAGACGCCGTCGAGCGCGACGGTCGCGCCGTCCGGGCTGGACACGGTGGTCCGCTGCGGGCTGTCGAACGCGGCGGAGAACGTGATCGCGTTCGCGCGGTCGGCGGTCAGCCGGAGCACCATGACCTGGTCGGGCGCGCTGGCGAACACCTCCCGCTGGTACCGGACGCCGCCCTGCACGTACGTGGTGGTGACGGTGGCGGTGGTGAGGTCGAGCGTCCGGTTGTACTGCGTCGCCCCGCTCGCCGAACCGAAGGCGAGCCGGAGGTCGCCGACGGTCTGGTACGCGAGCTGACCACCCGGGCTGCCCATCATGGTCTGGTTGATCAGGTCCTGGGCCAAGGTCCACTGGTCGGCGAAGACCCGACGCCGGATCTCGGCCAGGTTGGCCGCGCCCCTGGTGTTCGCCGAGTCGTACGGGCCGCCGGCCCAGACGGTGTCCTCGTTGAGCTGGAGCCGTTCGGTGTCGACGTTGCCGAACACCATCGCGCCGAGCCGCCCGTTGCCGATCGGCAGGGCACGCAGCCAGTCGGTGCCGGCCGGTTCGTCGTACCAGAGTGCCAGGTCGTTCGCGGCCAGCACCTGTGGTGGCGCCGCCGAGCCGGCGCGTGCGGCGGCGCTCCAGGCGGCCGGCACCAGCGCGGCACCGGCCCCGGCCGCGCCGGCCTTGAGGATGTTCCTTCGGGTCACGTCGGACATGGTCTTCTCCTCGCAGGCGGGTCGGATGGTGGTGCGGCCGGTGCGCGGGCGGGCCGGCGTCGGCCCGCCCGCGCACCGGGTGCGGTGGCTACCTCGCGCAGGCGACGCCGTTGAGGGTGAACGCCGCCGGTGCGGCCGTGTTGCCGGTGTGGTTCGCCTGGAAGCCGAGGCTGACCGAGGCGCCGGCCGCGATGGTGGAGTTGTAGGAGACGTTGCGGGCGGTCACCTGACCGGACCCGGGCGAGTAGGTGGCGTTCCAGCCGGAGGTGATGGTCTGCCCGCCCGGCAGGGTGAAGACCAGCGACCAGCCGTTGATCGCGCTGCCGCCGGTGTTGGTGAGGGTGAGGTCTTCGGTCAGGCCGGTGTTCCAGGCGTTCACCGTCGCGGTGACCTTGCAGGCGACGCCGGACGGCGGCGGGGTGGTCGGCGCGGGCGTGGTGGGCGGCGGCGTCGTGCTCTGGAACTGGGTGAAGAACTGCCACGTCTCCCCCGGCAGCCAGGTACGCGAGCCGCTGTCACCCGGCGCGCCGTCCTGCGGGGCGGCGATGTGCCCCTCGTCGAAGGCCGCCCACACCACCGGGTACCCCGCCCGGCAGCCCGTGTACGTGGTGGTGCGGTGGCTCAGGCTGCCCTGGCCCGGCTCGGGCGGGTTCTGCGTGGCGCAGCCGTTGTTGCGGACGAACCGGTCGCGCATCGTCCGCCCGCCGGCGATGCCGAGGACGCCGTCGCGGATGCCGTGCGCGGCGAAGTACGCGATCGGCTGCGTGCCGCCGCTGCATCCGCTGAGCTGGCCGCCGGCGTAGACGGCCACCGCCCGGAAGACGGTGGGCCGGGCGCAGGCGACCGCGTAGCTCATGGCGCCGCCGTAGCTGAACCCGAGCGCGAAGCGCTGGCTGGTGTCCACACACAGGCCGGCGTCGACACGGCGCAGGATGTCGTCGACGAAGGTGATGTCCTCGCCGCCGGCGTTGGCCCAGCCGTTGTTGAGCCCCTGCGGCGCGACGAAGATGGTGCTGTTGTTCGCCAGCCGCTGCAACCCGTAGTACGACCACACGTCGCGTTGGACGGTCTGACCGGTGGCGACGTCGGTGGCGGTGCCGCCGCGCCAGTGGAAGCCGACGACCAGCCGGTACTGGCGGTTGACGTCGTAGCCGTCGGGCACCCGCAGGATGAACGTGCGGTTCTTGCCGCTGCTGGTGACGGTGTGCGTCCCGCTGGCCAGCGTCGGGGCCTTCCCGCAGCCGGCCGTCGCGGCCGCCGCGCCGGCGTCCGCGGCCCGGGCGCTGCCGCCCAGTGAGCCGCCGACCATGGCGGCGCCCATGCCCAGGGCCAGCAGGATCGCGGCGGTGACCGACCCGGCTCTCGTTCTGCGCTTCGACATCTGAGGTCTCCTCCGGTGATGGTGGGGTGGGCCGGTCTAGCGGAACTGCCACCAGTTGACGTTGAGCAGGTAGCCGCTGCCGCCGGCGAAGCGCAGGAACACGTCCTGGGTGCCGGTGGCGCCACTGACCGGGCAGGTGACCGTGGTCCACGTCTGCCAGCCGCCGGTGCCGCCGACGACGCAGGTGCCGGCCACGGCGCCGGTGGGGCTGCCCAGCCGCACCTCGATCCGGCCGCCGGCCGTCGCCGAGGCCACCCGGGCGGTGAACGAGCCGGCGCCGGCGCCGAACGCGACGCCCTTGACCTTGATGTAGTCGCCGTTCTCGATCCAGCCGACGTTCATCCCGCCCTCGCTCGACGGTTCCGTCTCGACGCCGGCGGACCAGGCGATCGTCTCCGCCTCCTGGCGCACGTACGGGTTGAGCGTGCCGACCTGCGGTGCGCCGGCGCTGGTCATGTTGATCGTCGGGATGGTGCCGTCGGAGCGGTAGCTGAACTTCTCCACCGCCACGGACCGGGTGAAGCCGCCGCCGCCCGGCAGCGCGCCGTTGTGGTAGAAGAAGTACGAGCCGCCGTTGAAGTCGATGATCGAGGCGTGGTTGGTGAAGCTGCCGCCCTGGCGGGGCATGATCGTGCCGCGGTAGGTCCACGGACCGGTCGGGCCGGGTGCAGTGGAGTAGCCGATGAACTCCGAGCAGCACTCGGCCGCGAAGACGTTGTAGTAGGTCCCGTTGCGCTTGTAGACCCAGGGCCCTTCCTCGTACAGCGTGGGACGGCTGGTGTTCCCGCTGCGGGCGCCGAAGCCCGCTGTGGTCAGCGGGATCTGGGTCGGGCCGCCGGAGAACGACACCATGTCGGCGTTCAGCCGCACGTACCAGAGGTTCGGGTTGCCCCAGTACAGGTACGCCTGCCCGGTGTCGTCGACGAAGGCGTGCGGGTCGATCTCACCGTTCTCCACCAGCGGACGGCCGATGGCGTCCCGGAACGGGCCGGTCGGGCTGTCGGAGACACCGACGCCGATCGCCATCCGGCCGGTGGCCCGGTTCTTGACCGGGACGTACCAGTAGAAGCGGCCGTTGCGGTAGACGGTCTGGCCGGCCCACGCGTCGGCGCTGGCCCAGCTGAAGGTGGCCAGGTTCATCGGCGAGCCGTGGTCGGTCCAGTTGACCATGTCGGCCGACGAGTAGACCCGCCACTCCTTCATGGTGAAGTAGGTCGAGCCGTCCTCGTCGTGGCCGGTGTAGAGGTAGACCCGGCCGTTGTGCACCAGCGCCGCCGGGTCGGCCGTGTAGATGGTCTGGACGACGGGGTTGTCCGCGTGGGCGACAGCAGGCGTCAGCGCGACCGCGCAGAGCATGCTCGCGAACAGCGCGACGCCGCGTCGCAGGAGTCTTCTGGTCATGACGGCCTCCTCGGTCAGGGCGTGATGCGGAAGGTGGCGTCCTGGCGGTCGCTCGCGCTCGACGCCGAGCCGAGTGGGTCGATCCGCAGCAGGTAGTTGGCGTGCCGCAGGTAGCGGTCCGGGAAGTTGTGCGACCGGAACGACGTCCACGAGGCGTCGGCGAGTCCCGCGGTGCGGTGGAAGGTGGCGTCCGCCCGGAACGTGGCCGACCCGTCGTTGGGGTCGAGGCGGATGGCGTAGTTGCTGTGCCGCAGAAAGCTGCCCGGCCGGTTCACCGACTCGAACGACACGGCGGCGGGGTCGGCCAGGCCGGCCACCATCCGCCACATCTGGTCCTGGTAGGGATCGAACGGGTACGCGTCGACGCGGCCGACCCCGTTGCTGTGCCGTACCACGTGGTCGGGCAGGTTCGACGACTTGAGCCGGACCCAGTTCGGGGTGCCCCACCGGGAGATCATCGCGTTGTACTCGGCGTCGCTGATCCCGACGATCGAGCCGTGCTTGGCGTTCAGCGGCGGCGTGTAGTCGCGCTGGTTGAGCGCGGTCCACGAGTTGCCGCCGATGTTCGAGGTGGACCAGATGTAGTAGTCGGCGTTGACCGGGCTGAACGAGTCGCCCCAGAGCCGCCAGCCGCTGCCGTCGTTGTTCTTGACCAGCAGTGGCGCCTCGATCGCGTTGCCCTGCCGCAGTCCACTGGTGTACGTGGTGAAGCTGTTCGGCGCGCCGGTCGAGGAGCGGGCGCCGTGCAGCAGGCCGGTGGACAGGTTCTTGTAGTAGAGGTACGTGGTGCCACCGTCGACGACGACGTCACCGTCGAGCACCCCGAAGCCGGGGCTGAAGAACACCTGCTGCGGGCCGACTGTGACGAAATCGCTTGTGTAGTTGACCATCAGCACGTCGCCGCCGCTGTTGCAGGAGTAGACGATGCCGTACTGGCCGCGGCCGGCGTCCCAGAACGCCGTGGGCGCCCAGGTGTGCGAGCTGGGCAGCGTGTGCATCCGGATCCGGCGGTAGCCGGTGAGAGCGGTCAGGTCGGTCGAGTCCCACACGTGCAGGTACTGGCTGTTCAGGCCGAAGTTGGTGCCCTTGAGATCGGTGGCCAGGATGACGAACCTGCCGTCCTGCTTGCGGAACACGAACGGATCCCGCAGGCCCATCTGCCCCTGCGTCGGGGTAACCACCGGGTTGTTCTGGTTCAACGGCGTCCAGTTCAGACCGTCCCGGCTCACCGCCAGGTGCAGCCCGTAGTCCGCGCCCTGGAAGTTCGGCGTCTCGGTGAAGTAGGCCATCGCGTACGCGGTGTTCGCCGCCCAGGCCACGCCGGGAAGGCCGGTGACCGACGCCGCGGTGAGTGCGCCGGATGCGGCCACGGCCTTGATGAGTGCTCGTCGACTGATCGCCACGGATCGGAACCCCTCTGCCGCCACGCTCGTGCGCGTGGATGGGTGGGACGTGATGACGCGGGCCGGACCGGCGTCTGATGTCGGCAGGAAGGGCTGGTGTTAGCGCTAACAGGATGCTGCCCAGGCATCCTTTCCGTACGCGCTCCGCCACCCCACCGGCGCCGGGCTCCCGTCCGTGCGCCGCATCTGCCTATATGGACTCTCATGGATGGAGGCGTCGGCCGTCAAGATGTGACGAACAGGTTTCGCGAAAGTTCCCGCGGAAAGCCGGAGATCCACGACCCGACCCGGCGAAGTCCTCCGGGGCGCGAAATGTTATCGATAACCTTTCGCGGGCGGTCTGAGCGGCGCGTACTCGCCCTCGCGCCGCAGCCATAGACTTCCCTCGTGATCGAAGAAGGACCGCGGCCGCACCTGCGCAAGCCCCGGCGCGGTGACCTGCCCCTCGCGACGATCGCCGAACTCGCCGGGGTGTCCCCACCCACCGTCTCCAAGGTCCTCAACGGCCGGCGCGGGGTGGGCGAGCAGACCCGTCAGCGGGTGGAAGCCCTGCTCCGCGACCACGGCTACCGGCGACGGCAGACCACCGGCGCGGCCCTCTGCGTCGAGGTGGTCTTCCACCGGATGCTGTCCTCGATCGCCATGCAGATCCTGCGCGGCGTCCAGGAGGTCGCCGCCGCCCACGACCACACCGTCGGCTTCACCGACGTGCACCGGCTCGTGTCGGCCGGGCTGCCCTGGGCGGAGCAACTGCTGGTGCGGCAGCCGACCGCCGTCATCACGGCGTTCGCCCTGGTCACCGCCGAGGACGGCGAACGGTTCGAGGCCGACGGCATACCGCTGGTCGCCATCGACCCGACCGGCGACCTGTTCCCCACCCCCGCCGTCGGGTCCAACAACTGGAGCGGCGCGCTCGCCGCCACCCGGCACCTGCTCGAACTCGGCCATCGCCGGATCGGCGTGATCACCGGACCGGTCCGGGACCTGTCCGCGCGCGCCCGACTGGACGGGTTCCACGCCGCGCTGGACTACGCCGGTGTCCCGTTCGACCAGAGCCTCGAACAGCGGGGCGTGTTCACCTTCGAGGACGGCCGCGACCTCGGCGCTCAGCTGCTCGCCCGGCCCGACCCGCCGACCGCTGTCGTCTGCGGCGACGACCTGCAGGCGATGGGCGTCTACGCGGCGGCCCGGGACGCCGGTCTGCGGATACCGGAGGATCTCAGCGTGGTGGGCTTCGACGACGTCGAGCAGGCGGCCTGGCTCGCGCCACCGCTGACCACGGTGCGGCAGCCGTTCGCCGAGATCGGCGCCACGGCCGCCCGGCTCGCCCTGACCCTGGCCGACGGCCGCGCCCCGGCCCAGGAGCGGTACGAACTCGGCACCACTCTCGTGGTACGGGCCAGCACCGCGCCGCCGTCGCGATGACCCCCGGCGGTCCTACCCCACCCGGACCGCGGCGTCCCGCATCAGCACTCCCCCACCCGTGCGCTCGACCCGGCGCGCCGAGCGGGGCGCCGGCGCTACCGGCCGGCCCACCCGGGCCACGTGCACGATCCGCTCCGGCGCCACGTCCAGCAGCGTGCCGAGCGCGTCCCGGGTGGCGGCCACGTCGACGAGCTGACTGAGCGGATGCGCGGCCAGCCCGGCCGTGTGCAGCGTCAGCCACATCCGCATGAGCACGCGTCCGAACTCGACCTGCCCGGCCGCGTCCAGACCGGGCGGCGCGACGAGCGCCAGCACCCCGCCGCCCTGCGCCAGCGGGTCACCGCCCGCGGCGGCGAGCAGCCGGGGCAGCCCCAGCGGGCGCAACGCCGGGTACGCCGCGAGCGCCGCCCGCAGTCCGGTGGCAGTGGCCCGGCCCAGCCCGAGGCACCTGTCACTGAGCCCGTCCGCCCGGTAGCGCGGGCCCGACCGGTCCAGGCGCAGCCAGCGGCGCAGCTCCGCGACCACCGCCGGGTCGGCGTACACCTGCCGGTCGGCCGTGCGCAGCAGCGCGCGCAGCCGCCCGGCCGCCGGCACGGCACGGACCGCGCCACCGGCCCGCCGGGCGACCGCGTCCACGGCCGCGACCACGTCGGCGTCCGGGCCGCCGGTGAACCGGCCCCGGTGGGTGCGCCGGTCCCACACGTCGGCGGTGCGGAACGGCGTCCGGTACGGCTGCCGTCCCGGCCGTAGCCGCCCCACCCGCCGGTCGGACTCGTCGTGGTCGGCGGCCCAGTCCAGCCGCAGCCCCGCGTCGGCGGCGACGATCAGGCAGGTCTCCACGAACGCGCCCAGCGACAGCCGCAGGTCGCGCCCGGTCGGGTCGCCCGCGGGAAGCGCGTCGGCCGGATCCCAGCCGACGGTGATCGCCCAGCGCTCGTAGCGCAGCCGCCACGGCTGGGTGTTGTGTGCGCTCGGCGCCCGCCAGCACAGCGGCTCCAGCGCGTGGAACGCGGCGAGGTCCATGCTCACCGCTCCCTGGCGTAGAACGTGTAGCCGTGCAGCGGGCGCCCGCCGAGGCGTCGGTACTGGGCCGCCGACGCCGGGTTGTCCCGCCCGACGTACGTGCTGCGCAGCGCCGTGTAGCCGCCGTCGTGCAGGTTGTGGTGCAGGTGCGCGGAGAGCAGCCGCTGGTAGCCGCGCCCCTGGAACTCCGGCACCACGCCCTTGACGATCAGCACCGCCTCCCGCCGGTACCGGCGGCGGGTGGCCAGCAGCCGAAGCTGGTTGACCGGGTTCAGGTCGCCGCGGACCGCGACCAGGAAGTCGCTGATGTCCGGCACGCAGAGCACGAACGCCACCGGCCGCCCGTCGCGGGTCAGGTAGAGCAGGAGCGACTCGTCCAGCAGGTACGCCAGGCCGTCGGTCTGCCGCCGCAGTTGCGACGCGGAGATCGGCGTGTAGTAGCCGAGCTGGGCGAAGGAGTCGTTGAGCATCCCGCGCAGCAGGGCGAGCTGCTCGTCGAGCCGCCGCGTGTTCCCCCGGTGCAGTTCCAGCCGCGCGCCGTCGGGCTGGACCCCCAGCGCGGGCGGCGGCTCGACCGGCGGCGGGACCGGGCAGATCCACGTGTCGGAGACGAACCGCCCGGTGAACCCGTTCTCCTCGTACGCGTCCGGGTAGTACGGCGGGTTCCACGCGCTGTCCACGAAACCCCGGTCGGCGTACCCGGAGGTGATCACGCCGCCGGCCTGGTTGGGCAGCAGCGCCACCGGCCCGAACAGCAGGTCCCGGCCCGGCGTCGCGTACGCGCCGATCGCGTCGAACAGCGGCCCGGCCGCGGGCGCGGTGAACTCGGTGAGCCCGAACAGCTGGCAGCGGCGGCCCAGCTCGGCGTCGAAGTCCGCGTCGGTGTGCAGTGTGGTCCGCCCGGCCACGGTGCCGGTGGCGTCGCGCAGCACGTACATCGGCACGCCGTCGCGCCACCAGCGGCGGATCTGCTGCCGGGGCGTCGGCACGTACCGGGGCTCGTCGGCGTACAGCCGGTCGGTGAGGGCGAGGAAGTCGCGCAGGCCGCGCCGGCCGGTCACGCGCTCGAACCGGTGGCCGGTCACCGGCGCACCGCCGGTCCGGTCGTCTCCGCGCCCAGCGGCGTGAACCGCTCGATGTGGCCCATCGCGCCGTCCTCGGCCCGCCACGCGCCGTTGGAGTAGCCGTCCGGGGAGGCGGTGTAGAGCCGGATGAACCCGGCGGTGGCGTTGCGGTCGCCGTCGGTCAGCCACATCATCAGCTTGCGGTGGTGCCGGGTCCGGGCGAAGCGCAGCAGCGCGTCCCGGTCGGTGAAGAACGCGATCGTGCCGAGCGTCAGCGGGAACTGCCAGTAGACGGTGTGCCAGCAGTAGCCGGACATCCGGCGCATGTCGCGCACCATCCGGATCCAGTCGGGGGCCAGGCGCAGCAGCACCAGCGGGTTCGCGTACCGGGTGCCGCCGATGAACATGGCGCCGGCGCGGGCCTGCGCGGGGGCGCGGGAGAAGTCACGGGTACGCATCGCTCACCTCACCAGGTAGACGTTCTTGAGCTTCTGCATGTCGGCGAACGGGCCGCCGCCGGTTTCGTACAGCTCGACCCGCAGGTCGCCGGCGGTCGGGTCCTCCACCAGGGACTGCGCGAAGTCCCGCGACACCGAGGTCAGGTGCGCGCGTACCCCGTCGCGGCAGGCGTCGGCGAGCGCCGCGCGTGCCGCGGCGTCCAGCGGACGGCGCAGCTCGACGTGGATCACCGGCCGGGTCTCCAGCGCCGCGTCCTCGTGCAGCGTGAGACAGAACCTGTTGATCTCGGCGGCGTACGGGTTGCCGGTGTAGAGGCCGTACTCGACGTCCTGCGGGTAGAGGTTCGCGCCCAGGTAGGACACGGTGGAGTCGCTGCGGCCGAACAACAGCAGCAGCGGCAGCGTCATCCGCTCCTCCGCCACCGCGGTACGGAACTCGGCGCGGCGTACCGGGTCCGCGTTGGCCAGCTCGACGATCCGCCGGTACGGCACCAGCAGCGCCTCGTCGCCGACGTTGTAGCGCAGCCGGGGCTGGAGCACGTGCGGACTGGCCACAGTGCAGAGCAGTTCCCGCCGCTCGTTCGTCTCCAGGTAGGTGGCGAACGGGTTGTACTGGAACACCATCGGCAGCCGCTGCTCGCCCCGGCCGAGCAGTTCCGCGCGCAGTCCCGCGTCGGTGCGCAGCCGCCGCCGCAGCCACACCGTGAACCGGGTCTCCGCGCCGATGCCGATGGTCAGGTCCGACGCCCCGTACGCCGAGCGCACCCGCACGAACCGCTGCTCCAGGTAGTCGCGCAGTGCCTCGGTCATCCCCTCGCCGCCGCAACTGGCGAAGATCCGGTACCGCGACCACTGGAAGTCCTCGGCGTCGAGCCGGTCCCGCAGGTGCTTGAGGAACGGCGGGTACGCGGTCACCAGGTAGTCGTGGCCGGGACCGAACTCGCGCAGCGTGTCGACGATCTTCCCGAGGTCCGGGCCGGTGTTCTTCACGGTCGCGATCCGGGCCATCGCCGCGCCGGTGGTGGTGCCGGTCGCCCAGGCGCCCATCGAGTACGCGTTGATCACGAACGGCCGGCGCATCGGGAACGCCAGTCCGGTGTAGCCGGCGATGTCCCGGTGCACCGCCCGCAGTTCCCGCTCGCCGCGTGGCCAGTTGAACGGCCGCCCGGACGAGCCGGCCGACTCGTCGACCACCACGCCCCGATCCGGCATCCGCCCGTCCCGGCAGCGGGCGGAGGCGTCGTACGCCATGACGTACCCGTGCTTGTCGGTCTCCGGGAAGTCCCGCAGCCGGCGGCGCAGGCCGCCCGGGCGGGCCCGCAGGAACGCCTGGTAAGCCGGCACCCGCCGGGCGGCCCGCACGCAGGTCGACCGCGCGTTCGCGGCGGCGAGCCGGTCGAGGACCGGGTGGTGGCGCCGGGCCAGCCAGCGCCAGCCGGCGGGATGGTGGGCGACGAGCCGGGCCAGCGCGGCGACCGCGCGGCCGGCGGGGGCCAGCGCGGCCTCGGCGGGCAGGGGCGTGTCGACGGTACGTGCAGCGGCGTGTCGGTGCAGCGTCTCGGCCATGACAAGCATCCTGTCGACGCCGCCGCGACCGCACATGAGCGACGGGACGGTACTGCGCTGAGTACGCGTACCCAGTCACCGCCGGATGGCGAGCCGAGCTCGCCATCATTACCGTCAGTCACCATCGCGACACTTGCCTAGCCCGCCGCCCGGAGCCGGGTGGAGACTCCGCCGCATGGAGAACGTGGAGCGTGAGCGCACGAACGAGCGCTTCGAGAAGGTGGCCGAGGAGACCTCAGAGACCGTGACCCACGCGGCCACGGTGCTGGAGGAGGAACTCGCGGCGGGGCTGGCCGGCGCTCGGAGGCTCGAGGAGAAGCTGACCGAGAGCCGGCGCGTGGACCCGGAGGCGTTCGACGAGCTCGTCGCCCGGGTCCGCACCGACGGGCACGCCCTGATCGACACCGTGGTCGGGCAACTGAAGATGGCCGACGACCAGCGCGGCGAGGTGATCCGGCGATACACCTCGGACGCGCACGACGCGCTGGACACCGTACTCAAACTGGCGCGGCTGGCCCCCGAGGTCGCAAACGGTCTCGCGGACCGGCTGGCGTCGCCGGCCCCGAAGCGGCCGACGGACCGGTAGCCGCGCGATGGCGCCGACCACCGGGGTGGCCGGCGGGCACGTGGAACGGATGCTGGAGCGCTATCGCGGGCTCGCCCTCGGCGCGCTGCTCGACGACGTGCCCGACGGCGGCCCGCGATACCTCTACGACCTGGTCGCGGAGTACCCACGGCGGTGGGGCAAGGGGCTGCGCGCCGCGCTGTGCCTGGCCACGTGCCGGGCGTTCGGCGGCGGCGACGCGGTGGGCCTCAACGCCGCGGTGACTGTGGAGCTGTTCCACAACGCCTTCCTCATCCACGACGACATCCAGGACGAAAGCGAGCAGCGGCGCGGCGGGCGGACGCTGCATGCCGAGTACGGCGTGGGCGTGGCCCTGAACGTCGGCAACATGACGAACCTGCTGGCGTTGCGACGGCTGGCGGCGAACCGGGCGGCGCTCGGCTCCGGGATCGCCTGGCGGCTGTTCACCGAGACCGAGCTGATGATGCGCCACTCGCTGGAGGGGCAGGCCATCGAGATCGGCTGGATCCGCGACAACGTGTGCGACCTGGACGCGGACGACTACTACCGGATGTGCCTGAAGAAGACGTCCTGGTACACGTGCATCTACCCGTGCCGCACCGGGATCCTCGTGGCGACCGGCCGGGAGAACGCCGTCGACGTGCTCGACCGGTACGGCTGGTACCTGGGTGCGGCGTTCCAGATCCAGGACGACGCGCTCAACCTCACCGGCGACTACGCCCGGTACGGCAAGGAGATCGCCGGTGACCTGTGGGAGGGCAAGCGCACGCTGATCCTGATCGACTTCATGCGGCGGTGCACACCGGAGGAACGCGAACGACTCGTGCGGCTGCTGAGCCGGACCCGTGCGGAGCGCACCGACGCCGAGGTGCGCTGGCTGCACGGGCGGCTGCTCGCGTACGACTGTGTGGAGTCGGCGCGGCGCAGCGCCCGGGATCTCGCGCTGGCCGCCCGGCGCGAGGGTGAGCGGGCGCTCGGCGACGCTGCCGACACCGAGGACGGCCGTTTCCTGCTGGAGCTGACCGACTACGTGGTGGAACGCGCGCGTTAGCCGCCCAGGATCCCGCGCAACCAGGTGAGCTGTTCGCGCTGGTGCTCGGCCTCGCCGCCCTCGTGGTCGTTGAACTCGTACACCCGCACGTCCTTGTCGCCGCCGTAGCGGTGGTAGGCGGCGAAGCAGGTCCACGGTGGGCAGACCTGGTCCCGCAGGGCGATCGAGAACAGCGCCGGCGCGGTCGCGCGCGGCGCGAGCACCGCGGCGTCCAGGTAGGACAGGGTGCGGAACACCTGGTCGGCGCGGTCGCGGTGCAGCGCGAGGTAGTCGACGACCTCGGCGTACGGGCTGTCCCGGCCGGCGACGCGCACGCCCCGGCGGATGTCGCACAGGAACGGCACGTCCGGCATGACGGCGGCGACGTCCGGGCACAGCGCGCCGGCGGCGAGAGCGAGGCCGCCGCCCTGGCTGAAGCCGGTGACCGCCACCCGCGCGGGGTCGACGGCGGGGTGCCGCCGGGCGGCCTCGGCGAAGCGCACCGCGTCGGTGATGAGCCGCCGGTAGTAGTGGTCGGCCGGGTCGGCGACGCCCCGGGTGAGGAAGCCGGGCACGGTGCCGGCCGGGTACGGGTGCGGGTCGGGCGTGCCGCCGGTGGCGGCGCTCCAGCCCTGGCCCCGGCTGTCCATGATCAGGTGCGCGAAGCCCGCCGCCGCCCAGAACAGCTTCTCGTGCGCCAGGCCGCGGCCCCGGCCGTAGCCGAGGTACTCGACCACGCAGGGCAGCGGCCCGTCGGCCCCGGCGGGCAGGTGCAGCCATCCGCGTACCGGTTCGCCGCCGAAGCCGGGGATCGTGGCGGCGTACGTCCGGATCTGGGTCAGGCCGGTGTCGACCGGCTCGTAGACCGCCGCCTCCGGGTCGCCGCCGCCGTCGAGGGTGCGCGACCAGAACGCGTCCAGGTCCGCCGGCACGTCCAGCTCCGGCCGGTACGCGAGGCAGCCGGCCAGGTCGAGGTCGGTCAGCGGCACGACGCGGCCTCCTGCACGGCGGCGGCGAACCAGCCGGTGATGGTGCTCGGGTGGGTGATGGCGGTGCCGACAACGACCGTCCACGCGCCCGCCCGCAGCGCCTGCGCGGCCTGCTCGGGCGTGTGGATGCGCCCCTCGGCGACCACCGGGACGTCCACCGCGGCGGCGAGCCGGGCGACCAGGTCCAGGTCCGGCCCGTCGCCCTTGGTGGTGTACGCGGTGTAGCCGGCGAGCGTGGTGCCGACCAGATCGGCGCCGGCAGCGGCGGCGGCGATGCCCTCGTCCAGCGTGGAGCAGTCGGCCATCACCAGCGCGCCGGTGCGCTCGTGCACGGCCGCGATCGTGTCGGCGAGGGTGCGGCCGTCGGGCCGGGGCCGGGACGTGCCGTCGAGCGCGACGACGTGCGCCCCGGCGTCGGCGACGGCGAGCGCGTGCTCCAGCGTCGGGGTGATGAAGACGTCGTCGTCGCCGTCCTTCCAGAGCCCGATCAGCGGCAGGTCCATCGCCGCGCGGATGGCGGCGATGTCAGCCAGTCCCTGGGCGCGGATGCCGGCGGCGCCGCCCCGGGCGGTGGCGAGCGCGACCCGGCGCATGGTGTCCGGGTCGCGCATGGGCTCACCCGGGTACGCCTGGCAGGAGACGACCAGGCGGTCACGGAGCTGGTCGACGAGCGCGTTCATGAGACCTTCCAGGCGAGCGAGGCGGCGCCGAGCAGCGGCGCGTCGGGGCCGAGGGTGGAGGCGAGCACGGGCACGCCGGCCAGGCCGGGCAGCGTCTCGGCGCGCACCGCGTCGCGCAGCGCCCGCCACCACGGCTCACCGAGGCCGGTGACGCCGCCGCCGATCACCACGGCGGCGGGGTCGAGTACGTTGACCAGGCCGCCGACGGCGGAACCGGCAGCGGCGCCGCCGAGCCGGACGACCTCCCGGGCCGCCTCGTCGCCGTCCGCGGCGAGCGCGGCGACGGCCCGCAGGTCGGCCACCGGCCGGCCGGTACGCCGGACGTACTCGGCTGCGAGCGCGGGACCGGCGGCGATCGCCTCCAGGTGCCCGCGCCCGCCGCACGTGCAGGCAAGCGTTCCGGCGTACGGGGACGGCTGGTGCCCGGCGTGCCCGGCGGCGCTGTGCGCACCGGCGAGCACCGAGTCGCCGAGGACGAACGACGCCCCGACACCGGTGCCGACGGCGACGTAGAGCACTGTGTCGTACCCGGCGGCGGCGCCGTGACGCGCCTCGCCCAGCGCGTGGGCGTGCACGTCGTTGATCACGGTGACCGGCACGCCCAGGCGCCGGCTCAGGTCGCCGCGCAGATCCGTGCCGGTCCACCCGGTCAGCACGTCGGTGGCGGACAGCACCAGGCCGGAGCCGCTGTCGATGACTCCGGCGCTGCCGACGCCGAGCGCCCGTACGACGCCCGGTGCGTCCGCCCGCAGCTTCTCCACCAGGTCGGCGGCGGTGTCGAGCACCGCGGCGGCGCCGGAGCGACCAGGCGTCGGCGCGGTGCGCCGGCCGACGACCTCGCCGGAGGCGGTGACCAGGGCGGCGGTGGTCTTGGTGCCGCCGATGTCGAGCGCGGCGACCAGACCGGTCGTGCTCACCTCGGGCATGGTCAGAGCAGCCCGGCCAGTTCCAGCTGGGTACGCACGCGGCCCGTCTCGGCGGCGTCCAGCGGCCGCAGCGGCAGCGACACCGCGTTGCCGGCGATGACGCCGAGCAGGGACAGCGCGGTCTTGAACGCGCCGACGCCCCGGGTGGCGCCCGCCGAGGTGGCCGGGTCGGCCGCGTCGACGATGCGGAACAGCCGGGTCAGACGGTCCTGCTCCCGGCGGGCGGCGGCCCAGTCGCCGGCCATGCAGGCGCGGTGCAGCCGCACGTACCCGGCCGGGTCCACGTTGCCCAGTCCGGGCACTGAGCCGGAGCCGCCCGCGAGCATCATCGCGTCGACCACCACCTCGTGGCCGGTGAGCAGGCTGAAGTCGCGCTCCGGCGCGTGCTCGGCGACGGCGAGCGCCAGCTGGCGGAACGCGACGTCGTCACCGCTGGAGTCCTTGACACCTGCGAGCACGCCGTCGGCGGCGAGCCGGGTCAGCAGGTCGACGGAGAGCTTGCTGTGCACGCAGACCGGGATGTCGTACGCCAGCAGGGGAAGCTCGACCGCCGCGGCGACCGCGCGGAAGTGCCGCTCGATCTCGTGCGGGCCGACGATGGCGTAGAACGGCGCGGTCACGACCAGGCCGTCCGCGCCCAGCCGGGTGGACGCCTCGGCCCGCTCCACGACCCGGCGGGTGGTGGGTTCGATGCAGCCGGCGATGACCGGCACGGCACCGCCGGCGGTCTTCACGATGGTCTCCAGGGCCAGGTCCCGCTGCCGGTCGGTGAGGAAGACCGTCTCGCCGGAGCTGCCGAGGGCGAAGATGCCGTCGACGCCGGCGTCGAGCAGCCACTCGACCAGCCGTTCCAGCGAGTGGACGTCGACCTCGCCCTCATCGGTCAGGGGGGTCACGGCCGGCGGCACGACTCCGGCGAACCGCGGGGCTGGGGTGGTCACAGGTTCTCCTCGACAGACTCAGTTGTGGTGCGGCCGGTCGCCGAGGTGGCGAGCGCGACCAGTTCGGTGTTGGCGGTTCCGGCGGGCACCGGGTGGTGGCAGCGGAACTCGTGGCCCTCGCCCTCGGCGGGGCGCGGCGCCGGCATGTCCACGGCGCAGCCGTCGGTGGCGGCCCAGCAGCGGGTCCGGAACGGGCAGCCGCTCGGCGGCCGGGTGGCCGACGGAACCGGGCCGACGAGCGGAATGGGCTCGATCGGGGAGAGCAGGCCCGGCGTGGCCGAGAACAACGCCCGGGTGTACGGGTGCCGGCCACCCTCGGGCAGCAGGTCGGCGGGCGTCTGCTCGACGATGCGGCCCAGGTACATGGTGACGACCCGGTCGCTGACCCGCTTGACGGTCTGGATGTCGTGCGACACCAGCACCATCGCCAGGCCGAGCCGGTCCTTGAGGTCCAGCAGCAGGTTGAGGATCTGGGCCCGCACCGACACGTCGAGCGCGCTGGTCGGCTCGTCGGCGATGACCAGTCCCGGTTCCAGGGCCAGCGCGCGGGCGATTGACACCCGCTGGCGCTGGCCGCCGGAGAGCTGGCTGGGCAGCACGTCGGCGACCGAGCGGGGCAGGCCCACCAGGGCCATCAGCTCGGCCACCCGCTGCTCGCGCTGCTGCCGGGTGCCCCGGCGGTGCACGTCGAGCGGGTCGCGCAGGATGTCGCGTACCGGCATACGGCGGTTCAGCGAGGTGGCCGGGTCCTGGAAGATCATGCCGACGCCTGCGCCGATGTGCTCACGCCGCTCGGCGGCGCTCATCGACCACACGTCCTTGCCGGCGAACGACACCGTGCCGGCGGTCGGCCGTTGCAGGCCGACGAGCACCTTTGCGAGCGTCGACTTGCCGCAGCCGGACTCGCCCACGATGCCGACCGTCTCGCCGGCCCGGATGACCAGGTCGGCGCCGGTGAGCGCGTAGACCTTCTCCCGGCTGAACATGCCGCCGCCGCGCGCGGCGTGCACCACGTGCACGTCGCTCAGCTCGGCGATCGGCCGGTGCTCGGCGGTGGCGCTCATCGGGCCGGCTCCTTCTCGCTGACGGTGACGGCGGGGTGGTGGCAGGCGTACCCGTGGCCGTCCGTGCCCTCCAGGGCGGGTGCGGTGTCCCGGCAGATCTCGGTCGCCATCGGACAGCGGTCGGAGAACCGGCAGCCCTTCGGGAAGTCGGCGGGTGACGGCACCACGCCGCGGATCTGGGTGAGCCGTTCCGCGCCGGTCTCCAGGGACAGGACGGAACCGAGCAGGCCGCGGGCGTAGTGGTGGGCGGGTGCCTCCATCACGTCGGCGGTCACGCCGGTCTCCACGATCTGCCCGCCGTACATCACCACGACCCGGTCGGAGACGTCGCTGACCAGAGCGAGGTCGTGGCTGACCAGGATGAGGGCGAAGCCGAGCCGCTCGCGCAGGTCCAGCAGCAGCTTCATCACCTGGGCCTGCACGGTGACGTCGAGCGCGGTGGTCGGCTCGTCCGCGATGATCAGCTTCGGGTCGCGGGACAGCGCCATGGCGATCACCACGCGCTGCCGCTGCCCACCGGACAGCTCGTGCGGGTACGCGGCGAGCGTGCGCTGCGGGTCCAGTCCGACCAGCCGCATCAGTTCCTCGGCCGAGCGGGTGCCGCCGCGGCGGATCATCTGGGCGAGCTGGGCGCCGACTCGCAGCGCCGGGTTGAGCGCCGACAGCGCGTCCTGGTAGACCATGGCGATCTCGCGGCCCATCAGGGCGCGGCGGCCCCTGGCGTTCAGCTTCAGCAGGTTCGTGTCCTGGAAGCGGATCTCGCCGCGTACCCGGGCGCCCTGCGGCAGCAGGCCCATCACCGCGAGGACGCTCAGCGACTTGCCGGAGCCCGACTCCCCCACCAGGCCGACGACCTCGCCGGGGCGGACGTCGAAGGAGAGCCCGTCGACGATGTCCACGCCGCGGTGGCGGCCCTCGAAGCCGATGGACAGGTCGCTGACCTGAAGGACCGGCTTGCCCTGCGGCAGCGGGCGGGCGCGTTCGCGCAGCCGCTGCGCCGCCTCGGCGAGACCCGGCAGCTCGACCACCTCGCCGATGCCGGGCTTCGCCTGCTCCAGCGCGTCACCGCTGGTGGTGGACGTGGCACGGCGCGCGGCCGGGGCGGCCCACGCGTCGGACATGCCCTCGGAGAGCACGTTGAGCGCCAGCACGGTGAGCAGGATCAGCAGGCCGGGGAAGAACGTGGCCCACCAGCCGCCGATCTGCACCATCTCCTTGCCGAACGCGATCACCGAGCCCCACGAGGAGGCCGCCTCCTGCGGGGCGAGGCCACCGCCGATGAAGGACAGCGACGCCTCGAAGACGATCGCGTCGGCCACCATGACGGTGACGAAGACGAGGATCGGGGCGGCGCAGTTGCGCAGGACGTGCCGCCAGAGGATGTGCGGTCGCCGGGCACCGATGATGCGCTCGGCGGCCACGTAGTCCTCGCCGTACTGGGACAGCACGTTGGCGCGGACGATGCGCGCGACCGACGGCGTGAACACGAAGCCGATCGCGATCACGAGGACCAGCAGGCTGTTCTTGCCGAACGAGATGATCAGCAGCGCGGAGAGCACGATCGTGGGGAAGGCCATGACCACGTCGAGGCAGCGCATGATGATCTCGTCGACGACTGTGCGGCTGCTTCCGGCGACGGCGCCGAGGATCGCGCCGAGCACCAGCGCGATGCCCGCCGCGCCGAACCCGACGACCAGGGAGCGCCGGGTGCCTGCGACCAGCCGGGAGAAGACGTCGCGGCCGAGCTTGTCCAGGCCGAACCAGAAGTCGCCGTTCGGGCCGGTCAGCGCCGGCCCGAGCCCGGTCTGCGTGGGGTCGTGGCGCAGCAGCAGCGGGGCGAGCACGCCGACCACGACGATGAGCGCGACGAAGCCGAGCGCGAACCGGGCCGCGAGACCGAGCCGGGCGAAGGCCATGCCGGGGCGGGACAGCCGCGTGGTGAGGGACCGGCGCATCAGTGGCCTCCGCGCAGTCGGGGGTTGGCGAAGAGGTAGAGGATGTCGACGACCAGGTTCACCAGGACGAAGCACAGCGCGATGGTCAGCACGGTGCCCTGGGCGAGCGCGGTGTCGTTCTGCTGGACGGCGCTCATGATCTGGGTGCCCATGCCTGGTAGCGAGAAGATGGCCTCGATGACGACGGTGCCGCCGATGAGGTAGCCGATCCGCAGGCCGAGCGCGGTGAGCGGGTTGACCAGCGCGTTGCGCAGCACGTTGCGGCCGATCACCACGCGCGGCGGCAGTCCGGCGCCGATCGCGGTGCGGACGTAGTCCTTGTCGAGTTCCTCGACCATCGACGTGCGGACGATGCGGGCCAGCGAGCAGCCGACCGGTACGGCCAGCGCCAGAGCGGGCATGGCCAGCGACTGCAACCACAGACCGACCGAGTCGGCGGGGTTGACGTAGCCGCCGGTCGGGAAGATCGGTCGGCGGACGGAGAACTCCTGGATGAACAGCAGGGCCAGCCAGAACGAGGGCGTGGCGATGCCGGCCATGGAGACGATCCGGATGACCTGGTCGGGCCAGCGGTCCCGGTACAGGGCGGCCGGGATGCCGAGCGCCAGCGCGATGACGAGCGCGCCGACGACGCCGAGCGCGGTGAGCTGGATGGTCAGCGGCAGCGCCATGGCGATCTTCTCGGCGACCGGGACCGACGGCGGGAACGTCATGCCCAGGTCGCCGCGGACGAGGTCGCCGAGGAAGTGCAGGTAGCGCAGCGGCAGCGGATCGTTCAGGCCGTTGGCGGCACGGAACGCCTCGACCTGCGCCGGCGTGGCCTGGTCACCGAGGACTGACAACGCCGGGTCGATCGGGGAGAACTGCATGATCACGAAGACGAAGAGCGTGATGCCCAGCACCAGGGGGATCAGCGTCAGGAATCGTCGTGCGACCAGGTTCAGGACGGTCAGCATGGATTCTCTTTCTCGTGGCGGGGCGCCGGGACGCCCGCCCGGCCGCACGGGTCACGTGGGCCGGGCGGGACGTCTGCGGGGCCGGAACCCCGCGCGTGGGCTCAGCCGGTCCGGCCGGTGCCCAGGAAGTACAGGCCGGTGGTGGAGGCGCCGGAGAAGCCGTCCACCTTGGCCGGGTCGTACGCGGTGACGACCTTGGTGTGCAGGATCGGGTACAGCGGCACCTGGTCCGCCGCCATGTCCAGGGCCTGCTTCCACAGCGCCTTGCGGGCCGTCTCGTCGGAGGTCTGCGCGGCCTTGTCCAGCAGGTCGCCCATGGCCTTGCGGTCGGCGTCGCTCCAGCGGTAGCGCTGGCCCGGCCAGGTCTCGCCGAAGTAGTACCAGCGCATCAGCAGGTCGGTGTCGACGCCGAAGACGCTCGGGTCACCGGTGGCCATGAGCACCCGGAAGGTGTCCTTGGGGACGATGTCGCCGTAGATGGCCGAGGACGGCACGGTGTTCAGCGTGGCGTTGACGCCGATCTTCTTCCACTGCTCGATGACCAGCGGGGCGACGTCCTTGACCACCGAGCTGTCGGTGGTGTCGAGCCGGAACGACAGGTTGGTGACGCCGGCCTCCTGGAGCAGGGCCTTGGCCTTGTCCGGGTTGTAGTCGTAGACGGTGGCGGCCTTCTGGTAGGCCTTGTTGCCCTCGTCGAGGTAGCTCGTCGCCGGGCTGCCGTAGCCGTTGAGCGCGGTCTTGATGACTGCTTCCTTGTCGATGGCGTAGTGCAGGGCCTGGCGCACCCGCTTGTCGCTGAACGGCGCGGCGGAGTTGTTGAACATGAGGAAGACCTGGTTGAAGGCCTGCTTCACGTCGATCGTGTACTTGTCCTTGAGCGAGTCGACGTTCAGGTAGGGCACGGCCTCGATGGCCTGCACCCGGCCGCCCTGCAGGTCCGACACGCGGGCCGACGCCTCGGTGGTGGTGTTCCACGTCATCGTCTCGACCTTGGCGGCGCGCGGGCCGTTGTAGTTCGCGTTCTTGCTCAGCTTGATGCCGGATTCCTTGGACGCGCTGTCCACCTTGAACGGGCCGGAGCCGATAGGGGCGGTGTCGAACGCCTTGGCCGCGGCGGCGTCGCCGGTCTTGGCCTTGGGGACGATCTTGATGACCGCGATCCGCTCGCTGAACAGGGCGAACGGGTACTTCAGCTTGAACTCGACGGTCGTCGCGTCCTTGGCGGCGACGCTGTCGAGGAACGACACGAAGCCCTGCATCAGCGGCGGCGCCTTCGGGTCCGCGGGCTTGAGCACGCGGGTGAAGGACCAGGCCACGTCCTCGGCGGTGACCGGGGTGCCGTCGGAGAACTTCGCCCCGTCACGCAGCGTCACGGTGTAGGTCCGGCCGTCGGCCCCGGGGGTCGGGTCGCTCTTGGCCAGGGCGTTGTAGGGTTCCCGCGTGATCGGGTCGAGGTCGACGAGGCCCTCGAAGACGTGCTGGTTGACCGCCGTCGCCACGGCCGAGGAGGCGTTGCTGGGATCGAAACCGCTGGAGAGCGTGAAGGCCAGCGTGGCCTCGATGGACGTGCCCCCCTTCCCGTCGCCCACGGCGTTGGTCGAGGCGGGACCGCCACTGCAGGCCGCCAGCGCGACCGCGAGGCCACCCGCGAGGGTGGCGACGGCCAGGGAGCGGACGCGGCCCCGGGGGACGCGCCGGCTCCTCGACGGCTTACCGGTGGTGCTCACGTAGCTGCCTCCATAGGCTCTTCATGCGCTCGCGTGACCGCTCGCGCTCGGGGATGTGAAGCATAAGGTGTATGACGTCTGACGTCTGATGCCGGTAGGGTGAGGGTGTCAGATTCGGGAACGAAGGGCAAGGGGCAGATGACGACCATTGACGCCAGTCCGCTACGCGGCGCCGAGCGGCCCAGCCCTCGCAGGCAGGAGGTCGCCACCAGGATCAAGGAGTACATCCTGCGCAACCGCCTGAAGCCGGGAAACCTCCTGCCCACCGAGGCGGAACTGTGCGAGGCCGTCGGCGCCAGCCGATCCAGCGTCCGCGAGGCCGTCAAGATCCTCTCCGCGCTCGACATCGTCGAGGTGCGCCACGGGCACGGCACGTTCGTCGGCCGCATGTCCCTCAACGCCCTGGTGGAGAGCCTGACCTTCCGCGGGCTGCTCAGCGGCGAGGACGACCACCGCGTACTGGCCCAGGTCGTCGACATCCGCCAGACGCTGGAGCAAGGGCTGGCCGCCACCGTCATCGACGCCTTGGACGAGCAGCACCGGTCGGAGCTGTCCGCGCTCGCCGACGAGATGCACAGCCGGGCGGCCCGGGGCGAGGACTTCCTCGACGTCGACCGCGCGTTCCACCTGAAGCTGATGGAACCCCTCGGCAACGACCTGCTGGTCCAGCTGACCGAGGCGTTCTGGCAGGTGCAGGCCATCGTCGCGCCCACGCTGCAGACCGAGCCGGAGGACCGGGTCATCACCGCCCAGCGGCACCAGGCGATCGTCGCCGCCCTCACCGCCGCCGACGCGGCGGCGCTGCGCTCGGCCGTCGCCGAGCACTACGCGCCCATCCGGGCGAGCATCGCCCGCGCCGCGCAGACCTGATCCGCCGTACGCCGGGGCCTGTCGTTCGAGCCTGATCGAAGGTCTCTGTCCCGGGGCTCGCCCCGTGCCGAAGCTGTCTTCTGACGGGCGCATCGGGCGCCCCGGACGGCCGAGGTGCATGTCATGGCGGTGGTGTCGCGCCGAACGCGGTCATTGTGGTACGCCGTCGCGGTCCCCGCCGCTCTCGCGGCGGCGGTGGCCGGGGCGCTGGGCGCCCGCCCGGACATCGCGCCGCCGTCCGAGGGTCACGCCTCGGCCGGGCCGCCCGCGGCGAGCGCGGCCGCCGTGCCGGTCCCGCCCGTCTCCGGTACGCCCGCCGAGGTGCGGTACGCCGCCACGCAGGCGCTGATCCGCGACTGCATGCAGCGTCGCGGGTTCCGCTACTGGCCGGTGCCCCGGCAGCCGGTGCCGGAGCTGCGCGAGTTCCCGTACGTCCTCGACGACGTGTCCTACGCCCGCCGGCACGGATACGGCACCGCCCTGGAACGCCGCCTCCAGGAGACGATGGCGGCCGACCCGAACGTGCGGTACGTACGGGACCTGCCCCCGGAGCGCGGCGCCGCCGCCGTACGCGCGGTGAACGGCGACCCCGGCGAGCCCGACGCCCTGCGCGCGACGCTGCCGGCCGGCGGGGTGCTGCGCCGCAGCAGTCACAGCTGCACCTCCGAGGCGGAGCGACAGCTCTATCGCGACCTGCCCGGCTGGTACCGGTTCACCAGGATCACCGACAACCTGGCCGGGCTGCGCGTCGGCCGGGTGCTCGCCGACCCCCGCTACGCCGACGGTGTGACCGCGTGGCGGCGGTGCATGCGCGCCGCCGGGCACGACTCCGCCGACCCGGCATCGGCCCGCGCGTCGGCACCCGAGCCGACGTCCGGCTCCGTCACGCCCGGCGAGATCCGGCTCGCGGTGTCCGAGGCGACCTGCGCGACGCGGACCGGGCTCGGCCGGCTCGCCCGGCGGCTCGACGCCGAGCACCGCCGCGCCCTCGACCGGCAGTTCCACACCGAGGTCGCCGAACGGCTCCGCCTGGAGGCCGCCGCGCTGCCGCGGGCCCGCGCCGTGCTGGCCGCCGGCTGATCCACCCCAAGACTTCCGTGGCGGCCCGCCACGGCAGAACCCGACCGGAGGGAAGCACCATGAGAGCAGTACGGTCCGTGCTGGCCACAGTGGCCGCGGCGGCAGCCGCGCTGGCCTTCACCGCCACCGCCGCCCAGGCCGCGCCGCGGCCGACCCCGCACGCCGACGCGCAGCGTGCCGCCGCGGGCAGCGGCTACCTGTACGTCAGCCAGGACGCCAACTGGGCCGGCCGGTGGTGCTGGTGGTACAACGCCGACAACAACTGGGACACGATCAACACGGCGGAGAACGCCAACTGCGACAACAACAACCGGGCCAGCATGCGCAACCTGGCGTCCTCGGCGTGGAACGACTCGAACGGCGGCCGGCCGGTCGCCCTCTACATCCACCCCGACTACACCGGCGCGTACGCCTGCCTGGGCGCCGGCGATGCGTGGGACAACCTCACCGGCGTCTGGTTCAGCTGGGGCTCCAACCGGGACGGCTACATGGCGAACGCCAACGACAACATCGCCTCCCACCGGTGGCGCACGAGCTGCAGCGCGGGCTGAGCCGACACACGGCGGGGCGGCAGCCGTGCGGCTGCCGCCCCGCCCTATCCCTATTCAGTGACAGCTGTCAATGTCGCAGACGAGACTGAGTGCGGCGGCACACGTCGGAACACTGTGCGTCATGGGGACGCTGCGCATCCACTTCACGGCCGGGGACCTCAGCCGCACCCGGCTGGCGGCCCGGCCCGATCCACTGTGGGAGATCATCTGCAGCCTGCACCGCCTCCAGACCCGCGCCGGTTACGCGGGTTACGCCCGGTGGCACCGGCAGATCCGCCCGGACCTGGAGCGGGCCGGTCTCGTCCCGGTCGTCCGCGAACGGCTGCTGCCCGTCGCGCCGCTCAAGCGGTACTTCCCCGACTTCCTCACCCCCGGCCCGGTCACCGATCTCGACGAGGGGATCGACCGGGTGCTCGGCACCCCGGCCCGGCGGATCCGCACTGAACTGGGGCGGATGGTGACGCCCGTCGACAGCGCCTGGCTGGTCGACCTGGCCGCCGGCCGGCCCGCCGCGCGACACGGCCTCGGCGACGCGCTGCGCGCCTACTTCCGGGTCGCGCTCGCTCCGTACTGGACGCAGATCACCGCCGCCGTCTCCGGCGACCGGGCGCTGCGCGGGACCTGGGTCCTCGACAGCGGCGCCGGGCAGATCCTCGACGACCTGAGCCCGGAGACCTCCTGGGATCCGCCGGTGCTGTCCGTGCACGGCTACCCGGAGGACCGGGACATGCATCTCGACGGCCGGGGCATCACGCTGGTCCCGTCGTACTTCTGCTGGCACGCGCCGATCACACTGGCCGATCCCGAACTGCCGCCGACGCTCGTCTATCCGGCACGCCGGCAGCGACCGGAACCGACGCCGCCGGCGGGCTCGCAACGCCGGCTCGGGCCGCTGCTCGGCCACACCCGGGTGGCGGTCCTGCGCGCCGCCGCGAGCGGCGCCACCACCGGTGAGCTGGCCCGGCGCGCCCGCATCTCGCCGGCCACGACCAGCCATCACACCACCATCCTGCGCGAGGCCGGGCTGATCACCAGCCAGCGGCACGGCAACCTCATGCTGCACCGGCTCACCGCGATGGGCGAGGCGCTCCTGGGCGAGACGCCCGGGCAGGACGGCTGAAGGCTCGCGAACCGGACGGGGACGTCGACCGGAACCGATCCTTGACGGGCCGGGGTGAAGCCGCCTAGCGTGCAGACATCGGACATCTGATGTCGGATTGATGCCCGATTCCCCCTCCCCCGTCCCCGGAAGGAACCACGTGTCCCCTCGCCGCGCCATACCGCGCCGCGCAACCGTCCTCGCGGCGGCCGCCCTCACCCTGCTCTCCGTACTGCCCGCCACCGCCGCCCAGGCCGCCGCCCCCGCCGGTGTGACCGCCACCGTCGGCGCCGACTGCACCGCCGGCCGGCTGCTGCTCGACCTCGACAACCGCAGCGCCACGACGCAGACCTACACCGTCACCTGGCCGGGTCGCACCGGCTCGCCGTGGACCCGCACCGTCGCCGCCGGTGGCAGCGCCGAGCTGTACTGGACGCTGTCCCCCGGCACGCCGTACACGCTGCGCACCACGACCCCGACCGGTCTGGACGACACCACCAGCGGCATCTTCCACTGCGGCACCGGCATGTCCGCGCTGGCCGGCTTCGACTGCACGAACGGCCGCCTCCAGCTCGCCCTGGAGAACCGCACCACGACGGCCCGGGACTTCACAGTCACCTGGCCCGGACGCACCGGCTCGCCGTGGACCCGCACCGTCGCCGCCGGCGGCAACTACCTGCACTACTGGACCGTCGGCGCCGGCACCCCGTACACGCTGCGGATCACCGCGCCGGGCTTCGACACCACGCTGCGCGGCACCACCTCCTGCGACCTCGCCGCCGGTAACCCGCAGCTCGCCACCACCACGCTGCTGACCACGCAGACGGTGATCCGCGACCTCAACGGAGCCGGTGGCCGGTACGACGGCACCGTCGCCTCGGTCCGCATCCCCGGCCTGGCCGTCACCAACAACGGCACCGTCGTCGCCGTGGCCGACGCGCGCGTGAACGGCTCGTACGACCTCGGCGGCGGCACCAACAACATCCAGATCGTGATGATCCGCAGCACCGACGGCGGCCGTACCTTCGAGCAGCCTCGCGTCATCCACGCCCCGCCCACCACCAGCGAGGGCGTCGGCGACCCCAGCCTGCTCGTGGACCGCGCCACCGGCGTCGTCTACTGCTTCTTCACCTACTCCCCCCGGCCCGGCATCAGCTTCTGGTCCGGCGGCTCCGGCCTGAACACCGCCGACGACCCGAACAGCATGCACCTGCGTTACATCACCAGCCGGGACAACGGCGCCACCTGGAGCGCGCCGGTCGAGCTGAACCCCGCGGTCAAGGACCCCACCTGGCGGCAGGTGTTCTTCTCCTCCGGCCACGGCATCCAGACCAGCACCGGACGCCTGATCCAGCCGATCGCCTACCGGGACTCCGCCGGCACCAGCCACGCCGCGAACATCTACAGCGACGACCACGGCGTGACCTGGCGCCGCGGCGGATCCGCCGGCGGGAACATCAACGAGAGCAAGGCGATCGAGCGCGGCACCGGCGCGGTGGTGCAGAACATGCGGCACAACTCGACCCGCAGCCGGTTCTACGCCACCTCCGCCGACGGGGGCGCGACGTTCGGTACGGCGACGGCGAGCGCCCTGCTGCCCGACCCGCTGTGCAACGCCGACGAGATGTCCTACCTGCGCCCGGCCGAGGTCGGCGCGAACCGGGCGCCGGTACGCACCCGCACGGCGCTGTTCAGCAACAACGCGCACCCGACCGCGCGCAACGACCTCACCGTACGGCTGTCCACCGACGACGGCGCGACCTGGCCGGCGCGGGCGCTGGTCAAGCCCGGCGGCGCCGGCTACTCGACGATGGCGGTCCTGGCCGACGGCACGGTCGGCAACCTGTACGAGGTGGGCAACACCGGCGGCATCTACTTCGCCCGGTTCAGCCTCGACTGGGTGAAGGGCGCCTGACCGCCGTGTCCCGCCCGGACAGCGTCGTCCGGGCGGGACACGGTCAGCGCTGCCAGCGGACCACGCCACCGACCACCGTCAGTGCCACTGTCAGGTCCCGCAGCCGCGCCGGTTCGACCCGGTACGGGTCGGTGGGCAGCACGATGAAGTCGGCGAGCATGCCGGGGCGCAACCGGCCCTTCAGGTGCTCCTCGTAGGAGGCGTACGCGCCGGCCTCGGTGAAGCACCGCAGCGCCGTGTCCAGGTCGAGCCGCTCGTGCGGGTCGACGCCGCCGGGCGGGGTGCCGTCGGGCTGCTGGCGGGTCACCGCGGCGTGGATGCCGAAGAACGGGTCGGGGTCCTCCACCGGGGCGTCCGACCCGAACGCCACTGTGGCCCCGGCGTCGAGCAGGCTGCGCCAGGCGTACGAGGCCAGACCCCGGCCGGCGAGCATCCGGGTGGTGAGCGGGATGTCGCTGGTGCAGTGGGTGGGCTGCATCGAGGCGATCACGCCGTGGCGGGCGAGCAGCGGCACGTCGTCCGGCAGCAGGTGCTGGGTATGCTCGATCCGGTGCCGCAGCCGCGCCACCGGGCCCGGACCGGCCGACTCGCGCCAGCGCGCGTACGCCCGCAGCACCATCCGGTTCGCCGCGTCGCCGATGGCGTGCGCCGCCACCGCGATGCCGGCTCCGGCGGCGGTCGCCACCAGCCGCTCGAACTCCTCGGCCGGGGTGACGGCGATGCCGTGGTTGCCGGGCTCGCCGTCGTACGGCTCGGTCATCAGGCAGGTGTGCGAGCCGAGCGCGCCGTCGGTGAAGATCTTCACCGGGCCGGTGCTCAGCCAGCGGTCTCCGTCGCCGGTGGCCCAGCCGGCGTCGATCGCCTCGTCCAGGGCGGTGGCGGCGATCGTCTTGTGCACCCGCAGCGGCAGCTCGCCCCGGGCGTACAGCGTCTCGTAGGCGGCACGGGCGTCCTGCCCGTCGAGGTCGTGGATGCCGGTCAGGCCGGCGGCGAGCAGCCGGGGCAGGTGGGCACGCAGCTGCGCCACCAGGTCACCGGCGTGCGGGGAGCGCACCACCGCGTACGCCGCGTCGGCCGCCGCCTCGCGCAGGATGCCGGTCGGCTCGCCGTGCTCGTCCCGCGCGATCTGCCCGCCGGGCGGGTCGGGGGTGGTGGCGTCGATGCCGAGGCGGGCCAGGGCGGCGCTGTTCACCCAGATGGTGTGGCCGTCGATGCTCGGCAGCGCCGCCGGCCGGTCCGGGCAGACCCGGTCCAGGTCGGTGCGGGCCGGCTGCACCGGCCGGGTCCATCTGTTGCTGTCCCACCCGCCGCCGAGCAGCCAGGCGTCCGGCGGCAGCGCGGCGGCGTGTCCCGCGATCCGGGTCAGCGCCTCGTCGAGGCTCGCCGTGCCGCGCAGGTCCACCTGGTTCAGCCCGCGCACGTAGGACGCCGCGTGGATGTGGCTGTCGATCAGCCCGGGCAGCACGGCCATCCCGCCGAGGTCGACGTGGCGCGCGCCGCCGCCGGCCCGGTCCCGGCACTCGGCGAGGTCACCGACGGCGACGATCCGCTCGCCGCGGACCAGCATCGCCTCGGCGTACGGGCGGTCCGGGTCGAGGGTGTGGATGCGGGCGTTCTCGTAGACCGTGCCGCTCATGGGCTCCCCTGCCTCGGCGCTCGTACGGAGTGTCAGGACGTGCGGACCGGCGCCGTCTCCTCCGGCTCACCGGCCCGGTCCGCGCGGATCCGGTCGATGTGGTCGGCCAGCTCGTCGGTGATCAGCAGGTCCCGCCGGATGTCGTCGTGCGGGTACGCGGTCCGCCCGACCATGTGCGCCGCGACCGGGGCGGTGGCGAGCTGGAACAGGCCGACGAGGACCAGCGTGGTGATGTCCACCCCGGTACGCAGCCGCAGCGCGCAGCCGAGCAGCACCAGCAGCAGCCCGAGCACCTGCGGCTTCGCCGCCGCGTGCATCCGCGACAGCACGTCCGGGAAGCGGATCAGCGCGATGCCCGCGGCGAGGCAGAGCAGCGCGCCGGCGATCAGGCAGACGCTGGCGACGATGTCCAGGATCGCGTCGGCGGTCACTTCGGGCTTCTCCGGGACGCGAACCGGGCGACGCTCACCGAGCCGACGAAACCGACGAGGGCGAGGACGACGAGGACCGGCAGCGCTGTGGCGTCCCGGCTGTAGGCCGCCTCGGTGGCGATGGCCGCGACCGCGACGGCGAGCAGCACGTCGGTGGCGACGGCCCGGTCGAGGATGGACGGCCCGCGGATGATGCGGACGAGGGTGAGTCCACCGGCCGCGACGAGCAGCGCGGTGACGATCACGGCGACGACGGTCACGTCGGTGCTCCTTCCAGTTCGACCGAACCGGCGGGTTCGGCCTCGTCGTGGCGGATCCGGTCGCGCTCCTCGGCCGAGCCGACGGCGGCGACGATGCGCGCCTCCAGCTCCAGCACGCTGCGCCGGAACCGTTCCACCTCGTCGGGGCTCCGGATGCCGATGACGTGCACGTAGAGCGTCCCGGTACTCCGGTCGGCCTCCAGGATGAGACTGCCCGGCACCAGCGACAGCGCCTCGGCGTTGAGGGTCAGGTTGAGGTCGGTGTTCACCCGCAGGCGCACCGCGATGATCGCCGAGTGCGGGTGCCCGGGCCGGACGGCCAGCCAGGCCACCTGGGCGGACGCGACCACCAGGTCGTACAGGAAGCGGACCAGGAACCGCAGCAGCGGCACCGGCCGGATCCGGCCGGCGAACGTGACAGGGGGCAGCGGGAAGACGACGAGCAGCACGGCGGCGACCACGAGTCCGCTGATCACGTTGGCCCAGCTGAAGGTGCCCCACAGCAGCACCCAGACGGTGACGAGGCCGGTCACCGCTACGGCCCGGTTGCGCCAGCGGTCACGGCGGGTCAGTGGCGCTTTCGGCTGACTGGTCACGGCGGTCCCTCCGGGAACACGGCCTCGACGTACGGGGCACGGCGCAACAGGTCGTCGGCGGCGTCGGTGCTGATGTCGAACAGCGGTCCGGCCACCACCGTCAGCGCCAGGCCGAGCACCACGAGAGCGGCGGTGGACGCCGTCATCAGCCGGGGCAGCACCGCCCCGGCCGGCGCCGGGCCGTCGTGCGGCTGCTCGGCGCCGTCGGTGCGGGCCGCCTGGTCGGCGTCACCGGGCTCCGGCATGTCCGCGTGCGGGGCCCGCCAGAAGGCGAGGTTCCACACCCGGGCGATGGCGTAGAGCGTGAGCAGGCTGGTGAGCAGTCCCCCGGCGACGAGCGACCAGGCCAGGAACCCGCCGTCGTCGACGCCGGCCTGCACCAGGCCGAGCTTGCCGAGGAACCCGGAGAACGGTGGTATGCCGGCCAGGTTCAGCGCGGGCACGAAGAACAGCACCGCCAGCAGTGGTGACAGCCGGGCCAGGCCGCCGAGGCGGTCCAGCGCGGTGCTGCCACCGCGTCGTTCGACCAGGCCGGCGGCGAGGAACAGAGTGGTCTGGATGGTGATGTGGTGGACCACGTAGAAGATCGCCGCGGACAGGCCGAGCGGGGTGGTCAGCCCGACCCCGAACAGCATGTACCCGATGTGGCTGACGAGCGTGAACGACAACAGCCGTTTGATGTCCGACTGCGCCACCGCGCCGAGGATGCCCACCACCATGGTCAGCGCCGCTATCACCATGAGCAGGTCGGCGGTGCGGCCGCCGGGGAACAGCAGCGTCTCGGTGCGGATGATCGCGTACACGCCGACCTTGGTGAGCAGGCCGGCGAAGACCGCCGTGACCGGGGCGGGCGCGGTCGGGTAGCTGTCCGGCAGCCACGCGGACAGCGGGAACACCGCCGCCTTGATGCCGAAGGCGAGCAGCAGCATGCCCTGGAGCACCAGGCGGATGTCGTCGGGCAGCGCGTCCAGGCGGTCGGCGAGCTGCGCCAGGTTCAGCGTGCCGGTGGCGGAGTAGACCAGGCCGATCGCCACCAGGAAGATCAGCGACGAGAGCAGGCTGACCACGACGTACGTGGTGCCGGCCCGGATCCGCGTCTCGGTGCTGCCCAGCGTCAGCAGCACGTAGCTCGCCACGAGCAGGATCTCGAAGCCGACGTAGAGGTTGAACAGGTCGCCGGAGAGGAAGGCGTTGCAGACGCCCGCGGTCAGCACCAGATAGGTCGGGTGGTAGACCGACAGCGGCGTCTCCTCGTTGCCGTCGGCCATGCCCTGCCCGATGGAGTAGACGAGCACGCACAGGGTGACCGAGGCGGACACGACGAGCATCAGCGCGGCGAGCTGGTCGGCGACGAGCACGATGCCCATCGGCGCCACCCAGCCGCCCACCTCCACCACGAGCGGGCCGTCCAGCGACGAGCGGACCAGGAGCATCGCGGCCACCGCGACGGTGGCGGTGAGCACGATGATGCTGACCCACCGCTGGGCGCGGGCCCGGCGGGCGAGCAGCAGGGTGAGGGCGGCGCCGAGCAGCGGCATCACCACCGGCAGCGGTACGAGCCAGGTCATCGGACGGCCTCCGCCTCACCGGCGGCGAGCACCCGCGCCTCGGGGCTGCCGTCGGCGGTGTCGACGCCGTCGGTGTCCGAGGTGCCCGGGCCCTCGTCCCGGTCGGCCAGCTCCATGATCCGGCGGTCCTCGACGTCGTCCTGCACCTCGTCGTGCCCGTTGAGGTGCCAGCTCCGGTAGGCCAGCGCGAGCAGGAACGCGGTCATGCCGAGCGTGATCACGATCGCGGTCAGCACCATCGCCTGCGGCAGCGGGTCGGACATGTCCTCCTCGGCGGTGGTGCCGACGATCGGCGGGCCGCCGGCCCGGCCGCCGGTGAGCAGCAGCAGGTTGGCGCCGTTGCCGAGCAGGATGACCCCCATCAGGACGCGGGTGAGGCTGCGTTCCAGCAGCAGGGTGACGCCGGTGGCGAACAGGACGCCGATGACCACGACGTAGACCAGGTTGGGGATGTTCGGGCTCACACCAGCTCCTCTTCCCGTACGCCGGCCGGTTCGGTCTCCTGTTCGTCGACCTCCTCCTGGCGGTCCATCTCGGCGCCCAGGCTGCGCAGGATGTCCAGGACGAGGCCGACCACGATGAGGTAGACGCCCACGTCGAAGAAGACCGACGTCACGAAGTGCACGTGGCCGAGCAGCGGCAGGTGGAAATCGAGCGTCGCGCTCTGCAGGAACTCGCCGCCCAGCAGCATCGCGGCCACGCCGGTGCCGACCGCCACGAACAGGCCCGCGCCGAGCACCAGGCCGGCGTCGACCGGCGCGGCGCCGTTGAGTTCGGTACGCCCACCGGCCAGGTATCGCACGGCGAGCCCCAGCCCGGCGACCAGCCCGGCGGCGAACCCGCCACCGGGGGCGTTGTGGCCGGAGAAGAGCAGGTAGATCGAGAACAGCAGGATGGCGTGGAACAGCAGGCGGGTGACCACCTGGAGGATCACCGACTGCTGCCGGGAGGTCGCGCCGGTGGTGAGCCAGCGCGGGCGCGACGACTGCTGCCGGCCCGCGCCGGGGATGCCGCTGCGCAGGTCCAGCGCGCGGGAGCGGCGGAAGATCAGGCTGGCCACGCCGGTGGCGGCCACCACCAGCACGGCGATCTCGCCCATCGTGTCCCAGGCGCGGATGTCGACGAGCGTCACGTTGACGACGTTCTTGCCGCCGCCGTAGGAGACGGCCTCCTCCGGGAAGCCGACCGAGATCGGCGTGGCGGTCCGGCTGCCCGCCGCCACGTACGCCATCCCGGCGGTGACCACGCCGACGGCGACGCCGAGCGCGACCCGGAACCGCCGGGTGGCGCGGATCGGGCGGGCCGAGAACCGGCGCGGCAGGCGGCGCAGCACCAGCACGAACATCACGATCGTGACGGTCTCCACCAGGAACTGGGTGAGCGCGAGGTCGGGCGCGCCGTGCAGGATGAACATCAGCGCCGTGCCGTAGCCGGTCACGCCGACCAGGATCATCGCGGTCAGCCGGCGGCGGGCCCGCGCGGCCACCACCGCCGCGACCACGATGACCGCGCCGGCGACGGCCTGCAACGGGGTGTCCCAGAGCTGGAACCGGCGGGCCCACGGCGCGCCGGCGAGCACCGCGCCGCCGGGCAGCACGACCAGGACCAGCAGGATGACGCCGAGGTAGAAGGGCAGCGAGCCGCGCTGGGTGGCGCCGGTCAGCTCCACCGCGGCGCGGTCGACCGCGCCGGCCAGCCGGTCGTAGCCGGTGGCGCCGTCGAACGGCAGCCGCGGCAGGTAGGGCCGGCGCCGGTGCAGCAGCAGGAACAGCCCGAGACCGGCGGTCACCGCCAGCGCCGACAGACCGAGCGCCGGGGTCAGCCCGTGCCAGAGGGCCAGGTGGTAGCCGGGGTCGGCGGTCGGGAACTGATCGGCGTACGGGGCCAGCACCCGGTCCACCGCGGGGGCGAGGACGCCGACGGCGAGGCCGGCGAGGGCGAGCACCGCCGCCGGGCCGATGAACGCCGGCTCGATCCGGTGCGGCCGGGTCTCCGCGACGCCGGGCTTGGCGGCGAACGCGCCCCAGAGGAACCGCGCGGTGTACGCGACGGTCAGCGCCGAGCCGGTCACCACTCCGGCGAGCACGACCAGTTCGGTGGTGCCGCCGTGCAGGAACGCCTCGAGCGCGGCCTCCTTGGCCACGAAGCCGATCAGCGGCGGCAGGCCCGCCATCGAGGCGGCCGCGAGTCCGGCGACCGCCGCGAGCACCGGGGCGCGCCGGCCCAGGCCGCTGAGTTCGCGCAGGTCGCGGGTGCCGGTGACGTGGTCGACGACGCCGACGACGAGGAACAGTGTGGCTTTGAACAGGGCGTGCGCCAGCAGCATCGCGGCGCCGGCCAGTGCGGTGTCGCGGGTGCCCGCGCCGAGGATCACCATGAGCAGGCCGAGCTGGCTCACAGTGCCGTACGCCAGCAGCAGCTTCAGGTCGACCTGCCGCAGCGCCGTCCAGCCGCCGAGGAACAGGGTGATCAGGCCGCCGGCCAGCAGGACGCCGCGCCACACGGTGGTCTGGCCCACCGCCGGGCCCATGAGCGCGGCCAGGAAGACGCCCGCTTTGACCATGGCGGCGGCGTGCAGGTACGCGCTGACCGGGGTGGGCGCGGCCATCGCGCGCGGCAGCCAGAAGCTGAACGGGAAAATCGCCGACTTGCTGGTCACGCCGAGCAGGACGAGCACCAGCGCGACGGTGAGGTAGCCGCCCTCGGGCAGGTTCCCGGCGATCTCCGACCACCGGTACGAGCCGGCGTGCTGGCCGAGCATCACGAACCCGGCGAGCATCGCCAGGCCACCCAGTGTGGTCACCAGCAGCGCCTGCATCGCCGCGCGGCGGCTGGCCCGCTTGGTCGGGTCGCTGCCGATCAGCAGGTACGAGAAGACGGTGGTGAGTTCCCAGAACACGTACAGCAGCAGCAGGTCGTCGGAGACGACCAGGCCGAGCATCGCGCCGGCGAACGCGACGAACACCGCGGCGAACCGGCCGAGGCCGGGGTCGTCGGAGCGGAAGTAGCGCGCGCTGTAGGCCAGCACGAGGGCGCCGACCCCACCGACGAGCAGCACCAGCAGCCAGGACAGCGTGCCCATGCGCAGCGCGAGTTCCAGGCCGAGCTGCGGCACCCAGGTGACGGTCTCGACGACGGGCCGGCCCGCACGGACCGGTTCGGTGCGGGTCACCGCCCAGATCAGGGCCGCCGCCGGGACGGCCGCCAGCAGGTAGAGCGCCCGCCGACCGAGGAGGCGTACCAGCACGGGGGCGGTCACGGCTGCGAACGCATGGACCGCCACCAGAACCAGCACACACACTCCTCAAGATCGACCTGCGGTACGTCAACCCTAACCGGCGATCCGGCGAGGCGGTATGTCGAGAGAATCACGCGAACGTGTCGTGTCGGCTCCGCTCTGTTTCGGGTAAGGAGTGAGGTTCACTCCGCCCGGTACACCGGTCGGCGTCCGGCGGGCGCCCCGATAGGGTGGTCGGCGTGCTGCCGATGCGAGCCGCCCTGGCGGGCACCACCGGGAACGCGATGCTGATGGGCCTCGCCGAGGTCAGCACGCCGGTCGGCTGGGTGCTGCTGCCCGGCCTGCTCGGCGTCTCGGCCCGGCCCCGGGTGGCGGCGCTGGTGTCGGCGTGGGCGGGCGTGCTGGTCGCGCTGTCAGTCGTCGTACCGGTGATCCCCGGCCACCGCAGCGACCCGCAGGCGCTGCTCGCCTCGGCGGCCGGCCTGGCCGCGGTGCCGGTCCTGGCGTGGGCCCGCCGCCGGACGCGTACCGCGACCGTGGCGCGCGCCGCCGCGCCGCCGGACGTCGCCGTGTTCACCGTGCCGGCCGGGGCCGGGAGCGCCGCGCTGGCGATCTGCGGCACGGCCGGCGAGATCGGCGCCGCCGTCCCGGTCCGCGGCGGTGGACTGCGTGTCCTGCTCGGCACGGTCAGCGGCGCCGCGCTGGACACCCCCGCCGGACGCCGGGCGATCGAGCAGGCGTTCCGCCGGGCCGCCGCCGGACCGCGGCGCACAGTGCCGCACCTGGTCGACGCGCTCGACCGGGTGGTACGCGATCTCGCCCCGGCGGGTCACCTGCGTGCCACGATCGTGGACGTGGACCGCGCCGGGGCGGTCCGGGCGGTGCGGTGCGGATCGCCGGATCTCGTGGTCGCAGCCGGGAACCGCGCCGAACCCGCCGGGGTACCGGACGGGCCGCCGATCGGGTCGACGGAACCGGCCGGACGCGCCACGCCCGGCCCGGTCACCGGCCGCCGGATCGCCGTCGTCGGCACCGGCTTCACCGACGCGCACGGAGAGCGCTGGTTGCGCGTACTCGATCAGGTGGCCGCAGGCGACGACCCGGCGCGGACGGCGCAGCTGCTGACCCGCGGCCCTCGCGGCGGGCGGCGGACCGGCCCGGCGGTGGTGATCGACCCGGAACCACAGTCGCGGGGATGACCGGCGGACCGGCCGGACCCGCCGCCTAGGCTGGTGCGGTGGGCCGGCGTCCGGTGCCGGCCCCGTCCGGGGAGACCGCGATGACCGACAACGTCCGCCGGCCGGCACCGGTGGCGGGCGGCGAGGACGAGCAGTGGCTGGCCGAGGTGGCCCGCGAGGCGGGTGCCGACGCGGGCGGCGTGCCGGTGGAGCTGCTCGGCGACTACCTGCGGCTGCTGACCGACGCGGCGGTGACCGGCCGCCGTCCCCGCCGAGCCGAACTCGACGCGGTCGGCGCGCTGGGCCGGCGCGCGGCCGAGCAGGGGATCTCCGCCGGCCGCGCGGTACGCCTCTACCTGTCCGCGGCGCGGCGTGTCTGGCGGCAGCTTCCCCACCTGGACCGGTCCGACGACAGCGAGGCGGTCCGCGCCGCCGCCGACGCCGTCCTGCACGTGGTCGACACCGCCGTGGCCACGCTCGCCGAGGGGTACGCGGTGGCCCGCCGGGAACTCGTCCGGCGCGAGGAGTCGCTGCGAAGGGAACTCGTCGACGACCTGCTGCGCGGCGACTCCGACCTGGGCGGGCTGGTGGAACGGGCCGAGCCGTTCGGCCTGGACCTGGCCCGGGTGCACCAGGTCGCTCTCGCCGCGCCCGGCCGGCGGCTGCCGGACACGGAGGCGGCGATCAGCGCGCTGGAGCGGGTCATCTTCGACCGGCTCGGTGACCGGGACGTGCTGGTGGCCACGAAGGAAGGGCTGCTCGTGGTGGTCGCCCCGGCGGACCCGGTCACCGCCGACCGGGGCCGCGGCGCCGGAGCGACCGGCAACCTGGGCACGCTGATGCACGGCGAGCTGGACCGGCTGGTGCGGGGCCGGCCGTGGCAGGTGGCGGTGGGCCGCCCGCACCCGGGCGTCTACGGCATCGCCCGCTCGTACGAGGAGGCCCGGGAGGCGCTCACCACGGCGCGGCGCCTGCACAGCGAGGCATCCGTGATCGATGCGCACGACCTGCTGATCTACCGGGTGCTGCTGCGCGACCAGCCCGCCATGGTCGACCTGGTACGGGCGGTGCTGACGCCGCTGGCCCAGGCGCGCGGCGGCGCCGAGCCGCTGCTGGACACACTGAACGAGTACTTCGCCTGCGGCGAGGTGTCGACCGAGGCCGCCCGCCGGCTGCACGTGTCGGTGCGCACGGTCACCTACCGGCTGGCCCGGATCCGGGCGTTGAGCGGCTACGACCCCGCCGACGCGCGGGACCGGTTCACGCTGCACGCCGCCGTGCTCGGCGCGCGGGCGCTGGACTGGCCGCGCCGGCCGCTGCCGGCATAGCGCCGCCGCCGGTCCGGGTCCGCCGCCGGTGTGACAGGCGGCTCAGGCCGGTACGGCGACCAGCTCCGGGAAGCCGAGCAGGTTGGCCAGGGCCGACGCCTCGTCGCGGGTGAGGGTGAGCGTGACCATGCGGTCCGGGTCGTCCGGGTCGTCGTGGACGACGTCGCGCCGGCCGCCGACCTGGTAGTCGATCACGCCGATGCGGCGGCCCTCCTCCGTGGTCAGCGTGTGCCGGACCCCGATGCCGGGGAGGGTCGTACGTTCGATGATCACGGGGACCTCCTTCGGACGCGGCCGCCGTGGGGCCCGCCGGAGCCGGCCGGCGCTAGGTGTAATGCCCATGAGGGTTGTTGACGGCGTGGCGGCTTGAGACGAGGCGAGACCTCCGGCGAGGTGTGAGGTGCTGACGCCCACACGGAACCGGAGGTCTCCATGGCCCACCGTAATGCCCGGCTGACCATCCACGGCCGGCGGCTGCTCATCACGCGTGTCGTTGACCAGGGTCGGCCGGTGGCCCACGTCGTGAAGGAACTGGGCTGTTCTCGGGCCACCGGCTACAAGTGGCTACAGCGGTGGCGGGCCGAGGGCGACGCTGGTCTGCGGGATCGATCCAGCCGGGCTCACCACCAGCCGCACAAGACGCCCGCCCAGTTGGAGGCGCGGGTCTGCCAACTGCGCCAGGAACGCAAACTCGGGGCTCGCCGGCTCGGACCGTTGCTCGGGATGCCGGCCTCGACGGTGCACGCCGTTCTGACGCGGCACGGTCTACACCGCCTGGCCTGGCTCGACCGGCCCACCGGTCAGCTCATCCGCCGCTACGAGCGCGACCGGCCCGGCGAGCTGATCCACGTCGACGTCAAGAAACTCGGCCGGGTTCGCGACGGCGGCGGCTGGCGCATCTTGGGCCGCGACAGCCTGGAACACCGCCGTGCCCGCACCGCCGGCCGTGTCGGCTTCGACTACGTGCACTGCGCCATCGACGACCACACCCGTCTCGCCTACGCCGAGATCCACCCCGACGAGAAGACCGACACCTGTGCCGGCTTCCTCCGCCGCGCCGCCGAGCACTTCGCCACCCACGGAATCACCCGCGTCGAACGCGTCACGACCGACAACGCATTGACCTACCGCCGCGGCCGAGCCTGGCACCAGGCCCTGACCGACCTCGGTGCCACCGCCCGCTTCACCCGCCGCTACCGACCACAGACCAACGGCAAAGCCGAACGCTTCAACCGCACCCTGTGCGACGAATGGGCCTACGCCCAACCCTTCACCAACAACCAGCAACGCGCTGACGCTCTACCCGCCTGGCTGCACACCTACAACCACCACCGCAACCACACCTCGCTCGGCGGCAAACCACCCATCAGCCGCGTCAACAACGCTGCTGGGCATTACAGCTAGGGCGACGCGGTGGACGTTCGAGCTGAGCTCGCGTTCTCCATGTGTCAACCATAGCCACGGGGGACGGGCGGATCCGGGTTCCGGCCACCGGCAATCATTGCGCCCTTTGTTGGCCGGTGGCGTGCACTGCCGCGCGTGGTGTTCCAGGCGACGCTGGAGGTCCGAGGCGGTACCCGAGCAGCGAGGAGGTGGTGAGCATGACCCGCACGTCGATGGCTCCGCCACCGGTGTCCGCCGGACTCCTCGCGTCCCGATCTGCGAGCGGCGACCAGAAGCGCGTCTGAGCCCCCGGCCGCCGGCGTCGTCGAGTGAATCCGACGCCCGCGGCCCCGGCCACGCCCCTTCCCCGCACCGTCCACCGCCCGGTTGGGCACCCTGATCCGAGAGAGGTCGGTATGCCGCACCTTGTCACAGCCATTCGCCCTCCGGCCCGTACCGGCATGCTGATCGGCCGCTCCCACGGCAGCCGCCCGCCGGTCACAGTCGACGCGGCGCCGATCGCCGTGGACCTCGGCAGCAGCCTGCTGCGGATCTGGCTGGGACCGGGCCGGACGCTGAGCGTCCCGCTCGGTCACGGCCTGCGCAGCCCGGTCGTCCGGCGCGGCCGGATCGTCGACGGTCCGGCCTGCGTCTCCGAGCTGCGCCGGATCCTGCGCGACCACCGCACCCCGGTCCCGGTCGGGGCGCTCGTCGTGGCCTGCCGTCCGGTGCTCGCCGCGCCGGCCGAGCAGGAGGCGACGCGCCGCGTGCTCACCGCCGTGCTCGCGCCGTCCCGGCTGCTGTTCCTCGACAGCGTCCGGGCGGGCGCCATCGGCGCCGGCGCCGCCGCCGGCACCCTGCTGGTCGCCGACATCGGCGCCCAGCTCACCGAGGTGGCGCTGCTGGAGGACGGCCGGGTGGTCGCCGCCCGCCGGGCCGAGGTCGGCACCCGGGACCTCAACCACGCGACGACCGCCGCCATGCTCGCCGACACCACCTCCCGGCTGGTACGCGAGCTGCGTCAGGACGCGACACTGCGGCCTCTGGTCCGCGACGCGCTGGCCCGTGGCCCGATCGTCATCGGTGACGGCGCCACCCGGCCCGACGTGACCGCCCGCCTGGTCGCCACGCTCGGCGCGACGGTGCACCGCGCCGCGTCACCCCGTACCGCCGCGCTGACCGGCGCCGGCATGGCCGCCATCTCGGCCCTGCGACACCCGCACGACACCCAGCGCCGCCCGGAAAGGAGCGCCTGATCATGACGCACGCCCTCGACCGCACCGACACGTTGCGCGAACTGCTGGACCGGCAGTTCGGCGAGTACACCGACCAGCTCACCGAGCTGACGCTGCACACGCGGCAGCCCGACTACGGCGGCCACGACCCGGACACGCTGCGCCGGCTGATCGAGACCGCCCGGCAGGGCGTCGCGGACACCGCCCAGGCGCTGAAGCGGATGTCCGAGGGCACGTACGGCGTCTGCGAGCGGTGCGGGCAGGACATCCCGACCGCCCGCCTGGAGATCCTGCCCTCGGCCCGCTTCTGCGTGCCGTGCCAGCAACGCCGCTGAGCACGCACGGGGCTGTCGGGGCAGGCGCCGGCCGGTAGCGTCACCGCCATGGATGCCGATGACGTCGCCGGCCGGCTCGGCGTGCCCGCCGAGGAGGTCGACCGGGTTCACCGGCTCGCCGGTGACCGGCCCTCCGCGCCGCTGCCCGACCGGGCGGACGCGCCCGCCCTGCTGGCCCGGCTCGCGGTCCGCCCCGACGACGCCGCCGAGATCCTGGCGGGCTGGCCGGAGCCCGGCTCGCCACTGTGGACCCCGGAGCTGCGCTGGCTGCTCGACCGCTCGATCGCCCTGGTTTGCGCCGACCTCGGCGGCCACGCCTGGCTACCGCCCGGCCCGGCGCTGCCCCGCGAACGGGGCCCGGCCTGGCGGCACCTCTACACGTACGCGTACCTCGCACTGGTCGACGTGGTCCGGGCCTACCACAGCGACCACGGCGTCCCCGACGACGTGTCCTGGGCGACGCTCGCCGACCTGGGCAACAACCTCGCCGTCGACAGGCGGATGAACGGCGAGGGCTGGCCGGTCATGCAGTGCTGGCTGACGCTGCACGCGCGCGGCGGCCTCTACGAGCTGGGCCGGCTCCAGCACCAGCGCGGCGACGCCGAGGCGATCGACCTGCACATCCCGGACGCCGGACCGCTGACCCCGGAGGCGGTCGACGCGTCGCTGGACCGGGCCCGCGCGTTCTTCCCGCGCCACTTCCCCGGCGAGCGCTACACCGCGTTCTCCTGCGGCTCCTGGCTGCTCGACCCGCAGTTGCGCGAGTACCTGCCGGAGGACTCCAACATCGTCCGGTTCCAGCGGCGGTTCACGCTGGAGCCCTACCAGGAGCAGCCCGGGCTGGACGGCGACGTCGAGGTGCTGCGGTTCGTGTTCCGCACCCTGGACACGCCGCTGGACCGGCTGCCGCGCCGTACCGTGCTCCAGCGCGCGGTCATCGACCACCTCCGGGCCGGTCGGCACTGGCAGTGGCGCCGGGGCCGCTTCCCCATGTAGTCACGTCAGCGGCCGCAGGCCGCCCCGGTCCGGACCGGGATGCGGCGGCAGCGGCGCTCCGCGGGCCAGCCAGGCGTCGAGCGCGGCCTGGTCGCCGAACAGCAGCACCGGCGGTCCGGCCGGGTCGGCCGCCCAGGCCCGCAGGCGTCGGCGTGCCCGGCCGAAACCGGTCAGGTGCCACACCAGGATCGAGTCCCGGGACAGCACGCTGCGCAGTGTCTCCCGGTTGCCGTTGCAGATCAGCTCCCCGCCGGCCAGCCGCCGCAGCGTGCGCCGCAGCAGCCGCCGGAACGAGACCCCGCGCGGAAGGTCCAGGCCGATCACCAGGTCGGCGCGGCCGAGGACCACGTCCCGCCAGCCGTGGTACGCGCCGTCGAGGATCCAGCTGTCGCGCCGACAGATCGCCTCGATCCGGCGACGCTGCTCCGCCACCGGCACCTCGACCCAGCCGGGCTCCCACAGCAGGTCGTCGACCGGATGCCAGGGCAGGCCGAACCGCTGCGCCAGATGCGCGGCGAGCGTCGACTTGCCGGAGCCGTGGATCCCCTCGACCAGGATGCGGGCCGGGGCGGTCATGGCAGCAGCGTAGGCACCGCGCGCACCCGGTGCGATCCGGGCGGCCCGGTCAGTGCGCGACGGCGACCGCCGGCGCCGCCTCCAGTCCGGCGAGCTGGGACGGCCGCACGACCGCCAGCAGCACCACCAGCGCCACCACCATGCCGCCGGCCACCACCAGCGCCATCGCCACCGCGCCGGTGCCGAGTACGCCCACCAGCGGCGCGGCCACCGCGCCCACGCCGAACTGCACCGCGCCGAGCAGCGCGGACGCGGTGCCGGCCGCCTCGCCGTGACGGGACAGCGCCAGCGCCGGGGCGTTCGGCATGGCCAGGCCCGCCGCCGCCAGCACCAGCCACAGCGACACCAGCAGGGCGGGCAGCCCACCGAAGCCGGTCGCGGCGAACACCACCAGGGCCAGCCCGGCCACCGTGCCCGCCACCAGCGAGGTCACCAGGATCCACTGCGACGGGTAGCGCCGCAGCAGCCGCACGTTGTACTGGGTGGCGCCGATCAGGCCGATCGCGCCCGCGCCGAACGCCAGGCCGAACTCCTGCTCGTCGAGCCCGTACCCGTCCTGCAGCACGAACGACGAGCCCGCGACGTACGCGAACAGCGCGGCCATGGCCAGCCCGGCGACCAGGACGAGGCCGACGAAGACCCGGTCCCGCAGCAGCCCGCCGTACGTCATCACGGTCGCGACGATCCCGCCGCGCCGGCGGCGCGCGGGCGGCAGCGTCTCCGGCAGCGCGAGCGTGGCCAGCGCGACGAGCAGCACCCCGAAGACGGCCAGGACCACGAAGACGCCGCGCCAGTCGGTCCACCGCAGCACGCCGCCGCCCAGCGTCGGGGCGAGGACCGGTGCCGCGCCCATCACCAGCAGCAGCCGGGACAGCATCGTGGCGAACGCCGACCCGGTGAACAGGTCACGCACCACAGCCATCGCCACCACAGCGGTCGCGGCGACACCGAGGCCCTGCACGACGCGCAGGACGCCCAGGACGGCGATGTTCGGGGCGACCACGCACAGCGCCGACGCCACGATGTGCAGCAGGAGACCGGCGATCAGCGGGCGGCGCCGCCCGACCGCGTCCGACAACGGCCCGATCAGCAACTGCCCGACGGCGAGCCCGGCGAGCGTGCCGGTGAGCGTCAACTGGACCGCCGCCGACGTGGTCGCGAAGTCGGTGACGATCGCGGGCAGCGCGGGCAGGTACATGTCGATCGTCAGCGGCCCCACGGCGATCAGCGAGCCGAGGACCAGCACGAGCTTGAGCCGCCGGCTCCGGCTCATCAGGTCGCCCGGGGTGGGCGTCGGGGCGGCATCGGTCGTCTGGGGCGTCCCGGCCCGGTCGTGCGACCGGGCGCGGGAGGGTGCGGCACTCACACAGTGAGTCAAATGCGCCCCCGGTGATCACATTCCCGTCCCGGCGAGAGGTAACGCAGGTCACGCGCCCCGGGCGGGCCTCCTCACCGTTGCAGCGCGTCGCCGAGCGCGGCCAGGTACGCCCCGGCCTGCGCCCCGTTGACCAGCCGGTGATCGTAGGCCAGGCCCAGGTCCGCCACCGTGCGCTCGCGTACCCCGCCGTCGCCGTCGAGCACGACCTCGCGGTGCACGTCCGGCACCGACAGGGCGCAGGTGACGCCGGGCGGGATGATCGGCCGGGCCACCGTGACGCCGGGTGTGTCGTTGAGCGCGACCAGGAGGTTCATGCCGGCCATGTCCTCCTCGCGGAGCCGGCCGCGCAGCGCCTTCATCCGCAGCGCGACCACGGCGTCGGCGAGGTCGCCGAGGTCCAGCGCGGCCGCGTCCCGGATCACCGGCAGGAACAGTCCGGTGCCGACGTCGACGGTGAGCCCGATCGACGGCGCTTCCGCGTCGAGGATCAGGCCGTCGTCGGTGAGCCGGGCGTAGAGAGCGGGGAACCGCTCGTGCAGCGCGGCCACGGCGGCGATGACGACCTCGGTCAGGCCGACCGCGGCGCCGGTCTCGTCGGCGGCGCGGCGGGCGTACGCGAGCGCGGCCGTCACGTCGACGCGCACGGCGGTGAAGGCCACCGGGATCTCCCGGTGCGAGGTGGCCACCACGTCGGCGATGCGGCGCTGTGCGGGTGGCAGCGGCCGTCCCGGCGGCACCGGGGCGGGCACAGCCGGCAGCGGCACCGGGGCGGGCACGGCCGGCAGCGGCACCGGGGCGGGCAGGATCCGGCCGATGGGTGCGCCCGGCGCACAGTCGGCGCCGACGGCCACGTCCTGGCGCAGCACTCCGGCCTGCGTCGCGGCCAGCTCCTCGATCGCCTTGGACGTCTCGACCGCCGCGACCGGCTCACCGGCCTCGACCGTGGCGCCGTCCGCGACCAGCCATTCCAGCAGCACGTAGCTGTCGTCGTTGGGGTTGAGCCGGGGTACGTCCACCGGGACGCCCGACGGCGCCGCCGAGGTCGGATCCGGCGGCGGCGGACCGGCAGGCGAGGAATCGGTGCGCGGCACCGGAACCGCGGCGGGCAGGCGCATGATCCGGTCCAGGATCGCCTCCGTGCCGAGCAGCACCGTCCGTTCCAGGTGCGGCGCGGACGGGATGACCCGGTCGGCGGAGCTGACCAGCTCTACCGGGCCGCGCAGCAGCGGCCAGGCCTCGGCGTGCAGGCGGGCGGCGACCTCGCTCCCCCACGTACCGCCCGCGGTGCTCTCCTCGGCGACGATCACGCCGTGCGCGCCGTCGAGCAGGTCGCGCAGGCCGTCCACGTCCACCGGGTAGAGCCGCGCCGGGACCAGCACCTCGACCGTACGTCCCCGCTCGGCGGCCCGGGTGGCGGCGGCTATCGCCCGGTCGGCGACCCCGCCCGGCGCGATGACGAGCGTGGGCGCGCCGGTGGCGTCCGGGTCGTGGACGCGGGCCCAGTTGCCGTCCGCGCCGCGCAGTTCGAAGGCGAGGCGGTCGTCGACGCGGCCGTCCACGTACCGCCGCCGGGTGTAGAGGACCTTGTCCTCGAACAGCATCGCCGGTTCGTCCCGGCGCAGCGCGGCGGCCAGCACGTCGGCCGCGTCGTGCAGCGGGGACAGCTCGTACAGCGCGAGGTGCGGGATGCCGATGAAGTGCTTCTGGGGGCTCTGGCTGTGCGTCGCGCCGTAGCCCCGCCCGCCGCCGACCGGGCAGCGGATCACCACCCGCATCGGGGTGCGCTCGCCGTACATGGCGACGGACTTGGTGATCAGGTTGAGGATCGGGTCGAAGGCGAGACCGGCGAAGTCCCCGAACATGATCTCGACGATCACTGTGTCGCCGCACAACGCCAGGCCGCCCGCGACGCCGGTGATGCCGTTCTCGCTCAGCGGCGTCGACAGCACCCGGTCCGGGTAGGCGGTGGAGAGCCCCTGGGTCACCTTGAACGCCCCGCCGTACGGGTCGGCGACGTCCTCCCCCAGCAGCCAGGCCCGCTCGTCGGCGGCGAACAGCGCGTGCAGGGCCCGGTTGAGGTTGCGGCTGACCCGTTCGGCGCGCGTCACGCCGCCGCTCCGCGCGCGAGCGGCCGGGCCAGCACCTCGGCCGAGACCTCCGCGACCCGCTGCCGGGCCCGCGCGTCGGCGGCCGCGAACCGCTCCGGGTACGCCTCGGCGTACCGCTGGAGCCAGTCGAGGCGGCGCAGCCGGTCGAGTTCGCCGGCGGGCCGGGTGTCGTCGCCCTTGCTGTGCGGGCCGAGCCGGACCGTGTGCTGCACGAGCACGTGCGGCGTCCGGGTGGCGCGGACCCGCTCGACGTGCGGCGCGGCGGCGGCGCGTACCTCGGTGAGGTCGAGCGATTCGGACTCGCTGACGGTGATGCCGAACCCGGCGACCCGGCCGGCGATGGTGCCGGCGAGCTGCGCGGTGGTCGGGGTGGACTGGGCGATCCGGTTGTGCTCGACCACCACGAGCAGCGGCACCCGCCACAGCGCGGCCATGTTCAGTGCCTCGTAGACAGCGCCCTCGCCCCAGGTCCCGTCGCCGATGTACGCCACCACCATCGCGTCCTGCCCGGTGCGGTTGAGGTGCAGCCCCACGCCGACAGCGGCAGGCAGGCTCTCCCCCTGCACGCCGGTGGACAGGAACCGGTCCCGGCGCAGGTGCTGGCTGCCGCCGTACCCGTGGCACACCCCGCCCTCGCGGCCGAGCAGTTCCGCCAGCAGGCCCTCCGGGTCGCCGCAGTGCGCCAGGTAGTGCCCGTGGCCGCGGTGGTTGCTGAACACGAAGTCGCCGGTCAGCAGCGGGGCCAGCGCGACCGGGACGTACTCCTGGCCGAGGCAGGTGTGCGTGGTGCCGGCGAGGTGACCGTCGGCGTACAGGCGCAGCAGGTGCTCCTCGAAGCGGCGGATGAGCAGCCCCGCGTCGAGGTCGGCGTCGTCGAGCGGGGCCGGGGCGGTTGTCACTCCGGCACACCCCGCTGGGCGAGCAGCGCGCGCAGGTCGGCCACCGACCGCACGGTCCGGATCTCCCGGGGCGTCAGCGAGATCCGGTACGCGTCCTCGACGGCCGCGACGATCTGGAGGTGACGCAGGCTCACCCACGCGGCGCTGGTCGCGGGGCCGGTCTGCGCGTCGACCTGGTCGACGGGCAGTTCCAGCACGTCGGCGACGAGCCGCACCAGCCGGCTGGACATGCTCATACCTCGATGATCGTACAGGCCCAGTGGGTGCCCCGGCCCAACGAGATCAACGCGACCCGGTCGCCGTCGTGCAGCTCACCGGCGTCGAACAGGCGGCTCAGTCCGAACAGCTGGTCCGCCGCGCCGAGATGCCCGTACTCGGCCGCCAGCTCCCGGTTGGTCCGCTCCGGCGGCACCTTGTGGGCCTCGGCGAGCGACGTCATGGCGCGTTCGTTGTCGGCGACCAGGATCAGCCGCGCCAGGTCGGCGACTGTGACGCCGGCCCGCTCGCAGGCGCGTTCGGTGACCCGCACCATCCGCTCGTCGAGGTGGCGGGCGTACTGCGCGAACTGCTCGGGGTCGTAGTCGAAGAACTCCATCACGTGCCACACGTCGCGGGCGGCGGGCGGCTCGGCACCGGGTGCGAACGGCGCCGCCGCGCCACCGCCGTCGAGCCGGTAGAACCCGGCGTAGCGGCCGTCGGTGGCCGCCTCGGTGACCTGCCAGCGCAGCCGGGGGTGCCCGCGCCGGGCCACTGTGGCCACCGCGCCGTCGGAGAACACCATCGGCTGGGTGTCCATCCGGTTCCAGTACGCCTCGCAGGTCCGGTTCGCGGCCACCACGAGCGCGGTGGCGTACTCCGGGTGGGTGGCGAACTTGCCGGCGACGGTGTCGAGGCTGAGCACGCCGGTGGTGCACGCCTGGGTGAGCAGCACCGCTTCGGCGCCGGCCGCGCCGAGCCGGTACGCCAGGTCGGCGGCGGCGTCCCAGTAGAGGTGTTCGGTGAGGTCGGTGACGGCGAGCACCAGCAGGTCCACCTGCGCGGCGGGCAGCGTGGCGGCGTCCAGGGCGCGGCGGGCGGCCCGCTCGGCGAGGTCGGTCAGGCCGACGTCCGGCGCGGCGCGGTGCACCCGCCGGTAGCCGTACCCGAGGACGCGGTTGACGTCGTCGGTGTACTGCGCCACCACGTCGGCGACGGGCGCCGGGTCGCCGAGCGCCTCACCGAAGGACACCAGCCCGAAGCTCATGCTCGACCGTCCCGCCGCAGATCCGCCGCTGCTTACCATTCCCCCATGCCCCGAGAGCATCTCACGTCCCTGCCCGGAACCCGTTGGCACGTATGGCGTTCCGCGTTGCTCCGGTCGGCCGGTTTTCCGGCTGACGGGATGAGCCGGTTCGCCGCTCCGGCGCTCGCGGAGGCGGCCGACCGGCACCTGCGCGGGGACGGCGACGCCGCGGAGTTCGCTGCGGCGTTCGACGCCGCCGCGGCCGACCTCGGGCAGGCGGTCTACGACATCGCCTGCGACGACGCCTTCCGTACGGCGCTGACCTGGCAGAACCCTGCGGTCCTGCTCGCCGTCGACGCGATCCGGCGCGACGGCCCGCACGCCCCGCGCAATCTGCGCCGGCGGCACCGGGAGGAGGTCGTCGCGAAGTACTGGCAGCGGTACTGCCTGAAGAACGACACGGTGGGCTTCTTCGGCCCGATCTGCTGGACCGAGCTGGGCGGCAGCGGTCCGGTCGCGACGGTGCGTCCCGGCGCGGCGCTGACGCGTAACCGGAAGGTGTTCCTGGAGCGGTGGGGCCTGGACGCGCTCGCGGAGGCCTTCGCCCGGGTGCCCGGCGTGCGGGACTGGCTGCCGGTGCGGCTCGCCCCGCGCCTGAGCCTGCGCGACCGCGTGCTGCGGCATCCGCACCATCCACCGCAGACACTTCCGGCGGCGACGGCCGCGCTGCTCACGCTGGCGCGGCGCGGACCGCGCGTGGCCGACCTGGTCGCCGCGCTGCTCGCGGACCCGGCGAGCGGCTTCCGCCGGGCCGCTGACGTGCACGCGCAGCTCGACGACCTGGCCGGGCGCGGCGTGCTGCGGATCGGCTTCGACCTGCCGGTCGACCTCACCGCCGAGGACGCGTTGCGCGAGCAGCTCGCCGCGATCGGCGACGACACGGTCCGCGAGCGGGTGCTCGGCGACCTCGCGACGGTGAGCGACCTGCGCGACGCGGTGGCCGCCGCCGACGGCCCGGACGCGCTGGCCGCGGCGATGTCCGCGTTGGACCGGCGGTTCGTGGAACTGACCGGCCGGGCCGCGCGGCAGCAGCCCGGCGAGGTGTACGCCGGGCGCACGCTGTGCCACCTGGAGACGGTCCGCGACCTGGACGTCCGCTTCGGTGACGCGCTACTGGAACGGCTCGCGCCGCTGGAACCGCTGCTGCTGTCGGCGCGGTGGCTGACCGCGGCGATCGGGCAGGCGTACGCCGACGCGCTGGCCGCCCTGTACCGCGACCTCGCGGCGGAGTCGGCCACCGACGACGTGCCGGTGGCCGACCTGTGGTTCCTGGCGCAGGCGGTGGTGTTCGGGGCGGATCCGCCCGCCGCCGCCGTCACCGCCGGGTTCCTGGACCGGTGGGCGACGGTGCTCGGCCTGGCCGACGCCGACTCCGACGCCCGGGAGCTGCGGTTCGACGCCGCCGCGCTGACCGAGCGGGTCGCCGCCGCGTTCCCCGCCGACGCGCCCGGCTGGGCCGCCGCCCGCATCCACAGCCCGGACGTGCACGTGTGCGCCCCGGACGAGGCGGCGCTGCTGCGCGGGGACTTCACAGTCGTGCTCGGCGAGCTGCACGTGGCCCTGGCCGCGTTCGACACGCACTTCTTCGCGTACGGGCACCCGGACCCGCAGCGGCTGCGCGACGGGATGCGCGCCGACCTGCCCGGCGGCCGGGTCCGGCTGCTGCCGCCGGTGAACTGGCCCCGGCACACCGCCCGGATCGCGGAGTGGCTGCACGGGCCCGCCGACGCCCAGCTCGGGTTCGTCAGCGCTCCCGGCGCCGACCCGGACCGCCTCGTGCCGATCACCGCGCTGACCGTGCGGCCGGACGACGACGGCACCCTTTCCGCGCACGCCGACGACGGGCGGCGGTGGCCGCTGCTGGAGGTGTTCGCGCCGCTGTTCGACTACCAGGTGTTCGACACGTGGAAGCTGGCCGGCAACGCCGGGCGCACGCCGCGCGTCACAGTCGACGACCTGGTGCTGGTCCGCGAGACGTGGCGCACCACTGTGGGCGAGACCGGCCTGCACACGGTCAAGGGCGAGCGGGAACGCTACCTCGCGGTACGGCGCTGGCGGCTCGCGCTCGGCCTGCCCGAGCGGATCTTCGTGCGGGTCGACACCGAACTCAAACCCAGCTACGTGGACCTGACCAGCGGCGTCTACACCCGGCTGCTGTGCACGCTGCTGCGCGGCGCGCACACCAAGGGCGGCGACGGGGTCGGGCTCACCGTCACCGAGCTGCTGCCCGGCCCGGACGACGCCTGGCTGACCGACGGGGCCGGCCGGGCCTACGCCTCGGAACTGCGGCTACAGATCGTCGACCCGGCGCAGGTGCGGTAGCCACTCGGTGGCGTCCGCCGGCGCGTCGGGGGTCTCGGTGTCGAACAGGCGCAGCCGGCGTATGCCGTAGGCGCCGAGCGCCACCACGGCCAGGGCCAGCCCGGACACCACGAACGCGAACCCGAGTCCACGGCCGGGGCCGGTTCCGATCAGCGCGCCGACGCTGCCGGCCAGCGCGCCGCCGGGGGCGAACATCGGTTCCAGCAGCGACCCGCTCAGCGGCACCAGCACGGCGAAGCCCAGCGGCAGCGTCGCCCAGGTCAGCGTCTGGATGATCGCCAGCACCCGGCTGTGGAACCGCTGCGGCACCTTCACCTGGATGATCGACAGGTAGATGCCGTTGTGCAGGCCCAGGCCCAGCCCCACGCCGAAGCTGCCGAGCGCCACCAGCAGCAGGCTCGGGCGGACGCCGCTGAGCACCAGGCTGACCGCCACGCCGAACGCGATGGCGATCAGCGCGGGCATCCGGCGCCGGGTCGGGCCGCCCCACACCGCGATGGCGAGTCCACCGAGGACGGCGCCGAGCGCCTCGGCGAACGCCACGGTGCCGACCTGGCCCATCGTGCCGAACGCGAGCACCATCGGCGGTACCAGCAGCAGGCTCGCCAGGCACAGGTTGTAGAGCGAGAAGAAGCCCAGCATGGCCCGGAAGCCCGGCTCGGCCCACGTCATCCGCGCCCCGCCGATCAGCTCGGCCAGGAACGGCTCCTTGCGGCGCCGGCCGAGCAGGTCGGGGAACCGCACCGCGGCCAGCACACCGATCGCCACCACGTAGCTGACGATGTCGATGACCAGGACGCCGGCCAGGCCGATCGCGGCGAGCAGGCCCGCCGCCAGCAGCGGCACCGCGAGCGAGCTGAGCCCGACCGCGAGCTGCGCGATGCCGTTGGCGTGCCCCAGGTAGCGCTTCGGCACCACCTGCGGGATCGCGGCCAGGTAGGTGATGCGTTGGAACACCGACGCCGCGCCGAGCACGCACACGAGCGTGTAGACGGCCGCCAGTCCCAGCCGGTCGGTCCAGAGCAGCAGCGCCAGCAGCGCCTCCGCTGTCACCGCCGTCGCGCACGCGGCCAGCAGCACGCGGCGCCTGTCGAACCGGTCCGCGACCGCGCCGGCGACCGGCAGCGCCAGCAGCGCCGGCAGGTAGGCGATCACCCCGGACAGGCCGAACCACAGCATCGACCCGGTCTCCAGGTAGACCCAGACCGGCACCGCCCACTGGGTCAGCGCCGAGCCGGTCGACGAGATGAGCTGGCTGGCGGTGATCGCCAGGAACCGGCGTACGCCCGGTTGCACGCCGGTCTCGGCGGTGACCGGATCGGTGCTGGTGGCCGCCAGTGCCCAGCCGTCACCCTGTCGCGGCGCGGCGGACGGCTCGGCGAGCCGGGGATGGGTACGGGTGAGCACCTCGGCGAGCGCCTCGGCCCGCTGCTTGACGAAGTAGTGCCCGGCCTCGTCCAGCACCACGAGCGCTGTGGACTCGCCGAGGAAGCTCCACTCGCGGTACCGCTCCTCGTAGTACTCGGTGAGCACGTCGTGGGTGCCGACGACGGAGATCACCGGTGCGGGCACCCGGACCGGCTCGCCGTCCAGCCACTCGGTGAACCGCTCCTGCGCCTCGGCGGCCTCCCGGCGTACGTGGTGGACGAACCGGTCGACCTGCGCCTGGTCCAGGTCGGCCAGTTCCGCGCCGATCGAGCGCAGGAACGTCTCGTACCGCCGGTCCGCGCCCCGGGAGTCGGCCCAGTCGACGAGCCGGCCGAGCATGTTGTCCGGCCGGGCGGTCGGGAACACGCCACCGGCGTAGATCGCCTCGATCGGGCGTCCCCGCTCGTGCAGCCGCCGGGCGATGCCGGTCAGCAGCGCGCCGCCGACGCAGTGGCCGTACAGGACCAGCGGGCCGTCCACCCGCTCCTGGATCTCGGTCACGCACCGCTCGACCAGCTCGTCGAAGGGCAGCTCGGTGTCGCGGACGCCGACGTCGTGGCCGGGGATCGCCACGGAGAACAACGTGTGCCCGGCCGGCAGCGCGTCCGCGAGCGGCTGGTAGATGCTGGCGAGCCCGCCGCCGTACGGCACGCACACGTACGAGCGCACACGCTGGTCCGCCGGGACCGGCCGGGTCAGCTCGTACAGCAGCGGACGCTGCCGCTCCTGGTCCGTCGGGGCGTCGATCAGCGCGGCCAGCCCCTGCACCGTCGGGTGCGCGAACACGTCCATCACGCCGACGTCGACCTGCCCGTACGCCTCGCGCAGCAGCGCCAGCATCCGGATCGCCAGCAGCGAGTGACCGCCCAGCTCGAAGAAGTCGTCGTCCAGGCCGACCTCGGGCACGCCGAGGACGTCGCGCCAGGTGGCGGCGACGGTCTGCTCGACCGGGGTCACCGGGGGACGGCGCTGCGCGGGGGCGACGCCGGACGAGGGTGCGGGCAGCGCGGCGGTGTCGAGTTTGCCGTTCGCGGACAGCGGCAGCGCGTCGAGCGTGACGAACGCCGACGGCACCATGTACTCGGGCAGCCGCCGCTTCAGCGCCGCCCGCAGCTCCGCCGGGTCCGGGGCCTCGCCCGTCAGGTACGCCACGAGACGCTGCTCGGCGGGCGTGGCGCCGCGCACGACGACGGCCGCGGAGCCGACGCCCGGCTGTTCGCGCAGCACCGCGGCGATCTCCCCCAGCTCGATCCGCAGGCCCCGCAGTTTCACCTGGTCGTCGATGCGGCCGAGGAACTCCAGCGTCCCGTCGGTACGCCAGCGGGCCAGGTCGCCGGTGGCGTACAGCCGGCCGCCGGGCTCGCCGAACGGGTCGGGGACGAACGAGGCGGCGGTGAGTCCGGGGCGGTTCAGGTAGCCGCGGGCCACCTGCACGCCGCCGAGGTGCAGCTGCCCGGCCACGCCGGCCGGGACCGGGCGCATCGCCTCGTCGAGCACGTAGGTGCGGACGTTGCGGATCGGCCCGCCGATCGGCACCCGGGTCACGCCGGTCAGCGCGTCGGGCGTGGCCGCCCAGGCGGTGACGTCGATCGCCGCCTCGGTGGGTCCGTACAGGTTGTGCAGCGCCGCGGACGGGATCGCGGTCACGGCGCGGCGGGCCAGGTCGGCGGGCAGTTCCTCGCCGCTGCACACGATCCGCCGCAGCGACCCGCAGCGGGCCGGGTCGGCCGGGCCGGCGGCGGACAGGAACGCGTCGAGCATCGACGGCACGAAGTGGACCGTGGTGATCCGCTCCCGTTCGATCAGCTCCCGCAGGTACGCCGGGTCGCGGTGCCCGCCCGGCGCGGCCAGCACCAGCCGCGCGCCCACGAGCAGCGGCCAGAACACCTCCCACACCGACACGTCGAACCCGATCGGCGTCTTGTGCAGTACCGCGTCGTCCGGTCCGAGCCCGAAGGCGTCCTGCATCCAGTCGAGCCGGTTGACGATCGCGGCGTGCTCGTTGACCACGCCCTTCGGCCGCCCGGCGGAGCCCGACGTGTAGATCACGTACGCCGCGTTCCCCGGTCCGGCGGCAGTGCCCCCGGCGGTGCGCGGCCGGTCCGGCGCGGTCAGCGGCAGCACTGTGCCCGGGACGGTCAGCCCGTCGGGCAGCTCGTCGGCCAGCAGCACCCCGGCGCCGGCGTCGGCGAGCATGAAGGCCAGCCGCTGCGGCGGGTGGTCCGGGTCCAGCGGCAGGTACGCCGCACCGGCCCGGTGGATGCCGAGCAGCCCGGCGATCAGGCGGCGGGAGCGGGGCTCGTGGATCGCGACCACCGACTCCGGTCCCACGCCGTGCGCGACCAGCCGCGACGCCACCTGCTCGGCGGCGTCGGACAGTTGCGCGTACGTCATCCGGTTGTCGCCGTCGACCAGCGCGACCGCGTCCGGCGTGCGGCGGGCCTGGGCGTCGAACAGCTCCGCCAGCGTGGTCCGGCGCACCGGGGCGGCGGTGGCGTTCCAGCCGGTCACGACCGCGGCGTGCTCGGCGTCCGGCATGACCGGCAGCGCGCTGACCCGGGTCCGGGGCGCGGCCACGGCCGCGGCGAACAGCAGCAGGTAGCGGTCCGCGAACGCCTCCATCGCGGCGCGCTCGAACAGCGCGGTGCGGTACTCCAGCCGCAGCTCGTCCCCGGCGATCTCCAGCGACAGGTCGTCCATGGCGCCGCCGAACGCCTCACCCCGGCCGGTAGGCAGGTGGTGGAACGTGAGCTGGTAGAGCGGCGGTACGCCCGGGTCGCGTCGTACCGCCAGCTCCTCGACGAGCTTCTGGAACGGCATGTCCTGGTGGTCCCAGGCGTCGAGCACGACCCGGCGGACCCGGCGCACGAGCGTCAGGAACGGTGGATCGCCCGACACGTCGACGCGCAGCACCAGCATGTTCATGAACATGCCGAGCAGCGGTTCCAGCTCGGCCCGGTCCCGGCCGGCCACCGGCATGCCGACCACCACGTCGTCGCTTCCGGACAGCCGGTGCAGCAGCGCCACGTAGGCGGCCAGCTGCACCATGAACGGGGTCGCGGCGGCCTGCTGGGACAGCTCCGGCAGCGCCGCCGTCACGGGCCCGGGCAGCGTCCGGCGGACGTCGGCGCCGTCGAACGTGAGCGTCGCCGGGCGCGGCCGGTCGGTGGTCAGCGCGTGCACGGCGGGCAGGCCGGTCAGCGCCTCCCGCCAGTGGTCGCGCAGCTCGTCCCACCGGGGCCCGTCGAGGCGGTCGCGTTCCCAGGCCGCGTAGTCGGCGTACTGGATCGGCAGTTCGGGCAGGTCCGGCGCGCGGCCCGCGACGGCGGCGGCGCACAGCTCGGTCAGCTCGGCGCGCAGGTGCAGCAGGGACGTGCCGTCGAGGATGACGTGGTGCCCGGCGAACAGCAGCCACCAGGTGTCCGGGTCGAGCCGCAGCAGCCGGGCCCGCCACAGCGGGGCCGCGTCCATCGGCAGGTCGAGGCGGGCGTACTCGGCGACGATCCGGGCGCGGGCGGCGTCCCGCTCCGGCCCGGGCAGCGCGGACAGGTCGGTGACCGGCAACTCCACCGGGACCGTGGGGTGGATGTCCTGGTAGAGCCGTCCGTCGTGCAGGCGCAGCGTGGTGCGCATGGCCTCGTGCCGGTCGGTGACCGTCCGCAGCGCCGCGAGCGCCTGCTCCGGCCCGGCACCCGCCGGCAGGGTGACCGCGTCGGTCATCGTGAACAGCGGTTGCCCGGGGCTGAGCTGGGCGGTGAACCAGACCCGCTCCTGGGCGTACGAGGCGGGAACGGTGTAGACGTCGTCCACAGGCGTGACGTCGTGGCGTGACTCGGTCATCCCGGCCGTCCCGGCCGGCGCAGGCGCGGGATGGGCGCCTCGGCCGGTGGGGCGGCGCGCAGCGACTCGATCCGGGCGGCCATCGCCGCGACGGTGGGCGCGTCGAACAGCACCCGCATGGACAGCCGGGCACCCACCGCCTGCCGGATGCGCAGCACCAGCTGGGCGGCCACGAGCGAGGTGCCGCCGAGCCGGAAGAAGTCGTCGTGCGGGCCGACCTCGGTCACGCCCAGCACGTCACGCCAGATCCGGGCGACGGTGTCCTGCAGGTCGCCGTCGGCGGCGGTCACCGTCGAGGCGGTGGCCGCCGTGGTCGCGGCGAGCCGCCGCTCGTGCCCGGCGACCGCCTCCACCGTGTAGGCGCCGATCGCCACCGAGCCGGTCCGTCCCTCGGCGAGGACCCGGCACGCCGCGCGCACCGCCGCGTCCGGGGCCAGCCCGTCGTGGTCGGGTACGCCCTCCTCCCGCCACGCGCCCCAGGCCACCGACAGCACCGGCGACCGCCAGCCGTGCGGGCTGCGCGCGTACGCGTCGAGGAACGCGTTGGCGGCCGTGTCGTCGGCGCGGCCCAGGCCACCGGCAAGCGCGGTCACCGAGGAGCTGAGCAGCACGAAGTCGAGCGGCATATCGCCGAAGACCGCGCGCAGCGCCAGCGCGCCGGTGACCTTCGGCAGCAGTTCGGCTGTCGCCTCGGCCGGCCGCGACCCGGTGGACAGCCCGGTGTCGGGCAGCCGCGCGGCGTGCACGATGCCGTCGAGTCCGCCGAGGTCGTCCTCGATGTCGGCGCGTACCGCCCGCAGCGCGTCCACGTCTGTCACGTCGGCGCGCACGTGGCGGACCTGCGCCCCGGCCCGTTCCAGCGCCTCGACCAGGTCCGGCCGGGCGGTCCGGCCGACCAGCACCAGCCGCGCGCCCCGGCGGGCCAGTTCGGCGGCGAACGCCCCGCCAATCCGGCCCAGTCCACCGGTGATCAGGTAGCGCCCGCCGTCGCGCACTGCCGGCCCGGTACGGCGGCGCGCCGGTGCCGCCGCGAACCCGCGCGTCCAGCGGCGCCCGCCCAGCCGCAGCGCGACCGCCTCGGCCCGCTCGGCGCCGAGCAGCTCGTCCGCCAGCGCGTCCGCGCCCGGCTCGGCCGGGTCGGCGTCCACCCAGTGGCAGCGCAGTCCCTGACGTTCCAGCGGCACCGAGCGCACCACCCCGGCGACTGTGGCGTGTTCCGGGCGCAGCAGGTCGGAGCCGGTCACGTCGGCCGTCCCGGCGGTCACCACGTCCAGCGTCACGTCAACGGCCGGCAGCGCCTCCAGCAGGGTCAGCAGCGCGAGGTACCCGTGTTCCTGGGCCGCCGCCACGGCGTCGGCGTCCGGGCCGGCCGGGTCGCCGTCGAGCGCCCACGCGTGCACGATCCGGGCGGCCCGGCCGTCGTCGGCGCACTCGTCGAGCAGGCGCTGGTGGTCGGCGACGCTGGCCGGGCGCAGCCGGTAGCCGTCCGGGCGGACCGCGAAGGCCGGTCCGGGACGTACCACTGTGACGTCCACGCCGCGCTCGCGCAGCCGGTCCGCGAGCGCCGTGCCGCGCTCCCCGGCGGCGAACAGCAGCAGCGGGCCGGGCGCCTCGACGGGCGCGAGGTCGGGCAGTTGGCGCCAGACCGGCACCTCGGCCACGCCGTCGTCGTACCGCTCGTCGATGGCCGGTGCGGCGGGCGCGGCCACCGGTTCCGGGTCGATCCAGTACCGGGCGCGCTCGTACGGGTAGCCGGGCAGCGGCACCCGGCGCGGCGTGCCGGAGGCGGGCAGCCGCACCGGCACCCCGGCCGACCACAGGCGACCGGCAGCCTCGTACGCGGTCTGCCTGTCGGTCAGCCGCTCCCCCGGCGCGGGCAGCGTGCGCAGCGGCGCCCGGGCCCCCGCCGGCAGGCTGAGCCGGGCCAGACCGGCGAGCTGCCGGCCGGGACCGCACTCCAGCAGCAGCCAGTCGTCGGCGGCGCCGGTCGCGGCGAGCGCGGCCACTGTGGCGCCGAACCGCACCGGCCGGCAGAGCTGGTCGGCCCAGTACGCCGGGTCGGTGATCTGCTCGTCGGTGAACGGCGCGGCGGTCGCGGCCGAGAACACCGGCAGGTCCGGCGCCCGGCGCGGCACCGCCGCCACGAGCGCCGCGAACTCGTCGCGCACCGCCGCCAGCAGCGGCACGTGCATCGCGTACGGCGACCGCAGCGGCGTGCAGCCGATGCCGCGTTCGCGCAGGAGGACCTCGGCGGCGGCGACCGGTTCCGGCGTGCCGCCCACCACGCAGGTGTGCGGGCCGTTGCTGATCGCCACCGCGACACCGTCGGGCAGCAGCGCCGCGATCTCGTCGGCGCCGCGCTGCACGGCGAGCATCCGGCCCTCCGGCGCGGCCTGCACGAGGCGGCCCCGGGCGGCGGCGAGCCGCAGCGCGTCCGGCAGGTCGAACACCCCGGCGACGGTCGCGGCGACCAGTTCGCCGACGGAGTGGCCGATCATCGCGGTGGGCGTGACGCCCCAGTGCCGCCACAACGTCGCCAGCGCGTACTCGACGGCGAACAGCGCGGGCTGCGCCACCGCCGGTCCGGCCAGCCGTTCGTCCGCACCGGGTCCGGCGTCGAAGATCATCTCGTTCGCGTCCCAGCCGAGGATCGCGGCGCACTCGTCCACGGCGGCGGCGAACACCGGCTCGGTAACGGCCAGGTGCGCGCCCATGCCGGGGTGCTGCGCGCCCTGGCCGGGCACGAGCAGGCCCACCCGGGGCGGCGCGGCGGCGTCCCCGGTGGCGCGGCGTTTCGGGTCGGTGAGCGCCGCTGCCGCCCGGCCCCGGTCCACGGCGACGACGGCGGCCCGGTGCCGGTACGCCGGCCGGCCCTCCCGCAACGTGTACGCCACGTCGCGCAGCTCCACATCGGGCGCGCCGGTGAGCCGCTCGGCCAGCCGGGCACAGGCAGCGGCCAGCGCGTCGGGGGTCGCGGCGGACACCTGGAGCAGTTCGCCGCCGCCGTGATCCGGCTCCGGGGGTACGCGCGGCGGCGCCTCCTGGAGCACCAGGTGCGCGTTGGTGCCGCCGAGGCCGAGCGAGCTGACGCCGGCCCGCAGCGGTCGCTGGTCCTCGGGCTCCCACTTGGTCAGCGTGGACACCACGTAGAACGGGCTCGCCTCGATGTCGATGTCCGGGTGCGGCCGGTCGTGGTTGACTGTGGGCGGGATGAGCCGGTGCCGCATCGACAGCACGGTCTTGATCAGGCCGATCACGCCGCCGGCCGCGCTGAGGTGACCGATGTTGGCCTTCGTGGAGCCGACGCCGCACCAGCCCCGCTCGGCGGTGCGCCGCCCGTACGCCGTGCTCAGCGCCGCCAGCTCGATCGAGTCGCCGAGGACGGTGCCGGTGCCGTGCGCCTCGACGTACCCGACCGAACGCGGGGCGACGCCGGCCACCGCGAGCGCCTGCGTGACCACCTCCACCTGACCGGTGACGCTCGGCGCGGTGAAGCTCGCCTTGGCCGAGCCGTCGTTGTTCACCGCGTTGCCGATGACCAGCGCCCTGATGTCGTCGCCGTCGGCGAGCGCGTCGGAGAGCCGCTTGAGCACGACCACGCCGACGCCGCTGCCGTAGACGGTGCCGTCGGCGTCCGCGTCGAACGGGCGGCAGTGCCCGTCGGCGGAGGTGTAGCCCTCGTCGGCGACGTACCCGACGCCGTGCGGCAGTTCCACGCACACGCCGCCGGCGAGCGCCGTGTCGCACTCGCCGCTGCGCAGCGCCTCGGCGGCCAGGTGCACCGCGACGAGCGACGACGAGCAGGCGGTCTGCACCGTCATCGCCGGGCCGCGCAGGCCGAGCCGGAATGCGACGGTGCTGGCCAGGTAGTCCGGCTTGTTGCCGAGCGACACGCGCAGCTCACCGGCGTCCGCGAGCGCCCGCGGGTTCCGCCGGACGTTCAGCCATTGGTACAGGTCGGCGTTGCCGCCCGCGTACACGCCGATCTCGCCGTCGTAGCGGGCCGGGTCGCAGCCCGCGTCGGTGAGCGCGGCGTGCGCGTGTTCCAGGAACAGCCGCTGCTGCGGGTCGGTCAGCTCCGCGTCGCGGGGGCTCATTCCGAACAGCTCCGCGTCGAACCGGTCCACGCCGTCGAGCACGGCGGCCACCGGCACGTACGCCGGGTCGTCGAGCTGCTCCGCCGGGACGCCCCGGGCCAGCAGCTCCGCGCGGGTGAACCGGGTGAGCGACTCGGCGCCGACGACCAGGTTGCGCCAGAACTCCTCCGCCGACGCCGCCCCCGGCACGCGCAGGCTGAGCCCGACGATCGCGATCGGCTCCACTGTCTCGTTCACGCCATGACCTCCGGCTCGGCCGAATCGCTGATGTGCAGGCGCAGTTCGCTGACGTAGCGGCGGCCCGCGGCGTCGGGCAGCCACGCCTGCCCGAGCGCGGGCAGCAGCTCCGACACGGTCACCGCCACGTCGTCGCCGCCGGCCCGCCGGGCGGCGCGCAGCAGCAGGCAGAGCCGATTGGCGTAGAGCGGGCTGGTCAGGTCCACGTAGGTGGGCTTCAGTTCGGTGGCCACCCGGACGAAGACCCGTTCCGGCAGGCCCAGCGTGGCCCGCCAGCGGCGTACCGCGAGGTAGCGCCGCGCCTGGTCGACGGCGTCGGCCAGGCCGGTCGCCCCGACAGTGGTGCGCCAGGTCTCCCGGGCCAGCACCAGCCGGTCGACTGTCACCCGGGGGCTGTGCGGGCGGTCGGTCATCAGCTTGAACGCGTCACCGGCGTGCACCGCGATCAGGTCGGAGAACACCTCGACCAGCGGCCAGCGCGTGCCGTCCGGGCCGGTCGCCGCCAGCACGCCGTCCACCTCGGACACGATCGCCGCGTTCGCCGGCACGAGCCGGTCGCGCGGCGCGCCGGGCGCGTCGGCGAACGCGAGCCGGTGGTCGTCCGGCCCGTGCAGGGAAGCGGACAACCGTCCGCCCACGCGGGGGAAGTCGACCGGGTAGAGCGGGCGCAACCGTCCCGGGCCCAGGTCGGCCGCGTACGCGCGCCGCAGCCGGTCCACGTCGGGGTGGCAGTGGGTGAACAGCTCGGCGTTGAACGTGGCGTACGCGGCGTGCAGCTCGCCGAGCACCGCCCCGAACTCGCCGGCGGCCAGCGCCTCGGGTGACTCGGCGAACAGTTGCAGGTCGGGGCTGTGCACCCGGCCGGCGCTCCAGCCGGGGCGGGTCGCCGGGAACCGGTCGGCCACCAGGGGCGCCAGCTCGACCGCGGCGAACTCCACCCGGGCCGTTCCCTCGGGCAGTCCGGCCAGCCCGAGCACCCGTTCCCAGCGAGCGGCGAACTCGGCCGCGACCCGGTCCACCGGCCGGTCGCCGGGCCCGAACAGCGGCCCCTGCGCGACGAACCACAGGTCGCCGAGCCGGACCGGTCCGTCGCCGCTGAGGTCGTCGTACAGGTCGCGCAGCGCGTCGCCGTACGCGGTGGCCAGTTCGGCGGTGAGCCAGCGTGCCGCGCGCAGCGGCAGGTCCAGCGCCGGGGCCAGGGAGTCGAGCAGGCCGCCGCCGACCGTGAGGTCCACGTCGCGTGCGGTCTCCTCGTGGCACAGCGCCCGCCCGGCGTAGTTCTGCCCGGCCCGGCGGCGCGGCGGCAGCCCGGTGAGCGCGGTGAACTCGGCGTCCAGCGCGGACAGCGCGCCGGTGAGCGCGGACGGGTCACCGGCGGCGTCGGCGACCCGGGTGCGGGCGGCGGCCAGCCGGTCCAGCCCGTCCAGCGCCCGCGTGCGGCACTCCCGGTCACCGATCGCCGCGATCCGCTCCCGCAGGTGGTCCTGCGCGGCGAAGCCCTGCGGCAGGTCGAAGTCCCAGCGCAGCAGCCCTCGCTCGACGAGCTGCGCGAGCAGCAGGAACCCCTCCTCGGCGCGGCGTACGCCGGTCTGCCCGTCGCGCACCAGGTCGTCGACGACGTCCCGGGCCGGGCGGGTGCCGTCGCACCGGCACAGCGCGATCGACTCGCTCAGCGACACCGGTTCCGGGCGCTGGGCGGGCCGGTGCACGACCCGGCCCTCCAGGTGGACGTGCGGCGCCCGGACCGGTGCCAGCCACTGCCGGACCTGCGGGTCAGCGGCCAGCCGGTCCGCGTACGCGGCGAGCGCCCAGTGTTCGAGGTGGACGGCGCGGTGACGGAGCAGCCCGGGGCCGGGCACGGCGGTGACACCGGGCGCACCCGGTGCCACGGCGCCCCAGCACACCGGCCCGAAGAAGCCGATGGTCTCGCACTTGGCGACGTAGCGCTGCCAGTACCCGGCGACGACGTTCTCCCGGCCCCGGCGGCGGACGTTGCGGGGTGCGTCCGGTCCGTCGCGGAGCAGCCCGTCCAGCGCCACCAGCACCTCCGGGTTCTGCCAGGCGACGGCCTCGCGGAACAGCGGGTCGGCGGCGATCCCGCACAGCGCCGCCGACGACGCCCGGACGGCGGTGGCGTACGCGGCCGTGAACGCCGTCTCGTCCAGCTCGCCGTTCAGGTGCCGGTCGGCGGCGTCGGCGCAGTCCGGCGCGGCGAACCGGTCCAGTCCGTCGGCGGGGAACCCGGCGCTGCGCAGCAGCACGTCCCGCCACACCGACCAGCCGGTGTCGCCGAGGGGGACCAGGTACGTCACCGCGGCTCCTCCTCCGCCACCGGGCGGCGCTGGACCCGCTGGCGGCGCAGCGCGCCCCGGCGTGCCGCGCGTTCCACCGCCTCGTCCTCGGCGTCCTCGGCGTCCTCGCCGGACGACGCCGCACCGAGGCTGTCCAGGTGCGCGGCGAGCGCGCGGACGGTCGGGTGGTGGAACAGGTCCACGACCCGCAGGTTCGTGCCGAGCAGCCGGTTGAGCTGCCGTTGCACGACCGCGACCGCGAGCGAGCCGCCGCCGACGTCGAAGAAGCTGTCAGTCGCGGCCACCTCCGGTACGCCGAGCACGTCGCACCAGACCGCGGCGATTCGCCGCTCGGTGGCGGTGGCCGGGCGGGCGGCGGGCACCCCGGCGCGGCCTCCGGTCCGGTTCACCCGGGCGGCCCGGGGCACGTCGTCGGCCGTTCCGGCCGGGACGGCGGTCCAGGCGGGCAGCTCGGCCACCGGCCGCTCCGGGTCGGCGGCGCCGGCCCGCAGCAACCGCTCGACGTCGGCGAGCACGTCGGTGATCAGCGTCTCGCCGTAGACGTCCGGGTTGAAGACGATCTCCACGCGCAGCCGCCCGTCCCGGGTGACGCCGTAGAGCGTGAGGTCGAACGGTGAGCCGGGCGCGGGCACCGGCACCGGCTCGGCGGCCGGCCCGGCCAGGTCCAGCCGGGGCTCGTCGAACGTGTACATGTTGAACAGCACCTGCACCAGTGGGCTGCGGTCGAGCAGGCCGCCCAGCCCGAGGCCGCCGACGATGCGTTCGACAGGTGCCTCCGGGTGGGCGAGCGCGGCGAGCAGTTCCTCCCAGGCGGCGCGGACGTGCGCGGCGAACCCGGCCCCGGGCGTCTGCCGCAGCCGCAGCGGCGCGATCTCGATGAAGAAGCCGACCATCGCCTCGAAGTCGGCGGCGCGCCGGTCCACAGTGGGGGTGCCGACCACCAGGTCAGGTAGGCCGGTGCGCCGGGCCAGCACCAGCGCGAACGCGGCGAGCACGGCGGCGGCGGGGGTCGCACCGAGCCCGGCGGCGAGGTCGGTGAGCGCGGCGGTGGCGGCCCGGTCCAGCCGGGTACGCACCGTCGCGCTGGTGTACGTCTGTTCGGCCGGCCGGTCCCGTCCCCCGGGGAGTCGCAGCACCACTGGCGCCCCGGTCAGGTGGTCCAGCCACCATTCCAGGTCGGCGGCGGCGCGGCGCCGGGCACGGTGGGCGCGCCAGGCCACGTAGTCGCCGTACGTGGCGGGCAGCGGCGGCAGCGGCGGCCCGTCCCCGAGCGCGGCCCGGTAGGCGGCGGCCAGGTCGGCGTAGAACAGCGACTGGGACCAGCCGTCGAACACGGCGTGGTGGGCGTAGACGGCCAGCACGTGCTCGTCGTCGCCGGTGCGGATCAGTTCGGCCCGCCACAGCGTGTCGGTCGCCAGCGCGAACGGCGTGGCGGCGCTCGCCGCGAGGTGGCCGGCGAGGTCCGTGCCCGGGGCGAGGTCACGTACCGGCAGCGGCACCGGTGTGGACGGGTCGGCGACCGCGTACGGCACGCCGTCGCGCTCCGGGATGCGCCAGCGCAGGATCTGCTGACGGTCCGCGACGGCGGTGAGCGCCGTGGCGAGCGCCGCCACGTCGAGCGGGCCGGTGATCCGTTCGGCGAACGCGACGTTGTACGCGGACGCGGCGGCCGGGAAGTAGCGGTCGAGGAACCACAGCCGCTGCTGCGCCGGGGACAGCGCCGGTGGCCGTCCCCGGACGGCGGCGGCGTCGGCCGGGCCGGTTCCGGCGGCGGCGTCGGCGCGGGCGGCGATGCCGCGTGGCGTCCGCCCCACCAGCACGTCCTCGATGGCGAGGTCGCGGCCCAGCCGCTCGCGCAGGTCGGCGACCAGCCGCATCGCGGTGATCGAGTGCCCGCCCTGGTGGAAGAAGTCGTCGTCGCGGCCGACAGTGGACACGTCCAGCAGCGCCGCCCACGCCTGCGCGACGAGGCGTTCGGTGTCGGTGGCGGGCGGCTCGCCGGACGGCACGGAAGCCGGTTCGGCGACGTCGAGCTCGGCCAGCCGCTCGGTGTCGATCTTGCCGTTGATGGTGATGGGCAGCGCGGGCATCGTGTGCATCCGGGCCGGTACGGCGGCGGGCGGCAGCAGCCGGGCGCAGTAGTCGCGCAGCTCGGCAGTGTCGAGGCCGGTCGCCACGTACGCGACGAGTTCCTGACCGCCGGCGCCGGCGCGGACCTGGACGCTGGCCAGGTCGACGTCCGGGTGGCGGCGCAACACGGCCTCGACCTCGCCCAGTTCGATCCGCTGCCCGCGGATCTTGACCTGCCGGTCGGCCCGGCCGAGGAACTCCAGGCTCCCGTCCGGCAGCCACCGGGCCAGGTCACCGGTACGGTAGAGCCGCTCCCCCGGCCGGCCGGAGAACGGGTCCGGGAGGAACCGTTCCGCAGTACGGGCGGCGTCGAACAGGTATCCGCGGCCGAGCCCGGGACCACCGGCGAGCACCTCGCCGATCTCCCCCGGGCCGACCTCGCGCAGCTCGTCGTCGACCAGGTGGATGCGGTGGTTGGCGGCGGGCCGGCCGATCGGGATGGGCCGCGTCCAGTCGCCGCTGCCCTCGAACCAGGTCACCAGCACCGTCGCCTCGGTCGGGCCGTACACGCTGATGAAGCGGCGCCCACCCGCGGTCCAGCGGCCGACCTGTTCCGGGCCGGTGGCCTCGCCGCCGGTGATGACCAGCCGTACGCCGGGAAGCCGGTCCGGGTCCAGCAGCGGCAGGATCGGCGGCGGCAGCACCACCACGTCGACTGCCTGATCGGCGCAGATCCGGTAGAGCCGGGTCGGGTCGGCCCGCTCGGCGTCACCGGCGAGCACGACTGTGCCCCCGGCGGCGAGCGGGGCGAGCATGTCGACCACCGACGCGTCGAACCCGATCGAGGCGAACGCCAGGCACCGGGTCGCCGTGCCGAACCCGGAGAACTCGGCGATCGAGGTGACCTTCTCGGTCAGCGCCCGGTGCTCGATCACCGCGCCCTTGGGCTGCCCGGTCGACCCGGACGTGAACATCGCGTACGCCGTGGTGGCGAGCGTCGCCGGGGTCGGCTGCCAGGGCGCGGTGGCGGCGGGGACGTCCAGCACGGTGCGGCCGGTGAACGTCTCGGCGGCGGGCGTACCCACGACGACGCGCAGCCGGGCCTCGGCGGCCAGCTCCCGCAACCGTCCGGGCGGCAGCGCCGGGTCGAGCGGGACGTACCCGGCGCCGGCGGCCTGCACGCCGAGCAGCGCGACCACCAGGTCCAGGCGGCGGTCCACGCAGACGCCGACGAGGTCGTCCGCGCCGATGCCGTGGTCCCGCAGCGACGCGGCGAGCGCGGCGGCCCGGCCGGCCAGGTCGGCGTAGCTGAGCGTCAGGTCACCCTGCACCACGGCCGGCGCGCCGGGACGCCGCCGGGCGTGCGCGGCGACCAGGTCGGGCAGGCACACCTGCGGGTAGGGCAGCTCGGGGCCGACCTGCTGGTCGCGCTGATCGTCGCGGCCGGTCATCGTCGTGCCTCGATCCAGTGCCGGGTCCGCCGGAACGGGTAGCCGGGCAGCGGCACCCGCCGCCCCGGCGGCACGGGCAGGTCGGCACCGGCACGCCAGGCGCGGACTGCTTCGTCGCCGTCGACCGGGTCGCCGGCCGCGAGCGCGGTCAGCCCGGCCACCGCCTCCCCGGCGTCGGCGCAGGCGACCGCGTCCCGGTACGCCAGCCGCCGCCGTCCCACCGCGAGCGTGTGCGCCACGTCGGCCACCGCCAGGTCGCCGTCGGCCAGCCGGACGGCCAGCCGACGGGCCAGTTCCCGCAGCGCCGCCGGGCTGCCTGCGGACAGCCCCAGCACCACCGGGCCGGGTGCCCCGGCGTCCGGCTCGTCCGTCGCGGGCGCGGGTTCGACGAGTACGTGCGCGTTGGTGCCGCCGAGACCGAACGAGCTGACACCTGCGCGCCGCTCCCCGGCCCACGGCCGGGTCTGCGCGTCCACCTCGGCGCCCGCGGCGGCCAGGTCGATGTCGTCGTGCGCGGCGGTGAAGTGCGCGGTACCCGGCACCTGCCCGGTGCGGACCGCGTACACGGCCTTGATCAGGGAGATCACGCCCGCCGCGGCGTCCAGGTTGCCGAGGTTGCCCTTCACCGAGCCGAGCAGCAGCGGGGCGCGGGCGCTCCGGCGTACCCGGGCCAGCGCGTCCACCTCGATCGCGTCGCCCACCGGCGTGCCGGTGCCGTGGCCCTCCAGGTAGCCCACGTCGGCCGCGTCCCAGCCGACCGACGCCAGCGCCTCCGCCATCACCGCCGCCTGGCCGGACACGCCCGGCACTGTGAATCCGGGCCGGTCGGCGCCGTCGTTGTTCACCGCCCACCCGGCGAGCACGGCGTACACGTGGTCGCCGTCGGCGCGGGCGTCGGCGAGCCGCTTCAGCACCACCGCCCCGGCGCCGTTGCCGAACACCTGCCCGGTGGCGGCGGCGTCGTACGGGCGGCACACCCCGTCGGCGGCCAGCAGCCCGCCCGGCCGCAGCCGGTACCCGGCCTGCCGGGTGGACACCACCGCCGCGCCGCCCGCTATCGCCACGTCGCAGCGGTAGTCCAGCAGGCTCTGCCCGGCCTGGCACACCGCGACGAGCGAGGTCGAGCAGGCGGTCTGGACCGCCACGGCCGGGCCGGACAGCCCCAGCGCGAACGCGGTGCGCGTCGGCAGGTAGTCGCAGCCGGACCCGGTCAGCGCGTCGTCCCAGTCCTCGGCGAGCGTGCCCGCCGCCGGTGCCAGCGCGGGGTTGCCCAGCAGGTGGTGGTGCAGGTAGCGGTTGGGTGCGCATCCGGCGAACACGCCGATCTGGGCCGGGTCGCGGTCCGGGTCGATCCCGGCGTCCTCCAGGGCGTGCCAGGCGACCTCCAGGAACAGCCGGTGCTGCGGGTCGAGCAGCGCCGCCGCCGCGGCGGGACAGCCGAACAGGTCCGCGTCGAAACCCTCCAGGTCGTCGAGCCGGCCGAACGCCGGTACCCAGTCCGGTCCGCCCGGCACGCCCTCGCCGGCCGGGGTCCGGCGCACCGAGTCCACCCCGGACAGCAGGTTGCGCCACAGCGCCGGCGCGTCGTCCGCGCCGGGTACCCGGCAGGACAGGCCCACCACCGCGATCCGGTCGTCCTCGCTCACGCCCGTCCCTCCCCGCCGGCGGCCCGCGCGGCGGCGCGGCGGGCCATCCGGCGTCCGACCGCGGTCAGCCGGCCGTCCTCCGGTACGCCCGCGGCGTCCCCGGCCCTCTCCAGGTACGCGGCCAGCGCCGCCACCGTCGGGAACTCCACCAGCCGGGCCAGCGGCACCCGGCGGCCGAGGTGTTCCTCCAGGTACCCCTGCACCAGGGCGAGCTGGAGCGAGTGCCCGCCCGCCTCGAAGAAGTTCACCAGGCGGTCCACTGCGGGCAGTCCGAGCACCGCGCACCAGCCTGCGGCGATGGTCTGCTCGACCGGCCCGGCCGGCGGTCCCCCGGCGGCCGGGCGTCCGGCGGCCGGCTGCCCCGCGTGCGGCCCTCCGACGTCCGGGCGGCCGGCGTCCGGGTCGGGCAGGGCGGCCTGGTCGAGCTTGCCGGTCGGGCCGATCGGCAACTCCGGCACCGCCACCACCGCCCGGGGCACCATGAAGTCCGGCAGCACAGCGGCCAGCCGTTCCCGCAGCGCTCCCGGCTCGACGACCGTCCCGGCGGCGCCGACCACGTACGCGACGATCTCCTGCTCGCCCGCGCCGGACGCGCCCCGCCGCGCCACCACCGCCGCGTGGGCCACCCTCGGCAGCGCCGCCAGGCAGGCCTCGATCTCGCCCAGCTCCACCCGGTAGCCGCGGATCTTCACCATCCGGTCGCCGCGGCCCAGGTAGACGAGCATGCCGTCGGGCAGCCGCCGCGCGATGTCACCGGTCCGGTACGCGCGCACCCCGTCCTGCTCGGTGAACCGGGCCGCGGTCAGCTCCGGCAGGCCCAGATATCCGAGCGCGACGTGCGGGGTGCGCACGACCACCTCGCCGGTGAGGCAGGCCGGGCGTCCGGCCGGGTCGGTCAGCACCACCTCGACGCCCGGCAACGGATGCCCGATCGGCACGACTGCGCGCCCCGGGTCGGCGTCCGGCGGCAGGTGGTGCTGCGCGGCGAAGCTGATCTCGGTGGTGCCGTACCCGTTGACGAACACCACGCCCGGCGCGAACGACCGCCGGGCCAGCGTCACGTCGTGCCGGGTGACCTCCTCGCCGCCGAGGACGACCGCGCGGACCGACGGCAGCCGCCCGTGCTCTCCGAGGCTCGCCACCACGTACCGGAAGACGGTCGGGGTGGAGTGGTAGACGGTGACGCCCCGGTCGGCGAGCGCGCCGGTGAGGTGGCCGAGGCCGTGCGTGCGGACGTCGACCGGGACGGCGGCGGCGCCGGACAGCAGCGCGCTGAACGTGTCGGTGACGGCCATGTCGTAGCCGAACGAGGTGAGCACGCTCGTGCGGTCGTCCGGCCGGACGGCGAAGTTGCGCACGTGGTTGCGGACGCCGAACAGCACGTTGCGGTGGCTCTGCACCACGCCCTTCGGCTTCCCGGTGGACCCGGAGGTGTAGAGCACGTACGCCGGGTCGTCCGGGCGCGCGGGCCCGGACGGCACCGGCACGCCGGGTTCGCCCCGGCGCAACGACACGACAGGCAGCTCCAGCCCGGCGTCGGCCGCGAGCGCGGCGGCCCGCCCTTCGTGGCCGGGGTCCGCGACGATCGCCCGGACGCCTGCGTCGCGCAGCATCGCGGCCAGGCGGGCCGCCGGGTACGCCGGGTCCAGCGGCACGTACGGCGACCCCGACGCCAGCGCCGCCAGGATGCCGGTGATCGTGGCGACGCCGTGGCGGCACAGCACCGCCACCGGCGCCGTGACGTCACCCGGCCCGGCCAGCGCTTCGGCGGTCGCGGCGACTGCCGCGCCGAGTTCCCGGTAGGTCACAGTCGCGTCGTCGGCGAGCACCGCCGGCCGTTCCGGGTACGCCCGCACCGCCGCGGCGAACGCGGCCGGGATGGTGTCGCCGCGTACCCGATCGGCCTCGGTGCCGTCACCGCCGTGCAGCCGCCAGAGGTCCGGCGCCGGACGCCGCTCGTACCGAGCCGACGGCAGCACCCCCGCCGACGAGGCGTCCGGGTCCAGCGTGGACAGGAACTCGGCCAGGTCGGCGCGGAGGTCGTCGGCGTACGCGGCGGGCAGCCCGGACACGGTGACGCCGGCCAGGTCGGCGCTCACCTCGACGGTGGCGTCGACCGGTTGGTCCGGCGGCGCCGGGCACAGCGAGCGGCACAACTCCCGGATCGGCGCGTCGGCGGTCAGGTCGAGCGTCACCGGGTCGTCGCCGTGCCGCAGCGTCACCACAGGGGATCCGGTGTACCGGCGTACCACCAGGGCCGTGGCGGTGAGGACGACGGCGGCCGGGTCGACGCCCGCGGCCTGCGCCCGGGCGGCGAGCCGCGGCGGCGGGCCGAGCGGCTGCGGGGACGGGCTCACCGCTGGTCCAGGACGGCGGCGACCACGTCGGCGAGCGTGGACACCTCGGCGTCGGGCTCGGCGATCCGGAAGTCGTCGCAGTAGCTGCCGGTGCCGTGCACCACGATCTCGTGCCCGGCCGGCACCAGGCCCCGGTCGACGGCGTTGCAGACGCCGGTCAGCGCCATCAGGATCGACCACTCCCGCAGCCGGGCCGGGTCCTCGGGCAGCGTCAGGCCGGCGTCGGCGAGCCACTGCCGGGCGACCGGGTAGCGCCGGACGCACTCGCGCCGCGACACCACGATGCCGTCGCCGCCGTGCCGCCGCACGAGCGCGTTCATGGCCGGGGAGGTCACCGGGCGGTGGGTGTAGAACGTCGGGTCGAGCACCTCGGCCGGGTCGTCGGTGACGGCCGGGAAGCGCAGGTCGGCGTCCTGCGTCCAGACGCCCCGGTTCTCGTCGAGTGTGTACGCCGGGCAGTGGTCCCGCTCGAACGAGCCGTGGCGCAGGTTGAGCACCATGTCCGGCGTGCCGAGATGCTGCACGAGCAGGAAACCGGGCCGGTCGGCCGGGTCGGCGTCGCCGGTCGCCTCCAGCACGTCGCGGCCCAGGTTGTAGCCGAGCAGGCCGAACGCGCTGGACACTGCGTGCGCGTGCCAGCGGGAACCGGTGGCCGGCGACACGTCGGCCTCGAAGGCGGCCCGGGCGGCGTCGGCGACCAGGTAGTTGCGCAGGTCGAGGGTGTACCAGAGGGTGACGCCGTGCTTGTCGTACGCGGTGGCCGCGTACTCGTCGACGAACGCGCGGCCGAGCGCCTTCACGCCCTCCGGATCCGCGCCGGTGTACCGCAGCAGCGGGTTGACCGCACGGGTCGCGGGATCGGCGGCGAGCGCGTCGTGGCGGAACTTGTGCCGGGTCGCCGCCGGCGCCAGCACCACGATGGACAGCTGCTCCGGGGTCACCAGCCCGGCCGCGTACGCGCGCGCCACCGAGTCGCGCAGCGCGACGCCCTTGTTGCCGGAGGTCGGGGTGACGATGCACAGCCGCTCGCCGGTACGCCGGATGTGCTCCACCGCGCGGGCGACGATCACCATCGAGGCGAACGTCTTCGTGGTCCGGGTGCCCGGGTTGGCGGTCAGGTCGAGCATCGTCAGGTCGTGCCCGCCGTAGTGGCCCAGCGGGGACCAGCTGACCGTGGCGGCGGCGTAGAACTCGCGTACCGCGAGGGTCAGCTCGGGCAGGTCGAAGCCGGGCGCGAAGCCGGGCGTGCCGGGCGCGTCGCCGGGGACCGCGCCGCACCGGCGCACCGCCGACGCGATGACGTCGTAGTAGTCGGTGATCATGTTGCGGGTGGCCGGGGTGGTCACGGTCATCGGGCTTCCTCCAACACACTCCGGGCCGGCGCCGGCGGCACCGTTCGCAGATGGTCACGCAGGGCGGTGAACCGGCAGGCGATCTCGGGCAGCTCGCTCGCGTGCCAGCCGCCGGCCAGGTCGGGCCGGTACGCCGCCAGCGCGGCCCGGGCGCGCTCCGGGTAGCGGACGTGGCCGCCGCCGACCTCGACGCCGTCGCGGCGCCCGGCGGCGGTGTTCCAGGCGACCGCCTGCGCCACCGGCAGCTCGGCCGGCAGCCGCAGCTCGGTCCGGCCGCCGGTGAGCCGGACCGGATAGCCGCCCGGCAGTCCCAGCGGGCCGGGCAGGCTCGCCGTCACCTCGTCACCGGCGGCGAGCGCAACCACCAGGGCGGCCCCGGCGTGCCCGGCGAGCGCGTTCAGCTCCGGCCGGGGAAGCGCGCGGTACCCGGCGAGCAGCCCGGTGACGTCCGGGACGGGCCGGCCGTCCAGCCAGGCGCGTACCTCGGCGGTGTCCTCGTCGTCCGGGCCGGGCGCGGCGAGGTGGGCGTGGTGGCCGAGCACCGCCAGGCGGCGCTGGCCGGGACGGCCGAGCGCGGCGTCCAGGCACGCGGCGAGCGTCGCCACGTTGCCGATGCCGCAGCGCACCGGCAGGTCCAGCGCGGCGAGCAGCGGGTTGACCGCGTCCGGGAACGCGCCGTTGACGAGCGTGGCGCCGGGCGCGCCGCCGGCCAGCGCGGCGGCCAGCCGGGACACCAGTTCGGCCTGCAACGCCAGCGTCACCCCGAAGCCGGCCGCGGCGATCAGGTCCGTCCAGGCCGACGGCGCCGCCGCCCGCTCGTACGGCGACTGCGCGGACGCGGCGCAGACCAGCACGTCGGGCCGGAGCCGGGCCATCGAGGCGGCGTCGGCGGCGTACCCCTCCCCCGGGTCGGTGCCGGGTTCGGCGGTGAACGGCCGGGCGGTAACGGCGACGGGGGTTCCGGCGACTGTGGCGCGCACCCGCGCGGCGCGGGCGAGCGCGTGGGCCGCGTCCGGGTCGCGGGCCAGGACCGTCACGCGCAGCGGCGCCGGGGTGGGCGTCGCGGCCAGGGCGTGGCACAGCGAGCGGGCCAGCCGGCCGGCGCCCACCACGACGACGTGCCGCGCGTCAGCGGACCGGGCTGACATCGCGTCCCGCCTCCGTGACCCGGTCGACCCAGTCGGCGAACGACCCGGCGCGCAGGCAGCTCGCCGGGGACACCTCCAGCCCGGCCATCTCCCGTACCCGCAGCGCCATCCGCAGCGCGGTCAGCGAGTGCCCGCCGAGCGCGACGAACGTGTCGTCGTCGTGCACCGCGTCGACGCCGAGCGTGGCCCGCCACGCCTCGCGCAACCGGTCGGTGAGGGCGCCGCCGCCGGGTTCCGCCGCTGGCCCGGTGGGCCGGGGCGGCGGCGGTGGCAGCTCCAGCCGCGCGACCTTGCCGTTGGGCAGGCGGGGCAGCCGGTCGACCAGGACGATCTGGTCCGGGCGCATCGCGGGCGGCAGCGCCGAGGCCAGGTAGCCCTGGAGCAGCCCGGTGGTCAGCAGGTGGTCGGCGGGCTCGTCCCGGGGCGTCGCCGCGGGCGGCGGGTCCTGCGACCGTACGGCGTAGACGTAGCTGACGTCGGCGTCCGCGCCGACGTTCCAGTCGCCGATGTCGTGCACCTCGAACCCGGCAGCGCACAGCAGCTCGCGCACCCGCGGGGTGGTCACGCTGCTGCGCTCGACCTCCAGGCAGACCTGGCGGATGCGGGGCCAGTGCTCGGGGCGCAGCCCGCGCAGCACGCTCAGCTCGGCGCCCTCGGTGTTGATCTTCAGCAAGTCGACGCGGTCCAGCCCGAAGCGGTCCAGCAGGTCCGACAGCGTCACAGTCGGCACCACGTGCGCCACCGGGGCGAGGCGGCGGCGGGCGTCCGCGAGGAGCGCTGCCTGTTCGGTCTCGTCGGCGTCGCCGCCGCCGTGGCGGTAGTGCGACCGGACCAGGTCGGAGGCGGCGCCGGCCCGGTCGGCGCCGAGGCCGGACAGGTAGCTCAGCTCGGGGAACGAGGTCAGCTCGGCGGTGCCCGCCGCGTCGGTCACGGCGGCCTCGACGACCGACGCGGACCCGGCGTAGAGGCCGAGGTTGGCGCGCAGGTACGGCAGCGTGTCCGGGTTCGGCTCGACCGCTACGAGCCGCACGTCGCGCGCCTGCCGGGACGCCCAGAGCGAGAACAGCCCGATGTTGGCGCCGACGTCGAGGACCACGGCGCCGTCGCCGACGCGGACGCCGAAACGGGCGTACTCGGCCTGGTCGAAGATCTGCCGGTAGAGGAAGACCGCCTCGTCCGGCGACGCCGCCGTGACCGCCATGCCGTTCGGAAGCGGGAACCGCGGCAACCCGCCGGCCGCCGGGGCCTGCCGGGGCTGCGGCACCACGTAGCCGACCAGGCGTGGGCCGTCCTCGGCGTCGGGGACTGTCACCACCACCGCGTCGTGCACGGCCGGATGCTCGCGCAGTACGGCTGCCACCTCGCCCGGCTCCACCCGGACCCCCCGGATCTTGACCTGGTCGTCGGCCCGGCCGCGGAACTCCAGGAAGCCCTGCGGCGCGACCCGCACCAGGTCACCGGTGCGGTAGAGCCGCGCGCCCGGCCGCGCCGGATCGGGACGGAAGCGCTCCGCCGTCCGCTCGTCGTCGCGCAGGTAGCCGAGCCCGACCGCGACCCCGCCGATCCACAGCTCGCCGGTCCCGCCCTCGGGCACCGGGCGCAGGTCGTCGTCGAGCACGTGGGCGGTGACGCCGTCGATGATCCGGCCGATCGGGGCGATGCTGCCCGCGTACGGCTCGGCGCAGTCCCAGTAGGACACGTTGATCGAGGTCTCGCTCGGGCCGTACCCGTTGAACAGCCCGCACGGCAGCAGCTCGCGCAGCCGCCGGACCAGCCGCATGTCCAGCGCCTCGCCGCCGCACAGCACCCGCCGCAGCGTGACGCAGCCGGCGAACTCCGGCTCGTCGAGCACGTGCCGCAACATGGTCGGTACGAAGTGCGCGGTGGTGACCGCCTCCCGCTGGATCAGCCGGACCAGCCCGAGACTGTCGAACTGCAGGCCCGGCCCGGCGACGACCACGGCGCCGCCCGCGATCAGCGGCGAGAGGATCTCGTGCACCGACGCGTCGAACCCGATCGACGCCTTGTGCAGCACCCGGTCGTCGGCGGTGAATCCGAACCAGTCGTGGCCCCAGGCCAGCCGGTTGACCAGCCCGGCGTGGTGCAGCACGACACCCTTCGGCCGGCCGGTGGAGCCGGAGGTGAACAGCACCAGCGCGGCGTGCTCACCCGGCGGCAGCCAGCCGGTGCGATCGGTCAGGTCGGCCGGCGACCCGGCCCGCGCGGTACGCACGTCCCGCCACCCGGTGGACGCGGGCGCGGCGACGGCGGGCGGACGGTCGGCGTACAGGACGAGCCGGGGCGCGGCCGCCGCGAGCATCTGCTCGGCCCGGCCGGAGGGCAGCTCGGGGTCGATCGGGACCGCCACCGCGCCCACCGCGAGCGTCGCCAGCAACGACGTGACGTAGTCGGCGGACCGGTGCAGGTACAGGCCCACCAGGTCACCCGGCCGCACGCGGGCGCGGCGCAGCAGCTCGGCCGTCGCGCCGACCCGCTCCCACAACGCGGTGTAGCTCAGCTCGCCGTCCGGGCCGACGATCGCGGGCCGGTCGCCGCCGGCGCCGGCGGGCCGGTGCACCAGGTCGGTCAGGTAGCGCGGGCCGGTCACGGCGCTACCTGCGTCCTCGTCGCGACCGCGACGATCGCCATCCGGGGCACCTCGGCCACGAACTGCCCGTCGGCCCGGTAGACCAGCGGACGGGCCGGCACGTCGTCGCGGCCGATTCCGGCCAGGTAGCCGGTGTGGTCGAAGTGGCGGGTCAGCAGCCCCCACACCTCGTCGTCGGTGAGCGTCGCGAAGTAGTCGCGCACGCCGTACATGTCGCCGACGTAGTCGCGCATGCCCGCGGAGGCGGACTCGGCGCTGTCGGCGCGCACGATCAGCGGGTCGTACAGGTCGACGACGCGTACCGGCAGCCCGGCCCCGGTGAACAGGCCGGTCAGCTCGGCGCGGCTGAAGTGCCGGTAGTCGTGGCCGCCGGCGGCGTGCGGGTGCACCACCTCGCCGAAGAACCCGGCCATCGGGCTGGACTCGTCGAAGTCGTGCAGCACGATCCGGCCGCCGGGGCGGACCACCCGGGCCGCCTCCGCGACCGCCTGCGGCCGCCGGGCCGCCGGGATGTGGTGCGTGCCGTACGCCAGCAGCACCGCGTCCACGCCGGCGTCGCGCAGGAACAGGAAGTGCGCGGCCTGGCGGACGGCGGGCAGGCCGTGGGCCAGCGCCTTGTCGACCATGTGGCCGGACAGGTCGCCGGTGATGAACGCCAGTTTGGACTCGAAGCAGGCGGACTGGCTGCTCGCGGCGCGGGCCACTGTGCCGTCGCCGCCGAGCACGTCGAGGATGAGCGTGACCGGGGCGGCGGCGTCCGGGGTGGCGAGGTCCAGCAGCCGCCGCATGCCGGTCCAGCGGACGAGCGTGTCCCGCTGCGCCCGGCGATAGGAATCGCCCCGGCCGGTGGAGTCGGTGTCGAACTCGCTGACCGTGCCGGCCAGTTCCGCGAGGGCCTCGTCCGCGCCGGGGCGGCCAAAGTCGAGCAGCTCGCGCAGTTGCGGGTGGAGGGTCGCCACGGTGTGCAGGTAATCGCGCAGGACCAGGGACGGAAGGTACGGCCGGCTCATGAACACCTCGGCGCACGCGACAGTATGCCGCCTCGTCAGCGACGTCCCTTCGGCGAACGGATGGCGAACTTTAACACCGCTTCTCGGCCGTTCACCAGGTCGAATACCGGACATTGTGGAAGGTCCGGTACGGGTACGAGTCCTTACCCGTTCTTTGTCGCCTATTCCGCCACAGGGGTGTGACTGGCGACGATGTGTCGCATTAGGTCGATGATTTCCGGCAGATGGTCGGTAAGGAAGAAATGCCCGCCGGGAAACACGTGGCATCGCGGTTCGGTGACACATTCCCGGGCCCACCCCGCGGCCCGGTCCCGGTCCACGTGCTCGTCCCCGTCGCCGAGCAGCACGTGCACCGGCACCTCCAGCGGCGGCTCCGGACGGTAGGCGTACCGCTCGGACAGCGCGAAGTCGGCGCGTACCCCGGGCAGGATCAGCTCCATCAGGTCGCGGTCGGCCAGCAGCGCGGCCGGCGTGGCCCCGAAGTCGCGCAACGCCTCGATCAGACCGGCGTCGTCGAGGTCGTGCACGCGCCGCCGCACCAGCCGGGTCTGCGGCGCCTCCGCGCCGCCGACCAGCAACGCCAGCGGCGCGGGCGCGCCCCGGCGGCGCAGCTCCCGCGTCACCTCGAACGCCACGAGCGCCCCCAGGCTGTGGCCGAACAGCAGGAACGGCCCGGACGCCCGCTCGGCGACGGCTGTCGCCAGCGCGTCCACCAGCTCCGCGAGGTCGTCCACGGGTGGCTCGTGCAGCCGGGCGCCCCGGCCCGGCATCAGCGCGACCTGCACCGACAGCTCCGGCGCGGCCAGTTCCTGCCACTGCGCGAAGGAGGCGGCGACGCCGCCGGCGTACGGGAAGACGAACACCTGGGCGTCGCCGGCCGGGGAACCGGCCGGCCCGAACCAGCGGCTCGCACTCACCTGGGGCATGGCCAGGAGCATAGGGCCGGACCACTCCCGGCTCGGCGGACGGGCCTGTGTGGACAGCCGGCCGCCTGGCACACTACCGGGATGCGGCGGGGGGTCTGGTCGGTGCTGGCGATGCTCGTCGCGGCCGGGCTCGGCGCATCGGTCGCCTGGCTGCCGAACGCCACCGACCGGCAGCTCACCCTGCTGCAGTCGGTCCTCGCCGTCCTGGCGGCCGGCGGCCCGATCCTGGGCTGGCTGTGGCGGTGCAACCACCGGGGCGCACGCCGCCCCGGCCCCGAGGCGCAGCGGGCGGCCGACGAGCTGGCCGCCGCCGTCCTCGCGCAGTGGAGCCGCGCGGCGACCGAGCGCGGGCTGTGGGCGCCGGTTCCGATCCGGGTCCACTGGCGGTGGTCGGACCGGCCGGTCACCGGGCCGGTGGACGCCGCCGCGACCGAGGGCGACCTGGTCCGGTTCCCGCCCCTGCCGGCCGTCCCGCCGGTGCGGGCGGCCGACCTCGCCCACGGCGACCTGCACGACCTGTTCCGGGTGTACGCGGGCCTGGGCTCCGGCCGCCTGCTGCTGCTCGGCCGGCCCGGGGCGGGCAAGTCGGCAGCGGTCGTCCTGCTGCTGATCGACGCGCTGGAGCACCGGCAGCGCCTGCCGGAGCAGGAACGCGCACGGGTACCCGTGCCGGTGCTGCTGACCGTGTCCGGCTGGGATCCGCGCCGGCAACCGGTCGCCGACTGGCTGGCCGCCCGGCTGGCCGCCGATCACGATGTCCTCGGCGGGCTCGAACCGGCCCGCCGGCTCGTCACGGGCGGGCACGTGGCGCTCTTCCTGGACGGGCTGGACGAACTGCCGCCGGACCTGCGACCGGTCGCCCTGCGCGCGCTCGACGTCCAGACCACGTTCCGGCTGGTGGTGACGACCCGCAGCCGCGAGCTGGTGGAGGCGGTGGCCGCCGCCCGGCACCTCTCCGGCGCCGCCGCCCTGGAGCTGGAGCCGCTGACCGGCGCGGACATCGCCGCGTACGTCACCCGGAGCCGGACCCAGCCGTTGCCGCCGGGGTGGCAGCGGCTGGTGGACGAGGTGCGCGACCGGCCTGAGAGTCCCGTCGCGCAGGCGCTGCGCAGCCCGCTGATGCTGAGCCTGTTCCGGGACACGGTGACCACCGACGACGATGCCGCGGAGCTGCTCGACAGCTACCACAGCCGGGAGGCGGTGGAGGACGCCCTGCTCGACCGGGTGCTTCCCGCGGCGTACGCCGTCCAGCCCGGCGTGCCGGAGCCGCGCTACACGGCTGCGCAGGCGGCGCGCTGGCTCGGTCACCTCGCCCACCTGATGAACCGGGCGGGCAGCCGCGATCTGGTGTGGTGGCACCTGGCGTCGTTCACCTCCTGGGACCTGTACGCGGTCACGACGGTGCTCGTCACCGGTCTCGGCGCCGGACTGAGCGCGGGGTTGCTCGCCGGGCCGGCGTTCGGGGTCCTGGCCGGGCTGGCGTTCGGGCTGGTGCTCACGTTCACCGCCAAGCTGTCCCGGGACGTGCTGATCGGCCGGCGTCCGCTGCGGCTCCGCCGGATCAGATGGAGCCGGGTCGTCAGCCGTCAGCGGATGGAGAGCGTGCTCGGCGCCGGGCTCACCGGTGCGTTGTTCCTGGGCTTCTTCGGGCTCCTCGTCGCCGCGTGCGCCGATGTCACAGGCATCGGGTCCGGGCGGGCCTTCCCGGTCTTCCTCGCCTTCACCGCGACCGGTTTTCTCGGTTGCCTCTCCCTGGGCCTGTACCTGGCGATGGCCGGCTCGGCGGACGAGGACGACCCGGTGTCGTCGCGGCTGTCCTGGCGGCGGGACCTGTGGTCCGCGGTGGGCGGCGGCCTCTGGCTCGGGTCCGTGCTCGGTGTCCTGGGTGGCCTGGTGGGGCGGCTCGCCGGGTCGGCGGAAGGTGGCATCGCCTGTGGCATCGTCGGCGGCTTCCTGCTCGGCGTGACGTCCTCGCAGACCTGGCGCGCCCTGCTCGTCATGGTCGAGCTGCGCCGTACCGGGGTGGCGCCGCTGCGGCTGCTCCGGTTCCTCGACGACGCGCACCGCCGGTCGGTGCTGCGCACGGTGGGGCCGGTCTACCAGTTCCGGCACGCCCGTCTGCAGGACCGCCTGGCGACCACCGCCGGTGCTACGGTGGACCGGAGTGATCCAGTGGCGATCAGGCAGGCAGGGAGACCAGACATGGCGGGTGACGACGACATCTCCGGGTGAGACCGGACATGTGACCGACCGCAGGCGAGCGCCGTGGTCGTTCCGTCGTACCCCGAGACCGTGTCCCCCGCCGGGCGGCTGAGGTCCGCCCGCCCTCATCTTCGAGGTCGTCTTCCTGATGTCCGATTCCTTCGTCGTCTGCTCGAACCTGACCTTCTCCTGGCCGGACGACACCCCGGTCTTCCAGAACCTCTCCTTCACCCTCGGCGGCGGCCGGACCGGACTGGTCGCGCCGAACGGCGCCGGCAAGAGCACGCTGCTCAAGCTGATCGCCGGCGAGTACCGCCCGGCCGCCGGGTCGGTGACCGTCGACGGCGTGCTGGGCTACCTCCCGCAGAGCCTGCCACTGGCCGCCGACCTCACTGTGGCCGAGGTCCTGGAGATCGCACCGCTGATCGCGGCGCTGCACGCCATCGAGGCCGGCGACGCCGACGAGAGGCACTTCACCACCATCGGCGCCGACTGGGACATCGAGGAGCGCACGCGCGCGCAACTCGACCGGCTCGGCCTCGGCGGCCTCGCCTTCGACAGGCGCCTGGGCACGCTCAGCGGTGGGCAGGTGGTCTCCCTCGGCCTGGCGGCGCAACTGCTCAAGCAGCCCGACGTGCTGCTGCTGGACGAGCCGACGAACAACCTCGACCTGGGCGCCCGGCACCGGCTCTACGACGTGCTGGAACAGTGGCACGGCTGTCTGCTGCTGGTCAGTCACGACCGGGCTCTGCTGGACCGGATGGACCGCATCGCCGAACTCGACCGCGGTGAGATGCGCTTCCACGGCGGCGACTTCACCTCGTACGAGGCGGCCGTGCGGGCCGCGCAGGAGGTGGCGGAGAAGAACGTCCGCAGCGCCGAACAGGACCTCAAGCGGGAGAAGCGGGAGTTGCAGGAGGCCCGCGAACGGGCGGCCCGGCGAGCCGGCAACGCCGCCCGGAACCTGAAGAACGCGGGTCTGGCGAGGATCGTCGCCGGCGGCTTGAAGCGGGACGCGCAGGTGGCGGCGGGCAAGGCGAACGAGATGCACTCCGGGCGGGTCGACGACGCCCGGGCACGGCTGGACGAGGCCGAGCGGGCGCTGCGCAACGAGAAGACGATCACGGTGGAGCTGCCCGCCACCACCGTCCCGGCCGGACGCACGCTGCTGACCGCCGAACGGGTCCGGGTCCGGCACGGTGAGCGGTCGCTGTTCGCCGCCGACGGTGTCGACCTGACGATCCGCGGTCCGGAGCGGATCGCCCTGCTCGGCGACAACGGCGCGGGCAAGTCGACGCTGCTGCGCCTGATCGACGGCGATCTGGAGCCGGAGAGCGGCCGGATCACCCGCGCGGACGGCCGGATCGCGTACCTGTCGCAGCGGCTGGACCTGCTGGACCTGGACCGTACCGTGGCGGAGAACCTGGCCGCGTTCGCGCCGCAGGCCCCTGACGCGCAGCGGATGAACCTGCTCGCCCGCTTCCTGTTCCGCGGCCCGCGCGCGCATCTTCCGGTCGGGGTGCTCTCCGGCGGGGAGCGGCTGCGCGCCACGCTCGCGTGCGTGCTGGGCGCCGAACCGGCCCCGCAGCTCCTGCTGCTCGACGAGCCGACGAACAACCTCGACCTGGTCAGCGTCGGGCAGTTGGAGAGCGCGCTGCACGCCTACCGGGGCGCGCTGCTGGTGGTCAGCCACGACGAGCGGTTCCTCGCCGCGATCGACGTGGGCCGCTGGCTGCGCCTGGCGGACGGACGCCTGGTGGAGACCGGTCCCCCGGACGCCGGCTGACCGGCCCGGTCAGACCGCCGGCAGGCGGACCACGAACCGGCACCCGCCGGTCACGTTGTGCGCGTGCACCCGCCCGCCGTGCGCCTCGACCAGTCCGCGCACGATCGCCAGACCCAGCCCGCCGCCGGCCGGTGCCGCCTCGTCGGCGCCGGCCGGTGCGGGGGTACGGGCCCGGGTGCCCCGGAACGCCACGTCGAACACCCGGGGCAGGTCCGCCTCCGGAATGCCGCCGCAGGTGTCGGAGACGGCGAGCCACGCGTCGGCGTCGTCCCGTCCGGCGTCGATGCGGACAGTGCCGTCCGGTGGCGTGTACCGCACCGAGTTGACCAGCAGGTTCGTCACGACGCGGGCGAGTTCGGCCTCGGCGGCCCGGACGGTCGGCCAGCCGGTCTCCGGGGCGAGCACCCGGACCCGCCGGTCGGCGGCCAGCGGCGCGGTGGCGGCGATCGCGTCGGAGACCACGTCGCCGAGCGGCACCGGGGACAGCGCGGGCCGCAGCGCTCCGGCGGTGATCCGCGACAGCTCGAACAGGTCGTCGACAAGGCGCGTCATCCGGTCCGTCTCGACCCGGATCCGGCGGTGGTACTCGGCCACCGCCGCCGGCTCGTCGACCACCCGGTCCTCCAGCGCCTCCGCCATCGCCCGCAGCCCGGCCAGCGGCGTACGCAGGTCGTGGGAGACCCACGCGACCAGCTCGCGGCGGCCCGCCTCCAGCTGCCGTTCCCGCTGCCGGGCCTGGTCGGCCCAGACCGCCGCCTGGGCGAGGCGGCGGGCGAACGCCACCCCGACGGCCAGGCTGAGCGCCGCGGACGCGGCGACCGTGACGAGGACGACCTGGAGGTCGTGCGCGGACAGGAACATGGCCTGGGCGACGGCGGTGACGCCGGCCGTCACCGAGGCGATGGTGACCGCGAGCAGCACCGCGATGTGCGCGAGGATCGACCGGTGGCGCACCAGCCGCAGCGCGCCGACGCCGAGCGCGCCGACCGCAGCGCCTGCGAGCAGGGCGTAGAGCCCGATGACCATCAGTTCGTTCACCGGGACGCCTCCGACGGCTCGTACCGGTAACCGACGCCCCACACGGTGACGATGCGGCGCGGCTGCGCCGGGTGGTCCTCGATCTTCTCCCGCAGCCGCCGGACGTGGACGGTGACTGTGGACTGGTCGCCGAACCGCCAGCCCCACACGCGGTCCAGCAGCTCGGCCCGCGACCAGGCGCGTCCCGGGTTCGCCAGCAGGAACGCGAGCAGGTCGAACTCCCGTACGGTCAGCGACAGCGGCTGCCCGCCGCGCTCGGCGACGCGCCGGTCGGTGTCCGCGGTGAGGTCGCCGTCGCGCAGCACCCCTGTCGGTCCCCGGTCCTGCGGGGCCGCGCGCCGCAGCACCGACCGGATGCGCAGCACGAGTTCACGGGGCGAGAACGGCTTGGTCACGTAGTCGTCCGCGCCGACCTCCAGCCCGGCGACCCGGTCGGCCTCGTCCCCGAGCGCGGTGAGCATGACGACGGGCAGGCCGGGCAGCCTGCGACGCAGCCGCCGGCACACCTCGATGCCGTCGAGACCCGGCATCATCAGGTCGAGGACCACCAGGTCGGGCGGCTCCTCCTCGGCCGTGGCGAGCGCGTCCGGCCCGTCGAAGGACAACCGGACCCGGCAGCCGTCCTGTTCGAGGTAGCGCCGGACGACGTCGCTCACCGTCCGGTCGTCGTCGACGACGAGCACGTAGCGCCCCATGGGCCAGACGCTACCCATCGGCGTCCCGGTGCGGCGGCCCGCGGTCGACCTGTAAGCGGACGGAAAGATCTTTCCGCCGGCTACGCGCCTACCGTCGGAGCATGGGCAGAAGACGTGTGGTGTTGTCGGTGCTGGCCGTCGTGGCCGTCACCGGCCTCGGGGTGAGCCTGTACCTGTTCCAGCCGTGGCGGCTGGTGACCGACCGCGAGGTACGCGAGACGCTGCCCACTGTGGCGGAGCCCTCACCGGCGCCGGCCGGCACGACCGGCTCGTCGCCGACCGGCGCGGCGCCCGCCGACGTGGTGCTCGCCGCCGGTGACTTCGTCACCCACGAGCACGACACGTCCGGCCGGGCGCAGCTCGTCCGTCTCGCCGACGGCCGCCGTCAGCTGCTCCTGCGCGGACTGGACACCTCCGACGGGCCGGACCTGCGGGTGTGGCTCACCGACCGGAAGGTGCTGCCCGGCCGGGCCGGCTGGCAGGTGTTCGACGACGGCCGCTGGGTCGAGCTGGGCCGGCTCAAGGGCAACATCGGCGACCAGGCGTACGACATCCCGGCGTCGGTGGACCTGGACGGTCTGCGCAGCGCGTCGATCTGGTGCAAGCGGTTCGCGGTGTCGTTCGGCGCGGCGCCGCTGGCCGCGGCCGGGACGGGCTCGGCGCCGGCCTGACGCCTGTGCCGCCGGCCTCGGACGCTGGTCTACGCTGCGGGAAGCGCTGGTTCACCCGGTCGGCGACGGCCGGGTGTCGTAAGAGGGAACCCGGTGGGAATCCGGGACTGCCCCGCAGCGGTGAGTGGGAACGACAGCCGTCAACAGCACTGGGCCACCGGCCTGGGAAGCGACGGCCAGTAGGCGACCTCGTGTCACGCCCGCGAGTCCGAAGACCTGCCCGCGTCGCGCGTACCACCGGTGCGCGCCGCCGTCGACCTCGCGGGTGGGTCGGGCGGGTGACACGTCGTGCGCAGGGCCGTCGGCGTGTCCTCGACGTGCACACCCCGGCCGGTCGGCGGTCCGCTTCTGCGAGGACGGAACCGCACAGTGCCCGACACCATCACGCTCACCGGCCGACCACCGTCGGCCTCGCACCTGACCCTGTCGCAGATCATGGACCAGCACCACACCAACCTGATGGGCACGGTCCACGGCGGGCGCATCCTCAACCTGATCGACTCGGTCGCCGGTGTGGTCGCCGCCCGCCACTCCGACGGCCCGGCCGTCACCGCCGCCATCGACGAGACCGCGTTCCTGCGGGCGGTACGCGTGGGGGACGTGGTACACGTGGACGCCCGGATCACCTGGGCCGGCCGCAGCTCGATGGAGGTGGCGGTGAAGGTCAGCGCGGACCGGTGGGACCGCGCGGTGCCGCCGGTGGACGTGGCGACCGCGCACCTGGTGATGGTGGCGGTGGACGACGAGGGGCAGCCCCGGCCGGTGCCGCCGCTGCACGCCGAGACCGACGGCGACCGGCGGCGCTACCGGGAGGCGCAGATCCGGCGCGAACACCGGCTGGCGCTGCGCCGGGCGCTGCTCGACGGCGCCGGGGAGGGCTGAGCGGTGCTCGGACTGTCGGCGGCCACGCTCGCGGGTTACCTGGCCGCCATCGTGGTGCTCATGCTCACCCCGGGGCCGGACATGATGTTCGTGCTCGCGAACGCCACCCGGTACGGCCCACGGGCGGGCGCGGTGGCCGCGCTCGGGGTCGCCGCCGGGGAGGCGGTGCACGTCGCCGCCGTGGTGGCCGGGCTCGCCACGCTGATCGCCGCGTCCCCGGTGCTGTTCACCGCGATCCGGTGGGCCGGTGCGGCGTACCTCATCGTGCTGGGCCTGCGGGCGCTGCGCGGCACGGGCCGGCCCGGCGCACCGGCGGACCGGCCGGACGGGGGTGCCGGGCGGGCGTTCCGGCGCGGGCTGCTGACGAACCTGCTCAACCCGAAGATGATCCTGTTCAGTGTGGCGTTCCTGCCGCAGTTCGTCCGGCCCGAGGCGGGCCCGGTGGCGGCGCAGCTGGTGCTGCTCGGCGTGCTGTTCGTCGCGGTGCAGCTCGCCGTGGACCTGGCGCTCGGGGTGGGCGCCGGGCGGTTCGCCAGGCGGTGGGGCGACAGCCGCTGGTCACGGCGCGTCGACCGGCTCTGCGCTGTCGCCTTCGTCGCGCTCGGCGTCCGGCTGGCCGCCGGCTGAGACGCACCGGGGCGCGGTGCGGGCGTCGGCTGGTCGGCGGTCGGCAATGCCCGGGCCGGTTGATCGACTCCATCACGCCGAGGTGGCGGCATCAGAAGTGCTCCGACCCCGCCACCTCGGCGAACTGGCGATGATCATGAGGCCGGTCCCGGTTCGGCTCCGCCGGCGTCCCGGACGCGGGCGGCCGCTCGCGGTCCAGGTGCAGGCGCAGCAGCACCCAGCCCAGCGACACGGCGCCGATGAACACGTACGCGGGCTGGGTGCCGAACGTGTCCCAGCAGGTGTGCAGCGTGACGGCGGCGGCGAAGGTGAGCAGGAACGCCGCCAGCTTCCGGCCGCCGGGCGCGGCGGCGAACGTGAACAGCGCGGCGGCGGTCAGCCCGGTCCAGGCCAGGTGCGCGGCGGGCGCGGTGAGACCGCGTACCAGCAGCGTCCGCTCGACCGCGCCGAGGTTGCCCTCCGACCCGACGAACGCGGCGAACGCGTAGCCCATGGTCTCCAGCGCGGCGAACCCGGCGCCGGAGGCCACGCCGATCACCAGGCCCTGCGCCGGGGACGGGTGCCGCCGCCACAGCAGCAGGATGCCGGCCGGCACGATCAGTTTGGCGGTCTCCTCGGCCAGGCCGACGAGCGCCATCGGCAGGACGCCGAGGCGGTGCAGGGCGCCGTACTCCAGCCAGCCGGCGGCGACCACGCCGACCACGCCGCCGAGGAGCGCGGCGACGCCGACGACGGAGCCGGGGACCGGGCGGCGGGCCGGCCGTCCCTGGGCGAAGGCCAGGAACGTGGCGGGCGCGACGCACGCGCCGAGCACGATCAGCGCCGGGACGAACGTGACGGTCCCGGTGCCGGCGAGTGTCTCCAGCACCAGCAGGTGAAGCCCGACGCCGACGAGCAGGACCGCCACCCACGCCCAGCGGCGTCCGGTATTCCCCATACCGCCGAGTATCGCGCCCGCCGGCTCGCGCCGGAATCGGGGGTAGGCACTGTGGACAGTGAGATCATTCCGACACGCCGACACGACATCTGGTGTTGCACGCAAGCCCTCACCGCCATATATGGTGGTGCCGCAGCTGGTTCGGCCGAGCCCTTCGGGGCGGGCCGAGGCAAGAGGGAACCCGGTGGGAATCCGGGACTGCCCCGCAGCGGTGAGTGGGAACGACAGCCGTCAACAGCACTGGGCCACCGGCCTGGGAAGCGACGGCCGGTAGGCGACCGGCGACCCCGGTCGGGCCCGCGAGTCCGAAGACCTGCCAGCGCGCCGTACGCCTCCGCGTACGGCGGCCGGAGGTCGCGCGGGACGACCGACGCCAGCAGCCGGGCCGGCCGTGCGCCGCGCCCGTTGGCGTCTCCCGCCGTCTCCAGACGGTGACAGCGAGGAGAGGTCATGACTGTCGTGCAGGAGAGTCCCCCGTCCGGAACCGGCGGGTCCGAGACCCGCCGGCCGGCGATGCGGGTACGCAAGCGGGACGGCGACACCGAGCCGGTGGACGTCGGCAAGATCGTCCGGGCGGTCGAGCGCTGGGTCGCCGACCTGGACGAGGTGGACCCGCTGCGGGTGGCCACGAAGACGATAAGCGGGCTCTACGACGGGGCGACCACCGCCGAGCTGGACCGGTTGTCGATCCAGACCGCGGCGGAGCTGATCGGCGAGGAGCCGCAGTACTCGAAGCTGGCGGCGCGGTTGCTCGCCGCGTACGTGGACAAGGAGGTCCGCGGACAGGGCGTGGCGAGCTTCAGCCAGTCGATCGCCTACGCGCACGGGCTGGGACTGATCGGCGACGAGACGGCCGGGTTCGTGGCCCGGCACGCCCGCAAGCTCGACGACGCCGTGGACCCGGACGGCGACCTGCGGTTCGAGTACTTCGGACTGCGCACGGTGGCCGACCGCTACCTGCTGCGGCACCCGCAGTCGCGGCTGGTGGTGGAGACGCCGCAGTACTGGCTGCTGCGGGTGGCCTGCGGGCTGTCCCGCACCCCGGGCGAGGCGGTCGGCTTCTACCGGCTGATGTCCAGCCTGGCGTACCTGCCCAGCTCCCCCACGCTGTTCAACTCCGGCACCCGGCACACCCAGATGTCGTCGTGCTTCCTGGTCGACTCGCCGCGCGACGAGCTGGACTCGATCTACGAGCGGTACCACCAGGTGGCGAAGCTGTCGAAGTTCTCCGGCGGCATCGGCATCTCCTGGTCGCGGGTACGCGGCCGGGGCGCGCTGATCCGGGGCACCAACGGGCGCTCCAACGGCATCGTGCCGTTCCTCAAGACGCTCGACGCCGGGGTGGCCGCGGTCAACCAGGGCGGCCGGCGCAAGGGCGCGGCCTGCGTCTACCTGGAGCCGTGGCACCCGGACGTGGAGGAGTTCCTGGAGCTGCGGGACAACACCGGCGAGGAGTCGCGGCGTACGCACAACCTCAACCTGGCCAACTGGATCCCGGACGAGTTCATGCGCCGGGTCGAGGCCGACGGCGAGTGGTCGCTGGTCGACCCGTCGGACGCCCCGGAACTGCCCGACCTGTACGGCGAGGCGTTCGACGCCGCGTACCGGGCGGCGGAGAAGAACGCGGTCCGCACGGTCCGGGCGCGGGACCTGTACGGGCGGATGATGCGCACGCTCGCGCAGACCGGCAACGGCTGGATGACGTTCAAGGACGCCGCGAACCGGCTGTCCAACCAGACCGGCGAGCCGGGCAACGTGATCCACCTGTCCAACCTGTGCACCGAGATCCTGGAGGTCAACGACGACGCCGAGACGGCGGTGTGCAACCTCGGCTCGGTGAACCTCGGCGCCCACGTCACCGCCGACGGCGTGGACTGGGAGCGGCTGCGCGCCACGGTCCGCACCGCCGTGGTGTTCCTCGACCGGGTGATCGACATCAACTACTACCCGGCCGAGCAGGCGGCGGCGTCGAACCCGCGCTGGCGGCCGGTCGGGCTCGGGCTGATGGGGTTGCAGGACGCGTTCTTCACGCTGCGCCTGCCGTTCGACTCGGCGCAGGCCAAGGAGCTGTCCACCCGCGTGCAGGAGGAGATCCTGCTGACCGCGCTGGAGACCTCCGCCGGGCTGGCCGAGCGGTTCGGGCCGCATCCGGCGTACCCGCAGACCCGGGCCGCGAAGGGTGACCTGCACCCGGACCTGTGGGGCGCGGAGCCGGCGCAGGCCGGACGGTGGGCGGCGCTGCGCGAGCGGATCGCCGTCCACGGGCTGCGCAACTCACTGCTGGTGGCGATCGCGCCGACCGCCACCATCGCCTCCATCGCCGGCTGCTACGAGTGCGTGGAGCCGCAGGTGTCCAACCTGTTCAAGCGCGAGACCATGTCCGGGGAGTTCCTCCAGGTCAACACGTACCTGGTGCGGGAGCTGAAGGCGCGCGGCCTGTGGACACCGCAGGTCCGCGACCGGATCAAGCGGGCCGAGGGCTCGGTGCAGGACATCACCGAGCTGCCCGCGCCGGTGCGGGAGCTGTTCCGCACCGCCTGGGAGCTGCCGCAGCGGGCGCTGATCGACCTGGCCGCCGCGCGGGCGCCCTTCATCGACCAGTCCCAGTCGCTGAACCTGTTCCTGAGCGCGCCGACCATCGGCAAGCTGTCCTCGATGTACCTGTACGCCTGGAAGGCCGGGCTGAAGACCACCTACTACCTGCGTTCCCGTCCCGCCACCCGCATCCAGCAGGCCACCGTCGCGCCGGTGCTCGCCCCGGTCTCCGGCGTGGTCTCCGCCGTGAGCGACGACGAGGCGCTGGCCTGTTCCCTGGAGAACCCCGAGAGCTGCGAGGCATGCCAGTGACCACCACCGCACCGACCCGGCACATGCTGCTCGACCCCGGCATGGACCTGACCCTGCGGCCGATGCGCTACCCGCGCTTCTTCGACCGGTTCAAGGACGCGATCAAGAACACCTGGACGGTCGAGGAGGTGGACCTGCACTCGGACCTCGCCGACCTGGCGAAGCTGTCCCCGGCCGAGCGGCACCTGGTGTCGCGGCTGGTGGCGTTCTTCGCCACCGGCGACACCATCGTCGCCAACAACCTGGTGCTCAACCTCTACCAGCACGTCAACTCCCCGGAGGGCCGGCTCTACCTGTCCCGGCAGCTGTTCGAGGAGGCGGTGCACGTCCAGTTCTACCTGAACCTGCTCGACACGTACGTGCCGGACGAGAAGGAACGGTTCGCCGCGTTCGACGCGGTGGAGAACATCCCGTCGATCGCCCGCAAGGCCGAGTTCTGCTTCCGGTGGATCGACTCGATCTTCGAGCTGCGCGAGCTGCGGACCCGCGCGGACCGGCGGGCGTTCCTGCTCAACCTGATCTGCTTCGCCGCGTGCATCGAGGGCCTGTTCTTCTACGGCGCGTTCGCCTACGTCTACTTCCTGCGCTCCCGGGGACTGCTCAACGGGCTGGCCTCCGGCACCAACTGGGTGTTCCGGGACGAGTCGATGCACATGGCGTTCGCCTTCGACGTGGTGGAGACCGTACGCGCCGAGGAGCCGGACCTGTTCGACGACGAGATGGAGCGGCAGGTGAAGGAGATGCTGGCCGAGGCGGTGGAGTGCGAGGTGAGCTTCGCCGAGGACCTGCTGGGGCAGGGCGTGCCCGGGATGTCACTGGCCGACATGCGCGAATACCTCCAGCATGTGGCCGACCGGCGCCTCGCAGTGCTCGGCATCGCCCCCATGTACGGCAGCGGCAACCCGTTCGCGTTCATGGAGTTGCAGGACGTGCAGGAGCTGTCCAACTTCTTCGAGCGCCGGGTGTCGGCGTACCAGGTCGGGGTGACCGGCTCGGTCACATTCGACGACGACTTCTGAGCGCCGCCCCCGCCCCGGCCGTCACGGCCGGGGCGGGACCGGGCTCTCGCCGGGCAGCGCCGTCGCCCGGACCCGCCCGATCAGCGCCACCACGGCGACCGCCATCACGGCCACCACCACGAACGCGCTGCGCAGGTCCAGGGCGCCGGCGAGCAGGCCGATCACCGGCGCCGCGAGCAACGCGCCCGGCCACTGGCCCATCGCCACCACCGAGACGCCCTCACCCGAGGTGAGGCCGGGCTGCTCGCCGGCGAAGCCGAGCACCGTCGGGGTCACGCACGCCAGGCCGAAGCCGAGCAGTCCGAAGCCGGCCATCACCGCGGCCGGATGGGGGTACGCCACCGGCAGCGCCACGCCGGCGGTGGCGACGAGCGCGGACAGCCGGACGAAGCGGATCCGTCCGAACCGGCCGGCCAGCCGGTCGCCGAACAGCCGGGCGACGGTGGCGGCCAGCGACAGGCAGGTGTACGTGGCCGCGGCGAGCACCGCGGCAGCGCCCGCGACCTCGGTCGCGTACAGCGCGCTCCACTGTGCGCCGGCCATCTCGATGAACGAGGCGAGGAACGCGATCACCGCGAGCAGCAGCAACTGCGGGGTGAACCGGTCGCGCAGCCGCCGCCGGTCCTCGCCGTCCTTCGTCTCCTGCCGGGGCGTGTCAGGCAGCCAGCGGTGCGTACCGACCAGCAGCGCTCCCAGCAGGACGCTGGTGACAGCCATCTGCGCCGACGGGGACATCCCGATCGCCGCGGCGCCGGTGCCGCACAGGCCACCGGCCAGCATGCCGATGCTGAAGCCGGCGTGGAAGGTGGACAGGATGGGCCGCCCGTAGCGCTTCTGCACCTCGACCGACTGGGCGTTCATCGGCGTGGCCAGCAGGTTCGCCGCGAAGCCCCAGACCGCCAGCCCGCCGACAAGCGCCACCACTGTGGTGGACGCGGCCAGCAGCGGCGCGTTGACCAGGATCAGCGCCGCCCCGGCCAGCGCCAGCCGGCGGGTGTTGATCCGGCTGATCAGCACCGCCACCACGACCAGGGAGACCAGCTCCCCGGCGTTCGTGGCGATGTTGGCCAGGCCCCAGCCGGTGTTGCCGACGCCTACCGCGTCCCGCACCTCCGGCACGCGGGCCGACCACCCGCCGATGGCCAGGCCCATGATGACGAAGAGCAGCGCCACCGACCAGCGGGCCCGTACGGCCGAGCGTGGCACCGGCGGCGCGGGCTGCTCCGTCGTGTGCTGGTTCGTCGAGGTGTCCGTCATGGTCGTCGTACCTCTCTCCGATCGGTCCGTCGGAACTCCTACCCGATCGCGTGGTCGAGGAAGCACGCACCGTCAGGAAGGTGTACCTCCGCCGGGGTGGTCCCGGGGTCGGTGACGAGCGCCGAGACCACCGCGACGTAGTCGTCGATGAGCCCGCGGACGAGGTCGTCGCCGAAGACACCCCGGTTGCGGATCACCACGCCGCCGGCCCGGTCGTCGTCCACCACGACGATCGGTGAGCCCCGCTTGACCCAGACGGGCAGGCATTCGGGCGGCACGTCGGCGGCGACCACCGGCGGCGGTGTGCCGGGCGCGGGCCGGGCGGTGATGTCGACCGGCTCCACCCGCAGCCCCGGGCAGTGCAGCACCGGCGACGCCGACGCGGCGGACTGGAACCAGGCGTCGAACAGGTGGTTGTCCGGCCAGGGGCGGATCGCCGCGAAGTCGGGGCGGACCGCCCGGGCCAGCCGGTGGAACGCGGTGGCGTGCGCGACGGCCTCGGCCAGCGAGGCGTGCGCGGCGTCTACCACCGCGCTCATCGGCGCGTCCGCCGCGACCGCGACGGGCAGGTAGACGTTGTTGGTGAACTGGCCGACGAGTTGCCGCGACAGCGGGCTCTCCCGGCCCAGCGTGGTGGTGCCCAGCACCACCCGGGGCCGGCCGGCCCGCCGCGACAGCAGCACCAGGTAGGCGGCGAGCAGCAGCACGTACGGGCTGGTGCGGGCCCGCCGGGCGGCCGGGCGCAGCCGCGCGGTGACCTCGGGCGGGAACGCGAAGCGGGTGGCCACCTCCGCGCTGAGCGCGACGTCCGGCGCCGGTGGCGACGCCGGGAACAACTGGTACGGCTCCACCGGCCGCAGCCGGTCCCGCCAGTACGCGGCCCGGGCGGCGGCGTCGACGCCGTTCCCGGCCTGCTCCGCCTCCTGGAGCGCGGCGAGTGCGGTGTGGTCCACGCCCAGCGGCGGCTGCGGATCGGCCGCGCCGAGCCGGGCCGCGTACGCGTGGCACAGGTCCTCCACCACGACGCGGCACGACCAGCCGTCGGAGACCATGTGGAAGAAGCAGAGCGCGAGCACGTGCTCGGTCTCGGAGAGCCGGACCAGGGCGGCCCGCCACAGCGGCGCCCGGCCGGGGTCGAACTCGTCGTTGCGGTGCGCGTACGCGATCCGCTCGACGCGGGCCTGCTGCTCAGCCGGCGGCAGGCCGGACAGGTCGACGTACTCCAGCGGCGACTCCACGTGCGGCAGGATCCGCACCTCGGGCTCCACTCCGATGCGGTCGAACCGCATCCGCAGCGCGTCGTGCCGGTCCACCACGTCCTGCATCGCCTGCCGCAGCACGTCGACCCGCAGGGTGCCCCGCAGCCGGCGGAACTCCACCACCACGAGCCGGGCGGCACCGGGACGGGCCGGGTCGAGCGCGGTCATGAACTCCCACATCATCTGCTGGCCGGGGGCCAGCGGAAACGTCGTCGGCACTGCGACTCCCCCCGTCAGGCCGCCACCGGCGGCGCGGCCACCGGCGGGACCGGTCGCCGGTCCACCTCGTCCGGCCGGCGGTCCGCCCCGTCCGGCCGGTAGTCCGTCCCGTCCGGCTGGCAGTCCGTCCCGTCCGGCTGGTAATCCGCCTCGTCCGGCTGGTAGTCCGCCTCGTCCGGCGCGCGGAAGCCGGTGAAGAGCAGGTCGGGGCGGCCGAGCCGGAGCGAGGTGACGAACGCGGCCCCGTCGAACAGCGTCTCGATCGCCGCGCAGGCCATCGACTCGGCCACCGCGCGCGGTCCCCGGTCACCGCCGAGCCGGCCGGGTGTCTTCGCGGCGATCACGGCGGCCGCGACGGCCGGTACCGCGAGCAGACTGCGCCCTCCGCTGCGCCGGGCGGTGAGCAGCCCGGCCAGGGCGGTCACCGCGAGCGTGCTGGCGGTGTTGAGCACGAACCGGCGCCGGTGCGGGTGGGCGAGGCAGAGCCACTGCTCGGAGCGCCCGTACGTGGTGAACCGGTAGGCGACCGCGCGGAACGTGTCGGCGACGCCGGTGTCGTGGGTGATCACCCCGCCCGGGTCGGTGAGCAGCGCGTAGCCGGCGTCGGTGAGCAGCAGCCCGAGGTGCAGGTCCTCCCCGCCCAGCGGCATCGGGGAGTCCTCCGGGAATCCGCCGACCGCCTCGAAGACGGAGCGCTTCAGGGCCATGTTCGCCCCGGCGCCCCAGGACACGCGCTCGTAGTGCAGCGGCCGGGTCAGGTCGCCGAGCAGCAGGTGCGAGCGGCGCATCACGCGGAAGAACGCGCTGTCGCCGGGCTCGACGACCACCGGGCCGGTGACGCCGGCGACCTCCTCGCCGGAGGCGCGCAGCCGGGCCGCGTACCGGGTGATCAGATCGGCCGGCACCCGGCAGTCGGAGTCGGTGAACAGCAGCAGGTCGTAGCGGGCGTGCCGGACGCCCAGGTTCCGTTTGGCCCCGACGTGCCGGGGGCCGCGCACGTAGCGGGCGCCGTACTCGGCGCAGGCGGCGCGGTGCGCGGCGGCCGCGGCCGGCGCCGAGTCGTCGACGACCACCACCTCCACCGGCTCCGGGCAGTTCGGGGCGGCGTCGCGCAGGCTGCGGAGCTGGCGGCGCATCTCCGCCACCCGGTCCTTGACCGGGATGACGACGGAGACGCCACGCGCGACGGCGCGAGGTTCGGTCGGTTCGCCCACGGGCGATGCGGATCGGCTCATACCCCGAGGTTCGACCACCGGGATACAACACCGATACACGGCTCCGGCCGTCCCGGCTATCGCGTGTGTACCGCTGATGTATCGATGAGCATCAAGGTCGAAGGCATGACGACCTCCATCCCTCTCGACCGGCGGCTCGCCGTGGACGGTGGCCGGCCGGTCCGCCCGCCCGACCGTCCATGGCCACGCTGGCCGATCCCCGCGCCGGACGCCGCCGGCAACCTCTCCGCGGTGCTGACCGGCGGCCGGTGGGCGATCAGCAGCCCGTCGGTCGGCGACGCCGTCCTGTTCGAGCGCCGCTTCGCGGCCGACTTCGCCCGCTACGTCGGCACCCGCCACTGCGTACCCGTCGACCACGGGTCGAGCGCCCTGGTGGTGGCCCTGGAGTCACTCGGCCTCGGCTACGGCGAGACGGTGCTCGTACCGGCGCTGACCTGGACCGCCTCCGCGACCGCCGCGCTGCGCGCCGGCCTGGTCCCGGTGCTCGTCGACGTCGACCGTGACACCGGCTGCGTCGGGCCGGACGACCTCGACCTGTCGGTGGACCCGCGTGCCGTGGTCGCCGTGCACTGGGCCTCCAACATGGCCGACGTGCCGGCGCTCGACGCGGTCACGAGGCCGCGCGGCATCTCCGTCGTGGAGGACTGCGCGCAGGCCCACGGCGCCACCTGGCAGGGCCGTCAAGCCGGCTCGCTCGGCCGGCTCGGCTGCTTCAGCTTCCAGCACGGCAAGGTACTCACCTGCGGTGAGGGCGGGGCCGTGGTCACCGACGACGACACGCTCGCGCCGGTGCTCCAGGAGCTGCGGGCCGACTCGCGCCGCTACCGCGGCGACCGGACGCCCCCGGGGGAACTGGACCTGGAGGAGAGCGCCGGTGTGCAGGGGGCCAACTTCTGCCTGGACGAGTTCTCCGCCGCAGTGGCCTGCGCGCAACTGACCACCCTCGACGAGCAGCACGAGGTACGCAACCACAACTACCGGCTGCTCGGCGAGCTGCTGGACGGCCTGGACGGCGTACGGCTGCTGCGACCCGCGGCGGGGCAGACGCGCATCTCGATCTACGAGGGCACGATCGTCTTCGACCAGTTCCCGGCCGGCATGGACAACGCCGCCGTGGCCGCCGCGCTCACCGCCGAGCTGAGCCGGCGGTTCTACTGCACCGACGAGCCGCTGCACCGCAGCCGGCTGCTCCAGCCGTGGACGAAGCCGCTGCTCGCGCCGCTGGCCGAACGCTTCGCGGCGATCCACCGGGAGCGCACGTACCCGAACACCGAGTGGCTCGCCGCCCACACCGTCCAGACACACCACAGCACCTTCCTCGGCGCCGAACAGGACATGGAGGACATCGCCGCCGCCGTCACCAAGGTGCTCACCCGCTGAACCGCGCCGTCCCGGCGCACCCAGAGAAGGAGTCTTCCCGTGACCGTCACCCAACGCGAGACCTCGCACGCCCCGACCCCGTCCCCCGACACGGACGCGCCCGTCGGCGTGTGGCTCAACGGCGCCCGCGGTTCGGTCGCCACCACCGCGATCACCGGTCTGCTGGCGCTGCGCGCCGGCATGGCCGACTCGACCGGCTGCGTCACCGACACCGGCATGCTGCGCGACGCGCCGCTGGCGAGCTGGAACGACCTGGTGGTCGGCGGGCACGACATCGTCGACACGCCGCTGGAGAAGAAGGCCGAGTCGCTCGTCGACTCCGGGGTCATCCCGGCGCCGGTGCTGGCGGCCGTGCGCGGCAGCCTGCCCGAGGTTGAGCAGAACCTGCGCACCGGGTACGACGCGCGTACCGAGACCGCACCGCTGGCCGAGGTGGTCGACCGGCTGGCCGGCGACATCGAGGAGTTCCGCAGCCGTTACGGGCTGTCCCGGGTCGTCGTCATCAACGTGTCCTCGACCGAGCCGCCGGCCGACCACCGGCCCGAGTACGACGACCTGGACGCGCTGACCCGCGCCATGGCCGACCCGGACGACAAGGCGCTGCCGGCCAGCTCGGTGGTCGCGTACGCGGCGTTCCAGGCCGGTTGCGGCTTCGTCGACTTCACCCCGTCCACCGGCGCCCGGCTGCCCGCGCTGGAGATGATGGCGCAGCGGGAGCGCGTGCCGTTCGCCGGCTCCGACGGCAAGACCGGGGAGACGCTGCTGCGTACCGCCCTGGCGCCGATGTTCACCTCCCGCGCCCTGCACGTGCTCTCCTGGGCCGGGGTGAACCTGCTCGGCGGCGGCGACGGCGCGACGCTGGAGGATCCGCGCAACGCCCGCAGCAAGCTCAGCTCGAAGTCGGGCGTGCTGCCCGCGCTGCTGGGTGAGGACGTCACGGCCCCGCTGCACATCGACAACGTGCCGGACCTGGGCGACCACAAGACCGCCTGGGACCACGTCTCGTTCGAGGGGTTCCTGGGCGTCCGGATGTCCATGCAGCTGACCTGGAGCGGGGTGGACTCCACGCTGGCCGCCCCGCTCGTGCTCGACCTGGCCCGGCTGACCGCCGCGGCGCACCGGGCCGGCCACGTCGGCCCGATCGAGGAGCTGGGGTTCTTCTTCAAGGACCCGATCGGCACCGACGAGCACGCGCTGGCCGAGCAGGCGCAGGCGCTCGCCTCCTGGGCCAACGGTCTGGACGGCCGCGCCGGCAGCTGACCTTCGTACCGGCCGCCGGCGCGGCACCCTCCGCGCCGGCGGCCCCGCCCCACGTACCCGCATCGAGGAGTCCCCCATGTCCCACCACGTCCCGAACGCGCCGGACCGGCCGACCACGGATCCGGTGTGGACGCCGATCCTGACCGGCCTGCACGCGACCGCGCTGGACTGTCTCCAGACGAGCTTCGCCCTGCTGGCCGACCATGCGAACGGGTCCGGCAGCCACCTCGCCCTCGGCGCCCGGTACGGGTTCCGCACCCGGGACCAGGACGGCCTGGTCACAGTCGAGGCGACCTCGGACGACCGGGCCGCCGAGGCGGTCGACCTGCTGGGCCTGCGGGTCGAGGGCCGGTGGATGCAGCTCGACGGCCCGCAGGTGCGGCGGCTGTGCGCGCCCGGCCAGCCGCTCTACGTCACCGCCGACGCGTACAACCTGCCCTGGTGCCCCTACCACGAACACGAACACATGCGGCACAGCTTCCTCGTCACGGCCGCCGCGCCGGACGAGGTCACAGTGGTCGACGCGTACCACAACGACACCGCCTGGGGCCCCGCGCGTCCCGGCGTGTGGCGGCTGCCCGCCGCCGCGTTCGACACGGCGCTGGCCGGCGGCGCGCACACCCTGGCAGTGACGGCGCACCCGGCCCCGGAGATCGACGTGCCCGCCATGCTCGCCGGCAACGCCGCCCGGGCCGGCCGGGCCCGCCCGGAGATCGACAACTACCTGACCCGCACCGGCGCCGCCCTGGACACCGTGGCCGGGCTGCACCGCTTCGTCCTCGACGTCTGGCTGCTGGCCCGCGCCCGCGACCTGCACGAACGCTGGCTCGCCGCGGTCGCGCCGGAGGCCGCCGCCGCGCTGGCCGGGCAGGCCGCGCGCTGGCAGCAACTCGCCACGCGCAGCTACGTGGCGCTGCGGCGGGCCCAGGCGGGCCGGCCGGCCGCGCCGGAACTGGCGGACGCGCTCGGCGAGCTGATCGCCGACCACCTGGCCGCGCTGGAGTCGATCGCCGGGCCGCCCGGCACGACCGGCGACGCCGCCGCGCCGCCCGCGCCGGAGAGGGCCGGTGACGACGGGGTACGCGCGGCGGTGCTCGGCGCGCTCGGCGACACCCTGGACCTGGACGGCTCGGCCCTGCGCACCACCGACGTGCTCCGGGAACTGCCCGGCTTCGACTCGTTCCGGCTGGTCGACGTCATCGACCGGGTCGAACGCCGGCTCGGCGTCGAGGTGCCGGCCACCGCGCTGTCAGCGGCCGACCTGCGCGACGTCGGCTCCCTGTGCGCCATGTTCGGCGCCGCCACCGGAGGTGCCCGATGAGTACCGAACTGCTGCACGACCTGCTGGACCGCACCGCCGGCGCGCGCCCCGACGCGCCCGCCGTCGGGGACGGGACCGTCGAGTTCACGTACCGTCAGGTGCGGGCCGACAGCCTGCGCCTGGCCGGCTGGCTGCGCGGGCAGGGCGTCCGGCGCGGCGACCGGGTGCTGGTGGCGCTGCCCGCCGACGCGGCCCTGCCGGCGCTGCTGTACGCGGTCGCCCGGGCCGGCGCGGTCTTCGTCGTCCTCCGGACGCCGGCCCCCGAGGTCGCCCTCGCCCACGTGCTCGACGACGCCGAGCCGGGCCTGGTCCTCACCGACGACCCGGTCCTGACCGGCCTGTCCCGCGCCCGCGGCGTCCCGGTGCGCGGCGCGGCCGAGGCGCGCCGCGCCGCGTCCGGCGTGGCCATCGGCGGCGCGCCCGCCGGTCCGGCCCCGCTCGCTGTCGACCCGGTCTGCCTGATCTACACCTCCGGCAGCACCGGCATGCCGAAGGCCGTGGTGTCCACGCACGCCCAGGTCACGTTCGCGGTCCGGGCGATCCAGTCGGAGCTGCGCTACCGGCCCGACGACGTGGTGCACGTCCTGCTGCCGCCGTCGTTCGACTACGGCCTCTACCAGATCTTCCTCAGCACCGTGGCCGGCGCCCGGCTGCGCCTCGGTGATCCCGGGGACACCGGTGGCCGCCTGCTGGCGACCCTCGTCGAGTCCGGCGCCACGGTGCTGCCCTGCGTACCGTCGCTCGCGATCAACCTGCTGCGGCTGCTCGGCCGGGCCGGCGCGCCGCGCCCGCCGCTGCGCCTGCTCACCAACACCGGCGCGGCCATGCCGCCGGAGGTGCTGGCCGGCCTGCGCCGGCTGCTGCCCGGCCTGAGCGTCCAGCTGATGTTCGGCCTCACCGAGTGCAAACGCGCGGCGATCATGCCGCCGGACGCCGACCTGCGCCGGCCCGGCGCCTGCGGGCGGGCGCTACCAGGCACCGAGATCTTCACAGTCGACGCCGCAGGGCGGCGTCAGCCACCGGGCGTCCGCGGCGAGCTGGTGGTACGCGGCCCGCACGTGATGGCCGGCTACTGGCGGCGGCCCGAACTGACAGCGCAGCGCTTCCGCCGCGCCCACGGGCTGTTCCCGCAGCTGCACACCGGCGACCACGGTCACGTGGACGCCGACGGGTACGTCCACTTCGCCGGCCGGCGCGACGACGTCTACAAGGAGAAGGGCACCCGGGTCAGCGCCACCGAGGTGGAGGCCGCCGCGTACCGGGTCGACGGCGTGGACGCGGCCGGGGTGCTGCCGCCGGCCGACGGCCGCGACGGCGCGACGCTGTTCGTGGTGGCCGAGCTGACCCCCGCCGACGTGCTGCGCCGGCTGCGGGAACAGCTGGAGGAGATGAAGGTGCCGGCGCGCTGCGTCGTGCTGCCCGACCTGCCGCTGACCGGCAACGGCAAGGTGGACCGGCGGGCGCTGGCCCGGCTGGCGGGTGAGCACCGTGGCTGACCTGCCCTTCGACACCCCCGCGTACCGCTACGACCTGGCCCGGGTACGCGCCAGCCACGCCACCCTGGTCGCCGCGCTGCCCGCACCCAGCCGGCTGTTCTACTCGCTCAAGGCCAACCCGCACCCGGCGCTGGTCGCGGCGCTGCACACCGCCGGCTGCGACGCCGAGATCTGCTCCCCGGGCGAACTCGCAGCGGCGCTGCGGGCCGGCGTTCCGGGCGACCGGATGCTCTACACCGGACCCGGCAAGCGCGACGCCGAGGTGGCCGGGGCGGTACGCGCCGGGGTCCGCTGGTTCTCCGTCGACTCGCCGGCCGGCCTCGACCAGGCCGACCGGATCGCCGCCGCGCACGGCGTCGAAGTGCACTGCCTGCTGCGCGTGAACGACCGGGTGCCCAACCCGGGCCAGGGGCTGACCATGACCGGCGTCGCGTCGCAGTTCGGCGCCGACGTCGACTGGATCGAGCAGGAACCGCAGCGGTTCCGCTCCCGCCCGTCGGCCCCGGTACGCGGATTCCACCTCTACACCGGCAGCAACGTCGACTCGGTGGACGCGCTGGTGGCCCAGTTCACCGCGGCGGCGCGTACCGCCCGGCGGCTGCGGGACCTGCTCGGCATCGACCTCACCCTGCTCGACCTCGGCGGCGGCTTCGGCGCGCCGTTCGCCCGGCCCGGCCACAACGCGGACCTGACCGGCCTCGCCGACCGGGTCGCCACGGCGCTGGACGACCTCTTCCCCGCCTGGCGCGACGGCACCCCCGAGGTGGCCTTCGAGTCGGGGCGGTTCCTCACCGCCACCGCCGGCACGCTGCTGACCCGCGTGCTGGACGTCAAGCGGTCGCAGGGCACGCCGGTGGTGGTGCTGGAGTCAGGCATCAACCACCTCGGCGGGATGTCCGGCCTGCGCCGGCTGCCGCCGCTCGTACCCGCCCTGCACGCCGCCGACGGCCGCGACGGCGCGCCGCTGGAGGCCGCGATCGTCGCCGGGCCGCTGTGCACGCCGCTGGACACCTGGGCCCGCGCCGCGAACCTGCCCGACGTACGGCCGGGCGACGTGCTCGCCGTGCCGAACGTCGGGGCGTACGGGCTCTCGGCGAGCCTGCTGGCCTTCCTCGGCCACCCCGCGCCGGTCGAGGTCGTCTGCGACGGCGACCGCGTCGTCGAGACGTCCCGGCTGACCCTGACGCGGCACCCGGTCGACGCGCCGGGCGCCACTGCCGAACCCCGAGAAGAAAGGTGACGTCATGAACGCCGAATTCACCGAACTGCTCCGCCCGTTCCTCAAGTTCGCCGGGCCGGACGAGATCACCGAGGACGCCCGCCTGCGCGACCTCGGCCTGGACTCCATGCGCGAGATCGAGCTGCTGTTCGCCATCGAGGACACGTTCGGGGTCGCCGTGCCCGACGACAAGCTGGTCGACTCCACCTTCGCCACCGCCGGTGGACTGTGGAGCGTGGTCGAGGAGCTGCGCACCCCGGTCGGCGGTGGTTCCCGATGACCGCGGCCGCCGGGTACGCCCCGGCCGTCGAGACCGTCGCCGACATCGCGACGGAGCACGCCCGCCAGGCCGACGAGAACGCCGCCTTCCCCACCGAGGCGCTGGCCGCCATGCGCCGTACCGGGCTGCTGGGACTGCTGGTCCCGGCCGCCGAGGGCGGCGCCGGCGGCACACTGCCGGACCTGGTCGACGTCACGCTGACGCTGGGCCGGGTGGACATGTCGGTGGCGATGGTCTTCGCCATGCACTGCCAGCAGGTCGCCGCGATCACCGCGTACGGCGGGGAGAAGCTGCGTGCCGAGGTGCTGCCGGCGGTGGCCCGGGGCGAGCGGTATCTCGGCTCGGTCACCACCGAGGCCGGCAAGGGCGGCCACCTGCTGACCTCCGAGTCGGCGCTGGAGCACGACGGCGAGATGCTGCGGATCGACCGTCAGGCCCCGATCGTGACAGGCGGCCCGTACGCGGACGCCTTCCTCATCACCACCCGCGCGCCGGGCGCCGGCTCCGCCGCCCAGGTGGACCTGGTCTACGCCGACCGGGAGCAGGTGGAGATCGAGGTGACCGGCGGGTGGCGCCCGCTGGGCATGCGGGCCACGCACAGCGTCCCGATGCGGCTGCGCGGCGCGGTGCCGCAGTGGCAGGTCATCGGCGAGCACGGCGGGTTCCGGGAGATCGCCACCCGGGTCTTCGCGCCGCTGGCGCACGTGGGCTGGTCGGCGGCCTGGATCGGGGCGGCGGCCGGGGCGTACGGCCGGGTGCTGCGGCACGCCCGCAGCGAGGCGGGACGGCGGCAGTTCGCCCCCTCCTCCGAGCTGGTGCTGCTCCGGCTGGCCGGCATCCGCGCCCGGCTGGACGCGGCGCACGCGCTGCTGCGGCACACCGTCTCGGTGGTCACCGACGCGCCGGACATGTCGGCGGCGCCGGTGCAACTGCTGCTCAACACGTTGAAGATCCGGGCGGCCGAGGAGTCCTTCGCCGCCGCCGACGAGCTGGTCGAGCTGACCGGCCTGCGCCACGGCTACCTGACCGACTCGCCGCTGACGCTGGAGCGCACCTTCCGGGATCTGCGCTCGGCCTCGCTGAACTACGCCAACGACCGGCTGCGCCTGGCCAACGGGGCGCTGTCGCTGCGCGACCCGGGGGTGCGTCTTGCCTGAGCCGACGCCCGCCGGGGACGACGCCGCGGTGCGGGCGGCCCTGTCCGGGGTGGACCCCACCGACTCCGGCGCCGTGTGGCGCGCGCTGGGCGTCGCCGGGATCATCGAGGCGCTCTACCCGGACGGCGTCCAGCCGGACCCCCGGCGGCTGTCGGCGCTGCTCACCGAGCTGGACGCCCGGTGCCCGCTCGGCGTGACGCTGTCGGTCTGCGTCCAGGTCGCCACAGTGCTGCCGCTGCTGGCCGGCGCGACCGGCCCGGCGGAGACCGCGCGACGCGGGATGCTGCGCGGCGAGACGGTGGTGGCGCTGGCCGTCACCGACGCCGCCGGGTCGGGCTCGGACCTGCTCGACGCCACGACCGGGGTGAAGCCCGGCGACGACGGCGCCGTCCTGGACGGCGGCAAGGACTGGATCACCAACGCGACGAGCTGCGATGCGGCGCTGGTGCTGGCCCGGCACCGCGAGGCGCGGCACTTCACCAGCTTCTGCTGGGTGCTGGTGCCCGCCGCCGCGCCCGGCGTGACTGCCGAGTCCGCCGGCCGGGCGTTCGCCGGGTCCGGCGCGGGCCACCTGCGCTTCGCCGGCGTCGCGCTCGACCCGGACGCCGTGCTGGGCCGCCCCGGCCGGGCGCTGGCCGGGTTCGCCCGGCAGGTCGGCGTCGAACGGGTCGCCGGAGCGCTGTGGGCCCGGGCGATGTGCCACCGGATGCTGGCCGGCCTGCACGACTGGCTGCGGCGGCGGCCGGCCGGGACGGGCACGCTGTGGGACCGCCCGGCGGTCCGCGAGCGGTACGCCCGGTGCCTGGTCGCCACGCACCAGCTCGACGCGCTGTGCGCGCCGCTGCTGGACGCGCCGGCGGCCGTCCCGTCCGCGGTCACCGGGATGCTGCTCAAGGTCAGCGCCGCCGAGACCGTGGACCGGGTCGCCGCCGAGGCGGTGCGCCTGCGCGGCGCGGACGCGTTCCGCGACGGCGGGGAGGCGCAGCTGCGCACCGAGGCGGCCATGTTCGGCATCGCCGGTGGCGCCATCGGCGCGATGCTCGCCGGCATCGCCGACCACGCCGACGAGCTGGTGGGCGCGGTGACCTGAGCGCGGCGTCCCGCGCGCGGTGGCGCCGGAAGACCGATCGACGACAGCACAGTGAAGGGAGCAACGCCGTGAGTCTCTACTCCTGGTTCGAGCGGACCGTGGCACGCGTGCCCGAAGCGGTCGCGCTGGAGGTCGGCGGGGAGCCGGTGAGCTACCGCCGGCTGCGCGACCTCGCCGACGGCCTCGCCGGGCGGATCCACGCCGAGGTGGGCCACCGTCCGCGTGCGGTCGGCCTGCTGGCCGCCCGCAGCCTGCCCGCGTACGCCGGTTATCTGGCCGCGCTGCGCGCCGGAGCGGTGGTGGTGCCGCTCAACCCGGCCTTCCCACCGGCCCGCACCGCCCGGCTGTGCCGGGACGCGGGCGTGGACGCGCTCGTGGTCGACGACGCGGGCGCGGCGACCGCGGCGCAGGTCGCGGGCGACGCGGTGACGGTACGCCTCGACGGCGCGCCCGCCGCCCCGCCGCCGGCCGCGCCGGTGGCACCGGACGACGTGGCGTACCTGCTGTTCACGTCCGGCTCGACCGGGCGGCCCAAGGGCGTGCCGGTCCGGCACCGCAACGTGGACGCGTTCCTCGCGTACTGCCGGGACCGCTACCCGGTCGGCCCGGGTGACCGGCTGTCTCAGACCTTCGACCTGACCTTCGACCCGTCCGTGTTCGACATGTTCGTCGCCTGGGGCGGCGGCGCCACGCTCGTGGTGCCGCAGCCGGACGAGGTACTGACGCCGGTGCGGTTCGTCAACGAACGACGGATCACGCACTGGTTCTCGGTGCCCTCGGTGGTCTCGCTGGCTCGCCGGATGCGGATGCTCTCCCCCGGTGCCATGCCCGGCCTGCGGCACAGCCTCTTCGCCGGCGAGCCGCTGACGCTGGAGCAGGCGCGGGCGTGGGCCGACGCGGCGCCGGGCAGCGTGGTGGAGAACCTCTACGGTCCCACCGAGCTGACCGTGACGTGCACCGGTCACCGGCTGCCGGCGGATCCGGCGGCCTGGCCGGCCACCTCCAACGGCACCGTCCCGATCGGCGACGCGCACCCCGGGCTGGACGCGATCCTGCGCGCCGAGGACGGCACCGTCGGCGTGGACGACGGTGAGCTGTGCGTGCACGGGCCGCAGCGGTTCGACGGCTACCTCGACCCGGCCGACGACGAGGACCGTTTCGTCACGTACGCGGACCGCCGGTACTACCGCACCGGTGACCGGGTCCGGCGCGAGCACGGCACGTTCGTGCACCACGGGCGCCTGGACGACCAGGTGAAGCTGCGCGGCTACCGGATCGAGCTGGGCGAGATCGAGATGGTCCTGCGCGGCCACCCGGGGGTGCAGGACGCGGTGGTGCTGGCGTTCGGCACGGGTGACGACGTCTCCCTGCGGGCGGTCTACACCGGCGCCGCCGGGATCACCGACGAGCTGACCAACAGGTGCGCCGAGCGCCTGCCCGCCTACATGGTGCCGGCGCGGATCCACCACGTGGCCACGCTGCCCACGAACGCCAACGGCAAGACCGACCGGCGGCGGGCCGCCGACCTGGTCGGCAGCGCGACGAGAGGAGCACGGTGATGACCGGCACAGGGAACGGACAGGACCAGGAGCGGGCGTTCCGGTCGGTGGCCGGGCGCTTCGCCACCGGGGTGGCGGTGGCGACCGCCGTCGGGCCCGACGGCCCGGTGGGGATGACCGTCAACTCGTTCACCACCGTGTCGCTGTCGCCCCGGATGCTGCTGGTCTGCCTGCGGCGGGACTGCCGGCTGCTCGGCGCGGTGCGTCGTACCGGCCGGTTCGCGGTGACTGTGCTCGGCGACGACCAGCGCGAGGAGGCGGCCTGGTTCGCCAGCCGGGGCCGCCCGGCGGGCGCCGACGGCTTCGCGGGTGTGGCCTACGACGACGAGCGGGCGACCGGCTGCCCGCGGCTGACCGACGGGGTGGCGTACTTCGGCTGCGAGGCGGTCTCCGCCGACCCGGCCGGGGACCACGCGGTACTGATGGGCGCGGTCCGCTCGGCGGGCCTGCTCCGGCCGACCCCGCCACTGCTGTTCGTGGACGGCGGCTACGCACGGGTCGCCGCGCCGCGGGAAGCGCAGGTGGCGCGATGAGCATCGGCGCCGCTCCCGGCGACCTGCGCCACCTGAGCCTGCGCGCGGCGCGGGCCGGGGCGGACGCGATCCGCGAGGCGCGGGGCCGGGGCTTCCGGACCGAACACAAGGGCGGCGCGGCCCAGGACCCGGTGACCACCGCCGACCACGCCAGCGAGCGGGCCATCCTCGGCCTGCTCGCCCGGGACCGGCCGCAGGACGCCGTCCTGGCCGAGGAGTCCGGTGCCAGCGCCGGCTGCTCCGGGCTGCGCTGGATCGTCGACCCGCTCGACGGCACGCTGAACTTCAGCCACGGTGCGAGCCGGTACGCGGTGAGCATCGCGGTGGCGACCGGCTGCGACGTGGGCGACGGCCAGGTGGTCGCGGCCACCGTCCTGCAACCGGCCACCGGCGCCTGCCTGGTGCTCGACGACGGCGGCGCGCTCGACGGCGACGCCCCGGTCGCGGTCAACCGGGAGGCCCGGCCGGGGCACGCCCTGGTGGCGTTCGCGGTGCCGAACGCGCCCGGGCCGCGACGGCGGGCGTACCAGGCGCTCGTCGGCGTCGCGCCCCGGGTCGCCGACCTGCGCAACACCGGCTCCACCGTCTGCGACCTGGCGGCCGTGGCCCGCGGCGAACTGGACGCGTTCGTCAGCTTCGACCCCGCGCCGTGGGACATCGCGGCCGGCGCCGCGCTGGTCGAGGCCGCCGGCGGGGTGAGCCGGCGGTGGCGCCACGACGGGTTCGAGGTCTTCGGCACCGGAGCGCCGGCTGTGGTGGCCGCGCTGGCCGGCTGGCTGGGCGACGACGGTACGGACGGCCGCGACGGCACGGACGGCACCGACACCGACGAGGAGAGGGGAACCGACGATGACCGGCAGCGATGAGTTCCGGCTGGCGCTGGTGGGGGCGGGCCGGATGGGCCACCACCACCTGCGCGCCCTGGCCGACCACCGGAGCGTCCGGATCCGGTACGTGGTCGATCCGGTTCCGGCGGCACGGGAGGCGGTCACCGCGGCCGGGCTGCCCGCGTACCCGAGCGTGGAGGACCTGCTCGCGGACGCCGTGCCGGACGGTCTCCTGGTGACCGCGCCCACCGGGCGGCACGGCGCGCTGGTCGCGGCCGCCGCCAAGGCCGGGCTGCCGGTGCTGTGCGAGAAGCCGGCCGGGCTCGACCCGGCCGGGGCGGCCGAGGCGGGGCGGGTCGCCGCCGCCGCCGGGATCCCGTTCCAGGTCGCCTACTGGCGCCGGTTCGTCCCGCAGCTGTGCCGGCTGCGGGAGCGGATCGCCGGCGGCGAACTCGGCGAGGTGCTGTTCGTGGCCGCGGCGCAGTGGGACGGCGAGCCGCCCGCGGCGGCGTTCCGCACCGGCAGCGGCGGGATCTTCGTGGACATGGGCGTGCACGAGTTCGACCAGATCCGGTGGCTGACCGGGCAGGAGATCGACCGGGTCGCGGTGCAGCCGGCCGGTCCGGTAACCGACCCGGCGGTACGCGGCCGGGACGTGGACAGCGCGCAGGCGTTGCTCGGCCTGTCCGGCGGCGGCACCGCGCTGGTCTCGCTCGGCCGGCACCACCGCGGCGGCGACATGGCGACGGTGGAGGTCTTCGGCACCCGCGACCACGAGCGGCTGGCCTTCCTCGACCCGGCCGACGGGGATGCCACCATGTACGCGGCCCTGGCCCGCCAGGCGGAGGACTTCGCCGTGCTGGTCCGGGAGGGCCGGTCGGCGGGCGCCGGGGTGACGGACGCGGTGGCGGTGCTCGACGCGGCGCGGCGGGCGACGGCGCAACTGACTCCGGGTCACGAAGTACACACCGATCAGTGATTACTTGCACCATCTGGGAGCGATGCATTCCCCGGCCGAAGGTGGGAAACCCAGCCTTACACACCACACTGTGGACGGTGCGCCGGAGCGGGGGACGACATCCATGCGGTTCAGTGTTCTCGGTCCGTTGAGCCTGTACGCGGGCGACCGCCCCGTCATGCTGACCGGCACCAAGCCCCGCCTCCTGCTCGCCGTGCTGCTGCTGAGTCCGGGGCGCACGGTCGCCACCTCCCGGCTGGTCGACGGCCTCTGGCCGGAGTCGCCGCCCGCGTCGGCGGTACGCAACCTGCGCACGTACGTGCACCGGTTGCGGCAGACGCTGGACCGCGGCGGTGACTCGGCCGGCCGGCTGGTCCACGACGGCACCGGCTACCACCTGCGGGTCGACGAGGACGAGCTGGACCTGCTGCGGTTCCGTCGGCTCGCCGACGAGGCCCGCCGGGCCGCCCGGAGCGACCGGCCGCAGGCCGCCGCCGACCTGTTCGACCGGGCGGTCGACCTGTGGGGCGGGCACCCGCTGGAGGACCTGACGGATCTGGGCACCGACCTGGGCGCGACCGTCACGGCACTGCGGGAGCAGCACCGGGAGATGACGACGGAGCTGATCGACCTGCGCCTGCGGCTGGGGCAGCCGGCGCGGGTCATCCCGTCGCTGCGCCGGATGGTGGCCGAGGAGCCGCTCGACGAACGCCGGCAGGCGCAGCTGGTGACCGCGCTGACGCGGGAGGGGCGGGTGGCCGAGGCGCTGGCCGCGTACCAGCAGGCCCGGCGCGGCATCATCGACGAGCTGGGCGTCGACCCCGGCCCCACGCTCCAGGGCGCCCTCCAGACCGCGCTGGACGCGGACTCCGCCGAGGTCCGCCCACCGTCCGGCCGGCCCACGGCCCTCGGCGGCGGGCCCGTGTCGCCGCCCGGCCCGCCGACCAGCCCGCAGGCCCTGCCGATGAAGCCGCCGTCCCTGGTCGGCCGGGACACCACTGCGGGCCAGCTGCGCGCCATCGCCGAGGGGATCGCCGACCCGGCCGGCGCCGACGAGCACGCCGGTGTCGTGCTCGTCTCCGGCGCGCCGGGCGTCGGCAAGTCGTCGTTCTCGGTGAGCAGCGGGTACGACCTGGCCGACCTCTTTCCCGACGGTCAGCTCTTCGTCAGCTTCGACAGCGGCGACGAGCCGCCGCGCGGCAGCGGGGAGCTGATCCGGGAGCTGCTGGTCGAGCTGGGCGTACCGCTGACCGACGTGTCCGAGGACATCCGGGAGCGCTCCGCCGTGCTGCGGTGCGCGCTCGCCGGCCGGCGGCTGCTGCTCATCATCGACGACGTCGACTGCGCGCAGCAGGTGCGCCCGCTGTTGCCCGGGGCGGGCCGCAGCCTGGTCCTGATCAACAGCCGGCAGCGCCTGCTGGACCTGGACGTGGGCTGGCGGTTGACGCTCGGCGCGCTCGACCGGGCCGACGCGGTGGAGCTGCTGGCCACGATCGCGGGCGAGCGCCGGGTACGTGAGCAGCCGGAGGTGTTCGGCCGGATCGCCGCGGCCTGCGACCAGTTGCCACTGGCGCTGCGGATCGTCGGCAGCCGGCTCGTCACCCAGCCCGACGTGGCCCTGCCCGGCTTCGCCGCGCACCTGGAGGACGAGGAGAACCGGCTGTCGGAGCTGGCGGTCGGGGACATCTCGGTGCGCGGCAGCCTGTCGGTCAGCTACCAGGCGCTGGACGTCGACGCCCGCTTGGCGCTGCACGCGCTGGCCCGCGCCGACTCGTTCATCACCCCGGCCAGCGCGGTGGAGATCCTGCGCCTGCCCCGGCAGCAGGCCAACCGGATGGTGGAGCACCTGATCCAGCACAACCTGCTGGTGCCGGTCGACTCCTGCGCCCCGGCCGAGCGCTTCCATCTGCCGGAGTTGCTGCGGCTCTTCGCCCGCGAGTGCGTGGAGACGCACGGCCGGCCGCTTCCGGCCTGAACACCGATCGCGGTGTGCGGGTCGGTGAGACCCGCACACCGCGATCCGGGTGTCGTTACTTGAGGAAGCGGTCCAGCGCGGCCTCGATGGTGCCGCTGTCCGGGGACGCGTACGACTTCATCGTCACCTTGTTGTAGGAGATGAAGCTCGGGCACCGGGCGGCGGGCGCGGTCACCGTGCCGCCGTCGCCGACCTTCTCGCCGGTCTTGGCGGCGTGGAAGGTCAGGGTGTACCGCGAGGAGATGTAGTCGACGGTGACGACCTTGTCCTCGCTGTTCTTGTACTGGCACTTCTTCGGCGTGCCCTCGCTGCCCTCGACCATCTTGAGGCAGCCGATGACGGACACCGTGGCGAAGTCGGCCGACTTCGCGTAGTACGGCTTGGCCGAGCTGACCGTCTTCTGCGACCAGAACGACGGCCGGTCCGGGGAGTTGGAGAAGACGTACGCCTTCGAGCCCGCCGGCGCGGTGTACGGGGCGGCGTTGAGGATCGCTCCCCCGTCGCAGACCGCCGACATCTCGCTGGCGTACCGCGCGGTGATCGAGTTGTTGTTGGAGGGCCCGTCCGGCCCGGTCGACTCCGGGCCGTCCGCGCTGGGGGTCGCGGACGGGCTGGTGTCCGGCCCGGGGGTGGCGCTGCCCGACGCCACCGGCTTCGGGTCCTCCTCGTCGCCGTTGAAGGCGACGTAGGCGAGCCCGCCGCCGCAGCACAGCAGCGTCAGCGTGACCGCGCCCGCGGCGAGGCCGACGATGAGCCCCTTGCTCTTGCCTCCGCTCGGGGGCGGCGGGGTGGGCGCGTACGGCGCCGGCCCGGGGTAGCCCGGCTGCCCGGGGAACGGCGCCGCGGGCTGCGCGCCGTACGGCGCACCCGACCCGGGCTGGGCGCCGTACGGCGCACCCGACGCGGGCTGGGCGCCGTAGGGGGTGCCCGACGCCGGCTGCGAACCGTAGGGCGCACCCGACGCCGGCTGCGAACCGTAGGGCGCGCCCGAGGCCGGCTGCGCGCCGTACGGGGCGTTCGGGTCGGGCTGGTTGCCCCACGCTCCGGCGTTCGGGTCCGGATAGCCTCCGTAGGGAGGGTGATTGTCACTCATCTGAGGTTCTTCCACCTGTCGTCCGTGGTTCCGGCGATCAACCACCCCGCAGCGTAATGACGCCTGCAAATTCACGATCGCCGACATTCGATACGTTCTTCACCAGCCGTGCCGAGGTCACTCCGGTGCGTACGTGCTCGGATCCGGCATCCGGCCGCCCATCAGGCGTGACGGGCCGGGGACCGTTGGGACGCAACGGATTGACCGATCGGCGACCGACCTGTACCCGACATCGGCGACGCCGAAAAGTGTGATGTACGCGACACCTCCGGCCGCTCGGCCGGACGGCGGCGGACCACATCCTGGACCGTCATTTAGTGAGGTTTATCGATATTGACGCACGTCACAGGCGCGGACAGAATCCCAGCACCACCACCAGGACCCCTCCGGGAGGGCCCCATGAACCGTCCCCGCCTGCCGCTCCTGCGGACCGCCGGCCGGATGACCGCGCTCGTCGCGGCCGCCGCCGGCATGCTGCTCACCGCCGCCGCACCCGCCGTCGCCGCCGCGCCCGCCGGTCGCTACGTCGCGCTCGGCGACTCCTACACCTCCGCACCGCTCGTGCCCACCCAGGTCGACCTGAACTGCCTGCGCTCCAACCGCAACTACCCGTCCCTGGTGGCGGCGTCCGCCGGCTCCTCGTCGTTCGCCGACGTGAGCTGCTCCGGAGCCACCACCGAGGACATCCTGTACGGCGGCGACGGGGCGCTGGGCATCGCGCTGCCGCCGCAGGTCAACGCCGTCACGCCGGCCACCGCGCTGGTGACCGTCCAGATCGGCGGCAACGACATCGGCTTCTCCGGCATCATCAGCGACTGCGCCGAGGCGAGCGTGAGCAGCCCGCTCGGCTCGCCCTGCAAGAACCGGTTCACCGCGGGCGGCACCGACCAGTTGCGGGCCCGGATCGCCGCCGCCGCGCCGAAGGTGGCAGCCGTGCTGCGGGCGGTCCGCCAGGCCGCGCCGAACGCGCGCGTGGTGGTGCTCGGATACCCGGCGATCCTGCCCGACAGCGGCTACGGCTGCTGGCCGGTGGTGCCGATCGCCTACCAGGACGTGCCGTACCTGCGCGGCGTCCAGAAGGCGCTCAACACGATGCTGGCCGACACGGCGGCGGCAGGCGGCGCGAGCTACGCCGACGTCTACACCCCGTCGATCGGCCGGGACTCGTGCAAGAGCAGCGGCACCCGCTGGGTGGAGGGGCTGGTGCCGCAGAACGCCGCCGCGCCGTTCCACCCCAACGCCCGGGGAGAGCAGGGCATGGCCACCGCCCTGCTGGCGCACCTGAGCTGACCCGGCCCGGGTGAGCCGGTCCCGCTCGGGCGGGACCGGCTCACCGGCGTGCGGCCTCACACCCGGGTGATGCGGACCGCGTCGGCGACCACGTACCCGGTGCCGGCGCTCCAGCGACTCACCCCGACCTTGTCGCCGGTCCCGGCGGCGAGCGTGAACACGCCGAGCGAGACCCAGCGCCCGCCGCCGGTGCGCTGGTCGACCGCCACCGACCGGTTGCCGGTCGTGGTGGCCACCAGGTACGGGGTGCGGTCGTTGTAGCCGGGGTCGGCCGGGTACCACACCGACACCTCGTAGGAGCCGGTCGCGGGCAGGCTCGCCCGGAACCAGGCCACGTCGCTGGACGCCACCGGCGCGGCGAAGCGGTAGTCGGCGCCGTAGCGCTGCCCGGAGTACGCGGAGGTGCCCCAGGCGGCGCCCGCGCTGAACCCGCCCGACGTGGCGTTGTCGACTGTGACGCTCCACGTCGCGGGCGGGGTGCCGGCCCGTACGTCCAGGTAGTTGCGGTCGATCTTCATGGTCACGCCGCCCCACGTCTCGGTGACGTCCCCTGCGTACTGGTGCAGGCGCTGCTGGTCGGCGTAGCGGTCGTCGGCGCAGTACGTGCCCCCGTCGGTGTCCGCGACGCCGTTCCACCAGGCGATCCAGATCTGGTCCAGGCGCAGGTACCGGGTGTCGTGGTAGGCGGCGCAGACGTCGGTGATGCCGGACGAGCCGCTGGAGTACATGCCGGCGAGGTAGCCGCGCGTGTGCAGGCGCTCGACCCAGCCGGAGAGGAAGGAGAGCACCGCGGCCCGGCAGCTCGCGTTCGACGGGTACTGCTCGATGTCGTTGTAGAGCGTGCTGCCGGCGCCGATGCCGAGCGCCACCGCCGCGGCGGCCGCGCTGTCCGCCGCGGTCCTCCCCTGCCCGCGGGCGGTGGCCGGGTCGGCGGACATCTTCGGCGTACGGGTGCCGCACGGCGCCTGGTAGCCCAGCTCGATGGGGATCAGCCGCCAGCCCTTGCGGGTCTGGTCGGCGACCCAGGTCGCGGTCAGGTTGGGTTGGGCGCACGTCCGGCTGCCGCCGCTGATGTAGACGCCGACCGCGCGGTACGGCGACGCGGTCAGCCAGGCGTCCATCGCGGCCTGCGACGGCGCGGTGCAGGTGTCGAAGCCCTTGCCGGTGAAGGTGCCGGGCTGCGGGCCGACCGCGGCGACGGTGGCCGCTGTCTCGGCGGCGGGCTGCGGCTCGGCGACAGCCGGTGTCCCGGCGCGGGCCGGGACGGCCGAAGCCTGCGCCGGTACGGCCGCGGCCGCGAGCACGGCGAGAAGTGTCAGGGCCGTGGCGATCGCTCTCATCGGCGCCCCTCCTGTGAAGGATTCCTCGCTCGACGGCGAGACTTGGGCAGGATTTCTACCACGCATCGACGGATGACGACAGGTGGTGATGGCGAAAGTTTTCACGACGGAAACGACCATTGAAGGGTATCGACAGAACGGCAGATGCCGGTATAGCGTGCCCGCACTCACATCCGTCGATCGGTGAAGCGCCGTCACCCGAGGAGCGCCATGCCCACGTCACGATCCCCCCGTCTGCGACGCCGAGGTCTGCTCGGCGTACCCGCCCTGGTGGCCGCCGCCCTCGCGGTGGCCGTCCGTCCCGGTACGGCGCACGCCGCGCCGAAGGCCGAGTGCCTCGCCGACCTGCTCGGGGAGCAGTGATGGCCACCATTCCCTGGCTGGTGGACGTGCTGCGCGGCGCCGGCGTACAGGTCGTGGTCGAGGGCGACTGGCTCAACCGGATGCGCTCCGGCTCGTTCGACCCGCTCGGCGTGCTCTGGCACCACACCGCCGCCACGTCCAGCGCCACCAACCCGCACCCGGCGCTGAACATCTGCATCAACGGCCGGTCCGACCTGCCCGGCCCGCTCTGCCAGGCGCTCGTGGACTACCACGGCGTGTTCCACGTGATCTCCGCCGGCCGGTGCAACCACGCCGGCACCAGCGGCGGCAGCGGCCCGATCCCGGCCGGGGACGGCAACACCCTGATGATCGGGTGGGAGATCGACTACAACGGTGTCGACCAGCGGATGACCACCGCCCAGTACAACGCGAGCATCGCGGCCACCGCCGCCGTGCTCAAGCGGCTCGGCCGGGACTCCAGCTACGCCCGCGGCCACCGGGAGACCAGCACCACCGGCAAGATCGACCCGTCCTTCATCGACCTGAACACGATGCGCGCCGACGTGGCCGCCAAGATGGCCGGCGGTGGCACCGGCTGGACGTCGATCGTGGACAACGCCACGGCGGGCCGGTTCACCGCGAGCGCGAGCTGGGGCACCTCGACGTACTCCGGGCAGCGCTACGGCGCCGACTACCGCTACGCGGACCCGGTCGCCGCGAGCGACGCGGCCTGGTACAAGTTCAACGTCCCCCGCACCGGCAACTACCGGGTCGAGGCGTGGTGGCCGGCGAACGCGGGCTACAACGCGGCCACGCCGTACATCGTCGCCACCACCACCGGCAACCGGACGGTAGTGGTCGACCAGCGGGCGACCGGCGGGCAGTGGCGCTCACTCGGCACGTTCACGCTGCCGGCCGGGGACGCCAACCGCGTCGCGGTCAGCCGATGGAGCTCCGCCGCCGGCCTGGTCATCGCCGACGCGGTCCGGCTGACCGAGGTCTGACCCGGGCGTACCGACGCGGCCGGGTGGGCGCCCCACCCGGCCGCGTCCGCCGTCGGTCAGCGCAGCGACCGGAAGGCGGCCCGCATCTCCTGGGCGAACAGCTCCGGCTGCTCCCAGGCGGCGAAGTGCCCGCCCCGGTCGAGCGTGTTGTAGTGGATCAGGTTCGGATACGCCCGCTCGGCCCAGCTGCGCGGCGCGAGCAGGATCTCGCGGATGCCGGCGGCGGTACGCGTCGGCGTCATGGTCTTGACGGCCACGGGTTGTCCTCCTCGGGTCGGGTCAGGGACCGAACGTGAAGACGTACGCGCGGAGACCGGGCCGCTCGGCGCGCAGGGTGAGCCGGTGCTCCCCCGGCGTCGCGCCGTCCACCAGCCGGATCATCGCGGCCCGGTCGACGACGGCCGTGCCGTCCGGGTCCACGTCGGCGCCACGCGCGTCACCGGCCGGTTTCCCGTCCAGCAGCACCCGAACCGCTGCCGGTCCCTCCGGTCCCGGGTCGGCCACCAGGTTCACCTCACCGGCGGTGAACGGCAGGACCAGTTCCGCCCCGGCGCCGCCCGTCTCGACGTACTCGCCCTCGGCCCGCCAGTCGCCGGTCAGCGCGTACGTGCCGGGCACACCCCGGTCGGCGCCGAGGTAGGTCTCCGGGGTGATCCCGGCGTACGTGGGCTGCGGGCTGGTCACGAACGCGGTCACCTCCGCGGTGACCGGCGGCAGCGCGGGCGTGGGCGTGGCGGCCTCGACCAGCCGCCGGATCAGCGCCTCGGTCCGGTCGTAGCCGCCCTCGCCGATCCAGCGGTCGGCCAGCCGCCCGTCGGCGTCGAAGAGGTACCTGGCCGGCCAGGCGTCGTTGCGCAGGGCCCGCCAGAACGTGTAGTCGTCGTCGATCGCGATCGGGTAGGTGAGCCCGTGGTCGCGGATCGCCCGGTCGATGTTCTCCGGAAGCCGGCCGAACGCGAACTCCGGCGCGTGCGCGCCGATCACCGTGAGCCCCAGGTCGCGGTAGTCGCGGTGCCAGGCCCGCACGTACGGGGCGGTGCGGATCCAGTTCACGCAGGTGTACTCCCAGACGTCCACCAGGACCACGCGTCCGCGCAGCTCCTGCGGCGTCAGCGGCGCGGAGTTCACCCACCGGTGGACATCGATCGGCGGCAGCCGGGTCGCCACCGCGGCCCCCGTCATCCGGCCGCGCCGCGCGGTGATGGTGTGCCGGTCATGCGGGCTCCCTTCCGAGTACGTCCGGCGGCGGTTACCCGGAGGGCGCGGCTTCGAACGGGCCGCCCGCCCGGCCCGCGGGCGTTTGCCCCCGGCCCGGCCGGGTAGGACGCTGCGCCACCCGAGGGCGGGCCGTGCAGGCGGCGTGGGCGGCCGGGACGTCGCGGAGGGTCGATGACGGCTGGACCAGGGCGGGCACAGGCGCCGTCGGGCGAGGTGGTGGAGCTGCGGGTGCACGGGGTCTCCGCGGGCGGGGCCGCCGAGGTGCTGGACCGGCCGCTGGTCCGGCAGGTCGCGGGTGACCGCAGCGCCGGCTTCTACCGTCCCCGTCACGGACACGCCGACGAGCACGGGGCGGGCGGGGTGACGCTGGAGGCGTACCAGTGGAACGACCTGCCGTCCGGCACCGCGCTGCGTACCCTCTCGCTGCTGTTCCTGATGCCCTTCATGCTGCTCAACGTGGCCGTGTGGATGCGGCCGGGGGACGCCGTCGGCGGCGCGGTCGTGCGGGCGCTGTGCCGGGTGCTGGGGTTGAGCCTGACCGCGCTGTACGTGCTCGCCGGCGCCGGGGTGGCGCTGGACCTGGTGGCCTGGCAGTGCCTGTCCGTCCCGGCCTGCATCGCCGACCGGGAGTGGCTGTCCTGGATGGGCGGGCGGCCGGTGGGGCTGCGGCTCGTGGTGCTGGCGCTGGTCCCGGCCGCCGCGGTGAGCCTGGTCTGGTGGGGCGCCCGGCGGCCGGGTCGCTCGTTCACCGCGTTCCGGGCGCCGGAGCGGGCGTCCGCCGGGCCGCCGCTGAGCACGATCGGCCAGTGGGACACCGAGCCGCTGATGGGCCGGCTGCGTTCGATCCACATCGCGGCGGCCTTCGCCACCCTCGACGGCTGTCTGCTGGCCGCCCGGGCCGCGCAGGGTGTCCCGCCCACTGTGGCGGCGTTGCTGGCGGTCACCGGCGCGGTGCTGCTCGCCTGCGTGGTACTGGTCTGCGTTCCGCCGCTCGTCGACCGGGCGCCCACCGACCCGCGACGTGACCGGGTCGCCCGTGCGCTGCGCGCCACAGCGGTCGGGCTCACCGTCGTGGTGGCCGGGTACCTGCTGTTCGCCCCGGCCCGCTGGCGTACCGGCGGGGGCCTGCCCGGCTACGGCTCGATCCTGACCTGGCTGCTGATGACGCACGCGGTCCTGCTGGGCGCCCTGGGGGCCGTGCTGCTCTGGCACCGCCTGCGGGTACGCGGCCACCGGCCGCCGAACGGGCTCGGCGCGCTCGTGGTCGCGGCGGCGGCGGGCGGGCTCGCGGTCGCGTACTCCGCCGAGCTGGTCCAGCGCACCGCCGACCTGCTGGACCGGGGCGTGTCCCCGGCGGACGACATACCGGGTCCGGCCCGCGCGTACACCTGGGCGATCTACGGCTTCTTCCGGGCGTTGCTGGTCACGCTGGCGGCCGCCGCAGTGGTGGCGCTGGTGTCCCGGCGCGGCCGGACGCGGGCCGCCCAGGCGATCGTCGAGCGGGACTTCCCGGCGCCGCCGACCGAGGCGGCGCCCCGGCTGCGGCAGGTCCGGACGATGATCGTCCGGGCTCGGTTCACCGACCTGATGGTGCCGTTGGCGGTGCTGTTCGCCGTCATGGCCGGGGCGGGCGCGGCGACCACCGCGATGGCGCTGGTCCGTCCCGAGCCGGGCGAGACGCTGGAACGCCGCACGCACGTCCCGGCCGAGCTGGTCATGTTCGGCATCGAGGTGGGCGGGGTGGCGATCTCGGCGGCGGTGCTGGCCCTGGTCGTCGCCGGGGTCTTCGCCTACCGCAGCCCCGGGTTCCGGCACCACGTCGGCGTGCTCTTCGACCTGGCCACGTTCTGGCCCCGGGCAGCGCACCCGTTCGCCCCGCCCTGCTACGCCGAGCGGGCCGTGCCGGAGCTGGCCCGGCGGATCACGTACCTGGTGCACAGCGGCAGCGGGGTGCTGCTCTCCGGCTACAGCCACGGATCGGTGCTCGTCGCCGCGACAGTCCTGCAACTGCCGGCGGAGATCAGCGCACGGGTCGCCCTGCTCACCTACAGCTCGCCGCTGCGCCGGCTCTACGCCCGGTTGTTCCCCGCCTACGTGGGCGACGAGATGCTGCGCGGGATCGGCGGCCGGGTGGGGTGGCGGTGGCGCAACCTGTGGCGGGACACCGACGCGCTGGGCGGATGGATCTTCTCCCCGCACCGCGCGGACGAGCCGGCCCGCGTCAGCGGCCCGGAGGCGGCGGTGGATCGCCGTCTCCGGGATCCGGAGAGCCTGGTGGCGCCGGCCTGGGACAGCGTCCCGCCGCCGATCCAGGGTCACCTCCCGTCCGAGGACGACCCGGCGTACGCCGAGACGGTGCGGGACCTGGCCGGGCGGCTGCGCGCCACCGGACCGTGACGCGGACGGGTGTCACGCCGGAGGGTGGTCCGCCTCGAACCGGTCCCGGGTGAGGAACGCCAGCCTCGCCCGCTTGTCCGGCATGTCGATCTCGTCGCCGAGCGTGAAGCCCTCGATGCGCAGGCGGCGCAGCATCGCGTCGTTGCGCACGTCCGGCTCGACCACCACGCGGCGCGCGGCCGGGTCGCGCAGCAGGAACCGGATCAGGGCCGGGAAGACCGCGCCGGTCAGCGAACCCGGGTACGGCCGGGGCGCGTCGAGCAGCAGGTGCGTCCCCACGTCGCCGGGCTGCACGGGGTAGCGCTCGCCGACCGGGTCCGCCTCCGGCTGGTAGGTCTGGAACAGCCCGATCGGCTCGCCGTCGAGCCGGATCAGGTACGCGTGGTGGGTGTCGAGCCCGTCGACGAACGCGTAGATCTCGCGTACCTCGTCGACGGTGTGCGAGCCCATGCCCCAGAACCGGTTGCGGGGCCGGATCACCCAGCCGTGCAGCAGGTCCGCGTGCCGGTCGGGGCGTACCGGCTCCAGCGCCAGCTCGCCGAGGCCGGGGATCCGTTCCAGGTGGATCACGTCGTCTCGTCTCCCGTCAGTGGGCCGTCGGGCACCGGGATCAGCGTCCCGGCGGCCCAGTGGGTCAGTTGGTCGGCGAAGTGCGGATCGTCCGGGCGCCCGGACGCACCGAAGGGGACGATCCAGCGGCTGGCCGCCCGGTCGGTCAGGTCCCACACGTAGCGGGCCACCGGGCCGCGCCAGCAGGCGTCGGAGATCCCCGGCACGCTGGAGGTGGCCAGCACGCAGTCGGTGTCGCCGCCGAGTGCCACCCGCCGCCGCATCGCTGTCACCGCGTCGGTGATCGCCGGGGCGACGCCGAGGTGCACCGGGTGCAGCAGGTGCCGGCTGCCCCACTCACCGGGCGCCGGGCCGGCGGCCACCTCGGCCAGCGCCTCGGCGGCCGGTTCCGCGAGGTCGAACGCGGCGGCCAGGTGGTCCAGCGCGAGGCCGATCCGGGCGGCCGGGTCGGTCCAGGGGGCGAACAGCTCGTCGAACCCGCACGGCTCGTCGAGGCCACGCAACCTCGGGTGTACGCGCAACCGCCGGGCCAGCGCCGCCCGCCAGGCCGCGTACGCGCCGGCCCCGGCCGAGCCGGCCGCCATCGCCCGGTCCCATCCGCGCAGCCGCAGCAGCAGCGCGCGGGCGGGTTCGTCGAGCCGGTCCGGGTCGAGCCGGTCGAGCAGCCGGTACAGCGGTCCGGCCGGGAGCCGGTCGTCGGTGTGCACTGTGGACGGCTCGGCGCCGTCGGCGAGCAGCGCCCGGATCCGGCGGGCCCGGTGCGGCGGGGCGAAGTCGGCACCGTGCGCTGCGACGTCGTCGCGCCGGTCGTTGGCGCACACCGCCACGCCGTCCACCGGCTCGTCGACCAGCGGCAGGTAGTCGCCCCGCCACCGGTAGGCCGGCTCCCAGGCCGGCACGGGTTCCCGGCGGCAGCGTTCGTCGCGTACCGGGACCAGGCCCGCGACCAGGCGGCGGACGCCTCCCCCGGTGTCGGCGGCGAGCACGCTGTTGACCGGCTCGACCCAGTGGCGCAGCGCTTCGGCGACGTCGCCCGTACGCCGGGCACGCAGCAGCGGCAGCAACGCCTCGAAGCCGAGCCGGGCCTCGACCCGGCTCGGGGTGCGCAGGGCGATCGCCTCGCCGGTGACCCGGTCGTGGTCGATCACCGGCCCGCGGGGCGTCTCGATCACCTCGACCGTCTCCGGAGCGCCGCCGCGAACCTCGATCTCCTCGACGTGGCGCGCGGCGGGCGTCCAGCCGTCGGCGTCGCGCACCAGCACGCGGTCACCGTCGCGGCGCAGCCGTTCGCGGTAGAGGTCCTGGTAGTCGGCCATCGCGTTGGTGACGGCCCAGGCCACGTGGCCGGTGTGGCCGAAGTGCGGCACGCCCGGCACGCCGGGGAAGGCCAGACCGACCACGTCGAACTCCGGGCAGGCCAGCCGGACCTGCTGGTAGACGCCGGGGAGTTCGAGCAGCCGGTGCGGGTCACCGGCGATCAGCGGGCCGCGCCCGGTGGCCGGGTCGGCGGGCACCGCCCAGGCGTTGCTGCCGGACGAGGCCGGTCCCTCGACCGCGAACAGTCCGGCCGCCTCGGGGCCGAGCGTCCGGGCCACGTGCGCGTGCCAGAGCTTGTTCGGGAACGTGGAGAACAGCACGTGCTGGACGAGGAACACGCCGAGCGGCGACCAGGGGTGCCACGGTTCGGGCGCGGTGCCGGTGGCGGCGAACTCCGGCGCGGCGGCGGCGCCCTCGGCGAGTCCGGAGTTGACCCCGTCGACGTACGCCTCGACCCACCGCCGGGTGTCAGGGTCCAGCCGCTCGTAGCAGCGCCGGGCGGTGTCGTCCAGCCGTACGCGGCGGGCGAACCGGTCCCACGCCAGCTCGGCCGGGCCGACGTGGGCGGCCAGGCGACCCTCGGCGCGCCAACGTTCGGCACTGATCTGCCAGGCCCGATCGACAGCGGCGACACGCCCCTGCAGACGCGCCAGCGCGTCGACGTCGCCGGCCCACAACTGGGGCACGCCCCACTGATCGCGATCGACGTGTGTCATCGTCTCGCGCCGCCTCGGCGCGCCGGGCGACGGTTCCGTTCGACAGTCAACTTAGGATAACCTCCCCTAACCGAGGGCGACCTTACCGCGACGCGGGCGGGGCGCCAACCGGCGGTACATGCGGGACAAAGCACCCCGAGTCGTGCTTGCCAGTTAGGCCAGCCTAACCTAACCTGATCGCCGCGGCTGATCGCCGCGCGTCCTGTCCGTACGACCGCTGGGAAGTCGCATGAGTTCGATCGGGAGCCCGACCGGCGCCGCGCCCGCCGACACCGGCAGCGCCGCCGCCACGGCACGCGGCCACCTGTTCAACGCCGGCTCGCTCGGTCGGTACCGGGACGTGCTGGCGCGCGGCGTCGACCGGGTCGCCCGCCGGGTGGGCGAGGCGGACCGGCCGTTCACCGGCGTCACGCCCGACGAGCTGGCGCCGCTCATCGGTGCCATCGACCTGGACCGGCCGCTCGGCGACACCGACGCCGCCCTGGACGAGCTGCACGACGTGTGGCTGCGTGACGCGGTCTACTTCCACCACCCGCGCTACCTGGCCCACCTGAACTGCCCGGTGGTCATCCCGGCGCTGCTCGGCGAGGCGGTGCTCAGCGCCGTCAACTCCTCACTGGACACCTGGGACCAGAGCGCCGGTGCGACGCTGATGGAGCGGCGCCTGATCGAGTGGACCGCCGGGCGCATCGGGCTCGGCGCCACCGCCGACGGGGTCTTCACCAGCGGCGGCACCCAGTCGAACCTCCAGGCGATGCTGCTGGCGCGCGAGGAGGCGTACCGCACTGTGGTGGGCGGCGGCGCGACCGGCCGGCCGGACCGGCCGGAGGTGCTGTCCAGGCTACGCATCCTCACCTCCGCGGCCGGGCACTTCAGCGTGCAAAAGGCCGCCAAGCTGCTCGGCCTGGCCGCCGACGCGGTGCTCACCGTGCCCACCGACGCCACCCGCCGGATGCGCACCGACGAGCTGGCCCGCACGATCGACAGCTGCCACCGCGACGGTCAGGTGGTGATGGCCGTCGTCGCCACCGCCGGCACCACCGACTTCGGCACCGTCGACCCGCTGCCGGAGATCGCCGACATCTGCGCCGCCGCGGGGGTCTGGCTGCATGTCGACGCCGCGTACGGCTGCGGCCTGCTGGTCTCACCCACCCGCCGGCACCTGCTCGACGGCATCGAACGGGCCGCGTCGGTGACAGTGGACTACCACAAGTCGTTCTTCCAGCCGGTCAGCTCCAGCGCGCTGCTGGTCCGCGACGGCCGGGTGCTGCGTCACGCCACCTGGCACGCCGACTACCTCAACCCGGTCCGCGCGGTCGAGCAGGGGCTCCCGAACCAGGTCGACAAGAGCATCCAGACCACCCGCCGGTTCGACGCGTGCAAGCTCTGGCTGACCCTGCGGATCATGGGACCGGACGCGATCGGCACGCTGTTCGACCAGGTCGTCGACCTCGCGGCGCAGGCGTGGCGGCGGCTGGACGCCGACCCGCGCTTCGAGGTGGCCGCGCCGTCGCAGCTGAGCACAGTGGTCTTCCGGTACCGGCCGTCCGGTCTCGCCCCCGATCTGGTCGACGAGGCAAACCTGCACGCCCGCGACGCGCTCGCCGCCTCCGGCGCGGCCCTGGTCGCCGGCACCAAGGTCGACGGCGCCCACCACTTGAAGCTCACCCTGCTCAACCCCGAGACCACAGTGGACGACGTCGCCCACGTGCTGGACCTCATCGCCGACCACGCCGCCTGGTACGCCCGGACCGCGGCCGCCGCCGAGCTGTCCTGCCCGGTCTGACCCCCCGTCGAGGAGAACGAGAATCCCCATGTCGACCCACGACTTCATCGCCGTCGGGCTGGGCCCCTACAACCTCGGCCTGGCCTGCCTCACCGCGCCGATCGACGACCTCGACGGCCTGTTCCTGGAGGCCCGCGACAGCTTCGACTGGCATCCCGGCATGCTGCTCGAATCCACCCGGCTCCAGACGCCGTTCATCGCCGACCTGGTCACGCTCGCGGACCCGACCTCGCCGTACTCGTTCCTGAGCTACCTCAAGGAGACCGGACGGCTCTACCCGTTCTACATCCGGGAGAGCTTCTTCCCACTGCGCGCCGAGTACAACGACTACTGCCGCTGGGCCGCCGGGAAGCTGCCGAACCTGCGCTTCCGGCACAGCGTCACCGCTGTCGAGTACGACGAGAGCGACGACCGGTACGTGGTGCACGCGGACACGCCGGACGGGCCGGTCACCCACCGGGCCCGGCACCTCGTGCTCGGCACCGGCACGCCGCCGTACCTGCCGCCCGCCTGCGCCGGCCTGGGCGGCGACATGATCCACAACTCGCGCTACCTGGAGCACCGGGAGGCGCTGCGGGCCAAGGACAGCATCACGGTCGTCGGCAGCGGCCAGAGCGCCGCGGAGATCTACCACGACCTGCTCTGCGACATCGACACGTACGGCTACCAGCTCACCTGGGTGACCCGCTCGCCCCGGTTCTTCCCGCTGGAGTACACCAAGCTCACGTTGGAGATGACCTCGCCGGACTACGTGGACTACTTCCACGCGCTGCCCGAGCCGACCCGCTACGCGCTGGAGGCCGCGCAGAAGCCGCTGTTCAAGGGCATCAACGCCGACCTGATCAACGACATCTACGACCTGCTGTACGCCAAGAGCCTGCACGGACCGGCGCCGACGCGCCTGCTGACCAACACCGAGCTGGTCGAGGCGGCGTACACCGACGGCCGCTACCGGCTCGGGCTGCGCCACACCGAGCAGGACCGCGCGTTCACCCTCGACACGGAAGGACTGGTGCTGGCCACCGGCTACCACTACCGGGTGCCGGAGTTCCTCGCGCCGGTACGCGACCGGCTCCGCTTCGACGCGCACGGCCGCTTCGACGTGGCCCGCAACTACAGCATCGACCACACCGGCCGGGGCGTGTTCCTCCAGAACGGCGGCACCCACACGCACAGCATCACCTCGCCCGACCTGGGCATGGGTCCGTACCGCAACTCGTGGCTGATCCGGGAGATGACCGGCCGGGAGCACTACCCGGTGGAGAAGACCATCGCCTTCCAGGAGTTCGGCGCGCCGGCCGGAGTGCCGGCATGAGCGCCCGCATGACCGCGTTCACCCGCGTCGACGACGCGCTGGGCGAGTTCACGCTGCGCCCGCTGGACCCGGACGCCGACGCCGCGCTGCTGCACCGCTGGGTCACCCATCCCAAGTCCGCGTTCTGGCTCATGCAGGACGCCGACGTGGACGCGGTCGCCGCCGAGTACCGGCGCATCGCCGACCATCCGCACCACGACGCGTACCTGGGTTCGTGGCGCGGCGCTCCGGCGTTCCTGGCCGAGCGGTACGACCCGGCCCGGGTGGAGCTGGTCGGCCTGTACGACCCGGAGCCCGGCGACGTGGGCATGCACTTCCTCTGCGCACCCGCCGACACGCCGGTGCACGGCTTCACCCGTGCCGTCATCACCACGGTGATGGCCTGGCTGTTCGCCGACCCGGCGACGCGCCGGGTGGTGGTGGAGCCGGACGTGCGCAACACCGCCGTGCACGCGCTCAACGCGGCAGTCGGCTTCACAGTCGTCGGCCCGATCCGCAAGCCCGAGAAGGAGGCGCTGCTCAGCGTCTGCACCCGGGACCAGTTCCGGGTCGCCACCGGCGTGCCCACAGGCGAGGAAGGGGCACCGGCGTGAACGCCAGCGCATCCGTGGACCACCTGACCCCCGAGGCGTGGGCGACGGCCAACCGGCTGCTGGTGCGCAAGGCGCTCGCCGAGTTCGCCCACGAGCGCCTGATCACCCCCGAGCCCGACGGCCCGGGACGGTGGCTGGTCCGCAGCGACGACGGCAGCGTCGAGTACCGGTTCGCCGCGCAGCGGCTGGCGCTGGACCACTGGGAGGTCGACGCGGGCAGCATCGTGCGCCGCCGCGACGGCGCGGAGCTGCCGCCCGACGCCGTGGACCTGTGCGTGGAGCTGCGCAGCGCGCTCGGCCTCACCGACGCGATCCTGCCGGTCTACCTGGAGGAGATCACCTCCACGCTGGCCGGGACCGCGTACAAGCTCGCGAAGCCCACACTGAGCGCCGCCGAGCTGGCCGCCGCCGGGTTCCAGGCGATCGAGACCGGCATGACCGAGGGGCATCCCTGCTTCGTGGCCAACAACGGCCGCATCGGCTTCGGAGTGCACGAATACCACGCGTACGCCCCGGAGGCCGCCGCGCCGGTACGGCTGCTCTGGCTCGCCGCGCACCGCGACCACACCACGTTCACCTGCGCCGACGACCTGGACTACGACACGCTGGTCCGGGCCGAGCTGGGCGAGCAGACGATTGCCGGGTTCACCGCCACGCTCACCGGGCTGGGCCTGGACCCGGCCGACTACCTGTTCGTCCCGGTGCACCCGTGGCAGTGGTGGAACAAGCTCGCCGTCACGTTCGCCGGTGAGGTGGCCGCGCGCCGGCTGGTCTGCCTCGGCGAGGGGCCGGACGAGTACCTGGCGCAGCAGTCCATCCGTACCTTCTTCAACGTCACCGACCCCGCCAAGCACTACGTGAAGACCGCGCTGTCGGTGCTGAACATGGGCTTCATGCGCGGGTTGTCCGCCGCGTACATGGAGGCGACGCCCGCGATCAACGACTGGCTGGCCGGGCTGATCGAGGGCGACCCGGTGCTCAAGCGCACCGGACTGTCGATCATCCGGGAGCGGGCCGCCATCGGTTACCGGCACCGGCAGTACGAGGCGGCGACCGACAGGTACTCCCCGTACCGGAAGATGCTGGCGGCGCTCTGGCGGGAGAGCCCGGTACCAGGGCTGGAACCCGGGCGGCGGCTGGCCACCATGGCCTCTCTGCTGCACCTGGACCGGGACGGGCGGTCGCTCGCGGCCGCGCTGATCGACGAGTCGGGGCTGGCGCCGGCCGACTGGCTGCGCCGCTACCTGGACGCCTACCTGGTGCCGCTGCTGCACAGCCTGTACGCCCACGACCTGGCGTTCATGCCGCACGGCGAGAACGTCATCCTGGTGCTGCACGACGGCGTGGTCGAGCGGGTCGTCTTCAAGGACATCGCCGAGGAGATCGTGGTGATGAACCCGGAGGCGGACCTGCCGGAGCGGGTGCGGCGGATCCGGGCCGCGATCCCCGAGGACGAGAAGATCCTGTCCATCTTCACCGACGTGTTCGACTGCTTCCTGCGGCACCTGAGCGCCGCCCTGCACACCCGGGGCGTCCTCGACCAGGACGAGTTCTGGCGCACCGTCGCCGCATGCGCCGCCGACTACGCCGCCACGGTGCCGCACCTGGCCGACCGGATGCGCCGGCACGACCTGTTCGCGCCGGAGTTCACGCTGTCCTGCCTCAACCGGCTCCAGCTGCGCAACAACCAGCAGATGGTGGACCTGTCCGACCCGTCCGCCGCGTTGCAGTTCGCCGGCACGCTGGTCAACCCGCTCGCCCCGTACGCACCGCGCGACTGATGGCATGACGGAAGCGGGCCGGCGCATCGCGCCGGCCCGCTTCCGTCGGTGGTGGGGACGATCAGTTCTCCGCGCGACCGGCCCGCCAGTAGCCCATGAACGCCACCGCGCGCCGGTCCATGCCCCGCTCGGTGACCAGGTGCCGGCGCAGGCCGCGGATCACCGCCGCCTCCCCGGCCAGCCAGGCGTAGAGCGCCGCGCCGTCGGGCCGCTCCGGCACCTCCCAGAGGATGTCCCGGTCCACGTCCACCTCGGTCAGCGGCGCGGCGGCCACCGCGACCGGTACCGGCACCAGCCGCCCGGCCAGACCTGTCACGGCCGGGGTGAGCCGGCTGCCGTGCGGGGCGCCGTCGCGGGGCAGCCAGGTCACGGTGACGCCGGCCGGCGCCCGGCAGGGCAGCTCGTCGCCGGTCTCCGGCACCTCCACCAGCGCGTGCCCGCGCGCCTCGGCGGGCAACCGCTCCAGGATCGCGCAGATCGCCGGCGCGGCGGTCTCGTCGCCGGCCAGCAGCAGCGTCGCGCCGGCCGGCGGCTGGAACTCGACCCCGCCGTGCGGGCCGTCCCACCCGGCGTCCGGGCCGACGACGGCGATCCGGTCGCCGAGACGCGCCCGCCGGGCCCACCGGGTGGCCGGGCCGCCGTCGCCGTGCAGCGCCATGTCCACGTCCACCTCGTACGCCTCCGGCCGGACGGCGCGGACCGTGTACGTGCGGATCGGGCTGCGCAGCGCGTCCGGCAGCTCACGCCACCGCGGGAACCAGTCCGGCCCGTCGGGCAGCTCCCCCGGCGCGCCGTCGACCGGCGGCAGGGCCAGCTTGATCCGCTGGTCGTACCCGTTGTCGGCGAACCGGTCCAGGTCCGGGCCGGTGAGCGTCACCCGCAGGAAGGACGGGCCGAGCCGGCGTAGCGCGCGGACCTCGACGGTGAAGACTCGCCAGGGCGCGACGGCCAGGGTGCTGGTCATGCGTCATTCCTCTCACGGCCGGTGGGGGCTGCGTCGGTGAACGGGCTAACGGGCGGCTGCCGCGGCGCGGGAACGCCACAGCAACCAGACGAAGTACGGGGTGCCGATCATGGCGGTGACCAGACCGGCGGGGACCTGGGCGGGAGCGATGACGCTGCGGCCGAGCGTGTCGGCGAGGCTGACCAGGGTGGCGCCGAGCAGCACCGCGACCGGCAGGACGCGGGTGTGCCGCCCGCCGACGAGCGCCCGGGCCGCGTGCGGCGCGACCAGGCCGACGAAGCCGATCACGCCGACCGCCGACACGGCGGTCGCGGTGAGCAGCGCCGCCAGGCCGAGCGCGACCAGCCGGGCACGTTCCAGCCGGACGCCGAGCACCCGGGGCGTGTCGTCGTCGAGCGCGAGCAGGTCCAGCTCGCGGCGCACGGCGGCGACCACCGGCAGCGCGATCAGCAGCGCGATCGCCACCGGCAGCACCTGCGGTGCGGTACGCCCGTAGGTGGAGCCGGACAGCCAGGTCAGCGCCTTGCCGGTGTTCCACGGGTCGGACGACACCACGATGAACGTGATGATCGCCGTACCGCCCTGCCAGACCGCGAACCCGATCAGCACCAGCCGGTCGGAGTTGAGCCCCCGCCGCCGGGCCAGGCCGTAGACCAGCGCGAACGCGACGACCGCGCCGAGACCGGCGGCGCCGGACAGGGCGAGCACGCCGGCCATCGGCGCGAACGTCAGCAGCGACACCGCGCCGATGCCGGCACCGCCGGTGATGCCGAGGATGCCCGGTTCGGCCAGCGGGTTCCGGCACACCGCCTGCACGGTGGTGCCGGCCAGGGCCAGCGCGGCGCCGGCCAGCAGCGCCGCGGCGACCCGCGGCCAGCGGGCGTCCAGCACGAATGTGTACGCCGGTCCGGTGCGGCCCTGCACCCAGTTGACGATGTCCCCGAGCAGCACCCACGTGTCACCGGCGAGCATGCCGAGCACCAGCGCGGCGGTGACGACGACCGCGCAGACCGCGACGACGGTGGCGACGAAGCCGCGGGAGCGGACTGCGGCGTGGCCGCCCGGCGCCTGCCGGGTCGGTCCGGCGTCGCGGTGGCGGCGGGCCAGCCAGACCAGCAGCACCGCGCCGAAGAGCGTGGTCACCACGCCGGTCGGCACGTCGACTCCGGCCTGCCCGCCGAGCACGGCGCGCAGCAGCACGTCGGAGCCGAGCACGATGACCACGCCGACGATGCCGGACAGCGGCATCAGGATGCGGTGCCGGTGCACCTCGGGCACCCACCGGCCGAGCAGCCGGACGATCACCGGCGCGCCGAGGCCGACGAAGCCGATCGGGCCGGCCAGGGTGACCGCCGCGGCGGAGAGCAGCACGGCCAGCAGCACGACAGTCAGCCGGGTACGGCGCACGTTGAGCCCGAGCACGGTGGCGGTGTCGTCGCCGAGGGCCAGCAGGTCCAGCCGGTGCCCGAGGGCCACGAGCACCAGCGCGGCGACCCCGATCACGGGGGCGAGCTGGGTGAACGCGACCAGGTCGCCCTGCACGAGCGAGCCGTTGCCCCAGGCGAACAGGCCGATGGTGGCCTGCTCGAACAGCAGCATGAGCAGCATGGTCAGCGAGGAGAGCGCCATCGCGGTGGCCGAGCCGGCGAGGATGAGCCGGGTGGTGGCGGCCTGACCGCCGGCCGAGAGCAGCATGACCAGGGAGGCGGCGGCGAGGCCGCCGCAGAACGCCAGCCCGCCCGCGGGCAGCGCGGGCAGCGCGATCCCGAACGCGGCGGTGGAGACGATCGCCAGGTGGGCGCCCGCGTTGACGGCGAGCGTGTCCGGCGAGGCGAGCGGGTTGCGGGTGGTCGACTGCAACGCCGCGCCGGCGAAGCCGAGCGCGACGCCGACGGCCAGGCCGGTGAGCAGCCGGGGCAGGCGGGAGGCGACGAGCACCCGGGCGGTCTCGTCGTCGCCGCCGGTGAGCAGCCGGAGCAGGTCCAGCGCCCCCACCGAGGAGGTGCCCTGGGTGAGGTGCACCGCGGTGATCGCGACGAGCAGCGCGGCGGCGAGGGCGAACGCGCCGGCCACCCGGCTGCGCCGGGCGGGCGGCGGCCCGACCGGGGCCGGCCGGGTGGCCGGCCCCGGCGGGGCGGGGGCGGTCATCGCGCTCAAGCCGTGTAGACCTTGACCAGCTCGTCGATGTACTGCTTGGCGGACAGCGTGCCGCCGAAGGTCCAGATGCCGTTGGGCATCTTGTGCAGCTTGTTCTGCTGGACGAACGGCAGGGAACGCCAGATCGCGTTGCCGGCGAGGCCGTCGGCGAACACGTCGGTGCCGTCCGAGGCGTTGTAGAAGAAGTGCACGTCCTGGCCCTTGAGGACGGTCATGCCCTCGACGTCGGTCTGGCCCAGGCCCCACATCTCGTCGGTCTTGCCGGTCCAGGCGTTCTTGAGGCCGAGCTGGATGCCGAGCTGGGAGACGAGCGCGCCCTGGCCGAACATCCGGATCGAGACGGTGCTGCCCTCCTTCCAGCCGTCGGCGATGGCGAACTGCTTACCGGCCGCCCCGGCGTCGGCGATCTTCTTCTTGCCGTCGGCGAGCGCGGCGTCGAAGTCGGCGAGCAGCTTGTCCGCCTGCGCGGTACGGCCGGTCGCGGTGGCGATCATCTTCAGGTCCGCGCGCATCCGGCCGATGTTGTCGGAGGCGTCGCTGCCCTTGGTGACCAGCACCGGGACGTACTTCTCCAGCTGGGTGACGACGGCGGAGCCGCGCTCGGCCTCCATCACCACGAGGTCCGGCTGGAGGGCGACGATGGAGTCGACGCTCGGCTCACCCCGGGTGCCGACGTCCTTGACGCTCGCGTCGAGCGGGGCGGCGGTCACCCAGGTGGCGTACCCCTTCGGGTCGGCCACGCCGACCGGCATCACGCCGAGGCCGACGAGCATCTCCACCTCGCCCCACTCCAGGCCGACGACCTTGGTGGCGGGGCTCTTGAGGGTGATGGTCTTGCCCCGGCTGTCGGTGACGGTGACCGGGCCGGTGGACGCGGCGTCGGAGGGGGACGGTGCGGCGGCGGGCTCCTCGGTGGTGCCGCAGCCGGCGATCAGCAGCGCGCTCGCCGCGGCGGCGACGAGCAGGGTCAGACGGGTACGCAGCATCGGTTTCTCTTCTGTGTGCAGGAGTCGGTCAGGCGGAGACGCGGGTCGTGTGCCGGCCGACGGGACGAGTGGAGAGCAGGTTGGTGACCGGGTCGACGCTCACCTCGACGCGGATGCCGTACGCCTCGGTGAGCGCCTCCTCGGTGAACACCTCGTGCGGCGTGCCGGCGCCGCGGACCCGGCCTTCGTGCAGGAGCACCACCTGGTCGGCGACGGCGGCGGCCTGGTTGAGGTCGTGCAGCACCACACCGACGGCGACGCCGGCGGTGTCGGCGAGTTCGCGCATCAGGTCGAGGATCTCCACCTGGTAGCGCAGGTCCAGGAACGTGGTCGGCTCGTCCAGCAGCAGGATCGCGGTGTCCTGGGCCAGGCACGTGGCCAGCCAGACCCGTTGCAGCTCGCCGCCGGACAGCTCGTCGACCGGCCGGCCGGCCATGCCGTCGACGCCCGTCACCCGCATGGCCCGGTCGATCGCGGCCGGTCCGTCGAGGTCGTTCGCGCGCCACCGCTGCCGGTACGGGTGCCGGCCGTACCCGACCACGTCCCGCACCGTCACCCCGCTGGGGGTGGGGCGGCTCTGCGCGAGCAGCGTGACCCGGCGGGCGAAGTCCCGGGCGGACAGCGCCCGGGCCGGCGTGCCGTCGGCCAGCACGATCTCGCCGTGTTCCAGCGGGTGCAGGCGGGCCAGCCCGCGCAGCAGCGTCGACTTGCCGCTGCCGTTCGGGCCGACCAACGCGGTCACCGCCGCGGGCCGCAGCGTGATGGCGGCGTCGTGCACCACCGTCGTGCCGTGGTAGCCCAGCCGCAGGTCGCTGCCGCTCAAGCCGTCGGCTCGCACCGTTCTGCTCGTCACGGAGGTTAGGCTAACCTAATCAACGATCACGCTGTCAAGCCGGTCCTTCGGTCGGAATCGGCGACCCGCCGCGCATTGACACCGGTCGCGTGACGGGCGGTCACGTCGCGGTAGGCAGCGGCGACCCCGGCCAGCCCCCGGCCCAGCGCGGCGCCGCGCACCCCGGCGTACCCGATGACCAGCGCCGGTGGCCGGTCGTCGGCGCGCAGGGCGTAGAACCGGCCGCCGCGAACCAGCACGGACCGGCGCCGCGCGGCGGCCACCATGGACTCCTCAGCACACCAGCGGGGCAGCACCAGGTACGTCTGGAGGCCGCCACTGGCGTCGAGCGGCGCCACGCCGGGCAGGTGGCGCGCGACGTGCTGGCGTACCGCCTGGCCGCGGCGCTGGAACTCGGCGCGCAGCCGGCGCAGGTGCCGGTCGAACGCGCCGGTGTCCACGAGCCGCGCGAAGGCGAGCTGGTCCAGCCCGGAGCAGCCGATGTCCCAGCCGGCCCGGACCCGCTCGATCGAGGCGGCCAGCCCGGTCGGCGCGGCCAGCCAGCCGAGCCGCAGCGCCGGGGCGAGGACCTTGCTGGCGCTGCCCGCGTAGACCACGCGGTCCGGCGCGACGCTCTGCAACGCGGGCATCCGCTGCGCCGGTGGCACGAACGCGGCGTCGAAGTCGTCCTCGACGACGTACCCGTCCACCGCCCGCGCCCAGTCGAGCAGTTGCTCCCGGCGCCGCCGGCTCAGCGGAGCGCCGGTGGGGAACTGGCTGGCCGGGGTGGTGAGCACGGCGCGTACGCCGGTGGCGGCCAGCTCGTCGACGCGGATGCCCTCCCGGTCCACCGGCACGCTCACCGGCCGCAGCCCGGCGTCGGCGATGAACGCCCACTCCCCCGGGTGCCCGGGATCCTCGACGCCGATCGCCTCGTGTCCCTGGTCGCGCAGCACCCGGCAGAGCAGCGCCAGCCCCTGGGCGAAGCCGGACGTGATCATCAGGTGCTCGGGGCGGACGCGGACGCCCCGGACCCGGCCGAGGTAGCCGGCGAGCGTGCGGCGGACCGGCGGCAGACCGGACGGCGGGGCGTAGCCCAGTTCCCGCGGCCCGGCCGAGCGGAGCACCGCGCCGACACAGCGGATCCAGTCCTGGCGCGGGAACGTGGACACGTCGGTGCCGCCGGCGCGCAGGTCCCACACCTCCGGCGCGGGCGCCTCGTCGGCGGTGAGCGCGGAGGCGACACCGGCGCGCGGAGTCCGCCACCGAGGTGCCGGAACCGCGCTGCGACGTCAGGTAGCCCTCGGCGCAGAGCTGTTCGTACGCCTCGACGACCACGGTCCGGGACACGCCGAGGTCAGTCGCGAGCTGCCGGGTCGACGGGACGCGCGTCCCGGGGCGCAGCGTGCCGTCGGTGATCCGGCCGCGCAGAGCGTTGCGGAGCTGCGCCGACAACGTTTCGCGCGCGTCGCCGTCAATTGACAGATTCAGATGCCACACCGATTGGTCCTCTCCCCGGTCACCGAAGTGGTATGGACAACGGGAACCGCACTTGGTGAAAGTGTTTCCCGGGACCGCAACCCATTCCCGGCCGAACCCGGGGGGTGCCGCGCGTCCTTTTCAACGGGGGAAGTCCGATCTGTCACCGAACGCGGCCCAGCCGGTCCGCGTGGGGGCATCCGGGCTGCTCAAAGGGGGGTTCCACAGTGTCCTCATTGTCGACTGCGGTGGGTGCGGAAACCACAGACCACCGTTCGGAGACGCCGGGAGGCACGACGCCGGCCGACCGCATTCCGATTTCCGTGACCTCAATCACACTGCCGTCCATCAATCCGCTCGCGTTGTACACCGCATTGACACAAAGCCATGCCGCGCACGACGCGTACCTCTTCGAAAGCCTGGACGGGCCGGCCGCCGACCGGCAGGCCGCGGCGGTGGGCTGGGGCCGCCTCGCCGAGCTGCGGTTCCTGGCCGACAGGTGCGAGCTGACCGCCGCCGGGCCGCTGGGCGACGCGCTGCGCGCGGTGGTCACCGCCGTCCTCGGCGCGCCGGCCCGGCAGCGCGACACCACGTCCGCCTGGCACGTGCCCGGCCCGGCGCAGCTCTGGTCGGTGGTCCGCGCCGTGCAGCGGGCCTTCACCGTCGAGACGCCCGTGCCGGCCGGCCGGTTCGCCTTCGGTTTCCTCACCACCCTGGCCTACGAGGCCGCCCGCGACATGGACGAGCTGACCCTGGACCGGGCCGACGACGACCTCCCCCGGTGCGCGCTGACACTGTTCCGGCACACCGTCTGGTGGGACCTTCGCGCCGGGACGGCGCACCAGCTGCACGCCACCGGCCCGCACCTGCCGCCGCAGCCGGCGCCGCCGGTGACGCGGCTGCTCACCGGCGTGCCCGCCGACCAGCCGCCGCCACCCGCGCCCACGCCGGAACGGGTGCGCGACACAGTCGACGAGGAGACGTTCGCCGAGCGGGTGCGGCGGTGCCTGCGGCACATCCGGGTCGGCGACAGCTACCAGGTGCAGATCGGCCACCGCATCGAGGTGGAGACCACCCTCACCCCGCTGGACGTCTACCGGCGCCTGCGGCACCGCAGCCCGTCGCCGTACATGTACCTGGCGCCCTGGGCCGGGCGCACGGTGATCGGCGCCAGCCCGGAGCTGTTCCTGCGCCTGGACGGCGACCGGCTGTCGATGCGCCCGATCGCCGGCACCGCCGCCCGCTCGGCCGACCCGCTGACCGACCGTCGCCGGGTGGCCGAGCTGCGGGCCAGCGAGAAGGAGCGCGCCGAGCACGTCATGCTCGTCGACCTGTGCCGCAACGACATCGGCCGGGTCTGCGAGCCGGGCACGCTGTCGGTGGACGCGATGCTCGACGTCGAGCCGTTCGCGTACGTGCACCACCTGGTCTCCACCGTGTCCGGCCGCCTCGACGACGGCGCGGACGTGTGGGCGGCGGTCCGCGCCGCGTTCCCGGCCGGCACCATGACCGGCGCGCCGAAGCTGCGGTCGATGGAGATCATCGACGGGCTGGAGGCGGAGCCCCGGGGCATCTACGCGGGCGCCATCGGCCTGGTCGACGTCCGCGGGTTCGCGGTGCTCGCGCTCTGCATCCGCACCGTCGTGCACGACGGGCACCGCTACCACACCCAGGCGTCCGCCGGGGTGGTCGCCGACTCCACACCGGCCGCCGAGTGGCGGGAGACGCTGGCCAAGATGAGCGCCGCCTACTGGGCCCTGACCGGCGAGGAGCTGCTGCCGTGAAGGTCCTGCTCGTCGACGCGTACGACAGCTTCACCCACATCATCGACCAGTACCTGCGCACGCTCGGCGCGCGGACGGTGGTGGTCCGGTCCCGCGCGCGCAGCCCCCGGCACCTCGCCGCGCTGCGCCCCGACGCGGTGGTGCTCGGCCCCGGGCCCGGCCACCCCGGCGACTCCGGCCACGTCGAGCTGGTCCACGCGTTCGCCGGCCGGGTGCCGCTGCTCGGCGTCTGCCTCGGCCACCAGGCGATCGGCCTGGCGTACGGCGGCACGATCGCTGTGGCCCGGCACCTGATGCACGGCAAGACCAGCGAGGTCACGCACGACGGCCGCGGGGTGTACGCCGGGGCGCCGGCGCCGCTGACGGTCACCCGCTACCACTCGCTCATCGTCGCCGACCCGGTGCCGCCCCCGCTGGAGGTGACCGCCCGCTCCGGCGACGACGGCTACGTGATGGGCCTGCGCCACCGCACGCTCGCCGTCGAGGGGGTGCAGTTCCATCCGGAGAGCGTGACCACACAGGACGGGCTGCGGTTGTTCGACAACTTCCTGCGCGGCGTACCGGCGGCGCTGCCGGTCGCCGGCTGAGCGGCGGAGACGGATCATGTCCGGGTCCGTACCCCCGCTCGCCGTGGTCACCGGCGGGGCCGGCGGCATCGGCCGGGCAGTCACCGCGGCGCTCACCCGCGCCGGTCACCGGGTGCTCAGCGTCGACCGCGAGCCGGCCGCCGACCCGTCCGCGTACGCGGCGCTCGTCGCCGACCTGGCCGTGCCGGATCAGGCGCAGCGGCTGCTGGACGACGTGCACGAGCGACACGGCCTGCCCGCCGTGCTGGTGAACAACGCCGGCGTCTACCCGGCCCGGGACTTCCTCGACTACGACCCGCGCACGTATGCCGAGGTGCTGGACACGAACCTCGGCGCGACGTTCTTCGGCACGCTCGCGTACGCCCGGGCGCTGGTGGCCGCCGGACGTCCGGGCACCGTGGTCAACGTCGCCTCGATCAGTGGCCGGATCGGCAGCCCGGACGCCGCGTACGGCGCCTCGAAGGGCGCTGTCGTCGCGCTCACCCGCAGCCTCGGCCGGGCGCTCGCCGCGCACCGCATCCGGGTCAACGCGGTCGCCCCCGGGCTGGTCGAGACGCCGATGGCCGCCCGGATCCCGGCGGCCCGCCGGGACGACTACCGGGCCCGTATCCCGGCCGGCCGCTTCGGCGCCCCGGACGAGATCGCCGCCGCCGTCGCCTGGCTGGCCGGCCCGGACAGCAGCTACGTCACCGCCTCCGTGCTGGACGTCGACGGCGGCCTGCACTGACGCACACCGAGAGGACCCCGATCCATGTGGCTTCCCACCACCGGCCCGGCGGCCGGTTTCGCCGCCGACTACCTGCGTCTGCACCGCGCGTTCTACGACCGCACGCTCACCGCCGAGCAGCTCGGTGACTGGCGGGACCGGCAGCTGCGCCGGGTGCTCGACCAGGTCGGCACCGGCTCGCCGTTCTACGCCCGGCACCTCGCCGGGATCGACCTGTCCACGATCACCCCGGCCACGCTCGACCGGCTGCCCTTCACCACGAAGGCGCACCTGCGCGAGGAGATGCTCGACGTGCTCAGCCGTCCGCTGGCCGAGGCCGTCTTCTTCTACGAGACCACCGGCACCACCGGGCCCGCCACGCCCTGCCCCCGCGACGGCCGCGAGGTGGTGGCCAGCAACGCCCACGTCACCGAGTCCTGGGCGTCGATCTTCCGCCACCACTTCGGCGACCACGCGCCCCGGGTGGGGCTGATGGGCCCGACCGAGGTGCACTCGTTCGGCGACACGCTCGGCGACGTGGCCCGCAACACCGGCGCGATGAACGCGAAGATCTGGCCGTACTCGCCGGTGATCGGGTTCGCCAAGGCCCTCCAGCTGATGCGGGACCTGGAACTTGAGGTGATCTGCTGCACGCCGGGCGTGGCGCTGATGCTGGCCAAGGCCGCCGAGCACCACGGCTACCGGCTGCGCGAGGACTTCGCGGTCGAGCTGCTGTTCGTCACCGGCGAGACGTGCACGCCGGCGCTGGCGCACAACCTGGAGTCGGTCTGGGGCGCTGACGTCTACAACATCCTGTACGGCTCGCAGGAGGCGTTCGTGATCGCCACCGCCTGCCGCAACAAGCGGATGCACCTGTCCCAGACCAACTACCTGATCGAGGTGGTCGACCCGGAGACGGGCGCGTCGCACGGCCCGCGCGGCACCGGCGAGCTCACGGTGACCATGCTCGTCGACGGCGTGAAGCCGCTGATCCGCTACCGCACCGGCGACGCGGTGGTGGTCGGCGCGTCGGACTGCGACTGCGAGATGCCCGGCGACCTGGTGCAGATCGTCGGGCGCACGCTCGACCGCATCGACCTGGGCGGGCAGCGCCGTACCGCCGGGCAGATCGAGAGCGCGGTGCTCACCGGCGTCACCGGCTCGGCCGGCTACCAGGTGGTGATCGACCACGACCCGGCCGGCGGCGACCGGCTCACCGTCCGGCTGGAGCTGCTCAAGGACCTGGTGGACGACCCGGCCGCGGTGGCCGACGGGGTGCGCCGGCGTGCCGCCGCCGCGCTCGGCGTGCCGGTGGAGGTCGAGCTGAGCGACGGGCTGGACCCGATCGTCAGCACCGGCGCGTTCGTGAGCTGGAAGGCCGCACGGATCGTGGACCGGCGGGTCGCCGACGACCACGAGACCCGGGTGGCCCGGCGGATGGCGGGCAGGCGTGGCTACGACACCTGACACCGCAGCCGCCGCGCCGGTGCCCGCGCTGCCCGGCCTGCTCGCCGGGGCGTACGGACGGCGGTGGCGGACGGTGGTGGACCGGTGGGCGGACCACCCCGGCACGGCGGTGGCCACGCTCGGGCCGGCCGGCACGTCCAGCCACCTGACCGCCGCGTTCCTGGCCGAACGGCACGCGCTGCGCATCGAGCTGTGCGACACGTTCGACGAGGTGCTCGGCGCGCTCGTGGAACGCCGCGTCGACCAGGCGCTGGTGCCCAGCGCGTACCAGGGCGCCACCCGCTTCCACTGGCACCGCGACCTGCGCCTGGACGCCTACTTCGCGCAGGCCACCCCGGAGTACGGCATCGCGGCGCGGGAACGGGACGCGCACCCGGGCGACGGCGAGGTCACTGTGGCCGCGCTCTGGGAGGTCCGGCGGATCTTCGCCGACCTGGCCCCGCCCGCGCTGCGCGACCGTCCGATGCGGTGGCTCGACGCCGAGTCCACCCAGCACGCCGCCGAGCTGCTCGCCGCCGGGGCCGCCGACCTCGCGGTGACGAACGCCCCGGGGGTACGCCGGCACGCGCTGCGCTGGGTTGTCCGCCGCCCCGGCGCGGAGATCGTCTGGCTGCTCTTCGGCCACCGCCGACCGCACCTTCGAGGAGAACCGGAGTGACAGCCGTGTCCCGACGAACCTTGCTGCACCGCGCCACCGTCCAGGAAGGGCTAGGGGTGGCGTCCCGGCCGCACCACAGCGTGCTGCTCGACGGGGAGCGGATCGTCGCGGTGCTGCCCGAGGCACAGGCCCCGCTGCACGACCCGGACGTCGACGTGCTGGACCTGGACGGGCGGACCGTGATGCCGGGCATGACGCTCGGCCACACCCACATCGCCTACCTGAACGTGCTCGACGGCCGGGAGACGCTGTTCAAGCACTCGATCCCGGAGGTGACGCTGGGCGCGGCGGCGAACGCGGCGGCCATGCTCCGGCTGGGCTACACCGCGTTCGTCGGCGCCGGCTCGGTGGCCGGCATCGACATGGCGCTGCGCCGGGCGATCGACGCCGGGCGGCTGCCCGGCCCGCGGATCACGCCGTGCAGCCGGGACCTGATGGTCTCCGGGCCGCCGCAGCGGCGCAACCCGGCGGTCAAGCAGCGCATCCCCACCGACCTGATGCGGCTGGCCGACACACCGGAGGAGCTGGTCGAGTACGTCGACACCGAGGTCGCCCAGGGCGCGGAGATCATCAAGGTGTTCTCCACCGGCGACGACACGTTCCCCAACGGCCGCTCGCACGAGCTGCTGTTCACCGCCGAGGAACTGGTGATCGCGGCCCGCGCCGCACACGAGCGGGGGGTACGGATCCGGGCGCACTCACGTGGGCTGGGCGGCATCCGCAACGCCATCGCCGCCGGGGTGGACGTGATCGACCACGCCACGTACGCCGACGACGCGGCGCTGGAGGCGATCGCCGAACGCGGCATCTTCGTGGTGCCGAGCCTGCACCAGCCGCACCGGCTGCTCACCACCGGCACCGCGCACGGCAAGACCCCGGAGTACCTGGAGACGCTGGAGTTCCAGGCCGAGGTGGAGAACACGCTGCGGATCCTGCCGCTGATGGTGGAGATGGGCATCCCGATCGTGGCCGGGGACGACTTCGGGTTCGCCTGGACCCCGCACGGCCGGTACGCCGAGGAGCTCGAGACGTACGTGAGCATGGCCGGCATCCCCGCACCGACGGTGCTGACCTGGGCCACCGCCAACGGCGCGCGACTGGCCGGGCGCGGCGGCGAGGCCGGGACGGTGCAGCCGGGCCGGCTGGCCGACCTGGTGGTCACCGACGGCGACCCGGCGCGGGACATCACGGTGCTGGGGCGGCCCGGGGCGATCGAGATGGTGCTGCTGGGCGGGCGGGTGGTCGCCGGGGACGCCGCCGCCTACCGGGACCGCCGGCCGGCCGGGGTCGCCTGATGCGGCCGGCCGCGCGGGCCCGGATTGGCCTCACCGGATCGGCGGGGATTGGCCACAACCGGTGGCGGCGCCGCTTCGTACGGTCGGGGCGACCGTGTGAACCGAACCGACGGGGATGACGATGACCCAGCTCAGCGACGGCGCCGACCGGCTGTCCGTCCGCATCGACGACCGGGTGACGGCGAGCGTGCCGGACTACGTCCTCGGCCTGCTCGCCGTGCCGGCGATCGAGGTCGGGCCGGCCCACCCGGCCGTGGCGGAGCGGCTGACCGCCGCCGAGGACGCGCTGCACCGGGCCGGCCTGGACAAGGCCGGGGTGTCCGAGCTGCCGGGCATCGCCGGGTGGCGGGCGGCGTACCGGGCGGTGGCGGTGAACCCGAACCGGTTCCCGTGCGCCGCCGAGTCGATCGCCCGCCGGGTGGCCCGGGGCGACCGGCTGCCCCGGATCAACGCGCTCGTGGACCTCTGCAACGCCGTCTCGCTGGGCTCGGCGCTGCCGGTGGCCTCCTGCGCGGTGGACGGCATCGGCGCGCTCGCCGTCCGGCCGGCCGACGGCACGGAGGCGTACCTGCCGCTGGGCGCACCTGATGCGCCGGAGCGGCCCGAACCGGGCGAGGTCGTCTACGCCGACGACCACGGGCGGGCCCACTCCCGGCGCTGGAACTGGCGCCAGGGCCACCTGGTCCGCACCGACCTGGGCCGGCGGCGGCTGCTGCTCACAGTCGAGGCGGCCCATCCGGGCGGCCGGGCGGAGGTGGAGGCGGCGCTGGACCGCCTCGACGCCGTGCTCGGCGAGCTGACCGCCGCGCCCCGCCACCGGGCGGTGCTGGACCGGGAGGCCCGGGACGCCGCGTTCCCTGTCGAGGCCCCGCTCAGCCCCGCCGGCACCCCGGGGGTCCGCTCGTGAACCGCGCGATCCTGATCGTCTACCGGCCCGCGGCCGGCCGCTACGCCGCCCAGTTCCGCAGCGTCGTCGCCGCCGCCACCGGCCTCGGCGTGGACAGCGTGGTGCTGCTGCCCACCGGCGGGCCGGCGCCGGAGACCGCCGGGCTGCCCTGCCACCGGGCCGACCTGGACGACCCGGAGGCGGTCCGGGCGGCGGTCGCGGCGATCGTCGCCGACCGTCCGATCGAGCGGATCTTCCCGCTGTTCGAGGGCGACGTGCTGACCGCCGCGCGGTGCCGGCGCGACCACGGCATCCCCGGCCTGGACCCCGAGCAGGCGCTCGCCTTCCGGGACAAGAACGTGATGCACCGCCGGGCCGTCGAGCTGGGCGTGCCGGTGGCCCGCTCCTGCCGCCCGGACACCATCGGCGCGGTCGCCGAGTTCGCCGCCGAGGTGGGCTGGCCGGTCGTGGTCAAGCCGTACGCCGGCTGGGCCTGCGGCGACACCCACCGGGTGGACTCGGCCGACGACCTGGCCCGGGTGTGGCCGCTCGTGGCCGACGCGCGCCACGACTACCGGGTCGAGGAGTACGTCCGCGGCGCGGAGTACCACGTCGACTCGCTGCTGCGCGACGGCGAGGTGGTCTTCGAGCAGCTCTCCCGCTACACGTACTCGGTGCTGGAGTTCCGCGACGAGCCGGGCGGCACGATCTCCCGCAAGCACGACCTGACCCCCGCCGAGCAGCGCATCCTGACCGCCAGCGCGGAGCTCCTGCGCGGCTTCGGCATGCGTACCGGGGTCGCGCACGTGGAGTTCTTCCTGCGCGACGACGGCGAGGTGGTCTTCGGCGAGGCGGCGGCCCGGGCCGGCGGCGGATCGATCGTCCCGGCCATCGAGGCCGGGCGCGGCATCAACCTCGCGGGCGAGTGGTGCCGGCTGGAACTGGACCCCGGGCACCGGCCCGCCGCCGCGCTGGGCGCGGAGACCGGCACCGAGTACCTCTGCTCCGACCGGTACGGCCGCATCACCGCGATCACCACCGCCGACGAGCTGCGGGCGCTGGACTCGGTCCTCGACGCCGACGTGTGGAAGGGCGTCGGCGACGTGCTCGCGCCGCCGACCGCCTCGAACGACGTGCTCGGCTGGTACGTCTGCGAGGGCCGGGACTTCGACGACGTGCGGGCCCGGTTCAAGACCATCCGGGACGCCTTCCAGGTGCGTACCGAACCGGCCGGGGAGGCGTCATGTGGCTGAGCCGGTTCCGGGCGCTGCCCCGTCCGCTGCGGATGCTGGTGCTCGCCTCCTTCATCAACCGCGCGGGCATGTTCGTCTTCCCGCTGCTCGCGGTATACCTGGTGCGCAGCCGAGGGCTGAGCACCGGCGAGGCGGGTGTGCTGATCTCGGTCGGCAGTACCGGCCTGCTCGCCGGGAGCCTGCTCAGCGGCCCGGTCTGCGCACGCGCCGGCCGGCGGGCCGCGCTGGTGTCCAGCCTGCTGCTCAACGCGGCCGGCTACCTCGGGCTGGCGGTGCTGGACGGCCCGCCGTGGACGTACGCGGCGCTGCTGTTCGTCGCGCTCGTCGGCATGGGCATGTTCGCGCCCGCCGCCAACACGCTGATCGCCGACCTCGCCGAGCCGGAGCAGCGGCCGTTCGCGTACACCGTCAGCTACATCGCCAACAACCTCGGCATGGGCGTCGGGCCGCTGCTGGGCGGCCTGGCCGCGGCGTACTCGTACGGCCTGATGTTCGCCGGGAACATCCTGCTCGGGCTGCTCGCGGCGCTCACCATCCGGCTCAGCGTGCCCGCCGACACCGGCCGCGACGCGGCCGGGACACCGGCGAAGACCGGGCTGCGCCGGGCGGCGCTGCGGCGCGACCTGGACGTCGCGGTGCTGGTGGTGCTCTCGTTCTGCTACGTGGCGCCGCTGATCGGGCTGGAGTACACGCTGCCGCTGGCGGTCACCGGGGTGCTGAACTCGTCGGTGGCGGTGGTCGGCGCGGTCTACACCATCAACAGCATCGTCGTGGTGGGCGCCGGCATGCTGATCGAGAAACGGATCAAGGCGTACCCGACCCGCACACTGCTCGTCGTCGCCGGCCTGCTCTGGTCGGCCGGGATGGCGGTGCTGGTGTTCGCGTTCTCACTGCCCGCGGTGCTGCTGTCCACAGTCGTCTGGACGCTCGGCGAGATCATCGCCTCGGTGGTGGTGCCCACCTACATCGCCGACCACGTCGAGCCGCGCCGGGTCAGCGCCTTCATGGCGCTCAACGGTTTCGTGCTCAGCTCCGCCCGGCTGGTGGTGCCGATGGGGCTGGGCTTCGTCTGGCAGGCGCACGGGCACCAGCCCGTGCTGCTCCTGCTGCTGCTGACCCCGCTGGCCGGCGTCGTCGCGTTCGCAGCGCTGCGGATCCGACCCGAGGCCCGGCCGGTGCCGGAGCCCGCCGCGCCGGCCCCCGCCCGTCCCTGACCCGCCCGACCCCTCACCGGAAGAGGCCCATGACCGCCACGAAGTTCGTCCTGCCCGAGAGTGACATCCCGACGACCTGGTACAACGTGGTTCCCGACCTGCCCAAGGGGCTGCCGCCGATGCTGCACCCCGGCACCCGGGAACCGATCACCCCGGCCGACCTGGCGCCGCTGTTCGCCTCCGAGCTGATCGCGCAGGAGTTCTCCACCGAACGGGACGTGGACATCCCCGGCCCGGTGCTCGACATCTACCGGCAGTGGCGGCCCAGCCCGCTGATCCGGGCCCGCCGGCTGGAACGCGACCTGGACACCCCGGCGCGGATCTACTTCAAGTACGAGGGGGTCAGCCCGGCCGGCAGCCACAAGCCGAACACCGCCGTCCCGCAGGCGTACTACAGCAAGCTCGACGGGGTGCGGCGGCTGACCACCGAGACCGGCGCCGGCCAGTGGGGCAGCTCGCTGTCGATGGCGTGCGCCTACTTCGACCTCGAGTGCGAGGTCTTCATGGTGCGGGTCAGCTACGACCAGAAGCCGTACCGGCGCGGCCTGATGGAGACGTTCGGCGCCTCGGTCACCGCCAGCCCCAGCGACCGTACCGAGGCCGGGCGGGCGGTGCTCGCCACCGACCCGGACTCCCCCGGCAGCCTCGGCCTGGCCATCTCCGAGGCGGTGGAGGCCGCGCTGCACAGCGGCGGCGCCGCCCGGTACGCGCTCGGCTCGGTGCTCAACCTGGTGCTGATGCACCAGACGATCATCGGGCAGGAGGCGCTGGCGCAGATGGGGCTGGCCGGCGACTACCCCGACGTGGTGGTCGGCGCGGCCGGCGGCGGCTCCAACTTCGCGGGCCTGGCCCTGCCGTTCCTGCGCCGCCAGCTCGACGGCGGTCCGGCCGTCCGGTTCCTGGCCGCCGAGCCGGCGTCCTGCCCGTCGCTGACCCGGGGCAGCTACGACTACGACTTCGGCGACACCGCCGGGCTCACCCCGCTGGCAAAGATGCACACGCTCGGCCACGACTTCCGGCCGCCCGCGATCCACGCCGGCGGGCTGCGCTACCACGGCATGGCGCCGATCGTGAGCGCGCTGAGCGAGGTGGACCTGATCGAGGCGCGGGCGGTGCCGCAGACCGCCTGCTTCGAGGCGGGCGTGCGGTTCGCCCGCAGCGAGGGGATCGTGCCGGCGCCGGAGTCCAGCCACGCGGTGCGGGTCGCCGTGGACGAGGCGCTGCGCTGCCGGGAGACCGGCGAGGAGAAGGCGATCCTGTTCTCCCTGTCCGGGCACGGCCACTTCGACATGCAGGCGTACATCGACTATTTCGCCGGAAAGCTGACGGACTGACACCGGCCGGGACGCGGCGCGGTGCGGCGCCGCGTCCCGGCCGACGAGCCCTCGGGGGTGCGATTGCCCAGCGAAGCAGCCACCATCCTGGCCATCAACGGTTCCGAACGGGCGGGCGGCAACACCGACCTCGCGGTCGCGCACGCCGGACGCCTGATCGCCGAGCGCGGGGCCGTCCTGCGCACCATCCGGCTGCGCGAGCACCGGATCTCGCCGTGCAGCCCGTGCGGCGACTGCAACAGCCGTACGCTGCCGTGCACCGTGGACGACGACGTCCCCGCCCTGGTGGAGCAGATGGTCCGCGCAGACGGGCTGATCTACGCCGCGCCGGTGCACGGGTTCGGCCTGGCCCACCTGATGCAGATCTTCATCGAGCGGGCCGGGGTCGGCTATCTGCGCTTCACCCGCCCGCTGGCCGACAAGGTCGGCGGCATCATCGTCACCGGACGCCGCTACAGCGACTCGTCGGTGCACAACCAGATCGTCAACAACCTGCTGCTCAACCGCATGATCCTGGTGGGCAGCGGCTTCCCGGTCCTGCTGCGCAACACCACCGGCACGCCCGGCCTGACCGACCCCGAGGGTGTCGACGCGCTGGAGCGCATGGTGCACCGCATGGTCGACATGGTGCAGCTGCTCAAACGCCACCAGCGGGTCACCGGCGGCCCGGTCCTGCCCTCGCGGGACCGCAACGAACGCGTGCCGCGGCCCCGCCGCGCCGAATCCGTACCGACCAGAGGAGACAGCGAGAATGTCCACTGAGCAGGCGACCGTCCCGGTCGGCATCGACTTCCCCGCCACCGAGTGGGAGAAGTGGGACAAGCCCGGCGCCGAGGGCCGGGTCAAGATCGCGTACGTCGGGGGGCAGCGGCTGCGCCTGCTGGAGCTGCCCGCCGGGTTCGACGAGCACCACTGGTGCCTGCGCGGGCACACCGGCTACGTGCTGCGGGGCGAGTTCACCATCCACTTCCGGGACCGCTCGGTGCCCTGCCGCCCCGGCATGGGCTTCGTCATCCCGGACGACGAGGAGCACCGCTCCCAGGGCAGCGAGGACGAGCCCACTGTCGTGTTCGTGGTCGACCGGGTCGACCAGCCGTGAGCGACGCCCCCGCCGGGACGGACGGCACGGCCCGCATCACCGAGCTGCGGGCCGCCGTGGACCGGCTCGACCAGCGGATCGTCGAGCTGCTGGCGGTCCGTACCCGGGTGGTCCGGGAGCTGACCGCGCACAAGTCCGACGAGGCGGCCGTGCGGTCGCCGGACCGGGTCCGGCAGGTGCTCGACCGCGTCGCCGAGCTGGCCGGCCGGCACGGCATGCCGCCGGAGGTCGCGGTGGCCACGTACCGCACGCTGATCGAGGAGCTGACCCGGATGCAGCTGGACATGCTGGCGGACCGCCGTGCCGCCGGGACGGCTCCGGCCGCCCCGGCGGCGCCGGAGCGGCGATGACCGGCGGCCGGGCACCCGTCGACCTGCGGCACGCGCTCGCCACGCTCGACCCGCTGCCCGGCGAGCTGGTCCGGGTCGCCGAGGAGCTGCCCGCCCGCTACGGCGTCTCCGCGCACTACGCCCGGTGGGCCGGCGCGCCCGCCGCGCCGCCCACCGGCCCCGGCCCCGCGGTGCTGTTCGATCGGGTACGCCCCGCGCACGGCCCCACCCGGGCCGTGCTGATGGGCCTCTACGGCACCCGGCGCCGCGCCGCGGGGCTGCTCGGTGTCACCCCGGCCGAGCTGCCGCACCGGCTGCTCGACGCGGTGGCCGCGCCCCGGCCGCCGGTGCCCGCCACCGACCCGGCGCGCTGGCCCCGCCATCGGCTGCCGCTGGATCTCACCGCGCTGCCGGTGCCGGTGCTCACCGACGAGGACGCCGGCCCGTACCTGACGCTCGGGGCGGTGCTCGCCACCGATCCGGACACCGGGGTACGCAACCTGTCCGTGCACCGGATGTGTGTCCAGGGTCCGGACACGCTGACCATCTGGATGGTCCCCGGCCGCGACCTGGAACTGGCCCACCAGGCCGCGTTGCGCCGGGGCGCGGCGCTGCCGGTGGCGATCCACCTCGGACTCGGCCCGGCAGTCCTGCTGTCGTCCTGCTGCCCCACCTCGCTGGTGCCGCCGGACCTGGACGAGCTGGCGGTGGCCGGGGCGCTCGCCGGCCGGCCGGTCGAGCTGCTGCCCTGCACCACTGTGGACGCCGAGTTCGTCGCGCACGCCGAGTACGTCATCGAGGGCGAACTGCTGGCCGAGCACGCGCCGGAGAGCCGGCACGGCGCGGTCGCCACCCCGGAGTTCCTCGGCTACCAGGGCCGCGCGCACCCGTCGCTGCCGCTGATCCGGGTCACCGCGATCACCGCTCGGGAGAGCCCGATCCTCCAGGCCGTGTCCGGGCCCGGACACGAGCAGTCGGTGCTGCTCGGCTTCGGGATGGAGGCCGCGGTGCTGGACCTGCTGCGCCGTCGGGGCACGCCGGCGCTGGCCGCGCACTGCCACACAGCCGGCGGCGGCCAGCTCATGGTGGTGCTCCAGTGGCCGGCCAAGCGCGGCCCGGCCGACGACGACGCGGTACGGGACGCGGCGGAGGCGGTGCTGGACGGCTTCCGGATGGCCAAGCTGGTGCTCTGCGTGGACGAGGACGTCGACATGGAGTCCGACCAGGACCTGTGGTGGGCCATGGTGACGCGGTTCCAGGCGGACCAGGATCTGCGTGTACTGGCCGACCGGGAGGGCTTCCCGCTCGACCCGAGCCAGCACACCGGCTACTCCCGGTCGCTGTCCGCCGACGGGCGCACCGCGAAGGCGGTGTTCGACTGCACGGTGCCGTACGCCCAGCGGGACCGGTTCCGCCGGCCCCGGTTCACCGAGCCGTCGCTTCCCGTGCCGCGCCGGCCAGCAGCGCCACTCCCTCGCTGATCCGGGCGGTGGGCAGCGCCGCGTACCCGATCAGGAACGTCGGCTCCGACGGCGGGTGGGTGACGAAGTAGCCGGAGGCGGGATAGACCCGCACCCCGCGCGCGGCGGCGGCGCGCACGATCGCCGCCTCGCCGGCGCCGGGCGTGCCGCCGAGCGTGACGAGGACGTGCAGCCCGGCGGCGGCGCCGGAGACGCGCACCCCGGCGCCGAAGTGCTCGTAGAGCGCCTCCAGCAGCCGGGCCCGGCGCTGCCGGTAGAGGCGGTCCATCCGGGCGATGTGCCGGGCGTACGCGCCGGAGTCGATGAACTCGGCGAGCGCCTCCTGGGTCAGCGTCGGGGTCAGCCGGTCGGTGATCCACTTGATGCCGAGGAACGGCCGGACCAGGTGCGGGGGCAGCACCGCGTAGCCGATGCGCAGCGACGGGAACAGCGTCTTGCTGAAGCTGCCGACGTAGGCCACGTCGGCGCCCTGCGGGTCGGCGGCGAGCGACGGCAGCCGTTCGGCGGCGAACGTGAACTCGTTGTGGTAGTCGTCCTCCAGCACCGTGACGGCGTGCTCGCGTGCCCAGCGCAGCAGCGCCCGCCGTCGCCGCTCGGACATGACGAACCCGGTCGGGAACTGGTGCGACGGCGTGACGTAGACCAGGCGGACCCGGGCCGGGTCCAGGCCGTGGCCGCGTACCCGGTCCTCGATCTCGCCGACCCGCAGCCCTTCCTCGTCGACCGGCACGGGCACCACGGCGGCCCGGGAGTAGCCGAAGATCTGCCGCAGCACGGTGTGGCTGGGGTCCTCGATCACCACCACGTCGTCGGGGCCGACGAGCAGCCGGACCAGGATGTCCATGGCCTGGGTGGCACCGCTGGTGACGATGGTGTGCTCGCGGGCGACGTCGAGCGCCCGGCTGCGCCGCAGCAGCGCGGCGATCTGCGCGCGCAGCGCCGGTGAGCCCTCCGCCGGGCCGTAGCCCAGCGCCACCGCGTCGGCCCGGCTCACCGCCGTGGCGAGCGACTGCCGCCAACGCGCCACCGGAAAGCTCGCCAGCGCCGGGGTGCCGTGCCGGAAGTCGTACGCACCGTCCGGCCGGTGCATGGGTGCCGGCTCCCACGGCCGCCACAGCGGGCTGCCGGCGTCGGTGGGCAGCGGCGGTTCGGGGCGCAGCGGGGCGCGGGCCGGCGGGTCGCGGTGCGGCAGGTCGGGCAGGGCGTCGCTGACCCGGGTGCCGGAGCCGCGCCGGGAGGTGAGGACGCCGTTGGCGCGCAGCAGCTCGTACGCGCGGGTGACCACGGTGCGGGAGACGCCTAGCTGGTGGGCCAGTTCCCGGCTGGGCGGCACCGGGTCGCCGGGGCGCAGCCGGCCGGCGCGGACGGATCCGCTGATCTGGTCGCAGAGCTGCTGCTGCAACGGCACCGGGCTGTCCCGGTCGAGCACCACGAGCAGCTGCGACGACCCCACCCGCGACGCTCCCCCACCTAGCCGCCCCTCCCCGCGATCCTAGTCCCACCCCACCCCCACATCCGGTCGATCATGAAGTTGACGGCGTTCTCGATCTCCGATCCGGCCGCCAACCTCATGATCAACCGAGAGGAGAGGGTCAGAGGGAGACGGGGCGGCCGCCCAGGGTCACCGTGAGGCGGCCGTCGCCGGTGAAGGACCAGGCGAGGGCGCCGGAGTACGTGGAGCAGCGGGAGCCGTTGCTGCCGGACCAGAACTGGTTCGAGCCGTCCACGTTGCCGACCGTCTTGTCGTTGGAGCCGCTGCCGGCGAAGCGGCAGGACGTGTTGCTCCGGAACACCGAGGTGCCGGCGTCGAACGAGAAGTTGCGTTCGGTGTTGTCGATGCTCAGGTTGTTCGAGATCGTCATGGTGCCCGGGTTGCGGTTGTACGTGAACCCGTGCTTGCCGTTGCGGTACGCGATGGTGCGCCGGACGGTGTGGTTCACCGCGATGTCCTCGCCGCCGAGCTTGAAGCCGTTGCGGTCGCCGTTGCCGTTCTGCGTGCCGTTGCTCAGCGTGCCATTGCTGTACGCGAGCGAGTCCTCGATGGTCACCGTGCCGATCGCGCCGGTGTCGGACTTGGTGTACAGGTCCCACCCGTCGTCGATGTTGTGGTGCGACACCGCGTACCGGAAGACGTTGCCGCCGCCGACGGTGAGCTTGGCCGCGAAGCCGTCGGCGTCCTCGCCGTCGGAGTCGGCGTTGTCGTGCGACTCCACGCTGACCATGAGGTTGTTGGCGGGCCACTGGTCGCGGGGCGTGCTGGAGGCGATCCGGGACAGTTGCAGCCCGGTGTCGCGGTTGAAGCGGGTCACCGTCCGCTCGATGATGTTGTTGCTGCCGCCGACGAAGATGCCGTTGTCACCGGCCCGCTCCACTACGATCCCGCGCACGTGCCAGTACGAGGCGTTCAGCGCGAGCCCTCGGTTGGCCGGGTCCTCGCTCATCGCGGAGAAGTTCAGGATCGGCGTCTCGCCCGGGTAGGCGTACAGGTTCTTGCGGGCGCCCGACGTGCCGTTGTTGCCGGCGGCGACGGTGACCGTCTGGGACAGGTTGTAGGTGCCGCCGCGCAGGTAGATCGTGCCGCCCGCGCCGACGCGGGTGATCGCCGCGGCGATCGTGGTGGGGCTGGCCTGGGTGCCGGCCGCCCCGGCGGTGCCGTTCGGCGCGGCGTAGATCGCGCCGCCGGTCGGCGGCGGCGTGCTGGGGGGTGGCGTGCTCGGGGGCGGGCTGCTGGGCGGCGGCGTACTCGGCGGCGGGGCGCTGGTCGGCGGCGTGCCGGTGGTGGGGGTGACGCCGCCGGTGCAGGTGACACCGTTGACGGCGAACGAGGTCGGGACCGGGTTGCTGCTGTTGTTCCAGGTGCCGTTGAAGCCGAACGACGTGCTCGCGTTGGTGCCCAGGCTGCCGTTGTAGCTGACGTTGGCGGCCCGCACCGAGGCGCCGCTGGCGGTGATCTCGGCGCCCCAGGCCTGGGCGACGGTCTGACCGGCGGCGAACGTCCAGGTGACGGCCCATCCGTTGAGCGGGTCGCCGAGGTTCGTCAGGTTGACGTTGGCGGTGAAGCCGCTGCCCCACTGCGCGGTGACGGCGTAGTCGACGCGGCAGCCGGCGGCCGCCTGCGCGGCGGTCGCGCCGACGGCCAGGCCGGACGCGGCGAGCGCGGCCGTCGCCGCGGCGGACGTCCACAACACCGTACGGCGGTGTCGGTTGATCATGCTGGTCTCCTGCGGGTGGTGGTGCCGTGCCCGCGCCGGCACCGATGCCCTGTCGGTGTCGGGGGCGGGCCTTGATACCCGGACGTCCCACGAACGCTCACGTCTCCCGCGCAGTAAGCGCTTTCAGCGCAGCCTAACGACGGACGTCGATGTGGTCAAACCTCGGTACGCACTGAACGATCTCGACGCGCCGTCCGTATCCACTGCCGACCGGAACATCGGCCGGAACCGCGATGCCGGAGCGGGCACGAGCACGATTCCTCCAGTCGTCACTTCGCACCGTGGAGACGGGGCGGCACCCGCCGCACCGGCCCTCCCGGTCAACCAGAGGAGAGGTGCATGGCCAGGGGTACGCGCAAGACCGCGGTCCTGAAGCTCGGCGGGGTGGGCGCCCTCGCGGCGCTGTTGTTCGCCGGCGGACTGCAACTGGCGTCGGCGGGCGAGAACAACCGCCCGGCCACCACAGCCGCCGCGCAGACCGTGAACTGCCCGACCGTACGCGACAAGCTGCCCGCCGTCCCCGCTGCGGCGTCGGCCCAGGTGGAACGGGAACTGGCCAACCTGGACCAGGAGATCGCCCGGCAGAACGAGCGGCTGGCCCGGCAGGCGGTACGCCCCGAGGGCGGACCGGCGTTCATCGACAACGCCATCCTCGGCCCGCTGCGCAGCAAGCGCGTCGCCGTGCTCGACCGCATCGAGATCGCCTTCAACCGGATCGGCGCGCAGCGACCTAACCTGGACGCGCTGGCGGCCTGCTCGCTCAACGCCCCGGGCGTGCCGAGCGCCGTCAACGGCGGTGCCGGCCAGAACGGTGCCGGCCAGAACGGCAACGGCAACGCCGGCGGGCAGAACGGCAACGCTCAGAACGGCAACGGCAACGCCGGGGGTCAGAACGGCAACGCGGGCGGCCAGAACGGTAACGCCGGCGGCGCGGCGCGGACCGTCAACTGCCCCCGCGTCGTGCTCCCCGCCGTCCCGGCGGCGGCCGCGGGCCAGGTGCAGGCCGAACTGGCCACGCTGGACAAGCAGATCGCCGAGGCCGACGCCCGCCTCGCCCGGCTCGCGGTACGCCCCGAGGGCGGACCGGCGTTCATCGACAACGCCATCCTCGGCCCGCTGCGCAGCAAGCGCGTCGCGGCGCTCGACCGCATCGAGATCGCGTTCAACCGGGTCGGCGCGCAGCGGCCGAACCTGGACGGGTTCGCCACCTGCGGCCTGAACTGACAGGGACCGGTCGCGGCCCGGCGGTGCGCATCCGCCGGGCCGCGACTGCGGTCACAACGGCCCGAACACGTCGCCCGGGTCGGCGTCCAGCGAGAGCGTCTCCAGCACGGTGAGCAGTTGCCGTTCCTCGTACCGGAAGTGCGACTCCATGATCGCCGCCACGCCCTCCAGGTGCCGGGCCAGTTCCCCGGGCGGGGCGTCGCGGGCCACCGCCGCGCTCAGCCCGGTCAGTAGGTACCCGATCATCGAGTGGTCCTGCCGCAGCCGGTCCAGCGTGCCGCGCAGCTCCGGATGCCGCGCTGCGATCGCCGGGAAGAGGCTGTGGTCCTCGCCCTCGTGATGCGCGGTCAGCGCCGCGCAGAACCCGTGGCAGAACAACAGCAGCTCACGTGTCGCCGGGCGGGCCGGCTCGCCGTCGGCGAGCGCCCGCCGGGTCACCGCCAGCGCCTCGCGCAGCCGCTCGTGAACGGCGCGCATCTCGCGGCTCCAGGCCACCAGCCTGGTCTGTTCGCCCTCAGCCATGAGGCGAGGGCGAAGGGACGACGAGTGTCATCGTCGTGCTCCCTTCGATCCGGCGCCTCCATGCCTGACACGGTCTGCCACCGGCACGCGACGCTGGGCGGAGCCTAACCGGCGGCACCGGCGCCATCAAGTAGTGCCAGCGCTACCCCGGTTCGGCAGCTGGCGGTATGGAGCGCGGGGCCCGGTTCTCCGAGGCTTGAGGTCGTACCCGTTCACCTCCGTCGAGGAGTTCCCATGACCCGCCGTACCTTCCCGGTGGCCGTCGGCGCCGCGGCCCTGCTCACCGTCACCGCGCTGGGTGTGCCCGCCGCGTCCGCCACCACCACCGACGCCCGGCGTCCGGCCGCAGACGCCGTCCAGCAGCGACTGGACGGCCTGGTCGCCGAGCACGGCTTCCCCGGGGCGCTGGCCTCCGTACGCCGCGACGGCCGGGTGCGCGACTACACCGCCGGTGTCGGTGACCTGCGCACCGGCGCCGGGATCCCCCGCGACGCCCGGGTGCGCGTCGGCAGCAACACCAAGACGTTCACCGCGGTGGTCGTCCTCCAGCTCGTCGGCGAGGGCCGGATCGACCTGGACGCCAGCGTCGAGCGCTACCTGCCCGGCTTGGTGCGCGCCAACGGCAACGACGGGCGGCGGATCACCGTACGCCAGCTGCTCCAGCAGACCAGCGGCCTGCCCGACTACGACGACGTGGTGTTCGGCAAGGCGCAGGACCTCGTGGACCGGCGCAGCGACTACTTCGACCCGCGCCGGCTGCTGGACGAGGCACTCACCCAGTCGCGGCACTTCCCGCCGGGCGAGAAGTGGGAGTACAGCAACACCAACTTCGTCCTCGCCGGACTGATCGTCGAGCGGGTCACCCAGCGCCCGGTCGGCGAGGAGATCACCCGGCGGATCATCGAGCCGCTGCGGCTGCGCGACACGTACTGGCCGCAGACCGGCGAGCAGGACCTGCCCGGCCGGCTGCCGCGCGGATACGTGGCGGTGGAGCCCGGCGCGCCGTGGGTCGACGTGACCCGGATGGACCCGTCGCTGGGCTGGGCCGCCGGCCAGCTCGTCTCGACGCCGTCGGACCTGCGCACGTTCTTCGAGGCGCTGCTGGCGGGCCGGCTGCTCGAGCCGGCCCAGCAGGCCGCCCTGACGCGTACCGTGCCGGCGCCCGACTTCGAGCCCAGCGGCGTCTGGGAGTACGGCCTGGGCATCGCCCGGCACGAGCTGCCCTGCGGCGGTCACGCCTGGGGGCACGGCGGTGACATCCAGGGCTTCCAGACCCGCAACCTGTCCACCACGGACGGGCGCAGCGCGGTGGTCGCGGTGACCGGGCTGCCGACGAGCATGGAGATGCTGGAGGCGGTCACCAGCACCGTCGACGCGGCCCTTTGCGGCACCCGCCGCTGATCCGCCTCGACACCGCACGCGCGCCGCCTCCCGCGAGGCGGCGCGCGGACGTGCGTGCGTCTACCGCCGGCCGTCGAGATAGCGCAGCACGGCGGTGACCCGGCGGTCGGCGCGGTCGTCAGGCGGCAGGCTCAGCTTCGCGAAGATGCTGCGGATGTGCTTGTGCACCGCGCCGTCGGTGACGAACAGCCGTTCCGCGATCGCGCCGTTGCCCAGCCCCTCGGCCATCAGCGCAAGCACCTCGTGCTCGCGCGGCGACAGCTCGGCCAGCGCGGTGTCCGGCCGCCGGTTGCGGGCGAGCAACTGCCCGACCACCTCGGGGTCGATCACGCTGCCGCCGGCCGCGACGCGGTGCAGCGCGGCGAGGAACTCCTTGACCCGGCCCACCCGCTCCTTGAGCAGGTAGCCGAGCCCGGAGGCGCCGACCGAGAACAGCTCGGTGGCGAACGCCTGCTCGACGTACGCGGACAGGACCAGCACCGCGAGGCCCGGCAGGCGGCGGCGGGCCTCGACCGCGGCGACGATCCCCTCGTCGGTGTGCGTGGGCGGCATCCGCACGTCGACGATCGCCACGTCCGGCCGGTGCTCGTCCACGGCGGCCAGGAACTCCCCCGGCGTGCCGGCGGTGGCCACCACGTCCAGGTCCTCGGCGCGCAGCAGCAGCGCCAGCCCTTCGCGCAGCAGCGCGTCGTCCTCGGCGATCACGATCCGCATGGCAGCTCCACGTGCATCCTCGTCGGTCCTCCCGGTGGACTCGTCAGCGTCATCCGCCCGTCGTACGCCTCGACCCGGCGGCGGATGCCGGTCAGCCCGGAGCCACGCGTCTCGTCGGCGTCCCCGCGCCCGTCGTCGGTGACTGTGACGAGCAGCCGGTTCCCCTCCCGGCGCACGGCGACCTCCACCGCGCTCGCGCCGCTGTGCCGGACCACGTTCGTCAACGCCTCGGCCACCACGAAGTACGCGGTGGCCTCGACCGACGCCGCGCAGCGCACGTCGACGTCCACCGACAGGCGGCACGGCACCGCGCACTCCGCGGCGAGTCCGTCGAGCGCCCCGGCCAGGCCCCGGTCGCCGAGCACCGGCGGCAGGATGCCGCGCACCACCGTACGCAGCTCACCGAGCGCCTGCTCGGCCGCGTTCTGCGCGCGTTCCAGGATCTCGTCGGCGCGGGCCGGGTCACGGCGTACCGCCCGCCGCGCGGCGCCGAGCAGCACGTTCACCGCGACCAGCCGGTTCTGCGTGCCGTCGTGCAGCGAGCGTTCGATCCGGCGCAGCTCCACCGCGTGGGCGTCGAGCGCGGCGGCCCGGGTGGCGGTCAGTTCGGCGACCCGCAGCGACAGGTCGAACCCGGGCGGCGGGGGCAGCAGCCGGCGGCCCGGCCGGGCCTGGATCCGCGCCAGGGCCGGCCCGGTCGCGACCGCGAGCACCAGCCACCCGATGCCGAGCACGCCGACAGTGAGCGCGTCGCCGAGCCCGTCGACGCGCCACCAGCCGATCCCCGGCGCACCGGCGTCCGGCGGCACCAGCCGGTACCACAGCGGGAACGTCATGTCCTGCACGGCGTAGATCGGCAGCGCGAGCGCGATCAGCCCGGCGCCGAAGCCGAGCGTTCCGTGGGTGGCCACCCAGCGCAGTTCCCGCCGGACGACCGGGTCGCGCAGCGCCGGGCGCACCCCGGCCGGCACCGGGCCGGGCGACGGGATCGGCGGCCCCCACCGGGACAGCCGGGCACGCTCGCGGTCGGCCACCGACCGCACCGCCCGCAGCATCCCGGGTACGAGCAGCAGTCCGAACCCGCCGACGCAGGCCGCCGCCACGACGACGGCCCCGAACAGCGCGCCGAGCGCCAGCACGGCAGTGCCGAGCCCGCCGACGAGGTGCTCCAGCGCGTCCACCGCGGCGCGGAACCGCCTGCGTACGTACTCCATCCCCGGCCCACCCCCGGCCGCCACGATAGGTCACCGCTGTCGCCGTCCGTCAGGTCCGGGCGCGGAAAGTACAGCCTGCTGTACCCCGGTCGTCGTGCTGGCGGGATCGTTCCCGGACGGCCGCGCGCCTAGCGTCGAGGTGCAAGGACGTCACCCGAGGAGGCAGCCGTGAACGACCTGGACCGTACCGCCGAGAACACCGCCGCGACGACGCCCGTCACCCGGATGCGCCCGCTGCTCTGGCTGGTGCTCGTCGTCAGCGTGGCGGCGAACGTGACGCTGTCGAGCGTCCTGGGCAACCCGTGGGCCGGTTCGGCCTTCGGCGCGCTGGCGCTCGCGTCCGGCGCGGCGCTGGCAGTGAACCACTACCGCAACCGCTGACCCGCCGCCGTGCGGGCGGCGCCGGGAAGCCGGGCGGGGCGGGCCGGGACGACGATCGGCCCGCCCTGCGGCGTTCGCCCGGCGACCACTCCCCCGGCTGGTACGACTGGTGTCGTCGCGGGAGGTCCGCGGCTGAGCGCGTTAACGTCACCACTCGATTGACAGACGACTATGTGAACGCCAGGCTAGGGGAGATTGTTAGCGCTAACGCGGACGTCATCCCCACCGCAGAGGAGGGCCCCTCGTGCCCCTGACCCGACGCGCGTTCACCCTCGGTGCCCTGTCCACCGCTGCAGCCGCCTCCGGCGCGCTCAGCCTGCCCCGCGGCGCGCTCGCCGCGCCGAACACGGCCTACGCCATGGCCTACTTCACCGAGACGCCGAACGGTCTCGGCGCCGACTACGGCCTGCACCTGGCCGTCAGCCGGGACGGCCTCAACTGGACCCCGCTGAACCAGAACAACCCGGTCGTCACCCCGACCGCCGGGCAACTCGGCCTGCGCGACCCGTTCGTGCTGCGCAGGACCGACGGCACGTTCGTGGTGCTCGCCACCGACCTCAAGGGCACCAACTGGGGGCTGACCAGCCAGTACCTGCACGTGTGGGACTCCACCGACCTGACCGCGTTCACCGGTTACCGGCGCATCCGGATGCACACGCTGGACACCCACACGTGGGCGCCGACCGCGTTCTGGGACGCCGCCCGCGGCCAGTACGCCATCGTCTACTCCGCCAACAACGGCCGGGACGTGCTGTTCGTCAACTACACGAGCGACTTCCGCACCGTCAGCGCACCGCAGGTCTACTTCAGCCCGGGCTTCGGCGTGCTCGACGGCGACGTGGTGGTCGACGGCGGCACCACGTACCTCTACTACAAGAACCTCGACGACGGGTACCTGTACGGCGCCCGGTCCGCCACCGGCGCGCCGAACAGCTTCACCACGTACACCGGCGGGCTGCGGCAGGGCAACGCGATCGAGGCGCCGCTGCTGCTGCGCACGAACGAGGGCGGCTGGCGGCTGTGGGGCGACTCGTTCAGCCCCGTCAACAACGACTACTACGCCTGGTCCACGACCACCATCGCGGGCAACTCGTGGACGCCGCTGAACCAGCGCGACTACACCCCACCGCTGAACTCCAAGCACGGCTCGATGGTCGGCATCAGCGACGCCGAGTACGCCGGGATGGTCAACCGCTGGGGCACGCCGAACTGGGTGCGGCTCAAGTCGTCGAACCTGCCCGACCGCTACGTCCGGCACGCCGACCGGATCGCCCGCGTCGACGCGTACCCGTTCGACCCCTACCAGGACCAGATGTGGCGCATGGTCCCCGGCCTGGCCGACTCCGCCGCCGTCTCGTTCGAGTCGGTCAACTACCCCGGCAACTACCTGCGGCACTACGACTACGCGGTCCGGCTGGACCCGAACGACGGCACCGCCACGTTCCGCGCCGACGCCACCTTCCACCGCACCGCCGGCCTGGCGGACAGCACCTGGTCGTCGTTCCGCTCGCACAACTTCCCCACCCGCTACCTGCGGCACTACGACTACCGGCTGCGCATCGACCCGCTCGGCGCCGGCTCCCCCGCGATCGACAGGCAGGACGCCACGTTCCGGGTCACCGCGTAACCGCCCCCACCACCACCGTCCCCCACCACCACCGTCCCCCGCCACGGAGGCCGCCATGCCCGCTCCCCTGGTGAACCGCCGATTCCTCCTGCGTACGACCGCCGCGACAGCCGTCGCGGCCACCGCCGGCGCCGCCGCCGGGTCCGTCTCCGCAGGCGGTACGGCACACGCCGCGCTGCCACCGGCCCGCCCCGACATCGGCGTGTCCGCGTACGCGTTCGATCCCGGCCAGGTACGGCTGACCGCCGGCCGCTGGCAGGACAACCAGAACCGTACGGTCGCTTACCTGCGCTTCGTCGACGTGAACCGGCTGCTCTACAACTTCCGGGCCAACCACCGCCTGTCCACCGGCGGCGCCGCCGCCAACGGCGGCTGGGACGCGCCCAACTTCCCGTTCCGCACCCACATGCAGGGGCACTTCCTGACCGCCTGGGCACAGGCGTGGGCGGTGCTCGGCGACACCACCTGCCGGGACAAGGCACTCACCATGGTCGCCGAACTGGCCCGCTGCCAGGCCAACAACGGCGCGGCCGGGTTCAGCGCCGGGTACCTGTCCGGCTTCCCGGAGTCCGACTTCACCGCGCTGGAGGCGCGGACGCTCAGCAACGGCAACGTGCCCTACTACTGCATCCACAAGACGCTCGCCGGGCTGCTGGACGTGTGGCGGCTGATCGGCAGCACCCAGGCCCGGGACGTGCTGCTGGCGCTGGCCGGGTGGGTCGACCAGCGCACCGGCCGGCTCACCTCGGCCCAGATGCAGGCCATGCTCGGCACCGAGTTCGGCGGCATGAACGCGGTGCTGACCGACCTCTACCAGCAGACCGGTGACGGGCGGTGGCTGACTGTCGCGCAGCGGTTCGACCACGCCGCCGTGTTCAACCCGCTCGCCGCCAACTCCGACCAGCTCAACGGGCTGCACGCCAACACGCAGGTGCCCAAGTGGATCGGCGCGGCCCGGGAGTACAAGGCCACCGGCGTCACCCGCTACCGGGACATCGCCGCGAACGCGTGGGCCATCACGGTCGGCGCGCACACGTACGCCATCGGCGGCAACAGCCAGGCCGAGCACTTCCGGGCACCCAACGCGATCGCCGGCTACCTGCGCAACGACACGTGCGAGGCCTGCAACACGTACAACATGCTCAAGCTGACCCGGGAACTCTGGCAGCTCGACCCGGACCGGGTCGCGTACGCCGACTTCTACGAGCGCGCGCTGCTCAACCACATGATCGGCCAGCAGAACCCGGCCGACGCGCACGGCCACGTCACGTACTTCACCCCGCTCAACCCGGGCGGGCGCCGCGGTGTCGGCCCGGCGTGGGGCGGCGGCACGTGGAGCACCGACTACAACTCGTTCTGGTGCTGCCAGGGCACCGGGCTGGAGACCAACACGACGCTGGCGGACGCGATCTACTTCCACAACGGCACCACGCTGACCGTCAACCTGTTCGTCCCCTCGGTGCTCACCTGGAGCCAGCGCGGCATCACCGTCACGCAGGCCACCTCGTACCCGGTCGGCGACACCACGACGCTCACCGTCACCGGCTCGGTGGCCGGGTCGTGGACGATGCGGATCCGGATCCCGGCGTGGACCAGCGGGGCGAGCGTCAGCGTCAACGGCGTCGCGGCGGGCATCGCCGCCACGCCGGGCAGCTACGCCGTCCTGACCCGCGCCTGGACCTCCGGCGACACGGTCACGGTCCGGCTGCCGATGCGGGTCACCACTGTGGCGGCCAACGACGACGCCGCTGTGCAGGCCGTCACGTACGGGCCGGTGGTGCTCTCCGGCAACTACGGCAACGCCACGTTGAGCGGCCTGCCGACGCTGGACCCCGCCTCGGTCACCCGTACCGGCGCCGGCAGCCTCGCGTTCACCGCCCGGGCCGACGGCGCCACCGTCAACCTCGGCCCGTTCTACGACGCCCACGGGCACAACTACACGGTCTACTGGCGGGTCGGCGCGGGCGGTGGCGGCGGGGAGGCGAGCTTCCGGCTCGCCAACGCGGCGAGCGGCCTGGTGCTCGGCATCCAGAACATGTCCACAGCCGACGGCGGGCTCGCGCTCCAGTGGGGCGACACCGGCACCGCCGACCACGACTGGCAGCTGGTGGTCGACGGGTCGGCGCTGCGGCTGCGCAACGTCAACAGCGGCAAGGTGCTGGGCGTGGAGAACATGTCCACGGCTGACAACGCCCGGATCCTCCAGTGGGCGGACAACGGGACCGCCGACCACCTCTGGACCGTCGTCGACGTGGGCGACGGCAGCCACAAGCTGCGCAACGTGCACACCGGCAAGCTGCTCGGCATCTCCGGCGGTTCGACCGCCCAGGGCGCGTTCGCCGTGCAGGACCCGGACAACGGCAGCCTGGACAACCAGTGGCGGTTCCTGCCCAACGGGGCGCGGCGGATCCAGAACCTCGGCAGCGGGCTGGTGCTCGGCGTGCAGAACATGTCCACCGCCGACGGCGGGCTGGTCGTCCAGTGGGGCGACACCGGCACCGCCGACCACCTCTGGACCGCGCTCGTGGACACCGGCGGCTACCTGCGGCTGCGCAACGGCAACAGCGGCAAGGTGCTGGGCGTCGAGGGCGGCTCGACAGCGGCCGGCGCCCGGATCGTCCAGTGGGCCGACAACGGCACCGCCGACCACAGGTGGCGGCTGCGGCACGGCGGAGGCGGCTGGTTCCGCATCCAGTGCGCGAACGGGGGCCGGGTGCTCGGGCTCAGCGGCGGCTCCGGCGCCCAGGGTGCGCAGGCGGTCCTCGCCGACGACACCGGGGCCGCGCACCAGCGCTGGCGGTTCCTGTAGATCAGGCGGTGACGGTGGGAGCGGTCGGGCCGCTCCCACCGCCGCCGGGATCGGTCAGGGCGTCAGGGCGTCCGGGGCGGGAGTCCAGGTCGACTCGTCCCGCACGTCGTCGGCGACGGTGATCCCCTCGGCGATCCGCAGCAGCTCGGCCTGGGGCAGCCGGCCGCCGACGCCCTCGGAGCTGACCTGGACGACGACAGTGCCGTCGGCGCTCCAGATGTTGCAGAACCCGCCTCCGCGGGCCGCCCCCGGGTAGCACTTCGTCGCACCGGGCTCCGGTGACTGGTTGGAGCTGGTGCTCGGCGTGACGAAGATGTGGAACCCGTCCCTGATCCCGCCCTCGACCGAGTCGAACGGCGCGGTCAGGCCCGAGGTGCGCAGGGGCGGCCTGGTGTACGTCGCGCCGCCGTAGTCACCGGCGCGGGCGGTGGCGATGCCGCTCAGGCCGGGCATGGCGTGCGTGCCCACCTGGAGCGGCACGTAACCCCGCGGCAGGTAGCCCACCGTGAACGGCAGCGGCGCCGGCGTCGGCCCGGCCGGCTTCAGGCCCGCGACCAGGCCGCTCAGGTCCGCGAAGCTCGGCGTCGCCGCGTCGCCGGAGATCGACGTGACGGCCGCCCAGGCGTTGTGGGCGTACTCCCAGGCGAACAGCTTGTTGCCCGGATCCACCGGGTTGCGCGGGTCGAGGCCGAACGGCAGCGTCGCCTGCACCGCCCTGCGCCCGGCCACCGTGACGCTCCGACCGTCCTTGACCGCGGCCGGATCGAAGGCGCCGGGCCGGTAGACGGTCAGGTACGCCCACAGAGTCGGCTTCGCCCCGGCGGCCGTCCTCTCCTGCTCGAACGCCTCGGCCTCGTCCTGGCTGACGGGCTTGTCGTTCGAGGTGTGCCGGTCGGAGTAGACGGGGGCGATCTGGTACGCGGTCGACACGACGATCGGGTCCTGCACGTGCAGCGTGCCGGCGTCGTACCCGGTGAAGGTGAAGGTGAACGGCGAGGCGTCCGGCCAGGGGCTGACGCCCGGACGCGGCGCCTCGGACAGCGCCGAGGCGGTGCGCCTCGCGTCCAGGGTCGGCACCGTGATCGCGGCGGCGACCGCCACCGCGACGAGGCCCGCGGCGCCGGCTGTCGCGAACCGGTTCCGGCGGCGCCGCTCGGCGCGCCGCCCGGCCGCGACGATGTCGTCGACGGTACGGCCCATCGGCGGCTCGTCGCCGGTCACGGCGTCCACCAGTTCACGCAACTGCATTTGTCCACTCCTCCATCGGCCTGCCGGTGAGATTGAGGTGTTCGCCGCCGAGGGACTCGCGCAGCTTCGCCAGCCCACGGGAGACCTGGCTCTTGGCCGTAGTCAAGCGTCTATAGAAGCCAACAGGTCGGGTTTTTGACAATCGCATGGCTGACATCGGGCTCACGAGTTAGAGCTCCTAACTCTTTGAGTGTTGGAGTCGGCGCCAGCAGATGATGGCGCAGGCGAGGGTGAGGAACGCTTCGTGGATGTCGTCGCGGATCTCCCAGCGGATGCGCAGGCGGCGGAACCAGTGCAGTAGGGCGATGGTCTGCTCGACGACCCACCGTCGGGTGCCGAGCCCGGAGCCGTGGCCGGTGCCGCGTCGGGCGATGACCGGGGTGATGCCTTTGGCCCTGAGGTCGCGTCGGTAGCAGTCGTAGTCGTAGCCGCGATCGGCGTAGATGCGGTCGGGTCGCTGCCGGGGCCGGCCGCGGACGCCCTTGATGCGGGGGACCTTGTCGACCAGGGGCATGAGCTGGGTGACGTCGTGGCGGTTGCCGCCGGTCAGTGCCGTGGCGAGGGGGATGCCGCCCGCGTCGGTGATGACGTGGTGTTTCGAGCCTGGCTTGCGGCGGTCGACCGGGCTCGGACCGGTTTTGGGCCACCCTTGAGCGCCCGGACGTGGGAGCCGTCGATCACCGCCCGGGACATGTCCAACTGCCCGGCGGCCCGGAGTCTGCCGAGCAGCACCTCATGCAGGCGTTGCCACACGCCGGCGTCATTCCAGTCCCGCAACCTGCGCCAGCAGGTCATGCCCGACCCGAACCCAAGCTCTTGGGGCAGGTACTCCCACGGGATCGCGGTGTAGAGCACGAACAAGATCCCGCACAGCACCTTGCGATCATCGAGAGGCTTGCGGCCCGGGAACCGTCGCCGTCGGGGCGGACGGGGCGGCAGCAGCGGTGCGACCTCGGCCCAGAGTTCGTCCGAGACGATCCACGGCGGCTGCTCACCCCTCCTCACGTTCAGACAGAACGATCCTCACGTCCCGAGGACACGCCCAACATCATTTCGTTAGGAGCTCTTAGACAGGGCTGTACGCGTTGCTGGCGCGGGGGTGATCAGGGAATGTGCATGACGCGTGCCGTCCAGGATGACGCACCACTCCGCCTCCGCTTCCGCCGAGTTGGAGGTGCGCCTGATCATGCCGATACGGACGCACGACGTCGACTACTCGCATAATCTGGCCTGCTAGCGCTTCTGCCCCGCGTTATCAATTGCTCATGCTTTGCGATCACGCCTCCGGGTGCCGAGCCGCGCGGACACCCTCGTCATGGGAGCGCGATGTCAGACAGGAAGCCGTTACCCCTGGAACAACGCGGCAACCCGCCCCTCGTTCCCAGTCAACGAACCCCCGAGGACGCACCGTCTACAAGGACCTGGACCGCGCCGCCTGAACTCGTCGGTAGCACCTCGCCCATGCGTGTGGCCTTGAGCGCCTTGACTGGGGGAGAACATAGGTGCGCAATGCACCTTGCGGTTAAGTCGAGACCAGGACTTAAGCCTTCCGCTTGGCCGCGTCAGGACAAGCCGCCGGTCCCGGTGCGGCTCGTTATGGACGTATTGGACGCTGTGGAGTTCAACCGCCAACCGCTTGACGAGGCGCTGAACTCGGTATTTGCGAAGCAGCCGCTTCACGAAGGTCTAGCAACCTTCATTAAGCATGCCGCACGCAGTTACCTGTCGATGTGTGAGGCAGAGTCATCGATGCTGCCGGTCGCCCGCTGGTGGGTGGTCCAGCATGTCGATCAGGGTGTTCGCGAGCTGTGGGCTTGGGGCCGGCGTTACCGCTCGGCTGACGGTGCGGTGCGTGAACTGCGGCTGATTCGCCTCGCGAACATGCTAGAGCGACAGCGCAGCGAGGCCGAGGTGGCGGTCGCGGCCTACACGGCCGCGTACGGCCGTCCCGCGCCGTGGCCGGATGATTGGGAGAAGAAGTTCTTTGTCCGGGCACGCGAAGAGGTGTCTCGCGTAGTGGTCGCCGACATCGATCTCACCGAAGGTTTGAGAAGAGTCCTGTTCGACGGACCCATTGAGGATGCCGGCGCTCTTTACGAGCAGCATGGACGCCGCGCTGCGGTTCAGGTCCTTCATGGCCAGACGCGCCGCCCAGGCGGCGATTGTCTCAAATGCCGTCTCGTGCTGGCCTGTGACGAGGTGATGCGAGCTCCGGGACTGCTGGGACTGCGGTCGGACCGGCGAGCGAAGCTGCGCCAGGTGTCGATCACCGACTTGCGCTATTACAACGACTGCCCGGCCCAGCATTACCTGCAGACGTTGCGTCTGCCGAAGGTCAACGAGTACGCCACTCCGGCCCGGATCGGTCAGGCAGTTCATAGCTATTTGGAGACGCTGCACGCGAAAGCAAGCGGACCGTGCCAGCACGCGGACATGCCAGGTGACATCAGCTGGCCCGACCCGCGCTGGGAGCTCGACGCTGATGCAGCCGAGGCCGGCATGCGGATGCTCACGCATCACCCGTCCGTGTGCCCTCTTGAAGAGAGCACCTCAGACCTCAGGATCGAAGAGACCTTCGTCTTTCATGACACAGCTGCCCAGACGCTGGTGATCGCCAAGCCCGACCTCGTCTACCGCGACGACGGCGCCTGGGTGTGGCGCGAGACCAAGACCACCCGGCGCCGCCAGCGTGGTGGCGAGGATGTCTTCACAGAGTTCCCGCAGGTCGCACTCGCGACGGCCATCCTCGGGCGAGGCCTGCTCGGCGGACCCGTCGACGGTTCCCGAGTGGAGCTGGAGATTCTCCGGCCGGCCGGAGCGGATCTCATCATGGTCGACCCGTCAGATCCGCAGGAGCTCGATAAGGCGTACGCAGCCCTGCGGAAGATGGCGCAGCCGTGGCGCGGAGACATTACCTTCGCCGCGGTGCCAGGAGATAACTGTCGTACCTGTCCGGTAAGTAGGTGGTGTCCCAGCGCGGCGGGAACGGACCCGCCGCCGTCCTCTCAGGAGACCGCTCGTGGTTCTGACCGTGAACAGCCCGCCTGATCTGTCCACCTTTACCGGGGTGACGCTGCTGCGCATGGTCGCGACCGCTTTGGTCGACCTGTCGCGTCACGACAGGTCCCCGGACCCGATCTACTCGGACAAGGTGCAGAAGGCCTACAACCACCTGGTCCTGCAATGCCTGCTGCGCGAGATGGAGCCGCCGGCCAGCGTTGCAGGCATGGCGCGCTGGGCGGCGACCAGGCCGATCGGGCAATGGCCGTTTGACCTGCCGGCGGAAGCCGAGAACCTGGACGAGTACCTGGTCGACGCGCAGACCGGGGTCCCCACCCAGCGATGCTACGAGTGGGAGGTCTCAGGTCCCGATGCCGCGGCCGAGCTCTTCGAAAACGAGATCATCCGTACGGTCTTCGCACAGTGCGAGACGGCACGATCGCCACAGTCCTACACCGCGTTCCGGCGTCTTTTGATCGACAAGCCGGTCCTGACCGGTATCGACAAGGCGACGCTGATCGGTGAGCATCCCGAGCTGGGCACCGTTTTGGAGACGGTGAACCGGTGCTACGAGCCGGCCCCGGCCGCCTACCGAGGCACCGACGGACGCTTCGCTACGTGCGCACGCTGCCACTGCCTGCTCAAACCCGATGGGCGGTCCTGGCGGTGCGAGCTGGACCGCTGCCGCCGCGAAGCCCACGCCACCCCGAAAGAGTTCATCGACGATCGCTCGACCGGCGGGTTGTATTTACTGCGAGCGCCGCTGCGTATGTTCATCACCGGCCCAGGGCTGGCCGAGGTCGAGCTGGAACAGAAGCTCATCGGCAAGGGCCTCGTCCCGGAGATGTGGCCGGGCTGCGACGCCTACGACCTGAGGATCACGCTACCGAACCGGCAGGTTTGGGCCATCGACGTGAAAGACCGCGCCAACCCGGCCCTGCTCGGGCACAGCGCCACCCGGTTCCGGCCGGAGCCGCCGTACAACCGGGCCTTCCTGGTGGTGCCGCAGTACCGGTTCGACGACCGCGAGGACTACAAGATCGTCTTCGAGCATTTCTGCCCGCCGGAGGTCAAGGAGCAGGTGACCCTGCTCAGCGACAAGGCGTTTCTCCGCATGTTGACAACCACCCTGACCCGGCTGCGTAAGAACGGCTCTGCGGGAGGCGACGATGCGTGATCGCAGTAGCTGGCACGGCGACCTCGCCGGCGAATTCCGTGGCGCGTGGAAGGCACCTGCCGGGTTCGGCATCGGTGACCTGCTCGACGTAGAGCTGGCAATCTACCTCGGCACGCGGGTCATGCCGACCCGGCCGGTGCGCGACATTTGGACGTTGCTCAGCGGCTACCCCTATGAGGAAGTGTTCGGCGACGTACGCACCAGCGAAGCGCGGCTGATGATCCGGCGAGCCCGGCATTTCCTGTGGGACCGCAGCCGCCGCTACACCTGGCACAACTCGCTGCACATGTATCTCGATGTCGACATCACGCTGCGCGGCTACACGTTCGCGACCATTGACGATCTGCCCAAGGCGCTTGAGCCCACGCGCGCGCACGACCGCAGGGAGATCTATGAACGGTTGCTGACCCAGCCGCCTCCTCTGGAGCGGCGCGAGCTGCCCGTCGCCGGCGCCGGAGACCAGCTGTTCTACGTCCGCGACCAGCGCCACTCCGTGAACATCCCCGTCGAGCTGATCGGCCTCAAGCCCTGGATCGGGCATGACATCGGGGCGGCGCCGGCAGGCAGAGGCGAGCCGATCACCGTCACCATGACCGAACTGGAAGCCGCAGCTGATGCTATGGACGCCCTGGAGGTCGCCGCCAACGCCGCGGATCTGGCAGAGAACCGCACGCCGCGCAAGCTCAACGATTGGAAGAAGCGTCTACGGCGGGTCGAGTTGCTGCTGCGCGACGAGGCCGCCGGGGCGTTCCAGACCCATCCCCGGCTGCGCATCGACAGGCTGATGAACCTGGTGGGCATGGTCGGCGCCGGCAAGTCCACGATTCGCGACATTCTGGCCTTCCAGCTCGCCACCCGCGAGCGCCCGGCCGACCGACGCCGGACCACGATCGTCGTGGGTGACGTCGCCGAAGTGCTGACCATCACCGAGCAATTTCGCCGCCTCGGCGTGCACGCCGCGCCGATCCTGGGAAAGTCCACCCTCGAACGCAACATTCAGCGGTTGCACCGGCGCAGCGAGTCTGCCAGACAAAGCATGCTGAATCATGACAACCCGGGTTTCGCGCACCTGTCGAACGCCTGCCCGCTCGACGCCTTACGGGGGTTCGAGGCACGTCGGGCGCTGGCGATCACCGCTGCGCCATGCACCGCTTTGTACAACGCTGACGATGTCGAGAAGGCCGAGATCGAGCACGACGATCCCGACTCCGCCAGCACGAGGTTCCGGCGTCGCCGTAAGCCAGCCAGGCCGAAGCGTCACGGATGCCCGTTGTGGACTGCTTGCCCGCGGCATAGTGCCGCCCGCGACCTGGTCGACGCGCAGATCTGGGTCGCCACGCCGGCATCGCTGGTGCACAGCCGTGTGCCCGACCATCTCAACGACGAGAATATGCGCTACCTGGAGCTGGCCTGCCGCCGCAGCGACCTGATCATCGTCGACGAGGCCGACCGGGTACAGATGCAGCTCGACACCGCGTTCGCGCCGGCGGCGACGCTGGTGGCCCGTGGTGCGCAGTCGTGGCTCGACGAGGTCGGCAAGCACAAGCTCACCGAGCTGGCCGCGCAGGGCCGGCTGCAGTTGTCGAGTGACGAGATCGACGATTGGAACAACGCGCTCAACACGGTCATCACGGCCACCGACCGGATCTACTCGATGCTGATCAACGACGAGCCGCTGCGGCGATGGATCACGCAGGACTACTTCAGCGCGATGACCTTGCACCAGTGGCTGATCAATGAGTGGTTTCCCGAGCTGCGCAGGCGCAATCGCGACGATGACGAGAATGTCGTGGCCCCCGACGAGGACAAACTTGCTTCCCAGCGGGCCGAGCTCCAGCGTGTCGACACCGTTCTCGGCAGTTTCCGCGACTCGCCGCTGACCCCGTTGCGCGGGAGTGGTCCCGAGGATACGACCACGGACCTGGTCAACGCGCTCGTGGCGATGGCGACGGAGTTGCTGCACGCCCCCCGCGGGGTATTCGTTCGCGAGTTCAGCCGTGAGCGGCTGAAGAAGTTGCTGCGCCAGCTGGTCCCGAACAACGCCTCAGTCGCCGGTGACCTTGACGCCAACCTGCACCGCTTCGAATTCACCCTCGTGCTGGCGGTCCTGCACGATCGTCTTGACCGCATGACCATTCTGTGGCCTCGCGTCGAAGCTGCCCTCAACCTGGACTCGACCTCCAACGTGCTGTCCCGCCGGCCGCCCAAGGACTACATGCCGGTGGTTCCCGAATCCCCCATGGGTAACGTGCTGGGCTTTCAGTTCCAGGCCGGCGACCGCAACGAGGACGGCGATCAGAGCGGTGAGCTGCGGTTTTTTCGCTGCAACGGTGTCGGCCGCGAGCTGCTGCTGGAGCTGGCCGACATCCCTGCCGTGGACAACCGGCCCGGCCCGCATGTGCTGTTGATGTCGGCCACCAGCTGGGCCGGCACCTCCAGCCGCTACCACCTGCACGCCCAGGTTGACGCCGTGCTGCGGCCCCACGAACACGAGGTCGCCGCCATCAAGAAGAGCAATTTCCGCAAGCTCTTCCTCTACCCACCCGGCGTCACCACCGCCCTGCGGCTGTCCGGCACCGACCCTCGGCAGCGTCCCGCTCAGCTCGAGCAGATGCTGCACCAACTGGCCGTACCTGACCGCAGCCTGACCGGCGCGACCTCGCTGCTGCAGCAGGAACTGGACGACATCGACGACCCACAACGCCGCAGGATCCTGTTGCTGGTCGGCAGCTACGCCGAGGCACACCGTGCCGGGCACTACCTCAACAACCTGCCGGAATGGACCGGCAACGTCACGGTCCTGGTATCCGACGACACCGACCTCGACCACTCCTGGAGCAACCTGCCCGCCGACACCCGCCAGCTGCACCTTCGCCGCGGCGAGCTGGCCAAGTTCCCCGACATCGGCGGGCAGTTGCTGATCGCGCCGCTGCTGGCCGTCGAGCGCGGGCACAACATCGTGGTTCCCGGCGGTAAAGCCGCCATCGGCAGCGTCTACTTCCTCGCCCGCCCGCATCATCGCCCTGACGACATCTCCCTGGCCACCCAGGCAATCAACGACTGGGCGGTCCGCCAAGTCCGCGGCCCAGGCCGTCGCTTCACCCAGACCGCTCTGGCCGCCGGCAGCCCGGACGACGCCGGACTGCGCTTTCGGGCCGAAGCCGCCCGCAAATGGCACCGCTTCCTCACCCGTCGCCTGTCCTGGACCAGCCTGCCTCCCGATGAGAAGTCGGCCTTTACCTGGGATCAGCTCGTGGTCATCTGGCAGGTCATTGGACGACTCGTGCGCGGAGGTGTCGCCGCCCGCGTCTACTTCGTCGACGGAGCCTTCTCACCCCGCGAGGCCGGCTTCACCGGAGACGACACCCCAGCGACCAGCCTGCTCGCCAGCATGCTGCACGAACTCGCTCCCTATTTCGACCCCGAGTCGGCGCAGACGACGATCGACCGATCGCTGGTGCAAGCCCTCTACGACCCGCTCTACCGCGCCCTGCGCGACATGAACTGACCGCCCACGCTCGGACCGGTTCAGAAAGGCCCCCGATGCGCTACGACCGCACGCAGACCGCAGCCTTCGTGGCAGCAGGCGATCTCAAAATCCCGCTGCACACACTTACCTTCCCCATCTCTTGGCGCCGCCCTATCCTCGACCTGCGCACCGCCGGTTGGCGCGAGGAATCACGCGCACGCGCCCAGCAGGTGCCGATCGGGCGCCTCAACGCACTGATGCGCACCGTCGCCCCCGATCTGGTCTCCACCGCTACCTGGGCAACCCTTGATGAAGACAACCCCTGGCTGTTCGCAGCAAAGCCGTTCCCGCCGGCGATCATGCGGACCTTCATCAACGCCTGGCTGTATGACCTGCCCACCACCGACGACGGCAAAGCGCTCGTGATGCCGACAATCAGGAAACTGGACTCGGGCACCCTGCGATGGACGCAGAAGACCGTCGACCTGCTCGCCCACGAGCTCTCCGATGGCAACACCGCCGTCCCTCAGCCTCACCTGTTCAGCCTGCTGCCTGACTACGCCGCAGCTAAAATCGCTGGCCAGTCATACCAGCATGGCAGCAGATCCATAAGGTTCCGGCAGGTCGCGGCGAATCCCGCCAACGGCTACGCCGAACTCGTTTCTTGGCCGCCGCTGGAACACCACACCGGCAGAGGTAGCAACATCCGGACCTGGTACTACAGCGCCACGATCAAGATCGCGCTGCGTACAAAGGCGTTCGACCCCACCCTGCGACTACACGTCGACACCGGCATCCGCCGCTGGACCAGCGGCGAGCTACACACCAAGGGCCGCTGGGGAGCTTCTACCCTCCTACAGTCGACCAGCCCCTTCGTAGTCGACGCACCGACATCCCAGAAATTCGCGGTCGCCCACCTGATCTGGGACCGAGACACCCGGGAAATGGGCTGGCGCAACGGCGGCACCGAACAGATCCTCAACCGGATCGGCGCCGTGGACAATCTCCCGGCTGCCGAGCAGCTCGCCGGTAAGTCAGACGCCTGGATCCTCGGCCGAGATGGCGTCACTGCCGCCGTCACCTACCACACCACCATGCGCGGCCCTGACCACCAGGTCGGCACCGGCGTCATGCCAGCCGAACGCAGCCGCCTCATCCGCTGGATCGGCCAGTGCCTGCAGCCCGACTTCGACCTCGACCAGCCCCTGACCCGCGTCCTCATCGGCGGCAAGGCAAGCCGAAGCCTCAGCAAGCTCGAAAGCGTCCCCAAAGACAAGAAGGACCAGACCGACGCTGAGCGCACCCAGCTCGTCGAGAGGCAGGAAGCCGCCAACGCCGCAAACGCTGAAATCTCGAAGGCGAACGCGCTCGTCCGGCGCCAGCAACTGGCCGCCGCGGTCGACGGCCGGCTCTCTGTCGTTTTGCTCTACCAGGGCGACGGCAAGGGAATGCGCGACCGCCTGCTCGCTGCCGTCGAACGACTACTCGACCTGCCTCATCAGCAACCCGCCAGCAACGACACCTGGACATGGAAGGTCGGAGACCTCAACCTCACGATCTACGCCCGCCCCCTCGGCAGGCTCGGCGCAGCGCTCGGCGAGGGCTCCGTTCCCAGGCGCGGCCGGAAGCACGACGAAGCCGTCGACACGCACCGGAAACTCGTCGCCTCCGCGATGAAGGACCTGGCCGAAGAAGTCGATGACACCCTGCAACTCGCCCTCATCGAGCTCGACGGTGCGAAGGCCTTCAACGCACGCACCACCGACCCGAAATTCGCTATCCGCATGGGCTGCGCCGACGCCGGCATGGTCAGCCAGTTCATCCGCCCCGACGAGTTCCCCGGCAAAGATCTCGACAAGGAAGAGGCCAGCAACCAGCACCGGGCCGAAGCCGCCTGGGACGACTGCCTACGGCAGCTCGGCGTCCGATTCGTCCCGCAGCACAAACTCAAGAGCGCCATCCCCGACGACCTCGAGCAGCTGGCATTCTGGGTCGTCAAAAGGCGCAACGACGACACCAACACTCACCAGATCTTCGTCCCGATCGCCGTCCTGATCCGGCCCGGCCAAAAGCACATCATGGGCAAAGCCGAAGGTATGGCCGACTGGGTGCCCTACCCGACCCTGCTCAAGACCCTGGCCGGCACGAACTACCACGCCAGCCCTGCCAAGGAAGAGGAACAGAAGGAGCGGCTCGCTGCCTTCATCCGAAGTACCCTAACCCGGTTCCGAAACACGCAGATCCTCATCGTGACTGAAGCCCATAACATCCGGTATCGACTCACCACGGTGCAGAACGCTCACATGCTGCCCGACCACCTCCAGCTCGGCGAATTGCGACCTCAGAAAATCAGCCTCTTCGGCAAGAAAATGAGGCTGGTACGGATCTGCGGCAACGATCGCCTCGAAACCCCCGAGTCATGGGCTTTCGAGGCCGACAGCATCGGCATCTCCGACGGGCTGTGGCGACACGACGACGGAACCGGAAACACCGAGCAGACGCGCGTCTATTACAGCACGGTCGACAAGCCGGCCACCCACAGCTCCATCGTCATCGACTTGGCCAAACTTACGCCTCATTACAAGGAGAACCCGGCAAAGGCCGATGCTCCCGATCCCTCAGAGGGCCGTTCTCCCGACGGAAAGCTAGAAGTCGCGAGGAACTATCTCGACCCTTCTAAAAACGCCTGGAACGCGGAACTACTCGAGTTCGTCGTCGCCGCTCACCCCCAAGGTGAAGACCCTGCAAACTGGGCCGGGTTTCTACACCAGCAACGCCACTGCTTTGACGACTACCGGGCAGCCCTCAGCAGGCCCCTGATCATGCACGTCGCACGACTCACCAACCAATACGCCCTACCCGCCGACGACACGCTCGAAGACGACGGCGACAACATCGATGATCAACCCGAACCCGAAGGCGATGTACAGCTCACCTTCGACTTCGAGCTCTGAAGACCCTCTCGGAACGCAGGCGGACGGGCTGGGCACCTCCTCACTCCGTAGGAGGTGCTCAGCCTGGCCAAGCACCGACGGCCAGTGCCCTGGAGCCAGATCAGACCACCCCCTCATATTTTGTCGAGCGGATCCCCGACCCCAAGCCCGGATGGAAGGACGTCCTCGATGCCACCCGGCGTGAATACCGCATCCGTCAGATCGCCGCAGTGGTCCGATCCAACCCGGCAACCGCGGTCGCGACGCTCAAGCGACTCGGCTACGAAGTCCGCAACCCAGACGGCGGCCTGCTCTCCAGCCTGCGGAAGCTCACGCAACAGCTGAGTGTGAGGTCAGGAGGTGGGGCCCTCCTCCATCGCGCCCAGGTTCGCTGCCCCCATCTGGGCCCACCGCGTGCTTTCATAAGCCATGCAGTCGGTGCCACCTGACGTCCTCTCCCGGCTCGATCTGGAAGGAGCCACACGCCGAGAGGCAAGTGCCGAGGAACCGTTGATACCGTCGTCGCCGGGCGCTACCGAACTGAACGAACGCGCTCCAGAGTTCGCGTCGTGGCTCGCCGGCCAACTCCAAGCCGGACTGACGCCTTGCCGCGGTCTGGTCGTCGCGGTCGCCAAACCCGAGACCGGCAGCAGGCCGGTTGCGCTCTGGGGTTTCGCCGAGCGAGTGACCTACCGGGCGTTAACCGATCTCCTCATGGCCGAGGCCAAACACGAGGTGGACCGCTCCAACGAGGGATACCGGACGTTCGCCTACGCGCCGCTGGCGTACGCCCAAACTCGGGGCAACCGGGTAGACGCCAACAGCCACAGCGAGTTGTCCTGGCCGGATAACGCGGTCGTCCAATACGTCGTGAAAGCCGACCTCGCGTCGTTCTACGACTACGTCGACCATGACATCCTCGCCCGCGAACTACTCCTCCGTACCGGGGACCACGCCACCATCGAGTGTCTGCTCGAACTCCTGCTCGAAGTCCAGCGCAGGCGTTACGGACTTCCTCAGCTGCTCGAGCCCTCGGATCGGCTCTCCGACCTGTACGCGAGCCGGGTGCTGCGCGCGCTGCGTCGCAAGCAGTGGGCTGCGTGGCGGTTCAACGACGACTTCCGAATCGCGACCGACACGTTCGAGGACGCCAAACGAGCGCTTGACGATCTGGCAGCAGCCGCCCGCGACAACGGGCTGACGCTCAACGAATCCAAGACCCGCACACCATCGTTCCGCGCCTACTGGGAGGAGAATGAGGTACCCGAGTACGCCGATGATGACGACGACAGCGACCCGCAGTGGGCGCTCGACACGCTCAACTCGACCGTGACCCCCCGCGACCTGCCAACGAGCACGGCTGCTGACCACCAGATCAACCTGCACGAGGCCGACCGTGCCGCGATCCGCGCCATCCGGAGTGCCCTCATCAGGCTGTCGGATCCCGCAGAACGACGGGCCGTCGACGTGATGCCGAAAGTGGTGAATGTCGTCGCCTTCGCCGCGTCCACGACACCGTATGTACTCCGCTATCTGAAAGCCATGGCCAACCTCGACCGTCCTGCAGTGACCCGCACCGTTACGGCGATCGCTACGGAGGTCAGCCTCAGCGACTGGCAGCGGCTCTACCTGCTCCGCGCTACGGAACCTGTCAAGTCAAGTGAGACGTTTTCGTGGTCAGGTGTTCTGTAGTTCGGTGGGTTGAGCTGTGGGTTTGTTGATCCAGACGGTGTCGGGCAGGGCTGGGGGTCGGGGGCGGCGGGTGAACCGGTCGGGGTGGGCCCGCCAAGCGGCGTCGAGAATGCGTTGCCGCTGGTCGTGCACGTCGCTGGCGGTGCCGTAGTGCACCGAGGCGGGGGTGTGCAGACCGATACCTGAGTGGCGGTGCTCGTGGTTGTAGTAGGTGAAGAACTCGGTGCAGAACTCGCGGGCATGGTGCAGGGAGGCGAACCGGTCGGGGAACGCGGGGCAGTACTTCAACGTCTTGAACTGTGCTTCGGAGTACGGATTGTCGTTTGACACCCGGGGCCGGGAGTACGAGCGGGTGACGTCCAGGTCGGCGAGGAGTTCGGCGACGGGTTTGGAGGTCATCGACGAGCCGCGGTCGGCGTGCAAGATTTCGGGTCGGGCCTGGTTGCGGGTGATGGCGTCATCGATCACCTCGCGGGCGAGCATCGAGTCCTCGCCGGTGGCGACGTGCCAGCCGACGACGTACCGGGAGTACACGTCGATGATCACGTACAGGTGGTAGAACACGCCCCGCACCGTGGTTTTCAGGCGGGTGATGTCCCACGACCACACCTGCGACGGCCCGGTCGCGGCCAGCTGCGGAATCGTGCGTGGCGGGTGGGTGGCCTGCCTGCGGCGTTCCCGGCTCTCGCCCGCCTGGCGCAGGATCCGGTACATCGTGGACTGCGAGCACCAGTACATACCCTGGTCGAGTTCACGGGCCCATACCTGCGCCACGGACATCTCCGCGTACTCATCCCGGTGCAACACATCCAGCACCTGCTGGCGTTCGGCTGGGGTCAGCGTCGACGGCGGCGGTGTTTTCGGCCGCAGTGGTCGGGACACCACGGGCGGCTGCTGACGCCGGTAGTGCGTGGCGCGGGACCGGCCGGTCAACCGACACGCCCCGGCCACACCCAGCAGCGGCACCAACTTGTCGAACGCCTCACTCAGCGCCGGCGTGGCCGCGTCGGGGTGTCCTCCGCGCTCTCGGACAGTGTTTCCAAGAGCGCGTGCGCTTTTCCCATGATCTCCAGGGCGGCCTTCGTCCGCGCCAGATCCGCTTCCAGACGTTCGTTACGCCGCCGCAACCGCTCCAACTCGGCCGCTTCCGCGCTACGGCGCCGGTTTTCACCCACCGGGCTCTTACGGGCGCCCAACGCGGTCAACGCCCCGGCGTCCCGCGCGGCACGCCACTCCAGGATGTGGGAGTGGTACAGGCCCTCCCGACGCAGGATCGCCGCCCCCTCACCCGTAGCCTTCGCCGCGTCGTACTCCGCCACAATCTGCAGCTTGTACTCCGCGGTGAACGCCCGCCGCTTCGGCCGTCCGCCCTGCTCACCAGGCGTGTTGGGTAGTGTCACGATGATCCTCTTCCTGTCTCCCGTCGAGCCTAGCTCGCTCGGGAAGGCTGTCTTATCTCAGCCTGGCAGACAGGGCTATCCGCGAACTCGGCCTGATGGATGTGGAACCTTTCACCGCTTGGATCATGGCCAACCGTGCGCAACGGTACGAGCCTGTCGTACGCGCCGAGGCCGCACTTGCCCTCGCAGACGCGAACAAGATCGAGCCGCAGGAGGTCGTCCGCGCCCTCGACGAGGAGCCGTCCTCATTGGCAACCTGGTACCTGGTTGCGCTACGACGCCTGCACCACCACGGAGCTGTATCGCAGGAAACCAACGATGCCGTTCGCGACGAAAGCGGCCTACACGCGACGATCCTGGCCCGGACGTGACACCAGAGCCCGTAACACTCGAGATCACCGAAAACGCTCTCGAAGAGCTGATCACCACCTACGCACGACACACCGCCACAGCAGCCGGCCGTCTACGTGACCGACCCCGCCACCGCGTCAACCTCGACAGTGACGCTGCGTCAGCCGACCGTGCTGCCTGCTGGCTCCGGTTGGTCAGCATCGTCGAGATCTACACCGAGGCACTCCTGACACATCTCGCCGGTGAGGCTCCTGGCCGAGCGCCCGGCGGCTGGAGCGACGTCATCGGTCTCCTGCGGCGGCGGCACAACATCGACGTGGCTGACATCCCGGCGTGGGAAAGCCTCGAGGCATGCTTTCTCGTCCGCAATGCAGTCGCTCATGGTCTCGGACGCTTCACAGCAAAGCAGCTCGAGAGAGAGACTCCCCGCAAGATGCGCGTCATCGGCGTGCCAGTACGCGACGGCATGGTCGTCATCACCGCGACCTCCCTGGCCCACTGTCTCGAAACCTGCCGCGAATTCATCACCAAGCTGGACACGCATCCTCAGGTCACCGCCGAGGCGATCACCGCGCCCGCCGCCACCGACGCCCGGGCCAAACACTGAACGGACAACGGCACGATGCCGAGTGGTGCCGAGGCCTCGCCGCCGCACAACTCCCCACGTGAACGGGAGGGCGCGGATCGGGGAATGTCCGCTGCGGACGATGGAGCGTCTGCCCTCTGGACTCATCTGCCGGCGCCTGCGGTAACTCCAGTCAGGCCCGGTTCCGCACCTGCTCGCCACCCCGTAACTGGCTCGATCACCGCACAGCAGAATGTGGCGCTGCCTGACACCGCCGTTGCGACTCGTTCAGTCGGCCGCTCCACTTTGTCCCCGGCCGGGGAAGGCTGGACGGACTGCGAATGCTCGACAAGGAGATTCGCTGCAAGCTCCGATCACTCCAGCGAGAAGCCCCATTCATCCCACGACCATGGCCACGGCGCATCGGGATTTTCGTTGAGTGGCGCCGAGAGGACTGCCGCCTCAGTCTCTGGGGTGAGTCCGGTTGGACGCACTGGGGCCTCACCACCGAACTGGCGGGAGAAAATTTTCGCCAGACGGAAGTAATCAGCGAACGGCCGAACCTGAGGATCCTCCCATCCCAGCCTGATCAAGAGGTAGGCGAGCAGTGATCCAACCGCCGGCCTGCTGGTATCAGGTAAGAAAGAGCCGACGAAACAATGCAATGGTTCAGGCACCTCACTTGGATCGCCACCCAGCTTATGCCAGCTGGCCGCTGCCATATGTGTAAGGCGCGTCGACTTCAATGTTACGCATGTGTTTGCGACGCAAACTAGGTCGAGGAACTCCCGCGCGTGCAAGGCGTGCTGCCCGGTGCCCGTCACCACATATTCATTGATCTTCTCGACGGCGACGTGATCACTGGACCATCCGTGAGCGTGCGCCAGTACGCCGTATACGATCGGGCTGACAAGCTCTTTGTAGGGCGTTCCTTGACGCGGGGCCGCCATACGTGCGATCTCTGCTGCCGTCTGGGTCGCTTCCTTGATATGTGCAGCCGTCAAGGTGAGCTTACATTCGAAGGCTGCCGCTACGCCGGAGGTCACGTACAGCTTCTTGTCGAGCAGCTTGCTGGGATAGCCCGGACGGAGTACGACCACGTCCACCTGCCTGCTCGCGGCTCCATCATGAGCGAGGATGCGGCCCTTCGTGCGTACCTGGTAGCTGCTCGGCAGCCATTCGCGCAGTAACCGAGCCCAGTTCTCCTCTCCCTCGTCGCCGGCAGTCCCTGGATCCTCGGTGGCGCGTAGCCGGATGCGTTCGTACTCGCTCGCCATCTCGCTAGTGGTTTGCTCGATCCAGGTGTCGAGCTCGTGTGGGCGGTGGGGGTTCGTCACGGAGAAAGAGTCTCAGTCTCCGCGTGGGACGGCCAGTTGCTATTGGCCGGCAGGACGGGTAAGGCCCTCCTACTTGGCGATACGACCGAGCGGATTGACAGCAGCACTGACAGCAACGGCCTCGGAGCATGAGGCACGGTTAGCGGCACCTGCGGAAGCATGGCCAGCCGCGGCCACGGGGGGCATGGACCGTTCCTGAGCCTCGAAGCGGGACAGGTGCAGTTGGGCGGCGACCGCGACTGCGTCGGTTGGTCCCCTGACGGTGCTTGGCGGCGATCAGGTTGTCGTGCGGAGTTCGAAGAACGCCGTCAGGTTAGGGTTTCGTCCTTGGTAGGTCACACGGTGTAGCTTCGATTCGCCTGCGCCCTGCCAGCTGTCGATAGGGGTCAACATGCGTGAGATTCTGCGTCGGTCGGTACGGGCGATCCTGTGGGACGAACGTGATCAGCTCGTATTGATCAAGAGGACGAAGCCCGGCCAAGCGCCTTACTGGACTGCGCCCGGTGGCGGCCTTGAACCGACTGACGCATCCCTCGATGCAGCCCTGCGACGTGAGCTGCGCGAGGAGTTGGGCGCGGAGGCAGAGCGGCTTAGCCAGGTGTTCCTCTTCAGCTCGCCGTCAGGCGAGGGAGTGTCCGTACAGCACTTCGTCTCCTGCCGGCTCGCCCGGGTCGACGAGAGCGCTCGTACGGGTGCAGAGTTCACTGATCCGGGTCGTGGTGGCTATGCCCTGGACCGGGTGGCCGTCGACCGCCTTCCTGAGGTGGATCTGAAGCCTGAGGCTCTGAAGGAGTTCATCCTCGCGAACGCCGATGCTTTGCTATCGGAGTTCAGCTAAGGCGGGCCAGATCCCTGCCGGTGCGAGCGTGAAGCGGCGCGCGGCTTGGAACACGTCCTGGGGGCGGCTCGCTCCGGCGGTGATCGCTGCGACCGCGCCGATGAACACTCGGTGCGAGACGATCAATGCTGTGTTTCCTTCACGCACGTGTCCGAGAATCGCCGAGGCGGCCGTCGCCCGTTCGTAAAGCGCTGTAAGGCTCTCGCCGCCGGCCAGGGCCGAGTCCGAGTCGCGGAGCCGGTCCGTGCGCCAGGTCCGGTACTCGGCTGGGTAGTTTTCCGGTCCTTTGCCGAGGACGCAGTCGGGGGCGCGCCACTCGGCGTACAGCGGGTTGGGAGCGGCGAGCGGCACGCCGAGCAGCGCAGCCAGGATCTCCGCGCTTGTGGCGGCGCGCGGATGCGGGCTGGTCAACACGATTGCAGGCCGGACACCGCAGTCACGAAGTGCGCGGGCGGTGGCTGCAATCTGTGCCGCGCCGCGCGCGGTGAGGGGCGTGTCGGGTCGGGCATGGGCGTGGGGGCTGGTGATCCCGTCGAGGCTGGCTCCGTGGCGGATCCAGAGGGTCGTCATGACAGGTGCCAGCCGCCGTCGACGTTGATCGCTTGGCCGGTGATGAAGCCCGCTTCCGGGGTGGCCAGGAAGGCGATGGCGGCGGCGATATCCGAGGGTTGACCCCGTCGTTTGATGCATTGTCGGTCGAGCTGGCGTCCGACCATGGCCTCGTGATCGGGTACGACGCTACGTTCTGCGGGGACCTCGATCGAGCCGGGCCGCACAGTGTTGACGGTGATGTTGTGGGGACCGAGTTCGCGGGCGAGCGCGCGGACGAGTCCTTCCAGGCCGCTTTTCGCGGCGATGTAGCCGGCGAGGTCGACGCGTCCGATCTGGGTCATGACTGACGAGACGGCGACGATGCGGCCGTATTTGTTGCTGACGAAGGCTGGTGTGGTGGCGCGGATCGCGGCGGCGTGCGTGACGAGGTTGAGTTCGAGCTGGTCGCGAAGGACGTTGAGGTCCGTCCGGCTCCACGGGATGCGGGGGTACGCGCCGGCGTTGCTGATCAGGACTGCGAGTTGGGTGGCGTGTTGCTCGATACTGGTGCGGAGTGCGGTCTGGGTGTCAGCGGCGGTCAGGTCGCCGGTGACGGTGTGGGTCTGTGCGCCGTGGTGGCGGGCGGCCTCGACGACCGCAGCGAGGTTGGTGTCGTCGTTCAGGTGGGTCAGGACGAGGTCGAAGGTGGCTGACAGCCGGGCGGCGATGGCCGCTCCGATGCCGGTGCCTGCTCCGGTGATGACGGCGATGGGGCGGCTCATGAGGGCGGCTCCGCTGGCGTCTGAGTGGTGAGTCCGAGGATCTGCTCCAGGGCGGCGTCGGGTGCGTAGAGGTCGGCGAGTAGGCCCAGCGACAGAGCAGCGTCGCGGGGTTCCAGTAGCTGTAGTGGGTAGACGGCGAGGATCCGCATGGCGAGGTACGGGCGTATCCAGGTGAGCAGGTCGGTGGCGGCGGAGAGTGCGAGCGGCCGGGCAAGCGTCGTGAGATATCGGGTGATGGCTTGCTGCCGGGCCGGCGATGGTTGGTGCTCATAGTCGATGCCGACGGCTCGGTGGGAGAGTCTTCTGAGCCGAACGGTGGGCTCGACAGCTTCGGCGAGTGACCTCCTGTGGTCGGCGTAGGCGCCGGGGTTGTAGTGAGGGACGAGCCAGGCGCCGTGCAGTCTCTGGTACCACAGGAAGCAGGCGATCTCGCCGGGGAGGGCGTTGAGGCCTGCGGTGTCGTAGTCGAACCAGACGGGCTGGTTGTCGGTGTCGAGGCCGATGTTGAAGTCGGTGGGGTCGCCCTGGGTCATCGCGGCCCAGACCTGCTCGTCGGGCTGGAAGGCGTCGCGTAGCTCGCTGACGAGGGCATGGAGGTCGAGCCGTCGGGGCTGTCCGTTGACCATGAGGGTGGTCTCTCGCAGCTCGGAGGGTCGGAGACCGTCGGCGTCGGCCAGTTTGAGCACGATCGGGTCGTGACCGTAGTAGTGGTCCAGCCTGCCGCGGGGCTGGACCCGGTCGCGGTAGAGCTTGCTGTTGGTGCGCGAGGCGGGGACGCGGCAGATGGTCGCGTCGATGGTTCGGCGGTAGTGCTGGAGGATCGCTTCGAGCCCACGATCGAGGTTGGCCGTGCTGTCTCCGTCGGTCGATGTGAGAGCGTCGAGGAGGAGGCCCGTGTCCGGGAGATCGGGTTGGTGGCGGTCATAGAGGGTGAGGGTCCAGTGCCCGATGCGGTGTTGGGAATGCAGCCCTGGTACCTGGTAATGGTGGCGGATTCGTTGGTATCCGGCGGCTTCGGCGGCGGCCTCCACGGGGTTCGGGTTCACTTTGGCGAAGAGGCGGTGCGGGCCGATGTCGAGGTGGAACGTGCGGTTCATGGTGAAGCGGCGGTAGCGGGCGACCCGGATCATCGAGGCCACCAGCCGGCGCGCTGCCCCGCGAAATCGGCTATGTCCTTGATGGGGATGGCGCGAAGGTCGCTCGCGGTTGACCAGAGAGTGTCGTCGTAGCAGTCCCGCACGGGACACGCATCGGCGACCGACATCAGGTGCGAGAACGGGGTGGCCACCGCGTGGTGGTGTGGCGATCCGGTGATCCACTTGGCGTAGCCGTGCCGTCCGTAGAGGCCGACCACGTGCGGCTGGGTGCCGTCCGGTCGGATGGTGAGCGCGGCGAGATGGGTCAGGCCGGTGTCGTTGCCGATGACCAGCTCGGCGGTGGCGAAGAGGTCAATGCAGTCGACCGCCGTTGGTCCGTGAAGTACTTCGATCTGACCTACGAATGCCGGAGGTTGGTGGCCCGGTGGTGTCACCAGGCTGAAGCGCCAGGCGCCCGAGTGGCGGGCCCTCAGGTGTTTGGCGAGGGCGGCGAAGTTGTCGATGCCGTAGTCCTTGCGGTCGGGGCGACTCGTCGTGGCCACGAAGACCACGTGGAATGGGTCTGGCGCTGCGACGGTCGACCGGAACCTGGGGCACGGATCACCGGATGCGGGGAGCCTGGCGCCGAGGGTCTGCTCGATGTCGAGGTAGTAGCGCATCGGCAGCGCCGCATGGACCTCGACAACGTCGACGTCGACGAGGTCGAGCAGCGTCGGAGGCGATTCCGGTACCGCGTCGAATTCCAAGGCGTTATCGCTGCTCCGCGTGCCCAGTTGGTGCCCGTCCCCGTACGTGACCGTGACTGGAAGGGTGCACCGGGCGATTAGGTCCGCCCGCCTGCCGGCGTACTCCAGTGTTTCGAACTGATCGTGTGTGGCGTCGTGAAGTGCCCGAGCCATGGCGAGGCCGAGCAGCAGGTCGCCGAGTCCGCGAGAGCCGAAGTCGACGCGCCACCCGGTCTCACGTACCGCGTCGAGCCGTGCCCGTCGCGGCGGGATCTCTCCGTTGGCTCGTCGATACGGCAGGAGCCGGCCGAGCGGCGCCTGTTCACGTCGGACGAGGTACCGCCCGCCGCGGTGGCACACCGGTTTCTCGACGAGGGTCACAGCGTTGTCAGTACGCACAGCGGGACCCCGTTGCGTTCGAGTAGTTGCCGGCCCTCGCCAGCGGTGTCTTCGACGAGGCAGAGCGCGCCGGTGATGTCGGCGCCGGCCGCGCGAAGCGCCTCGACGAGATTGGCCAGAGTGAGTCCGGTGGTGATCTCGTCGTCCACGATGAGGACGCGCAGTCCTTCGAAGTCGCCGTAGGCGAAGACCTCAAGACGCCGGGCATGCGGTTCGTGGAACACGAGCTTCCCGGGTAGGTCGAGGTTGACTTTCCAGGCGAGCCGATACTGGCTACCACTGGCCCAGGCCACCGCGATCGTCGGCACGATGCCGCCGGCATCCAGGCCCAGGAGAACATCGTGCGGCCGGTACGCCGGGTGCTCGCACCACCGCTTCCACAAGCTGCGTCCCGTCGCCAGGACCTGTTCCGCGCCCACGTCGGTGCGGATGCCATCAAGGCCGTGGACGACGCGGATCGGACGAGTGGTGTCTCCCACCCCGAGCCGGGTCACCCGGTCGGCGTGCAGAACCTCGTCAAAGGCGGTGGTCATCGAAGATCTGATCCTTCCGTCTGGAGCGTGTTGGACGCGACCGAGCAGCCGAGCACGTCGTGGTAGGTGAGGATTTTGGCGGCGGCCCCGCGGACCCGATGGGAGAGAATTTCGTCCTGTCGCCACCGGTCGCCACTGACCTCGGCCACCGCCGGGAGGTCGATGTCGGCGTCCGGATGGCTGGTGGTGAAGGCGAGACGAACCTCCTCGCTGGCGTCGAGGTCCACCCCGTCGGCGCGCAGGATGATTTTCATGATCAGCACGACGTGCTTGTAGACAGCGCGGACATCGGGCTCAGGGTTCGCGGCGAGTCGCCGCAACACCATCGCCACGAGCGGCAGCTCGCTGCGTGAGGCGCGGTCGTCGGTTGGTGCGTCGAAGGCGTTGAGGACGAGGTCGCTTCGGCGGTAGAGCAGGCCGCAGCCATCGCGGGCTATCTGCCGCACCGCGTGCAGTACTCGGGGTGGGACCAACCCGGCGAGCATCTCCCGGGTGGTGAACGACGACAGCGCGATCTTCTCCCCCGCCGGTCCGCTCTGGGGTACACGCCTGGTCTGAAGCCAGCGCAGCGGCAGCGTGTCGCGTACGACAAGTAGGTCGATGTCGCTCCATCCCGATTGCCAGCCCTGATGGGCGAGGCTCCCCGTGGCGGCGACGAGCGCGGTCTCAGAATCGGTCAGCCTGGCGACGCAGTCCGCGAGTACCGCTTGCAGCCCCTCCGGGATGGCCGTGTCCGCACGCGGCGGAACCCTGGCCCCGGACCTGCGGTGAGCAACTTCTGTAACCGCCCTCTTCAGCGCGGCCAGGCTGCGGCCGTTGTCGATGACCGTGTCGGCGATTGACGCGATGCGGTCTCCGCCCCGGCTTCGCTTGATCGCGTCGCGGGCGGAGAGCGACTCCATGGCCTCGGTGGCGCGCTGCGCGCGAAGCCCGTCCGGAAGGCGGAGGAACACAATCTCGCAGCGCTCCCCCCAGATCCTGCGGAGATGTGCTGTGGCGTCGAAGCGGTGCGCGCTCTCCAGGCTGATCCGGTGCGAGCCCGGGTTCAGCGCGGCGAATCGAAGGATCTCCTCCGTGAGCATCTGCGCCTGGGTCAGCTCGCCCCATTCGCGATACGGATCGGCCACCCCGAGCCGATCGGCGGCGAGCTGCATGAGGTAGCCGATCTTCAGCCGGGTGGCTGTGTGCTCCGTGCGGAGCAACTCGCCGACCGTGCTCTTGCCGCTCTCGGACATACCAGCGAGCACCCACAGGCGCTGGATCCGGTCCGGCGGCAGCGGAACGACGGGCACGTCGAGCTGCGTCAGCGCCTCACGGATTTCACGCTGCACATCAAGGAGTGGGCGGTCCCCGCGCACCACGATGGCCTCGTACTCCCCGCCATCGACTTGTAGGCCGATCGCCTCGGCCAGTCGCCGCTGGTACTCGATGTAGCGTTCGGTGGTCGGCACAGGCTCACGTGCCACGGCGTGGTGCGCCTCGACTACCGGCTGGTCGCTGTGGCGCAGTAGCAGGTGCAGCTCACGGCGCGGCGCGGGGGCGTAGCGACGTGCTTTGGTCTCGACTTGCGCGAGCGCCTCGGTGGTGGAGATGCCGTCCTTGATCGCCGCTGTCGCGGCGCAGGTCGCCACAAGCATCGGCCAACCTCGGTCCTCCAAAGCCAAGGGGCCGCCACCGCCGCACCGCGCGGCGTGGGAGCTGAAGACAAGGTCGATGTGTTCGTCGGTGGTGCTGTCGACGAACCACCACTGACTGAAGTCTCGTCGCGACACCTCGGCCCATCGCCGGTCCCACCGATCGACTGTCCCGGTGAACTCGACATCCGGCATCGCCGACGCCAGCCAGCGGGCGTTCGTGGTCTTGCCGACGTTGTCGGCGCCGTTGAGGGTGACGGCGGTCCTCATCGCGGCTCCCGATAGCTCTTGAGCGTGCGCCAGTGAGGAATGCGGCGGCGACCTTCATGGATGTCGAGCACAAGGGTGTCGAAGGCTTCGGTGAGTTCGGTGAACTGCTGAAGCGCCAGCGAAGGATCGACGTCGCTCGGGTCCAGCTGGGCGGTCTCCGAGAATCGCCTCCACCGAATCCACGCGATGGCCAGGCGGTCGATCACGGAGCCGATCGTCTCGGTGTGCAACGGTGCCCCGCCCGCAGGCCGGATCACGTGCTCAACCCAAGAGTCGATCTCCCCGATGAGAGCGACGCGAGTGGCGTTGAGACGGTCGATCGATCTCTTGGCAGCAGCCACCACGTGGTCGTCAGCGGATGGGTCGCGGGAGATTGTCTCCGCCGCCCATTGTTCGCGGTGGTGCGAGGCGAGCCGGGACGCCGCGTGAAGGGGCACTGCCCAAGCCTCTGGCAGAACCTGCGGACGGCCGCCGAACGTACTGGTGATCAGGTCTGAGCTGGGCAGCGGTGGACAACGCTGCGGGTCGGGGGCGAGTGGTAGGTGACCGACGGAACGGAGGGGCATGGGTGAGCCTCCTTGGTCCTTGGTAGGGCGGCGGCCGGTGCTCGGTCTGTCAGGGCCGGAGGGTGGTGCCGGTATGGGCGGTGTTGTCTTGCCAGCGGTTGCCGACCGGACGCGGGGAGTTGATCGGCATTGGATTACTGGCGCGGTAGGGGTTACGGCGCATGGGTCGCAGGCTCGGCCCGTTCGGCAGGGTGAGGGGCGGGCGGAGCGTGTACCCATAGCGGGCGAGCAGGTGCTCGGGTTCTGCGGGAACGGCGGTCCAGGAGGGCAGGCCGATGCGGTCGAGGCGGGCGCGGTGATGGCTGAGCAGGGCGCTGCCGCAGCCGGCCTTCTGCCGCGTTGGGGATACGGCGAGGAGCGCCAGGTGGTAGTGCGGTTCGGTGGGCTGCTGCTGTGCGATCAGGCCATCAAGGGTGTTGAAGCGCTCAGCGTGTGCTCCGGCGGCCTCCACGAGGCGGGTCGGGTAGTTGGCCGGTGGCGGGATCGGTCGGTAGCGGTGAAAGCCGACGATGGCGGCGGCGAGGTCGTCGGTGAGGTGTACGTCGCCGAAGAACATCGCGTGCTCCACCCACACCGCGACGACGTCGGTCATCACCCGGCGGCGCTGCGCCGCGTCCGGTACCAGCCAGGCACCGAGCGGGCTGGGGTGCAGGGCGTCGGCGATCAACGCAGCGACGGCCTGCCTGTCTGTCCAGCGGGCGGCACGGATACGAACGCTGGGGTCCACGGCTGTTGTCATCTCCTCGGTGGTCTATCGGTAGGTGGCGGTGGCGAGGTCACCGATCGCGGCGTCGACGGCGGCGGTGATTTCCCGGACGGGGCGGTGGTGCTGGGCGGCGATGGTCTTCAGGTGGGCCGTGAGGGTGGCGGTGTCGTCGTCGAGGTAGAGGTGGTCGGCGAGGCCGAGGACGGCGACGAGTCCGGCGAGCGCGGCGGTGTGGTTGTCCGGTTGTTCGCGGCCGGCGGCGAGGTAGCGCAGACGGGCGCGGGCGACGACAGCCCATTTGGTGTCGGTGGGGAGGTAGGCGTCGGCGCGGACCAGGCCGCCGAGGCGGCGGCGGGCGGTGTGGCGCAGGATCCCAGCGGCGATGAGTCCGGCGCGAGTGCGCTCATACAGGTCGTCGGCGAAGCTACGCAGAAATGCCTTCACCGTCGGAGTCGCACGGGAGTACCGGATCGCGGCGAGGGCAGTGTCGGCAATCAGGTCACCGACCGGCTGGTCGGAGTTCAGGCGTAGCCACCAGTCCGCAGCCGGATGCTCGGCGTAGGAGTCGATGGTGATCCGCCCGGCGAGGAACAGGTCGATCAGCACACCGCCGGCCATGCCAAGGGCCAGGGCTTGGCGGTGCAGGTGCGGCTGGCCGGTGTCGTCGTGGTGCCCGAGCAGGAACAGCTCGTCGCGCAGCGACAGGTGGGGTATCGACGTGGTCATCCCAGGCCCCTATCCCTGCACAGCGGCAAGGGCCCGCAGCCGGGCGTGCGCGTCGCGGTAGGCAGCCTGCCGCTGCGGGAGCAGGGCTTTGTCGATGGCCGCCAGAACGGTGTAGTTGGGATCGCAGACGTTGCCGATGGGCGCCCGCCCGGCCTGCGAGATGAGCTGATAGGCATCCAGCGTGTGCAGGCCGCACAGGTCGACGGTCCAGCCGGTGAGGTCCTGGTGGGCCATGCGGTAGGCGTCCTCCAGCGGGCGGGCGCAGCCGACCGACATGATCGCCGTGTCGGTTTCCAGACGCGGCCAGGCGGTGTCGGTACCCTTGATGACCTCGACAGCGAGGGTCGTGACGGTGGCGATCTCCACGCCGACACCGCAGACTTCGCCGTGGCCCTGGCGGGCGTGTCCGTCGCCGAGGGCGAGCATCGCCCCGTGCACGTTCACCCCGAGATACAGGGTGGTCCCGGCGCGCAGTTCCGGGGTGTCGAGGTTCCCGCCGTAGTAGTCCGGGACGATCGTGGACCGGGACTCCATGCCACCTGGCGCGACGCCGATGGTGCCGATCATCGGATCCAGCGGCAGCTCGACCATGTGGTCACTGGCGGTGGCCCGGTACCGAACGACGCCCGCGTGCCCGTCGATGCCGTACACCCACACCCGCTCCTCCAGCGGCGGCTGCAACGTGGCCGTGTGCGAGGTCGACGTGAGTGCCCCGAAGTACGGGAACGTCGCCGACACACCCCAGTCGCGGGTCGGCTCGATCGACAGCAGGTGCACGGCGAGGGTGTCGCCGGGCTCGGCGTCCTCGACGAAGAACGGCCCCGACACCGGGTTCAGGTACGGCATCTGACACACCTGCGACGGCAGGTCCGCAGGCCCCCGCACCAGGCCGCCGAAGCAGTCCTCGGTGTGCACGGTGATCAGGTCGCCGGAGCGGACGTGCGCCACCGGCAGGCGTCCACCGAAGGTGTAGGCCAACTCGTCACGGGCGGGACGGTAGGTGAAGTGACTCATCGCGATCACACCCGCTCCATGTCACGCCCAGCGGCCTGGGTGGAGGCCAGGCCGGACAACACCGGCCGGCGGCCGGTCAGGTACAGGCCGGCCAGGACCAGCACGCCGAGGCCCAGCCAGGCCAGGCCGAGGCGCTGGGCGGCGATGTTGGCGTTCACCACCACGTAGGCGAGGATCACGAACCCGGCGGCGGGCATGAGCAGGTGCGCGAACCAGTTGCCGCTGCGACGGCGGATCAGGTGGTGCACGACCACGGAGACGTGCAGGACCAGGAACGCCACCATCGCCCCGAAGTTGATCAGCGACGACAACAGCGTGATCCCGTCGGAGCGGGTGGCCATGTACAAGCCCAGGGCCAGGGACACGACACCCGTGAGCAGAGTGGCGTTGATCGGCACGCTGCGGCGCACCGACACCTTCGCCAGGAACGCGGGGAGCTGCCGGTCGCGGGCCATGGCGTACAGCAGCCGGGACGTGGCGACCTGCGCGACCATCGAGTTCGGCAGCCCCCATGCGATCGCGGTCGCCACCGCGCACACCGTCGCCAGCCAGCTCCCGCCGGCCACCGCGGCGGCGTCGTAGAAGGCGGTGCCGTGCACGTCGCCCTCGGCCAGCAGCCCGCCGGGGTTGGGCACGAGCATCGCCGCCAGCCATGTCTGCGCGATGAACAGCACCCCCGCCAGGACGAGCACGGCCGCCATCGCCCGGCCGATCTGCCGGGCGCCGTCACGGGTCTCCTCCGCCAACATGGAGATGCCGTCGAAGCCCAGGAACGACAGCACCGCGATTGACACCGCCCCCGCCACGAGGGACCAGGTGAAGGTGTCGGCGTTGTAGAACGCATCCCAGCTGAACCGGCCCGTGCCCGTCGCGAGTGCCCAACCGGCGACGACCAGGAACAATGCCAGGACGATCAGCTCACCGACGAGCATCACCCGAGTGACCACCGCCGTCATGCGGATGCCGACCGAGTTGACAACGGTGTTGACCGCGACGAACCCGAGCAGCCACAGCCACACCGGCACCGCCGGCACCGTGGAGTGCATCGCCACCGACGCCACCAGGTACAGCAGGCCGGGAACGAGCACGTAGTCGAGGAGGATCACCCAGCCGGCGAGGAACCCGACCGGCGGGCTGATGCCCCGACCGGCGTAGTTGTAGACGCTGCCTGACATCGGGAACGCCTTCACCATCTGCGCGTACGAGAACGCGGTGAACACCAGCGCCACCACGCCGATGGCGTAGGCGAGGGCCACCATGCCGCCAGAGCCCGTGTAGACGCTGCCGAAGATCGCCATCGGCGCGATCGGGACCATGTACACCAGGCCGTACGCCAACAGGTCCCGAAACCGCAGCTGGCGGCTGAGCTCCTGCCGATAGCCGTAGCGGGCCAGGTCGTTCGAGGTTGTCATCGGTAATCCTCACGAGGATGAGAAGCGCGAGCAGGGCGCGGAGAGACGCCTGCCGGGTGGCCGTCAACGACCCGACGGCGACGGGCATCCGCAGTTGACGTTGCTGTGGCAGCCACTCCATTCGTCACTGGTGGTGGCTACATCCGGACCGACCGTGATCCGGCTCAGCAAGCTTGCCAAGCGCATCCACGTGAGTGGATTCCCATTAGTGGTGAGATTTTTCCCCACCCGTGCATGCCCACGAACTGCAGATACTTTGATCAATTAGCGACGAGCTACCCACCCCGGGGCCGCTGGCCTCGCCGCGCCCCGTACCGATTCCGATGAGAGGGGCGATACCGTGCGACAGGAGGCCGCAGGTAGGAGGTGACCGCAATGGCGAGGACGACGGGCACCAAGGCGCAGCGTGATCACGTACGCCAGACACTGGCCGGTTTCGGAGTGACCCCGGCCGCCATCGCCGCCGAGCTGCAGCGCCGCTTCGGGCTACGCCCCCGGGATGCCTTCCGCCAGGCCCATGGTTGGACTCAGGACGCGGTAGCCGAGAGACTGAACGCTAAAGGAAACGGTTCGGCGACGTTCACCGGGGCGCGGATCAGCGACTACGAGCGGTGGCCCTTCGGCGGTCGTCGGCCCACCTTGGCCGCCTTGAACGCACTGGCGCAGGTCTTCGGCACCGAACCGAGCAGTCTGGTCGACCTCGACGACCTGACCGCTATGCCGGAAGCAGACCGAGCGGCGGTGAGCGGCAGGAGCGCCGCCCCGATGCCTGCGCCATCGGTCACATCCTCAGCACCGCCTGGCGCGATGGCTGAGCCTCTGCGGTGGGACCTGGGCGCTCTGCAGGACGAGACGGAACTGGTGATAGCGGTGTCAGAACGCACGGCGAGCTTCGGCGCATGGGCGCAAGCCTCCAACGTCGGGCCCTTCACCCTCGACGATGTCGCCGCCTCCACCCGCAGGATCGCCGTCGACTACCTGACCGAGCCGCCTGTCGTCGTCTACGCGCGGGCCGGGCTCCTGGCGGATCGCGTATTCCGCCTTCTGCAGACCGGGCGCCAGAATCCTGATCAGTCTCGGGAGCTCTACACATGGGCGGGCTACCTCTGCACACTGCTCGCTTGGATGGCCGGCGATCTCGGGCATCCGGCCGCAGCCGAGTCCCAGGCACGCACCGCCTGGATGTGCGCCGAGACCGTCCGCGACAGCACCCTCCGCGCCTGGGTCCTCTCCACGGTCAGCAAGACCCACCTGTGGGAGCGGCGGTTCGAAGACGCGGCCAACGCCGCCGTGCGCGGCTACGGCCATGCCGCCGAAGGCAGCGCGGCCGTCATGCTGGCGTGCCAAGAAGCGGACGCGTGGGCGGAGATCGGCGCCGTCGAGCCGGCACGGGCAGCATTGCAACGAGCCGAGGAAGCCCGCCAACAGGCAAGCAGCGACCCCGTGGGTGGCCTCCTCGCCTGCGGCACGGTACGCCAACACAACTACGCTGGATCAGTGCTGCTCCGCATCGGCGAGGCCGCCAACGCCATCGAACATGCCGAGCACGCCCTGACGGAAGCCGCCGCGGACCCCTCGGTCGCGTACGGCACGCTCGCCCAGATCCGCATCTGGGCCGCCGCAGCACATCTCAAAGCCGGCAGCCTCGACGGCGCGGTCTCGGTCCTGTCACCAGTGCTCGCTCTGCCACCCGAACAGCGGCTCGACCCGCTGGTGCACCGCCTGCGTGGCGTCGGGCGCAACATCGCCGGCAACCCGTCACTGCGCGCGAGCATCGAGGCCCGCAATGTCCAAGCAGCCATCACCGAGTTCTGCGCCACCGGCGCCGCCCGACAACTTCCCTGAACCTGGAGAACCCATGGCAGTCCCGCACGCCACCGATATCCGTGATCACTGGTACTGGCGACCGGGTTGGGGCATCGGCTCCCGCTTCTACACCTGGCACATCACCTTCGACGGACAGCCCGAGGTCGAGAAGCTCGCTGACCAGTACCGGTCCCTGCTGTCCTCGCAGCCCAGCCTCGACGTCATCCCGAACCGATGGCTTCACCTCACCATGCAGGGCATCGGCTTCGTCCAAGACGTCGCCACCGACGACGTCGACGCCATCGTGGCCGCCGCCACCGACCGGTGCTCGCGCCTGTCACCTTTCAAGCTCACCATCGGAACCCCCCACGTCGATCCCGAGTCCATCCAGATCGCCGTCGAGCCGATCGAGCCCGTGCGGCAACTCCGCGCCGCCATCCGTGCCGCCATCGCCGACGTCTGGGGGCAGGACCGCGTACCCGAGGCCGCCGAGCCCTACGACCCTCACCTCAGCCTGGCCTACACCAACACCGACGGTCCCGCAGCGCCACTCATCGAGGCCCTCTCCGCCGCCCCGAAAATCAGCGCCGACGCGCTGATCACCTCGTGCCAGCTCATCGTCCTCAACCGCGACGAGGGCATGTACGTGTGGGAACCGTACGCCACGGTAGAACTCGGTTCCTGAATCTTGTTCAACCTCCGCCATGTCACCCCCTGGGATGATCGCCAGGCTCATGTTTCTTGCTCCGCACCTTGTCGCGGACGGCAGGGGTTGCCGTCTTCGAAGGGTGCTCACTCGGCCGGCGTTCGGGTGAAGGAGGCTGCGCCCGCCCCGAGACAGGGCGGGCGCAGGTCACGCGGCGCGTGGCGGTGCAGGTTGGTGTAGGCGGAGCAGGCGGGCGAGGGTCGCGGCTTGGTCGACGGTCGGGAGGCCGGCTTCGGCGGCCAAGGCTTGGATCTCGGTCTCGGTTGCGGGTTCGGTCAGGTAGCGGGCCATCGACATCGTCCCTGGCAGGAGTGGAGCGTCCGCCTCGGGACGCGCGGTCGGGGCCTCGCAGCCGGCTGTCCGCGTGGGCGGGGTCGGCGGCGACGGGTGTGGTGTGTTCGCACGTGATTGCTGGTCACGGCGTGCGGCCATGTCCCTCCCAGGACGACTCGCGGCGTGGGGGCGAGGTGTGGGGCCATGGTCATCTCCTCTCTCGGTTCACCAGGGAGTTCTGAAAATCGATCGCCGGCCTCCGCCACCCGGACTGGGGCGGCGGGTCGACGTAGTCGCCGGTCGGGTGACTTCGATTGCGGGAGCAGCGGGTGGAGGGCCGCGGACGGTACCTCCAGGGGCCACGAAAGTGAACAGTGCGCCACTCACAGCGACTCACCGCGACGTGCCGTCGGGTGTGAGTACTCGGACGGGCGCGGGTCTGCCGCCGAACTGCGCTGCTGACAGAGTCTGACGGGTCCCGTCCGATGCGGGCTGTCCGCTCTCGTCGCCCTCGGTGCGCGCCCACATGCGAAGAACGGCTCCCGCCCTGGCGGGTTTGGCGGGCATGGGTATGTCCGGCGGTGTGTAGGGCGTTCAGGGCGGCCGTCCGCGCCGCCTGTCCCGCCTGACCTCATGAGGCGTCCCGCTTATCTGGGGCGGGCTGGTCATGGACGGGATATTCGTCGTCGTGGCGGGTGTCGGTATAGGGCAGGTCGATGAGGCGGTGACGGCCCGCGCGGCCGGGTAGCTGCCAGATCTGGTGGGCGGGGCTGGCGGCGAAGGCGGTGCGTAGTTCAGCGCTGGTGGTGGCGATGACCTTTGTCGGGTCGGGGACGGCGGCGAGGCGGTGGTGCAGGTTCGCCTCCCGTCGTGCGGAGGGGAGGTGGAACAGCACCGGCCATGCCCAGGTGCTCATCATGTACAGCCGCTCGTACTTGATGACCTTGTCGATGAGGACCTGCAGGTTTTCGCCGCTGGTGTCGTACTCAAGGAAGAACGGCACGGACCGTCCGTCCTCGGTCCACACCCCGGCACCGTCCGGACGGGGGAAGCCGGTCGCTCCGGCGATGATGATCTGCGGGTCGCCGCCGGCGCGGTACAGGGAGCCTGGTTCGTGGTAGGCCGACGCGGGCTGCCAGCGGACCAGGTCGGTGTCGGGGTGAGTGCGGGCGTGGGCGGCGAGGTCGATGAAGACCTGGTTAGCGCCAAGCAGATGCGGCAGGTCCGGCCGGGACGTCAATGACTGTTTGCGGCGGCGGGCCTGGTCCCGGCGGCCTCGTGGAAGTCCGCGTTGAGCGTGTACGTGGTCGTAGCCGAGCTGGTCCAGGACGTAGTGGTACGGGTAGGAGCCGCCGTCGGCCTTGTTAGGTCGGAACCGGTCCACCGCCCGCAGCAGGGTGAGGCGGCGCAGCCGGCGTTGAGTGAAGTCCAGGGACGGGAATAGGGCGGCGGCGATCTGGTCGGTGGTGAGCACACCGTGGTCGTAGAGCCAACCGAATAGCCGGTCGTCACGGGCGGTGATGCTGGCTTGAAGCCGCAGCAGCGGATCTGCGCTGTGTATGGGTTTACGCATGGGCAGCCCCAGGGGGGAGACCCCAGAGTTGAGGGTCTGTCTGGAGCGGCATCGGAGCGCTGAGAGCGGGGTTGACCTGGGCTGTGAGCGGCCGTGAGGGGTCAGGTTGGGGGTCAGGATCAAGACGGACGGTAGACCGGAGATCCGCGCTGACTGCTAAACCGCCGGGCCCACCGGGTCTGGAATGACGGATTGGTAGGAGTCGGTGTGGGTCGGGCCAGTGACGCTGGTGCGCTTCGCGGTGCGGGGTGATCATCGTTCTTGCTCCATGGTCAGAGGGTGCGAGTGGGTGTGACGTTGGTGCGCCTGCCGCCGCAGCGGGCGAGAGCGGGTGGGCAGGTCCGGTCGACTTCTGTCAGCTCGCGGGCGTGCTGACAGGCGCGCACGCCGGTCTGACAGCGTCGGCTCGGCCTGACAGAAGCCATTGGTTCGGGTTCTGTCACGCGACCTCCCTCGCTGACGGATCCGGTGCCGGCGGGGTGGTCTCGGCGCGCAGGACGCGCACGAGGGCTGAGGCGGTGGCGTTGGACAACTGGTGCCCGTCCGCGCGTAGCCGGTGGGCGAGGGCCTTGCGGGACAGAGGTGTCCCTTCGGCGGTGAGGGTGTGGGCGGCGGTCCGGGCGGCCGGTACCAGCGCGGTGACCTCCGGAGCGCCGTCGTCGGTCGATGCCTCGTGGTCCGGGTGGTCCGGGACCGCCGATGGTTGGTCCGCGACGGCGGGGACCGCTGTCGCGGGGTCCGGGACCGCGGCGGCGGTGACGGGGACCGGCGGGCGGTTGTCCGGGACCGACGTGTCGACGGTCTGCGGCGGTTCGAGCTCCGTCGGCGCGGGCTGGGCGGTGGAGGTGGGTGGGGTGGGGTCGGCGCGGCCGAGGGCGATCTTCACCATCGCCAGGAAACCCAGGGCGGGTAGGGCGGCGGCGATCCAGCCGATCACCGACGCCTCGGCCTCGACGACCTGCGCGGCAAGCGACAGCAGCACCGCTGCGGTCAGCATGGTGGCGGGGAAAACGATGCTTCTGCCCAGTCGCCGGTTGCGGCGCAGCTCCAGACCGGCGGCGATCGAGGTCAGCTCCAGGACGATCGCGTCGGCCCAGGCCAGCCAGCCCGGCTGGCCGTGCGCAGCGGCGACGTCATGCACGTGGGTGAACGACGCCGCGCCGGCCGCCCCGCCGATCAGCAGCATGATCGCCACCTGGGCGCGGTCCTCCAGCCGCTGCCGTCCGCGCCCCGCCGCAGCGGGCGGGTCGCGACGTCGCTGGTCATGTGTCGCCAAAGGCCCACCACCTGTGGCCGGCTGGCCCGGATGACACCCGGTGAGGCGTCGTCGCCCAGACGTGGACGACCGGGAGGGCGGCCGTGACGGCCGGGCCCGTAGCGACGATGTTGTCGAGTGAAGTCACGATCTTCTCCAAAATTGGGGTTGTGGGTTCCAGGTGCGGCACGAGGGCGGATCGCCTGCGGGTCGCGCCTGCCAGCCGGGTACGGGCAGGCGCGACCCTGCCGGGTGACGCCCGGCCGGGCGGACCCCTCACGTGGGCGCGGGGGACGGCAAGTCACTATGGTCGAGTCAAGGAACACGCCAGACCCCACGCAGCAGGCAGCAGGGCAAGCAGGCGTCGCCGCAGCCCGCACAGCAGGCCGCAGTCAACAGCGTGGACACAGGGCGAACGGCCAAGCCGAGCCACAGATGATCAGAACCCACCACCGATAGCGCGCAGGCGCTCAGGTGGGTGCGGCGGCTCAACTCGCCGACAGACGATCCTTCATGGGGTCCTCCCATCACTCGACGTACCCCGACAGGGTCGGCACCAGCAACGGCAGGCACCCCCACTGGGGGTGCCTGCCCGCTGAGTCTGTGGCCGACGGCGCCAGCCGACGCTGCGGGAACGTCTCTCCATTACGCCCCGGAAACCCGATCCAGTCAACCACCGATCTCCAACAGATCAGCCGCGAAGTCTTGTCGCCAGTCCGCCTGAGTGCTATGGATGTCGCCTACGTCCGTGACGGTTCCTGTCCGTCCACGCGATTCGCGGTCGAGAATCTTTCTGTGACGTCTCGCATGCTGGGATGTCGATCTCCGTAAGCGGCGAATCGGGTGGTCACATTCTGCCCTCAACCGCTGGTTCGTGGCCTTCTGTTGTCCTACCGCTGTGGTGGCGCCACGGAGTGCGAGTGCCGTGGCGAAGATCGTCAGATGGCGACGGCAGTCGATCCTTGCCGGCCGCTGTCAGAGGCAGTCGCTACACTCCCCGGCCGCGGCAAGAGGTCAGTAGACATCAATGCGTCCGGGCGGAGAACACCTCCACGTCCTGCAGTTCGACAACGGGGTCATCACGGTGGGCCGCACCGGCGACCCCCGCATGCGCCACGAGCGTCACGAGCCGAGATTGCGGTCGCTACCGTCTCACCATCAAGCGTCGCTGGGTCTCGGAGGCATGGCAGGGCGCCCAGTGGGCGGAGCGCCAGCTGATCGCCGTCTGCGCCAAGATCGGCAGACGCACGCCAGCGGGCCGCGAGTACTTCCGCGACGTGCCCTTCAGCATCGCGTGCCAGCAGGCCCGGCAGGGGCACCCCACCACGTGCCCAGACTGCCGGCAAGGGGTGGTGGCCGCGCCGATGCGGATGCCCGCCACGGTCGAACGACGCCTCGGAACACGATGGTGAGCTCGTCTGCGACTTTCGGCTGCCGTGCGACGGCGTCATCACCGCACGCCTGCACGACCCGGACATGGCCCCCGACGGCAGATATCCGATGCGCCGGAGCGAGCACTACGACATTGAGCTGGAGTGCAGCGAGATCGACGCCTGGAACGTCTGGGGGGGGCCGAACCACGTACCCAGCCGCTCGCACCTGGTGTGCCCGCTCGACTGTGACCGCCCGGCCTTGCGGGCGTGTCCGGACGCCCGCCGTGACATCGCTCGGGTGGGCATGAGCGCTCGCGCGGGCATGCCACTGATGCTGGCCCCGCTACGCGACGGCGCTCCTCACAGGTGACCAACGCGGGAGGCTAGCCGAACGGCTGACGGGACGCGTCACCTCACGTGGTGACCGCGTCGCGAACCAACCGGCGAAACCGCGCTGGGAAGGTTTGACCACCGTCGCGCCCCCCCGGGCTGGTTGGGTACGTGAGGCGGTCGTTCGGGAAGACCGAGCGAGGGCCATCGCGCGGCGGGCAGCGCGCGCGGCGGCGCACATGCCCCGCTGCCCGACACACTGCAGATTCCGGCAGTTGCCACGCTCATTCGGTTGGTGCGCGGCGGCGACATCGAAGGCGAGCCGCCACAACAGCGGATCGACCACATCACCGGGCAGGGCAGCGAGAGCGCTGAGTCGTTCGCGGGGCACGGCGAGAAACCTTCCGTCGACGGGTCACGCCGCCCAGCCCGATCACGGCGGGACGACGGACACGATCGACGCTCACCTCTGCCTGAAGGTCAAGTCGTCAGGCCACCCGCTGGTCCTGCGGGCCGAACTTCCACCGCCAGTCGAGGCGGTGGCGGCCGAACGCGGCCGTGACGACCGGTCGCCAATCGCGTCAGCGCCGAGCTCGGCATTAATGCGCCGCCCACCGTTTCGCCATAGGCCAGGACACGTCATAGCGTTTCGCGGCCCGGGCGACCCGTGATCACGATCAAACGCGCCAGGCGAAGACGTGCACGAGGAGTTCAGAGCGGCGTTAGCGTGGGACACGAAGGCCTCCTGGTTGCCGGAGCGGTTCCTAGACAGCTCCACTCCACAACCGGAGGCCTTCGTCATCCCGTCTATCTACGCCGTGTCGTCACACGACCTCAACCAGCCTGCCTGGGCAGTACACCCAGACGGTGGGCCGGACCGGTCGGTTCGGCCCACCGTCTCTTGCCGTTGCAGGCGGGCGCTCACGAAGCCACGACGACCCAAAACGGTCCGGCCGTGGGACATCGGGTCGGTAACTGGGCACCCTCTGGGGCTGCTGCCTCCACTGATCCTCCTCGCAAGGAGACCTTGTCGCCGGTCTTGAGCGACTTGGGCTGACTCAGTGAGGAGGTAGGAAAGATCGGCACGTAGACCGTGCCTGATGTGGAATCGGTGACGCTCAGGCACTCATCTCTTTTCGAGACGGTGCCCTCCAATAGCGCGCTGTCGCCGACGCCTGGCTCCTCGTCTCGATATTGGGCAAATGTCGCCGAGCCGGCGTCAAAGGCATCGTCGGGCGAACGGGAGCAGCCGTTCATGCAAGCCATGATCACGCAGCCTGCGAGCAGGGGGCGCAGAACAGCACGATTCATCCGTCACCAACTCTGCTAGTAGTAGAGGGTTGTGCCTGACGGGATTCGGTAGATCTTGGAGTATACGCTCCACCCGCTACCCCCGCCCTTATGGATCCCGATCGCGTTACTTCCGTTCACCCACGGCCCGCCGCTGTCGCCTCCGGCCTGGTCGGCGCTCACCCTGACGAAGACCGAATTGCATGTCGTGCCGGGGCAGGCGCCGGACCAGGTCGGCTTGTAGGCGATCGAGGTGATCGTGCCGCACTTCCAACCGCTCGTCTTGCCCCGATGACATGCCGTAATGCCTTCCGGCACGTCTTGCGGTCCCCCGACGATCGTCGGACTTGATGAGGATGACCCGTAGAACGTGTTGGAGATGGAGTTCCCGGTGCCGACGGCGACGCCGTAGAACGCGATGTCCGCGTTGGCGCCGTAGTTCTGGGCCTGTCTGGTGCTGGTTTCCCAGACGCCGGTGCCTGCGGTGTTAGGGTAGATGTTCTGAGTCTGACCGCAGTGGGCGGCGGAGAAGTATCCGATGGCGGAACCGTTCTTCGCGGAGAAGCCCGCAGTACAGCTGGTCAGCGCTACCCCGCCCCGGACCGTCAGCCCAGAGTCACCGCCGGCGTCCTGCAGGTGCTTGAGCACGACCTCGGGAAAACCGGTAGCGTCCTTCACCGCCTGAGCTACTGACCCACTGCCGCTGTCTGTGGTTTCGATGACCAGTGCTCCGTCTGCCGTCCGGACGTACATGCCCTGCACCCCCGGGGAGACCTGACGTACTGCAGCCTCGACCTGTGTCGTCAACTCGGGTCGCCTGTTGCTGATCGGTGTTCCATCGACCACCGAGACGGTGGTCAGGCTGGACAGCCGCAGTTCGGCGAAGGCGGATGCGACATCTTTTCGCGCGGTGCGCACCCGCAGTGTCTGGCCACCGGAGTCCTGCTCGATCCAGACGTCGGCGTCGACCCCAAGTGTGACGCCGGTGCGGGAGATTAACTCGACGACGTTCTTCTGGTCATTGATTGCGTCAGTGGCCTTGTCGATGCCCACGTTGTTGAGCCGCGCATAGTCCTCGGTGGCGGCAGTGGTCGCATCGGCTGGAGCGGAAGAGGCCACAGCCTGCGCTGTCGGCGTTGCGGCCAGGGCGAGCAGAGTCGCCGCCGAGAGCGCGGCAGCCTTGTGAGCTGTGCGTCGTCGCACCGGTCCTCCAAAGTAGCGTGATCGATGGTTCACGGAAGGTAGCAAGAGCCGCTTCGCCGTCACAAGACTTCGGGGAACGACAGACGTCGTTGCCTTACTCATCCTCAACAGCCTCGTAGGCTGCCCTGGCTCGCGGTGGCGGCGGCGGGCCTCCGCCATTGTCCACTGGGGCACACAGCTGCCAGCCTCGGTCCAGGCTCGCAGCCGGACGACATCCTCTGCTTCCGCACGAGTTTGGGTGCCGACGGGCCAACGCCGCCGATCCTGTACGCCAAGCTGGCAGTCCTTGGCCGTCCTCGGAAACACGACGAGGATGAGCCGGACCGAACGGCGCAGACGTCTTCGCCCTCGAAGCGACGCTGGATCGGGTCGGCGAACTTCACGACGTCGTCACGGCCAGCCTTGAGTTCAAATCCTGGATCGGACCTCGCGCTGCTGCGCGCCGCCGAGAATTTCTATCGGACTTGAACAGCAGTTCCGATGGCATCGACACCGTCGTCGACATACACCTATTCGAACGGGCGCTACCGAACCACGACAATGCGACGATGGCGCCGACGGCGGCGCAACTGCGATAAAGCCCTTCTTGCCTGTGCTTCAATCGCAGGTGAGTAATTTGCCGATCGAACCGCTGGTTGCCGGGAGAACCTTCTCCATCTTGGAACGCGCGAGTCAGGCCTTCGGGTGGTGGTGGGGGTCGAAGTTCCAGTTCCAGTGGAGGCGGTGGCGGCCGAAGGGGCTGCGGTCGCCTTTGTAGGCGGCGGGTAGGAGTTTGATGTCGGCGACGAGGCGGATGATCTCTCGTTTGACGGGGGTGTTGCCGTCGAGTTCTTGCCATGCCTGTACGGCGTGGTCGCCGATGCGTCCGCGGAGCACGGCGGGGATGCCGGCGTCGGCGGCGCGTTGTTCGTGCTCGGCGATCTGGGCGAGGAGGCCTTTCTCGGCGCGGGCGTAGGCGATGGCGGTGACGTCGCCGTTTTCGGCGAGGCGGCGCCAGTCTTCGAGTTCTCTGCGCAGGCGTTGGGCTTCGGCGCGGGCGTGGGTGACGTCTTCGTCGCTGCCAGCGGCGGCGGTGAGGATGTCGTGGACGTCGGGGCGGGACAGCCACGCCACTACGGCGCGCTGCACGTACTCGTCGAGGATCGGTGCTTTCACTCCGACGTGCCGCTTGTGCAGGCAGGAGTACACCTGCCCGGTCCAGCCGTGCCGGTTCTGCCGCTGCGAGGACAGCGGCCCGTCGCACACTCCGCAGCGCACGATGTAGGACAGCAGGTGCACCGCCCGGCCGGGACGGGTCGTGGTGCGCGCGGGGTCGCCGAGCATGCGCACCACCGCCCAGTAGGTCTCCTCGCTGACCAGGGCGGGCCAGATCCCGTCGCCGACGATCTCCCCGCGCAGGACCCGCTTACCGATGTAGGCCGGGTTCATCACCTGCTTGCGCAGGATCCCCCGCCGCCAGACCCCGCCCTGGGAGGCGGGGATCCCGAGCCGGTTCAACTCGGCTTCCCGCGCCGTCAACGGCATCCCCGCGGCGATGAGCCGGAAGTTGTCCCGCACCACCTGAGCGTGGGAATACTCCGTCACCGTCCCGTCGGCGGCCACGGCGGTGCGGATCTCGTCGTCGGGCTCCTGACGCAGCAACGCTCGGGTGCGCTGGTCGTAGATCCGCCGATACCCGTAGGTGATCTTTCCGTGCGGGCGACCCGCTTCGGCGGCGCCGACGATGCCGCGCAGCACGTTGTCGCGGATCGCCTCGGCCATCCACTCGGCCTGCACCGCCTGGAAACCGAGCATCATCCGGTCGTTCTTGTCCCGCAGGTCATACAACACCCCACCGACCAGCCAGAAGTACAGGCCGACCTCGTGACACATGTCCCGGATCTTCACGAACACGGCCAAGTCGCGTTCCTTGCGGGAGATCTCCCAGACCACCAGCACATCGCCCTTGCCCGCGCGGATCTGCTCGATCAGCAACTCGAACTGCTCGCGCTCCTTCGTCGCACGGCGGCTGGCCGAGCGGTGGTTGTCGGTGAACGACCCCGCGTCCGTCCAGGACCGCTTCGTAATCTCCGCCAAGTTGAGCACGCCCTGGTCGTGGACGCTCTTGCCCTGCTCCTTCTTGTCCTGACTCGCGCGCTGATACCGCAACGCCCGCACCTGCCCGCCCCCGGCCAGCAGCGCGTCCTTGCTGTCAAAACGGCCCTGGTTCCCCGACCGGGCCTTCCGCCGTACCATCAGAACCGTCCCCCTAGACGTCTGTTAGGCAACATCGACCATAGCTTCTAACGATCCTTGACAGTGCCGACCGTGCAGTCGAGCACGGCGGCCGTGTCCTCCAGGCTCAGGTCCAGGTAGTGCCGGAGCACCACGGCGGCCCGCTGTCCCGCCGGGACGGCTTCGAGCGCCGCCCGCAGGCGCATCCGCTCGTCAGTCACCGCCGCCGTGTCCCGCACCGCGGCGTCCGGCATGGCGTCGCCGGCCGACCGCTCGCGCCGCCAGGGCCGACGGGTCTCGTCGATCGCGGCCCGGTAGACCATGGTCTTGACGTAGAGATCGGGCCGCTCCAGCTTCCGCCAGCGTGGATAGAGCTTGACCAGCGCGTTTGCCACGGCGTCCTCCGCGGCGTGCCAGTCGCCGCAGGTCATGTACGCCAGCTTGCGCAGGGACGCCATCTGTGACGTCACGAACTCGCGGAACGCTTGCTCGTCTTCGGCTTTCAATCGACTGCCTCCTCGTGACGGAGGTAGAACGGCTACGCCCGCCCGGGAAGTTGCACGGACGGCGGACCAATTCCGCCACGTGTCCGGAGGCCTCGTCAGTACCGTCCCGGTGGCGGCGCCGGCCACGAGCGGATCATGGTCGCCAGCAGCGCCGGATGGTCGGTCGCCCCGCGCATGTCCACCGCGCGGCGGCAGCAGATCGTCACGCCGCTCGACGCCAGGATCTGCTGGCGGCCGCCGTCGTCGATCCGCCGGTAGCCCACCGGCACGCACGACCGCACGTCCGGCATGCCTCCGGCCCGCAGGTTGAGGTCACCGCCGAGGACGGTCGGCGCGCCGACGGCGCCGCCCCGGACGCCCGGCACGACGGTGCCGAGCAACTGCCCGCACTGGGCCAGCGCCACCTGGCCGCTGGTGTTCGCCAGGTGCGTGGTGCACGCGTGCAGCCCGTCGGCCCGGACACAGAGCCAGACCCGCTCCTCAGGGTCGGTCAGGTCCTGCGCCGGATAGGTCCCCCGGTGCACCGACGGCCGCGTGTCGCGGGCGTCGAGGCGGGCCAGCAACCCGATCCCGTACGGCTCGCCGTTGTTGCACCGGGTGGGACCGCCGGAGGGGCGGTCACCGGCGGCCTGGAACGCGGACACCGTCGTGCCACCGGCACGGACGGCCCGCAGCGTACGCGCAAGCGTCACCACGTCGTCGCGGCAGACCTCGTTGAGCGTGACCACGTCGGGCAGTTCCGCGGCGATGACGTCGGCGGCCTGCGGGACGGCCCGGCCGGTGTAGCAGCCGGCCCGGCCGCTGTTGCACAGGTTCATCTGGAGCACCCGCAGCGTCCCCGCGCCGGCGGCGCCGGCGTCCGAGGATCCAGCCGGTAGCCCGGCAACGACGAGCAGACACACCGCGGTCAGCACCCGGCGGACACGCCGGGCGAGGTGGGTGACCGGCTGCGCTGACAGCGGGGCTCCAACTGGTACGGGCGGCGGCGGGCGCCGGTGATCCTATCGCCGCAACGCTCCCGTCACCGCCCGGCGCGGCCTACCTCGGTACGGCCCGGAACCACGCCTCCCGGTCGTCCGGGTCCGGTCCGCGCCGGGGCAGTGTCGGGGGTTCCTCGCCGGTGACCGGCGCGTAATGGTCGAAGGTGGTGGTCAGCACCGCCTCGCCGCCGGTGAGGTCGGGCAGGGCGGCGACGACCCGCGGCACCCGGGCGGACGGCAGGGTGCCGCTCACCTCCAGGTAGCCGCCAGCGACTGCGGTGTCGTGGACGACCGCGCCGAGCCGGCCGAGCAGCGCCAGCACCGTCTCGACCGCGTGCCGGGGCAGGTTGACGTCGAACCGCTCGATCGGCTGGCACACCCGCGTACCGGCCTGCCGCAGCGCGGCGGCGACCACGACCGGGGCGAGGTTGCGGAAGTCCGCCGCCACCGTCGATATCGACTTGTCGAACTTCTGGTGCGGCCTGCTCTGCCGGGGCCAGTACCGGGACGCCGTCATGGTGACAGTGCAGTCGGTGACCGGCCAGCCGTGCCGGCCCTGCCGCAGCGCGGCCCGCACGCCCTCCTCGGTGGCGGCGACGAAGGCGGGTGGCAGCCGGCCCGGCTCGATCCCGGGACGGAACTCGATGCCGTGCCCGGCCGGTGCGGCGTCGATGCGCAACCCCAGCCCGGCCAGGTACGGGTTGCCGCGCTCGCGCAACCGCTCCTCGGCGGCGCCGGTGCCGGCGACCCGTTCGATGCAGGCGGTGAGCGTGCCGGAGAACCGCACCCGGACGCCGTAGCGGTCCTCCATCAGGGCGGCGAGGACCTCCTTCTGGACCTCGCCGTGCAGGCGGATCACCGCTTCCGCCTGCTGCTCGTCGAGGCGCAGGTCCACGAGCGGGTCCTCGTCGGCCAGCTCGGCCAGGCCGGCGAACATCGCCAGGCGCTGCGCCGGGTCGACCGGCTCGACGACCGCCTGCCGGGTCGGTGGCGGGAACCGGTAGCCGTGCCGCCGTGGCGGGTCGCCGATGTGCTGGCCGATCCGGGCCGACACCCCGCGTACCGCCGCGATCTGCCCGGCGGAGACCGACCGGCGCACCAGCACGCCGGCGGGCTCGATGACGGCGATCTCGGTGACCGGCTCCGGACGACCGCCGGCGAGCTGCACCCGGTCCCGCACCCGCAGACGCCCGGACCACAACCGCAGCCAGGCGCGCCGGCCGCGCCCGTCCCGGTCGACGGCGAAGACGGTGCCCGCCGGCGGACCGTCCCGCGCCTCGCCGTGCGGGAGCAGGTCGGCCAGGACGTCGCACAGCCGGCGTACCCCGGCACCGGTGATGGCCGAGCCGCACACCGCCGGGACCAGCTCGGCGCCTCGTACCGCGCGGCGGAGCGCCCGGCGGACGTCGCGGACACGTACCGGCCGGTCGGTCAGCCAGCGTGCCGCCACCGCGTCGTCGACCTCGGCCACCTCCGCCACCACGGGTTCGGCGTCGAGGTCCACGGCATGCACCAGGGCCTCGCGGCTGCCCTGGCCGGTGACAGTGGTGAGCAGGACCGGCCGCGCCCCGAGCCGCTGCCGCACCTGGGCCGTCGCCCGGTCCACGTCGGCGCCGCCACGGTCCACCTTGTTGAAGAAGAACACAGTCGGTACGCCGATGCGGCGCAGCGCCCGCCAGATGGCGACTGTCTGCGGCTGGACGCCCTCCACGCTCGACACCACGAGCACTGCGGCGTCGAGGACGGCCAGGGACCGCTCGACCTCCGCGATGAAGTCGGGGTGGCCGGGGGTGTCCAGCAGGTTGATGCTGAGGTCGCCGATGGTGATCGAGGTGACGGCCGCCCGGATGGTGATGCCGCGGCGGCGTTCCAGCTCCATCGAGTCGGTCCGGGTCGTGCCGGCGTCGACGCTGCCCGGCTCGGCCACGGCGCCCGCCTCGTAGAGCAGGCGTTCGGTCAGGCTGGTCTTTCCGGCGTCAACATGCGCGACGATTCCGAGGTTCAACAGGGCCAAGGCGGAGCTCCACGGTAGGACGGGCAAGGGTCCGAAGCGTGGAAGCTGCTCGCATTGTCTCTCCTGGTGACAGTCGTGGTGGCGGCGCTCGCCGCCGGTGCGCAGTCCTACTTTGCCCGTCCGCCGCGACCACCACCACCGAATTCGGTCCGGCTCAGCGCACGGACGCGGCCGTACTCGGCCAGGGCGTGAAAGGCGGCCTTGGGCGTCCACGAGCCGTCCGGCAGCACGCGCACGATCCCCCGTGACGCCAGGTCGTAGTCGTGCTCGGGGTCGCCGGTGGTCGGCAGGTGCCGGTTCGCGAACGTGTACACGAACGCCGCCTCCGCCCCGCCGGCCTCGTAGTCGCGCAGCAGGTCGACGAGGTAGCGTGCCTGGCCCTCCTCGTCGCGCTCCAGCTCCGCGGTGAGCTTCGCCGCACGGCCGTGCTCGTCGTAGGCCACGGGCTCCGTCGCGCCCGCGACGTCGGCCGCGCCGCGGAACGTGCAGCAGCCGAACTCGGTCGCCGCGTACGGCTTGCCCTGCCCCACGGCCGCCGCCAGGGACTGCGGGAACACCGCGGAGTTGGTCGCGTCACGGTAGCCGGCGTCGCTGGCGATGATGTCGAAGGCCGTCCAGTCGACGTCCTCGAGCGGGATCGAGGCGTACCCGACGGGGCCGCCGAAGCGCTCCCGCACCGCGGGCACCGCTTCCGCGAGGAAGTCGCGCACCGCCGCCCGCGCGGCGGGGACCGCCTCCCGCATCCGCATCGGGTCGGTGAACACCGCCATGCGCTCGGTCAGGTCACGGCCGGGCAGGAAACCGTCGGTGAACAGGGAGATCTCGGAACCGGTGAGGTAGACGACCGGGGCGCCGTCACGCCGCAGCCGCTCGGCCCGCTCGGCGCCGTCGAGCAGGAACGCCATGAGGCCGTCGCGGTCCAGGCCGTTGGTGAACGGGCAGTACCACACCTCCAACCCCGCCTCGGCCGCCAGCCGCGCGGTCAGCTCCAGCCGGTCCTGCACGCCGCCGGTGACGCGGACCGCGTCGCAGCGCAGCTCGTCGCGGATGACACGCAGGTCGCTGCGCACGACGTCGGGGTCGAACGGCTCGTGGGTGGTGGATCCGGCGCTGACGAAGCCGGTGTCGTAGTTCATGCCGAAGACGCGCATCGAGAACTCCACTCTTAGGGTACGACGCGTACCCTATAAGGTACGGCGCGTACCCTGCAAGGCATGAGCAGGAGGCGACGGGGCGAGGAACTGGAACAGGCGATCCTGCGGGCCGCGGCGGAGGAACTACGCGAGTCCGGATACGCGGGGATGACGATGGACCGGGTGGCCGCCCGCGCCGGAACCAACAAGAACGCCATCTACCGCCGGTGGCCGCACCGGGCGGCGCTGGGCGTCGCGGCGTACCGCCACCTGTCCGACGCGGCCATGCCGAATCCGGACACGGGCACGCTGCGAGGCGACGCGCTCGAGATGCTCCGGCTCGCGAACGAGACGTGGTCGTCGCCGCACGGGGCCGTCCTGCGCGGCCTGCTCGCCGCCGCGGCCGACGATCCGGAGCTGCTCACGCTCATGCGCGAACGATCCGGCGCCGACACCATGGACCGTGCGTGGATCGGGATGCTGGAACGGGCCGCGGCCCGGGGCGAGGCGCCTGCGGCGGCCGTCCGTCACCGGGTGGCGACGGTACCGATGATGCTGCTGCGCGCCGAGTACGCGATGCGCGGCGTCCCGTCCGTCCCCGACGAGGTGCTGGTCGAGATCGTGGACGAGGTGTTCCTGCCCCTGGTACGTGGTCGCGGCTGACGCCACAGTTCATCGGCGGACCCGCGCGATGTCGAGGCGCCGGCGCAGCACCCGTGGAGCGCGGGCGAGCACACCCGGGCCGTACCGGCGCCCGCCACCGCCCACAGCGGCAACGCGCCACCGTGGGCCACCAGGACGATCACCAGCGTCAGGACGAGGACCGGCGGCAGCCCGACGAGCGTCTCCACCGCCGTGTCCACCACCAGCTGATCGTCGCCCCCAACGGGTTGACCGGTGGCGAACCGGAGCATCCGCCGGGTCGGCGATCCGTAGGGTTCGGATCGACAGCAGGCATCTGCGCCGACTGAGGGGCGGCCGAGGACCGGTGGCAGCGCGTACGCATCGCCCGTCGCCCGCCCTGCTGGTCAGCCTGGCCACCTCGACCGGTCTGCTGGCAGCGCTGAGCGCGGCCGTCCGGAGCCGCCGGGTGCCGCCCTGGGAACGGGACCTGTTCGCCCTCCTCAACCACCTTCCCGCCGGGCTGACTCCGGTCCTGGTCCTGGTCATGCAGCTCGGCTCCTACCCGGCGGTGTTCGTCGCCGCCACCGCGGCCGTCCTGGCCCGCCGGATCGGCACGGCGTGGAGCCTGCTGCTGGCCGGGAACCTGGCGTACTGGCTCGCGGTCGCCGCCAAGGCCGCGGTCGCCCGGCAGCGGCCGGCGGCGTTGCTCACCGATGTGGTCCTGCGGGAGACGATCACCGGGCGGTACGGATACCCCTCGGGACACGTCGCGGTCGCCACCGCCCTGGCGCTCGTCGCGGCGCGGGCCGGGGGCACCCGGTGGCGCCGGGCGGCCTGGGTGGCGATCGCCCTGGTGGCCGGGGCCCGGATCCACGTCGGGGCGCACCTGCCGGTCGACGTGCTCGGCGGGTTCCTCGTCGGCTGGCTCGCGGTCTGCGTGACGCGGCTCGTGGTCGGCGAGGTCGGGCCGCAGCGGTCGGTGCCCGCCCTGCGGGCGGCGCTGCGGCGGCGCGGGATCGACGTGGCAGGGCTGACGCCGATCCACGGTGACGCCCGGGGTTCGCAGCCGTGGCGGGCGGTCACCACCGGCGGGCGGCAGTTGTTCGTCAAGGTGACCGGCGGCGAGCAGCGCGACGCGGACTGGGCCTACAAGCTCTACCGCCGGGCGCGGTACCGGCACGTGGCCGACGCGCCCCCGTATCTCAGCGCCCGCCAGCAGAGCGAACACGAAACCTGCATGACCCTGCTGGCCGAGCGCGGGGGCGTGCGGATCCCGGCGGTCGTCACGACCGCCGCGATGTCCGGCGGGGACGCCGTCCTGGTGCAGGAGTTCATCGACGCCGCCCCGCTGCACGCCGTCGTCGGACCGGTCCCGCCCGCCGCCGTGCGCGACGCGTGGGACCAGGTGGGTCGCCTGCACCGGGCCGGCATCGCACACCGCGACCTGCGCGCCGCGAACGTGCTCGTCGGCCGGGACCACGTCTACCTGGTGGACCTGGGCTTCGCCGCCGACGACGCCCCGGCCGACCAGCGGGCCCGTGACGTCGTCGAGCTGATGGTCGCGCTGTCCACGCGGGTGGACCCCGCCGCTGTGGTCGCCGCCGCGGTCGACCGTCTGGGCGCCGCGGCGGTCGCGGACAGTGTGCCGTTCCTGCAACCCGCGGTGCTGTCCCGCGCCGGCCGCAGCGCCCTGCGCGGCCGTCCCGGCATGCTCGACAGCCTCCGTCAGGAGATCGTGCGGCGCTGCCCCGACCGCGACCGCCCGGCGGCGAAGGTGGTCCGGTTCAACCGCCGCACCGTCCTGGAGCTGCTGATCCTGGGGCTGATCGTGCACCTGCTGCTTCCGCAGCTCGGCGAGATACGCACCGCGGCGCGTCTGATCCTGCACGCCGATCCGCTCGCGGTCGCCGCGGCGCTGCTCGGCTCAGCCCTGACCTACCTGCTCGGCGGCGTCGTGCTCCGGCTCGCCGCGGCCAAGCGGATCCCGCTGGGCGAGGCCACCCTGGTGCAGGTGGCCGCGTCGTTCGCCAACCGGCTGGCTCCCGGCAGCCTCGGCGGCGCCGCGCTCAGCCTGCGGTACCTGCACCAGAGGGAACTCACCACCGCCGACGCGGCCACTGCCGTCGGTGTCTCCCGCGCCGCCGGTGCGGTGTCGGTCGTGCTGCTCCTGCCGGTGCTGCTGCCGTTCGCCCGCCGGCCCGCCCGCATCCTCACCCATGACGCGACCAGGGCGATACCGCTGCTGCTGGGCGCCCTGGCTGTGCTGCTCGTCCTGGCGGCCGTCCTCGCCGCGCCACGGCTCCGGCGGCGCGGACGCGACGCGGCCGGCCAGGTCGTCACCGCCCTGCGCGCCCTGACCCGTCAGCACGGCCTGTGGTGGCTCGTCGTCGCGTCCACGGCGCTCACGCTCACCTACGGCCTCTGTCTCTACCTCGCGCTCCTCGCCACCGGCCCGCTCCCCCTCGCGCACCTGCCCCCGGTGATCCTGGTCTGCCTCGTCGGCGAGGGAGTCTCGTCCGCCGCGCCCACCCCCGGCGGGCTCGGCGCCACCGAGGCCGCGCTCGTCTCCGGGCTGCTGCTCTACGGAGTGCCACTGGACGCCGCCGTCGCGGGCACCCTGATCTACCGTCTCGCGACGTTCTGGCTCCCGGTACCGCCGGGGTATCTGGCCTTCCGGCTCCTGACCCGCCGCCGGCTGCTGTGAGCGCCACAGTCGCGGCGGCCGGCGGCGGTACGCGGGGCGGCCTCAGCCGGGGGCACCGGCCCGGATGTCGTCGACGAGTTCCCGTACGGCCTCCCGGTACTCCGGCTCGGTGTGGTAGTGCCAGTGGCGTTCGACGGGCGGCGGCACGGTGTCCGGCGCCTCCACGACGACGCTGCGCGGATCCCGCAGCCGGACGTCGACCGCCTCGGCGGCCGGGGGCAGGTGGGCCCGCAGAGCCGGGTCGGCGAAGATCGGGCCGCCGATCGGATCGGTGTCGCGCCACAGGTTGCGCCAGCGCCAGCCGATCCGGTCGCCGACGTCGCGCAGCGCCTCCTCACCGAGATAGGCGGGGTAGAGGCGGGCGTAGATGCGGTGCAGTGGACTGCCGTGGGTCAGCAACGCGACGTGGGGCAGGGCCTCCGGCGGCAGTTGCAGGACGGTGGCGGCGGCCAGGACGGAGCCGTGGCTGTGTCCGGAGATCACCACCGGGCCCTGCGCGGCGAGCGCGGAGACCCGCCGGGCCAGCTCCGGTACGGCGCGGGCGGCGTAGCACGGCGGCGCGAACGGGTGCACCGTACGCGGCCAGAACGTGCCCAGGTCCCACAGGACGCCGACGAGCCGGCGGGTCTCCGGCGACCGGTACGCCCGGTAGCCCAGGATCAGCAGCCCGATGACGAGCAGACTGATGGCCCAGATGCCGACGTCCGTCACGTACGCGGTCAGCACGGCGAGCGTGTCGTGCCGGCGGCCGAGGCGGGCAACGAGCTGGGTCGGGCCGATCCCGATCAGGTCGAGCGCGACGGTGGCGAGCCCGACCGACGAGATCACGAAGAACGCCACGAACGTCGGCCCCAGTTCGTCGGTCACGAAGGACCGGGCGATCGTCGAGCGGACCGCGTCGAGTCGTGGTGTCGCCTCGGCGGGCGCGTCGGGATAGTCGTGCTCGACCACGTGCCGCGCGTACGCCCGCCGCCGGCGCCGGGCCACCGGCAGGGTGACGGCGATCGCCGCGCTGACGACCAGCAGAGCGGCGAGCCCGGCCAGCGCCGCCCACCAGTACCCGACGGGTGGTTCCAGCGGGCCCAGGGCGGGTGGGTTGTTCCGGATCGGGTCGGGGATACGGCCCCGGTCGAGCTGGTCCGCCGTCCGGAACACGAGCGTGGCCGTGTAGGCCGAGGCGACGGTGACCGACATGGCGGCGACCATCGGTGTGCCGAGCCCCCGGAGCAGGGCGCGGGAACCGGCCGGCCGGGCGCGCCGGCGCACGAGCGTCACCGCGGCGATCAGGACCAGCATCAGGCCCTGCGCCGCGACCAGACCGGCGACGGCGCCCTCGTAGCCGGGCATCTGCCCGGCCGGCACGGGCACCTCCCGCCGGGACACGGCGTACCCCAGGCTCGACACGGTGGCGACCGCGACCAGGATCCAGACCACGCGGCGCAACGGCCCGGCCCGCCCGGCGGGGACCGTCACTGTCAGCAGCACGGCGCAGAGGACCACGAGCCCGGCGGTGAGGCCGAGCAGCCCGACGGCGACGGCGCTCCACCGGCCGTGCGACACCGCGACGACGAGGCTGACGCCGACGGTGCCGGCACCGAGACCCACGTGGATCTGGCGCAGCCACGAGGTCATCTGCTCGTCGTGCCAGACCCCGGGGGCGGCGAGACTCCCGGTGGACTCCAGGAACCGCCCGCGCGGCGGGGCCGATCCGAAGCCCTCGAAAGCGGCGGCCGACCGCTTCCCGACGGCCCAGAACACCCGCAGCGCCAGCAGCGGGACCAGTGCCAGCACGGCCAGGCGCGGGCCGATCGGCAACGCCACCAGCCACGACAGGTACGGTCTCCCCTCCCGGCACTCCGCGTACGGGACGCACTGCCAGCCGGTCAGGTTCATGGTGACCCCGACCAGCGCCAGCGTGAACGCCACGGTCAGCGATCCGGCCAGCAGGCGGCACAGCCCACCGAGCAGGCCGCAGCGGTCCACCGGCGTGGAACGCATCCACACCGCCAGGTTGCTCAGCATGAACGGCAGCAGCACCAGCATCGACGCCGTACGCACCGCCACCCCGGCGGTCAGGGTTCCCCACCGGTACGCCTCCACCACCACCCCGGCAGTCGCGCCGCCGGCCGAGCCGAGCCCTTCCCGGACCCGGTAGAACCCGGCGTGCCCGTCGCCGGCCACACGCACCACTATCGGATGGTCGACGATCGTCTCCGCCGACGCACCGGACACCCCGTGGATGCGCAGCTCGACGCCTCTGTCGCCGCCGGGTATCTCCACTATCGAAGCGTCACAAAGACGGCCCGCCCCGCGCTGCCGAACGCGGAACAGAGGGCCGCTGTCACCTCATGCCGGCCGCGGCGGCGGTAACCGGGTGCGGACCGGACCGGACGGGAAACCGCACGCCGGTGAGGTCCTCGGAGACGGCCCAGAGCCGCTGCTGGACGGCCGCCTCGTACGACTGCGGGCTGGAGGTGACCAGCCGGGGGTGACCCTTCACCTCGTACCGTCCGCCGGGGCCGTAGTACTGGCCGCCGAGCACGGCGGGGTCGGTGGCGGCCCGCAGCGTGGGCAGCGCGCCCATCGCGGGTGTCTGGGTGATCAGCGGCGCGAGCCAGGTGAGCGGGAGCCGCAGGGCCGCCGGGGTGTTGCGGGCGAGTTCGGTGCTGGACATGCCGGGGTGCGCGGCCACCGCGACGGTGGTGCCGTACGGGGCGAGCCGGCGTTGCAGCTCGTACGTGAACATCAGGTTGGCCAGCTTGGACTGCCCGTAGGCGGCGGCCCGGCCGTACGAGCGCTCGGAGTGCAGGTCGTCGAAGTGGATCGCGGCCCGGATGCGGTGGCCGGTGCTGCTGACCGTCACCACGCGTGAGCCGGGCACCGGCAGCATCAGGTCCAGCAGCAGCCCGGTGAGCGCGAAGTGGCCGAGGTGGTTGGTGCCGAACTGGAGTTCGAAGCCGTCGCGGGTGGTCCGCTTCGGGGTGTACATCACGCCGGCGTTGTTGACCAGCAGGTCGATCCGGCCGAACCGGGACCGCAGCGCCGCCGCGGCGGTGCGGACGGAGTCGAGCGAGGTCAGGTCCAGCGCCTGCACGCTCACGTCGCCGGTCAGGCCGGCCGCGGCCCGCTCGCCCTTCCCGACGTCGCGGACGGCGAGCACGACCGACGCGCCGCGCTCGGCCAGTGCCTTCGCGGTCTCGTACCCCAGTCCGGTGTTGGCCCCGGTCACCACCGCCACCCGCCCGCGCTGATCCGGGATGTCCGCCGTCGTCCACGTCTCGCCCATGCCACGCCTCCACTTAAAGTACCGGAAGTATCTTGTGCCGTAGACGTTAAGGTACCTCCGGTACGTTGTCAACGTACCGGAGGTACTCAAGTTAGGCTGGCGGGCGTGACTTTCCAGCGGGCCCGGACCGAGGAGCAGCGGGAGATCCGCCGGCGGGCGATCCTCGACGTGGCGTCGGCGATGCTCGACGAGATGCCTGTCGCCGCCGTCACGCTGAACGAGCTGAGCCGCCGGGTCGGCCTGGCGAAGCCGAACGTGCTGCGCTACTTCGAGTCCCGCGAGGCGGTGCTGCTGGAGCTGCTGGACCGCTACCTGCGGGAGTGGCTGACGGAGCTGGCCGACGAGCTGGCCGACGGCGTCGACGCGAACCTGCCGATGGCCGAGCGGGCGACCGCCGTGGCCGGGATCGTCAGCCGCTCGCTCGCCCGCCGATCGGTGATGTGCGACCTCTTCGGGGCACAGGGCAGCGTCCTGGAGCACAACGTCTCCGTCGAGGTCGTGGCCCGCTACAAGCGCGCCTCCCTGGACCGCCTGGCGACCATGACCGACCTGATGCGGAAATACCTGCCGGAGCTGGGCGGGAACGCGATGCTGTTCAGCCTCCAGACCATGGTTCTGGCGGGAGCGCTGTCGGCGTACAGCACGCCGCCGCCGAGCCTTGCGGCGGCCTACCGGGCCGAGCCCGAACTGGCCCGCCTGCACCTGGAGATGGCGGACTCGCTGACGATGGCCCTGACCGCGACCCTGCTGGGCGTGCTGCCCCGGGCCTGACCGGCTGCCCCGCGCGCCACCGGCACTGCGGGGCAGCCGGACCGTCAGCACCAGGTGAGCGTCGAGTTGACCCGCGTGACGTTGCTGATCGTGTTGTTCGCCCCGCCGCACGGGCTCTGGGTGATGTTCGTGTTGGTGACCGTCAGGTTCTGGAAGCGGATACCGGAGGAGATCGGGAACTCGGTCCGCGAGGCGATCCGCACCTCGCCGCCGCCCGTCACCGTCCCGGACACCCCGGCGATGGTGACGTTGTAGCAGTTCTCCACGAGGATCGAGTTGTTCCCGGTGTTCGAGATCGTCACCCGGTCGATGACCGCGCCGCCGGACTCCGACACGCAGAAGATCCCCCGGCCACCGCCGGACGCGATCACGGTGCCGACCCGGATGTTCGTCGGGTACGAGCTGCCGACCCGGCCGTTGCGGTTGGCCATCCGGAACGCCGCGTACCCGGTTCCGGTGCCGGCGCCCTGCGCGTCGACGGTGCCGACTGTGGCGTTGATCGTGTCGTTGAGCAGCAGACCGGAGTAGCCGGTGTTGCGCGCGGTGACGGTGCCGATCGTCAGGCCGTCCACGCCGTACGTCTCCACGCCGTGCGCGCCGGTCCCCGACACGTACACGCTGTCGATCCGCACGTTGCGCACCTTGACCGCCCGGTCGCCGCCGTGGTTGTCGATCCGCACCCCCAGGCCGCCGGACAGCCGCATGTCGATCTGGCCGAGCGTCAGGTTGTTCACGTTGCGCATGAAGATCCCGTACAGCGGCGCCCCGGTGAGGGTCAGGTTCTGCACCTCGACGTCGGTGGTCCCGCGCGAGTACACGGGCGCATAGTCACCCGACCCCGAGCCGGTCACGTTGATCGTGCCGCAGACCGCGAGCGTCGTGTACGACGGCAGCGACAACCGCGACCCCGCGCTCATCGACCCGGAGCCGCGCACCACCACCCGCTGCTTCGCGGTCCGTCCCGCCGGCAGGGAGTTCACCGCTGCCTGCATCGCGGCGAGCATGTCCCCGCCCGAGTACACGGTCGACGATCCGTTGCGCGCCGTCCAGGTGCCGCCGTTCAGCACGGCCTCGGCCTGGTAGGAGCCGCTGCCGCACCCGGTGGACGGCGGCGGCGTGGTCGGCGTGCCGCCGGTGCCCACCCGGACCATCTGCCACTGCTGGTTGGTGCCGTTGAGATCGGCGTACTGGCTGACCCGGGCGCCGTCGGCGGTCGACCTCTCCCAGACCTCCAGTGCCTTGCCGGAGTGCCTGTTTATCAACCGGATGTAGCCGCCGTCCGAGTCGCGCACCTGGAACTGCTGGTTGGCGGCGTTGAGGTCGGGCCACTGCCGGTACTCCGCGCCGTCCGCGACGTTCCACTCCCACAGGTCGACCACCTTGCCGCTGTGCCGGGCACGGAGGCGGTAGTAGCCGCTGCCGGAGGAGACGAACTGGAACTGCTGCCACTCGCCGTCGTTGCGGGACCACTGCTGGATCGCCGCGCCGTCGCTGGTCGAGGTGTCCCGGACGTCGAGGGCCTTGCCGCTGTTGCGGTTGACGAGCACGTACCAGGCGCTGGTGTCGATGGTGGCCGCCTGCGCCGACGGCGCGGCCACCACTGCCACGCCGATCGCGGCGGCCAGCGCCGCCACCAGGGTCAGCGCCAGGCCGGCGCGCCGGCCCCGGCGGGCGCCGGGCGGCGACGTCACTGCGGGGTTGAGCATCGTTCGACCTCCGAGAAAGGGGTACGCCGAGTCCGGCGCAGCGGTTGTCGGGGCGCCTACTCCAGGTGGAACGTGGCCGCGGCCCGGTCCGCGCCCGTACCCACCGTTTCGAGCTGGAGCAGTCCGTCCCGGTGGCGGACGTACCGGCCGGGGTAGTTCTGCGATTCCAGGGAGAGCCCTTCGGTCGTGGCCAGGCCCGGTCGGCGCTGGAAGCTCGCGTCGCCGTCGAACAGGGCCGAGCCGTCGTCGCGTTCGACGTAGAGAGCGAAGGCCCGGTGCCGCAGGTAGTAACCGGGGAAGTTCGTCGACTCCAGCGACACCGATCCGGCGCCGGCGAGACCGGGGACGAGGCGGAACTGCGAGTCGGCGAGGTTGGTGACGTTCGGTTCGACCCGGGCCCGGTAGTCGTAGTGCCGGACGTAGGCGGCCGGGAGATCGTGCGAGCGTAACCGGACCGGTGTGGCGCCGTCGGGTACGGGGATGCCGAGGTTCGGCGTGCCGTCGGCGTTCCAGTACAGCTTCTGGATCCGGGTCCGCCGGTTCGGGTCGTTGAGCGGATCACCGCTGATGTCCCGGTAGTTGCGGTCGTGGTAGACGAGGATGTCGCTCTGCCCGTCCTCGGAGACGGTGAAGGAGTTGTGGCCGGGGCCGTACTGGCCGGTGGCGGCGTTGCTCGCGAACACCGGGGTCGGGCTCTTGCTCCAGGAGGCGGGGTCGAGCAGGTTCGCGCCGGCCGACGCGGTGAGCATGCCGAGGCAGTAGTTCGCGTCGGTGGCGCTGGCCGAGTACGTGAGGAAGACCCGGCCGTTGCGCTGGATCACAGCCGGTCCTTCGGCGACGCGGTAACCGCGGGTCTCCCAGTCGTACGCCGGCACGACCAGCCGGGCCACCGGGCCGGTGATCTGCCACGGTTCGGCGCCCGTCCGGGCGAGGTAGACGTTGGAGTTGGTGGCGATGCCCGGTTCCTGCTGGGCCCAGGTCAGGTACCGCACCCCGTTCACCACGAACGTCGAGGCGTCCAGGCTGAACGTGTCCCACGGGGTGGTGATCCGGCCGCGTTCGGTCCACGAGCCGGTCAGCGGGTTCGCGCTCGCGTTCTCCAGCACGTACATCCGGATCCGCCACACGTCGTCGGTCCGCCCGGCGGCGAAGTAGACGTACCACCTGCCGTTTATGAAGTGGATCTCCGGGGCCCAAATGTGGGCGCCCATCTCGCCGCTCGTGTGCCGGCGCCAGATCGTCGTCTCCGTGGCGGTGGCCAGCCCTTGCAGCGTGGTGGCCCGCCGGAGCACGATCCGGTCGTACTGCGGCACCGTCGCGGTCATGTAGTAGTAGCCGTCGGTGTGCCTGACGATGTGCGGGTCGGCGCGTTGGTCGACCAGCGGGTTGGCGTAGTTCACCGCGGGCGCCGCCTGCGCGGGGCCGGGCGCGGTGAGACCGGCGGACGCGGTGAGCATCGCGAGCGCCGCGGCCAGGATCGGCCGCAGACGACGGCGGGCCGGGTCGGCGGTGCGGGCCGGGTCGGCGGCCGTGCGGCGGGCCGGGTGGAGAAGGTGACGAGGCGACATGCGCGCCCTCCCTGGTGGCCGGTTCAGTACGCGTAGGGCCAGGCAGCGGCGTCGTAGCCGATGCGGTTGACGCCGAGCAGCGACGCGCCGTTCTCGGCGTAGTAGTGGTAGAAGAGGACGTCGCCGTCGGTGTCGGCGAGGACCGCCTGGTGGCCGGGGCCGTGCACGCTGCCGTGCGAGGCCAGGATCTGCGTGCCGCCCCCGGCGAGCATGTCCCGGCCCGCGCGGTCGACGAACGGCCCGGTGGGGCTCGCCGAGCGACCGACCATGATCCGGTACGTGCTGGCGGCACCCTGGCAGCATCTGTCGAACGAGACGTACAGGTAGTACCAGGCGCCGCGCTTGACCAGGACGGGTGCCTCGATGCCGGGGCCGTAGTTCGCGAGCGCGTACAGGGCGGTGCCGAGCCGGCGTCCGGTGGCCGGGTCGATCGGGATCATCTTGATGCCGGACCAGAACGAGCCGAAGGTGAGCCACCAGCGGCCCTGGTCGTCGACGGTGAGGTTCGGGTCGATGGCGTTGAAGTCGTCGGTGGTCCGCGACTCGACGACCAGCCCCTCGTGGGTCCAGCTCCCGGAGTTCCCGGTGGTGCTGGTGGCCAGGAAGATCGCCGAGCGGTTGGAACCGAACGTGGACGCCGAGTAGTACAGGTGGTAGCGCCCGTTGCGGTACGACAGGTCCGGCGCCCACAGGTTGCGCGCTCCCCCGGTGTACGTGGTGGTCCACGGTGCCCCGCCGGGGAAGACGGCGCCCGCGTTGCGGAAGGCGATCCGGTCGGCGGAGGTCTTCAGCGCGATGCCGTCACCGGTGTGCGCGACGAGGTAGGTGCCGTCGGGTCGCTTGACCACAGTCGGGTCGTGGACGCCGATGTCCCCGGTCACCCGGCCGGGCTGCGGGTAGGCGGGCGCCGGGGTGGTCGGTGCCGGGGTCGTGGGCGCCGGTGTGGTGGGTGTGCCGCCGCCCAGCCGGATCAGCTGCCACTGCTGGTTGGCGCCGTCGAGATCGGCGTAGCCGGCCAGCCGGCCACCGTCGGCCGTCGACCACTGCCACACGTCGACGACCTTGCCCCACTGCCGGTTCACGAACCGCACGAACCCGCCCGCGGAGTCCTGCAACCGGAACTGCTGGGTGGCCGACGAGCGGTCGGTGCTCTGCACGAGCTGCGTGCCGTCGCCGCCGTTCGGCAACTCCAGCACCTTTCCGCTGTGCCGGGATCGCACCTTGTAGAACCCGCCGCCGGCGTCCACGAACTGCCACTGCTGCACCGCGAGGTCGTTGCGCGTCCACTGGTTCACCGGCGCGTTCTCCGCGGTCGACCAGTCGTACAGGTCCATCGCCTTGCCGCTGTGCCGGTTCACGACGACGTACGACGCGGACGTGTCGACTGTCGCCGCCGACGCCGGCGGCATCCCTGCCACCACCCCCGCGGCGAGGACCAGCGCCGCCGAGACCACGACAGCCGCCGTACGCGTCGTCCGAGCGGTCCCTGTCACCGAAACCTCCTGCGCTCGGCCGCCTCCGGCTCCCGGAAGCACGATCGGGGGCGAAGGATGATGGCGGCGGCGTTACGTCCGGGTTACCGGTCATGTTGTCGATAACATCGATATCTGTCAAGGTCTCGCTGATTTCCGCTGCAGCCCGGCGTCACATCACGGCGCACTCGTCTCACGGCGCGGGCGGTTAGTTAGCGCTAACAGAGCTGCTGACAGGGCTCCGGCCGCACGCCGGAGCCGCGTCGCCGGCTTAGCGCGGGTCGGCCGGACCCGGGTCGTTCGCGTCCACGATGGAGACCGGAGTGCCCAGCTCCACCGTGCGGGACACGGTGCAGAGCCGGTCGTGCGACTGCCGCAGCGAACGCGGCAGCACCTCTCGTGCCCGGTCACCGTCCGCGCCGTCCGGGAACGTCACCGCGAACGTGACGGTGAGGTTCTCCATCCGGTTCCCGGCCTCCGGGTCACGGATCTTGTCGCCGCTCACCGTGACGGCGAACCGGGTCGGTTCGGCGCGCCGGCTGGTCACGTGGTCGACGTCCACGGCGGTGCAGCCGCCGAGGGCCGCCAGCAGCAGTTCCACGGGCGTGAAGGTCGCGTCCTCCCCCGTACCCATCGACAGCTCGCCGCCGCGGGCGTTGCGCGCGACGTATCTGCCCACGCTGGTGCGCTCGATCTCCACCGACCGGAAGGTGTCGTCACTCATGCGACGAACCTACCGAAAAGCGTTCCGCGAACGTGCGGTACACCGGTGTGCCCGGCAACCCGTCACGAACGGCGAACACCACGAGGTCGAACCGGTCGACCACCCGGAGCGCGTCGGCGAACGCACCGGCCACCGTCGCCGGGTCGTTCCGGAACACCCCGCACCCCCACGCGCCCAGCACCACTGTCCGATGCCCGTGCGCGGCCGCCACCTCCAGCACCCGCCGGGCGCGCCGGCCCAGCGCCGCCGGCACGTCCGCGGCGTGCTCCGGCTGATTGCGCACCATCGCGCCCAGGTTGGGCGCCGCCGCGGTCAGGAAGGACGTCGTGTACGGCTGGTCGAGCAGGTCGCCCTTGTCGTCCCGGAACACCGGCACGCCCGGCGAGTAGACGACCCGGTCGCTGTACCGCAGATCCCGCTGCGCCCGGTGGAAGGCGTAGAAGTCGGGCGCCGCGAGCAGACACGGGTACAGCGCGGACGCGCGGGCGATGCTCTCCTCCTGCGCCTTCGCGCCGCCCAGGAACCCGCCGCCCGGGTTCTTCGCCGACGCGAACACCAGACACGCCGCGCCGGGCCCGAGCCGGCGGGCCGCCTGCAACGTCGACTCGTGCGTCACCTCCAGGTCGCCGGTGCCGGGCTTCGCGCCGTCGACGTGGAGGACCTCGTCCGGCAGGTGCTCACGGGTGCCGGCGACGGCGGCGCGTACCGCCGCTTCGATCGCGATGTCCTCGCCGGCATTGTTGCGATAGCGTCCGGCTTCGGTGATCGCGACCGTCTGCCGGGCGATCTCGCGGAGACGGCCACTCATCCGGCATACCCGTCGATGTCGTGCATGATCGGCAATCTAGGCAGTCCCTGCCGCGTCGGGCAACCGATTAGTGGCCGCCGCCGGTCGGCTCGCCGGGTCAATGGCAGCCGGTCCCGACCTCGGACCGAGGGCTACCGCCCCGCCGGCTCCCCCAGCAGCCGGTCCAGGGCCCGGTCGGCCACCGCCGCGATCGTGAGCGCCGGATTCGGTCCCACCGGCCCGGGCATCGCCGAGCCGTCGAGCACGTAGAGGCCGGGATGACCGAACACCTGGCCGTGCCCGTCGCACACCCCGTCCCCCCGGTGGCGGCCCATCGGCGCGCCCCCGAGCGGATGGACGGTGACCACCCGGCGCAGCCACCACGCGGGGTTGTCGGTGTAGCGGCCACCCAGGACGTCGGCCACCGCTCGCATCGTGGACCGGACCGCCGCGAAATAGCCGGCGCTGGTCCGGGTCGTCCAGTCCACGTCGAGGTGGTCGCCGCGCAGCCGGAACACGCCGTCCGGCACGTCCCGTCCCATACCGAGGAGCGGCAGCGAGCCGGCGGAGAGCCGGCCGTCGCCGAGCAGCCGGGCCAGTCCCCCGCCCAGACCGCTGCGGGGCGAGCCGGTGAGCCGGGCCGACAGCCAGTCCACAGCGAACCGCAGCCGGCGGGCCGAGGCGCCGGACAGCCGGGACGACTCCGCCAGCCAGTCCACGAACCCGGGGTAGCCGCCGTCCTGAAGATAGAAGCCGCGGCCCGGAGAGCCGTCCCCGTCGTGCGCGTCCCCCACCCGGATGGCCGTGGTGATGACGGGCCCGCGGCTTGCCGAGAAGCGGGTGGCGTCGCCGCGACGTGGCGGCCGGATCAGCCCGAGCAGATCACCGTTGCCGCTGAACCGGGTGCCGAGTGCCGGGCCGACGGCGGGCAGCTGGTGCCGGTTCCGCAGCAGCAGGTACGTGGTGCCGTACGTGCCCGCGGCGAGCACCAGACGGTCACAGGTGATCGTCCTGCCCGGCCGGGCGCGGCCGTCGCTCCGCCGGTCCTCGTCGACCGGGTCGTGTACGAGATACCGGACCTCGTACCCGCCGCCGCGCCGGGGGCGGATCGACCGGACCTCGGCGCGGGTCCGCAGCTCCGCGCCGTGCCACCGGGCCGCCGACAGGTAGGTGTGGTCGAGGGTGTTCTTGGCGCCGTCGTTGCAGCCGATGTCGCACTCTCCGCACAACCGGCAGGTGCGGCGCGGCGCGGCGTGCAGGTTGCCGTACGCCGGCTCGGCGATCAGCGCGGCCGGGACCGGCTCCGCGCCCGGCCCCGGAGCGAAGCTGACCGCGAGCGGCGGGTACTGGTACGCCAGTCCCAGCCGTTCGGCTGCCGTCCTCATCGCCGCCGCCTTGGGCACCGAGCGGTACGGCGGACGGTCGGCCGGGAACCGGCTGGCGCCCAGCATCCGCTCGACCCGGTCGTAGTGCGGGTCCAGGTCGGCCCGGGTCACCGGCCAGTTCTCATGGCCGGCGCCGGGCACCGGATCCTCGGTGACGAACCAGTGCTCGTCCTTGCGCAGCAGGACGTTCGCGTAGATCAGGGAGCCGCCGCCGAGACCGCTGGCCACCACCGACTCCAGTCCCCGGAAGGTCCACACGTCGAACAGGCCGTACAGCCCTTCGCTCGGATCCCAGAACGCCCGGCCCATCTCCTGCGGCGTACGCGGGAAGCTGCCCGGCGGGTACGGCCGCCCGCGCTCCAGCACCACGGTGCGGCGGCCCGCCTCCGCCAGCCGGTACGCGGCGACCGAGCCGCCGAATCCGGAGCCGACGACCACCGCGTCGACGTGCTCGTGGGTTTCCATGTTCCGGTCTCCTCTCGGAGCGCGTGGATCAGGGGCGCGTGGGTCAGGGGCGCGTGGGTCAGGGGCGCGTGGTCAGGGAGGCCGTCTCCTGGAGTCCGCGGAGCACGTAGGGCACCGCCTCGGCCTGGAAGTCGATGTCCGGCGCCAGTTCGCGCACCGAGCCCTCGAGCACCAGCAGGGCGAGGATCGGGAAGACGAACTGCGGGTCGGCGTACAGGCCGCGGGAGCGCTGGATGGCGAAGAGCGAGGCCGCGAAGGACACCAGGTCGAAGTCCGCGGCCGCGACCGAGCTGTTGCGGGCCACCAGCGCCACCACGTCCTCCCGGAAGCCGTCCCGGTCGTACCCGCCGCCGGGCGCCCGAGCCGTCGACAGCAGGACCTCGGCGCAGCGTCGCCCGTCGTTGCGGCCGAGGTGGTAGAAGAACTCGGCGAAGGTACGGCGCGCGAAGTCGGTCAGACAGCGGACGAAGCCCGCGTCGACGATCACCGCCGTCCCGTCCGCCATCAGGTAGAGGTTTCCCGGGTGCAGGTCACAGTGGACGAAGCCGTCCCGGAAGAGCATCTGGTAGGCGGCCCGCAGCCCGTTGAGCACCGCCGTCCGGCGAGCGCCGGTCGGCTGGGCGTCGCGTACCAGCCCGTCCATCCACTCCGTCACCAGAACCGTGCGGCTGGACAGCTCGGGCACGACGGCCGGCACCCGGACATCGGGCAGGGTGTGCAGGTTCTCCCGCAACCGGGTCAGCGACCGGGCCTCGCGGACGAAGTCGAGTTGCTCGTACACGGCCGCCGAGACCTGGTCGACGATCTCCGCCAGCGGAACCCGGCGCAGCGCCGGCAGCCGGCCCACCGCGCGGGCGACGGCGCCGACCAGAGCCAGGTCGAGCCTCATGGTCCGGTCGATTCCCGGCCGCCGCACCTTGACGGCCACCTCGCGGCCGTCCCTGAGCCGTGCGCGGAAGACGCAGGCGATGCTGCCCGCCGCCGTGAGGGTCAGCCCGGACGCCGCCCCGACGACGGAGCCGGTCAACCTCGGCGGCACGGTCCGGACGACCGCAGCGATGTCGGACGGCGGTGACACCCGGTCGTGCAGCCGGGACAGGCTCCGGCAGAGCCGGGGAGGCAGCACGTCGGACCGGGTGCTGAGCACCTGTCCCAGCTTGACGTAAGCCGGGCCGAGCCCTTCGACGGCATCGGTGAGCGTGGCCGCCACCCGCTCCCGCGGGGCGACCCGGCCGGCGCCGCCCGGACCGGTCCGGCGCAACGCGTCGACCAGCAAACGGGCGCCGAGCCGGCCGGTCCAGCCGGCCAGCAGGACGGCGACCATTCCCGCCCGGACCACGAGTGACAATCGTACGAACATTGATTCCCGCACCGCTTTCTCCCGACCTCGACGACGGGGGGAACAATAGTTCGCAACGACCCCCGACCGGGTTTCTCGAATGCAGGAGAGCAAGACTTCGCAGTTCTCCGGCATTCGCAGTTACGCGTTCTTGCTGCGCTGCGCCGGACGGTTGACGCCGCGCTGCCGCGCTGCCAACCCTGGAGGGGCACCACCGCAGGCGGGGCCATGGCATGTGGAGCAGCGGCCAGCGGAGCCGGCCGCCACCGGGCGGCTTCATGGTTCTTCGCCTGCGGCCCGAATCCTGAACCGGCAATGAGGTCGCGAATGGTTCGCACTCGGTCTGCAGCCGGTGCCCGTATTCGCCATCCGAGGCGGAACCCCCGATGACTGCTCCGCATCGGGATCCGCCGCACGCATAACACAGGCACCGCAATCACCAGAGATGAAAGGGTGATCACGAAAATGACGCTCCAATCCATCGGCCTGTCCACCGGGGGCCGGGACCGCGCGCCGCAGTGGGAGCATTACCTCAAGGGTGACCCGGCGCTGCTGAACAGCGAGTTCGGCGACATCCTGGACCGGGACGCCGTCCGGCTCGACATCCGCACCGACGACCAGGTGGCGTACGAGGCGCTGCACCACCCGGACCCGATGGTTCGCGAGCAGTCGCTGTACCAGGCGATGGACCGCCGGCTGACCGGGACGATCGACCTGATCGCCGAGAGCATCGCCAGCGACGAGAACCGCGAGGTGCGGTGGAACGCGCTGTGGGCGCTGGAGAAGATCGGCGGCCCGCGGGCCCTGCAGGTCATCGAGCGGCACATCGACGACGACGACGCGGACGTCGGCGAGTGGGCGCGGTTGTTCAGCTCCGAGCTGCGCACCGGCGTGCCGGCCTTCGACAACCGGTCGTTCACCTGGGACGGCGACCGGACCTTCGACGAGACGATCCTGCTCAACATCCACTGCGACGTCTACGTCGCCCTGGACGAGACGGGCCGCAACTGGGGCAAGATCTCCCTGTCCCCGCAGGGACTCGCCCGAAGCTACGGGCAGGCGCACGCGTGCCCGAACGTGGACACCCGCAACCAGAAGCTGATCATCAGCAAGACGCTCTCCGGCCTGCACGACGACGGCTCGCCGCACACCGAGAACTTCGTGTTCCGGGGTCTGACGAACCACGCCAACGCCGGTCGGGGCAGCTTCTACTTCGAGTCCCGCGGTCTGCGCCCGGTCTTCCTGTCCGGCCGCGCGGACGACGACAGCCTGGGCCACCGCAACGAGATGGTCGCGGCCAAGCGCAGCGGTGAGTGGACCCTCGACCCGCAGATCCAGATCAAGGGCGAGTCGGCCATCCGCTACGTCCGGGGCCGCGTGCACACCTGGGGGTACGTCAACTTCGACACCATGGCGGGCAGCTCGCTGGAGGAGGTGCTGTTCCCGGGCAACAGCATCCTCGGCACCCTGGACACCCCCACGGGGCCGCTCGCCAACGCGTTCATCGTGGGCACGTTCAAGGGCAAGCTGGTCGACTGGGACGGCGACGGCAAGATCAACGTCAACTCCCTCGACATCTACTCCACGCTCGACGGGGACGTCGACTCCGACCAGGACGGCGTAGCCGACATCCCGGGCGTGCAGTTCTGCCCGCGCACCAACTGGATGAACTGAGCTGATTGGTCTCCGGGGCGGACGGCGAATGCCGGCCGCCCCGGAGCCGTATCTGTGGATTCTTTGGCGGGCCGATGACGACAATCAGTGTCTTTGCCACAGTCAGGTCTTTCCGCCGTCGACATCACGCCATTGGTGAGGACATTAGCAAGATTGCGACTATACGCACAGCGTGACGAGCTGTTGACTGAACGCTCAGCGGCGCAGCCGGCAGAACGTCAGTTCGAGTGCCTGGAGGCGTACGAATCTCGGGCCTTTGTGCCCGGATGAGGACTGGTCGGCGGCAAGGAGAGACGCCCGCCCGGACTCCGTCGGACCACCGTCCGATGCTCAAGTAAATCCTAGGGGAGGCCATACGATGACCACCGCCGATCAAGCATGGCGACAGGGGGGGAACTGTATGGATTGCGCCCAATTCATGACGTGCAGCACCCTGGGCGTCTGCCTCGGCAATCCTACCGACGCGGCCCGGCTGGATTCCGTCACCCGAGCCGTCGAATACATGACTGAATATCTTTCGGAACCTCAGCGGCTGTCCGACATCGCCCAGGCCGCATTGCTCAGCCCGTTCCACTTCCACCGGGTCTTCCGACACGTCACCTCCACCACGCCCGCGCGGTTCCTGACCGCGCTACGGATGGCTCAGGCCCGGAACCTCCTTGTCAATTCGAACCTGTCGGTGACCGAGGTCTGCATGGCCGTCGGCTACTCCAGTCTCGGCACCTTCATCAGCCAGTTCACCCGGCTGACCGGGATGTCGCCGCGTCGGTTCCGGTCCGCGATGTCCGTCTTCGGCCAGGTACGACTGAGCGAGCTGACCGATCCGGCCGCCGACCGCCACTGCGCCCCGGGCCCGGTCGGCGCCGTAACCGGAGGACCGAGCGGCGGCGGGTGCGCGGTGCTGGCGCTGTACCGGTCGGAAGAGCCCGACGACGTCCCGCTGACCTACGGCGTGCTGGAGACCAACCGTCTCAGCCGCATCCGGCCGCTGGCCGACGGGGCGTACCACGCCGTGGCGCTCGGGTTCGACAAGACCTCGACGCTGTCCGACGTGCTCGGCGACAACGGCCGGCAGGTGGAGTTCGTCGGCACGGGCGGCGCACCCATCGTGGTCCGCGGCGGGCGCACCTTCCGGACCTTCCAGGTCGCGCTGCGGCGACCCCGCCCCATCGATCCTCCGCTGCAGCTCACCTCGTCGGTGCTCGCCCTCGCCCAGCGCAGGCGTCCGCAGCTGCTGGCTACCGGCAGCTGACGACGCAGGACGGCGCGTCCCCGACGAGGGGGTGCCGACACCGCGGCGCCCGACCCGTTAACCGGGTCGGGCGCCGCGACTGTGTCAGGCGGTGAAGGCCGCCAGGGCCGCCCGCAGGTCGACCGGCGGAGCGACGGGAACCGGCCCGGCCGGGGTGGGGCGCAGACAGGCCACCGTCTGCCGGCCCCGGGCCACCTCCCGCCCCGCCCGGAGGAACTCGAAGTGCATGCTCAGCCGGTGGCCCTCCCGGCCGTCGGCGCTCATCCGCACCTCGATCTCCTCCAGGCCGAAGCACTCCTCGTAGTAGTCCATCGCGCACGACACTGTCACCAGCGTCAGCTCACCTCGACGGAGCTGGTCCAGGACGGCCGGTGCGTGGTCGGCGAGGAAGCGCTCCCGGCAGTGCCCCTGCCAGTGCAGGAAGTGGGCGAAGTAGACGTTGCCCACCATGTTGGTCTCGTCCAGGGTGACCACGTGCCGGTAGACGTACCAGCCGGTCATGACGCCACCGGCCGGGTCGCCACCGCCACGGCCACCCGCGTCGCCCCGTCGGCCCACGCCGGCACTGTCACCACGGTGAGGTCTTGGCCGGTCGAGACGAGCAGGCCGTCCGGCTCCGGCTCCCCGTGCGCCAGCACCTGGTCCGGGTCGGCGCCGAGCTTGACCAGCGCCTCGCGGGCGGCCCACAGCCGGGTGGCGGCCACCGCCGGGTCGTCACCGGTCCGCCGGCCGAGCTCCTCGGCGCTCGCCCGCGCGCCGTCGTCCAGCAACCCGGCCGGCGGCCGGTCGGTCACCGGTTCCCAGTCCACCCCGACCGGACGATCGGCCAGCGCGACGAGCACCTGCCCGTCGGCGTAGCTCGCCGAGGCGTACCGGCCCGGCACGTGGAGCGCGCCGGACGGCTGGTGGTCCACGTCCGCCTCGGGCACGGCGAGATGCCGGGCCAGCAGCCGGCGGGCGCCGTCCGCCTCGCGCCGGCCGGGCCCCACCACGAGTTCGACCGCGTCGACCGCACCGGCCTCGATCAGCCGGCGGGTCAGCCACGGGCCCACCAGCTCCGCGCCGAGCCGGCCGCCGGACCTGGCCACCGCGAACTCCCGGTTGTCGCCGACCGCCCGCAGCCGTAGACCCCGCCAACGGGCCACCGGTACGCCGGCGTGCGCGACGTCCACGTCGAAGACGTACTCGTCGGCACTGTGCCGCACCTCCCGGGCCTCGACGGTGAGCCGCCCCCGCAGCGGCCGCCAGACGACCACCTCCGCCGCGCCCACCGGCAGCACCCTGCGGTGCGGCGCGCAGGCGAGCAGCGCGTGGATCGCCGCGTCGTGCCCTCCCGGGCTGCCCAGCAGCAGCTCCTGCCCGAGGAAGGAGGCGAACCAGCGGTCCCGGTCGTCGGCGTCGACGATGGCGCGCACCGCGAACGCCGAGACCGGTCCGGCGTGCGTCAGGCGGCGCATCCGTCCCTCGTGGAAGAGCACCGGGCCGTACCACGGATGTGGGGTGGTGGCCTCCCGCCCGCTGTCCACGGGTGACTCCGGCCGGTGCGCGGCATCGTCCGCCGTGGCGGCGGCCGGCGGTGCCGGCGGGTCGGTGACCGTCCCGGCGAACCGGTCCGTGGCGAAGCCGTCGGTGTCCGCGCGGATCGCCACCGCCACGTCCTCGCCGGTCTCCGCGGCCAGTGCCGCCACCCGGATCCGCCTCGTCCGGCGCTCGGGGACGTCGATCGGCGCGGCGAAGCTCGCGTCGCGGACCGCCCAGCCGGCCCGGCTTCCGGTGGTCAACGCCGCCACCTGCGCCATCGCCTCCAGTCCGAGCACGGCGGGCAGCAGCGGCGCGTCGCCGACCCGGTGCTCCCGCAGGTACGGGTCCGCCCCGACGGACAACACCGCCTCGGTCACCGTGGCGACCTGCCCGACCCGGCCGACCACCGACTCGGCGAAGCGCAGCCGGCCCGGCTCGGGGGTGCCGGGCGCGGGCGCCGGGCTCAGGGTGCCGGACTCGGGGAAGGCAGCAGTGCAGAGCACTGTCACCGGAGCGGTCGGATCGGTGAGGATCCGCCACAGCGCCGCGACGCCGTCGTCGGGTGCGATCCCGGCCACCCCCCGGCGGCGCAGCGAGTCGAGCACGTCGAGCCGCACCCCCATGCCGATCCCGGACCAGACCGACCACTCGACGAGGTGCACCCGGGTCTCCGGGTGATCGCCGGCCCACCGTTCCACGTCGTGCCGCAGCCACTCGTTACCGATGCAGTAGGCGGCCTGCCCAGCGAGCCCCTGCCGGCCGATGATGGAACCGAACGCAAGCACCAGCCGCAGGTCCGGTCCGACCGCGTCGAGCACCGACCGGAGTCCGGTCACCTTCCCGCCCAGGTGCTCGCGGAGGTCCCCGGCAGTGACGTCGGTCAGCTGGGCCGGCCGGTTGATCCCCGCCCCGTGCACCACCGCCCGGACCGGACCCAGCCGGCCGGCGCCGAGCACCTCCCGTACCGCGTCGGGATCGGTCAGGTCGACCCGCTCGTAGCGCAACCGGTCGTCGCCGAGGACCGTGCGTAGCCGGCGCAGCGCCTCCCCGGTCTCGGCGTCCTCGGCGGGACGCCGGCCGAGGACCACCAGCCGGCATCCGGTCCGCTCGGCGACGGCCGCCGCGGCGAAGGCGGTGATTCCGGTGGCGCCACCGGTGACGACGCAGACGTCGCCGGGCCCCAGCGGCACCTCCCGGGTCTCCTCGGCGGGCCGGTGCACGGAGGTCACCAGCCGCTGGACGCCGCCGGGCCCGGCCCGCAGCTCCGCGTACCCGGCCGGCACCGCCAGCCCGGCCAGCAGGCCCACGTCCCCGTCCGCGGACACGTCGAGCACCGTCACGGCGCAGCCGGAGATCTCCGCCGCCACCGACCGGCCCACGGCGGCGGCGGCCGGGTGGTCGTCGTGCACGATCGCCAGCCGGGCCGGCCGCTGCCCGGCGATGCGGGCCAGCAGCGCGGCCACCTGCTCCGGGCCGTCGTCCGGGCCGAGCGCGACGGCGAGACCGTGCGACGTCGCCGTCCCGTCGGGTACGGCGGGGAAGACCGTGTGCAGGGGATGTCCGGCCGGCGCCTCGACCCGCCACCGCACGGAGCCGGCGGCCGGCGGCCCGGACAGCGGTCCCCGCAGCGGAACCCAGTCGTGCCGGAACAGCCGCACCCACGGCGCGAGGCCCTGCGCCGGCGCCTCGTCGTCGCCGGCGGCGGGCAGTTGCGCGAGCACCTCGGCCGCCTCGGCGACTGTCGCGTCGGCCAGTGACAGGGGCGCGGCCGGGGGTTGCCGGCCCAGGGCCGCGGCGACCGCGGCGACGGTGCGGGCCACCTGCAGCGAGTTCAGGTGCAGGTCGCCGAGCAGCCGGCTGGCCGGGGTGATGCCCGCCACCGGCAGTTCCAGCTCGGCGGCGAGGTGGGCGCGCAACCGGCCGAGCGGGTCGTCGGGACGGGGAGCGGACCCGGCCGGGTCTACCGACCCGGCCGGGTCCGCCTCGGGCGGGGTCGGCGCCGGTCGAGCGGAGGCGGTCCTCACCACCGCTGCTGCGACACTCGACGGCTGCTCGACCCGGCCCGGAGGGGAGTCGCGCTCCGCGTCGGCGGACGCGGAGCGCGACCCCGGCAGCCCGGCGCGAGAGATGCCGGCTCCGCACGGGCTGCTGAGGAACGTCATGGCCGCCCCGGGCCGGAGCGGACGGTAGGGCCGCCCGTCGTACCAGGCGGCGAGGTCGCCCGCGCCGGCGACCACGACCGCGGCGGTGGCGAGGGCGAGCGAGCGCGGCGGACCGCCGCAGTCCAGGCTGACCGCCGGTACCGGCAGGAACCGGGTGACCAGCCGCGACAGCACGGTCCCCGGGCCCGCCTCGACCAGCAGGTCGCACCGCTGGCCGAGGTCGCGGGCGGCGGCGGCGAAGCGCACCGGGGCGATGAGCTGACGGGTGAGCAGTGCCGCCAGGTCGTCGACCGTCCGCACGTCCGCACCCGTCACGGTGGACGTCACGGACCGCGCCGGCGGGGCGAACTCGACAGTGTTCAGCTCGGCGGCCCACGCCGGCAGCGCGGGTTCCATCGCAGGGCTGTGGAAGGCGTGCGACACCGGCAACCGGATCGCCTCGACCTCGCTGTCGCGCAGCGCCGCCGCCAGCCGGGTGAGGTTCTCGTCGGCCCCGGCGAGCACCGTACGGTCGGGGGCGTTGAGCGCCGCGACCACGAGTCCGTGCTCGTCCGCCAGCCGGATCGCCCGCGTCTCGTCGACGGAGAGGCTCACCATCCCGGTGCCCGGCACACCACTGTGCTCCATCACCCGTCCGCGGGCGGCAGCCAGCGCGACGAGCCGGCCCGGGTCCAGCGCACCGGCCCAGGCGAGGGCGGTCAGCTCGCCGAGGCTGTGCCCGACTGCGCCGACCGGGGCGCAGCCCAGCCGGTCCAGCCAGGCGAGCCCGAGCAGCGACTGCCACACGACAGCCGGCTGTGCGGCCTCGGTGCCGGTGGCGCCGGTGGCCGCCGGCCCCTCGGGCAGGTCGCCGAGCAGCCGGGCCAGCGGGCCGGCGTCGTACCGCACCGGTGCTCCCTGGCCGGGCAGGAGCAGGCCCACCCGGGCGGGCGGTCCGCCACCCAACGCCACCCCCGCCGCCTCGTCCACCACGACGCGCCCGTCCCAGGTGGCGAGCAGGCCCGTCGCCGCGCGGACCGCCGCCGACAGCTCGTCGGCGTCCCCGGCGACCAGGGCACAGCGGATCCCGGCCGTGCCGCCGGCACCGGCGGCGAGCGTCGCCGCCACGTCGCCGACCTCGGCGTCGCTGAGCGTCGCGCCCCAGCTGCCCAGCAGGTCGAGCCGTTCGGCCAGCTCCGCCGTGGTGGCCGCCTCGATCAGCAGGATCTCCGGTCGTACCGGACGGCGGGACCAGGACCGCACCGAGGGCGGGAGGCGACGGCGACCCACGGCGGCGGGATCGGCGTTCTCCACCACCACGTGGCTGTTGATCCCGCCGAAGCCCATCGCGGACACCCCGGCGGCCAGCCGCCCGCCCGGCCACGGTTCCGGCTCGTCGAGCACCCGCAGGGTGGCGTCCGGCGCACGCAGCAGAGGATGCGGCGTCTCGCAGCCGGTGGTCGGCGGAAGGACCCGGTGGTACGCGGCCAGGACCGTCTTGATCAGTGCGGCCGCTCCGGCGGCCGCCTTCGTGTGCCCGATGTTCGCCTTCACCGAGCCGAGCGCCGCCGCCCCGGGCGCGTGCCGCCGGATCCCGGCCAGCGTCTCCAGCTCGACCCGGTCGCCGACGGCGGTTCCGGTGCCGTGCCCCTCGATCAGGGCGATCTGCTCCGGCGCCAGTCCGGCCATCCGGTACGCGCGCCGCAGCGCCAGCGCCTGTCCCCCGGCGTCGGGGCGGGTCAGGCCCCCGGACCCGTCGGAGGACGTCGCCCATCCGGTCAGCCGCGCGTAGACTCGCAGGCCGCGCCGTTCCGCCTCGTCGGCGCGCATCAGGGCGACGATCCCGCACCCCTCCCCGGGCAGGAACCCGGTGGGCCGCTCGTCGTACACCCGCATCTCGCCGTCGGCGAGCGCGCCGAGGCGGGCGAAGCCGATCATCTCCAGCGGGTCCAGAGACAGGTCGACGCCTCCGGCGAGGGCGAAGTTCAGCTCGCCGGAGAGCAGCGCGTTGGCGGCTGTGACGACGGCCAGCAGACTCGACGCGCAGGCGCCGTCCACCGTGTACCCGGTGCCGTGGAAGTCGAAGTGGTTGCAGATCCGGCCGGCGATGGTGTTGCTCAGGGCCCCGGCCAGCGATTCGTCGCCCGGCTCGGGGAACGCCGCCGCGATGCCGCGCCGGGCCTGGTCGACCACCTGCGCGGCGACGGCGGGGTCCACTCCGGTCTGCCGCAGCGCCGCCTCGACCGAGCGGCGTACGAACGGCCAGTGCAGCCGTACCAGGCCGGCCCGGGTGAACTCGCCGGTGAGCGAGTTGCCGAGGATCACGCCGACCCGGTCGGCGTCCAGGCCGGCGCCCGAGGGGAAGCCGGCGTCGGACAGGGCGGCCGCCGCCGTCTCCAGTGCCAGCCAGTGCGTGTGGTCGGCCGCCCGCCAGCTCGACCCGGACACGCGGAAGGCTTCACGGTCGAAGTGCCAGTCGCGCAGCAGCCCGGCCCGGCGGACGTACGTGGACTCCGGCGCGTGCGGCGCGCCGAGCCGGTGCTCGGGGTCCAGGCGCGTGGCCGGGATGGCCCGGAACGCGCGGCGGCGGGCCAGCACCGACCGCCACAGCTGTGCCGGGTCGTCGGCATCCGGGTAGCGGCAGGCCAGGCCGACGACCGCGATCTGCCGTTCGCCCGGCCTCATGCCGCCTCCCGCAGCCGGACCCGCCGGGCCCGGGCCGGCCGGCGACGGCCGATCAGGAGCAGACCCGCGCGCAGGGCGCAGGTGATGACCAGTGCGAGGAACAGCCCGTACGACACGTGCGCGAGCACCAGCAGTCCGTAGACCGCCGCGGTGCACAGCCCGAACGCCCACTGGTTGGCGCGGGCACGGGGGGTCGTCCCCGGGTCGGTGATCATGTAGTTGGTGAAGAGGATGAAGGCCAGACCGGTCATCGGCAGCAGCGCGGCGACGAAGTCGTGGTCGAAGAGGAGGGCACGCAGCAGCGCCTGCGCGACGAACCCGGTCAGCCAGCCGAGGATGAGCGGCATCTTCCCGGTGAGCTTGCCGTTGAGCAGCGTGCCGGCCATCAGGACACCGAGCGGCAGCAGCCAGTCCAGCGCACCGGAGACCCCGGCGGTGAACTGGTAGGGCGGCGCGATGCTGACCCACGGGAAGAGCACGAGGGTCAGCGCGATGCCCGCGTTGGACGGGTTGAGCACGTGCCGGGCACGGCCGTCGATCCGGATCCGCAGGACGTGGCGGGAGCCCACAGCGGCCGCGACGGCGAACAGGTACGGCCAGGGTGAGGAGTTGCCGTACAACAGCATGGCGCAGGCCAGCGCGCCGATGTGCGTGGGCAGGAGATGGTCCACCAGCCGCCGGAAGCCACCGGCGAAGGCGGGCGCGCGGCCCTCGGCCCGGGCGGCGAGCGTCTCCAGTGTCAGGTCGAGGGCGTAGCCCAGCAGGAGGGTCAGCACCGGCGTCACCGGGGCCTGCTCGAACCCGAGGAAGAGGTGACCGAGCACCGTGAGGATCGTGATGGACAGGGCGAAGCGGCGCAGGGCCGTCAGGCGGAGGTCTCTCGCGGCAGCGGACGTCACAGCGGTCACCGTTTCCGTCGGTGGATGGTCGGGTTGGAGGGCCGTCGCGCCGGCCGGCGCGCTGAGGGGAACAGCAGCCGGCCGGCGCGACGGGGCTCAGATGGTGACGGACGTGCCGTCGAACCGGGTCAGGGTCAACGAGTGGTCCTCGTTGAACCAGGACTTCTGGCGCCGCAGGATCTCGATGGCCAGCGCCTCACCGAGCCGGCTGGACGCCGAGTAGTCACTGCGGTAGTGGACGCCGGCGATGTTGCGGCCGACGGCGATGTTCGCGGCGAGCTTGTTCAACTCGCCGCCGACGGTGAGCTGCCCGGCGTCCGCGCCCTCGTACGGCACCAGCGCGGTGCCGGTCGCGTCCGCCTGGACCGGGTCGGCCAGCGGGGCCGTCTCGTCGAACCACGCCTTCAGCACAGTCGCGGTGGCGGCCGCCACTGTGGCGTGACCGGCCGTGTACGAGGGGTGGGTCGGTGCCCCCTCCGGGTACGCCTGCGGGAGCAGGTGGCTCTGGTTGCGGTCGAAGACGCGCTGCACCGCCTCGGACTCCAACAGTTCCCGGTCGAGGAAGTCGTACCGGTGCAGACCGGTCAGGTGGGCGTGGACCCGCCCGCCGACCGCCTCCGGCCGCAGCCTGCGGTGCACGTACCACTTCTGCCACCAGGCGGTCCGTAGCGCGCGGGCGGCGACCGAGGTGATCAGGTCGAACAGGTGCGGCATGCCGAAGGTCGCGAAGCCGTCCTGGTTCGAGGACCAGTGGTACGGCAGGTTCGCGTCCAGCGGCGCCCGCTCCCGCAGCAGGATCAGCCCGGCGTTCAGGAAGGGCTGGAACGGGCTGGCATCCGCGTCGAAGTGGACGTAGTGGCTCAGGTCGCGGGGCGTACGCAGGTACCGGGTCTCGGTCCGGTTCCGGTCGCCGGGGGCCAGTCCCCGGGACAACCCCCGCTGCACCGCGAGCCAGGTGGGGAACGTGGTGACGTAGTCCCGCCCCGGCTGCACGGTGTCCTGCCGCTGGGAGTAGTGATGGGTGCCGAACTGCACGTCGCGCAGGAGGAACTGCGAGATGTACGGCCCGATCCGGTCCTGCGGGGTGTCACCGCGGAAGAGCGTGCGGGTGGTCACCACCCCGCCTTCCTTCGGGCCGCGGAAGTCCGACATCCGGGACAGGTCGGCGGCGGCCGACGCGACCAGCGGATCGGTGTCGAACTGGTCGAACGGCACGTCCCGGGTCAGCGCCATCCAGTAGAGCTCGGCCATGTCGCCGGAGTTCTCCGGGCTGTCGAGCCGGGGCGCCGGCGGCGCGGTGAAGGAGGTGGCGTCGATGCCGTCGGCGTTCGCCGCCAGCCCGCCCTGGGGATTGGTCAGCTTGCGGGCACCGGCCGGGTCCAGCGGGATCGACTCGAAGTCCGCCGGGTCGGCGCTGTTGACCGCCCGCAGCAGCCGCCGGTACGCCTCCGGGTCCACCTCGCCCGTGTCGTCGTGCGGCAGCCCCTTGCTGTAGCAGGCGACGTATCCCGGGTAGATGTTCTCCTCTCCGTTGTTGACGTGCTCGGTCGGATCCGGGCCGGCGATGCGGCCGCCGGTCACCGGCGGCTGCCGTCGCGAACTTCCTGACGAGGTACTCACTGCACACACCTTTCTGCTGCGGCTTCGGACGAACAGCCGCCGGCGGACACGTCAGTCCGCGACCGGGGTGCCGGTCGCCGGGGCACCATCGAGCGGGATCCGCACGCCGTTGGCGTTGACCCGGAAGCGCGGGGCGGCGGCCGACATGTGCCAGTGCAGCCACTTCCAGCCCTCGGCCGTGCGGATGGCCACGGCCGAGGCGCGCAGCGGCTGGTGCTCGAAGGTGCCGTCGGTTCGGGCGATGACGACGTCGCCGTCCTCGCGGGTCAGACCGATGGTGGAACTGGCCAGCACCTGGCTCACCGAGACCGACTTGTTCTGCGTCTCGCCGTCGGCCGGGAACAGCGTGTCGAGGTACTCACGCATGGCGGCCTTCTCGGTGATGGTCACCGCGTGTCCCTCGGCGGAGGTGAGTTCGTAGGTGGTGAATTCCTCGGCCAGGCTGTCGACGATGGCATCCGCGTTCTTCTCCGCGAAGGCGGTCTGGAGGTCGTTGAGAAGCTGCCGGACCTCGATCTCGGCCTGCGGGTCGGGCCGGAAGACACCGGCTCCGCCACCCGCGGCGTCGGCGAAGACACCGCCGAGGAAGTCGCCGAGCTGGCGGCCGAAGTTCTGTACCTCTGTCATTTCTGCGCCATTCCTCTCTGGATGTTCTCGGGACGGATACCGCCCGCCCGTGAACAGTGGGAAACAATCGGTCCGGTGCGACCGTTCTCGTGCGGCGATCGGTACGTCTGTTGTAGATCGCGCGGGTGGTGGGGAACTTCTTCCGCCTTGCGGTGCGCCGGGACCGGCGCCCGGGCGGGCCGGCCGGTCAGTCCCCGGCGGACGGGCCGGGACGGTGCCGGTCCCGGACGGCCTGCACCTCGGCCCGCAACTGCACGATCTGCCCGCGCAGGTCGGCGATGACCAGCTGGGCGCTCTCCCGGACGCCGGCCACCTCGTCCCGCGTCTCCTGGCGGACCCGGGCGAGCTCGGACCGGTGTTCCTGGAGCAGGCGCTGACGGTCGTCACGGGCCTCGTCGAGGGTGCGCTGCCAGCGCTCCAGCAGCTCGTTTCGCTCCATGATGATCGCGGCCTGGGCCTGTTCGTGGGCCGTGGACAGGGCCTGCTCGACGACGAGGGCCTCGTCCCGTGCCGCCTCGGCGAGACGTGCCTCCTCGCGGCTGCGTTCGACCCGGGCGATGTGCCGGGTGCCCAGGTAGGTCAGGATCGCGGTGCAGACGGCGGCGATCGGTGTCCCCACGGACTGCCAGTCCACCGGTCACCTCCCTCGCGCCACGCTCGACAGGCCCGTGGCCTCCGCGCGGGCGACGATCCGCAGGCAGTTCATCGCCAGCCAGGCGAGGGCCAGCTCGGTGAGCCAGACGGAGGACCGCCAGTCGGCGAGCATCGACTCGACCGCGGCGAACACCCACCAGGCGGCCGCCGCGGCCACGATCCGCCGCTGATGCCGGCGTAGTCGGCCGAACAGATTCATGACCTGCGCGGCGAGCAGGAGGGTGGCGAGGCCCGGGGCGAGCACACGGAACACCTCCCGCAGTCGCTGTGGCATCGCCCCGAGTTCTGCGATCACCAGCCCGGGTTCGGCCCAGAGCACGGCGGCCTGCACGGCGACGGCGACGGCCAGCACCAGGCCACCGGGCAGCCGGCGGAGGTGGTCACCACCCCGGGCGGTCCGTGGTTCGCGCTCCGGTGCGAAGCGGCGGCGGTCTCGGACGTGTGAGGTGGGCATCGGTGCCTACCACGATCCGTGGTCATCGGAACTCGACCGCCCGGACGGGCACGGCAGGGTTGCATACATGGTGGATCCCTCTCTCTGGCTGCGTTGTCACGCGTACGGCCGGATCTCCCACCTCCCGACGGACTCCGCCTCCCGGACCCCGACCACCTCTCGCGCGCTCAGGTCGACCGACGCCTGGCCGAGTCGTACCGGCCGGTCGGTCGCCGACCAGAAGAAGAACGTGTAGAGGCGGTGGCCCCGGCGCGGGTGGCCCGCGCCGATCGCCGCCCGGGAGATCCTCGGCACCACGACCCATCGGCTCGCCTCGGCGAGCGGGCCGAGCCGGCCGGCCGCACGGAGCAGGTCGAGCGCCTCGGCCCGCTCGGACCGGGTCAGTGGCGGACGGGCCCGGGCCCGTCCGGTGACCGCCGTGAGGCGGCCGGACGGCAGGTCGAGGAAGAACTCCAGCAGCAGGTCCGAGTCGTAGTCGTAGAGCCGGATCCGGGCCGTGCCGGCGTGCCGCCGGGACGTCCGGAACCACGAACGGGCCGGCGCCGGCACCACCTCCACGTCGAGCAGGTGGTGCCGGACGCCGGCCAGTCTGGTCCGGGCCGCCGGGTGGGCGTACAGCAGACGCACCAGGCGGGTCTTGAGCCGGTCGGCGGCGGCGAGCAGGTCCTGTTGGTCCCGCTCACTCGTCCGTACGCCCGCGAGCAGATGCCGGGCGCAACGGCCGAGACGTGCCGAACCGGTCATGGGCTTCCTCCGTCATCGGGGGGTGGGTTCCTCCTTTCTATGCGTCGGCGTGCCGGGGCGACTTCTCGCGGATTGCCCTACCTGATCAAGGGCGGGACGCCGCCGCGAGCACCGCCACGACCAGGTCGGTGTCGTTGCCGGCGGGCACCGGGCGCAGGTCGAGCAACAGGTGTCCGTCCCGCAGCTCGCCCACCACGGCCGGGTCTCCCACGCGCAACCGGCCGGCGAGCCGCTGGTCGACCGCCACCGCGAAGCTGTGCAGCCGGGTGCTGGCGCCGCTGAGCACCGTGACGTGGGACTCGACCAACTCGGCGGGGACTCCCCCGGCCCGCAGGGCGCCGACGAGCGACTCGCCCCGGGCCCGCAGGTCGTCGGGGGCGGCCCGGACGGCGGCGAGCGTCGGTGTGCCGCCGTGGGCGACCGTCGCACGGAGCGCGGCCAGGGCCAGTTTGTCCGCCTGCATCGCCCGGGCGAGCGGATGTCGCCGCACCTGTTCGATCACCGCCCGGTCGCCGAGCAGCAGCCCGGTCTGCGGACCGCCCAGCAACTTGTCGCCGCCGGCGGTGACCAGCGTGGCGCCCTGCCGCAGGGCGGTCTCCGCGTCCGGCTCACCGGGCAGCGCGGGCTCGGGACGCAGGAGGCCGGAGCTGATGTCCGCGATCACCGGGACGTGCAGGCCGGCCAGGGCCGCCACGTCCGGCCGGTCCGCCGGGGCGTCCGTGGCGGAGCGGCCCGGCACCAGGGTGAGCACGCACCCGGTGCCGGACCACACCGCCTGCCGGTAGTCCTCCAGCACCGCACCGTCCGCCGTACCGACCGGGCAGAGCCGGGCACCGGTCGAGGTGAGCAGTTCGGGCAGGCGGAAGCCGTCCCGGATCTCGTACAGCTCCCGCCGGCTGATCACCAGTTCCCGGCCGGGCGCGAGCACCGTCGCGGCGAGCACCAGCGCGGCCGGGTTGCTGTTGACCACGTAGGCCGCCGCGGCCGTCGGCACCGCGGCGAGCAGGGCGGCGACCGTCTCCCGGCCGCGCCGCCCCCGCTGCCCGTTGTGCAGGTCGTACTCCAGGTCGGTGCAGCCGGAGGCCACCGCCACCGCGCGCCGGGCCGAACCGGAGAGGACGGCCCGGCCGAGGCCGGGGTGCACCAGGACGCTCGTCGCGTTGATGACGTGGCGGGGCGTGTCCCCCGCGGCCGGCGGCCCGCACGGCAGCGGGTCCTGGTTCCGTTCGCCGGGTGGGCGGGCGGCGGCGGTCCGCGGCGGGTCGAGGAGGGCCGGTGTCGCGACGGGCCGGCTCGTCCGGGCCCTCATCGCGTTGTCACCCGGCCGTCGTCGTGCATCACCAGTTCGTGCCGGCCCGGCGCCAGCCGCACCTCCGCCGTCCGCACCCCGCCGGCCGTACGCCAGGACAGCGTGAACGGGGCTTCCCGGTCGACGGCGAAGAAGAGTTCCGTGCTGGAGGCGCCGGCGTGACCGTTGCTGGGGTAGAGCTGAGCGCGAAGGGCCGGCCGGCCCTCGCCGGGCCGGACGACCACCGAGGCGCCGAGCGCGGGAGTGGGCTGCCGTCCGTCCGCGCCGGCGCGCAGCAGGACCAGCGTGGCCCGGCCGACCGACCGGGACCGGTTCATCAGCAGCCGGCTGTCCTGCCACTGGTTCGCCACCAGCGCGTCCGGGCGGCCGTCCGCGTCCACGTCTCCGACGGCGATGCCACGGCTGACGTCGAGGTGACCGAGACCGCTCCGGGCGGCCACGTCGACGTACCGTCCGTCGGGCCCCCGCGTCCAGAGCACGTTCGCCTGGTGGCCCGACACGTCGTCGCCCGGGCCGAAGTGTGGCCAGGCCCACGGGTGCTGGAGCACCTGGTCGTTGGCCATCGCGAGTTCCTGGAGTTCGGGCCAGCGCCACCGGTCCCCGGCCATGAATCCGGTCGCCTGGAACAACTCGTCGGTGCCGTCGCCGTCGAAGTCGACGGCCTTGACGTCCCAGCCCCAGCCGCTGCGGGACAGGCCCAGGGGTTCACTGCGGTCCCGGTACGGCAGCCGGCCGTCGAGCAGGTCGGAGCCCTTACCGGTCGGGGTGAAGGCGAAGTTGCTCTCCTGCAGCCCCCAGGGTGTCGTGATGTTGCTGACCACGATGGTCGGCAGGTCGGCGCCGTCCGGGTAGGTGTAGGCCACGCCCATGCCCTTGAACGAGTCCCGGCCCAGCACCTTCGACTTCGGCGTCGACGCGGTCCGCTCGCCCCGGACCGGGCGCAGGTCGAGCCGCCCCGGCCGGGAGTGGTTCACCAGGAGGTGGTCCGGGCCGAAGTCGTTGGCGAGGTACACCTCGGGCCGCAGGTCCCCGGTCAGGTCCTGCATCCCGATGGCGAGCGTCCAGGAACGGGCGACCCGGTCGGGCACTCCGGTGGACGCGTCGAGCCAGGCCGGCGCCGTGTCGGGGGCACCGGGGCGGGAGAGGAAGGCCCGGTTCGTGCCGCCGTTGCCGGCGTCCGCCATGCCCGCCTGCATCCGCATCCGCCCGTCCCCGGCGGCCTCCGGATCGAGCACCCGGGCACCGTCCGGGAAGTAGTTGCCGACCAGGATGTCGGCCGCGCCGTCACCGTCCAGGTCGCCCACCGCGAGCGCGGTGGTGTTCCACACCTGCGGCGGCTGGACCAGTTCCACCGGGCGCCATCCCTCGGCGACCCGCAGGAACTGCACCGGGGAACGGCCCCAGTAGTAGACGACGAGATCGCTGTCGCCGTCCGCGTCGAGGTCCGCCGGGACGCAGCCCATCGGTGCGACGCGGTCGATCGGGCCCGGCGGCGCGACGAGCGACGCCGGCGAGTAACGCTCCCCGGTGCCTGGTGCCGGGAAGACCCGCACCGAGTCGTCCCGCGGATCGACGAGGCACACGTCGTCCTGGCGCCGGTTGCCGTCGGCGTCGAGGAGCGCGACCGCGGCGCCCACCGCGGAGATCCAGGACCGGATGCCCGACAGCTCGGGCGCGACGTCACGAACGCTCCTGGCCCCGGCAGGGGCGGTGTTCAGCGGGCGTACGTCGAAAGCGAAGCGGGCGGCCAGCACGGCGGCCTCGCGAGGGCTCGGCGACGGCCGGACGGTGAGCACGCCGAGGACGGCGACCAGCACGATCACCAGTGCTCCGGGCAGCATGCGACGCGGTGACAAGGACATGGGGTTTCTCCCTGCTCGTGGCGGCGGGCGCCGCCGGCGGGTGCGGATCGGGACCGGTGGAGCCGAGGCTCAGCCGGCCGCCGCGGTTGCCCGGCGGCGGATCTCCCGCTGCCACCACCGGTAGGAGTCGATCTCAGGGCCGAGGGCGAGGGCGGAATCTCGGGAGTCCCGTGCCCAGTTGGCGGCCGTGTCGGCCGGTACGCCGGTGAGCGCGGCCACGGCCGCCGCCGTGTGCGCAGGCACATGACCGGCGGTGCGCCGGGCCTCGGCCGCGAAGGCGGCGCCCTGGGCCAGCGCGGCGCGCTCCTTGCCGTCCAGCGTCTGAAGGTGTTCGAACTGGCGGTCCGAGCAGCCGCCCGCGTAACAGACGGCAAGGCCGACACCGGCCCACAACTCGGGCCGCAGGCCCGGTGGGAACCCTTCTATCTGCCGGCCGATCGCCGGGACGTCACCACACTCGACGAACCACAGGCTGCGGCCCAGCCCTTGCCGGAGCACCGTCTGGACGGGATCGTCGCGGTCCGGCCGGCGGGCCAGCCGGCGGATCGCGCCCGGCCCGCCGAAGAAGCCGCGGGCGAACCCGGCGCCGTCCAGGGCGAGCCAGCGCAGCAGCGGGTCGAGCGGCAGCCGGCGGTGGACGGTCCGCCAGGGCAGCACGGCGGCCGCCCAGCCGGCCCCGACGTGGACGAGGTGGACGAAGCCCGCGCCGGGGCCGTCGAGCAGGTGCCCCAGCCGGGTCTGCCGGCCGTCCCGGCTCCCCGGTGCCGGGGCCCGGCGCGGCGTGGCGAGGTCGGCCAGGGCCGCGGCCAGCGCGGCCCCCTCGTACGCGAACCCGCGGTTGACGGGTTCGATCAGTGCCAGTTCCTCGTGGATGTCGCGGCGTCCGGCACGCCGCAGCCGGTAGCCCTCGACGAAGGCGAGCGCGCGGGTCTGCAGGAGCAGCCGGCTGGTCACCTCCCCGCGCCGGTGTCGCCGCCCGGCGAGTTCGACGAGCGCCGGCGACAGGGGCGGCACGAGTAGACGCCCCTGTCCCCTGCCGCTTGTCACCGGTAGGACCGATCGTCGTCCGGCCCTCCGCCGGCGGGGGCGAGCCGCCGGCCGTGCGCGTCCCGGGGGTCGCTCAGGGGCGTCACCAGCCGGCGGGTGATCACACCGAAGGCGGCGGCGACAGCGGCGTTCACGGCAGCGATCTGGGCGCAGGACCACCCGATCACCCCGAACGCGGCCAGGAGGTTGAACAGGGCGAAGAGTGCCACCTGGAGGATGACGGGCTCACGCTTGAAGATCATGTCTGCTCCGTTCGTTGTCGAGGGCGGGTCAGGCCGCCTGGCGGGCGGTGGCCCGACGGGGCCGACGGGCGAGCCCGTGCCAGTACGTGAGCTGCCCGCTCCGATAGGCGTCGAGATAGAAGTCGGTGGCCGTGCGCCACTCCGCGAGTTCCTCCGCCGTCACCACTGCGGCGAGTTCGCCGGCCCGCTCGGTGGTCGCGTCGGCGATGGTCTGGAAGCAGGCGACGGCGGTGTCGGTCGCGTCGACCAGGTGCACGTCCACCAGGCCCGCCGCGGTGAACAGGTCGTCCGACCGCGAACCGCCGGGCAGCGGGCGCAGCCCGTCGAGGTCCCAGGCGCGGCGTTGCGTCGCCGCGGTCATCTCCGGCCCCGCCAGGGTGTCCGCGAAGACCAGCCACCCGGCCGAGCACAACGCCCGGCGGGCGTTGCGCAGCGCCGCCACCGGGTCCGACAGCAGGGACAGCGAGTCGACGACCAGCGCCAGGTCGTAGAGCCGGTCCGGTTGCCACCTGGTCACGTCGCCCTCCACGAACGACACCCGGGCCATCCCCGGGCCCGCCTCGGCGCGTGCCCGGCGGGCGCAGGCGAGCTGGGCGGCGTTCAGCTCCACGCCGGTGACGGCGCACCCGGTCCGCTGGTTGAGGTACCGTGCGACCGCGCCGGTGCCGGAGCAGAGTTCGAGCACATGGGTCAGCGGGCCGACCCGGAAGGTCGCCGCGACGTCGTCGAGCAGGCGTGCCCCGGCGATGTTGGTGAACTCCCACCCGCCGTGGACCGGCTCGTAGACGGTCGTCCGCCAGAGCGGGCCGGTCACGGTGTCGTAGATGCGGTTCTTGTCGTCCTCGTTCGGGGCGGCGTTCTCCCGCGACGCCCCCGGCGGTGCTCCGGTCATCTCCTGCTCCTCCTGTCACACGCGTCGGCTGATCGCGCGGTCATCGCCCACCCGACCGGATGGGACGGCGTCACATCCGTCATCTGCGGCGGGTGTCGACGGGGCTGCGCACCGGACCGAGCGGCGGCTGCTCGATCACCCCCGCCGGCGCGGTCGCGGCGACCAGCGGGCGGCCGAGCGGCGCGAGCGGCGAGTCGGCGGCCCAGACGTTCTCCGCGAGCCAGTACTCGACTGTGGTGCGGGTACGGGTGAAGAGCACCTGCTCGCCGTCGGCGGACGGCACGGGGTAACGGACGCCCGGCCCCGCCTCGGTCACCACCCGGCCGGTGCCGTCGGGTAGCTGCTCGTACAGTTCCTCGACCTTCGAGGCGACCATCGTCGACAGGATCCGGCCGTCCGCCGTGGACCGCGGGTTGTTCCGCTCCACGTAGTCCGGACCGGCCAGCGTCAGCAGTTCCCCGCTGTCCAGGTCGATGCGGTAGAAGCCCCAGGTCCAGTTCCCTCCCCGGGTGGACATGAAGACGACGCCGCGCCCGTCGGGGGTGAAGGCCGGCGCCTCGTCCCACCAGCTGTCCTCGGTGAGGTTGGTGATCCGGCCGCTGTCGAGGTCGAGGACGAGCAGGTTCGCCTCGAACGGCTCCGTCTCGCTGCGGAACACCAGGCGCCGCCCGTCCGGCGCGAAGGAGACGGGCGCGTGCAGTCCCCGCAGGTCGTCACGGTCGGCCGTCCAGACGCGCGGCTGCCCGCCCGCCACGTCGACCGTCGCGATCTCCCATCGCGAGGTGGGATCGGGCCGGAGCGCGCAGGCGATCGTCCGGCCGTCCGGGGACCACGAGGGGAAGGCGGCCTCACCGGCCGGCACCGGCTGGGACACCCCGGTCGCCAGGTCCAGGATGCGCAGCGCCGAGCGGCCGTCCGCCTCGGTGCCGTACACAATCCGGCGGCCGTCCGGCGCGAAGGACGCGTACCGGGGCTTCTCCTCGGCCGGCACGAGTTCCCGTACCGCCTTCGTCCGCCGGTCCCACACCGCGATGCCCGCGCCCTCGTCGACCAGCCGGTGGAAGAAGAGGTGGTTCCCGTCCCGGGTCCAGGTGGGCCACCGGTCGTCCGCGCCGGTGACGACGAGCGGCCGGCCCACCCCGTCGGCGAGCCGCTGCACCCAGATGACGGACCGCCCCTCGTCGCTGCGGGAGAAGGCGACCGCCGGCCGGGTCGGGCAGATGGTCGGCTTGTAGTCCCACGAGGAGCCGTCGGTGACCGGGATCGCCTCCCCGGTCCGGCTGTCCAGCAACCACACCGCTCCCGCGCCGGTGTCGTACGAGTGGCAGACCAGCCAGCGTCCGTCCGGCGCCCAGGAGCAGGCGCCGGCGCGGCCGGGCTCGGTGGTCACCCGGCGAGGCGCGCCGCCGTCGGCGGACACCACCAGGAAGTGCCGCCTGCCCCAGGGCCCGCCGACGTAGGCGACGGTCCGGCCGTCCGGCGACCAGGAGGGGTACTCCTCCTCGTGTCCGGCCGAGGTCAGCTGGCGGGTCTGGCCGTCGCTGAGCCGGTACAGCCAGATCGCCTTGTGACCACCGCGGGAGGAGGTGAAGGCCAGCTGCTCGTTGTCCGGCGACCACTGCGCCTCGATGTCGTCACCGGTGCCCCAGGTGCCCTGCTGCCATTTCCCCGTACGCAGATCGAAGAACCACAGATTGACCGATCCGTTTCGCTTGGAGGAGGCGACGAATCTGGTTCCGTCGGGCGATATCGCCCCGTCCCCGGAACCGTTCGGATCGGCGGCGAGAAGCCGGAGGCGGAATCCGTCCGTTCCCGCTCCGGCGATTCCTGCGCCCCGGGCCGCCCGCTTCACGACACCGGCCGGTCACGACGGACCGAACCATCGGATCGGCGACGGGCCGCTGAACTGAATCGCACGCCAAACCTCCCTGAATCACACGTCACTGGCTTGCGGCGGCATCCCGGCGCAGCGATCAATTCGTACCGGGGCGACGCGAGCCCGAACTTCTCGGATCTTGCTCGTATCGACGGACGACGCTTGAGCAAGATGCGAGTGGAACGCCGTTGTCCGGCGGCCTTGAATGGTGCGGAACCGCCGGGCGTCCGGCCGGCCGACCAGGGAGGGATCTCCACGCGTGAATGGACTTTCGGCCACGAACGGCGTGGTGCACCCGTTACTCACGCCCCCGGCCAGCACGCAGATCTTCGACGGTTCGGCGCTGCCCTGGACCCGGTTGGCGGGACTGCTGGAGGCCGCCCGGTGGACCGCCTCCAGCTGGAACCGGCAGCCCTGGCGCTTCGTCGTCGGGCGCAACGGCGACCGCACCTTCCAGGAGATGCACGGCGCGCTCACCCCGGCGAACCGCACGATCGCCGGCGACGCCGGGGCGCTGGTCCTGGCCCTGCGTCAGGTCCGCGGCGTCGACGGCGCTCCGCTGATCGGCACCGAGTACGAGCTGGGCCTCGCGGTCGCCCGGCTCAGCGTGCAGGCACGGGCCACCGGCTGGCACACCGTGCAGCTCGGCGGCTTCCGCCGTCGTGCCCTGGTGGCGGCGTTCGAGGTGCCTGCGGAGTTCGAGCCGTTCGTCGTACTCGCCGTGGGGCGGGCCACCGCCGACCCCTCCCGGACTCCCGTGCCCCGCTCCCGGCTGCCGCTGGCGGACATCGTCTTCACCGGCAGCTGGGGCGCGCCGTCGGACGGAGAGGGGCTCTCGTGACCGGCACGCCCGACCCGGCCGCACCGGCCACCGCCACCCCGGCCGCCTGCGCGCCGGCCTGGCCCGGCGACTGGGCCACCGACGGCCTGTGGCGGCTGATCTGGTTCGGGCCGGCCCATCAGGGCTGGGAGTTCGGCTCGTACGCCGGTCCGGCACTGCTCGACCGGGCGGTCGAGGAGCTGCCGCTGCACGCCTCGGACCGGGTCCTGCACCTCGGCTCCGACGGCGGGGAGACGTCCCGGTACCTCGCCCTGGGGGCGGGCTGTGCGGTGACCGCTGTGGAGCCGGACCCGGTCCGGCGCGGTCACGCCCGGCGCCGCGCCCGGGCGTTGCCGCCCGACGTCGCCGCGCGCGTACGGATCGCCGGATCCACGTCGGAGGGCACCTCCGGCCCGCCCTTCGACCGGGTGCTGGTGCTGCAACCGGCCCGAACCGGGGACGACCTGGCGGCAGTGCTTCGTCAGGCCGCCCTCGCGGCGCGCCCCGGGGGACGGATCCTGCTCGGCGAGCTGGTCCACCATCGTCCCGGCCGGCCCCGCGGCGCCGCCCCGAACGGGTTGGAGGTCCGCCTGCGGCAGGCCGGCTTCGCCGGACCGCGGTCGGTCGACATCACGGACGAGGCGGTGGACGCGCTGCGCACGGCGCAACTGACCCTGATCCGGCGCCGCCACGAGGTGCTGCGTCACCTCCCGCCCGCCGCCGCCGACCAGTTCCTCGCACTGATCCTCACCGCGCAGGCCGACCTGCGCGAGGGCCGGTCGCGGTTCTGGGCGGTGAGCGCGACCCGGACGTCCCCGGTACCCGGCCGGGTGTGACCCGTCGCCGTGCGGGCGGGCGCCGTGTCAGCCGACCGGCTCGTCCTGCCACACGCTGCGCTGCCAGTCCTGGCCGGACGCGAGCATCCGTTGCAGGTCGATGAGGAAGTTCTCCCAGCCGATCTGGTGTCGATCGGCCGGGCGGCCGCCCAGGTCGTGCTGCACCCGCACGGTGGTGCCGCGCCCGCAGGGACGCAGCGTCCATCGCACGACGCTGTCCCGGTGCCCACGTTCCCGCCAGGTGTACGCCAGCGACCGGGAGGGCTCCAGGTCGACGATGGACCGGGGACCGAGGTCGTCCCCCCAGCCGAAGTCGTACCGGCCGCCGACCCTGGGCGAGACCACCGCGGTGGCGGCGATCCACCGCTCCAGCTCCGCCGGCACCGTCAGCGCCGCGTACACCCGCCGGGCGGGGACGGCCAGTGTCGCCTCTGCCCGGGCGGTGCCGCGCCGGGGCCGCGCGAAGTCGTGCCGGACGACCGGGCGGCCCTCCAAGTGGTTGGCGAGGTTGCCGGCGGCCAGGCACCAGAAGTCCAGGGCGGAGGGGTCGTCGGGGCCGCCGCCCGGAGGCGACCACTGGACGAACCGGACGCCGGTGCGCCCGGTCGGCACCGACACCAGCTCGATCTCCACCGGCGAACCGGCGCCGGCCTCCCAGCAGAGCGCCAGCCGCCGGCCCGGTTGCGCATCGATCGTCCGCAGGGCGCCGCTGGCCCATCTCGGGGTGAAGCTTCCATCGGTACGGAAGCAGCCCGCGTCGGGCTGCGTCTCCACCCGCTCGGCGAACCAGCCGGCCAGCGCCTCGTGATCGGTCAGCGCGGCGTAGACGGCCGACCGGCGGGCGTTGACGGTCGTGGACACCATCAGACGTGCCGGTGCCATGGCAGCTCCCTCCACCGAGCGGTCCGACACGAGGTGGGAAGATCCTCCGGCAACTTCGCATCCCGCCGAGCGCCGCACTAGGACTAATAGTCATAGTGGAAGCCGCAGCCGCCCACCGCAAGGAGGACATCGTGGCAGATCCCCATCGGCCCGGGGCGCCCGGCCTGCCGGCCACCGCGTACGCGGTTCTCGGTCTGCTCTCCTTCGGGCGCGAACTGACCGGTTACGACCTGCGCAAGTGGTCCATGAACATGCGCTTCTTCTACTGGAGCCCGGCGCAGAGCCAGGTCTACAGCGAGCTGCGCCGGCTGCTGGCCCAGGGATACATCAGCGAGCGGCAGGAGACGCAGCGCGGCTCGCAGACCAAGCGCCACTACCGGATCACCGACACCGGGGTGGCGGCCCTGCGGGCATGGCTGAGCCGGGACGAGGTGGATCCGCCGGTGATCAAGCACAGCGTGATGCTGCGCCTGTTCTTCGGTCACCAGGCGGACCCGGAGGAACTGCACCGCGCGCTGCACGGCTACCTGTCCTGGCTCCGGGAGCAGCGTGCCGACCTGGGCGAGGTCGGGCGTGGGCTGCTGCCCGACTTCCGGTACCCGCATCTGGTGGCCGTGTGGGGCCAGGCCTACTACGCCGCGGAGACCGCGGCGGTCGAAGCGGTGCTGGCCGAACTCGAACGTCTCCGGCCGCCGGCGACGCCGGCCGGGCCCCCTGCACCGCCGGGACCGCAGGACCACTGAGACCCCGGGCGCGCGACCGGGGCCCGTCCGTCCGGACGGGCCCCGGCGGGTCCGGCGTCAGTCCCGGGCGGATGCGCCACCCGATGCCGGCCGGGAGGCCGCCGCGCCGGCGGACGAGCCGGCGGTGCCCGACGTCGGCGGCGCAGTGGCCGGGCCCCCGGCGGGCGCGGAGGACCCGCCCGCCTCGGGGCCCAGCAGCTGCGCGGCGAGCGCCGCACCGTCGTAGTAGACGCGCCACCGGAAGATCCGCCCGTCCCGGAACTCGAAGGTCTCGGCCACCTCGGCCTTCACCAGCCGGTTGGTCGGCGGGACAGTGCCGCCCGGCACCTCCAGCGGGCCGGTCTGCAGACCTCCGCCCGCGTGCTCACTGGCCACCTTCTCGCCGTCGGCGATCAGGTTGGTGATGAACAGCCGCGCCTCGGGCAGCGCGGTCTTGGAGATCGAGAACCAGCGGCGCAGTCCGTCCGGCCCGCGGTAGATCTGCCCGGCCGGCACGTCGTGCAGTTCGAAATCGTCGGTGACGCTCTCCACGATGGAGTCGAGGTCACCCTGGTTGTACCACTCGAAAATCTGGTGGATGAGTCGGCTGTTGCGCTCCGGTGCGCCGGGGTCCCCGAATCCCAGCAGCCCACTGAGCAACGTCCGGAGTTGTTCGCCGAACACGCGCAGGTCATTCACGTGGCTCTCCTATTCTGCTGTGCCGCTCCTCCATTCGTACGGCCGCCGCGGTCATCGAACTTCTCGCAGCTTGCCGCGCTTTGCGGGCCGGACGCGGACGGCCGGCGGACGGCCGCGCAGCAAGGGGGAAGAAGCCGCACGGGCGGTGCGCACCTACCAATGGATGGAGATCGGTGTGCCACGTCTCCGAACGGAGATCGGTAAACGATTCTTCAAGTCGGCTGAGGAGCGGCCCCGCCGATCTTCCTGGGGAAGCGCCCGCCCACGGCCGCACAACTGTGAGGAAGGACAGAATGCCTGCACTGCTGCATTCCCACGAAGTCAGCCAACTTCTCGAACTGGTCCAGGACCAGCCTGGTTCCACCTCCGTCTTCCTCGACCTGCTCGGCCAGATCAAGGACCGGGTGGCCGCCGCCATCGACGCCGACCCCCTGGTCGCCGAGCGTCTGGGCGGCAACCGGCACCGGCTGATCGACATCGAGTTCCGCGAGGAGGAGCAGAAGGTCGCCGACGCCCAGGTGTCGGTCCGCCTCGCCGAGGCGGTCATCTACGACTACGACCGCAGCGTCCTCATCATCGCCGTGCTGGACCTGCGGGCCGGCGTGGTGGAGGCGATCGTCGAACGGCCGGGCATCCAGCCCGCGCTGACCGCGGAGGAGCGGGAGGAGGCGTACGAGCTGGTCGTCACCGACGACCGGTACGAGGCGCTGCGTGCCCGCGGCCCGGTCGACATGGTGGCCCTGCCGGCCCGGGCGGCCCAGATCGAGGAGAACCCCCGCTTCGGCCACCGGCTCTTCCAGCTCTACTTCTGGTCCCGCGGTGACGCGCCGGCCCGGGTCGGGCAGGCGGCGGTCGACCTGAGCACCCGCGAGGTCGTCCCGACCGACGAGGCGCGGGGCACCGCGTCGGGGCCGCAGACCCAGGCTCCCCACAACTGACGAGGAGACAACCAATGCCTGGCGGTTACATCACCCACGCCAACTGGACCTTCGGATACTCGATCAACACGATGCAGGGCACCGGGCTGCGGCTCGCCCACGCCCACTTCGACGGCCGACCCGTCCTGTTCCGGGGCGAGCTGGCCTTCACCCTGGTCGACCACGGCCCGACCCACGGCGTGGCCAAGAACGGCCTCGGCGCCCGGGGCGGCGGGTCGCCCCTGGTGCCGCTGCTGCCCACGGCGCCCAACGCGGCCGGGAGCGACCTGCCCCCGACGGCGATCGCCACCAACGACAGCCAGTACGACGCCGCCGCCAATCCGACCGGCGCGGTCCACGTCGAGCGGTACGGCCCCAGCGGCATCGAGCCGGCGAAGGTCGCCTTCTGGGCGAAGTTCCAGGCCGGTGACTACCAGTACGTGCACCGCTGGGAGCTCTTCGAGGACGGCGTCATCGCCGCCTCGGTGGGTGTCGGCGGGCGGCCGGCCGCCGGCCCGGTGGCGGGCCTGCCGCACACCCATCACCACTACTACCGGCTCGACCCGGACGTGGCGACGATCGGCGGGAACACCGTCCAGCTCGGCACCCGGGGCGGGGCCGCCGCGACCCAGTGGCAGAACGTGGCGCGTGGCGCCCACACCCTGGAGCCCGGCTCCCGGCTGCGAGTGGCGAGCGAGGCGCCCAAGCCCAACGGCCTGCTCCGTTCCTACGAGCTGCTGCCGGGGTCGAACATCGGCCCGGACGGCCGCACCAGCAGCGCCGACCTCTGGGTCGCGCCCTACCGGGGCAACCTGGACGACGGCTACGAGGTCGGCACCGACGACAGCGTTCTGACCTCGAGGTACGCGGCTGAGACGGGCGCCTCGGTGGGCGAGGAGAACGACGTCAGCCTGTGGTACGCGCTGCGGCAGCACGTCGAGCCGCGGACGGCGGGCGAGGAACACCGGATCGTGCCCTACCGCTTCACGGGCTTCCGGCTGGACCCGCGCGACTTCCTCGACGACACTCCGAACCGGCTGTACCGGACCTCACCGCCCTCGCCGTGAGGCGGGCGGCCTGATCCGAGGTCGAAAACAGGGGTGGGGCCCTCGGCGGCCCCACCCCGTCGTCGCGTCCCCGGACGGTCAGCCCGTCGGCGGCTTGAGCCGGTCGGGGGCCGGCTCCCACAGCTCGATCCGGTTGCCTTCGGGGTCGATCGCCCAGCCGAACCGGCCTTCCGGATAGTCCTCGGGCTCGGGGCTGACCTCCACGCCGGCGGCCCGCAGCTGCGCGAGCATCGCCGCCATGTCCCGGACGCGGAAGTTGAGCCGTACCGCCTGCCCGGTCTCCTCCTCGACGTCGGCGCCGTACGGCGCGAAGACGGTGGGGCCCTGCTCCTGCCACCAGTCCCGGTCCTCGTCCGGAGTGGGCGGTGGCGTGAGGCCGAGGTGGTCGACGTACCACTTCGTCATCGCCGTCGGGTCCTTGACCCGGAAGAAGAGACCACCGATGCCCGTCACACGTTCCACAGGGAACCTCCGTCTGATCCGCCCCGCACCCGACGGGGCCGGGCGCTCACGTCTCGTGCACTATGACTGTCAGTCATAGTGCACGAGACGCACGATCCACGCCAGCCGGACACGGGTGGGCGGGCCGTCAATCTCCGGAGCCGCGCCCAGCCGGCACCAGACCGGCGAACCGGAGCAGTTCCACCATGCCGAAGACACCGTTCTGACCGGCCAGAGTGGGTCGCCAGGCGGGGTAGGCGGAGCAGTACGACATCGGGTCTCCCTTCAGGATTCCCAGCAACACCTCCGCCACCAGCCGCCCGCCGACCGGGCCGAGCCGGTGCCCGCCGGTGAGCACCTCCGCCTCCTTCAGGATGTAGTACCAGAGGTAGGCGGGACCGTCGAAGTCCAGCAGCTCGTCGGAGAGCGGCACCTCTCCCATGGCGCGTGCGACGTCCTGGCCCGACGGCAGCTGCTGCGCCTCGCTGCGCAGCATGTTCCGCACGGCCAGCGAGCCGAGCGACTTCGCGAGCGCGCCCTCCTTCGCTCCCGGCACCGCGCTCACCGGCAGGTTGAGCAGCGCCGACGTGAGCGAGGCGCCGAACGCCTTGGCCCGCTGGGGCACCCGGTTCGGGTCGGTCCGGAAGAACAGCGACCAGTCGATCGAGTGCTCGGGCAGGATCCGCCCGCCCCGCAGGTCCGCCCGCGGGCTCGGGGGCGCGTTCCGGTCGGCCGGGAACAGCGGCGCGCTGAACTTCTCGTTGATCTGGTAGCGGGGCAGGATCGTCGAGTGCATCACCCGGAACGCGGCGACCGCGAACTCCACCGGGATGTACGGCACCGGACGGGGATCGTAGAAGCGCAGGCCGTTCTCGAAGATGTCGTCGACGATGTGCTGCCCGACGAAGAGCGGCAGGTACTCGTGCACCACGATCCACTGGAAGTGCCAGCGGACCAGCTGCTGTGCCTTGTAGGTGAGTTCGTTGTAGTAGTTGTCGAGGGAGAGCAGATCGTCGAGCCGGCCGGCCGGCGCGTCACCCGGGGCCGCCGGTCGTGACCGGACCCGGTCGCCGACCGCGTCGGTGAGGCTGCCGTCGGCCAGCCCGTCCACCACGCGGTTGTGGAACTTGATGAACGCGAGGTGGATGTGGGCGATCAGCATGTTCTCGTCGTTGCGCGGGTCCCCGATCAGCGGCACCCCCTCGGCGGTCCGCGCGAAGTCGGTACCGCCCGGCCCGAGTACCAGTTTGGTGCCGTGCGACGCCTGGTCGTAGAGGTAGGGGTCGACTGTCGGCCCGGCGCCGTAGAGCGCGTCGAGGTCGAGCCGCGGCGGCCGGAACGCCTGGATGGCCTCCGGGTCGACCTGCTGGTTCAGGACGGTGGTGGGGTCGAAGGTGATGTTGTGGTCGATGAACTGGGCGAGGTAGACGAAGCCGGTGTCGACCGGGCCGAGCTTGTCCGGGGTGATCTCCCCAGCGTCCAGCCGGCCTCCCGGAAGCCCGTACTCCTCGGCCAGCGGCAGGCCGGTCGGGCGACGGGGCGGCAGGTTGGGAAACATCCGGCCGAACCGGCCGTGCTGTGCGGTGTTCCCCGGGGGAACGTGGAGGCCGCGGTGCTGTGTGACGCCGTGACGCATGGCAGTCCCTTCATGAGGCTGACGCGAAGGGGCGCGACACCTGGTCGCGCCCCTTCGCCATTGATAGCCACCGTCGGGTGCCGGGGTCTTCTCCCGGCTTGCGGATCCGCCACGCAGCCGCGGAAGCGCCCGGCCGCTCAGCCGGCGAGGAAGCCGCCGTCCACGGCGAGCACCGCGCCGGTCACGTAGCTCGCCTCGGCCGAGGCGAGGAAGACGGCCGCGCCGACCAGGTCCTCCGGCTCCGCCACCCGGCCGATCGGGATCCGCTGGGCCAGCATGGCCTGGACCTCGGGGGCCTGCAGGAGCGGCTCCATCATCGGCGTCCGGGTCGCTCCGGGGATCAGCTCGTTGACCCGTACGCCCTGCGGGGCGAACTCGGCGGCCCAGCTCACCGTCAGCATGTGCAGCGCCGCCTTCGCGGCGGCGTACACCGCACCGCCCGGAGAGCCCCGGTGGGCGCCCGCGGTGGTCACGTTGACGACCGACCCGCCGCGCTCCACGAGGGACGGCAGAGCGGCCCGGGTGACGAACAGCGGCGCCTTGAAGTTGATCGCCAGGACCTCGTCGACGTTCTCCTCGGTCACCTGGCCGGCGGTGCCCATGCTCATCACGCCGGCGTTGTTCACGACGACGTCGACCCCGCCGTGGCTGTCCAGCACCGCCCGCACCAGCCGGCCGGCCTCACCGGGCCGGGACAGGTCCGCGAGGACCGCCTCGGCCCGCCCTCCGGCGGCCGAGATCCGCTCGACCACGGCGTCGGCGCGTTCCTTGTCCCGGCCGTGCACGACCACGGTGGCGCCCTCGGCCGCGTATCCCGCGGCGATGGCCCGGCCGATGCCGGAGGTGGAGCCGGTGACCAGCGCTACTCTTCCCTCGAGACGGTTCATGACGGCACTCCGATCGACGTGTGGTCCGGGCTGTCGGTCCGGTCCGGCGACGCGGCGGGTCGCGGCGGCCGGATGACGAGGGTGAGCAGCGCGGCGGCGACGAGGATCACGGCCGCGACCTGGAAGGCGAGCACCGTGCCGCCGATGGCGGCGGCGTCCTCGCCGGCGCCGTCGGAGACCATCTGCCGCGACCTCAGCCCCGCGAGACTGACCAGCAGCGCCAGGCCGACGGCACCGCCGATCTGCTGGGCGACGGTCAGCATCCCCGAGCCGAGGCCGGCGTCCTCGGCGGTGGTGGCGGACATCGCGGCGGTGGCGAGGACCGGCACGGCGAGCCCGGCGCCCAGCGCGACGAGCACCATGCCGGGCAGGATGTCCGGCAGGTAGCGTTCGGTCCCGTCGATCCAGGACAGGTAGAGCAGTCCGGCCGCGGTGAGCAGCGGTCCCACGAGCAGCACCGGCCGGGGGCCGAGGCGCCCGACCAGGCGCTGCGAGAGCGAGATGCCGATCAGCAGGCACACGGCCATTGGTACGTACGCCAGGCCGGTCTGCAGCGGCGACCAGCCCAGGCGCTCCTGGACGTGCAGGGTGAGCAGGAAGAACATCGCGAACAGGCCGGTGGTGAAGAGCATCATGGTGCCGTTCGCCGCGCTGCGCGTGCGGTTGGCGAAGAACCGCAACGGCACGAGCGGGTACGCGACCCTGCGTTCCTGGAGCACGAACGCCGCGAGCAGCACCACGGCCACCGCCAGCGGAACGAGCGCGCGAGGGCTGCCCCAGCCGGCGCCGGGCGCCTCCAGCAGCGCGAACACCAGGGCGGCCAGGCCGACCGTGGCGGTGACCGCGCCCGGGATGTCGACCCGTTGGCGAGCGGCCGTCGCGGCGGGCGGAACCAGTGCCGGCACCAGCGCAAGCACGACGACCGCCACCGGCAGGTTGATCAGGAAGACCAGCCGCCAGGAGACCAGGTCGGTGAGCAGACCGGACAGCACGTAGCCGACGATTCCGCCGAGGGCGGCGATGCCGCCCCAGAGGCCGATGGCCTTGGCCCGCTCCGCGCCCTCCGCGAAGATCAGGGTGATCAGGGCGAGCGCGGTCGGCGAGGCCAGCGCGCCGCCGACGCCCTGGAGGAACCGTGCCGCCACCAACTGCCAGGGCTCCTGCGCGACGCCGCAGGCGAGCGACGCCACGGCGAAGACGGCCACACCGGCGAGGAACACCCGACGGTGCCCGACCAGGTCCCCGGCACGTCCACCGAGCAGGATCAGGCCGCCGAAGGCCAGCAGGTAGCCGTTGACGACCCAGGCCAGGCCGGTGGCCGAGTAACCGAGGTCCTCGCGGATGGACGGCAGCGCGACGTTCACCACCGTGTCGTCCACGACCAGCATGAACTGCACGAAGCAGAGCAGTGTCAGCGCCCACCAGCGCCGGCGTACGGGTGAACGGGGCTCATCGGCCGCAACGGCCATGTCTCCTCCTGGGTTAGTGCACGACGTCTCACGTGCGGCGTGACTCGACGACCATGGGCAGGCTGTTGGGCAGGCCGCCCTTGGCGACCGACGGCTTCACGACGTGACCGGGCACGGGCCGCAGGCGCAGCCGGCGGACGAGCGTGGCGAACACGACGAGCATCTCGGTCATGGCGAACTGCTCGCCGATGCAGATGTAGCGGCCGGAACCGAACGGCAGGAACGCGTTGCGGGGCACCTCTGCCGCACGTTCCGGCAGCCACCGGTCCGGGTCGAACCGGAGCGGATCGCGGTAGATCCGGGGGTCGCGGTGGATCGCCTGCGGGCTGAACATGATGGTCGCGCCGGCCGGCAGGGCGTACCCGCCGAGTTCGACGGCCCGGGTCGTCTGGCGGGTCAGCACCCACATCGCGTACAGCCGCAGCACCTCGCTGAGGAAGCGCCGGGTGTACTCGAGCTTCGGCAGGTCGGCCGCGGTGACCGGCCGGTCGCTGAGCACGTCCGTCAGCTCCTCGTGCAGCCGGCGCTCGACGTCCTCCCGCTGGCCCAGCTCGTACGCCGCCCACACCAGGGCACCGTTCGTGGTCTCGGTCGCTGCGGTGGCGATGGTCATCACCTCGGCGTGGACCTGCAGGTCCGGCATCGGCTCGCCGGTCTCCTCGTCGCGGGCCGCGAGCAGCATCGACAGCACGTCCCCGTGGTCGACACCGTCGCGCCGGTACGCCTGGATCATCCGGTCGATGATCTGGTGCAGCCGGTGCAGCGCCCGGTCGAAGCGGCGGTTGCCCGGGGTGGGAAGGGCCGCGAGGGCCGGCATCATGGTGCGGACGGCCACGCCGCTCACCGCGATCGGGATCGACGTGCGGAACTCCTCGACCGCCTCGCGCCCGATGTCGGAGGCGAACAGCGCCTTCGCCGCGACGGTGAGGGCGATCTCGCGCATCTCCTGTTCCATCACGATCCGGTCGCCGTCGCGCCAGCCGGCGATCCGCTCGCCGGCGATGGCGCGCATGACGTCGACGTAACCCGCGACGCGTTCCTTGTGGAACGCGGGCTGCATGAGGCGGCGCTGGCGGTGGTTGAAGTCGCCGGTCGAGCACGAGATGCCGTTGCCGAGCACGAGCTTCGCCTTCTCGACCAGAGGGCCCTTGCCGGCGAAGGCCGGGGCGTCGGTAACCAGCACGCGGCGCAGCAGGTCGGCGTCGTTGACCACGTAGACCGGTTTGCGGCCGAGGTAGATCCGGACCACCGGCGCGGTGTCCCGGGCGCGCTCCATCAGCCGGAGTCCCTGGCTCATCAGCAGCGGTGCGTGCCCGGCTATGGGCAACCGGCCGGGCAGCACCGGCACCTCTGGCTTCGTCGTGTCTGCGGCGACCATCGGATCCTCCCCGGCGGTTCGCGCCCCACCCGGCTGGCAGCGCCGGCCGGGATGCACCGCGGGCGAGCGGCGATCAGCCGACGGGACGGCGGCGCACGGAATCCGTCGCCGCCCGACGCCCTCTATGACTAACAGTCATAGTGGAGTATGACTATCAGTCAGTGCAACCCCGGCGCGCCGTTCACCTGCCGGGCGAGGGGTCGTCCCGCCGGCGCCGGTGGAGCAGCCGCAGTCCGACGACCAGCAGCACCAGCAGGTCGGCCCCGAGCAGCACGAGCACCCACGGCTCGGCCGACGCGCCGTGCGAGTGCCCGCCCCCCGCCGGCTCGACCTGGACACGCGGATCGGGCCGGTCGCCGACGACTGCCGGCGGCGCGTCCCCACGTACGTCGAACCGGATCGTGCCGGCCAGCTCACGGCCGGCGCCGAACTCCGCGTGATAGGCCACCAGGTACGTCCCCTCGCCGGCCGGCGGCACGGCGATGCTGACCTGGCGTCCACGAACGACCGGGCGGCCGACCTGCGGCGCGATCCCGGGCGCGGCGACCGAGAGGTGCGTCCCGGAGCCGGCCGGCGGGCGGTCGAAGGTGAGCGTGACCGAGGACGGCGGCCGGCCGACGACCGCCCGGTCCGCGGGCGCCGCGGAGACCATCCGGACCGGTGCCGCGGCGGACAGGACGCTCAACAGCGGTACGCCGAGCGCGAGCGCCGCCACCGCCGCACCGGCCGCCCAGCCCGTGCGGGCCGGCCGGGCGGCGGGGACGGGCACGTCAGGCCCCCGCGGGAGCGGGACGACGACAGCTGCACCGCATCAGTGCCCGCTCGTGCCACGTCGGACGCAGGTGCAAGCCGATCGCGATCACCATCGGCGCGAAGACCACGGCGTTGTAGAACAGGTGCAGCTCGACGCGCGGGAACACGACCTGGGCGAGGCTGGTCGGCACCGGGCGACCCAGCAGGTACTGACCGGTGAGCGACTGGACGAGCAGCAGCAGGTGCTCCAGGTGGTGCCACACCTGCACGCCGAGGGCGATGCCCCACCACAGCCGGGCGCGGCCGACGAAGCCGTCCCGCAGCAGCCAGAATCCGGCGAGCATCACCAGGGCGTATCCGTAGTGCAGCCACTCCGACTCGATCAGCCACGGGAAGGGCATGCCCAGCAGACCACGGGCGTCGGGCCGGCTCCAGCCCAGGATCCAGATCTGCGCGGCCTGCACGAGGTGCTCGGCCCAGTGGGCCAGCACGACGAACGTGAACACGTTGATCGCGGCGCGGTGCCAACTGGTGTTCCACGCCGTGACGAGCGACGTGGGGTTCACCGGCTGGAGCCGCCGAGGACGGTCGGACATCGGGCCTCCGGGGATCGGCGCTGACGGCGTGGCCGTAGCGGTCGGACGGCTTCGACGGTAGGAGCGGACCGGTTCCGGAACCTCTTCCCGCTTGCGGTCCGTCCCGGCCGGACGGTCCCGGCCCGTGCGGGCTGCCGGCCGGCCGCCGGAGGCGGGTCGCGCGGCCGGCGCCCGACCGGGCATAGTGGCCCGCGGCGCCATCGACCGGCGTCGCCGGCTCGGGGGAAGAGGTGGTGGGGAGTGACGACGCGCTCACGTGTCCGGCTGGCCCGGGCGGCCGCACTGGTGGCGCTGGCCGGAGGGACGCTCGTGGTGGCGGCGGCACCGGCGACGGCCGCGCCGGAGACGGTGAGCATCCTGAGCGTGTCGGCGGAGAACGTGAAACCCCGCGAGACGGTACGTGTGCAGTTCCGCGTCACCAACGACGGACGCCGCGCCGAGACGGCGATCGTGGTGGTGGGCGGCGGCCTGCGGTGCGCCACCGGCTGCCGGGCGGAGCCGAATCTCCGGCCCGGTCAGAGCCGGACCTTCGACGCGACACTCGTGGCCCCTGACGCTCGCCCGGGCGAGACCACCGGCCTCAACATCTCGGTCGGCGTGCGGCTCGCCGGGCAGAACAGCTACGCGTACAAGATGGTCTACGTCCACGGGCCGGGCGCCTCGCCCTCCGGCGAGGCCGAGCCGGCGGCGGGGGTGAGGGGGGTCTCCGGCCGGGTCAGCGACGCCGACGAAAAGGCCATCGGCGGGGCGGATCTGACCATCCGGGACAGTGCCGGCCACGAGTACCGGACGACCAGCGACCGCAGCGGCCGGTTCTCGATCACGTCCAGGGCCGGCAGGACGATCGCCGAGGGATCCATCACGGTCCGCGCGACCATGGACGGCTACCGCACCGCCCGCGCGACCGTACGGGGCCGGGCCGGTGACGTCGCGACCGTACGGTTGACCCTCTCCGCGGTGCCGGCGCCGACCACGACGTCGCCGTCGCCCACCGCGGAGGCGAGCCCTCTCGCCGAGGCGGCTGACGACGACACCCCCGCGGCCGCGCCGCCCACACTCACGGCCACCGGCGACGAGGGCGGCAGTACGTCGATGTTCCTGCTGGGCGGCCTGCTGGTCGCCGCGGGCCTGGGCGCGCTCGCACTGGTGATGGTGCGGCGCAGGAGCGCACCGGGCGCGGAGGCGGAGGCGGCCGCTCTCCCGGCGGCCCGGCTGCCGGCCGGCGGAGACCTGGCCGACGCGCCGACCGCGATCCTGCACATCGGGCCGGCCGGCGGAAGCCCGGCTGTCCCGGGTCCGCCGGGGCGCGCGAAGGCTCGCCCTACGCCGTCCGCTGCGGGCCGACGACGCTCCAGCAGAGGCCGGCAGGGTCGCGCAACATGACCTGGTGCGACGGGGCAGCCGGCGGCTCGAGGTGGGCGCCCGCGGCCACCGCCCGCCGCAGCACCGACTCGGGGTCCGTCCGCTCGATGGTCAACACCTCGTCACGGTCTGCGGCCACCGACGGGTCGCCCGCCTCCCACCACTCGCTCACGGTCAGGTGATGGCCGCCGACGGCCAGTTCCGCGTGCACGACATGCCCGTCGAGCAGGCACTCCCGTTGGATGGCCACGGCGTCGAAGACGTCCGTGTAGAAGGCGATCGCCTCGCTTGTGTCGCTGACCGTCAGGTGCGGTCCCGTACGCTGATCCTGTGCCCGCATGAGACTGCTGTCCCTTCGCTACTCGGCGATCCGGGTCCGACCGGTCCAGCGGAAGACCACCGGCTCGACCGCCGCGGCGGCGTTGCCCCGCTCGAAGTGCTCGTACCCGCCGTAGTACAGGATCTTGATCTTCTTCTCGGCCGTGGAAACCCGACGGCTGCGCAGGTCGGCCGGCAGGCCGGCCGGGCCGCCCTCCAGGACGACATCGATGACGCCGGCGGCGTCCCGGGCGACCGGATCAGCTTGCGAAACGTCCTTCATGGCACGACCTCCGTCGCATTCCGCACACCTTACGAGCCGCCACAGGGGGCGACGGCGGCTCGGTCCACACAGGTCCAACGACACCCGATGCCGGGTGAACCGAACGTAGTGCAGATCACATTTCGCCGGCACCCTTAGCGCACCCCTAGATGCGCCCTGGGCAGCGACGATACCCAGAGCAGCCCTGTCGGGCGGCGGGGCTCACTCCCAGCGGAAGAACCGCGTCGCCCCCAGGGAGGCGACGGCGGCCGTGACGGCCAGGGCGATCAGCTGCGGCAGTTCGGGGTCGGCGCCCGCCCACGCCGCGCCGATGGTGTCGACCGTCGCGCCGAGCGGCGAGTAGTCGGCGACGACGGCCAGGGCACTCGGCATCCGGTCGCGGGGCAACCAGGCACCGGCCAGGAAGAGCAGCGGGAAGAACAGCGCGGGGCCGATCGACTGTGCCGCCCTGGCCGACGGCGCCAGCGCCGCGATCAGCAGGCCGACGGCGAACAGACACGCGACCCCGAGGAGGAAGGCCAGCACGAACCCGGGCAGGTTGGCCGGCGCCGGCTGGTCCAGCAGGAACCGCACGGCGATCGCGGTGACCACCGCACCGAGCACGCCCATCACGAGGTTGACCACGACCTGGGCGACCAGCAGCAGCGCGGGCTGCACCGGGGTCGTCGCCAGACGGCGCAGGATCCGGCGTTCCCGGTAGATGCCCAGCGCCATCGGCAGGGTGAAGAGCGCGAGCATGCCGATGGTGAGAGCCAGCGCGAGCGACGGCAGGAACGTCTGCTCGGCGTGCTGCCCGGTGTCGGCGGCCGTACCGGCACGCTGCGGCAGGCCGAAGACGAGCATCAGGCCGATCGGCAGGGCGAAGACGAAGAACAACGACACGGGCTCCCGGAGGAACAGCTTCGTCTCGACGGCGATCAGCTTGGACAGGGCGCTCACGACGACCTCCCGTCGGTCGGGGACTGCGCGGCGGTCCGGCCGCCACGGCCGGTCAGGGCGACGAAGGCGTCGTCGAGGCTGGGCTGCTCGACCCGCAGGTCCGTGTAGGTTGTTCCGCGCCCGTTGAGCACCGACAGGACCGACTGGAGCACGTCCTTCGTGCCGGTCACCGTCACCTCCGCGCCGTAGCGGCTGACCCCGGTCACGTCGGGCGAGGCGAGCAGCAGGGCGTCCTCGACCGGCTCCGCCGGGCGGAAGTGCACCCGGTGCTCGCTGCCGACGCGGGCGAGCAGACCAGCGGGGCTGTCGATGGCCACCACCCGCCCCTTGTCGATGATCGCGATCCGGTCACAGAGTCGTTGCGCCTCCTCCATGAAGTGGGTGACCAGCACGACGGTGACGCCGCGGTCGCGAATCCGCTCGACGAGATCCCAGGTGTCCCGGCGGCCCTGCGGGTCGAGGCCCGTGGTCAGCTCGTCGAGGATGGCGATCTCCGGCCTGCCCACCAGCGCCAGGGCCACCGACAGTCGCTGCTTCTGCCCGCCGGAGAGCTTCTGGAAATAGGTGTTGCGCTGCTCGGCCAGGCCGAGGTCGGTCAGCAGCTCGTCGATGTCGGCCCGGTTGCGGTAGAAGGACCGGTACAGGTCCAGCGCCTCCCGCACCCGCACCTTGTCCGGCAGCTGGCTCTCCTGGAGCTGGGCGCCGACGCGCTGGCGCACCTCGGTGCGGTCGCGCACCGGGTCCAGCCCGAACACCCGGACGGTCCCGCCGTCGGGACGGCGCAACCCCTGCACGCACTCCACCGTGGTCGTCTTGCCGGCGCCGTTCGGGCCGAGGACGCCGAAGATCTCGCCCTGCTCGACGGTGAAGGAAACGTCGTCGACCGCGACCTTCTCGCCGTACCGCTTCTGCAGATGATCGACCTCGATGACCGGCATCTGGGGTGGTCCTCCTTCATGTGCGGTTTGCCGTCGGAAAGGGCGGACCCCTCGGCTGATCGCGGCGTCGGTTCGCGGGAACGGGCCGGACCCGGGCCGACCGACGCCCGACATCATCCGCGCAACCGATGCGCCGATCAACTGATCGGGTGACGAATCGGGGGTGTCGATGTCGGGGAACGATCCTCCACAGGGGTGCCGCCCGGCGACAGGGGTGTCGCCCGGTCACGCCAAGTGTCCGTGCGTCCGTCCGGGCGGGCGGCGGCTCCGGGCGGCTTCTCGCCCACGGATCCGGTGTGGCTCGTCACCGCCGTGCCGGGCACAGCGGCAGCAACTCGTCGAGCCGGGTCAGAACGACGTCCGGGCCGGCCGTGCGCAGCGTCTCCTCGTCGGACTCGCCCCACAGCGCGGCCACCGCCGTCACCCCGGCCGCCCGCGCGCTGGCCAGGTCGCTGGGCGCGTCGCCGACCATCAGCGCCTCCGCGGGCCGGGCCCCGAGCAGGTGCAGCGCCCGCCGTACGATGTCGGGCGCGGGCTTCGGGCGGGGCACCTCGTCCGAGCCCACCACGTGGTCGACGAGCGGCAACAGGTCGAGCCGGCCGAGCAGGTCCCGGGCGCGTACGCCGCTGCGGCCGGTGGCCACGGCGAGCCCGATCCCCCGCCGACGCAGGGTGCGCAGCAGCTCCGCCGCGCCGACGACCGGGCTGACCCGGTGTGCAAGGCGGTTGCTCTCCCGCACGAACGGCTCGGCGAGCGCCGCTGGCAGACCCATCAGCTCCAGCACCTCCGGCAGGTACCGGCCCGGGTGGCGGCAGTACTCCTCGACCGGGGCCATGCCGTCGCCGACCACCTCGGCGTAGGCGAGGGCGAACGCCTCTCTGGCCACGGCGAGGCTGTCGACCAGCACCCCGTCGAGGTCGAGCACCACCGCCCGGACACCGTCGGGTGCCGCCGTCGCCCTCGCGACCACCGATGTCACCTCCCCGCCCGCACGACCGCCACGGCCGGTAGGGGTGGCAGGCCGCGGAGACCCCCGACTACGGTCAGGACCGTTCTCCCGGCCCACCGGCGCGGCGCACTCGCCCACCCGGATCCGGCGGTACCCCACGACCCTACCGGCGTCGCGGCCCCCGGCAGGGCTCGGACCGGGCCGCTGAGAGGATCGCACCATGCCGCTGCTGGGCTGGCTGACGAAGGGCACCGACGAGCACCCGGACGCGATCCGGGTCGACGGCCGGGCGGTGTCCTGGGTGGAGCTTCGCCGCCTTGCCACGGCGGTGGCCGACGAGCTGCGCGGCGTCGACCGGGTGGCGATCGAGGCCACCGCCACCCTGGAGACCGTGGTCGGCGTGGTGGGCGCGCTGACGGCCGGGGCGGCGGTCGTGCCGATCCCGCCGGACGCCGGGCCGATGGAGCGCGATCACATCCTGCGCGACTCGGGCGCGACGGCGCTGCTGGCCCCGGCCGGCGCGGAACGCACCGTCGGTGACGCCGGCCGGCCCGTCGTACCCGTCGACCTGACCCGCCGGTCGGACACCGTCCACCCCGAGCCGGATCCGGCCTGCACCGCGGTGATCCTCTACACCAGCGGCACCACCGGCGCCCCGAAGGGCGCCGTGATCTCCCGCCGCGCGATCGCCGCCTGCCTCGACGGGCTGGCCGACGCCTGGGCATGGACGCCGGACGACCTGCTGGTGCACGGCCTGCCGCTGTTCCACGTGCACGGGCTGGTGCTCGGCGTGCTCGGACCACTGCGGCTGGGCGGCCGGCTGCACCACGTGGGCCGCCCCCGCCCCGACCGGTACGCCGCCGCCAACGGCACCATGTACTTCGGGGTGCCGACGGTGTGGTCCCGAATCGCCGCCGACCCGGACGCGGCCCGGGCGCTGCGTCCGGCGCGGCTGCTGGTCTCGGGCAGCGCGGCGCTGCCGGCGGCGGTCTTCGCCGACCTCGCCACCCTCACCGGTCACCGGGTCGTCGAGCGGTACGGGATGACCGAGACCCTGATCACTGTGAGCGCCCGGACGGACGGCCCACGCCGGCCCGGCACCGTCGGGCTGGCGCTGCCCGGGGTCCGTACGCGGCTGGTCGGCGACGACGGCACCCCGCTCCCGGCCGACGGGGCGACGATGGGCGAGCTTCAGGTCACCGGCCCCACGCTGTTCGACGGCTACCTCAACCGTCCGGACGCCGACGCGGCGAGCCGTACCCCGGACGGTTGGTTCCGCACCGGGGACGTCGCCACCGTCGACCCGGACGGCTGGCACCGGATCGTCGGCCGGGCGTCGACCGACCTGATCAAGAGCGGTGGCTACCGGATCGGCGCCGGCGAGGTGGAGGACGCCCTGCTGACGCACCCGGGGGTCCGTGAGGCAGCCGTGGTGGGCACCCCGCACCCCGACCTCGGTCAGCAGGTCACCGCGTACGTGGTGGGCGACGGGGTGGGCGAGGCCGAGCTGATCGACTTCGTGGCCCGGCACCTTTCGGCGCACAAGCGACCACGCGAGGTGCGCCTTGTCGACGCCCTGCCCCGCAACGCCCTGGGCAAGGTGCAGAAGACGCGGCTCAGCGCAGACGGTTAGGACGCGACCGCCGGGATGCTGACCGCGGTGACCACCAGCCCTTGCTCGACCAGGAACCTGCCCGCGAACGCCCGCACCTCGGCCCCGCCGAACACCGGACCGGGCACCAGCAGCCGGGCCTCGAACGTGCCGGCCGGGTCGAACACGATGTCCGCCTCGGAGAAGTCCAGCCACTGGCCGGTGAGCGGGAACCACGCCTTGTACACCGCCTCCTTGGCGCTGAACAACAGGCGGTCCCAGCAGACGGCGGGGCGGACCGCGCCCAGCGTGACGGTGCGCGACCGTTCGGCCGGCAGGGCGATCGCTCCAAGCACCCCGTCGGGCAGCGGGGCGTGCGGCTCGGCGTCCACCCCGAGGCTGGCGAACGCCGCCGTACGGCCGACGACCGCCGCCCGGTAGCCATCGCAGTGCGTCATACTGCCGACCACGCCGTCCGGCCAGAGCGGGGCACCGCGTGCGCCGGAGACGATCGGCGCCGGGGCGAGGCCCAGCTCGCCGAGGGCCAACCGGGCGCAGTGCCGCACTGTGGTGAACTCCCGGCGGCGTTTCTCCACCGACCGTGCCACCAGCGCCTCCTCCTCGGGGAACAGGGTCACGCCGGCGGGATCGGTGAAGGACTCGGACACCGCCACGGTGGGGGGCAGGATCTGCTCGATCACGTTGGCCGATGGTAGGCGCTGCGGCACCCCTCGCCGCGGCGGGCCTCGGCGATAGGTGCACCATAGGGGTCGGGTACGGGTGCCGGCCTGCACGGGACAGGTGCCACTCTGGGCGCCGTCCCGGTCCTGCGGGCGGGGCACCTGGATTTGGGGCGGATGGACGCGGGAATGGCGATGCTTACTGGCAAAGTGGTGCGGTTCGACGAGGTGCGGGGCTACGGGTTCATCGCCCCGGACGACGGCAGCGACGACGTGTTCGTGCACGCGAACATGCTCGACGGCGACAAGTGGGCACTGACGCCCGGCGTCCCGGTCGAGTACGACGCGGTGGAGACCGAGCGCGGGCCCAAGGCCGTGCTGGTGCGGGTGTCCGGCGTCGCCCCGGGTGCGGATCGCGTCCCGGCGGCCGGTGCCGGGCTGTCCGCCCGGGCCGGCGTCACGGTCGGCGGCGGGCGCAGCAGGGACAGCGGGCAGGCCACGGGCGGCGCGGAGGAGGACGAGGGCCTGTGCGACGTCCTCTCCGAGCGGGCCTTCTCCGCGGAGACCACCGAGGCGCTGGTGACCTCCGTGTCGGACCTGACCGGAGCGCAGATCGTGGCGGTACGTGCGAGGATGCTGGAGCTGGCCCGGCGGCACGGCTGGGTGGAGGGCTGACCGTGGCGGGGGCGGGTCACCGCCGCCCGCTGTCCGGCCGGCTCAGCCGCGGGCGATCAGCAGGGACTTCCTGATCCGCCCGAAGGCGCTGCGCGGCAGCTCGTCGACGAAGTGCACCCGCCGGGGGCGCTGGCCCGCCGAGAGGTACCGGCCGACGTGGTCGATGAGCACCTGCGCGGTCACCCCCTCGGCGACGACGTAGGCGGTGACCTGCTCGCCGAGCGCGTGGTGCGGCGTGCCGACGACGGCGGCGTCGCGCACGCCGGGGTGACTCAGCAACGCCTCCTCGATCTGCCCGGTGGGCATTCGCCGGCCCCGGCTGTGCACCACGTCGAGCCCGCACCGCCCGATGATCCGGTACGTGCCGTCGGGGGCCACGCTGGCCAGGTCCCCGGTGGCGTGCCAGCGACCGGCGGCGAGGCTCCGCCCGCCGACGTACCCGCTGAACAGCGTCGGCCCGCAGACGCTCAGCTCGCCCGCCGACTGGCCGTCGGCCGGCACCGGCCGGTCCTCGCGGTCCAGCACGCGCGTCTCGACGCCGGGCAGGGGGGTGCCGACAGCGCCCGGAACCGAACGGTCGCCGGCCCGCCCGGTCAGCGCGACGAGCGTCTCGGTGGTGCCGTAGGCCTGCACCGGCCGGTGCGAGGTGAGCAGTCGGAGCCGCTCGGCCACGGCGCGGGCCAGCGGACCGTCCGCGGAAACGAGGATCCGCGCCGCGGACAGCGGCCGGGCCCGGTGGCCGTCCAGCGCTATCCTCGCCCACTGGTCGGGCGACGCCAGGTGCATGGAGCCGACCGGCCCGGCGGTGCCGGCGTCATCGAGGTGGACGAAACGGCTTCCGGCCCGCAGTGCGCCGAGCAGGCCGACGACCAGACCGTACGCCCGGAACAGCGGGGTGCCCTGGACGACCACGTCCTCCTCGCTCCAGTGCCACGCACGGGCCAGAAGGTCGAGGTCGGCGGCGATGGCGCGGCGCGAGATGCGCACCCCTCGTGGCGGCCCTGATGCGCCACCGGTGTAGAGGATGACGGCGTCGCTGCCCGGGGCGGGCTCGGGGTGCCGCGTCGAGGCGTGTTCTCGCAGGTCGACCGGGATCGTGGACAGGCCGTCGGCCCCGGACGGGGCACGGCCGAGGATCACCGTCGCTCCGGACTGCCGCAGGATGCGGCGGCGTTCGCGTTCGTCGGCGCCGGGAGGCAGCGGTACGAGCGGCGCCCCGGCGAGGAGGGCGCCGAGCATTCCGACCACCGCTTCCAGCGTCGGTGTGCCGTCGACCGCGACCGCGGTCGCGCCCCTGATCCGATCAGCGACGGCGGTGACGCAGCCCAGCAGGGCCTCGCTGGAGAGGGCTTTTCCGGCCACCGTGACCGCGTCGGCCCGATCCGCACCGAATCCACGCAGCACCGGCAGCAGTGTCATCTCCGCTATCCCCTGCGCGGGGCGGCAACGAGTCGCGGCGGCAGCTGGGACATCACGACGGCCACAGAACCCTTCAGGTCTCGGGCCTGCACGGCCCCATGTCCGGCTATCCAGACGGTGGAGACCGGGTGCCCCGAAATTAGGGCCGGGCTATCGTCGGGCACAACCCCTAGCCGCCGAGTCCGAATCCCCCTGTCCGGGCCTACTGGCCAGCTAGGACCGGATCCCGGCCGTCCGGACACAACGGCCGGCCCGAGCGCTCACTCCGGCTCGGCGAACAATACAGAGACCGCATTTGTCTTCAGCGAGCGAAAACCGATCGGAAAACGTCTTTCTCAATGCCCGGCAACTCGCCGTCACGACTTTATCGCATTGACGCGTCCCGCATGAGATCAGCCTTCAGGCCGAATGGGACCGCAGACCTCCGCAACCAACAGGACACTCGGACGCATAATTCCTTTTCATACATAATCGCAGAATCTCCCAAACGTCCGAATCGTGGCCCGCCGACGCACACCAAGCCTCGACCGCCGGCAGGATCGGACAGGCATCGATCGCAGTTCCGGCATCAATGCCTTACATCGCAACAATCGAGCGCCTCCGGCAATTGCCGGAGGCCCGACCAGGCCCCGCAGCCCCACCCCGGGGGCGGACGACACCTCCACACCAGCTTCCGGCACCAGGCCCGCCCGCGCCGGGATCGGCACGGGCGGGGTCACGAACGCCGAGTTCAACGACGATGACGCCCAGCTCGACGTCTCCGCACGCCGCAACCGCGGGCGGCTTCGAACACCTCGGCGAGAGCGACCGGCAACGCCCGGACGCCGGATTAGCACGGAAAAGCCCATTCGCCAATCATCAGGCGGGCCGAATAAGCGGAACCATCGGCTCATGGGAGCGCTCTGTCACGGTACGGGACCAGCCGGCGACTTTCCGTCGCCACCCCCGGTCCGGGTCACCCGAGACAAGTAACCCATGTTTGCTCATCCTTTACACAACTCGGCTTGCCGCCCAATTGCCCAACTGCCATACTCCCACCATCAAGGAGGTCGATAGGAAGTGTCGACCCCGCGAGAGCTGGGGAATTATCGCCGACGCACACGGGAACACGGCTCGCAGCAGCCAACCGGTCAAGTCGGTCGATGGCGCACCGGCAAAGCTCGACACCCGTCGATACTTGCCGATAATGGAATGGGTCAAGAATTGCCGGTCTCCAATTTGGTCGAGCTGTCGGGCCGCACCGGGCACGCGGCCCTCCCCCGGAGGGGGCGGTGATGGAGCTGACCGAGCGTTCAAGCCAGCTCGGCCTGCTGGAGCGCCGACTCGCAGACCTGCTCCGCGGCGGCACCTCGCCGACCGACCGGCCGGTGACCGTGCTGACCGGCCCGGTCGGCTCCGGCAAGACCGCGCTCTCACAGACCTTCGCCCGGCGCGCCTGCGACGCCGGAGCACGGGTCATCGGCGCGAGCGCCTCCCGCGCGGAGCGCAGCGTACCGCTGGAGGTCGTCCGGCAGCTCGTCCGCGCGGTGCCGTCGTGCGCCGCGGACGCCCCCGACATCCGGGCCCGCCTCGCCCGGCTGCTGGACGCGGGCGCCCTCGCATGGAGCGACGCCGATCCGGCGGACGCGGAGAACGCCCGGCTCACCGCCGCCATCGGGCGCGCCCTGCTCGAACTGACCTCGCGGGGGCCGCTGGTCATCGTGGTGGACGACATCCACCACGCGGACGTGCCGTCGCTGCGCTGTCTCGATTACGTGGCCCGGCGGCTCTCCGGCCTGCCCGTGCTGATGGTCCTGACGGAGGCGCCACGCACCCGGCCGTGGCAGGCGGACGTGCACGCCGAGATGCTGCAACCGGCGAAGCTGCACCGCATCCGCCTGCCGCTGCTCACCGCCGAGGGGACGTTCCAGCTGCTCGCCCAGCGGCTCGACATCCCGCTCGCCCGCAGCATCGCCGAGGAGAGCCACCGGATCAGCGGCGGGAATCCGCTCCTGGTGCATGCGCTCGCCGATGACCAGGCAGCCGCGCCACGGTCCGCCGACGCCCCGGCGGTCGGCGAGTCGTTCCGGGAGGCCGTGCTGAGCTGCCTGTACCGCTGCGACCGCCTGGTGCTCAACGCCGCCCGGGTGCTCGCCGTGACCGGCGAGCCGCTGCACGGCAGCCTGCTGCCGCATCTCGTCGACGCCCGGTTGCACCCCGCGCTGGGCGCTGTCGACAAGTCGACCAGCGCGGGGCTGATCGACGAACAGGGGTTGCGCCATCCGGCGGTGACCCAGGCCGTGATCGACGGGATGACCGCCGAGGAACGCGTACGGCTGCATCTGGGAGCAGCCCGCCTGCTGCACGACGACGGCGCGCCCCCGGCCCGGATCGCGCCGCACCTGGTGGACATCGGCGAGCTGGCCGAACCCTGGATGGCGCAGACCCTGCTGGACGCCGGCGAGCAGGCGCTGCTCGACGGCGAGGTGGAGACCGCCCTACGGTACCTGCGCCGGGCGCACCGCAGTGGCGTCGGCGAGTGTCTGCGGGCGCGGATCCGCTCCGCGCTGGCGCGCGCCGAGTGGCGACTCGACCCGCAGGCCACGATCCCCCACCTGGTCAGCGTCGCCACCGCCATCCGGGCCGGGCACCTCGGCAGCCAACAGGCCGCCGGCCCCATCCAGTACCTCCTCTGGCACGGTGAGATCGACAAGGCCGTCGACCTGGTCAGGCACCTGAGCGAGCGGTCGGATCCCGCCGATCCGCAGTCCGCGGCCGAGCTGCTCGTCATCACCGGCTGGATCTCGACGCTCTATCCCGGGGTCATGGTCGACCGGCCCGCGCCCGCCGTGGCCGCGCGGGATCCGCTCACGCTGGCCCGGGTCAAGCACGGGCTCAGCGGAGTCATCCTGCTGTCCGGCGTGCTGGCCCGGGGTGACGCGGGCGTGGTCGAGGCGGCCGAGCGGACACTGTCGACCACCGGGCCGGACGACGAACCGCACATGTGGAGGGTCATCTGCGCCCTCATCGCCATGATCTACGCCGACCGGCTCGACCTGGCCGACGACTGGTGCGACCGGCTGGACCGCCACCTCGCCACCCCACACCACCCCCTCGGCTACGCTCACCGCCCTGCGGGCCGCCGTCGCCGGCCGGCTCGGCGACCTCCCCCGCGCCGGCAAGCTGGCCGACGAGGCACTGGGGCAGCTCTCGCCGAAAGGCTGGGGGGTGGTGATCGGGATACCTCTCGCCGTCCGGATACGGGCCCTGACCTTCATGGACCAGCTCGACACGGCGGCCGCCTGCCTTCAGGTGCCGGTGCCGCCGGCGATCTTCGAGACCCCGCTCGGGCTGCACTACCTGCACGCCCGCGGGACGCACGCCCTCGCCGCGGGAAGCCCCGAGGCCGCGCTGGCCGACTTCCAGCTCTGCGGGCAGCTGATGCAGCGGTGGCGGCTGGACTTCTCGGGCCTGGTGCCGTGGCGCACCGAGTCGGCTCGGGCACTGCTCCGGATGGGCCGCCGTCAGCAGGCGCGCAAGCTGGTGCGCGACGAGTTGGCCCGGCTGCGGCCCGTCCATGTCCGGTACCGGGCCGCGGCCCTGCGGGTTCTGGCCGCGACCGAGGAGGGACAGGAACGGATCCCGCACCTGCGCAGCGCCGTACGGCTGCTGCGGCAGTGCGGCGACCGGATGGAACTGGCGCACAACCTTGCCGACCTCGGTCACGCCTACGAGCAGGCCGGCGACCGGCGGCAGGCCCGCGCCGCGACCCGGTCGGCCCGGGCTCTCGCAGAGGAGTGCGGCATCCCGACGTTGTGGCCCAGCGCCCTGTCCACCAGAGACGGTGCCACCGGCGGCCGGGCGGGTGCGGCGGTCGTGGTCCAGGGCCTGACGGACACCGAATCCAGGATGGCCACCCTGGCCGCCCAGGGTCACACCAATCGTGAGATCGCCGAGAAGCTCTTCCTGACGGTCAGCGCGATCGAACAGCGAATGACGCGCATCTACCGGAAGCTGGACGTCAACTCGCGCAGCGAACTCGCCGGACGGCTGCGGTTCGACCGCCCCGGTACGACGGTGCTGGATCCGCTGACGCGGGGCACGGACCCCCCGGGCGGCCGTCCGTCCGGCCCTCGGCCGCGCTGATCCCGATCGGGCTTACGCACGGAACAGCCACCGGGTGTCACGCGACCGTCGCCCTCGCCGGCCGTCGCGAAGAGTCTGCTCACCACCACTGTGGGTACCACCAGGCGTGCGCCGGGAGTCGCGGTGTGGCACCATCAAGCCGTACGCCCCGACACCGGCCGCTCACCGGCGTGTCGCCTCCCCCGGGCCGATCGGCTCCAACACCCCTCACCCCGAGTCGCGCAACCCCTAAATGCCTTCTGGGGCCGCAGGTTTGGGTGCGAAACGATGGGGTCTCACGCCCGTTGTCGCACCATCATGCCGGTGCCAGACTCGCCTCGACACGCGGACCGTACGGCAAGAAGACCGGTCCGACGAAGGATTTCAGGTCCACCCGGCGTGGCCGCCCGGCGCGCTCCACCCCTACCCGTCGAGACGCGGGCGGAGGGGCGGCTGTCTCCGGCAGGGGTGGCGGTGTCGGGCCGCACCGGCGTTTCCAGGCCCGCGCCGCGTACAAGGAGGGCTTACGCGCAGGTGTTGGTTCAGCAAGAGGAACAGATCACCCGTCTGCGGCGCGTGTTCCACGCGTGCGAGGAGCAGCAGCGCGGACACGTCGCGCTGGTCACCGGTGCCGTGGGCAGCGGCAAGACCAGCCTGCTGGAGTCGTTCGGCGAGTGGACGGCCGGCTCCCGCGGGCAGGTGATGAGCGCGACCGGCTCGCGGGCGGAGCGCGGTCTCCACCTGGGAGTCGTCGGGCAGCTGTTCCACAGTGCACGACTCGCCCCGGAGACCGCCGCCCACGTCGAGAAGCTGCTGCGCGACGCCACCTCCGCGGTGCCGTTGCCCGAAGTCGGCGGCGAGGCGTCCGACGGAGACCGGGCCTGGGCACCCCTGCTGCACGGCCTCTTCACCACCCTGATCGACCTGACTGCCAACGGGCCCCTGGTCCTCCTCGTCGACGACGTGCACCACGCGGACCCGGCCTCGCTGCACTGCCTTCTCTACGTGACCCGGCGGCTGCGCCACGCCCGGATCATGGTCGTGTTCGCGGAGGCGTCGACGCTGCGCCCGCCGCACCCGCTGTTCCGCGCCGAGCTGCTCAGCCAGCCGCACTTCTCCCGGATCGGCCTGCCACCGCTGACCGTCGACGCCGTCGCCCGGCTGGTCGAGGGCGCCGTCGACGACGCCGACACCCGCGCGACCGCGGAACACTACGTCCGGATGACCGGAGGCAATCCGCTGCTCACCCGGGCGCTGCTCGACGAACGGGCCGGTGGCGAGGGCAGCGACCACGACGTTCCGTCCGTCGGTGGCGCGTTCGACCAGGCCGTGCTCGGGTGCCTCTACCGCCACGAGCCCGGGGTACGCCGGGTGGCCCAGGCGCTCGCCGTGCTCGACCGGCCCGCGTCGACCGAACTGCTCGGCCACCTCCTCGACGTGATGCCCGCGACCACGGTCCCGGCGGTACGGGTGTTGCGTACCTCGGGCCTGATGGAGTGCGACCAGCTACGCCACTCGCGCATCCTGCGCTCGATCCTGGCTGACATGTCGGCCGACGAGCGGCGCAGCCTGCACCAGCGGGCCGCCGAGGTGCTGCACGACCGCGGCGCCGAGGCGAGCGTGGTCGCCGAGCACCTCGTTGCCGCCGGTGCGGCGGTGACCGGCTGGAGGGTGCCGGTGCTCCAGGACGCCGCCGGTCACGCGCTCTCGTCGGGCCGGCCCGACGTGGCGACAGCCTGCCTGCGGCTGCTCGCCCGCGCGCCGGTGGACGAGCAGCAACGCACCGCCACCACCGAGATGCTGGTGAATGCCCGCTGGCAGATCAACCCGTTGACGGTGAACGGGCAGCTGACGGAGCTGGTGCAGACGGCGCGGGCCGCCGGCTGGTCCACCGATGCGAGCCTCTCCGCCGTGCCGTACCTGCTCTGGCAGGGCCGCATCGATGAGGCTGCCGAGGCCGTCAGCGGCTTCTCGGCGGACGAGGAGCAGGGCCCGGCCGCCCCGCCCGGCCGCCTGCGGATCATGCAGCTTCTGATCTCCCTCTCCCACCCGGACCACCTGGCGAACGTGCGGCAGACCCCGGCCACCTGGAGCCGCGCGGCCGGCGCCCCGACCACCGTCAGCCCGCTCCTGCAGGCGGTCACGGTGCTCGGCGCCGCGCTGACGCCGACCGCCGACAACGACACGGTGACGACCGCCGAGCAGATCCTGCAGCGCCACCACACGGACGACGGCGCCCTCGGCCTGCTGACCGCGCCCCTGCTGGCGCTGCTCTGGGCCGGCCGGTCGGACCGGGCCGCGGTCTGGGGCGACGTGCTGCTCGACCGGCCGGTGGCTCAGCACGCGCCGGGCTGGCGGGCCGTGATCCGGGCGATCCGGGCGGAGGCGGCCCTGCGCGTCGGCGATCTGCCCGGTGCCGAGCACCACGCCCGTGCGGCCCTGGAAGACATGCCCGCCCCCGCCTGGGGTGTGGCGATCGCCGGACCGCTGTCCACCCTGATCGCGTCCGCGACGGAGTCGGGCCGGTTCGCCGAGGCCGACCGGTGGCTGGCCCACCCGACCCCGCCCGGCATGTTCCGCACCCCGTTGGGCCTGCACTACCTGGCCGCACGCGGCCGGCACCACCTGGCCGTACGCCGGCCGCACGCCGCCACCACCGACCTGCGGCGCTGCGGCGAGCTGATGCGTACGTGGGGGATCGACGCGGCCGGACTGGTGCCGTGGCGGCTGGAGCTGGCCCGGGTGCAGCTCAGCGTCGGCAACAAGACGCAGGCGATGCAGCTCCTGCAGGAGCAGTTGCGGGTGCCGCACGGGGTCGACGACCGGACCCGGGGCCGTACGCTGCGCCTGCTCGCCACCACCGCCGCCCAGGACCACCGGCGCAAGCTGCTCTCCGAGGCGGTCAACCTGCTCCAGTCCAGCGGCGACCGGTTGGAGCTCGTCCGCGCCCTCGGCGACACCGGTCAGACACTCCAGCGCGCCGGAGACTCCGCCCGCGCCCGGCTGCTCGTCCGCCGCGCCTACCAGCTCGCGCAGGACTGCGGGGCGTCGGTGCTGGCTCAGCGGCTGATCCGCCGGGAGCCGGGCAGCGGACTGCCGGCGTACCCGGCCGCCGCCGAGCTCCAGGAACCGGACGACGGGCTGAGTGACGCCGAGCGGCGCGTCGCCGCGCTGGCCGCACAGGGCCACACCAACCGCCAGATCTCCAGCCGGCTCTTCATCACGGTGAGCACTGTCGAGCAGCACCTGACCCGGGTCTACCGCAAGCTCGACGTGAAGCGCCGGACCGACCTCCCGTCCCGGCTCGTCATGTACGCCGAGACACTGGCCGACGAGACACAGAGCGCCACGTCCTGACGGCTGTCGCAGGGGCGCGGTGGAACCGCCCCCTGCGACAGCCACCGCGACCGGCGACGACGCAGCGAGGGCCCGAACCGCAGAAGCGGTTCGGGCCCTCGGCGGACGCATCCCGGGCCGGTCAGTCCATGGCGCGGCGCATGAAGCCACGCATGCCGATCGCCGAGAACGCCACGAAGACCCCGGTGAGGACACACATGCACAGCCAGAGCGGCAGCGACTCGACCCCCGGCGGGCCGACGAGCGACCGGGTCGCCTCGCTGATGTAGGTCAGCGGGTTCAGCGAACAGATCACCTGATACCAGCGCAGCGAGTCCAGGCCGAGCAGCGGGAACTGGGTGGCACCGGTGAACATGATCGGGGTCATCACCACTGTGAACATGATCTGGATGTGCTGCGTGGGCACCAGGGTGCCGAAGGCGAGACCGACCGCCGCGCCGACCAGCGCGCCGATCGCCAACACCCCGACCACCTTGAGCACCACCGCCCAGGGCCAGGTGACACCGAGCATGAGCATGCCGACCGGGATCAGCACCACGCCGGCGATCAGGCCGCGGATGCCGCCGAAGACGATCTTCTCCAGGGCCACCAGCGGAATCGCCATGGGCGACAGGAGGCGGTCCTCGATCTCCCGGGTGAAGGAGAAGTCCATCATCATCGGCAGCGCGGTGTTCTCCAGGCCGATCAGGAAGGCGTTCAGCGCGATGACGCCGGGCAGCAGCACGTTGGAGAAGTCGTCGCTGGCGTAGCCCAGGTCGCTGAGCACCTTGCCGAAGATCAGCAGCATGAACAGCGGCTGGATGAAGACCTGGAGCAGGAAGCCGACCAGCTCCCGGCCGGTGACGAACAGGTCCCGCGAGAGCACCGCCCGAAACGTGGCGAACTGGTCCAGCGCGCGCACCGGCGGCGGCGACGAGGCCGGCGACGGCGCGGACGGGGGGGCGGGGGCGGCGACGCTCACCGAAGTTCCCTTCCGGTCAGGTGGATGAAGACATCTTCCAGGCTGGGCTGGCCGATGTTCAGGTCACGGACCTCGCAGCCCAGGTCGGCGAGGATCTTCATCGCCATCGGGATGGCGTTGGCCGGCTGGCCGCTGGTGTAGACCCGGAAGGAGAGCGGGGCATCCGGGTCGGCGGGGGCGTCGGGGGCCGGCGCGGGCATCGGCATCGCCGGCATGCCCGGGAACGCCGGCGCGGCGACGGGCGCCGGGGCGGTCACCTTGAAGTGTTCCACCTGCTCCACGTCCGGGATCGCGTCGAGCGCGGCCCGCACCTGCTCGGCGGGGGCGCCGGGGGTCACCACGAGGGTCAGGGTGCTGCTGCCCGGCAGCGTACGGGTCAGCGCGGACGGGGTGTCCAGGGTGAGCAGCTTGCCGTGGTCGACGATGCCGACCCGGTCGCAGAGCTTCTCCGCCTCGTCCATGTCGTGCGTGGTGACCACCACGGTCACCCCGGACCGCTTCAGCTCGGCGACCCGGTCGTGCACGAAGAGCCGGGACTGCGGGTCGAGGCCCGCGGACGGCTCGTCGAGGAAGAGCACCCGGGGCGAGTGCATCAGCGCGCGGGCGATCATCGTGCGCTGGGCGAGGCCGCCGGACAGGAAGTCGGTGCGGTGGTTCGCGAAGTCCTTGAGCCCCATCTGGTCCAGCAACTCGTCCGCCCGCCGGATGCGCTGCGCCCGGGGCACCCGGTGGTAGGCCGCGTGGAACAGCAGGTTCTGCCGGACGGTCAGCGCCCGGTCCAGGTTCACCCGCTGCGGTACGACCGCCAGCAACTGCCGGGCGACGGCGGGCGAGCCGATCACGTCGGCGCCGCACACCTGGGCCCGGCCCGAGGTGGCCCGCACCCGTGTGGTCAGCACCCCGATCGTCGTCGTCTTGCCCGCACCGTTCGGCCCGAGCAGGCCGAAGACCTCACCGGCGGCGACGGAGAAACTCAGCCCGTCCACCGCCGGTGGCATGTTGGGCTGGTACCGCTTGACCAGCTCCGTGACCACCACTGCCTCGTCCACGTCGTCATGCTCCGTCCTGGAACGTCGGTCCGATAGATGTATGTGCGCCGATAGGGGGCGCTAGGGGCACGCCAGGGGCGGAACCGGTCACAGGCCCCGCGCGACCAGCCAGCGCTGGACCGTGCCGGCGAGTTCCGGACCCCGGTCGGCGACCATGCTGAAGTGGTCGCCGGCCGCGTCGACGGCCTCGTGCGGGTAGGGCCAGCGCGACCGCCAGCCGTCCGGTTCGCCGTCCCACTCCCCCAGCGGCTCGGTGGCCCGCACCAGCAGGGTCGCCGCCGCCGTCTCGGTCGGCTGCCAGTCCAGGAACAGCGGCAGGTAGCCCGCCCACGCCGTCGTGCGCCAGTCGTCCATCGGCGTGTACGCGGTGTCCCGGTCGATCATCCCGTCGAGAAGCTGCGGCACCCACCCGCCGAGCACCTCGCTGTCAGCCGGGTAGGTGTCCATGAGCACTACCGCGTCCGGCGGGCGGCCCTGGCGTTCCAGCTCCCCGGCGAGCAGGTTGGCCACCATCGCACCACCGGAGTGACCGGCCAGCACGAACGGGCCGGCGCCGACGGTACGCAGAACCGTGTCGGCGTGCACCCGCAGCAGCGCGTCGAGGTCGGCGGGAAGCTCCTCGCCCGCGCCGAACCCGGGGTTGGGCAGGGCCCACACGTCACGTACGCCCCGGAAGCCGGCGGCCAGCCGGGCGTACTCGTGCGCGCCGGACAGCAACGACATCGTGCAGCAGCACACCAACTGCGCCCGGGCACCGCCCTCGGCCAGCCGGAGGATGCCGGCCGGGCGGGTGAGCTGCGCCGGCTCGCGGAAGCTGGGGCGGAACTGGGCGAGCTTGACCAGCAGTTCGGCATACCCGGCCGGGTCCTCGCGCGCCTTCGGCTGGTTGAACAACCCGCCGAGCAGTCCGCCGCCGGCACCATTCCCGGCAGATCCCCCGGCGTCGTCCGCGCCGTCCCCGGCCGCCTCCGCGCCGAGGAGCTGGCCGATCAGGTGAACGGCCAGCGCCGTAGGCGTGGGGTGGTCGAAGAGCAGGGTCGTCGACAGATCCGCCCCGGTCTCCTGGCGCAGCGCGTCGCGCAGCTCCAGTGCGGTCAGCGAGTCGAAGCCGAGTTCCAGGAAGTCCCGGTCGGCCTCGACCGCGTTGGGTGAGGCGTGCCCGAGGACGGTAGCCACCCGCGCCCGGACCAGGTCCAGCAGGATCCGGTGCCGGTCGCCGGCCGGGACGCCGGCCAGCCGCTCGCGCAGCGCGCGAGCGGGATCGGTCGCCGCGGCATCGCCGGCCTCCGGCTCGGCACCGGCCGTCGCCTCGGGCACGCCGCGCAGCAGCGCGCTGGGCCGTACGGCGGTGAAGGCCGGCACGAACGCGGGCCAGTCGAGGTCGGCGACGGCCAGTTGGTCGTCGCCGCGGACCAGGGCCTGCCCCAGCGCGGACAGGGCCACGTCGGCGGGCAGCGGCCGGACCCCCCGGCGGCGCAGCTGCGCCGCATCGGTGACCTCGTCCGCCCAGGGCACCCACGCGACGACGGTGGCCGGGCGGCCAGCGGCACGCCAGCCGGCGGCCAGCGCCTCCAGCCCGGCGCCCACGGCGGCGGCGACCGCCGCTCCCCCGCTGCCCCAGACGGCGGCCGTCGAGGTGAAGACGACGAACTCGTCGATCGGTAGGCCGGCGCAGGCCCGCCCGAGCAGTTCCACCGCGGTGGTACGGGCGGCCACGGCGTCGGCCAGGTCGTGCGGATCCAGCACCGCCACCGGGTCGCCGGCCCCGTCGGAGTCGGCGACGTGCAGGACGGTACGGATCTCGCTGCCGGTGGCGGCCAGCCGGTCAAGCGCCTCGGGCAGCCCGTCCAGGTCGTCGACGGCGGTGACGGTGACGTCCGGGCCGAGCGGGTCGGCGTCCGCCACCGGCCCCACGAGGACGAGGTGCGACGCGCCCCGCTCGGCGAGCCAGCGCAGCAGGTGTGGGGTACGCACCTGCGCGGAACCGTGCACCAGGACCGCGCCGCGGGGCCGCCAGTCCGTATCGGTGGCGCCGGCCGGGGCCCGGTGGAGCCGCCGGGCGTACACCCCGCCGGCGCGTACCGCCACCTGGTCCTCGTCGCCGCCGGACGCGACGACCCGGGCGAGCGCGGCGAGCGCGACGTCGTCCGGCTCCGCCGGCAGGTCGACCAGCCCGCCCCACAAGCGCGGCTGCTCCAGCGCCAGCACCCGGCCCAGCCCCCAGACGTACGCCCCGGCCACGCCGGGAGCGGCGTCGTGCGCGTCGACGGCCACCGCGCCCCGGGTCACGGTCCACATCGGCGTACCGTTCCCCGCAGCGGCGAGGGCCCGCACGAGCGCGGCTGTCCCGGCGAGCGCGCCGGTCCCCGTGCCGGCCGCCCGTTCCTCCGCCGCCAGCAGCGAGACCACGACCGACCAGGTGCCGTCGGCGAGCAAGGCCCGGGCCACGGCGTCCAGGTCGTCGCCCACGGTGACCAGCGTCGGGTCCAGGCCCTCGGCGCGCAGCACGGTGAGCACCGCGGTGGCGTCGGTGCCTGCCCCGGCCACCAGCAGGCATCGACCGGCCGGCGTGGTAGGGGCTGACAGGTCGACGCGTTCCCAGTCGGCGCGGTAGCGCAGCCCGTCCAGTTCCGATCCGCGACGCCGCCGGTCCCGGTAGGAGGCGAGGGCGGGCAGCAAGTCGGCGAGCGCGTCCTGCCGGTCGGCGGGCAGGCCGAGCGCGGCGGCCAGCTCGGCGGGTCGTCCCTGCGCCACGGCCGCCCAGAACTCCTCGTCTTCGCCGGTCGCGGCGGGCGGGACGAGATCCACGGTGGGCGGGTCCGGCCAGAAGCGCTCGCGGTGGAAGGCGTAGGTGGGCAGTTCGACGCGCGCGGCGTCGCTGCCGTCGAAGGGAGCCGCCCAGTCGACTCCGGCACCGCGCAGGTCGACCGCGGCCAGCGCGGCGAGCAGCGTGGTCGTCTCCGGCTGGTCCCGGCGGGCGAGCGGCACGAAGGCCGCCGGTTCCATGTCGGGCAGGCACTCCCGGGCCAGCACGGTCAGGGCGCCGTCGGGGCCGAGTTCCACGAAGGTTCCGACGCCGCCGGCGGCGAGGGTGGCGACGCCGGCGTGGAAGCGGACGGTGTCCCGGACGTGGTCGACCCAGTAGCCCGGGTCCGTGGCCTGGGCGGCGGTGAGCGGCTCGCCGGTGCGGTCGGAGACGATCGGAAGGTTCGGCGGGTGCCAGGCGACCTTCTCCGCGACGATCCGGAAGTCGGCCAGCATGGCGTCCATCCGGGCGGAGTGGAAGGCGTGGCTGACCCGCAGCCGACGGGACCGCCGGTCCTCGGCAGACAGCCGCCGCCCCGCCGCGAGCACGGCCTCCTCGTCGCCGGAGAGCACCACCGACCGGGGGCCGTTCACGGCGGCCAGGGACACCCGCTCGTCGAGCAGCGGGACCACCTCCGCCTCGGACGCCTGTACCGCCAGCATCGCCCCGCCGGGCGGCAACTGCTGCATGAGCCGGGCCCGGGCGGCCACCAGGGTCGCCGCGTCGGCCAGCGACAGCACCCCGGCGACGTGCGCCGCGGCCAGCTCGCCGACCGAGTGGCCGAGCAGGAACTGCGGGCGTAGCCCCCAGGCGGTGACCAGCCGGTATGCGGCGACCTCGTAGGCGAACAGCGCCGGCTGGGTGAACTCGGTACGGTCCAGCAGATCCGCGTCGGGCGAGTCGGCCCCGGCGAAGACCACCTCCCGCAGCGGCCGGCTCAAGTGCCGGTTCAGCTCCCCGGCCACCTCGTCGAAGGCGGCGGCGAAGACCGGGAACCGGCGGCACAGCTCGGCGCCCATGCCGGGGCGCTGGGCACCCTGCCCGGTGAAGAGGAACGCGACCTTGCCGGCCCTGCGGGCCACGCCTCGCACCACGCCGGGGGTGTCGCGCTCCTCGGCGACCGCGTGCAGGCCGGCCCGCAGCGCGTCGCGGTCCCCGCCGATCACCGCTGCCCGGTACGGCAGGGCCGCCCGGGTGGTGACCAGCGAGTACGCCACGTCGGCGGCGGTCAGGTCGGGGTGATCGGCCAGATGCGCCAGCAGCCGCCGCGCCTGCCCGGCCAGGGCCGGCGCGGAGCGGGCCGAGACGATCCACGGTGCCGGCGGGGCGGGCGTACCGGCCGGCCGGACGTCGTCGGTGTCCGTCGCGACGGCCTGCTCGATGACGACGTGTGCGTTGGTGCCGCTGATCCCGAACGCGGAGACCCCGGCCCGGCGTGGCTGCCCGGTCTCCGGCCAGGGCTGCGTGCCGGTCAGCAGGGACACCGCCCCGGCCGACCAGTCGACATGCGGGGTGGGCTCGTCCACGTGCAACGTGGGCGGCAGCACCCCGTGCCGCATCGCCAGCACCATCTTCATCACCCCGGCCACACCCGCCGCCGCCTGCGTGTGCCCGATGTTCGACTTGATCGAGCCGAGCCAGAGCGGCCGGTCCGCGGACCGACCCTGCCCATACGTGGCGATCAGGGCCTGCGCCTCGATCGGATCACCCAAAGTGGTACCCGTGCCATGCGCCTCGACCACGTCCACCTGGTCGGCACTCAGCCCCGCGTTCGCGAGAGCCTGCCGGATCACCCGGCGCTGCGACGGGCCGTTCGGGGCGGTCAGCCCGCTGCTCGCGCCGTCCTGGTTGACGGCACTGCCGCGCAGCACGGCGAGGACCGGATGGCCGTTGCGGCGGGCGTCGGAGAGCCGCTCGACGAGCAGCATGCCGGCCCCCTCGGACCAGCCGGTGCCGTCGGCGGCGGCGGCGAACGACTTGCACCGGCCGTCGGTGGACAGGCCCCGCTGCCGGGAGAACTCCACGAAGACGGTCGGGGTGGCCATCACCGACACCCCGCCGACCAGCGCCATCGTGCATTCGCCCAGCCGCAGCGCCTGGCAGGCGAGGTGCAGCGCGACCAGCGACGAGCTGCACGCGGTGTCAACGGTGACCGCCGGCCCCTCCAGCCCGAGGGCGTACGAGATCCGGCCGCTCGCCACGGCTGCGGCGCTGCCGGTGCCGAGGTAGCCCTCGACGCCGCCGGTGACCCCGGTGAGCAGAGCCGCGTAGTCACCCTGACTGCTGGTGGCCGCGTAGACGCCGGTCGGCGCGCCGCGCAGCCGGGTGGGGTCGATGCCGGCCCGCTCGAACGCCTCCCAGGCGGTCTCCAGCAGCAGCCGCTGCTGCGGGTCCATGGCGAGTGCCTCGCGGGGGCTGATGCCGAAGAACGCCGGGTCGAAGTCCCCGGCGGAGTAGAGGAACCCGCCCTCGCGCACGTACGACGTGCCCCGGCTGTCGGGGTCGGGGTCCGGGTCGTAGAGCGCGCCCAGGTTCCAGCCCCGGTCGTCCGGGAACGCCGACATCGCGTCGCTGCCGGCGGCCACCAGGTCCCAGAGCTGCTCGGGTGACCTGACACCGCCAGGGAACCGGCAGCTCATGCCGATGATCGCCACCGGTTCGCTGAGCGCGGCGGTGAGCTGCTGGTTCTGCTGCTTGAGCTTCTGGTTGTCGAGCAGGGACGCACGCAGCGCGCCGACGACCTCGTCCAGGGAAACAGTCATCGGGCGCTCCTCAGGGCCGGCCGGGTCACGAGTCGGAGCCTTCCAGGGCCATCCGGACCAGGCCGGCGACGTCGAGTTCGCGGATCTGGGTCTCGGGTGCGGGCGACGTGACCGGGACGGCGGGCGCCACGGCCGGCGTGCCGGCACTCGTACGGGCCAGCTGGAGCAGCTGGTCGAGCAGGCCCGCCTGCCGCAGCTCGTCGAGCGGGATCGCGGCGAGGGCCCGGCGCACCGACTCCTCGTCGCCGCCGTCGCCGTCGTCCCCCTCGCCGCCCGCGAAGAGCTGCTCGTACAGGTGGCCGGCCAGGCCGTCCGGGGTGGGGTAGTCGAAGACGACGGTGGTGGGCAGGTCGTGCCCGGTCGCCGCGGTGAGCAGGTTGCGCAGTTCCACGGCCGTGAGCGAGTCGAAGCCGAGGTCCAGGAAGCCCCGGTCGGTCTCGATCGCGTCGGCCGAGGGGTGGCCGAGCACCTTCGCCGCGTCGACCCGCACCATCTCCAGCAGTGCGGCCCGCCGCTCGTCGTCGGGCAGCGCCCGCAGCCCGGCGAGCAGATCCCGGGAGCCGGGCGCGACCGCGTCCGGCGCCTCGGCGGGGGTGGCGGCCAGTCCGCGTACGGCCGGCAGGTCGGCCAGCAGCGGACTGGGCCGCAGCGAGGTGAACAGCGGCTGGAAGGTGGCCCAGTCGACATCGGCGACTGTGACGCAGCTGTCGCCGGCCGCCAGGGCGTGCCGCAGCCCGGCCATCGCCACACCGGGTGGCATCACCTGCAGGCCACGGCGACGCAGCTGCTCCGCCGCACCCTCGGTGTACATGCCCGACTCGGTCCACGGTCCCCAGGCGATGGAGGTGGCCGCCAGGCCCCGGCCGCGTCGCCGCTCGGCGAGCGCGTCCAGGTAGGCGTTACCGGCCGCGTACGCGCCCTGTCCGCCGCTGCCCCACACCGCCGAGATGGACGAGAAGAGCACGAACACGTCCAGTTCGGCGTCGCCGAGCAGCTCGTCGAGGTGTTCGGCGCCGCTGACCTTCGGGGCGATGACGTACGCCAGGTCCTCCAGGGTGGTGTCGGCCAGCGGCACCACCTCGCTGACCCCCGCGGCGTGCACCACCGCGCGCAGCGGCGGCCCCTCCCGCCGGAGATCGGCCAGGAGGTCGGCCACGGCGGCGCGGTCGGCGGCGTCGCAGCGGACCACCCGGCAGTCCACGCCGAGCCCGGCCAGCTCGGAGAGCAGCTCGGCGGCGCCCGGGGTGTCGGTCCCCCGCCGGCTGGTCAGCACCACCCGTTGCGCGCCCTCGGCGGCCACCCAGCGGGCCACGTGCCCACCGAGCGCGCCGGCGCCTCCGGTGATCAGCACCGTGCCCCGGGGCTGCCACGGCGTGAGCTCCCCGTCGGTGGTGGCCGGTACGAGCCGCCGCACCAGCACCCCGGACTCGCGGACTGCGAGCTGGTCCTCCACGCCGCCGCCGGTGAGGATGCCGCCGAGGCGCATCGCCGTCCACGGCTCCAGGTCGGTGGGCAGGTCGACCAGCCCGGCCCAGCGGGCGGGCTGCTCCAGCGCGGCCACCCTGCCCAGGCCCCACAGCATCGCCTGCCGCGCGTTGGCCGGGGCGTCGCCGTCGCCGAGGCCGACGGCGCCCTGGGTGACGCACCAGAGCCGGACCGAGGCGTCGAGGTCGACGAGCTGCTGGAGCAGGTGCACGGTCGCGGCGAGGCCGCGCGGCAGCGCCGGGTGCTCGGCGTGCGGGGCGTCGTCCAGGCCGAGGAAGGACAGGATCGACAGTGGCCCGTCGCCCGCGCCGAGCGCCTCGGTGAGCACGTCGGCGAACCCGCCGCACAGCTCCTCGGAGTCGGCGGCGGTGTCCACGGGCACGATGCTCACCTCGGCGCCCAGGGCCCAGGTGCAGGAGTGCAGGTCGGGGTCGTCCGCCCGGTCGGCGGGCAGCAGCACCAGCCACCGGCCGGGGTCCTGCTCCTGCGGGGTCTCCGCGATGGGCTCCCAGACCACCCGGTAACGGGTGCCGTCGACCAGGGCCTGCTCCCGGCCGCGCCGGCGCCACGCCGACAGGGCGGGCAGCACGGTGCCGAACGGCTGGTCGCGATGAACGTCGAGGTCGCGGGCCAGCGACTCGAGGTCCTCGGCCTCGACCGCGGCCCAGAAGCGGCGCTCAACCTCGGTGGCCTCGTCGGCGGCCACGAGGGCGGCCCAGGGCGGCGGCTCCGGCCAGTAGCGCTGCCGGTCGAACGCGTAGGTGGGCAGCTCGACCCGCTGGGCGCCGGTGCCGGCGTAGAGGACGGACCAGTCCGGGGAGACGCCATGGGTGTGCAGCGCGGCGAGCGCGCGCAGCAGGGTGGTCGGCTCGGCGCGGTCCCGGCGCAGGGCGGGCACCACCAGTGGGGCCCGGCCGCCGGCCGGGGCCTCGGCCAGGACGGCCTGGGCGAGGGCGGTGAGCACGCCGTCCGGGCCGATCTCGACGTAGCCGGTGACGTTGCGCTCGCGCAGTGCCACGACGGCGTCGGCGAAGCGTACCGCCTCGCGGGCGTGGCGCACCCAGTAGTCGGGCGTGCCGATCTCCGCCGCGTCGACCGGCGCGCCGGTGACGGTGGAGACCATCGGGATGCTCGGAGCCGCGTACCGCAGCCGTCCGGCGACGGCGGCGAGGTCGTCGAGCACCGGATTCATCAGCGGACTGTGGAACGCGTGGCTGACCGTCAGGCGCCGGACCCGGACGCCCCGGCCGGCCCACTCGGAGGCCAGTTCCTCGACGGCGTCGCCGGCCCCGGACACCACGACGGCGGAGGGGCCGTTGACGGCGGCGACGGAGACCCGGTCGGCCCGCTCGCCGAGCGTGGCGGTCACCTCGGCCTCGGTGGCGGCGACGGCGAGCATCGCCCCGCCGGCCGGCAGCGCCTGCATCAGCCGGCCCCGGGCGGCGACCAGCTCGGCGGCGTCGGCCAGGGAGAGCACGCCTGCGGCGTGGGCGGCGGCGATCTCGCCGATCGAGTGCCCGGCGACGGCGTCGGGACGGACCCCCCACGCCTCGAACAGCCGGAACAGCGCCACCTCCACGGCGAACAACGCCGGCTGGGTGAATTCGGTGCGGTCCAGCGCCTCGGCCTCGGGCGTGTCGGGCTCGGCGAAGAGCAGTGGCTTGAGCGGGCGGGGCAGGTGCGCTTCGAGGGCGGCGCAGGCCTCGTCCAGGGCGGCGGCGAAGACGGGGAACGCCTCGGCCAGCTCGCGACCCATCCCGGCCCGCTGGGCGCCCTGCCCCGAGAACAGGTACGCCACCTTCGGCCGGGGCACCGCCACGCCGGTGACCACCAGCGGCGCGTCCTTGCCGGTGCCGAGGGCGCGCAGCCCGGCATCCAGCGCGATCCGGTCGGTGGCCAGCACGACGGCCCGGTGCTCCAGGGCGGCCCGGGCGACGGCCGACGACCAGCCGACGTCGACCGTACGTGGCGCCTCCAGCCCGGTGAGCTGCTCGGACCAGCGCTGCGCCTGGGCGGCCAGCGCGGACGCCGAACGGCCCGACAGCAGCACCGGCACCACCGGCAGCCGCGCCGGGTCACCCGTCGGCTGCTCGGCTTCGACCGGCTCCGGGGCCTGCTCCAGGATGGTGTGCGCGTTGGTGCCGCTGATGCCGAACGAGGAGACGGCGGCGCGGCGCGGGTGGTCGGTGACCGGCCAGGGGCGGCCCTCGCCGAGCAGCTCGACCGCGCCGACGCTCCAGTCCACCTGGTCAGTCGGCTCGTCGACGTGCAGGGTCTGCGGCAGGTAGCCGTGCCGCAGCGCCAGCACCATCTTGATGATCCCGGCGACACCGGCGGCGGCCTGGGTGTGACCGATGTTCGACTTGATCGAGCCGAGCCAGAGCGGCTGCTCGGCGGGCCGCTCCCGGCCGTACGTGGCGAGCAGGGCCTGCGCCTCGATCGGGTCGCCGAGCTTCGTGCCGGTGCCGTGCGCCTCGACGGCGTCCACGTCGGCCGGGGCGAGGCCGGCGTTGGCGAGCGCCTGCCGGATCACCCGCTGCTGCGACGGGCCGTTCGGGGCGGTGAGGCCGTTGGAAGCGCCGTCCTGGTTGACGGCGCTGCCCCGGATGACCGCGAGCACCGGGTGACCGTTGCGGCGGGCGTCGGAGAGCCGCTCGACGAGCAGCAGGCCGAGGCCCTCGCCCCAGCCGGTGCCGTCGGCGGCGGAGGCGAACGCCTTGACCCGGCTGTCCGGGGCGAGGCCCCGCTGCCGGCTGAAGCCGACGAACACCCCGGGGGTGGACATGACGGTGACGCCGCCGACCAGGGCGAGGGAGCACTCCGAGCGGCGCAGCGCCTGGCAGGCCCAGTGCAGCGCGACCAGCGACGACGAGCAGGCGGTGTCCACCGAGACGGCGGGCCCCTCCAGCCCGAGGGTGTACGACACCCGGCCCGAGAGGACGCTGCCGGCATTGCCGGTCATCAGGTGCCCCTCGGCGCCCTCGGCGCTGAACATCAGGTTGCGGTAGTCCTGGTAGTTGGTGCCGACGAAGACGCCGGTGGCGCTGCCGCGCAGCGTGTGCGGGTCGATCCCGGCCCGCTCGATCGCCTCCCAGGACGCCTCCAGCAGCAGTCGCTGCTGCGGGTCCATGGCGAGGGCCTCGCGGGGGCTGATGCCGAAGAAGCCGGCGTCGAAGTCGGTGGCGCCGGTGACGAAGCCACCCTCCCGGGCGTAGCTGGTGCCCTCCTTGTCCGGGTCGGAGTCGAAGAGCCGGTCCAGGTCCCAGCCCCGGTCGGTGGGGAACTCCCCGATGGCGTCGCCGCCGGAGGCGAGGAGCTGCCACAGCTGCTCCGGGGTGTCCGCCCCACCCGGCAGGCGGCAGCTCATCGCCACGATGGCGATCGGGTCGTCGTCCTCGGCCGCGGTGGCCGGGGCGGGGGTGGACACGTCGGGCACGATCCCGGTGAGCAGTTCGCCGAGGTGCGCGGCGAGCACCGTCGGGTTCGGATAGTCGAAGGCGAGCGTCGCGGGCAGCCGCAGGTCGGTGGCGGCGGCCAAGAAGTTGCGCATGTCGACTGCCGTCAGCGAATCCAGGCCGAGGTCACGGAAGGGCTGGGTGGCCGGGATGTCGTCGGCGGCCCCGTAGCCGAGGGCCGTCGCCGCGCACTGCCGCACCAGCTCCAGCAGTGTCGCGGCGCGCTCCCCCGGCGCGAGCGCGGCGAGCCGCCGGGCGAGGGCCGATGGTACGTCCGTCTCCTCCTCGGCGGCCTCCTGCCCGGCCGGCTGCGTCGCCTCCTGGGCCTCGGCGAGGTCGCCGATCAGCGGGCTGGGCCGCACCAGGGTGAACGCGGGGGCGAAACGGGCCCAGTCGATGTCGGCGACGACTGTGGTGGGCTCGTCGCGGCGCAGCGCCCGGGCGAGGGCCTCGACGGCCAGTTCCGGGTCCATGCCGATCATGCCGCCCCGGCGCAGCCGCTCCTGGGCGCGTTCGTTCTCGGCGGGCAGGCCGGCCCCGCGCCAGGCACCCCAGGCCACCGAGAGGGCGGGCAGTCCCTCGGCCCGGCGCCGCTCGGCGAGGGCGTCGAGGAAGGCGTTGGCCGCCCCGTACGCGCCCTGCCCGGCGTTGCCGGTGGTGCCGGCCACCGAGGAGAAGAGCACGAAGGCGTCCAGGTCGAGGTCGCGGGTCAGCTCGTCCAGGTGCAGCGCGGCGACGCACTTCGACGCGGCGACGGTGTGCAGGCGCTGCGCGGTGACGGTGTCGACGATGCCGTCGTCGAGGACGGCGGCGGTGTGCAGCACGGCGCTCAGCGGGGCGTCGGCGGGGACGGCGGCGAGCAGGTCGGCCACCTGTGCCCGGTCGGCGACGTCGCAGCGGGCCACTGTGACCCGTACGCCGAGGTCGGTCAGCTCCGCCTCCAGCTCGGCGGCGCCCGGGGCGTCCGGGCCGCGCCGGCTGGCCAGCAGGACGTGCGCGGCGCCGGAGCGGCCGGCCCAGCGGGCCAGATGCCCGCCCAGTCCGCCGGTGCCACCGGTGATCAACACGGTGCCGCGCATCCGCCAGGTGTCGTCCGCGTCGCCGGAGGCGGCCGGCTCGGGTTCGGTGATCCGGGTGAGGCGGCGGACGAAGACGCCGGAGGCGCGGACGGCGAGCTGGTCCTCGCCCCGGCCGGACTGCTCCGCGCCGTCGTCGCCGAAGGCGTCTTCGCCACCGCTGGCGCCGAGCGCCGCGCAGAGCAGCGCGCCGGCCTGCGCGTCGAGCACGTCGGGCAGGTCGAGCAGGCCGCCCCAGCGGGCGGGGTGTTCCAGGGCGACGGCGCGGCCGAGCCCCCAGACGGAGGCGGCGGCGGGGCGTGGCGCCGGGTCGTCTGCGCAGGCCACGACGGCTCCCCGGGTGGCGCACCACAGCGGCGCCTCGACGCCGAGCAGCCCGAGCGCCTGCACCAGCAGGGCGGTGCCCGAGACGGCCAGCGAGGTGGCCGGGTGCTCCGGGTGCGCCCGCTCGTCCAGGCCCAGCAGCGAGAGCACGGCGACGGGGCCGCCGGGGCCGGGGAGCGCGGCGCTGAGGCGCTCGGCCAGCGCCGCCGGATCGCCGGTGGCGTCCAGCTCCACCGGGACGACGTCCGCGCCGAAGTTGCCGAGGGCCGACAGCACGTCGGTGACCAGCGGGTCGTCTTCCAGCGCCGCGGGCACCGGCACGAGCCAGGTGCCGGCGAGCCAGGTCAGCGGCAGGTCGGGCAGGGCTCGCCAGGTGACCCGGTAGCGCCAGCGGTCGATGTCCGGGGCGGCGTCGGCCGCGGCGAGGAAGAGCGGCGGCGCGGGCCAGTACCGGTGGTGGTCGAAGGCGTAGGTGGGCAGGTCGACGGTCGCCGCGGCCGGGAGCACCTTCGTCAGGTCGACGGGCAGGCCGACGGTGTACGCGGTGGCCAGGTTGGTCAGCAACCGGGTCACGTCGTCGTCACCACGACGCAGACTACCGATGGTGTGCCCACTCACACCGACGTCGTCAAGAATCGCGGTCACCGGCATCGCCAGCACCGGATGCGGACTGATCTCGACGAACGTGGTGTACCCGGCGGCCACAGCCGTCCGCACGGCCGCGTCGAAGAGCACGGTCTGCCGCAGATTGTCGTACCAGTAGTCAGCGGTCATCACCGCCGGGTCGACCCAGTCCCCGGTGAGAGTGGACACGAGCCGGGTGTGGCCGGCCCGCGGACTGACACCGGCCAGATCCGCGCGAAGCTGCTCGGCGACCTCCTGCACCGCGGGTGAATGCGACGCGTAGTCCACCGGGATCAACCGGGCACGGACACCCTCGGCCCGGCACGCCTGCACAAGGCCGGCGACACGCTCCGGCGGACCGGACACCACGACGGTGGACGGACCGTTGACCGCCGCGACCCCGACACCCGCAAACGCGGGCAGCCGCTCGGCCACCGCGTCGACCGGCAGGTCCACCGACGCCATCGTCCCCGTACCACGCAGCACGGCCAGAGCACGCGAACGCAGCGCCACCGTCCTCGCCGCATCCTCCAGACTCAGAATGCCCGCCACACACGCCGCACCGATCTCACCCTGCGAATGGCCGATCACCACCTCCGGCACCACACCCGCCGCGCGCCACACGGCCGCCAGAGCGACACCGACGGCCCACAGCACCGGCTGCACGACCTCGACCCGCTCCAGCCACGACTCGTCCTCACCCGTGAGCACCGACACGAGATCCACATCGAGATACGGCGCCAAAGCCCGCCGGCACTCGGCCAAACACTCGTCGAACACCGGCACACGACCCACCAGGCCCGCCGCCATCCGCACCGACTGCGCACCCTGACCCGGAAACACGAAAACCGGACCCGCACCCGGACCCGACGCCGCCCCCGCGACCACATTCCCCGCCGGCTCACCGGCAGCGAAAGCGTCCAGCCCAGCGAGCAACCCCTCAGCAGACGACCCGACGACGACCACCCGATGATCGAACGCCGACCGGGTGGTCGCCAACGACCACCCCACCGCCACCGGATCGACCTCACCCCGCTCACGCACGTGCCCCGCGAGCCGGACAACCTGCCCAGCCAACGCAGCCCTCGACCGCGCCGACACCGGCCAGACAACCACATCCGAAGCGACCAGACCGGACCCGGACACGGACTCGACAACACCCGACTCGACCGGCTCGGTCGGCTGCTCGATGATCACGTGGGCGTTGGTGCCGGAGATGCCGAACGAGGAGACGGCGCCCCGGCGTACCCGGCCCGTCTCGGGCCACGGGCGTGCCTCCGTGGCCAGTTCCACCGCGCCGGCCGCCCAGTCGACGTGCGGAGACGGCGCGTCGACGTGCAGCGTCGCCGGCACGAGGCCGTGCCGGATGGCGAGCACCAGCTTGATCACGCCGGCCACGCCCGCGGCGGCCTGGGCATGGCCGATGTTCGACTTCACCGAGCCGAGCAGCAGTGGCGGGGCCTCGCCACGGTCCTGCCCGTACGTGGCGATGAGCGCCTGCGCCTCGATCGGGTCGCCCAGCTTGGTGCCGGTGCCGTGCGCCTCCACGACGTCGACGTCGGCGGTGGAGAGCCGGGCGGAGGTGAGGGCCTGGCTGATGACCCGCTGCTGCGCCGGCCCGTTGGGCGCGGTCAGCCCGTTCGACGCGCCGTCCTGGTTGACGGCCGTGCCGCGTACCACCGCCAGGACACGGTGGCCGTTGCGGCGGGCGTCCGACAGCCGCTCGACCAGCAGCCAGCCGACCCCCTCGGAGAACCCGGCGCCGTCGGCGGCGGCGGCGAACGACCGGCACCGCCCGTCGGTGGAGAGTGCGCGCTGCCGGCTGGATCCGATGTAGAGGCCCGGAGTGGCCATCACCGTCACCCCGCCGGCCAGCGCCAGGTCGCACTCCCTCGCCCGCAGCGCCTGCACGGCGAGGTGCAGCGCCACCAGAGACGACGAGCAGGCCGTGTCGATGGAGACGGCCGGTCCTTCGAGCCCGAGGGCGTACGACACCCGGCCCGACGCGACGGCCGCCGCGCCCCCGGTCATCGAGTGCCCCTCGTCGCCGTCGGGCGACATCATCAGCAGGGTGCCGTAGTCCTGCCCGTTGGTGCCGACGAACACCCCGGTCCGGCTGCCGCGCAGCGAGGCGGGATCGATACCGGCGGCCTCTACCGCCTCCCAGGAGGTCTCCAGCAGCAGCCGCTGCTGGGGGTCCATGGTCAGCGCCTCGCGGGGCGAGATGCCGAAGAAGGCGGAGTCGAAGTCGCCGGCCCCGTCGACGAACCCGCCCTCCCGGGCGTACGAGGTGCCCGGGTGGTCGGGGTCGGGGTGGTAGAGGCGCTCCAGATCCCAGCCCCGGTCGTCGGGGAAGGGCGCGACGGCGTCCCGGCCCTCCCGCAACAGCTCCCACAGGTCGTCGGGGTTGCGCACCCCGCCCGGCAACCGGCAGCTCATCGCCACGATCGCCACCGGCTCCAGTTCCTGGGACTGGGCCTCGCTGAGTCGGCGGCGGGTGTCGTGGAGATCAGCCATGACCCGCTTGAGGTAATCGCGGAGCTTGTCTTCATTGGCCATCGGAGTGCCGCTTCCTCGAAAGAGACGGGAGAGAGCTGGAGCTGGGGTCAGGAGATGCCGAGGTCCTTGTCCACCATCGCGAACAGTTCGTCGTCGGTGGCGTCGTCGAGATGCCGACCGATGTCGGCGCCGCCGCTGTCCTGGCCGAGCCGGGAGAGCATCGCCTGCAGGCGTACGGTGGCCCGCACCCGGGCCGCCTCGTCCCGCGCGACCACGTCGAGGCCCTCGGCGATCCGGTCCAGATCGTCGAGGAGCGCGTTCGGGGTGACCACGTCGTCATGGGCGACCTCGGCGTAGAGGTACTCCGCCAGGGTCGTCGGGGTCGGGTAGTCGAAGACCAGGGTGACCGGGAGGGCCACGGCGGTGGCCGAGCCGAGCCGGTTACGCAGCTCGACGGCGGTGACGGAGTCGAAGCCCAGCTCCCGGAACGCCCGATGCTCGTCCACCGACTCGGCGGACGGGTAGTTGAGCACGGCGGCGACCTGGCTACGGACCAGGCCGAGCAGCACGGCGAACCGCTCGGTGGCGGGCAGCCCGGCGAGCCGGTCCCGCAACGACTCCGGGCCGTCGCCGACCTCCACACTGGCCACCGCCTCGGCGGCGGCGAGCCGCCGGACGTCCGGCAGGTCGCTGATCAGCGGACCGGGCCGGGTGGCGGTGAACGCGACGGAGAACCGTTCCCAGGCGATGTCGGCGATGGTGAGGAACGCCTCGCCGTGGTCCACGGCCTGGTGCAGCGCGGTGATCGCCGCCTCCGGGGTCATCTCGGGTACACCGTGGCGGTGCAGCAGATCGCCGAGCGGCCCGTCGGCCATACCGCCGCCGGCCCACGCCCCCCAGGCGATGGAGGTGGCGGTGAGGCCGAGGCCGCGACGGTGCTGGGCCAGCGCGTCGAGGAACGCGTTGCTCGGGGCGTAGTTGCCGACGCCGGAGCTGGCCACGCTGCCGGCGAAGGACGAGAACATGACGAACGCGGACAGCTCGTGGTCGAGGGTCAGCTCGTGCAGGTTGTACGCGACGTCGACCTTGGCCTGCAGCACCCGTTCGATCTGCTCGGGCCGGATGTCGTTGATCATGGCGTCGTCGAGGACGGCGGAGGCGTGCACGACCACGGTGAGCGGGTACTCGGCGGGGATCTGGTCGATCAGCTCGGCCAGGGCTTCGCGGTCGGAGGCGTCGCACTCGGCCACGACGGCCTGGGCGCCCAGTGCGGTGAGGTCGTCGACGAGCTGCTGCGCACCGGGTGCGGCCATGCCCCTGCGGCTGACGACGACGATGTTCTCCACACCGCTGCGGGCCAGCCAGCGGGCGGCGTGCCCACCGAGCGCGCCGGTGCCGCCGGTGACGAGCGCCGTGCCGTACGGCTGCCACGGGTTGGCGGGCTGGCTGTCGCCGAGCGGGACGCGGGTGAGCCGGCGGGCGAGCAGGCCAGTCGGCCGTACCGCGATCTGGTCCTCGTCCCCGGCGGTGGTGAGGGCCGCGACGAGCAGGTCGGCGCAGCGGTCCTCGACGGCCTCGGGCAGGTCCACGAGCCCGCCCCAGCGCTGCGGGTGCTCCAGCGCGGCGACCCGGCCGAAGCCCCAGACCAGCGACTGCACCGGGGAGCGCAGCAGGTCGGCCATACCGACGGACGCGGCGCCGGAGGTGACGCTCCACATCGGCGCGCGCAGGCCGATGTCGCCGAGGGCCTGGAAGAGCGCGACGGTGGCGGCGAAGCCGCCGGGCACGGAGGGGTGCAGCGGGTGGGCCAGTTCGTCGAAGGCGAGCAGCGAGACCACGCCGGTGACCTCGGCGGTGGCGTCGCCGCCCGGTGCGGCGGCCAGCGCCTCCCGCAGCAGCTTGCCGAACTGGTCGCGGTCGACGTCGGGCGTGGAGACGGCCACCGGGACGAGGGTCGCGCCGGCCGCCGCGAACGCCTCGACGCAGGCGTCCTGCCATGGCTCGATGATGTCGCCGGTCGGCAGGACCACGACCCAGGTGCCGTCCATGCCCCGGTTGGCGACGCCGGTCAGCGGCTTCCAGGTGTCCTGGTAGCGCCAGCTGTCGATGTCGGCCTGCCGGCGCCGCTGCCGGCGCCAGGAGGCGAGCATCGGCAGGGCCGGCAGCAGCGCGTCGAGGACCTCGTGTGCCGGGGTCTCCTCGGTGGCGATGGTCTCGGCGAGGGCCGTGACGTCCCCGCTCTCGACGGCGGCCCAGAAGCCCGCGTCGCCCGGGTCGCCGCTCATGCCCGACAGCAGGCTCTCCAGGTCGGGCCCGCCGCTGCCGTCGAGCCAGTACCGGTGGTGGTCGAAGGCGTAGGTGGGCAGGTCGACGGTCGCCGCGGCCGGGAGCACCTTCGTCAGGTCGACGGGCAGGCCGACGGTGTACGCGGTGGCCAGGTTGGTCAGCAACCGGGTCACGTCGTCGTCACCACGACGCAGACTACCGATGGTGTGCCCACTCACACCGGCGTCGTCAAGAATCGCAGTCACCGGCATCGCCAGCACCGGATGCGGACTGATCTCGACGAACGTGGTGTACCCGGCGGCCACAGCCGTCCGCACGGCCGCGTCGAAGAGCACGGTCTGCCGCAGATTGTCGTACCAGTAGTCAGCGGTCATCACCGCCGGGTCGACCCAGTCCCCGGTGAGAGTGGACACGAGCCGGGTGTGGCCGGCCCGCGGACTGACACCGGCCAGATCCGCGCGGAGCTGCTCGGCCACCTGCTGCACGGCCTCGGAGTGCGACGCGTAGTCCACGGGGATCAGCCGGGCGCGGACGCCCTGCGCCTGGCACGCCTGCACGAGGTCGGCCACGGGCTGCGGCGGACCGGACACCACGACGGTGGACGGCCCGTTGACGGCCGCGACACCGACACCCGGGAACTCCCCCAGGCGCTCGGCAACCGCGTCGGCCGACAGGTCGATCGACGCCATCGTCCCGGTCCCCCGCAGCACCGTCAGCGCCCGCGACCGCAACGCCACTGCCCTCGCAGCGTCCTCCAGGCTCAGGATCCCGGCGACACAGGCCGCGCCGATCTCGCCCTGCGAGTGACCGATCACCGCGTCCGGGACGACGCCCGCCGCGCGCCACACGGCCGCCAGGGCGATGCCGACGGCCCACAGCACGGGCTGCACGACCTCGACCCGCTCCAGCCACGACTCGTCGTCACCGGTCAACACCCCGACGAGGTCCACGTCGAGGTACGGCGCCAGGGCCCGCTGGCACTCGGCCAGCTTCGCGTCGAACACCGGCGTACGACCGACGAGCCCGGCCGCCATCCGCGCCGACTGCGCCCCCTGACCCGGGAACACGAAGACGGGACCTGCGCCGGCGCTGGTGACCGTACCGCTGACGAGGTTCCCTGCCGGCTGGCCGGCGGCGAGGGCGTCCAGCCCGGCCAGCAGCTCGTCGGCGGTCGACCCGACGACGGCGGCACGGTGGTCGAACGTCGAGCGGGTGGTGGCCAGCGACCAGCCGACCGCCGCCGGATCGATCTCGCCGCGCCTGCGCAGGAAGTCCGCGAGCCGGGCCGCCTGCCCGCCCAGGGCGGTCCTCGACCGGGCCGAAACCGGCCAGAGGGTCACGTCCGAGGCGACCAGGTCCGGCCGGCGCGCGGGCTCGACGGCGCCGGTCCCGTCCGCCTGCTCGCCGTCGACGGTCGCCGCCTCGGCGACGCGCGGGCGGTACTCCTCGAGGATGACGTGGGCGTTGGTGCCGCTGACCCCGAAGGAGGAGACGCCGCCGCGGCGGGGGCGGTCCAGCTCCGGCCACGGCTTGGACTCGGTGAGCAGGGAGACCGCCCCGGCCGTCCAGTCCACGTGCGGGGACGGCTCGTCGATGTGCAGGGTCTCCGGCATGACGCCGTTGCGCAGCGCCATCACCATCTTGACCAGACCTGCGACGCCGGCGGCGCTCTGGGTATGGCCGATGTTCGACTTCACCGAGCCCAGCCACAGCGGCCGGTCCGCCGGGCGGTCCTGCCCGTACGTGGCGATGAGCGCCTGCGCCTCGATCGGGTCGCCGAGGGTGGTGCCGGTGCCGTGCGCCTCGACCATGTCGACGTCGGCGGTGGAGAGCCGGGCGTTGGCGAGGGCCTGGCGGATGACCCGCTGCTGGGAGGGGCCGTTGGGGGCGGTGAGCCCGTTGGAGGCGCCGTCCTGGTTGAGGGCGCTGCCCCGGATCACGGCGAGGACCGGGTGGCCGTTGCGTTCGGCGTCGGCCAGCCGCTCCACGACGAGCACGCCGCCGCCCTCGCCCCAGCCGGTGCCGTCCGCGCCGGCCGCGAAGGCCCTGCACCGGCCGTCGACGGACATGCCGCGCTGCCGGGAGAAGACGACGAACACACCGGGGGTGACCATGACGGTGACGCCACCGGCGATGGCCAGGTCGCACTCGCCGCGGCGCAGCGCGTTCACGGCGAGGTGCAGGGCCACCAGCGAGGAGGAGCAGGCGGTGTCCACGGTGACGGCCGGGCCGTTGAGGCCGAGGGTGAACGAGATCCGGCCGGACGCGACGCTTGTGGTGTTGCCGGTGCCGATGTACATGTCGACGCCCTCGGGCACGTGCGGCAGACCCATGCCGTAGTTCGAGGTGCTCAGCCCGACGAAGACACCGGTGGAGCTGCCGCGCAGCGACAGCGGGTCGATGCCGGCCCGCTCGACGGCCTCCCAGGACGTCTCCAGCAACAACCGCTGCTGCGGGTCCATGGCGAGGGCCTCACGCGGCGAGATGCCGAAGAGGGACGGGTCGAAGTCGCCGGCACCGTCGAGGAACCCACCGATGCGGGTGTAGCTCTTACCCGGCTTGTTGGGATCGGGGTCGTAGAGCGCCTCCAGGTCCCACCCCCGGTCGTCGGGGAACTCGGTGAGCGCGTCCCGGCCGTCGGCGACGAGCTCCCACAGGTCCTCCGGCGACCGGACGCCACCGGGGAAGCGGCAGCTCATGGAGACGATGGCCAGCGGCTCCTGATCCCGGGCCTCGACGGTCTGCAGCTTGCGCTTGGTGTCGTGCAGGTCTGCGGTCACCCGCTTGAGGAAGTACCGCAGCTTGTCGTCGCTCATCGGGTGGCCCCTGCCTCGATCCGAAGGTTGGTCATCTCAGGAGATTCCAAACTCTTTGCTGATGAAGTCGAAGATCTCGTCGTCGCTGGCCGAGTCGAGGTCTGGCCGGTCCGGTTCGACGGAGGGCCCGGCCGCAAGGTCGGACGCCTTGGCGAGCAGGTCCTGCATCCGGGCGGTGAACCGGGCGCGGGCCGCCGGGTCGAGCGGGATGGCGGTGAGCAGGCTCTCCACCGTGTCGATGCCCTGGAAGAGCGGTTGGGTGGAGGGCGCCGCGTCGGCGGCGATCTCGCTTGTCAGCTTCTCGGCGAGCGCCGTCGGCGTCGGGTAGTCGAAGACGAGCGTCGCCGGCAGCCGCAGGCCGGACAGGTTGTTGAGCCGGTTGCGCAGGTCGACGGCGGTGAGTGAGTCAAAGCCCAGGTCGGTGAAGAGCCGGTTCGGGTCGACTGCGTCAGGGCCGGCGTGGCCGAGGACGGCGGCGATGTTCGCCCGTACCACGTCGAGCACCACCTTGAGCCGCTCCGGGGCGGCCAGTCCGGCGAGCCGCTGGCCGAGTTGGACCCCGCCGGAGCGGGCACCGGTGGCGTCCACGGAGCGCCGCAGCGGCACCCGGACCAGGGCCCGGAGGATGGGCGCGAGGGTGCCGCCCTCCGCCTGCCCGCGCAGCGTCCCGACGTCCAGGCGCATCGGCAGGACGGCCGCCGCGTCGAGCCGCCACGCGGCGTCGAAGAGATTCAGCGCCTGCTCGGTGGCCAGGCCGGTGGCGCCCTGCTCGGCCATCCGTCGCACGTCGTCGTCGCCGAGGTGACCCGTCATGCCGCTGGCCTGCTCCCACAGGCCCCAGGCGAGCGAGTTGCCGGCGAGCCCACGTGCCCGGCGGTGCGCCGCGAGGGCGTCGAGGAAGGCGTTCGACGCCGCGTAGTTGGACTGGCCGGCGCTGCCCAGCGTGGCCGCCGCCGAGGAGAACAGGACGAAGGCCGCGAGGTTCGCGTCGGCCGTGAGGCGGTGCAGGTGCCAGGCGGCGTCGATCTTCGGCACGGCGACCGCGTCCACCCGGTCGGGGGTCATCGACTCCAGCACGCCGTCGTCGAGGACGCCGGCGGCGTGCACCACGGCGGTGAGCGGGTGCGCCGCAGGCACCCCGGCCAGCAGCGCCGACAGGGCCTCGGGGTCGGCGGCGTCGCAGGCCACGACGGCCACCTCCGTACCGGTGCCGGCGAGTTCGGTGACCAGGTCGCCGATCCCCTCGGCCGCCGCGCCGCGCCGCCCGGCCAGCAGCAGGTGCCGTACGCCGTGGCTGGTGGCGAGGTGGCGGGCCAGGATGCGGCCCAGCACGCCGGTGCCGCCGGTGATCAGCACGGTGCCGGCCGGGTCGATCCCGCCGGGCAGCGGTTCGACGGCGGCCGGAACCCGGCCGAGCCGTGGCGTGCGGACCTGCCCGTCGCGCACGGCGAGCTGCGGCTCGCCGGAGGCGATGGCGGCGGCCACCGCGGCGGCGCTGTCCGGGGCGTCGTCGAGGTCGACGAGCTGGCACCGGCCCGGGTGTTCGAGCTGGGCGGTGCGCAGCAGGCCCCAGACGGGGGCCTGGCGCAGGTTCACCGGCTCCTGCTCCCCTGCCGCGACCGCGTTCCGGGTGACGAGCACCAGCCGCGAGTCGGCGAACCGGTCGTCGGCGAGCCAGGTCCGCAACGCGGCGAGCGTACGGTGCGTGGTGGCCCGCGCCTGTGCGGCGAGCTCCGGGTCCGTCGGGTCCCCGGCGTCGCCGACCGGGACGATCACCGCCTCGGGCGTCGGCTCACCCCCGGCGAGCAGGTCGCCCAGCGAGTCGAGCCCGACGTCGGTACGCACCCGGGCACCGGCCGCCTCGCAGGCGGCGCTGAGCGCCAGGTCGTCGCCGAGCGCCACCCAGCGGGTGGCCGCCGGCACGGGGCCGGTTGGCACCGGCAGCACCGGCCAGTCCACCTGGAACAGCGACTCGTGCCGGCCGGAGCGGGCCGCGCCGAGGGAGTCCCCGGAGACGCGGCGCATGATCAGCGAGTCGACGTGCAGCACCGGGGCGCCGGTGGCGTCGGCCACCTGGAAGGAGACGCCGACCTCGCCGGCCGCGGCGACGCGTACGCGCAGGGCGGTGGCCCCGGCGGCGAGCAGGGAGACCCCGGTCCAGGCGAACGGCAGACGGGGCACGCTGGCGTCGGCGCCGTCGCCCATCCGGCCGAGGAAGCCGCCGATCGACATGGCCTGCAGCGCGCCGTCCAGCAGTGCCGGGTGCACGCCGAAGCGGCCGGCCGTGGCGTGGTGGTCGGCGGGCAGCTCGACCTCGGCGAAGACCTCGTCGTCGCGGGTCCACGCGGCGCGCAGGCCACGGAACGCCGGTCCGTAGCCGAAGACGGTCGCCTCGATACCGGAGTAGAAGTCGTCGGACTCGACGCGTGTCGCGCCGGGCGGCGGCCAGACCCCTAGGTCGAAGGCGGGCGCGGCGTCGGCCGGCTGCGGGCCGAGCAGACCGGTGGCGTGGCAGGTCCAGGCGACGTCGGCGAGGATCTCGTCCGAGCCGTCCCGGTAGGGCCGGGAGTAGAGCTGGACGGTACGCCGCCCGTCGTCGTCCCGGTCGCCGACCGTCAGCTGCACCTGGAGCGCGCCGAGTTCGGGCAGGACGAGCGGGGCGAGCAGGGTCAGCTCCTCCACCGTCGGGCAGCCGGCCTGCTCACCGGCGTACGTGGCCAGTTCGACGAAGGCGGTGCCGGGCAGCAGGATGTTGTCCATCACCCGGTGCTCGCCGAGCCACGGGTGGGTACGCACCGACAGCCGCCCGGTGAAGACCATCCGCTCGCTGTCGGGGAAGGTCAGCGCGGCGCTGAGCAGCGGGTGCCCGGCGTCCTGGAGGCCGGCGGAGGCGACGTCCTGCGCCCGGTGCACCGGCGGCTCGACCCAGTACCGCTGGTGGTCGAAGGCGTACGTGGGCAGTGCGACGGTGTCGGTCTCGGCGAGTACGGCCGTCAGGTCGACGGGCAGACCGATCGTGTGCGCGGTGGCGAGGTTCGTCAGCAGCCGCGTCGCGTCGTCGTCACCGCGGCGCAGACTGCCCAGCGTGTGCCCGCTCACGCCGGCGTCGTCCAGGATCGCCGTGACCGGCATCGCCAGCACCGGGTGCGGAGAGATCTCCACGAACGTGGTGTGACCCGCCTCGACGGCCACCCGGACGGCGGCCTCGAACTGGACGGTCTGCCGCAGATTGTCGTACCAGTAGTCCGCCGTCATCGAGGACGGGTCCACCCAGTCCCCGGTGAGCGTCGACACGAGTCGGGTGTGGCCCGGCTGCGGCGTCACGTCGGCCAGGTCGGCGCGCAACTGCTCCGCGACATCCTGCACCGCCGCCGAATGCGACGCATAATCCACCGGAATCAACCGCGCCCGCACCCCGTCGGCCTGACACGCCTCCACCAGGTCGGCAACCGGCCGCGGCGGACCCGACACCACGACCGTGGACGGACCGTTCACCGCCGCGACGCCCACCCCGGGGAACTCCCCGAGCCGCTCGGCCACCGACTCCGCCGACAGGTCGACCGACGCCATCGTGCCGGTACCCCGCAGCACCGTCAGCGCACGCGACCGCAACGCGACCGCCTTCGCCGCGTCCTCCAGGGACAGGATCCCCGCCACACACGCCGCGCCGATCTCACCCTGCGAATGCCCGATCACCGCCGCCGGCACCACACCCGCATGCCGCCACACCGCCGCCAGAGCCACACCGACGGCCCACAGCACCGGCTGCACCACCTCGACCCGCTCCAACCACGACTCGTCCTCGCCGGTCAACACCGACACGAGATCGACATCGAGGTACGGGGCGAGAGCCCGCTGGCACTCCGCCAGCCGCGCGTCGAACACGGGCGCACGACCGACGAGACCGGCGGCCATTCGTGCCGACTGCGCACCCTGGCCCGGGAACACGAACACCGGGCCCGCGCCGTGGGACGTGGTGGTGTCGGCGACGACGTTGCCGGCCGGCGTCCCGGACACCACCGCGTCCAGCCCCGCCAGCAACTCCTCCGTGCCCGACCCGACGACAGCGGCACGGTGACCGAACGCCGACCGGGTCGTAGCCAGGGACCAGCCCACCGCCGCCGCGTCGATGTCGCCGCGCTCACGCACGTACTCCGCGAGACGGGCCGCCTGGCCGGCCAGGGCGCCCTTCGACCGTCCCGACAGCGGCCACAGCACCGCGTCGGAGGCCACGAGCCCGGGGCTGGGCTCGGCCGGTGCCACGGACAGTTCGTCGGCCTGCTCGATGATGACGTGGGCGTTGGTGCCGGAGATGCCGAACGAGGACACCGCCGCCCGGCGCGGCCGGTCCACCGCCGGCCAGGGCCGCGACTGCGTCGCCAGCTCCACCGCGCCGGAGGTCCAGTCGATGTGCGGCGACGGCTCGTCCACGTGCAGCGTCGCCGGGACGAGGCCGTGCCGGATGGCCTGCACCATCTTGATCACGCCGGCCACACCGGCTGCGGCCTGGGCGTGGCCGATGTTCGACTTGATCGAGCCGAGCAGCAGGGGCCGGTCGGCGGGCCGCTCCCGCCCGTACGTGGCGAGCAGGGCCTGCGCCTCGATCGGGTCGCCGAGGGTGGTGCCCGTGCCGTGCGCCTCGACCACGTCCACGTCGGCCGTGGTGAGGCGGGCCGACGCCAGCGCCTGCCGGATCACCCTCTGCTGCGAGGGGCCGTTCGGGGCGGTCAGCCCGTTGGAGGCGCCGTCGGAGTTGATCGCCGAGCCGCGCACCACCGCGTAGACGGTGCGGCCCTGCCGGCGGGCGTCGGAGAGCCGCTGCACGAGCAGCATGCCGACGCCCTCGGACCAGCCGGTGCCGTCGGCGGACGCGGCGAACGACTTGCACCGGCCGTCGGCGGCCAGGCCGCGCTGCCGGGAGAACTCGACGAACGCGGTCGGGGTGGCCATCACCATGACGCCACCGGCGAGGGCCATGTCGCACTCGCCGCGCCGCAGCGCCTGGCCGGCCCAGTGCAGCGCGACCAGCGACGACGAGCAGGCCGTGTCCAGCGACACCGCCGGCCCCTCCAGCCCGAACGTGTACGCCACCCGGCCGGAGATGACGCTGCTGGTCATCCCGGTCAGCATGTAGCCCTCGGCGGCCTCCGGCGAGTACGCGAGCAGCGAGCCGTAGTCCTGGCCGCTGGTGCCGACGAAGACGCCGGTGCTGCTGCCCCGTACGTCGGTGGGGTCGATGCCGGCGGACTCGAAGGACTCCCAGGTGGTCTCCAGCAGCAGTCGCTGCTGCGGGTCCATGGCCAGGGCCTCGCGGGGCGAGATGCCGAAGAAGTTGGGGTCGAACCTGTCGACGCCGCTGAGGAAGCCGCCGCCGCGGGCGTAGAAGGTGCCGGGGGCGTCGGGGTCGGGGCTGTAGAGGCTGTCGAGGTCCCAGCCACGGTCGGTGGGCAGGTCGCTGATCGCGTCCACGCCGTCGACCACCAGCCGCCACAGGTCGTCGGGCGACCACACGCCGCCGGGCAGCCGGCAGGCCATGCCGATGATCGCGAGGGGCTCGTCGTCGCCGACCGACACGGCGGTCGTCGTGGGTCGCATGGGAACCGGGGTGCCGGCGATCTCCGTACCCAGGAAGGCCGCCAGGTCGTGCGGGGTCGGGTAGTCGAAGACGAGGGTGGCCGGCAGCCGCATCCCGAACGCGTTGTTGAGCCGGTTGCGCATCTCGACGGCGGTGAGCGAGTCGAAGCCGAACTCGCTGAACGCCCGGCGCGGCTCGATGGCCGCCGGGTCGGGGTAGCCGAGCACGGCGGCGGCCTGGCCCCGGACGATCTCGACCAGCGCGGCGGCCCGCTCGGCGTCGCCGAGCCCGGCGAGCTGCTGCACCAGCGACGCGCCGGTGCTGGCCGCGGCGGCGCGGGCGGGCGTGCGGATCAGCGCCCGGTACAGCGGCGGGATGCTTCCGCCGGCGAACTGCACCTTCATCGCGGCGAGGTCCAGCCGGGCCGGGACGAGCGCGGCGTCGGTGGTGCGGCAGGCCGCGTCGAAGAGGGCGAGCCCCTCCTCGGCCTCCATGGCGGCGACGCCGGAGCGGGAGATCCGGTTGAGGTGGACGTCGTCCAGCTCGGTGGTCATGCCGCTGCGGTCGGCCCAGAGGCCCCAGGCGAGGGTGAGGGCGGCGAGGCCGCGCGCCTTGCGGTGCTGGGCCAGCCCGTCGAGGAACGCGTTGGCGGCGGCGTAGTTGCCCTGGCCCGGGCCGCCGGCGGTGGCGGCCAGCGAGGAGTACGAGACGAACGCCTTCAGGTCGAGGTCGGCGGTCAGCTCGTGCAGGTGCCAGGCGGCGTCGACCTTGGGCCGCAGCACGCCGTCCATCCGCTCGGGGGTGAGCGAGGAGATGACGCCGTCGTCGCGGACGCCGGCGGCGTGGATGACGGCGGTCAGCGGGTGCTCCGCCGGGATGCCGGCCAGCAGCTCGGCCACGGCGCCACGGTCGGCGACGTCGCAGGCGGCGACGGTGACGCTCACGCCGAGCGCCTCCAACTCGGCGCAGAGCTCCGCGACGCCCCCGGCGGCGCGACCGCGCCGGCTGGTGAGGATCAGGTGCCGGACGCCGTACGTGCTGACCAGGTGCCGGCTCATCAGCCGGCCGAGGGTGCCGGTGGCGCCGGTGATCAGGACGGTGCCGTCGGAGTCGAACGGGGCTGCCGGCGGCTCGGTCGGGGCGGGGACCCGGGTGAGCCGGGCGCCGGCGGCGACGCCCGCGCGGATCACGACCTGCGGCTCGTCGGTCGCGACGGCCGGGACGAGCGCGGCGGCGCAGCCGGCCACGTCGTCGACGTCCACCAGCACGAACCGGTCGGGGTTCTCCGACTGGGCGGAGCGCAGCAGGCCGATCACGGCGGCGCCGGCCAGGTCCGTCAGGTCGGTGTCCCGGTCGGTGGCGACCGCGCCCGAGGTCAGCACCACCAGTCGGGACACCGCGTAGCGCTCCTCGGCGAGGAACTGCTGGAGCACGGCGAGCACCCGGTGGGTCGCCTCGGCGACGGCGCGCGGCACGTCCGCCGACGCGGGCGGGTCGAGCAACGGCAGGACCAGCACGCCGGGCGCGTCCGTCCCGCCGTCCATCGCCGTGGCCAGGGCCGCCAGGTCGGGGTACGCCGCCACGGCCGTGCCGGTGGCGGCGACCGCGTCGGTGAGCGCCGCGGCGTCGCCGAGCACCGCCCAGTCGACCGTGGACGGGCCGGCGGGAAGCACGAGCGGGGCCCACTCGACCCGGAACAGCGACTCGGTGCCGCCGCCGGAGGCGGTGCGGAGCTGGTCGGCGGAGACCGGCCGCAGGACGAGGGAGCCGACGGAGATGACCGGCGCGCCGGTGACGTCGGTGAGCAGCAGCGAGATGCTGTCGGGGCCGGTGTGCGAGACCCGGACGCGGGCCGCCGCGGCCCCGGCGCCGTGCAGGGCGACGTCGTTCCAGGAGAACGGCAGGCGGCCGAATCCGGGGGGCATGCCCGCCCCGGAGGGCTCCCCGGCCGGCGTGGTCAGGCCGAGGGTGTGCAGCGCCGCGTCGAGCAGGGCCGGGTGCAGGCCGTACCCGGCGGCCTCGGCGGCGGGGGCCTCGGGCAGCGCCAGCTCGGCGAAGAGGTCGTCGCCGCGCCGCCAGGCGGAGCGCAGGGCGATGAACGACGGGCCGTAGTCGTAGCCCTGGGCGGCGAGGTTCAGGTAGAGGTCGTCGGTGCCGACCTCGGTCGCGCCCGGCGGCGGCCAGGTGGTCAGGTCGGACCAGCCGGCGGGACCGCTCGGCACGGCCGGGCCGCTGGCCAGCACGCCGCTGGCGTTGCGGGTCCAGGCCCGCTCACCCGTGCCCTCGGCCGGCTCGCCGTCCTGCGCGGAGTGCAGCGACACGGAACGGCAGCCGGTCTCGTCCGCCGGGCCGATCCAGAGCTGGATGTCGACGCCCCCGGTCTCCGGCAGGATCAGCGGCGACTCCAGGGTGAGTTCGCGGACGTGGTCCGCGCCGACGTGCCCACCCGCCTGGAGGGCGAGTTCGACGAAACCCGTGCCGGGCAGCAGCACGGTGTCGAAGACGACGTGGTCGCAGATCCACGGGTGGGTACGCCGGGCCAGCCGGCCGGTGAAGAGGAAGCCCTCGGCGTGCGCGACGCCGACGGCGGCTCCGAGCAGGGGGTGTTGCGCGGGGCGCAGGCCGACCGCGGTGACGTCGCCGGTCCACCCGGCGCCCGCCTCGGGCCAGTAGCGCTGGTGCTGGAAGGCGTACGTGGGCAGGTCGACCCGCCGGGCGCCGGTGTCGGCGAACCACTGCAGCCAGTCGACCGCAACGCCGTGCACGTGCAGCTCGGCCAACCCGGCCAGCAGCCCGTGCGCCCCGGACCGGTCCTTGCGCTGCGCGGCGGCGGCCAGCACGACGTCGTCGCCCGGCAGGATCTCGCCGACCATCGCGGTCAGGACGCTCTGCGGCCCGACCTCCAGGAACGTGTCCACCCCCGCCTCGCACAGGGCGGTGACCCCGTCGGCGAAGCGGACGGCCTCGCGGACGTGGCGCACCCAGTAGTCGGCGGTGCGGATCTCGTCGGCGTCGGCCAGCGCACCGGTCACGTTCGACACCACCGGCAGCGACGGCGCGGAGAACGTCAACCCGTCGAGGACGGCGCGGAACTCGGCGAGCATCGGCTCCATCAGCGGACTGTGGAACGCGTGACTGACGGTCAGCCGGCGCGTACGCACGCCCCGGTCCCGCCAGACCCGCTCCACCTCGTCGAGGGCGTCGACGGCACCGGAGACCACGACCGAGGTCGGCCCGTTGACGGCCGCGATCCCGACCCGGTCGGTCGAGCCGGCGATCGACTCGACCACCGCCACCTCGTCGGCGGCCACCGCGAGCATGCCGCCACCGGCCGGCAGGGCCTGCATCAACCGGCCCCGCGCCGCCACCAGCGCACACGCGTCGGCCAGCGACAGCACGCCCGCCACGTACGCGGCCGTCACCTCACCGATCGAGTGACCGCCCACGAACTCCGGCGCGATGCCGAACGACTCGACGAGGCGGAACAGCGCCACCTCGACGGCGAACAGGCCCGCCTGCGTGAACACCGTCTGGTCCAGCAGGGCCGCCTCGGCGGAACCCTCCAGCGCGAACAGCACCTCCCGCAGCGGACGCGGCAGCAGCGCGTCCAGGTACACGCACACCTCGTCCAGCGTGGCGGCGAACACCGGGAAGCCCGCGTACAACTCCCGGCCCATGCCGGCGCGCTGCGCGCCCTGGCCGGAGAAGAGCACCGCGACCGAGCCCCGGCCGCCGGCCTGCCCGGCGACGACCGCGCCGGACGGCTGACCGGCGGCGAGGGCGCGCAGCCCGGCCAGCAGGTCCTCGCGGCCGGTCGCGTGGACCACGGCGCGGTGGTCCAGGGTGGACCGGGAGGTGACCGACGAGAAGGCCACATCCAGGGGGCGCAGGGTCTCGTCGGCGGCGATCCGGGCCGCCCAGCGGGCCGCCTGCGCGGCGAGGCCGGCAGCGTCCCGGGCCGACAGCGGCACCGGTACGACCGGCCGCTCGACCACCGGCACGGCGGCCGACGGGGCCGGCTGCGGTGCCGGGGCCTGCTCCAGGATGGTGTGCGCGTTGGTGCCGGACACCCCGAACGAGGAGACCGCCGAGCGGCGCGGCCGGTCCACCGCCGGCCACGGCGTCGCCTCGGTCACCAGCGAGACGTCGCCGGCTGACCAGTCGACCTCGGGCGTCGGCTCGTCGACGTGCAGGGTGGGCGGTACGACGCCGTGCCGCATCGCCATGACCATCTTGATGACGCCGGCCACCCCGGCGGCCGCCTGCGCGTGGCCGATGTTCGACTTGACCGAGCCGAGCAGCAGCGGCGCGGAGTCCCCCCGCTCCTGCCCGTACGTGGCCAGCAGCGCCTGCGCCTCGATCGGGTCGCCGAGACGGGTGCCGGTGCCGTGCGCCTCCACCACGTCCACGCCGCCGGCGGCGAGGCCGGCGTTGGCCAGGGCCTGCTGGATCACCCGCTGCTGCGACGGCCCGTTCGGGGCGCTCAGCCCGTTGGAGGCGCCGTCCTGGTTCACCGCGCTGCCCCGTACCACGGCGAGGATGGGGTGGCCGTTGCGCTGCGCGTCCGAGAGCCGTTCCAGCACCAGGACGCCGACGCCCTCGGACCAGCCGGTCCCGTCGGCGGCGGCGGCGAACGCCTTGCACCGGCCGTCGGCGGCGAGGCCGCGCTGCCGGGAGAACTCGACGAAGGCGGCCGGGGTGCACATGGCGGTGACGCCGGCGACGATGGCCAGGGTGCACTCCTGCTGCCGCAGCGCCTGGCCCGCGAGGTGCAGGGCGACCAGGGAGGACGAGCAGGCGGTGTCGATGGTGACGGCCGGCCCCTCCAACCCGAAGGTGTAGGCGATCCGGCCGGACACCACGCTGCCGGCGTTGCCGGTCATCAGGTGCCCCTCCAGGCCCTGCGCGGCACCCATCAGCACGGTGCCGTAGTCCTGGCCGGTGCTACCGGCGAAGACGCCGGTGCGGCTGCCGCGCAGCGAGTGCGGGTCGATGCCGGCCCGCTCCAGGGCCTCCCACGAGGTCTCCAGCAGCCAGCGCTGCTGCGGGTCCATCGCCAGCGCCTCCCGGGGGGAGATCGCGAAGAACCCCGGGTCGAAGTCGGCCAGGTCGTGGACGAAGCCACCCTGCCGCGTGTACGACGTGCCGGCCTGCTCGGGGTCGCTGTCGTAGAGCGACGCGACGTCCCAGCCGCGGTCGGTCGGGAAGTCGGAGACCACGTCCCGGCCGGACGCGACCACCTCCCACAGGTCCTCGGGCGAGCGCACCCCGCCCGGGAAGCGGCAGCTCATGGAGACGATGGCGACCGGTTCCTGTTCACCGGCTTCCACCTCGCGCAGGCGCTGGCGCACCTGGTGCAGGTCAGCGGTGACCCGCTTGAGGTAGTCGAGAAGCTTCGCCTCGTCAGCCATGGACCGCGCACTCCTTGTGTTGACCCGTCGTCGCAGCAGCGATCACGTCAGGACATCCCCAGCTCGCGGTCGATGAAGTCGAAGACCTCGTCCGGCGTCGCGTCCTGGAGCTTCTCGGCGACGGTGTCGCCGTCCGCCGGGGCGTCGGCCTCGTTGAGGGAGGCCAGCAGCGCCCGCAGCCGCTCGGTGATCCGAATTCGGGCGCTGCGGTCCGGCGCCGAGCCGGAGAGCGCCGCTTCCAACCTGTCCAGCTCGCCGAAGACCGGTGCGACCCCGACCACCCCGCCGTCGACGACGGCGGCCCGCACGTACTCGGCCAGCCCGGCGGCGGTCGGATAGTCGAAGACGACCGTGGCGGGCAGCCGGACGCCGGTCGCCGCGGTGAGCCGGTTGCGCAGCTCCACGGCGGTCAGCGAGTCGAAGCCGAGTTCGCGGAACGCCCGGTCCGGCTCGACGGCGTCCATCGAGGCGTGGCCGAGCACCGCGGCGGCCTGCCCGCGTACCAGCTCCAGCAGGGTCTTGCGTCGTTCGGCGTCGGTCTGCCCGGCGAGCAGGGCGGCCAGGGACTCCGCGGAGACGCCGGTGTCCTCGGCCCGCTCGGCGACGGCCCGCCGCGCCTCGGCCACGCCCGCGATGAGCGGGCTGGGCCGCACGGCGACGAAGCCGGGCACGTAGCGGGCCCAGTCGATGCCGGCCACCATCGTCGCCGGCTCGCCCCGCGCGACGCACTGCGCGAGCGCCGTGAGCGCGGGCGCGGTGTCGAGGCGGGCCACGCCGGTACGCCGGCGGCGCTCCTCCACGGCATGGTCGGTGGTGGCCATCCCGCCGGCCGCCCAGGGGCCCCAGGCGACCGAGGTGGCCGGCAGGCCCTGCCGGTGCCGCTGCTCGGCGAGGGCGTCGAGGTAGGCGTTGGCGGCGGCGTAGCTGCCCTGACCGGCGGCGCCGAGCTGCCCGGCCAGCGCGGAGAACAGCACGAACGCGCGCAGTTCCCGCCCGACGGTCAGCTCGTGCAGGTGCAGGGCACCGAGCACCTTGGGGCGCAGGACGGTGGCGAGGCGGTCGGCGGTGAGCCCGTCGAGCACCCCGTCCTCGAGGACGCCGGCCGCGTGCACGACGCTGGTCAGCGGCGCGTCGGCGGGTACCTCGTCGAGCAGCTTGGCCAGCGCGGCCCGGTCGGCCACGTCGCAGGCCGCGACGGTCACCCGGGTGCCCGCCCCGGTCAGCTCGCGGACGAGTTCGGCGGCGCCGGGGGCGTCCGCGCCACGGCGGCTGACGAGCATCAGGTGCTCGGCGCCCCGGGCGGCCAGCCAGCGGGCCACCTCCGCGCCGAGCGCGCCGGTGCCGCCGGTGACCAGCGTCGTGCCCGGGTAGCCGGCGTCGTCGGCGGGCGCCTCGCCGCCGGGTGCCCGCACCAGCCGGCGGACCAGGATGGTGGCGCCGTCGACCGCGAGCTGGTCCTCGCCGTCGAGTCCGGCGAGGGCGGCGCAGAGCAGGTCCCAGCCGTGGTCGTCCAGGGTGGCCGGTACGTCGACCAGGCCGCCCCACCGCTCGGGGTGTTCGAGGGCCACGACCCGGCCGAGGCCCCAGAGCAGCGACTGCTCCGGTCGGCTGGGCGTGCCGCTCCGGGTGGTGCCGGCGGCGCCCCGGGTGACGCACCACAGCGGCGCGGCGACGTCGAGGTCGCCGAGCGCCTGGATCAGCGCGAGCGACCGTGCGAGGAACGGCGGCACCGGCTGGGTGTCGTCGACCGGGCCGTCGGCGAGGGCGAGCAGGGACAGCACCCCGTCGACCGGGGCCGGCCCGCCGTCGGCGGTACGGGTGACACCGCTCAGGTGCGCGGTGAGGGCGGCACGGTCGGTCAGGTTCTCCGGCAGCGACACCAGCCGGACATCGGCGCCCCGGCGGGACAGCTCGGCGACGGCGGCCTCGCCCTCCTCCGGGTGCCGTGCGTCGGCGATCACCCACCAGGCGCCGGGGAGGAAGCTGACGGGCGTCCCGGTGTACGGCTGCCAGACGCTGCGGTAGCGCAGGTCGTCCAGGGCGGAGCGGTTGCGCTGCTGGCGTCGCCAGGAGGCGAGCACGGGCAGGGCCGCGCCCAGCCGTTCCAGGGATTCCGTCGCGTCCTGCTCGGTGAGTTCCGCGAGCGCGGCCAGGTCCTCGCTCTCGACGGCCGCCCAGAACGCGGAGTCGACGCCGCTCGGGGTCTCCTCGGTGTCCTCCTGCCGGGTCGCCGCGGTCGGCCAGAAGCGGCTGCGGTCGAAGGCGTACGTGGGCAGTGCGACGGTGTCGGTCTCGGCGAGTACGGCCGTCAGGTCGACAGGCAGACCGATCGTGTGCGCGGTGGCCAGGTTCGTCAGCAACCGCATCGGATCGTCGTCTCCACGACGCAAGCTGCCCAACGTGTGCCCGGTGACGCCGGCGTCGTCCAGGATCGCCGTCACCGGCATCGTCAACACCGGATGCGGGCTGATCTCCACGAACGTCGTGTGCCCGGCGGCGACGGCCACCCGCACCGCCGCGTCGAACTGGACGGTCTGCCGCAGATTGTCGTACCAGTAGTCCGCCGTCATCGAGGACGGGTCCACCCAGTCCCCGGTGAGCGTCGACACGAGTCGGGTGTGGCCCGGCTGCGGCGTCACGTCGGCCAGGTCGGCGCGCAACTGCTCCGCGACATCCTGCACCGCCACGGAGTGCGACGCGTAGTCCACCGGGATCAACCGCGCCCGCACCCCGTCGGCCTGGCACGCCTCCACCAGGTCGGCAACCGGCCGCGGCGGACCCGACACCACGACCGTCGACGGACCGTTCACCGCCGCGACACCGACGCCCGGGAACGCCGGCAGCCGCTCGGCCACCGCCTCCGCCGACAGGTCGACCGACGCCATCGTCCCGGTGCCCCGCAGCACCGTCAGCGCCCGCGACCGCAACGCGACCGCCTTCGCCGCGTCCTCCAGGGACAGGATCCCCGCCACACACGCCGCGCCGATCTCGCCCTGCGAGTGACCGACCACCGCCGCCGGGGTGACCCCGGCGTGCTGCCACACCGCCGCCAGGGCCATGCCGACGGCCCACAGCACCGGCTGCACGACCTCGACCCGCTCCAGCCACGACTCGTCGTCACCGGTCAACACCGACCCCAGATCGACATCCAGGTACGGCGCCAGGGCCCGCTGACACTCCGCCAGCCGCGCGTCGAACACCGGCACACGACCGGCGAGACCGGCCGCCATCCGCGCCGACTGCGCACCCTGACCCGGGAACACGAACACCGCACCGGTTCCGGAGGCCGTACCCGTGACGAGGTTCCCCGCCGGCGCGCCGGCGGACAGGGCGTCCAGGCCCGCCACCAGCTCGGCCACGGTGGCCCCGACGACGGCGGCCCGCTGGTCGAACGTCGACCGGGTGGCGGCGAGGGACCAGCCCACCGCCGCCGCGTCGAGGTCGGCGTGCGCGCGGACGTGCTGGGCCAGGCGGGCGGCCTGACCGGCCAGCGCGCCCTTCGACCGCCCCGACACCGTCCAGACGACGACGTCGGAGGCCACGAGCCCCGGGCTGCGATCCTCGGCGGCCTCGCCGTCGGGCTCCACGCTCTCGGCGGGGAGGTCCTCGGGCAGTTCGATGATGACGTGGGCGTTGGTGCCGGAGATGCCGAACGAGGACACCGCCGACCGGCGCGCCCGGCCCACGGCCGGCCACGGCCGCGACTCGATCGCCAGCTCGACGGCCCCGGAGTTCCAGTCGATGTGCGGGGACGGCTCGTCCACGTGCAGCGTCGCCGGGACCACGCCCTCCCGCATCGCCAGCACCATCTTGATCACACCGGCGACGCCGGCGGCGGCCTGGGTGTGGCCGATGTTCGACTTCACGGAGCCGAGCAGCAGCGGCTCGTCGCGCTCCTGCCCGTACGTGGCGAGCAGGGCCTGGGCCTCGATCGGGTCACCGAGGGTGGTGCCCGTGCCGTGCGCCTCGACCACGTCCACGTCGGCCGTGGTGAGGCGGGCCGACGCCAGCGCCTGACGGATCACCCGCTGCTGCGACGGACCGTTCGGGGCCGTCAGCCCGTTCGACGCACCATCCTGATTGACCGCACTGCCCCGCACGATCGCCAGCACCTCGTGACCGTTACGCCGCGCGTCCGACAACCGCTCCACCACCAGCACACCAACACCCTCACCCCAACCCGTGCCGTCGGCACCCGCCGCGAACGCCTTGCACCGGCCGTCGGCCGCCAGGCCCCGCTGCCGCGAGAACTCCACGAACAGCCCGGGCGTCGCCATCACGGTCACGCCGCCGGCGAGGGCCAGGTCGCACTCGCCACGCCGCAGCGACTGCACCGCCAGGTGCAACGCCACAAGCGACGACGAACACGCCGTGTCCACCGACACCGCCGGCCCCTCCAACCCCAACGCGTACGCCACCCGACCCGACACCACACTCGCGGCGTTGCCCGTGCCCGCGAAGCCCTCCACCTCGTCCCCCGCCACCATCAGCAGGGCCCCATAGTCCTGACCATTCGTGCCCACGAACACCCCTGTTCGCGAACCCCGAAGAACCCCAGGCTCAACCCCTGCCCGCTCGACCGCCTCCCACGAAACCTCCAGCAACAACCGCTGCTGCGGGTCCATCGCCAAGGCCTCACGGGGGGAAATCCCGAAGAAACCGGCATCAAACTCCGCCGCCTCGTAGAGGAAGGCGCCGCTGCGGACGTATGAGGTGCCGGTGGAATAGGGGTCGGGGTCGTAGAGCTTCTCGACGTCCCAACCCCGATCGCCGGGTAGGTCGGACACGGCGTCACGGCCGGCGTGCAGCATCTGCCAGAACCGCTCGGGGTCGTTGGCCCCGCCGGGGAAGCGGCAGGACATGGCGACGATGGCCACCGGCTCGTCGTCGCCGAGCGTCACCGGGGCGGCCTCGACGGCCACGGCGGCCTCGCCGCCCAACTCCTCGTGCAGGTGCCGGGCGAGCGCGGTCGGCGACGGGTAGTCGAAGACCAGGGTCACCGGCAGCCGCAGCGAGGTGGCGGTGGCGAGCCGGTTGCGCAGCTCCACCGCCGTCACCGAGTCGAAGCCGAGGTCCCGGAACGCGTGGTGCGGGTCGACGGCCTGGCCGTCGGCGTACTTGAGGACCGCGGCCGCCTGGTCGCGGACCAGATCGAGCAGCGCCTGCTGGCGCTCGGCGGCGCTCATCCGGGTGAACGCGCCGGCGGGGCCGGCCTCGTCGGTCTCCTTCGTCTCGGCGAGGCCCTTGGTGGCCTGCAACCGCTGCGCCTCGGGGATCTCCGAGATCAGCGGACCGGGCCGGGTGGCGGTGAACGCGACGAAGAACCGGTCCCAGGCGATGTTCGAGATGGTCAGGAAGGTCTCGTCGTGCTCGACGGCCTGGTGCAGGGCCGCGACGGCGAGGCGCGGGGGCATCTCGGGCGCGCCGTGGCGGTGCAGCATCCGGCCGAACTCGCCGTCGGCCATGCCGCCGCCGCCCCAGGCGCCCCAGCCGATGGAGGTGGCGGGCAGGCCGAGGGCGCGCCGGTGCTCGGCGAGGGCGTTGAGGAACGCGTTGCCGGGGGCGTAGTTGCCCACGCCGGAGCTGCCGACGGTGCCGGCCATCGAGGAGAACAGGATGAACGCGTCGAGGTCCAGCTCGCGGGTCAGCTCGTGCAGGTTCAGCGCGGTCGTGACCTTCGCGCTGAGCGCGTAGTCGACCTGCTCCAGGGTCAGCGAGTTGATCACCGAGTCGTCGAGGACGGCGGCGGTGTGCACGACTGTGGTCAGCGGGTGCTCGGGCGGCAGGTCGGCGAGGACGGCGGCGAGCGCCGACCGGTCGGCGGCGTCGCAGGCGGCGACGGTGACCCGGGCGCCCAGTGCGACCAGCTCGGCCTCGAGGTCGGCGATGCCCTCGGCCTGCCGGCCGCGCCGGCTGACCAGCACCAGGTGCGCGGCGCCGTTGGCGGCGAGCCAGCGGGCCATGTGTCCGCCGAGCGCGCCGGTGCCGCCGGTGACCAGGGCGGTGCCGGAGGGCCGCCAGGTGCGCGGGGCGGGGGCGTCGCCGAGCGGGGCGTGCAGCAGTCGCCGGCCGAAGGCGCCGGCCCACCGCAGCGCGACCTGGTCCTCGCCGTCGGCGCCGGCGAGGACACGTACCAGCCGTCGGCCGGCCGCGTCGTCGAGTTCGTCGGGCAGGTCCACGAGGCCGCCCCAGCGGTCCGGGTGTTCGAGTGCGGCGACCCGGCCGAAGCCCCAGGTGAGCTGCTGGAGCGGGTGCGGCAGCGGGTCGGCCGGGCCGGTGGCGACGGCACCCCGGGTGAGGCACCACAGCGGCGCGCGGACTCCGGCGTCGCCGAGCGCCTGCACGAGGGTGACGGTGCCGGCGAAACCGACCGGCACCGACTGGTGCGCCGGGGCAGGCGTCTCGTCGAGCGGCAGCAGCGACACGATCCCGGCGGGGCGAGGGCCGCCGTCGGCGAGGTCGCGCAGCCGAGCGGCGAGCGCCGCGCGGTCCGTGCGGTCGGCGTCCAGCGCCAGCGGTACGACGGTGCCACCGTGCCGCCGCAATGCGTCGGTGCAGAAGTCGGCCTCGGCCGCGCCGGTGTCGTCGGGGCCGGTGAGCAGCCACCAGGTGCCGGTGGCGGCCGGCTCGCCGGAGGCGTCGGGAGCGACGGGCGTCCAGTTGTCCCGGTACCGCCAGGAGTCCACGGTGGCCTGGTCGCGGTGCCGGCGACGCCAGGCGGCGAGCGCCGGCAGCACGTCGGCGAACGCCGTCTCCGGGACGGGCCGCGACTCGGCCGTGGCGGAGAGTTCGGCCGTGAGCGCGGTCAGGTCCTCCGCCTCGACGGCCGCCCAGAACCGGGCGTCGACCTCGTCGTCGGCCACGGGACCGGCGGCCGCGGGGGCGGGCGCGGTTGACGGCTGCGGCCAGTAGAGCTGCCGCTGGAACGGATACGTGGGCAGGTCGAGACGACGCCCGGCGAGGCCGGCGAAGGCGGGCCGCCAGTCCACGGCCGTACCCCCGGCCCAGACCTCGGCCAGGGCGCGCAGGAAGCGGCCGAGGCCGCCCTCGCCCCGGCGCAGGCTGCCGGTGACGGTGACCGCGTCCGGGTCGGCGGCGGCCAGCTCGACGCTCTCCTGCACGGCCATGGTCAGCACCGGGTGGGCGCTGACCTCGACGAAGGTCTGGTAGCCGGCGGTGACGAGGCTGCGTACCGCCTCGTCGAAGCGGACGGTCTGCCGCAGGTTGCGGTACCAGTAGTCGGCGTCGAGGGCGGCGGTGTCGAGCCAGTCGCCCTCGACTGTGGAGCGGAACCGGACCTCGCCGGTGCGGGGCCGCAGCCCGGCGAGCAGTTCCAGGAGCTGCTCGCGCAGCTGCTCGACGTGGGCGGAGTGGGAGGCGTAGTCCACGGGCACGCGGCGCACCCGCACCTCGCGGGACTCGTAGTGGGCGACGAGCTCGTCGAGGGCGGCGCCGTCGCCGGAGACCACGACGGAGGTGGGTCCGTTGACGGCGGCCAGGGCGATGCGGCCGGCCCAGCGGGCGATCGTCGCGGTGGCCTCGTCGGCGGTGGTGGCGACCGAGACCATGCCGCCGTCCCCGGCGATGCCGGCGATGATCCGGCTGCGCAGCGCGACCACGGCCGCCGCGTCGTCGAGGGTGAGGCCACCGGCGACGTACGCGGCGGCGATCTCGCCCTGGGAGTGCCCGACGACGGCTGCGGGGCGCACCCCGTACGACTCCCAGATCGCGGCGAGCGAGACGCTGACCGCGAACAGGGTGGGCTGCACGACGTCGACGCGCTCCAGCGACGGGGCGTCGGGCGCGCCGCGCACCACGTCGGTCGGTGACCAGTCGACGTACGGGCGCAGCGCCTCGGCGCAGGCGGCGAACGTCTCCGCGAAGACGGGGGCGGTGTCGAGCAGCTCGGCGGCCATCCCGGCCCACTGCGAGCCCTGGCCCGGGAAGACGAACGCGACCTCGCCCGGCGTGCCGGGGACGCGGGTGACGGTCTGCGGGCCGGGCCGGCCGGCGGCGAGCGCGTCGAGGGACGCGGCCAGGTCGTCGCGGTCGGCGGCGAAGACGACGGCCCGGTGGTCGTGCGACGCGCGGGTGGCGGCCAGCGACCAGCCGACGTCGGCGAGCGCGTCGTCGTCCACTGTGCCGAGGTGCTCGCGCAGGTCCCGGCTGCGGGCGGCGAGGGCGTCGACGGTGCGCCCGGAGAGGACCCAGGGCAGTTCCCCGGTCGGCACGTCGGCTGCCGGTCCGGGCTCCGGCTCGTCGGCGGGGGCCTGTTCGAGGATGGTGTGCACGTTGGTGCCGCTGATCCCGAACGAGGAGACGGCGGCGCGGCGTACCCCGTCGGCGGGCTCCCACGGCCGGGCGGCGGTGAGCAGCTCGACGCTGCCGGCGGTCCAGTCGACGTGCGGGGTGGGCTCGTCCACGTGCAGGGTGGGCGGCAGCACCCCGTGCCGCATCGCCAGGACCATCTTCATCACCCCGGCGACGCCGGCCGCCGCCTGGGTGTGCCCGATGTTCGACTTGATCGAGCCGAGCCAGAGCGGCCGGTCGGCGGGCCGGTCCTGGCCGTACGTGGCGATGAGGGCCTGCGCCTCGATCGGGTCGCCGAGGGTGGTGCCGGTGCCGTGCGCCTCGACGGCGTCCACCTGCTCGGCGGTGAGTCCGGCGTTGGCGAGGGCCTGCCGGATCACCCGCTGCTGGGCGGGGCCGTTGGGTGCGGTGAGACCGTTGGAGGCGCCGTCCTGGTTGACGGCGCTGCCGCGCAGCACGGCGAGGACCGGGTTGCCGTCGCGGCGGGCGTCGGAGAGCCGCTGGAGCACCAGCAGGCCGACGCCCTCGCCCCAGCCGGTGCCGTCGGCGGCTCCGGCGAACGGCTTGCACCGGCCGTCGGCGGCGAGGCCACGCTGGCGGGAGAAGCCGACGAAGATGCCGGGGGTGGCCATCACGGTGGCGCCGCCGGCCAGGGCGAGGTCACACTCGCCCGTCTGGAGGGCCTGCGCGGCCAGGTGCATCGCGACCAGCGACGACGAGCAGGCGGTGTCGACGGTGACCGCCGGGCCGTGCAGCCCGAAGGTGTACGCCAGCCGTCCGGAGATGACGCTGGCGGAGGTGCCGGTGGCGAGGTAGTTCTCGTCGACGTCCCCGGTGGCCATCAGCAGCGAGCCGTAGTCCTGGCCGTTGGTGCCGACGTACACGCCGGTGCGGCTGCCGCGCAGGGCGGTCGGGTCGATCCGGGCCCGCTCGAACGCCTCCCAGGTGGTCTCCAGCAGCAGCCGCTGCTGCGGGTCCATGGCGAGGGCCTCGCGGGGGCTGATGCCGAAGAAAGCCGGGTCGAACTCGCCGGCTCCGGCGACGAAGCCGCCCTCCCGGACGTAGCTGGTGCCGAGGTGCTCGGGGTCGGGGTGGTACAGCTCGGCGAGGTTCCAGCCGCGCTCGCCGGGCATCAGGCTCAGCGCGTCGGTGCCGGTGGCGAGGAGGTCCCAGAGCTGCTCGGGTGAGGTGACCCCGCCGGGGAAGCGGCAGCTCATGGCGACGATGGCGATCGGTTCGCGGTCGCGGCCGGTGCCGTCGGCGACCACCTCGCCGGTGGTGTGCCCGGCGGTGAGGCCGTGCAGGTGGGCGGCGAGTTCGGCGACCGTGGGGTGGTCGAAGACCAGCGTGGCGGGCAGGGTCATACCGGTCTCGGCGGTGAGCCGGTTGCGCAGCTCGACGGCGGTGAGCGAGTCGAAGCCGAGGTCGCGGAAGGTGCGCTCGGGCAGCGGCCGGCCGGCCGGGTAGCCGAGCACGACGGCGGCCTGGGTGCGTACGAGGTCGGCGAGCTGCGGCAGGGACCGGCCGACCACCACGGCGCGGACGGGACCGGTGGGCACGGCGGGCACCCCGGGCAGGGCGGCGATCAGTGGCGTCGGGCGGCCCCAGGAGGCGGCGAGGCGTCCCCAGTCGACGGCGGCGACGGTGACGGCCGGATCGGCGGTGTTGACCAGCCGGCCGAGGGCGGTGACGGCCTCGGCGACGGGGAGCGCGTCGACCCCGCCCCGGGCGAGCCGGGCGGTCAGCGCGGCGGCCATGCCGTCCTCGGCCCAGGCGCCCCAGGCGATGGCGGTGCCGGGCAGGCCCTGGTCGCGGCGCCAGGCCGCGAACGCGTCGAGATAGGCGTTGGCCGCCGCGTAGTTGCCCTGTCCGGCGCTGCCGATGACCCCGGCGAGGGAGGAGAAGAGCACGAACGCATCGAGGTCGCGGTGGGCGGTGGCCTCGTGCAGCACCCGGGCGGCGCGGACCTTGCCGTCGAGGACGGTCTGCATCCGGCCCAGGTCGAGCCCGTCGAGGACGCCGTCGTCGATCACGCCGGCGGTGTGCACGACGGCGGTCAACTCCGGCAGGCCGGCCACGAGGGCGTCGACGGCCGCCCGATCGGTGACGTCGCACGCCACCACGCGTACCGCGCCCAACTCGTCGACCAGCTCGGCCGCGCCCGGCGCCGCCGGACCCCGCCGCGAGGCCAGCACCACCTCGGCCGCCCCGTTGGCCAGCAACCAACGCGCCACGTGCCGGCCCAGGGCACCCGTACCGCCGGTCACCAGCACCGTCCCGGCAGGCCGCCAGCCCGCACCCGCGGGCGGCGCGGCCGGCACCAGCCGCCGGCCGAAGACGCCCTGCGGGCGGATCGCCACCTGGTCGTGGCCGGCGTCGGCGAGGACGGCGAGCAGCGCGTCCGCCGCGGTGCGCTCGGCGCGGGCGGGCAGGTCGATCAGGCCGCCCCAGCGGTCGGGCTGTTCGAGCGCGACGACCCGGCCCAGGCCCCAGGCCAGGGCGGGCCAGGGATCGGTGAGGGTCTCGCCGGCCCCGACGCGCACGGCGCCCCGGGTGAGGCACCAGAGCCGGCCGGGCAGGCCGGCGTCGGCGAGCGCCTGGGTGAGGGTGAGCAGCAGCGCGGCGCCGACGGAGACGGCCGGGGCGTCCGGCAGCGCCCGGTCGGTCGCGGGGAGCACGCAGAGCACGCCGGTCCAGCCCTGCTCGCCGTGGCCGCGCAGCAGCCCGGTCAGCTCGGCACGGTCGACGCCGGGGGCGACGGTGAGCGTGTCGACGTGGGCGCCCGCGCCGGTCAGCGTGCCGGCCGCCCCGGCGTCGTCGGCGTCGGCGGTGACGACCAGCCAGCGGCCGGTCAGCGCGGGCGCGGCGGCGGGGCGTACCGGCTCCCAGTCGATCCGGTACGTCCAGCCGTCCACCACGGCGTCGCGCTGCCGGGCCCGTCGCCACGACGACAGCACCGGTACGGCCGGGGCGAGGGCCTCGACCGCGGCGGGGTCGTCCTGCACGGCCAGGTGGGCGGCGACCCCGGTCAGGTCGCCGCGCTCCACGGCCGCCCAGAAGTCCCCCTCGGCGGCGTCGCCCGGCGCGGCCGCCACGGCGGTGCCGCCGGCCTCGGGCCAGTAGCGCTGGTGCTGGAAGGCGTACGTGGGCAGGTCCACCCGCCGCGCGCCGGTGTCGGCGAACCACTGCCGCCAGTCGACTGCAACCCCGCGCACGTGCAGCTCGGCCAGCCCGGCCAGCAGCCCGTGCGCCTCGGGCCGGTCCCCGCGCTGCGCCGGCACGGCGAGCACGCCGGCCCCGTCCGACAGGGCGTCGCCGACCATCGCGGTCAGTACGCTGCGCGGCCCGACCTCCAGGAACGTGTCCGCCCCGGCGGCGCGCAGCGCGGTGACCCCGTCGGCGAAGCGGACGGCCTCGCGGACGTGACGCACCCAGTAGTCGGCGGTGCGGATCTCGTCGGCGTCGGCGAGCGCCCCGGTCACGTTCGACACCACCGGCAGCGACGGCGCGGCGAAGGTGAGCTTGTCGAGCACCGCGCGGAACCGGGCGAGCATCGGCTCCATCAGCGGACTGTGGAACGCGTGGCTGACGGTGAGCCGGCGGGTGCGTACGCCCCGCTCACGCCAGACCTGCTCCACCTCGTCGAGGGCCTCGACGGCGCCGGAGACCACGACGGCCTGCGGACCGTTGACCGCCGCGATCCCCACGCCGGCCAGCCCGTCCAGCGTGGCCGCCACCTCGGCCTCGGTGGCCGCGACGGCCAGCATCCCACCCCCGGCGGGCAGCGCCTGCATCAACCGGCCCCGCGCCGTCACCAGCGCGCAGGCGTGCTCCAGCGACAGCACCCCGGCCACGTACGCGGCCGTGACCTCGCCGATCGAATGACCGCCGACCAGGTCGGGGGCGACGCCGAAGGACTCCACCAGCCGGAACAGCGCCACCTCGACCGCGAACAGACCGGCCTGCGTGAACACCGTCTGGTCCAGCAGGCCGGCGTCGGCCGAGCCGTCGGCGGCGAAGAGCACCTCACGCAGGGGGCGCGGCAGGGCTCGATCCAGGTGCCCGCACACCTCGTCGAGGGCGGCGGCGAACACGGGGAACTCGGCGTACAACTCCCGGCCCATGCCGGCGCGCTGCGCGCCCTGACCCGAGAAGAGCACCGCGAGCTGGCCGCGCGGCGCCCCGGCACCGGTCACGACGGTACCGGCCGGTTCCCCGGCGGCAAGGGCGCGCAGCCCCGCGAGCAGGTCGTCGCGGCCGGTCGCGGACAGCACGGCCCGACGGTCCAGGGTGGAGCGGGAGGTGACCGACGAGAAGGCCACGTCGAGCGGGCGGAGGGTCTCGTCGGCGGCGAACCGGGCGGCCCAGCGGCCGGCCTGCGCGGCGAGCGCGGCGTCGGAGCGGGCGGAGAGCAGCACGGGGGCCACCGTGCGGGCCTGCGGCGTGGTCGGCTCGGCCTCGGCCTCGACCTCGACCTCGGCGGGAGCCGGGGCCTGCTCGATGATGGTGTGCGCGTTGGTGCCGGACACGCCGAACGACGACACGGCGGCCCGGCGCGGCCGGTCCACGGCGGGCCAGGGCGTCGCGGCGGTGGCGAGGGTGACCGCCCCGGCGGTCCAGTCGATGTGCGGGGACGGCTCGTCGACGTGCAGGGTGGGCGGCACCACGCCGTGCCGCATCGCCATCACCATCTTGATCACACCGGCCACGCCGGCGGCGGCCTGCGTGTGCCCGATGTTCGACTTGACCGACCCGAGCAGCAGCGGTGCGGCCTCGTCGCGGTCCTGCCCGTACGTGGCCAGCAGCGCCTGCGCCTCGATCGGGTCGCCGAGCCGGGTGCCCGTACCGTGCGCCTCCACCACGTCGACCTGCTCGGGCGTGAGGCGGGCGTTGCCCAGGGCCTGGCGGATGACGCGCACCTGGGAGGGGCCGTGCGGGGCGCTGAGCCCGTTGGACGCGCCGTCCTGGTTGACCGCGCTGCCGCGTATCACGGCGAGCACCGGGTGGCCGTGCCGCTGCGCGTCGGAGAGCCGGGTGAGCAGCAGGATGCCGATGCCCTCGGACCACGAGGTGCCGTCCGCGCCGGCGGCGAACGCCTTGCACCGGCCGTCGGCGGCGAGGCCGCGCTGCCGGCTGAAGCCGACGAAGACCGCCGGGGTGGGCATCACCGTCACGCCGCCCGCGAGGGCCAGCTCGCAGTCGCCGTTGCGCAGGGCCTGCGCGGCCAGGTGAAGGGCGACGAGCGAGGACGAGCAGGCGGTGTCGACGGTGACCGCCGGCCCCTCCAGCCCGAGCGTGTACGCGACGCGGCCGGAGATGACGCTCGTGGCGTTGCCGGTGAGCAGGTGCCCCTCGCCGTTCTCGGCCTGCGCCATCATGCCGTCGTAGCCGTGCGACGACGCCCCGACGAAGACGCCGGTGCGGCTGCCCCGGACGGCCGGCAGCGGCAGCCCGGCCCGCTCGAACGCCTCCCAGGACGTCTCCAGCAGCAGCCGCTGCTGCGGGTCCATGGCGACGGCCTCGCGGGGCGAGATGCCGAACAGGTCGGCGTCGAAGTCGGCGGCGGAGTAGACGAAGCCGCCCTCGCGCACGTAGCTGGTGCCCGGGTGGTCGGGGTCGGGGTGGAAGAGGTTCTCCAGGTCCCAGCCCCGGTCGGCGGGGAACGGCCCGATCCCGTCGCCGCCGTCGTGCACGAGGTGCCACAGCGCCTCGGGGCTGTCGACCCCGCCGGGGTAACGGCAGCTCATCGCCACGATGGCGACGGGCTCGGCGTCGCGGGCCTCCAGCTCGCGCAGCCGACGCCGGGTACGCCGCAGCTCCGAGGTCGTACGCTTCAGGTACTCGACGTACTTCTCGTCCTCGTTGCTCACCGTGGACCTACCTCACTCGGCATGCCGATGTCGTTGCGGCTGGTGGTCACGACGTCTCCAGCTCGCGGTCGATCAGGTCGAAGATGTTCGCGGCGGTGGCCGACTCCAGGTCGTCGTCGCCGTCCGCGTCCGCCTGCCGCTCGGTCAGCCGGCCCAGCAGGCCGTGCAGCCGGTCGGTGATCCGGCGGAACTCGTCGTCGGCCGGGTCCAGCCCGACGAGCGCCGCCTCCAGCCGGTCGAGTTCCCGGCCCGCCCCCGACGGCTCGCCCGCCGAGTTCGCCGGGACGAACTGCCCGCCCAGGTGGGCGGCGAGCGCCTCGGGCGTCGGGTTGTCGAAGACCAGCGTCGCCGGCAGCCGCAGCCCGGTGGCCGCGCCGAGCCGGTTGCGCAGCTCGACGGCGGTGAGCGAGTCGAAGCCGAGTTCCCGGAACGCCCGGGTCGGCTCGATGCCGGCCGGGTCGCCGTGGCCGAGGACGACCGCCACGTGCGACAGCACCAGGTCGCGCAGGGCGCGTGCCCGCTTGTCGTCGGGCAGGGCGCGCAGCGTCTCGGCGTACGCCTGCCCGTCGGTGGCCGCCCCGGCCGCGGCCCGGCGGCCGGCGGCGCGGACCAGGTTGGTCAGCAGCGGGTGTACGGGCGACCCGGGCGCGGCCACGCCGGTGACGATCTTGGCGGGCATGAGTGTCGCCCGCTCCGAGCGCCAGACCGCGTCGAACAGGGCGAGCCCCTCGGCGTCGGAGAGGGCGGCCATGCCGCCCCGGTCGAGGCGGCGGATGTCGGCCGAGTCGAGGTGACCGGTCATGCCGCTGGCCTGCGCCCAGCGGCCCCACGCCAGCGCGACGGCCGGCAGGCCGAGGGCCCGCCGGTGCTCGGCGAGGGCGTCGAGGAACGCGTTGCCGGCGGCGTAGTTGCCCTGGCCGGGACCGCCGAACACGCCCGCGGCGGCGGAGAAGAGCACGAACGCGCTCAGCTCGTGGCCGAGGGTGGCCCGGTGCAGGTTCCACGCCACGTCGACCTTGGGCCGCAGCACCGCGGCGAGGCGGTCGGGGGTGAGCGACTCGACGGTGGCGTCGTCGAGGACGCCGGCGGCGTGCACGACGGCGCGCAGCGGGTGGCGCCGGTCCACCGTGGACAGCACGTCCGCCACGGCGTCCGGGTCGGCCAGGTCGGCGGCGACGATCGACACGTCCGCGCCGAGGGCCTTGAGGTCGGCGAGCAGGTCGTCGGCGCCCTCGGCGTCCGGGCCGCGCCGGCTGACCAGCAGCAGTTGCCGGGCGCCGTGCGCGGTGACCAGATGCCGGCAGAGCAGCGCGCCGAGGGTGCCGGTCGCCCCGGAGACCAGGACCGTGCCGTCGAGCCGGGGCGTCTGCGGGATACTCAGGGCGAGCTTGCCGACGTGCCGGGCCTGGCTGAGGAAGCGGAACGCCTCGGGGGCGCGCCGGACGTCCCAGGTGCGCCGGGGCAGGGGCCGCAGCGCACCGGCGGCGAAGAGCGCCATCAGTTCGCCCAGCATCGCGCCGATCTTCCCGGGGCCGGCCTCGATGAGGTCGAAGACCTGGTAGCTGACGCCCGGGTGGTCGGCGGCGACCTGCTGCGGGTCGCGCTTGTCGGTCTTGCCCATCTCGACGAACCGGCCGCCGTCGGCGAGCAGCCGCAGCGACGCGTCGACGTACTCGCCGCGCAGGGCGTTGAGCACCACGTCGACGCCCCGGCTACCGGTGCGGTGGGCGAACTCGTCGGCGAAGTCGAGGCTGCGGGAGGAGGCGAGGTGCGCGTCGTCGAAGCCGGTGGCGCGCAGCGCCGGCCACTTGCCGGGGCTGGCCGTGCCGTAGATCTCCGCGCCGAGGTGGCGGGCGATCTGCACGGCGGCCATGCCGACGCCGCCGGCCGCCGCGTGGACGAGCACTGACTCGCCCGCGCGCAGCCGGGCCAGCTCCACCAGCCCGTACCAGGCGGTCAGGAAGACCACGGGCACGGCGGCGGCGTCGGTGTAGGACCAGCCGTCGGGGATGCGGGTGAGCAGTCTGCGGTCGGTGACCGCCGCCGAGGAGAACGAGCCGGAGAAGATGCCCGCCACCCGGTCGCCGGGGGCGAGGTCGGTGACGCCCGGCCCCACGCCGAGCACCACGCCGGCGCCCTCGTTGCCCAGCACCTCCTGGTCGGGGACCATGCCGAGGGCCAGCACCACGTCGCGGAAGTTCAGCCCGGAGGCGCGCATCCCGACCAGGACGTGGCCCGCCGGCAGCTCCCCGGCCGTCTCGGGGCCGGGCAGCAGGGCGAGGTTCTCCAGCGTGCCCTTCTCGGTGACGTCGAGGCGCCATGGCACCTCGCCGGCGGGCAGCGGCAGCACCCCGGCGTCGCGGGCCCGGGCCAGCCGCGGCACGAGCGGCGCGCCGTCGCGGAGCGCGAGCTGCGGCTCGCCGGAGGCGACGGCCGCCGGGACGGCCGCCAGGGAGGCGGCGGCGTCGTCGGTGTCGAGCAGCGTGAACCGGCCGGGGTGCTCGGACTGCGCGGAGCGGACCAGTCCCCACAGGCTCGCCCGGGCCAGGTCGCGGGGGGCCTCGCCCGGGGCCGCGCCGACCGCGCCCCGGGTGTGCAGGACCAGCCGGGACCGCTCCAGCCGGGACTCGCCCAGCCACTGCTGCACCAGCGCGAGCGCGTCGCGGGCCGCGTCGTGCGCGGCCTCGCCGGCCCGCTGCGGGTCCGGCTCCGCGCCGGAGCGCAGGTCCAGCACCGTATCGGGTACGTCCCCGGACTCCCCGATCTCGGCGACCAGCGCCGCCAGGTCGGCGTGGGACCGCACCGGGTGCCCGGCGGCGGTGAGCGCACCGGTGAGGCCGAGGGTGTCGTCGCCGAGCAGCGCCCAGCTGACCGTCTGCCCCGCCGCCGCGTCGGCACCCGGCAGCGGCGTCCAGTCCAGGTGGAACACCGAGGTGCGGCGCAGCGCGGCCGCCTCGTCGGCCCGGCCCGCGGCGACGGGGCGGAACGTCAGCGACTCGACGGTGGCGACGGGCTGGCCGGCGGTGTCGGCGAGGGTGACCGCGACGGTGTCCGGGCCGAGGGAGCGCAGCCGCGCCCGCAGCCGGGTGGCCCCGTGGGCGTGCAGGGCGACCGAGCGGAAGGCGAACGGCATCCAGCCCGCCCCGGAGGTGTCCGCCGGGTCGCCGAGCAGGGCGGTGACCCCGCTGGCCTGCAGGGCCGCGTCGAACAGGGCCGGGTGCAGCCCGAAGCGGGACGCGTCGGCGCTCGCCTCCTCGGGGAGGGCCACCTCGGCGTAGACCTCGCCGTCGCCGCGCCACACCCGGCGCAGCCCTCGGAAGGCGGGGCCGTAGCCGAGGCCACCCTCGGCCATCTGTGCGTACCAGGCGTCCAGGTCGGCGTCGATCTCGACGGCGCCGGCCGGCGGCCACTGCCCTGGTACGGCGGCCGGGTCGGGCAGTTGCGGCAGCAGGAGGCCCTCGGCGTGCCGGGTCCACTCGGCGTCGGCGTCCTCCTCGGGGCGGGAGTGCACTGTGACGCTCCGCTCGCCGGTGTCGGCGGGCGGGCCCACGCGGACCTGCACCTGCATCGCGCCGGTCGCGGGGAGCACCAGCGGGTTGATCAGCGTCAGGTCGCCCACCTGGCCGGCGTCGACCTCGTCGCCGGCCCGGACCACCATGTCGATGACGCCGGTGCCGGGGACGATCACTGCCCCGCCGACGGCGTGGTCGGCCAGCCACGGGTGGGTACGCACCGACAGCCGCCCGGTCAGCACCACCGTCCGGTCGTCGGCGACGGGTACGGCCGCGCTGAGCAGCGGGTGCCCGATGTCCTGGAGGCCGGCGGAGCCGACGTCACGTACGCGGTGCGCGGGGGCGTCCAGCCAGTAGCGTCCGTGCTCGAAGGCGTACGTGGGCAGCGCGACGGTGCCGGTCTCGGCGAGTACGGCCGTCAGGTCGACGGGCAGGCCGATCGTGTGGGCGGTGGCCAGATTCGTCAGCAGCCGCGTCGCGTCGTCGTCACCCCGCCGCAGACTGCCCAGCACGTGCCCGCTCACGCCGACGTCGTCCAGGATCGCCGTCACCGGCATCGCCAGCACCGGATGCGGGGAAATCTCCACGAACGTGGTGTGCCCGGCGGCGACGGCCACCCGGACGGCGGCGTCGAACTGGACGGTCTGCCGCAGGTTGTCGTACCAGTAGTCCGCCGACATCGAGAACGGGTCCACCCAGTCCCCGGTGAGCGTCGACACCAGCCGCGTGTGACCGGCCTGAGGGCTCACGCCCGCCAGATCCGCGCGCAACTGCTCCGCGACATCCTGCACCGCCACCGAATGCGACGCATAGTCCACCGGAATCAACCGCGCCCGCACCCCATCGGCCTGACACGACTCCACCAGATCGGCAACCGGCCGCGGCGGACCCGACACCACCACCGTCGACGGACCGTTCACCGCCGCCACCCCGACACCCGGGAACGCCGGCAGCCGCTCGGCCACCGCCTCCGCCGACAGGTCGACCGACGCCATCGTGCCGGTGCCCCGCAGGACCGTCAGCGCCCGCGAGCGCAGGGCCACGGCCTTCGCCGCGTCCTCCAGAGACAGGATCCCGGCCACGCACGCCGCGCCGATCTCGCCCTGCGAGTGACCGACCACCGCCGCCGGGGTGACCCCGGCGTGCTGCCACACCGCCGCCAGGGCCACACCCACGGCCCACAGCACCGGCTGCACGACCTCCACCCGCTCCAACCACGACTCGTCCTCACCGGTCAACACCGACACCAGATCGACATCCAGGTACGGGGCCAGGGCCCGCTGGCAATCCGCCAGACGCGCGTCGAACACCGGCGCACGACCCACCAAGCCGGCCGCCATCCGCGCCGACTGCGCACCCTGACCCGGGAACACGAACACCACACCCGCACCGGTGCCGGAAACCGCACCCGTCACGAGGTTCCCCGCCGGGGTACCGGCGGACAGGGCCTCCAGCCCCGCCAGCAACTCCTCAGTGCCCGACCCGACGACAGCGGCACGGTGATCGAACGCCGACCGGGTCGTAGCCAGGGACCAGCCCACCGCCGCCACATCCACCACGGCTTCGTTGGCCCGCTGGAGGTGCCCGGCGCCGCCGGCGCCGCGCCCGCGCAGGAAGTCCGCCAGGCGGGCCGCCTGCCCCGCGAGCGCGCCCTTCGACCGCGCCGACACCGGCCACACCACGACATCGGAGGCCACCAGGCCCGGGCCGTGCTCGACCGGAGCGACGGACAGCTCGTCGGCCTGCTCGATGATCACGTGGGCGTTCGTGCCGGACATGCCGAAGGACGACACCGCCGCCCGACGCGCCCGCTCCACCGCCGGCCACGGCCGCGACTGCGTCGCCAGCTCCACCGCACCGGAGGTCCAGTCGATGTGCGGCGACGGCTCGTCCACGTGCAGCGTCGCCGGGACCACGCCCTCCCGCATCGCCAGCACCATCTTGATCACACCGGCGACACCCGAGGCGGCCTGGGTGTGGCCGATGTTCGACTTGATCGAGCCGAGCAGCAGCGGCTCGTGTCCCTCGCGGCCCTGCCCGTAGGTCGCCAGCAGGGCCTGCGCCTCGATCGGGTCACCCAGCGTCGTGCCCGTACCGTGCGCCTCCACCACGTCGACATCCGCGCTGCCCAGCCGGGCACCGGCGAGCGCCTGGCGGATCACCCGCTGCTGCGACGGACCGTTCGGGGCCGTCAGCCCGTTCGACGCACCATCCTGATTGACCGCACTGCCCCGCACGATCGCCAGCACCTCGTGACCGTTACGCCGCGCGTCCGACAACCGCTCCACCACCAGCACACCAACACCCTCACCCCAGCCCGTGCCGTCGGCACCCGCCGCGAACGCCTTGCACCGGCCGTCGGCCGCCAGGCCCCGCTGCCGGGAGAACTCGAAGAAGGTGCCGGGGGTGGCCATGACCGTGACGCCACCGGCGAGGGCCAGGTCGCACTCGCCACGCCGCAGCGACTGCACCGCCAGGTGCAACGCCACCAACGACGACGAACACGCCGTGTCCACCGACACCGCCGGCCCCTCCAACCCCAACGCGTACGCCACCCGACCCGACACCACACTCGCGGCGTTCCCCGTGGCCCCGAACCCCTCGGCCTGCTCCCCCGCAGCCATGAGCAGGGCCCCATAGTCCTGACCATTCGTGCCCACGAACACCCCTGTTCGCGAACCCCGAAGAACCCCAGGCTCAACCCCTGCCCGCTCGACCGCCTCCCACGAAACCTCCAGCAACAACCGCTGCTGCGGGTCCATCGCCGCCGCCTCGCGGGGCGAGATCCCGAAGAAGCCCGGGTCGAACTCGCCCGCCGCGTGCAGGAAGCCGCCCTTGTCGGCGTACGTGGTGCCGGGGTTGGCCGGGTCGGGGTCGTAGAGCCGGTCGAGGTCCCAGCCCCGGTCGGTCGGGAAGTCTCCGATCGCGTCGACGCCGTCGGCGACGAGGCGCCACAGCTGCTCGGGGTCGTTGACGCCGCCGGGGTAGCGGCAGGCCATGGCGACGACGGCCACCGGCTCGTCGTCGCCCACGGCGGCCGGGGCGGCGTCCGGAACCGCCGCGGCGCCGGCGCCGAAGAGGCCGGTGAGCAGGAAGCGGGCCAGCACGGCCGGGGTCGGGTGGTCGAAGACCAGGGTGGTGGGCAGCGCCTGCCCGGTGGCGGCGACGAGCCGGTTGCGCAGCTCCACAGCGGTCAGCGAGTCGAAGCCGAGGTCGCGGAACGCGGTGGTCGCGCCGACGGCGGCGGCCCCGCCGTCGTGGCCGAGCACGTCGGCGGCGAGTTCGCGGACCATCTCGGCGACGGTCTCCTCGCGTCGGGCCGGTGCCAGCGCGGCAAGGCGCCGGCGCAGGGTCGCCGCCGGGCCGTCGTCGCCGTCGTCGGCTGCGGCGCCGCCGTCGAGGGCGGCCCGCGCCTCCGGTACGCCCTCTAGCAGTGGCCGGCGGCGGGCGGAGGCGTACGCGGGGGCGAACCGGGCCCAGTCCACGTCGGCCACCGTCACGGTGACGTCGTCGTGGTCGAGGGCCTGCTGCAACGCGGCCGTGGCGACGGCCGGGTCCATGGCGGGCAGGCCCCGACGGCGCAGGTTCCGTTCGGCGTCGGCGGCGTGCATGCCGCCGTCGGACCAGGGCCCCCAGGCGATGGCGGTGCCGGACCGGCCGTCGGCGCGCCGCCGCTGCACGAGCGCGTCGAGGTAGGCGTTGCCGGCCGCGTATCCGGCCTGCCCGCCGCTGCCCCAGGTGGCGGCGATGGACGAGTAGACGACGAAGGCGTCCAGTTCCCGGTCGGCGAGCAGGTCGGCGAGGTGGGTGGCCCCGGCGGTCTTGCCGGCGGTGACCTCGGCCAGTTCGGCGGGGGTGACCTCCGCCAGCGGGGTGGCCTGCGCGACGCCGGCGGTGTGCACGACCGTACGCACCGGCGGGCCGGCGGCCTCGACCCGGTCGAGCAGGTCGGCGACGGCGGCCCGGTCGGCGATGTCGCAGGCGGCGACGGTGACCCTGGTCCCGAGGGCGGTCAGCTCGGCCTCCAGCGCGGCCGCGCCGGGGGCGTCGGGCCCGCGCCGGCTGACCAGCACGACGTGTTCGGCTCCGGCGGCGGCGAGCCAGCGGGCGGCGCGGGCCCCGAGCCCGCCCGTGCCGCCGGTGACCACTGCGGTGCCGGTGGGCGTGAACCGGCGCGCCGGCGTACGGTCGCCGAGGGCGGCGCGGACGAGGCGGCGGGCGAAGACCCCGGGGCCGCGTACCGCCAGCTGGTCCTCGCCGGTCGATCCGGTGAGGATCGCGGCGAGCCGGGCGACGGCCCGGTCGTCGGGGTCGGACGGCAGGTCGACCAGGCCGCCCCAGCGGTGCGGCGCCTCGACGCCGACGACCCGGCCGAGGCCCCAGATCGCTGCCTGCGCCGGGTCGACGAGCCGGTCGTACGAGGCGGCGGCGACCGCGCCCCGGGTGACCAGCCACAGCGGCGTGGCCCCGCCGGCGTCGCCGAGCGCCTGCGCGAGCGCGAGGGTGGCGGTCAGGCCGGGCAGGACCGTGCCGCCGGTGCGCGGTTCCCCGGCGAGCAGGGAGACGACGCCGGCGGGCTCGGTGCCGGCGAGGGCTGCCGCGAGGGCTGCCCGGTCGGCGTCCGGCTCGACGGTCAGGGGCCGCACGTCGGCGCCGGCGTCGGTCAGCGCAGCCCGGACGGCCCGCGCCGCCGGGTTGTCCGCGTCGGCTGCGGGCAGCGCCAGCAGCCAGGTGCCGGTCAGCCGGGCGGGGGCGGGCTCGGGGGCCACCTGCCACTCCTCCCGGTACCGCCAGCCGTCGAGGACCGAGTGTTCCTGCCGCTGCCGCCGCCAGTCGGCGAGGACGGGCAGCAGGGTACGCAGCGACTCGGCGGCGGCGGTGTCGGTGACGGCGAGGGTGTCGCGCAGCGCGTCGAGATCGGCGCGTTCGACGGCGGCCCAGAACCGCCGGTCGAGCGCGCCGGCCCCGCCCGTCGTGGTGTCGTCGGCGGGCGCCTCGGCCGGCACCCAGTAGTGCTGCCGCTCGAACGGGTAGGTGGGCAGGTCGACGAGCCGGCCGGGCAGGTCCGCGAGAACGTCCGCCCAGCGCGGCGGCGTACCGGCGACGTGGAGCTGGGCGAGGGCGGCGAGCAGGGTACGGCGGTCCGGGCGGTCCCGGCGCAGCACCGGAACCACCACGGCGGGGGCCGCGTCGGTGGTCTCGGTCTCGGTCCCGGCGAGGGTCTCCTGGACGCCGGCGGTGAGCACGGCGTCCGGTCCGACCTCCACGAAGGTACCGACGCCGTGGGCGCGCAGGGCGCGTACGCCGTCGGCGAAGCGGACCGCCTCCCGGACGTGGCGCACCCAGTAGTCCGGGTCGGTGAGCTGCGCCGGGTCGGCCAGCTCACCGGTCACGTTGGACACCACCGGCAGGGTGGGGGCGCGCAGGTCGAGCCGGGCCGCGACGGCGGCGAACTCGGCGAGCATCGGCTCCATCAGCGGGCTGTGGAAGGCGTGGCTGACCCGCAGCCGCCGCACCTGCACCCCCCGGTCGGTCCAAAGTCCCGCCAGCTCGTCGATGGCCGCCGCCTCGCCGGAGACGACGACGGCGTCGGGGCCGTTGACGGCGGCGACGGCGACCCGGTCGGTCAGCGCGGCGATCGACTCGGCGACCCGGGCCTCGTCGGCGGCCACGGCGAGCATCGCGCCGCCGGTGGGCAGGTCCTGCATGAGCCGCCCCCGGGCGGCGACGAGGGCGCACGCGTCGTCGAGGCTGAGCACGCCGGCCACGTGGGCGGCGGTCAGCTCGCCGACGGAGTGCCCGGCGACCATGTCGGGGGCCAGTCCCCAGGAGCCGAGCAACCGGTGCAGCGCCACCTCGACGGCGAACAGCGCGGCCTGGGTGAAGACGGTCTGGTCGAGCAGGTCGGCCTCGGCGGTGCCGGGCCCGGCGAACAGCAGCGGCTTCAGCGGCCGGGGCAGCCGGTGGTCGAGGTGGGCGCAGACCTCGTCGAGCGCCTCCGCGAAGACCGGGTACGCCTCGTACAGTTCCCGGCCGGCGCCGGCGCGCTGGGCACCCTGGCCGGAGAAGAGGAACGCGACCCCGCCCCGCTCGGCGGCGGCGCCGGTGACCAGGCCGGGGGCGGGCCGGTCGTCGGCGAGGGCGTGCAGGGCGGCGAGCAGGCCGTCGCGGTCGTCGGCGAGGACGACCGCCCGGTGTTCCAGGGGCGAGCGCGAGAGCACAGACGTCCGGGCGACGTCGGCCGGACGTGCGTCCGGGTCGTCGGCGAGCCAGGCCGACCAGCGCTCGGCCTGGCGGCGCAGGGCGGTGCGGGTGCGGCCGGTGAGCAGCACCGGCGCGGGCGCGGGCGCCGCCGGGCGGTCCGCCTCGGCGCCGGCCGGCTCGGGCTGCTCGAGGATGAGGTGGGTGTTGGTGCCGCTCATTCCGAACGACGAGACGGCCGCCCGGCGCGGCCGGTCCACGGCCGGCCACGGCGTGGCCTCGGTGACCAGGGTGACCGCTCCGGCGGCCCAGTCCACGTGCGGGGTGGGCTCGTCGACGTGCAGGGTGGCCGGCACGATGCCGTGCCGCATCGCCTCCACCATCTTGATCACCCCGGCGATGCCGGCGGCGGCCTGGGTGTGGCCGATGTTCGACTTGATCGAGCCGAGCAGCAGCGGCGCGGCGTCGCCCCGCTCCCGGCCGTACGTGGCGAGCAGCGCCTGGGCCTCGATCGGGTCGCCGAGGGTGGTGCCGGTGCCGTGTGCCTCGACCACGTCGACCAGGTCGGGGGTGAGCTTCGCGCCGGCCAGGGCCTGCCGGATGACCCGCTGCTGGGACGGGCCGTTGGGGGCGGTGAGCCCGTTGGACGCGCCGTCGGAGTTGACCGCCGAGCTGCGGATGACGCCGAGTACGGGGTGGCCGTTGCGGCGGGCGTCGCTGAGCCGTTCCAGCAGCAGCATGCCGACGCCCTCGGACCAGCCGGTGCCGTCGGCGGAGGCGGCGAACGACTTGCACCGGCCGTCGGCGGCGAGGCCGCGCTGCCGGGAGAACTCGACGAACGGGCCGGGGGTGGCCAGCACGGTCGCGCCGCCGGCCAGGGCGAGGCCGCACTCGCGTTGACGCAGCGCCTGGCAGGCGAGGTGGATGGCGACGGACGCCGACGAGCAGGCGGTGTCCACGGTGACCGACGGGCCTTCCAGCCCGAACGTGTACGCCAGCCGGCCGGAGACCACGCTGGCGGCGGTGCCGGTCAGCACGTACCCCTCGACGCCGGGCGCCCGGTGCAGCACGGCGGCGTAGTCCTGCCCGGAGGTGCCGACGAAGACGCCGGAGCGGCTGCCGCGCAGCGACAGCGGGGCGATGCCGGCGCGCTCGAACAGCTCCCAGGTGACCTCCAGCAGCAGCCGCTGCTGCGGGTCCATGGCGACCGCCTCGCGCGGCGAGATGCCGAACAGCGCGGCGTCGAACTCCCCCGCGTCGCGCAGGAACCCGCCGGCCGTGGTGTACGAGGTGCCGGCGTTGTCCGGATCGGCGTGGTAGAGCCGCTTCAGGTCCCAGCCGCGATCCGTGGGGAAGTCGCCGATGGCGTCCCCGCCGGACGAGACGAACTCCCACAGCTCCTCAGGCGAGCTGATGCCGCCCGGGTAGCGGCAGCTCATCGCCACGATCGCCACCGGCTCGGACTCCTCGGCGGTGACCTCGCGCAGCCGTTGGCGGGTCTGCTGCAGCTCGGCGACGACGCGCGTCAGGTATTCGCGCAGCCGCTCTTCGTCCGCCATGACATCTCGCTTTCTCGTGACACCACAGGTCCCCGTACGGCTCAGGAGAGCCCGAGGTCCTGGTCGATGAGGTCGAACAGCTCCTGGTTGCTGGCCGCCCGCAGCCGGCCGGCCACCTCGGCGGTCTCCTCCCGGCGTTCCTCCGCGACGCCGAGCCGTTCGAGCAGGCTGTGCAGGCGCATCGTGATCCGCACCCGGCCGATGTCGTCCGGGTCGCGCAGCGCGAGGACGCTCTCCAACTGGTCCAGCTCCGCGAGGGTGGGCAGCGCCTCCACCGACGCCTCGTCGAGCAGTTCGGCCCGCAGGTGCTCGGCCAGCGCCTGCGGGGTCGGGTGGTCGAACACCACCGAGCTGGGCAGGCTCAGCCCGGTCGAGCGGGCCAGCCGGCCCCGCAGCTCCACGGCGGTGAGCGAGTCGAAGCCGAGGTCCCGGAAGGGCCGCCCGGCCTCCACCGCGTACGGGGTGTCGTGGCCGATGACCTCGCCCGCGGCGGTGCGGATGAGGTCGACCAGCAGCCGTACCTGTTCGGCCTGCGACAGCTCGCCGAGCCGCTTGCGCAGTTCGCCGGCGACCTGGTCGCCCTCCTCGGCGGTGGCACGCGCCGCCGCGGCCTGGGCGGCCACCTCGGCGATCTCGCTGATCAGCGGCCGGGGCCGGGCGGAGGCGAACACCGGCGCGAAGCGGTCCCAGTCGATGTCGGCGACGGTGAGGGCGGTGTCGTCGCCGTCGAGGCCGGCGCGCAGGGCGGCCATCGCCGGTTCCCGGTCGAGCAGGGACACCCCGCGCCGGCTCATGGCCGCGGCGTGCGCGTCGGTCACCATGCCGCCGCCGGCCCAGGGGCCCCAGTTCACCGAGAGGTGCCGGGCCCGCCCGGCAGGCCGGGACTGCGCCCAGGCGTCCAGGAAGGCGTTGCCGGCGGCGTACGCGCCGTGGTCGCCGACGCCCCAGACGGCCGCGATGGAGGAGAAGTGCACGACCAGGTCGAGCGGCTCCGGGTCGAGGAGCTCGCCGAGGTGCCGGGCGCCGGCGATCTTGCCGGAGACGACGTCGGCGAGTTCCGCCTCGGTCACGGCGGCGACCGGGTTGAGCCGGCCCACCCCGGCGGCGTGCACCACCGCGTGCACGGTCTCGCCGTCGGCGCGCAGGGAGCGCACGAGGTCCGCGACGGCGTCCCGGTCGGCCAGGTCGCAGGCCAGCACCCGGGCCTCGGCGCCGAGGGCGGCCAGTTCCGCCACCGCCTCGTCGGCCCCGGGGGCGGCCGCGCCGCGCCGGCTGACCAGCAGCAGTCGCCGCGCGCCGTGCCGGGCGAACCAGCCTGCGGCGTACCGGCCGACGGCGCCGGTGCCGCCGGTGACCAGGACGGTGCCCGGTGCCTGCCAGCCGGCCGGTGCCTCGGCGCGGGGCGCGCGCTCCAGCCGCCGCAGGTACGTCCCGGATTCGCGCACCGCGAGCTGGTCCTCGTCGCCGGCGGCGGTGAGGGCCGCCAGGACTCCCTCGGCGGCGGCGGTGTCCAGGGTGGCGGGCAGGTCCAGCAGGCCACCCCAGTGCCGGGGGTGTTCCAGCGCGGTCACCAGGCCGAGGCCCCACGTGGTGGCCTGGGCGGGGCGGGCGACGGGGTCGTCGGCGCCGGTGGCGACTGCCTGCCGGGTGAGCAGCCACAACGGTGCCGGGGGCAGGGCGTCCGTGACCGCCTGCACGAGGGCGAGGTTCGCGGTCAGGCCCAGCGGCACGGCCGGGCGCTCGGGGTGCGCCCGCTCGTCGAGGGCGAGCAGCGACACGATCCGGGCGGGTGCCGCGGCGGCGAGCTGCCCGGCGAGCGCGTTCCGGTCGATCGTCGCCGGATCGACGACGATCTGCCGCACGTCACCGCCCCGGGCGGTGAGCAGTTCGGCGAGCCGGTCGGCGACCGGCTGGCCGGTGCCGCTGTGCACAAGGGTCCAGGTGCCCTCGACGGCGCCCGCCGCGAGGGCCCGCGGACGCCAGGTGATCCGGTAGCGCCAGCCGCTGGCGAGGGTGTCCTCCTGCTGCCGGCGCCGCCACCGGTCCAGGTCCGGCAGCAGCTTCCGCAGCGGCCGGTCCGCGTCGAGTCCGAGCCGGCTGGCGAGTTCGTCGCCGTCGCCCGATGCCACGGCCCGCCAGAACGCCGAGTCGACGTCGTCGGGGGTGGTGGCGGGGGCGGGCCCCGGCGCCGCGTCGAGGGTCGGCCAGAACCGCTGGTGGGCGAACGCGTACGTGGGCAGGTCCACGTGGCCGCCACCGGGAAGCAGCGCCGGGAAACGTACGGGCATGCCGTGGCAGTACAGCTCGGCCACCGCGCCGAGCAGGGTGGTCACCTCGTCCTGGCCGGGCCGCTGCACGCCGGTCACGACGATCGGGGCGTCCACCGGCAGCGCGTCGGCGGTCAGTGCGGTCAGCACGGTGTCCGGCCCGACCTCCAGGAACCGGGTCACCCCGTGGGCGTGCAGGTGGGTGACGGTGTCGGCGAAGCGGACCGCCTCCCGGACGTGGCGCACCCAGTAGCCGGGGGTGCAGAGCTGCTCGGCGTCGACGACCGCGCCGGTCAGGTTCGACACCAGCGACACCGTCGGCGGGGCGTACGACAGGGTCGCCGCGACGGCCGCGAACTCGGCGAGCATCGGCTCCATCAACGGGCTGTGGAAGGCGTGGCTGACCCGCAGCCGCTTGGTGCGTACGCCGAGGTCGGCGAAGTGAGCGGCCAACCCGGCCAGCGCCCCGTCGGCGCCGGCGACGACGACGGCGGCCGGCCCGTTCACGGCGGCGACGGCCGCCTGTCCCGGCGTGCCGTCCAGCGCCCGCAGCACGTCAACCTCGGGCGCGGCGACGGCCAGCATCCCGCCGCCGGCGGGCAGGGCCTGCATCAGCCGGCCCCGGTTGCCGACGAGCGCGCAGGCGTCGGGCAGGTCGAGCACCCCGGCGACGTGGGCCGCGCTGATCTCCCCGACGGAGTGCCCGGCCACGAAGTCGGGCCGGATCCCCCAGTGTTCGAGCAGCCGGAACAGCGCCACCTCGACGGCGAAGAGCCCGGCCTGGGTGAAGACCGTCTGGTCGAGCAGGTCGGCCTCGGCGGTGCCCGGCTCGGCGAACAGCACCGTGCGCAGCGGCCGCGGCAGGTACGCGTCCAGGTGCTGGCACGCCTCGTCGACGGCCGCCGCGAAGACGGGGAACGCCTCGTACAGGCGGCGGCCCATGCCGGCGTGCTGGGCACCCTGGCCGGAGAAGAGCATCGCCAGCGCCCCGCCGGGCTCGGCGACGCCCCGGGTGAGCCCGGGGTGCTCCTGCCCGGCGGCGAGGGCCCGCAGGCCGCCGAGGGCGGCGTCGGCGTCCTCGGCGAGCAGCACCGCGCGGTGCCGCAGCGGGGAACGTCCGGTCGCCAGTGCCCGGGCCACGTCGGCGGCGGACGCGGCGGTCTGCGGCAGCCAGTCGGCCAGCCGGGCCGCCTGGGCCCGCAGGCTGTCGGCGGTGTCGGCCGAGACGACCCAGGGCAGCACCGGCGGCCCGGCGGCGGGGCGGGGCGTGCCGGTGCCGGCCGGCGGCGCGGCCGGCGCCTGTTCGAGGATGACGTGCACGTTGGTGCCGCTGACCCCGAACGACGACACGGCGGCCCGGCGAGGCCGCTCCACGTCCGGCCACGGCTGCGCCTCGGTCAGCAGCGCGACGGCACCCGCCGACCAGTCCACGTGCGGCGACGGCTCGTCCACGTGCAGGGTGGGCGGCAGCAGGTCGTGCTGGAGCGCCAGCACCATCTTGATCACGCCGGAGACCCCGGCGGCGGCCTGGGTGTGGCCGATGTTCGACTTGACCGAGCCGAGCAGCAGCGGCCGGTCGGCGGGCCGGTCCCGCCCGTACGTGGCCAGGAGCGCCTGCGCCTCGATCGGGTCGCCGAGCCGGGTGCCGGTGCCGTGCCCGTCGACGGCGTCCACGTCGGCGGCGGTCAGCCGCGCGTTGGCCAGCGCCTGGTTGATCACCCGCTCCTGGGCGGGCCCGTTGGGCGCGGTCAGGCCGTTGCTGGCGCCGTCCTGGTTCATGGCCGAACCGCGGACGACGGCAAGGATCCGCCGGCCGTCGCGCTGGGCGTCGGAGAGCCGCTGCAACATCACCAGGCCGACGCCCTCGCCCCAGCCGGTGCCGTCGGCGGCCCCGGCGAACGACTTGCACCGGCCGTCGAGGGCGAGCCCACGCTGCCGGGCGAACTCGAGGAACGGGCCGGGGGTGGCCATCACCGTCACGCCGCCGGCGACCGCGACGTCGCACTCGCCCTGCCGCAGGGACTGGCAGGCCAGGTGCAGCGCCACCAGCGACGACGAACAGGCGGTGTCGACGCTGACGGCCGGGCCCCGCAACCCGAAGTGGTACGCCAGCCGACCGCTGATGACGGCGGCGACGTTGCCGGTGGCCTGGTAGCCCTCGGTCTCGACCCGGGCGGCCATCAGCAGCGTCGCGTAGTCCTGGCCGTTGGTGCCGACGAAGACGCCGGTGTTGGTCTCCCGCATGTCGGCCGGCGCGGTGCCGGCCCGCTCGAACAACTCCCAGGCGCTCTCCAGCAGCACCCGCTGCTGCGGGTCCATCACCATCGCCTCGCGCGGGGAGATGCCGAACAGGGCCGCGTCGAAGCCGGCGGCGTCGGTGAGGAAGCCGCCCTCCCGCACGTACGAGGTGCCGGGCCGGTCGGGGTCGGGGTCGTAGATGGCCGCCAGGTCCCAGCCCCGGTCGGCCGGGAACTCCGCGATGCCGTCGCGCCCCTCGGCGACGAGTCGCCACAGGTCCTCGGGGCCGGCGACGCCGCCGGGGTAGCGGCAGCTCATCGAGACGATGGCGATCGGCTCGTCCAGCGCCGTGGCGGCCCGGGTGGGAACCGCCGCCGGGCTGTCGTCGCCCGCGAGCCTGCCCGCCAGGTGCTCGGCGAGGGCGTCGGGCGTCGGGCGGTCGAACACCAGGGTCGCCGGCAGGTTCAGCCCCACCGCCTCGGCGAGCCGGTTGCGCATCTCGACGGCGCTGAGCGAGTCGAAGCCGATCTCCCGGAACGACCGGTCCGCAGCGAGCGCCTGCGGCGAGGCCAGCCGCAGCACCGCCGCCGCGTGGACCCGTACGAGGTCGAGCAGGACCCGGCGCCGCTCCGGCGCGGCGAGGCCGGCCAGCCGGCCGCGCAGCGGCGAGGCCGTGTCGGACGGGTCGGCGTCGCGCTGCCCGGCGGCGAGCAGTTGCGCCACCTCGGGGACGTCGGCGATCAGCGGCCGGGGGCGGGCCAGCGTGTAGGTCTGGAGGAACCGGTCCCAGGCGATGTCCGCCACGGTGAGCGTGGTGTCGCCGTCGTCGAGCGCCCCGGCCAGCACGGAGACCGCGAGGTCGGGGCGCATGGCCCGGACGCCCGAGCGGAACATCTGATCGGCGGCGCCCTCGGCGTCGACCATGCCGCCGCCGTCCCAGGCGCCCCAGGCGATGGCGGTGGCGGCCCGGCCGCGCCGTCGCCGGTCCTCGGCGAGCGCGTCGAGGAAGGCGTTGGCGGCGGCGTAGCCGCCCTGGTGCCCGCCGCCCCAGACGCCCGCGCCGGAGGAGAAGAGCACGAACGCCGACAGGTCGTCGCCGCACGCCTCGTCCAGGTTCACCGCGCCGGCCACCTTGGCCCGCAGGGCGTCGGCGAGGTCGGCCACGTCGGTGGCCGCGACCGGCGCGGCGTGGGCCACACCCGCGGTGTGGAACACGGCCCCGACGCGGGTGCCCTGCCCGGCCAGCCGCTCGACGAGGGCCCGTACGGCGGCGGGGTCCGCGACGTCGCAGGCGGCCACGGTGACGGTGGCGCCGGCGGCGCGCAGTTCGTCGGCCAGCGCGTCGGCGCCGGGCGTGGCGGGCCCCTGGCGGCCGGTCAGCACCAGCTCGCCGACGCCCTCGCGGGCCAGCCAGCGCGCGACCTGGGCCCCGATCGACCCGAGGCCGCCGGTGACCAGGACGGCGCCGCTGGCGGGACGCCAGTCCCCGGTCGCCGTCCGGTCGGCGCGGGCCCGGACCAGCCGCCGGGCGAACACCCCGGAGGGGCGCAGCGCCAGCTGGTCCTCGGCGTCGACGCCGGCCAGCACCGCCACGAGCCGGGCCCGGTCCCGGGGGTCCAGCTTCGTGGGCAGGTCGACGAGGCCACCCCAGCGGTCCGGGTGCTCCAGGGCGACCACCCGGCCGAGCCCCCAGAGCATCGCCTGCCGGGGGCGGTCGAGCTGGTCGGCCCGGCCGGTCGAGACCGCGCCGGCGGTGGCGCACCACAGCGGCGCTGTGATTCCGGCGTCGCCGAGGGCCTGGACCAGGGCGTACGTGGCGGCGAGGCCCGCCGGGACGACCGGGTGGGCCGGGTGCGGCGCGTCGTCAAGGCCGAGCAGCGAGAGCACGCCGGCGACGGGCCCACCGGTACGCGCGAGCCGGTCGGCAAGCGCCTGCCGGTCCGGCTCCGTCGCGTCGATCCGGACGACCTCGGCCCCGCCCTCGCCCAGCACCCGGGCGACGACGTCGACCAGGGGGTGCTCGACGCCGGCGGCCGGCACGACCAGCAGCCAGGTGCCGGCGAGGGTGGCCTCCGCGACGGTCAGCGGCTTCCAGGTCACCCGGTAGCGCCACAAGTCGACGGTGGACTCTTCGCGGCGGCGCCGGCGCCACGAGGAGAGCAGCGGCAGCGCGGGGTCGAGGGAGCGGGCCGTGGCCTCGTCGATGCGCATCGCGGCGGCCAGCGCCTGCGCGTCGGCGCGTTCCACGGCCTCCCAGAATTTCCGGTCCGCCTCGTCGGCGACGGCGAGGGCGGGGGCGGTCGCTGACGTCGGCTGCGGCCAGTAGCGCTGGCGCTGGAAGGCGTACGTGGGCAGCGCGACCGGCGGGCCGGTGGGGGCGCCCAGGATCGCCGTCCAGTCGACCGGCACGCCGTGCACGTGCAGCCCGGCGAGGACCGTCAGCATGCGCTGCCAGCCACCGGCCAGGGTGTCCTCGGCGGCCACCACGACGGCGTCGTCGGCCCGCGCGCTCTCGCGGATGCCGGCGGCGAGCACGGACGCGGGAGCGGCCTCGAGGAAGACCCGGTGGCCCTCGTCGAGCAGGACGCGTAAGGCGTCGGCGTCGGCGTCGGCGTCGGCGTCGGCGTCGGCGTCGGCGTCGGCGGACAGTTCCCGGTACCACCGGGCGGCGTCGAGGCCGTCGGTGTCGACCGGGCCGCCGATCGCCGAGTACAGCGGTATCTCGGCCGCCCGGAGGGTGATCCCGGCCGGCGCGTCCGGGCCGTCCTCCGCCCGGCTGGCGAGGGCCATCGTCTTCGCCGCGTCCTCCAGCGACAGCGCGCCGGCCACGCAGGCGGCCGCGACCTCGCCGTGGGCGTGCCCGACCACGGCGGCGGGCCGGACGCCGAGCGAACGCCACCAGCGGGCCAGCGAAACCGCCACGGCCCACCGGACGGGGTGCGTCACCCGGGGGTCCGTCGCGGGCGGGGCACCGTCGGCACCGCGCAGCACGGCGGTGAGCGACCAGTCCACGTGGGGGGTGAGGGCCGCCTCGCAGGCGGCGATCACGGCGGCGAACTCCGGTGCCCGGTCCAGCAGCTCGACCGTCGCGGCGGGCCACGGGTCGCCGTGGCCGGGGAAGACGAGGATCGGGTCGGTGCCTCGCGCGGCGACGCCGGTGACGGCGGTGGCCCCGCCGAGGTGGAACGACTCCAAGGCGCGCGTCAGGCCGACTGTGTCGCGGCCGAGGACGACGGCGCGGTGCGCGAACGCGGTCCGGGTGGTGACCAGGGCGTGTGCGACGTCGGCCGGCGCCAGCTCCGGGTGTGCCGCGAGGTGCGCGCCCAGCCGGGCCGCCTGGTCGCGCAGCGCCGGGGCGTCCACGGCGGAGAGCACCAGGGGTACGAGTCCGGCGCGCGGCCCGTCGGCGGCGCGTGCGTCGACCGCCTCGGCGGGCGGCTGCTCGATGATCACGTGCGCGTTCGTGCCGGAGATCCCGAACGACGACACCGCCGCCCGACGCGGCCGGTCCACCCGCGGCCACGGGGTCGCCTCCGTAGCCAGGGCCACCGCCCCCGCCGACCAGTCCACATGCGGCGACGCCTCGTCCACATGCAACGTCGCCGGGACGACGCCGTGCCGCATCGCCAACACCATCTTGATCACACCAGCCACACCAGCAGCCGCCTGCGTGTGCCCGATGTTCGACTTCACCGACCCCAACAGCAACGGCCGATCCTGCGGACGCTCCTGCCCGTACGTCGCCAGCAGAGCCTGCGCCTCGATCGGGTCACCGAGGGTCGTGCCCGTGCCGTGTGCCTCGACGGCGTCCACGTCGGCCGGAGTCAGGCGGGCGTTCGCGAGGGCCTGGTGGATCACGCGCTGCTGCGAGGGGCCGTTCGGGGCGGTCAGGCCGTTGGACGCGCCGTCCTGGTTCACGGCCGTACCACGCAGGACGGCGTGGATGCGCCGGCCTTCCCGCTGGGCGTCGGAGAGCCGCTGCACGAGCAGGACACCCACGCCCTCGCTCCAGCCGGTGCCGTCGGCCGAGGCGGCGAACGACTTGCACCGGCCGTCCTGCGACAGACCACGCTGCCGCGAGAACTCGATGAACGTCCCCGGCGTCGCCATCACCGTCACGCCGCCGGCCAGGGCGAGGTCACATTCACCCGACCGCAACGCCTGCGCGGCGAGGTGCAGCGCGACGAGGCTGGACGAGCAGGCCGTGTCGACGGTGACCGCCGGGCCTTCGAGGCCGAACGTGTACGCCACCCGCCCGGACAGCACGCTGCCCGAGTTGCCGGTGCCGACGTAGCCCTCCACCTCGCCGGCCAGCTCCATCAGCCGCGTCGCGTAGTCGTGGTACATCACACCGGCGAACACACCCGTCCGGCTGCCCCGCAACCGCTGCGGGTCCAGCCCCGCCGACTCGAACGACTCCCACGACGCCTCCAGCAGCAACCGCTGCTGCGGATCCATCGCCAGGGCCTCACGCGGCGAGATGCCGAAGAACGCCGGGTCGAACGCACCCGCGTCATACAGGAAGCCGCCGTGCCGGGTGTACGACGTCCCGGGGTGGTCCGGATCGGGATCGAACAGGCTCTCCAGGTCCCAGCCACGGTCGGTGGGGAACTCCCCGATCCCCTCCCCGCCGGCGGCCAGCAGCGCCCACAACTGGTCGGGCGTCTCGACGCCGCCCGGGTAGCGGCAGGCCATGCCGACGATGGCGAGCGGCTCGTCGGCGCGGGTGGTGGTCCGCGCGCCCGGCGCGGCGGGACCGCCGGCGGCACCGGCGAGTTCGGCGTGCACGTGGACGGCGAGCGCCTGCGGCGTCGGGTAGTCGAACACCAGCGTCGAGGGCAGCCGCAGGCCGGTGGCCGCGTTCACGCGGTTGCGCAGGTCGACGGCGGTCAGCGAGTCGAAGCCCAGCTCGCGGAACGCCCGGTCGGCAGGCACGGCTTCCGCCCCGCCGTGCCCGAGCACCTGCGCGACGAGGCCGCGTACCAGCACGTCGACCTGGGCGCGCGCCTCATCGGCGGTCAGGCCACCGATACGGGTCGCCCAGGTGGTGCCCTGTCCCGCCTGGCGCCGGATCGTGGTCGTACCGATCAGGTTGCGGAGCATCGGCGGCACCGGGCCGGCGCCGACGGCGGCCCGGAGGGCGGCCAGGTCGATCACGGCGGGCACCAGGGCGGGGCGGTCTGCGGTGAGCGCCGCGTCGAACAGGCGCAACCCGGTCTCGGCGCTCATCGCCGTGAGGCCGCCCCGCGCCGATCGCGCCCGGTCGGCGTCGTCGAGGGACGCGGCCATGCCGGCGGTGTCCCACATGCCCCAGGCGAGGCTGACGGCAGGCAACCCGAGCTGCCGCCGGTAGACCGCCAGGGCGTCGAGGAACGCGTTACCCGCCGCGTACGCCGACTGACCCGGCGAACCCAGCACACCCGCCACCGACGAGAACACCACGAACAGATCCAGACCCAGACCCGCCGTCGCCTCATGCAGGAACCAACCCGCCGACACCTTCGGCGCCAGCACCGCACGAAGCCGCTCGGCGGTCAGCCCTTCGACTACGCCGTCGTCCAGGACACCGGCGGTGTGCACCACACCCGCCAGCCGGCCCTCAGCGGAAACCTCCGCCACCAGGGCGGACGCCTGATCCCGGTCCGTCACGTCGCAGGCGACCACCCGCACCGACGCACCCAGCGCGGTCAGCCGCTCCGACAACTCACCGGCACCCGCAGCCGCCGCGCCACGACGCGACACCAGCACCAGCGACCGCACGCCGTACGCCGACACCAGATGCTCCGCGACCAACGCCCCGAGCGCACCCGTACCACCGGTCACCAGCACCGCACCGTCACCCACGACCGGCGTCTCCACCGACGCCGCAGCGACCGCACGCACCAGACGCGGCACGAACACCTCGCCCGCACGCACCGCGACCTGACCACCGTGCGTCGACGGCTCGTCGGCCACCGTGGTCAGCACACCCAGCAGCCCGGCGTCCACGTCACCGTCGACGTCCGCCAGGACGATGCGACCCGGGTGCTCCGACTGCGCCGAGCGCAGCAGACCCCAGACCGCCGCTGCGGCCAGGTCGGTGACCCGGTCTCCGTCCCCGACCGACACCGCACCCCGGGTCACCACGACCAACCGCGACTCCGCCAGCGCGTCGGCCGCCAGCCAGGACCGCACCGTCGCCAGCATCTGCGACGTCGCCGCCCGCACCGACTCGGGGCCGTTGTCGACGGCGGCGGCGGGCATCTCACCGGGGGCCGAAGCAGGTTCCGTCCCGACGTGAAGGGCCCGGCGCAGGCCACCCTCCGGCACCAGCAACAGACGCGGCGCCACACCCGACGCCACGGCGACCGCCTCGACGTCGGCGTACACCGGCAGCTCAGCGACGGCCGGCAGGTCGGCGGCGGCGGCGGCGGGCGAGCCCAGCAGCGCCCACCCGGAGGCGTCCCCGGCTGGGGCGACCTCCTGGGCCTGCCAGGTGAGTTCGAACAGCGACCGGGCCGACGCGTCCGGGGACGACGACACCCCGGTCAGCTCGCGCAGGGCGAGGGTGTCCACCGATACCACGGCCGCGCCCGACTCGTCGCACGCGACCAGCCGCACCGCCGAACCCGCGCGCGACAACCGCACCCGCAGCACCCGCGCGCCCGAGGCATACACCTGCACACCCTCGAACGCGAACGGCACCCGAGGCCCACCCGAGCCCTCCAAGCCGGGCAGCAACCCGATCGGATGCAGCGCGGCGTCCAGCAGCGCCGGGTGCACGCCGAACCCCGCGGCGTCACCGGCCACCTCGTCCGGCAACGCCACCTCGGCGTACACGTCCTCGCCGACGGTCCACACCCGGCGCAGCCCCCGGAACACCGGCCCGTACGACAGGCCGTGCTCCGCCAGCACCGGATACCAGCCCGCCACGTCCACCTCGACGCCGTCGACCGGCGGCCACTCCCCCACGCCCGGCTCGTCGGCCGACGCCGGCTCCAGCACACCCTCCGCGTGCCGGACCCACTCCGGGTCGGCGGCCTCCTCGGGCTGCGAGTGCACGGTCACCGATCGCACGCCGGTCTCGTCGGCCGCGCCGACGCGCACCTGCACCCGCACCGCACCCGCCTGCGGCAGCACCAGCGGCGCGGCCACGGTCAACTCCCGCACCCGCGACGCACCCACCTCGTCACCCGCCCGCACCGCCAACTCCACCAGGGCGGCGCCCGGCACGATCACCGCGCCGGAGACGACGTGGTCGGCGAGCCACGCGTGCGTCGACGTCGACAGGCGGCCGGTCAGCACCACCATGTCCGCGCCGGCCACGGAGACGGCCGCGGCGAGCAGCGGATGCCCGGCCACGCCGAGGCCCGCCCCGGACACGTCCGTCCAGCGGCCCGCCGGCTCCAGCCAGTAGCGCTGGTGCTGGAAGGCGTACGTCGGCAGGTCCAGGTGCCGGCCGCCGGCCCGGCCGAGCAGGTCCGCCCAGCCGACGGTCACGCCATGCACGTGCAGCGCTGCGAGGGCCTCCAGGAGGGCCTGCGGCTCGGGGCGGTCGTGGCGCGACGCGGACACCAGCAGGGGCGCCGGTTCGTCGTCCGAGCGCTCGGCGAGGCAGTTCTGCGCCATGGCGGTCAGGACGCCGTTCGGTCCGACCTCGAGGTAGGTGTCGACGTCCCCGGCGCGCAGGCAGTCGACGGCGTCGGCGAAGCGCACCGTGCCGCGTACGTGGCGCACCCAGTAGCCCGGGTCGCAGAGCTGGTCGGCGTCGGCGACGCGGCCGGTCAGGTTCGACACCACCGGGATCGTCGGCGGCCGGAACGTCAGCCCCTCGGCGACGGCCGCGAACTCGGCCAGCATCGGGTCCATCCGCGCGCTGTGGAAGGCGTGGCTGACCCGCAGGCGGCGGGTCTGCACGCCCCGCTCGGACCACACCCGCTGCACCTCGTCGAGGGCCTCGGCGTCGCCCGCCACCACCACGGCGGCGGGGCCGTTCACGGCGGCCACGTCCAGCCGGCCGGGCAGCCCCGCCAGGGAGGCGGCCACCGCGGCCTCGTCGGCCGCCACGGCGAGCATGCCGCCGCCCGCCGGCAGGGCCTGCATCAGCCGACCCCGCGCCGCGACCAGCGCACACGCGTCGGCCAGGGAGAACACACCCGCCACATGCGCCGCCGCGATCTCACCGATGGAGTGCCCGGCCACCAGGTCCGGCACGACACCCAACGACTCGACCAACCGGAACAGGGCCACCTCGACCGCGAACAGCCCCGCCTGGGTGAACACCGTCTGGTCCAGCAGCCCCGCCTCAGGCGTACCCGCCCCGGCGAACAACACCTCCCGCAGCGCACGCGGCAGCAGCGGATCCAGGTGAGCACACACCTCGTCCAGGGCCGCGGCGAACACCGGGAACGCCCCGTACAGCTCACGACCCATACCGGCGCGCTGCGCGCCCTGACCGGAGAAGAGGAAGGCCACCCGGCCGCGCGGCGCCGACGCACCGGTGGTGACGGTGCCGGCCGGCTCGCCTGCGGCGAGGGCCCGCAGCCCGGCGAGCAGGTCGTCCGCGTCGCCGGCCAGGACGACCGCGCGGTGCTCCAGTCCCGCGCGGCTGACCGAGGAGGCCGCGACGTCGACCGGGCGCGGGGAGTCGACGCGGGCGAGGTGGTCGGCCCAGCGGCCGGCCTGCCCGGCGAGCGCCTCGGGCGTACGGGCGGAGAGGAACACCGGGGCGAGCGGAAGCGCCACCGGCGCGTCGGCGGCGGACGGGGCCTCCTCCGTGGACGGGGCGTCGTCGACGGGCGCCTCCTCCAGGATGACGTGCGCGTTCGTACCGCTGATGCCGAAGGACGACACGGCGGCCCGGCGCGGCCGGTCGGTGGCCGACCACGTGCGTGCCTCGGTCAGCAGCGAGACCTGCCCGGCGGACCAGTCGATGTGCGGGGAGGGCTCGTCGACGTGCAGGGTGGCGGGCATGGTGCGGTGCCGCATCGCCTCGATCATCTTGATCAGGCCGGCGGCACCGGCGGCAGCCTGAGTGTGGCCCAGGTTCGACTTGACCGAGCCCAGCCAGAGCGGCCCGCCGTCGCCCCGGTCCTGCCCGTACGTGGCCAGCAGTGCCTGTGCCTCGATGGGGTCGCCGAGGGTGGTGCCGGTGCCGTGCGCCTCGACCACGTCGATGTCGGCCGGCGAGAGCCGGGCGTTGGCGAGAGCCTGCCGGATGACCCGCTCCTGTGACGGTCCGTTGGGCGCGGTGAGCCCGCTGCTGGCGCCGTCCTGGTTGACGGCGCTGCCCCGCACGACGGCGAGGATCCGGCGGCCGTCGCGGCGAGCGTCGGAGAGCCGTTGCAGGAGCAGCACGCCGACGCCCTCGGACCAGCCGGTGCCGTCGGCGGCGGCGGCGAAGGACTTGCAGCGGCCGTCCGAGGCCAGGCCACGCTGGCGGGAGAAGTCGGCGAACGTGCCAGGGGTGGACATCACGGTGACGCCGCCGGCGAGGGCGAAGTCGCAGTCCCGCTGGCGCAGCGACTGCGTGGCGAGGTGCACGGCGACCAGCGACGACGAGCACGCCGTGTCCACAGTGACCGCTGGGCCCTCCAGCCCGAATGTGTACGCCACCCGCCCGGACACCACGCTGCCGGAGTTGCCGGTGCCGATGTAGCCCTCGACGCCGTCGGGCAGGTCCAGCACCCGCGACGCGTAGTCGTGGTACATGACCCCGGCGAAGACGCCGGTCCGGCTGCCGCGCAGCGCCTGCGGGTCGATGCCGGCGTGCTCGAACGCCTCCCAGGAGGTCTCCAGCAGCAGCCGCTGGTGCGGGTCCATCGCCAGGGCCTCGCGGGGGCTGATGCCGAAGAAGCCCGGGTCGAACTGCGGCGCGTCGTAGAGGAAGCCACCCTGGCTGCTGGTCGACGTGCCCGGGTTGTCCGGGTCGACGTCGAAGAGCCGCTCCAGGTCCCAGCCCCGGTCGGCCGGGAAGTCGCCCACCCCGTCGCCGCCCCGGTCGACGAGGTCCCACAGCTCCGCCGGGCTGGACACGCCGCCCGGGAACCGGCACGCCATGCCGATGACTGCCATCGGCTCGCGGTCCTTGGCCTCCACCTCTCGCACCCGCCGACGCGCGTCGCGCAGGTCGGCAGTCGCACGCCGGAGGTAGTCGAGGAACTCTGCCTCAGTGGGCATCGGGCCACTCCGTATCGGGGTTCGAGGTGTGCGACATGCCGGTCAGGCCGAGCCGAACTCTTCGTCCAGCAGGCTGAAGATCTCCTCGGCGGAGGCCGACTCGAGGCTGGCGCCCTCGTCGGCGGCGGAGTCCGCACCGGACTCGGTGTAGGTCCACAGGGAGAGCAGTTCACGCAGCCGGGCGCCGACGGCGGCCCGGTCGGTGTCGGCAGAGGCCACCGCCCGCATGGCGTGCTCCAGCTTGTTCAGCTCGCCGAGCACCGTCAGCGCGGAGGTGCTCCGCTCCGCCAGCAGCGCGCCCCGCAGGTACTCGACCAGCGCGGCCGTGGTCGGCCGGTCGTAGATCAGCGTGGACGGCAGCCGCAGCCCGGTGGCCGCGTTGAGCCGGTTGCGGAACTCGACCGCGGTCAGCGAGTCGAAGCCCAGCTCGACGAAGCCGCGCTCGACGTCGATCGAGCGGATCGACGCGTAGCCGAGGACCGCGGCGGCGTGGGTGCGGACCAGATCGGAGAGCACCTGGTCGCGGTCGGCCTCCGCCGTGGCGGCGAGGGTCTCCCGCAGCGCCTCGGCCGGATCGCGTTCGGCGGCCCGTACCGCGCCGGTCGTCGCCGGCCGGACCAGCGACCGCAGCACCGGCGGGACCGCCGCCGGCCCGTGCCGGCCGATCAACGCGAGGTCCAGGTTGACCGGTACGACCACCGGCTCGGCGAAGCGCAGGGCCTCGCTGAACAGGTCCATGCCCTCCTCGGCGCCGAGCGGCACGAAGCCGCCCCGGTTCATCCGGGCCTCGTCGACGTGCCCGGTCCGCCCGTCGCCGGTGTCGTTCACCCACGGGCCCCAGGCCAGCGAGAGCGCCGGGAGTCCCCGGTCGCGCCGGTGCTGGGCGAGGGCGTCGAGGAAGCAGTTCGCCGCCGCGTGGTTGGCCTGCCCGGGGCCGCCGAACAGGCCGGCCGCCGAGGAGAAGAGCACGAACGCGGCCAGGTCCAGCTTCTCGGTCAGCTCGTGCAGGTGCCACGCCGCGTCGACCTTGGGACGCAGCACGGCGTCGAAGCGCTCCGGGGTGAGCGCGGGCAGGACGCCGTCGTCGAGTACCCCGGCGGCGTGCACCACGCCGGTCAGCGGCTGGTCGGCGGGGAGCTCATCGACCAGCAGGGCGAGCGCGTCGCGGTCGGTGACGTCGCAGGCGGCCACCCGGGCGGTGGCACCCAGCCCGGCCAGGTCGTCGACCAGCGCGGCGACGCCCGGTGCGTCCGCCCCGCTGCGGCTGACCAGCAGCAGGTGCCGTACGTCGTGGCGGGTGACGAGCCGCCGTGCCACGAGCCGCCCGAGCAGACCGGTCGCCCCGGTCACCAGAACGGTGCCGGCAGCCAGGTCGGGGCCGGGCGCCTCGGCCGGGGGCGGGCCGAGCCGGGTCAGCCGGGGCACCCGGAGCTGCCCGGCACGTACGGCGAGCTGGGGTTCGCCCGTGGCCAGGGCCGCCGGCAGCAGCGCGGCGGCCGGGGCGTCGTCGTCGACGTCGAGGAGCACGATCCGGTCGGGGTTCTCCGACTGGGCGGAGCGCAGCAGGCCCCAGGCGGTGGCGGCCGGCACGTCGGCGATCCGCTCGTCCGGGTCGACCCGGACCGCGCCGCGGGTGACCACCACCAGCCGGGCGGCGGTCAGGGACTCCTCGGCGAGCCACTGCTGGGCCAGCGCGAGCATCCGGTGGGCGACCCGGTGCGCCTGGGCGGCCGGGTGTGGCTCGCCGGCGGCGGTTCCGGCGCAGGTCACCACCACCGCGTCGGGTGCGGCGGCACCAGCGCGTACGTCGGCGACGAGCGTCGACAGGTCCGGGTGCCGGTCGGCGCCGGGCCAGTCGGCGCCGAGGACGACGAGCCGGGAGGTGGCGTCGGCGCGGCCGGTGGCGGGGGCGACCCAGTCGAGGCGGTGCAGGGACCGGCTGGCCGAGCGGCGGGCGGCGCTGAGCTGCTCGCCGGAGATGGGCCGCAGGACCAGACCGTCGACGGAGGCGACCGGGGTGGCGCCGGTGTCGGTCACGGTCAGGGCCACGGAGCCGGCGTCGGTGGCGCGCAGCCGGATCCGCAGTTCGCGGGCGCGGGTGGGTCGGATGGTGACGCCCGACCAGGTGAACGGCAGGCCCGGGCGGATGTCGGGGCCGCCCTCGGTGCCCGACGCGCCACCGGCGGGGTCGCCGGCCGTGGCGTCGGTGGCGCCGTCCGTGGCGCTGGCGCCGATGGCGTGCAGCGCCGCGTCCATCAGGGCCGGGTGCACGGAGAAGGCCGTGGTGTCGGTGGACGCGTCGGCGTCCAGGGCGACCTCGGCGAGGATGTCCCGGCCCGAGCGCCAGGCGGCGCGCAGCGCCCGGAAGGTGGGGCCGTAGTGGTAGCCCTGGGCGGCGAGCCGGGCGTAGAGCCCGTCGAGGGCGATCGGCTCGGCGTCGGCGGGCGGCCACACGGCGGCCGGCACGGGGTCCGGGTCGACGGTGTCGGCGAGCTGGCCGGAGGCGTGCCGCTGCCAGGCCCGGGAACCGTCGGGTCCGGTGTCGTCGTCGCGCCGGGTGTGGACGGCGACGGGCCGGTGCCCGGTCTCGTCCGGCGGGCCGACGCGGACCCGCAGGTCGATTCCGCCCTCGGTGGGGATCGCCAGCGGCGCCTCCAGGTTCAGCTCGGCGACGGTCGCCGTGCCGGCCTGCCGGCCGGTCCAGGACGCGAGCTCCACCAGGGCTGTGCCGGGCAGCAGCACCGTGCCCAGCACGGCGTGGTCGGCGAGCCAGGGGTGGGTGGCGAGGGTGATCCGGCCGGTGAACAGCAGGCCCTCGTCGCCGGGCAGGTCGGCCACCGCGCTGAGCAGCGGGTGGTCGACCACGTCGAGGCCCACTGCGGGCAGGACCGAGCGGTGCGCGCCGGTGCGCTCCAGCCAGAAGCGGTTCCGGTCGAAGGCGTACGTGGGCAGGTCGACGGGCTCGGCCTCGGGCAGCAGCCGGCGGTGGTCCACCGCCAGGCCGAGGGTGTGCGCGGTGGCGAGGCCGGTCAGCAGCCGGGTGGCGGCGTCGTCCGACCCGGCGAGGGTCTCCAGGACGTGGCCGGTGACGCCGGTCGCGTCGAGGACGGCGGCGACCCGGTCGGTCAGCGCCGGCTCCGGCGAGATCTCCACGAATGTCACGTGTCCGGCCGCGACGGCGGCGCGCAGGGCGGCGTCGAGCCGCTCCGGTCCCCCGGCGATATCGGCCGGGCGGTCGGCACCGGAGGCGGTCGGCGCCGCTCCGACGCCGGCCGGGTCGGCACCGGGGCCCGCCCGGTCGACACCAAGGCCGCTCAGGTCGGCCCAGTGGTCGACACCGAGGCGGGCCGAATCGGCCCAGTCGCCGGTGAACGTGGAGGCCAGCCGGGCGGTCCCCGGCTGCGGGGCGAGCCCCGCGAGGGCGGCGCGGAGGCCGTCGTGGTCCAGGTGGCCGGCGGCGGCGCGGGCCCGCAACGCCACCGTGCGGGCGGCGTCGGGCAGGGACAGCAGGCCCGCCACGTACGCGGCCACGACCTCGCCGTCGCCGGTGCCGACGACAGCGGCGGGGGTGACGCCGGCGTGCCGCCAGACGGCGGCGAGCGCCACCCCGACGGCGAACAGCACGGGCCGGGCCAGCTCCGGCCGCTCGCCCCAGGAGGCGTCCGCGCCGGTGAGCAGGGCGGCCGGATCGACGTCGACCCAGGGCGCGAGGGCCTGCCGGCACTCGGCGAGGGTGTCGTCGAAGACCGGGCAGCGGCCCACCAGTGCGGTCACCGCCCCCGCCGGGGTGGCGCCCGGGAAGACGAACACCGGGCCTGCGCCGTGGTTGGCGACGGTGCCGGTCACGACGTTGCCGGCCGGGGTGCCGGCGGCGAGCGCGTCCAGGCCGGCCAGCAGCTCGCCGGGGGTCGCGCCGAGCACGGCGGCGCGCCGGTCGAACGCCGAGCGGGTCGCGGCGAGCGACCAGCCGACCGCCGCCGGGGCGAGGCCGGGGTGCGCGCGCAGGTGCCGGGCCAGCCGGGACGCCTGCGCGGCCAGGGCCGAGGTGGAGCGGGCCGAGACGGGCCAGGCCACCACGTCGGCGGTGAGCAGCCCGGCGGCGCGTTCCCCCTCCGCAGCGGCTGCGGGCGGCATCGGTGCGTCGCCCGGCTCGGCGTCGGCGGGCGCGTCGGTGGGCAGCTCGACGACCACGTGGGCGTTCGTGCCGGAGATGCCGAACGAGGAGACCGCCGCGCGGCGGGGCCGGTCGGCGGCCGGCCACGGCCGGGACCGGGTCACCAGCTCCACGTCGCCGGCCGACCAGTCGATGTGCGGCGACGGCTCGTCCACGTGCAGCGTCGCCGGTACGGTCCCCTCCCGCATCGCCAGCACCACCTTGATCACGCCGGCCACACCGGCCGCGGCCTGCGCGTGGCCCATGTTCGACTTGACCGAGCCCAGCAGCAACGGGCCGGCGTCGCCCCGGTCCTGCCCGTACGTCGCCAGCAGCGCCTGCGCCTCGATCGGGTCACCGAGGACGGTGCCGGTGCCGTGCGCCTCGACGACGTCCACGTCGGTGACCGCCAGCCCGGCGCCGGCCAGCGCCTGCCGGATCACCCGCTGCTGGGAGGGGCCGTTGGGGGCGGTCAGGCCGTTCGACGCGCCGTCGGAGTTGACGGCGGAGCCGCGGACGACGGCGAGGACGCGGCGGCCCTGCCGCCGGGCGTCGGAGAGCCGCTGCACGAGCAGCATGCCGACGCCCTCGGACCAGCCGGTGCCGTCCGCCGTCGCGGCGAAGGACTTGCACCGCCCGTCGGAGGCGAGGCCGCCCTGGCGGGAGAACTCCTGGAACGCCGTCGGGGTGGCCATCACGGCCACGCCGCCGGCCAGCGCCAGGTCGCACTCGCCGCGCCGCAGCGCCGCCCCGGCGAGGTGCAGCGCCACCAGCGACGAGGAGCAGGCGGTGTCGACGGTGACGGCGGGGCCCTCCAGCCCGAGGGCGTACGCGACCCGGCCGGAGATGACGCTGTGCGCGGCGCCCGTCATCAGGTAGCCCTCGACGCCCTCGGGGACCTCGGTCAGGCCCGTGCCGTAGCCGGAGGTGGAAGCGCCCACGAAGACGCCCGTACGGCTGCCGCGCAGCGACGCGGGGTCCACCCCGGCCCGCTCCAGTGCCTCCCAGGACGTCTCCAGGGTGAGCCGCTGCTGCGGGTCCATGGCGAGGGCCTCGCGGGGCGAGATCTCGAAGAAGGCGGGGTCGAAGTCCGCCACGTCGTGGAGGAAGCCGCCCGCCGGCGGGTGCGTCCCCTCGGCCGGCTCGGGTATCTCCCAGCCCCGGTCGGTGGGGAACGGCGAGATGGCGTCCACGCCGTCGGCGACGAGCCGCCAGAACGCCTCCGGCCCGTCGACGCCGCCGGGGTAGCGGCAGGCCATGCCGACGATCGCGACGGGCTCGTCGGCATCGACGACGACGGTCTGCGGGGCGGCGGCCGGGGCGGCGCCGGAGACCAGCTCGCGCAGGTGCGCGGCCAGCTCGGCGGGGGTCGGGTAGTCGAAGACCAGTGTGGTGGGCAGCCGCAGGCCGGTGGCCGCGTTCAACCGTCCCCGGAAGTCCACGGCGGTCAGCGAGTCGAAGCCGAGGTCCTTGAACGGGCGGCCGCGCAGCTCGTCGGGGGTGGCGTGGCCCAGCACCGCCGCGGTCTGCTCGTTGACCAGGCGCAGCAGCTCCCGCTCCTGCTCCGCGGCCGGGAGCGCCGCGAGGTGGCGCAGTGGCGCGGCGACCCCGTCCGCCGGCGTGGCGGCCTCCTCCTCTGCGACGAGCGCCCGCACCTGCGGCAGGTCGCCGAGGAACGGGCTGGGCCGGGCCACTGTGAACGCGGGGTGGAACCGGCTCCAGTCGACGTCGGCGACTGTCACGCAGGGCGTGGGCCGGCGCAGCGCCCGGTCGAGGGCGACGAGCGCCTTCTCCGGGTCGACGGGCGGCAGGCCCATCCGGTTGAGCTGCTCGGTGGCGACGTTCTCGGCGGCCATGCCGTGAGCGCCGCCCCAGGCCGTCCAGGACACGGCGGTGGCCGGCAGGCCCCGGTCGCGCCGGTTGACGGCCAGGCCGTCCAGCAGAGAGTTGCCGGCGCCGTACGCGCACTGCCCGGCGCTGCCCCACACGCCGGAGATGGAGGAGAACATGACGAACGCGGCGAGGTCGCGCTCGGCGAGGCAGGCGTCGAGGTGCAGGGCGCCGAGCACCTTGCCCGCGACGACGTGGGAGAACTCGTCGAGGGTGGTGTCGGTGATCGGGGTGAGCTGGTCGGTGCCGGCGGCGTGCACGACCGCCGTCAGGTCGGGCAGCGAGCCGACCAGGTCCGCCACGGACCGCCGGTCGGTGACGTCGCAGGTGGCGGCGGTGACCCGCCCGTCGGCGCCGTACCGGTCGAGCAGGTCCGCCACGGCGGGGGCGGCGGCGCCCCGGCGGCTGGCCAGGACCACCCGCCCGGCGCCCCGGTCGAGCAGCCAGCGGGTGACGTGGCCGCCGAGGGCGCCGGTGCCGCCGGTGACCAGGACGGCGCCGGACCACCAGTCGCCGGCGGGGTTCTCGTCGGTCGTCGGCGGGGCCGGCGTGAGCCTCCGGGCCCAGGTTCCGCCGGGGCGCACGGCCACCTGGTCCTCGCCGCTGTGGCCGGCCAGCACGGCGGCGAGCCGCCGGGTGATGGCGGCGTCGACGGTGGCCGGCACGTCGACCAGGCCGCCCCAGCGGTGCGGTTGCTCGACGGCCGCCGCGCGGCCGAGGCCCCAGACCTCGGTCTGCAGCGGGTGCGCGACCCGGTCGCCCGGGGCCGCCGCCACCGCGCCGCTGGTGACGCACCACAGCGGCGCCACCAGGTCCAGGTCGGTCATCGCCTGGACGAGGGCGAGGGTGCCGGCGGCGGCGAGGGTCACGCCGGGGTGCTCGGGCAGCAGCCGGTCCTGGCCGGCGACGACGGCGAGCACGCCGTCGACACCGCGGTCGCCGGTCAGCATCCGGAGCCGGGCGGCGAGCGCCGCGCGGTCCAGGTCCGCGGCGCCGACGCGCAGCACCAGCGGCTCGGCGTCGCCGAAGAGCCCGGCCAGGCCGTCGGCCCACGCCGGCGCGTCCTCGGCGGGCAGCACAACCAGCCAGCGGCCCGCCGGGGCGTCGCCGTCCTCGACCGGCACGGGCTGCCAGCTCACCTGGTACGACCACCCGTCCACGAGGGAGCGTTCCCGCCGGGACCGACGCCAGGAGGACAGCGCGGGCAGGGTCGGCAGCAGCGCCCGTACCTGCTCGTCGTCGCCCAGCTCGCCGCGCAGCGTGTCGACGTCCGCCTGCTCCAGGGCGGTCCAGAATTCGTCGTCGCCGTCGGAGGACGCGGTGCCGGGGCCGGCGGGCGGCGGCTCGGGCCAGAAGCGCCGGCGGCGGAAGGCGTACCCGGGCAGCGGCACCCGCGCGGTGTCGGCTCCCGCGTACAGCCTCGTCCAGGCGACCTCCACCCCGCCGACGTGCAGCTCGGCGAGGGCGGTGAGCGCCGACGTGGGCTCGGGGCGGTCGCGGCGCAGCAGCGCCACGGCGGAGGTCTCGTCGTCGGCCAGGACGTCGCGGGTCAGCGCGGTGAGCACTCCGCTGGGGCCGACCTCCAGGAACGTACGCACGCCCAGGGCGCGTAGCTGCTCGACGCCGTCGGCGAAGCGGACCGCCTCCCGCACGTGCCGCACCCAGTACTCGGCGGTGCGGATCTCGTCGGGGTCGGCGACGGCGCCGGTCAGGTTCGACACGATCGGCAGCGCCGGCGGGTGCAGCTCCAGCCGGCGCACCACGGCGGCGAACTCGGCGAGCATCGGTTCCATCAGCGGGCTGTGGAAGGCGTGGCTGACCCGCAGCGGCCTGGTGCGTACGCCCTGGTCGGCCCAGCGGCGTTCGAGTTCCTCGACGGCGTCGGCGGCGCCGGAGACGACGACGGCGGTGGGCCCGTTGACGGCGGCCACGGCGACCCGGTCCTCGACGTCGGCCAGAGCGGACCGGACGGCGTCGGCGGGGAGCTGGACGGCCAGCATCGCGCCGCCGGCCGGCAGGGCCTGCATCAGCCGGCCCCGGGCGGCCACCAGCGTGGCGGCGTCGGGCAGCGACAGCACGCCGGCCGCGTGCGCGGCGGAGAGCTCGCCGATCGAGTGGCCGAGCAGCACGTCCGGGACGACCCCCCAGCTCTCCAGGAGCCGGAACAGCGCGACCTCGACGGCGAACAGACCGGCCTGGGTGTAGAGGGTCTGGTTGAGCAGCCCGGCCGCCTCGTCGCCCTCGGGCGCGAAGAGCACCGGGGCGAGCGGGCGGGGCAGGTGCCGGTCCAGCTCGGCGCAGACCTCGGCCAGTGCCCGGTCGAAGACGGGGAACGCGGCGGCCAGCTCGCGGCCCATGCCGCTGCGCTGCGCGCCCTGGCCGGAGAAGAGGAACGCGAGCTTGCCGCCGCGCGGACCCGCGCCGGTGACCAGGCCCGGGGCGTCGCCGCCGGCGGCCAGCGCGCGCAGGGCGGCGGCCAGGTCGGCGCGGTCGGTGGCGAGCAGCACGGCGCGGTGCTCCAGGCCGGCCCGGGTGCTCGCCGACGACCAGCCGACGTCGGTCAGCCGCAGCCCGGGGCGGTCGTCGAGCCAGTCGGCCCAGCGGGTGGCCTGCGCGGTCAGGGATCCGGCGTCGCGGGCGGAGACCAGCACCGGCACGAGTCCGGCCCCGTCGACCGGGGCGGTGCCGGGCGCCGTGACCGGGTCGGTCTCGGAGGCGGAGCCGTCCGGGGCGTCCGCCGGGGCCGGGTCGGCGGCGGGTGCCTCCTCGATGATCACGTGGGCGTTGGTGCCGCTCATGCCGAAGGAGGAGATGCCGGCGCGGCGGGGCCGCTCCCCGGCGGGCCACGGCCGCGGCTCGGTGGCCAGCGCGACCGCGCCGGCCGTCCAGTCCACGTTGGGGGTGGGCTCGTCGACGTGCAGGGTGGCGGGCACGGTGTCGTGCCGCAACGCCATCACCATCTTGATCACGCCGGCCACGCCGGCGGCGGCCTGGGTGTGGCCGATGTTCGACTTGACCGAGCCGAGCCAGAGCGGTTGGTCGGCCGGCCGGCCCTGCCCGTACGTCGACAGCAGCGCCTGCGCCTCGATCGGGTCGCCGAGGGTGGTGCCGGTGCCGTGCGCCTCCACGACGTCGACCTGCTCGGGCGCGAGCCGGGCGCTGGCCAGCGCCTGGAGCACTACCCGCTGCTGGGACGGGCCGTTGGGGGCGGTCAGGCCGTTGCTCGCGCCGTCGGAGTTGACGGCGCTGCCGCGTACGACCGCGAGCACGGGGTGGCCGTTGCGGCGGGCGTCGGAGAGCCGCTCGACGAGCAGCAGGCCGGCCCCCTCGCCCCAGGCGGTGCCGTCGGCAGCGGCGGCGAACGACTTGACCCGGCCGTCCAGGGCCAGGCCGCGCTGGCGGCTGAAGCCGATGAACGCGGACGGGGTGGACATGACGGTGGCGCCGCCGGCCAGCGCCAGGGTGCACTCGCCCTGCCGCAGCGCCTGGCAGGCCAGGTGCAGCGCGACCAGCGACGACGAGCAGGCGGTGTCGACGGTGACGGCGGGCCCCTCGATGCCGAGCGCGTACGAGATCCGGCCGGACACGACGCTGGCCGCGGTGCCGGTGAGGATGTAGCCCTCGGTGCCGGGTGGCGGCTGCTGAAGCAGCCCCACGTAGTCCTGGCCGGTGGTGCTGGCGAACACCCCGACCTGGTGGCCTCGCAGCGTCGAGGGGTCGATGCCGGCGTGCTCGAACGCCTCCCACGAGGTCTCCAGCAGCAGCCGCTGCTGGGGGTCCATGGCCAGCGCCTCGCGCGGCGAGATGCCGAAGAACGCGGCGTCGAACTCGGTGGCGGAGTCGACGAAGCCGCCCTCGGCGACGTACGACGTGCCGGGATGGTCGGGGTCCGGGTGGAACAGCCGCGCCAGGTCCCAGCCGCGGTCGGCGGGGAACGCGGAGTAGGCGTCGCGGCGGGAGTCGACGAGCTCCCACAGTTCCTCGGGCGAGCCCACCCCGCCCGGGAAGCGGCAGGCCATGCCGACGATGGCGATCGGCTCGCGGCTGGCCGCCTCAAGCTCGCCGAGCTTCCTCCGGGTCTGGTGAAGGTCCGCCGTCACCCATTTCAGGTACTCCCGGAGCGTATCTTCAGTCGCCATTGACGCCACCTCTTCGGGTCGGAGAGAAACAGCGACCCAATACCGTCCACGGACGCCACAAGCCGCGAAGATCCAAACCCATTCAGCCGACCACGAATTGCCAGACAAAATGGCGTTTCAGCCCCCCACCAGGTCTTACGCGCCGGACGAAAGGTAATTGTCGCCGGACGGCGGTCACAACCCCTAGCGTGCCCCTACGGGTGCCCCTAGGTGGCGGGGGCGCAGGCTGGGCCGACCCGCCCTGCGAGCGGTGCGGCGCACCGCCCTCGCGGGGTGCGGCCGGGCGAGTGCGCGGACCCGCCCGGCCCGGCGTGTCACGACCGCCGACAACGGTCGTACGACACCATTTCTAGATCCCTGGCAAATTGCCGCCGGGGCCACCCAGCTCGCGGTGGATGAAATCGAAGATCTCGGCGTCGGTGGCGTCGTCGAGGGTGTGCGTGGCCGATTTCTCCTCGGCGGGACCACGGTCGTCGCCCCACCGGGCGACGAACGCCTGCAGCTGCACCAGCAGCTTCTGCCGGGTCAGCCGGTCCGGCGCCTCGGCCGCGAAGGCGCCGTCGAGCCGTTCCAGCTCGGCGAGCAGCGGCGCCGCCGCGGCGGCGCCGTCCTCGGCGAGCCGGTCGCGCAGGTGCCGGGCGAGGGCCGCCGGCGTGGGGTAGTCGAACACCACGGCGGCGGGCAGATGGACGCCGGTGGCGGCGCGGAGCCGGTTGCGCAGCTCCACGGCCGTCATCGAGTCGAAGCCGACCTCGCGGAACGCCCGGTCGGGCTCCAGCCCCGCGTCGCCGCCGTGGCCGAGCACGGTCGCCGCCAGGCCGCCCACGAGGTCGACGAGGACGCCCTCGCGGTCGGCGGGGCTCAGCGGACGCAGCCGCTCCCGCAGCGCGGTCGCCGCCTCGTCGTCAGCCGGCCGGCGCTCGTCGTCGGCGGGCATCGCCGCGCCCGCCTCCGGGACGCCGGTCAGCAGCGGGCACTGCCGCATCGACGCGAACGTCGGCACGAACCGGTCCCAGCGCACGTCGGCGACGATCAGCGCCCCCTGCGCGCGCAGCGCCTGCCCGAACGCCTCGACGGCCAGCTCCGGGGGCAGGCCCGGCAGGCCCCGCCGGCGCAGTTGCGTCTGCTCCGCCGACTCGGGATCGTCGCGCCACGGTCCCCACGCCACGGCGGTGGCCGCCAGTCCCCCGTGGCGCAGGCTCGCCGCGAGCGCGTGCAGCAGCGCGTCGCCGGCGGACTGGCCGGCCCGGCCGCCCGCGCCCCACACCCCAGTGGTCGAGGTGCACAGCACGAACGCGTCGAGCGGGCGGTGGGCCAGCTCGTCGGCGTACCTCGGGACGTCGCCGACGGTGGCGGCCAGGTCGGCGGCCAGGGCGGCGAGGGTCAGCTCGGTCAGCGGCACCGAGCCGGTCTCGGCCGGGACGTGCACGAGCGCGGTCACCGGCCGTTCCTCGGCGGCGAGCCGCTCCATCAGGTCGCCGAGCTTGCCCGTGGCCGGCTCGGCCAGCGGGAGCACCTCGGCGCCGTGGCGGCCCAGCCAGTCGGTGGTGTGCCGGGCGAGGGGGCCGGTCCCGCCGGTGAGCAGGACGGTGCCGTTCGGCCGGTAGCCGTCGCCCGCCGCCGGCAGCCCGGTGTCGCGGACCAGCCGCCGGGTGTGCACGCCGGCCTCCCGGACGGCGAGCTGGTCCTCACCGTCGACGTTGACCAGGGCCCCGGCCAGGGCCGCGTACGCCGCCTCGGCCGGGTCCGCCGGCAGGTCGACGACTCCGCCGACGTGCCGGGGGTGCTCCAGCGCGGCGACGAGGCCGAGGCCCCAGGTGGTGGCCTGCGTCGGGTGCACGACCGCTTCCCCGCCGACGGCGACGGCGCCGGTGGTGGCCAGCCACAGCGGCACGGCCGGGCCGGAGCGGCCGGTGTGCGCCTGCACGAGCAGCAGGTTCGCCGCCAGGCCGGTCGGCAGCGCGGACTGCTCCGGGTGCGGCGCCTCGTCCAGCGCCAGCAGGGACAGCAGCGCCGTCGGCTGGTGCGCGGCGGCGAGCCGGTCGAGGTCGGCGGTCAGACCGTCGCGGGTGACGGTGGCCGGGTCGACGGTCAGCAGGTGCACCGTCGCGGCGCCGGCCGTGAGGGCGGCGAGCACCCGCTCGGTGACCTGGTGCCGCGGGGCCACCACCAGCCACGTGCCGGGGTCGGCGACGGTCAGCGCCCGGCGTTCCCAGGTGACCCGGTACCGCCAGCCGGCCAGGGTGCCGTCGAGCTGCCGGCGGCGCCGCCACGACTCCAGTTCCGGCAGCAGCTCGCGCATCGGCTGGTCCGGGTCGAGGCCGAGGCGGCCCAGGTCGCCGTCGGTGACGGCCCGCCAGAACGCGTCGTCGACCGGGTCGTCGGCGGCCGGTGCCGGCAACGTGTCGAGGGTCGGCCAGTAGCGCTGCGGCCGGAACGCGTACGTCGGCAGCTCGGGCAGCAGCCGGCGATCCGGGCGGGGGCCGGCCAGCGCGGCGAGCACCGCCGCCCAGTCGACGTCGCGCCCGGTGCCGTGCACGACGGCCAGCGCGGCGAGCAGGGCGGCCGGCTCGTCGGCGCCGGCGCGCAGCGCCGCCACGGCCGTGCCGTCGTCGGCGTCGGGGAGCAGGCCGGCGGTCATCGCCGTCAGCACCGCCTGCGGTCCGAGTTCCAGGAAGGTGTCCACGCCCGCGTCGCGCAGCGCGGCGATCCCGTCGGCGTACCGGACGGCCTCCCGGACGTGGCGCACCCAGTAGCCAGGCGTACGGATCTCGTCGGGCTCGGCGAGCCGCCCGGTCAGGTTCGACACGATCGGCAGCAGCGGCGCGGCGAACGTCAGTCCGTCGAGGACGGCTCGGAAATCGGTCAGCATCGGCTCCATCAGCGGGCTGTGGAACGCGTGGCTGACCCGCAGCCGGCGGGTGCGTACGCCGCGTTCCCGCCAGAGCCGTTCCAGCCCGTCGAGGGCGTCGAGGGCCCCGGCGAGGACCACGGCGGTGGGGCCGTTGACCGCGGCGACGCCGACCCGGTCGCCCAGCCCGGCCAGGGACTCGACGACGGCCGCCTCGTCGGCGGCGACGGCGAGCATCCCGCCCCCGGCGGGCAGGGCCTGCATGAGCCGGCCCCGGGCGGCCACCAGCGTGGCGGCGTCGGCGAGGGACAGCACGCCGGCGACGTGCGCGGCGGTGATCTCGCCGATGGAGTGCCCGCCAACGTGCCCGGGCACCACCCCGAACGACTCGACCAGCCGGAACAGGGCCACCTCCAGCGCGAACAGCCCCGCCTGGGTGAAGACCGTCTCGTCGAGCAGCGTCGCCTCGGCGCTGCCCTCGGCCGCGAACAGCACCGGCTTCAGCGGCTGCGGCAGCTGGTGGTCCAGGGCCGCGCAGACCTCGTCGAGGGCCGCCGCGAAGACGGGGAACGTGTCGTACAGCCGGCGGCCGGCACCGGGGCGCTGGGCGCCCTGGCCGGAGAACTGGACCGCGAGGCCGCCGCCGCGTCGCCGGGCGGTGACCACCGCGGGGTGCTCCTCCCCGGCGGCCAGGGCGCGCAGCGCGGCCAGCCGGGTCGCCCGGTCGGCGGCCACCACTGTGGCCCGCCGGCCGAGGTGGGCCCGGCCGTCGGCGAGCGCCCAGGCGACCAGGTCGGCGGGGTCGTCGCCCGTCGCGACGCGGTCGGCCAGCCGGCCGGCCTGCTCACGCAGCGCGGGCAGGTCGGCGGCGGAGACCGGCCACGGCAGGATCGCCGCGGGACGGTCCCCGTCGGGGAGGACCGGCTCCGGACGGTCCGGGGCCTGTTCCAGGATGACGTGGGCGTTGGTGCCGCTGATGCCGAACGAGGAGACGCCCGCCCGGCGCGGCCCTTCCGTGGTGGTCCACGGTCGTGCCTCGGTGAGCAGCGCCAGCGTGCCGGAGGACCAGTCGACGTGCGGGGTCGGCGCGTCGACGTGCAGGGTCTTCGGCAGCACCTCGTGCTGCAGGGCCAGCACCATCTTGATGAGGCTGGCGGCGCCCGCCGCGGCCTGGGTGTGGCCGATGTTCGACTTCACCGACCCGAGCCACAGCGGCCGGTCGGCGGTCCGGTCCCTGCCGTACGTGGCCAGCAGGGCCTGCGCCTCGATCGGGTCGCCGAGGGTGGTGCCGGTGCCGTGCGCCTCGACGACGTCCACGTCGGCGGGGGTGAGGCCGGCGTTGTCGAGCGCGTGCCGGATGACCCGCTGCTGCGCGGGCCCGTTCGGCGCGGTGAGGCCGTTGCTCGCGCCGTCGGAGTTGACGGCGCTGCCCCGTACGACGGCGAGGATCCGGTTGCCGTCGCGCTGGGCGTCGGAGAGCCGCTGGAGCAGCAGGACGCCGACGCCCTCGCCCCAGCCGGTGCCGTCGGCGGCCTCGGCGAACGCCTTGACCCGCCCGTCGGCGGCGAGGCCGCGCTGCCGGGAGAACTCCAGGAACGCGCCCGGCGTCGACATCACCGTCACGCCGCCGGCCAGCGCGAGGTCGCATTCGCCGCTGCGCAGCGCCTGCGTGGCGAGGTGCAGGGCCACCAGCGACGACGAGCAGGCCGTGTCGACGGTGACCGCCGGGCCGTGCAGCCCGAACGAGTACGCCAGGCGGCCCGAGACCACCGACGCGCCGTTGCCGGTCGCCTGGTAGCCCTCCACCTGGGCTCGGGCGCCCAGCAGCAGCGTGGCGTAGTCCTGCCCGTTGGTGCCCATGAAGACGCCGGTGGCGGAGCCGCGTACCCGGTGCGGGTCGATGCCGGCGCGTTCGAAGGCCTCCCAGGTGGTGTGCAGCAGCAGCCGCTGCTGCGGGTCCATGGCGAGGGCCTCGCGCGGGTTGATCCCGAAGAACGCGGCGTCGAAGCCGGCGACGTCGTGCAGGAACCCGCCGCTGCGGGTGTAGCTGGTGCCGACCTGCTCCGGGTCGCTGTCGAACAGGGCGTCGAGGTCCCAGCCCCGGTCGGCAGGCATCGGCGTGACCGCGTCCACTCCGTCGGCCAGCAGCCGCCACAGCTCCTGCGGCGACGACACCCCGCCCGGGAAGCGGCAGGCCATGGAGACGATCGCGATCGGCTCGTCGGCCGCGGGCCGGGCCGCGGTCGCGCCGCCGGCAGCCGGGCCGCCGTCCGCGCCGACGACGATTTCGGTACGCAGGAAGCGGGCCAGTTCCGCCGCCGAGGGGTGGTCGAAGACCACTGTCGACGGCAGGGTCAGGCCGGTGACCCGGCCCAGCCGGTCCCGCAGCTGCACGGCGGCGAGGGAGTCGAAGCCCAGCTCGCGGAACGCCCGGCCGGCCGGCACCTGGTCGGTGGTGGGGTGGCCGAGCACGGCCGCCGCCTCCGCGCGGACGAGGTCGACCAGCAGCGCCTCCTGGCCGGTCGCCGGCAGCGCGGCGAGCCGGTTGCGCAGCCCGTCGGTCGCGGCGGCGTTCTCCGGCCGCTGCGGCTCCCCGGCGACGGCGGGGGCGACCCGGTCGAAGAGGTGGCTCGGCCGTGCGGCGGTGAACGCCGTGACGAACCGGGACCAGTCGACGTCCACGATCACCGGGGCCGCCTCGGGGGCGTTCACCCAGCGGCCGAGCGCCGCGACGGCGGCGTCGGGCGCGAGCGGGCTGAACCCGCGGCGGCGCAGGCCGTCCGCGGTCTCCCCGGCGGCCATGCCGTCCTCCGCCCACGGGCCGTACGCCAGCGCGGTGGCGGGCAGGCCCTTCGCCCGGCGGGCGGCGACGAGGGTGTCGAGCAGGGCGTTGCCGGCCGCGTAGCCGGCCTGCCCGCCGCCGCCCCAGACACCGGCGACCGAGGAGAAGACCACGAACGCGTCGAGGTCCCGACCCCGGCAGGCGGTGTCGAGGTGCAGGGCGCCGAGCACCTTGCCGGCCAGGGTCTCCGACAGCTCGCCGTCGGTCACCTCGTGCGCTGCGGTGGTGCCGCCGGACGCCCCGGCGGTGTGCACGACGGCGGTCAGCTCCGGCAGCCCGGAGACCAGAGCCTCGACCGCGGCCCGATCGGTGACGTCGCACGCCACCACCCGCACCGCGCCCAGCTCCGCCACCAGCTCCGCAGCGCCCGGAGCCGCCGGACCCCGCCGCGACGCCAGCACCACCTCGGCCGCCCCGTTCGCCAGCAACCAGCGCGCCACATGCCGACCCAAGGCGCCCGTACCACCGGTCACCAGCACCGTCCCGGCGGGCCGCCAACCCGCACCCGCGGGCGGCGCGGCCGGCACCAGCCGCCGGCCGAAGAGGCCGTTGCGGCGGACGGCCACCTGGTCCAGGGTGCCGTCGGCGAGGACCGCGACGAGCCCGGCGCGGGCGCCGCGGTCGGCGCGGTCGGGCAGGTCGACCAGGCCACCCCAGCGGTCCGGCTGTTCGAGGGCGACGACCCGGCCCAGGCCCCACGCCAGCGCCGCCCACACGTCGCCGGCGCGCTCCCCGGCCGTGACCGGCATCGCGGTACGGCTCAGCGCCCACACCCGTCCCGGCAGGCCGGTGTCGGTGAGCGCCCGGATGAGGGTGAGCAGGGCGGCCGCGCCGGCGGGCACCGCCGGGGTGTCCGCCAGGGGCCGGTCCTGGCGGGGCAGCACGCAGAGCACCCCGGCCCAGCCGTCCCCGCTGATGCGGCGCAGTCGCTCGCCCAGTTCGGCGCGGGCGAGGGTGGACGACACGGTGAGCGTGTCCACCCGGGCGCCCGCCTGGGTGAGGGTCTTCGCCACGCCCGCGTCGGCGCCGCTGTCGACGGTGACGACCAGCCACCGCCCGGACAGCCGGGTCGCCGGGGCCGGCCGTACCGGCTCCCAGCCGATCCGGTACGACCACCCGTCGAGGGCGGTGTCGCGCGACCGGTGCTGACGCCAGCGCGCCAGGAGCGGCAGGGCCGGGCCGAGCGCGTCCAGGTCCTCGGTGTCGTCGCCGAGTTCGGCGGCGAGGGCGGCCAGGTCGCCGCGCTCGACGGCGGCCCAGAACTCGGTGTCGCCGCCATCCGGGGCGGTCTGCCTCGTGGGCGTGCCCTCAGGCCAGTAGCGCTGGTGCTGGAAGGCGTACGTGGGCAGGTCGACGCGGCGCGCGCCGGTGTCGGCGAACCACGACTGCCAGGTCACCGGTACGCCGTGCACGTGCAGCTCCGCCAGGGCGTGCAGCAGCGCGTGCGCCTCCGGACGGTCCCGGCGCTGCACCGCGACGGCCAGCACGGCGTCGTCGCCGGCCAGCACGTCGGCGGTCATCGCGGTCAGCACGCTCTGCGGCCCGACCTCCAGGAACGTGTCGATACCGGCGGCCCTCAGGGCGGTGATCCCGTCGGCGAAACGCACGGCGTCGCGCACGTGCCGCACCCAGTAGTCGGCCGTGCGGATCTCGTCCCCGGCCAGGGCCCCGGTCACGTTCGACACGACCGGCAGCAGCGGCGCGGAGAACGTCAACCCGTCCAGGACCGTGCGGAACTCGTCGAGCATCGGCTCCATCAGCGGGCTGTGGAACGCGTGGCTCACCATGAGACGGCGAGTGCGCACACCCCGGTCGCGCCAGTGCCGCTCCACCTCGTCGAGGGCCTCGACGGCACCGGACACCACCACTGCGGTGGGTCCGTTGACCGCAGCGACGCCTGCCCGGTCGGCGAGCCCGGCGATCGACTCGACCACTGCGGCCTCGTCAGCGGCCACGGCCAGCATGCCGCCGCCCGTGGGCAACGCCTGCATCAACCGACCCCGCGCGGCCACGAGAGCGCACGCGTCGGCCAGGGACAACACCCCGGCCACGTACGCGGCCGTCACCTCACCGATCGAGTGACCAGCCAGCATGTCCGGCACGATCCCGAACGACTCCACCAGACGGAACAGCGCCACCTCGACCGCGAACAACCCGGCCTGCGTGAACACCGTCTGATCCAGCAACTCCGCCTCGGCCGTGCCCGCCGACGCGAACAGCACCTCCCGCAACGGACGCGGCAACAACGGATCGAGGTGTCCGCACACCTCGTCCAGCGCGGTCGCGAACACGGGGAACCCGGCGTACAACTCCCGGCCCATCCCGGCACGCTGCGCACCCTGGCCGGAGAAGATCAGCGCGAGCTGGCCGCGTACGGCGGTGGAGCCGGTCACGACGGTCCCGGAGGGCTCGCCCGCATCGAGGGCCCGAAGCGCGGTGAGCAGGTCGTTGCCGTCGGCCACCACGGCGACGGCACGCTGTTCCAGCGCGGGTCGGGTGGTGACGGAGGACCAGGCCGCGTCCAGCGGACGCGGGGCCTCGTCGGCGGCGAGCCAGCGCGCCCACCGGCCCGCTTGGCCGGCCAGGGCCGCGTCGGAGCGCGCGGAGAGCAGCACCGGTACGACCGGCGGCAGGTCGCGGGCGACGATCTCGCCCTCGATCGTCTCAGCCGGTGGCTGCTCGATGATCACGTGCGCGTTCGTGCCGGAGATCCCGAACGACGACACCGCCGCCCGACGCGGACGGTCCACCGCCGGCCACGGAGTGGGCTCGGTCGCGAGGGCCACCGCCCCGGCCGTCCAGTCGACATGCGGCGACGGCTCGTCCACGTGCAGGGTCGCCGGCACCAGGCCGTGGCGCATCGCCATGACCATCTTGATCACACCGGCCACACCAGCAGCCGCCTGCGTGTGCCCGATGTTCGACTTGACCGAGCCGAGCCAGAGTGGCCGGTCGGCGGGCCGGTCCTGCCCGTACGTGGCCAGGACGGCCTGCGCCTCGATCGGGTCACCCAGCGTCGTGCCCGTGCCGTGCGCCTCGACCACGTCCACGTCGGACGGCGACAGCCGCGCCGACGCCAGCGCCTGCCGGATCACCCGCTGCTGCGACGGACCGTTCGGCGCCGTCAGCCCGTTCGACGCACCGTCCTGATTCACGGCCGTGCCCCGCACCACGGCGTAGATCTTCCGGCCCTCGCGCTGGGCGTCGGAGAGCCGCTGCACCAGCAGCACGCCGACGCCCTCGGACCAGCCGGTGCCGTCGGCCGAGGCGGCGAACGACTTGCACCGGCCGTCCTGCGACAGACCACGCTGACGCGAGAACTCGATGAACGTCCCCGGCGTCGCCATCACCGTCACACCACCGGCCAACGCCAGGTCGCACTCGCCGGAACGCAACGCCTGCGCGGCGAGGTGGAGCGCCACCAGCGACGACGAGCACGCCGTGTCCACCGTGACCGCCGGCCCCTCCAACCCGAAGGTGTAGGCGACCCGACCGGACAGCACGCTGCCGGAGGTGCCGGTGCCGACGTAGCCCTCCACCTCGGTCGGCAGGTCCATGAGCCGGGAGGCGTAGTCGTGGTACATGACACCGGCGAAGACACCCGTCCGGCTGCCCCGCAACCGCTGCGGGTCCAGCCCGGCCGACTCGAACGACTCCCACGACGCCTCCAGCAGCAACCGCTGCTGCGGGTCCATGGCGAGGGCTTCACGCGGCGAGATCCCGAAGAAGCCCGGGTCGAACTCGCCGGCGCCGTACAGGAAACCACCATGGCGCGTGTACGACGTACCGCTGCGGTTCGGGTCCGGGTCGAACAGCGACTCCAGGTCCCAGCCCCGGTCCGCCGGGAACTCGGAGATCCCGTCGCCGCCGCCGGCCAGCAGCTCCCACAGTTCGTCGGGGGATTCCACCCCGCCCGGGTAGCGGCAGGCCATGCCCACGATCGCGATCGGCTCGTCGGTGCCGACGACCGGGCCGGCGACCGGGCCGGCGGGCGACTGGCGCACCCCGGCCAACTCCGACCACAGGTGGTCGGCGAGCACGGCCGGGGTCGGGTAGTCGAAGACCAGCGTCGAGGCCAGCCGCAGCCCGGTGGCCGCGTTCAACCGGTTACGCAGGTCCACCGCCGTCAGCGAGTCGAAGCCCAGCTCCCGGAACGCCCGGTCCGCCGGCACCGACTCCGCACCACCGTGCCCCAACACCTGCGCGACCAGACCCCGTACCAGCACGTCGACCTGGGCGCGGCCCTCGTCCTCGGTCAGCCCGACGAGCCGGTCGGCCCAGCCGCCACCGCCCTGCCCCGCCTGGCGGCGGGTGCCGGTCACGCCGATCAGGGTGCGCAGCACGGCCGGCACGGGGCCGCCGGAGGTCGCCGCCCGCAGCGCGGGCACGTCGATCACGGCCGGTACGAGCACCGCCCGGTCGGCGCCCAGGGCGGCGTCGAACAGCTCCAACCCGATCTCGGCGCTCATCGGCGTCAGACCCGCCCGCGCGGACCGCGCCCGGTCCGCCTCGTCGATCGAGGCGGCCATGCCTGCCGTGTCCCACATCCCCCACGCCAGACTCACCGCCGGCAACCCGAGCTGCCGCCGGTGGGCCGCAAGCCCGTCGAGGAACGCGTTGCCCGCCGCATACGCCGACTGACCCGGCGAGCCGAGCACACCCGCAACCGACGAGAACACCACGAACAAGTCGAGATCCAGACCCGCCGTCGCCTCGTGCAGGAACCAACCCGCCGACACCTTCGGCGCCAACACCCCCGCCAACCGCTCCGCCGTCAGCCCCTCCACCACACCGTCGTCCAACACACCAGCGGTGTGCACCACACCTGCCAGCCGACCCTCGGCGGCCACCTCGGCCACCAGACCGAACACCTGGTCCCGGTCCGTCACGTCACAGGCAACGACCCGCACGGACGCACCCAACGCCGACAACCGCTCCGACAGCTCGCCCGCACCGGCGGCCTCCGGACCACGCCGCGACACCAGCACCAGCGACCGCACGCCGTGCACCGACACCAGGTGCTCCGCGACCAGCGCACCGAGCGCACCCGTACCGCCGGTGACCAGCACCGCACCGTCACCCACGGCCGGCGTCTCCGCCGCCGTGATGCCGGCCCGGACCAGGCGCGGCGAGTGCACCGCACCCCCGCGGACGGCCAACTGGCCGCCGGTCGCGGTCGGTTCCCGCAGGACGCCGTCCAGCAGGGCCACCAGCGCGGCATCCGGGTCGCCGTCGACGTCCGCGAGCACGATGCGGCCCGGGTGCTCCGACTGCGCCGACCGCAGCAGACCCCACACCGCCGCGCCGGCCAGGTCGGTCACCCGGTCGTCGTCCCCGACGGACACCGCGCCCCGGGTCACCACCACGAGCCGCGAGTCCGCCAGGGCATCCGCCGCGAGCCAGGACTGCACGGTCGCCAGCACGTCCGAGGTCACCGCCCGGACCGACTCCGCGGTCGCCGACCCGGGCGCGGGGAACACCGGCAGCAGCAGCGTCCGGGGGACGGACTCCTCCCCCGCGGCCGTCGCCACGTCGGGGTACGTGGGCATTCCGACGGGTGCCGGCAGCTCCCGGCCGCCGGTCACCAGCGCCCAGCCGGAAAGCTCCCCGGCGGGCGCGGCCTCCACGGCCGGCCATCGCAGCTCGAACAGCGACCGCGTGGCCACGCCCGGCGCGGCCACGCCGGTCAGCTCCCGCAGGGCGAGGGAGTCCACCGACACGACCGGCGCGCCCACCTCGTCGTACGCGGCCAGCCGCAGCCCGGAGCCGTCGCGGGTCAGGCGTACCCGCAGCGCCCCCGCTCCCGAGGCGTGTACCTGCACGCCCTCGAACGCGAACGGCACCCGTGGCCCGCCCGACTCCTCGCCGCCCAGCAGCAGCCCGATCGGGTGCAGGGCGGCGTCCAGCAGCGCCGGGTGCACGCCGAACCCGGCGGCCTCCGTCGCGTCGTCCGGCAGGACCACCTCGGCGTACACCTCGTCGCCGCCGGTCCAGGCACGCCGGAGCCCCTGGAAGGCCGGCCCGTACGTCAGGCCGTGTTCCGCCAGCGTCGGGTACCAGCTCGCCAGGTCCACCTCCGCCGCGCCGGCGGGGGGCCAGGTGACCGGGTCCGGCTCGTCGGCGGTGGAAGGCTCCAGCACGCCCTCCGCGTGCCGGGTCCAGCCCGCCTCGGGATCGTCGTCGGGGCGGGAGTAGACGGCGACGGGACGCTGCGGCGACTCCGACGTGGACACCCGCACCTGGATCCGTACGCCTCCCGTTCCGGGGAGGGCCAGCGGGGTGGCCATGGTCAGCTCCCGCAGCCGGGAGAGGCCCACCTCGTCGCCGGCCCGCACCGCCAGCTCGACCAGGGCGGTGCCCGGCACCAGCGTCAGCCCGGAGACCGTGTGGTCGGCCAGCCACGGGTGCGTGGCCAGGGAGAGCCGGCCCGTCAGCACCATCTCGTCGTCGCCGGCCAGGTCCACCGTCGCGCCGAGCAGCGGGTGCCCGGTGCGGCCGAGCCCGGCCCCGGACACGTCGCCCGTACGCGCCCGGCCGGCGGTGGGCCAGTAGCGCTGGTGCTGGAAGGCGTACGTGGGCAGGTCGACGCGGCGCGCGCCGGTGTCGGCGAACCACGACTGCCAGGTCACCGGCATCCCGTGCACGTGCAGCTCCGCCAGGGCGTGCAGCAGCGCGTGCGCCTCCGGACGGTCCCGGCGCTGCACCGCGACGGCCAGCACGGCGTCGTCGCCGGCCAGCACGTCGGCGGTCATCGCGGTCAGCACGCTCTGCGGCCCGACCTCCAGGAACGTGTCGATACCGGCGGCCCTCAGGGCGGTGATCCCGTCGGCGAAACGCACGGCGTCGCGCACGTGCCGCACCCAGTAGTCGGCCGTGCGGATCTCGTCCCCGGCCAGGGCCCCGGTCACGTTCGACACGACCGGCAGCAGCGGCGCGGAGAACGTCAACCCGTCCAGGACCGTGCGGAACTCGTCGAGCATCGGCTCCATCAGCGGGCTGTGGAACGCGTGGCTCACCATGAGACGGCGAGTGCGCACACCCCGGTCGCGCCAGTGCCGCTCCACCTCGTCGAGGGCCTCGACGGCACCGGACACCACCACTGCGGTGGGTCCGTTGACCGCAGCGACGCCTGCCCGGTCGGCGAGCCCGGCGATCGACTCGACCACTGCGGCCTCGTCAGCGGCCACGGCCAGCATGCCGCCGCCCGTGGGCAACGCCTGCATCAACCGACCCCGCGCGGCCACGAGAGCGCACGCGTCGGCCAGGGACAACACCCCGGCCACGTACGCGGCCGTCACCTCACCGATCGAGTGACCAGCCAGCATGTCCGGCACGATCCCGAACGACTCCACCAGACGGAACAGCGCCACCTCGACCGCGAACAACCCGGCCTGCGTGAACACCGTCTGATCCAGCAACTCCGCCTCGGCGGAACCCGCCGACGCGAACAGCACCTCCCGCAACGGACGCGGCAACAACGGATCGAGGTGTCCGCACACCTCGTCCAGCGCGGCGGCGAACACCGGGAACCCGGCCGACAGCTCCCGGCCCATCCCGGCGCGCTGCGCACCCTGGCCCGAGAAGAGCAGCGCGAGCCGGCCGCGCTGGCCGGTGGCGCCGGAGACGGCCGTACCGGTGGGGTCGCCGTCGGCGAGGGCGGTCAACGCCGCGACCAGGTCGTCCCGGTCGGCGGCGGTGACGACCGCCCGGTGTTCCAGCGCGGGCCGGGTGGTGACGGAGGACCAGGCCAGGTCCAGCGGACGCGGGGCCTCGTCGGCGGTCAGCCAGCGCGCCCACCGGCCCGCCTGCGCCGACAGCGCGGCGGCGTCGCGGGCCGACAGCAGCACCGGTACGACCGGCGGCACGTCGCGGGCGACGATCTCGCCCTCGATCGTCTCAGCCGGCGGCTGCTCGATGATCACATGCGCGTTCGTGCCGGAGATCCCGAACGACGACACCGCCGCCCGACGCGGACGGTCCACCCGCGGCCACGGGGTGGGCTCGGTAGCCAGGGCCACCGCCCCCGCCGACCAGTCCACATGCGGCGACGCCTCGTCCACATGCAACGTCGCCGGCACCAGACCGTGCCGCATCGCCAACACCATCTTGATCACACCAGCCACACCAGCAGCCGCCTGCGTGTGCCCGATGTTCGACTTCACCGACCCCAGCAACAACGGCCGATCCTGCGGACGCTCCTGCCCGTACGTCGCCAGCAACGCCTGCGCCTCGATCGGATCACCCAGCGTCGTACCCGTACCGTGCGCCTCCACGGCATCCACGTCCGCCGGGGACAGGCGCGCGTTCGCCAGGGCCTGCCGGATCACCCGCTGCTGCGACGGACCGTTCGGCGCCGTCAGACCGTTCGACGCACCGTCCTGATTCACGGCCGTGCCACGTACCACCGCCAGCACGCGGTGCCCGTTGCGCCGCGCGTCCGACAGCCGCTCCACGAGCAGCACGCCGACGCCCTCGGACCAGCCGGTGCCGTCGGCCGACGCCGCGAACGACTTGCAGCGGCCGTCGGCCGACAGGCCACGCTGCCGGGAGAACTCGATGAACGTCCCCGGCGTCGCCATCACCGTCACACCACCGGCCAACGCCAGATCGCACTCACCCGACCGCAACGCCTGCGCGGCAAGGTGCAGCGCGACGAGGCTGGAAGAACAAGCGGTGTCGACGGTGACCGCCGGCCCCTCGAGCCCGAAGGTGTAGGCGACCCGACCGGACAGCACGCTGCCCGACGTGCCCGTTCCGACGAAGCCCTCGGCGTCCGGCGGCAGGTCCATCAGGCGGGAGGCGTAGTCGTGGTACATGACACCGGCGAAGACACCCGTCCGGCTGCCCCGCAACCGCTGCGGGTCCAGCCCCGCCGACTCGAACGACTCCCACGACGCCTCCAGCAGCAACCGCTGCTGCGGATCCATCGCCAGGGCCTCACGCGGCGAGATCCCGAAGAAGCCCGGGTCGAACTCGGCAGCCCCGTACAGGAAACCCCCGTGGCGCGTGTACGACGTACCGCTGTGCTCCGGGTCCGGGTCGAACAGGCTCTCCAGGTCCCAGCCGCGATCGGTGGGGAACTCCGAGATCCCGTCGCCGCCGCCGGCCAGCAACGCCCACAGCTGGTCCGGACTATCGACGCCACCGGGGTAGCGGCAGGCCATGCCCACGATCGCGATCGGCTCGTCGGTGCCGGCGGTGAGTACCGCCGTCTGGCGGGCGGTGATCTGCCCGGAGACCTGCTCGTGCAGATGGTCGGCGAGCACGGCCGGGGTCGGGTAGTCGAAGACCAGCGTCGAGGCCAGCCGCAGCCCGGTGGCCGCGTTCAACCGGTTACGCAGGTCCACCGCCGTCAGCGAGTCGAAGCCCAACTCCCGGAACGCCCGGTCCGCCGGCACGGCTTCCGCACCACCGTGCCCCAGCACCTGCGCGACCAGACCCCGTACCAGCACGTCGATCTGGGCGCGCGCCTCGTCGGGCGCCAGGCCCGCGAGCTGGTTGGCCCAGTCGCCGCTCCGCGCGGCCCGTCGCCGGGCCGCCGTCGACCCGATCAGGGTACGCAGCACGGCCGGCACCGGGCCGGCGCCGAGCGCTGCGCGCATCGCCGGTACGTCGATCACGGCCGGCACCAACGCCGGCTGCTCCGCCACCAGGGCGGCGTCGAACAGCTCCAACCCGATCTCGGCGCTCATCGGCGTCAGACCCGCCCGCGCGGACCGCGCCCGGTCCGCCTCGTCGATCGAGGCGGCCATGCCTGCCGTGTCCCACATCCCCCACGCCAGACTCACCGCCGGCAACCCGAGCTGCCGCCGATACACCGCCAACCCGTCCAGGAACGCGTTACCCGCCGCATACGCCGACTGACCCGGCGAACCCAGCACACCCGCAACCGACGAGAACACCACGAACAGATCCAGCGCGAGCGACGCTGTCGCCTCATGCAACAACCAACCCGCCGACACCTTCGGCGCCAACACCCCCACCAGACGCTCCTCGGTGACCCGCTCGATCACCCCGTCGTCTAGGACACCAGCCGTGTGCACCACACCCGCCAGCCGACCCTCGGCGGCCACCTCCGCCACCAGACCGAACACCTGGTCCCGGTCCGTCACGTCACAGGCAACGACCCGCACCGACGCACCCAACGCCGACAACCGCTCCGACAGCTCACCCGCACCAGCGGCCTCCGCACCACGACGCGACACCAGCACCAGCGACCGCACACCATGCGCCGACACCAGATGCTCCGCGACCAACGCACCCAACGCACCCGTACCACCGGTCACCACCACCGCACCGTCACCCACGACCGGCGTCTCCACCGACGCCGCAGCGACCGCACGCACCAGACGCGGCACGAACACCTCGCCCGAGCGCACCGCGACCTGACCGCCGTGCGTCGACGGCTCGTCGGCCACCGTGGTCAGCACACCCAGCAGCCCGGCATCCACGTCACCGTCCACGTCCGCCAGCACGATGCGACCCGGGTGCTCCGACTGCGCCGACCGCAGCAGACCCCACACCGCCGCACCGGCCAGGTCCGACACCCGGTCGTCCGCCGCCACCGACACCGCACCCCGCGTCACCACCACGAGCCGCGACTCCGCCAGCGCATCGGCTGCCAGCCAGGACCGGACGGTCGCCAGCACCTCCGAGGTCGCCGCGCGTACCGCGTCGGGGACGGCCCTCTCCGGCCCGTCGATCGGCAGCAGCAGCGCCCTCGGTGCGACCGTCCGGCCGGCGTCGACCGCCGCGACGAGCGCCTCGACGTCGCCGTACGCCGGCAGGTCGGCGGTTGCCGGCGAGCCGACCAGCGCCCACCCGGAGAGGTCCCCGGTGGCGGCGATCTCCTCGGCCTGCCAGGTGAGTTCGAACATCGCGCGGGCCGCCGCGCCCGCCGCGGTCACGCCGGTCAGCTCGCGCAGGGCGAGGGAGTCGACCGAGACCACGGCCGCGCCCGACTCGTCGCACGCGACCAGACGCACCGCCGAGCCCGTACGCGACAACCGCACCCGCAGCACCCGCGCGCCCGAGGCATACACCTGCACACCCTCGAACGCGAACGGCACCCGCGGCCCGCCCGACCCCTCGGTGCCGGGCAGCAGCCCGATCGGGTGCAGGGCGGCGTCCAGCAGCGCCGGGTGCACACCGAAGCGCGCCGCCTCCGTCGCCACCTCGTCCGGCAACGCCACCTCGGCGAACACCTCGTCGCCGCCCGTCCACACCCGGCGCAGCCCCCGGAACACCGGCCCGTACGCCAGGCCGTGCTCCGCCAGCGTCGGGTACCAGCCCGCCACGTCCACCTCGGACGCGCCGACCGGCGGCCACTCCCCCAGGCTCGGCTCGCCGGCCGACGCCGGCTCCAGCACGCCCTCCGCATGCCGCACCCAGTCGGCCTCCGGATCACCCTCGGACTGCGAGTGCACCGCCACGACCCGGACGCCGGTCTCGTCGGCCGCACCGACGCGCACCTGCACCCGCACCGCGCCGGCCTCCGGCAGCACCAGCGGCGCGGCCACGGTCAGCTCCCGCACCCGCGACGCGCCCACCTCGTCGCCCGCCCGCACCGCCAACTCCACCAGAGCGGCACCGGGAACGACCACCGCGCCGGACACGACGTGGTCCGCGAGCCACACGTGCGTCGACACCGACACCCGGCCCGTCAGCACCACCATGTCCACACCGGCCACTGAGACCGCCGCGCCGAGCAGCGGGTGCCCGGCCACGCCGAGGCCCGCCCCGGACACGTCGGCGGCACGCGCCTGGCCCGCGCCGAGCCAGTACCGCTGGTGCTGGAAGGCGTACGTCGGCAGGTCGACCCGGGCGGCGCCGGCGTCGGCGAACCACTGCGTCCAGGTCACCGGGACACCGTGGACGTGCAGGTCGGCGAGGGCGTGCAGGAGTGCCTGCGGGGCGGGCCGGTCCCGGCGCTGGACGGCCACCGCGAGCGAGTCCTCGGCGAGCAGGTCGGCGTTCATCGCGGTCAGGACGCTCTGCGGGCCGATCTCCAGGAAGGTGTCGACCCCGGTGGCCCGCAGGGCGGCGATGCCGTCGGCGTAGCGGACGGCCTCCCGCACGTGCCGCACCCAGTACTCGGCGCGGGTGATCTCCTGCGGGTCGGCGAGCGCGCCGGTCAGGTTCGACACCACCGGCAGCAGCGGCGCCCGGAACGTCAGCCCCGCCAGGACGGCGCGGAACTCGTCGAGCATCGGCTCCATCAGCGGACTGTGGAACGCGTGGCTCACCGTCAGCCGGCGCGTACGCACACCCCGCTCCCGCCAGACCCGCTCCACCTCGTCGAGAGCCTCGACGGCACCGGACACCACCACGGCGGCCGGACCGTTGACCGCCGCGATACCCAGCCGATCGGTCATCCCGGCGAGAGACTCCGCCACCGCAGCCTCGTCAGCGGCCACGGCCAGCATGCCGCCGCCCGTGGGCAACGCCTGCATCAACCGACCCCGCGCGGCGACAAGCTGACACGCGTCGGCCAGGGACAACACGCCCGCGACATGCGCCGCCGTCACCTCACCGATCGAGTGACCAGCCACCACGTCCGGCACGACCCCGAACGACTCCACCAGACGGAACAACGCCACCTCGACCGCGAACAACCCGGCCTGCGTGAACACCGTCTGATCCAACAACTCCGCCTCGGCGGAACCCGACGACGCGAACAGCACCCCCTGCAACGGACGCGGCAGCAACGGATCGAGCTGCGCGCACACCTCGTCCAGCGCGGTCGCGAACACCGGGAACCCGGCGTACAACTCCCGGCCCATCCCGGCGCGCTGCGCGCCCTGGCCGGAGAAGAGCACGGCCAGCTGCGTACGCGTCGCGCCCGTGCCGGTGACCACGGTGGCGGCCGGCTCACCGTCGGCGAGGGCGCGCAGCCCGGCCAGCAGTTCGTCCCGGTCCGTCGCGGTGACCACCGCGCGGTGCTCCATGACGGCCCGGCTGACGGTCGACGACCAGCCGACGTCGAGGGGGCGCAGTTCCTCGTCGCCGGCGATCCAGCGGGCCCAGCGCTCCGCCTGGGCCGCGACGGCGGCCTCGGAGCGGGCCGACAGCAGCACCGGCGACGGCATCTGCCCGGCGGTGGGCGTCGGCGCGCCCTCGCCCCGGGTCGGCTCCGCCTCGGCGTGCGGCTGCTCGATGATCACATGCGCGTTCGTGCCGCTGACGCCGAACGACGAGATCGCGGCGCGACGGGGCCGGCCCGCCGCAGGCCAGTCGCGGGCCTCGGTGAGCAGGGAGACCGCCCCGGCGCTCCACTCGATGTGCGGGGACGGCTCGTCGACGTGCAGCGTCGACGGCAGCACGCCGTGCCGCATCGCCATGATCATCTTGATGATGCCGGCTGCCCCGGCGGCGGCCTGGGTGTGGCCGATGTTCGACTTGACCGAGCCCAGCCAGAGCGGCCGGTCGGCGGGCCGGTCCTGCCCGTACGTCGCCAGCAGGGCCTGCGCCTCGATCGGGTCGCCCAGGGTCGTGCCGGTGCCGTGCGCCTCGACGGCGTCCACGTCGGCGGCGGTGAGCCGCGCGTTGGCCAGCGCCTGACGGATCACGCGCTGCTGCGACGGGCCGTTCGGGGCGGTCAGACCGTTCGACGCGCCGTCCTGGTTGACGGCAGTGCCACGCACGACCGCAAGCACGCGGTGCCCGTTGCGCCGCGCGTCCGACAGGCGCTCCACCAGGAGCACGCCCACGCCCTCGGACCAGCCCGTGCCGTCCGCCGACGCCGCGAAGGACTTGCACCGGCCGTCGGCCGACAGGCCACGCTGCCGGGAGAACTCGATGAACGTGCCGGGCGTGGCCATCACCGTCACGCCGCCGGCCAGCGCCAGGTCGCACTCGCCGCCGCGCAGCGCCTGCACCGCCAGGTGCAGCGCGACCAGCGACGACGAACACGCGGTGTCCACGGTCACCGCCGGGCCTTCGAGCCCGAACGTGTACGCCACCCGGCCGGACAGCACGCTGCCGGAGGTGCCGGTGCCGAGGTAGCCGCCCACGCCCTCGGGCAGGTCCTGCACGCCGGAGGCGTAGTCGTGGTACATCAGGCCGGCGAAGACGCCGGTCCGGCTGCCGCGCAGCCGCGAGGGGTCGAGACCGGCCGACTCGAACGTCTCCCAGGACGCCTCCAGCAGCAGCCGCTGCTGCGGGTCCATGGCGATCGCCTCGCGCGGCGAGATGCCGAAGAAGTCCGGGTCGAACTCGGCGGCCCCGTACAGGAAGCCACCGTGGCGGGTGTACGACGTCCCGGGGTTGTCCGGGTCGGGGTGGAAGAGCCGGTCGAGGTCCCAGCCCCGGTCGGTGGGGAACTCGCCGATGCCGTCGGCGCCGGCGGCGACCAGGTCCCACAGTTGCTGCGGGTTCGTCACGCCACCCGGGTAGCGGCACGCCATGCCCACGATGGCGATCGGCTCGTCGACGGTTGTCGCCCGCACGGCCTGCTGCTGCGCGGCGACCTGGCCGGACAGCTGCTCGTAGAGGTGCTCCGACAGGGCACCGGGGGTCGGGTAGTCGAAGACGAGTGTCGACGTGAGCCGCAGCCCGCTCGCGCTGTTGATCCGGTTGCGCAGCTCGACGGCGGTCAGCGAGTCGAAGCCCAGCTCCCGGAACGCCCGGTCCGCCGGCACCGCCTCGGCGCCGCCGTGGCCGAGGACCTGCGCGATCATTCCGCGCACCAGCAGCGCCACCTGCGTACGCGCCTCCTGCGGGTCGAGGCCGGCCAGCCGGTCGGCCCACGCGCCGGTGCCGGAGCGGCGGCGCTTCGCGGCCGGTCCGACCAGGCCCCGCAGCATCACCGGCACCCGGCCGGCGGCGGTCTGCGCCCGCATGGCGGGCAGGTCGACCACGGCCGGCACCAGGGCCGCGCCGCCGTGGGTCAGGGCGGCGTCCCACAGCCCGAGCCCGACGGGGGCGGTCATCGGGACCAGGCCGGCCCGGGTCACCCGGGCCCGGTCGGCGTCGTTGATCGACGCCGCCATGCCGTCGGTGTCCCACATGCCCCAGGCGAGGCTGACGGCGGGCAGCCCGCGCTGCGCCCGCAGCACGGCGAGGGCGTCCAGGAAGGCGTTGCCGGCCGCGTACGCGGCCTGGCCGGGAGAGCCGAGCACTCCGGCGACGGAGGAGAAGAGCACGAAGAGGTCGAGGTCCAGCTCGGCGGTCGCCTCGTGCAGCCACCAGCCCGCCGTGACCTTCGGGGCAAGCACGTCCGCCAGCCGGTCGGCGGTGATCCCGCTGACGATGCCGTCGTCGACGACGCCGGCGGTGTGGACCACCCCGGCCAGGCGGTCGTCGGCGGTGATGGACCGAACCAGCTCGCCGACGCGCTCGCGGTCGGTGACGTCGGTGGCGACCACCCGGGCGGTCGCGCCCAGCGCGGCCAGCCGCCGCACCAGTTCGTCGGCGCCGGGGGCGGCCGGCCCCTGCCGGGACACCAGCACCAGCGAACGCATGCCGTACGCGGTGACGAGGTGTTCGGACACCAGGGCGCCCAGCGATCCGGTGCCGCCGGTCACCAGAACGGTTCCCCCGCCGAGGGCCTCCGGGGTGCGCGCGGCGCCCGTGGCGCGGACCAGCCGCGGCAGGTACGCCGTGCCCGACCGCACCGCGACCTGCCCGCCGAGGGCGGGGCCGTCGGCGACGGCGGCGAGCAGGGCCAGCAGGTCGGCGTCCAGGTCGGTGCCGGGTTCCAGGTCGGCCAGCACGATCCGGCCGGGGTGCTCCGACTGGGCCGAGCGCAGCAGGCCCCAGACCGCCGCCCCCGCCAGGTCGGTGACGCGGTCGTCGGCGCCGGTAGCCACCGCGCCGCGGGTCACGACGACCAGCCGCGAGTCCGCCAGCGGCCCGGCCGCCAGCCACGCCTGCACCACGCCGAGGACGTCCGCCGTGACGGAGCGCACCGCGTCGGGCACGTCCGCGCCGGAAGGTGCCGGGGTGACGGGCAGCAGCAGCGCCGCCGGGGCGGTGCCGTCCGTCGCCGCCGTGGTCAGATCGGCGACGCCGGCGTACGCCGGAAGCTGCGGGGCGCCGTCGAGCGGACGCCCACCGAGCACGACCCAGCCGTACGTGCCGTCGGGCGCGGCGATCTGCTCCGGCTGCCAGGAGACCTCGAACAGGGATCGGTACGCCTCGTCCGGCGCGGCCGCCAGGCCGGTCATCTCGCGCAGCGTCAGCGAGTCCACCGACACCACGGGCACGCCCGTGGTGTCGGTGGCTACCAGCCGCACCGAGCTGCCGGAGGCGGTGAGGCGGACCCGGAGCGTCCGGGCGCCGACGGCGTGAACCTGCACCCCCTCGAACGCGAACGGCACCCGGGGACCGCCGCCCGCCTCGTCGGCGGGCAGCAGCCCGACAGGGTGCAGGGCGGCGTCCAGCAGCGCCGGGTGCACCCCGAAGCCCGCCGGATCACCGGCGAACTCGTCGGCGAGGGCGACCTCGGCGAACACCTCGCCGTCGGCGGTCCACGCCCGGCGCAGGCCCCGGAAGACCGGCCCGTACGCGAGCCCGTGCTCAGCGACCGTCGCGTACCAGCCGGTGACGTCCACCTCGGACGCGCCGGGTGGCGGCCACGCGCCAAGGGTGGGCTCGTCGACAGTGGGGGCGTCGACGAGGCCGTCGGCGTGCCGGGTCCACCCCGACTCGGGGTCGTCCTCGGACTGCGAGTGCACGGTCACCGACCGGCTGCCGGTGCCGTCGACGGGACCGACCCGGACCTGCACCCGTACCCCGCCGCCGGTGGCGGGCAGCACGAGCGGGGCGAGGACTGTCAGCTCACGGACACGGGAGGCACCGACCTCGTCGCCCGCCCGGACGACGAGGTCCACCAGGGCGGTGCCCGGCACGACCACGGCGCCGGAGACGACGTGGTCGGCGAGCCACGGGTGCGTCGACACCGACAGCCGGCCGGTCAGCACCACCATGTCCTCGCCGGCGACCGACACCGCCGCGCCGAGCAGCGGGTGTCGCGCCACGCCGAGGCCGGCCCCGGAGACGTCGGCCGACTGGCCGGCCGGCGGCAGCCAGTACCGCTCCCGCTGGAAGGCGTACGTGGGCAGGTCCACCCGCCGCGCGCCGGTCTCGGCGAACCACGACTGCCAGGTCACCGGCACGCCGTGCACGTGCAACTCGGCCAGGGCGTGCAGCAACGCCTGCGCGTCCGAACGGTCACGGCGCTGCACAGCCACCGCCAGCACGGCCTCGTCATCGGCGAGCAGGTCGGCGTTCATAGCGGTCAGGACGCTCTGCGGGCCGACCTCCAGGAACGTATCCACACCGGCAGCCCGCAGGGCGGCGACCCCGTCGGCGTACCGCACAGCCTCGCGCACGTGCCGCACCCAATACTCCGGCGTGCAGATCTCGTCACCGGCCAGGGCACCGGTCACGTTCGACACGACCGGCAACAACGGCGCCGCAAACGCCAACCCACCCAGAACCGTACGGAACTCATCGAGCATCGGCGCCATCAACGGGCTGTGGAACGCGTGGCTGACGGTGAGCCGGCGGGTACGCACCCCCCGATCCCGCCAGGCCCGCTCCACCTCGGCCAGGGCCTCGACGGCACCCGACACCACCACTGCGGCAGGCCCGTTGACCGCCGCGATACCGACCCGATCGGTCAGCCCTGCGACCGACTCCGCCACGGCCGCCTCATCAGCGGCTACGGCCAGCATCCCGCCACCGGTCGGCAGCGCCTGCATCAACCGACCCCGCGCCGCCACAAGCTCACACGCATCCGCCAGGGACAACACACCCGCGACATGCGCCGCCGTCACCTCACCGATCGAGTGACCGGCCACCACGTCGGGAACAATCCCGAACGACTCCACGAGGCGGAACAGCGCCACCTCGACCGCGAACAACCCGGCCTGCGTGAACACGGTCTGGTCCAGCAGCTCCGCCTCGGAGGTGCCCGCCTCGGCGAACAGCACCTCCCGCAGCGGGCGCGGCAGCAGCGGGTCGAGGTGTCCGCACACCTCGTCCAGCGCGGCGGCGAACACCGGGAAGACCCCGTACAACTCCCGGCCCATCCCGGCACGCTGCGCACCCTGACCGGAGAACAACAGCGCCAGCTGGCCGCGCTGGCCGCCCGGGCCGGTGAGGACGCCGGCCGAGAGCTCGCCCGCCGACACGGCTTCGAGGCCCGCCAGCAGTTCGTCCCGGCTCGCCCCGGACACGACGGCCCGGTGCTCCAGTACGGAGCGCGACGCCACCGAGGACCACGCCACGTCGAGCGGGCGCGGGGCCTCGGTGCCGCCGAGCCATTGCGCCCAGCGGCCGGCCTGCGCCGACAGCCCGGCGGCGTCGCGGGCCGACAGCAGCAGCGGCAGCACCGCCGGCACCCGGGACGGCTCGTCACCGGTGACCGGCTCGTCGCCGTCGGCCGGCTCGTCCGCGTCGGTCGGCGCGGACGGCTGCTCCAGGATCAGGTGCACGTTCGTACCGCTGATGCCGAACGACGACACGGCGGCCCGGCGCGGCCGGTCCACCGCCGGCCAGGGGCGCGCCTCGGTGAGCAGGGAGACCGCGCCGGAGGACCAGTCCACGTGGGGGGTCGGCTCGTCGAGGTGCAGGGTCCGCGGGAGCAGGCCGTACCGCATCGCCTGCACCATCTTGATCATGCCGGCGACGCCGGCCGCGGCCTGGCTGTGGCCGATGTTCGACTTGATCGAGCCGAGCAGCAGCGGCCGGTCGGCGGGGCGGCCCTGGCCGTAGGTGGCCAGCAGCGCCTGCGCCTCGATGGGGTCGCCGAGCGTCGTTCCCGTGCCGTGCGCCTCGACGGCGTCCACGTCGGCCGTGGTCAGCCGGGCGTTCGCGAGGGCCTGCCGGATCACCCGCTGCTGGGCGGGGCCGTTGGGGGCGGTGAGGCCGTTGGACGCGCCGTCCTGGTTGACGGCGCTGCCGGCGAGCACGGCGAGCACCTGGCGGCCCTGCCGCCGGGCGTCGGAGAGCCGCTGGACCAGCAGCACGCCGACGCCCTCCGACCAGCCGGTGCCGTCGGCGTCGGCGGCGAAGGACTTGCAGCGACCGTCCGGGGCGAGGCCGCCCTGGCGGGAGAACTCGACGAAGGCACCGGGGGTCACCATGACGGTGACGCCGCCGGCCAGCGCCATGTCGCACTCGCCGCCGCGCAGCGCCTGAGCGGCCAGGTGCACCGCCACGAGGGAGGACGAGCAGGCGGTGTCGACCGTCACCGCCGGGCCCTCCAGCCCGAAGGTGTACGACACGCGGCCGGAGATGACGCTGTGCGCGCCGCCGGTGAGCTGGTAGCCGGCCAGCTCGGCCGGTGTGTCGGTGGTGCCGTAGCCCGACGGGGAGGCGCCGACGAAGACGCCGGTACGGGTGCCGCGCAGCTCGTCCGGGTCGATGCCGGCCTGCTCCATGGCCTCCCAGGACGCCTCCAGCAGCAGGCGCTGCTGCGGGTCCATGGCGACGGCCTCGCGCGGCGAGATGCCGAAGAAGCCCGGGTCGAAGGTGGTGGCGCCGTCGACGAAGCCGCCCTCGCGGGTGTGCGAGACGGGTTGCCCGTCGGCGTCGACGGCCAGCAGCCGGCCCATGTCCCAGTGCCGGTCGTCGGGGAAGCCGCTGATGCCGTCGCGCCCGGTGGCGACCAGGTCCCACAGGTCGTCCGGGTTGGCCACGCCGCCCGGATAGCGGCAGCTCATACCGACGATGACGATCGGGTCGCCGTCCACCGGCCCGGCGGGGCCCCAGGCGGTCACGGTCTCGACCTCGTGCAGGCGCAGCGTCACCGACAGGTGGTCGGCGAGGGCAGCCGGGTTCGGGTAGTCGAAGACCAGGGTGGTGGGCAGGGTGAGGCCGGTGGCGGCACCGAGCCGGTTGCGCAGCTCGACGGCGGTCAGCGAGTCGAAGCCGAGTTCCTTGAACGCCCGGCCGGCCTTGACCAGGTCCGTGCCGGAGTGGCCGAGCACGGCGGCGGTGTGCGTGCGTACGAGGTCGGTCAGGTGGCGGTCCTGCTCGGCGCGGGGCAGCGTCAGCAGGTGCTGGCGCAGCCCGCCGCCGGCGGTGTCCTCCGGCTCGGCGTCGACCACGCGCAGGGCGTCGCGCGCCTCGGCGACGTCGTCGAGCAGGGGGCGGGCGCGGGCGGCGGCGAACGCCGGGGTGAACAGGGACCAGTCGACGTCCGCCACGGTCACCGACGGCACGGCCCGGCCGACGGCGCTGCGCAGCGCGTACACGGCCTGGGCCGGGGACATCGGGCTGAGGCCGCGGCGGGCCAGCAGTTCCTGACCCTCGCCGCTGGCCATGCCGCCCTCGGCCCAGGGGCCCCAGGCCACGGCGGTGGCGGCCAGGCCGCGGGCGCGGCGCCGCTCGGCGAGGGCGTCGAGGAAGGCGTTGCCGGCGGCGTACGCGGCCTGTCCGCCGCTGCCCCAGATGCCGGCGATGGAGGAGAACAGCACGAACGCGTCGAGCGGCCGGTCGCCCAGCAGCTCGTCCAGGTGCACGGCGCCGGCGATCTTGCCGTCGAGCACCCCGGCCAGCCCGGCGAGGTCGGTGTCGACCAGCATGGTCAGCTGGCCCACCCCGGCGGCGTGTACCACCGCGGTCAGCGGCGCCGGGTCGGCGTCGACGTCGCGCAGCAGCGCCTCGACGCGGGCGCGGTCGGCCATGTCGGCGGCGACCAGGGTCACCCGGGCGCCGAGCCCGGTCAGTTCGTCGCGCAGCTCGGCCGCCCCGGGGGCGTGCTCGCCGCGGCGGCTGGTCAGCACGAGGTGCTCGGCCCCGTTGGCCGCCGCCCAGCGGGCCACGTGCGCGCCCAGCGCGCCGGTGCCGCCGGTGACGAGGACGGTGCCGGACGGCTGCCAGCGGTCGACGGCGCCGACGGCCGCCGGCGTGGCACGCACCAGTCGCCGTACGAAGACGCCGGAGGGTCGTACGGCCACCTGGTCCTCGGGGCCACCGCCGGTGAGGACGCCCACCGCGTGGTCCCAGTCGCCGCGCCCGGGCGCGTCCGGCAGGTCGACCAGGCCGCCCCAGAGCTGCGGGTGTTCCAGCCCGGCGACCCGGGCCAGGCCCCACAGTCCGCCCTGGGCGACGCTGCGCACCGGGTCGGTGTCGCCGGTGCCGACCGCGCCCCGCGTGAGCATCCACAGTGGTGCCGTGACGTCGGCGGCGTGCAGGGCCTGCACCAGCGTCATCGTGGCGGCCGTGCCGAGCGGCACCGCCGGCCGGCCGGGGTGAGGCCGCTCCAGCAGGCCCAGCAGGGAGACGATCCCGGTGAACGGGGCGTTCTGTACGGCCTGGGCCACCCGCGACGTCACCTGGTCGCGCTCGGCGAGCGGGTCCACCGCCAGCCGGGACACCTCGCCGCCGGCGGCGCTCAGCGCCCCCGCGAGCGCCCCGGCCCACTCGGTCGTGGCGGCGTCGTCGGCGGGCTCCACGAGCAGCCACCGGCCCGACGGGGTGACCGGTGCGGGGGCGGCGGTCCGCTTCCACACCACCCGGTACGACCAGCCGTCGACGACGGCGTCCCGCAGCCGCGCCCTGCGCCAGGACGACAGCACCGGCAGGGCCGGGGCGAGCACGTCCAGGGCCGCGCCGTCGACGCCGATCTGCGCCGCGAGCGCCGCCACGTCGGAGCGCTCGACGGCCGACCAGAACTCGACGTCCACCACGTCCGGGCTGACCGGGCCGGTGGCCGAGGCCGGCATCTGCTCGGGCCAGTAGCGCTGCCGCTGGAACGCGTATGTGGGCAGGGCGACCGGGGTCGCTCCGGTGCCGGCGTAGAGGGCCGCCCAGTCGACGGGTGTTCCGTTGACGTGCAGTTCGGACAGGGCGGCGAGCAGGGCCCGCGACTCGGGGCGGTCGGCGCGCAGGGCGGGTACGGCGACGACCGGGGTGTCGTCGTCGACGTCCGCCGGCTCCCGCCCGCTCAGCACGTCCCGGGCCATGGCGGTCAGGACGCTGCGCGGGCCGATCTCCAGGAACGTGTCCACCCCGGCGGCGCGCAGCGCGGCGACCCCGTCGGCGAAACGCACAGCCTCCCGGACGTGCCGCACCCAGTAGTCGGGACTACGGATCTCGTCGACGTCAGCAAGCGCACCGGTCACGTTCGACACGACCGGCAACCCCGGCGCCTCGAACGTCAACCCGTCCAGGACCACCCGGAACTCGTCCAGCATCGGCTCCATCAACGGACTGTGGAACGCATGACTCACCGACAACCGGCGCGTACGCACACCCCGCCCACGCCAGACCCGCTCCACCTCGTCGAGCGCCTCCACCGCACCCGACACCACCACCGACGTCGGCCCGTTGACCGCCGCGACCCCCACACCGGTCGAGCCGTCCAGCGTCGCCAGCACATCGGCCTCGGCCGCCGCGACGGCCAGCATCCCACCACCGGCCGGCAACGCCTGCATCAACCGGCCCCGCGCCGCCACCAACACACACGCATCCGCCAGCGACAACACACCCGCCACATGCGCCGCCGTGACCTCGCCGATCGAATGACCGCCGACCAGGTCGGGGGCGACGCCGAAGGACTCGACGAGCCGGAACAGCGCCACCTCGACCGCGAACAGACCGGCCTGCGTGAACACCGTCCGGTCCAGCAGCTCCGCCTCGGCGGAGCCCTCGGGTGCGAACAGCACCTCCTTGAGCGGGCGCGGCAGCAGCGCGTCGAGCTGTGCGGACACCTCGTCCAGCGCGGCGGCGAAGACCGGGAACTCCGCGTACAACTCCCGGCCCATGCCGGCGCGCTGCGCGCCCTGACCCGAGAAGAGCACCGCGAGCGGACCCCGGTCGGCGGCCTGCCCGGCGACCAGCGCGCCGGACGGCTGGCCGGCGGCGAGGGCGCGCAGCCCGGCCAGCAGCTCCTCGCGGTCGGTGGCGGTGAGCACCGCGCGGTGTTCCAGCGCGGAGCGCGACACGACCGACGACCAGCCGACGTCCACGGTGCGGAGGGCCTCGTCGTCCTCCAGCCACCGGGTCCAGCGGCCCGCCTGCGCGCCGAGCGCGGCCTCGGAGCGGGCGGAGAGCAGCACGGGCACCGCCGGCAGGGCGACTGTGGGTGCCGGTCCGGCGTCGGCGGGCTCGACGGCATCCGGGGTCGGTGGCTCCTCGATGATGGTGTGCGCGTTCGTGCCGGAGATGCCGAACGACGACACGGCCGCCCGGCGGGGACGGTCGGTCGCCGGCCACGGCGTCGCCTCCGTCACCAGCGACACCTCGCCGGCCGACCAGTCCACCTTCGGCGTCGGCTCGTCGACGTGCAGGGTGGACGGCACCAGCCCGTGCCGCATCGCCATCACCATCTTGATCACACCGGCCACGCCCGCGGCGGACTGACTGTGACCGATGTTCGACTTGATCGAGCCGAGCAGCAACGGCCGGTCGGCGGGGCGGTCCCGCCCGTACGTGGCCAGCAGGGCCTGCGCCTCGATCGGATCGCCGAGGACGGTGCCGGTGCCGTGCGCCTCGACGGCGTCCACGTCGGCCGTGGTCAGCCGGGCGTTCGCGAGGGCCTGCCGGATCACCCGCTGCTGGGCGGGGCCGTTGGGGGCGGTGAGGCCGTTGGACGCGCCGTCCTGGTTGACGGCGCTGCCCCGGATCACGGCGAGGATCGGGTGTCCCTTGCGCTGCGCGTCCGACAGCCGCTCCACCAGCAGAATGCCGACGCCCTCGGACCAGCCCGTGCCGTCGGCGGCGGCGGCGAACGACTTGCAGCGGCCGTCCGGGGCGAGCCCTCGCTGCCGGGAGAAACCCACGAACGGGCCGGGGGTGGCCATGACGCACACGCCGCCGGCCAGGGCCAGGTCGAAGTCGCCCTGCCGCAGCGCCTGGCACGCCAGGTGCAGGGCGACCAGCGACGACGAGCAGGCGGTGTCGACGGTGACCGCGGGGCCCTCCAGGCCGAGGGCGTACGCGATCCGGCCGGAGACGACGCTGGTGGCCGTACCGGTCAGCAGGTAGCCCTCGTCGGCGCCCTCGGCCTCGCTCTGCGGGCCCATGCCGTAGCCGTTGGCGGCGGTGCCGACGAAGACGCCGACCTTCTGCCCCCGCATCGAGGCGGGTGCGATGCCGGCGTGCTCGAACGCCTCCCACGACGTCTCCAGCAGCAGCCGCTGCTGGGGGTCCATCGCCACGGCCTCGCGCGGCGAGATGCCGAAGAACTCGGCGTCGAAGTCGGCCGCGTCGTAGAGGAAGCCGCCCTCGCGGGTCGTGGAGCGGCCGGCCCGGTCGGCGTCCGGGTCGTACAGGTTGTCCAGGTCCCAGCCCCGGTCCGTCGGGAAGCCGCCGATCGCGTCGCCGCCGGCGGCCACCAGGTCCCAGAGCTGCTCGGGGCTGGCGACGCCGCCCGGGTAGCGGCAGGACATCGCGACGATCGCGATCGGCTCCCGGGCGGCGGCGGTCAGCTGCTGGTTGAGCTGGCGGAGGCGGCCCGTCTCCTTGAGCGACGCGCGAAGCGCCTCGACGACCTTGTCTGCGGACGTAGACATCATGAGCTCCGTACTGGGGACAACGGTCAGGAATCGGTTCCGTCAAGCGCCAGCCTGACGAGGGTGTCGGTGTCGAGGTCGTCGAGGTCCAGGGCCTCGTCGGCGGGCTCGGCCCCGGTACCGCCGTCGGCGTCGGCGAGGTTGAGCAGCAGGTCCAGCAGCCCCGCCTCGCGCAGGCGGGCCAGCGGTATCGCCGCGAGCGTCTGCCGGACGGCCGCCTCCGCCGGGTCGCCGTCGTCCGCCTGCGCCGCCTCGGGCAGCAGGCCGTCGAGCAGGTTCTCGGCGAGCACGGCCGGGGTCGGGTGGTCGAAGACGAGGGTCGCGGGCAGTGACAGGCCGGTGGCGCCGGTGAGTCGGTTGCGCAGCTCGACCGCCGTCAGCGAGTCGAATCCGAGTTCCTTGAACGCCCGCTGGGGCTTGACCCGGTCCGTGCCCGCGTGGCCGAGCACGGCCGAGGCGTGGGTACGGACCAGGTCGACCAGGTGCCGGACCCGCTCGGGGCGGGGCAGGGTGAGCAGGTGCTCCCGCAGGGCATCGGCAGCGCCGGGCTGCTGCTCCCCGGCGTGGGCGTGCAGCGCCTCCCGGGCCTCGGCGATGTCGTCGAGCAGCGGCCGGGGGCGGGCCGAGGCGTACGCCGGGGCGAAGACCGCCCAGTCGACGTCCGCCACGGTCAGCGCCGCCCTGGGCAGGCCGGCGGCGTACCGCATGGCGTGCACGGCGTCGGCCGGCGCCATGGCGGTCAGGCCGCGCCGGGCCAGCATCTGCTGGGCTTCGCCGGTGGCCATGCCGCCGTCGGCCCACGGTCCCCAGGCCACGGACGTCGCCGCCAGGCCCCGGCCGCGCCGCTGCTCCGCGAGCGCGTCGAGGAAGGCGTTGCCGGCGGCGTACGCGGACTGCCCGCCGCTGCCCCACACCCCGGCGATGGAGGAGAAGAGCACGAACGCGTCCAGCGGCCGGTCGCCGAGCAGGGCGTCCAGGTGCAGCGCGCCGGCCACCTTGCCGTCGAGCACGCCCGCGAACGCGGCCAGGTCGGTGTCGGCGATCAGCCCGGACTCGCCGGCGCCCGCCGCGTGGACCACGGCCGTCAGCGGCGCGGGATCCTCGTCGAGGCGGGCCAGCAGCTCCGCCACCTGGTCGCGATCGGCGACGTCGCAGGCCACGACCGACGCCCGTACGCCCTGGGCGGTGAGCTCCTCGCACAGCTCGGCCGCCCCGGGGGCGCGCTCGCCCCGGCGGCTGGTCAGCACGACGTGCTCCGCCCCCTCGGCCGCCGCCCAGCGGGCCACGTGCGCGCCCAGCGCGCCGGTGCCGCCGGTGACCAGCACGGTGCCGGACGGCCGCCACCGCTGCGCCGCGTCGGGAGCGGTAGGTGCCGAGCGGACCAGGCGACGGACGAACACCCCGGAGGGGCGCACGGCCAGCTGGTCCTCGTCGCCGGCGCCGGTCACCACCCGCACCAGCCGGTCCCAGGCCGTCGCGTCGACCTGCTCGGGCAGGTCCACCAGCCCGCCCCACAGGTGGGGGTGTTCCAGGCCCGCCACGAGCCCCAGGCCCCAGAGCCCGCTCTGGGCGACGGCGTGCACGGTGTCTCCGTCGCCGGTGCTGACCGCGCCCCGGGTCAGGCACCAGAGCCGGGTCGTCGCCCCGGTGTCGTGCAGCGCCTGGAGCAGCAGCAGCGTGGCGGCCGCCCCGACCGGCACGGCCGGGTGGGCGGGGTGCGGCTGGTCGCGGAGGCCGAGCAGGGAGAGCACGCCGGCGACGGGGCCGTCGGCCAGCGCGTCGCCCAGCCGTCGGGCGAGGCCCACCCGGTCGGTGCCGACCGGGTCGACGGTGAGCCGGACCACGTCGGCGCCGACCTCGGCGAGGGCCTTGGTCACCGCCTCCGCCCGGGTGCCGTCCGCCAGGTCGTCCTGCGCCGTCACGAGCAGCCACACGCCGGGCCGCGCCGGTTCGGCGGTGATGTCGGTGCGCTTCCATCCGACCCGGTACGACCACGCGTCCAGGACGGCCCGCTGCGTACGCGCCCGGTGCCAGTTCGACAGGACCGGCAGGGCCGGGGTGAGGGCGTCCAGGGCGGTGCCGTCGTCGCCGAACTGCGCGGCGAGGGCGTTCAGGTCGCCGCGTTTGACGGCGTTCCAGAAGTCGGCGTCGCCGCCGTGGGTCGCCGTCTGTCGCGGCCGGCTCGCCGGCTCGGGCCAGTACCGCTCGCGGTGGAAGGCGTACGTGGGCAGGTCGACCCGGGCGGCACCGGTGTCGGTGAACCACTGCGTCCATGACACCGGGACGCCGTGGACGTGCAGCTCCGCCAGGGCGTGCAGCAACGCCTGCGTCTCGGACCGGTCCCGGCGCTGCACGGCCACCGCGAGCGCGTCCTCGGCGAGCACGTCGGCGTTCATCGCGGTCAGCACGCTCTGCGGGCCGACCTCCAGGAACGTGTCCACACCCGTCTCACGCAACGCGGTCACCCCGTCGGCGTAGCGCACAGCCTCCCGCACATGCCGCACCCAGTACTCCGGGCTGCGGATCTCCTCGGCGTCAGCCAGCGCACCGGTCACATTCGACACCACCGGCAACAACGGCGCTGCGAAGGCCAGCCCCTCCAGCACCGCCCGGAACTCCGCCAGCATCGGCTCCATCAGCGGACTGTGGAACGCATGACTCACCGCCAACCGGCGCGTCCGCACACTCCGCCCACGCCAGACCCGCTCCACCGCGTCGAGAGCCTCGACGGCACCCGACACCACCACAGCAGCCGGACCGTTGACCGCCGCAACACCGACGTCCGCCAACCCCGCGATCGACTCCCCCACCGAAGCCTCGTCCGCCGCCACCGCCAACATCCCGCCACCCGCCGGCAACGCCTGCATCAACCGACCCCGCGCCGCCACAAGCTCACACGCATCCGCGAGCGACAACACCCCCGCCACATACGCCGCCGTCACCTCACCGATCGAGTGACCGGCCACCACGTCGGGAACGATCCCGAACGACTCCACCAGACGGAACAACGCCACCTCGACCGCGAACAGACCGGCCTGCGTGAACACGGTCTGGTCCAGCAACTCCGCCTCGGCCGTGCCCGACGACGCGAACAGCACCTCCCGCAGCGGGCGCGGCAGCAGCGGGTCGAGGTGTCCGCACACCTCGTCCAGCGCGGCCGCGAACACCGGGAACCCGCCATACAACTCCCGGCCCATACCCACCCGCTGCGCACCCTGACCGGAGAACAACAGCGCAAGCTGACCACGCTGACCGGCGGCGCCGGTCACGACAGCTCCCGACGGCTCGCCGGCCGCCACGGCCGCGAGACCCGCCAACAGCTCGTCCCGGCTCGCGCCGGACACAACCGCCCGGTGCTCCAGCACAGACCGCGACGCCACCGACGACCACGCCACATCCACCACACGCGGAGCCTCGCCGGCCGCCAGCCACCCCGCCCACCGACCCGCCTGCGCCGACAGCCCGGCCACGTCGCGGGCCGACAACAGCACCGGCACGACCGCCGGCACCTCGCGTGCGACGACCTCACCCTCGATCGTCCCGGCCGGCGGCTGCTCGATGATCACGTGCGCGTTCGTGCCGGAGATCCCGAACGACGACACCGCCGCCCGACGCGGCCGGTCCACCCGCGGCCACGGAGTGGGCTCGGTGGCCAGGGCCACCGCCCCCGCCGACCAGTCGATGTGCGGGGACGGCTCGTCCACGTGCAGCGTCGGCGGGACGAGGCCGTGGCGCATCGCCATGACCATCTTGATCACACCAGCGACACCGGCAGCCGCCTGTGCGTGCCCGATGTTCGACTTCACCGAGCCGAGCCACAACGGCTCCCGCCCCTGCCGGTCCTGCCCGTACGTGGCCAGGACGGCCTGCGCCTCGATCGGATCACCCAGCGTCGTACCCGTGCCGTGCGCCTCGACCACGTCCACGTCGGACGGCGACAGCCGCGCCGACGCCAGCGCCTGCCGGATCACCCGCTGCTGCGACGGACCGTTCGGCGCCGTCAGCCCGTTCGACGCACCGTCCTGGTTCACGGCGCTGCCGCGTACGACCGCCAGGATCCGCCGGCCCTCACGCTGGGCGTCCGACAGGCGCTGCACCAGGAGCACGCCCACGCCCTCGGACCAGCCCGTGCCGTCGGCCGACGCGGCGAACGACCGGCACCGGCCGTCGGCCGACAGGCCCCGCTGCCGGGAGAACTCCACGAAGGTGCCGGGCGTGGCCATCACCGTCACGCCGCCGGCCAGCGCCAGGTCGCACTCGCCGCTGCGCAGCGCCTGCACCGCGAGGTGCAACGCCACCAGGCTGGACGAGCAGGCCGTGTCCACGGTCACCGCCGGGCCCTCCAGCCCGAACGTGTACGCCACCCGGCCCGACAGCACGCTGCCCGAGTTGCCGGTGCCGATGTAGCCCTCGACCTCGGGCGTCTCCATCAGGCGCGTCGAGTAGTCGTGGTAGATGACGCCCGCGAAGACACCGGTCCGGCTGCCCCGCAGGCCCGACGGGTCCAGGCCCGCCGACTCGAACGTCTCCCAGGACGCCTCCAGCAGCAGCCGGTGCTGCGGGTCCATGGCGAGGGCCTCGCGCGGCGAGATGCCGAAGAAGCCGGGGTCGAACTCCGCCGCGCCGTACAGGAAGCCGCCGTGGCGGGTGTACGAGGTGCCGGCGTGGTCGGGGTCCGGGTCGTACAGGGACTCCAGGTCCCAGCCCCGGTCGGCCGGGAACTCCCCGATGCCCTCCCCACCGGTGCTGACCAGCCTCCACAGCTCGTCGGGAGACTCCACCCCGCCGGGGTAGCGGCAGGCCATGCCGACGATCGCGATCGCCTCGTCGGCGTCGCCGGTCGTCGCCTCGTCGGCCGCGACGGCACCGGGCCGGGTGCCGGCGAGTTCCGCGTACACGTGGGCCGCCAGGACCTGCGGGGACGGGTAGTCGAACACCAGGGTCGAGGTGAGGCGCAGGCCGGTCGCGCCGTTCACCCGGTTACGCAGCTCGACGGCGGTCAGCGAGTCGAAGCCCAGGTCCTTGAACGCCCGGTCCGCCGGCACCGCCTCGGCGCCGCCGTGCCCGAGGACCTGCGCGACCAGGCCCCGGATCAGCTCGTCGACCTGTGCGAGGCCCTCCTCGGCGCTGAGCCCGGTGAGGCGCTCGGCCCAGCCGCCGGGGGCGCCCTGGCCGGCGCGGCGGCGGGTCGTCGTCACGTCGACCAGGTTGCGCAGCATCGGCGGTACGACCGCGCCGGCGGCTGCCGCCCGCAGCGCGGGTACGTCGATCGCGGCCGGCACCAGCACCGCCCGCTCCGCCCCCACGGCGGCATCGAAGAGTTCCAGGCCGGTGCGGGCGTTCATCGGCCGCAGGCCGGCGCGTGCCGTACGGGCCCGGTCGTTGCCGCCGATCGAGGCGGCCATGCCTGCCGTGTCCCACATCCCCCACGCCAGACTCACCGCCGGCAACCCGAGCTGCCGCCGATACACCGCCAACCCGTCCAGGAACGCGTTACCCGCCGCATACCCCGACTGACCCGGCGAACCCAGCACACCCGCAACCGACGAGAACACCACGAACAGATCCAGCGCGAGCGACACCGTCGCCTCATGCAGGAACCAACCCGCCGACACCTTCGGCGCCAACACCCCCGCCAACCGCTCCGCCGTCAGCCCCTCCACCACACCGTCGTCCAACACACCAGCGGTGTGCACCACACCTGCCAGCCGACCCCCGGCGGCCACCTCGGCCACCAGACCGAACACCTGGTCCCGGTCCGTCACATCACAGGCGACCACCCGCACCGACGCACCCAACGCCGACAACCGCTCCGACAACTCACCCGCACCGGCGGCCTCCGGACCGCGCCGCGACACCAGCACCAGCGAGCGCACACCATGCGCCGACACCAGGTGCTCCGCGACCAACGCACCTAACGCACCCGTACCACCGGTCACCAGCACCGCACCGTCACCCACGACCCGCGTCTCCACCGACGCCGCAGCGACCGCACGCACCAGACGCGGCACGAACACCTCGCCCGAGCGGACGGCCAACTGGCCGCCGGCCGGGTCCGCGGCGAAGCGGGCCAGGACGCCCAGCGTGCCGGGGTCGATCGCGTCGTCGACGTCGGCCAGGACGATGCGGCCCGGGTGCTCGGACTGCGCGGAGCGCAGCAGGCCCCACACCGCCGCCGCGGCCAGGTCGGTCACCCGGTCCCCGTCGCGGACGGCCAGCGCGCCCCGGGTCACCACCGCGAGCTTCGAGTCGGCCAGCGCGTCGACGGCCAGCCACGCCTGCACCAGGCCCAGCACGTCGGCGGTGACCGTGCGGACGGTCCGCGCCGGGTCGCCGTCGTCGGCGGGCGACGCGGCCGGCGTGAAGAGCAGCAGGCGCGGCGGGGCGATGCCGGCGTCGATGGCGGCGCGCAGCTGCCGGATCGTCTCGGCGGAGGGGCCGCCGGGGACGCCCGGCAGGGCCGGCCCGCCCAGCACCGCCCAGCCCGACGCGTCGTCGACCGGGTCGGCCTCCTCGGCCTGCCAGGCCACCTCGAACAGGGAACGCGACGCCGCGCTCGGGGCGGCCAAGCCGGTCAGCTCCCGCAGGACGAGGGAGTCCACCGACACCACCGGCGCGCCCGCCTCGTCGCGGGCGGTCAGCCGCACCGCGGAGCCGTTGCGGGTCAACCGCACCCGCAGCAGCCTTGCGCCGGAGGCGTGCACCTGCACGCCCTCGAAGGCGAACGGTACGCGCGGCCCGCCCGACTCCTCGGTGCCGGGCAGCAGCCCGATCGGGTGCAGGGCGGCGTCCAGCAGCGCCGGGTGCACGCCGAAGCGCGCCGCCTCGGTCGCCGCGTCGTCCGGCAGGACCACCTCGGCGAAGACGTCGTCCTCGCCGGTCCACACCCGACGCAGCCCCTGGAACGCCGGCCCGTACGACAGGCCGTGTTCGAGCAGCGCCGGATACCAGCCGGTCAGGTCCACCTCGGTGGCGCCGGCGGGCGGCCAGGCGGCCGGCTGCGGTTCGTCGGCCGTGGCCGGTTCCAGCACGCCCTCCGCGTGCCGGGTCCAGCCCGCCTCGGGATCGTCGTCGGGGCGGGAGTAGACGGCGACGGGACGCTGCGGGGACTCCGACGCGGGCACCCGCACCTGGATCCGTATGGCGCCGGACTCGGGGAGCACCAGCGGCACGAGCACCGTCAGGTCCCGCAGCCGCGGCAGGTCCGCCTCGTCGCCGGCGCGGACGGCCAGCTCCACGAGGGCCGTGCCCGGGACCAGCGTCACACCGGTGACGACGTGGTCGGCCAGCCAGGGGTGGGTGGTCGGGGAGATCCGGCCGGTCAGCACGATCTCGTCGTCGCCGGCCAGGTCCACGGCAGCGCCGAGCAGCCCGTGCTCGGCCACGCCGAGGCCGGCGCCGCTGACGTCGCCGGCGCGCAGCCGGCCCACGGCCGGCCAGAAGCGCTGCCGCTGGAACGGGTACGTCGGCAGGTCGACGGGGCGGGCTCCGGCCGGCAGGAGCGCGGTCCAGGTGACCGGCGTGCCGTGCGCGTACAGCTCCGCAAGCGCATGGACCAGCGACGCCGGCTCGGGTCGGCCGGGGCGCAGGGTCGCCACGACCGTCGCCGCGTCGTCGTCCGGCAGGCAGGCGCCCACCATGCCGGCGAGCACCGCGTCGGGGCCCAGTTCGAGGAACGTACGGACGTTGCGCTCACGCAGGCTCGCGACCCCGTCGGCGAACCGGACGGTCTGCCGTAGGTGGCGGACCCAGTAGTCGGGGGTGCCGATCTCGTCGGGGTCCGCGATCCGGCCGGTCAGGTTCGACACGATCGGCAGGACGGGCCAGTGGAACGTCAGCCCGTCGAGCACCTGCCGGAACTCGGCCAGCATCGGCTCCATGAGCGGGCTGTGGAACGCGTGGCTGACGGTCAGCCGGCGCGTACGCACACCCCGGTCCGTCCAGGCCCGCTGCACCTCGTCGAGGGCCTCGGCGGCGCCGGATACCACCACGGCGGTGGGGCCGTTGACGGCGGCGACGCCGACCCGGTCGGCGAACGGAACGATCGACTCGGCCACCGCGTCCTCGGCGGCTGCCACGGCGAGCATGCCACCACCGGCCGGCAGGGCCTGCATCAGCCGACCCCGCGCCGCGACCAGCGCACACGCGTCGGCCAGGGAGAACACGCCCGCCACGTGCGCCGCCGCGATCTCACCGATGGAGTGCCCGGCCACCAGGTCCGGCACGACACCCAACGACTCGATCAGGCGGAACAGGGACACCTCGACCGCGAACAGGCCCGCCTGGGTGAACACCGTCTGGTCCAGCAGCCCCGCCTCAGGCGTACCCACCCCGGCGAACAACACCTCCCGCAGCGGGCGCGGCAGCAGCGGATCCAGGTGAGCACACACCTCGTCCAGGGCCGCGGCGAACACCGGGAACGCCCCGTACAGCTCACGACCCATACCGGCGCGCTGCGCGCCCTGACCGGAGAAGAGGACGGCGGTGCGGCCGCTGCGGGCGATTCCCTGCACGACGGCGGCCGAGGGCTCGTCGTCGGCCAGCGCGCCGAGGGCGGCGAGCAGTCCGGCGCGGTCGCCGGGCAGCAGCACGGCGCGGTGCTCGAAGGCGCTGCGGGCGGTGGCGAGCGCCCGGCCGACGTCGGCGACGGTCAGGTCCGGCTCGCCGTCGACGAGGGTCCGCAGCCGGCGCGCCTGCTCGTGCAGGGCGGCGGCGTCGCGGGCCGACAGGACGCAGGCGACGAGGTCGCCCGGGACGCCCGTGGCGGGTGCGGCCTGCGCCGGGGCGGGCTCGGGGGCCTGCTCGACGATGGTGTGGGCGTTGGTGCCGCTGATGCCGAACGACGACACCGCCGCGCGGCGGGGCCGGTCGACGGCCGGCCACGGCCGCGCCTCGGTGAGAAGGGCGACCGACCCGGCCGTCCAGTCGATGTGCGGGGACGGCTTCTCGGCGTGCAGAGTCGGCGGCAGGATGCCGTGCCGCATGGCCAGCACCATCTTGATCACACCGGCGACACCGGCCGCCGCCTGGGCGTGGCCGATGTTCGACTTGACCGACCCCAGCCACAGTGGATGGTCCTGCGGTCGGCCCTGCCCGTACGTGGCCAGCAGCGCCTGCGCCTCGATCGGGTCTCCGAGGGCGGTGCCGGTGCCGTGCGCCTCGACGGCGTCGACGTCGGTGGTGGCGAGCCGGGCGTTGGCGAGCGCCTGCCGGATCACCCGCTGCTGGGCAGGGCCGTTCGGCGCGGTCAGGCCGCTGCTGGCGCCGTCCTGGTTGACGGCGCTGCCCCGGACGACGGCGAGCACCCGGTGGCCGTTGCGCTGCGCGTCGGAGAGGCGCTCCAGCAGGAGCATGCCGACGCCCTCGGCGAAGCCGGTGCCGTCGGCGCCTGCGCCGAACGCCTTGCACCGCCCGTCGGGCGACAGGCCGCGCTGCCGGGAGAACTCGGTGAGCATGCCGGGGGTGGACATGACGCTCACCCCGCCGGCGAGGGCGAGGCGGCACTCGTCCTGCCGCAGCGCCTGGGTGGCCAGGTGCAGCGCCACCAGCGACGACGAGCAGGCGGTGTCGACGGTGACGGCGGGGCCCTCCAGGCCGAACAGGTACGAGATGCGGCCGGAGGCGACGCTGCCGGCGCTGCCGTTGCCGACGTGGCCGTCCAGGTCGTCGGTGCCGCCGGCGGCCTGGGAGGCGTAGTCGTGGTAGATGAGCCCGACGTAGACGCCGGTGCTGCTGCCCCGCGCCGAGTGGGGGTCGATCCCGGCCCGCTCGAATGCCTCCCAGGAGGTCTCCAGCAGCAGCCGCTGCTGCGGGTCCATCGCCAGGGCCTCGCGGGGGGAGATCCCGAAGAAGGCGGCGTCGAACTGGGCGGCGTCGTGGAGGAAGCCGCCCTGCCGCGGTACGGCGTCCGGGTCCTGGTCGCCGGCGCGCAGGTCGTCGAGGTTCCAGCCCCGGTCGGTGGGGAAGGGCGAGATGACGTCGGTGCCGGCGGTGACCACGTCCCACAGCTGCTCGGGGGTCTGCACGTCGCCGGGGAACCGGCAGGCCATGCCGATGATGGCGATCGGTTCGTCGAGGGCGGCGGCGGTGCCGGCCGCCACGGGCCGGTCCACGGTCGCCGCGCCGCCGAGCTCCCGGTCCAGGAACTCGGCGAGCACCACGGGGGTCGGGTAGTCGAACGCCACGGTCGCGGGCAGCCGCAGGCCGGTGGCGGCGGAGAGCCGGTTGCGCAGTTCCACCGAGGTGAGCGAGTCGAAGCCCAGTTCCTTGAAGGCGCGCTGGGCGTCGACGGTCTCGGCCGAGCGGTGCCCGAGCACTGCAGCCACGCTGGTGGCCACCAGGTCGAGCAGGTGGGAGCGCCGCTCCGCCGGGCCGAGCGTCGCCAGCCGGTCCCGTACGGAGGCGGTGTCCGCGAGGCCGCGCCCCACCGCGCGCCGGGCCGGTCCGCCCGCGCGGACCAGGTCCCGCAGCAGGCTGGGCACGTTCTGGCCGGTCGGCCGCGACGCCGGCGGCAGGTTCATGAGGACGAGGTGCGCCGCGTCGCGCTGTCGCGCCAGCTCGTACAGCGCCACGCCCTGCCGGTCGGTCAGCGGGGCGCTGGTGGCGCGGATCGCCTTGCGATGCTCGCTGCCGCCCAGGTGGGCGGTCATGGCGCTGCTGGTGGCCCACAGCCCCCACGCGATGCTGGTGGCGGGCAGCCCCTGCTCGCGCCGGTACTCGGCGAGGGCGTCGAGGAACGCGTTCGCCGCCGCGTAGTTGCCCTGCCCCGGCGAGCCGAGGGTCGCCGCCACCGACGAGAACAGCACGAACGCCGACAGGTCCAGATGCGCGGTGGCCTCGTGCAACACCCAACCCGCGTCCACCTTCGGCGCCAGCACCGTACGCAGAGCGGACTCGTCCAGCGAACCGATGGTCGCGTCCGCGATCACCCCGGCGGTGTGCACCACAGCCGTCAGCGGGTGCGCCGGGTCCACCAGTTCCAGCAGCCGGGTCACCTGTGCGGGGTCGGTCACGTCGGCGGTGCCGGCGGTGACCCGGGCGCCCGCGCGGGTCAGCTCGTCGACCAGCTCCCGGTAGTGCTCGGGGCCACGGCGGGAGGCCAGCAGCAGGTGCCGGGCCTGGCCGGTGGCGACGAGGTGCCGGGCGAACACGCCGGCGAGGGCGCCGCCGGCGCCGGTGACGAGCACGGTGCCGTCCGGGTCGGCGGGGGCGGGCACCCGCAGGACGACCTTGCCGATGTGGCGGGCCTGACTCATGTGGCGCAGCGCCTGCCGGGCCTGGCGTACGTCCCACGCCCGCAGGGGCAGCGGGCGCAGCGCGCCCCGCGCGAACAGGTCGAGCAGTTCGGTGAGCATCTCCCCGATGCGCCGGTGCCCGGCCTCGTTGAGGTCGAACGCGCGGTAGACCACGCCCGGGTGCCCGGCGGCGACCGTTTCGGGGTCGCGTACGTCGGCCTTGCCCATCTCCACGAACCGGCCGCCGCGCGGCAGCAACCGCAGCGACGCGTCCACGAAGCCACCGGCGAGGGCGTCGAGCACCACGTCCATCCCGGCGCCGCCGGTGGCCGCGCCGAAGGTCTGCTCGAACTCGGTGGTCCGCGACGACGCGATCCGCTCCTCGGCCACCCCGAGTTCCCGCAGCACGCCCCACTTGCCGGGGCTGGCGGTGGCGTACACCGTCGCGCCCCAGTGCCGGGCGAGCTGGATCGCGGCCATGCCGACGCCGCCCGCGCCGTTGTGGATCAGCACCGACTCACCGGCCCGCAGGTCGGCCAGGTCCCGCAGCGCGTAGTACGCGGTCAGGAACACCACCGGCACGGAGGCGGCCTGCGCGAAGGACCAACCGGCGGGGATCCTCGCCACGAGGTCGCGGGTGGCGATCACCTCGGGGGCGAAGGCCGGCTCGAACATGCCGAGCACGCGGTCGCCGGGGACCAGGTCGGTCACGCCCGGGCCGACCTCGATCACGACGCCCGCGCCCTCGCTGCCCAGCACGGCCGCCGGATCCGGGTACATGCCCAGCCCGATCAGCACGTCACGGAAGTTCACGCCGGCCGCGCGCACCGCGATGCGCACCTGACCCGCGTCCAGGGCGACGGAGGTGGCGGGCACCATGCCGACACCGTCGAGGGTTCCGGGGCTGACCGCCCCGACCCGCCACAGTCCGTCCGGCGGGACGAGTTCGTCGGCGGCCTGGCCGGCGGGCCGGCCCAGGCGGGGCGTGCGCACCTCGTCGCCGCGTACGGCCACCTGGCCGCCGGTCGGCGAGGGGTTCTCGGCGACGGCGGCGAGCACGGCGAGGGTGGCCGGGGTGAGGTCCCCGTCGACGTCGGCGAGGACGATCCGCCCCGGGTGCTCGGACTGCGCCGAGCGCAGCAGACCCCAGACCGCCGCGCCGGGCAGGTCCCGCATCGCGTCCGCCGGGGTGGCGGCCACCGCCGCGCGGGTCAGCACCACGAGCGTGGTGCCGGCCAGCGCCTCGCTCTCCAGCCAGCGGTGCAGCACGGCCAGGACACGGGCGGTGGCCGTACGGACTTCGTCGGGCAGGTCGCCCTCCGGGGTGCCGGCGGGCACGGGGACCACGAGCGCGCGGGGCGCCTCGACCGTGCCGGCCGCGACCGCCGCGGTCAGCTCGTCGACGGTCGGGAACACCGGCGTGGCGAGGCCCGCCGGGGCGGGTCCGTCGCCGAGCAGCGCCCAGCCGGTGACGTCCCGCGCCGGGGTGACCGCCTCGACCGGCCACGTCACCTCGAACAGCGACCGCTGCGCGGCCTCCGCGCCGGTGGCGTCGGTCATCTCCCGCATGGCGAGCGACTCGACTGACACCACGGGCGCGCCGGACTCGTCGCCGGCCACCAGCCGCACGCGCGAGCCCGCCCGGGTCAGCCGTACCCGCAGCGTCCTGGCGCCGGAGGCGTGCACCTGCACGCCCTCGAACGCGAACGGCACGCGCGGTCCGCCGGAGCGCTCGGCCGTCAGCAGCCCGACGGGGTGCAGGGCGGCGTCCAGCAGCGCCGGGTGCACGGCGAAGCCGGCGGCGTCGTCGGCCGCCTCGTCCGGCAGGGCCACCTCGGCGTACGCCTCGTCGCCGGCGGTCCACAGCCGCCGCAGGCCCCGGAACGCCGGCCCGTAGGCCAGGCCGCGCTCCGCGAGCGCCGGATACCAGCCGGCGAGGTCCACCTCGGTGCCCCCGGCCGGCGGCCAGGAGCCCAGCGTCGGCTCGTCGGTGGCCTGCTCCAGCAGACCGTCGGCGTGCCGCGTCCAGGAGTCCCCGGGGTCGCCGTCGGGCTGCGAGTGCACCGCCACGCTCCGGGTTCCGGAGCCGTCGGCCGCGCCGACGCGCACCTGCACGCGGACCGCACCCGGGTTCGGCAGCACCAGCGGCGCGGCGACGGTCAGCTCCCGCACCCGGGAGGTGCCGACCTCGTCGCCGGCGCGCACCGCGAGCTCGACCAGGGCCGTGCCCGGCAGCACCACGGCGCCGCCGACCACGTGGTCGGCCAGCCACGGATGCGTGGACGCCGACAGCCGGCCGGTCAGCACGACCTCGTCGTCGCCGGCGAGGCGCACCGCCGCGCCGAGCAGCCCGTGCCCGGCCGCGCCCAGCCCCGCGCCCGACACGTCGCCGGTGGCGGAGCGGTCCAGCGCCGGCCAGAACCGGTCCCGCTGGAAGGCGTACGTGGGCAGGTCGACAGGGGTGGCGCCGGAGCCGGCGAAGACGCGCGACCAGTCGACGGGCACACCGGCGACGTGCAGCTCGCCGAGGTTGGCCAGCAGCTGCCGCGGCCCATGCTCGTCGCGGCGCAGCGAGCCCACCACCACGCCGCCGCCGGCCGCCCGGTCGAGCGCGTCCTGCACCGCGATCTTGAGTACGGGGTGCGGGCTGACCTCGACGAAGGTCCGGAAGCCCTGCTCGATCAGCTGCTCCACGACCGGCGCCAGCCGGACTGTTTCCCGCAGGTTGCGGTACCAGTAGTCGGCGTCGAGCCCGGCGGTGTCGATCGGCTCGCCCGTGACGGTGGAGTGGAAGGCCACGGTGCTGGTGCGGGGGTCCACAGTGCCGAACCCGGCGGTCACCTCGTCGCGGATCGGGTCGACGTGGCCGCTGTGCGCCGCGAAGTCGACGGCGACCTGACGGGCGCGGACGTCGCGCTCGGCGCAGTGCGCGAGCAGCTCGGCGACCGACGCCGAGTCGCCCGCGACCACGGTCACGGCGACGCCGTTGAGGGCGGCGACGGAGAGGCTGCCCCGCCACGGCGCGATGAGCCGCTCGGTGTCGGCGGCCGGGAGCGGGACGGAGACCATGCCGCCGCGACCCGCGATCGCCAGCAGGCCGCGGCTGCGCGCCACGACGAGCCGCGCGGCTTCGGCGAGGGTCAACGCGCCGGCGACGCAGGCCGCGGCAAGTTCCCCCTGCGAGTGCCCGACGACGGCGGCCGGTTCCACGCCGCACGAGCGCCAGAGCTGCGCGAGGGACACCATGACGGAGAAGAGCGCGGGCTGGACCACGTCCACCCGGTCCAGGGGTGGCGCGCCGGGCGCCTGCCGCAGCACGTCCTCCAGGGACCAGTCGACCAGCCGGGACAGTTCCTCGGCGCACTCGCCCATCCGCTGCCGGAAGACCGGCGAGGTCTCCATCAGGTCCAGCGCCATCGACGTCCACTGGGAGCCCTGGCCGGGGAAGACGAAGACGACCTTCGACGCGGCGTCCGCGCCCGCCGGGGAGCTGTCGCCGTCGGTGAGGGCGGCCAGGCGGGCGAGCGCGTCGTCCCGGTCGGCGGCCACGACGACCGCCCGGTACGGGTGGTGCGCCCGCTGGGTGGCCAGGGAGAAGCCGAGGTCGCGCGGGTCGAGGCCGGCGTCGCCGGCGAGCCGTTCGCCGAGGCGGGCGGCCTGCGCCCGGAGCGCGCGAGGGCTTCTGCCGGAGACCGGCAGGGGTACGGCGGCGGGCCCGACCAGGCCGGGAACGTGCCCCGCCGGTGCGGGCGTCGCCGGGGCCGGCTCGTCGGGCGCCTGCTCGATGATGGTGTGCGCGTTGGTGCCGCTGATGCCGAACGACGACACGGCGGCCCGGCGCGGCCGGTCGACGGCGGGCCACGGCCGGGCCTCGGTGAGCAGGGCGACGGCCCCGGCGCTCCAGTCGACGTGGGGCGAGGGCTGGTCCACGTGCAGGGTCGGCGGCAGCACGCCGTGCCGAATCGCCAGCACCATCTTGATCACGCCGGCCACCCCGGCCGCCGCCTGGGAGTGGCCGATGTTCGACTTGATCGAGCCGAGCCAGAGCGGCTCGCCGTCGGCGCGGTCCTGCCCGTAGGTGGCCAGCACCGCCTGCGCCTCGATCGGGTCGCCGAGGACGGTGCCGGTGCCGTGCGCCTCGACGGCGTCCACGTCGGCCGGGTCGAGCCGCGCGTTCTCCAGGGCCTGGCGGATGACCCGCTGCTGGGACGGGCCGTTCGGGGCGGTCAGCCCGTTCGACGCGCCGTCGGAGTTGACCGCGGAGCCGCGCAGCACCGCGAGCACCCGGTGGCCGTTGCGCCGGGCGTCGGAGAGTCGCTCCACGAGCAGCATGCCGACGCCCTCGGCCCAGCCGGTGCCGTCCGCGCCGGCGGCGAACGCCTTGCACCGCCCGTCGGGGGCCAGCCCGCCCTGCCGGGAGAACTCGGAGAACATGCCGGGCTGCGCCATGAGTGCCACCCCGCCGGCCAGGGCCATGTCGCACTCGCCGCCGCGCAGCGCCTGGGCGGCGAGGTGCAGCGCCACCAGGGACGAGGAGCAGGCGGTGTCGACTGTGACCGCCGGGCCTTCGAGGCCGAACATGTAGGCGACCCGTCCGGAGGCGACGCTGCCCGCCGTGCCGGTCAGCAGGTGCCCCTCGAGGCCGTCCAGGTCGTCACGTCCGCTGGTGGCGTAGCCGGAGGAGGCGGCGCCGACGAAGACACCGGTGGCGGTGCCGCTGAGGGCGGCGGGGTCGATGCGGGCGTACTCGAAGCTCTCCCAGGCGGTCTCCAGCAGCAGCCGCTGCTGGGGATCCATGGCGAGGGCCTCGCGGGGGCTGATGTTGAAGAAGCCGGCGTCGAAGTCGGCCGCGTCGTAGAGGAAGCCGCCCTGGTGGGTGACGGTGCCGCCGGCCTGGTCGCCGTCCGTGCCGTACAGCCGGTCGAGGTCCCAGCCGCGGTCGGCCGGGAAGTCGCCGACGGCGTCGGCCCCGGAGGTGACGAGCTGCCACAGCTGCTCGGGGGTGGCGACGCCGCCCGGGTAGCGGCAGGCCATGCCGATGATGGCGATCGGCTCGTCGGCGTCTGCGGTGACGACCGTACGGACGGTGGCGCCGGTGCCCGTGGCCGGGCCGAGCTGCGCGAACAGGTGCTCGGCCAGCCGGGCCGGGGTGGGGTGGTCGAAGGCCAGCGTGGCGGTCAGCCGCAGCCCGGTGGCCGCACCGAGGCGGTTGCGCAGTTCCACCGAGGTCAGCGAGTCGAAGCCCAGGTCCTTGAAGGCCCGGGCGGCGGGAACCGACTGCGCCGAGGCGTGCCCCAGCACCGTGGCGGCCTGGCCGCAGACCAGGTCGACGAGCGCCTGGCGGGCATCGGCCTCGGAGAGGCCGTCGAGTCGCTCGCGCCACGACGCGCCGGCGGTCGGCCGGTCGCCGGCCGTACGGCGTCGGCCGCCGCCGCGCAGCAGGTGCCGCATCAGCGGCGGCACACCGCTGGCCTCGCCGGTGACGTGGAGTCGGGCCGCGACGACGACCGGCCGGGCGGCCGGCAGGGCGGCGTCGAAGAGTTCGGCGCCCTCGGCCGGGGAGAGCCGGCTCATCCCGACGCGCCGCAGCCGCTGCTGGTCGTCGCCGTCGAGGTGGGCGGTCATCGTGCTGCTGGTGGCCCACATGCCCCAGGCGATGCTGGTGGCGGGCAGCCCCTGCTCGCGCCGGTACTCGGCGAGGGCGTCGAGGAACGCGTTCGCCGCCGCGTAGTTGCCCTGCCCCGGCGAGCCGAGGGTGGCCGCCACCGACGAGAACAGCACGAACGCCGACAGGTCCAGGTGCGCGGTGGCCTCGTGCAACACCCAACCCGCGTCCACCTTCGGCGCCAGCACCGTACGCAGAGCGGACTCGTCCAGCGAACCGATGGTCGCGTCCGCGATCACCCCGGCGGTGTGCACCACAGCCGTCAACGGGTGCGCCGGGTCGATCCCGGCGACCAGCTCGGTGACCTGGGCGGGGTCGCTGACGTCGACGGCCACGGCGGTGACGTCGGCGCCCGCGTCGGTCAGTTCCCGGAGCAGGGTGGCGTACGCGTCGTCCCGGCCGGGTGCGCGGCGGGAGGCCAGCAGCAGGCGCCGGGCCTGGCCGGTGGCGACCAGGTGCCGCGCGAGCACGCCGGCCAGGGTTCCGGCCGCGCCGGTGACCAGCACGGTGCCCTCGGGGTCCACGGGCGCGGGGATGCGCAGCACCACCTTGCCGACATGGCGGGCCTGGCTGACGTGCCGCAGCGCCTGCCGGGCCTGGCGCACGTCCCACGCCCGTACGGGCAGCGGGCGCAGCGCGCCCCGCGCGAACAGGTCGAGCAGCTCGGTGAGCATCTCCCCGATACGGGTGCTGCCCGCCTCGTTGAGGTCGAACGCGCGGTAGACCACGCCCGGATGCCCGGCGGCGACCGCCTCCGGGTCGCGTACGTCGGCCTTGCCCATCTCCACGAACCGGCCGCCGCGCGGCAGCAGCCGCAGCGACGCGTCCACGAACTCACCGGCCAGCGCGTCGAGCACCACGTCGACGCCGGCACCGCCGGTGGCCGCGCCGAAGGTCTGCTCGAACTCGGTGGTCCGCGACGACGCGATCCGCTCCTCGGCCACCCCGAGTTCCCGCAGCACGCCCCACTTCCCGGGGCTCGCCGTCGCGTGGACGGTGGCGCCGAGGTGGTGGGCGAGCTGGATCGCGGCCATGCCGACGCCGCCCGCGCCGTTGTGGATCAGCACCGACTCACCGGCCCGCAGGTCGGCCAGGTCCCGCAGCGCGTAGTACGCGGTCAGGAAGACCAGCGGAACCGACGCGGCCTGGGTGAAGGACCAGTCGGCGGGCATCCTGGCGATCCGCTGCCGGTGTGCCACCGCCTGCGGGCTGAAGCCGAGTTCGAACATGCCGAGCACGCGGTCGCCGGGGACCAGGTCGGTCACGCCCGGGCCGACCTCGACCACGACGCCCGCGCCCTCGCTGCCCAGCACGGCCGCCGGATCCGGGTACATGCCCAGCCCGATCAGCACGTCACGGAAGTTCACGCCGGCCGCGCGCACCGCGATGCGCACCTGGTCCTCGCCCAGCTCGGCGGGCGCGGCCGGCACCGGCGCGATCCCGTCCAGGGTGCCGCCGGTGACGGGGGCGAGGTGCCACGGGCCGGGCGGCGGCGTCAGCTCGTCGCCCGCGGGTCGCGCCAGCCTCGGCACGAGGGTCCGCTCGCCACGCACCGCGAGCTGGCCGCCGGAGACCGACGGGTCGACCGCCGCCCCGGCCAGCACGGCGAGGGTCGCGGCGGTCAGCTCGCCGTCGATGTCGGCGAGGACGATCCGCCCCGGGTGCTCGGACTGCGCCGAGCGCAGCAGGCCCCAGACGGCGGCGGCGGCCAGGTCGCCGACCCGGTCGTCGTCCGCGGCGGCCACCGCGCCGCGGGTCACCACCACGAGCTTCGACTCCGCCAGCGCGTCGGCGGCGAGCCAGGCGCGCAGCACGTCCAGGACGGAGCCGGTGAGCGTCCGTACGGCCTCCGGCACGGCGACGCCGGGGTCGCCGGTCGGCACCGGCAGCAGCACCTGCCGGGCCGTGGTGCCGGCCGCCGCCAGGGTCGCCACGTCCGCGAAGACCGGCAGCTCCGCCAGCGCGGCCGGGACGGCACCGCCCAGCGCCGCCCAGCCCGCGAGGTCGTCCACGCCGTCGATCTGCTCCGCCTGCCAGGTCACCTCGTACAGCGAGCGGGCGGCGGCGCCCCGGGTCGCCGTCGCGGTCATCTCCCGCAGCACCAGCGAGTCCACCGACACCACCGGCGCGTTCGAGCCGTCGCAGGCGACCAGCCGCACCCCGGAGCCGTCCCGGGTCAGCCGCACCCGCAGCGTCCGGGCGCCCGAGGCGTGCACCTGCACGCCCTCGAACGCGAACGGCACGCGCGGGCCGCCCGCGGCCTCGGCCACGAGCAGCAGCGCCACCGGGTGCAGCGCGGCGTCCAGCAGCGCCGGGTGCACCCCGAACGCGCCCGCCTCGCCGGCCGTCCCGTCCGGCAGCGCCACCTCGGCGTACGCCTCGCCGTCGGCCGTCCAGGCCCGCCGTACGCCCTGGAACACCGGCCCGTACGACAGGCCGTGCTCCGCCAGTGCCGGATACCAGCCGGTCAGGTCCACCTCGGTCGCGCCCGCCGGCGGCCACTCGCCGAGGCCCGGCTCGTCGGTCGACACCGGTTCGAGCAGGCCGTCGGCGTGCCGCACCCACTCGGTCTCGTCGTCCTCGGGCTGGGAGTACACGGACACCGTCCGCACGGCGGCCTCGTCGGCCGCGCCGACGCGCACCTGGACCCGTACCGCGCCGGACGCGGGCAGCACCAGCGGCGCCGCCACGGTCAGCTCCCGTACCCGCGACGCGCCGACCTCGTCGCCGGCGCGGACCGCCAGCTCCACCAGGGCGGTGCCCGGCACCACCACGGCGCCGGCGATCACGTGGTCGGCCAGCCACGGGTGCGTCGACGTCGACAGCCGGCCGGTCAGCACCACCTCGTCGTCGCCGGCGAGCCGCACCGCCGCGCCGAGCAGCGGGTGCCCCGCGACGCCGAGGCCGGCGCCCGACACGTCGCCGACCCGCCACGGCAGCACCTCGGGCCAGAACCGCTCCCGCTGGAAGGCGTACGTGGGCAGGTCGACCCGGGCGGCGCCGGTGTCGGCGAACCACTCCCGCCAGGACACCGGCACCCCGTGCACGTGCAGCTCGGCGAGGGCGTGCAGCAGCGCCTGCGCCTCGGGCCGGTCCGGGCGCTGGGCGGCGACGGCGAGCACGTCGTCGCCGGGCAGCGCGTCGGCCGTCATCGCGGTCAGTACGCTCCGCGGCCCGACCTCCAGGAACGTGTCGACCCCGGCGTCGCGCAGCGCGGCGAGCCCGTCGGCGTAGCGGACCGCCTCGCGGACGTGGCGAACCCAGTAGTCCGGGGTGCGGATCTCGTCGGCGTCGGCGAGCGCGCCTGTCACGTTCGACACCATCGGCAGCGTGGGCGCGGCGAAGGTCAGCCGCTCGACGATGCCGCGGAAGCGCTCCAGCACCGGCTCCATCAGCGGGCTGTGGAACGCGTGGCTGACGGTCAGCCGGCGGGTACGGGCGCCCCGGTCCTGCCAGACGCGCTCGACCTCGTCGAGGGCGTCGACGGCGCCGGAGACCACGACGGAGGCCGGGCCGTTGACGGCGGCGATGCCGACCCGGTCGGTCAGCCCGGCGATCGACTCCGCCACGGCCGCCTCGTCGGCGGCCACGGCGAGCATGCCCCCGCCGGACGGCAGCGCCTGCATCAGCCGGCCCCGCGCCGCCACCAGCAGGCAGGCGTCCTGGAGCGACAGCACCCCGGCCACGTGCGCGGCGGCGATCTCCCCGATCGAGTGCCCGCCCACGTAGTCCGGCGCGACGCCCATCGACTCGACCAGCCGGAACAGCGCCACCTCGACGGCGAAGAGTCCGGCCTGGGTGAACGCGGTCTGGTCCAGCAGCTCCGCCTCGGCGGAGCCCTCCGGTGCGAACAGCACCTCCTTGAGCGGGCGCGGCAGAACCCGGTCGAAGTGCCCGCACGCCTCGTCGAGGGCGGCGGCGAAGACGGGGAACTCGGCGTACAGCTCGCGGCCCATGCCGGCGCGCTGCGCGCCCTGGCCGGAGAAGAGCACCGCCAGCGGACCCCGGTCCCCGGCCTGGCCGGCGACCACGATGCCCGACGGCTCGCCGGCCGCCAGGGACCGCAGGCCCGCCAGCAGACCCGTGCGGTCCCCGGCGAGCAGCACCGCGCGCCGGTCGAGCGTCGTGCGGGCCACCGCCGAGGAGAAGGCCACGTCGAGCGGGCGCTGTCGCTCGTCGCCGGTCAGCCGGCGGACCCACCGGTCGGCCTGGGCGGCGAGCGCGGCCGGCTGCGCGGCGGAGAGCAGCACGGGCACGACGGTGGGACGACGGGACCAGGTGGCGTCGTCGCCGGCCGGGTCGGGGGCCGGCGCCTGCTCCAGAATCAGGTGGGCGTTCGTGCCGCTCATGCCGAAGGACGACACGCCGGCCCTGCGGACGTGCTCGCCGCCGGCCCACGGGCGCGCCTCGTCGAGCAGGGCCACCGCGCCGGTCGACCAGTCGATGTGCGGTGAGGGCCGGTCCACGTGCAGGGTGGGCGGCAGCACGCCGTGCCGCATCGCCATCACCATCTTGATGACGCCGCCGGCGCCGGCCGCGGCCTGGGGGTGGCCGATGTTCGACTTCAGCGAGCCCAGCCACAGCGGGCGGTCGGCGGTGCGGCTCTGCCCGTACGTGGCCAGCAGCGCCTGCGCCTCGATCGGGTCGCCGAGCCGGGTGCCCGTGCCATGCGCCTCGACGGCGTCCACGTCGGATGGGCTGAGCCGGGCGTTCTCCAGCGCCTGCCGGATGACCCGCTGCTGCGAGGGGCCGTTGGGGGCGGTCAGTCCGCTGCTGGCGCCGTCCTGGTTGACGGCGCTGCCCCGGATCACCGCCAGGACGGGGTGCCCGTTGCGCCGGGCGTCGGAGAGCTTCTCGACGAGCAGCATGGCGACGCCCTCGGACCAGCCGGTCCCGTCGGCGTCGGCGGAGAACGCCTTGCACCGCCCGTCGGAGGCGAGCCCCCGCTGGCGGGAGAACTCGACGAAGGCACCCGGCGTGGCCAGCACTGTGACGCCGCCGGCCACGGCGAGGGAGCACTCGCCGTCGCGCAGGGCCTGACCGGCGAGGTGCAGGGCGACGAGCGACGAGGAGCAGGCGGTGTCGATGGTGACGGCCGGCCCCTCCAGCCCGAAGGAGTACGCCAGCCGGCCGGACATGACGCTCGCGGCGGTGCCGGTGAGGACGTAGCCCTCCGTGCCCTCGGGCAGTTGCCGCAGCACGGACGTGTAGTCCTGCCCCGCGGTGCCGACGAACACCCCCGTACGGCTGCCCCGCACCGACGCGGCGTCGATGCCGGCCCGCTCGAAGACCTCCCAGGTCACCTCGAGCAGGAGCCGCTGCTGCGGGTCCATGGCCAGCGCCTCGCGCGGCGAGATCCCGAACAGGGTCGGGTCGAACAGGCCGGCGTCGCGCAGGAAGCCGCCCCGGTTGCTGTACGTGGTGCCGGGGTGGTCGGGGTCGGGGTCGTAGAGCCCGTCGAGGTCCCAGCCCCGGTCGTCGGGGAATGTGCCGGTGGCGTCCACCCCGCCGGCGACGAGGTCCCAGAGGTCCTCCGGTGAGGCGACGCCGCCGGGGAAACGGCAGGCCATGCCGACGATTGCGATCGGCTCGGCGTCCTCGTCCTCCAGCTCGGTCAGGCGCCGACGCGCCAGGCGGAGCTCGGAGGTCACCCACTTCAGGTGTTCGAGGAGCTTGTCTTCGTCCGCCATGACCCACCCGCCCAGAGCTTGCTATCGATCGGAATCTGCCGATTCGTTGACCACACCACCGCCGACGGCCGGCTTCGTGCACAGGTGGGCGGAGACGCGGCCGTTCGGCTCACGGACCCCACACCTGTTCCTGATTCCGGTTGTCGTGCCTGCTCAGGCGCCCGCCACGCCGGACAGGTCCGCCGACACATGCCCGCCACCGTGACTGGACGGTACTGAGCGCCAAACGCCCGCCCAACCCCTAGAGAACCCCTGATCGACCGGCCCGCGAGCGGCGTCGCGGCAGGCCCGGCGAGCGGCGGTGACCAGCGCCGCGAGGGCCGCTCAGGCGGGCTGTCCGGCGGCCGACGGCAGGATGCGGCGCAGTCGGCCGGGAGGCGTCGAGCGGCGGCGCCACTCCCGTGGGTAGCCGACCGAGACCTCTTCGAACCGGACCCCGTCGTACCAGGTGGTGCGCGGGATGTGCAGGTGGCCGTAGACGGCGACGCGGGCGTCGAAGCGGACGTGCCAGTCGGCCGTGGCCTCGGTGCCGCACCACTGGGCGAACTCGGGGTACCGCAGGATCCGGGTGGGCTCGCGCACGAGCGGGAAGTGGTTGACCAGGACGGTGGGCAGCCCGCCGCGCTCGGCGGTCAGCCGCCGCTCCGTCAGGGCCAGCCGCGCCCGGCACCAGGCGTCCCGCGTCGGGTACGGGTCCGGATGCAGCAGGATCTCGTCGGTGCAGACCACGCCGACCTCGTGGGCCCGCGCCAGGGCCTGCTCCTTCGTGTACGTCCCCGGGGGCCGGAAGGTGTAGTCGTAGAGCAGGAACAGCGGCGCGATCAGGACCGGGTCGTCGCCCTGCTGGTCCCAGACGGGGTACGGGTCCTCCGGGGTGATGACCCCGAGCCCCCGGCACAGTTGCACCAGGTGCTGGTAGCGCGCGTCCCCCCGCAGTTGGATCGGGTCCTCGCGGGGAGTCCACAGCTCGTGGTTGCCGGGGGCCCAGATGACCTTGGCGAAGCGGCGGCTGAGGAGTCCCAGCGCCCACTCGATGTCGCCGACGAACTCCCCGACGTCGCCGGCGACGACGAGCCAGTCGCCGTCGCGCTCCGGCCGCAGCCGCTCGACGATGGCCTTGTTCTCCGCGTGCACCACGTGCAGGTCGCTGATGGCGAGCAGTTGAGGCAAGCCGGATCCGGCCATGCGGACCTCCCGTCCATCCGGGGCACCGCACGCACCCACATCCGTACCGCTCGGCTGCCGGTGGGCAGGGCGAGGCGGCCTGGCGTGCTCCGACCCTACGGAGCCGGGCCCGCACCGGCACACCCCTAGACGGGATACGTGGACCCCTAGGCAGCCGCGCCTGCCCGACGGCGCCGGTCAGGCGTCCGGCACCGTCGGGTGTCCCTTTCCCCGGCCCGTCCCGCCCGGGGTCGGGCAGTGTCCGCTCAGGACTTGCCGAACTCCCGCTGGATGATGTCGAAGAGCTCGTCCCGGCTGGCCGACTCCAACTCCTCTGCGGCGGCCGGCGCCGGTGCGGTGGCGGCGGGTCGGCCCCGCCACCGGGTCAGCAGGTCCTCCAGCCGACCGACGACCGCGTCGTCGACCTGGTCGCCCGGCAGCCCGCCGAGGAGCTTGTCGAGGCGTTCGATCTCGGCCACGATCGGCAACGCCGGCTGCTCGGGCGCCAACTCGGCCCGCAGGTGACCGGCGAGCGCGTTCGGGGTGGGATGGTCGAAGACGAGGGTGGCGGGCAGTCCGATGCCCGTTGCGGCGGTCAGCCGGTTGCGCAGCTCGACTGCGGTGAGCGAGTCGAAGCCCAGTTCGAGGAAGCCGCGGGCGGGCCTGATCCCGCTCGGCGTGGCGTGTCCCAGCACCGCCGCGGCGGTGCCGCGGACCAGGTCGAGCAGGATGCGGTCGCGCTCCGACCCGGAGGCGGCGGCGAGCCGCTCGCGCAGCGCCGACGCCGCGCCGCGGTCCTCGCCCTTCGGCGCCTCCTCGGCCTGTGCGGGCTGTGCTTCGGGGATGTCGGTGAACAGACGCGACGGACGCAACGCCGTGAACGACGGCACAAACCGATCCCACCGCACATCCGCCACCACCACCTGCCCCTCACCACCATCCAACGCCCGCTGCAACGCCACCACCGCCAACTCCGGAGCCATCCCCGGCAAACCACGCCGACTCAACTGCTCCCCCGCCACCCCCACCGCCATACCCGCCTCAGCCCACGGCCCCCACGCCACCGACGTCCCCACCAACCCACGCCCACGCCGCGACACCACCAACCCATCCACAAACGCATTCGCCGCCGCATACCCCACCTGACCCGCAGAACCCCACACCCCCGCAATCGACGAAAAAACCACAAACGCATCCAAATCCAAACCAGCAGTCAACTCATCCAACACCACCGCACCACCAACCTTCGCCCGCAACACCTCCTCCACCTCACCCACACCCACCTCACCCAACGGCGTCAACTGCGCCACACCAGCCGCATGCACCACCGCCCGCAACCGCTCACCCCGACCCACCAAATCCCCCAACAACCCCGCCACCGCACCACGATCCGCCACATCACAACCCACCACCGACACCCGCACACCCAAACCCTCCAACCGCCCCACCAACTCACCCACACCCGGCGCACCACCACCACCCCGACTCACCAACACCACATGCTCCGCACCCACACCCACCGCCCACAACGCCACCCGCGCACCCAACGCCCCCGTACCACCCGTCACCAACACCGTCCCCGACAACCGAAAACCACCACCAACACCCGCACCCGCACCCGCACCCGCACGCACCAAACGCCGCACAAACACACCCGACGACCGCAACGCCACCTGATCCTCAACCCCCGACGACAACACCCCACACAACCGACCCCACACACCCCCACCCAACACACCCGGCAAATCCACCAAACCACCCCACCGCAACGGCACCTCCAAACCCACCACCCGACCCAAACCCCACACCGCAGAACCCGCGACATCCGCCAGCTCGTCCGAGCCGCCGACCGACACCGCCCCGCGCGTCAGCCACCACAACCGGCCCGACCCACCGACGTCGGTCAGCGCCTGCACCACGGCCAGCGCCGTCGACACCTCGGCGGCGGCCAGAACCGGGGACGCCTCCCGCGGCTCGGCCAGCGACAGCAGGGACACCACGTGGGCGTCCCGGGCGTCTGAGCTCATCGCCTCCAGCAGGAGCCGCGCCACCCGGTCGCGGTCGGCGCCGGCCGGGACCAGCACCGGGACCGCCCGGTCGGCCCGGGCAGCCAGCGCCGCGGCCACCGGGTGGTCCTCCTGCCCGGGCGCCATCAGCAGCAGCCAGGTTCCCGCCAACGTCGCGGAGTCCGGCACGGCGGCCGTACGCCACGTCGCCCGGTACCGCCAGGAGTCGACGACCGCCCGCTGCTGCGTCGCCCGCCGCCACCGGGCGAGTTTGGGCAGCAGCGCCGTGGACGGCTCGTCCGCGCCCACGGCGAGATCCTCGTCCAGCACGCCGAGGTCCCCGGACTCGACCGCCGCCCAGAACTGCTCGTCGGACGGGGCGTCGGCCCGCTCCGGAGCCGAGCCGGGCTGGGGGTCCTCCAGCCAGTAGCGCTGCCGGTCGAAGGCGTAGGTGGGCAGTTCCACCGCGCGCGGCCGGGTGCCGGTCTGGCCGAGGTACGCCGCCCAGTCGACGGCCACGCCGGCGGCCCAGAGCTGCCCCGCGGCACTGGTGAGGGTGGTGACGTCGGGCTGGCTGCGGCGCAGCGTGGCGACGTACCGCACGTCGTCGGCCGTGTCCGCCTCGGCGGCCATGGCGGTGAGGACCGCGTCCGGGCCGATCTCCAGGAAGGTGTCCACCCCCTGTGCCCGCAACGCCGCCACACCGTCGGCGAAGCGCACCGGCTGCCGCACGTGCCGCACCCAGTAGCCGGGCTCGGTGATCTCTGCGGCGTCCGCGACCGCGCCGGTCACGTTCGACACGATCGGGATCCTCGGCGACCGCCAGTCGAGCCCCGCCACCACCGACGCGAACTCCTCCAGCATCGGCTCCATCAACCGCGAGTGGAACGCGTGACTGACCGAGAGTTCCTTGACCCGCCAACCCCGCTCACGACAGGCCGCCACCACCGAGGCCACCTCGCCGACGGCACCCGACACCACCACCGACGCCGGACCGTTCACCGCCGCGACGTCCACCGCCGCGCCGGTCACGCCGATCAGCTCGGCGACAGCCTCCTCCGACGCGCCGACCGCCGCCATCACCCCACCGCTGGGCAGGGCCTGCATCAACCGACCCCGCGCCGCCACCAGGGTGCACGCATCCGCCAGGGACAACACCCCGGACACGTACGCGGCCGTCACCTCACCGATCGAGTGACCCGCCAGGTAGTCCGCCCGCACACCCCACGACGACAGCAACTCCCACAACGCCACCTCGACCGCGAACAACCCCGCCTGCGCGAACACGGTCTGATCCAACAGAGCCCCATCGGCGGTGCCCGGCTCGGCGAACACCACCTCGCGCAGCGCACGCGGCAGGCGCGGATCGATCTCCGCGCACACCTCGTCGAACGACGCCGCGAACACCGGGAACGTCTCGTACAGCTCCCGGCCCATGCCCACGCGCTGCGAACCCTGACCCGTGAACAACACCGCCCGACGACCCGCCGACACCACACCCGCAGACCGGCCCTCGGCCACCGCCAACAGACCCGCCGCCAGCTCGTCCACGTCCGAGCCCCACACCACCGCGCGATGCTCCAACGCGGCACGGGTCGTCGCCAACGACCACGACACGTCCACCGGCGACAGGCCACGATCGCGCACGAACGACGCCAACCGCGCCGCCTGACCCGACAGACCCCGCTCCGAACGACCCGACACCACCCACGGCACCGGCACCCCGACCGGTGCGACGGGCGCGACCGGTGCCGGGGCGGCCTCGGGCTGCTCGATGATCACGTGCGCGTTCGTGCCCGAGATACCGAACGACGACACACCCGCCCGCCGGGGACGCCCAACGCCCGGCCACTCACGCGAGGCCGTCACCAACTCCACCGCACCCGACGACCAGTCCACATGCGACGACGGCACATCCACGTGCAAAGACGCCGGCACCACACCATGCCGCATCGCCAAAATCATCTTGATGATGCCGGCCACCCCGGCGGCAGCCTGGGTATGACCGATGTTCGACTTCACCGACCCCAACAACAACGGCACATCCCGACCCTGCCCATACGTCGCCAACAACGCCTGAGCCTCGATCGGATCACCCAACGACGTACCCGTACCGTGCGCCTCCACCACATCCACATCAGCCGCCGACAAACCCGCAAACGCCAGAGCCTGCCGGATCACCCGCTGCTGCGACGGACCGTTCGGCGCCGTCAAACCATTCGACGCACCGTCCTGATTCACCGCCGTGCCCCGCACCACCGCCAACACCCGACGCCCGTCACGTTGCGCATCCGACAGCCGCTGCACCAGCAGCACGCCGACACCCTCGGACCAGCCCGTGCCGTCCGCAGCGTCGGAGAACGACTTGCAGCGGCCGTCGGCGGACAGGCCGCCCTGGATCGAGAACTCGGCGAACGTGCCCGGGGAGGCCATCACGGTGACGCCGCCGGCCAGGGCGAGGTCGCACTCGCCGGACCGCAGCGCCTGCGCCGCCAGGTGCAACGCGACCAGCGACGACGAACACGCCGTGTCCACAGTCACGGCCGGGCCCTCGAAGCCGAACGAGTACGCCACCCGGCCCGACAACACGCTTGTCGCGTTGCCGGTGAGCAGGTGGCCGCCGACCTCCTGGGCCCGACCGACCGACCCGCTGGCGTACCCCTGGAAGCTGGCCCCGGCGAAGACGCCGACCGCGCCGCCCCGCAGGGTGGTCGGGTCGATGCCCGCCGACTCGACGGCCTCCCACGAGGTCTCCAGCAGCAGCCGCTGCTGCGGGTCCATGGCGAGCGCCTCACGCGGCGAGATGCCGAAGAACTCGGCGTCGAACTCGCCGGCGTCGTAGACGAAGCCGCCCCTGCGGGCGAAGGACGTGTCGGACAGGCCGCTGCTGAGGAAGCTGTCCCAGCCCCGGTCGAGGGGGAACTCGGAGATGCCGTCGCGTCCCGTGGCGAGCAGTTGCCACAGTTCTTCCGGGGACGCGACGCCACCCGGGAGGCGGCAGCCCATGCCGACGATCACGATCGGGTCGTCGTCGACGGTGGCGACCCTGCGGTCGGCCGGCGCGTCGCCCGATGCTCCGAGCACGGTCTCCCGGATGAAGGCGACCAGGGCGGCCGGCGTCGGGTGGTCGAAGACGAGGGTGGAGGGCAACGCGAGGCCCGTCTCGGCGGTCAGCCGGTTGCGCAGCTCGACTGCGGTGAGCGAGTCGAAGCCGAGACGCTGGAACGCCCGGTCCGGCCGCACCGCCTCCACGGTGGCGTGGCCGAGCACCGTGGCGACCTGGGAGCGTACGAGGTCCAGGAGGGACGCCTCGACCTCCGGCGGCGTCAGGGCCGCGAGCCGCTCGCGCAGTGCGGAGGCCCGGTCGGTGGGGCCGGTCTCGGCTCGGGACGCCGCCTCGATCGCCGCCTGTGCTTCGGGGATGTCGGTGAACAACCGCGACGGACGCAACGCCGTGAACGACGGCACAAACCGATCCCACCGCACATCCGCCACCACCACCTGCCCCTCACCACCATCCAACGCCCGCTGCAACGCCACCACCGCCAACTCCGGAGCCATCCCCGGCAAACCACGCCGACTCAACTGCTCCCCCGCCACCCCCACCGCCATACCCGCCTCAGCCCACGGCCCCCACGCCACCGACGTCCCCACCAACCCACGCCCACGCCGCGACACCACCAACCCATCCACAAACGCATTCGCCGCCGCATACCCCACCTGACCCGCAGAACCCCACACCCCCGCAATCGACGAAAAAACCACAAACGCATCCAAATCCAAACCAGCAGTCAACTCATCCAACACCACCGCACCACCAACCTTCGCCCGCAACACCTCCTCCACCTCACCCACACCCACCTCACCCAACGGCGTCAACTGCGCCACACCAGCCGCATGCACCACCGCCCGCAACCGCTCACCCCGACCCACCAAATCCCCCAACAACCCCGCCACCGCACCACGATCCGCCACATCACAACCCACCACCGACACCCGCACACCCAAACCCTCCAACCGCCCCACCAACTCACCCACACCCGGCGCACCACCACCACCCCGACTCACCAACACCACATGCTCCGCACCCACACCCACCGCCCACAACGCCACCCGCGCACCCAACGCCCCCGTACCACCCGTCACCAACACCGTCCCCGACAACCGAAAACCACCACCAACACCCGCACCCGCACCCGCACCCGCACGCACCAAACGCCGCACAAACACACCCGACGACCGCAACGCCACCTGATCCTCAACCCCCGACGACAACACCCCACACAACCGACCCCACACACCCCCACCCAACACACCCGGCAAATCCACCAAACCACCCCACCGCAACGGCACCTCCAAACCCACCACCCGACCCAAACCCCACACCGCACCACCGTCCAGGTCGGTCAGAGGCTCGGAGTCGTCCACGGAGACGGCACCGCTGGTCAACCACCACAGCCGCCCCTCGACCTCGGTGACTGCAAGCGCCTGCGCGACCGCCAGTGCCTCGACGACACCGGCACCGGCCAGCGACATCAGCGAGATCATCCCGGCGACCGGTCCTGCGGCCGCCGAGGCGGCGGACAGCCGACGCGCGATCCCGTCCCGGTCGAGCTCGTCCAGCACCACGGGGATCATCTCGGCGCCCCGCTCCGCCAGCCCGGCCAGCAACGGGTGGTCCTCCTGGCCGGGGACCATCAGCACCAGCCAGGAGCCGGTCAGGTTCTCGTTCCCGGTCACGTCCTGGCGCCGCCAGACCACGCGGTAGCGCCAGGAGTCCACAGTCGACCGCTGCTGTGCGGCCCGCCGCCACTGCGCGAGCTTCGGCAGGACCGCGCTGAACGGTTCGTCCGCGCCGACGCCCAGCTCGCCGCCGACCAGGTCGGGGTCGCCGGACTCCACGGCCGCCCAGAACCGCCCGTCGAGAGCTTCGCCGTGCGCGTCCCGGCGGGCCGCGGGCGCCGCCTCGGGCCAGTACCAGGTGTGGTCGAAGGCGTACGTGGGCAGGTCGACCACGCCCGGCCGGGCACCGGTCTGACCGTGGTAGGCAGCCCAGTCCACCGGCACACCCGCCACCCACAACTGCCCCAGCGCCGACGTCAACACGCCGACCTCCGGCTGATCCCGCCGCGACGCCGCGACACACCGCACCCCGGCATCAGCGACGATCTCCGCCACCATCGCCGTCAACGTCGCATCCGGGCCGATCTCCAGGAACGTGTCCACGCCCTGCCCCCGCAGAGCAGCCACCCCGTCGGCGAACCGCACGGGCTGCCGCACATGCCGCACCCAGTACTCCGGGTCAACCAACTCCAGCGGCTCCGCGACCGCGCCGGTCACGTTCGACACGATCGGCACCCGCGGCACCCGCCAGTCCAGCCCCGCCACCACCGACGCGAACTCTTCCAACATCGGATCCATCAACCGCGAGTGGAACGCGTGACTGACCGCCAGTTCCTTGACCCGCCAACCCCGCTCACGAGAAGTCCCCACCACCACCGCAACCTCATCGGCGGCACCCGACACCACCACCGACGCCGGACCGTTCACCGCCGCCACGTCCACCGCCGCGCCGGTCACGCCGATCAACTCGGCGACAGCCTCCTCCGACGCGCCCACCGCCGCCATCACACCGCCGCTGGGCAGGGCCTGCATCAACCGGCCCCGCGCCGCCACCAACGTGCACGCATCCGCCAACGACAACATCCCCGACACGTACGCGGCCGTCACCTCACCGATCGAATGACCCGCCACAAAATCGGCCCGCACACCCCACGACGCGAGCAACTCCCACAACGCCACCTCGACCGCGAACAACCCCGCCTGCGCAAACACCGTCTGATCCAACAGAGCCGCAGTCTCCGAACCCGGCTCGGCGAACACCACCTCGCGCAACGCACGCGGCAACAAGCCGTCGAAACGGGCGCACACCTCGTCGAACGTCGACGCGAACACCGGAAACGCGTCGTACAGGTCCCGGCCCATGCCCACGCGCTGCGAACCCTGACCCGTGAACAACACCGCCCGACGACCCGCCGACACCACACCCGAGACCCGGCCCTCGGCCACCGTCGCGAGGCCCGCCGCCAGCTCGTCGACGTCCGAGCCCCACACCACCGCGCGATGCTCCAACGCGGCACGGGTCGTCGCCAACGACCACGACACGTCCACCGGCGACAGGCCACGACCACGCACGAACGACGCCAACCGCCCGGCCTGACCCGCCAGACCTCGCTCCGAACGACCCGACACCACCCACGGCACCGGCAGAGCCACGGAAGCGCCCTCGGCAGACGCCGGGGCAGACTCCGGCTCCGCCGCGACCTCGGAGACGGCCTCGGGCTCCGGCTGCTCCAGAATCACGTGCGCGTTCGTCCCCGAAATACCGAACGACGACACACCCGCCCGCCGGGGACGCTCCACGCCCGGCCACTGCCGCGACTCGGTCGCCAACTCCACCGCACCCGACGACCAGTCCACATGCGACGACGGCGCATCCACGTGCAACGACGCCGGCACCACCCCATGCCGCATCGCCAAGACCATCTTGATGATCCCGGCCACCCCCGCAGCCGCCTGCGTATGACCGATGTTCGACTTCACCGACCCCAGCAACAACGGCACATCCCGACCCTGCCCATACGTCGCCAACAACGCCTGCGCCTCAATCGGATCACCCAACGACGTACCCGTACCATGCGCCTCCACCACATCCACATCAGCCGCCGACAAACCCGCAAACGCCAGAGCCTGCCGGATCACCCGCTGCTGCGACGGACCGTTCGGCGCCGTCAAACCATTCGACGCACCGTCCTGATTCACCGCCGTGCCCCGCACCACCGCCAATACCCGACGCCCGTCACGTTGCGCATCCGACAGCCGCTGCACCACGAGCACCCCGACGCCTTCGCCCCACGCGGTGCCGTCCGCAGACTCGGCGAAGGCCTTGCAGCGGCCGTCCGCCGACAGCCCGCCCTGGCGGGAGAACTCGATGAAGGCACCCGGGGTGGACATCACGGTGACGCCGCCGGCCAGCGCGAGGTCGCACTCGCCCGACCGCAGCGCCTGCACCGCCAGGTGCAACGCCACCAGCGACGACGAACACGCCGTGTCCACAGTCACCGCCGGCCCCTCGAAACCGAACGAGTACGCCACCCGGCCCGACAACACGCTCGCGGAGGCGCCGGTCGCGCCGAATCCGGCGAGCGCCTCCCCGGCCTGGCGTACGACGGTCTCGTAGTCCTGGCCGTTGGTGCCGGCGAACACCCCGACGCGGCTGCCGCGCAGCGCGAGGGGTTCGATCCGGGCGTCTTCGAACGCCTCCCAGGAGACCTCCAGCAGCAGCCGCTGCTGCGGGTCCATGGCGAGCGCCTCCCGCGGCGAGATGCCGAAGAACTCCGCGTCGAAGCCGCCCGCGTCGGCCAGGAACGCCCCCCGCGAGACGTAGGAGTCGGTGCCGGCCAGCGACTCCAGGTCCCAGTGCCGGTTGGCCGGGAAGTCCGACATCGCGTCGGCACCGGCCGTCAGCAGGTCCCAGAGCCCCTCCGGGGACTCGGCTCCGGCCGGGAAACGGCAGCCCATGCCGACGATGACAATCGGGTCGTCGCCCACGACGGGGCCGGTGGCGGCGGGGACGGGCAGCGCCTGCCCGCCGAGCAGCTCGGCGTGGATGTGGCCGGCCAGGGCGGCGGAGTTCGGGTAGTCGAAGGCGAGCGTGGTCGGCAGCGCGAGGCCGGTCGCCGCGTCGAGCCGGTTGCGCAGCTCGACCGCCGCCAGTGACGTGAAGCCGAGGTCCTGGAACGCCCGGTCCGGCGCCACCCGCTCGGCGGACTCGTGGCCCAGGACGGCCGCGACCTCGGCACGCACGAGTTCGCCGAGGGCGCGCAGCTGCTCCGCACCGGACATTTCCGCCAGGCGCAGGCGCAGGTCGGCCGCCGGCACTGGGGCGTCGGCGGGCACCGCCGCGCCGGCCTCGGCCAGCAGGTCGCGGACCAGCGGGTGGGCGCGCCGAGGACCGGTGGCGGCCACCCGGGCCCAGTCGATGTCGGCCACCACGAGGTACGTCTCGTCGTGGTCCAGCGCCCGGCTGAAGGCGCGCACGGCTGTCTCCGGCGCCATCGCGCCGAAACCGGTGCGGCTGAGCCGCTGTTCGAAGTCGCCCGCGCTCACCCCGCCGTCGGCCCACAGGCCCCAGGCGAGCGAGGTCGCCGGCAGCCCCTCGGCGCGGCGGCGCTGCGCCAGGGCGTCGAGGAACGCGTTGCCCGGCGCATACGTGGCCTGGCCGGCGGCACCCATGAGGCCGGCGAGGGAGGAGAAGAGGACGAAGGCGGAGAGGTCGCTGCCCCGGGTCAGCTCGTCCAGGTTGCGCGCGGCGTCGACCTTCGCCCGCAGGGCGGTGGCCAGCTGGTCGACACTCACGGCGTCGACGACGTTGTCGTCGAGGGCCGCGGCGGTGTGCACGACCGCGCTCAGCGGAAGCTCAGCGGGGATCGAGTCGAGCAGCGTCGCGAGCGCGGCCCGGTCGGCCACGTCGCAGGACGCGAGGGTGACCCGGGTGCCGAGCCCGGCAAGTTCCTCGGCGAGGGCGGTCGCGCCGGGCGCCTCGCCACCCCGCCGGCTGACCAGGAGGAGGTGTTCGGCTCCTTCGGCGGCCAGCGCGCGGGCGACGTGTCCCCCGAGTGCCCCGGTGCCGCCGGTGATCAGCACCGTGCCGCGCGGCGTCCAGGAACCGCGCGCACCGGTGTCGCCGTACGTCGCACGAACGAGCCGGCGGGCGTGGCCGCCGGTGCCGCGCAGGGCGATCTCGTCCTCCTGGCCGGTGCCGGCGATCAGCGTCCGGAGCATGCGCACGATGTCCTGGTCGGGCTGCTCGGGGAGGTCGACGAGCCCGCCCCACCGGTGCGGGTGCTCGGCGCGCAGCACGCTGCCGAAGCCCCACGCCATGGCCTGCACGGGGTCGACGTGCCGGTCGCGGGATCCGACGGAGACCGCGCCGCGGGTGACGATCCAGAGCCGGGCGGCGATCCCGGCGTCGCCGAGCGCCTGCGCGAGCGCGACCGTGCCGGCGAGGCCCGTCGGCACGGAGGCGGCTCCGGCGTACGGCCGGGTGTCGAGGGCCAGCAGGGAGAGTACGGGCAGCACGTCCCCGTCGCGGCCGGTCGACGCCTCGGCGAGGTCGTGGGCGAGGCGCTTGCGGTCGCACGTGGCGTCGACCTCGACGATCCGCCAACCGACGGCGCCGAGGGCGGCGGCCCAGTCCGTCACGGCCGCGTCGGCGTCGGCCGGTACGACGAGCAGGAAGTCGGTCGCCTCGGCGCGGGCGGCGTCGTCCGTGAGCGGCTGCCAGGCCACCCGGTAGCGCCAGGAGTCGAGGGCCGCCTCGGCGTCCCGGCGGCGTCGCCAGGTGGACAGCGCCGGCAGCACGTCCGCGAGCGGGGCGTCGGCGTCGACGGCCAGGCTCTCGGCGAGGGTCGTCAGGTCCTCCGCCTCGATCGCCCGCCAGAAGTCCTCGTCGGCGGCGGTACGCCGGGCGGCGGGGGGACGGTAGGACCGCGTCGCGGCATTGATCCAGTAACGTCGATGGTCGAAGGCGTACGTGGGCAGGTCGACCACGCCCGGCCGGGCGCCGGTCTGACCGTGGTAGGCGGCCCAGTCGACCGGCACACCCGCCACCCACAACTGCCCCAACGCCGCCGTCACCGCAGCGAGCTCCGACTGGTCCCGCCGCGACGCCGGAACCCGTCGCACCCCCGCATCCGCGACGATCTCCGCCACCATCGCCGTCAACGTCGCATCCGGCCCCACCTCCAGGAAGGTGTCCACCCCCAGCGCCCGCAACGCCGCCACACCGTCGGCGAAGCGCACCGGCTGCCGCACGTGCCGCACCCAGTAGCCGGGCTCGGTGATCTCTACGGCGTCCGCCACCGCGCCGGTCACGTTCGACACGATCGGGATCCTCGGCGACCGCCAGTCGAGCCCCGCCACCACCGACCGGAACTCCTCCAGCATCGGCTCCATCAACCGCGAGTGGAACGCGTGACTGACCGCCAGTTCCTTGACCCGCCAACCCCGCTCGCGAGAAGTCCCCACCACCACCGCAACCTCATCGGCGGCACCCGACACCACCACCGACGCCGGACCGTTCACCGCCGCGACGTCGACCGCCGCTTCCGCAGCATCGATGATCCCCCGCACCGCGGACTCGGGCGCACCCACCGCCGCCATCACCCCACCGGCCGGCAGCGCCTGCATCAACCGGCCCCGCGCCGCCACCAAAGTGCACGCATCAGCCAACGACAACACCCCGGACACGTACGCGGCCGTCACCTCACCGATCGAATGACCCGCCAGGAAATCCGCCCGCACACCCCACGACGACAACAACTCCCACAACGCCACCTCGACCGCGAACAACCCCGCCTGCGCGAACACGGTCTGATCCAACAGAGCCGCAGTCTCCGAACCCGTCTCCGCGAACACCACGTCGCGCAACGCACGCGGCAACAAGCCATCGAAACGGGCGCACACCTCGTCGAACGCCGACGCGAACACCGGAAACGCGTCGTACAGCTCCCGGCCCATGCCCACACGCTGCGAACCCTGACCCGTGAACAACACCGCCCGACGACCCGCCGACACCACACCCGCAGACCGGCCCTCGGCCACCGCCGCAAGGCCCGCCGCCAGCTCGTCCACGTCCGATCCCCACACCACCGCCCGATGCTCCAACGCAGCCCGGGTCGTCGCCAACGACCACGACACGTCCGCCACCGCAAGGCCGGACCGATCCCGCACGAACGACGCCAACCGAGCCGCCTGACCCGCCAGACCCCGCTCGGAGCGCCCCGACAGCATCCACGGCACCGGCAACCCGACGGGCGCGGCAGACGCCGCGGCGTGCTCCGGCTCCGCCTGTTCGATGATCACGTGGGCGTTCGTGCCGGAGATGCCGAACGACGACACGGCAGCCCTGCGTGCGCGGCCCGCACCCGGCCACTCGCGCGCCTGGGTCACCAGCTCCACCGCACCCGACGACCAGTCCACATGCGACGAGGGCTCGTCCACGTGCAGCGTCGCCGGCACGGTCCCGTACCGCATTGCCAAGACCATCTTGATGACGCCCGCCACCCCGGCGGCGGCCTGCGTGTGGCCGATGTTCGACTTCACCGACCCCAGCAGCAGCGCGTCCCGGTCGTCGCGGTCCTGCCCGTACGTGGCGAGCAGCGCCTGGGCCTCGATGGGGTCGCCCAGCGTCGTGCCCGTGCCGTGCGCCTCCACGACGTCGACGTCGGCGACGCCCAGCCGGGCGTTCGCGAGGGCCTGGCGGATCACCCGCTGCTGCGAGGGGCCGTTCGGCGCCGTCAACCCGTTCGACGCGCCGTCCTGGTTGACGGCCGTGCCCCGCACGACCGCGAGGACCCGGCGCCCGTCGCGCCGCGCGTCCGACAGCCGCTGCACCAGCAGCACGCCGACGCCCTCGGACCAGCCCGTGCCGTCCGCCGCGTCGGAGAACGACTTGCACCGGCCGTCGGGGGCCATGCCCCGCTGGCGGGAGAAGTCGATGAACGTCTCGGGCGTCGCCATCACGGTGACGCCGCCGGCCAGCGCGAGGTCGCACTCGCCCGACCGCAGCGCCTGCACCGCCAGATGCAACGCCACAAGCGACGACGAACACGCCGTGTCCACAGTCACCGCCGGACCCTCGAACCCGAACGAGTACGCCACCCGGCCCGACAACACGCTGCTGGCGGTGCCGACGCCGAGGTAGCCGTCGAGGGCCTCCGGGACGTCGGCCAGCCCGGCGGCGTGGTTGTGGTACATCATGCCGGCGAACACGCCGACAGGGCGGCCCCGCAGGGCGAGCGGGTCGATCCGGGCGTCCTCGATGGCCTCCCACGCGGTCTCCAGCAGCAGCCGCTGCTGCGGGTCCATGGCGAGCGCCTCGTGCGGCGAGATCTTGAACAGGGTGGCGTCGAAGTCGCCGGCGTCGGCCAGGAAGCCGCCCTCGCGAGCGTAGCTGCTGCCCCGGCGCGCGCCGGACGGGTCGTACAGGTCGGCGACGTCCCAGCCCCGGTCGGCGGGGAAACCGGTGATGCCGTCGCCACCGGAGACGAGGAGGTCCCACAACTGCTCGGGGCTGCGCACGCCGCCGGGGTAGCGGCAGCTCATGCCGACGATCGCGATCGGCTCGTCGAGCGCCGCGACGGCGGCGACCGGGGTCGCCTGGGCGTCGGCCCCGGTTCCGGTCTCGGCGTCCAGGTGGTCGGCGAGGGCGAGCGGGGTCGGGTGGTCGAAGACCAGGGTCGCCGGCAGGCGCAGGCCGGTGACCGCGCCCAGCCGGTTGCGCAGCTCGACGGCGGTCAGCGAGTCGAAGCCCAGCTCGGTGAACGGGCGTCCGGCCTCGACGGCGGCGGCGTCGGCGTACCCCAGGACCGTCGCGACCTGGTCGAGGACGAGCCTCAGCAGGGCCGCGGCGCGCTCCTCGCGGTCGAGCCCGGCGAGCCGCTCGGTCAGGGCGGCGGTCTCCGCCGGGCCGGAGCGCGCGGCGCGGCGCCGGGGCGCGCGGACCAGGCCGCGCAGGACCGACGGCAGGGTGCCGGCCTCGGCCTGGGCGCGCAGCGCCGGGCCGTCCAGCACCATCGGCACCGTCGCGGGCAGGCCGGTGAGCAGCGCGGCGTCGAGGAGCGCCAGGCCGTCCGCCTCGGGAAGCGGCCGTACGCCCGCGCGGGCCAGCCGGTCGGTGTCGGCCCGGTCGAGGCCGGCTGTCATGCCGCCGCCCGACTCGGCCCACGGTCCCCAGGCCAGCGAGTGCGCGGGGAGGCCCGCGGCCCGCCGCCGGTGGGCGAGTGCGTCCAGGAAGGCGTTGGCCGCCGCGTAGTTGGCCTGGCCGGGGCTGCCGGTCACGCCCGCCGCCGACGAGTAGGTGACAAAGAGCGCGAGGCGGCTGCCGGCGGTCAGGTCGTGCAGGTTCGCGGCGGCGTCCACCTTCGGCCGGAGAACCTCGTCGAGGGACTCGGGGGTGAGCGAGGTCAGGGTGCGGTCGGCCAGTACGCCGGCGGTGTGCACCACGCCGGTGAGCGGGTGCGCCGGGTCGATCCGGTCCAGCAGCGCGGCGAGGGCGTCGGGGTCGGCGGCGTCGCACGCCTCGACCGTCGCGGTGGCGCCCAGGTCGGCGAGGTCGGCGAGCAGGTCGGCGGCGCCGGCCGCGGCGGGCCCGCGCCTGTTGGTCAGCACCAGGTGGCGGACCCCGTGCCGGGTGACGAGGTGACGGGCGACGAGCGCGCCCAGGGCACCGGTGCCGCCGGTGACCAGCACCGTGCCGTCCGGGTCCAGCGGCGGCGCCGGCGCGTCGGGTTCCGGGGCGGCGACGAGCCGGGGCACCCGGACCACGCCGTCGCGCACCGCCGCTTGCGGCTCGTCGGCCGACAGCAGGCCGGCGAGGGCGGAGGCGGAACTCTCCTCGTCGTCGAGGTCGACGACGAGGAACCGGCCGGGGTGTTCGGCCTGGGCGGACCGGAGCAGGCCCCACACGGCGGCGCCGGCCAGGTCGGCCACGTCGGCGTCGGCGTCCACGGCGACGGCGCCGCGGGTGAGGACCACCAGCCGGGACCCACCGGTGTGGCGCTCGGCGGCGAGCCAGCCCTGGAGCACGGCGAGGACCTCGGCGAGCAGGTCGTGGACCGGGCCGGGGCCGGTCGCGGCAGCGCCGGCCGCCTGGTACAGCACGACGTCGGGCACCCCCGCGTCGCAGAGCGCGGCGAGGTCGGCGTGCCGGTCGGCGGTCACGCCGGTCGGCAGCGGCGTGGGGCGGTCGCCGAGCACCGCCCAGGTCGTGCGGTCGGGCGCGCCCACGCCGCCGGCGTGCCGGGGCCAGTCGAGGCGGAACAGCGCGCGGCGCCACGGGGATCCGCCGGCGGTGAGCTCCCCCGCCGGCAGGGGCCGCAGCACCAGGGAGCCGATCCGGGCGACGGGCGCACCGGTCGCGTCGGCGACCAGCATGGACACCGTGTCCGCACCGGTGGGGGTCAGCCGTACCCGCAGCGTGTCGGCACCGTGGGCGGACAGGGTCACGTCGGACCAGGCGAACGGCATCCGGGCCTCGCCGGGGTCGACGATGCCGAACCCGACCGCCTGCACGGCGGCGTCGAGCAGCGCCGGGTGCAGCCCGTACCCACCGGCGTCGCCGGCCGCCGGGTCGGGCAGCGCCACCTCGGCGTACACGTCGGTGCCGACCCGCCAGGCGGCGCGCAGCCCGGAGAAGGCCGGGCCGTACGCGAAACCGGCCCGCGCCGCCCGCCCGGCCAGCTCCGACACGTCCAGGGAGGTGGCGTCGCTCGGCGGCCACTGCGCCGGCGTGCCGGTGTCCTCATCCGGCTCCGGGGTGAGCAGGCCGGTGGCGTGTCGCACCCAGATGTCGTCGGTGCCGGCGCGGCGGGCGTGGACGGTGAGCTGCCACGCTCCGCCACCGGCGCGTTCGGCGGCGACCTGCACGTCGACGCCGCCGGTCTCGGGCAGCACCAGCGGCGCCTGGAGGGTCAGCTCGGCGAGCCGTTCGGCGCCGACCTCCGCGCCGGCCTGCAGCGCCAGCTCCACGAACCCGGTGCCGGGGAGGAGCACGACGTCGCGCAGGGCGTGGTCGGCCAGCCAGGGCTGGGTCTCCACGGACAACCTGCCGGTGAGCGTCACCTCGTCGCCGTCGGCCGAGCGGAACACCGCGCCGAGCAGCGGGTGGCCGGTCGGGGTCAGCCCGGCGGCGGTCACGTCGGCGGGCTGCGGCAGGGGCAGCAGCCAGTAGCGTTCGCGTTGGAACGCGTACGTGGGCAGGTCGACCGGCACGGGCGGGCCGGCGAACAGGGCCGCCCAGTTCACCGGCACGCCCCGGGTCCACAGGGTGGCCGCGGCGGCCAGGGCGCTCGTCGCCTCGTCGTGCTCGGCGCGCAGCACGGGGACGCAGACCGCCTGGTCCGCGCCGACGATCTCCTGGGTGAGCGCGCAGAGCACCCCGCCCGGTCCCACCTCGACGTACGCGCCCACACCCAGCTCACGCAGGGTGGTCACGGCGGCGTCGAAGCGGACCGTGTCGCGGACGTTGCGCAGCCAGTACGCCGGGGAGCACACCTCTTCGGGGTCGAGCACCGCTCCGGTCACCGTGGAGACCACGGGGATGCGGGGCGCGGCGAAGGCCAGTTGCCCGAGCACGTCGCCGAACGCGTCGAGCATCGGGTCCATGCGGGCGGAGTGGAACGCGTGGCTGACCCGCAGCCGCCTGGTGCTGCGGCCGAGGGCCGCGAAGTGTGCGGCGACCGCCAGCACGGCGTCCTCGTCGCCGGAGACGACGACGGACTCCGGGCCGTTGACGGCGGCCAGCCGGGCGCCGGCCGTCCCGGCGACGGTGGCCAGGTGCGCGTGCACCTCCGCCTCGGTGGCACGGATCGACACCATGGCGCCACCGGTGGGCAGCGCCTGCATCAGGGTGCCCCGGGCGGCCACCAGGCGGGCGGCGTCGGGCAGCGACAGGACGCCGGCGATGTGCGCGGCGGCCACCTCGCCGACCGAGTGCCCGGCCACGAAGTCCGGCACGACACCCCAGGACTCGACGAGCCGGTAGGCGGCGACCTCGACGGCGAAGAGCGCCGCCTGGGCGTACCCGGTGCGGTCGAGAACGTCGGCGGGGCCGTCGAGCACGCCGCGCAGCGGCCGGTCGAGGTGCTTGTCCAACTCTGCGCAGGCGGCGTCGAAGGCCTCGGCGAAGACCGGGAAGGCGGCGTACAACCGCTGGCCCATGCCGACGCGCTGGGCGCCCTGGCCGGTGCAGAGCACCGCGACGCGGGTGGGGCCGGCGATCCCGCGCCGCACGGACGCCGCCGGGATCCCGTCGGCCAGCGCGCCGAGCCCGGCGAGCAGCTCGTCCCGGTCGGCACCGAGCAGCACCGCCCGGTGTTCCAGGACGGACCGGCCGGTGGCCAGGGCCCGGCCCACGGCGGCCGGCGTGGCATCGGGGTGCTCGGCGAGCCAGGAGCGCAGCCGGTCGGCCTGGGCACCGAGCGCTGCGGCGCTGCGCGCGGAGACGACCCACGGCAGCGGGTCGGGGCCGGTGACGGCGTCGGTGGCCGGCTGCGGAGCGGGCGGGGCGGCCTCGACGATGACGTGGGCGTTGGTGCCACTGACGCCGAACGAGGAGACGCCGGCGCGCATGGGCCTCGTCGCGCTCGGCCACGGGCGCGGCTCGCGGAGCAGGCTCACCGCGCCGGCCGACCAGTCGACGTGCGGGGACGGCTCGTCGACGTGCAGGGTGCGCGGCAGGACGCCGTGACGCATCGCCATGACCATCTTGATGACGCCGGCGACGCCGGCGGCGGCCTGGGTGTGCCCGAGGTTCGACTTGATCGACCCGAGCCACAAGGGCTGGTCGTCGGCTCGGTCCCGGCCGTACGTGGCGAGCAGGGCCTGCGCCTCGATGGGATCGCCGAGGCGGGTGCCGGTGCCGTGGGCCTCGACGGCGTCCACGTCAGCCGGGGCGAGCCGGGCGTTGGCGAGGGCCTGGCGGATCACGCGTTGCTGCGACGGGCCGTGCGGCGCGGTGAGGCCGTTGGAGGCGCCGTCCTGGTTGACCGCGCTGCCGCGCACCACGGCGAGCACCCGGTGGCCGTTGCGCTGGGCGTCGGAGAGCCGCTCCAGCAGCAGCAGCCCGGCACCCTCGCTCCAGCCGGTGCCGTCGGCGGTGGCCGCGAAGGACTTGCACCGCCCGTCCGGGGACAGGCCGCGCTGGCGGCTGAAGCCGATGAACGTGTCGGGGCTGGACATGACGGTGACGCCGCCGGCCAACGCGAGGGTGCACTCGCCGGAGCGCAGCGCCTGCACGGCGAGGTGCAGCGCCACCAGTGAGGACGAGCAGGCGGTGTCGACGGTGACGGCCGGGCCCTCGAACCCGAAGGTGTACGAGATCCGGCCGGAGACGACGCTGCCGTGGTTGCCCGTGCCGACGAACGCCTCCACCTCCTGCGGGACGCCGTTGAGCCGGGAGACGTAGTCGTGGTACATGACGCCGGTGAAGACGCCGGTGCGGCTGCCCTTGAGCGAGTCCACGGCGAGGCCGGCCCGCTCGACCGTCTCCCAGGCGACCTCCAGCAGGAGGCGCTGCTGCGGGTCCATGGCCAGCGCCTCGCGGGGCGAGATGCCGAAGAACCCGCCGTCGAACTCGCCGGCGTCGTGCAGGAAGCCGCCCTCGCGGGTGTACGACTTGCCGTGCGCGTCCGGGTCGGGGTCGTAGAGGTTCTCCACGTCCCAGCCCCGGTCCGCCGGGAAGGGTGTGACGGCGTCGACGCCGGACTCGACCAGCCGCCACAGCGCCTCCGGAGTCCGCACCCCGCCCGGGTAGCGGCAGCCCATCCCCACGATCGCGATCGGCTCGTGGTTCTGCTCGTCGACGGCCCGCAGGCGTTCGCTGGTCTCGTGCAGGTCAGCGGTGACGCGCTTGAGGTACTCGCGGAGCTTGGCTTCGTTCGCCATCGGGTTGATCACCTGTCGCTAAGGGGCAAGCGGCGGACTCGGGCTCAGGATCGGCCGAACTTCTGATCGATGAAGTCGAACAGCTCGTCGTCCGAGGCGTCATCGAGGGCCTGGCTGACGTCGTCGGGCCGGGCGGTGGCGTCGCTCCACCGGGTGACCAGCGTCCGGAGGCGGACCGCCACGGCGGTACGCGTCTCGTCGTCGGCGGCCAGCCGCTCCAGCTCTTCCGGCGCGGTCGCGGCGAACGCGGCCTCCAGCCGGTCCAGCTCGGCGAGCAGGCCCGGTTCGGGCTTCGGCGGGACGGCGTCGACCAGCAGGAAGTCGGCGAGGGCGGCGGGCGTGGGGCAGTCGAAGATCAGGCTCGCCGGCAGCCGGATGCCGGTGAGGGCGGTCAGCCGGTTGCGCAGCTCCACGGCCGTCAGCGAGTCGAAGCCGAGGCCGGTGAACGTCTGCCCGGACGGTACGACGGTGGCCGGCGGGTAGCCGAGCACCTCGATGACCTGCGTCTTGACGAGTTCCTCCACCAGCCGGCCGCGTTCCGCCTCGGGCGTGCCGGCGAGGCGCTGCGCGAAGGACGGACCGCCGTCGCCGCCGCCCTCGACGACGCGCCGCCGGGCCCGGACCAGGCCGCGCAGCGGCGCCGGGAGCTGGCCTGCGTCGGCCTGGCGGCGCAGCGCGGCGAGGTCGAGCAGCGCCGGCACCAGGTGGGGGCGTCCACCGTGCAGGCCGGCGTCGAAGAGGCGCAGCGCCTGGCCGGTGTCGAGTGGGCTGAGGCCGTTGCGGCTCATCCGCTGCCGCTGGGCGGCGTCGAGTGCGCCCGTCATCCCGCTGTCCGCGGCCCAGAGGCCCCAGGCCAGGGACGTGGCGGCGAGGCCGGAGGCGTGCCGGTGCCCGGCGAGGCCGTCGAGGAACGCGTTCGCGGCGGCGTAGTTGCCCTGCCCGGGGCCGCCGAGGACGCCGGCGACCGACGAGAAGAGGACGAACATCGCCAGCGGCCGCGATCGGGTCAGCTCGTGCAGGTGCCAGGCGGCGTCGGCCTTGGCGGAGAGGACGGCTGACAGCCGGCCGGGGGTCAGCGCCGAGATCACCGCGTCGTCGAGGACGCCGGCGGCGTGCACCACGCCGGTGAGCGGGTGCTCGGCGGGAACGTCGTCCAGCACCGCGGCCAGGCGGTCCCGGTCCGCCACGTCGGCGGCGACCAGGCGGGCCTGCGCACCCAGCGCGGTCAGCTCGGCGAGCAGTTCCGCGGCGCCGGGGGCGTCGGTTCCGCGGCGGCTGACCAGCAGCAGATGGCGCACCTTGTGCGTACTGACCAGGTGCCGGGCCAGCAGACCGCCGAGGGCGCCGGTGGCTCCGGTGACCAGGACCGTCCCGTCGGGGTCGAGGCCGGCGGCCGGCGCCGGGTCGAGGACGGCTGGCGCGAGCCGGGGCGTCAGCACCTGCTCGCCCCGGACCGCCAGTTGGGGTTCGCCGGTGGCGACCGCACGGGCCACCAGGTCCACCGTGCAGGACTCCGGCTGCCGCGCCTCGTCGAGGTCCACGAGCACGAAGCGGTCGGGGTGCTCGGCCTGGGCCGAACGCAGCAGGCCCCAGACCGCCGCGCCGGGCAGGTCGCCCGCACGGCAGGTGTCGCCGGCGGAGACGGCCCCGCGGGTCAGCACGACCAGCCGCCGCGCCGCCAGCCGGTCGTCGGCGAGCCAGCCCTGGACGGCGGTCAGCACTGCGGTGAGCCGGCTGCGCGTCGCGGCGGGGACCGGGGCGTGCTCGTCGTCGGCGTACGCGGCGAGCAGCACCAGTTCAGGGTCGATCCGGCCGGAGTCGACCGCCTCCGCCAGCTCGGCGAGCCTGTACCTGGCGATCTCGGACAGGTCGGACGGTGCGTCGCCGAGGAGCACCACCCGGACGGTCGCCGGGGTGCCCGGCCGCACGCTCTGCCAGCTGACGGCGTACAGCGAGTCGGCGGCGGAGTCACTGGCGCGCACCTGGTCGGCGGTGACGGGGCGAGAGACCAGGGAGTCTATCCGGGCGACGGGTGCGCCGGCCGGGTCGGTCAGGGTCAGGGTCACGCCGCCGCCGCTGCGCCGGGCGCGTACCCGCAGCGCGGTCGCGCCGACCGCCGAGAGGGTGACGCCGGTCCAGGCGAAGGGCAGGCGTACGCCGGAGGCATCCTCCTCGTCGGAGTCGAGCAGACCGACGATGTGCAGCGCCGCGTCCAGCAGGGCGGGATGCAGGCCGAAGCCGGCGACCTCGGTGCCGTCGGGCACCGCCACCTCGGCGTACACCTCGTCGTCGGTGCGCCAGACGGCGCGCAGGCCACGGAAGAGCGGACCGTACTCGACGCCCAGACGGGACAGTTCGGTGTAGATGCCGTCGACCGCGACGGCGGTGGCGGCGCTGGGCGGCCACGGCGCCGGATCGGACCTGTCGGGCTGCGGTACGGCCGGGGCGAGGATGCCCGCCGCGTGACGGTCCCACTCGCCGTCCGCGTCGGCGGCGGCTCGGGAGTGGATGGTGACCGTCCGGCGACCGTCCTCGTCCACCGCGCCCAGCTTCACCTGCACCGCCCGGGTGCCGTCCTCGGCGAGCGCCAGCGGGGCCTGGAGGGTCAGCTCGTCGAGGGTGTCGCAGCCGACCTGCGCGCCCGCGTGCAGGACCATCTCGACCAGGGCGGCGCCGGGCACCACCACCGAGTCCCAGACGACATGTTCGGCGAGCCACGGGTGTGTCAGTACGGAGAGTTGGGTGCCGAAGACCCGTACGTCGTCGTCGGCCACGCGTACGGCGGCGTCGAGCAGCGTGTGGTCGACGGGGCGGACGCCGAGCCCGGGCGCCGCCTCAGCCCCCGTAGTGGTGTTGAGCCAGTAGCGCTGATGGTCGAAGGCGTACGTGGGCAGGGCGATGGTGCGGGGACGCGCCCCGGCCGCCCGCTCGGGGCCGGACCCGTCGAGGGCGGTGAGGTATCCGGTCCAGTCGACGTGGCCGCCGGTGACGTACCACTCGGCGAGGGCGGCGCGCAGCGTGTCGGCCTCGGAATGGCCGGCACGCATCGTGGCGACGTACCGCACGTCGCCGGCCGCCTCCACACAGTCCTGCGCCATGGCGGTGAGTACGGCGTCGGGGCCGATCTCGAGGAACTGCACGACGTCCTGCTGGTGGAGCGTGCGCACCGCGTCGGCGAACCGCACGGGCTGGCGTACGTGCCGGACCCAGTAGCCCGGGTCGGTGAGTTCCTCCGCCTCCGCCACCGCGCCCGTCACGTTCGACACGACCGGCACCCGCGGCACCCGCCAATCCAACCCGGACACCACCGACGCGAACTCATCCGACATCGGATCCATCAACCGCGAGTGGAACGCGTGACTGACCGACAACTCCTTGACCCGCCAACCCCGCTCACGCGAGGCCGCCACCACCGAAGCCACCTCGCCGACGGCACCCGACACCACCACCGACGCCGGACCGTTCACCGCCGCCACGTCCACCGCCGCGCCGGTCACGCCGATCAGCTCGGCGACAGCCTCCTCCGACGCACCCACCGCCGCCATCACCCCACCGCTGGGCAGGGCCTGCATCAACCGACCCCGCGCCGCCACCAACGTGCACGCATCCGCCAGCGACAACATCCCGGACACGTACGCGGCCGTCACCTCACCGATCGAATGACCCGCCAGGAAATCCGCCCGCACACCCCACGACGACAACAACTCCCACAACGCCACCTCGACCGCGAACAACCCCGCCTGCGCGAACACGGTCTGATCCAACAGAGCCGCGGTCTCCGAACCCGGCTCGGCGAACACCACCTCGCGCAACGCACGCGGCAACAAACCATCGAAACAGGCGCACACCTCGTCGAACGACGCCGCGAACACCGGAAACGCGTCGTACAGCTCCCGGCCCATACCCGCACGCTGCGAACCCTGACCCGTGAACAACACCGCCCGACGACCCGCCGACACCACACCCGCCGACCGGCCCTCGGCCACCGCCGACAGACCAGCAACCAACTCGTCCACCGACGAACCCCACACCACCGCGCGATGCTCCAACGCAGCCCGGGTCGTCGCCAACGACCACGACACGTCCACCGGCGACAGACCACGATCGCGCACGAACGACGCCAACCGCCCGGCCTGACCCACCAGACCCCGCTCCGAACGACCCGACACCACCCACGGCACCGGCAACCCGACCGGCGCCACCCCGCCCTCGAGGTCGGCCCCGGTTTCAGCCTCCGGCTGCTCCAGGATCACGTGCGCGTTCGTCCCCGAGATACCGAACGACGACACACCCGCCCGCCGAGGACGCCCCACGCCCGGCCACTGCCGCGAGGCCGTCACCAACTCCACCGCACCCGACGACCAGTCCACATGCGACGACGGCACATCCACATGCAAAGACGCCGGCACCACACCATGCCGCATCGCCAAAATCATCTTGATGATGCCGGCCACCCCCGCGGCGGCCTGCGTATGACCGATGTTCGACTTCACCGACCCCAACAACAACGGCACATCCCGACCCTGCCCATACGTCGCCAACAACGCCTGAGCCTCGATCGGATCACCCAACGTCGTACCCGTACCGTGCGCCTCCACCACGTCGACGTCCGCCACACCCAAACCCGCGTTGGCGAGCGCCTGCCGGATCACCCGCTGCTGCGACGGACCGTTCGGCGCCGTCAAACCATTCGACGCACCATCCTGATTCACCGCCGATCCCCGCACCACCGCCAACACCCGACGCCCCTCACGCCGCGCATCCGACAACCGCTGCACCAGCAACATCCCGACACCCTCGGCGAGCGCTGTGCCGTCCGCCGCGTCGGCGAACGCCCGGCACCGGGCCACCGGGGACAGGTTTCCCTGCCTGGTGAAATCGATGAACACCGCAGGGGTGGGCATGACCGTGACGCCGCCGGCCAGCGCGAGATCGCACTCCCCGGACCGCAGCGCCTGCACCGCCAGATGCAACGCCACCAGCGACGACGAACACGCCGTGTCCACGGTCACCGCCGGACCCTCGAACCCGAACGAATACGCCACCCGGCCCGAGGCGATGCTGCCCGCGTTGCCGAGACCGAGGTAGTCCTCCACGCCCGCCGGCGGGGTCTGCGGCGGATGCGCGTACCCGCTGTGGGTCATGCCGGCGAAGACTCCGGCCCGGGCGTTCTTCAGGCTGGTGGGGTCGATTCCCGCCGACTCGACGGCCTCCCACGAGGTCTCCAGCAGCAGCCGCTGCTGCGGGTCCATGGCGAGCGCCTCACGCGGCGAGACCTCGAACAGCCGGGAGTCGAACTCGGCGGCGTCGGCCACGAATCCGCCCTCGCGGACCGAGGAGGTGCCCGGCCGGGACCGCTCCGGGTCGTAGAGCGCGTTGAGGTCCCAGCCACGGTCGGTGGGGAAGGAGGCGATCGCGTCACCGCCGGACGAGACGAGGTCCCACAGTTCCTCGGCCGTGCGCACCCCGCCGGGGAACCGGCAGCCGATACCGACGATCGCGATGGGCTGCTGCGCGTCGGCCTCGACGTCCCGGAGCCGTTGCCGGGTCCGCCGCAGGTCGGCGGTGACTCTCTTGAGGTACTCCCGGAGCTTCTCTTCGGTGTCCATCATCCCAGCCCATCGCGATTCACGGCGGAGACTCGACGTAAGCGACGGTACGAATGCGCAGAGTTCTCAGGCGACACCTGTATCTGTCGTTCGGCTCGCTCGGCCGAGAGCCACGCAGATCCCCATCTGCCGGGAGAAGTTATTGGTTACGCGCGAGCGCGGACAACCCCTAACCAGGCAACCGACCAGCTAGGGGTGTCCGGTCCCGACCCGCCGCACTAGCGTCGCCTCGACCGGGTCCACGCCCGATCCGGTCGGCAACCGCAGCCGCCGGAAGGACCACCAGAGGATGACCACGCCAGAAACCGACAACGGCTTGTGGGTGCGACGCTTCCACCCCGCCCCGGGCGGCGCGAGGCGCCTGGTGTGCCTGCCCCACGCCGGCGGGTCGGCAAGCTTCTACTTCCCGGTGTCCCGCGGTCTCTCCCCCGCGGTGGAGGTGCTGTCGATCCAGTACCCGGGGCGGCAGGACCGGCGCCACGAGAAGTGCATCGGCGACATCCACGACCTCGCGCGCGAGGTGTTCACCGTGCTGCGGCCCTGGCGGGACGAGCCGCTGGCCATCTTCGGGCACAGCATGGGGGCCAGCCTCGGCTTCGAACTCGCCCGGCTCATCGAGCAGGACGGCGGCAGCGTCGCGCATCTGTTCGCGTCCGGGCGCCGGGCGCCGTCGAAGGCACGGCACGAGACGGTGCACCTGCTCGACGACGAGGGGCTGCTGGCCGACGTCCGGAAGCTGAGCGGCACCAACTCCGCCGTCCTCGGGGACCCGGAGATGCTGCGCGCCGCGTTGCCGGCGATCCGCAACGACTACCGGGCCGCCGAGCGGTACACCTACCGGCCGGGGCCGCCGCTGAGCTGCCCGATCACCGTCCTCACCGGCGACGACGACCCGAAGACGACTGTCGACGAGGCTCGGGCGTGGTCGGACCACACCACTGGAGCGTTCGACCTGAAGGTCTACCCGGGCGGGCACTTCTTCCTGGCCGAGCACCAGCCGGCGATCCTGCGGGCCGTCTCGGCAACCCTGAGCGCGGCACCGGCGGTCTGATCTCACGCCGACGGGGGCCGTCCACCGGTCGTGACGACCGGTGGACGGGCCCCTCGGTACGCGCTGTCACCGCTTGTGGCCGACCGCGATCACGTAGTCGAGCTGCGCCAGCTCACGCTTCATGAGGTCCTGGTTCTTCCAGTGGGCCGCCATGCTCTTGCGGACGGCCGGCTTGACGACGGCCCGGAACGCGGGGTCGTTGGTCCGCTCGGCCATGTACGCCCGCCAGCCCTCCCACGTCCGGTCCTTGATCGAGCGGACCTCCGGGTTGGCGAAGCCGGCCTCGACCAGCTCCTGCCGGTACGTGTCCCGGTCGTGCCAGTTCTCCTTGGGAATGCTGAACTTGACGAAACTCAGCGGGCCGGACTGGATGGCCGCGCGGACGACGTCGCCGCTGACCGGGATGATGTCGGCAGTGGCGAGCACGCCGCCCGGGCGCAGCACCCGCAGCGCCTCGGCGAAGAACGCGCTGCGCGGGTAGAAGTGGAAGGCGGACTCCAGGGCGACGACCCGGTCGAAGGTGTTGTCCTCGAAGGGCAGTTCGGTGGCGCTGCCGAGCCGGAAGTCGGTCCGGTCGGCGAGCCCCTCCTCCTGCGCCCGGCGCTGCGCCGCCTCGACGTGGTGCGGGGTGATGTTCAGGCCGTACACCTTGGCGACCTGGCGCTCGCGCAGCCACTTGAAGTCCTGGTCCCCGTAGCCGAAGCCGACGTCGAGCACGGTGTCGTCCGGCTTGAGCCCGGCGGCGTCGGCCAGCTTGTCGGCCAGCGCGTCGGCGGCCGTGTCGATGTCGGTGACCCCGTCGGACCAGTAGCCCACGTTCATGTAGTGGGTACGGCGGGCCGCGAACTCCACGTCGGGTGACTGGATCTCGTAGAAGCGCCGGACCCGGGTGATGGGGTCGGCGGTGAAGACCGTGCGGATCGCCCGGCCGGCGATCTTCAGGTTCTCGAACATGTCGGTTCCTTCCGGTGGGTGGATGCCGATCAGCCGCGCCGGATCTGCCGGCGCAGATCCTCGACGAGCGCGGGCACAGCGGCCGGGTCGGCGGCGGTGCCGAAGACGTAGAAGTCGGGCCGGACGAGGACCGCCACCGCGTCGTACCGCTTGAGGTGGGCCAGGTACACGTCGTCGAGGTCGAAGGCGGTCGGCGCGGCGCCGGATCCGGGTGCGGGCGCACCGGCGGGAACGATCCGGACGACCCGCGCGCCGAGCGCGTCCAGGAAGGTCCGGGCGTCGGCGTCGAGCAGGTCGTCGGGGTCCTCGGCGCAGAGCAGGACGAAGCCGGTGCCGACGACCTCGTCGAAGAGCCCGGCGCGGCCGTCGACCTCGACGCGACCCTGCGGCATCGGGGCGCCGGCGGCCTCGCAGCCGCTGTGCCGGACCCCGCCGGACAGGGGCTCCAGCAGGGACCGGGTGCGCGGGCGGGCGGTACGCCGGCGCAGCTCGGCGAGCATCGCGGCGTCGCGGCCGGCCGCGGCGGCGCGGTCGGTCTCGCAGATCACCGTGCCCGAGTCGATGGACATCCGGATGGCGTGCTGCACGTGCGCGCAGCGCTCCTCCTGGTAGGTGTCCAGCAGAGCCTCGTCGGCGAGGCCGCGGTGCACCAGGTCGAGCTTCCAGGCGAGGTTGAGGGCGTCGCGGAAGCCCGAACTCATCCCCTGCCCCATGAACGGCGGCATCACGTGCGCCGCGTCGCCGGCGAGCAGGATCCGCCCGGAACGCCAGCGCTCGGCCGAGCATGCCTGGGTCGTGTAGACGCCGTACCGCTCCAGGGTGGCGTTGTCCGGGGTGATGTCGAAGAGGCCGAGCAGCCGCCACACACTCCCGGCGCTCTCGAACTCCTCCCGGCTCTCCCCCGGCACCCGCATGAACTCCCACCGCCGGTGCCCCGGGCCGGCCGACACGGCCGTGCGGGGCCGCGCCGGGTCGCAGACCTGCAGGTTGTTCGGCTTGAACTCGCGGGCCTCGTGCGGGACCACGTCGCAGACCAGCCAGTCGTACGTGAAGCCGAGGTCGGTGACGCCGCTGCCCAGGTGCTCCCGCACGAAGCTGTTGGCCCCGTCGCAGCCGATGACCCAGCGGGCCGCGCGGACCTCCTCGCCGTCCGGGCCGGCGATGGCCACCTCGACCCCGTCGTCGTGCTCGACCAGGCCCGTCACCTGGTACGGGCGCAGCACCGTGACACCCGGCAACTCCGCGCCCCGCTCGGCGAGCAGCGCCTCCAGTCCCGGCTGGTAGAAGGAGACCGAGTCGGGCCAGCCCATCGGCCCGTCGCCGGTGACCTTGACGTGCAGCAGGGTCCGGCCGAAGCCGTTCTTGAAGGTGTACTCGCCCGACGACTCCACCACCGGGCCGAGGCGGTCGGCGACGCCGGCGGCGGCCAGGACACGGCTCGCCTCCCCGTCGTACGACACCGCGCGGGGGAAGTTGTACGGGGTGGCCCACCGCTCGACCGCCGTGACGGTGAGCCCTCGCTGCGCCAGCAGGATCGTGAGCATCTCACCGACGGGGCCGTAGCCCACGATCAGGACGTCGGTCGTCAGCATCGGTATCGGTTCCTCGGGGGTCGGTCGGACACGGGGTCGGCTTGTGGCGTGCGGGGCGGCCGGACGGCCATCAGATACCGAGTTCGGAGTCGATGAGGTCGAACAGGTCGTCGTCGCTGGCCAGTTCGAGGTCGAGGTCGGGATCGCCGCCCGAGCCGGCGCGCATCGTCCGCCACTTGGCGATCAGCACCTCCAGGCGGGACCCGATCTGGTCGTGCAGCTCCGGTTCCACAGTGGCCTCGGTCAGCGAGCGCTCCAGGTTCTCCAGGTCCGCGAGGACCGGCGGGACCGCCGGTCCGGTGTCCGGCGCCAGCTCGGACACCAGGTACGTGGCCAGCTCGTTCGGGTCCGGGTAGTCGAAGATCAGCGTGGCCGGCAGGCGCAGGCCGGTGGCCGTGGTCAGCCGGTTGCGCAGCTCGACGGCGGTCAGCGAGTCGAAGCCGATCTGACTGAACGCCCGGCCCGGGGCCACCGCCGCCCGGCTGCCGTGCCCGAGCACGCTCGCCGCCTGCTCGCGTACCAGGTCGACCACCAGGGTGTGGCGCTCAGGCCCGTCCAGCGCCGCCAGCTGGTCGGCGAGCGTACGCCCGCCGCCGGTCGGGGTGGCCGCCCGCGCGGTCGGCCGTTCCCGGCGCAGCAGCCCACGCAGCAGCGCCGGTGGCCGCTCGACCCGCTCGCCGAGCGCGGCGACGTCGATCCTCGTCGGCACCAGCACCGGCTCGGCCAGCCGCAGGCCCGCGTCGAACAGGGCCATCCCCAGCTCGGACGGGATGGCGAGCTGCCCGTCGCGGGCGGTGATCCGGGGATCGGTGCGGTCCAGCTTGGCGGTCATCTCACTGGCCTGCTCCCACAGCCCCCAGGCGAACGACCGGCCCGGCAGCCCCTCGGCGCGGCGGGCCAGGGCGAGCGCGTCGAGGAACGCGTTCGCCGCGGCGTAGTTCGCCTGACCGGGTACGCCGAAGACGCCGGCGCCGGAGGAGAAGAGCACGAACCCGGCGAGGTCGAGGTGACGGGTGAGCTCGTGCAGGTGCCACGCGGCGTCGAGCTTCGGCGCGAAGACCGTGTCGACGCGCTGCGGGGTGAGGGCGGTGACCACCCCGTCGTCGAGCACTCCGGCGAGGTGCACGACGGCGGTCAACGGGTGCCGGTCCGGTACCGCCGCCAGCACCCCGGCGAGGTCGTCCCGGTCGGACACGTCGGCTGCCACCACCGTGGCCTCGGCACCCAGAGCCCGCAGCTCGTCGACCGCCTCGGCCGCACCGGGGGCCCGCTCGCCGCGGCGGCTGACCAGCAGCAGCCGCCGGACGCCGTGCGTCTCGACCAGCCGCCGGGCGACCAGCCGGCCCAGGGTTCCGGTACCTCCGGTCAGCAGCACCGTGCCGTCGGGATCCCACTCCCGGGGCATGGTGAGCACCACCTTGCCGACGTGCCGGGCCTGGCTGACGTGCCGGAACGCCTCCGGTGCCTGGCGGACGTCCCACACCTGGGTGGGCAGCGGGGTGAGTACCCCGCGTTCGAAGAGCTCCAGCAGCACGACGAGCATGCGCTGCACCTCGTCGGGCTCCTCCAAGGTCAGGTCGAAGGCGGTGTAGGCCACCCCCGGGTGGTCGGCGGCGACGCGGTCGGCATCGCGGATGTCGGTCTTGCCCATCTCGACGAACCGCCCGCCGCGCGGCAGCAGCCGCAGCGAGGCGTCGACGAACTCGCGGGCCAGCGAGTCCAGGACGACGTCGACACCCCGGCCGCCGGTGGCGGCGGCGAAGCGGGTCTCGAAGTCGAGGGTCCGGGACGAGGCCAGGTGTTCGTCGTCGAGACCGAGCGCGCGCAGGGCGCCCCACTTGGCGGGACTGGCGGTGGCGTACACCTCGGCCCCGAGGTGGCGGGCGAGCTGCACGGCGGCCATGCCGACGCCACCGGCCGCCGCGTGCACCAGCACCGACTCGCCGCGGGTGAGCCCGGCCAGGTTGATCAGCCCGTGGTAGGCGGTCAGGAAGACCACCGGCACGGAGGCGGCCTCCACATACGACCAGCCGACCGGCATCGGGGCCAGCAGGCGGCGGTCGGTGACCGCGACGGGCCCGAAGCAGCCCACGAAGACCCCGAACACGTGGTCGCCGGGCCGCAGGTCGGTCACCTCGGCGCCCACCTCGACGACCTCGCCGGCGCCCTCGCCGCCGAGCGGTCCCGCGTCGCCAGGGTAGAGGCCGAGTGCGTTGAGCACGTCGCGGAAGTTGAGGCCGGCGGCGCGGACGCGTACCCGGACCTCGCGGGGGCCGAGCGCGGCGTCGGCGGCGTCGGTGGCGACCAGAGTGAGGTTCTCCAGGCTGCCCCGCACCGGCGCGTCCAGCCGCCACGCGGCGGCGGGTGGTGCGGGCAGCTCACCGGCCGACCCGGCCCGCGCCAACCGCGGCACGTACGCCGCGCCGACCCGGATCGCGGCCTGCGGCTCGTCCGCCGCCAGCAGGGCGGCCACCTCATCGGGGCCGATCCCGTCGTGGTCGACGTCGACGACGACGATCTGGCCCGGGTTCTCCGACTGGGCGGAGCGCACCAGACCCCACGCCGCCGCGGCGGCCGGGTCGGTCACCTCGCCGGCGTGGTGCACGGCCACCGCGCCTCGGGTCACCAGCAGCAGCCGCGACGCCACCCAGCGGGGCTCGGTGAGCCAACGCCGGACCAGGTCGAGGGCCTGTACGGCGGCATGGCGTGCCGCGCGGGCGGCGGGCTGCGCGGGGTCCGCGTCGAGCGGCACGAGCACCGCCGCGGGCAGAGCCAGGCCCGCGTCCACGGCGTCGGCGAGCCCGTCCAACCCGTGGTGCAGCGGGAACCCCTCCAGGCCGGGGGCGACGGTCACGGCGTCGACCGGAGTGGCCGACTCGACGGGCGGCAGCGGCGTCCAGTCGACGCGGAACAGGGCGTCGCGGGTGGCGGGGTCGTCGGCGACGGCCAGCTCGGTGGCGGAGATCGGGCGCATCGTCAGGGCGGCCACCTCGGCCACCGGGGCGCCGGTCGGATCGGCGACGGTCAGCGCGATGGCGTGCGGCCCGACCCGGTTCAGCCGTACCCGCAGGGCGGTCGCCCCGGTGGCGTGCAGGCTCACGCCGCTCCAGGCGAACGGCAGCAGGAGCTGGCCGGCCCCGGCCCCGGCGAGCCCGCCGAAGTGCGCGGCGTGCAGGGCGGCGTCGAGCAGGGCGGGATGCAGGCCGTACCGGTCGGCGTCGACCCGCTGGGCCGCCGGCAACTCCACCTCGGCGTAGACCTCATCGCCGCTGGTCCACACCGCGCGCAGGCCCTGGAACGCCGGCCCGTACTCGTACCCGTCGGCTTCCAGGCCGGCGTAGAAGCCGGTCAGGTCCACGGGCCGGGTGTCGGGCGGCGGCCAGACGGTGAACTGCGGAGACACCGCGGGCTGATCGGCGCGGAGGGTGGCGCTGGCGTGCCGGGTCCACGGCTGTCCCGCCGGCGCGTCGGCGGGCCGGGAGTGCACGGTCACCGGGCGGCGTCCGTCGCCGGCGCCCGCGCCGACCACCACCTGCACCTGCGTCGCTCCGCCGGCGGGCAGGGTCAGCGGCGCCTCGATGACCATCTCGTCGAGGAACGGGTGGCCGACCTCGTCGCCGGCGCGCAGGCAGAACTCCACCAGGCCGGTGCCGGGCACCAGCACGCTGCCGGTGACCCGGTGATCGGCCAGCCACGGCTGCGCGTCGGCCGACAGCCGCCCGGTGAACAGGTGGCCCCTCGTCTCGGCCAGCGCGACCGACGCGCCGAGCAGCGGATGACCGGCGGTGTCCAGACCGGCGGCGCCGACGTCGCCGGGGCCGGAGATCGGCCGGGGCCAGTAGCGGCGGTGGGCGAACGCGTAGGTGGGCAGGTCGACGCGCCGGCCGCCGGCCAGTGCGGGCCGCCAGTCCACCGCGACCCCGGACACGTGGAGCTGGGCCAGGGAGAGCAGGAACCGCTCAAGGCCGCCCTGGTCGCGTTGCACCGAGCCGACCACCACGGCATCGCCGTCGTGGTCGGCGAGGGTCTCCTCGACGCCGACGGTGAGCACCGGGTGCGGGCTGCACTCGACGTACGCGTCGTGGCCCTCGGCGGCCAGCGAGCGGATCGCCCGTTCCAGCTCGACGGGCCGGCGCAGGTTGCGGTACCAGTAGTCGGGCCCCATCTCCTCGCCGTCGAGCCAGCGCAGGTCGGTGGTGGAGAACAGCGGCACGGCGGCCGGACCGGGGGTGATGCCGGCCAGCACCTCGGCCAGCTCGTCGCGGATGCGTTCCACCTGGGCGGAGTGGGAGGCGTAGTCGACGGCGATCCGACGCACCCGGGTCTGCTCGCCGGCCAACTCGGCGAGCAGCTCCTCGACCGCTTCCGGCTCGCCGGACACCACGACGGCGGCCGGCCCGTTCACGGCGGCGACCGAGATCCGCTCGCCGAAACGGGCGATCCGGTCGCGGACCGTGTCGGCGGGCAGCGCGACGGAGGCCATCGCCCCGTGCCCGGCCAGAGCCCGCAGCGCGCGGCTGCGCAGCGCCACCACCCGGGCCGCGTCGGGCAGGGACAGCACCCCCGCGACGCAGGCGGCGGCGATCTCGCCCTGGGAGTGGCCGACTACGGCGGCCGGCTGCACACCGTACGAGCGCCACAGCTCGGCCAGCGACACCATCATCGCGAACAGGGCGGGCTGCACGACGTCGACCTCGTCGAGGCCGGGCGCGCCGGGCGCCTGGCGCAGCACGTCCACCAGCGACCAGTCCAGGTACGGTCGCAGCGCCGCGTCGCAGGCCGCCATGCGTTCGGCGAACACGGGGGCCTGGTCGAGCAGGTCCAACCCCATGCCGAGCCACTGTGCGCCCTGCCCGGGGAAGACGAACACGCAGCGGCCCGCGGGACGGGCCTCGCCGCGCGTGACCGCCGGGTCGGGCCGGCCCTCGACGAGCGCGTCGAGGGCGTCGGCGGCCCGCTGCGCCGAAGCGGCGACCAGCACCGCCCGGGAGTCGAAGGTGCCTCGGGTGGTGGCCAGCGACCAGGCCACGTCGAGGGGCCGCCGGCCGGGCCGGGCGGCGAGGTGCGCCCGCAGCCGGCGCGCCTGGCCGATGAGCGCCTGCGGGGTACGCGCCGACAGCAGCCATGGCAGCGCACGCTCCTGCGGCGGCTCGGATCCGGCGGCCTCCGGCATCGTTTCGGCGACCGACTCGACGATCACGTGGGCGTTGGTGCCGCTGATGCCGAACGACGAGACGCCGGCGCGCACCGGCCGGTCCGCCGCCGGCCACGGGCGGGCCTCGGTGAGCAGCTCCACCGCGCCCGAGTCCCAGTCGATCCGCGAGCTGCGGCGCTCGGCGTGCAGGGTGCGCGGCAGGACGCCGTGACGCATCGCCATGACCATCTTGAGCACGCCGGCGACGCCGGCCGCGGCCTGGGTGTGCCCGAGGTTGGACTTGACCGAGCCGAGCAGCACCGGCGGTGCGCCGGGCGGACGCTGCCCGTACGTGGCGAGGATCGCCTCGGCCTCGATGGGGTCGCCGAGCGACGTGCCGGTGCCGTGGGCCTCCACCACGTCCACCTCGGCGGCGGTCAGCCCGGCGGCGGCGAGCGCGGCCCGGATGACCCGCTCCTGGGACGGCCCGTTCGGAGCGGTCAGCCCGTTGGACGCGCCGTCGGAGTTGACCGCCGAGCCGCGTACGACGGCCAGGACCGGGTGGCCCCGGCGGCGGGCGTCGGAGAGCCGCTCGACCACCAGCATCCCCACGCCCTCGGACATGCCGAAGCCGTCGGCGTCCTCGGCGAACGCCTTGCACCGCCCGTCGGCGGCGAGGCCCCGCTGGCGGCTGAAACCGGTCAGCCCGGCCGGGGTGGCCATCACGGACACGCCACCGGCCAGGGCCAGGTCGCAGTCGCCCTGGCGCAGCGCCTGCACGGCCAGGTGCAGCGCCACCAGGGAGGCGGAGCAGGCGGTGTCCACGGTGATGGCTGGTCCCTCCAGCCCGAGCGCGTAGGCGACCCGGCCGGAGAGGACGCTGCCGGCGGTGCCGGTGAGCAGGTGCCCCTCGTCGGCGGTGACCTCGCCGTCGTCGGAGACGACGCCGGGGGCGACCCGGCCGGCGTAGTCCTGCCCGTGGGTGCCGGCGAAGACACCGGTCCGGCTGCCCCGCAGGGTGGCCGGGTCGATGCCGCCGCGCTCCAGCGCCTCCCAGGAGGTCTCCAGCAGCAGCCGGTGTTGCGGGTCCATGGCGAGGGCCTCGCGGGGGCTGATGCCGAAGAACTCGGCGTCGAAGTCGGCGATGCCGGTGAGGAACCCGCCGGAACGCACGTACGACCGGCCGGGCGTGCCGGGCACCGGGTCGTAGAGGTCGGCCAGCGGCCAGCCCCGGTCGTCGGGCAGGTCGCCGATGACGTCGGCGCCCGCGTCGAGCAGCCGCCACAGCTCCTCCGGGGAGCCGATACCGCCAGGGAAACGGCAGGCCATCGCGACGACGGCGACCGGCTCGTCCAGGGCGACGGTGCTCGCGTCGGTGACCCCGGTGGCCGCGGTGCCGAGCAGCCGGGCGTGCAGGTGCGCGGCGAGCAGCTCGGGAGTGGGGTGGTTGAACACTGCGTGCGGGGCGAGCCGGACACCGGTGACGGCGGTGAGCCGGTTGCTCAGCTCCACGGCCATCAGCGAGTCGAAGCCGAGGTCCTTGAACGGGCGGCGCGGCTCGACCTGCTCGGGGCCGGCGTGCCCGACCACTGTGGCGCACCGGGTACGGACGAGGTCCAGCAGCAGCTCGGCGCGCTCGGGCTCGGCGAGTTCGGCCAGCCGGTCGGCGAAGCCCTTCGCGGCGGCGGGCGCGGAGGCGGCGTTGACCGCCCGGCGGGGCGGCGGGGGCAGCAGTGCCCGCAGCAGGGCGGGCACCTCGCCGGAGGTCCGTACGGCGGCCAGGTCGAGCCCGATCGGCACGAGCGCCGGCCGGTCCACGTCCAGGGCGGCGTCGAACAGCGCCAGTCCGGCAGCCGTGTCGAGGGGGCGGGTGCCGCCGCGGGCGAGCCGGGCCAGGTCGGCCGGGCTGAGCCGGCCCGCCATCCCGTCCCGGGCGGCCCACAGCCCCCAGGCCAGGGCGCTGCCCGGCAGGCCCTGGGCACGGCGGTGCGCGGCGAGCGCGTCGAGGAACGCGTTGCCGGCGGCGTAGTTGCCCTGGCCGGGGCTGCCGAAGGTGGCGGCGGCCGAGGAGAAGAGCACGAACGCGGCCAGGTCGAGGCCGGCGGTGAGTTCGTGCAGGTGCCAGGCACCGTGCACCTTGGAGCGCAGAGTCCGTGCCCAGCGGGCGGGGTCGAGGTCGGTGATCAGGGCGTCATCGGTGGCCCCGGCTGCGTGCACGACGGCGACGAGCCGGCCGGCCAGTGGGGCGATCACCTCGGCGAGCGCCGCCCGGTCGGCGACGTCGGCCGCGACCACCCGGACTGTGACGCCGGCGTCGGTCAGTGCTGTCGTCCAGTCGCCGGACCGGCCGCTGCGGCTGACGAGCACCAGTTCGGTGACGCCGTGCGCAGTGGCGAGGTGGGTGGCGACCTGCCGGCCGACCCCGCCGGTGCCGCCGGTGACGAGTACGGTGCCACCGGCCAGGGCCGCCCGCGGCGTACCGGCCGGGGTCTGCGCCACGGGGCGGAGGCGGGGCAGCAGCGCACGCCCGTCGCGGACGGCCACCTCGGGTTCGTCCTCGGCGGCGGCCAGCGCCGAGCGGATGGCGGCGTCGTCGGTGGTGTCGAGGCTGAGCAGGAGGAAGCGGTCGGGTTGCTCGGCCTGGGCGACGCGGAGCAGCCCGGCCACCGGGGCGTGCACCGGGTCGCCGTCGCGCAGGGCGAGGGCCAGGCGGGTGGTCTCCGCGCGGGGGTCGGCCAGCCAGGTCTGGAGGACGCCCAGCACGGCGAGGCTCACGGCGTGCGCCCGGTCGGGCACCGGCCGGCCCGGCTCGCCGTCGCCGACCCGCAGCACGAGCAGCGGCGGCAGCGGCCCGTCCGGGGGCGTGTCGTCGGCGATCGTCCAGGAGGGCGCCGGGGTCGCCGGGAACGCCGCGGGCAGCCAGTCGACGACATACAGTCCGGCGGGGGTGGCCGCCGTCGTCGGCGGGCCGGCGGGCGGCAGGTCCACCGCCCGCAGCACCACCCGGTCGGCATCGAGCACGGGCCTGCCCGCGTCGTCGACGGCGCTCAGCGTCACCGCGTCCGCCCCGCCGGGGGCCAGGCAGACACGCAGCGCGTGCGCTCCGACGGCGTGGCGGCGCACGCCCGCCCACTCGGTGGGCAGCAGCCGAGCGGTGGGCCCGGCGTCGGCGACGGGCGCGAAGTCGGCGAGCGGGAGCAGGCGCAGCGCCGCCTCCAGCACCAGCGGGTGCACGCCGTACCGCTCGGCGTCCGGGTCGCGGGCGTCCTCCGGCAGGCGTACGTCGACGAAGAGCCGGTCGGCGGTGACCCAGGCGCCCCGGACCAGCTCCCCGGCCAGCGCGCGGTGCTGTGGTGCGCTCAGATCCACCGGCCGGGCCCCGGTGGGCGGCCAGACGGGGGCGAAGGCGCCCCGACCGCTCCCCGGGTCGACGGGCGCGAGCACGGCCTCGGCGACCGCACGCCAGGGCAGCCCCTCGCCGGCCCGGACGTGGCAGTGCGCCACCCGGTGTCCGTGCCCGTCCGGCGCGCCGACACCGATCTGCACGTCGAGGGTCGCCTCGGTGGGCAGCGGCACCGGCTCGGGGACGTGCAGCCGCCGCACGCTCGGGGCGCCGAGCTGGTCGCCGAGGTGGGCGAACATGTCCAGCAGGGCGGTGGCGGGCAGCAGCGGGGCCGTGCCGTCGCCGGGTGCGGCCAGCCACGGTGAGGTGGCCGTTGACACCTGCCCGGTGCAGACCACCTGCGCGGTGCCGGCGACCGCCAGCAGCCCGCCGAGCAGCGGGTGCCCGACGTCGGCCAGCCCAGCGCCGCCGGGACCGCCGACACCGGTGGGAGCGGGCAGCCAGTAGTGCCGGCGCTGGAAGGCGTACGTGGGCAGGTCGACGCGGCGGTGCGGGCCGGGGCCGGCGAGGACGGCACGGTCCACGGCGACGCCCCGCACGTACAGCCGCGCCACGGCGGCGAGCAGCGCCTCGGCCTCCCCGGCGGTGCCCCGTACGGCGGGGACGAAGGCCAGTTCGTCGGCCTCGGCGACGAGGCAGTCCTGGGCCATGGCGGTGAGTACGCCGGCCGGGCCGATCTCCAGGAAGGTGGTGACGCCTTGCCCGTGCAGGGCCCGTACCCCGTCGTGGAAGCGGACGGTGCCCCGCACGTGCGCCACCCAGTGCTCGGGCGAGCAGAGCCGGGCCGGGTCGACGGGGTGACCGGTCAGGTTGGACACCACCGGCAGGTGCGGGGTGCGGTACGTGAGGCCGGCGGCCACCGCGCGGAACTCGTCGAGCATCGGGTCCATGCGCGGCGAGTGGAACGCGTGCGACACCCGCAGCCGGCTGGTGCGGCGCCCGGCCGCGCGCAGCGTGTCCGCGACGGCCAGCACCGCGTCGGTGTCGCCGGAGAGGACGACGCTGGTGGGGCCGTTGACGGCGGCCAGGCCCACCCGGTCGGTGAGGTACGCGGCGACCTCGGCCTCGTCGGCCTCGACGGCGACCATCGCGCCCCCGGCGGGCAGCTGCTGCATCAGCCGGGCACGGGCGGCGACCAGCGCCGCCGCGTCGGCGAGGGAGAACACCCCGGCGACGTGCGCGGCGGCCAGCTCGCCGACGGAGTGGCCGAGCACCGCATCGGGGCTCACCTCCCAGGACTCCACGAGGCGGTAGAGCGCCACCTCGAAGGCGAACAGCCCGGGCTGGGTGTACAGGGTCTCGTCGAGCAGGCCGGCCGGTTCGGTGCCCTCGGCGGCGAGGACGACGTCCGCGACGGGGTACGGGGCGTGGCCGGCCAGGCAGCGATCGAGTTCGGCGCAGGCGGCGTCGAAGGCGGTGGCGAAGACGGGGTACGCCGCGCACAGCTCGCGGCCCATGCCGGCGCGCTGGCCGCCCTGCCCGCCGAAGAGCAGGCCGAGTCGGCCGTCGACGACCCGGCCGGTCGACACGCTCGGCAGGTCCAGGTCCGGGCCGCGGCGGGCCAGCGCACCGAGCCCCGTCCGGGCGGACTCCGCGTCGCCGACCAGCACCACGGCCCGGTGTTCGAGGGCCGCGCGCGTGGTGGCGAGGGCGTGCCCGACGTCGACCGGGTCGGCGTGCGCCCCCGGCCCGTCGAACCACGCCAGCAAACGGGCCGCCTGACCACGCAGCGCCTCGTCGGAGCCCGCCGAGAGCAGCCACGGCACGGGCGGCCGGACGGTGCCGGGCGACGGCGGCCCGGCGGCGTCCCCGGCGGTGGCCGGCGGGTCGGCGGGCGCCTCGACGATGACGTGCGCGTTGGTGCCGCTGATGCCGAACGACGAGATACCGGCTCGGCGAGGTCGGCGTACCTCGGGCCACGAGCGGGCCTCGGTGAGCACCTCGACCGCGCCGGCCGACCAGTCCACCTCGGACGTCGGGGCGTCCACGTGCAGGGTGCGCGGCAGCGTCCCGTGCCGCATGGCGAGCACCATCTTGATCACCCCGGCGGCACCGGCGGCGGCCTGGGTGTGGCCGAGGTTGGACTTCAGCGAGCCCAGCCGCAGCGGTTCCGCGTCGCCGCGTCCCACTCCGTACGTGGCGAGCAGCGCCTGGGCCTCGATGGGGTCGCCGAGCGACGTGCCGGTGCCGTGGGCCTCGACCACGTCCACGTCGGCGGCGGAGAGCCCGGCCGCCTCCAGCGCCCGGCGGATGACCCGCTCCTGGGCGGGCCCGTTGGGGGCGGTCAGCCCGTTGGACGCGCCGTCGGAGTTGACGGCGGAGCCCCGCAGCACGGCGAGGACGGGGTGCCCGTGCCGGCGGGCGTCGGAGAGCCGTTCCAGCAGCAGCACCGCGACGCCCTCGGACCAGCCGGTGCCGTCGGCGCCGTCGGCGAACGCCTTGCACCGGCCGTCCGGGGCGAGCCCGCGCTGCCGGCTGAACTCCACGAACGCCTGCGGGGTGCCCATCACCGCCACGCCGCCGGCCACGGCGAGGGAGCAGTCCCCGGCGCGCAGCGCCTGGGCCGCCAGGTGCAGCGCCACCAGCGACGAGGAGCACGCCGTGTCGACGGTGACCGCCGGCCCCTCCAGCCCCAGCGCGTAGGCGACCCGGCCGGAGACGACGCTGCCGGCGGTGCCGACGCCGAGGTAGCCCTCGGTGCCGGGCGGCGCCTGGCGCAGGTTCGCGGCGTAGTCGTGGTGCATGACGCCGGTGAAGACGCCCGTGGCGCTGCCACGCAGCGAGGTGGGGTCGATGCCGGCCCGCTCGAACAGCTCCCAGGCGGTCTCCAGCAGCAGCCGCTGCTGCGGGTCCATGGCGAGCGCCTCGCGCGGGCTGATCGCGAACAGGGTGGCGTCGAACTCCGCGGCGCCGGTGAGGAAGCCACCGACCCGGGCGTACGAGGTGCCGGGGCGGTCGGGGTCGTCGGAGAAGAGGTTCGCCAGGTCCCAGCCCCGGTCCGTGGGGAACTCCGTGAGTCCTTCCCGGCCCTGGTCGACCAGATCCCACAGCTCCTCGGGGGAGGCGACGCCGCCGGGGAGCCGGCAGGCCATGGCCACGACGACCACCGGGTCGTCCCCCGTGGACGGCACCGCCGCCGGGTCCGTCGTGGGAGCGGCCTGCGCGGCGGCACCCCGCAGGCGGGCGGCGAGGTGCCGGGCGAGGGCCTGCGGGCTGGGCCGGTCGAACGCGACAGTGGCGGAGAGCCGTACCCCGGTGGCCCGGGCCAGCCGGTCGCGCAGGGCGACCGCGGCGACCGAGGTGAAGCCGAGTTCCTTGAACGCGCGGCCGGGGCGGACCGCGGCCGGGCCGGGCAGCCCGGCCACCTGGGCGGTGGCGGTGCGGACCAGGTCGAGCAGGAGCCGGTCCCCCTCGGCGGTGGTGAGCCCGGCCAGCCGGCGGCGCAGCTCGGCGGCGTCCCGGTCGTCCGTGGCGTCGCCGGGCTCCGCGACGGGCCCACGCCAGGCCGGGTGGGCGGCGTCGACGTGGCCCGCCGGGCGGGCGAGCACGACCAGGTCGTTGCCGTCGTGGGCCACGTCGAACGCGGCGAGGTCGGCGCGCACGGCCGCCGGCACGGTGCCCGCTCCGGGTCCGGTCGCCGCCGGGACGCCGGGCAACGACCCGCCCTCGGCGGGCCCGGTCGTGCCGACGAGCCGGGCCGGATGACCGGCGGCCCGACGGCGGGCGACCAGGGCGTGCAGGGCCCCGACGGCCGAGGCGGCCCGCTCCGGGCCCGCGGCGCCCAGCAGCAGGGCGGACGGCACGAGGACGGTGAACGTCGCCCCCGGGTGCCGGCTCGCCGCGTCCAGCGTCGCGGCGAGCCGGAGCAGCCGGGCGGCGCCCTCGGCGTCGGCCAGGTCGTCGCCGCACGGGCTGAGGAAGACCGCGCCGAACGCCTCGTCGCCCACCCGCTCGGCGGGCAGCACGACGGCTTCCGCACCGGTGGCGGTGAGTTCGGCGGCCAGGTCCGCCACGGCCGGGGCGGGCGTCGCGCCGGTGGACAGCAGCCGCAGCCGGCGGACGCGGTGCGCGGCGACGAGGTGCCGGGCCAGCGCGGCGCCGGTCGGTCCGTCGGCACCGGTGACCAGCACCGGGCGCTCCGGGTCGGCCACGGTCGCCGGCCGTGCCGGCGCGGTCGCCGGTGCGGGCACGAGGGCCGCGTGCCGGGCTGCCCCGCCCCGCAGGGCGACCTGCGCGGCACCAGCGTCCACGACGGCGGGCAGCAGGGCGAGCGAGCGGGCCGAAGCGTCGTGGTCGACCAGCACGATCCGGTCCGGGTATGCGGCCTGCAGGCTGCGCCCGACCGCCCAGACGGCACCGGCCGCCGGATCCGGCCCGGCCCACCCGACGGCGTCGCCTGCCCCGGTGGCCGCGTCGCCGGACAGGCCGTGCGCGCCGGGCCGGGTCGCCCCGTCGCTGGCCGGGCCGGTCAAGAGCACCAGCCGGGTGCCGGCGAAGCCGTCGTCGTCGAGCCAGCCACGCAGCCGGCCGGCGAGATCCGCCGCGTCGGCGTCGGCCGGCCCGGCCAGCAGCACCGTCACGTCGGGGGCGTCGGGGGCCGCCCGCAGGGTGACCAGGTCCCGGTGGGCCCGGAACCGCTCCCCCGGCGACGCCGCGCGCAGCGGCTCCACCAGCGGCTCGCTCCCGGCGCCGACAAGCGCCCAGCGGCGGGCCGGGCCGGCGGCGTCCTGCGCGGCCGCCGGAACGGGCGCCGCCACCTGCGGTACGGCGGCCAGGTCCAGCGGTAGCCAGGCGAGCAGGCTGAGCGCCTCGTGGTGGCTGCCGTTGACCGCCCGCAGCCGCGCCGGCCCGTCGGACAGGAGCCGGCGGGTGACCTTGCCGGACGGGGTGCGGGGCACCTGCCCGATCTCGTACAGCGCTTCGGGAACCTTGTGGTAGCTGAGCCTCTCCCGGCAGGCTGCGAACCCCGCGGCGGGGTCGAAGCCCTCCGGCCCCGGCACCACGAACGCCACCGGCACCTCGCCGAGCACCTCATGCGGCCGGCCGGTCACCGCCACGTCGGCGACGCCGGGCACCGCGCGCAGCACCTCCTCCACCTCGGCCGGGTGGATCTTCTCCCCGCCCCGGATGATCAGCTCCTGGTGGCGGCCGGTGACGAAGATGTTGCCGTCGGCGTCGCGGCGGGCCAGGTCGCCGGTGCGGTACCAGCCGTCGCGCAGGGCGGCGGCGGTGACCGCCGGCAGGTTGTGGTAGCCGAGCATGACGCTCGGACCGCTGACCCAGACCTCCCCCTCGGCGCCGGTCGGCACGTCCAGACCCGTCTGCGGGCTGACCAGGCGCACCTCGACGCCAGGCACCGCGCGTCCACAGGAGCCCTCGACCCGGGGCTGCTCCGGCCGGGTGACGGCGATCGAGCCGCAGGTCTCCGTGCTGCCGTACGCGTCGAGCAGCGGCGCGTCGAAGACCTCGTCGAACGCCCGCCGCAGCGCGCCGGTGGTGATCGCCCCGCCGACCAGGCAGACCCGCAGGGCCGGGGCGCGGAAGCCGGTCTCCCGGGCGGCGGTGACCAGGTGGTGGTACATGGCCGGCACACCGGCGAGCACTGTGGCCTCGTCCTCGTCGACCGCGCGCAGCACGTCGTCGGCGGAGAAGCCGTCGATGAGCCGGGCCGTGGCCCCGACCGCCGTCACGCTGAGCACGCACCCGATGTGGGAGAGGCTGTGGAACAGCGGCAGTGGCCAGACCACCCGGTCGGCGGCGGTGAGCCCGGGGATCGGCACGTAGCAGGCGGCGACCGACCAGAGGCAGGTGCGCTGGGTGGAGAGCACACCCTTGGGCCGGCCGGTGGTGCCGGAGGTGTAGAGCATCCAGGCCACCTCGTCGAGGCCCAGGTCGTCGCGGGCGCCCACGGCCGGCTCGGTATCGACCAGGTCGCGCCAGGCGACGACCTCGTCCGGAACCGGGCTGTCCCCGGTGACCACGATCCGCAGGGCCGGCCGGGAGGTACGCAGCCGCAGCATCTGGTCGAGGTGGCGCGGGTCGGTGACCACCAGCACCGCACCGGAGTCGTCCAGCAGATGGGCCAGTTCCGCGTCGGTGCTGTGCGGGTTCACCGGCACGCCGACAGCGGCGGCCCGCGTGACGGCCAGCCAGGTCTCCACCGTCTCCACGCGGTTGCCGAGGCAGAAGGCCACCCGGTCGCCCCGGGCGACCCCGGCCGCCGCCAGGTGACCGGCCAGCCGACGGGTCCGCGCCGCCAGGTCGGCGTATCCGACCGCCCGGCGGTCGTCGCGGAATGCGACCTTGTTCCCCAACCTGGCGGCGTGCGCCTCGATCAGATCGGACAACGGCTGGATCAGGTCGCTCCGAAGCATGTCACCACATCCATCCGTCGGCGAGACTCCTCATCCGCGGCGTAGACCTCGCTCGCCGTAGCGGCCCAAGTCTTCCGAGCACCCTGCCGACGTCCTACCCCTGTCACCCCCTAAGTCGTCCCCAGTTCGGAGCGCCGATCGGGTGGTGGAGCGGGCCCGCGGGCCGATGATGGGGCGACCCCGCAGACCGTCGAGTCCCGTGCTCCACCCGCCCGTCAGCCGAGGTGCCGTCGTTGGAACGCTGCTGGTTGTTCGCCCGTTCGGCCGTACCGGCCGACGGCTGCCCGGGCACGCGGCTGACCGAGCTGGTCGGCACCGTCCTGACCGGTCTGGTCGCCGCCGCCCGCCGGGCCGATCCCGGCATGAACTGGTTCTTCGACCCGGAGGGCTCCCCCGCCGAGCGTCTGAGCCTCGGCTTCCATGCCGTCCCCGCCGCGCTCGACGCGGTACGGGCGGGGCTGCTCGCGTACGACCCGGGAGCGTCCCTCGCCAGCGACCGGCGCGTCGTGCGCGACCCCGCCCGGGGCGGCCCGCTCGCGTTCGCGGGCAGCGAACTGGCCCTCACCCTGCTCGGCGGGGACGTGCCCTGGCTGGCCGGCGGCGAGCTGCCGCTGGCCGTGGCGCACCTGCGACACCTGACCGGGCTGATGCCGGCGGCCGACCGCCTGGCGTTCCTCTTCCTGCACTGGCAGGAGCGCAGCCAGCGGCTCACCGGCGCACAGCGGCGGGATCTGGCCGCGCAGGCCGACGACGGGGCGGAGAAGATCGTCCTGTCGGCCGGTGACCTCCCGCTGGGCGGGGATGTGGCAGTGGCGTGGCAGCGCTACCTGGACCGGGTGACCGACGTGGTGGGCCACGACCACCCGACGGCGCCGTCCGGTTTCCTGCTGGCGCACCACGCGCAGCTCACCCACGATCGGTGGGGCATCCGGCCGGAGGTCGACTCGCTGGCCGCGCTGGCGCTGCGCCTGTCGATGGTGCGGGGCCGCCCGGCCGCGACCGCGCCGGCCCGCGTTCCGCAGAGGAGGCAGCAACCACATGCACGCGCCGGTACCTGACCGTCCCGCCGCCGGCGAGCCGGCCCACGTCGAGGTGGCGCTCGGGGAACGGTCGTACCCGGTGCTGATCGGTCCCGGCGTGCGCCACCGGCTCCCGGCGGAGGTGGCGCGGACCGGCGCCCGACGGGTCGTGGTGGTCTCGGCCCGGCCACCGGAGTGGACGCCCGACCCGGGCGTGCCGCACCGGGTGGTGCCGGCCCGCGACGGCGAGCACGACAAGAACCTGACCACTGTGGAACAGCTCTGCCGAGCGTTCGCCGAGTTCGGGCTGACCCGGACGGACGCGGTGGTCTCCTGCGGCGGCGGCACCACCACGGACGTGGTCGGGCTGGCCGCCGGTCTCTACCACCGGGGCGTCCCGGTGATCCACTTGCCGACCTCGCTGCTGGCCCAGGTGGACGCCAGCGTCGGTGGGAAGACCGCCGTCAACCTTCCGGAGGGCAAGAACCTCGTGGGCGTGTACTGGCAGCCCCGGGCTGTGCTCTGCGACACCGAGCACCTGGGGACGCTGCCGCAGCGGGAGTGGCGCAACGGGTACGGGGAGATCGCCCGGGCGCACTTCATCGGCGCCGGCGATCTGCGTGACCGGCCGGTGGCGGAGCAGATCGCCGCGTCAGTGGCGTTGAAGGCCCGGGTGGTGGCCGCGGACGAGCGGGACTCCGGCCTGCGGCACATCCTCAACTACGGCCACACGCTCGGGCACGCGTTGGAGCGGGCCACCGACTTCCGCCTGCGCCACGGCGAGGCGGTCGGCGTCGGCACGGTCTTCGCGGGCCGGCTGGCCGGCGTCCTCGGCCGGGTACCGGCCGAGCGGGTGGCCGAGCACCACGACGTGGTGGCGGGCTACGGGCTCGACACCACGCTGCCCGCCGGCGTCGACCACGACGAGCTGATCGCGCTGATGCGCCGGGACAAGAAGGCCACCTCGGGCCTGTCCTTCGTCCTGGACGGACCGGGCGGAGTCGAACTGGTCGCCGACGTCCCCGAGGTCGCTGTGCGTACCGCACTCGCCGGCATGTGAGGCCGGCACCGCCCGGTGCCCGTTCGCCGGCCGGCGCCGCGGGGCGGCCGGGCCGGCGAACGGATGACGAGCCGCCGGAGCCGAGCCCCGGATCGGCGCGTCAGCTACCCAGGGCCCGCTGGATCTGCGCCACCAGCACGCCGCAGGCGTACCGGTCCGCGGCCCCGACCATGCCGACAATGGTCGCCGGCAGCGGGCCGTTGTCCGTCTCCGCCGGGTCGTGGTGCATGAACACGACGAACTGCCCCCGGTCGATGAACGGTGCGAGGATCGGTTCGGCGTCGACGCCGGGGGCCAGTGAGAAGAACGTGGTCATGGCGCATGGATGCTGGTCCAGCAGCGAACCGCGGTGCAGCAGCGAGGTGGTGGCCCCGCTGACCCGGAAGTTCGGGTCGATGACCCGCAGGGCGCCGTCGCGGCCGATCCCGGCGTCGAAGGAGCAGTAGCCCCGGTACCCGAGCTCACTGGCCTTCCGGACCCCTACGGTCAGCGCTTCGACCAGCTCCTCCGGGGGCTGGTCGTCGTCCATCACACAACCGACCCACGTCGAGGTGGGCTGCGGCAGGTGTACGGACGAACCGAAGTAGTGCACCGCTCCGCTGTCGGTCACGCCGAACTGGATACCCCAGATGGTCTGGAAGGGCACCTCCTCTTCGACGATCCACTGCTCGCTCACCTGTTCCAACTGGTTGAACAGGGAACGGTTCCGCCGGTCCCGCAACCGACGGGTGAAGATCGCAATTCCGCTGGACACCTCGACCCCGGCCGGTTTGATGACCGCCGGCCGGCGGTCGCGCGCCACGATACGGCGCACTTCGGCGGGGGTGGCGACCTGCCGGCGGGGCAGGTACTCCGGCGCGACCAGAGTCTCCAGCACGGTCTTGTTGTTGAGGCGGGCGAGCAGATCTGCGGGCACCCGGGCGCGAGCGGCCCGCAGTCGCGGGTCATGCGGAGGAAATTGGAACTCCAGCATCTCGCCCCGCTCGACGGCTTCCCGCGCGTACCGCACCGCCTGCGCGCCGGAACGGAATGCCCGCAGGTCGCTGGGCGTCTTCAGACCACTCCGGCTGAGCAGACGCAGCGACTTGTCCGCGCTGGAGCCGGTGCTGCAGATCGCCGCCGACTGGTGCGGAAGGGTCAGGTGCAGACCCGTGATCATGTCCAGGCCGTTGTAGAGAGCGGCGCCCGCGCCGGCGAGATAGGGGCTGTCGGCGGTGGCCGACGGGTCGGGCGGCCGGGCCAGGACCACCCCGTCGTGTGCGAACACCTGTACCTGGATGGGCACCTGCATTTAGTCTCCTGACATGCCGGCCCGGTGCGGGCCTCGGGGTGGCGGTGAAACCGGTGCGCCACGGCCACGAACAGCGGAGAACGTGGCCGAAGGGGTGCGCTCCCGGTCCTGATCCGGCCGCTCGGCCGCGAGAGCCGGGCGTGCCGCGTGCACCGACCGGACGGTCGTGAGCTGGACCGGCCGGGAAGCCGGCTGGCTTATGGCCAGCGTTGCGGCGGCGAGGTGCACACCGCCGGTCAGCGGCTGAGTTTCCAGCCACCGACCGGCGTCATGATCGAAAGATCATAGTCACTATGCATTGCCCCGGGATGGGCCAGACAGGCGAACGCGGACGGCTCTTTCGCCGCCGAGGCCGCCGATACTCCTAGCGGGGCCATCGACTCGGGCTGACCGAAAAGCTGTTCTTCAGAAGGGCTGGAGTCGCCGGACGGCGCTGTCGCAGCCCGCGCTGTCGAGTGCCCGGATCCGGACGGCCACGCCCCCTGCCAGCTCACATCGCCGGACCGGCCTCGACGCGGCCGGCGGGCACCGCCGACACGTCCCAGGCCTGCCCGGGGAGGAGATCTCCGGCTGATGCGCTAGGGGTCGACGTGCCGATCTCTAGGGGTGTACGCCACTCCACAGCGCTTCGTATGGTCGGGCCCCATCGGCTCGTCGTTCCCACTCTCAGCGCACCGGATCGGGTGGCCCGCGAGCGGTGCCGCCCGTCAACGCGCCTCGCGCCAACCCCGCCGTCCGGCGTGCGGCATCCCGGCTGACCGATCGTCGCGGCCCTGCGCCTTTCGGTCGTCCCCTTTCGATCGGAGGTTGAGCTGTTGTCTGTCGGGTTCGATGGCGCCCAGGCCGCGGACGGCGCGGTTGCTCTGGAGCTCGTGGGGGACCTGCGGAGGCCGGCGGTGTGGCCCGCGCGGGCGGCCTCGGTGCACCGGGTACTGCCCGCCTGGCCGTCGCGCATGACACCGGCCGGGCACGTCGTGGTGGCGGGGCTCGTGGCGGTCCTGGCCCGCTGGACCGGCCAGGACGAGGTGGTGCTCGGGCTGGCCCCGGCCGGCGGGGTGGTGGTGCGGGTGGACGTCTCGGGCGACCCGGGATTCGGGGAGTTGGCGGCGCGGGTGGGACTGGCGTGGACGGCGCCGGTGGCGGTGGCGGTTCCGGACCGGCCGGACCCGGTGGCGGTGGAGTTGGCCGACGGCCCGGTGGCGGAGACGGGACCGGCCGCGGTGGACGTCGACATGGTGGTACGCGTGGCGGCGGACGGGTCCGTGCTGCGGGTGGACTACGCGGTGGAGGGATTCTCCGCGCAGTTCGTACAGGGACTCGTGGATCAGGTCGTCGTGCTCGTCTCCGCCGGGACGGCGGCGCCGCAGGTAGCCCTGTCGAGGTTGCCGTTGCTGGACGCCGCGGAACGGCAGCGGTTGCTGACGTGGGGACGCGGCCCGGTGCGGGAGATCCCGGGTGAGCCGATCCACGAGCTCGTGCTGGGCTGGGCGCAACGGTCGCCGGAGGCGGTGGCGGGTGTCGCGGGTGACGAGGTTCTGACGTACGGGGAACTGGATCGCCGGTCAGGACTGCTGGCGGCGTACCTGCGGTCGGTGGGTGTCCGTGCCGGTGACGTGGTGTCCGTGGCGCTGGAGCGCGGGTTGTGGTCGCTGGTGGCCGCGATGGGCGTGCTGCGGGCGGGTGCCGCGTACACGCCGATGGACGTGTCGTGGCCCGCGGAGCGGATGCGGGTGCTGCTGGCCGACCACGGCGCGCGGGTGGTGTTGACGGTCGGTGCGGTAGCGCCCCGGATCCCCGCCGGGGACGGGGTCACGGTGGTGGCGCTGGACGACGGCTGGCCTGCGGTACCGGCCGGTGCGGCGGCGGATCTGCCTGTGGTGCCGGTGGACGCTCCGGCGTTCGTCATCTACACGTCGGGTTCGACAGGCACGCCGAAGGGCGTGGTGCTGTCGCACGAGAGGCTGACGAACTTCCTGGCGTGGATGACCGACGAGTGCGCCATCGGCCCCGGCAGCCGGATGCTGCACTCGGCGGCACCGGTCTTCGACGCCGCGTTCGGGGAGATGTTCGCCGCGCTCACCGGCGGGGGTTGCGTCGTCGTGTGCCCGCGCGACGATCTGCTCGACGCGCGCCGGCTCACCGATCTGGTCAACAGCCACGGCGTCACGCACACGTTCGGCCCGGCCACCAACATCGCCCCGCTCGACCCGGCCGCCTGTCCCGGCCTCCGCTGCATCATCTTCGGCGGCGAGGCCGTCCCGCCGCGGTTGGCCCAGCGGTGGCTGACGGCGGGCACGCGGGTGGTCAACGCGTACGGGCCGGCCGAGATCGCCGTGGCGTGCACCTGGTTCGACGCGTCGGCCGGGTGGGGTGGCGCGTACGTACCGATCGGCTGGCCGATGCCGAACCGGCAGGTCCGCGTCGTCGACGCGAACCTCGACCTCATGCCGGTCGGGGTTCCCGGGGAGATCCTGATCGCCGGCTTCGGCGTCGCCGACGGTTACCTCAACCGTCCCGAACTGACCGCCCAGCGGTTCGTCACCGACCCGTACGGCGGCGGGCTCGCCTACCGCAGCGGCGACCTGGGGAGATGGAACAGCGCCGGCGCACTGGAGATCCTCGGCCGGATGGACCACCAGGTGAAGGTCAACGGCATCCGCATCGAGCTGGGCGAGATCGAGAGCATCCTCGCCCAGCACCCGGAGGTGGAGACCGCCGTCGTCGTCCGCCGCGAGGACCGGGGCGTGGCCCGACTCGTCGCGTACGTCACCGGGCGCGACGGCCGCACCCCGGCCACCGGCGACCTGCGCGACCACGCCGCGGCCCACCTGCCCAGCTACATGGTCCCCGCCGCCGTCGTCACCCTCGACCGCTTCCCCCTCGGCGGCACCGGCAAGATCGACCGGAATGCCCTTCCCGCACCCGGCGCCCAACGCCCCGACCTCGGCGTGCCGTACGTCGAGCCGGCCACCGAGGGCGAGCGCCTCGTCGCGGAGGTGTTCGCGAGCGTGCTCGGCATCGAGCGGGTCGGCGCCCGCGACAGCTTCTTCCACCTCGGCGGCACGTCGTTGCAGTCCGCAGCCGTCGCCACAGGCATCGACGAGGCCGCCGACGTGGTCGTGCCCGTCTCGCAGATCCACCGCACCCCCACCCCGCACGAGCTGGCCCGGTGGCTCGCCACCGCCCCCCGCCGTACGGACACCGGCTCGACCGCCGGACAGACCCGGCAGCGCCCGGGACCGGTCCCGCTCGCGCAGCAGGTGGCGAAGTGCCTGATGTCGCCGCTGGAGGTCGTCGTCCCGGTCACCTGGTGGATCGAGGGTGAGCTGGACCTACGGGCCCTGATGGCCGCCCTCGGCGACCTACACCACCGCCACCAGGCCCTGCACGCCCGCTACCGGCGCACCGACCCACCAACAGCAATCATCCCACCCAACCCCGGCATGCCCCAGCTACGGCTACTCGCCGACGCCACCACCGAACACGACGCCCTCGACCAACTCGCCGAAGCAGTACAGCAACCACTCGACTACACCCAGGGCCGCAACTGGCGCGCCGCCCTGATCCGAAACAAAACCACCAACCGAATCCTGTTCGGCATCGGCATCCACCACATCGCCTTCGACGGCTGGTCATACGGACTACTCGTACGAGACCTCAGCCACGCCTACACCGCACGACAAGCCGGCCACACACCCACCTGGCAACACCCCGCACCCACACTGCACCAGTCCTACGACGAATACACCCGCCTACGCGACGCCGCCGACCTGCAAACCCAACGAACCTACTGGCGCGAACAACTACGCGACCTGCCCCGCCAAGGCAAGGGCCCGGCCACCGCGCCCCTGGAACAGGCCCTCGCCTGGGGACCGAAGGCGGGCCACACCGTCACCGTCACCCCCGAGGTGCTCGACCGCTGGGACCGGGCCGCCCGCGACCACCGCTTCAGCCGCTCCAGCTACTTCGTGGCGGCCTTCGCCTCGGCGCTGCGCGCCATCCATCAGCAGGACGACATCGCCCTGCTGATGGTGGTGGCCAAGCGCGGCAGCCGCGTCCTCGACTCCGCCTTCACCACCCGGCTCAACCTCAACTGCGTGCGGGTGCGCTTCGACGGGCCGCAGGACGACAAGCTGGTCCTGCGGGTCGACGAGACGATCCGCGATCTCATGCGGGCCCAGGACGTTCCCTTCGCGGAGACCGCCGACGATCCCGCCGCCGGGCTCTCCGGCGAGGTGGTCGCGAGCCTGCCGACGTTCGTGTTCCAGGACAACGTGGTGGTGCCGCTGGAGCTGCCCGGCTGCCGGGCCGAGGAGGTCGTCGACCCGTACGCCCGGGAGGTGCCCAACGGGCTCACGGTCGAGGTGCTGCCCCGCGTCGACCATGCTCTCCTGCGCGTCACCATCCGCACCGACTACCTGCCGTACAGCTTCGCCGAGGAGCTGAACCATCACATGCTGCGCTTCCTCGAAGACGGGCCGGCGGGTACACCCACCGCCGGCTGACCGTCCGCCTTTGCGTACCGGACCGCTCGTCGTCGCGTGGCACGCGGCCCGTTGTCCCGAGAGTTCGTGGTTGTCCCCTCCGGCGCACCCCTCTGGGTGGCGCCGGCCCTGATCGGAGGCTGGCTCAATGTCTGTCGGAATCGTCGGTGCGCAGGCCACGGATGTCGCTGGGCCCGGCTTCGAGATCCTCGACCTGATGGGGGACCTGCGCCGGCCGGCCGCGTGGCCGGCCCGGGCGGCCTCCGCGTACCGGCCGGTCGACCTGCCCGTCCCGGCGGGGGCGCGCTCCCCCGGCGCGGTGCTGCTGGCCGGTCTGCTGGGGGTGCTGGCCCGGTACACCGGCCAGGCCGAGGTGGCGGTCGGTCTGTCGTCGGGCGGCGTGCTGCGGGTCGACGTCGCGGATGAACCGGGCTTCGGCGAGCTGACGTCGCGGGTGGCCGCGGCGCTGACCGGCCCGGTCACGCGTGACACGGACGCGGCGGGGCCGGTGGTGGTCGGGCTGGTGGACGCCCCGGTGGCCGAGGTGGGGCCGGACGTGGTGGACGTGGACATCGTGGTGACCGTCGCGGGGGACGGGTCGGCGCTCCGGGTGGACTACGCAGCCGACGGCTTCTCGGCGGACTGGGTGCGGGGTCTGGTGGACCAGACCGTGTCGTTGCTGTCGGCCGGGGTCCGCGAACCCGGGGTGCCGCTGGGCGCGCTGCCGCTGCTGGGCGCGACCGAGCGCGAGCGGCTGCTCGCGTGGGGCCGGGGCCCGGCCCGCCCGGTGCCGGGTGAGCCGCTGCACGAGCTGGTGCTCGAGTGGGCGCGACGCACGCCGGACGCGGTGGCCGGAGTCGCCGCCGGGGAGGTGCTGACGTACGCGGAGCTGGCCCGTCGCTCGGGGGCGCTGGCCGCGCAGCTACGGTCGATGGGCGTACGGCCCGGGGACGTGGTGTCGCTGGCGTTGGACCGCAGCATGTGGACCCTCGTCGCCACCCTGGCGGTGCTGCGCGCCGGGGCGGCGTACACGCCGATGGACGTGTCCTGGCCGGCGGACCGGATGCGGATGCTGCTGGCCGACCACGGCGCTCGGGTCGTCCTCACCGTCGGCGAGGTCGCCCCGCGTGTCCCCAGACCTGACGGCGTACGGGTCGTCGCCCTCGATGTCGACTGGCCCACCCTTGCGGCGGCCGAGGCGGCCGACCTGCCGGTGGTGGCCCCGTCCCGGCCGGCGTTCGTGATCTACACGTCCGGCTCGACCGGGACACCGAAGGGTGTCGTGCTGACCCACGAGCACCTGACGAACTTCGTCACCTGGATGCGGGAGGAGTGCGCGGTCGGCCCGGACAGCCGCATGCTCCATTCCTGCTCCCCCGTCTTCGACGTGGCCCTCGGCGAGATCTACACCGCGCTGACCTCCGGCGCCCGCGTCGTCGTCAGCTCCCGCGACGACCTGCTCGACGCCCGCCGGTTGACGGAGCTGATCGCCAAGGAGCAGGCCACCCACGCGTTCTGCCCACCCACGAACCTCGCCGCCGTCGATCCCGCCGACTGCCCCAGCCTGACGTGCGTGACCCTCGCCGGGGAACCCATTCCGCCCCGCATGGCGCAACGCTGGACGGCCGCCGGTGCCCGCCTGATCAACGCGTACGGGCCCGCGGAGGCCTCCGTCGCCTGCACCTGGTTCGACGCGTCCAAGGGCTGGCCCGGCGCGTACGTGCCCATCGGCCGGCCCATGCCCAACCGGCAGATCCGCGTCGTCGACGCCAATCTCGACCTCGTCCCCATGGGCGTCCCCGGCGAGATCCTCATCACCGGCGCCGGCGTCGCCGACGGCTACCTCAACCGCCCCGAACTGACCGCCCAGCGGTTCGTCACCGACCCGTACGGCGGCGGGACCGCCTACCGCACCGGCGACCTCGGCCGGTGGAACGCCGCCGGAGCGCTGGAGATCCTCGGCCGGATGGACCACCAGGTCAAGGTCAACGGCATCCGCATCGAACTCGGTGAGATCGAGGCGACTCTCGAACAACACCCGGACGTCGGCACCGCCGTCGTCACCCGTCGCGAGGACCAGGGCACCGCCCGGCTCGTCGGCTACGTCACCGGACGCGACGGACGCGTCCCCGTCACCGCCGACCTGCGGGCACACGCCGCCGCCGTGCTCCCGCCCTACATGGTTCCCGCCGTGATCATGGTCCTGGACCGGTTCCCCACCGGCGGCACCGGCAAGATCGACCGACGGGCGCTACCGGAGCCGGGCTCGCGCCGTCCCGATCTCGACGTGCCATACACCGAACCGGCCACCGACTCCGAACGCCTCGTCGCGGGGATCTTCGCGACGGTGCTCGGACTGGACCGGGTCGGGGCACTCGACGGGTTCTTCCACCTCGGCGGCACCTCCCTGCAGTCCGCCGCCGTCGCTGTCGCCCTCGACGAGGCCGCCGACGTCGCCGTGCCCGTCTCGCAGATCCACCGCACCCCCACCCCGCAGGGGCTGGCCCGCTGGCTCGCCACCGCCCCCCGCCGCCCCGGGGCCGAGCCGGCGCCGTCCGTCACCGGCCGTCCCGGCCCGTCGAAGCCCGTCCCGCTGACCCCGTCCGTCGCGAAGTGCGTCGTGCTCCCCTTCGAACTGGTCTGCCCGACCACCTGGTGGATCGAGGGTGAACTGGACCTACGGGCCCTGATGGCCGCCCTCGGCGACCTACACCACCGCCACCAGGCCCTGCACGCCCGCTACCGGCGCACCGACCCACCAACAGCAATCATCCCACCCAACCCCGGCATGCCCCAGCTACGGCTACTCGCCGACGCCGCCACCGAACACGACGCCCTCGACCAACTCGCCGAAGCAGTACAGCAACCACTCGACTACACCCAGGGCCGCAACTGGCGCGCCGCCCTGATCCGAAACAAAACCACCAACCGAATCCTGTTCGGCATCGGCATCCACCACATCGCCTTCGACGGCTGGTCATACGGACTACTCGTACGAGACCTCAGCCACGCCTACACCGCAGGACAAGCCGGCCACACACCCACCTGGCAACACCCCGCACCCACACTGCACCAGTCCTACGACGAATACACCCGCCTACGCGACGCCGCCGACCTGCAAACCCAACGAACCTACTGGCGCGAACAACTACGCGACCTGCCCCGCCAAGGCAAGGGCCGGCCGCAGGAGATCCTGGAACAGACCCCGACCTGGGGCCCCAAGACCGGGCACATCGTCGCCGTCCCGCCCGAGCTGGTGCGGCGCTGGGACCGAGCCGCCGTCGAACACCGCTTCAGCCGTTCCACCTACTTCGCCGCCGCCTACGCCTCGGCGCTACGCGCCATCCACGGGCAGGACGACATCGCCCTGCTGATGATCGTCGCCCAGCGCGGCAGCCGCGTCCTCGACTCCGCCTTCACGAGCAGGATCAGCAGCAACTGTCTCCGGGTCCGGTTCGGCGGCCCGGAGAAACACCTGATGCGGGGCCTCCAGCAGGCCGCGGACGACCTGATGGCCGCACAGGACGTCTCCTTCCTGGAGATGGTCACCGACGACCCGGTCCTCGACCTGCCCCGCGAGGTGATCAACAGCCTGCCCTCGTTCGCCTACCAGGACAACCTCGTCCTCCCGCTGGACCTGCCCGGCTGCCGGACCGAGGAGGTCGTCGAACCGTACGCCCGGGAGTGGTCCGGTGCCTGCGTCGCCGAGGTGCTGCCCGGCGACGAGAGTGTCCTCCTGCGGGTCACCATCCGTACCGATCTGGTCCCGGCCCCCGTCGCCGAGATCCTGGCCACCGGCATGCTGCGCTTCCTGGAAGCCGGCCCCGAGGCGGTCAGCGACACCCGCTGACCGCCGCTTGCCGGCAGGCTCGGCGGCAGGCTCGGCGGCAGCGCGCCGTGCGGCCCGCGCGAGCAGCCCGGCGCGCTCCGGTCCGGGTCAGTGGACGAGGGCCGCCGGGCAGTGCGCCAGCAACTCCGCCGGGGCGTGCACGACCAGGTCGGGGCCGGCGGCGAGCAGCGCCGCGATGTCCCCGCCGTGCCACGTCGTGGCGACGGCCGTCGCCCCGGCGTCCCGGCCGCTGAGCAGGTCGATCACCGCGTCGCCAACCATCATGGCCTCGTGCGGCGGCACGTCGAGGTTGCGCAGTGCCTGGAGCACGATGTCCGGGGCAGGCTTGGGACGGGCCACCTCGTCGGAGCCGATCACCTGGCCGAACAGGCCCAGCACGCCGAGCTGGTCGAGCAGGGAGCGGGCCCGCGGGCCGGCCTTGCCGGTGGCGATCCCCATTCGGATGCCACGCGAGTGCAGGGTCTCCAGGGTCTCCCGGACGCCGGGGAAGAGCGGCACGAGGTGGGCCATCCGGTAACTCTCGCGGACGAACGGCTCCTCCATCTCCAGGGGCAGCCCCATCAGGCGCATGATGTCCGGGAAGTACCGGCCCATGTGCCGGTTGTACTCCTCGAACGGTGCCGGCCCGTCGCCCACCACCTCGGCGTACGCGATGCTGAACGCCTCACGCATGACGGCCGAACTGTCGACGATGACGCCGTCGAGGTCGAACACGACCGCGCGGATCGGGCCGCGCGCCGGCGACGGCGGGGTCACCTCGACTGTGGACGATGGACGGCTCATGGCTGCTCCCGGAAGGGTTGGGGCCGAGGGTGGTTCTCACCCGGCGCGATGGCCCACCAGTGCGTGCTGGCGCTCCGGCCGGGTGGGCCGGGCGCACTGGTAGATCCGTTCGATGATGTCGATGGTCCGGCGGGCCTCGGCGACGGCCGCGCCCCGGGCGGCCGGGTCGGCGAGCAGCCCGGGCAGGGCGTCGAGCTGGTGGTCGTACTCCGCGCCGATCGGCTCCCCGGGCAGCGGCAGCCGCGCGGTCCGGCCGTCGCGGGTACGCGTCAGCACCGGCGTGGGCTCCCGGTTGGGACTGAAGCCGAACGTGCAGCGCAGCGTCGCCGACCCCGCGGCGCCGTGCACGGTGACGGTGGTGCGGTCCAGCGACTCGTGCGAGGCCCAGCAGGCGTGCAGGGCGACGGAGGCGCCGGTGTCGGTGAGCAGGAACCCACGGGCGGTGTCCTCGACGTCGCCGGGAACGTGGCCTGCGGTGTCGGCCCCGCCGCGCCAGGCGGCGTGGGCGGCGCTGTCGTTGACGAAGTCGTCCGAGACGCTGCCGATCGCGTGAGTGACCCGGGCCGGGCCGAGCAGCGGCAGCACCGTGTCGAGCAGGTGCCAGCCGAGGTCCACCAGCGCGCCCCCGCCGGACTGGTCGCGGCGGGTGAACCAGCCGCCCGCGTCGGGCACCCCTCGGGCGCGAACCCAGGCCACATCGACGTGCCGGATCGGGCCCAGCCCGCCGGCCACGTCGACCAGCGCCCGGATGTCGGCCCGGTAACGGGCGGCGCTGCCGGCCAGCAGCACCGCGCCGCCGTCGCGCTCCGCGTCGGCCAGGATGCCCGCCTCGGCGGAGGTCAGGCAGACCGGCTTCTCCAGGAACACCGGTACGCCCCGGCGCAGCAGCCGGACGGCGACGACCGCGTGCAGGTGGTTCGGTACGGCGACCACCGCCAGGTCGACCGTTCCGGCGGGCAGGTCCTCGACGTCGGCGTACGCGGACGCGACGGCGTGGGTGTCGCGGGCCTGATCGCGCACCACGGGCTGCGGGTCGACCACGGCGACCACCTCGAAGCCGGGGTGTGCGGCGAGCCGGGGCAGCCAGATCTCCCGCCCGGCCCAGCCGAGGCCGACCACCGCGACCCGCACCGGCCGGCCGGCCGCGGCCGGGGGCCGGGCCGTCATCCGGCGAGGACGTCGGCGAGCACGGCGGCGATCTCGTGCATCTGCTGCTCCGTGCCGAGCAGGGTGCGGTGGTGCAGCCAGACGCAGTCGGAGTGGATCTGCTCGGTGTTGGGGCAGCGGGCCGCGATCGCCTCTACCGACTCGTCGGACGCGCCGGCCATCCAGAAGCCCTCGCACCGGTAGATCGCGCGGAACGCCACGAACGCCGGGACGCCCCGGGCGATGAGCGCGTCCACCACGGCACGGCGGCGCTCGATGCCGATCCCGGGGATACGGAACATCGCCATGTAGTGCGGGTTGCGGTCGGTGCGAGGGTCGGTCGCCTGCGGGACGACGCCCGGGATCTCGGCGAGCAGGCTCGACAGCAGCGGCCAGCGCTGCTCGCGCAGCGCGATCTGCTCGTCGAGGCGGGTCAGCTGGGCGCGTAGCACAGCGGCGGTGAACTCGCTCATCCGGTAGTTCGAGCCGGTGGTGCTGTGCAGGTATTCGCGGTCGGTGCGGGGCCGGCCGCAGCTGTGCACGAGGAATGCCCGCTCGCGCAGTTCCTCGTCGGGGAAGACGACCGCTCCGCCCTCGCCGGCGGTCATGAGCTTGCCGTTCTGGAAGCTGAAGGCGGCCACCGAGCCGAGCGCGCCGGCCCGCCGGCCCCGCCACTGCGCGCCGTGGGCGTGTGCCGCGTCCTGCAGCAGAGCCACCCCGGCGTCGGCGGCGAGATTGTCGAGCGCGTCCATGTCGGCGAACTGCCCGGCCATGTGCACCGGCATGATCACCTTGGTACGGGGGGTGATCGCGGCCTCGACGGCGGCGGGGTCGACGCAGTAGGTGTCCAGGTCGACGTCGACCGGCACGGCGACCGCGCCGAGACGCTGCGCGGCCAGCGAGGACGAGATGAACGTGAAGGCCGGGACGATCACCTCCGTACCGGGGCCGACGCCGAGCACCTCCAGCGCGACTTCCAGCGCGTGGGTGCCGTTGGTGACGGCGAGCGCGTGGGGGCTGCCGTGGTAGTCACCGAACTCCCGCTCGAAGGAGTCGACCTCACTGCCGCCCATCCGCCACCACTGACCCTGTTCGAGGGCGCGGATCAGTCCGGTTCGCTCCTCGTCGCCGTACTGCGGCCACTCGGGGAACTCGGACACCGTCGAGGGCTGACCACTCATGACTTCCCACTTCCCAACTCGGGCAGACCAGGGGCTTCGACTGACCATCGGGCGGGACGACCCGAGACCGCCGGTACGCGGTCCGGGCACAGCGGAGCACCGGATGGCCGCGCGGTACGTGACGCCTCCGTCCGGAGCCGGCGGCGTCGCTCAGCAGGGAGGACGGTAACCGACGCGGATACGCGGTCACCGCCCCTAACAGCCCCTAGCCACCCCTTAGTCCACCCGCGCCTCGGGCGCCGCCGGTTCGCCGGGAGCCGTTGGCGTAGTAAGACTGCGGTGACCAGTCATCAGGCTCTGCGGGACCAGGGCCGTGCCCCACGAGGTGAAGCGTGTCGGACGTACTGCTGCTGAACGGCCCGAACCTGGGCATTCTCGGCCGGCGGGAACCGGAGATCTACGGCACCGACACCCTGGACGACATCCAACGCGCCGTCGGCGAGGAGGTCGCCACCCGGGGCTGGGGTGTGGTCGCCGAGCAGCACGACTGCGAGGGTGCGCTGATCCGCACGATCCAGAACAGCTACGACACGGTGGGCGCGATCGTCAACCCGGGCGCCCTGATGATCGCGGGCTGGAGCCTGCGCGACGCGCTGGCCAACTACCCCCGGCCCTTCGTCGAGGTGCATCTGTCCAACGTGTGGGCGCGGGAGAGCTTCCGGCACGACTCGGTGATCGCCCCGCTGGCCAGCGGGGTGATCGTCGGGCTCGGAGCGCTGGGCTACCGGCTGGCCGCGCGCGCCCTCACCGCGACCGTCCGATGACGACCGGGCACCCCGCCGTCCAGTGCCGTGGGCGCCGGCGTGCCGGCAGCGCGGTCGTCCGCACGTTCCGACTCTTCCCGAAGGACCTCACGTGGAGATCTCCGTCCTCGTCCTGACCCTCGTCCTCGCCGCCGTGTTCGTGGGCACCGCCGTGCCGAAGCTCACCGGGCAGGCACAGATGCGCGAGCGGATGGACCACCTCGGCGTCTCGCCGGGGCTGACACGCGCGCTGGGGGTGCTGGAACTCGCCGCGGTCGCCGGGCTGCTGCTCGGCCTGCTCTGGCCGCCCCTGGGCATCGCCGCGGCGATCGGTCTCGCCCTGCAGATGGCGGGCGCGGTCGTCTACCACTCCCGGGCCAAGGACCCGGCCGCGACGATCCTGACGCCGGTGATCTTTGCCGTGGCCGCCCTCGCGCTCGTCTACCTGCACGTGCGGCTGGGCTGAGGCCGGCCGTGTCCGGTCCGCAGCGCCACGGCGGCGTCCTCGGCATCGACGTCGGCGGCACCAAGGTCGCGTTGCGCGCGGAGGCGCCCGGGCAGCCGGCGTACGACCGCACATTCCGCTGGCCCCGGACTGCCGACCCGGCCGCCGACCTGACGGTGCTGGCCGTCGAGGTGGACCGGCTGCGCGACCGGTGGGGACCGGTGGACGCGGTCGGGGTGGCCATGCCGGCGACCACTGACACCGGTGGCACCGTCACCACCTGGCCCGGGCGCCCCGGCTGGGTGGGCCTCGACCTCACCGGCGCGCTGCGCCGCCTCTTTCCCGACGCGGCAACCGCCGTCGCCGACGATGGTGATCTCGCCGCCCTTGCAGAGGCGCGCTGCGCCGGCGCGGACGACGTGGTCTACCTGGGCGTCGGCACCGGGATCGGCGGTGGCGTCGTACTGGCCGGCCGGCCGGTGCCGGACCGGTCCTCCGCCGAGATCGGTCACGTGGTCGTCGCTCTCGATGGTGAGCGCTGCGACTGCGACCGGCATGGCTGCCTCCAGTCCATCGCGTCCGGCCCCGCCACCCTGCGCCGTGCTGCCGCCCGCCGGGGCGGCGAGGTGGGCTTCGATGACCTGCGGGCCGGACTCGACGGGCGCGAGCCCTGGGCGGTGGCGGCGGTCGAGGAGAGCTGCCGGGCGCTGGCGGCGGCGGTGGTGAGCCTCGGCGAGATCCTCGATCCGGCGCTGGCGATCGTGGGCGGCGGGTTCGCCGCCGGCCTGCCCGGCTTCGTGCCGCTCGTCGCGGAACGGGCACGCCGCGCCGGCCGACCCGGCCGGCCGGCGCCACCGGTGCGTCCCGCCGCCCTCGGCGGGCTGTCGTCCCTGCACGGCGCGGTGGAGCTGGCTCGTGACCTGACCGGCACGCCGGCTCCCGCGCGCCCCACCCCCATCGCGTAGAGGAGAGCAGCATGGTCAGGATCGGTGTCATCGTCGGCAGCACGCGACCCGGCCGCAAGGCCGACGCCGTGGCCCGCTGGGTGCGCGACGTCGCCGCCAAGCGGGGCGACGCCACTGTCGAGCTGGTCGACATCGCCGACTACGCCCTGCCACACTTCGACGAGGTGCTGCCACCGTCGATGGCGCCGTCGCGACGCCCCGCCGTACGCCGCTGGGCGACGACCGTGGCCGGATTCGACGGCTTCGTCTTCGTCACGCCGGAGTACAACCACTCCATCCCGGGCGCACTGAAGGATTCCCTCGACTTCCTCTACCAGGAGTGGCAGCACGCCGCCGCCGGCCTCGTCAGCTACGGCGTGCACGGCGGCACCCGGGCGGCGGAGCACCTGCGGCTGGTGCTCGGGCAGCTCGGCGTCGCCGACGTCCGCTCCCAGGTCGCGCTCTCTCTGACGACCGACTTCGTCAACTTCCGCGACTTCCGGCCGGCCGCGCACCACGAGCAGGCCCTCGGCACCATGCTCGACGAGGTGGTCGCCTGGGCCGGCACACTGCGGACGCTGCGCCGGGCCTGACGCCGCTGCGGCTGCGCGGGCCGGTGACGGGGGTCGGGCATCCAGCGTCGACCCGCCCGCTCGGCACGGCACCGGTCGCCTGGGTCGTGGCCGGGCCCCGCCCGGTCGTGAGCCAGGGGGTGGGGCTGCCCGCTCAGGCTCCCGGTGCGACGACCAACCGCTCCGCGGCGACCTGCGCCGCGTCGGTGCGTACGACGCCGGCGAACTCGCGGGCGCGGGCGGCCACCTCCGGCCGCAGCGCGGCGCCCAGAGCCTCGGTCAGCGACTCGACGGTCGGCACGGAGCCGGGGTGTGCGGTGCCGATGCCGAGCGCGGACACCCGGCGCGCGAAGTAGTGCTGGTCGTACACCTGCGGTACGACGACCTGCGGCGTCCCGGCCCGCGCGGCCGTGGTCGTGGTGCCCGCGCCGCCATGGTGGACCACCACGGCCACCTCCCGGAACAGGTCCTGCTGGTTCACTTCGCCGACCACCAGGCAGTCGGGGGACCGGTCGACCGGCGAGAGCGGCGCCCAGCCCCGGGAGACGACCAGCCGGCAACCGACCGCGCGCACGGCCCGCACGGCCGTCTCCAGCAGGCCCGGGGGTGCGGCGACGCTGCCGAATCCGACGTAGACGCACGGCCCGCCGGCGTCCAGGAAGGCCGTCAGCTCGGCGGGCAGGGCCCGCTTGTCGGGCAGGAGCCAGGCGCCCGGTTGGTAGACGGCCGGATCGGCGACGTCCGGCCAGGGTGCCAGGGTCGGGTCGGTGGCCAGCCACGGCCGGTCGGTGTGGATGTGGTCGCTGACGTCGTCGACCGTGCCCAACCCCACCGCCGACCGCAGCGCGTTGAGGGGCGCGGCGAAGGTGTCGTTGACGTGCCGCAGGTTGGCGGCCCACAGGTCGCTGTTGTCGGCCGACGCGGGCGCCGGGACCTCCCCGAACACCGGCAGCGGCAGCGGGGGGTGGTGGGGTGAGGGAAGGGCCGCCGGGCAGAGCGCCGCGAAGACGTACGGGATGCCGCGCTTCTCCGCCACGGTGCGGGCGGCGATCTGGAGGCCCGTCGACGCGACGAGGACGTCACAGTCCCGGGCTGCGGCCGACAGCACCTCGAACTGGATGCCGATGGAGGACTCGGCGAGCTTGCGTACCTGCGCGGGCGAGGGTTTTGGCACGGCGGCCCGCGACCTGGGCGCCGCCGACCTGCGCCAGGGCGGGCCGACGGGCACGAAGGGAATCCTGAAGCTGGCCACCCAGCGGGCGAAGTCGGGCGGGGCGCAGAGGCGGACCTGGTGGCCGAGGGCCGTCAACCGCGACGCGAGCGCCACCAGTGGTTGGACATCGCCGCGCGACCCGAGAGTCGACAGCAGTACGCGCATGGTACTCGCCTTTCCGTCTTTTTGCGCCGGATCCGGGCGCGGCTGGGCCAGGCCCGACAGCGTTGTCGGGCCTGGCCGCACCGTCGATCTGCTATCCCCGCGTCGTGGAGCGCCCCGGCACCAGGGCAGCGGGTCGCGCTCTGGCGGCGGTCTGAGCGGGTACCCGGCGCGCGGCGCCGGGCGCGGGTCGGAGGGGCCGCAGGATCAGTACGTGGCCGAGCCCCTCGACCGCGCGCAGCTCGGCCGCGCAGGCCGCGGCCTGCGCCTGGCGCAGGTAGTCCAGCGTCTGCGGGTCGGCGGCGCACATCCCCGGCGTCGAGTCGGCGGTGGCGACCAGGTGGACCTCGCCGGCCAGCAGCAGCGAGGCCGAGATGAACTGGCAGAGTTCCGGCCACAGCAGGTACCGCCAGAAGTCCACGCTGATCACCGCGTCCAGGCTGCCCGGCGGCATGGGCGGGGCGACGCCGAGCAGGTGGAAGTTGGTCCGCCCGATGGGTGCGGCGTAGTCGTAGGTCAACGCCGAGGTGGGCAACCCGGAATCGGCGCGGCCGGTGCCGATCCAGAGCGTGCGGTGCCCCCGCACCTGGCCGGCGAGGCGCGCGGCGGCGGGCCCGATGGCGCAGGCCGACCGCTCGACGCACTCGTCGATGAGCGCGCGATAGTGCAGGATGCGCCGGATCGCCTCGTACCCCATGACGGCGGTAAGGAACTCCCACTCCAGGCACGGATAGAGCCGGGCCGCCTGCTGGAAGTTGGCCTTCATCTCCATCCAGTTGCGGGTGATGTTCTTGTGGTGCGGCAGGTGGACGACCCGGGCGTCGTCGTCGTAGCCGAAGTTGACGCCGTCGGGGAGGCTGCGGTCGACGCGGTAGAACAACTCGACGTCCTCCACGCCGTAGCTCAGACCGAACGCCTCGCGGTAACCACCGACCTGCGCGAAGTGAGCGCTGGTCAGCGAGATGTTGTGCGTGTAGGCGATGACCCAGCCGGCCCGGAGCCACTCGCCCCCGTCGTCGGGAAGCCCCGTGGCGAACCGCAGGTCGCCGCCGTGCGGGAAGGCGCGTGCGACCGCGTGCGACTCCCCGGCCAGCACTGCCGGCAGGTCAGCGAGGCCGATCTCGTCCCGCCGGCCGATCAGCACCGCCGCGTTGCCGGGCACGCTGTGCCAGGCGAGGTGCCGCTCCAGCAGGTCGGGCACCGCCCACGAGTCGGCGTCGAGGAAGACCAGCAGAGATGCGCAGGCACGGCGCGCCCCCTCGTTGCGGGCGACGGAGCGGCCCTTGCGCTCGGCGAGTTCCAGCACGCGCAGGCGGAGACCGGCACCCTCGGCGAGCGCCTCGGCGTACCCGTCGGACGAGCCACCGTCCCGGACCACGATCACCTCGAAGCGTTCCGGCGGCAGCGTCTGCCGGGTCAGCGCCCTGAGGGTCAGCGCGAGGCACTGCGGATCCTGGTAGGTCGGCATCACCACGCTCAGCGCCGGAGGGTTGGTGGGCAGCGACATGGCGATCCTCTCCGTCAGACGATCTTGCCGTCGGGGGGCGGCGACACCGTCAGACGATAACGCTCCGCGACGACATCCTTACGCATCAATAGGGGTCTATAGGGGTGCACTGTCCCGACATGACAGTCGCCGCCTGACCGGAACCTACCCACGCGCAGGAGCAGCAGCCGCGATAGGAAGCAGAGGGTTAGATCAACCCGATTCGACTGGCGAACTCACGTACGCCTGGCAGGTTGCGGCTGTCGCGGCCGAGGAGTTCGGTGGTGAGTTGCTGCGCCCATGGCCGGTAGCGGCCACGCCGTCAACAACGCTCATGGTCACTGCAACGAGTTGATGTGCCGTACGCGGCCATGAACATGTCCAGCAGTCCGTCGACCGCGTTCTCGTCGATGGGGCGGGTTGACAGCAGCCAGCGGTAGTAGAGAGTGCCGCATAGCACCTCGGCGGCGAATTCCAGGTCCGCTCCTGGGGCGAGTTCACCGGCGCGCTGAGCGCGGGTGATCCGGTCGAGGGTGCTCTGCTCGACGGTGGCCAGGAACCGTTCGTGCAGGGTCGCCCGTAGCGTGGAATCGGCCTGCGCCTCGGCGATGACTCCACGGTAGACGGGGCCGATCGGCGGGCTGGATAGGGCCAGGCTTGAGCGTAGGAACTGTTCGCGCAAATCCGCACGGACGTCCCCGGCGTTGCGGTAGTCCAGATCGCTGGTCCACACGAGGCTGAGCGCGTCGAGCAGCAGCGCCGCGATGGACGGCCAACGCCGGTAGATCGTGTGCTTTCCGACCCCGGCCCGCCTGGCGACCGCCTCGATGCTCAGTCCCGCGTAACCGACCTCCGCGGCCAGATCGAGGGTCACTCGCAGCAGTTCTTCAGTGCGCGCAGCGCCTCGGCGCCGTGGCGTGGCAGGCGTGTCGGTCATGCCGCGATCCTATCGGCACACGGCGTGCCGTTGACAATGCAGCGGGCTGCGTGCGACATTAGGCCCCGATCGGCACGGTGCGTGCCGATGGAGGAGCGTGGTGGCATGTCGCCACCCGCGGGCCCAGGATTGCGCCTCATCAAATCCGCAAGGAGTGATCTGCCATGAGCAGCACCGGAAACAGTGAGCAGGAAGGATTCGCGGCCGAGGAGCGGGCCGCGATGAAGGACCACGCCCAGGAGTTGAAGAAGGCCGTGCGCCGACGGCCCGCAACCTGTCGGCGACGGCCGACCACCGGATGGCCGCAGCGGCCAAGCCCGACTTCGAGCCGGTAGGGGTGCTGCACCAGGTGAAGGCACCCACGCTGGTCATCGAGGGCGGCCACGAGCCGGTCAAGCCGGGGCACGGCACGATCATCCCGAGCAGATCCCGGGAGCGCGGCTGATGATCGTGGCCGGCATAAGCCACACGCTGCCGCCGGAGGCGCACGAGGAACTGGTCGCCGCCATCCTCGCGCACACGGCGGGACGACACGATCAAAGATCGGTCGAGATGAATCTTCATGATTTCACCCGGCAACGCGCCGCTGGGTGAGGAATCGTCAACCGAGGCCAGAATCCACGGAAATGGGGAGTAGCGAAGTGCGTGTGCTGTTGACCGCGTGCGGGTCACGCGGGGATGCGACGGAAGCGTACGAACGGAGTCGCCAGTGATGAACGCCGACGTGGTCATTGTGGGCGCCGGTCCGACCGGGCTGATGCTAGCCGCTGAGCTGCGTCTGGCCGGTGTGCGACCGCTGCTGCTGGAGCGGCAGCCGCAGCGCCGGGACACCCCCAAGGCCGGTGGTCTCGGCGGGCAAATCCTGGAGCTGCTGCGCTACCGGGGCTTACTGGAACGCTTCGAAGCCGCCTGCCCCGGCCCCGGCCTCGCCCCCCGGTTCCCGTTCGGCGGCGTGCACCTGGACCTCACCCAGCTGCCGGATCCCCCGCTGCACGCCCTGCCGCTGCCGCAACCGCTGCTGGAGCGGCTGCTCGATGAACGCACCGGCGAACTCGGTGTCGACGTCCAACGTGGGCACGAGGTGATCGGGGTAAGCCAGGACGAGGCCGCGGTGACCGTGGAGGTGCGGGGCCCGGACGGGCCGTACCGGATCAACGCCCGCTACCTGGTGGGCTGCGACGGCGCGCGCAGCCGCATCCGCGACTGGGCTGGCATTGGCTTCCCCGGCACCACCTATCCGGAGGTCAACCGGCTGGCCCAGGTCACCCTGCCCGACACGGTGACCGTGCTCGGCAACGGCGATCTCGACGTGAGTTCCCCCCGCTTTGATGGAGCGGTGGTTACCTGCTGCCGGCTGGCGCAGGGGTGGCGATAGGTGGCTCGGCTGGTTGCGTCTGGCGGGTGTGCCAGGCGGTCTCGTACTCGTTCGGGCTGAGGTAGTCCAGTTCCTTCTGGATGCGGCGGGTGTTGTACCAGCCGTCGATGTAGGCGAAGATCGCGTTCTCGGCCTCGTCGCGGGTCCGCCAGCTCGTGCGGTAGACGAGTTCGATCTTCAACGTCGACCAGAAGTTCTCCATCAGCGCGTTGTCGTAGGAGTCGCCGACGGATCCCATCGAGGGCAGGATCCCGTTGTCCTGTAAGCGTTCCGCGAAGCGAAACGACGTGTAGTTCGACCCGCGATCTGAGTGGTGGATCAACTGGCCGTCGCGGACGTCGCGCGACCAGATGCCGTATTCGAGGGCGGCGAGGATCAGGTCGGTGTCGCAGCGGTCGGAGGTCTTCCACCCAACGATCCGGCGGGAGAACGCATCGCGGACCGCAGCCAACCAGAACACGCCCTCACCGCAGGGGATGCGGGTGGCGTCGGCGACCCAGAGCCGGTTCGGCCCGTCGGCGGTGAACTGCCGGTTGACCAGATCCGGCGCCGGCGTGTGCCGGGGATCCTGCTTCGTGGAGCCGCCGCGCCAGCCTCGACGCAGGAACGCGCCCTGCCAGCCCTGCTGCGCCATCAACCGCTCGACCCGCTTACGGCCCACGCGGATGCCGTCACGGCGTAGCTGCCGGTGGACCCGGTCAGCGCCGTAGGTGCGCCCCGATGTCTCCCAGATCTCGTGGATGTTGGAGACCAGACCCAGGTCGACCACGTCGCGGTCGCAGGGCTGCTCGACCTGCTTCACCCACGCGTAGTAGGTCGAGGCGCCGATGTTGAGGACCCGTAGCAGGAGCGCGACCGCGAACTGGTCACGGTGTTCGTGGATGAACCTCATGACCGTCGCCGGGTCGGGTCGAGCTCCGCCGCGAAATACGCGCTCGCGGCCTTCAGGATCTCGTTCGCCCGCCGCAACTCGGCGACCTCCCTGCGCAGCCGGCGGTTCTCCTCCGCCATCTCGCTGGTCGGCCGGTCGTGACGCTCGTCGGCGTCGGCCTCGGCTTGGCGGATCCAGTTCCGCAACGCCTCGTGATGCACACCAAGCTGCTCGGCCAGGCGCCGGATCACCGGCTTCGGATCCGACTCGCGGTACAAACGCACAGCGCGCTGACGTAGCTCATCGGGGTACTTCTTCGGTGCTGCCACGGACAACTTCCTCCCCACGGCCATCAGACCATGATCAAGAAGCTCCATGAAAGCGGGGGTAGCTCACTCGATATGAAATCAAGGAGGCAACATGCCGGCCCATCCGGCATTGGCGCGGAGCCGCAGGCCAAAGCCGGTGAACGCCGAGGGGGAACGACCTCAACCCGCGGCACGGTTACCGCCATCAAAGATCATTCGTTACCGGATGTTACCGCCGTTACCTGGGAAGATCTCCATCTCCCCAGGTCAACCGGTCGGGACGGCCGGATTCGAACCGACGACCCCTTGACCCCCAGGACGATTCGCCACACGTCCACGCACGTCACACACGCTATCCTCAAGATCAGGCCGTTCGACCGACGTCGTACCGCGCACCATCGCGCAGGCCGTGTGGTCCCTACATGGTCCCCGGGACGCCGACACGCTCGATGACCAGCGCACGCTTTAGGAAGTGTGGACACAGCCGCAAGCTGCTTGGCAGTCACCTGGCTTGGCCTGCGTTGCCCCGCTGGCCGCCACGCTACCCACCGAGCACCTTCTGCCGCGCCGACATCTCCTGCCGAAGCCGTCTCACCTCCTCAGGAGGGGCGTCCGGGAAACTGGGCACTGCTTCAGCGATTTCCTCTATCGCCTCCTCGCCGATTACCTGGCTGATGGCATCCCACAGGACCCCTCGCGCCCGAGACGCTTGAGGGCCGATCAGCCACTCGGTGATGAACCGGTCGAGGGTCTCGGCGTCTGCCGTCCCGCTCGCCTCCCGTGAACCGATCCGGTCAATCGAGCGGGTGAGGCACTCAAGCAAGCGAGCTACCTCGATCGCCCGGTCAAGCGGGACGGTCACCGTTGATTCGCCGCTATTCACGTCCAAGGCCGCCCCTCTGAATCAACATGCTGTCGTAGACCGTCCAGGTCCTCGGACGGATAGCCGCCAGTCTGCCCCCGTCCCCCGGATAGGTGCCAAGAACTGCGGCGCCCGGTCGGGGTCAAGGGTGGCCGTAGGCCACCGGCATGCCGACGCGCAGCGCCCTTGGCGCCGGGCGGGCGGCGTAGAGGATCGGGCACCCGGGGGAACGGGTCACGCCCTGGTCCTCACCGCCGTTGAACCGCAGGCGGCGACCAACGAGAGGCCGCGGGCAAGCAGCTCCGCAGCGCGGCAGCCGATCGCCCCAACCTCAACGGGGAGCAAGCCCGACGCCGATCGTCCCGCCTCAGCCCTTGTGCCCTTGGTGGTTCCGTCAGCGTGGCCGGCCGATGCCGGCGCTTGCGCCGCCAACAGGCCGAGGCCGAGCCGGCGCGGCCCACTTGCGGGCCGTCTTGATCCAGAGAACGAGCAATTTGGCAAATGACCCGGGTAGGCACCTGAAACTTGACCAACGGTCAAGCAGCGCTAGGCACGCTTCAACTTGACTGATCTTGGTCCCCGGAACGGCGAAAAGAGCCGATCCGATTTCCGGATCAGCCCTCTGACCTGCGTCGGGACGGCCGGATTCGAACCGACGACCCCTTGACCCCCAGAGATCGGCAACGCGGTCTGGTACGGCTCCCGCCGCTGGCCGACGGTTCGGTGACGGTCACCGTGGTCCTGCTTCGTGCCGTCGGTTGCTGTACTGCAGTGCTGTACCGCCGACCTTCTAGCGAGCGATCGCCCTTGGTCGTGGCGCCGCCTTTCTTGCCGGAGAAGCCACCGCGGCTGCAGACCCCCGGATCGGGTGACGTGCTGGCAGAGGTCTCGTGGCTCGTATCCACCTGGCACATCCCGCCCCACAATGGCGGCCGCACCCCTCCCCGTCGGCCTGCTTGGCGGGCAACGGGACTGAGGTCGCCGGGCCCCAGGGGCCGCTGCACGACTCCGCAAAATCAGCCCGGAATTCCGAGGTGGCCCACTAGTTGTCCGCGGAAGGAGTTGGACGAACACGGAATGCCGTAACGCCGACAGGCGGGTCCAGCCACTCGAGTGCGACGCCTACGGCGACTTCGACAACAGGATCCGCAACATCTTCCTGAACATCGCGAACAGCAACGGCGACGTCGACGTCTGGAAGAATTACCCAATCGGTCAAGCCGTCCAGCTTACGAGGCTGGCGTATCAAGTTCCTTGAACGAGCAAGATCGAGCACCAGACAGCCCTCGCCAAGTCCATCGACATCGAGAAAAATGCCTGCACGAGCACTGCCTTCGGGGAACCAATCTGCCACACCAAGCGCATCGGCAAGCGTCCAGGAGTTCAGAACCACAATAAACAGTTCCGGTGCATCCTCAGACCGGAGGCTGGCCACTGCACTCCCGATGGCATCGACGGTCCCCTCTTCCCATGGCACCTGGGAAGCTATGGCCTTGACGATGAATTTGTTCTCGCCTGCGATAATGGCGTGGGCATAGCTACTAGCAAGCGAGTCAGGATCCGCAGATTCTCCATGCACTGATACGAAGTACTCCTTTGGGATCCTCGTACTCAAGTAGACATAGGAATCCTCGTCAGACACCACTGAATCCTCACCAGCAAAAACCGAGGAGATTCTAGTATTTTCCTCTAAAAGCGCGGATCTCATCGCTTCCACAAATCGGTGGACCCTCTCTTTGTCTATTGTTGATACCCGAAGCGACTGCCTATCACGCTCCCTGCGCTTCACAATGACTTCATTGAGGATATCCTTTAGCGTTTGCCCGTCACCAAGTGCACAAGAGGGAAGAATCTCGCCGAGGGTCCGGGCCAGGTCAAAGCCAGCCAACAACCTGCCGGCCTGGTCGCTATCTTCCGTTGATGGCTCAGTCGGGACACAGAAAGCACCAACTCGTCCAGCCATCAGGAGCGCACCAGTTGCCAGATATGAGTCAAACTCCGCAAAGTGAAACTGAAGGGGGACCTTGGTCGAGATCTCCCAATTACTCCATGGTGGGATGCGAGCCGACTCATCGACCACATCAGCGTACGCTTCCCACAGCATGCGAGAAGGAACCGACTCAATCAAGTCAGCCGCAATCTGCTTGAGCCCGTCAGAGGCTCCAAGTTTGTGTGTACGGTAAAGCGTCCACCCAAAGACGGCCAGCAGAGTTGCCGCTTTCGCTCGCGCCCCGGACCGCCTCACGTTCGAAGAGAATAAGATCGGATGGCCAAAGTAGGCGAGTAGACGTTTTAGAGAGTCCGGATCCGGCCTATCGACGTAGACGCGGAGCATTCCAGCCCATACGTCAGCCACGTGCCGGTCTACAACCTCTTGGGCGGACGGATTTCGCTCGACCCTGCTTCGCATGTAAAGGTCAGTAAGATTCTGCAGAGAAACTGCTATGTACTCTGGCGAGTCTATGGAGGCCGCACCCTCGGCGGCGTACAAGTAGGCGGGATAGAGCGACAAAAACTCCCTTAGGGCGTCGTAGTCTCCACCCTCAAACGACATGCGGCACAAGGAGTACGCATTATCTACCGCAACGGACAGCCCTCGCTCGCCCAAAGATGAAATAGCAGCCAAGGCGACCTCGCGAACATCTCGTTGGAGCCACCTCCAGTATGGCCCGTATGCCCCGTAGAAGAAGTGGGTAGTGGGTTCGGTACTTGAGTGAAGACTTGCGATCACCCGTCCAAACAATTTCTCGTACGCATCCAGCCCTCGTCGAAGCGCCCCGGTAGTCCCGGCAGAAATCGCTACGAGCAGGCTGTCCTTCAGCGTCACCAATTCGTCCCTGAGGCCATCCTCCTCCCTGCCGCCCTCTTTCAATGAGACGCAGCGGCGTAGCTCGCGGGCGAAGGAACTCGCTCGTGAGTCACTGATGGCAGCCCCGGATACAAGACTGAAGATTGGCCTGCCTGCGTGAACGGTTTCGCCGATCGCATAGTTGAGGCTCAGAAACAACTGGTTAGCATCAGAATGGATCGCTGGCTTGACAAGGCTCACCCCACCCTCAGTTGCGGGAAGCTCCGACGCTGGAAGCTGCGACAGAATGCGGGAACCAGCCCTCTTCAATGAGAGATAGTCGACGTCTTCGATCACGGCCAAGCTCTCAGCTACCACCAGGTCTACGCTGAGGACATTATGAGGCAACCTTGAACCGAACCTAATCGGACTGCTCGTCGGAAATAGCTCGCCTAGCCTAGCATTCGACCCGGCTTGCAAGTCGAGCAGATAAAGCCCCTTTGCAAGCTTTTCTTCAAGCAGTGATAGGGCGCTGGCCGCAGCCTTTCGATCATCTAGAAAGTACCTCGCCGCCCGGAAGTATGAGAACCCGATGAAGCCGATGGGCAACACGAAGCAGAACACAAAACACAAGATCAGGGCACCATCACTAACCAACCAAGTGCCAACGATTCCGAGGGTCACATTACTAATTCCCACAAACAGCAGCAAGCCGCGGAATAGTGTTTCCCGGTAAAGGACCTCCCGACTGCTCCGGATTGCGACGGGCGGGTTTGTCGCAAGCTGGATGATTAGCGCCAGCCCAGCGAATGCAATTGCAGCGATGGACGTCTGGACCTGCCAGGCCAAGCCCAAGGCTTCACCTGCATTCGAGGGAGCCCAGTCTTCCAAAAATACCGGGGAATGCTGCCGCAAGGCGGTTGAACCTACAATAACAGCACCGAAGAGAAGAGAACTGAGGTACCAGGACTCAGTCCACCGCAAAGTATTGAGGAAGTGTTTCGCCTGGTACGGCCGCGCCGCTACTCGCTCTGCCCGAACCCACCCGGACACCGCGCTCCTTCTGCGACGAACCGAAGCATATAAGAATTCCAGAACTTTCGCGAAAGCGACAAGACGGGTGAAGATGGCGTTCACACCTGAAGCGGCGAAGGAGCGGGAGCGCTGCGTCACTGATACGACCCTAGCTTGTTTCGGTTACCGGTACTACATGGGAACACATACTTCTAGCCGACGTTGCATCGCGCTGGCTGAGCCGGACACTGGCCTAGGCAGTCAAGAGGCGCCGAGCAGGCAAATTCCAGGACTGGCTGGACTGCTGGGTGGCCTGTCAGGATGGCATGATGATCCCGATCGAGTCACCAGGTCCCGATCTCGTTACCGCCCTGGCGAATGCACGTTCGGCTGTCGAAGATCATATGGTCCGGGCAGACCGCGCAGGCATCATCTGGCGCGAGGAGACTGTCTCGGAGCTGCTTTGGGTCCATGCGCATCCTCACATCTCATGTGCCGACTTCAGTAGGAAGCAAGAGAACCGGGTAGGGGCAGACTGGCTGTGGTGGTGGGTTGACGGCAGCGGCGAATGCTTTGGGCTGCTGGTGCAAGCAAAGCGACTGCATCACAGTCAATCCCAACAACCGCATGCACAGCTTGACTTTGGGCACGGCGATGGCGAGCAGTTCCGCCGCCTGGTTGGCACTGCTGATCGCCTCGGTGTACCGGCTGCATACATCGTCTACTTCGGCGGCGTCGAACACCGCTACGGCCTCAGCTGCGAAGCGGACGACCACACGTCTCAGTGCCTCCCATGCAAGCGCCGTAGCGTCTCGGTCATCACCGCGTTGCAGGCTGGGATGTTGCTCGGCGCAAGTCAGAGGGATGCAGCCACTGGGACGTTCCTGTACTCGAAGCCGCTCGAGGACCTCGTAAATCCTGACCTCGCTGCGCGACCGATCCAGGATCTCAACCTCTGCAATGTCGACATGGAGCTGCGGCGGCTTCTGCTCACGCCACAAGTCGGAGCGCGGCTAGTCGCCAAAGAGGTTTTCCGCATGGTGGCGGAGATGCGGATGGGCCAGCTCAGCGCCGCCGTGGCCGACCGCGTCGAACTTGAAGACGACATCATCTTCCCTGACCTGCCGCTGGATAGCGGTCACTTTTCTCGCCCTTACTACCCATATGTGATGCGCGGACTTCGGCGCCGGCTTCCAGACACGGTCCAGCACGTACTTAACGGCAAGCCGCCGCCGGAGGAGTTCCATGGAGTCGCCGGCCTAGTCGTTGTGTATTGCTGAGCCTCACCTCGTCGGGATGGCCACCCTCATATGTGGACATGGGGCGCCGCACCGCAGGTTGCTTGCGACCGATTTGTCTATGGGTGTTGGTCGTTTGGTCGCCCGTCTGACGCAGCAGCCGTACCGGCCGGCGCGGCCAGGGGCTGATCGCCGATTGGCCCTCGGCTCCGTCCATTGGACGCGCGACGGGCGCGATCGCACTCCTCTGCCTGACAAAGATCAAGACCGCGGTCGGTCGGTGTGGGTCTCTGCCGCTGACCTGCTCGCGGTGTCGCGTTCCGTCGCCCTCGGCCATGCCCGTCGGCCGCTTGGCTGTACGGATGGCTGTCAGGCAACCTTCTCATCCGTAGCTCCAGGCGATGCAATCTCCTACGGCCGTCACCGACGTCGGACAGCTCCTGGTCGCCGCCTGGTAGCTATTGCGGCTCCGGCGGTTGCTGTGCACCGCTGCTGTACTGCTGGGTTCCCGCTTCAGGGCAGGCAGGGCCAGCCGGAGCCCGCCGAACGCTTCGTCCCGAACGCGGATGCGGTGCATTCATCGGCTGGCATCTGGTGGTGTCGCACGTCCTCAACCACGACCGCCGTGCTAGTTCTTGGTATGTCTGGCCGGCTGTTGGCAATGCTGACGCTGCCTTCTCGTGCTCTCCGGGCGCACCGCGGCCTTCGCCCACGGTGACTCAACCGGGCTCAGGTGCGGCCAGGCTCCGTGCATCCTGGTCCGCACCGCATTTCTACCGCGGTTCTGGGTGGCCGTTCTCCCCCACGAAGGTCGAGCTGTTCGCCTGTTCCAGGTCTCGTGGGTTCAGAACTCTCCGAGCCCCGGCCGGCTTGCCAGCGAAAAGGGCGCCGGCAAGGGTGAAGCGCAGGGCCGTGAGCATGTCCTGTCCCTCCTCCAGCTCGATGCGGATCCTCTCGAGCTCCTCCAGCGTCTGAGGACCCGGCGCGTTGGCCTTGGGATGGAGCGTGCGCCAGGCGGCCGTCTCGCCGCGCTGGCGAATCAGGTCGTCGAGGTCCTCCTGGGATCCGAGGGCCTGCAATGCCTTTGCATCGAACAGGCGCTGTCTGTCGTCCGGCGTCCAGATGCTGTGCATAACCGAATGTCGAGCCTCAAGCCGCTCTCGGACGGTCGCAAGAACTCCTTCCGCATAATCCCTAAGCTCCCCCTCGAAGAACTCGCCGACACGCGCGATCAACTTCTTGTGGAGGCCAGAGCTATTGATCTTGAGTAGCGCGTCGAACGGCTGGGGTGCCTTGAGCGCGACGAGCACCAGAGCAAGTTCCTGATCGACTCGTGCTGCCGCGATTGCCACTCGGCCGATCTCCGCCAAGATCGCCACTGGTGGGTACAGCTCGCCTATCCGAGCGTTCTGCCAGTCGAAGTCCTCGCCACTCATGAGATGAGCGAACGCGGGTAGAAGCCATAACTCAAGCGAGTATCCCTTCTAGCCTCGATGATTCGCGCCTGACGCCGGCTCCTTCGGCCCGGCGCTCCTGATCGCTGTTGATCGATATTGTGTGGTTCCGGGCATGGTGGTGGGCCGTCTGTCGCGGCGGTGGGCGTGGTCTCCTGGGGTCCTCCGGGTTGTTGGGGCAGCGGCTGTGTTGGTCAGCCGGGGTCGGGGATGGCCGCGATCCGGTTGAACGCGGCGGTGATCTGTTCGGCCCAGGGCCACCTGGACGGGATGCGCAGCGTGCGGCGGCGTTGGCCGTGCACGAGGCGGGCGGCGGTGTGCAGGATCCGGTAGCGCAGCCGTTTCGGTTCGGCCTTGGCCAGGTCGCCGTCGAGGCCGATGAGCTGCAGCCACGCGATGAGGTCGACGGCGATCGCTGCGGCAATGCACCAGGCCTGGTTGATGGCGAACTCGCGGGAGGGTAGCCGCCCCAGGCCGGTGTCCTTGGCGCAGCGGATCCGGTCCTCGACGCGGGCGTGGGCCCGGTGACGGGCCTCCAACCACTGCAAGACACCTACCGGGGTGTTGGTGGCGAAGGCGGTGTAGCGCCAGCCATCGCGGTCCTCGAACAGGGTCAGTTGGGCGCCGGGGTGGGGGCGCTCCCGCCGGACGATGACCCGCATCCCGGCCGGCCAGCCTGGCAGGGGCAGCAGGCCGGTCAGTTCGGCGACGGCGGCGCCATCACGCACACCGCCATCAGCGTTGATCGCCGGCGACCACGCCGAGGCGGGTAGGGCGGTGATGGCGGTGCGTTCGGGTTCGCCGATCGACCAGCCGAGGGAGTACTCGACCCGCCGGCCGCGTTTGCTGTCCTGCTCGTGGGGCCAGTCAAGGACGGCGTGGGTGGCTGCGGCGGAGTCACCGCGGATGAGCAGGTGCCGGCGGTGTTTCGCGGGGACCTGCGCGACGGCTTGGGCGAGCACGTCGAGGTGATCGGCGGCCGTGTTCGCGCCGGCGTTGCCCGGCCGCAGCGTGATGGCGAGCAGCTCGGCGGTGTTGTCGCAGGTGACCAGGATCGGGTGGAAGCCGTAGGTGTGCTTGTAGGTGGCCGCGGCGCCTTCCTTGTCGCTGTGCGCGATCACGATCGTGGAATCCACATCGAGGACCACCACGCCGGTGCCGATGTCCCGGCCCGCCGCCCGTGCCGCCGGTGGGCCGCCGAGCAGTTGCCACATCCGGGCGCGTACCTTCGCCCGGGCCTTGGCGATGCGCCGCAGCTGCACCACGCCGATCTCGTCCAGGGCCCGCCACACCGTGGTGTCCGAGGCCACCGACCCGAACACCTCCTGCTGGTGGCGCAGCACGTCGATGTCCGCGATCGCTTCCCCACCGTCAGCGATCATCACCGCGAGGTCGACCAGCACCCGACCCCGATCATGCACCGGCCACCAGCCGGCCCGGGCCAGCCCCGCCGACAACGCCACGGTCAACCCGGCCCGATCCGCCAGCAACCGCAGCAACGCCGCACCGACGTGCGACACCACACCCGAACCACCCGCGGTAACCCGCAGATCCCGCGACCACGCCGTAAGCTGCACCTCGGAAGTGCCTCCCCCAGAGAGAAACCTGTAGATGTCGCAATCACAAGTTTCCCTTGCAGGGCAGGCACTTCCGCTCATCTACACGCCGACGAACAGCGCATCTTGGCGATCACGGTGAATCACCCAGGCTAGCGCGGAGATCCGTTAGGGTACTCCGGCTCGGGGCCCGCTCGGGCGTGCCGGCCCTCAGGCCAACCCCGCCCCTGGCACCTAGCGGCGCTACCAACTGTTGGGATCAACCAGCGGCCTCTCCGGTGTGAACGCCAACCGCGTTTCCTGCCTCGCCGCAACCGTTGCTATCTAGCCTCGATGATTCGCGCCTGACGCCGGCTCCTTCGGCCCGGCGCTCCTGATCGCTGTTGATCGATATTGTGTGGTTCCGGGCATGGTGGTGGGCCGTCTGTCGCGGCGGTGGGCGTGGTCTCCTGGGGTCCTCCGGGTTGTTGGGGCAGCGGCTGTGTTGGTCAGCCGGGGTCGGGGATGGCCGCGATCCGGTTGAACGCGGCGGTGATCTGTTCGGCCCAGGGCCACCTGGACGGGATGCGCAGCGTGCGGCGGCGTTGGCCGTGCACGAGGCGGGCGGCGGTGTGCAGGATCCGGTAGCGCAGCCGTTTCGGTTCGGCCTTGGCCAGGTCGCCGTCGAGGCCGATGAGCTGCAGCCACGCGATGAGGTCGACGGCGATCGCTGCGGCAATGCACCAGGCCTGGTTGATGGCGAACTCGCGGGAGGGTAGCCGCCCCAGGCCGGTGTCCTTGGCGCAGCGGATCCGGTCCTCGACGCGGGCGTGGGCCCGGTGACGGGCCTCCAACCACTGCAAGACACCTACCGGGGTGTTGGTGGCGAAGGCGGTGTAGCGCCAGCCATCGCGGTCCTCGAACAGGGTCAGTTGGGCGCCGGGGTGGGGGCGCTCCCGCCGGACGATGACCCGCATCCCGGCCGGCCAGCCTGGCAGGGGCAGCAGGCCGGTCAGTTCGGCGACGGCGGCGCCATCACGCACACCGCCATCAGCGTTGATCGCCGGCGACCACGCCGAGGCGGGTAGGGCGGTGATGGCGGTGCGTTCGGGTTCGCCGATCGACCAGCCGAGGGAGTACTCGACCCGCCGGCCGCGTTTGCTGTCCTGCTCGTGGGGCCAGTCAAGGACGGCGTGGGTGGCTGCGGCGGAGTCACCGCGGATGAGCAGGTGCCGGCGGTGTTTCGCGGGGACCTGCGCGACGGCTTGGGGCGAGCACGTCGAGGTGATCGGCGGCCGTGTTCGCGCCGGCGTTGCCCGGCCGCAGCGTGATGGCGAGCAGCTCGGCGGTGTTGTCGCAGGTGACCAGGATCGGGTGGAAGCCGTAGGTGTGCTTGTAGGTGGCCGCGGCGCCTTCCTTGTCGCTGTGCGCGATCACGATCGTGGAATCCACATCGAGGACCACCACGCCGGTGCCGATGTCCCGGCCCGCCGCCCGTGCCGCCGGTGGGCCGCCGAACAGTTGCCACATCCGGGCGCGTACCTTCGCCCGGGCCTTGGCGATGCGCCGCAGCTGCACCACGCCGATCTCGTCCAGGGCCCGCCACACCGTGGTGTCCGAGGCCACCGACCCGAACACCTCCTGCTGGTGGCGCAGCACGTCGATGTCCGCGATCGCTTCCCCACCGTCAGCGATCATCACCGCGAGGTCGACCAGCACCCGACCCCGATCATGCACCGGCCACCAGCCGGCCCGGGCCAGCCCCGCCGACAACGCCACGGTCAACCCGGCCCGATCCGCCAGCAACCGCAGCAACGCCGCACCGACGTGCGACACCACACCCGAACCACCCGCGGTAACCCGCAGATCCCGCGACCACGCCGTAAGCTGCACCTCGGAAGTGCCTCCCCCAGAGAGAAACCTGTAGATGTCGCAATCACAAGTTTCCCTTGCAGGGCAGGCACTTCCGCTCATCTACACGCCGACGAACAGCGCATCTTGGCGATCACGGTGAATCACCCAGGCTAGTGCTGACTGCTTCGAGCCGACCGCCGGCCACGACCGTCCAGCCCTAGTCGGACCTAACCGTGCCGCTGACTTCTTGCTGACGAGCACCACCGCACCTTCAGGGTGCGTCAGTGGCGTCACGACCGATCGGAGCGCCTGCAACGCGAGATCGGCTCGCTAGGGCACTGTAGAGCAATGCAGTCTCGATGGAGGTCGGGTGCCAGGCTTGCGACGATGGCCGCAGCCCTAGTGATCTTGGCTGTCGGTAGCACGCTAGCTGGTCGGGCGGGCGCTGGGTGGCCGGTGTGGCTCTCGACCGTGGTCATCGCACTCGCTACCGCCCTTGCGCCTGAGGTATCCAAGCTCCTGGAGACAGAGAGAGCGTCTAGAGCCAGAAGGCGCGAGTTGCTTGAAGCACGGAAAGCGAAGGCTGAAGATGTACTAGCAGCAGAACGCGGTGCGCGAGCAGCACTTCCGACTGTCGCTCAATGCAACCCACGCAGATTAGGGGTGCACTCGTCGATCAGCCTACCGGACGGCACGTCGGCTCCCACGAGCCTACCCGCATACGTTCCCCGAGACGCAGACGCTGACATTCGCACCCTCATATCGACGGGAATGAAACAAGGTGCCTTCGTCCTAGTTATCGGCCGATCGTCAAGCGGCAAGACTAGGCTGCTATACGAGGCGATTCGCGCCACTGCAGAAGATTGGAGACTCCTGCATCCCTCAGACGCCACAACGCTGAAGGAGCTCGCACAGGCAGGAATCTCGCTTCCGCAGACGATCGTATGGCTTGACGAAATTCAGAACTACATGTCCGGAGAGAACGGACTCGACCCTAGTACGGTACGGAAGCTGCTGGGAGGTGAAGGACCAACAATATTCGTGGGAACTATCTGGCCAGATCGTTACGCGCTTTACACCGAGTCGCCAATGGACTATGGCAGCCATATTCGAGAGCGGGAAGTACTACGACTGGCAGAGATAGTCGAGGTTCCAGACAGATTATCCACTGCGGAACGGCGGCGGGCCGGGGTGGTTGCAGGAGTTGACTCAAGGATCGCTTTAGCGCTTGAGGAAAAAGACTACGGCATGACTCAGTTCTTGGCGGCCGCGCCTGAGTTGGTACGCCGGTGGACGGCTGCCCCTGATTCTTACAAAGCAGCGCTTATCACAGCGGCGATCGACGCAGTCAGGCTCGGTACGCCTAGCCCTGTCTCTCTAGATCTCTTGCGCGATCTTGCACCGGCCTACTTGACCAGCTCGGAGAGAGCTCAAGCAAGTCCGAGTTGGTTCGAAGATTCGCTCAAGTACGCCACCGCGCTGCTACTAGGAGCGACATCGGCCCTAATGCCAGAGGGCAGCGAATGCCTTCCCGGCGAGTTTAACGCCGTGAGTGTCGCGGATTATCTACTGCAGTACGGCACCAATTATCGCCGCTCCACACTTCCCCCGAAGGCCGTGTGGGACATATACCTTCGAAACACGACTAATCCTGACGCTCTCCTCGAAATGGCGCATAGCGCCAAGGACCGCACACTCTTTGCTACCGCAGAGCGCTTCTACCTGGCTGCAGTCGCGGCCAATGCCCCTGAGGCGAGGATCGGATTCGCCGCAATGCTTACCGAGCGGGGCCGCCTTGATGAGTCGATCGCACTGCTGCGAGAAGCACTAACCCTTGGCGACGAATACGCTTTCGGGGACTTGGCGGAGGCACTGGAGCGGAGGAATGCCGAAGGCGATGAAGAAGAAATGCTAAAGGTCCTATATCAAGGAGTAAGAGCTGACGATGTTGAACCATCGAGACTGATTAGAGAATTGATCAAACGTGGGAGGCTCGACGAGGCCGAAGCAGTAATGTGGGGGTCGCTTGACTCCTCCGAGCTAGAGGTCTTTCTAATGCTCGCGGAATTCCTTGCGGAACGAGGCAGAAACGAAGAATGTTTGACCGTCCTGCGCCGAGGTGTTTCGCAAGTTCATAGTCTCATAGAGAACGATTCTGAATACAGGAGCAGTTGGTACAGCTACTACATTCTTGAGCGCCTCCACTCCTCGCTTGGCGACACGGACGCCGCAGAGTCTGCGCTTAGGCGCGGCGTAGAAGCTTGCGACAACAGCGTTTCGATTCATGAAGATCTGGCCCGATTCCTCTTTAGCGCCAAGCGAACGACGGAGGCCATTGAGCTTTTGAATGATCGCTACGCTCAGGGGTGCGCCTCTTGCGGTCGGATGCTCGCGGACCACTACCTAGAGGCGGGCAATCCCGAGCGCGCCAAGGAATACCTCCGTGGCGTCCTCGGAAAGATCCAATATGTGTCGTCTTCGCTCGCCAGACAGCTAGAGAAGGAAGGTGACTTGGCTGAGGCAGAGCGCATTTTACGCAACGATGGACGCCCAGAAGAACGGGCAGACATTTCCCTCGTAAATTTCCTGGCTCGACAGGGTCGGTTTGCAGAAGCGATCGAAACCTGCAAGGATGTCGTTAAGTCGGGCGATTACATGTCATATCGAAACCTCCAAGATCTGCTCGAATTGCATGGCGACCGGCTTGAGTTCGAGCAGATACGGGATCACGGTATGGAAGTGGAGTACTTCAACTGACGACAGGAAGCACCGCGCCTAGGCTTTCCCGCCATCCCGATGCTCCTATGGGGGTCAAGTGGTCAGGGCGGCGAAGTCTGCGCGGAGGGCGGTGTAGACGTCTCGGACGATGTAGCGCTTGAGGCAGCGCAGGATCTCTTGTTTGCTGAGGCCTTCGGTGATGCGTCGTCGCTGGTAGGCGCGGGTGCGTTCGTCGTAGCGCAGGCGGCAGAGGGCGATGGTGTGCAGGGCGTGGTTGGCGCCGCGGTCGCCTCCTCGGTGGAGGCGGTGGCGGCGCACCCGTCCGGAGCTGGCGGGGATGGGTGCCGCTCCGCAGAGGTGGGCGAGGGCGGCCTCGGAGTGGAGCCGGTCGGGGTTGTCGCCGGCAGTGGTCAGGAGTTGGGCGGCGACGTCGGTGCCGACGCCGAACAGGGCGCTGGTGCGAGGTGCGGTCCGGCGGACCAGCGGTGTCAGTTGCCGGTCGAGAGCATGGATCTCCTCGGTCAGAGCCTTCACTCGTCGCGCGAGCCCGGCCAGCGCGGTAGCGGTGGCTTGTTCCGGGTCGTGGAGTCGGCTCATGTCGGTGGTGAGGATGGCGCAGCGGTTGACCAGAACAGCGGCGCTGAGTTTGGTCAGCTCAGCCCGGAGTGCTTCCGGGGCAGCGGCGACCAGGCCCCGCATCTGGTTGATCGCGGCGGTGCGGGCCTTGACCGCGCCGTGGCGGGCGACCCGTAGGGCGCGGATGGCCTCGACCGGACCGGTACGGGTCTTCGGGATGCCCATGGCCGTGCCGGCGAGGGTGGCCCTGGCTGCGGCGATGGCGTCGATGGGGTCGGACTTGCCCTTGGCCCGGCGGGTCCTGCGGTCCGGACGGTCTACCTCGACCACGGGTACCTTGCGGCTGCCCAGGTGACGGGCGAGACCAGCACCGTAGCTACCAGTGCCCTCGACCCCGACCGCTACCAGGCGACCGAAGGACCGCATCCAGGCCAGCAGGTCCGCGTAGCCGTCGCTGGTCGCGGGGAACTCTGCATCCGCCAGGAGCCCGCCGGTGCTGTCGATGATCGCCGCGTGGTGGGTATCGCGGTGGGTGTCGACACCACCGATGACCGATCGCTTCTTCGCTGCCATGCTGGTGAGGTCCGCCCTTCTCGGTCGCGTCGAGAACACGTGGACACGTCACCGGCCAGGCGATCCGACAACACAGTGGTGGGCGCCTCTCGCACAGGCTCCTATCAAGTCAGGACGCCTGGCCGATGACATGCAGCTTCCGAGGCCACCGGGCCGGCCGACGAATCGGGATCAGGACAGCAACCGTCGGTCTGCCGGTGAGTCAGACCAACCCGGCGACCCACCTCACCATCCTCACTGTCTGCCGCCGACCCACACTTTGGTGGAGCGGGCCAGGGCCAGGGTGACAAGGTGGAGCGCCTACCGGACGTACGACCTTGTCGCCCTGGCCCTGGTCTGCTCGGCTTGCCTGGGTCGGTGGCTGGCGGGACGGCATCCCACCTCAACCACCCACCCGCCGAAACCGTTCGGCAACTCCATCCTGGAGTCGTCTGGCCCCCGCCGGAGGCACAGCTCTAACCCCGCCCTCCCTCACCCTTCAACCCCTTTCACCACCTCCACCCCTTCCCCCTCCTTGGGCTCCAGCGGCCAACCGCGGTTGTTCGGCAACTCCGTCCACCGGTGGTGGTCGCTGGTCTTCGTGGGTCTCTGGATCGTCGGGAACGGATGAGCGTGTCCGCTTGGCCCCTGGTCGTTCTTCGGGACTCGTCAACGGGTCACCTCACTGACCCAGGGGTGACGCGCGGGGCGGGGCGTGGGGTTCGGGCCGGCTGACTTTCCGCCCCGGCGCCCCGGCGCCATGGCGCCGGGGCGGCGGCTCCGCAGGAGCCGTTTGCCGCGCCCCGGCCCGCGCCGCGCGGAGCGCCTTGATCTAGTACAGGCCAATTCGGCAACAGATCATCGGCTGCGCCTGTGATCCGTCAGCTGATGTGCGACGCAGCTCCGTCAGGTGATGTGCGACGGGTGGTCTAGGAAACGTGGGTAGCGATCCGCGGTCGCTGGCCTTTGATGCTACGGACTGGTTGGGTGGTGGAGCGTCGGATGACCTTGGTGTCGTCGTCGGTGAGTTCGATGGCCAGGGTCGTTTCGGAGACGGTCACGGTGACGGTCTGATGCCGGTGCAGCCGGCCGAGGGCGACCTTCTGGCCAGCGACCATGATGATCCCGCTGTTGGAAGCCCTCCGTTGCACCCGAACGGGTTCGATGGAGGGTCGTGGTGGTGGTCCTGCCGGTCGGGCACCGCGGAGGCGTTTCATCTGTTCCGGGCTGAGTGGGTTGGCGCGGGTGCGGAGCAGTTCGCGGGTGTCCAGGTCGTAGAACATGAGGGTGGTCGGTTCGATGCGGATGCCGACGCGGCGGCCGGCGAGGATCTCTGCGGCCAGGACGATGTGTTGGCCCAGCGAGACCCCGCCGCCTCGGTTGACGCAGCGTTCGACCTCGATGGCGTCGCCGTCCTCGATCGGCGGCAGGGGTGCGGGTCCGGCTGGGACGGCGCCCTGGCGAACGAGGGTGGCCAGGTCGTTGACGCTCAGGTGGGACCGGACGGTTTTGATGCGGATGCCGTGGCTCAACAAGGTCGCCAAGACCTGCCAGTGCTGCGCCCAGGGCAAGGACGAACGCCGGCCACCGGAGAACCGGAAATGCTGCGCTGTCGGCCGGTGCTGCCAGGATCTCCCCTCGCCCCGGACGGTCAAGGGAATCCGCGCCGTCCTCCGCTCCGCCCTCTCGCAGGCCGTCGTGGAGGAGCTGGTCGCCAAGAATGTGGCGGCACTGGTCAAGCATCCGCCGATCCGCGCCCGCAAAGGGAAGTCGTGGAGCAGCGAGGAAGCCCGCACCTTCCTGGAAGCGTCCCGCGACGGCGACGACTACCTCTACGCGGCCTACGTCCTGGTCCTGGTGCTCGGCCTGCGCAAGGGCGAAGTCCTCGGGCTCACCTGGGACCACATCGAGTGGAGCGGCTGGGACAAGCCCTGCGCTCCGCATGGGGAGGAATTCTGCGAGCACTGTCGGGACGGCCACGACATCAGCCTCGTCATTGACAAGCAGCTCCAACGGGTACGCGGGCGACTCCTGCACCGGGCCACCAAGACCGAGGAGTCCGACGCCCCCCTACCGCTTGCCGGCCATTTGCGTTACCGCCCTGCGGCACCGCTACCGGCAACAGGAGGCGGCCCGGGAGAAGGCGGGCGAGGCGTGGCACGACACCGGCATGATCTTCACGACCCGCTACGGGTTGCCGGTCGAACCGCGGAACTTCAACCGCTCCTACGATGCCCGGATCGCAAAATGCCGATGTCCCGAAAATCACGGTCCACGACGCGCGGCGGACCTGTGGCTCCCTCCTGGTCGACCTGGACGTGCATCCCCGGGTCGCCATGGCGATCCTGCGGCACGCCGACTTCTCGATCACGATGGAGATCTACAGCCAGGTCTCCTCGAAGGCGACCCGGGAGGCCCTGCGGAAGCTCGGCCAGAGCCTCGATCAATGAGCCGTTGCAGTACTTCGCTGCTGTACAAGATCAGAAAAGGCCACCCGGAAGATCCCGAATGGCCTCTGACCTGCGTCGGGACGGCCGGATTCGAACCGACGACCCCTTGACCCCCAGTCAAGTGCGCTACCAAGCTGCGCCACGTCCCGATGCCCCCGCCAGGTCTCCCCCGCGGCAGCCGGTACAGCTTAGCGCAGGATCTTCGCACCGTGCGCAGAGGCCCCTCCCGCGCCGCGCGCCACACCCCCTAGAGCGTCCTAGGAGGGTGGCGTGCGGCAACAAGCGGCGACCAGGGGTCAGCCGTGGGCCTTGCCTCGGCCGCCGGGGCCGAGCTTCTTGCGCGGGCGTACCGAGATCTCGATCGGGCTGCCCTCGTAGCCGAACTCCTCGCGGAGCTTGCGCTCGACGAAGCGCTGGTAGCCGGCGTCCAGCGGCCCGGTGGTGAACAGCACGAACCGCGGCGGCGCCGCCCCGGCCTGGGTGGCGAACAGGATGCGTGGCGCGCGTCCGCCGCGTACCGGGTGCGGGGTGGCCTGGACCAGCGCGGTGAGCCACTGGTTGAGCTGCGCGGTCGGGATGCGCGTCTCCCAGCTAGCCAGGGCCTTGCGCAGCGCGGGCGCGAGCTTGTCGACGGCGCGGCCGGTCTTCGCGGACAGGTTCAGCCGGATCGCCCAGGGGATGCGTCGCAGCTCCCGGTCGATCTCCTTGTCCAGGTAGTAGCGGCGGTCACCGTCGACCAGGTCCCACTTGTTGAACGCGATGACCAGCGCCCGGCCGGACTCGACGACCATGGTGAGGATCCGCTGGTCCTGCTCGCTGATCACCTCGCTGGAGTCGATCAGCACCACGGCGACCTCGGCCGCCTCGATCGCCGAGGCGGTGCGCAGGCTGGCGTAGTACTCGGTGCCGCTGGCCTTGCCGACCCGCTTGCGTAGACCGGCGGTGTCGACCAGCTGCCACGTCTCGCCGCCGATCTCGACCAGGCTGTCGACCGGGTCGACTGTGGTGCCCGCGACCGAGTCGACGACCGCCCGCTCCTCGCCGGAGAAGCGGTTGAGCAGGCTGGACTTGCCGACGTTGGGGCGGCCGACCAGGGCTACCCGGCGCGGGCCGCGCGGCCGGTTCTCCACGATCTTCGGCGCCTCGGGTAGCGCGTCCAGGATGGCGTCGAGCAGGTCGCCGGAGCCGCGGCCGTGCAGCGCCGACACCGGGAACGGCTCACCGAGGCCGAGCGACCACAGCGAGGTCGCCTCCATCTCGATGGTGGTGTTGTCGGCCTTGTTCGCGACCAGGATGACCGGCTTGGCGCTGCGGCGCAGCATCTTCACCGCGGCCTCGTCCACGTCGGTCGAGCCGACCATGGCGTCCACCACGAACAGCACCACGTCGGCGGTGACCACCGCGATCTCGGCCTGGGCGGCGATGGCCGCGGCACGGTCCTTGGCGTCGGGTTCCCAGCCGCCGGTGTCCACGACTGTGAACGCCCGGCCGTTCCACTGCGCGTCGTAGGGCACCCGGTCCCGGGTCACGCCGGGGATGTCCTCCACGACCGCCTGCCGACGGCCGATGATGCGGTTGACGAGCGTGGACTTGCCGACGTTGGGGCGGCCGACCACTGCCACCACCGGCTGCGGGCCGGTCGGCTCACCGGAGTCGGCCTCCGGCTCGCGCAACTCCACCCAGCCTTCGAAGTCCTCGCTCACGCGGCACCCCGCTCGGTGAGCATGTCCCGCAGACGCGCCACGACCTCGTCGATGCCCAGCTCGGTGGTGTCCAGCACCACCGCGTCAGGGGCCTGCTGCAGCGGGTTGACCTTGCGGGTCGAGTCGAGCCGGTCCCGGCGGGCCAGGTCGGCGGCGGTCGCCGCGACGTCGGCGGCGTCCTCGGCGCTGCGCCGCTTCGCGCGCGCCGCCTCGGAGGCGGTCAGGTACACCTTCAGGTCCGCGTCCGGCGCGACCACCGAGCCGATGTCCCGGCCTTCGACCACGATCCGGCCCGCGTCGGCGATCACCCGCCGCTGCCGGTCCACGAGCAGCTCGCGTACGGCGGCGACGGCGGCCACCGCGGAGACGGCTCCGGTCACCTCGGCGCCGCGGATGGCGGTGGACACGTCGGTGCCGTCGACTGTCACGGCGTACCCCTGGGGGTCGGTGCCGATGCGGAGGTCGGCCTCGGCGGCGACCTTGGCCACCGACTCGGCGTCGGTGAGTTCCACGCCGGAGCGCAGGACCGCCCAGGTCAGCGCCCGGTACATGGCGCCGGTGTCGAGGTAGCGGGCGCCGAGGCCCGTGGCCAGTCGCCGCGACACGGTGGACTTACCCGAACCGGACGGCCCGTCCACAGCGACCACGCATCGCCCGGCCGGTACGTTTTCCTCCACCGTTGTCCTCCTCAGCCCGTACCTCGCGGGTCGCCCGGTGTGTCGGGCGCCGTTGAGCGGATGTTCCGTCTTGAATCGTGCCCGCGCCGCGCGGGCGTCCCACCGGGCCGGCGTGTGCCGGTCCGCGGACCGCGTCGAAGCCTACCGGGAGCCGTACCCCGATCGTCGGGGTCAGTCACCCACGGCCTTGAACAGGGCGGCGACCTCCGCGTTGGTCAGCCGCCGCATCCGCCCGGTGCGCAGGTCGCCGAGCTTGATCGGACCGATCGAGGTACGGATCAGACGGCTCACCGGGTGTCCCACCTCGGCCATCAGGCGCCGGACGATGTGCTTGCGCCCCTCGTGCAGGGTCAGCTCCACCTGGGCGGTTTTGCCAAGCGTGTCGACCACCTTGAACCCGTCGACCTTCACCGGCCCGTCCTCCAGCTCGACGCCGGCGGTCAGCCGCTTGCCCAGGTTGCGCGGGATCGGCCCGGCCACCTCGGCGAGGTAGGTCTTGAGTACCTCGTACGACGGGTGCATGAGCTTGTGGGCGAGGGTGCCGTCGTTGGTGAGCAGGAGCAGGCCCTCACTGTCGGCGTCCAGCCGCCCGACGTGGTAGACCCGCTGTTCCAGCCGCGCGCCGATGAAGTCGGCGAGCTCGGTGCGGCCCTTCTCGTCGGCCATGGTGGTGACCACCCCGCGCGGCTTGTTCATCGCCACGTAGACCAGGCGGACGTCGGCCTGGAGCCGCTCCCCGTCGACGACGATCACGTCGCGGGCCGGGTCGGCCTTGTCGCCGAGCTGCGCCACCCGCCCGTTGACTGTGACCCGGCGCCGGAAGATCAGGTCCTCACAGGCGCGCCGGGAACCCACCCCCGCGGCGGCGAGCACCTTCTGGAGGCGCTCGGCGCCCTCGTACACGGGGGCGTCGGGCTTCGGGGCACGGTCATCGCGTCGCATCGGCAAGCTCTTCTACGTCGTCGGGAAGGAACGGGGCGAGCGGCGGCAGGTCGTCCACCGAGTTCAGCCCCAGCTTCTCCAGGAACATGGTGGTGGTCCGGTAGAGGTAGGCGCCGCTGTCCGCTTCGGTGCCGCACTCCTCGACCAGGCCGCGACCCACCAGGGTACGGAGCACCCCGTCGCAGTTGACACCCCGGATGGCCGAGATGCGGGAACGGGTCACCGGCTGCCGGTAGGCGACCACGGCGAGGGTCTCCAGCGCGGCCTGGGTCAGCCGCACGGACTGCCCGTCCAGTACGAACCGTTCCACGTACGTCGCGTATTCCGGCCGGGTGTAGAGACGCCAGCCACCCGCGGCCCGGCGCAGGTCGAACCCGTGCCCGGCCGCTGTGTATCCGGCGGCGATCTCGTCGAGCATCGCGCCGACCCGCTCCGGCGCCTGTTCGAGGATCTCGGCCAGGACCAGCTCGCTGACCGGCTGGTCCACCACGAGCAGGATCGCCTCCAGGGCGCCGCGCAGCTCCGCGTCGTCCAGGACGGGCGCGGGCGCCGGTTCCGGCACGGCCCGCCGCCGTCCCCGCTTAGGGGGTACGCCGTCAGCCCCCGCTCCCCCACCCGCCCGCTGCTCCGCGGCGACCGGCGCCGTCGTGCCGGCGTCGTCCCCCACCTCTCCCGAGATCTTGGTACGGTCCCGCCCTTCAAAGGGCGCTCCCGTACCAAGATCCGGCGTGGCTGGGCCGGTTGTGGCGATCTTGGAAGGAATGGGCCCCTCTGGGGGCCCTTCGCTTCCAAGATCCGCCGAGGAATCCGGTGTCGCGTCGAGATCTGCTTCCCGGTAACCGGCGGTGTCCGCGATCTCGGGTTCCGGCTGCTCGGCGGCCGCGTCGGAGTTGTCCGGGTCAGGCCGGGGCGGGGCCGGGCGCTCCCACGGGGGCACCCAGGCGGCGGCCTGGTCGGCCAGGGAGTCGCGCCGTTCCTCGTCGCTCATCCGTTCACTCCTGCGTCGGTGCGGGTTCGTCCGCCGGCTCGATGGGCACGGCGGCGTCGGATGCGGCAACTGCGACGACGTCGCCCGGCACGGTGGCGCCAGCGGATTCGGCGGCATCGCCGGCCACCGCGGCAGCGTCCTCGGCCGGAGCAGCCGAGTCGTCGGCCGGCGCGGCGGGGACGGACGTGGTCGTGGGTTCGGGGCTGCCGGCGTACTCGTCGACTGTCAGCTCGGCATCGCCGTCGGCCGGGCCGGTCCAGCGGACAGTGAGTTCCTCCAGCGCCTGCTCCTGCACGAACGCCACGAGACCCTGCCGGTACAGCTCCAGCAGCGCCAGGAACCGGGCCACCACCTCGAGCGTCATCTCGCAGTCGGCGCAGAGCAGCGAGAACGTGGCGATCCCGGCGCGGCGCAGCCGGTCGGCGATGATGCCGGCGTGTTCCCGGACGCTGACCCGGACCATGTGCACGTGGGCGATTGAGACCTCGGGTACCGGTTTCGGGCTCATCGCCTTGACCGCGAGCTTGCGCAGCCGCTCGGGACCGATGCCGAGTACCAGGTCGGGCAGCGCCTCGGCGTACCGCGGTTCGAGTGTGACCGCCCGCGGGTAGCGCCGGCCGCCGACCGCCTCCAGCTCGGCGATGTGCGCGGCGGCCTCCTTGTACGCCTTGTACTGCAGCAGCCGGGCGAACAGCAGGTCCCGCGCCTCCAGCAGCGCCAGGTCCTCCTCGTCCTCGACCTCGGCCGAGGGCAGCAGCCGGGCCGCCTTCAGGTCCAGCAGTGTCGCGGCGACGAGCAGGAACTCGCTCGTCTCGTCCAGGTCCCACTGGTCGCCCATGGCGCGCAGGTACGCGATGAACTCGTCGGTGACCTTGTGCAGCGCGACCTCGGTGACGTCCAGCTTGTGCTTGCTGATCAGCTGGAGCAGCAGGTCGAACGGGCCGGTGAAGTTGTCGAGCCGGACCGTGAAGCCACTCGTCTGTTCGCCGGTGCCCGGCTCGGCGGGCACCACACCGTCGACCTCGGCGGCCAGCTCCGCGGCGACGGCGGGGTCGCCGGGGCCGTGCGGCGGGTCGAGGGGCGGTGCGGTCACCGGGAAACCGTAGACGACGCGGCGGGCGGCCGGCGTGCGCCCTACCGGTCCGCCTGGGCGGCGATGACCTCCCGGGCGAGCTGCCGGTAGTTGCGCGCGCCGGAGGAGGCCGGGTCGAGGGTGGTGATCGGCGCACCGGCCACCGTGGACTCGGGGAACTTCACCGTCTTGGTGATGACGGTCTGGTAGACCTTGTCGCCGAACGCCTCGACCACCCGCTGGAGCACCTGGCGGCAGTGGGTGGTGCGGCTGTCGTACATGGTGGCGAGGATGCCTTCGAGTTCCAGGTCGAAGTTGAGCCGCTCGCGCACCTTGTCGATGGTGTCCAGCAGCAGCGCCACACCGCGCAGGCTGAAGAACTCGCACTCCAGCGGGATGAGCACGCCGTGCGCGACGGTCAGCGCGTTGATCGCCAGCAGGCCCAGCGAGGGCTGGCAGTCGATCAGGATGAAGTCGTACTCCTTGCGGATGGTCCGCAGCACCCGCGCCAGGGCCATCTCCCGGGCGACCTCGTTGACCAGCTGGATCTCGGCGGCGGAGAGGTCGATGTTGGCGGGCAGCAGGTGCAGCCCGGCCACGTCGGTCTTGATGAGGACGTCCTCGGCGGTGACGTCGTCCTGCATCAGCAGGTTGTAGACCGACAGGTCCAGGTTGTGCGGGTTGACGCCCAGCCCGACGGAGAGGGCGCCCTGCGGGTCGAAGTCGACGAGCAGCACCTTGCGGCCGTACTCGGCCAGGGCCGCGCCCAGGTTGATGGTCGTCGTGGTCTTGCCGACGCCGCCCTTCTGGTTGGCCATCGCGATGATCCGCGCCGGGCCGTGCCGGTCGGTCGGCATGGGTTCGGGGATCGGCTTGCGCATGGTGTACGCGGCCGGGTCGGCGGGGCCGAGATCGGCACCGAGCGTCGCCTGCTGCTCACGGAGCTCCGACGTCCAGGTCTCGGCACGGTCACCGTTTCCTGCCATGTCCTCGTTGCCCCCTCCCGACGACCACCCGGCGTCGGAGCCGTCCGACGTCCCTCGCGGCGCCGCTGCGCACCCCCGGTCCGTCGTACCTGGAGGCCCGCGCCGATGCCGACTGTACGCCACCGGCCAGCAGCGCGTTCGGTAGCGGGTCGGCGTGTCGGCCGCCCGTCAGCCAGGTCCGGCCACGTCGGCACTCAGCGGGCGCGGGGGTGGGCTGTCGCGTACACCTCGCGCAGCCGCTCCACAGTCACCAGCGTGTAGACCTGGGTGGTGGTCACCGAGGCGTGGCCGAGCAGTTCCTGCACCACCCGCACGTCCGCGCCGCCGTCGAGCAGGTGGGTGGCGTACGAGTGGCGCAGCGTGTGCGGGGAGACCGCGTCGGGCCCGTCGACCGGCAGGCCGGCACGTGCGGCGGCGGTACGCAGCACGGCCCAGGCGCCCTGCCGGGTGAGCGGGCCGCCACGCGCGTTCACGAACACCGCGTGGGTGCCGCGCCCGGCGGCGAGCAGCGCCGGGCGGCCCCGGACCAGCCAGGCGCGCAGCGCGTCGGCCGCGTACCCGCCGACCGGGACCAGCCGGGTCCGGCCGCCCTTGCCGCGCAGCAGCACCGTGCCGGCGTCCAGGTCGAGGTCGTCGACGGCCGCGCCGACCGCCTCGGAGATGCGCGCGCCGGTGCCGTACAGGAATTCCAGCAGCGCCCGGTCGCGCAGCGCGCGGGCGGCGGCGTCGCCGGTGGCGCCGGGTGTGCCGGCGGCCTCCAGCAGCCGCAGGACCGCGTCGACGGGCAGCGCGCGGGGCAGCCGTCGCGGCGGCGCGGGCGGGCGGACGTCGCGGCTGGGATCGGCGCCGGCGAGTCCCTCGCGCAGCGCGAAGCGGTGCAGGCCGCGGACCGCGCTGGCCGCGCGGGCGGCGGAGGAGACGGCGAGCGGCGGGTGGTCGTCGTCGCCGGCGCGCAGCCGGGCCAGGTGGGCCTCGACCTGCGCGGGCCCGGCGGCGGCCAGGTCGTCCACCCCGGCCGCGGCCAATGTGGCGAGGTAGCGGTCCAAGTCGCGGCGGTACGAGGCGAGCGTGTTCGCGGACAGCCCGCGTTCGACCGTGAGGTGGTCCAGGTAGGTCCGGACCGCACGGCGCAGGGCCGGCGCGGGTTCCGCGCCGGCCCTGCGCACGGCGGCGTCGGTCAGCTCAGCACCTCGTCCAGCGGCAGCACGTCCATGCCGTGCGCCTCGGCGACCGGGCCGTAGACGACCTTGCCGGCGTGGGTGTTCAGACCAAGGGCCAGCGCCGGGTCGTTGCGCAGCGCCTGCTGCCAGCCCTGGTTCGCCAGTTCGAGGGCGTACGGCAGGGTGACGTTCGTCAGCGCGTAGGTGCTGGTGTTCGGCACCGCCCCGGGCATGTTCGCCACGCAGTAGAAGATCGAGTCGTGGACCTTGTAGACCGGGTCGGCGTGCGTGGTCGGGCGCGAGTCCTCGAAGCAGCCGCCCTGGTCGATGGCGATGTCGACGAGCACGCTGCCCGGCTTCATCCGGGAGACCAGCTCGTTGGAGATGAGCTTCGGGGCCTTCGCGCCGGGCACCAGCACCGCGCCGATGACCAGGTCCGCGTCGAGCACGGCCCGCTCGATCTCGTACGCGTTGGAGGCGACGGTCTGCAGGTGGCCCCGGTAGATGGCGTCGGCCTGGCGCAGCCGGGCCACGTTCTTGTCCAGCAGCAGCACCTCGGACTGCAGGCCGAGCGCGATGGCGGCGGCGTTCAGGCCGGACACGCCCGCGCCGATGACCACGGTCTTGGCCGCGTACACACCGGAGACGCCGCCGGGCAGCACGCCCCGCCCGCCGCCGGTACGCATCATGTAGAAGGCGCCCACCTGCGGGGCGAGGCGGCCGGCCACCTCGGACATCGGGGCGAGCAGCGGCAGCGAGCGGTCGGGCAGCTCGACCGTCTCGTACGCGATGCCGGTGACCTTCCGGTCGACCAGCGCGTCGGTGCACTCGCGGGACGCGGCCAGGTGCAGGTAGGTGAACAGCACCTGCCCCTCGCGCATCCGGTGGTACTCCTCGGCGATCGGCTCCTTGACCTTCAGCACCAGATCGGCGGTGTCCCACACCTCGTCGGCGGTGGCCAGGATCTTCGCGCCGGCGGCGGCGAACTCGTCGTCGGTGATGCTGGAACCGACTCCGGCGCCTGCCTCCACGAAGACCTCGTGGCCGTGGCGGGTGAACTCGTTGACGCCGGCGGGCGTGATCGCCACCCGGTACTCGTGGTTCTTGACCTCGCGGGGGATTCCGACCTTCACGATGCAGACACCTTCCTCCGGGGCGGCTCACCCCCGACTGCGCGGCCGCGCCGGCTCCGTTGCCGGCGCGGTCCGCCTGTCCCGCCGGCGGCAGTCTAGGCCCGTGGGAAGCCCACGGGCGGCGACACTGTGACATCCGGTGCCCGCTGGTCCTGACGGTGTGTCAGGCATGCCTCGGACTGCCCGGTGGAGACGCCATCCGCCGAGAGGACAAAGTTCGATGACATCTTCCCATCGGCTGAGCGGCGAGGCCGACAGGACGTGAACCGATCACTATTGTGTCCGCTCATGACCACTCCTTATCAGCAGTACCCGCAGGGCGTCTCGGACAAGAGCAAGGTCGTCGCGGGTGTGCTTCAGATCCTGCTCGGCGGCTTCGGCATCGGCCGGTTCTACATGGGCGACACCAAGACCGGTGTCATCCAGCTCATCGTCACGCTCGTGACGTGCGGCTTCGGCGCGATCTGGGGCCTCGTCGACGGCATCCTGATCCTCGTCAACGGCGGTGTCGACGGGCAGGGACGCCCTCTGCGCGACTGACCACAGGCGCACGGAAGGGGCCGCCCGGCGCAGTGCGCCGGGCGGCCCCTCGTCGTTTGCGGATCAGCGCGGCAGCGGCGCCTCCGGGCGGCGCAGCTCGGTGAAGCCGGTGTCGCGGGCGCGGGCGGCGGCGAGCAGCCCGGCCACGCAGGACGCGTTGGTGATCTCGCCGGCCAGCACCATCCGCACCGCCTCGTCCAGGTCCACGCGGACCACCTGGAGGTCGGCCTCCTCGTCGTGCCGGTCGTGCCGCTGATCGGCCGGCACGTCGGCGAGGTCGCGGGCCAGGAACACCCGCACCACCTCGTCGGCGAAACCGGGCGAGCTGTGCAGGTCGACGAGCACGTCGACGCGCCCGGCGGTCAGGTCCGCCTCCTCGGCCAGCTCCCGCAGCGCGGCGGCGGCCAGGTCCTCGCCGCCGACGTCCATCAGCCCGGCGGGCAGCTCCCACAGGTGCCGGCCGACCGGGTGCCGGTACTGGCGGATCAGCACCACCTGACCGGCGTCGTCGAGCGCCACCACGGCGACCGCGCCGACGTGCCGCACGTAGTCGCGGGTCGCGCTGCCGCCGCCGGGCATGGTGACGTCGTCGCTGACCACGGAGAAGATCCGGCCGGACCAGATCTCCCGGCGGCCGGTCACCTCGTACCGGTGCTCGACGCCGCTCACGCCGCCTCCCCGCGTGCCCGCGCGGACCGGCCGCTCACTTCGCGGACGCCTTCGCGCCACCGCCGCGGCCGGCCTTCTTCGACGCGCCGTCCAGGTCCACCGGCAGCTGGTCGGCCTGCGAGTACGCCACGGCGGCGCCGACGAACGCGGCGAACAGCGGGTGCGGCCGGGTGGGGCGGCTCTTGAGCTCCGGGTGCGCCTGGGTGGCCACGAAGAAGGGGTGCAGGTTGCGGTCCAGCTCGACGAACTCGACCAGCCGCCCGTCCGGCGACGTGCCGGAGATGGTCAGGCCGGCCTTGGTGAGCTGGTCGCGGTAGGCGTTGTTCACCTCGTACCGGTGCCGGTGCCGCTCGCTGACCTCGGTGCTGCCGTACGCCTCGGCGACGATCGAGCCCTCGGCCAGCTTCGCCGGGTACGCCCCGAGCCGCATGGTGCCGCCCAGGTCGCCACGCCCGGCGACGATGTCCTCCTGGTCGGCCATGGTGGCGATGACCGGGTGCACGGCCTCCTCGTCGAACTCCAGCGAGTTCGCCCCGTCGAGGTTGGCCAGGTGCCGGGCCACCTCGATGGTCATGCACTGGAGGCCGAGGCAGAGGCCCAGCAGCGGGATGCCGTTCTCCCGCGCGTACCGGGCGGTGCCGACCTTGCCCTCGATGCCGCGGACGCCGAAGCCGCCGGGGATCACGATGCCGTCGACGCCGGACAGCGCGGCGGCGGCACCCGCCGGGGTCACGCAGTCGTCGCTGGGCACCCACTTGAGCTGCACCCGGGCGCGGTGGCCGAACCCGGCCGCCCGGATCGCCTCGCTGACCGACAGGTACGCGTCGGGCAGGTCGACGTACTTGCCGACGAGCGCGACGGTGATCGTGTGCCGGGGCTGGTGCACCCGCTCCAGCAGGTCGTCCCAGCGGGTCCAGTCCACGTCGCGGAACGACAGGCCGAGCCGGCGCACCACGTACGCGTCGAGGCCCTCGCGGTGCAGCACCTTCGGGATGTCGTAGATGCTCGGCGCGTCCGGCGCGGCGGTGACCGCCTCCCGGTCGACGTCGCAGTACAGCGACAGCTTCTCCTTGACCTTCTCCGGGATCTCCCGGTCGCAGCGCAGCACCAGCGCGTCGGGCTGGATGCCGATGCTGCGCAGCTGCGCCACCGAGTGCTGGGTCGGCTTGGTCTTCAGCTCGCCCGACGGCGCCAGGTACGGCACCAGCGACACGTGCAGGTAGAAGCAGTTGTCCCGGCCCAGGTCGTGGCGGATCTGCCGGATCGACTCCAGGAACGGCAGCGACTCGATGTCGCCGACAGTGCCGCCGACCTCGGTGATCACCACGTCGGGCACCTGGCCGTCGGCGTCCGGGTCCGCCATGCCGCGGATGCGGGCCTTGATCTCGTTGGTGATGTGCGGGATGACCTGCACCGTGTCGCCGAGGTACTCCCCGCGCCGCTCCTTGGCGATCACCGCCGAGTAGATCTGGCCGGTGGTGACGTTCGCCTTGCCGGAGAGGTCCCGGTCGAGGAACCGCTCGTAGTGGCCGACGTCGAGGTCGGTCTCGGCGCCGTCCTCGGTGACGAAGACCTCGCCGTGCTGGAACGGGTTCATCGTCCCGGGGTCGACGTTCAGGTACGGGTCGAGCTTCTGCATCACCACGCGCAGTCCGCGCGCGGTCAGCAGACTGCCGAGGCTGGAGGCGGTGAGGCCCTTACCCAGCGAGGAGGCGACGCCCCCGGTGACGAAAATGTGCCTGGTCGTCCGTGCTGTTGGGGCCAAGGCCTGCTCCCGTGTCGTCCGTAGCGGTCGTGCGAACCGCCGTGCCGATCAGCAGAGTGATCACGCGATCCACGGGATTCCACGGTAACACCATCCGGACCGTGAGCCGGCGTCGCACCCGCTGTCGGCGCACGTGGGGCCGGTGCCGGCCCTCCCCCGGCGCTCCCGTGGCCCTCTCCCGGGCCTCCTCCGGCCCTCCTCCGGCCCGGGTCCGGCCCGGGTCCGGCCCGGGTCCGGCCCGGGTCCGGCCCGGGTCCGGGCCCTTGATCGACACCAGCTCGCCGATGTGGTGCCTTCCACCGGGCCTCGACCCCGCCACCTCCCCGAACCGGCGGGCGGCAGTCCTGGCGGGCCACGCGGGCGGGGTCAGCGGGCGGGGATGTCCGAGGACGCCGGGGTCGGCTGTGCGGGCACCTGCGCCCCGCGGGCCGTGCCAGCGGCGCGCGGCCCGTCCGGCGCCCCCGTGCCAGCGGCGCGCGGCCCGTCCGGCGCCTCCGTGCCAGCGGCGCGCGGCCCGTCCGGGCCAGCGGGGCGCGGCCCGTCCGGCGCCTCCGTGCCTGAGGAGTCCTGCCCGTCCGGTCCGGCCGGCTCCCCGGCCTCCCCCGGGTCGCCGGCACCGTCGCCGGCCACGCCGTCGCCGGCCGCGCCGTCGCCGTCCGCACCGTCACCGGCCGAGCCGTCGGCAGCCGACCGACCACCACCCGCACCGTCGCCACCCGCACCGTCGCCGGCCGGGCCGCCGGCCGCGCCGCCCCTGGAGGAGTCGTCCGGTCCGCCCGGTGGGACCGCGCCCGTCTCGCCGCCGCCACGCCCGCTGTCGGGCACCGTACGGTCGGTGGAGTGGTCGAGCACCCGCAGCGCCGCCAGGGCCGCCATGGGCACCACGAGGGCCGCCGCCGCGCCGGCCACGTCCAGCGCCGACCCGCCGAGGAGGCCGCCCAGCCCGACGGCCACGCCGGTGCCGGCCATCGCCGCCCGGATCGCCGGGTAGATGCCGAACAGCCGCATCAGCCCGCCCCAGGGCTGGAGCAGCGCGAGCCAGACCAGCGCGGCCCCGGCCAGGGCCAGCACGGTCAGCGGGCTGTTCACCAGCGTCTGGATGTTGGAGCTGCTGGACCGGTGCACGGTGAGCCCGCCGGTGCCGTCGCCCACAGCGGCCAGGAACCGGCCCAGGCTGCCCCGCTCGTCGGCGGGACGGCCGAGGTCGACCAGGGCGAAGCCGACGGTGACCGCCAGCGCGGCCATGGTCGCCCAGGCCAGCCGGCTCACTGTCAGCCAGCCGCCGCTGCAGATCGCGGCCGCGACGCTGACCCCGGCGGTGAGCGCGATCGCGCCGATCGAGTCGGCCCCCAGGTACGGGCTGCCCACTATCACCACGGCGAGCCCGCCGACCGTCACCATCACCATCGGCCGCCAGCCCTTGCGGAACCGCTGGGCGAGCCAGCCGCCGCACAGCAGCGCCCCGGCGATGAACACGCCCAGCCCGACGGTGCCGAGCCCGGCGTACCGGCCACCCTCCAGCGCCGAGTAGCCGACCACGCCGTTGAGCTGCAACCGGGAGCCGGTGAGCACGTCCACTCCGACGACGAGCGTGGCCAGCCCGGCGACCGCCCCGAGCGGACCGAGCGTGCGCTCGTGTCCGGGACTGAACCGGACCGCGGCGGTGCCGCCGACGATGAGCAGCGCAGTCACCGAGGCGTACCAGAGGCCCGCGTGGTCGCCGCGCCACCAGGGCACGGCGTCGGCGAGCAACGCTGCGGGCACTGCCAGCGCGGCGGCGATCAGCAGCAGCTCCACCACCGCCACGATCCGCGGGGACACCGGTTCCGGCCCGTGCGGTCCGGCGAGCCGGCGGGCGCGGCGCAGCAGCGGCAGCACCGCCACCGCGAGGGCGAGCTGGGCGGCGGCGAGCAGCGTGAAGAACCAGCCGGCGACGCGGCGCTGGGCGGCTGCCTCCCGGTCCGCGTCGGCCGGCGCCTCGATCGCGGCCCGCAGGTCGTCCGGCCGGTCGTCGACAGTCACTGCGGGCCGGCCGAGGAACGCCCGTTCCGGCATCGGCTTGTCGAGCACGGCGAGCACGGTCGGGGCCAGGTCGATCAGTTGCAGGTAGCCGGACCGGGCGGTGCTGGGCGAGGTCAGCCAGCCGCCCTCCCAGCCGGGTCCGTCGGCGATCGCGACGTGCAACCGCGCCGGGGAGTCGGTGTCGGACACGCCCGCGACGAGCACCAGCGAGCGCGGCGGCCGGGCGGCGAGCACCCGGGCCAGCCGGGCGTCGGCCTGCCGCGCCTGGGCGGCCCGTACCTCCGGGTCGTCGTCGTCGACGGTGCCGACGTCGACGATGCTCAGCACGCAGGAGCCGAGCAGTTCCGCCGGCTTCTCCGGGAGCGTGGGCGCGTACCTGTCGACCCGGCCGAACGGGCGGGCGGCGGCCACGGCGGCGCCCGGACCGACGGCCACCGAGCAGCGCACCGACTCGGCCAGCGCGCCGGGTGTGGCGCCCCAGGAGAGCTGCTCCTGGTTGTGCGCCACCGCGCTGGGCTGGTCGGGCAGGTTCGCGCCGATGCCGTCGGGCCGCTCGACTGTCACACCGGTGGCCGGGCAGCCACCGCCCGGGCGGGCGCCGGGCCAGGCGGCGAAGTTCCCCGCGCCGAGCGTGAGCCAGCCGTCGACCGGGCAGGTGGGGCGGTGCGCGGAGCGTACCGAGAGCGACCCGATCGCGCCCTGCTCGGCCATCCGCCACAGCGTCGGCGTGTTCTCCGGGTCGACGTCGTCCCACCGCAGGCCCGCCGCGCCGACGAGCACCACGAAGTCGGCCCCGGGCCGGGTCGCACCCTCGTCCGGGCGGGCGGAGAGCGCGGTGATGCCCAGCGCCACCACGACCAGCGTCAGCAGCACCGGGGTCAGTCTGCGCAGCATCAGCGGTTCCCGGTGGAGAGCTGGGGTGTCAGCTCGGCGTAGAGGCCGGCGAGCGCGGCCACGGTGTCCGCCTCGGTGGGCCAGGTCGCGGCCCGCGCCAGGCCGCGACGGCCCAGATCGGCCCGGCGTACGGGGTCGTCGAGCAGGTCGCGCACGGCCGCGTCGACGGCGTCCACGTCGCCCGGCGGCACCAGCACCGCCGCGTCGCCGACCAGGTCCGGCAGCCCGCCGACGGCGGTCGCGACGAGCGGTACGCCCGCCCGCAGCGCCTCCTGCGCGAACAGCTGGCGAGCCTCCCAGTCGCTCGTCACCACCGCCAGGTCGGCGGCGCCCAGCAGGTCCGCCACGTCGGTACGGTGCCCGAGCAGCGTCACCGGCGCGCGGGCGGCCGAGATCCGGGCGGCCAGCGGCAGGTACGCCGGACCGCTGCCGGCGATCACCACGAGCGGGGCGGGAGTACGGGTCCGCCAGCGGGCGGCGGCGTCGATCAGCACGTCGTACCGCTTCTGCGGGTGCAGCCGGCCCACCGAGAGGATCAGCTGCTGGTCGGCGGCGACGGCGAACTCGGCGCGTACCGCCGTGCGGCGGCGCCGCGGCGCGGGCAGCGCCGGCGCGGCGACCGGGGCCAGGCGGGCGTCGGCGGCGCCGAGCGCGGCGGCGCGGTCGACAAGGTCGGCGGAGGCGCCCAGCGCGACCCGCACGGACCGGGCGACGACCCGCTCGACCAGCCGGGACACCGCGCCGCGCAGGCCACCGGCGAGGACCGCGTTGTGCCAGGTGACGACCAGCGGCGCGGCGGGACGGGCGAGCGCGGCCACCAGGCCGGCGCGCAGCCCGTGCGCGTGCACCACGTCGACGGGTGTGTCAGCGAGCGCCCGGCGCAGCGCGGTGACCGCGCGCGCGTCGCCCGGCGTGGGGCTGGCCGGGATCTCCACCGGCGTGAACCGGGCCCCGGCGCCGGTGAAGTCGAACTGTTCCTCGGTGGCGGCCGGGCCGCAGACCAGCACGGACGCGCCGGCCTCGGTCAGCCCTCGGGTGATCGAGCGCACGTGCTGCCCGACCCCGCCGGTGCTGGAGGCGAGCACCAGGGCCACCGACCCGGGCCAGCGCGGTGCCGGCGAGGCGTCCGTCATGAGGAAACGGTCTCCCTTCCGTCACCCCGCTCGCCGGGGTGCTGCTGCGCCGGCGGGCCGTCGTCCCCGCCGGCCGGGCGTCGCCGGCGCAGCCGGCGGGTCACGGTCGCGAGCAGCGGCCGCAGGTCGCGGGCGTCGGTCAGCCAGGCGACGGCGAGGAACAGGACACCGACCACGACCCCGGACAGCATGCCCTGCGCGAGGGCCCACGGTGTCGTCGGGGTGCCGTCACCGAGCCCGGCGAGTCCCGCCGAGACGGCCGCTCCGCCGGCACCGGCGACGACGGCCGCGAGCAGCCCGGCGGCACCGGCCCGGCCGGCACCGGCCAGCGCCTCGCCACCGGCGGCCCGCCGGACCGCGGCGATCAGCAGCACGCCGAGAAGCAGCATGCCGGCCGAGGTCGCCAGCGTCACCGCGAGCACCCGGTCGGCCAGCGGCGCCACCTGCGCGGACACCACGGCGAGCGCGGGCACGCTGAGCCAGCCGAGCGCGGTGGCCACTGTGGCCGCGCGGGTCTCTCCCCGCGCGTACAGCGCGCGGGTGAGCACCGCGAACAGGCCGTAGCCGACCAGGCCGGGCGCGAAACCGGCGATCCCTGCCGCCGCGGTACGCGCGTCGAGCGCATCGGAGAAGAAGAAGTGCCCGACCGGGATCGCGGTGCCGACGAGCGCGGCGGCGCCGAGCAGGCTGAGCAGCACGACCCCGCGTACCGCCGGGGCCAGGGTCTCCCGGTAGGCGCGCTCGTCGCCGGTGGCCCGGGCCGCGACGAGCGTCGGGTACGCGGCCACCGCGAGCGGCACGGCCAGCACCGCCCAGGGCAGGAAGTAGACGGTCTGGGCGAGGTTGTAGACGCTGACGTCGGCGGTCCGGCCGTAGGTGACCTGGTTGAGCGCGACGACCAGGGCGATCTGCTGGGCGGCCACGGTGACCGCCCCGGCGACCACCAGACCGCCGACCCGGGCGCGGGCGTCGGCGGGGAAGCGGTAGCCCGGCCGGATCCGCAGCCGCAGGCGGCGCACCGGGATCAGCAGCGACAGTGAGAGCACCACCACGCCGAGCGTGGTGCCGGCGGACAGCAGCAGCTCGCCGCCGCGCCCGGCCTCCCCGATCGTGGCCAGCCGCCCCTGCTGCGCGGTGAAGCCCAGGTAGACGGCGATGACCGTGACGCTCGACAGCAGCGGCGCGATCACCGGCCAGGCGAAGCGGCGGTGCGCCTGGAGCACACCGGTCAGCACGATCCCCACGCCGTACAGCGGCAGCTGCGGCGCGAAGACCCGCAGCATCCGCGCCCCGGACGCCTGCTGGGCCTCGCTGAGACCGTTCCCGATCAGGCCCGGCAGCGGGTCGGCGAACAGCGCCAGCAGCACCGCCAGCGGGACCAGCAGGCTCAGCGTCCAGGTCAGCAGCGCGCCGGTGGTGGCGGCCACCGCGCGCCGGTCACCCGCCTCGACGGCGCCGGCCAGCAGCGGTACGACGAGACTGGCGAGCGCCCCACCGGCGACGATCTCGAAGATGAAGTTCGGGACGTAGTTGGCCACCAGGTAGGCGCCGCCGAGATCGGTGGGGCCCAGCATCCAGGTGAACACGGCGGTACGGCCGAAGCCGGCGAGCCGGCTGAGGACGGTGAGGACGGCGATGAGGGCGGCCGCCCCGGCGACCCGGCCGGCGGCGGCGAGAGGAGCCGGTTTCGTCACGTCAGTCCGGGAGCCGGCCCAGCTCGTCGAGGTGCCGCAGTCCCGGGGTCCGCGCGATGACCTGGGTGAAGCTGACCTTCTCGCTGGCCGCGGTGAGCGCGGCGAGCACGGCCAGCACGCCGGCCCGGCCCAGCGGCCCCGTACGCGCGGCGAGGCTCACGCCGAGCAGCGCGCCGAGCGCGTTGGCGCCGCTGTCGCCCACCATGACGCGCTCGCCGAGGTCGTCGCCGACCAGCGCGGCCGACGCGCCCACGGCGCCCGCGGCGAGGCCGCCGTACGGGCCGGCGGTCAGCGGCGCGCCGAGCAGCATGCCGGACTTCAACGCCCGGCCGGGCCGCAGGTCGAGCAGGTTGACCAGATTGGCGGTGCCGGCCACCACGCCGGCGCCGAGCAGCACGTCGAGCCCGCGGCCGAACGCACCGGCCCGCTGGCGGCGCGGGTGCGCGGCGACCCGCCGGTCGGCGGCGAGCAGCGCGGCGGCGCCCAGCCCGGCCACGCCCACCCCGGCGACCTTGACCATCCCGGCGGTGACCTGACCCTCGCGCAGCGCGGCGAGATGCCCGGCGAACCCCTTCGCGGCCTTCTGTTCGGGGCGGGCGCCGACCACGTCGTCGTAGAGGCCGACAGCGCCCGCGCCGAGCCCGGCGACGAGCGCGGCGGCGCCGGCCGGGGCGCTACCGGCGCCCAGCGCGGCCCCGGTGGCCGCGCCGACGGCCAAAGCCGGACCGGCGGCCAGGGTCACCGTGCGGCCCCGGTAGTTGGTGCGCTCCAACGCCGGCCCGCCCGGCGACGTACGCGTCTGACGCAGCACGTAGCGGGCGGCCAGCGCTCCCGCGCCCACGGCCAGCAGCCGACCCAGTCTCACGGGACCTCCTCGATCCGGACTTCGAACGCGACGCGGGCACGGACCGGGCGGCCCGGAGCGGTCACCGGGGCAGTGTAGGCACCCGGGCGGCGGCGTTGTCGCCCACGCCGTACTGGCCGGTCTTCTTCTCGGTGAGCTGCTGCGCCAGGGCGAGGCTGGTGACCAGCTGGCCCTGCACGGTGTTGGCGTTGTCGACGGTGGAGATGGTCTGCGACAGCACCGGGTCGCCGCGGACCACGGAGACGAGGTTGCCGCCGGTCGAGCCCATGCCGGCGACCACGAGCGCGCCGGCCCGGTCGAACTGCTCGGCGATCTTCACCACCGACTCGTCCTTCTTCGCCGAGTCCTTGTCCACGTACGGCTGGCCGGTGACCATCACCACCGCCTCGGCGGCGGTGGAGATCCGGTCCGCCGGGGTGAGGTAGCCGGCGGTGGCGTACTGCTCCAGCACGGCGCGCCGGTCGGCGTCGCTGACCGGCGGGCTCCCGGCCGGGCGGTCCACCAGCACGTTGGCCAGCAACGCGCTGGAGGTCTCCACGCCGTGCCCGTTACCGGGCAGGTTGCCGGTGGGGGCGCTGTTCGGGCGGGCGGCGGTGACCGCCAGCTCCAGCAGGTTGTTGTTGCTGTCCGGGTTGACGAACTTGTCCTGCACGTCGATGCGGCCGGTGACGTCGGCGCCGGCGGTCTGGAGCATCTTCACCACGCCCTCGGCCTGGTCCCGGCCGCTGGGCAGGGTGAGCACCAGCACCCGGCGGCCGGTCAGCTTGCCGGGCAGGACGAGCTGGGCCATCTCGGCGGCGAAGTCCTCCTCGGTCTCCAGCTGCTTCTGCATGCTGTTGACCGACTGGCGCATCAGCGAGTTGTCCTTGCGCAGGCCGTTGACGTTCTCCCGGAGCGAGTCGGCGACCGGCCCGTTGAGGGCGGCTGTGCCGACCACCAGGCCGATCGCCAGCGCCAGGAACACCGCGGTCAGGGACACCACGTGGTAGCGAAAGTTGATCACGCTTGCAGCCTCTTGATCGTCGGGGAGCTAGAAGAGCTGGCCGAGCTGGAACACGAAATTGTCCCACCATTCGGAGACCACGCCCAGATACGCCTTCCCGACGGTGGAGACCGCCACCGCGGAGGCCATCGCGGCCACCGCCGACAGGACCAGCAGCAGCAGCGACGACCCGGAGATGCTCTGCCGGTAGAGCCGGCTGACGCCCTTGGCGTCGACCAGCTTGCCACCGACCTTCAGCCGGGTCAGGAACGTCGACGCCATGCCGCCGCGCCCCTTGTCGAGGAACTCCACCAGGGTGGCGTGCGTGCCGACCGCCACCAGCAGCGACGCGCCCTTCTCGTCGGCCAGCAGCATGGCCAGGTCCTCGCTGGTGGCCGCCGCCGGGAAGGTGATCGCCGGTACGCCGAGCCCGTTGACCCGGGCCAGGCCCGGCGCCCGCCCGTCCGGGTAGGCGTGCACGATCACCTCGGCGCCGCAGCGCAGCACGTCGTCGGTGACCGAGTCCATGTCCCCGATGATCATGTCCGGGGTGTAGCCCGCCTCGACCAGCGCGTCGGCGCCGCCGTCCACGCCGATGAGCACCGGCTTGAACTCCCGGATGTACGGGCGCAGCACGTCCAGGTCGGCCTTGTAGTCGTAGCCGCGCACCACGATCAGGCAGTGCCGGCCCTGGATCTGGGTTTGGATCTCCGGCACGCCGACGCCGTCGAGCAGCAGGTCGCGTTCCTGGCGCAGGTAGTCCATCGTGTTGGCGGCGAACGCCTCCAACTGCACCGACAGGCCCTCCCGGGCGTCGGCCATCGACTTGGCCACCGTTTCGGCGTCCTGCAACGAGCCGTGCGCGACCGGATCGTCGCCGGCGAAGACGGTGTTGCCCTCGATGCGGACCCGGTCGCCCTCGCGGACCTGCTCGAAGACGCTCTCGCCGAGGTCGTCCAGCAGCGGGATGCCGGCCGAGACCAGCACCTCCGGGCCGAGGTTGGGATAGCGGCCGGAGACCGACGGCTTGGCGTTGAGGACCGCCGCCACACCCACCGCGACGAGCGAGTCGGCCGCCACCCGGTCCAGGTCGACGTGGTCGATGACCGCGATGTCGCCGGGTCGCAGCCGCCCGACCAGCCGTTTCGTCCGGCGGTCGAGGCGCGCGGTGCCGACGATGGAGCCCGGCTCCGGGTTCCGGCTCCGGCGCAGTGTGGGTAGACGCATCGTGACCATCCTGGCATGTGAGGCAGGTTTTGCTGTCGCGACATGCCTGAGCAGGGCCGCCTACCCAGGGAAGCACACCGGAACCCGCGCCGGTGTGCTTGCGCTCACAATCGGGGTATCACGGACGCCTTTCCTTGGCCGCCACGGCCAGGAGCTCCTCGGCATGGGCGATACCCAGATCCGAGTCCGGCAAACCGGCGAGCATCCGGGCCAGTTCCCGGGCGCGCTCGGTGTCCTCCACCACCCGCACCCCGCTCGTGGTGACCGCTCCCCCGGTGTCCTTGGCCACCACCAGGTGCCGGTCGGCGAACGCGGCGACCTGCGGCAGGTGCGTGACCACGAGCACCTGGTGACTGCGGGCCAGCCGGGCCAGCCGACGGCCGATCTCCACCGCGGCCTGGCCGCCGACACCGGCGTCGACCTCGTCGAACACCAGCGTGGGCGGGCCGCCGGAACCGGCGAAGACCACCTCGATGGCGAGCATCACCCGGGACAGCTCACCGCCGGACGCGCCCTTCTGCAACGGCAGCGCCGGTGCGCCCGGGTGCGCCAGCAGCCGCAGCTCCACCTCGTCGGCGCCGTCCGCGCCGACGCCGGTCTCGACGCCGTTGACAGGCAGGCTCGGCTCGGACCGGCCCGCCGGTCGCGGCAGCACCGCCACCTCGATGCGGGCGTGCGGCATCGCCAGCCCGGCCAGCTCGACTGTCACCTCCTCGGCGAAGCGGACCGCCGCCTCCCGCCGGGACGCCGACACCCGGCCGGCGAGGTCGGCCACCTCACCGGCGAGCCGGGTCGCCTCGCGGTCCAGCTCGTCCAGCAACTCGTCGGAGGTGTCCAGATCGGACAGCCGCGTGCGGGCCCGTTCGGCCCACGCCACCACGCCGTCGACGTCGTCGGCGTACTTGCGGGTGAGCGCGCGCAGCGCGGCCCGCCGCTCGTAGACGGTCTGGAGGCGTGCCGGGTCGGCGTCCAGCGCGGCCAGGTAGGCCGACAGCTCCGCGGCCACGTCGGTGACGAGCGTGGCCGCCTCCTCCAGCCGGGCCGCCAGCTCACCCAGCGCCGGGTCGGTGCCGGCCTGCGCCTCCAGCGTGCGCCGCGCGGTGCCGAGCAACACCGTCGCGTCCGGCGTCTCGTCGGTCGCCTCGACACCGCCGGCCACGCACTGCTGCGCCACCTGCGCGGCGGTACGCAACCCCTCGGCGTGCTCCAGCCGCTGCGCCTCGGCCTTCAGCTCGTCGTCCTCCCCCGGCTGCGGGTCGACCCGGGTGATCTCGTCCAGGCCCAGGCGCAGCAGGTCGGCCTCCTGGTTGCGCTCGCGGGCGTTGCGCCGCCGGTCGGCCAGGTCGTCGACGACGGTGCGCCACCGGGCGTACGTCTCGCGCAGCGCGTCGAGCAGCTTCTCGTGCTCGGGCCCGGCGAACCGGTCGAGCGAGGCACGCTGCTCGGCCGGGCGCAGCAGCCGCAGCTGGTCGGACTGGCCGTGCACTGCGAGCACCTGCTCGCCGACCTCGCCGAGCGTGGACACCGGCATGGCGCGCCCGCCCAGGTGCGCCCGGGAGCGGCCCTCGATGGTCACGGTGCGGCTGAGCAGCAGCGAACCGTCCTCGTCGGGCTCGCCGCCTGCATCGAGGATGCGGGCGTGCACCGCCTCGGCCACCCGGCCGCTCAGGCGCAGCCGGCCCTCCACCGCCGCGCGGCCCGGCTGGGCGCGCACCCGGCCGGCGTCGGCGCGGCCGCCGAAGAGCAGGCCGAGGCCGGTCACCACCATGGTCTTGCCGGCGCCGGTCTCGCCGGTGATGACGTTCATCCCCGCGGCCAGCGGCAGCGTGGTGTCCTCGATGACGCCCAGTCCGGTGATGCGCAGCTCTTCCAGCACAGCACCCGACAGTAGCCCCGCCGTGTGACAGTTGACCAGCCGGCAGGGCGAGCCGCAGGCACCCGTACAGTTCAGCCCCGTGCTGGAGGAGATCGGCCTGACCCCGGACGAGGAGGAGCTCTACCGCAGCCTGGTACGGGCGAACACGGCCCGGGCCGGTGAGCTCGCACAGCGGCTGGGACGGCCCCGCGCGGAGGTCGCCGCCCGGCTGGACGCCTTGCGGGACAAGGGTCTCGTGCTGCCGACCGGGCCGGAACCGGACGCGCCGCTGCGGCCGCTCGCGCCGGACGTGCCGTTGGGCGAGGCGCTGCTGCGCCGCCAGTCAGCGCTGGAGGAGGCCCGCGCCGCTGTCAGCCGGCTCGCCGAGGACTACCGGGCCGGGATGCGCCGCCACGACGCCGCGCACCTGGTCGAGGTGGTCACCGGCGCGCGGGGGCTGCGGGAACGGCTGCGCGAGCTGCAGAACGGCGCGCGCGAGGAGGTGCTCTGGTTCTGCCGGGCGAACCCGCTGGCGATGCCCGGACCGGAGAACGTCGAGGAGTTCGACGCGCTCGCCCGCGGCGTGCGCTACCGGGCCATCTACGAACGGGCCATGCTGCTGGAGCCGGGCGCGCTCGCGGACGTGGAGCGGGGCGTACGCGCCGGGGAGCAGGCCCGGGTGCTGGACCGGCTGCCGGTGCGACTGGCCGTGGTGGACGGTCGTACCGCGGTGTGCCCGCTGGTGCCCGACCGCGACGGCGGGGAGCCGACAGCCGCGGTGATCGGCCGCAGCCAGTTGCTGGACGCCCTGCTGGCGCTCTTCGAGAGCCACTGGCTGATGGCGACGCCGCTCGGCACGCCCGCCGACCGGGCCGCCACCGGCTACCAGCCCGACGGCGACGAGGCGCGGCTGCTGTCGCTGTTCGTCGCCGGGGTGCCGGACAAGTCGATCGCGTCACAGCTCGGGGTGAGCCGGCGTACCGTGCAGCGGCGGCTGGCCGACCTGATGGCCGCCGCCGGTGTGGACACCCGGCCCGGGCTGGCGTTCCAGGCCGCCCGGCGCGGCTGGATCTGACCGGGGCCGGGGCGGGACGGCCCCAGGACCGCCCCGCCCCGGCGTCTCATCGCAGCCCGTACGCGTCGATCACGGTCTGCGTCACTGTGTTGCCGGACCGGTCCCGCGCCGAGACGCGCAGCGACACCGTGCCGCGCCCGGCCGGCACCTCGGCGGTGAACCGGGTGCCGGAGCCGCGTACCGGCGCCGTACGCCAGGTGCGTCCGCCGTCGAACGACACCTCGGCGCGTACCGTCGTGCCGGCCGGCGCAGGCAGGCCGGCCGGGTGGCGCAGCGTCAGCCCGACGGTGTGCTTCCGCCTGCCGGGCACCTCGCCGCGCAGGTCGGCCGGCACCCGGTAGTCGACCTGGAGCAGCGGCAGCGGCCGGGCCGCGTCACCGGACGGGCGGGCCGAGGTGAACTCCCACGCCGTCTCGGTACGGGTCGCCCACCGCCATTCCGCCGACGACCGTGCCGTCGTCACGTCGAGGCGGTAGCGGGCCGGACCGGCGGTGGCAGGCACCGGCGCCCAGCCGGCGGACAGGTCGGCGATCGGCTGCCCGTCCCGGCTGACCCGGCGGGTCACCGTGTCCTGCTCCTCCGACCGGTTGTCCACGCCGGCGTGACCGTCGGCGTCGACGAACTCGGCCACCCTCAGGTCGAGCGTGTCAGCGGTCCGGCTCGGCGCGGCCGCACCGGCCGGCACGGCGGGACGCACCAGCGGCGTGTGCCACGACTCGGTGGTCCGGTCGGTGGCCGCGTAGCGCCGGGGCCGGTCGGACAGGCCGCCGGTCAGCGTCCCCATGGTGGAGAACATCAGCCGGTGCAGCACCCGGTGCTGCCACCACGAGTCACCGGAGCTGACGTACTCCCGCCGGGTCGTCCCGGTACGCACCATCCGCTGGTCGTCGTTCCAGGAGAACTCCTGCCAGGGCCGCCACCCGAACCGCTGCTCGGTGGCCCAGTCCAGGCCGCCGGTGTCGCCGTAGCGCGCGGTCACCTCGGCCGTGTTCGCGGCGGTGACCCGGTGGAGGATCCGCTCCGGCACCCGGCCCTTCGACACCTGGAACACGTCGTAGAGGTACGGGCTGTCAACGGTGAGCGTCAGGTCCATCCGGGCCCGGCCGGTACGCGCCGCCGCGAGCATCCGCTGCCCGTCGTCGTACGCCACCGCGAGCGCCGGTGCCGGCAGCCGCTCCCCGGTCGGACGCCACACCGTCCACGCGCTCTGGTCCGCCGGCCGGACGATCAGCACCGCCTTCGCGCCGGCCGCCGCCGCGGCGGCCACCTGCTCCTCCTCGGACCGGTCCGCGGACGCGGTGAGCAGCGCCGCCGCGCCCCGCACGCCGGCCAGCTCACCGGGTGCGCCGGTGCCGGCGGCGACCAGGCGTAGCCGCTGCCGCCCGGCCGGGGCCGGTGACTGACCCATCAGGTTGACGTCCAGCGCGCCGGACACGCCGCTGACGTCGATGTCGACCATCGGTGCGACGAGCTGCCAGCGCGAGGAGAACTCGAACTCGCCGCGGCGCACCTGCCGGGTCGGGGTGACGTTGAGCTGCTGCACGGTGCTGAACGTCATCACGCCGTGGTCGACCTGCCGGCCGTTGCCGAACACCCGGTGCTGGTAGAAGCTCAGGACGGCCCGCTGCTCGGACGGTTTCGGCGTCTCGATCCGTACCGGCGTGCCGCGCCGCGGGTCGAGCACCACCGTGAGGTCCCGGTCCACTGTCAGCTCCGGGTCGGTGACCAGGGTGAGCTGCTCGTCCAGCGGCGCGCCGTGCTCGATCAGCGCGTGCAGCAGGTACGGCCCCTCCTCCACCTGGATCCGCCACTCGTCGCCGACGCCGAGCCAGCCCATCGCGTCCGACTCCGGGTGCTCGCCGAACAGCGTCACCACCGGCGACGATCCGGGCCGCCCGGCCAGGTCCAGCGCGCGCAGCGTCACCGTGTGCTGCGGGCCGCTGAGCGTGAGCCCGACCGCGGTACGCACCGTCACGCCGTCCGTGCCGGTGGCGACCAGCCAGCCGCCGTGCGGGCCCCGGTCCAGCCGGGCCGGGTCGGCGCGCAGCGGCACGTCCACACCGCCGCCGGCCGGCACCGTCACCGTGCCGGCGTCGAGTGTCAGGCCGTCGGTCTCGGCCGCGCCGCTGTCCAGGTTGCGCAGCTCCAGCGCCAGACGCAGCGTCTGCGCGGCTTCGGTGCCGTTGACGTAGCGCACCGTCCGGGTCGCGGCCGGCCCGCCGGTGGTCAGCCGGCCGAAGTCGGCGGTGGCCGTGCCGTACACCCGCTGGCGCAGCGCACGGGCCACGTCGACCCGCCCGGCGCCCTGCTCGAACACCGTCGCGCCGGTGCTCGGCCGGGTGGTGCTGACCAGCGCGTCCTTCAGTTGCGCGGCGGTCCATCCGGGATGCTCCTGGGCGAGTACGGCGGCCGCGCCCGCGACGTGCGGCGTGGCCATCGAGGTGCCCGAGGCGCGGGTGTAGGCGTCGTCCACAGGCGTACCCATGGTGGTGCCGGCGGCGCGGGCGGCGACGATGCCGACGCCCGGCGCGGTGATCTCCGGCTTCAGGCCGTTGTCGCCCAGGCGCGGGCCACGGCTGGAGAAGTCGGCGAGCACGTCGTCGCGGTCGACGGCGCCGACGGTGAGCGCGGCGGTGGCCGCGCCGGGCGAGCCGACGCTGCGCGGCTCACCGTCGTTGCCGGCGGCGATCACGAACAGCGCGCCGGTGGAGGCGGTGAGATCGTTCACGGCCTGGCTCATGGGGTCGGTGCCGTCGGTGGGCGCGCCGCCGAGGCTCATGCTGACCACCTTGGCGCCGGAGCGCGCGGCCCACTCCATGCCGGCGATGATGCCGGAGTCGTAGCCGGAGCCGGAGTCGTCGAGCACCTTGCCGACCAGCAGCCGCGCGCCGGGCGCGACGCCCTTACGCAGCCCTGCGGAGGCCGCGCCGCTGCCGGCGACGGTGGCCGCCACGTGGGTGCCGTGGCCGTGGCCGTCCCGGGCGCTGCCGCCGCCGGTGAAGTCGCGCGCCTCGGCGACGCGGCCGGCCAGGTCGGGGTGGTCGGCGTCCACGCCGGTGTCGAGCACCGCGACCCGCACGCCGGCGCCGTCGCGCCCGGCCGCCCACGCGGCGGGCGCACCGATCTGCGGGACGCTGTGCTCCAGCGCCACCCGGGCCCGCCCGTCCAGCCACACGCGCTCCACGCCCGCGCCGAGCCGGACCGGTCCGGCACCCGCGGTGCGGGCCTGCGGCGTCTCCCGCAGCGACGTCCACAGCGCGCCCAGGTCGTCCTTGTCGACACGCAGCGCGGCGCCGTTGATGCTGGACAGCGGACGGGACTCGGCGGCGACGGCGAGGGGGCGCACCCGCCCGGCGGCCGGTTCCCGGTAGCGCACGATCAGCGGCAGCGCCGTGAGGCCCGCGTCGCCGTAGCCCTGCTCGGCCAGTTCCTGCACGTCGAACAGGTCCGGGTCGAGCACGCCCGCCGACACGTACGGCACGACGTCGGCGGGGAGCACCCGCAGCCCGCCGTCGGCCTGCGTGGTCTGGAAGACGATCCGGTCCCGGCCCGGCCCGGGGTGGACAGTGGCGGCGATCCGGCCCGGCGCGGCCTGGACCAGCTCGACCTGGTCGCCGGTGATCAGCGTGACGCGGGCGGGCTTCGCGCCCGGGGCGGATGTGCCCGGGGGCGGGCCGGCGGGCCGGGCGGGCGGTACGGCGGACGCCGGTACGGCGAGCCCGACCACCAACGCCCCGGCCGCGCCGGCGGCGAGCCAGCGGGGGAACCGGTGCATGTGACGCTCCTCTACTCCGAGGCCGGCCTCGTGAGACCGGCGATCGGAGTCTGCGACGGCGTCCGCCACCTGGTCACCGGGTACGGGCCGCCGCACCGGCGACATGTCGCCAGGTGGACACGAGCACGACGGAGTGGAGGCCGGGACGCCGGAGACCGTGTCGCCCAGCTCGCGTGCCGCCGCTTCCTCCGGCGGCGGCCCTGCGACCTGTCGGCCCGGCCGGGGTCGACACCCGACCGGACACGGCGTGCCGGTCCGCCCGCCGCGGCCGGCTACGACGCTCCGGCGTCCCGACCGTCGCGGCCCCGACCACCCCCTGGCCGAGCCCGCGACAGGTGGGCCGCATCCGGGAAGCGGCGGGCCTCACCGCCGCGCCCGGACTCACCTCTTCGCGGCCCGTACGCCCACCGTAACGCGCGCGAGCGCCGGGACCGGTGGGCCGAACGGAGATTTCCGCTGAGCCGCTGGTCAGCGACGGTTGCCCCGCCAGCCCTGGACGGGAAGGTCGAACTTGGCCACCAGCCGGTCGGTGAACGGGCGGGCCCGCAGCCGCACGATGCGCACCGGCAGCGTGCCCCGGCGCACAGTCACCCGGGCGCCCGGCGGCAGGTCGTAGACGCGCCGCCCGTCGCAGCAGAGCACGGCCAGTGTGGTGAACGGGTCGACGGTGATGACGAACGTCGACGTGGGCGCGGTCACCAGCGGGCGGCTGAACAACGCGTGCGCGCTGATCGGCACCAGCAGCAGCGCCTCCACCTCGGGCCAGACCACCGGCCCGCCGCCTGAGAACGCGTACGCGGTCGAGCCGGTGGGGGTCGCGCAGATCACGCCGTCGCAGCCGTACCGGGACAGCGGCCGGCCGTCCACGTCGACGAGCAGCTCCAGCATCTGGGCGCGTTCGCCCTTCTCCACGCTGATCTCGTTGAGCGCCCACGACTCGATGGTCGGCCCGCCCTCGAACTCGGCTGTGACGTCCAGGGTGAGCCGTTCGTCCACCGTGTAGTTGCGGTCGACCACGTCACGCACGGCGGTGTCCAGGTCGTCGATCTCCGCCTCGGCGAGGAACCCGACCTTGCCCAGGTTGATCCCGAGCAGCGGCACCTTGGCCGGGCGGGCCAGCTCGGCGGCGCGCAGGAACGTGCCGTCCCCGCCGAGCGCGAACACGATCTCGGCGCCCTCGGCGGCCTCCGGGCCGGTCACCGGCACCACGCCCGGCAGGTCCAGGTCGTCGGCCTCCTCGGCCACCACACGCACCTCGAACCCGGCGGCGATCAGGTCGGCTGCCACCGCGCGGGCGTGCTCGGTGCTGCGTCGACGGCCGGTGTGCGTGACCAGCAGCGCGGTACGGCTCACCCGGACACCTCCTCGGTCGTGGCCGCCGTCTCGGCGGCGCCCTGCGGGCCGGCGGCCACCACCGCGCGGACCCGCTCCGGATCCGCGGCGGGCGCGTCCCCGCGCAACCATACGAAGAACTCGACGTTGCCGCTCGGCCCGGGCAGCGGGCTGGCCGCGACACCGGCCAGGCCGAGGCCCAGCCCGGCGGCGGCAGCGGCCACGTCCAGCACCGCCTCGGCGCGCAGCGCCGGATCGCGGACCACACCGCCGGCGCCGACGCGCTCCTTGCCGACCTCGAACTGCGGCTTCACCATCAGCGCCAGGTCACCGCCGGGCCCGGTGCACGCCGCAAGCGCCGGCAGCACCAGCCGCAGCGAGATGAACGACAGGTCGGCCACCGTCAGGTCGACCGGGCCGCCGATCGCCTCCGGCGTGAGGGTACGCACGTTCGTGCGCTCGAACACCCGCACCCGCTCGTCGGTCCGCAGCGACCAGGCGAGCTGCCCGTAGCCGACGTCCACGGCGACCACCTCGGCGGCGCCGCCGCGCAGCAGCACGTCGGTGAAACCGCCTGTCGACGCGCCCGCGTCCAGGCAGCGCCGGCCAGTGACGGTCAGCCCGCCGGGGGCGAACGCGGCGAGCGCGCCGGCCAGCTTGTGGCCGCCCCGGGAGACGTACTCCTGTGCCGGGTCCTCGCCGGTGACCAGCAGCGGGTCGGCCGGGTCGACCATCGCCGCGGGCTTGCGCGCCTGCACTCCACGCAGCTGGACGCGACCGGCCTCCACGAGCGCGGCGGCCTGTTCCCGGGAGCGGGCCAGCCCGCGCCGGACCAGTTCGGCGTCCAGCCGGGTACGACGAGCCATCAGGTGTGTCTCCGCCTCTGCTCAGGCCTGGTCGATGGTGGCGAGGGTCTCGCGCAGCGTCTCGTACGCCGCCTCGTACTGGGCGATCTGGTCGGCCGGGGCGAGCGCCTCGGCGTTGGCCATGCCGAGTACGGCCGCGTCCACCGCCGGGTGCCGCGCCTCGCCGATCTCCTCGGCCGGCGCGGGGCGTACCCCCGGGGGCGGTCCGGGCCGCGGACCCGGCGGCGGGCCGGGCCGGGGCGCGGTCACGAGCCGGCCGCCCGGCGCCCGGTGGCCTTCTTCGCCGGCCGGGCGGGCGCGGCGGGCGAGCCGTCGGCGGGGGTACGGGCCACGGTGGCCGGCGGCTTCCTCGCGATCGCCTTCTTGGCCACCGTCTTCTTCGCCACCGCCTTCGTCGGCGTCGTCGCGGGGGCCTTGGCCGGCGTCGTCGCCGGGGAGGACTCGGCGGCGGGCGAACCGGTCCTCGGCGGCTCGGCTGCCCCGGACGGCGCGGCGGCGGGCGGCGTGTCGCCCGGCCCGAGGTGGCCGCGCGCCTCGCGCAGCTGCCGCTCCAGGTCGTGCACCCGGCGGGTCAGCTCGGCGACCTCGTCGGCGGTGGCCAGCCCGACCGCGCCCAGCGCCCGGTCCACCTCGAAGCGGACCAGCTTGGTCAGCGACTCCCGGTTCGCCAGGCCGGTCGCGACCAGTTCCTCGGCGAGCGTCTGGAGCTGGGCGGCGGTCGCGCCGCCCTGGCCGACGACGCGCATGACCGCGTCCTGTGCCTTCTTCCGGGGCGCCTCCGTCAGGCCCATGGCCAGCTCGAGGTAGGCGCGCCACGCGTCCTGCATGCCTGAGTCCTTCCGCGGGGCGAGGTGTGCAGGTGCCACGCTACCGGGCACCCCGGACACCCCATTGCGGTACGGTGCCGGGAACGGCGTGGTTCGTGGTGAGGAGACGATGTGGCCAGCGTGGACGAGTGCCGGCAGGCGTTGCACGACCTGGCCGCGCGGCTGGACCGCAACGCCGAGGCACAGGGACGCATCGACCTCGACCGCACCCTGGCCTGCCGGATCACCGACCTCGGCACCGCGTTCCACGGGCGGCTGGAGGGTGGCCGGCTGGTCGACCTGTCCGACGGCGACGACCCGAAGGCCAAGATCGCGCTGAGCACCGGCAGCGACGACCTCGTCGCGCTGGTGCACGGCCGGCTCGACGTCATGTCGGCGGTGGCCTCCCGGCGGGTGTCGATCAAGGCGAACCCGTTCGACCTGATGAAGCTCCGCAAGCTGCTCTGAGCGGCCCGGCGCCTCAGTCGTCCAGACCGAACGCGGCGAGGACCTCCTCCGCCGCCGTGGACTGCGCCCGGACGCGCGGCCCGGCCCCGGTCGACCAGGCCACCGCGCAGAGCGCCGCGAGGGCCTCCAGCGGCGGTCCCGCGCCGTCGAGCACGAGGTCCGCGCCGGCCTCCGTCACCGACCAGCCGTCGTCTGCGGCCCGGCCCGGCACCGCCACCACTGCGGCCGGGTCGAACAGGCCCGCCAGGTCGAACGAGACGTACGCGGGGCGGCGCTCCTCGGGTGCGGCCAGCAGCTCGGCGGCGTCGCTGACCCCGGTGAGCACCAGCAGGCTGTCCAGCCCGGCCCGGCGGGCGCCCTCGATGTCGGTGTCCAGCCGGTCGCCCACCACGAGCGTGCGCCCGGTCCCGGCCCGCCGCGCGGCGGTGGTGAACAGCGCCGGCTCCGGCTTGCCCACCACCACGTCCGGGTCGCGGCCGAGCGCGGTCCGCAGCACCGCGACGAGCGAGCCGTTGCCCGGCAGCGGGCCACGCGGGCTGGGCAGCGTGCGGTCGGTGTTGGTGGCGTACCAGGGCGCGCCCGCCCGTACCGCCAGGGACGCCTCGGCCAGGTCGGACCAGCCGACCTGCGGGCCGTAGCCCTGGGCCACCGCGGCGGGCTCCTCGTCAGCAGTGGACACCGGCCGCAGGCCCACCGCGCGCAGCTCGGCGCGCAGCGCCTCCGCGCCGACCACGAGCACGGGTGCGCCCTCGGGCAGCCGGTCGCGGAGCAGTTCGGCGGTGGCCGCCGCGGAGGTGAGCACCTCCGCCGGCCGGGCCGCGACGCCCATGCCGGTGAGCAGGTCGGCCACCTCGCTGGAGCGGCGGGAGGCGTTGTTGGTCGCGTACGCGACCGCGCGCCCCTCGGCGTGCAGCCGGCCGACCGCCTCGACCGCGCCGGGAATGGGCCGGTCGATCAGGTAGATGACGCCGTCCAGGTCGAAGACGACGAGCGAGTACGCGTCGACCAGCCGACCGCCCGCCCCGGCGCGGTCGGGTTCGCCCCGATCCGCGCCGGAGGCGGTGTCACCGGCGTACCCGGTCATCGGCGGTCCGCCGCCTCGCCCTCGCCGTCCGCGGCGTCATCGGGCGCGGGCCGGTCGGCCTTGCCGGCCGGGGTGACGTCGGCGGCCGGCGCCTGGGCGTCGGCGGCCGGTGCGGTGGCCGGATCCTCGGTCGTGGCGGTGGTGGTCGGGGTGTCGGCGGCGAGCGAGCCGGCCTCGGTGTCGGTCAGCTCGTCGTCGGCCAGATCGCCGGCGTCCCGGTCCCGGTAGCCGGCCCGTGCCGCGTCCCCGTCGACGCCCGAGGTGTCGTCGTCGCCGCTCAGCGGCGCGTCGTCATCCCGGTCGTCGTCATCGTCGTCGTCATCGTCATCGTCGTCGAGGTCGTCCTCGTCGTCGTCGAGGTCGTCATCGTCGTCCTCGTCCTCGTCGTCGTCGCGGACGTCCTCGGCCGACGCCTCGGACGCGTCGGTGTCGTCCTCCGGCTCGTCGTCGCCCTCGATGACCACGCCGTCCAGCTCCAGCAGCCGCTCGGCGGCGTCGGTCTCCCCCTCGGAGTCGACGTCGGCGGCCCGGGAGAACCACTCCCGCGCCTCCTCGCGCCGGTCCACCGCCAGCAGGGCGTCCGCGTACGCGTAGCGCAGCCGCGCCGCCCACGGGTCGGTCGAGTCGCCGGTCAGCTCGCGCACCTGGAGCATCGCCACCGCGGCGTCCTTCTGCCCGAGGTCGCCGCGCGCCCCGGCGGCCACGATCAGCAGCTCGATCGCGACGGCCTGGTCGAGCTTGTCCCGGTCCGCGCCGCGGAACAGGTCGATGGCCCGCTCGGGCCGGCCCAGCGCCCGCTCGCAGTCCGCCAGCACCGCCAGGTGGCTCTGCAGGCCGCTCATCCGGTGGTACGTCCGCAGCTCGGCGATGGCGGTCTGCCACTCACCCGCGTGGTACGCGGCCAGCCCGACGGCCTCCCGCACGGCGGCGATCCGCGACGCGAGCCTGCGGGCCGCCATGGCGTGCGCCAGCGCCAGCACCGGGTCCTCGTCGATCAGCAGACCGGTCGCGACCAGGTGCCGGGCGACAGTCTCCGCCACCGGCTTGGCCAGGGAGAGAAGCTCCGCCCGGACGGCCGAGTCGAGGTCGCTCGCGACGACGTCGTCCGGCAGCTCCGGCGCCTCACCGGTACGCCCCTCGCCACGCTCGTCCTGGCGCTCCCGCTGCGGGCCGTAGTTGCCGGTCCGGCGGTCGTCGCCGCCCGGCCGGTCGCCGTAGCCACGGCGCTCACCGTCCCGCTCACCCCGGTAGCCGCCCGGCCGCCGGTCATCGCGCCGGTCGTCGCGCCGGAAGCCACGGTCGCGGTCGCCGCCGCGGAAGCCGCCGTCGCGGCGCTCGCCGCCGGCGTAGCTCTCCCGGCGGTTGTCGCCGCCCTGGTAGCCGCCCTCGCGACGGTCGCCGCCCCGGAAACCGCCCTCACGGGCGCCGCCCTCACGACGATCCCCACCACGGAAGCCACCCTCACGGTCGCCACCGCGGAAACCGCCTTCACGACGGTCACCGCCACGGAAGCCACCTTCACGGGCGCCGCCTTCACGACGATCCCCACCACGGAAGCCACCCTCACGGTCGCCACCACGGAACCCGCCTTCACGACGGTCACCGCCACGGAAACCACCGTCGCGGTCGCCACCGCGGAAACCGCCCTCACGACGGTCACCGCCACGGAAACCACCCTCACGGGCGCCGCCTTCACGACGATCCCCACCACGGAAGCCACCCTCACGGTCGCCACCGCGGAAACCGCCCTCGCGGGCACCGCCTTCACGACGATCCCCACCACGGAAGCCACCCTCGCGGCGGTCACCGCCCCGGAAGCCACCCTCACGGCGGTCGCCACCGGCGAAGCCGCCCTCACGGCGGTCGCCACCGCGGAAGCCGCCCTCACGGTCACCGCCACGGAAGCCACCCTCGCGGGCGCCGCCCTCACGACGGTCCCCACCACGGAAACCGCCCTCACGGCGGTCGCCACCGCGGAAGCCGCCCTCACGGTCACCGCCACGGAAACCGCCCTCGCGCCGGTCACCACCGCGGAAGCCGCCCTCACGGTCACCACCGCGGAAGCCACCTTCACGACGGTCGCCGCCCCGGAAGCCACCGTCACGGGCGCCGCCCTCACGACGGTCCCCACCACGGAAACCGCCCTCACGACGGTCACCACCGCCGAAGCCGCCCTCACGGCGGTCACCACTGCGGAAGCTGCCGTCGCGGGTGCCGGCTTCGCGGCGGTCGCCGCCCCGGAAGCCACCCTCTCGACGCTCACCACCGCGGAAACCGCCGTCACGGTCGCCGCCCCGGAAGCCGCCTTCACGACGGTCGCCGCCCGGACGGCTTCCACTCCGGAAGCCACCCTCACGGTCGCCGCCACGGAAGCCGCCCTCGCGCCGGTCACCGCCGCCGGAGCCGCCTTCACGACGGTCACCGCCACGGAAGCCCTCGCGACGCTCACCACCGCGGAAACCGCCGTCACGGTCGCCACCGCGGAAACCGCCCTCGCGGCGATCGCCACCGCGGAAACCGCCTTCACGACGGTCACCGCCGCGGGCGCCACTGTCACGGTCGCCACCACGGAAGCCACCCGGGCGGTCGTCGCGGCCGCCCCGGTACGAGGGACGGTCATCGCGACGGCCGTCGCGGCCGGCGTCACCACGCCCCTGGCCGCGGTCGGCGCGATCCTCGTAACGACGGGGGCGGTCCCCGCCCTGGGGTCCTGAGCTCACAGGTACATCCTTCCTGATGGCGTTTCCGCCGAGAACGCTAACGCAGTCGAGGGCCGCCCCTGCTGGGGCGGCCCTCGACTGGAAGATTGTCCGGCGGTGTCCTACTCTCCCACACCCTCCCGAGTGCAGTACCATCGGCGCTGGAGGGCTTAGCTTCCGGGTTCGGAATGTGACCGGGCGTTTCCCCTCCGCCATGACCGCCGTAACTCTATGAACATGTCAACCAACCCAACAACATGGGTGGTGGTTTGTTCAGAGTTGCACAGTGGACGCGTAGCAGCTTAGTAGTCAAGTCCTCGGCCTATTAGTACCGGTCAACTGAACCCGTTACCGGGCTTACATTTCCGGCCTATCAACCCAGTCGTCTAGCTGGGGGCCTTACCCCACAAATGTGGGTGGGATACCTCATCTTGAAGCGAGCTTCCCGCTTAGATGCTTTCAGCGGTTATCCCTTCCGAACGTAGCTAACCAGCCGTGCCCCTGGCGGGACAACTGGCACACCAGAGGTTCGTCCGTCCCGGTCCTCTCGTACTAGGGACAGCCCTTCTCAAGTATCCTACGCGCACGGCGGATAGGGACCGAACTGTCTCACGACGTTCTAAACCCAGCTCGCGTACCGCTTTAATGGGCGAACAGCCCAACCCTTGGGACCTGCTACAGCCCCAGGATGCGACGAGCCGACATCGAGGTGCCAAACCATCCCGTCGATATGGACTCTTGGGGAAGATCAGCCTGTTATCCCCGGGGTACCTTTTATCCGTTGAGCGACACCGCTTCCACATGCCAGTGCCGGATCACTAGTCCCGACTTTCGTCCCTGCTCGACCTGTCAGTCTCACAGTCAAGCTCCCTTGTGCACTTGCACTCAACACCTGATTGCCAACCAGGCTGAGGGAACCTTTGGGCGCCTCCGTTACCCTTTAGGAGGCAACCGCCCCAGTTAAACTACCCACCAGACACTGTCCCTGAACCGGATAACGGTCCGAAGTTAGATACCCAAATCAACCAGAGTGGTATTTCAAGATTGCCTCCACCCATACTGGCGTATGGACTTCACCGGCTCCCACCTATCCTACACAAGCTAATTCAGATACCAATGTCAAGCTATAGTAAAGGTCCCGGGGTCTTTCCGTCCTGCCGCGCGTAACGAGCATCTTTACTCGTAATGCAATTTCGCCGGGCCTGTGGTTGAGACAGTGGGGAAGTCGTTACGCCATTCGTGCAGGTCGGAACTTACCCGACAAGGAATTTCGCTACCTTAGGATGGTTATAGTTACCACCGCCGTTTACTGGCGCTTAAGTTCTCCGCTTCGCTCGTGAGAGCTAACAGGTCCCCTTAACGTTCCAGCACCGGGCAGGCGTCAGTCCATATACATCGAATTACTTCTTCGCATGGACCTGTGTTTTTAGTAAACAGTCGCTTCCCCCTGCTCTCTGCGGCCATACAACGCTCCACCCGCGCGGGGCTTCACGTCTCCGGCCCCCCTTCTCCCTAAGTTACGGGGGCAATTTGCCGAGTTCCTTAACCACAGTTCGCCCGATCGCCTCGGTATTCTCTACCTGACCACCTGTGTCGGTTTGGGGTACGGGCCGCTAAGAACTCGCTAGAGGCTTTTCTCGGCAGCACAGGATCACTGACTTCACCTGAATCGGCTCGGCATCACGTCTCAGCCTATATGCGCCGCGGATTTGCCTACGGCACGGCCTACACGCTTACCCCGGCACAACCACCGGCCGGGCTCAGCTACCTTCCTGCGTCACCCCATCGCTTGACTACTACCCGCCAGGTTCCCACGCTCCCCACCATTGGTCCGAAGACCGCCGGCAGTTCGGGTGGTTAGCACAACGAGGTTC